>OY970374.1:0-3459351 GCA_963718725.1 uncultured Actinomycetota bacterium
TGTATACCTTCGTTCCGTCTTTGCTAAGCCACCGAGTTGCCGGGTGGCAAGCTTGGGAATGATAGCAAAGGTCGGGATGGGTGCCCCGCCCGTCCGGGCCCGCGATTGACGTCGAAAGTAGGACCCGACGGGCGGGCCGCCCATCCCTACCTCCCAGCCTCTTACATTTCTGGAATTTTCGGTTGGCGCGGGCGGCGGCGGGCTGCGCACGTTGGCGCGATGTTAAGCTTTTTTTCATCGGCGATATCGTGGGCCGGCCGGGCCGCGATATCGTCGTGGAACGCGCTGCCGCGGCTGCGCACGGAGCACGGGCATCGATTTCGTCATCGCGAATGGCGAAAATGTCGCGGCCGGCGCCGGCATCACCGGCACGATTGGCGAAGTCGATTCTGGACAGCGGGCGTCGATGCGATCACGCTCGGCGACCACGTCTGGGACCAACGCGGCTGGGAGACCGAAATCATGGAGATGGAGCGCGTTTGCCGTCCGGCCAACTTGCCGGCAAGTCGAATCCCGGCTGGGATCACGTGATCATCGAGGCGAGGGGATTTCGGGTGGCGGTATTCACGGTGCTGGGCCGCACAGTATATGGACCTGAAGGCGGATTGTCCGTTTCTCTGCGCGGACCGGATGATCGAGCAGCTGAAGGGCCAGGCCGACGCGCATCATCGTGGAAATCCATGCCGAAGCGACGTCGGAAAAACAGGCGCTGGGCTGGTATCTCGACGGCCGCGTGACTGCGGTGCTGGGCACGCACACGCATGTGCCGACAGCCGATGCGTCCGTGCTGCCGAAAGGGCACGCGCTTTCATGTGCGACGTCGGCATGACCGGACCGTACGCGAGCGTGCTCGGCCGCGAGGTCGAGCCGGTGATGGCCGAGTTTCTCGACGGGATGCCGCGGCGATTCGAAGTGGCGGAAGGCGATGTGCGCCTCTCCGGCGCGCTGATCGAAATCAGCGCCGTCGATGGCGCGCGGCGCAGAAAGATCGAGCTGCTGACGGTGCGGAAGTGAGCAGGTCGCGAAAAGCCGCATGAGTCGAGCCAATCTCCACAATGTCAGGTTCGAAGCAGTCCGAGAACGAATGTCGCGAGCTTCAGTTGGACGTTGTCGAGTCGGATTTCCGTATAGAGCTCGTGGCTCATCGTACGCTATTGTCCACCGCAACTTAGCTGCTCACGCCCGCTTCTTCGTAGACGCCGAGGTGGCGGTAACGCTCGTAGCGCGTGTCGAGGAGTTTGTCGCGTGTCGAGGCCGCGCAGATCGTTGAGGTGTTTTTGCAGCGCGTATTTCAGCGCGCCGGCGGCTTGGGCGCGGATCGTTGTGCGCGCCGCCGAGGGGTTCGGGGATGACTTCGTCCACGACGCCGAGCTTCTCAGGTGATCGGCGCTGAGCTTGAGCGCTTCGGCGGCTTTCGGCGCGGCGGCGGCGTCTTTCCAGAGGATCGCGGCGCAGCCTTCCGGGGAGATGACCGAGTAATAGCTGTTCTCGAAAATCAGCACGCGGTCGGTGACGCCGATGCCGAGCGCGCCGCCGGAGCCGCCTTCGCCGACGACGACGGAGATCGAGGGCGTGCGAAGCATCGCCATCTCGCGGAGATTGACGGCGATGGCTTCGGACGACGTGGCGCTCTTCCGAGCCGATGCCGGGAAAGGCGCCGGGGGTGTCGATGAAGGTGATGACGGGCAGGCCGAATTTCTCCGCGAGTCTTCATCAGGCGCAGCGCCTTGCGGTAGCCTTCGGGCTGGGGCATGCCGAAGTTGCGCGGAGATTTTTTCCTTCGTGTCGCGGCCTTTTTGCTGGGCGATGATCATGACGGCCTCGCCTTGAAAAAAGGCCGTGCCGCCGATCAGGGCGCGGTCGTCGTTGATACTGGCGGTCGCCGTGCAGCTCCTGGAAGTCTTCGCAGAGCAGCCCGACGTAATCGAGCGCGTAAGGCCGCTTGGGATGGCGGGCGATCTGGACTTTTTGCCAAGGCGTGAGGTCGGAATAGATCTCGCGCTGCGTCGCATCGATTTTCTTTTCGATGCCGGGATCTCGCTGGCGAGGTCGACGTTGGTCTCGAGCGATTGCTGGCGCAGTTCGTCGAGGTGCCGCGTGAGCTCGCGCAGAGGCTTCTCGAACTCGAGCGTATAAACGGGCTTTTCCATTCGGCGGAGGCTAGGGAAGGGGATCGGAGCGTGTAGAACGGGCCGGGGAAGCGCCTATCTTGTAGCGGAAGCCGCAGGGATTTCGGTCGGCGGTGGCGCACGGACGAAATCCTTGCGGATTCCGCTACGAGATAAGAAGAACCTACAGCTGCTTCGTCTCACCCGGATTCTTCAACTGCTCTTTCCAGCCGGCTGAATCTTCGCCTGCGCCCCGAAATGCTCGGCGCGCTCCTTGTTGCCGCGCTCCATCCAGATGCGCGAAAGGGTGGTGTTGATGAAAAGGTCCGACGGGCGCAGCGCATGGGCGCGTTCGGCGGCGTCGAGTGCGGCGTCGAGGTTGCGCAGCGAAAAATTCACTTCCGCGAGCGCATGCCATGCGTCGAAGGAGTCGGGCGCCGCGCCGGTGGCGCGGCGCAGTTTCGCGAGTGCCGGCACTGTCTTCCCCATCGTGTAATCGACCGTGGCGTCTTCAATCAGGGTCTGTAATTCGTCATTCGTCACAATTCGGAGTCTGCGCGGTCGCACGGGAAAAAGAAAGGACGGCCTTGCGGGCCGTCCTTCAAAAACCGTCCGCGAAGCGCGGTGGGCGATTACTTCTTATAACCGGCCTCGATGCTGATCGTGACCGCGACCTCGTCACCGAGCACCTTGGCCATCATGGCAGGGCCGGCGACACCGAAATCGGACTTCTTGAGGACCGTCGTGGCTTCCCAGCCGGACAACGTCGCGCCCTGCATGCCCGGACCGACGCCAAGGAGGGTGGTCTTCAGCACGACTGGCTTCGTGACCCCGTGGATCGTGAGATCGCCGGCGACATCGAACGTGTTTTCGCCGGTCTCACTCTTTTTCCAGGAGGTGCTCTTGAAGGTAATGGTGGAGTATTTCGCGGCGTCGAGGAAGTCGGGGCTCTTCACGTGCGTGTCGCGTTTTTCGTTGGCGGTAGAGAAGCTGGCGACGTCGATGGTTGCGTCGACCGAGCTGGCGGCGAGGTCAGCGGCGTCGAATTTGATCGTGCCACTGAACTTCGTGAAGTTGCCGGGGACTTTGCTCACGAAGTGACGAATCGAGAAGCCGACCGAGGAATGAACCGGATCGATCGTGAAGGTTTCCGGGGCAGCGGAAACGGCGCCGGCGAAGCCGAGCACGAGGGCGGACACGCCGCCCTCGTGGCCACGGTCGCCCACGGCCGTGAACGCGACGCCGCCCTCGCGGCCGGCCGCTCGCTGCGCAACGCCGGTTTGGGCGCGGGCGCCCTGCTCGCCACCGCATTCCTGGCGGGCGGCGCCACCGCATTGCAGGTGCTGGCGGCCGTCACCGGGCTCGCCTATCTCGCTGCGGCGGCATTGACATGGTCGGTCCGCCTGCGGGCCCGTCCGGCCGCTGCTTCGGCCGAGGACGGGGCCGAGGGGCCCGCGCCTCGGATGCGCTCGCTGCTGGCCGCCAATGTGGTCTACGCCTTCTGCCTCAACGTGCCCGAGATCGCGCTCCCGCTGATCCTGATGACACAGTTGCATGCCTCTCCGGCGTGGGCGGCGGCCATCTTCGTGGCCAACACCGTGCTGGTGGTGACCTTGCAGGTGCCGGTCACCGTCCTGATGTCCCGCTTCTCCCGGCGGGCCGTGCTGGCATTCGCCGGGGTGGTACTCGCCGCGTCCTACCTCGGTTTCCTCGCGGCCACCGCACTGGGACACGGCTGGGGCGCCCCGGCCGTCGCCTTGGTGTCGGTGGTCTGCGCCCTCGGCGAGATCATCTACGCCGGGAGCGCCACCGCGCTCGTCACCGCCCTCGCTCCCGCCCATGTCCTCGGACGCGCCCTTGCCCGCTTCCAGGTCTCCACGGGTTTCGGCCTCGCCGTCTCCCCGGCCGTGATCACCGCTCTCGCCTCCCACGGTGCAGCCGCCCTCTGGGGCGGCCTCACCGCGGCGACGCTCGTCTCCGCCGCCGCCGTCGCCACCGAGAAGGATCGACCAGCGCGGAGCGAACGGCGGGAGCCGGCGGTGATCAGTGGCTAGGGGTTCTTGGGCACGCCTGGAGGCCCCGCGCCAGTTCCCCCGGTGGCGATCAGCGCGAAACGGCCCTTCCGAAACCGGAAGGGCCGCAGTGGTTCTCGGTCACTTGCGGACGAAGCTCAGGAGGGCTTCGTTCACTTCCTCCGCGTGGGTCCACAGGAGTCCGTGCGGCGCGCCCGCGATCTCGATGTAGTCGGCCTCGGGGAAGGCCTTGTGGAAGCGGCGGCCCGTGGCGTCGATCGGAAGGATGTTGTCCTTGTCGCCGTGAGGATCAGCGCGGGCTTTTCGGCGGCGCGGACGGCCTCGACGTCGGCGCGGAAGTCTTCGATCCAGGCGGGCACCACGGCGTAGGCCGCCACGGGCGCGGAGGCCACGGCGGTGTTCCAGTTGGCGGTCACGGCCTCCTGGCCGATCCGCTCGCCCAGGTTCTCGTCCAGGTTGTAGAAGTCCTTGTAGAACTGGGTGAACCATGAGTACCGGTCGGACTTCGCGGCCTGCTCGATGCCGTCGAAGACCGATTGCGGCACGCCGTCGGGGTTGTCGTCGCGCTCGACGAGGAACGGCTCCAGCGAGGCGAGGAAGGCGAGTTTGGCGACCCGGTCGTGGCCGTGGTTCTTCACGTACCGGGCCAGTTCGCCGGTGCCCATCGAGAAGCCGACGAGGATGACGTCGCGCAGGTCGAGCGTCACCAGCAGCTGGTTGAGATCCGCGGCGAAGGTGTCGTAATCGTAGCCTTCGCCGACCTTGCTCGACTGGCCGAAGCCGCGGCGGTCGTAGGTGATGACGCGGTATCCGGCGGCGATCAGCTCGCGGACTGCCGCTCCCAGCTGTGGCCGTCGAGGGGGTCAGCCGTGGATGAGGACGACGGGCTGACCGGATCCGTGGTCCTCGTAGTAGAGCTCGACCGGGGTGCTGTTCTCGGTGCCGACGGTGATGGTGCCCATGACAGCGTTCCTTTCTCGATGGAGAACGATCGTTCTCCGCTGTTGTAGACTACGGTAGAGAACGATCGTTCTCGCTGCAAGGGGTGGACCTATGACCGACGACACAGTCGCCCGCGCCAAGGTGGTCGCGGCCGCCGACCGGCTCTTCTACGCCCGCGGCGTGCAGGCGGTGGGCATGGACGCGGTGCGCGCCGAAGCCGGCGTCTCCCTCAAACGCATCTACGCGCTCTTCCCCTCCAAGGGCGCGCTCATCGCGGCCGTGCTCGAAGCCCGCCGGGCCCGATGGAACGCCGGGATCGCCGCGAGCGCCGAGCACGCGGCGACCGCGCGAGCGAAGATCCTGGCGATCTTCGACTTCCTCGACGCCTGGTTCCGCGAACCCGACTTCAACGGCTGCGCCTTCATCAACGCCTACGGCGAACTCCACGAGGGGAACCCCGACGTGACCCGCACCGTGCGCGAGCAGAAGGCCGCGTTCCAGCGGTACGTCGCCGACCTCGTCCGCGACGCCGGAGCGCCCGAAGCGCTCGCGGCCCCGATCGCGATCCTCGCCGAAGGCGCCCAGACGACCGCCGCGATCGCGGGCACCCCCGAAGCCGCCGCCCAGGCCCGCGCCGCGGCCGAAGTGCTCATCGACCACGCCCTGCGCTGACGGCCGTATCGAACACCGCCGGTGTCGTATCCGGTTCTTATGCTCTTCAACGTGAATCGAACCGATCCCTCGAACGAAGACGCCGTCGCCTTCCCCGACGCATGGCGCGAGTACACCCTCGACTGGCGCGGGCGCGGCACTCCTCGCCACGTCCATGTCGACGCCGAAGCCCCGCAGCGGCTCGCGACCCTCTTCGCCGAGCACGCCCACCTCCTGGAAGAAGCCCTAGGCGCGCTGGAGGAGCCCGCGAACGAGGCGCCGATCCGGGCCGGCATCGCCGGAGCGGCCGACCCGTTCGGGGCGGCCATCGCCGTCGCACTGCTGGCAAGGGTCGTGTCCGGACAGCGCCGGATCGTCGAAGACACCGGCCGGGACGCTTGGATCACCTTGCACGGCATCGGTTTCGCCGCGCAGGCCACTGTCGAGATGATCGGGCACAGCGTGTACTGGGACCGGTCGAGGCACCGCCAGGGGACCCGGACGCGGATCGACGACGTCATCGTTCCCCGGCTCGCCTCCGTCAGGGAATACCTGCGGCTGATGTCCCCGCTGCGCTCGCTCATCGCCGGGCTTCCCGACCTCGAGCACGCTCAGGTGCGGACGGCGGTCGAGGCGCGCCGCTCCTCGGACTCGAACAAGTTCGCGAGCGCGCTCCTCATGCCCGACCAGACCGACTGGGCCCTGGAGGCCTGCGAACTCCACAACGGCGCCTACTACTCGTACCGCGGCGCCGAGTTGATCCTCGCGATCACCTCGACCCCCGAGCGCCTCGAACGCTCCGGCGTGAAGGCGATCCAGGGGTACTACGGTTCCGACCAGCGCGTCGCCCTCCTCGTCGACGCACTCGGCGCCGACGCCCTGCCCGTCCTGACCGGCACGCTCGAGCACGACGAGAAACCGGACGCCGACCTGCGGCAGCTGCTGTTCGACACCATCGGCCGACTCCCTTCCGAAGCGGCCCTCTCGTACCTCCTCGGCGACCTCACGAACCCGCACGCCGCGACAGCCGCCGCGCAGGCCGCTCGCCGCTTCCCGGTCCGGGCGCTGCGGGCGATCCTCTCGATCGCCCCGAACGCCCACGCCGCCACCAGGGTCCGTCTCGGCGGATTCGCCCGCAAGCACGGCCTGCTCGACGCGGTCGGGGCCCTCAGCGAGGCCGACCGCGAACACATCGCCGACCTCGCGCGCCGACGCCACCCCGTCGCCGAGACCGTTCCGGCGGTCTTCACCACGCCTCCCTGGACCCCGTACGCCAAACCCGCCTCCAAACGGGCGGCCCTGGACCTCACTCCTCCGGACACCAGCGAAATCCGCTGGGCCCCAGACGAACAGGAAGACTGGAAGGGCCCTGGGCAGGGCCAGGCCTACTGGAACCTGCCGAGCACGATGGCGCGGAAGAACATCGACGACCCGGGCGACTACTCGTTCAACTGGCTGGTCGCGTTCGGGCCGGAGGAGCGGGCCCGCAAGGCGTTCGCCAAATGGGATGCCACCTCGCCCTCGCTCTACCCGTACACGCTGCGATCCATCGTCAGCCGCTACGGCGAGGAGACCAAGGCCCACACGATGGCGCTGCTCAAGCGCAAGTCCTCGTTCCGCGGGGCCCTGCTGCCCTTCGTGAACCTGGACGCCGCGCGACTCGCCGCGGCCTGGGTCTCCCGCTCCCGCAACGAGCGCGCCGTCGCCAGAGCCTGGTTCGACCGGCACCCGGGCGACGCCGCCGCATTCCTGATCCCGGACGCCGTGGGCAAGGACGCCAAGCTCCGCAAGGCCGCCACCGACGCACTCCGGTACCTCGAGCGGACCGTTGTGGATGATCAGGCCGCGCTCTACGGCGAGGAGGCCGCCGCGGCCGTCGCCGCGCTGCTCGACGCCGACCCGTTCGACCCCCAGCTGCCGCGCATCCCCAAGCCGGGCAACTGGGCCGACCCGGCCCAGCTCCCGCAGCTGCTCCTCGCGGACCGCACTGCGGCCCTGCCGGATGCGGCCGTCCGCACGCTCATGACCGCGCTGGCGATGGACGAACCCGAGCGCCTGTACCCGGGCGTGGACTCGCTCGCGGCCGAGTGCGACCCGGAGTCGCTCGCGGTGTTCTCGTGGGGCCTGTTCGAGCTGTGGCTCTCGGAGGGGTCGCCGTCGAAGGACGCATGGGCGATGGACCAGTTGCGGCGGTTCGCCGACGAGTTCGCCGTGCGGCGCCTGACCGCGCTCATCCGCGCCTGGCCGGGCCAGAGCCAGAACCGCAAGGCGGTCCGCGGCCTGGAGGTCCTGGGCGGGGTCGGATCGGAGTCGGCCCTGCGCGCCGTGCACGGCATCGCGCAGCAGGCGAAGTTCAAGGCGCTCAAGAAGACCGCGACCGAGCAGATCGAGGTGATCGCCGAGCGACTGGAGCTCACCCTCGACCAGCTGGGCGACCGCCTCGTACCCGACTTCGGGCTGGCCGACGACTCGCTGGAGCTCGACTACGGGCCGCGCTCCTTCACGATCAAGTTCGACGAGGCGCTGAAGCCGTTCGTGCTGGACGAGAACGGGAAGCGGCGGGCGAGTGCGCCGAAGCCGAACGCGAAGGACGACCCGGAGCTCGCCCAGCCCGCGTACGAGCGGTTCGCGGCGCTGCGCCGGGAACTCAAGGCCACCGCGGCCGAGCAGGTCAAGCGACTCGAAGCGGCGATGGCCAACGGCCGCACCTGGACCTGCGCGGAGTTCCAGGAGTTCCTGGTCGACCACCCGCTCATGTGGCAGCTCTCGAGCCGCCTGGTGTGGCAGGCCGGCGGGGTCTCCTTCCGGCTCGCCGAGGACCGGACCCTGGCCGACGCCGAGGACGAGCCGTTCGCGCTGCCCGAAGACGCGGTGGTGCGCCTGGCGCACCCGCTCACCCTCGGGGACGAGGTCGAGGTGTGGGCTTCGGTGTTCGCCGACTACGAGATCCTGCAGCCGTTCGACCAGCTGGCCCGGCCCGTTTTCGAACTGACCGAAGAGGAGCGCTCGAGCGGCGTTCTCAAGCGGTTCGCGGGTGCGAAGGTCGGCGGCGGACCGCTCATCGGCCTGATCAAGCGCGGTTGGAAGTACGGCGGTCCGCCCCCGCGCGGCGGCTACGGCCTGTACTTCGAATTCGCCGGAGGCGGCTACCTGTACCTCGACTCGTCGCCCGGTGTGCACCCCGGCTACGGGTACGACAACAACGCCGAGCAGACCCTGGAGACCGCGGAGATCTCGCTCCCCGACGGTGATGCCGTCGAGCCGGTCGCGATCTCGGAGGCCGTCAACGTGATCGCCAGGCTGATCCGGTCCGCCTGAGGGCACGCTCCGACCGGATCCCAGACCATATGTCCTATATGGTTGGCGATCCGGTCGGAGTCGCTCAGATGCGGGCCTCGGGCACGAGGGTTTCCAGTTCCTCCCAGAGGGATTCGGGGATCTCGACGGCGAGGAGGTCGATGGTCTCCTCGACCCGCTCGGGGCGGGAGACGCCGACCACGGTGGAGTCGACAAGCGGGGAGCGCACCGAGAACTGGAGGGCCGCGGCGATGAGCGGCACGCCCGCCCGCTCGCACGCCTCGGCCATCGCGAACGCGGCGCCTGCCGATCGCCTCGTCGCGCTCGCCGTAGCAGTACTTCGGCTGCTGCGCAGGGCCTTTGGCGAGCATCCCGCCGCCGTACGGGGCGGCGTTGAGTACGCCGAGGCCATCGGCGCGGGCCTTCGTGAACAGCTCCTCGGCCTCGCGGTTGAGCAGCGTGTACCGGTTGTGGTTCAAGACGAGGTCGAATTCGCCGGTGTCGAGGTACTCCTGGGTGATGCGCACGTCGCCCGCGGCCACCGCGAGGTGGTCGGCCACGCCGGATTCGCGGATCTCGATGAGCGCTTCGAGTGCGCCGCCGGGCGCGAAGCCGTCCTGCTTCATGAACTCGGGGTCGTGCAGGGCCAGGATCGGCAGGTGGTCGACGCCGAGGCGCTCCAGGCTCTCCTCGAGCGAGCGGCGGACCCGGTCGCCGGAGTAGTCGCCGGTCTCCGGATCGGCGTCTACTTTGGTCTGGAGAATGAAGCCTTCGGGGAGGCCGCCGCGGCGGCGGATGGCCTCGCCGATGCGGCGCTCGGACAGGCCGTCCTTGCCGTAGTTGTTGCCGGTGTCGAGGTAGTTGACCTCGCTGTCGAAGACGGCGAGGATCGTCTGGACGGCCCGCTCGTCGTCGACTTCGTACCCGTACACCGAGTCGAACCCGGCGAGCGTGCTGGTGCCGATGCACAGGGGAGTGACTTCGAGGTCGGTCCGGCCGAGGGTGTTGCGCTGCATGTTCATCCGTTCGTATTGAGTTCGGTGCCCGGTGCGAGTGGTGCTGTGTGAGGAGCGCCGTCGAGCCGAGCGGGTTCCAGGGCGTGCTCGATGACCATGACGCCCGCGCCGATCGCGCCGCTGCTCTCGCCGGTGCGCGCCGCCGCGATCCGCAGGTGCCTGGTGGCCAACGGCAGTGAGCGCTGGTAGATCACTTCGCGGACGCCCGCGATGAGGTGGTCGCCGGCCAGCGCGAGGGAGCCGCCGATGACGATGATCGACGGGTTGAAGAAGTTCACGGCCCCGGCGAGGACCTCGCCGATGTCCCTGCCGGCCTGGCGGACGAGGCGCAGGGCCGGGACGGAGCCGGAGCGGGCCAGTTCGACCACGTCGAGCGAGCCGCCCGCCGGGATGCCCTGCCGCCTGAGCTTCGCGGCGATGGCGGCGCCGCTGGCGATCGCTTCGAGGCAGCCGGTGTTGCCGCAGCGGCAGTGGACGTCGTCGGCGCCGGCGACGCGGATGTGCCCCATGTCGCCGGCGGCGCCCTGCGCGCCGCGGTAGACCTGGCCGTTCGCGATGATGCCGCAGCCGATGCCGGTGGCGGCCTTGATGAACAGCAGCTGCTCGTATTCGGGCCAGGCGGTGAAGTGCTCGCCGAGGGCCATGATGTTGACGTCGTTGTCGACCATGACCGGCACGGGGATGCGTTCGCGCACATAGGAGGGCACGTCGAAGCCGTCCCATCCGGGCATGATCGGCGGGTTCACGGCCTGGCCGGTGGAGTGCTCGACGGGCCCGGGGAGGCCGATGCCGACGCCCAGGAGGTCGCTCGCGGGCCGGTCGACCTCGGTCGAGGAGCTTGCGGCCGCTGTCGACCACCCAGTCGAGGACCGCCTTGGGGCCCAAGGCGATGTCGAGGTCGGCGTTGGAGACGGCGAGGACGTTCCCGGCGAGGTCGGTGACGGCGAGGCGGGCGTGGGTGGCGCCGAGGTCGGCGCCGAGGACGATGCGCGCGGCGGGGTTGAACGCGAAGGTGCGCCGGGGGCCTGCCGCCGGTGGAGGCGGTCTCGCCGGTGGGGGCGATGAGACCGGCGGCGAGGAGGGCGTCGATGCGGCCGGTGACGGTGGAGCGGGCGAGGCC
This sequence comes from uncultured Actinomycetota bacterium, assembly GCA_963718725.1. GTDB lineage: Bacteria > Actinomycetota > Actinomycetes > Propionibacteriales > Nocardioidaceae > Nocardioides. The sequence goes on from OY970374.1 coordinate 11,168, forward strand.
GGTGATCGCGGACAGTTCGGAGCGGGTGCGCGGTACGCCGTCGCGCAGGAGCTTGAGCAGCGCGCCGGCGCCGACCGAGGCCCCGGGGACCGGACGGCGAGGCACGCGGCTGAACCATCTGTCACTCGCACTAGTGAACCACACGAGTTCGGACTGGAGTCATGACGTAACTGTTTCATAACGCCGACAACTTTTGCTTGTGTTCTGTCATAAGTCGGCCTTACGGTCGTCATATGGCTCACGTCACGATCACTCGGCCGGACTACCGCGCAGCGGTCATCGGCACCGGCTTCATGGGGCGCATCCATGCCCGCGCCATCGCCGTGGCCGGAGGAACGGTCGCCGGGCATCGCCGGCTCCACCCCCGAACGCGACCCGCGAAGCCGCCGCCGACCTCCGGACCGACCACGTCTTCGACGACCTCGACGCGGCCCTCGACGCCGCCAGCGTCGTCCACATCTGCGTCCCCAACCACCTCCACGCCCCGATCGCCTTGGCCGCCATCGCCGCCGGGAAGCACGTCGTCTGCGAGAAGCCCCTCGCCACCGACGCCGAGCACCGCCCGCGCCATGACCGAGGCCGCCGCCGAAGCCGGCGTCGTCGCCACCGTCCCCTTCGTCTACCGCTTCCACCCGATGGTCCGCGAGGCCCGCGCCCGCGTCGCCGCCGGCCAGATCGGCCGCCTCACCCTCGCCCACGGCTCCTACCTCCAGGACTGGCTCCTGCGCCTCGACCGACGACAACTGGCGCGTCGACGCCGACAAAGGCGGCGCACTCCGCGCCTTCGGCGACATCGGCTCCCACTGGTGCGACCTCCTCGAATTCGTCACCGGCGACCGCATCGACGCCGTCTACGCCCAACTCGCCACCACCAACCGCCTCCGCGCCGGACGCGAAGTCGCCACCGAGGACATCGTCACCCTCCAGTTCGCCACCGCCGGCGGCATGGTCGGCTCCACCGTCATCAGCCAGGTCTCCGCCGGACGCAAGAACCGCCTCCTCCTCGAGATCTCCGGCACCGAATCCACCCTCGCCTTCGACCAGGAGCAACCCGAGACCCTCTGGCTCGGCGGCCGCCACCAGAACGCCGTCCTCATGCGCGACCCCGAGCACCTCGGCCCCGACGCCGCCCGCCTCGCCCGCGTCCCCGCCGGACACGCGCAGGGCTACCAGGACTGCTTCGACGCCTTCGTCGACGACACCCGCGCCGCCATCGACGGCGGCGCCCCCGACGGCCTCCCCGTCTTCGCCGACGGCCTGCGCGCCGCCCGCATCGCCGAAGCCGTCGCCGCCTCCGCCCGCACCCGCGACTGGGCGGAGGTCCCGCGATGACCACGCCCCCGCGCCTCGCCATGCGCGGCATCGACAAAGCCTTCCTCGGCGTCCCCGTCCTCTCCTCAGTGGACCTCGCCGTGGCGCCCGGCGAAGTCCACGCCCTGGTGGGGGAGAACGGCGCCGGCAAGTCCACCCTGATGAAGATCCTCGCGGGCGTCCACAGCGCCGACGCCGGCATCATCGAGATGGAACGGCCGCGCCGTCGCCTTCACCCACCCCGCCCAGGCCCAGCGCGCCGGCGTCGCCACCGTCTTCCAGGAGTTCAACCTCCTGCCCGAACTCACCGTCGCCGAGAACGTCCACCTCGGCCGCGAACCGCGCCGCCGCGGCGCCATCGACCGCCGCGCCATGGTCGACAGCGACCGCCGAAGTCCTCGCCGGCCTCGGCGTCGACGACCTCGCCCCGACCGCCGCGTCGGGCTCCCTCTCCGTCGCCCACCAGCAGATCGTCGAGATCGCCAAGGCCCTCTCCCAGGGCGCGGACCTCATCTGCATGGACGAGCCCACCGCCGCGCTCGCCGATGCCGAAGTGGCGCTGCTGTACCGGCTCGTCGAGCGGCTGAAGCGAACGCGGCGTCTCCGTCCTCTACGTCTCCCACCGGCTCCGCGAGATCTTCGACCTGTGCGACCGCATCACCATCCTCAAGGACGGCCGCCTGGTCGAGTCCGTCGCGACCGCCGACATCACCCCCGACGAACTCGTGACGAAGATGGTCGGCCGGCGCATCGAGGCCCAGTTCCCCGACCGGCTGCCCGGCACCGAGACCGGCGAGGTCCGGCTCCGGATCGCGGGCGGCGGCAACGACTATCGTCGACGGCATCGACCTCGACGTGCACGCCGGCGAGATCGTGGGCCTGGCCGGCCTCCAGGGCTCGGGCCGCACCGAGATCGCCGAGGCGGTCTTCGGCATCGCCCCGTTCACCCGCGGCCAGATCAGCGTCGACGGCCGGGCGGTGCGGATCTCCCGGCCCCGCAAGGCCATCGCCGCCGGGATCGCGCTCGTCACCGAGGACCGCAAGGCCCAGGGCCTGGCGCTGCGCCAGTCGGTGCGCGGCCAACGCCCGCATGGTGCTCGACGCCGAACGCCCGCGTCCACTCCCGGCAGCGCCTGGCGCGCATCCGCGGCATCCTCTCCAGCCTCGACCTCGTGGCCCGCGCGGCGACGACCAGGAGGTCCAGTTCCTCTCGGGCGGCAACCAGCAGAAGGTCGTGCGTCGCCAAATGGCTCGCGGCCGAGCCCGGCGTCATCGTCCTCGACGAGCCCACCCGCGGCGTCGACGTGGGCGCCAAGCACAAGCTCTACTCGGTGATCCGCTCGCTCGCCGCCGAGGGCCTCGCGGTGCTGCTCATCGCCTCCGAACTCATCGAGGTGATCGGCCTCGCCGACCGGATCGTGGTCCTCCACGACGGGCGCATCGCCGGGGAGCTGCCCGGCGGCGCGACCGAGCAAGAGGTCATGGCGTACGCGACGGGACGGCGGTCGTCATGAAGCGCCTGAACCCAAAGGCCTTGAACACCACGGCCCTCAACTCAACGGCATATCTACCTCGCCCTCGCCGGGGTCCTCGCGATCGGCGCCGTCGCCGTCGCGATCGACGGCGGGAACCTCTTCGCCACCGCGAACCTCGTCGACATGCTCACCCGCACCAGCCTCACCGGGTTCCTCGCCATCGGCATGACCCTGGTGATCCTGTGCCGGTCCCTGGACCTCTCCGTCGGCTACACCGCCGCGCTCTCCAGCCTCATCGCCGCGACCACGATGGACGGACAGACCGGGAACATCCCGCTCGCGGTCGGGGCGGTCCTGCTCGTCTCCGGCCTCATCGGCGCGGCGAACGGCGCGATCGTCACCTTCCTCAAGGTGAACCCGTTCATCGCGACCCTCGGCACCGGCCTGATCCTCAAGGGCTACTTGGACACCGAGTACAAGGGCCCGGCCGGCGACGTGCCCGCGCTGTTCCAGCAGTTCGGCTACACCCGGATCGCGTTCGTGCCGGTCTCGGCGCTCGTGATGCTCGCCGTCGCGGCGGCCGCGATCTGGTTCCTGCGCTCCACGCGCACCGGCCACCACATGTACGCCGTGGGCGGCGACGTCGACGTGGCCCGCATGTCCGGCATCCGCACCACGCGGGTGCTGCTCACCGCCCACGTGCTCTGCGGCATGTGCGCCGGGATCGCCGGGCTCCTCCTGGCGGCCCGCTTCGGCACCGGCTCGGCCGAGGCCTACACCAACCTGTACGAGCTCGACGCGATCGCCGCGGTCGTGCTCGGCGGCACCCTCCTCCTCGGCGGCAAGGGCGGCGTGGCCGGAACCGTTGCGGGCGTGGCGATCCTGGCCGTGCTCGACACCGTGTTCAACGTGATGCAGATCGACCCGTTCGCCAAGGACGTGCTGCGCGGCGCGGTCATCATCACCGCCGTGGCCCTCTACGCCCGCCGCCAGCTCGACCGCACCGCCCGGCGGCCCCGGTTCGACCTTGAAGGAAGGCTGCGATGACCCGCTTCCGCGACCTGTTCGCCAAGGCCACCAACCCGACCGGCACCGTCTTCATCCTGCTCGTCGCTCATCCTCGCGGGCGTGTTCATCATGAACCCGGGCTTCTTCGAGGGCCCTTCGCTCATGGCGTTCCTCAAGCAGGCCGCGCCCCTGGTGATCCTCGCCGCGGGCCAGTACTTCGTGATCGTCTCGGGCAACTTCGACCTCTCCGTCGGCGCGCTCGTCGGCGCCCAGGTCGTGATCGCCGCGCGCCTCATCGACGGCGAGGAGTCCCGCACCCTGCCGGTGCATCGCGGTGATGTTCGCCTTCGGCATCGCGGTGGGCCTGGTGAACGGGCTCATCACCACCGTCCTGAAAGTCCAGTCGTTCATCACCACGCTCGGGATGCTCCTGGTCCTCTACGGCGCCATCAGGCTCTGGACCGGCGGCGCCCCCACCGGCAGCCTCTCCGAGGCGTTCCGCCAGGCCGGGCGCTTCGGCATCGAGAACGTGCCGGTCCTCGGGCAGATCCCGTGGGCGCTGCTCATCATGATCGCCCTCGGCGCCGGGGCGATCGTGCTCATGCGCACCCGCTTCGGCCGCATCCTCATGGCCTCGGGCGACAACGAGCGCGCCGCCGCCCTCTCGGGCGCCCGCGTCGACGCCGCCCGCACCGCCGCATTCGTCCTCTCAGGACTATCGGCGACGGTGGCCGGCATCCTCATCGGCGGCTACGCCGGCGTCAGCGCCCAGGTCGGCGACGGCCTCGAGTTCACCGTCATCACGGCGGTCGTGCTCGGCGGTGTGGCGCTCGGCGGCGGGCGCGGCTCGGTGCTCGCGGCCATGGCCGGAGCGCTCACCATCGAAGCCCTGTTCACCCTCTTCAACCAGATGGCGCTGCCCGCGACGCTCCGGCCGACCGTGCAGGGGGCGATCATCATCGCCGCCGTCGCCTACGCCGCCGGGCGGCGCAGCCGCCCCGCCCCCGCCACCCCGACAGCCACGGCAACCGCAACTCCCTCATGAAAAGAAGGTTCCGCACCATGAAGACACAGCGTCTCGCCGCCGCGTCGGTAGCCGCCCTCGGGCTGCTGCTGGCGACCGGCTGCACGACAGACACCCCCACAGAAAGTCCCGACGACGCGGCGACCACCGCCGCCGAGCAGGGCGACGAGTGGTTCGTGCAAGCGGACTACGACGAGCAGCTCGCGCAGCGCGACATCGAACCCGAAGGCGACCCGAACACGCCCTGGCTCCAGGCGATCGAGCCCGAGTGGGTCGACACGGCCGGGTTCGCCAAGGAGGGCGGCGACGCCACCCTGTGCTTCTCGAACGCCTCGGTCTCGAACCCGTGGCGCGTCACCGGCTGGATCACCATGCAGCAGCAGGTGGCCGTGCTCCAGGAGTCGGGCGCGATCGGCGAGTTCCGGCACTCGGACGCCGGTGACGACGACGACCAGCAGATCTCCGACATCCAGGCGTTCATCGACTCCGGCGACTGCGACTCGATCATCATCTCCCCGTCCACGACCGCGACCCTCACGCCCGCGGTCGAGGCCGCCTGCGCCTCGGGCGTTCCGGTGATCATCTTCGACCGCGGCGTCAACACCGACTGCGCGGTCACGTTCATCCACCCGATCGGCGGCTACGCCTTCGGCGCCGACGCCGCGGAGTTCCTGGTGGACAACCTGGAGCCGGGCTCGACCGTGCTCGCCCTGCGCATCCTGCCGGGCGTGGACGTGCTCGAGAACCGCTGGGCCGCCGCGCAGGAGATCTTCGGCGACTCCGACCTGGAGATCCTCGGCAACGAGTTCACCGGCGGCGACGCCGCCGAGATCAAGAACATCGTCTCGCAGTACCTGGAGCGCGGTGAGGTCGACGGCATCTGGATGGACGCCGGCGACGGCGCCGTGGCCGCGATCGAGGCGTTCGAGGACGCCGGCCAGCCGCTCCCGGTCATGACCGGCGAGGACGAGCTGTCGTTCATGCGCAAGTGGGAGGAGACCGGCATGACCGCCCTGGCGCCGGTCTACTCGAACTTCCAGTGGCGCACGCCGATCGTCGCCGCCACGATGATCCTCGCGGGCGAGCAGGTCCCGGCCGAGTGGGTGCTCCCGCAGGACCCGATCACCGAGGCCGAACTCGCCGACTACCTCGAACGGAACGCCGACATGCCCTCGCTGCACTACGCCAAGTTCGGCGGCGAGGACCTGCCCGGCTTCCCCGACGCCTGGCGGGACCGTTGAGCCGTACAATAGGGGTCAACACCTGGGTCTGGGCCTCGCCGCTCGACGACGAGGCCCTGGCCCGGCTCGCTGTGCGCGTGCGCGACTGGGGGTTCGACGCGATCGAGCTCCCGGTCGAGTCGCCCGGCGACTGGGACCCCGAGCGCACCGCCGACCTCCTCAAGGGACTCGGCCTGGACGCGACGGTGGTGCTCGTGATGGGCCCGGGCCGCGAACTCGTGGACGCCCCGACGGGCCGTGGTCGCCGAGACCCAGGACTACCTGCGCCGCGTCGTGGACGCGGCCGCCGCCGTGGGTTCGCCGGTGATCGCCGGTCCCGCGTACGCCTCGGTCGGGCGCACCTGGCGCATCGAGGACCGGCCGGCCGTCTACCGCGAACTGCGGGAGCACCTCGCGCCGGTATGCGAATACGCGGCCGAACGCGGGATCACGATCGCGGTGGAACCGTTGAACCGCTACGAGACCAGCCTCATCAACACCGTCGACCAGGCACTGGAAGCGCATTGGATGGTCTCGCCGGATGCTCACTGGCCCTTGACGTCTACCACATGAACATCGAGGAGACCGACATCGCGGCGGCGATCGAGCGGGCCGCGCGGCCGCATCGGCCACGTCCAGGTCAGCGCCAACGACCGCGGCGCGCCCGGCCTCGACCACCTCGACTGGCCCGCGATTCTGCATGCCCTCGACCTGGCCGGGTATCCCGGCCCTCTGGTGATCGAATCGTTCACCGCGCATAATGCGACTATCGCGACCGCCGCCTCCATCTGGCGGCCGCTCGCGCCGACCCAGGACGCCATCGCCATCGACGGCCTGACCTTCTCTGAGGAGCCTTTCCGATGCCTAGACCCGATCACGCTGTTCACCGGCCAATGGGCGGACCTGCCGTTCGAGGAGGTGTGCCGCCTGGCCTCGGGCTGGGGCTACGACGGCCTCGAGGTGGCCTGCTGGGGCGACCACCTCGACGTGCGCCGGGCCGCCGAGGACGACGACTACGTGGCCGAGCGCAAGGCGATCCTCGAATCGCACGGCCTCGGCCTGTGGGCGATCTCGAACCACCTGGTCGGCCAAGCGGTCTGCGACGACCCGATCGACGCGCGCCACCAGGCCATCGTGCCCGCCGCACGTGTGGGGCGACGGCGACCCCGAAGGGGTGCGCCAGCGGGCCGCCGAAGAGATGAAGGCGACCGCCCGGGCCGCCGCGAAGCTCGGCGTCGACACCGTCATCGGGTTCACCGGTTCGGCGGTGTGGAAGTACGTGGCGATGTTCCCGCCGGTGCCGCGAGTCGGTGATCGAGGCGGGCTACGACGACTTCGCCGAGCGCTGGAACCCGATCCTCGACGTGTTCGACGAGGTCGGCGTCCGCTTCGCGCACGAGGTCCACCCTTCGGAGATCGCATACGACTACTGGTCGACGCAGCGCGCGCTCGAAGCGGTCGGGCACCGGACCGCGTTCGGCCTCAACTGGGACCCGAGCCACATGGTGTGGCAGGACATCGACCCGGCCGGGTTCCTGTGGGACTTCCGGGACCGGATCTACCACGTGGACTGCAAGGACACCCGCAAGCGCTTCGACGGCCGGAACGGGCGCCTCGGCTCCCACCTGCCCTGGGGCGACCCGCGGCGCGGCTGGGACTTCGTGTCCACCGGCCACGGCGACGTCCCTGGGAGGACTGCTTCCGCGTCCTCAACGCCATCGGCTACTCCGGTCCCATCTCGATCGAGTGGGAGGACGCGGGCATGGACCGCCTGAAGGGCGCCGGCGAAGCGGTCGAATACGTGCGGGACTTGAACTTCGACCGGCCGAAGACCTCCTTCGATTCGGCGTTCAGTTCCGACTAGCGGGCAGCGAGCGGCGCAAGTTGCTCAGCCCAGCCGACCGTGCCATCACCCAGCTGATTCCACTGGAGGGTTTACCGCGAACTAGAGCCGACCGCGACGGCCCGTGGAAGGAACACCAACGAGAGCCAGCCGTCACCTGTTCGGATTCATCTGGCCGGGCGCTGGCCGGGGCCGGGCGGGTTTCGGTTGGGCTGCAACCGGTCAGCGACGAGAAGGTGAGAGATTGCCCGAGGTCCCTGGCCGGGGCCGGGCCGGTCTTCGGTTGGGCTCCAGGCGTCAGCGACGAAGAGGCGAGTGGTTGGCCGAGGTCGCTGGCTGGGTCCGGGGCCGGTCTTCGGTTGAGCTGCAGGCGGTCAGCGACGGCGAGGCTGCAGTTTGCCAGGGGTTCGCGGCTGGAGCCAAGTCGGCTTGGGTCGGGGTTCGGGCTGGCAGCGACGGAGGCCGGTGTGGCGGTGGTCGGGGTGTGTTGCCGGGGCTGGGGCTGACGGGGCTGGCGTGCCTGCGCGTTCAACGGCGGCAGCGGCAGTGGCAGTGGCGTGGACGGCAGGCGTGTGTTGGGGTGCTGTCGGTGCGGCGGGCCGGGCCGTCCGGCGTCCAGGGTCGAGCCGGAGCCGGAGCCGGAGCCGGGGCCTCGGCTGCGCTGGCCGGGGTGGGGTGTGCCGGTCGGGTGGGTTCGGCGAGCGTCGGGGGCGGTGCAGCTCTTCCACTGGGCGTGGCTGTCTTGGGGGTTTGTCGTTGCGGGCGTGTGCATGTGCGGTGTCACCTCCTTCCGATGCTGCGTGCTGCGTGCTGCGTCGAGTACTGCCATTTGCCAACTGCCGATTGCGTGACTGCTGACTGCGGTCAGTGGGCGTTCCCGGTGTGTCCTTTCCACGTGTGTTGTCGGTTTGGTGTGTGTGCCTCGTTCGGGGCACTGCCGCCGGTTGGGGTGATCCCTTCCGGGCGATCTCCCTTCCCCCCGTGGTCTGGTCCTTCGCTAAGGCCTGGACTGGGGTTCGGGACGCGATAGCACGTGGGGCATACCATGCAAGCCCCGGGCTGAGACCGGCCCGAGCTACGGGCGAGTGGTCTCGGATCCTGCCAGCGGGGCGAGTCGGCCAGAGGCTTGGCTTAGTCTGCTTGCACCTACTCGACTCCTGTACGGAATCCATATCCCTGTGCGTACACCAATTATCCCCCACCCCACGAACACCCGCATCACCCACAAGACTAGAAACTTCTCATGTTCGACCCCGAACCGCCTGCACCCCAACCGAAACCAAGCCGGACAGCCGCCAGCGCGCCCCGCCCAATCGCCCACCTCTCCGTCGCCGCCCGCCCGAACCCCGCCCGAAACGGGCCCGGCCCCGCCAGCGCGTCCCCGCCCAATCGCTCACCTCTTCGTCGCTGCCCGCTTGCAGCGCAAGCCACCCAGGACCGGATCCCGCCAGCGCCCCCGCAGCCCAGGTCACCCCGGGGCGCAGAACCCGGCTGGACGGCAACACCCCAAACCAAGCGGTATCAGGATCGGTCCAGCTCCACCGTCACGTTCGCCGTGCCGGGTTCGGCGATGCTGAACCCGGCGTGCCGGTCTCCGTAAGCCAGCCGGTAGTCGCCGAGGAAGCCGTTGAAGCGCAGGCGCCCTTCTGCGTCGGTCACGGCGGTCTGCATCGGCGTGCCCCACTCCTGGTTGACGAGGTGGTGGAGCCGGTCGTACGCGGGCTTCGGAGTGCCGTCGAGGCGGACGAAGCCGCCCGGCGCGCCGAGCCACATGCCCGCGTCGTTCATGCCCCAGTAGGTGATCGCCTCGACCGACGGATGCGCGAGCAGGGTCCGGTAGTGGCGTTCGATCTCGTCCGCCTGGCGCTCTTCGCCGTCGGGCGTGGAGGGCCAGGACTCGACCTGGTGGTCGTTCAGGTCCTCGATCTCCGGCGGCATGGCCTCGCCCGAGAGGATGGTGGTCTCGGTGAAGTGGATCGGGAGCCCGTAGCGCGAGAACCGGTCGAGGATCGCCTCGGTCTTCTCCTCGCCCCAGTAGCCCTGGTGCATGTGGCTCTGGAGACCCAGCGCGTCGATCTTGATCCCCGCCTCGAGGACGCCCTCGATGAGGCACTCGTAGGCGGCGGACATGTCGAAGTCGTTCAGCAGCAGCGTGGCGTTCGATCCGGCCTCGCGGGCGGCGTCGAAGACCATGCGCACCATCGGAATGCGGCCGATGTCGCGGCACACGCGGGTGAGGCCGTTGTCGTACTTGTCGAAGATCGGCATGATGACGACCTCGTTGATGACGTCCCACATGTCGATCACGCCGGCGAACTCGCCCACCTCTCGCCGGATGCGCTCGACCTGGGCGCGCGCGATCTCCTCGTTCTCGAGGTCGAGCAGCCAGTCGGCGCTCACGGTGTGCCACGCGAGCGGGTGGCCCTTGACCGGGTGGCCGCGGTCGGCGAACCACTGCGCGGCCTTGCGGAGCCGCTCGGTGTCGGGCCTGCCGCGCTCGGGTTCGAAACGGCCCCAGTAGAACGGCAGTGTGGCGAAGTTGAACAGGCCCTCCCACAGGTCGGCATTGCGCGCGGCGCGCTCGGGGTCGGCGGCGGTGCCGTTGGCGTGGCCGATGAGTTCGAACCCGGTGCACCCGAAGAGGAACTTGTGGCGCGTCTGCTCCAGCTCGACCTCGCGACCGGCGAGGGGGCTGCCGTCCAGGGTGATCGTGACCGTCGCGTCGGCGGTGCGGTGCCGCTTGATCTGATCGTCTCTGAAAGTTTCGGGCATTTTCAGGCTACTTTCCATGGAAGTTTCAACGCCCATTGCAGCAGCCCGGGCCCGAAGAGTCAAGACGAACGGTCAAGCGGCACCCGTCACTACGCGAAGGCAAACAGCGGCGGGAAGGCCAGCACCACGACCCACGCCCAGGCGGCGTACACCGGCACATAGTCGGTCTGCCAGCGCTCCAGCTTCGAGAACCGCTTGCGGCCCTTCACGATCGACCAGTACAGCCAGGCCGTCCAGGCGAGGTTCGCGAACAGGATGAGGTTCTCGCCGAGCGCCGCGCTCTTGTTGGGCGTGAGGCCCCATTCGGTGATGCGGCCGGTGATCGCGATGAGCACCATGATGTCGATGAGCAGGGCGCTCACGACGAGGGCGAGCTGCATCCAGTCGAAGAGCCCGCCGGGCGCGGCGGGGTCGCGGGCCGAGATCGAGTAGAGCACCAGGCCGAGCACCACCACCAGGAGCAGGTCGAACAGGATGAGCATGTCGCGCTCGACGTCGATCGCGTTGGTGGTCACGGCGATCGCGACGAGCACGGCCACGAGGGTCACCGCGAACAGCGGCGTGAAGACGCGGGTGAGCACCGGCGCCATGTTCTCGATGACGCTCTGCTTGGCCTCCACGAGCCACGCGGCCACGACCACGGCCGCCGCTGCGCCGCAAGGGATGAGCCATTCGCTGATGAACGTCTCGTTGTCGATCCCGATGGCGCTGAAGGTGCCCACGGTGAAGCCGGTGAGCACGCCGCCGCCGAGGGCGATGAGCACGAAGTAGATGAACCACTCGCCGGTGAAGCGGATGAAGTCCATGCGCTTCTGGCCCGAGCGCCATTCGCCTGCCGGCGTAGGCGATCCCGATGACGATCCACAGCGCGAGCGGCAGGTGGATCGCGGTGAGCACGAGCGACTGCGAGTCCTCGTCGAGCGGGTAGGCGTTCGCGGCCGACGGCCCCGAGCACGAAGAGCCCCGCGACGACGCCCGCGGTTGCGCGGGCTCGACTTTGCGGCGCCACGCGAAGTAGAGCGCGAGCGGGGCGAGCGCGAGCAGGCCCAGGTTGCGGGCGTAGAAGTCGCCGCTCTCGTCGAAGCCGAGGCCGAACAGCGCGGGCAGTTTGACGCCCACGACCGCGAGGGCCGCGCAGACGATCATGACGAGCAGGTCGCGGCGGCGTTCGGCCTCGGCGGGCGCGTCGTCGCGGTGAGCACGAGCTGCTTCCACAGCCGGTCGGAGTGCTCGCGGGCGAATTCGCGCGAGAGCTCGTCCATGCGGCCCATGCGTTTGACGGCGATCAGGAAGGCCTCGTCGGGGTGCAGGCCGGTCTCGGTGAGGTCGGCGACGCGCTCGCGGAGGTGGTCCTCGAGTTCGTCCACATCGGCGCTGAGCACGGCGCGGCGGCGGAGCACGTAGGACCGCCATTCGGCGATCTGGGTCTCGAGTTCGGTGTCGTTCCCGGTCATGTCACCCCTCCAGTATCGGTGCGGGTGTCCCGATCGACCGCGTGGCCTTCCAGACCTCCTGCAGCGCGTCCGTGACGGCGGCCCATTGCCGGCGCTGTTCGGCCAGCTCTTTGCGGCCGTCTTCGGTGATGGCGTAGTACTTGCGCCGCCGTCCGCCTTCGGGGGTGCGCCAGGTGGACTCGACGTATCCGAGCCGTTCGAGGCGGTGCAGCAGGGGGTAGAGCAGGCCCTCGGTCCATTCGAGGCGGCCGCCGGAGCGCTCGCTGATCTCTTTGAGGATCGCGTACCCGTAGCTCTCCTCTTCGGCGAGGATGCCGAGGACCAGCGGTGTGGCCGAGGCGGCCACGAGGTCTTTGGCGATGTGCATGAGGGGGAGCCTCCTAACCCTAGTAGTTCTATGCCTTGAGGTTCTATGCATCATAGATCTAGGGTTCGCGCGAAGTCAATCGAACCCGGGAGAGACGAAAAATGCCGCGCCGTAGCGCGGCATCAGCTGAGACTTTTTCAGGCCTGCGGTTCGCCGATGTGCAGCGCCTCGAAATCGATCACGAGGTCGGCTCGGTGCCGCGACGCCCGGATTCGCTCCGCGTTCCGCTCGTCGACCTCGGCCGCCCACGTCCGCGCCTTCTCCGGCGACTTGCCGAAGCGCTCGTGCCTCGCCACCAGCCGCGCCAGTCGCAGCGGCTCGGGCGTCTCGCAGTACCAGGCCTCGGTCAGCGCCGCCCGCACCCCGGGCCACGGGCCCTCATCGTCCAGGAGGTAGTTCCCCTCGGTCACCACGACCTCGGTCTCCGGCGGTACCGCGATCGCGCCCGCCACCGGCTCTTCCACCCGCCGGTCGAACTCCGGCGCGTAGACCACCGTGCCGCGGTCGGCCGCGATCCGCTCCAGCAGCGCCCGGTAGCCCCAGCCGTCGAACGTGTCGATCGCGCCCTTGCGCCCGCGCTTGCCGAGCCGAACGAGCTCGGCGTTCGCCAGATGGAACCCGTCCATCGGCACCTGAACCGCACGCCGGCCGGCCGCGTTGAGCGCCCGCGCCAACCAGGCGGCCGCGGTCGACTTGCCCGCACCCGGGCAGCCCGCGATGCCGATGATCACCCGCCCGCCGGTCGCGGCGAGCGACTGGGCACGGTCCAACAGCACCTGGGGGTCGTCTGCGATGTCCACGCGCCCGAACCTAGCTCACCGATCGCTGAACGACCCGACGCGCCCAGGGTGCGAGTCGGGAGATCGACCGCGAAACCGGCGATCGATAGTGCATTGCCCGTGTCACGGCTGCAGTGTGCGGCCGTGACACGAGCGCCAGAACCGGTCGGTCCGTGCCCGTCGCTAGAGAATTCAGGCCCGCACGCGCAGGCTCAGACCGATATTGACCAGTGCCGTCACGGCCTGGACCGCGATCGTCCAGGCGTAGGCCTCCTGCACGCCGACCTCCGGCACGAGGTGGAGGAACACCGCCCCGAGGATCGCCACGCCCGAGGCCAGCGCGATCTGCTGGCCGGTGGCCATCGCGCCGCTGCCGACGCCGACCCGCTCGGCCGGCACGTCGGCGAGCACCACCCGGAACAGCACCGGCAGGTGCAGTCCCTGACCGAGTCCGACCACGACCAGTGCGGGCGCCATCGCGAACGCCGCCGTCGACGACCAAGCGCCTGCCACGGTCCACGCGAGTGCCGCGAGACCGGCGAACTGCACCGCGACACCGATCGTCACCGCGCGCCCGCCGAGCCGGGGAGCCAGCCGCGGCCCGAGCGCCGATCCGGCGAAGAACGCGAGCGCAAACGGCACCAGCGCGAACCCGGCGGCGACGGGCCCGTAGTCGAGGCCCTGCTGGATCGCGACGGCCGAGGCGAACAGGAACCCGCCGAACCCGGCCATCGACAGCATCATCACCGGCAGCCCCCGGCGCATCCCCGGCAGCGCGAGCAGGCTCGGCGGCAGCAGCGGCACCGCCCCGGCCCGTTCCTTGCGCCGCTGCACCGCGAGGAACACGGCCGTGGCGAACGGGAAGGCCCCCAAGCAGATCCACGACCAAGCGGGCCATCCGGCGGCGCGTCCCTCGGTGAGCGGCACGAGCAGCAGCACCATGGCCGCGCCGAGCAGGACGGCGCCGAACGGGTCGAGCGGCGCCGACTTCGCCGAGCGCGTCTCGGGCACGTGCCGGACCAGGAGGACCAGCGCGATGAGCACGGCCGGAACGTTGATGAGGAACACCGAGCGCCAACCGGTCCCGGCGATGTCGGCGCCGACCATGACACCGCCGAGGATCTGCCCGAACGCCATGGCCAGACCGACGATCGCGCCGAACAGGCCCATGGCGCGGGCCCGCCGGTGCCCGGCCGTGGTGGCCTGGATGGTCGCCATGGCCTGCGGCAGACCCAATGCGGCCGTGGCGCCTTGGAGGACTCGGGCCGCCACGAGGGCCCCGCCGGTCGGGGCGAGGCCGCACAGCAGGGAGGCGATGCCGAACCCGATGAGCCCGATGATCATCAGGCGGCGTCTGCCGAACGTGTCGCCGAGCCGGCCGCCGAGGACCAGGAGCGCTGCGTAGGCGGTGGCGTATCCGGCGACGACGAGTTCGAGCGCGGCCGGGCCGGCGCTGAGGTCGGCACCGATGGTGGGCAGGGCGACGTTGACAATGAAGGCGTCCATGGAGGACATCGAGGCGGTGAAGAGGATGGCGAACAGTCCGGGCCCGCTGAGCGCGGGCGCTGATCGGTTCGCCGCGTGGGGGACTGGCACCCGTTGCGGGGCGCTCGCGGTTTGCGTCATGTGCCGACTCTGGCGCGTTTCCCAACCCGGTACCTGATCGTCCTTATCCGGGGACTCAGACCACCTGGCTGCGGTGCGCCGCGCGAGGCATGCTGGTGGGATGGGAACCATGACCGCGAACGACAAGGCTGCTTCTGCGCGGGCCGAGACCGTTCCGACCAGGACTGCCGGTGATGCGGCCGCGTCCGGCGACGCCTCCGCCCGGGTGGCGGTAGACGCGGTCCCCGAAGCGCCGCTTGCCGGACCGGATCTCGGCGCCCCGCATCTCGCCGAGCGCCGTAGGGAACTCGCCGAATTCGTGCGCTCGCGGCGCGAGCGCCTGACCCCCGAGGTGGTGGGCCTCCCGCGCGGGCGTCGGCGCCGCACCCCGGGCCTGCGCCGCGAGGAGGTCGCGCAGCTCGCCTCGGTCGGCGTCTCCTGGTACACGTGGCTGGAGCAGGCCCGCGACATCACCGTCTCCCCGCAGGTGCTCGATGCGATCGCTCGGGCCCTGCGGCTCGATCCGTCCGAACGGGCCCACCTGTTCGGCCTGGCAGGGGCCGTGGACCCGGTGCCGCGCAAGAACACCTTCGCGGTGTCGGCCTCGCTGCGGGCCATGCTGGCGCAGGTCGAGCCGTTCCCCGCCTCGATCCAGAACTGCCGCTACGACCTGCTGCACTACAACCGCACGTTCGCGCGCCTGTTCACCGATCTCGACGCGCTGCCTCCGCGTGACCGCAACTGCATGTGGCTCGCCTTCACCGACCCCGACTGGAGTCGGACCCTGGTGGAACGGCGCGAGACCCTGGAGCTCATGGTCGCGAACTTCCGCAAGTTCGGCACCGGCCACTTCGACGAACCGCACTGGCGCGAGCTCGTCGACCGGCTTCTCGCGGCTTCGCCCGAGTTCTGCGAGATCTGGGCGCGGCGCAATGTCGCCGACAAGGTCAAGGAGGTCAAGCTCTTCCGGAACCGGGAGGTCGGCGTTTTGCGCCTGCACGCCGACCGGATGTGGCTCCAGCCCGGCGGGGGGAGCCGCCTCACGGTCTTCAGCCCGGTCGACGACGAGACCGCCGAGAAGCTGGAGCGCCTGCGCGCTGTCGCGGGCTGAACGCCTCCCCGTCGGCTCGGCGATGAACGGAGTTCGACCGGCACTGTCGGGTCAGGGGGCGCGTTGAACGGCTCGGTCAAGCCGACCTTCCCGGTCGGTTCAGCGCGCGATGAACGGCTCGGTCAGGTGCGGGGTCGCCAGGTGGAGCGTGGCGGCTTCGACGCCGAGCATGCGTTCCCTTGAGCGCCTTGCCGTCTCCGCGTCGATTTCGTGTGCGTAGGCGATTTCGGGGTGGAGCAGTTGGAGGGCGTGCACGAGCAGGTCGCCGGTGATGAGCGCGAGGTCGCGCCCGTCGCCGACGAGGACGCTCTGGTGCCCGGGCGTGTGCCCTGGAGTCGCGACGGCTCTCGCGTCGCCGCGCAGCGGCGTGTCGCCTTCGAGGAGCCGGAGCTGCCCGGTGGCCTGGAGCGGGTCGATGACGGTTTCGCGAAGCTGCGGGTTGAGCGAGTCGATGGCGTCGAGTTCGTTGCGTTGCAGGAGGTATTCGGCGTTCGGGAAATACGGGCGGAGGCCGCTCGCCTTGCGGGAGGCATCGGGGGTGCCGCCGTCCGACGCGCCGCTCGGGACGGCGTCCTCGGAGACGACCGCCCAGCCCACATGGTCGGTGTGCAAGTGGGTGAGCACGACCGAGTCCACCTCGGCCGGGGCGATGCCGTTGGCCGCCAGCGACTCCGGAAGCGCGCCGGGCACGGGCGCCCAGGAGGCGGCCGGGCCGTCGGCGGCGCCGATGCCGGCGTCGACCAGTGTGACGCCGTGGTCGCCGCGGATCGCGAAGGCCCGGAACTGGAGGAGCCAGCGCCCCTCGGCATCGACCGCGCGGGGGTCGAACCCGTCGGCCGCGGCCCACTGCTCGGCGCTCGCCGTGGGGAAGGCCTCGGCGCGCGGGGAGAAGAACGGCCCTTCGCCGTCGGCGAGGGCGATGATCTCGGTCGAACCGATCCGGATCGCGGGGGTGGCGAAAGCGGACATGCCCATGATCCTGCCACCGGCACATCGCCGGTCGCGACCCGTGCAGTCGAACCATGCGGCGCTTACGATCTCCCGCCGAGCGCCGAGCGCCGAGCGCCGAGCGCCGAGCGCCGAGCGCCGAGCGCCGAGCGCCGAGCGCCGAGCGCCGAGCGCCGAGCGCCGAGCGCCGAGCGGCCCTGAGGACACCGCGGACCGGACCTCACGGACCCTCGGGACCTCGCGGGGCGCCGCGGCACACGATCGGGTGGCCGGGCCCGGTTTCTGTCGTACCCGCGCGGGAGGATGGCCGCTACGGTCCCCGGGTGGGCGGGGGTTAGGGATGGTATCTCGTTCACCGCCGTGACCAGGGCGCTTGCCTTGGAGCCCACTCCAGGTTCTAGGCTTCGGGCCGTACCGGCCCGAAGCCGCGCTCGCGGCTGCGGGGGCATGAACGAAGGGGGAAGCGTTATGGCTCGTGTGGCGGTGACCGGAGGCAGCGGCAAACTCGGCCGGGCCTGCGTGCGGGATCTGGTGGAGCACGGTTTCGAGGTCGTCAACCTCGACCGCGCGCCGTCGCCCGACAACCTCGCGCCCTTCCTCAACATCGACCTGACCGACTACGGCCAGGTCGTCTCCGCGCTCACCGGCGTCGACGACCGCTACGACCGGCTCGACGCCGTCGTGCACCTCGCCGCGATCCCCGCCCCCGGCCTCCAGGCCAACTCGGCGATCTTCCGCAACAACATGCTGAGCACCTACAACGTCTTCGCCGCCGCGAAGGTCGCCGGCATCGACAACATCGTGTGGGCCTCCAGCGAGACCGTCCTCGGCCTGCCGTTCGAGACCCCGCCGCCGTACCTCCCGGTCGACGAGGAGTACGCGCCGCGCCCCGAGTCCACCTACTCGCTCGTCAAGACCCTCGAAGAGACCATGGTCGAGCAGCTCTGCCGCTGGAACCCCGCGCTCAAGGCCACCGGCCTGCGCTTCTCCAACGTCATGTACGTCGAGGACTACGCGGCCTTCCCCGCGTTCGACGACGACCCGACGCTCCGCGACTGGAACCTCTGGTCCTATATCGACGCCCGCGACGGCGCGCTGGCGATCCGCCTCGGGCTCCAGCGCGAGGGCACCGGCAAGGAGGTCTTCGTGATCGCCTCCCCGGACACGGTGATGACCACCCCGACCCCGGACCTCGTGAAGACCCACTACCCGGACCTCGAGCTCAAGCGCCCGGTCGAGGGCCACGAGACGCTCCTGTCGATCGACAAGGCCCGCAGGCTCCTCGGCTACGACCCGCAGCACACCTGGCGTGACCACGTGTAGACCGGGAAGGGCGGGGCCGTGGCCCCGCCCTCCCTCGTCTTCTTTTGTGCCGCAGGCTTGTCAGCCCGCGATCAGGTCCTGCGCCTCGCTCGTCAAAGTGCGGATCTCATCCTGCCAGGCGTACGTGTCCACCTCGATGGCGGCGTAGTGCTCTGCCATGACCGCGTCGTACTTCGCGGTGGCCGTCTTGCGGTACCCGGTCTCGTCGCCGCACGCGGCGAACGCCACGGCCATCTCGACCTCATACGCGCGCTTGCCGTCGAAGTCGTCCGGCACGTCCTCCGGCAGGTCCGGGACGGGCGGGTTCGTGTCCGCCGGCGGCGGCTCCTCGCCGGGAATCGGTTCCTCCTCGAAGACCTCGCCGGTGTACAGCAGCGACGAGTAGTCGGTCATCGCGAGCCTCCCGGTGTCGTTGAACTCCCAGCCGGGGTAGCCGGCGTCGGCGATGCAGGTGAGGAAGCCGCCCTGGGCGTCGCCCATGCCGGCGGCGTAGTCACTCTCGATCGCGTCCAAGCCGATCTCGGGGGCCTTCGGCCGCCATTCCCAGACGAGGTAGTCGCCCTCCTCGTCGATCTCGACCTGCCTCGGTTCGCCGTAGAGCGCTTCGATCATCTCCAGTTGGCAGCCGCCGGGCTTCGGCGAACTCGGCGTCTCGCCGTTCCCGAACTCCAGTTCGCCGTCCTCTGAGGGCTCACCGCCGCCGTCGGTCTCCTCGCCGGTGCCTTCCAGGTCCGCGGTCGCCTCCTCACCCCAGTACGCGACGCTCCAGGCGCGGCGTTCGTCGTCGGGCAGCGACTCGAACTCGGAATTGTCGAACACCTCGTCGTCGTCGAAGGGCGTGTCCCAGGTCGCCTCGTAGTAGTCCTGCGTCTCCTGGGAGTCGAACATCTCCGCGGTCTCGGCCCACCAGCCGAAGCCGTACTCCGCGGCCACATCGGCCTCGGGCAGGAATTCGTCGGCGGGGTAGAAGTCGATGAGCGTGTCCAGCACGTACGGTTCGTTCTGTCCCAGTTCACGCTGGTCGTGCACGGTGAAGCCCTGCGCCTCAAGGCATTCGGCGATCACGCGGTCCTCTGCCGCGTCCAGTTCCTTCTCGAGCCTGATGCTCTCGTTGACCATTTCGAGCAGTGCGGCCGCGTCGACGGCCTCGCCTTCGGCGCTCGCGCCGGCGTCGGAGTCGCCGCTCGAGTCGCTGCACGCCGCTGTGGCGGCGAGGGCGGCGATCCCGAGCAGGCCCGCCGTGGTCTTCCAGATGGGGGTCGACCGGCTTCGCCGGTCTTCATGGGGTTTGCTCACAAGCGAGAGACGCCGCCAGTCGCCGGGGGAGTTGCACCGGATCCGCGCAGGTCGCACGGCCCGCGCAACCCCATCCGGCGCTTCGGCTCCAGTCGCTCACGCCGGTGGCCTCACTCCACCTGGTACCAGATGTGGAAGTCGTCGTACTTGTGGATCCCGGGCGCACCGTCGACCTCGCGCACCGCCTGCTGCAGGGCCTGGAGCTGGTCGACCCGCATCGGCAGGGCCGCCTCGTCCGGCTGGTAGGGCCATCCGCGCGGGTAGTCGAGGCCCGGCTGGATCGACATCTCGACGTGGCAGCCGAGCATGTGCGAGACCGGGTGCTCCTCGCACCAGGCCACGAGTCGATCCACAGTGGCCGCAAAAGCGTCCCAGTCGTCCACGTAGAGCCGTCCCGGGTAGAACGTGTCCCCGGTGAGCAGCAGCCGGGTCCAGCGGTCGTGGAACACGATCGCCGAGGCATGGTGGCCCGGTCCCGGCACAAGGTCGACCACGCGGTCGCCGAGGTCGAGCTCCCGCGGCTCGTTCGGCCAGTCCTCGAAGCCGTAGAACGCGATCACCGCGTCGAGCCCGGTGCCGACGACGGTGGTGTCCGGCCGGTCGGCGAACTGGCCGTCGGCCGCTCTGTGGTCGCCGTGGCCGTGCGTGTGCGCGACGATCAGCCGGTATTCCTCGCGCGGGTGCTTCCCGAGCCAGGCCTCGATGTGCGCATCCACGACCTCGCGCAGCGGGAGGTACTCGGGCTCGGGCGTGGCCCCGGTGTCGATGAGCAGCGCGGACTCGGCGCCGAACAGCAGGAACATGAACGGCGCCTCGTAGTTCACGGACTTGTTCTGCCGCATGATGATCGTGTGCGCGTCTGTGGCGTGCGACTGGATCTCGGGCTGGGGGTCGTGCTTCGAGGAGGGCCAGCCCGCGTGCCAGTCCACCTCCAGGTCGGGTTCGCACCCGCCCGGACTGAACCGCAGCGGCCGTCCCGGCGCGCCCTCTTCCCCGGCGCCGGCCGGGCTCTGGTCGATTGCCATGGCACCCACGGTAAGGGTCCCGAGTGTTCCGGCGGCCAGTAGGCTGCGGCGGCGAGCGGTTCTCATGCGTCCTCCAGAAGTTCTCGGATGCCGCCAAGCGTCGCCGCTCTGAACCCGCGCCGCCTCGGCCCGGTGAACGATCTTGCGCCCCGATCACTCCCCACGAAAGTCGGGTGGGAACCCCGACTTCCGTCGTACCTCTTCGGAGGTCAATCGCCTTCGACGGCCGCTTTCAAGCCGTTCAGCAGCGTCTCCCACATGCCTCGGGAGCGCTCGGCCTCCGCCTCGCTGCAGGTGATGACCCGAGCGTATGCAGCGCCCCGCGGCACCGCTTGTAGAAAGGCGACTTCGGCCGCCCTTCCGACATGCGAAAGGCGGGCCGCGTCTGCGGCCCGCCTTTCGGGGTGTTTTCTGAATTCGGTCTGCGGTGTCTAGCGCTTGTTGAACTTCTTCTTCGCGATCACGTAGCCGAGCAGCGCCAGGGCCAGCGACCAGCCGATCGTCAGGGCCAGTTCCTTGCCCTCGACCGCGGTGCCGGACAGGAGGCTGCGGGTCACCTCGATGAACGGGGTGAAGGGCTGGTACTCGGCGAAGTAGCGGACCACGGTCGGCATCGAGTCGGTGGGGACGAAGCCGGAGCCGAGGAACGGCAGGAGGATCAGGAACATCGGCGTGTTGGAGGCGGTCTCGACGCTGTCGGCGGAGATGCCGAGGGCGACGGTGAGCCAGATGAGGCCGAAGCCGATCAAGGCGATCACGCCGACCAGGCCGAGCCAGTCGAGGGCGGACGCCTCGGGGCGGTAGCCGATGGCGACCGCGACGCCGAGGACCGCGGCGACGCACAGGAACACCTGGATCAGCGAGCCGAGCACGTGCCCGGTGAGGACCGAGACCCGGGCGATCGACATGGTGCGGAACCGGTCGATGATTCCCTGGGTCATGTCCATGGCGACCCCGATCGCGGTGCCCTGCACGACGGCGGCGATGGACGAGATCAGGATGCCGGGCGTCACGTAGAAGAGGTAGGCATCCCGGCCGCCGGTCACACCGCCGAGGCCGTTGCCGAGGGTGCCGCCGAAGACGTAGACGAACAGGAGCAGGAGGACCACCGGCATGCCGACGAGCATGATCGTCAGCGACGGGTACCGCTGCATGTGCTTGAGCTGGCGCCGGAGCATGGTGGAGGTGTCGGACAGTGTGTAGGCGAGGGTGCTCATGGAGTTCTCCTTGTGGGGCTTGTGAAGCGGTTCGGGGCGGTGGTGGGCTAAGCGGCGGTGGAGTGGCCGGTGAGAGAGAGGAAGACGTCGTCGAGGTCGGGCGTGTGGACGGTCAGCTCGTCGACGTCCACGCCCTCGCGGTCGAGGGTGTCGAGGACCTTGCGCAGCGACTGGACGGAGCCGTCCGAGGGGACGAGGACCTGGAGCTTGTCGCCGTCCGAGCCGGAGGCGTTCAGGACCCGCACGGTCCGCTCGACCTGGTCGGCGCGCTGCAGGCGCAGCTTGATGTGGCCGCCGGGGACCAGGCGCTTGAGCTCCTCGGGCGTGCCCTCCGCGACGAGCTTGCCGCCGTCGAGGACCGCGATCCGGTCGGCCAGCTCGTCGGCCTCCTCCAGGTACTGGGTGGTCAGGAAGATCGTGGTGCCGCCCTGGACCAGTTCGCGGATGCTCGACCACACGGTCCGGCGCCCGCCCGGGTCGAGGCCGGTCGTCGGCTCGTCCAGGAAGATGACCTTCGGGTCCCCCATGAGGCACATGGCGATGTCGAGGCGGCGCTTCATGCCGCCGGAGTAGGTGGACGGCACGCGCTTGGCGGCCTCCACGAGATCGAAGCGCTCCAGCATCTCCTCGGTGCGGCGCTTGGTCTCCCGCTTGCCCAGGTGGTGCAGGCGGCCCATGAGCTGGAGGTTCTCGCGGCCGGTCATGAGGGTGTCGACGGCCGCGAACTGGCCGGTGACGCCGATGGCCTTGCGCACCTCGTCGGCGTCGTCCGCCACGCTGTGGCCCCGGACGAAGGACTCGCCCCCGTTGGCGGGGATGAGGGTCGTCAGGATGTTCACCGTGGTGGTCTTGCCGGCGCCGTTGGGGCCGAGCAGGGAGAAGATGGTCCCTTCCGGGACGGCGATGTCGATGCCGCCGAGCACGGCGTTGTCGCCGTAGGACTTGGAGAGGTTGCGGGCTTCGATCGCGAGAGGCTTGGGGGCGTTCATGGTTCCTCGTTTCGTTCTTGCTGGTCCGGCTCCGGTTCGGGGTTCCTCTCCGGGCATGTGAGCAACTGTCGTCGGGGCCGCTGACACGGCGCTGACATTTTCCTGACGCTTCGTCGGCTCGGCTGTAAGCGAGCGCGGCGGCGGGTAGAGCGTGAGCAGAGTCCCGAGGTCGAGCACGGTGCACTCCGTTCTTATCTGTGCTAAATAGACAGACGATGGACGGAGTCCCGCCCGTCGTGGCCGCGGTCGTGAAGGCGCGTCAAGGACGCGCCGACGGGCGGCGTTCAGAGGGCGCGGTCGACCACCGGCACTGGTCCGGGACGGTTCGGGATGCGGCTCGGGCTAGATGTCGAGGTCCTGCACGGGCGGCGCCTCGGCACTGGCGGCGACCATCGAGTACAGCTCGGCCGGGATCTTGGCCTTGAGCTCTTCGAGCGTCTCGACCACTTCGAGGAAGGCCTCCCCGGTCGACGCGCCGAAGACCTGCTCGCCGAGGCCGAGCATCTTCCTCCAGCCGGTCTCGTCGGTCATCTGCACGTAGTCCGGCGTCTTCTCGGTGTGGATGACGAACTTGCCCGACTTGGCGCGGTAGACGCGGTAGATCTCGGCCGTCTTGTTGTCCGACCGGATCCACTCGCCGAGCTTCACGCCGGTGAAGCGCTGGCGCTGGCGCTTGCGGCCGGTGCCCGGGCCGACCCGCACGGTGATCTCCTCGTAGCCCTCGAGCCGGCCCTCCTCGGCGTCGACGTAGCGCTTGAGCGCCATCGAGATGGCCTTGGAGAGGTTGCCGCCCGCGAGCTCCTGCGCCCTCGTGTAGAGCTCCAGGTCCTTGTCGGCGACGTAGATCGTCTTGTTGGGCATATCGGCATCTTAACCTCCTTCCAGGGGTGCTCCTCGGTATACGTAGAGACTATACGTATACGTAGACACTTGGCAAGTTCGGTCCCCGCATTGCCTCCGGCCATGCGAAAGGGCGGCCCCGCGGATCATCCGCAAAGCCGCCCTTTCGTGGTCTTGAGCTGCGCTTACACGCCTTTCTGCGCCGCCAGCTGCGTCAGCTGGGACTTCACGGTCTCGGCGACATCGCCGCCGGCGGTCGGCAGCGAGAACCGGATCGTCGAGTTCAGGTCGGGAGCCAGCAGCTCCGCCGAGTTGTCGGCCGCGAAGACCACGTCGGTGTTCGCCTCGCCCACCACGAAGACGACCTCCAGCTCGCGGATGCGCTCGTGGAACTCGCCCTCGGTCGCCCAGAACTCGACCTCCTGATAGAACGGCACGGTCGCGCCCTGGATCGTGCCGAGCTCCAAGTCGGTCTCCTGGAACGCGAAGCCAAGGGCCTCAAGCGCTTCCCAGACCGCCTTGTGCACCGGCAGCGCCTCCACGGTCAGCCAGTCCAGATCGCCCTTGTCGAAGGCCTGGTCGAGGTTCAGGTGCGTCGAGACGCCGAGCTTCATGCCGCCCACCAGCGGGCGCACGTCCACATTGTTGAACGGCGTCTCCCAAGGCACCTGCACCTCGAACGCGATCGGGTGCGCCGTGCCCTTCGCCAGGTCGAACTTGCCCGAGACCTCGGCCTTGAAGTAGTCGTGCACCGCGCCGGCCGCGTCCTCGCCCTTGCTGTCGTCCTCGACCAGGGCGGTGAACTCGATCTCGACGCTCTCCACCGCGGCGTCCACTTCGGCGCCGGAGATGCGCACCTCGCCCTTGAGGGTCCCGCCCGGCACGACGTGCTTGTCGTGCAGGAGCGTGTCGACTTGGATGCCACTACCGAGAATGGCCTTGAGCTTGCTGAAC
The DNA here is from genome assembly GCA_963718725.1 of uncultured Actinomycetota bacterium. Classification (GTDB taxonomy): domain Bacteria; phylum Actinomycetota; class Actinomycetes; order Propionibacteriales; family Nocardioidaceae; genus Nocardioides. The sequence continues at coordinate 35,729 of OY970374.1, forward strand.
ACCATTGGGGCGGTTCCTTTCGGGGAGGATCGCGGGTACTACGAGGAACACGGACAGGGGCATGCGCATCGTATCCCGAAAGCCCAGGCCACCGTGTGACAGCTACCCGACGGCGCGTCCACCGCGGTGGGGCGCAAAGGGAACCGAACGGTCCCGGAGTCGAACTCTTCTGGCCCCGAAGGGAACTACTCGCCCCCGTGCTTCTGCGCGACCGGGATCGCCGGATCGCCGGGGGAGAGTTTCAGCCCCTCCCAAGGGATCGAGATGAGCCGCTGGCGCAGCAGCTCCCGCGACTCGTCCAACGTCGCCTGCTCCACGAGCTCGCCGCCGCGGAACAGCGGCACCTGCAGCAGCTTGTCGCCCGGCATCGTCTCGGGTTCGCCCTGGGACACCACGACCTCCTCGACCGCCGTCCCCGTGGGCTTGTGGCGGCGCACCGCGATCTTGCGACCCCCGTTGGTGCCCTTGTGCTCCGAACGCTTCGCGACCGGGCGGCCCTCCACTTCGACCAGCTTGTACACCAGCTGCGCCGTAGGCGCACCGGAGCCGACCACCACTGCCGTGCCCGCGCCGTAGATGTCCACAGGGGCCGCGGCGAGCGCCGCGATCGAGAACTCGTCGAGATCGCCGGAGACGACGATCTTCGTGTCGTGCGCGCCCAACTCGTCCAGCAGCTCGCGGGCCCCGGTCGCCATCACGTCGAGGTCGCCCGAGTCGATCCGGATGGCGCGCAGGCGAGGACCGGCCGCCTCGATCGCATTGCGGATGCCCTGCGTGATGTCGTACGTGTCCACCAGCAGCGTCGTCTCGGTGCCGAACGCCGCGATCTGCGCCTCGAACGCCTCGATCTCGGACTTGTGCAGGAGCGTGAACGCATGGGCGCTCGTACCCGAGGTCGGCACCCCGTAGCGGCGCCCGGCCTCCAAGTTGGAGGTGGCCACGAACCCGGCCAGGTACGCCGCCCGGGACGCGGCGATCGCGGCGGCCTCATGCGTGCGGCGCGAACCCATCTCCAGGATCGGCCGTCCGCGCGCGGCCGTCACCATCCGGGCCGCGGCGCTCGCGATGGCGCTGTCGTGGTTGAGGATCGAGAGCGTCAGCGTCTCCAGCAGCACGCACTCGGCGAACGTCCCGCTCACGGTCACGATCGGGGAGCCGGGGAAGTACAGCTCGCCCTCGGCGTAGACGTCGATGTCGCCCTTGAAGCGGTAGTCGGCGAGCCATTCGGCCGTCGACTCCTTCACGACACCGCGGGAGGTGAGGTCCTCGAGGTCGCTGTCCTCGAAGCGGAAGCGCTCGATCGCCTCGCTGAGGCGGCCGATCCCGGCGACCACCCCGTAGCGGCGGCCGGTGGGCAGGCGGCGGCCGAACACCTCGAACACGCACGGCAGGCCGGCGGTGCCGTCGCGGAGGGCCGCCTCGAGCATCGTGTACTCGTAGTGGTCGGTGTACAGGGGTGTGCGGGGGAGCGTGACGGACATACCGGTGAGCGTAATGCACCCCCGAACCCCGCGGGCCCCGTGAGCGAGCGGTGCTCACACGCGGCGATCTATTCCCTCCCGTCGCAGGTCGCGAGCGTTGTCTCACGCTCTGAGCGAGGGGTTCTGGCCACGGAGCGTCGCGTGTACGCTTGCTTGCGTGTTGCGGATCGCGCATGAACTGGTCGAGGCGATGGTCGCGCACGCCCGGGCTGACCACCCCGACGAGGCGTGCGGCCTCATCGCGGGCCCCGAGGGCACGGGAGAGCCGAAGAGGCACCTCCCGATGATCAACGCTGCCCGCTCCACCACCTTCTACGAGTTCGACGCGGAAGAGTGGAAGCAGGTCTACGACCAGATGTGGGACAACGACGAGGAAGTCGTCGTGGCCTACCACTCGCACACCCACACCGAGGCCTACCCCTCGCGCTCCGACGCCGGGATCGCCTCGCAGCTGGGACTGCCCGGCGCGCACTACGTGCTGGTGACGACGAAGGACCCCGAGATCGCCGAGGTCCGGTCGTTCCGCATCGCCGACGAGGTCGTCACCGAGGAGCCCATCGAGGTCACCGGCGCGCCCGAGGCGGTGCAGAGCTACAAGTTCGCCCACACCCCGGACTCCACGGTCTACGACTGTTCCTGAGTTCTCGCCGAGGCCCGCGGGCCCCGGCATTCGCCATGCGGTTCCACTGCGCGTCACACACATCGAAGGCCCCTGCCGGGCTGTTCAGAGAGTAAAAGGAAATCCACTATGTCCGTTGAAGTCCGCGTCCCCACCATCCTGCGCACCCACACCGGTGGCCAGAAGATCGTCACCGGTGAGGGCGACACCCTCGCGAAGCTCTTCGACGACCTCGACTCGTCGCACACCGGCCTCAAGGGCCGCGTCGTGACCGATGAGGGCTCGCTGCACCGCTTCGTCAACGTCTACATCAACGACGAGGACGTGCGGTTCATCGGCGGCCTCGACGCCCCGCTCGCCGACGGCGACTCGGTCACCATCCTCCCCGCCGTCGCCGGCGGCATGTAGTTCGGAGAAGGGACTGAAGCCGTGGCACGCTTCACGGACATCACCGCGACGCTCGGCGACACGCCGCTGGTCGGACTGCCGCGGCTCTCGCCCTCGCCCGACGTCCGGCTGTGGGCGAAGCTCGAGGGCGTGAACCCGACCGGCTCGGTCAAGGACCGCGTGGCCGCCAAGATGATCGAGGCCGCCGAGGACGACGGGCTCCTCAAGCCCGGCGCGACCATCCTCGAACCGACCTCGGGCAACACCGGCATCGCCGTGGCGATGCTGGCGCGGCGCAAGGGCTACAAGCTCGTGGCGGTCATGCCCGAGAACACCTCCCAGGAGCGGCGCCAGCTGCTGACCGCGTTCGGGGCGGAGATCGTGTTCTCCCCGGCCGCGGGCGGCTCGAACGCGGCCGTCGCGAAGGCCCGGGCGATGGCGGCCGAGCGCCCCGACTGGGTGATGCTCAACCAGTACGCCAACCCGGCCAACGCGGCCGCGCACTACGAGGGCACCGGCCCTGAGCTGCTGCGGGACCTGCCCGAGATCACGCACTTCGTGGCCGGGCTCGGGACCACCGCGACGCTCATGGGCGTGGGCCGCTACCTGCGCGAGCAGGCGCCGGGCGTGCAGATCGTGGCGGCCGAGCCGCGGTACGGCGAGCTCGTGTACGGGCTGCGGAACCTCGACGAGGGGTTCGTGCCGGAGCTGTACGACGAGAAGGTGCTCGACCGGCGCTTGAGCGTCGGCACCGAGGACGCGCTGCGGCGCACGCGCGAGATCCTGAACGAGGAGGGCCTGTTCGTGGGGCTTTCCGCGGGCGCGGTGCTGCACGCGGGGATCGCGCTGGCGCGCGAGGCCGCGAAGGCCGGCCGGAGCGCGGACATCGCGCTGCTGGTCGCCGACGGCGGCTGGAAGTACCTGTCGACGGGCGCTTACTCGGACGGGCTGGACGACGCGGCGAACGCGCTGGACGGCCAGGTCTGGGCATAGAGCAGAACGAACGGCCGGGCCCGCGCGAAAGCGCGGGCCCGGCCGTTCGCCGTTTTCCGGTTCGGGCGGTGTGGGCCGCACTCATGCAGTGCGATCTTGAGCGGTCCTCAGTGGCTTGCTAGCCTGGCCGCATGAGTTCCGGCAAGCTCCGCACCTTCACTCGCGGCAAGGCCGAAAGCCTGCCGCAGCAGGGTGCGGCACCTCAGGCCGATGCGTGGCAGGTCGCCGCGCCGCAACCGAAAGCGCCCCCGAAGAAACTCGGCGCCGCTCTCCTGGCCGGCCGCGCGGCCTCCAACCGCACCGACGCTCCTGACGCCACCGATTCCGGCCAGGACGCCTCGTTCAGCAGCGTCGTCGGGACCGCGGCCGCCAACAGCGCCATCAGCGGCCCGATCGTCTCGCCCCAGCCCGAGAAGCCCGCGGTCCGGCTCCGACGCCTCGCAGGCGTCGCCTCCTGGGCCCTCGCGCTCGTGCTCGCCGGGGTCGCCTCCGCGATCGTCGGCCTCTTCCAGATCTACGGCGACGGCCCCGCCTGGTTCACGCCCGCGTTCATCTCCTGCGGCGTGGTCGGCATGCTCCTCGCGATGATGGCGTTCGCGACCGTGCGCTTCCGCGGTGTGCCGTGGATGTTCATGGCCGCCTCCTCCATCACCCTCCTCGCCGCGTTCGTGATGCTCCGGCTCGCTTAGCGCCCGCCGCGCGGCATCGCGGCCGAGACCTCCCACCCAGGGTGGGCAAGGAAAGGATGCGCCGCCTCCACTCTCACGCTCGAGTCCGACAGCAGCGCCGTTCCGCCACCGTTCGTGTGGCGATCGCCACCCTGTCATTTTGACGACATTCCCGTGACGAGCAGGCGCGCGCACGGCCCGAATGGACGTACGCTCGGAGCCCATGAACGACGCGCCCATCGGGATCTTCGACTCCGGTGTCGGAGGCCTGACCGTCGCCCGATCGATCAGCGAACTGCTGCCCGCCGAGCGACTCGTCTACGTCGGCGACACCGCCCACGTCCCGTACGGTCCCCGGCCCATAGCCGAGGTCCGCAAGCTTTCGCTCGACGTCTGCGACCACCTGGTCGAACAGGAGGTCAAGGCGCTCGTGGTGGCCTGCAATTCCGCTTCGGCGGCGAGCCTGGCCGATATCCGCGACCGCTACGACATCCCGGTCGTCGAGGTGATCCGGCCCGCCGTGCGCCGCGCCGTCTCCACGACGCGCTCCGGCCGGGTCGGGGTCATCGGGACGGTCTCCACGATCTCTTCGGGCGCTTACCTGGACGCTTTCAACGCCGTCCCGGACGTCAAGGTGACCGCGGTCGCCTGCCCGGCGTTCGTGGATTTCGTGGAACGCGGTGTGACAACCGGCCGACAGCTCCTGGGCCTCGCCCAGGGGTACCTTGAGCCGCTACAGCAGTCCGACGTCGACACGGTCGTGTTGGGCTGCACCCACTATCCGCTGTTGTCGGGTCTCATAGGACTGGTGATGGGAGAGGACGTGACACTGGTGAACTCCGCGAGCGAATGCGCTCGCGAACTCTACCGGGTGCTGACCGAACACGACCTCCTGGCCGCCCGCACCGAGCCCGCCGAGCACCGGTTCCTCGCGACCGGCGACCCGGAGGCCTTCACCAGAACCGCCAGGCGGTTCCTGGGAAACCTGTTCCCGAACGCGGCGGCGGCCGGAATGGACAAGGTGGAACTGCCATGAAACTGACGGTTATCGGATGCGCCGGCTCGTTCCCGGCACCCGACACGCCCTGCTCGGCCTACCTGGTCGAAGCGGGGGGCTACCGGCTGCTGATCGACTTCGGCACCGGATCACTCGGTGAGCTGCAGAAGCATCTCGACCCGCATTTGATCGACGCGGTCATCGTCACCCACCTGCACGCCGACCACTTCTTCGACGCGTGCGCGTACGCCGTGATGCGCCGCTACGCCTCCGACGCGCCGGGCCACCCGCTGCCGATGTACGGCCCCACCGGGGTCGCCTCGCGCATCGTCGCCGCCTACGGCGGGCAGGGCGAGCTGTGCCACCCGTCGATGCGCGACGTCTACGACTTCCAGGAGCTCTCGCCCGGCACCTTCGACCTGGGTCCCCTCACCGTCACCGTCGACCGGGTCGCGCACCCGGTGGAGACCTACGGGGTCCGCGTCGAGCACGCCGGCTCCTCGCTGGCCTACACCTCCGACTCCGGTCCCTGCCAGGCGCTCGAGTCCCTCGCGACCCACTGCGACGTGCTGCTCGCCGAGGCCTCCTATCTGGAGGGGCGCGACAATCCGAAGGACGTGCACCTCACCGGCAAGGAAGCGGGGGAGTACGCCACGAAGTCCGGGGCCGCCCGCCTGCTCCTGACCCACCTCGTCGAGCCGTGGAACTCCCGCGACCGCACCCTCGAAGAGGCGCAGGCCGCCTACGCGGGCCCGGTCGACGTGGTCCGTCCCGGCCAGATCTACGAGTTCTGAGCCGCGAGCGGGACACGAGTTCCGCACTGCGCCTTACGAACCGAGCGTCAATACCGCGCCGAAGACGCCCGGCGCCACCGCTTCGCGCCTCTTTTGGCACGTTCTCGGGATACGGCCGTTGCACGGGGGCCGTAGCGTCGAAGGATGTCGAGCGATGCCAACCCCCAGCCGTACCAGGGCGACGCCCAACCGCCGCCCCAGTACCAGCAGCGCCGCCTCCCGGGGCCTACCAGCAGCAACCGCCTGCCGCTTACCAGCCGCAGCCCTTTGTAGAGCAGGGCGTCCCGCTGCAGCCCGCGGGCGGCGGCCAGCCGCCGTACCTCCCGCCGGGCGCGTACACGCCGGTCCCGGTGCCCCCGATCGGATCCGGGCGCGGTCGCGGCCCCAAGATCGCGGTCGCCGCGATCCTCTCCGTCGTGCTCCTGGCCGCCGTCGGCGCGGTCGTCCTCTTCAAGTTCGTCCTGGTCAACGGCCCGGACCCCTCCGAGAGCTTCCCGGCCTCCGCGTCGATGTACATGGAGGTCAACCTCGACCCCTCCTTCGACCAGACGCCGAAGCTGCTCGAGCACCTGAGCAAGTTCGACGACCTGGACTACGACTCCACCGACGACATGCTCGCCGACCTCCTCGAAGAGTCCGGCCTCGAAGGCGTGGACGCCGAAGAGGACCTCTCCTCCTGGCTCGGCAACCGCCACGGCATGGCCATGTGGCAGCACGACGACCAGCCGTACGCGGTGGTCAGCCTCGCCAGCACCGACGCGAACGCCGCCGAGGACGGCCTCGCGAAGATCCGCGCCGCCGCCGAAGCGGAAGAGGACCAGATGGCCTACACCGTCGAGGACGACCACGTCCTCATGGTCGTGGGCGAGACCGGCGCGGCCGATGCGCTCGCCGCCGCCGAGAGCGAAGCCGGCTCCGCGCCGCTCGCCTCCTCCGAGGCCTATGAGGACGCCCGCGGGTGGCTCAACGGCGACCAGCTCGTCACTTACTGGGTCGACATGGACGCCGTCGCCGAACTCGCCGAGATGACCGGCGACGACGACATGGCGGCCCTGAAGGACCTCTACTCAGGACAGATGATCGCCGGGCTCTCCGCATTCGACGAGGGCTTCGAGCTCAATTACCGCCTCTTCGGCCAAGAGGACCCGTGGACCGGCTCCGAGGACCTCATGGCCTCCATGGGCGAGATGCCGGCCTCCGACTTCGCCGCCTCCGCTTACGTGCCCGAGAACATCGGCGACTACGTCGGCGAATGGCTCGGCCTGTTCGAGGGCTACTTCTACGGGACCAGCGTCGAGTCCGACGCCGTGGAGCCCGCGGATGCCGCGCCGCTCACCGACGCCGAGTACACCGAGTACAACGAACTCCTGGCGCAGTACACGGCCGGGACCCTCAGCGCCGAAGACGAGACCCGCTTCTGGGAGCTCGACGATCGCTACTGGATGTACGGCACCGAGGACGACCCCTACGAGTATGAAGAGGACTCCTACGACTACGGCCCCGATTTCGAGGAGATCGAGACCCAGGTCAACGAGGTCACCGAACTCCTGGCCGGCTCGAGCCTCTCCGCCGCCGGGAACTTCGACTCCGAACAGGACGTGGACCCCGAGTCGCTGTACTTCTCGGCCCAGCTCGCCGACGACCGCGCGCAGGAACTCGAGGACCTCATCAACGAGTGGTCCGACGGCCAGGCCCTGCCCGAAGGTGCCACAGTGGAAGGCTCCGAGTTCTCCTACAGCGGCTCCGCCGTCAGCTCGGACTCCCTCGGCGACGACACCCGGTTCCGCAACTTCGCCGATGTCGCCCCGAACAACGCCGCCCTCGCGGTCTGGGTCGACCTGGGTGCGGCCGCCGAGACCTATCCCGAGGACTTCGAAGGCGCCGAACCGCTTTCGGCCCTCGCCTGGGCTCACGGCAGCGACGGCGGCGACGGCACCGGCGTCGTCCGCCTCTACCTGAAGGATTAACTGATCACCGACGGGATCGGTCGCGCTAGGCTCGATGGCGTGACCGATCCCGTTCTGCGTTCTCTCCAGGCCCGCTGGCCCGCCGAGGAGCGGCTGGTGGCGGAGCCCGATTCGGTCCGCACCCCGTTCCAGCGCGACCGCGCCCGCATCCTGCACTCCGCCGGTTTCCGGCGCCTCGCCGACAAGACCCAGGTCCACACCGCAGGGACCGACGACTTCCTGCGCACCCGCCTCACCCACTCCCTCGAGGTCGCCCAGATCTCCCGCGAGATGGGCTCGGCGCTCGGCTGCTACCCGGACGTGGTGGACGTGGCCGGGCTGGCCCACGACCTGGGGCACCCGCCGTTCGGGCACAACGGCGAGGACGCCCTCCACGAGGTCGCCGGCCCGTGCGGTGGCTTCGAAGGGAACGCCCAGACCCTGCGTGTGCTCGCACGCCTCGAAGCGAAGGTGCTCGACGCCGACGGCGCCTCGGCGGGGCTCAACCTCACCCGCGCCTCGCTCGACGCGACCTGCAAATATCCGTGGGCCGCACGCGAGGGCGAGCGGAAGTTCGGGTTCTACGAGGACGACCGGGCGGTCTTCGAATGGCTCCGCGGCGGCGCCCCCGAAGGCGTGAAATGCCTTGAGTCCCAGGTCATGGACTGGTCCGACGACGTGGCCTACTCGGTCCACGACGTCGAGGACGGCCTGCACGGCGGCTACATCAACCTCGCGAAGCTCATGCGCGACGCCGACGAGCAGGCCCGGGTCTGCGAAGCGGTCGAGGGCCGGTACTCCGACGAGTCCTCCGCGGTCCTCGGCGAAGCGCTCCGCGAACTTCTGGCCGACCCCGTCCTGGCCGCCATCCACGACTACGACGGCTCGTTCGGTGCGATGGTCGCGGTCAAGGACTTCACCTCGACCATGGTGGGCCGCTTCGTGAACGCTGCCGCGAAGGCCACCAGGGCGCAGTTCGGCGACGGCCAGTTCCACCGGTACGACGCCGACCTGGTCGTCCCCGAGCGCGAACGCGTCCAGTGCGCCCTCCTCAAAGGCATCGCCTGGTGCTACGTGATGCAGCCCAGAAGCGACGAGTCCTGGTACACCCGCCAGCGTGAGATCCTCCACGACCTCGTTGCGATCCTGTGCGACCGCGGATCCGAGGCGATGGAGCCGATGTTCGCCGAACTCTGGCACCGAGCCGCAGACGACGCCGCGAAACTGCGTGTGGCCATCGACCAGGTCGCGTCCCTGACGGACGCCTCGGTGGAAGCCTGGCACAAACGCCTCACCGCCTGAGCGCGAGAAAATTTGTTCAGCCTGGCGTGTCCTGCGCGCTTCCAGGTACATTGATATGTACATTCGGTGGCATGAGAAAAACAGAGGAGGGTGCAGTCATGACTCGCACCATGATCGACCTTGACGACGAACTGCTCGCCGAAGTGAGCAAGGCCCTCGGTACTTCGACGAAGAAGGAGACGGTCAACTCGGCGCTCCGCGAGGTGTTGGAGACCCGCCGCCGCGCAATGGCGCTCACCAGGCTCCGCGCCTCTGCTGCTGAAGGGTCGGTTGACCTTTCGCTGCTGGAGGACAAGAGGAACTACCGTCGGTGAATCCCGCCAAGTACCTGATCGACACAAGTGCGCTGGGTCGGCTCATGCGTGAGGACGGCAACGAGCACGGCTGGGATCGAGCGGCCGAAGCCGGCTTGATCGCGCTGTGCTCAGTCGTCGAGCTGGAGTACCTGTTCAGCTCTCGGTCGTGGGATGACCGCCAGCAGGACGAGCGGGACCTGGCCTTGCTTTTCGGATGGGTGCCGATGGACGACCGAATGTTCCGCCGGGCGCAACGAAGTCCAAGAGGCGCTCACTCGCAGGGGTGAACATCGAAGTGCCGGTCCAGTCGATCTGCTTGATGGCTGCCACAGCGGAACTGCATGACCTGACTCTGCTCCACCGCGACAATGATTTCGAATGCGTCGCAGCGGTCACTGGTCAGCCGCTGGTCCGCATGGGCTCGAAGCGCGAGAGTTAGGGACGCTTGCGGAAGATCAGGTCGAAGATGTCCCGGTCGGCCTGGACGCCGCGGCGTTCGAACTTCGTGACCGGGCGGTGGTCGGGGCGGGGGGCGTAGCCTTCGGCGGTGTTCTCGAGGGCCGGTTCGGCGGTGAGGACTTCCAGCATCTGCTCGGCGTAGTCGGCGATGTCGGTGGCGCAGTGGACGACTCCACCGGGACGCAGCAGGCCGGCCATGGTCTTGACGTGCTCGGCCTGGATGATGCGGCGCTTGTGGTGGCGCTTCTTCGGCCACGGGTCGGGGAAGTACACCCGGATCTCGTCGAGCGCTTCGGGAGCGAGGCCCTCCCACAGCAGCGGCAGCGCGTCGCCCTGGTAGATCCGCAGGTTGTCGAGGCCGCGTTCTTCGGCGCGGTCCATGAGGTCGGCGATGCCCTGCGGGTAGACCTCGACGGCCAGCAGATCGCGGCCGCGGTCGGCGTCGCCCATCGCGGCGGCGGCCTCGCCGTTGCCCGAGCCGATCTCCAAGATCACCGGGGCGGTGCGGCCGAACAGCTTCGCGAAGTCGACCCGGCCGTCTCCGGGCTGCCACTCCAGGCCGTAGCGCGGCCACAGGCGCGCGAAGGCCTCGTCGTGGCGGGGCTTGTTGCGACCCTGGCGGAAGTTGAACGTCAGGATGTGGCGGTGCTGGGATTCCTCATCAGGCATAACCGCGCAAGTCTAGCCGCAGGCCGGACGTGATCCAGCTCAGCGTTCGAGCTTCGCCGGGGCCTCGTAGGAGCGGCCGCGAACGCCCGCGGGGCCTTCCTGCCGCCTCGGGTCGGGCCGCGGCGGAGGGGCGGGCTTCTCGTCCAGCGAGCCGTCCTCGAAGAGGTACGACTCGCGGTTCTGGGCCTCGTCGTCATCAGCATCGTCGCCGTCGGGCTGCTCGGGGACGTAGGTGGGCGGGCCCACCTCTTCGTGTTCGGGTTCGGCCGTGATCATCGCCTTCGGCTTGCGCCAGCGGCGCCGCTTGGCGCGGTCGCGCAGGAAGTAGACGTAGCCGCCGAGGGCCAGCGTCGAAAGGCCTGCGCCGATCCAGAAGCCCGGCCCGGCGACGACGACGCCGGCGAGTTCGAGCACGGTAAGGGCGATGAGCACGTAGAGAATGCGGCGGTGACGCCGCCGCCACCATTCGGCGCGCATTTGCCGGAGCCTGGCCTGCTCGTGCATCTCGGGGTCCTCGCCGGTGTACGACTCGTCGGTCTCCAACCGTACCGAGTCGCCGCGGCGCGTGCCGCGCCGCTCCCACCCGCGTGAGTTCGTTTGGGCCCGAACGCCTTGACCGTCCATGAGATCGTCAATGGATATGTCTGATTCGTCTGAGTTGTCCGTGTGGAGTGCCACGGTCTCATGCGAAGTGGGACGGGAGGGGCGGTGGCCTTCGCGGTCGAGCACGCGAGCGTCGGAGGAGGACCTGTCGGCGATCATGCGCTCGTCGGGGTCGTATCGGCGCACCAGTGCCGGGGTCAGTGCCAGTAGCGCTGTCGCGGCCAGAAGCGCCAGTAGGACCGATGCGGGCATCGCTCACCTCTTTGCGTCGTCGTAGGCCCCGGATGCGTTAGCAAACTGTACGCAATGGCCTGACGTATTTCCGACAGTTGCCTGGAACCCGGGCGGGAAGTCCCAATACGATTACGCCTGGTCACAATCGCATCACAAATCATGGTTATGCCGCAGTTTTGCCCTAAACTCGCTGCAATGTCCAGTTCGCCGGAAGCTTGCCCAAACGGCGTACCGGGCGCAACTTGCGGCGAACCCGATCGTTAGCCAAAGAGACCGAGAAATCCTCTGCTCGAAGCACGCGTCTCGCCCAAGAGCAATAGCCGAGCCCCCCGATCGTACGAACTCGGCGCAACCTGGAAGGAGCACCGGCGAACGATGCCCGAAACCGTCCCCGCCGGCGATTCCCGCGGTGTGAGCACCAGCCCCGAACCCGGACTCGACGACACCCCCGAAACCCGCTCCGACCCCGAACTCATCGCCGCCACCCGAAGCGGCGACACCACCGCGTACGCCGTGCTCTACGAACGCCACGTGCACTCGGCCCGCCGCCTCGCCCGCATCCTCTCACGCGACCCCGCCGGCGCCGACGACCTCGTCTCCGAGGCCTTCGCCAAACTCCTCCACACCCTCCGCGAAGGCGGCGGCCCCGACCTCGCCTTCCGGCCCTACATGCTCCAGACCCTCCGCAACAACTTCTACGACCGGCTGCGCCGCGACAAGAAGGTCGAGTTCACCGACGACCTCACCGAGCACGACTCCGGCGAGATCTACGTGGACCCCGCCATCGAGGGCCAGGAGCGGCGCTACGCCGCCCTCGCCTTCGGCAAGCTCCCCGAGCGCTGGCGGATGGTCTTGTGGCACACCGAGGTCGAGGAGGAATCCCCGGCCAAGATCGCCACCATGCTCGGCATGACCCCCAACGGGGTCTCCGCGCTCGCGTACCGCGCGCGCGAGAAGCTGCGCCAGAACTACCTGAGCGAGCACGCGGCCGACTCGCCGCGCGAGGAATGCCGCTGGACGGTCGATCGGATCGGCGCGCGGGTGCGCGGCAAGCTCGGCGAACGCGACGTGTCGAAAGTAGACGATCATCTCGATTCGTGCGTCACCTGCAATCTGCTGTACGCCGAGCTCACCGAGCTGAACTCGGGCCTGCGCGGCGTGGTCGCGGGCGTCCTGCTCGGCGCCGCCGCCGGTCCGTACATCGCGGCGGGCGCGGTCTCGGCCGCCGGCCTCGCGTTCGGCGGCGCGTTCGCGGTGATCTTCATGCCTTTCAAGGCGGTCGCGAACTGGATCCGCCGGATCGTGCAGCGGCTCGGCACCAAGGGCACCGCTGCCACCGGCACCGCTCTGGCGGTGACAGCCGCGGTGGCGGTCTTCGCGCTCACCTCGGGTGAGGAGGAGCAGAAGCCGCAGTCCGTGCCGGACGAGTCGGTGGTCGAACCCGCCGACCCGGGGGATGAGCCGGCGGAACCCGGCCCCATGCCGCCCGACCCCGACCCCGATCCGCAGGACCCTGCGGAACCCGAACCGGCACCGGGCGCGGATCCCGCGGATCCCGCGGATCCCGCCGAACCCGCCTCCTACGGCATCGCGCACGGCCTCGGCTCGCGAAGATGTCAAAACCGCTCATAAAATCTCTCCAAAGCCGGCAGGAAGCGCTGCCGGAGACGCTATCCGTTTGTCAGCAAAGCCGCGGCGCCGGTTCAGCCGGCGCTCTCACCTTCTGACTATATAGCTAGGGAACGGTTTGACAGCCACCAGATGTTCTTGCGTCCGGATGGCGGCAAGGTGTCGGCGGAATTTTCGAGGGGCTATATCCAGCCTTGAAGCTCGCGCAAAACAAGCTGGCGGATCACGTCCATGCCCGGCGCGCTGTCGTTGAGGCAGGGGATGGCGGCGAACTGCTCGCCGCCATTGTGCTTGAAGATCTCGGCGTTCTCGACTCGCGATCTCCTCCAGCGTCTCCAGGCAATCGGCGGAGAAGCCGGGCGTGATCACGGCGATGCGCTTCACGCCTTCCTTGGCGAGCTGCTTGATGGTCTTGTCGGTCGCGGGCTCGAGCCATTCGCGCGACGCCGAAGCGCGACTGGAACGTCAGCACGAGCTTGCCTCGTCGAGCCCCATGCGCTTCGCGCGCAGCGTCGCATGGTCTCGACGCAATGCGCATAATAGGGATCGCCCTTGTCGACATAGATCTGCGGTATGCCGTGGAAGGACGCCAGGATGAGGTCGGGCTTGAAATCGCAAGCTGCGCAAGCGCGCGCTCGTCGAGACGCCAGCGCGTCGATATAGGCGGGGTCGTCGTAATAGGGCGCGGCGATCCGCAGCGCCGGCTGGAACGCGCATGGCCTTGAGCACGCGAAACACCTCGTCGCCCACCGTCGCGGTCGTCGCCGCGCAATATTGCGGATAGAGCGGGACGACCAGGATGCGGTCGCAGCCGCGCGCCACCAGATCGGCGAGCCGCGACGCGATCGAGGGATTGCCGTAGCGCATCGCCCAGTCGACCAGGAGCCGCGGCCCGCGCGGCGCCAGCGCGGCGGCGAGCTTTTCGGCCTGCGAGCGGGTGATGGTCTTGAGCGGGGATTCGTTCTTGTCCTGGTTCCAGATCTTGGCGTAGTCGCGCGCCTTGCGGCGCGGGCGGATGCGCAGGATGACGCCGTTGAGCGCGAGCTGCCACACCAGGCCCTGGTTCTCGATCACGCGCGGATCGGAGAGGAATTCCTTGAGATAGCGGCGCACCGACGCGGCGTCGGCGCCGTCGGGGGTGCCGAGATTGACCAGCAGCACGCCGACACGCTCCGGCATGGCTTCCGTCGCCGGCTTCGCGTTTCCTATGGGGACGACCACGGTCATGATTTCGATGGCTTCGCGCGTTGCACCATCCTTGTCAAGATAACCGTCGGTTCTGTACGATTGCCGCGGGCGGGAGGAACCATGACGATTGCCGAATGGTGCGTTTTCGGAACGCTGATGCTCTATCTGCTGACGATCGCCTCGGTCAAATGGGCCGGGTATCGTCATTTCGACAATGCCAAACCACGCGAGCCCTCGTTCTACGAGGACGCGATCCGTGCCCGTGCGCTCGGCGCCCATCAGAACGGCATCGAGGCGTTTAGGACTCCGTCATCGGACCGGACACCACGCTCAAGGACTGCGAGGTCGGCGAGGGTGCGCGCGTGGTCCGCACGCACGGTGAGCTGGCCGTGGTCGGCGCCGGCGCGAGCGTCGGCCCGTTCTCCTTCCTGCGTCCCGGCACCAGGCTCGGGAAGGGCGGCAAGATCGGTGCGTTCGTCGAGACCAAGAACGCCGAGATCGGCGACGGGTCGAAGGTGCCGCACCTGTCGTACGTCGGCGACGCGATGATCGGCAGCGGCTCCAACATCGGCGCGGGCACCATCTTCGCCAACTACGACGGCACCCGGAAGTACCGCACGACGGTCGGCGACGGCGCCAAGACCGGCTCCAACAACACGTTCGTCGCGCCCGTGGCGATCGGCGACGGCGCCATGACCGGCGGGGGCACCGTCGTGCGCCGCAACGTCCCGCCGGGAGCCCTGGCCGTGTCCGGTGGACCCCAGCGCAACCTCGAGGGTCATGCCGCCCGGAAGCGGGACGCCGCAGGCGACCAGGGTGGGGACCGCGACCCGGACCGCGGAGTTGGGTCATCGTCCCCGGGTGAGTCAGAATCCTGAGTGCACCCACCCTCCGGCGAGCAGGAGCACACGCGACGTGACCGGAATGAAGCGGACCACCGAGAAGAACCTGATGGTCTTCAGCGGCCGGGCCCACCCCGAGCTCTCGGAGGAGGTGGCGACGCTTCTCGGTAGCGGGCTCGTTCCGACCTCGGCGTACGAGTTCGCCAACTCCGAGATCTACATCCGGTACGAGGAGTCGGTGCGGGGCTGCGACGCCTTCGTGATCCAGAGCCACACCGCTCCGATCAACGAGTGGATCATGGAGCACCTGATCATGGTGGACGCCCTCAAGCGGGCGTCGGCCAAGCGGATCACCGTGGTCCAGCCCTTCTACGGCTACGCCCGGCAGGACAAGAAGCACCGCGGCCGCGAGCCGATCTCGGCCCGCCTCATGGCGGACCTCTTCAAGACCGCCGGGGCCGACCGGCTGATCGTCGTCGACCTGCACGCCGACCAGATCCAGGGCTTCTTCGACGGCCCCGTGGACCACCTGATGGCGCTGCCGATCCTCGCCGACTACGTCCGCGAGAAGTACGGCGACCAGCAGCTCGCGGTCGTCTCGCCCGATGCCGGCCGGATCAAGGTCGCCGAGCGCTGGTCGGCCCGGCTCGGCGGCGTCCCCCTGGCGTTCATCCACAAGTCGCGGAACATCGACCGCCCGAACGAGGTCGTGGCCAACCGGGTGGTGGGCCAGGTCGAGGGGCGGATGTGCGTGCTGGTCGACGACATGATCGACACCGGAGGCACGATCGTGCAGGCGGCGGACGCGCTGATGGCCGACGGCGCGGCCGGCGTGATCATCGCCGCCACCCACGCGCTGCTGTCCGGCCCCGCGGTCGACCGGCTCAAGAACTGCACCGCCGTCGAGGTGGTGGTGACCAACACGCTGCCGCTGCCCGACGACCGTCAGTTCGACAAGCTCACCTGCCTGTCGATCGCCCCGCTGCTCGCCCGCGCCATCCGCGAGGTCTTCGAGGACGGCTCGGTCACCTCCATGTTCGACGGGCACGCCTGATCAGGCCCGCCGCGCGACCACCAGGTCGTCGTACGCGTCCTCCCACGCCCGCCGCAGCACGGTCGGGACGTCGCCGCGGAGGATCTCGGCCAGCTCGGCGACGTGCGCGTCGGTGAACGGCACCAGCGGGAACGACTTGCCCAGCCGCTCCTCGAAGCTGGGCCCGCGGCGTCGCGCCGCGGCCAGTCCCTCGCTGAGGTAGCGCGGCAGGTAGGGATGAACGAGCGCGGTCTGCTCGGGGTCCCAGAAGCCGTAGGAGACCGCCTCGAACTCGCGGTTGGACAGGGTGTCGTCGCCCAGCAGCCGGTCCCAGGCCGCGGCCTTGGCCCCCTCGGTCGGCAGTGCCGCCAGCGCGCCGGCCGCGCCCAGCACGCCCACGATCGTGCCGTCGCCGACCCGCTCCTCGTCGATCTCCTCCACCGTCAGCTCCCCGAGCGAGGCGAGCCGCCGGATGGTGCGCCAGCGGAGATCGGGCTCGACGGGCAGCCCGGTGTGGGTCTCGCGGTCGACCAGCCACTGCCCGAGCAGCAGCGCGTCGGGGCTGCTGACGGCGAGCGTGTGGGTCAGGGCCACCGCGATCGGCTCGTCCGGCCCCGCGGCCAGGCCGGTCTCGCAGGCCGCGGCCACCTGGGCGACGGTGTCCGGGACGGCGTCGGGGGGGAGGTGCTGGGCGACCAGGGTGCGCCGGACCCAGCCCAGCACCGACTCGAGGATCGCCACCGATCGCTCGCGCGGGACGTGCCGGGTGACGAGCCCGAGGAACTCGTCCGGCGCGAGTTCACCACACCGCACCAGGTCCATCGCCGTCGCCCAGACGACCGCGCGCGTCGCGTCCTCCGCGATCGAGGCGAGGTCGTGGACCAGCGCGGCCCAGCTGTCCTCGTCGAGGCGCAGCCGGGCGAACGTCTCGTTGCCGGCGTTGGGGACCACCACGGCCGCCGCCGGGAGCCGCACCGGCTCGTCGGCCAGGTCGACCATGGTCGTGCCCGTCGCGACCAGGTCGGCGTCGTACGTCGTCACCGACAGGCGGTGCGGCCTGGTGCCCTCGCGGGTCAGGACCATGCCGTCCTCGTCGCGGGTGACCCGGACCGTGTCGAACCCCGTCGTGCGCAGCCACGCCTCCACCCACCTGCGCACGTCACGGTCGGTGGCGCTGTCGAGCGCGTCGACGAAGTCGGTCAGCGTGGCGTTGCCGAAGCGGTGGCGTGCGAAGTAGGCGTTCACCCCGGCCAGGAAGTGCTCGTCGCCGAGCCAGGTCACGAGCTGCTGGATCGCCGAGTTCCCCTTGGCGTAGGAGATCGCGTCGAAGTTGTTGAACGCCTCGTCGACGTCGCCCACGTCCTCGGGCTCCGGCGCGACGGGGTGTGAGGACCGGCGCTCGTCCGCGGCGTACGCCCGCGGCTTCGCCGAGATCGAGAAGTCGACGAACGCACCGGCGAAGCCGGCGACCTCCGAGACCCGGTAACCCATGTAGTCGGCGAACGACTCCTGGAGCCAGGTGTCCTCCCACCACGTCATCGTCGACAGGTTGCCGAACCACTGGTGGGCCATCTCGTGGGCGATCACGGAGCCGCGGCGCCGCCGCTCGCCCTCGGTGGGAGTGCCCACCGGCAGGATCTCGTCGCGGTAGGTGACGCAGCCGGGGTTCTCCAGGGCGCCCCAGTTCAGGCCCGGCACGAAGACCTGGTCGAAGCTGCCGAACGCGAACGGCTCGCTGAACATCCGGAGGTACTCGTCGTAGCAGTCCTGGGTGACCTGCCGGAGCTCGTCGGCGTCGCGGTCGAGCTGGCCGGCGAGGGAAGCGCGGGCGTGCCAGGCGAACGGCACGACCTGACCGTCGGGCCCGGCGTGCTCCATCGCACCGAGTGCCACGGCCCGGCGCAGACCGTGAACATCGGGAGCGGGATGGGCGGCGTCGTCCCGAACCGCCACACGCCGTCGGCCTGCTCGGCCAGCCGGCCGTTGGCCACGACCGACCAGCCGGCCGGGGCCTGGACCGTCAGCGTCACCGGCGCCTTGAGGTCGTTCTGGTCGAAGCAGGGGAAGATCCGCTGGCACAGGTCCATCCCGACGAAGGCGCCGACGTAGGTCTCGCCGTCTGCCGGGTCGGTGAACGTGTGCATCCCGTCGCCGTCGGTGACGTAGGGGATGCATGCCTCGACCGTCACCTCGTTGGTGGCACGGAGGTCGCCGAGACGGATCCGCCGCCCGTCGTACGTCGTGGCCGGCAGCCCGTCCACGAGCACCTCGGAGGCGTGCGCCAGCTCGAGGAACGTCTCGGCCCCCTCGTCCGCGCACGCGAACCGGATGGTCGTGCGGCAGGCGTAGTCGGATCGACCGGTCAGGTCGAGCGTGAGGTCGTAGGAGACGTCGGACACCAGCGCGGCCCGGACCCGAGCCTCGGCGAGAGTGAGAGACACGGCGGTGAGGCTACGCCCAGCCGTCGCGATTGGCGTCGGCGACCGCTCCGGGCATATCCTCAGGCGGTTGCCTCGGCGAGGGACACCGGCCCGATCGGGCGGGGGTCCGTGATCGACAGGGCCGGCTCAGACGCCGCGCTGTCGCGCGGCGTTCGTCGTTTCCGAGGCCCAGCACGCGACACAGACGACGAGGAGCAGAACACCATGGCCGACAAGATCACCGCGGAGCAGCGCACCGAGTTCGGCAAGGGCGCCGCCCGCCGCATCCGGCGCGAGGACAAGATCCCCGCCGTCGTGTACGGCCACGGCGACGTTCCCATCCACGTCACGCTGCCCGGCCACGACACGATGATGGCCCTCAAGCACGGCGGTGCGAACGCGCTGCTCGACCTCCAGATCGAGGGCGTCAGCCAGCTCGCGCTCACCAAGCAGGTGCAGGTCGACCCGATCCGCCGGGTCATCGAGCACGTCGACTTCGTCGCGGTCAAGCGCGGCGAGAAGGTCACCGTCGACGTCCCGATCCACCTCAACGGCTCCGCTGCGCCGGAGACGCTGGTCGTCACCGAGAACTCGACCGTCCAGGTCGAGGCCGAGGCCACCCACATCCCCGAGTACATCGAGGTCTCGATCGAGGGCGCCCAGGTCGGCACCCAGGTCCACGCCTCCGACCTCGTCCTGCCGAGCGGCACCACCCTGCTGATGGACGGCGACATGCTGATCGTCAACGTCACGCAGCAGATGTCCGAGGAGGCACTGGAGGCCGAGCTCGCCGAGGCCGAGGCCGAGGCCGGCATCGAGCGCGAGGAGTCCGACGAGGAGCAGGGCGAGGCAGCCGAGGCGGCCGAGGGTGGCGAGGGCGAGACCGCCGAGCCCGGCGACGCCGAGGCCGCTGCGGAGGGCGACTCCGAGGGGTGACCTCGACCGAGGTCTGGCTGGTCGCCGGGCTGGGGAACCCCGGCCCGGCGTACGCCGGCCACCGCCACAACGTCGGCTACCTCGTCGCCGACGAGCTCGCCTCGCGCCTGGGGACGACGTTCCGCGCCCACAAGGCCGCCCGCGCCGACGTCGTCGAGGGGCGACTGGGCGAGCCGGGCACCGAGGCGCCGCGGATCGTGCTGGGGCGCGCCCGGTGCTACATGAACGAGTCGGGTGGCCCCCTCAAGGCGCTGGCGACGTTCTACAAGGTCGCCCCGGAGCGGCTGATCGTGGTCCACGACGAGCTCGACCTCCCGTTCGGCACGCTCCGGGTCAAGCTGGGCGGCGGCGACAACGGGCACAACGGCCTGCGGTCGCTACGGTCCTCGCTGGGCACCGGTGACTTCTACCGGGTGCGGGTCGGCATCGGCCGGCCGACGGGACGCCGCGACGTGTCCGACCACGTGCTGTCCGACTACTCCGCGAACGAGCGCCGCGACGTGCCGTTCCAGGTCGACCGCGCGGCGGACGCCGTGGAGTCGCTGATCGTCGACGGCCTCGCTGCGACCCAGCAGACCTACAACACCCATATCACGTAGGGGTTCCCGCCGCTGGGGAATGCGGTTCTTGTGAGCGACTTGTGGTTCTGGTGGCTTAGACATTTCCAGACTGTGCACGGCGCGCCCTAGCGTGACCTGTGCTCCGCTCGGTATGTTTCTCTCATCTCGCGGTTGGCCCGGGGGGGCCTGTACCGAAACAAGGTGCGCCGCCGCGAGACGGTAACCGGGGGGTTCCATGGCGCAGCCATATACGGCTGCCGCTGTTCCGACTGCACGTAGTGTGCAGGGAGAGCGGAGGCGGCTCAGCTTCATCCGTCCTGCCCAGACAGAGGCAGAAAGTCGGCCACGCCGTCATCGGCGGTGGCAGACGCGCGGCATCGTCGAGCTCATGGTCGTCGTCGTGGTGGTCGCCGCAGGTGTGGCGCTGCTCTCGGCGCCGGTCGCGCTCTGGCCGGTGCTGCTGATCGGCGCGGCCCTGCCCGTCGTCCGCAGTCTCGTCTCGGGACCGCGGCGCGGCACGAGCGCGTCGGCGATCGTTCGCTACGGCTGGCTGCCGGTGGTGGCCAGCGTCGTCGGGCTGCGGCTCGTCGGCGCACCCGGTGCGTACGTCGACCTGACCTTGACCGTCCAGCTCGGCGCCATCTTCGCGGCCGCCGGCACGGCTGCCTACGTCGGCCGCCGGCCGACGACGCAGCGGGTCGTGGCCGTCGGCGACGTCGCCCACGTGCTCAGCACCGCGACCCGGCTCTCGACGTCGCGCACCGCGACTCTTGTCGGCGGGGTGCCGGTGACCGGCGACTGGCCGGGTCACGCGACACCCGACGGGTTCCCGCCGGTGACCGACCTCGGACGCGTGGCCTGGCTGGCCCGCGAGGTCGAGGCCACCCACGTGGTCCTCCACCCGGGTCCGGGTGTGGGGGTCGACGAGATCCGTCGCCTGACCTGGGAGCTGCAGGACCAGCCCGTGACCGTGGCCGTCGCCCACCAGCTGCCCAACGTCGCGGCTCATCGCCTCGGGGTCGAGCTGCTCGACCACCAGCCGATGCTCACCGTGGCGCGGCCGACGCCGTCCCGGGTGGTCCACCACGCCAAGGGGCTGCTCGACCGGGCCGCTGCCGGGGTCGCGCTGCTGGTGCTGCTGCCGCTGCTGGTCGCGATCTCGGCCCTGATTCGGCTCGACTCGCCGGGCAAGGCGCTGTTCACCCAGATCCGGGTGGGCCGCAACGGCAAGCTGTTCCGGATCTACAAGTTCCGCACGATGGTGGCGGACGCCGAGGAGATCAAGCCCGAGCTCGACAACTCCGACGGCAACGGGCTGCTCTTCAAGCAGCGCAACGACCCGCGCGTGACCAAGGTCGGGCACCTGCTCCGCCGGACCTCCGTCGACGAGATCCCGCAGCTGCTCAACGTGCTGCGGGGCGAGATGTCGCTGGTCGGACCGCGGCCGGCGCTGCCCGACGAGGTCGCCCAGTACAGCTGGCTCGAGCGTCGCCGCCTCGCGGTGACGCCCGGCATCACGGGCGCCTGGCAGGTCGGCGGGCGCTCCGAGCTGAGCCGCGAGGCCGCCATGGACCTCGACGTCTCCTACACCGACAACTGGTCGCTGCGTAGCGACATCGCCATCCTCGGGCGGACCATTCCGGCCGTGATCAAGGGAAGGGGGGCCATGTGATGGCCACCGCCAACAAGAAGCAGAAGCTGGTCCGCGCGGCAGTCGTCGCGGGCCTCGTCACCGCCCTCGGGGTCGGGCAGCTGGCGGCCAACGCCTCGCCCTACACGCACCCGGCCGTCGTGAGCGCGTCGCCGGTCATGACGATGCCGGTGCTCGCGGTGACCACCGGGGCCGCCAAGCCGGTCGCCTACACGGTGGCCGAGGCCGGCAGCCAGATGATCATCGGCGGTCGGTTCGACGCTGTCGAAAACGGCAACCGGACGGTCACCTACAACCGCAGCAACGTGGTCGCGTTCGACGCTTCCACCGGAGCGGTGTCGACCACGTTCGCGCCGCAGGTCAACGGCGATGTGTGGGGGGCGTGGTCCGACGGCACGTCGGTCTACATCGGCGGCGGCTTCACGACCGTCAACGGCGTGAACCGGCCGGCCCTGGCGAAGCTCAGCCTCGCCACCGGTGAGCTCGACACGTCGTTCCAGCCCACCTTCACCGGTGCCCGGGTCTCCGACATCGACATGGTCCGCGGCCAGCTGATCGTGTCCGGCACCTTCCAGAAGCGGATCGTGTCGCTGAACCCGAACACCGGCAAGCCGACGAGCTACCTCAACCACGCCGTCGGTGGCCGACTGCCCAACAGCAACTCAGCGCAGGTGTTCCACTTCGACGTCAGCCCTGACGGACAGCACCTCATCGGGGTCGGCAACTTCCTGACCGTCGACGGTGCGGCCCGGCCGCGGGTGTTCATGCTCGACCTCGGTGAGACCTCGACGAGTCTCTCGTCCTGGAACTACGAGCCCCTGGGCCTGAAGTGCACCTCGAACCGCGCCAACGCGCAGGCCTACGTCCTCGACGTCGAGTTCTCGCCGGACAGCTCGTGGTTCGCGTTCGCGGCGTTCGGGTTCATGTGGCAGCCCGGCTACAAGGGCCGGATGCTGTGCGACGGTGTGTCGCGGTTCGAGACCAACAACCTCGACCCGTCGGCACCGACCTGGATCAACTACACCGGCGGCGACTCGCTGAAGTCCGTGGCGGTCACCAACCAGGCGGTCTACGTCCAGGGTCACAGCCGGTGGCTCGACAACCCCGACGGGGTTGACCGCGCCGGCCCGGGTGCCGTGGAGCGTCCGGGTGGTGGAGCAGTCGACCCGGTCTCGGGCAAGGCGCTTGCCTGGAACCCGGTCATGCCGCAGCAGGCAGGCGGTTTCGACATTCTGGCGACCCAGGCGGGCGTGTGGTTCGCGACCGACGGGATCCGGTTCGACGGGAAGTACCGCAGAGGCATCCGCTTCGCGCCCCTCCCCTGAGGAGGGTCCGGAGCGGTTCGGGTAAGGGCGTTCCCCTGGCGCCCGAACGGGTGGGGTCGGTCCCGGCGACCCCACCCTCCCGGATTGCGAGCCGGGCTCGGACGGACCAGGCGATGAAGCCGGTCGGGCCGGGCCCGGCTCGACCACGCGTACGCCGAGCCTGCTGAGGACGCCCTCCTCAGCGCGGCATGCTGGCAGAGACCTCGGTGTAGGTCTGCTCGAGACGGACCAGGTCGGCGGCCGGTGAGTACTGCGCGACGTACGTCTCGCGGCAGCGCTCGCGCAGGTCGGCGGCGAGCTCCGGCTGCTCCACCAGCTCGGTGAGTCGGGCCCTGAGGCTGTTCGCGTCGCCGGTCGTGAACGTCCATCCCGCGCCGGCGGCCATGACGTCCTCGCAGAGGTTCTCCAGGTCGGAGGTCAGCAGCGGCGTGCCGACCGCGAGGCTGCGCAACATCACCAGCGGCTGGCCCTCGTACCACTCGGACGGGACCAGCACCACCTCGGCGTCGCGCATCCGGCGGGTCACGGTGTCCTCGTCGACCCAGCCGAGGAACTCGATCGAGCTGTCGGCCGCGGCAGCCTCCTCGACGGCCGCACGCAGCTCGCCGTCGCCGGCGATCACCAGCTTCATGCCCGGCGGAGCTCCCCGCCACGCTTCCAGCAGGGTCAGCACACCCTTGATGGGAATCAGCCGTCCCGCGAAGAACAGCTCACGGGGCCCGTCGGTCCGGCGGCCCGCCACGCCCGGGTCCGGCACCGAGTTGGGCTTCACGAAGATCCGCTCCTCGGGGTAGCCGTCGCGGACCATCAGTCGGCGCGCGAAGTCGGTCAGGGTGAGGTAGCGCGTCACCGCCTTGTGGAAGGTGCCGGCCGCACGGTGCACGCCGAGCCCGAGGGTCAGCGCCACGGTCGCGGGTCGGCTGTCGTGGTAGCACGCATGGCGGATACCCGGCAGCTTGAGCCGGGAGCCCACGCAGTCCTCGCAGATGGCGCCGTCGCGCACGCAGGTGCCGACGACGCAGGAGTAGCGGTAGGAGTGCAGTGTCGTCACGGCCGGGACGCCGGCCGAGTAGGCGGCGCGGAACACCGACGGCGACAGCAGCGGGAACGGCGTGTGGACGTGGACGACGTCCGGATGGAACGCGGCGATCCGGGAGCTGACGTCGCGGGCCGCCTCGACGTTCCACACGGCCTTGGCTCCCGCCCGCAGCGCGGACAGTCCCAACGTCTCCGCGGCGGGCAGGGTGTACTGCTCCACGTCGTGCCCGGCGGCGCTGAGGATCTCGCCCTCGTGCGCCAGCACCTCCATGGCGCCGCCCAGGGAGGCGTGGTGGTTGTGCAGCTGCAGGATCCTCACGTCGTCCCTTCCGAGGTCAGCCAGTCCGGCCCGTCGGCGCCGAGCATGGCACGGAGCCGGGCCACGTCGTCGGCGAACAGCGGCTCCAGCCGGGCGCGGACGTCGGCCGGCAGCACGTCCTGGCGGAGCAGGGTCCGGCGGATCCGCTCACGGAACCGGTAGGACGTGCGCTCCTTGACGAACGCGCGGACCCGCTCGTTGCCGACCGCCCACCCGAGCACGGCGTGCGCGGCGGCGAAGCGCGGCCGACCGGAGATGTTGACGCGCGGGATGTCCTCGCCCGCACCGGGCGCCGTCGGCACCTCGAGGAAATCCAGCACCCGTGCCAGCGTGCCCTCGTAGTCGTGCTCGAGGTCGTCGAAGAAGAAGATGCCGACCTGCTCCCGGGGGAACGCGTCCAGCAGGGCCGCCACCTGGTCGGCGTACCGGCTCTGCGAGGTGTAGTGCCAGATGTGGTGCCAGCCGGCGGCCTTGCGCTGGTCCTCGAGGGCGACCGCGGCCAGGAAGTCCGGCTCGGTCTCGAAACCGCGGGCACACATGTACTGATAGCTCGACCAGGCGCGGGCGACCGGCTCGCGCAGCATCATCACGAGCTTCATGCCCGGGTTCATGGCCTGGATCTCGGGGATCGACTCCTCGGGGTAGTACATGGTCGAGACCGAGGCGTCGCCGAGTGCCAGGTAGTCGTGCTGGTCGGGATAGAGGGCCAGGTAGGCGTCGCGGTCGGTCACCGCCACCCGGTTGATCGTGTGGGCGTCACCGGGAGCGGTGAAGGCGGCACCGGTCCGGTGAAGGGCGAAGTAGTGGGGTTCCTTCGGATCGGTCACGAAGACCCGCGGGTGCGACCGCAGTCCTTCGACGAGGCCCGTCGTGCCGCAGCGAGCGGCGCCGACCACCAAGAAGGTGGGCATGGTCATGCGTGCTTCCTCTCCGAGATCGCCGCCCGGTAGGCGGCCTCCAGTCGTGCGGCCACCACGTCCGGGGAGAACCGAGCTCTGGCCCGGTCGACCCCGGCGAGGCCCTCGGCCCGTGCCAGCTCCGGGTCGTCCCGGAGTCGCTCGACCCCCTCGACCAGCAGGTCGAACCGATCGAGCGGGACGACCGTCCCCGCGGGCGGTTCCGGCCCCTCGATCATCACCTCGGCCGGGCCGTCGACGTCGGTCGCGACGACCGGGACCTGGCACGCCATCGCCTCTGCGACCACCAGGGCCACGGTCTCGTACCGCGAGCTCAGCAGCAGCGCGTCGGCCGCCCACAGCCAGGGCCGCACGTC
Organism: uncultured Actinomycetota bacterium; assembly: GCA_963718725.1. Classification (GTDB taxonomy): domain Bacteria; phylum Actinomycetota; class Actinomycetes; order Propionibacteriales; family Nocardioidaceae; genus Nocardioides. The sequence continues at coordinate 61,391 of OY970374.1, forward strand.
GTCGGTGCCGCCCATGAAGCGGATCGAGTCGTCCCAGGTCGCCGGTGCGGCCGTGCGCAGCTGCTCGGTGTCGCCGGGACCGACCAGGTAGAGCACCATGCCCTCGGGTCGGCGCGCCTCCCAGGCCGGGACGAGCAGGTCCTGGCCCTTCTGCCAGGCGACCCGGCCGAGGACCAGCACCGCGAAGTCGTCGCCGATCCCGAGCGACCGCCTCGCCTCCGCGCGCTCCGCGTCGGTCGGCGGCCGCAGGTGCTTGAGGTCGACCGCCACGCTCAGCACGTCGCCGGGGACCCGGACGCCGATCTCGTGCCCCCGGTCGAGCTCGGCCTGGCAGTTCGTCACCAGCCGGTCCGTACGTCGACCGGCGGTCCGCTCCGCGAGCCGGACGGCCGCCGCGGCCGCCGCCCGCGGGAAGAGCCGGTCGGACCACGCGTGCGCCTGGTAGACGACCGGGACGTCCAGCCCGCGCAAGGCGAGCGGGGCGCGCCCCAGCTGGCCGGCGACGAAGGAGTGGAGGTGGATCACGTCGGGTCGTACGTCGCGGACCACTCGACGCAGGTCGCGGATCGCTCGTGGGTAGCCGTCGGGCCGGCCGCGACGTACGGGCCAGGAGTGCCGGGCCACCCCGTCGGCGTCGGTCGGATAGCTGTCGGGCACGAGCAGGTGGACGTCGTGGCCGGTGGCCACCTGCTCGGCCGTGAAGTGGTCGACCAGGGTGACGACGCCGCCCCAGGTCACCTCGCTCACGTGGAGCACGGTCAGGTCAGCGGCGCTCATGAGGACTTCCCCGCCAGTCGCTCGACCAGCGGCTGGGCCCAGCCTCGACGGTGGGTGGGGCCGGCCGGGTCGTCGAGCCGATCCGTGACGAAGCGCAGGTTGATCGCGGCCAGGTAGCACGCGATGGTGGCCTCGGCCTGGGGCTCCGTCAGCGCCCACTCGGTGGCCAGCACGCGGCGGGCGTCCGCCAGCCAGGCGTCCTCGGCCGCGCTGTCGGTCCCGTCGCGCAGGCGTCGGGTCTGGGCGAGGTAGTGCAGGTGGTCGAAGCCGAGCACGACGTCGTCCTCGTAGTGCTCCCAGTCCCAGAGCAGCACGTCCTCGCCGTCGCGGACCATGTTCCACGGCACCCAGTCGCCGTGCCACGCCGCGCCCGTCACGGCCAAGTCTCCGTGTGTCTCCACCAACCGGTCGAGGTGGTCCAGGATCCAGGCGGCGTCCGGCGTCACCTGCGCCAGCGCCGCCGCCTCGCGCGACAGCCGCTGGACGAGCGGGTGCTCCGCGAGGCTCCGCTCCACCGGCGGACCCGACCTGGCGGCGAGGGCGTGCATCGCCGCGAGCGGGACGCCGCCCGACCCCGGTCGGGCGCCGGGCAGGAGTGCGCCGATGCACAAGACGGCGGCGCCGTCCTCGACCACCCAGCCGAGGACCGGCGGCGGCGAGATGCCGGGGACCGGCCGGTCGGCGAGCTCGTGCAACCGGTCGCGCTCGACGCGGAGCCGGTCGACGCCGGCGGCGCGCGCGCACTTGGCGTAGGCGAGGGTGCGACCGTCGGCGTCGAGCGCCTGCAGCACGACCGCCCGCCCGTGCCGGCGCCGCCCGAGCCGGATCACGACCGCATCGGCGTCGGGCACCAGCCGGCGCACGGTGGCGACCAGACCCTCGGTGTCAGGGACGGCCACGCGGGCGATCCCCGGCACCCGGCACAGGATCCCCCGACCATGGGCGCGTTGGAGCGCCCGCGTGACGACGGGTGACCGCTGCCCGTCGTCCGAGCGGGCCAACGCGCTGGCGGCACGCGGGGACGTCGCCGGCACGAGCAGGACCGGGTGGGACATCGTGGGCAGCACGAGGTACTCCTCGCCACCCTCCTTGGCGCGGCGCGGCATCCTGCTGAGGCCGATCTCGATGGGCTCGGGCCACACCGTGCGGAGCCGATCCTGGAGCTGCCCGCGCGTCGAGCGTCCGCTCATGCAGTGACTCCGGGCAGCCGTACCTCGGGGCACTCCTCGTCCCATTCATCGGCCCACGCGAGACCGCGGCGCTGATCCTGCTCGACCAGTGCCTGGCGCACGGCCAGCCGCGCGTCGTCGTACAGCCGTTGCAGCTGCTCGAGCTGATCGGTACTGCAGGTGGCGAGGGCGTCGTCCAGGCGCTCCGCAGCCACCGGTCGGGTCAGCGCCGAGCGCAGTCGTCGGATCCGCTCGCTGCCCGCGGTGCGTCGCAGCCACGGGTACAGCCCGGCTCGGCGTACGGAGCGACGAGCGACGCGCACGAGCGGATGGCGGTAGGCGACGACCGCGTTGCGGTGGGCGTTCGCGTCGTCGGGCTCGCCGAGCTGGGCGGGGTCGAGCCCTGCCGCCTCGCACACGAGGCCGGCCACGGCGCGTGGGTCGTCCTTGAGGACCGAGAACGGCACCAGGAGCAGGCGCTCGGGAGCGAAGTGCTCCGTCAGGGACCGCCACCACCGCCCATAGTCACTCGCGCCGCTGTAGACGTCGGAGAAGGTGAGGGCCTCGCCCAGGGTCTGCGCCGGTTCGTTGGTGAAGTAGTCGCGGTGCAGCTGGTAGTGCGAGATCAGGCGGGCGATCGGGTGCCGGACGGCGTAGACCACCACCGCGTGACCGGCGTCGGCCGCGAGCCTCGGGATCGCCTCGGGGAAGTGCGCGAACGTGTAGGACATGCTGCCGTCGAGGCGGAGCAGGCCGGGGCGAGGGGCCGAGTAGAGCCCGGCGTACCACGCGGGCCCGCGGTCGTACTCGCGGCTGAAGTAGTTGGACTCCTTCACCGCGCCGGGGTCGATGCAGGGGTGGGTGGCGAGCAGGGCGGACAGGAACGACGTCCCTGAGCGGGCAGCACCGGCGACGACCACGTCGGGGCCGATCACTGCGGGTCCGGCCACTTCTCCCCCTGAGTGCGCAACCGTGCGAGATAGTTCTCGCGCGGACAGTTTAGAGTCGAGCCACGAGGTGTGGCGCGGCGGCGTCCGTGGTCGGTGCGCGAGACGCGCACCAACCGACTGCCGGAGCGTAACGGGGGAGAGGCACATGGAGCAGCCGATCGGCGGTATGAGGCGGTCGCGAGTCAGCAACCTGGCACGCAAGACGCTGCCGGGACCGGCGGCGGGCACGGCCAAGGGTGTAGCCCGGTTCGTCGGTACGAGGACCGCCTCACGGCGTCCGCTGCCGGACTTCCTGGTCATCGGCACCAAGAAGGGCGGGACCACGTCGGTCGCGAACTGGCTGGTGCAGCACCCGCAGGTGGTGCCGATGTTCCCGCGGTTCCAGCGTCACAAGAGCCCCCACTACTTCGACATCAACTACCACCGCGGACCCTCGTGGTACCGCTCGCACTTCCCGACCGAGGCCGCGCGGGCGCGCCACGTGGGGGAGGTGGGCAGGTCGCTGGTGGGCGAGGCGTCGCCGTACTACCTGTTCCACCCGGCGGCCGCCGACCGGATCGCCGAGACCGCGCCCGCCGTGCGCATGGTCGCGGTGCTCCGCGAGCCGGTGTCGCGTGCGCACTCCAACTACTACGACCGGGTCGTCGCCGGCACCGAGACGCTGCCGACGTTCGAGGCGGCGCTCGACGCCGAGGAGTCGCGGCTCACCGGGGTCACCGACGAGTGGCTGGCCACGCCGGGTCACTACAGCTTCTCGCACGACCACCACACCTACCTCGCGCGCGGTCACTACGCCGAGCAGCTGCGGCGCTACTTCGACCGGTTCGACCGCGAGCAGCTGCTGGTGCTGCCGCTGGAGGCGCTCAAACGAGAACCGGACAAGACGTTCTGGAGGATCGAGGACCACCTCGGGCTCGACCACCACCAGGTAGTGCTGGAGGAGCGCAACGTCCGCTCGGGCAACCCCCCGATCGACCCCGCGACGAGGGCGCGGCTGACCGCGTACTACGAGCCCTACAACCGGGAGCTGGCGGAGCTGCTGGGTGAGGACTACGGGTGGTAGCCAGCGTCCTGGTGGTGTGCCGGGCCAACCAGGCCCGCAGCCCCGTGTTCGCTGAGTTGCTCCGGGAGCAGGCCGCCGACCGCGGTCTCGACGTGCGGATCATCAGCAGTGGCCTGGAGGCGAGACCCGGCGCGGTGCTGCTCCCTGCGATGTCGCACGCGTGGGACCGGCGGCGGCACGGTCGGCTCGAGCACCGGTCGCGGCCCTTTGACCCGGGCGACGTCAGGACCGCTGAGGTCACGTTCGTCTTCGAGGCGTCCCAGCGGGTACGGGTCGTCAACGAGCTGCCCGACCGCGTCAGCCGCGTCTTCACCGTCCGCGAGGCGACCCGCCTGGTGAGCAGCCCGCGATGGGACCCCCAGTGGTCAGGGAGCTCGCTCGTGATGACCCGGCTCCACCGGATGCGCGGGTACGTCGACCCGGGCGACGACGACACACCGGACCCGGCCCGGATGCGCCGTACGGCCTGCGCCCGGCTGCTGGGCGAGCTCGAGCGCTCGGCCACCCTGCTCGGCGGCGCGTTGTTCGGCCCCGCCCCGGACTAGGTGAGGTCGTCGGAGTCCGGGTGCTCGCCGTACCCGTAGTAGGTCTGCTCGTCACCGACCAGGCCCGACCACACGACGCCCGTGATGGGGGACCCCACACGATGCAGCCGCTCCAGGGCGCCGAGCAGCTGGTGCTCACGGCTCTGTCGGCTGCGCACGGTGAGCAGCACCCAGTCCGCATGGTGGGTGATCTCCAGGGCGTCGGCGACGTTGAGCACCGGCGGGGTGTCGACGACGACCAGGTCGGCCTGCTGCCGCAGCTGCTGCCAGATCGCGGCGGCGCGGGGCGACGCGAGCAGCTCGGCCGGGTTGGGCGGGACGGTGCCGGCGCCGACGATCCGCAGGTTCGGCTCGGCGGTGTCGACCCGGACCTTCAGCTTCTGCCCGGCGAGCAGGTGGGCGAGTCCGCGGGGGGTCTCCACGCCGAACTGCTGGCTGATGGACGGCTTGCGCAGGTCGGCATCGACCAGCAGCACCCGGAGCCCGGTCCGAGCAGCCGTCACCGCGAGGTTGCTGGCCACCGTGGTCTTTCCCTCGGCCGGCAACGCGGACGTGACGACGAGGATCTCGCCGAGGTCCCCGGTCCGGTGCTGCGACCGAGCGGCCGCCAGGAACCGGAGGTTGGTGTTCAGGGCGCGGAAGGCCTCGCTGACCGGGGAGCGGGGCTCCACGAGGGCCACCGGTCGGCTCGGCTGCCGCCGCGCGTCGAGCGGGATCCGGCCGAGGACCGGCACCTCACCGAGCAGCGTCTTGAGCCTCGTCTCGTCGCGGATCCGGTCGTCGAGCCGGTCGCGGCCGTAGCCCAGGACGGCGCCCAGGATCAGCCCGATCACGCCGCCGAGCATCGCCGCGCGGGTCGGCTTGGGCTCCGCCGGTGCCCGGGGCACGGCCGCGTCGCGCAGGAGCACCCCGCCAATGCGCTGCGACAAACCAGCGGTCGAGCTCAGCGCGATCTCCGTGTTGAGCTCGGCCTGCCGGATCAAGAGGCTGTCGATCTGCGCCTGGAGCTCCTCGGTGTCGGTCTCGTTGTCGGCAGCGTCCAGGTCGGCTCGGACCTCGGAGAGCTCCCGATCGACGGCTGCGATCAGCTCGCTCAGCCGGCTGACGGTCTGGCTCGCCACGTTCGCGGCGGCATCGATCTGGTAGTCGATGTACTGGGTCGCAAAGCTGTTGGCGACGTCGGCCGCCTCCTGGGCAGTGGGCCGCAGCGTCTCGATCGTGACCACCCGGGTCTGCTCGACGGCGGTCACCGTCACCGAGGCCAGCAGCTCCTCCGCGGAGACGTCGAGCTCGAGGTCGTCGATGACCCGGTCGGCGATCCGGGCGGACTCGACCAGCTGGGCGAGGGTCGACACCTCGGTCGGGTCCATCCGACCGGTCGTGCTCTCGGTCGAGGTCGGCTCGAGCAGCAGCCGGGACTCGGCGCCGTAGACGGTCTCCTGGCGCAGGCTGAGCCCGAAGCCTGCGGCGGCTCCCAGGATCAGCAGCGCGAGCGCGATCCGCCACTGCCGCCGCAGGATCGCGACGTGGTCGCTGAGACGCGTGACGTCGGTGTCCGTGACTTGACTCATGGTCGAGGCAGTCCCCCTCATCTGCTCCCGTTGTAGTCCGGCTGAACCCACGTGCGTGTCAGAATGTGCCGGACCGGCCGGGCCCATCGTAGGTGACCGGCCACGGCGATCGCGGGCAAAGGGCAGAACCGTGTGCGAAGGGGGAGGTGGTCCTGGGTGCGCTGGGTGATGCTGGCCCTGACGGCCCTCCTGCCGCTGCAGTGGTTCGTCGTAGGCGCCGGCCTCCGCCTCCACCTGGCGGCGATCCTCGTCTTCGCCGTCCTGGTGCTGTCCACCCACCGCGGCCACCTCGTGTCGCGGGTGATCCGGCTGACCGAGCCCTTCGTCGTCGCCAACTTCGCGCTGACCGTGATCTGGGTCTTCGCCAACCGCTACCACTCGTTCGGAGTGCGGCAACCGGCCGAGCAGATGCTCCTGCTCGTCGCGTTCGTCGCGGTCGGCGTGGCGGTGCTGGCGATCCTCCGCGACCCCCACCATCGCGGGGTCGAGCTGCTGCGGTGGTCGACCTGGGTCTGCTTGGTCGCGCTGGTGGGCGCCATGTCCTTCTCGATGGCCGCCAACGGCGTCAACGCGGTGGAGGTCTTCGCCCGCACGGTCACCTCCGCCGACCCGCAGATCCTGCAGCGCGAGCTGTTCCGCTCGGCGTTCGGCGGCTTCGGGCTCGCCGAGGAGTCCGTGATGGGCAACATCCGTCACGAGGTCTTCGGGGCGCTCCTGGTGTCGTTGTGCCTGTCGTCGGCGTGCCGGCAGATGCGCCCGTTCGCGACCCGGCTGCAGTCGACGACGTACCTGCTGGGCCAGGGGCTGGCCGTGTTGCTGGTGCTGTTGTCCATGAGCCGCTCGGTGATCCTCGCACTCGCGGTGTGGCCGCTGCTCGGACTGCTGCGCCAGCTGCTGGTCGGCCGGGTGACGCCGCGCGGCGCCGGCGCGGGCATCCTGATGATCGGCACCGGCGGCCTGCTCGCCGCCGTCGGTGTGCTGCAGGTGCTGTGGATCCGCTTCACGCAGGACACCGGCTCCTACGAGGCCCGCGACAACCTGCTCCAGCAGGCCTACGACAACCTGGGCCGCAGCCTCGCGACCGGCGGGGTGTCGACGAAGTCCGCGAGCTCCCACAACTTCGTGATCGACACCTGGCTACGCGCCGGCATCGTCGCGTCCCTGGCCGCCCTGGTCGTGGTGGTCATCGTGTGCGGGCTCTTCATCGCGCTCGCCTTCACGCTGCCCCAGGAGCCGCCCTGGATGCTGCCGGTCACGGCCATGCTGGCGCTGCCCGTCGTCCGGCTCTTCACGGCCGGGGGAGGCCTCATCCCACCGGTGCAGTGGGTCGCCCTGGGAGTCGTGGCCGGGTTCCTCGCCTACCGAGCCTTCCTGCGCGAGGGAAAGCCCGCCGAGGCTCGGGGCAACGCCCCCGCGGGCACGACCGTATGACGCGACCCACCGCGATGTCCGTGGCACGGGCGCTGGTCTGGTTCGCGGCGGCGTACGGGCTGGCCCTCGTCGGCTACCTCATCATCAACGCCGTCTCGAGCCGGTGGCTGGGCACCGCCGAGTACGGCTACTTCGTGATCGCAGTGACCACGTCACTGGTCATCGGGCAGCTCGGCCTGCTCGGCGCCCACCGCGGCGGACTGCGCGAGGCGGCGGTCATGGGGCAGACCGACGACCCCGAGCGGCTGGCCCGGCTCCGGTCGGACGTCCGGGTCGCCCTGCTGCTGACGCTCCCGCTGGCCGCCGCGGTCTCGGGCCTCGTCATGAGCCTCATCACCGGCGAGACCACCGCCACCCGGATCGTCGCCGGGGCCGGGTTCGCCGGCCTCGTCTGGCTCGGCGGCGTGCAGAAGCTCTGGGCCAACCTGCTCCGCGGACTGGGTGCCATCCGGTTCGCGAGCCTGCTGGAGGGCCGTTCGGGCGGTGGCTTGGTCGCCTGCGGTCAGGCGGTGGCCCTGCTGCTCGTCTGGCTCGTCCTGCCCGAGACCGGCCTCACCGGCGCGCTCGCGGCGATGGCCGTCGGGTTCGCCGGACCGGTCCTCGCCGCGGGCATGATGGTCAACCGGCGCTGGGCCCACGTCCCGGGCCGGACCCTGCTGTGGGCGGCCGCGCGCGACTCGGTGCGCCGCAACTGGCGGTTCGCCGTCAACCAGCTCGCGGTGTACGCCGCGATGACCGTCGAGCTGTGGGTGGCCGGCCTCGTGTTCGACGCGGTCGACGCGTCCCACTACTCCGCGGCGCAGCGGCTCTCGCTGCTGCTCGCGATCCCGATGACCGCGATCCAGGTGGTCTTCGCACCGGTCGCCGCGCGGATGCTCGACCGGGGGAGGACCGCCGACCTGCAGTCGGTGCTGCGCACCGGCGCGACCGCGGCCGGCGTCGTGACGTCGTTCGTGTGGATCCCGATGCTGGTCGCCCCGGGTGCCGTGCTGGCCCTGGTGCTGGGCGAGCCGTTCCGCGACGCGGCGGCGCCGCTCGTCGTGCTCACCCTGGGCGGGCTCGCGAACGTCGTGGTCGGGCTGGCCGGGACCGCCCTCACCATGTCCCACCGGGAGGGGATCGTCGCGGCGATCCAGACCGGGTCGGTCGTGGCCCGGCTGGCGCTCGGGTTCACCGCCGCGATCCTCTGGGGCCCGGTCGGGCTGGCCGCGAGCGCCGCGCTCGTCGCGGCCGCCACCTACGGACTGATCTGGTGGCAGGCCTGGCGGCTGCTCGGCGTACGCACCGACGTGACGCTGCGGCCCCGGCTGTCGCTGCTCAAGCGCACCTCGGCCTGACCGCGCGGAGGCGCCGCACTAGGGTTGACGGCGTGACGAGCGCAGAGGCCTCCCGGGCCATGGACGACCACGAGTTCTCCGTCTTCGCAGCCGAGGCCGCCGGCGTCCGGCTCCTCGAGGTGCGACAGCTCGGGCTCGAGGGCAAGGCCCTCAAGGACGCCGGGGACGCCGCGGCGCAGGAGCTGCTCGCCGGGCTGCTCGCGGAGCACCGGCCCGGCGACCACGTGCTCAGCGAGGAGGCGCGTGACGACCAGTCGCGGCTCGAGGCCGACCGGGTCTGGATCATCGACCCGCTGGACGGCACCCGCGAGTTCTCCGAACCGCCGCGCGACGACTGGGCCGTGCACGTGGCGCTCTGGGAGCGCTCGGCCGGCGACCTCACCGCCGGCGCCGTGGCGCAGCCCGCGCTGGGAGAGACCTTCGACACCGGAACGCCGGCCGAGGTGCCGGCGCGCACCAGCAGCCGGCCGCGGATCGCCGTCTCGCGCACCCGGCCCCCGGCGTTCGTGCAGGCGCTCGCCGAGGAGATCGACGCCGAGCTGGTCCCGATGGGGTCGGCCGGCGTGAAGGTGATGAGCGTGGTCCGCGACGTCGCCGACGCCTACGTGCACGCGGGTGGCCAGTACCAGTGGGACAACGCCGCCCCGGTCGTCGTGGCGCGCGCGGCCGGTCTCCACTGCTCGCGGGTCGACGGGTCGCGGCTGGTCTACAACGAGGCGGACACCTCGCTGCCCGACCTGGTCGTGTGCCGGCCGGAGCTCGCCGAGCAGATCCTCGAGTTCGTGCGCCGTCACGGCACCGACTGATCAGTGCCGGTAGCCCCTCCGTTCGGTATGGCGGCGCGCCAGGGGTGCCGCTGGCACGGTGACGCGGTGACTGTCCTCCGCCGGCTCCTCGACTACCTCTATGTCGACGCGGTGCTGCACGGCGGCCCCGGCTTCGACCGGGCGTGGCTCGATGACGACGACCCGCGCACCAGCATCGAGCAGCGGCTGGAGCCCTGAGCTACTGGAGACCCAGTTCGCGGGCCGACTCGTGGAGGGCCGCGATCAAGGCAGCCGACGCGGGTGGATCCGGCGGCTCGCCATACGTGACGGCGAAGAGCTGCCGGGGGGAGTGGGCGATCTCGGTGGTGTAGATGTCGGGGCGCTGGTGGGCCATCAGGGCGAGGCCGGGCTGCGTGGTCACACCGACGCCTGCGGCGACGAGCGCCTGCACGACCACGATGTCGTCGCTGTGTGAGGCGATGCGTGGATCGAAGCCTTCGCGGTGGCACATGGCGATCAGCTCCTCCTGGCACCGTGCGCAGCCGCCGATCCAGGGGGAGTCGCGGTGGTCGGCGACGGTGTCGTCGGGACGTCGGCTGAGCAGGTGGATCCGGTCGTTGCCGATGTGGGCCAGGCGGAAGCCGTCGTCCTCGACCGGGGCATCGGCGTAGCGGAAGACGAGGGCGACGTCGATCTCGCTGTGACGCAGCATCTCCAGTGCTTCGACGGGGTGACGGTCGTAGACGACCAGCTCGAGCCCGGGATGCGCCTCGGCCACCAGGCCGGCCGCCCTGGTCACGATGGTGCTCAGCGCGGACGCGTTCGCGGCCACCCGGACCCGTCCGGACTGCAGGCCGACCTGGGCCGCGAGCTCGCTGGCCGCCGCGTCGACGCGTCCCAGGATCTCGTTGGCCCGGTTGGCCAGCAGCTGACCCTCGGGCGTCAGGCGGATCCCCCGCCCGACCCGCTGGATCAGCTTGACCCCGACAGCGGCCTCCAGCCGGGACAGGTGGTGGCTCACCGACGGCTGGGAGTAGTGCAGCTCCTTGGCCGCCTCGGTCACCGACCCGTGTCGTGCCACGGCAGCCAGGACGGCGAGGTGCACCAGGTTCACAGATCAAGATTATCAATGGGTGTCGAGTGAATTTGGCATTAGACGTAATGAATCGCGAGCGCCACGCTGAGGGGAGAGGCAGGTCGGCGGACCGGCCGCCGAGCAACCGACCAGCGGAGGACGACATGAGCAAGGTCATCAGCAACCTGACCATCACGGCCGACGGCTACGCGGCCGGCCTCGAGCAGACCGAGCAACGCCCGTTCGGCGAGGACGGCGGCGACGGCTGGGGGGACCGGCTGCACGCCTGGGCGTTCGACGACCGCGACGGGAACGAGGAGGAAGCCGCCCTGCTCGCAGCGGCGGACGTGTTCATCATGGGCCGCAACATGTTCGGCCCGGTCCGCGGCGAGTGGGACCGGGAGTGGAACGGCTGGTGGGGTGACGACCCGCCGTACCACGGCCCGGTGTTCGTGCTGACCCATCACGCGCGCGACCCCCAGCCGATGGAGGGCGGTACGACGTTCCACTTCGTGACCGACGGGATCGAGTCGGCGATGGCCCAGGCTCGCGAGGCGGTGAGCGACGGCGTCATCTCGGTACACGGCGGTGCGTCGACCATCAACCAGTACCTCGCCGCCGGGATGGTCGACGAGCTGCGACTGCACATCGTGCCGTTCACGCTCGGCGCGGGCACCCGCCTGTTCGATGGTGTCCCGCCGCTGAACCTCGAGCAGGTGAGCGCGCGGTCGGCACCCAAAGTCACGCACGTGACCTACCGCGTGCTGCACGAGGGGTCGTGACCGCGATGGGACGCGACGCTCTCCAGGAGTTCATCCACGACGTGCAGCTCGTCGTCGACGACACCGACGACCAGTACGAGCTCACCGAGCGGATCGCGCCGCTGCTGTCCGCCCTGCTGACCGGCGGCTACCGGCTGCCGCCGGCGTTCGTCCGACCCTCACCTGACCGCCACCTGACGTACCCCCTGTACGTCTCGCCCGACGACCGCTGGTGCCTCGCGTCCGTCGTGTGGAACATGGGCCAGCGCACCCCGGTGCACGGTCACGAGACCTGGGGTGTGGTCGGTATCTACTCGGGAGCCGAGCGTGAGGTCCGCTACCTCAAGCCCGAGGCCGGCGCGGTGGGGGCGCTCGTCCCGGCGCCCGAGCAGGTGTGGACGCGCGGCCAGGTCACGGTGTGCTGCACGACCGACGACGACGTCCACGCCGTGGTGGCAGAGGGTGACGAGCCCACCGTCGGGATCCACGTCTACGGCGGCAACATCGGCACGATCAGCCGTCCGGCTTACGACCCCGACACGGGTGTCGCCACCTGGTTCACCTCGGGGTGGGACGACCCGGCGACGGGCGCCGCGGGCTGACTGCGAGCCTCAGCTGTCGATGTGGACCCACGAGGCGGTCGACGGCGTCCCGTTCACGGAGCCGACGATGGTGGGTCCGAGCGGCGTGCGTCCCCCGCACCACTCGAAGAGCCCCCGCAAGGCCGGTCCAGACCAACAAGACCGTAACGAGCTCCCCACCACGACGGACGCAGCCGGAGGGTCAGCGTCGATGCGACGCGACCGTCCATCCCGCCACCGTAGACTCGACCCCGCACCCCCTACCGCGCCCGGTCGGGGGCTGCCTGCGTGCCCGACCGTCCCGTCCGAGAGGAACCCGTGAGCCTCACCGGCCTGACCGACGCCGTCCTCACCGAGCCGGTCCTCGCCCAGGCGATGGCCGACGCGAAGGGCGCCGTCCTCCCCGCGCTCGACCTCACGGGACCAGCGGGCCTGCGACCGTTCGTCGTGGCCGGGCTCGCCCAGCAGCAGCGCACGGTGCTGGCCGTCACCCCGACGACCCGTGAGGCCGAGGACCTCGTGGCAGCCCTCGGTGACCTGCTGAGCCCCGACGCGGTGGCGATGTTCCCGAGCTGGGAGACGCTCCCGCACGAACGCCTGAGTCCTCGCAGCGACACGGTCGGGCGGCGCCTCGCGGTGCTGCGGAGGCTGCGTCACCCCGACGCGAGCGGCGTCCACGGGCCGCTCCAGGTCGTGGTCGCACCAGTCCGTTCGGTCCTCCAGCCCCAGGTACCCGGCCTCGGTGACCTGGCGCCGGTCGAGCTCGCCCCCGGCGACAGCGCGCCGCTCGAGGACGTCGTGCAACGGCTCAGCGACGCGGCGTACTCGCGCGTCGACCTCGTCGAGAAGCGCGGCGAGTTCGCGGTCCGCGGGGGCATCGTCGACGTCTTCCCGCCCACCGACGAGCACCCGGTGCGGGTGGAGCTCTGGGGCGACGACGTCGAGGAGATCCGCAGCTTCGCGGTGGCCGACCAGCGCACCCTGGAGCCGGTCGAGCGGCTCTGGGCGCCGCCGTGCCGCGAGCTGCTCCTCACCGACGACGTACGACGGCGGGCGGCCGCGCTCGGCCAGGCCCACCCGCAGCTGCTCGAGCTGACCGACAAGATCGCCGCCGGCATCGCCGTCGAGGGCATGGAGTCGCTCGCGCCGGTGCTCGTCGACGAGATGGAGCTCCTGGTCGACCTGCTCCCCGACGACTCCCACGTCCTCGTGCTCGACCCCGAACGGGTGCGCTCGCGGGCCCACGACCTGGTCGCCACCAGCGAGGAGTTCCTGGGCGCCAGCTGGGCCGCCGCCGCCTCCGGGGGCACGGCGCCGATCGACCTCGGCGCCGCGTCCTACCGTGACCTGGCCGACGTCCGGCAGCATGTCCTCACCGAGGGCCGGGCCTGGTGGAGCGTGAGCCCGTTCGGGATCGAGGGAGTGATGGGCGGCGACGCCGGTGCCGTCGAGTCGCGGGCGCTCCCCGCCCGCACTGCGGAGTCCTACCGCGGCGACCTCGAGCAGGCCGTCGCCGACATCCGCGGCTGGCTCGCCGACCAGCAGCGGGTCGTCGTCGTCCACCCCGGTCACGGGCCGGCACAGCGCCTCGTGGAGGTGCTCGCCGACCACGACGTACCCGCGGCCCTCGTCGAGCCCGCCGACCTCCAGCCCCGCACCGACGTCGTGACGGTGACGACGGGCGCGCTCGACCACGGGTTCGTCGACTCGAGCACCCGGCTCGTGGTGCTCACCGGCGACGACCTCTCCGGTCAGAAGTCCTCCACCCGCGACATGCGCAAGATGCCCGCGCGCCGGAAGCGGCAGATCGACCCGCTCGAGCTGGTGGCCGGCGACTACGTCGTCCACGAGCAGCACGGCGTCGGCCGGTTCGTGGAGATGAAGCAGCGCGAGGTGCAGGGCGCGGTGCGCGAGTACCTCGTCCTCGAGTACGGCTCCTCCAAGCGTGGTGGACCGCCAGACCGGCTCTTCGTCCCGGCCGACGCGCTCGACCAGGTCACCCGCTACGTCGGCGGCGAGCAGCCGTCGCTGGACCGGCTCGGCGGCGCCGACTGGTCCAAGCGGAAGAACCGGGCCCGCAAGGCCGTCCGCGAGATCGCCGCCGAGCTGATCAAGCTGTACGCCGCCCGCCAGGCCACCCAGGGTCACGTCTTCGGCCCCGACACCCCGTGGCAGCGCGAGCTCGAGGACGCGTTCCCGTTCCACGAGACCCCTGACCAGCTCAGCACGGTCGACGAGGTCAAGGGCGACATGATGCGCCGGGTCCCGATGGACCGGCTGGTGTGCGGCGACGTCGGCTACGGCAAGACCGAGATCGCGGTGCGCGCGGCGTTCAAGGCGGTCCAGGACGGCAAGCAGGTCGCCGTCCTGGTACCGACGACGCTCTTGGTGACCCAGCACCTCTCGACGTTCACCGAGCGGATGAGCGGCTTCCCCGTCAACGTGAAGCCGCTGTCGCGGTTCCAGACCGACACCGAGGCCCGCGCGGTCGTGGCCGGGCTGGCCGACGGCTCGGTCGACATCGTGATCGGCACCCATCGGCTCCTCAACCCCGACATCCGGGTCAAGGACCTCGGCCTGATCGTGGTCGACGAGGAGCAGCGCTTCGGCGTCGAGCACAAGGAGCAGATGAAGCGGCTGCGCACGAGCGTGGACGTGCTGTCGATGAGCGCGACGCCGATCCCGCGGACACTGGAGATGGCTGTCACCGGCATCCGGGAGATGTCCACGATCACCACCCCGCCCGAGGAGCGGCACCCGGTCCTCACCTACGTCGGCGCCTACGACGACAAGCAGGTCACGGCGGCGATCCGACGTGAGCTGCTGCGCGACGGCCAGGTCTTCTACATCCACAACCGTGTCAGCTCGATCGAGAGGGCAGCCGCCCGGCTCAAGGAGCTGGTGCCGGAGGCGCGGATCGCCACCGCCCACGGCCAGATGGGGGAGCACCAGCTCGAGCGGGTGATGCTCGACTTCTGGGAGAAGCGCTTCGACGTCCTGGTGTGCACCACGATCGTCGAGTCCGGGCTCGACGTCTCCAATGCCAACACGATGATCATCGAGCGGGCCGACACGCTCGGCCTCTCCCAGCTCCACCAGCTCCGAGGCCGCGTCGGCCGCAGCCGCGAGCGCGCGTACGGCTACTTCCTCTACCCGGCCGACAAGCCGCTGACCGAGACCGCGCACGAACGGCTCGCGACGCTGGCCCAGCACTCCGACCTCGGTGGCGGCATGGCGATCGCGATGAAAGACCTCGAGATCCGCGGCGCGGGCAACCTGCTCGGCGGCGAGCAGTCCGGCCACATCGCCGACGTCGGCTTCGACCTCTACGTGCGGCTCGTCGGCGACGCCGTCCAGGAGTTCAAGGGGGAGGGCGAGCCCGAGCTGCGCGAGGTCCGGATCGAGCTGCCCGTCGACGCCCACCTGCCCCACGACTACATCCCGAGCGAGCGGCTGCGGCTGGAGATGTACAAGCGGTTGGCCGAGGTTCGGGCCGACGAGGACGTCGACCTGCTGCGTGAGGAGCTCGTCGACCGGTACGGCGAGCCGCCGCAGCCGGTCGCGGCCCTGCTGCTCGTCGCGCGGTTCCGCGCGAGGGCCCGGCAGGCCGGGATCGGCGAGGTGACGATCGCCGGCCGCAACGTGCGGTTCGCGCCGGTCAGCCTTCCAGAGTCGCGCGTGGTGCGGCTGCAGCGGCTCTACCCCAAGAGCATCGTCAAGGCCCAGCTCGACACCGTGCTGGTCCCCAGGCCGGGGACGCCCGGACACACGGGGCGTCCGCTCGACGGAGTGGCCCTGCTTGAATGGGCCCGCACCGTCATCGACGCGGTGATCGACCCGAAGGAGCAGCAGTCGTGAGCAAGTCCCGCATCCTGGGCGCCGTGACGGCCCTGGCCGCCCTCACCCTCACCGGATGCGGCGCGATCCAGCCGGGGACCGGGGTCGAGGTGGGCGACGAGACGATCTCCCTCGCCCGGATCGACGAGGTCAGCACCGACTTCTGCTCCGCCATCGAGCCGCAGCTCGAGGGTCAGGCCGAGACCATCCCGCACGGCTACCTCCGAGGTGGCATCGCCGGCACGCTGGCGCTCCGGTCGGTGTCCGACCAGGTCGCCGAGGAGTACGGCGTCACGGCCGACAGCGACCAGTACCTCCAGTCGCTCTCCGACCTGAGGCAGGGCGTCTCCGCGGTGCCCGAGGACCTGCGCGACTCCGTGATCGAGGTCGAGTCGGCGCCGGGCTACGTCGAGGCGGTGCAGGCCGCGGTCGGCGAGGTGGTGCTCGACGGCGACGGCGAGTACGAGGACTTCGTCGCCGCCGGCACCGAGGAGTTCGAGGCCTGGATCGCCGAGAACGGCGTCGAGTTCGACCCGGCCCTCAACACCGTCATCAAGGACGGCACGATCAGCACCGCCGACCGGTCGCTGTCCTTCGCGGTGAGCGAGAAGGCGAAAGCAGGCCTCGCGGAGGAGCCGGACGCCGTAGCGGCGCGGCAGCTCACCGACGCGCAGCGCTGCGGGCGCTGACGGCTCGACCGACCCATGACCGGGGAGGGCACCGAGTCGGCCGACGAGACGGTCCTGGAATTCCTCCGGGTGATGCGCCGGCTCCGGGCCGAGTGCCCCTGGAAGGCCGCCCAGACCCACCGGTCGCTCGCGCGCTACCTGCTCGAGGAGACCCACGAGACGCTCGAGGCGCTCGACACCGGCGACGTCGATCACCTGCGCGAGGAGCTCGGCGACCTGCTCCTGCAGGTCTTCCTGCACACCGCGATCGCCGAGGAGGCCGGCGACTTCACGACCGCCGACGTCGCGCGCGACATCACCGAGAAGATGTACCGACGCAACCCGCACGTCTTCGGCGACGAGGCCGGCGCCGACCTCGACCCCGCCGCGGTCAACGAGCTGTGGGAGGCCCGCAAGGCCGACGAGAAGCAGCGGGCCTCGGTGACCGACGGGCTGCCACCCGGGCTGCCCGCGCTGCTGTACGCCGACAAGGTGCTCGACCGGCTCGGCCGCGTCTCGACCCGCCAGGTGCTCGACGATCTTCCACCGGATCGCGACCTGGGGGACCGGCTGCTCGCGCTGGTCATCGAGGCTCGCGCCGAGGGAACCGATCCCGAGCAAGCCCTGCGCGACGCGGTCCGCCGGCTGCTCTGACGCGTCAGGCGGTCACCTTGGGGAGGTCGACCAGCGCGACCACCGCCGACGACGAGCTGTCGAGGCGCTGGGTGCGCCAGCCGTCGGCGCGGTCGACGCCGCAGCGCTGCTGCTTCGGGGGCAGGTCGACGCACATCAGGCTGTGCACCCTGGTGCCGTGCACCTCGATCATCGCGCGTGAGTCACTCAACGTCGACGCCAGCGCGGGTCGCAACGAGACCGTCGCGCGGCCGCGGGCCGAGGTCTTGCTGCGCGCCGAGGCGTCGACGACCCGGTAGTGCAGCTCGATCACGGTCGCCGGCTGGACCAGGGGCACCACCGTGGTCACCTCGACTGTGGGCGGCACCCCCTCGATCGGCCGGCCGTCGGCGATGACCCGCACGCCCTCCAGCCACGGCAGTCGTCGTGGGGAGCCCCTGAGCGCCGGCGGCGGTGTGATCGACAGCTCCACGACGGACTTCCCCGTGCGTGCGTGCTCGGACACCTCCAGCCTGCCGGCATCGGTGACGCCGACGCTGACGAAGATGCCCGGCCGGGTGAAGCCGGGGACCCGAGCGCCGTGGCTCGTGAGGGCCGCCGCCGACCGGGCCGTCTCCTCGGCGGACGCGCCGCCGCCGATCAGCTCACCGAGTGAGCGGGGTCCGGCGTACCCGGCCACGCCGGCCAGGAGCACCACCGCGGTGCCGAGGACGATCCGCCTGGGCGGACGCCAGGTCCGGCGCGCCGGCGCCCTCGACGCTCGGCGCCGCGAGCCCGCCAACGACCGCCCCACGTGCCCGGCGGCGGCCGCCACGGTGGACCTGGAGGCCACCAGCGGGCGTCGGGCGATGGCGAGCCCACGAGCGATCCGACCCGACCCGGCCGAGGCGCCGTCACGGGCGGCCAGCAGGAGGTCCGAGGCGGCGTCGCGGGCGTAGGTCGTCTGGCGCGCCATCACGACCGAGCGTCGGTGCCACCTGCCGTGCGACTCGATCCGCGCGCGTCGTACCTCCCACCGCAGGCGCGCCCGGCGCTGCTGCCAGACTTGCTGACGGAACAGGCGTCGGTAGTGCGCGTCGGCGCGCCCCTGCGCCCAGCGTAGGCGTCGCTGCTGCCGGTCATGCATCGTGTGTCACCCCCCAGGCACATCACGTGTCCGCGCGCCCCTGCGTACGCCGAACCCTGTGACTGTACCTACTCCTGGGCTCGGAAAGATCCTCCGAAAGGGGGTTCCGTTCCGGTCTAGACCCGTCGCATACTCCCCGGCCGGTCGCTAGAAGAGCTCGCCGAGCTGGTCCCAGAGCAGGATCGCGGAGAAGACTCCGTAGAACAGGACCGCCCAGACGATCGCCCCGAGCCGCACCCCGCCCAGCCCGATCTCGCGGGGGAGGACGCCGCGGTTCAGCTTCAGGAGCAGGCACGAGTAGATGAACATCACCACGCCGTTGAGCGCCGAGGCGATCACGAGCAGCACGAGCGGCTGGTCGACGCCGGAGAGCAGGATGATCGAACCGATGACGATCATGCCCCACACCGTGACGAAGTAGAGCCTGCTCTCGCTCCACGTCTGGTTGTCACGCAGCGCCCCGGTCTTGAGCACGTCGGCGGTGAGCCGCGCCACCATGTCGAGCACGGTGAGGTTGGTGGAGAAGAGGACCACGCTCCCGATCAGCCAGAAGAGAGTGCTGAGCCAGCTCCCCGTCGACGCGGTCAGCGCGTCACCCTGGATCTCGATGAAGTCCAGGCCCTCGGCCGTGCCGCCGGTCCCGACCGTGACGAACGTCAGGGTCATGAACACCAGGAGGGCGACCCCACCGATCAGCAGGAACGTGAGCTGCTGCTCCCGGTCGGCCACCCGCCACCAGCCCTGCCACCGGCGCAGGTTCTCGGGAGTGCGCTGGAAGAAGAAGCCGGTGGTGGGAGCCGCGACCTCCTCGCCGGTGAAGGGCGAGACGACGCGGGGCATCCGCGCCCCCATCCCCATCCCCTTGTCGCGGACCCAGTTGGACTGCACCAGGTTCATGACGCCACCGGCGCCGGCGAACGCGACCGCGCCCATCAGCACCGCGATCGGCACGCCGTTGAAGGCGTCGGGGATCTTGTCCACCTCGACGAATCCCCGGCCGAGGGCCGTGTAGCCGTCGCCGCCGAGGAGCGCGACCGCGGCGTAGACGATGAACACCACGATCAGCGCCACCATGAAGAACTGGATCTTCTCGACGGTGCGGTAGACCACCGGAGACACCGTGAGCACGACCCCGATGAGCACCAGCACGCCGATCGTGATGTAGGGGATGGAGTCCTCGGAGAACCCGAGCGCGTACGACGCCGTGGTGGTGCCGCCCGTCGCCCAGCCCGGCCACATCCACGCGCCGACCGCCATCACGATGAACAGCACGCCCCACGGCTTCCACAGCCGGGTGAAGCCGGTGACGGCAGTCTCTCCCGTAGCCAGGGTGTAGCGCTCGATCTCCATGTTGAGGAAGTACTGCGTGGTGACCCCGATGACCACCAACCAGACCAGTGCCAGTCCGACCTGCGTGGTGATGTAGGGCCAGAGGATGAACTCGCCGGACCCGATCGCACCGGCCAGCAGCAGCACGCTGGGGCCGACGACCCTGCGCAGCGGAGCCGGCTCCGGCAGGTCGGCGTACGTCACGGGGGGTACGTGCTGATGGGGGATCTCCGGAGCCACGTCCCTGGCCTCGGTGGACTCGCTCATCGCTGCTCTCCTCAGGTCGTCACGGCATCTGCTCGCGCGAGTCGTCCCAGCGGCGGTCGGTGGAGATCGCGAACTCGGGCCCCGGAGGCTGGTCGTCGCAGGCGTGAACCGCCCCGGTGACCTCGTCGGAGTGCCCGAACGACTCCTGCGTCGGCATGACGACCTTTCCACGATGTGGAAGTACGCTTCTACCCTCTAGGAGACTAGGACGCAGCGGTGACGGGGTCAACCGACCCGTCGGAGGCGGGGGAGGCCACGCGCACATGGACTCGCAGCTCGGACCACCCTCGACGGGTGAGGGTGCCGTCCAGTCGATCGGGCGGGCGTTCGAGATCGTGGAGGTGCTGGCCGCGGACGCGCCGATGACGCTCTCGGCCCTGGCGCGCCGGTCCGGTCTGCCACTCAGCACCGTGCACCGGCTGGTCGGGACGCTGGTGTCCCTGGGCTACGTCCGCGCCGACGCCGACAAGCGGTACGCCCTCGGGCCCCGGATGATCCACCTCGGGGAACGCTCCGGCCGGATGGTGTCGCACTGGGCCCTTCCCTACCTCACGCGGCTCGTGGACGCGCTCGGGGAGACGGCCAACCTCGCGCAGCTCGACGGGGACCGGATCGTGTACGTCGCGCAGGTGCCGTCGCGCCACACGATGCGGATGTTCACCGAGGTCGGCCGCCGGGTGCATCCCCACGGCACGGCGGTCGGCAAAGCGCTCCTCGCCCGACTGCCGGACCCCCAGGTCGAGGCCCTCGTCGGGCGCACCGGGCTGCCGGCCCACACCCCGCACACCATCACCACGGTCGCCCGGCTGCACGACGAGCTCGCGACGATCCGTGACACCGGCTTTGCGGTGGACGACGAGGAGCAGGAGCTCGGGGTCAGGTGCGTGGCCGTCGCCCTGGACGCCGGAACGTTGCGGTTGGCGCTGTCGGTGTCGGGGCCGGTGACCCGGATGACCGACGACCTGGTCGACCGCGCGGTGCCGGACCTGCGGGCGATCGCAGCCGAGTTCGCCGCCGACCTGGCAGCGCTCGGCCGGCCCGAGCGCTAGCGGACACCCGCGGGCGGGCCCTGAGGCCGCCGATAGGCTGCCGGGGACCGGACCCACGACCCCAGGAGCGCACGCATGGCCGTCATCACCGCCGTCGGTGCCCGCGAGATCCTCGACTCGCGCGGCAATCCCACCGTCGAGGTCGAGGTCCTCCTCGACGACGGCGTCCTCGCCCGGGCTGCGGTTCCCAGCGGCGCCTCCACCGGTGCCTTCGAGGCGGTCGAGCTCCGCGACGGCGGCAAACGCTACGGCGGCAAGGGCGTCGCCAAGGCCGTCGACGGTGTGGTGCAGAAGATCGGGCCGGCCATCGAGGGGCTCGACGCCGAGGACCAGCGACTGGTCGACCAGACGATGCTGGCCCTCGACGGCACGCCCAACAAGGCGAACCTCGGTGCCAACGCGATCCTGGGCGTCTCGCTCGCCGTCGCCCGCGCGGCCGCCGACTCCGCCGGGCTGTCGATGTTCCGTTACGTCGGCGGGCCGAACGCCCACCTGCTCCCGGTGCCGATGATGAACATCCTCAACGGCGGCTCCCACGCCGACTCCAACGTCGACGTGCAGGAGTTCATGATCGCGCCGATCGGCGCGGCCACCTTCCGCGAGGCCCTCCAGCAGGGTGCGGAGGTCTACCACGCGCTCAAGGCCGTGCTGAAGAAGAAGGGTCTCGCCACCGGTCTCGGCGACGAGGGCGGCTTCGCCCCCGACCTCTCCTCCAACCGCGCCGCCCTCGACCTGATCGCCGAGGCCGTCAAGTCCGCCGGCTTCAAGCTCGGCAAGGACTTTGGGCTCGCGCTCGACGTCGCCGCCAGCGAGTTCCACGACAAGCGGAAGTACGCCTTCGAGGGCAAGAAGAAGACCTCGGACCAGATGATCGACTACTACGCCGACCTGGTCGCGTCGTACCCCATCGTCTCCATCGAGGACCCGCTCGACGAGGACGACTGGGCCGGCTGGAAGCAGCTCAGCGCCCGGCTCGGCGACAAGACCCAGATCGTCGGCGACGACCTGTTCGTCACCAACGTGGAGCGCCTCGGTCGCGGCATCGCGGAGAAGTCGGCCAACGCCCTGCTGGTGAAGGTGAACCAGATCGGCTCGCTGACCGAGACCCTCGACTCCGTCGACCTGGCACACCGGAACGGCTTCCGCTGCATGATGAGCCACCGCTCCGGCGAGACCGAGGACACCACGATCGCCGACCTCGCCGTCGCCACCAACTGCGGCCAGATCAAGACCGGTGCACCGGCCCGGTCCGAGCGGGTCGCGAAGTACAACCAGCTGCTGCGGATCGAGGAGGAGCTGGGCGACGCGGCGCGGTATGCCGGCGCGGGCGCGTTCCCGCGGTTCGGGGGCTGAGCCGACTACCGTGGGGCCGGTGAGCGAACGACGCACCGGCCAGCGCGCGAACGGTCCCGGCGGACCCCGCCGGCCCGGTCAGCGGGCCGTCGGCCGCGGCGTCCCGCGTCTGTCCGGCGGCGTCGTGGACCTGGCCACCGAACGCCGGCCGCGCTTCACCGGCCGCGCGGCCGTGCTGGTCCTGGTGCTCGCCGTGCTCGCGGTGTCCTACGCTTCCTCGCTCAAGGCCTACCTCCAGCAGCGCGCCCACATCGAGGACCTCAAGAGCCAGATCGAGCGGACCTCCGCCAGCATCGACGACCTCGAGCGGGAGAAGCGGCGGTGGAACGACGACGCGTTCGTCCGCGCCCAGGCCCGTGAGCGCTTCGGCTACGTGATGCCCGGCGAGACGTCGTACGTCGTCCTGGACGAGCACGGCGAGCCGATCGAGAGCCGGGCTCGGCTGCACGACCCCGACGAGCTGCTGGCCGAGCCGCCCACCGCGTGGTGGGAGGACGCCTGGGAGTCGGTGGAGCTCGCCGGCGACCCGCCGCGCGACGTGCCACCGCCCGCGACGGACCTGGACACGCCCCGGTCGTGACCGCTCCCGGCAGCGCCCCCGACCAGGCGCCCCGCGCCGCCGACGTCGTGGCGATCGAGCAGCAGCTGGGTCGTACGCCGCGCGGCATCGCGGCCATCGGCCACCGGTGCCCGTGCGGGTCGCCCGACGTCGTGACCACCGAACCGCGGCTGCCCAACGGCACCCCGTTCCCGACGACCTACTACCTCACCTGTCCCCGTGCGGCGTCGCGGATCGGCACCCTGGAGGGGTCCGGCCTGATGCGGGAGATGGAGGAGCGGCTCGCCGCCGACCCCGACCTGGCCGCCGCCTACCGGTCCGCCCACGAGGCCTACCTCGCCGACCGGGCCGCGCTCGCCCGCTCGATCGGGCAGAGCGTGCCCGAGATCGAGGGCATCTCGGCGGGCGGCATGCCCGACCGGGTCAAGTGCCTCCACGTCCTGGCCGCCCACGCGCTGGCGGCCGGGCCCGGCGTCAACCCGCTCGGCGACGAGGTGCTCGGCGCCCTGGGCGACTGGTGGGCCCCGGGACCCTGCGTCGACGTGTCCCATGAGTGACTGCGTCGCCGCGATCGACTGCGGCACCAACACCGTCAAGCTCTTCATCGGCCGCCCGCCTCAGACCGTCGTGCGCGAGACCCGGATGGTGCGGCTCGGGCAGGGCGTCGACGCCACCGGCGAGCTCGCGGAGGAGGCTCTCGCGCGGACGTTCGCCGCGATCGAGGAGTTCGCGGACCTGATCCGGCAGCACGGCGTACCGCCGGAGCGGGTGCGGTTCTGCGCGACCTCGGCGACGCGGGACGCCGACAACGCCGACGTGTTCCGGCGGGGCGTGGTCCGACGGCTCGGGGTCGCGCCGGAGGTGCTGAGCGGCGACGAGGAGGCGGCGATCGGGTTCGCCGGCGCCATGAACGCGCTGCCGGACGACCTCACGACGCCGGTCCTCGTGGTCGACATCGGCGGCGGCTCGACCGAGGTGATCCTCGGCGACCGTGACGGGGTGCGGTCCGCCCGGTCGATGGACGTCGGCTCGGTGCGCCTGCACGAGCGCCACGTCCACGGCGACCCGCCCACCTCGGCCGAGGTCGCCGCGGTGCTCGCCGACGTCGATGCGCACCTCGACGCGTGCGGGGTCCCGCTCGGCGACGCGGCCACCGTCGTGGGCATCGCGGGCACGATGACGACGCTCGCCGCCGCGGTCCTCGACCTGCCGGCGTACGACCCCGTCGCCGTGCACGGCTCCGGCCATGACCTCGGCGACGTGCATGCGGCGGTGGACCGGATCGTGGCGATGACGGTCGAGCAGCGGCGCGCGCTGCCCTTCATGCACCCAGGCCGGGCCGACGTGATCGATGCCGGGCTGCTCATCGCCACGCGGGTGCTCGACCGGACCGGCGTCGACCGGCTGGTCGTGAGCGAGGCCGACATCCTCGAGGGGATCGCGTGGACGATGGTCTGACCCACGAGCACCCGGTCACGGGCGACCCGTTCCCGTCGCCCGTGCCGCCCGGCACCGGCTGGCCCGAGGATCCTGCGGCGCCCGACACCCCGGTCGCCCGCACCCCCGCACAGGTACGCCGCCTGGCGGCCGACGCCGACCTCACCGAGCTCGACGCGCGAGTGTCGGTGTGCAGCGCCTGCCCACGGCTGGTCCGCTGGCGCGAGGACGTGGCCGCCCAGAAGCGCGCGGCGTTCGCCGACCAGCCCTACTGGGGGCGACCGATCGCGGGCTGGGGCTCACCCGCGCCGCGCCTGCTGATCGTCGGGCTCGCGCCGGCGGCGAACGGCGGCAACCGCACCGGGCGGGTCTTCACCGGCGACTCGAGCGGGGACTGGCTGTTCGCGAGCCTGCACCGGGTCGGGATCGCCGCCCAGGAGACGTCCGTCCACGCCGGCGACGGCCAGGGCCTGGTCGACGCCCGGATGATCGCGACGGTCCGCTGCGCGCCTCCGCAGAACCAGCCGACCCCCCGCGAGCGGGACACCTGCGAGCCGTGGCTGAGCCGCGAGGTGCACCTGCTCCTGCCCCACCTGCGGGTCGTGGTGGCACTCGGCGCGTACGGCTGGGCCGGGGCGCTGCGGGGGCTGGCCGCAGCCGGCGTCGACGTACCGTCGCCGAAGCCACGCTTCGGGCATGCGGCCGAGGTGGAGCTCGGCGAGGTCGTGCTGATCGGGTGCTACCACCCGAGCCAGCACAACACGTTCACCGGGCGACTCACCCCCGACATGCTCGACGCCGTCTTCACCCGAGCCCGCCTCCTGACGCGATGATGGGGTCGCGCCCCGGTATCCCAATCGGCAGAGGAGACCGCCTTAAAAGCGGTTCAGTGTGGGTTCGACCCCCACCCGGGGCACGCCTGAGAAACCGCTCACTTCGGGAACAGCGGCCAGCGCGCCCTCGTTGAACCAGTATCCGGTCCGTAGACTGGAAGGACAGGGCAGTCCGTCAGGTCGACGGACGCCAGGCCTCCAAGGAGGAGACCATGCAGAGCAACAACCCCGTGTTCCGTAACTCGGACGCGTTCAACGGGTCGAGCACGAACGCCTACGGGAACCAGACGTACCCGGGCAACGGCGCGACCCACGACGCGTACGGTCAGGCCGCCCAGACCGGGTACGCCGACCCGCACGCCCCCGCCGGCACCGGCGAGCGGATGACGATCGACTCCGTCGTCCAGAAGACCGCCATGTCCCTGGGCATCGTGATCCTCACCGCGGCCGTCACCTGGTTCGTCACCGGCGACATCCGCACGAGCGAGGACAACCTCGGCGACCCTGTACGGCGCCCTGATGCTCGGGCGGCCTCGGCGCCTTCGCGCTGTCGATGGTCAACTCGTTCAAGCGCGTGGTCAGCCCGCCGCTGGTGATCGCGTTCGCCGCGCTCGAAGGGGTCGCGCTCGGAGCGTTCAGCAAGCTGATGGACGCGATGTTCGTCAACGGCTCCGACTTCGGCAGCAACATCGTGCTGCAGGCCGTGGTCGGCACGTTCGCCGCCTTCGCCGGCACGCTCGCCGCCTACAAGTTCTTCGACATCAAGGTCGGCCAGAAGTTCCGGACGTTCGTGGTGGCCGCGATGTTCGGCATGGTCGCGCTCGCGATGCTCGAGGTCGTGCTGGGCCTCTTCGGCAACGCGATCGGGTTCCTGGGCTTCGGCGGACTCGGCCTGCTGTTCTCGGTGGTGGGTCTGGTGCTCGGCGTCTTCATGCTGATCCTCGACTTCGACTTCGTCGAGCAGGGTCTCGCCGCGGGCGTCGAGGAGCGGGAGTCGTGGCGCGCCGCGTTCGCGATGACCGTCAGCCTGGTCTGGATCTACACCAACCTGCTGCGCATCCTGGCGATCTTCAGCCAGGACTGAGCCGGTCCTGAGACGGCCCACCCGGAGCTCCGGGTGGGCCGTTCCTCATGTCTGGAGCGACTCCTGCGTGGCGGCGGAGGAGTCCTCCGCCGGGTGCGGGGCCTCGGAGTCGGAGATCGGGTGCCGGCGACGGTGGCGCAGCTCGACCCAGAGACCGCGGACGCCGCGGCGCGCCCCGGCGACCTCGGTGCCGTCGAGCTCGGTGCCGGGCGTGGCGGCCGCCTCGATCGCCGCCTGGGCCACCGGTCGCAGGCCCTCGCCCCGGAACGGCTCGGGCCCTTCGGCCGCCTCCGGGCCCAGGCCCAGGGCGGCCAGCGACGACGGCAGCAGCACGTCGGCCAGCGCCCGGTAGCCGTCGGCCGACGGGTGGAACCGGTCGGGCCCGAACAGCAGCGCCGGGGCCGCGTCGAACTCGGGGCCGAGGATCGTGCCGAGCGAGACGGTCCGGCCGCCCTGCTCGAGGACCGCGATCGCCTGGGCCGCGGCGAGGCGGCGCGACCAGACCCGGCCGAGCTGCTTGAGCGGCGGCGGGATCGGCCTGACCGTGCCGAGGTCGGGGCAGGTGCCGACCAGCACGGCGACGTCGGCCTCGCGGAGCCGGCGGACCGCCTCGGAGAGGTTGCGGACCGACGTTGCCGGCATGACCTGGTGGGTGATGTCGTTGACGCCGATCAGGATCACCGCGAGGTCAGGCCCCGTCGGCAGCGCCCGGTCCACCTGGCCGGCGAGGTCGGCGGACTGGGCGCCCACCGCGGCATACTCCCGGAGGTGGACGCGCCGGTCGGCGGTCCGCGCCAGTCCGGTCGCCAGGTGCGCGCCCGGGGTGTCGACGACCCGGTCGACGCCGTAGCCGGCCGCGCCGGAGTCACCGAGCAGCGCGACCTTGATGGCCGGTCCGGGACGGCCCCGGCCGTACCAGCCGGTGGAGTCGGGCGGCGGCTCGCCTCGTGGCTCACCGATCGCCTTGCGCGCCAGCTTGGCCTCGGCCGCGAGCAGGCCGTAGAGGCCTCCGCCCAGCACGGACAGACCGCCCCCGCCGTACGCGGCGGCGGCGGCCAGCTTGCGCGCCGCGGCAGCCTTCCCCACGGAATCACCCTACGCACGCCTCGATGCCGCCGTGGCCGGACCGGGGCAATACATTGGCCGGATGCAGTACGTCGACTCCCTCCTGGACCTCATCGGCCACACGCCCCTGCTCCGCCTCAGACGCTCGCTCGACGGGCTGGACGGGCCCCTGGTGCTCGCCAAGATCGAGTACCTCAACCCAGGCGGGTCGGTGAAGGACCGGATCGCGACCCGGATGATCGAGGCGGCGGAGGCATCCGGGGAGCTGCAGCCCGGTGGCACGATCGTGGAGCCGACGTCCGGCAACACCGGCGTGGGGCTGGCGATGGTGGCGCAGGAGAAGGGCTACCGCTGCGTCTTCGTGTGTCCCGACAAGGTGAGCGAGGACAAGCGCAACGTCCTCAAGGCGTACGGCGCCGAGGTGGTCGTCTGCCCGACGGCGGTCGCTCCCGAGCACCCCGACTCCTACTACAACGTCAGCGACCGGCTCGCGTCGCAGCCCGGTGCGTGGAAGCCCGACCAGTACTCCAACCCGCACAACCCGCGGTCGCACTACGAGACCACCGGTCCCGAGATCTGGGAGCAGACCGAGGGCCGCATCACCCACTTCGTGACCGGGATGGGCACCGGCGGCACGATCAGCGGTGTCGGTCGCTACCTCAAGGAGCAGAACTCAGACATCCAGGTCGTGGGTGCCGACCCGGCGGGCTCCGTCTACTCAGGGGGCACCGGCCGGCCCTACCTCGTCGAGGGCGTCGGCGAGGACTTCTGGCCCGAGACCTACGACCCCGGTGTCGCCGACCGGGTCATCGAGGTCTCCGACGCCGACTCCTTCGCCTACACCCGGCGGCTCGCCCGGGAGGAGGCACTGCTGGTCGGCGGCTCGTCCGGCATGGCGGCGTACGCCGCGAAGCAGCTGGCCGAGGAGCTCGCCGCCGAGGGTCGCACCGACGCGGTGATCGTGGTGCTGCTGCCCGACTCGGGTCGCGGCTACCTCACCAAGGTCTTCAACGACGACTGGCTCGCGCAGTACGGCTTCCCGACGGGAGTCGTCGAGGAGCACGAGCGGACGGTCGGCGAGGTGCTGCGCGGCAAGAACGACCGGCTGCCCGACCTGGTGCACACCCACCCGAGCGAGACCATCGCCGAGGCGGTGCACATCCTGCAGGAGTACGGCGTCTCGCAGATGCCGGTCGTGCGGGCCGAGCCCCCGATCGTGGCGGCGGAGGTGGCCGGCTCCGTCTCGGAGCGGACCCTGCTCGAGGCTCTCTTCGCGGGCACCGCGCGGCTGACCGACCCGGTCGAGGACCACATGTCGCCGGCGCTGCCGAGCATCGGATCGACCGAGCGCGCGTCGGCAGCGGTCTCCCTGCTCGAGGCCGCGGACGCGGTCCTGGTGCACGAGGACGGCAAGCCCGTCGGGGTGCTCACGCGGCAGGACCTGCTCGCGTTCCTGGCGCGCGGCTGACCGATCGTCGAGCGGCGGGGTGGTCCGTTCGGGCTATGGCAAATGGCCGGACGGAGGAGCGGGTCTGCTACTCCTCGCCTCCGGGGGGTTAACGGTTCTGCCTCGGGTGATGAAATCTGAAACTATCTCGTGAACGCAGCGCCGCTGGGTGCCTACGTTCCTCTCTCAGTGCGACCGCCAGTGGGGCGGCCGCAACCTAAGAGGGGGATTCAGACATGAACAAGATGATGAAGGGCTCCATCGCCGGCGCGACCGGCGTGGCCCTCCTGATGGGCGGCTTCGGCACCTACGCGCTGTGGAGTGACAGCGAGCAAGCTCGCTGCAGAACGGCGTGCAGTCCGGTGAGCTCACCATCGACACCGTCGCCCGGCGCCTACGACGACACCAACACCGCTGCGGCCAACGACTGGAGCGCCAGCGACAAGATGGTCCCCGGCGACAACATCACCTACACCCAGACCTTCACGGTCACGGGCACCGGCAACAACCTCGAGGGCACCATCGACCTGGCGACCCGGAGGACATGGTCCAACGACTTCTCGACGCTGACGCGCGACGTCGACGTCGTGCAGTGGCGGACACCGCCACCATCACCAAGGTCGACGCGACGAACTTCATCGTTCGTCGACGCCGTTCGGCACCGCCACGCTGACCGCCACCGTGACCTACGTGCTGCCCGCCAGCACCGGCGGCCACGTCGACCAGGGAGCCTCGGCCACCACGCCGGCGTCCGTCTTCACCATCAGCCAGTCCTGAGCTCGGACCCAGTACTGAACTGATGATGTCCAGGATCCCGCTCTACGCCGCCGTGGTCGGCGCCCTCCTCGTCGGGGGCGCCACCACGGGGGTGACGCACGCCTCCTGGACCAGCCAGCGGCCAGCTGCCGCCCACTACGGTGATCGTCAGGACAGCATGAGCTACACGGCGACCACTCCTGGCGCGGTGACGGTGAACAAGGTGGGCGGATCGACCGCCGAGACGTCGTTCGTCCTGGACGACACCTCGGCGGGCAAGAACCTGAAGCAGCGGCTCACGACCACGGTGACCAGCTCGCCAGCCGGCGTCACCACCACGGTCGGGACCGGCAGCTGCTCCACCACGGCGGGTTCGACCTTTGTCGACACCACGCCGACCTCGGCCAACCAGACCGTGTGCGTGAAGGTCACGTCGTCCACGACAGCCGTCAGCGGCACCGTGACCCTCAGCATCGCCGGCGCGCAGCAGCCGTCCGGGTGGTCGCCCCGGCCGCCGCGAGAGCCTTCGCCGTCACGGTGAACACGCGGCACTCCCGCCGGGCGCGCCCCGGTACTGCACCTGTCAGCCGCGAAGCTGCGGAGCAGTGGACTGCCTTTACCTGGGCGACGGCTCTCGGTCACCGACGTACACCGTGCACCAGGCTGCGACGTACACCGACTGCAGCTATTCCGTGCGGCACCGCGCCACGTCGAGCAGCGGCACGCACACGGTTTCGACGTGCAACGCGGCTCTACAACGTTACTACCGGGTCAAGGCGACCACGCCGCGGGGACCTCGGGCTTCAGCAACACGGTGCCGCGTCGTACGCCCTGGCGGCAATCCAGCACGATCGCCTGTACCCAGGTGACCGCCATGAGGCCGACCCGCACGTTCCTGACCCAGGTCGTCAGCTGGATGTTGCTGACCACCGTCATCGCCGGAGCCCTGACGCTGATCGTGGTGCCGAAGGCGGCGGACGCCAGGCCGCTGACGGTCCTGAGCGGATCGATGACCGGCTCCTACGAGATCGGGGACGTCGTCGTGGTCCGGCCGGTCGACACCGACGAGCTCGGCGTGGGGGACGTGATCACGTTCCATCGGATCGCCGACGACCCGACGCTGACGACCCACCGGATCGATGCGATCTCGGTGGGCAGCGAGGGCCGCCGGTTCGTCACCCGTGGTGACGCCAACAACGCCGCGGACCTGAGCCCGGTCGAACCCGCGCAGGTGGTCGGCGAGGTCTGGTACTCCGTCCCGCTGGTGGGCTACCTCTCGGTGTGGGCGAGCGGTGACTCAGTCCGGCTCGCCCTCGATGTGGTCGCGATCGCGCTGCTGCTCTGCGGTGGCTGGTACCTCGCGGCCGGTCTGCTCGAGCGGCGCAAGAAGGCGGTGCCGGCATGAGCACGCGCACCGGCCGCGCCCTCGCGACCCTCACAGCCCTCGCAGCCCTATTGACCATGGTCGGCCTCGGTGCTCCGGCGCACGCCGACCCGGACCGGCTCAGGCTGAGCCTCAGCCAGTCCGGGCCGTTCACCGAGTCCTTGTCCACGCCGCTCTTCTCCGGGAGCTACGTGCCCGGCACGGCCGCCAGCAGCTTCTACGTCAAGAACGACTCGTCGTCGACCACCCGCGCCACCATCTCCGTGGCGCCGAAGAGCAGCTACAACGCGTTCGAGGCGGCCCTGAGGTTCCGGGCCTCGGTGGGAGGGCAGCAGGGGGACGTGGACGTGCCGCTCTACGTCGACAAGAAGAAGAGCCAGTGCCGCACCATCGTCACCGGCCCGACGATCAACCCGGGCGGCGTGCAGAAGATCGACGTCACGATGCTCATCGACCAGGCCTTCCCGCAGCCTTCCAGCCAGCAGACCGCGTCCTTCTCCTTCGTGGTGACGCTGAGCCAGGTCACCAACAAGGGCAAGGTCGACGTCTGCGGTCCACAGTCGCCGGGCGGGTCGGTGCAGGTGCTCGGCGCCCAGGCCAAGGCCGCGTCCACGTCGGGCGCCCGACCCGTGCAGGAGCTGTCGGCGTCCCCGCGGGGCAGCACCTTCGTCGCCGGTACCGCAGTCGCCTTCCTCGTCAGCGGCGGCCTCCTCCTCCTCTTCGCGGTGGGTCGCCGGCGGCGTACCGAACCCGACGCCTGAGGCGCTCTTGCGGGGCGCAGTAGCGTCGAGAGGGTGACTGAGGCTCCGACACCTTCCACCCTCGGCGAGCTCCGTGCGAGCGGCCACGGCCAGAAGTCGCTCCGTCAGGAGCTCCGCGACAACCTGCTCGCCATGCTGGCAGCCGGCACGGATCCGTGGCCCGGCCTGCACGGGTTCGACGACACCGTCGTGCCGCAGGTCGAGCGCGCGTTGCTGGCCGGCCACGACATCGTGCTGCTCGGCGAGCGGGGCCAGGGCAAGACCCGGCTCCTCCGGGCGCTGGTCGGGCTGCTGGACGAGTGGACGCCGGTCATCGACGGCTCCGAGCTGGGCGAGCACCCGTTCGAGCCGATCACGCCCGGCTCGCGTCGACGGGCCGCCGAGCTCGGCGACGACCTGCCGGTCTCGTGGCGCCACCGCGACGAGCGGTACGCCGAGAAGCTCGCCACCCCCGACACCTCCGTGGCCGACCTGATCGGCGACGTCGACCCGATGAAGGTCGCGGAGGGTCGGCTGCTGGGAGACCCCGAGACCATCCACTTCGGGCTGATCCCGCGCAGCCACCGCGGCATCGTCGCCATCAACGAGCTGCCGGACCTGGCCGAGCGGATCCAGGTCGCAATGCTCAACGTGATGGAGGAGCGCGACATCCAGATCCGCGGCTACGTGCTGCGGCTGCCGCTCGACGTCCTCGTCGTGGCGAGCGCCAACCCCGAGGACTACACCAACCGCGGGCGCATCATCACGCCGCTGAAGGATCGGTTCGGCGCCGAGATCCGTACCCACTACCCGCACGAGCTCGCCGACGAGGTCGCCGTCATCCGGCAGGAGGCCGACCTGGTCGCGCACGTGCCCGACCACCTCGTGGAGACCCTCGCCCGGTTCACCCGCCAGCTGCGCGAGTCGACAGCCGTCGACCAGCGCAGCGGCGTGAGCGCCCGGTTCGCGATCGCGGGCGCCGAGACGATCGCCGCTGCGGCCCTCCACCGGGCCACCCGGCAGGGCGAGGAGCGCGCCGTGGCCCGGGTGGTCGACCTCGAGACCGCGGTCGACGTGCTCGGCGGCAAGATCGAGTTCGAGACCGGCGAGGAGGGACGCGAGCGCGAGGTGCTCACCCACCTGCTGCGGACGGCCACCGCCGAGTCGGTGCGGCACCACCTGCGCGGGCTCGACTTCGCGCCGCTCGTCGACGCGATCGAGGAGGGCCGGATGGTCACGACCGGCGCGCAGGTCGCGGCGCGCGACTTCCTGACGGGGCTGCCGGCGCTGCCCCCCGACCAGGCCGGGGAGTCCGACCTCTACGACCAGGTGTGCGAACGGTTCGACGCCGACGACGACGGCACCCGCGCGTCCGCGATCGAGCTCGCCCTCGAGGGCCTCTACCTGGCCCGGAAGATCGGCAAGGACTCCGACGGGGCGGAGACGGTGTACGGATGACGGTCGGGAGTATTCGCCCGGCCGGTCCGGCCGACGCGGCCGCGGTCGCCGACGTGGGCGCCGAGGTGATCCCGGCGACCTACGGGCCGATCGACGAGGAGCTGGCTCGCCACCAGCTGGAGACGTGGTGGAGGGAGGAGACCCTGGCCGAGCGGATGACTCGGCTGCCGCACTGGGTGGCGGAATCTGAGGACGGCCACATCGTGGGAGTCTCCGACCTCGGTCGGTACGAGGACCGCGCAGTGGTGTGGAAGATGTACCTGCGCCCGGGTTCACAGGGCCAGGGACTGGGCCGAGCCCTGCTCGGTCGCGCCATCGCTGCAGCTGGTGGTGACGACGTCTGGGTGGACGTGTTCACCGAGAACCGCCGGGCGATCGCGTTCTACGGCTCCCAGGGCTTCGAGGTCGTCGAAGGCTCCGACCTACCGCGGGTGCAGGGACACCCCATGACGCGGATGAGGTACCGGCCATGAGCCGCTACCACCGGTACGGCGGCGGCGATCCGCTCGCCCCGCCGGTCGACCTCGCCGAGGCGCTCGACGAGATCGGCCAGGACGTCATGGCGGGATACAGCCCCGAGCGCGCCATGCGCGAGTTCCTCCGCCGCGGCGCCCGGGACACGACGGGGCTCGACGACCTGGCCCGGCGGGTCGCCGAGCGCCGGCGCGAGCTGCTGCGCCGGCACAACCTCGACGGCACGATGCAGCAGGTCCGCGAGCTGCTCGACCGGGCGGTGCTCGAGGAGCGCAAGCAGCTCGCCCGCGACATCGAGCTCGACGACGCCGACCGGGCGTTCCGCGAGCTCCAGCTGGAGGCCGCCTGGCCGTCGGAGGGCTCGCCGAACACCGCCGCCGCGGTGACCGAGCTCGCGTCGTACGACTGGCAGAGCCGCGAGGCGCGCGAGGCCTACGAGGAGATCAAGGACCTGCTCGGTCGCGAGCTGCTGGACCAGCGGTTCGCCGGCATGAAGGAGGCGCTCGAGAACGCCTCGGACGACGACCGGGCCGCCGTCAACGAGATGCTGGGCGACCTCAACGACCTGCTCGAGAAGCACCAGCGGGGCGAGGACACCCGGCAGGACTTCGACGACTTCATGGGCAAGCACGGGGACTTCTTCCCCGAGAATCCGCAGGACATCGACGAGCTGCTCGACGCCCTGGCGCAGCGGTCGGCCGCCGCGCAGCGGATGCTCAACTCGATGTCGGCCGAGCAGCGCGAGCAGCTGATGCAGCTGTCACAGCAGGCGTTCGGCTCACCCGCCCTGATGGAGCAGCTCGCCCGGATGGACGCCAATCTCCAGTCGCTGCGGCCCGGTGAGGACTGGTCGGGCTCCGAGCGGTTCGAGGGCGGGCAGGGCCTGGGTCTCGGCGACGGCACCGGCGCCCTCCAGGACCTGGCCGAGCTCGACGCCCTGGGTGACCAGCTGTCCCAGTCCTACGACGGGGCGCGACTCGACGACCTCGACCTCGACGCGCTCGCCCGACAGCTCGGCGACCGCGCGGCCGTCGACGCCCGGACCCTGCAGCAGCTGGAGCAGGCACTTCGTGACAGCGGCTACCTCAAGCGCGGCTCGGACGGCCAGTACCGACTGAGCCCCAAGGCGATGCGCCAGCTGGGGAAGGCGCTGCTGCGCGACGTCGCCGATCGGATGTCGGGTCGGCAGGGGCAGCGCGAGCTCCGTGCCGCCGGCGCCGCCGGCGACCTCTCCGGAGCCACCCGCGAGTGGCGGTTCGGTGACGCCGAGCCCTGGGACCTGCCGCGCACGGTCCTCAACGGCGTGAGGCGTCGCGCCGCGGACCCGACCGGGCGGCTGCTGGAGATCGAGGACGTCGAGGTCCAGGAGACCGAGGACCGCACCCAGGCAGCGGTCGCGCTGCTGGTCGACACGTCGTTCTCGATGGCCATGGACGGCCGCTGGGTGCCGATGAAGCGCACCGCGCTGGCCCTCCACACGCTGATCCGCAGCCGGTTCCGCGGCGACGCCCTCCAGCTGATCACCTTCGGTCGCGCCGCCCAGGTGATGGAGATCGAGCAGCTCACCGCGCTCGACGCCCGCTGGGACAAGGGCACCAACCTCCACCATGCGCTGCTGCTCGCCAACCGCCACTTCCGCAAGCACCCCAGCGCCCAGCCCGTGCTGCTCGTGGTCACCGACGGTGAGCCGACGTCGCACCTGGAGCCAGACGGCGAGGTCTACTTCTCCTACCCGCCGCACCCCCTGACGATCGCGTACGCCGTGCGGGAGCTCGACGCCGCGGCCCGGCTCGGCGCGCAGACGACGTTCTTCCGGCTCGGGGACGACCCGGGTCTTGCGCAGTTCATCGAGTCGATGGCGCGCCGGGTCGACGGCCGGGTGGTTGCTCCCGAGCTCGACGACCTCGGCGCGGCCGTGGTCGGCAGCTACCTCGGCGACCGGTCGCCCACCGCGGCGTACCGCCAGCACGCGGGCGACTGGTTCGGCGGTCGTGGTTTCTGGGTCGGCAGCTGAGCGAGCGGTACCCCGCGAGGCGGTTGCCGTCACACTGGTCCGCGTGGACGTGACGGTCATCGCCATCAACGTCGTCGGCTGGGTCGGGATGGCCCTGCTGGTCGGCGCCTACGCCCTGGTCACGGCTGGGAAGGTGCAGGGCACGAGCCTGCTCTTCCAGCTGATGAACCTGCTGGGCGGGTTCCTCCTGATGCTGAACTCCGCCTACTACGGCGCTTGGCCCTCGGCCGGGTTGAACGTGGTCTGGGTGGTGGTGGGCACGGTCGGTCTCGCTCGCGCGCGCCTCAGGCCCCGTGCAGGATGACCGCGAGCTCCTCGACGCCGTCGACCAGGCGGGTGCCCGGACGGGCCCAGGCGGCGTTCGCGTCCACGGCGTGCACCGGTACGCCGACGGGCAGCTGACCGGCCGCGACCAGCTCGTCGGCCAGGCGGCGGGCGCCGGCCAGGTCGAAGCCGCACGGAGCGGCGATCACGACGTCGGGCCTCGCCGCGTGGACCGCGTCCCAGGTGACCCGCACGGACTTGGCGCCGGCGGTCCCGAGCAGCGGTTCGCCACCGGCGGCCTCGATCATCTCCGGCACCCAGTGGCCCGGGGCGTAGGGCGGGTCGGTCCACTCGAGCAGCATCACGCGCGGCCGTGGCCGCCCGGCGACGCGGGCGCGCACGGCGGCCAGTCGTTCCCGTTGGGCGGCGACCAGCGCCACCGCCTCGGGCTCGTGGCCGGTGGCCTTGCCGAGCGTCTCGATCGAGGCGAACACCTCGTCGAGGGTGTGCGGGTCGATCGTCAGCACCTCCGCGGTGCAGCCCAGGTGCGCGAGGGCGTCGTCGACCACCGAGACGTCGACCGCGCAGACGGCGCACAGGTCCTGGGTGACCACCAGGTCGGCGTCGAGGCCGGCCAGCGCGTCCTCGCTGAGGTGGTAGAGGTCCTCGCCCGCGGCCACCGCGCCGACGACGTACGCGTCGATCTCTGCGGGCGTGAGGCCCTCCGGCATCGCGGAGGTCGACACGATCCGGCGGTCGCGGGCCTCGGGTGGGTGGTCGCACTCGAACGTCACGCCGACCACGTCGTCCCCGGCGCCGATGGCGAAGAGGATCTCGGTGGTGGAGGGGAGCAGCGACACGATCCGCACGCGCCGACTCTACGATCGTGCGCGTGTCCGACCCGACCCTGTCCGTCCTCGCGCTGCTCGCGGTGGCCGGGCTCGCGGCCGGGTACGTCGACGCGGTGGTCGGCGGCGGCGGCCTGATCCAGCTGCCGGCGCTGCTGCTCGGACTGCCGGGCGCGAGCCCGGTCGAGGTGCTCGGCACCAACAAGCTGTCGTCGGTCTGCGGCACCACGGTCAGCGGTGCGACGTACTACCGCCGCGTCCGGCCGGACCCGCGGACGTTCCTGCCGTTGATGGCGCTCGCGTTCGTGGGGTCGTTGGTCGGGGCGCTGGCCGCCACTCAGATCCCGAAGGAGGCGTTCGAGCCGATCGTGCTGGTGGCGCTCGTCGTCATCGGGGGCTACGTCCTGCTCAAGCCCCGGCTGGGGGCGGCGACCGCACTGCGGTTCACGGGCCACCGCCACCTCGCCGCGGCCATGGTCACCGGGCTGGCGATCGGGTTCTACGACGGCGCCCTGGGACCGGGCACCGGCAGCTTCTTCGTCTTCGCGCTGGTCGGGTTCCTGGGCTACAACTTCCTGGAGGCGAGCGCCAAGGCCCGGCTCGCGAACTGGACCACCAACGTCGCAGCCCTGGTGGTGTTCATCCCTTCGGGAGCGGTGCTGTGGAAGGTCGGGCTGGTGATGGGCGTCTGCAACCTGCTCGGCGGCTACCTCGGCGCCCGCACCGCGATCGCTCGTGGCAGCGGGTTCGTCCGGGTCTTCTTCGTCGTGGTCGTGTCGGTGTTCATCGTCAGGATCGGGGGCCAGGTCCTCGGCGTGTGGTGATGGTCCGGTGTGGTTGGCTGTCCGCCATGCATCAGGTCCAAGCCGTCGTGTCCCACCGCAAGGGCGAGCCAGTCTCGCTCGAGACCATCAACGTCCCCGACCCCGGCCCGGGCGAGGCCCTCGTGCAGGTGCAGGCGTGCGGCGTCTGCCACACCGACCTCCACTACCGCGAGGGCGGCATCAACGACGAGTTCCCGTTCCTGCTCGGCCACGAGGCTGCGGGCGTGGTCGAGGCGGTCGGCGACGACGTCACCAGCGTCGCTCCGGGCGACTTCGTGATCCTCAACTGGCGGGCGGTCTGTGGCGCCTGCCGCGCATGCGACCGCGGCGAGCCGTGGTACTGCTTCGCGACGTTCAACGCGACGCAGAAGATGACGCTGGCCGACGGGACGCCGCTCAGCCCGGCGCTCGGGATCGGCGCGTTCGCGGAGAAGACCCTGGTCGCCGCCGGCCAGTGCACCAAGGTCGATCCGGCCGCGCGGGCGGCCGCCGTCGGCCTGCTCGGCTGCGGGGTGATGGCCGGCCTCGGCGCCGCCCTCAACACCGGCAACGTGAGCCGTGGCACGAGCGTCGCCGTCATCGGTTGCGGCGGGGTCGGCGCGGCCGCGATCGCGGGTTCGGTGCTGGCGGGTGCGTCGACGATCATCGCCGTCGACATCGACGACCGGAAGCTCGAGGGCGCCCGGAAGCTCGGCGCCACCCACACCGTCAACAGCACGAGCCAGGACCCGGTCGACGCGATCAAGGAGATCTGCGGCTGCGACGGCTCCGACGGCGCGGACGTCGTGATCGACGCGGTCGGCCGGCCGGAGACGTGGAAGCAGGCGTTCTACGCCCGCGACCTCGCCGGCACGGTCGTCCTCGTCGGCGTCCCCACCCCCGACATGCGGATCCCGGACATCCCGCTGATCGACGTGTTCGGCCGTGGCGGTGCCCTGAAGTCCAGCTGGTACGGCGACTGCCTGCCCAGCCGCGACTTCCCGATGCTGGTCGACCTCTACCGGCAGGGACGGCTCGACCTCGACGCCTTCGTCAGCGAGGAGATCGGGCTCGGGGACGTCGAGGCGGCGTTCGACCGGATGCACGAGGGCGACGTCCTCCGCTCGGTCGTGGTGTTCTGAGATGGCGCTGAGCGTCGACCATGCCGTCGTCAGCGGCACCTTCTCCCTCGACGGCGAGACGTTCGACGTCGACAACAACATCTGGGTCGTCGGCGACGACGAGTCCTGCCTGGTGATCGACGCCCCGCACGACGTCGAGGCGATCCTCGCGGTCGTCGGCGGGCGGGTCGGTGAAGGCGATCGTGTGCACGCACGCCCACGACGACCACGTGCGCGTGGCACCCGAGCTGCGCG
Organism: uncultured Actinomycetota bacterium; assembly: GCA_963718725.1. Lineage (GTDB taxonomy): Bacteria > Actinomycetota > Actinomycetes > Propionibacteriales > Nocardioidaceae > Nocardioides. The sequence continues at coordinate 100,222 of OY970374.1, forward strand.
AGCGCACCGGCGCCCCGGTCCTGCTCCACCCCGACGACCGGCCGGTGTGGGAGCTCACGCACCCCGACCACCTGTGGGACGCCGACCTCGCCGACGGCCAGTCCCTCACCATCGGCGGCGCGTCCGTGTCGGTCCTGCACACGCCCGGGCACGCGCCGGGCGCGGTGTGCCTCTACGTCCACGACCTGGGTTGCGTCTTCACCGGCGACACCCTGTTCCAGGGCGGTCCGGGCGCCACCGGCCGCTCGTTCAGCGACGCCGACCTGATCGTCGAGTCGATCCGGCGGCAGCTGTTCGCGCTGCCCGACGAGACCGTCGTCCACACCGGGCACGGCGACGACACCACGATCGGCGACGAACGGGCCGCCCTCGACGGCTGAGTCAGAGCGGCTCGACCAGCAGCGCGGTGCCGCGCCCGGCCACCCGGGTCAGCACGAGGGTGGCCGCGACGTCCCCCCGGAGCGCGAGGCGCTGCCGGAGGCCCTCGGGGCTGACGGCGACGCCGCGCTTCTTGATCGTGAGCGTGCCGACCCCGCGCTCGCGGAGCGCCGCCTTCAGCGGCTTCTCGCGGTAGGGGAGCTCCTCGACGACCCGGTAGGCACGGGCGAACGGGGTCCGGAAGGCCTGGTCGGACACGACGTACGCGATGTGCTCGTCGAGCAGCCCACCGCCGACGCCCGCGGCGACGGCGGTGACCAGGCCGGCCCGGATCACCGCGCCGTCCGGCTCGTAGAGGTAGTCGCCGACCGGCCGGACGTCGGCGCGCCCCCCGCCGAAGAAGGGATCGTCCTCGTCGGTCAGCGTGGCCAGGCCGCCCTGACCGATCACGGTCGCGCGGCGCTCGGTGGTGGCGAGCCTCCCCGACCACAGGGACGCCTCCTTGACCTCGCCCCGGTCGCTCACCCACTCGGCCTCGACGCCCGCGGGGACCAGGTCGTGGGGGATGCCGGGCGCGACCTTGACGCAGGCCGGCCGCCGCAGCAGGTCCTCGACGAACGACCACGGCGGCGTCCACCCGTCGGGCGAGAAGGTCCGGCCGCGGCTGGAGCGGCGGGAGGGGTCGGCGAACGCGGCGTCGAACGGCGTCGTGTCGACCGCGGTGGCGTCGGCGACCATCACCGCGCCGGCAAGCCCGAGAGCCGCCAGGTTCGCCTCGGCGACGGCCACCCGGACCGGGTCGAGGTCGACGCCGGCGGTGGTGATGCCGACCGTGGAGCACGCGATCAGGTCGCCGCCGATCCCGCACCCGAGGTCGATCAGGCTGGCGGTCGAGGCTGCCTGCAGCCGGCCCGCCCGGTGGCGGGCGACCGGGAGCCGGGTCGCCTGCTCGAGCCCGGCGTGGGTGAAGTACATCCGGGCGGCCAGCTCGCCGAACTTCGGCTCGGCCCGTCGCCGGAGCTCCACCTGCGTCAGCGCCGTCGCGACCCGGACGGCCGTGGCCCGCTTGCGCAGCGTCGCCTGCAGCGACAGCTCGTCGGCCTGGGACGCCGTGGCCTCGGACAGCAGCTGCTGCCCGTCGTCGGTGAGCAGCCAACCGAACGCGTCGAGGTCCACGGGCTGATCCTGACAGCACCCCCTGCTGGCACTCCCTCAGGGCGAGTGCTAACGTCGGTCCTGGCACTCTCGCCCTGAGGGTGCCAGCGCTTGCGAGAGACGCACGACCCCCGCGACGGCGTACGTCTGGCGCAGGCTCCAACGTCCCGGAGCCCTCGGCTCCTTCACTGGCTGAAGAGAAAGTAGAGGTTGATCTGAAGTGTCGGTCAACATCAAGCCCCTCGAGGACCGGATCGTCGTGAAGCCGCTCGATGCCGAGCAGACCACCGCCTCCGGCCTCGTCATTCCCGACACCGCCAAGGAGAAGCCCCAGGAGGGCGAGGTCCTGGCGATCGGTCCGGGCCGGATCGACGACAACGGCAACCGCGTCCCGCTGGACGTGGCCGTGGGCGACAAGGTGATCTACAGCAAGTACGGCGGCACCGAGGTCAAGTACGCCGGTGACGAGTACCTCATCCTCAGCGCCCGCGACGTCCTCGCCGTCGTTTCCTGACTCATCCGATAGTCCCCGGATCTCTGGCTGCGAACCGCGCGTTCTGACAGCCGAAGGTCCGGGGACTATCTCCCTTTCAGAGGAGAACCATGCCCAAGATCCTGGAGTTCGACGAGAACGCCCGCCGTGCGCTCGAGCGCGGCGTCGACGCGCTCGCCAACACCGTCAAGGTCACGCTCGGCCCCAAGGGCCGCTACGTCGTGCTCGACAAGAAGTGGGGCGCGCCGACCATCACCAACGACGGTGTGACCGTCGCCCGTGAGATCGAGCTCGACGACCCGTTCGAGAACCTCGGTGCCCAGCTGACCAAGGAAGTCGCCACCAAGACCAACGACGTCGCCGGTGACGGGACGACGACCGCGACCGTGCTCGCGCAGGCGATGGTCCACGAGGGCCTCCGCGCGGTCGCCGCCGGAGCCAACCCGATGGGCCTCAAGCGCGGCATGGACGCCGCTGCCGAGGCCGTCGGCGACGCGCTCAAGGAGGCCGCCCGCGAGGTCGAGACCAAGGAGGACATGGCGTCGGTCGCCACGATCTCCAGCCGCGACGCCCTCATCGGCGACCTGCTCGCCCAGTCCTTCGACAAGGTCGGCAAGGACGGCGTGATCACGGTCGAGGAGTCCAACACCATGGGCACCGAGCTCGAGTTCACCGAGGGCATGCAGTTCGACAAGGGCTACATCTCGGCCTACTTCGTCAGCGACCCCGAGCGGATGGAAGCCGTCCTCGACGACCCCTACATCCTGCTGCACCAGGGGAAGATCTCGGCCGTGGCCGACCTCCTGCCGCTGCTCGAGAAGGTCATCGCCGCCGGCAAGCCGCTCTTCATCCTCGCCGAGGACGTCGAGGGCGAGGCGCTGTCGACGCTGGTCGTCAACAAGATCCGCGGCACGTTCAACGCGGTGGCCGTCAAGAGCCCCGCGTTCGGCGACCGCCGCAAGGCGATGATGCAGGACATCGCGACCCTGACCGGTGGTCAGGTCGTGGCGCCCGAGGTCGGGCTCAAGCTCGACCAGGTCGGTCTCGAGGTGCTGGGCCAGGCCCGGCGCGTCGTGATCACCAAGGACAACACCACGATCGTCGAGGGCGCCGGTGACAGCGCCGAGGTCGAGGGTCGCGTCAACCAGATCAAGGCCGAGATCGAGAACACCGACTCCGACTGGGACCGGGAGAAGCTCCAGGAGCGGCTCGCGAAGCTCGCCGGCGGGGTCTGCGTCGTCAAGGTCGGCGCCGCCACCGAGGTGGAGCTCAAGGAGAAGAAGCACCGGATCGAGGACGCCGTCTCGGCGACCCGCGCCGCCATCGAAGAAGGCATCGTCGCCGGCGGTGGCTCCGCGCTGGTGCACGCCGTCTCGGTGCTCGACGACGACCTCGGCCTCACCGGCGACGAGGCGGTCGGCGTGCGGATCGTGCGCAAGTCCGCCGACCAGCCGCTGCGCTGGATCGCCGAGAACGGCGGGGTCAACGGCTTCGTCGTCGTCGCGAAGGTCCGCGAGGGCGGAGTCGGCACCGGCTACAACGCCGCGACCGAGGAGTACGGCGACCTGGTCGCCCAGGGCGTGCTCGACCCGGTCAAGGTGACCCGCTCCGCGCTGGTCAACGCGACCTCGATCGCCGGCATGCTGCTGACGACCGAGACGCTGATCGTCGAGAAGCCCGAGGAGGACGAGGGCAACGGCGCCGGCGGCCACGGCCACGGGCACGGTCACGGCCACTGACGAACCCGACCCGACCCGCTCGGCAGCCCCCCACCAGGGGGCGCCGGGCGGGTCGCGGCTATTGAGGAGGTCGCGCAGCGACCGTCCCGCAGGGTTCGTCGTCCTGGTCCCGCTGATCCTGGCGGGACTCTCGATGCTGGGGCCGTTCAGCATCGACACCCCGTTCCCGGCCTTCCGAGCGATGGCCGACGACTTCGACGTCACGAGCGCCGAGATGCAGCTGGTGGTGTCGGCGTACCTCGTCGCCTTCGGGGTGATGAGCCCGTTCCACGGCCCGCTGTCCGACGCCCTCGGCCGACGACCGGTCATCGTCGGCGGCGTCCTCCTGTACGCCGCCGCGTCGGTCGGCTGCGCCCTGTCGCCCAACCTCGAGACCCTGCTGGTGTTCCGGGTCTTCCAGGGGCTCAGCGCCGGCGGCGGCGTGATCGTGAGCCGCACGATCATCCGCGACGTCTTCGACGGGCCCGAGGCGCAGCGGCTGATGAGCCGCGTGATGCTGATCTTCGGCATCGCACCGGCGATCGCGCCCGTGATCGGCGGCGTGCTGCTCCAGCTGGGAGCCTGGCCGATCGCCTTCTGGTTCATGGCCGGAGTCGCGCTGCTCCTCGTGGCCGTCGTCGCGGTCGCGCTGCCGGAGACCCACCCCGTCGAGCGTCGGATCCCGCTCCGCGTCGGGTCGCTGGTCCGCAGCCTCGCGAGCGTGGCCCGCTCGGCGGCGTTCCACCGGGTCGCCTGGGCTGCCGCCCTGAGCTTCGCGGGCCAGTTCATCTACGTGAGCGCCGCCGCCATCATCGTGGTCGACCTGCTGGGGCTCGGCGAGCTGGACTTCTGGGTGCTGTTCGCCCCCCTCGTGGGTGCAGTGCTGCTCGGCTCGCAGATCAGCAGCTGGTCGGCCGGCCGGCTCTCGAGCAACCGGCTCGTCACCGGGTCGCTCGTGTTCTGCGTGCTCGCGGCAGGCGTCAACGTCGGCATCGCCGTGGGAGGGGCGGGGCTGCCGTGGGTCGTCCTCGGCCCGGCCCTGCTCGGGCTGGGCACGGTCACGGCGTACCCGACCATGCAGCTGATCCTGCTCGACATGTTCCCGGTCGGCCGGGGGTCGGCCGTCTCGCTGTTCACGTTCTTCACGCTGCTGCTCAACGGGCTCATCGCCGCCCTGCTGGTGCCGCGGGTCAGTGGCTCGCTCGGCACCCTGGCCGCGACGTCGGCGGTGATCGTGGCGGCGGGGCTGGCGCTCTGGCTGTGGCACGTGGCACTGGCCCGGCGGTCCGGAGCGGCCCTGCCGCGCCGGTAGACTGGGCGGCGTGGAGGTTCCTGAGAAGTTCGCCGCCCTCGGTCTCACCTACGACGACGTCCTGCTCCTGCCTGGTCATTCGGACCTCGCGCCCAGCGACATCGACACCACCGCCCGGCTGACCCGCGAGATCTCGTTGCGGGTGCCGCTGGTGAGCGCGGCGATGGACACCGTCACCGAGTCGCGGATGGCGATCGCGATGGCCCGCCAAGGTGGCCTCGGCGTGCTCCACCGCAACCTGTCGCTCGACGACCAGGCCTACCAGGTCGACCTCGTGAAGCGGACCCAGACCGGGATCATCTCCAACCCGATCACGATCGGCCCCGACGCGACGCTGGAGGACCTCGACCGGATCTGCGGCGAGTACCGCGTCTCCGGGCTCCCGGTCGTCGACGTCGACAACCACCTGCTCGGCATCATCACCAACCGCGACCTGCGCTTCACCCCGGTCGCGGAGTGGTCGTCCACCAAGGTTGACGAGGTGATGACGCGGATGCCGCTGGTGACCGGGCCGGTCGGGATCCCCCGTGACGACGCCACCGCGCTGCTGCGCAAGCACAAGCGCGAGCGGCTCCCGCTGATCGACGAGGAGGGCCGACTGGGCGGCCTGATCACCGTCAAGGACTTCGTGAAGTCCGAGCAGTTCCCGAAGGCGTCCAAGGACGCTCACGGCCGGCTCATGGTCGGAGCGGCGATCGGCTACTTCGGCGACGCGTGGGACCGCGCCACCACGCTGATCGAGGCCGGGGTCGACGTGCTGGTCGCCGACACCGCCCACGGCCACGTCCGGATGCTGCTCGACATGGTGCAGCGGCTCAAGAGCGACCCGGCGACCCGGCACGTGCAGGTGATCGGGGGCAACGTGGCCACCCGCGAGGGGGCGCAGGCGTTCGTCGACGCGGGCGCCGATGGGGTCAAGGTCGGGTTCGGCCCCGGCTCCATCTGCACGACGCGCGTGGTGACCGGTTGCGGGGTCCCCCAGGTCACCGCCGTCTACGAGGCGTCCCTCGCCACCCGGCCGGCCGGGGTGCCCCTGATCGCCGACGGCGGCATGAAGTACTCCGGGGAGATCGCGAAGGCGATCGTCGCCGGCGCCGACTCCGTCATGGTCGGCTCGATGCTCGCCGGCTGCGAGGAGTCGCCGGGTGAGGTGGTCTTCGTCAACGGCAAGCAGTTCAAGTCCTATCGCGGCATGGGCTCGCTCGGCGCGATGAGCAGCCGCGGCAAGAAGTCCTACTCCAAGGACCGCTACTTCCAGGCCGAGGTGAGCAGCGACGACGAGATCGTGCCCGAGGGCATCGAGGGCCAGGTCGCCTACCGCGGACCGTTGTCGGCGGTCGCCCACCAGCTCGTCGGCGGCCTCACCCAGTCGATGTTCTACGTCGGCGCGCGGACCATCCCCGAGCTGCAGGAGAAGGGCCGGTTCGTCCGGATCACGTCGGCGTCGCTGAACGAGAGCCATCCGCACGGCGTGCAGATGACGGTCGAGGCACCCAACTACACCGGTCGCTGACGGCTCACAGGTCCGACACGGGCACCGTGGCGAAGGTCCCGGTGAGCCGGATCGACTCGTCGTACCCGCCGACCAGCACCACCAGGCCGTCGCTGATGCCCAGCGTCGAGAACGAGCGCCGGCCACCCGCCAGGGCGTCGACCGGCACGGCGCGGCCAGCGGCCACGTCGAGCAGCTCGACTCCCTCGCCGCCGCCCGCGACGACCACCCGGTCGTCCGGCAGCGCGACCGCCGAGTCGGTCATCTTGTAGCGACCCGACCGCAGCTCGGGCCCGGCCCGGAACCGACGAGCCTGCGGGTCGTAGACCTCGGTGCTCGTCAGGAGCTCGGTGTCGTCCGTCGTGCCCCCGATCACCAGCACCCGTCCGGAGTCGAGCACCGCGATCCCGTGCTTGAACCGTGCCGTCGCCAGCGGGTCGACGTCCTGCACCGTCCCGTCAGGGCAGATCTCGACCGCCAGGTCGGTGGCCACCCCCGCGCGCGCCTGGCCGCCGACGACCAGCGCGCAGCCGTCGGGAAGAGCGGCCGCGGCGAGGCCGTCCACCGCTCTGGGCAACGGCGGACCCGGAGTGAACTCGCCGGTCGCGGGGTCGAAGATCTCGGTGGTGTCCGTGTAGGTCTGAGGTCCTACCCAGCCACCGGCGACCAGGACCCGCCCGTCGCCCAGCAGGGCGGCCGCATGCCCGCCGCGACCGAGGTCGAGCGACCCGACCGCCGTCCACCGGTTGGTGGCCGGGTCGAAGAGCTCGGCGCTCGTCAGCGGAGGCTGCCCTTCACCGCCGAACCCGCCCACGGCCAGGACGCGCCCATCGGGGAGGGCGACCGCGGTGTGCGCGTCGCGCGCCTCGACGAGGCCCGCCACCCGGGTCGCGGTCGCCCCCGAGAGGAGGTAGGTCGAGCCGGTCGCCGTGGCGCAGCCGTCGACGTCGCACCCGCCCGCCACCAGCAGGTCGCCGCTGGCCAGGCTCGTCATCGTGTGCGCCGCGCGGGTGGCGAGCACGCCGGAGTCCGCAGGGCTGGAGCCGGCTGGTGGGGGAGCCTGGTCGGGCGCGCTGGCCGAGCAGCCAGTGGTGAGGGACAAGGCCACCGCGGCGGTGACGGCAACGATCCGACGCATCCCGGGACCCCTACTCGCGGTCGAGATACAGGCAGAACGGGTGCCCGGTCGGGTCGAGCATCACCCGGACGTCGTCCTGCGGCTGGAACTCGGCCAGCGTGGCACCGAGCCCCACCGCGTCCTCGACCGCCGCGGCGATGTGACTGACCCCGACGTCGAGGTGCACCTGCATCTGCTGGTCGCCGGGCCCGGGGGTCGGCCACGCCGGTCGCACGTGGTCGGGCTCGAGCTGGAACGCGAGGGACGTGGTGTCGGTGGGTCGCACCAGGAGCGTGACGAAGGAAGGGTCGCTGGCGTCGAGCTCCCCGCCGAGCAGGCCCTGGTAGAAGCGGCCGAGGGCGACCGGGTCGGGGGTGCCGAGGATCGTGCCCAGCCAGCCGGTGAAACCTCGCACGGGCGCCATGGCGGCCATGCTGCCCCTGAGGATGCAGCGATGACAACCCGAGTCGATAGCCTGCACCGGTGACCGAGATCGAGATCGGCCGCGCGAAGCGTGGCCGCCGGGCCTACTCCTTCGACGACATCGCGATCGTGCCCTCGCGCCGCACCCGCGACCCCGAGGAGGTCAGCGTCGCCTGGCAGATCGACGCCTACCGGTTCGAGCTCCCGGTGCTGGCGGCCCCGATGGACTCGGTGATGTCACCCGCGACCGCGATCGCGCTCGGTCAGATGGGCGGTCTCGGCGTCCTCAACCTCGAGGGGCTGTGGACCCGGTACGACGACCCGACCCAGCTGCTCGAGGAGGTCGCCAGCCTCCAGGGGGCCGACGCGACCCGCCGGATGCAGGAGATCTACGGCGAGCCGGTCAAGCCCGAGCTGATCACCGCCCGCCTCAAGCAGATGCGCGCGGCCGGCGTCACCGTCGCAGGCTCGCTGTCGCCGCAACGGACCAAGGAGTACGCCAAGACGGTCGTCGACGCAGGGGTCGACATGTTCGTCATCCGCGGCACCACCGTGAGCGCCGAGCACGTGTCGAGCCAGGCCGAGCCGCTGAACCTCAAGGAGTTCATCTACGAGCTCGACGTCCCCGTGATCGTCGGCGGGTGCGCGACCTACCAGGCGGCGCTGCACCTGATGCGCACCGGCGCGGCCGGCGTCCTCGTCGGCTTCGGCGGGGGAGCGGCCCACACCACCCGCACCGTCCTCGGTGTGGGAGTGCCGATGGCCAGCGCCGTCGCCGACGTCGCGGCTGCCCGCCGCGACTACCTCGACGAGTCGGGTGGGCGCTACGTCCACGTCATCGCCGACGGCTCGATCGGGCGCTCCGGCGACATCGCGAAGGCGATCGCCTGCGGCGCGGACGCCGTCATGGTCGGCTCGCCGTTCGCCCGCGCCACCGACGCCCCGGGCCGAGGGTTCCACTGGGGCGGCGAAGCCCACCACCGGCAGCTGCCGCGCGGCGAGCGGGTCGAGTTCGCACCCGTCGGGACGCTGGCAGGAGATCCTCTTCGGTCCGTCGCGGGTCGCGGACGGCACGATGAACCTGATCGGAGCGCTGCGCCGGTCCCTCGCGACGACCGGCTACACCGAGCTCAAGGAGTTCCAGCGCGTCGAGGTCGTCGTCGAGTAGTGGCCGCCTGATGGGAGTGTTCTCACGGACCCGCCACGACACGGCGGAGGTGCCGCACCCGGTCGGAGCCGTGTGGGACCTGCTGGCCGACCCGGGGGCGGTCGCCCGGCTCACGCCGCTCGTGTCGTCGATCGACGTCGACGACCAGCAGCGCTGGGTGTGGCACCTGCGCGGCGTCCCGGTCCCCGGACGCAAGCTCGACCTGACGATGACCCAGGAGATGACGTTCCGGCCGCAGAGCCGGATCGAGTTCACCCACCCGCCGTTCTCGCGCGCGGTCGAGGCGGGCGCCGACGGCCACTACGCCCTGGAGGCGGTGGCGGCGGGCACGCTGCTGACGATCGAGCTCACGATCACCGCCCGGCTCCCGCTGCCCTCCCTCGCGGCGCCGGCGGTGCATACCGTGATGCACCAGGTGCTGGACCGGATGGGTGACCGGTTCGCCGCGAACCTGCTGGCCGAGCTCGACCGGGGCTGAGTCGGCCTGGTCAGAGCTCGTCGAGCCCACGGGTACCGCCGAGCGCGTGCACGGCCTCGCGGATCCGCGCGAGCCGGTCGGCCGGGACGTCCCGCGTGATCCGGATCGGCCCGCCGGCGCCGTACACGTTCCACGACGTGGGGACGTACGCCGCCTCCGCGACCTCGAAGCCGCCCCGCGGGCGCTCCCGGAACCGGAACCGGACGCTGATGCCCTCGTAGGTGTCGGGTCGGGCGGTCTCCTGCTGCGCGATCATGTTGCCGAGGCCGTAGACGACCCACTTCCCGTTGACCCGGGTGATCGGCTGGACCACGTGGGCGTGCTCGCCGTAGACGAGGTCGACCGCGGGCGACCGGGTCAGCCGGCGCGCCAGGGCGACCTGCTGGGGATTGGGGAGCGTCGTGTACTCCCAGCCCCAGTGGAGCGCCACCAGCACCACGTCGGCGCCCGCTGCCTTGGCGCGGCGCGCCTGGCCGAGCAGGTCGCCGACGTCCAGCATCGAGACCGACCAGGGCCGCCCCTCAGGCACCGGGAAGCCGTTGAGGCCGTAGGTGCCGGCGACGACGGCGACCCGCACGCCGTTCGCCTCGAGGATCACCGGGCGGCGCCGCTCGGCGGCGGTGCGGAACGTGCCGACGTGGCGGACGCCGGCCCGCTCCAGCAGGGTCGCGGTGCGGTGCAGTCCGTCGAAACCCTGGTCGACGGCGTGGTTGGACGCCGTGGTGCAGGCGTCCCACCCGAAGTCGCCGAGCCAGCCGGCGATCTGGGGCGGGGCGGCGAACACCGGGTAGCTCGCGTAGGGCTCGCCCGGCGCCGCGAACGGCACCTCCTCGTGGCAGATCGCGAGGTCCGCGCGCTGCACGAGACCGCGGAGCGCGGCGAACATCGGGTCGAAGTCGAACCCGCGACCGGCGCCGGTGCGGGCGTGGTCCGCGGCGGCGCTCTCCCACACCGTGTCGTGCCACAGCAGGTCGCCACCCATGGTCACCGTGACCTCCCGCAGGGGCTCGGGCCGGGCGGGCTCGGGTCGTGGTTCGTCTCGCGGCTGCTCGATCGGGTTCCCGTCACCTGCGGCCGCCAGCAGCAGCCTGCCCGGCGTGCTCGGCGGGCCGTCCGGCCGCCCGGACGCCGGGAGACCGAGCGCCGCGGCTGCGAGGATCGTGCACGCGAGGGCGGACGCGAGCGCACGTCGCTGCCGCCGCGCCGCCCCCGTCATACCTGGTGGACGCGCGCGGAGCCGGATCGGTTGCCAGCGCCCGCCACGGGGTCCTCCTCCACGGCTGCGAGACTAGGCGCATGACCGGTGCCCTCAGTCCCGCCGCGCGCGACGAGGCGCTGGAATCCCTGGCGGCCACCACCGCCGAGCAGCCGCTCGACGTCCTCGTGGTCGGGGGCGGCATCACGGGTGCCGGGATCGCGAACGACGCCGCCACCCGCGGCCTCTCGACCGGCGTGCTGGAGCAGCGCGACCTGGCGTCCGGCACGAGCAGCCGGAGCTCCAAGCTGATCCACGGCGGCCTGCGCTACCTCGAGATGCTCGACTTCGGGCTGGTGCGCGAGGCGCTGCAGGAGCGGGGGCTCCAGGCGACCCGGCTGGCGCCCCACCTGGTCCGGCCGGTGCCGTTCCTCTACCCGCTGCACCGGACGCGGGAGCGGCCCTACGTCGGGGCCGGGCTGGCGCTCTACGACGCGATGGCGATGCTCGGCAAGTACGACATGGGCGTCCCGAAGCACCGGCACCTGTTCCGCAAGCAGGTCGCCCGGATCGCCCCCGACCTGCGCACCGAGGACCTGGCCGGCGCCATCCGCTACTACGACTGCCAGGTCGACGACGCCCGACTGGTCGTCGCGGTCACCCGCACCGCGGCGTCGTACGGCGCCCAGGTCGCGACCCGGACCCGGGTCACCGACTTCCTGCGTGAGGGCCAGCAGGTCGTCGGCGTCCGTGCCACCGACCTCGAGACGGGCCGCGAGCTCGAGGTGCGGGCCCGCGTCGTCATCAACGCGGCCGGGGTCTGGACCGACGAGATCCAGCACCTCGCCGGGTCGGGGCAGCTCCACGTGCGGGCGTCCAAGGGGGTGCACCTGGTCGTGCCCCGCGACCGGATCAGGTCGGAGTGCGGGATCATCACCCGGACCGAGAAGTCGGTGCTGTTCATCATCCCGTGGGGCACCCACTGGATCATCGGCACGACCGACACCCCGTGGGACCTCGACCGGGCACACCCCGCGGCCAGCCGCGCCGACATCGACTACCTGCTCGAGCACGCCAACCGGATCCTGCGGGAGCCGCTCGACCACGACGACGTCGAGGGGGTGTACGCCGGGCTGCGACCGTTGCTGTCTGGCGAGACAGAGCCGACCTCGCGGATCTCGCGGGAGCACACCGTCAGCGTGCCGGAGCCCGGGCTGGTACTGGTCGCGGGCGGGAAGCTGACCACCTGGCGGGTGATGGCCAAGGATGCGATGGACGCGGTGGTCGACCTGCTCGAGGACACCCAGGCGCCGGTGCGGATCTGCATCACCGACCGGGTGCCGCTGACGGGTGCGGCGGGCTTCGAGGCCCGCCAGAACCAGCGGGTGATGCTCGCCCGCCGCTCCGGTCTGACCCTGGCCCAGATCGACCACCTGCTGGGCCGGCACGGCGGCTTGATCGACGAGCTGCTCGCCCTGGTGGCCCGCCGTCCCGCGCTGGCGGAGCCGCTGCCGGGCGCGGAGGGCTACCTCGCGGTCGAGGTCGTCTACGCCGTCACCCACGAGGGGGCCCGCCACCTCGACGACGTGCTCGCCCGGCGTACCCGGATCTCGATCGAGACCTTCGACCGCGGCACGCACGCCGCCCGGCCGGCCGCCGAGCTGATGGCCGGAGAGCTCGGCTGGGACGCGGCCCGGCTCGACGACGAGGTCGACCACTACCTGCGGCGGGTGGAGGCCGAGCGGCAGTCGCAACGGATGCTGACGGACCAGGAGGCCGACGAGGCGCGGGTGAGCGCCCCCGACATCGTGTGAGACGGTGGACGTCCCGCTCCCGGCGAGGCACCCTGGGGGCAGGACTCACGGACACAAGGCGGTGGAGGCCATGACCCATCTCTCGGACGCACAGTCACCCGTCGTGGACGAGGCGGCCCGGCCCGGTCTGGCCGACCTGGTGCGCGAGGTGCGCCGATGCACCCAGGAGTCGTCCGACCCGGCCAGGATCGCGACGCTGGTCGCCGACGAGCTGGTCCGCGCCGAGCCCACCACGGCGCTGCTGACCGCGGACGAGCGAGCCGGCAGCCCGGAGGGCTACATCCGCTACACGCTCCACGCCGAGGCGGCGTTCTCGGTCGTCGGTGTCGTGTGGCGCCCGGGCCAGATCACCGAGATCCACGACCACCTGGTGTGGTGCACCTTCATGATCCTGCAGGGGGTCGAGTCCGAGACCCTCTTCGACATCGTCGGGGGCCGGCTGGTCGAGGTCGGGCGCCGCGAGCGGCCGACCGGCTCGGTCAGCGGCGTGGCGCCGCCCGACGACATCCACCAGGTGGCCAACACCGGCGACGAGGTCGCCATCACGCTGCACGTCTACGGCGCTGACCTGAGCGAGGGCACCAGCGTCCGGCGGACGTACGACCTGCCCGCCTGATCGCTTGACATCAAGACGGGATGTGTCCATCCGCACACCTGGCTACCGAGGGGTAGAACGCGCGACCTGGGTCACATACTCTCCGTAGGTATGAGCGCCCAGAGCCCCGCCGGTGGTCCGCTGCTCGACGGCCCGTCGGACCCCGAGCACGACCCCACCGCGTCCTACGGCCTCGAGCCGGGCTACGTCGCCCGGCTCACCGCGCGCGTGCTCGCGACGTCCGGCGAGACCGCCGCCGTCCATTCGCCGCTGCGGGGTGAGCCGCTCGCGCACATCCCGCAGTCGAGCGACGCGGACGTCGAGGAGGCGTTCGCGCGGGCCCGCCGCGCCCAGGCGGTGTGGGCCCGGACCAGCCTCGCCGACCGCGCGGCCATGCTGCTACGGCTGCACGACCTGGTGCTCGACCGGCAGGACGAGATCATCGACCTGATCTGCTGGGAGTCGGGCAAGGCACGCAAGCACGCGTTCGACGAGCCGATGCACATCGCGCTGACCGCCCGCTACTACGCTCGCACCGCGCACGACCACCTCGACCCGCAGCGCAAGCTCGGCGTCGTCCCCGGCCTCACCCGGGTCGAGGTCAACCGGGTGCCCAAGGGCGTCGTCGGGATCATCTCGCCGTGGAACTACCCGTTCACGATGGCGCTCTGCGACGGCCTCCCGGCGCTGCTCGCCGGCAACGCGGTGGTCGCCAAGCCCGATGCCCAGACCATGCTGTCCGCGCTCTTCGCCGCCGAGCTCCTAGAGCTGGCGGGCTTCCCGGCCGACCTGTGGCAGGTCGTCGCCGGCCCCGGCTCGCAGGTCGGGACGGCGATCATCGACCGCGCCGACTACGTCTGCTTCACGGGCTCGACCGCGACCGGCCGCCTGGTCGCGACGCGCTGTGCCGAGCGGCTGGTCGGCTGCTCCCTGGAGCTCGGCGGCAAGAACCCGCTGCTCGTGCTGCGCGACGCCGATGTCGAGCGGGCCGCCGAGGGCGCGGTCCGCGCGTCCTTCTCCAACGCCGGCCAGCTGTGCGTCTCGACCGAGCGGCTCTTCGTCGCCGACCAGGTCTACGACCGGTTTGTGCAGCGGTTCGTGGCCCGCACCGAGGCCATGACGCTCGGCGCCAGCCTCGACTGGGGCGTCGACATGGGCTCGCTGATCAGCCAGGACCAGCTCGACACGGTCGAGGCGCACGTCGCCGACGCGGTCGCGAAGGGGGCGCGGGTGCTCACGGGCGGCCGGCACCGGCCCGACCTCGGCCCGTTCTTCTACGAGCCGACCATCCTCGAGGGGGTCTCGCCCGACATGACCTGCTTCGGGGACGAGACGTTCGGACCGGTCATCGCGCTCTACCGGTTCCACGACGAGGCCGAGGCGATCGCGCGCGCCAACGACGGCGAGTACGGCCTGAACGCCGCGATCTACTCCCAGGACGGCGCCCGCGCCCGCGACGTCGCCCGCCAGGTGAAGTGCGGCACCGTCAACATCAACGAGGGGTTCGGCGCGACCTTCGCGAGCATCGACTCGCCCATGGGCGGGATGCGGCAGTCCGGGGTGGGCCGCCGTCAGGGGAGCGAGGGCATCCACCGTTACACCGAGTCGCAGTCGGTCGGTACGCAGCGGCTGATCCGGTTCGCGCCGATGCTCGGGATGTCCGACGCGACCTACGCGAAGGTGATGACGGCCAACCTTCGGCTCCTGAAGAAGCTCGGCCGAGCATGAGCACCCCATTCGAATGCTCGCTTCGCTCCGCTTCGAACAGGGACCCCGCCGCGTGACGCACTACGACGTCCTGGTCGTCGGGTCGGGCTTCGGCGGTTCGGTCGCCGCGCTGCGGCTCACCGAGAAGGGCTACCGGGTCGGCGTGCTCGAGGCCGGCGCCCGGTTCGAGGACGACGACTTCTCGACCGGCACCCGCGACCTCGCCCGCTACCTCTGGGCGCCCGCGCTCGGCTGCTACGGCATCCAGCGGATCGACGCGGTCCGCGACACCCTGATCGTCGCCGGCGCCGGGGTGGGAGGCGGGTCGCTCGTCTACGCCAACACGCTGTACGAGCCCCTCGACCCGTTCTACCGCGACCCGTCCTGGGCCCACATCACCGACTGGAAGGCGGAGCTGGCGCCCTACTACGACCAGGCCAAGCGGATGCTGGGCGTGACCGAGTACCCCCACCGGACGCCGGCCGACGACGTGATGGAGAAGGTCGCGGGGGAGCTGGGGGTGGCCGACACGTTCCACCCGACCCCGGTCGGCGTGTTCTTCGGCGGACCGGGGCAGCCGCGCGGCGAGGAGGTCGCGGACCCGTACTTCGGGGGCGCGGGCCCGGTTCGACGTACCTGCCTCAACTGTGGGGAGTGCATGTCGGGCTGCCGCCACAACGCGAAGAACACGCTGGTCAAGAACTACCTCTATCTCGCCGAGAGCCTCGGCGCCCGGGTGATGCCGCTCAGTACCGTGACCAGGATCCGGCCGCGAGAGGCCGGCGGGTACGACGTGACGATCCGCTTCACGAAGGCGAGGCGGGCCACGGCGCAGACGACCCGGACCCTCACCGCCGACCACGTCGTCCTCGCGGCGGCCTCGCTCGGCACCCAGAAGCTGCTCCACCGGATGAAGGACGAGGGTCATCTACCCCACCTGTCCGACCGGCTGGGCTACCTTTCGCGGACCAACTCCGAGTCGATCCTCGGCGCGATCGCGCCCCGGTCCGACACCACCGACTACTCCGAGGGCGTGGCGATCACGTCGAGCTTCCATCCCGACGCCGACACCCACATCGAGCCGGTCCGCTACGGCCGCGGTCACAACACGATGGCGCTGATGCAGACCGTGCTGACCGACGGCGACGGCCCGGCGCCGCGGTGGCGGACCTGGCTGCGGGAGCTGTGGCGGCAGCGGGCGAGCGTGCGCGACCTCTTCGACCTGCAGCACTGGTCGGAGCGGACGGTCATCGCGCTGGTGATGCAGAGCCTCGACAACTCGATCACGACCTACGGCACGCGCGGCCGGGTCACCGGCCGGTGGCGGATGACGTCGCGGCAGGGCCACGGTTCGCCCAACCCGACCTGGATCCCCGTGGGCAACGAGGTCGTTCGGCGGATCGCGGCCAACCTCGGCGGCACGCCGGGCGGCAACATCGGCGAGCCGTTCAACATGCCGCTCACCGCCCACTTCATCGGCGGCTGCACGATCGGCGACTCGGCCGAGGCCGGCGTCGTCGACCCCTACCAGCGGGTCTACGGCCATCCGGGCCTCCACGTCGCCGACGGCGCCGCGATCTCGGCCAACCTCGGCGTGAACCCGGCGCTCACCATCACCGCGCAGGCGGAGCGGGCGATGGCGTTCTGGCCCAACAAGGGCGAGCCCGACCCGCGGCCCGAGCTCGGTGCGACCTACGAGCGCTTGACGCCCGTCGCACCAATGACGCCCGCGGTGCCCGAGAGCGCTCCGGGGGCGCTGCGCCTGCCCATCGTGAGCGTCTCGTGACGACGGTCACCTGGGCCCGAGAAATCTCTCTCGTCGAGCCGTAACCACGCCATTCCGGGTTCGTTGGCAGGTCGAAGGCCCGGCACATGTGCTCCCTCCGACGCCGGGTCGTACCAGGTTCAGGGCCCGGCCACTCTCCCTCCCCGGCCGGGCCCTGACTGGTCCCCGGCCGGCCTGGATAGGCTCCCGTCATGACCGACGCCCCCGACCACGACCTGGTCCTCGTCGTCGACTTCGGCGCCCAGTACGCCCAGCTGATCGCCCGCCGCGTGCGCGAGGCGAAGGTCTACTCAGAGATCGTTCCGCACTCGATGCCGGTCGAGGAGATGCTGGCGCGCAAGCCGCAGGCGATCGTGCTCTCCGGCGGCCCGTCGAGCGTGTACGCCGAGGGCGCCCCGGGGATCGACTCGGGCGTCTTCACGGCCGGTGTCCCGGTGTTCGGCATGTGCTACGGCTTCCAGCTGATGGCGCGCGGACTGGGCGGCGAGGTCGCCCACACCGGTGCGCGCGAGTACGGCCGGACCCGGGTCAGCGTCAGCGAGTCGGGCACGCTGCTGGCCGATCTGCCGATCGAGCACACCGTCTGGATGTCGCACGGCGACTCCGTGACCGCGGCCCCCGAGGGGTTCGACGTGCTGGCCGCGACAGCCGTCACCCCGGTGGCGGCGTTCGAGGACGTGGGGCGCGGGCTGGCCGGCGTCCAGTGGCACCCGGAGGTGCTCCACACCGAGCACGGGCAGCGGGTGCTCGAGCACTTCCTGCTCGAGATCGCCGGCTGCCGGCCGACCTGGACGATGCTCAACATCATCGAGGAGCAGGTCGAGCGGATCCGCGAGCAGGTGGGGGACGGCCGGGCGCTGTGCGCCCTCTCCGGCGGTGTCGACTCGGCCGTGGCTGCCGCGATCGTGGAGCGCGCGATCGGCGACCGCCTCACCTGCGTCTACGTCGACCACGGGATGATGCGGCTCGGCGAGACCGAGCAGGTCCGCCGCGACTTCGAGGCCGTCTTCAGCCAGCTCGACGTGGTCGACGCGTCCGACCAGTTCCTGGGGGCCCTCGCGGGGGTCGAGGAGCCGGAGGAGAAGCGACGGATCATCGGTCGCGAGTTCATCCGCACGTTCGAGGCCGCCGAGGTCCGCGTGTTCGGTGACCTCGACGCGGACGAGGGGGCGACGGCGTACCTCGTCCAGGGGACGCTCTACCCCGACGTCGTCGAGTCCGGCGGTGGTGCCGGCACGTCCACGATCAAGTCCCACCACAACGTGGGTGGCCTCCCCGACGACCTCCGGTTCGAGCTGATCGAGCCGTTGCGGACCCTCTTCAAGGACGAGGTGCGCGCCGTCGGCGAGCAGCTCGGGCTGCCACCCACCATGGTCTGGCGTCACCCGTTCCCCGGCCCCGGCCTCGGCATCCGGATCATCGGCGCGGTCGACCGCGAACGGCTCGACATCGTCCGCCGGGCCGACGCGATCGCCCGCGAGGAGCTCACGCGCTCCGGCCTCGACCGCGACATCTGGCAGTTCCCGGTCGTGCTCCTCGCCGACGTCCGCTCCGTCGGCGTCCAGGGCGACGGACGCACCTACGGCCACCCCGTCGTGCTCCGGCCGGTGACGTCCGAGGACGCCATGACCGCCGACTGGGCCCGCCTCCCGTACGACGTCCTCGAGACGATCTCGACCCGGATCACCAACGAGGTGCCGGAGGTCAACCGGGTGACGCTGGACATCACGTCCAAGCCGCCCGGCACCATCGAGTGGGAGTAGGGCACCCTTGCTGACCTGCGGCTTTGCGCCTCCTGGTGTACCTAGGGGGAACAGGGTACGTCTTGACGCGCACGTCCTGCACGGGCCAGGGCATGTCATTTGCGTGCGCTCGGAGGGCTCGGCCCCAGCGCGATGACCGAGACCAGCGGCGCCTCCG
Source organism: uncultured Actinomycetota bacterium (assembly GCA_963718725.1). GTDB lineage: Bacteria > Actinomycetota > Actinomycetes > Propionibacteriales > Nocardioidaceae > Nocardioides. The sequence continues at coordinate 118,973 of OY970374.1, forward strand.
ATGCCCCCGAGCCGACCTCAGTAGCGGTTGGCGAACTGTGGGATGCTCGGAGGTGGCGCTTGTTCGAAGCGCTCGGTCGCCAGATGGAACTCTTCGCTGACATGTACCGACGCGGGATCAATGCTTTGAACGAACGTCCGTTGACGCCCGGCGCAATCATCGTTGCGGGGCACTGCTTTCGAGACTTGGCTAACGGCCTACCCGACGTCATGACCGACGTGGGGGAGATTCCGCCGTATGCGGACACATCGACCCCGGCGCGCGAGCTGACGAGAATTTGGGAGATCCACGAGGCCCGCCTCGGGCCGATCCAGATCCCGATCCAATCGGTTGCAATGCCTCAAGATCCAGACCTCGTCATGGCGGTACCTGTCGTCATGGTTGAGGCAGCCCGTACACGAGAAATCTGCGCGGGCATCCGGACACGTCGACGATCTTCGTGCTTGGGCCCCTCGGCCTCCTCGGTTGTTTCATCTTCAGCCCTTGTGCGTGGTACTTCGGCAACAGGCTGCTCGACAAGTACGACTCCGAGCCGAATCGCTGGGGTGCCCGAAAGGGGGCTCAGGCTGGGGTAACGATGGGCAAGATCGGGACCTTCCTGATCCCCGTCTGGGTCATCCTGATCGTCCACACGACGTGACGGACCAACTGCCGCCCTCGCCCTCAGACGAGTGGTCGAACTGTGGACCCGAGTCGGCCAGGGGTGCACGCTCAGCGGCATGAGCGGGTGCTTCCCTACGCCTCACTCTGCGCGTGGGGGCCGGGGCTTAGTGGCGACCGCTCGCCCTCGAACCGCAACTAACGGGTCCGGGCACTACTGGTGGCGAAGGGGCTGGCCCGGAACCATGTCTCAAACCCCTCGGCTAGCCGAGGGGGTCCTTCGATGGCCAGTCGCTGCTGCTTGGCGGCCGCAGCCAAGGTGACCTTGCGGAGGTGGACGTCGACCAGCGTGCGACTGTCAGTCCGGCAAATCAGGTCCTCCCTGTGTCCGGAAGGCCGATTGCAGAGCTCTGGCCGCGGGCGCCGCAGGAGCATGTAGTAGTCCTGCGGTGGTGGGTCACTGAGGTGGAAGCGGACCACCGTGGTCCCTGCCGGTATGGCGTCCACGTCGACCAACTTCAGGGTGGCGTACAGCGCATACGCCGGGCTGAGATGACGCGGTTCGGTTTCCAGCCATCGCGCTCCCCACTGCCCCATGGCATCCACAACAGGACCCAGCGCCACGCCCATCTCCGTGAGCTCATAGAGCGACCCGCGCCCGTGTTCCTTGGCGGTACGGACGAGAACACCGTGCCGCTCGAGTGACTCGAGCCGTTTGGTGAGCAACGCCGTAGGTATCCCGGGTGCGCCCTGTCGGATCTCGCTGAAGCTTCGACAACCGTTGATGAGGTTGCGAACGATAATCGGTGTCCAACGCTCGGCCAGGACCTCGGAGCTCCGGGCGATGGGGCAGAACTGGCCGTAGTTAGCCACGGCAACCACTGTCGACCTCTCCGCGCGAGCTCGCAACTTCATTTTCTGATCTTGCCGGGGACCAGTAGCGGCAACATCCTGGGTCGGTAATCGAGATGAGAGTGGTGACTTCCGATGATGCCTCCGGGCAGTTCCTACAGCGTGCTCCCCGGCGAGGGTCGCAGTGTCGACCTAGGCGTCGTGTCCATGCGCGTGCTCGCCGCCGGCGAAGTTACCGGAGGCGCATTTACCCTCGCGGAGTTCTACGGCACCGGTGACGGCGCATGGACCGTCCCCCATCTGCACCGGGGTTTCGAGGAGTCGTTCTTCGTGCTCGACGGTCAGTTCACCTTCACGGTGGGATCGGCATCGATCGAGGCCGCATCCGGCAGATACATCCTGGTTCCCCGAGACACCGCACATACCATCACTGCCGCGGAGGGCGGGGGACGCTTCCTCACGCTCATGGTGCCCGGCGGGCTCGAGGACATGTTCTTCGAGCTCGGCACCCTTCCACCCAATGCGATCCGCGACCCGGCCGCGCGAGCCGCCATCGCCAGCCGATACGACTCGATCCCGGTCTCACCCAGCGAGGGCACGCCCGCACGCTCATCGGCATGAGAGGGCACGCTTCGCGGCCTGAGAGTGCGTTGCCGGGCGTCCCACTTGCGGCTACTAGACGATTCCCCTAGCTAGGACACGTCTGGCAGTCTCGGTCCAGGCGGGCAGCTGTCCATGCGGCTCGCGATAATGAATGGTGTCTCGTGGAGGTGGCTCGGGAACAGTGCCACTAGGTCAGCGGCGTTGCGCAGCTTCGAGCGTCGCAAACAGTTCCTGGATCAGCCCGTCGGGGTCGCCCACGTCGACGTCGTGGCCGGTTTCCAGAATCACCTGTCGCGGTAGTGACGACCCTTCGAGCCAAACTTTCTGACTCCGGAGTGCGCCAGCAGACTGTCCGAACCGACCCGTCACCACGGTCACCGGAATCGGGTTGATCGGCAGTCTGGCAACAGCCATCTGGTGCTCGACGGTGACGTAGTCCACATGCTCGCTGTTGCCCGGCGAGTCCCATGCGAGCTCTTTCACGTCATTCGCCGACATCTTCGCCTGGCCTGCCGGTGTCTCGATCATCACCACTCCGGCCACTTGCGCGGGGTAACGGCCCGCGTAGTGAAAGGCGTAGAAGCCGCCGCCCGACACGCCTGCCATCAAGTACGGCGAGCCAACCCCTGCTTCCCTGAGCAGCGCATGCAGATCGGCAACGACGTCATCGAGTCCGCGCGCATGGTTGGGAGCCGCGCCGCTCTCACCAGCGCCCGCCCTGTCATAGGCGCAGACCTCGGTGCGACTGGCGAGGGCCTCGGTGACGGGGTTGCCCTCCCACCGACCGAGGCCGCCTTCCCCGCTGCCGCCCTCCATGATGACGACCGGGCTGCCACTGCCCCAGCATCGGATCGCTAGCCGGGTGCCGTCCGGAGCAACCGCGAAGCTGTTGTCGACCACGGGCACGTCGAAGACTGACGACGGAGTGGAGGGCGCCGGGCTCGGAATTTGCGACGAGGCGCCCGAGGTATCCCGGGACGTATCGCCACAGCCAGTCGAAGCTACTAGCACGCCCAAGACGACGACTGAACGCCATCGCAAGCTCATCCACCGACTATATTCACGAAGCTTTACGGGGCCTAGCCCAACCAACCGGGCGATTGTCGCGGTGCACTGTGGACGGCCAACGCCCGTGAAAGGCCTTGGCTGCCACAATCGGCACACGGACCAGGCGTCGCCGGATCCGTGTACTCCTACTCATGCGGACCCGGCGGGCACGCCTTTGCGTCGTGCCGTGAGCACGCGCGACGTCATCGCCCTGGACGTCCTGGTCGTGAGAGTGCTCGTCGTGAGCTTCGGGTGCGCTGTCACCTACGGACTTCTGCGGGAGTACGCCAGACGTCTGCGGCGATACGGCTGTAGTCGCGCAGGTCTGGCTGGGTAGGGCCAGTTTCGCCCCAGGGGTCGCTGTAGTTGCCGTAGCACTAGCGCTCGTCGTGGCAACCATCGGCGGTCCAAGATGCACTTCGCGGGAGTTGGCCTGGTCGTATTCGCCTTGGTCGGAGCCACGGTCAGCGGCGCCGTCGGGATCGCTGGCAAGAATGCGGCTTAAGCGGACAATCGCGCCATCTACGGCGGCTCCGGCGACTACAACTCGTAGGAACCCACCAACCCTTTCGAAACGCAGCTGTCATCGGCATGACCCGCACAGCGGCATGAGAGTGCGCCCGTGGCCCAGCCGTGTTTACGCTCGTGCAGAAAGGTCGCGTTGTTCCAGCAGATTCTTCAGTCGCTGCTCGTCGCGGCTCGAGTCCTTGGCCAAGAGACGGGAGAGCAAGGGCTCAAGCAGCGAAAGCGGTCCCCGGACGCGAAACTGCATCTGGCTGGTCAGCACCGTGCCCATGGACTGGCTTGCCTCAGTCCGATAGGCCGCTGTGCCGGTGATCCACCCGGACGGGATCTCGAACTGCACGTACCGGCCAGGCTCGAAAGCCACGAAACGGTTCCGGGAGGCAAATCGGCGCCCCGCGAACGTTCTGACGAACTCGTGCTCACTCCCGACTCCGATCGGACCGTCGGTGAGACGCCGCACCTCGTGGAGGCCCGTCTGCCATTGCGGCGCGTTGGTCTGGTCGGCAACAAACGCGAAAACCTCTCGCACCGGCCGCGCGATCTCGACACTGGTCGTCACCTCGATCACCGAACCTCCTCGCCCAGGGGTGGTCCAAGTGTGCAGCGTTCTCGAACGGCGCGCGACCCAACGCTCTCCTGGCTGTTCCGCTCATCGGCATGAGCGTGCACATAGAACCGCCCCCGGCAGGGGTACCAGGGGCGGTCCTGCGTCTGGGCAAACAAGAGCCCCGCCGCCGTCCCCCCGAACAGCGGCGGGGCCAAGTCTCTCCCCCTACCTGTGGACTCTAGGTCCCGGAGCCGACAACGCGGAATCGTGCCCCCGAACGGGTGAACCGCCCCTGACCTTCCCGAAAGGCCGGGGGCGATTCTGTGCGTCAACGGCCGTACTGTTCTCGGGGATCGTAGGGTGCGCGCTGGCACCCTCGAGCGTCGTCGACGCCGCCGACCAGTTCCTCGCCGCGCTGGACGGCATCCACGGCCCCGAGGAGAAGCGGAAGATCAACGGCCGCGCGTTCATCCGAACGTTCGACGCGGCCGACGTCCGCGTGTTCGGAGACCGCGACGCAAACGAGGGGGCGACGGCGTACCTCGTCCAGGAGACGCTCTACCCCGACCGTCGTCTCGTTCATCGCGGGTGGTGGGGCAAGGGTACTGTTCCTTGCGATGAGCGAGCAGAGCAACCCCGATGTCGCGGCGCCTTCTAAGGTCTGCGCGAGATGTAGGGCCCAGGCCCAGACGACCGGTGACTTGGCCTCCTAGAGCCTCTACTAGCAGGTCAGGAGGGGTGCCGTCCTCTCACCCATGAGTACCTCGGCGTGTCGCTCATGAGTGCGAGAGGCGGAGTGGAGTGGGAGTGAACCGGGTCCTCCGACCTGAGCGAGGAAGCGAGGCGTGGCCTGCCGGTACGCCAGGAGGTGCGCCCGGCCGCACCCGCTAGCGTTACCCCGTGATCACGCTCACCCTCTCCGGTGACATGGCCGCCGCCGCCCTCGACAAGGCGGCTTCCCTGGGCGCCCTCGTCTCGGTCGCCGTCGTTGACGCCGGCGGGCACCTGGTGCACTTCCAACGCATGGACGGCGCCGAGATCGCCGGCCCGACCCTCGCGACGGACAAGGCGTTCACCGCCGTCGCTCACCGGATCGCCACCGCCGAGCTCGGGCAACTCACTGTCGACGGCGGAGCGCTCCAGGGCATGCACGCCAACGGTGGCGGCCGGTACGTCGTCTTCGCCGGCGGGCTCCCGTGCTGGGAGGGCTCCGGTGATGCGGCCCGGGTCGTCGGGGCCATCGGCGTCAGCGGTGGCTCCGCCGAGGAGGACGCCGTCATCGCCGAGGCCGGGTTGGCCGCGCACACCGCATCGTCTGGTGACTGACCGGTCTCCGTGCGGCGAGCACTGAGAAGCGGTGTCCCGGCGAAGCCGGGGTCTAGGCTCCGGGTCCATGGGAGAGCAGCACGTGGGGCGCATCCGGTTCATGGACCAGCAACGCGTCAACCTCGACGGGTTCGCACACGAGGACGCCAGCCTCGGTCTCATCGCCATGAACGCCCCGGACGACCCCCAGCCGTCGATCCGGGTCGAAGACGGCCGGGTCGTCGAGATGGACGGGACCGACGAGACCGACTTCGACTCGCTCGACGCCTTCATCGCGACGCACGGCATCGACGTACGCGTGGCGGAGGAGGCGATGGCACTTGACGACCTCGAGCTCGCCCGCCGGTTCGTCGACCCGGCCGTGCCCCGGGCGGAGATCGTCCGGCTGGTCGCCGGGACGACACCGGCCAAGCTCGCCTGCGTGGTCGCGCTGCTCCGGCCGCCCGAGCTCACCTTGGCGATGACGAAGATGCGCGCGCGACGCACCCCGTCCAACCAGGCGCACGTCACCAACCGCCTCGACGACCCCCTGCTGCTCGCCGCCGACGCGGCCACCGCCGCCGCCTTCGGCTTCCGCGAGATCGAGACGACGGTGCCGGTGCTCGCGGACGCGCCGTCCAACGCGGTCGCCGTCACCATCGGCTCGTGCGTCGGCGCCGCCGGAATCCTCGTGCAGTGCTCGGTCGAGGAGGCGATGGAGCTCGAGATGGGCATCCGGGGTCTCGTGTCGTACGCGGAGACGGTCAGCCTCTACGGCACGGAGGACGTGTTCGTCGACGGCGACGACACCCCGTACAGCAAGGCGATCCTGGCCGCCGGCTACGCCAGCCGAGGGGTCAAGATGCGGGTGAGCTCGGGCGCCGGCGCCGAGGTGCTGATGGGCGGCGCCGCCTACCGATCGATGCTCTACCTCGAGTCCCGGTGCGTCTCACTGGCCCGCGCGCTCGGCGTGCAGGGCGTGCAGAACGGCGGCATCGACGGCGCCAGCGTCGCCGCTGCGGTGCCGCGCGGCGTCCGCGAGCTGATGGCCGAGAACGTCATGGTGATGGCGCGCAACCTCGAGGCCTGCACCGGCAACGACGCCCTGATGAGCGAGTCCGACGTCCGGCGTACCTCCCGCACGTTGCCGATCCTGCTCGCCGGCAGCGACTACGTGTGCAGCGGCTTCGGCAGCATCCAGCGCTACGACAACATGTTCGGCCCGTCGCAGTGGAACGCGGAGGACATCGACGACTGGCTCGCGATGCAGCGCGACTGGGGTGTCGACGGCGGCCTGCGCACCGCCGAGCCCGACGACATTGGACGGCTGCGGCGGGAGGCGGCGGAGGCGTGCCGTGACGTCTACCGCTACCTCGGCCTCGCCGACTTCGACGACGACCACGTGGAGCGCGCCATCGATGCCGTCGGATCGAAGGATCTCGGCGACCCCGACCCGATGGTCGTGCTCAGCGCCGCCCAGACGGTGCGGAGCTCCGGGCTCGGCTCGCTCGAGGTGGCGAAGGCGCTGCAGGAGTGCGGGTACGACGACGCCGCGACGCGGGTGTTGCAGATGCTCGAGGCGCGGGTGCACGGCGACCACCTCCAGACGGCCGCGATCTTCGACGAGCAGATGAACGTGCTGAGCCTGGTCACCGACCCGAACGACTATGCAGGCCCGGGCACCGGCTACGAGCCATCGCCCGATCGTCAGCGTGAGATCGACATGATCCGCCAGGCCAAGGGCGTCGAGGACCTGCGCCACGACCAGGCCGGGTTCGCGACCGACGACCTCAAGGCGACCCGGGAGGCAGACCAGGGCAGCGACCCGCGTGAGGTGGTCATCGGCGTCTCGCCCGGCGTCGGCCGCAACGTCTGGCGCACGCTCTCCGGCTTGACCGTCGTCGAGGTCCTCGACGAGCTGCTCGCCGGTCTCGAGGAGGAGGGCTGCACCGCCCGCATCGTGCGCGTGAACCGCACCCTTGACCTCGGCATGGTCGGCCTCAGCGCGGCACGGCTGGCCGGCTCGGGCATCGGGATCGGTCTGCAGGGCAAGGGCACCGCGCTCATCCACCGCCGCGACCTGCCGCCGCTGGCCAACCTCGAGCTCTACTCGATGGCGCCCATCGTCACCCGCGACCTCTACCGGCTGCTCGGCACCAACGCCGGCCGGCACGCGAAGGGCGCCACACCCGTGCCGGCGAGGAACCCGTACACGGACGAGGCCATCGAGGCGCGCTACCACACGAGCGTGGTCGCGCTGGTCGCGCTCGAGCGTGAGCACGTCACCCGGGGCGGCGCCCCGGAGGAGCTGGAGGTGCTCCGGTGACCCGCGCGTTCTCCGGCCGCGACGCCGCAGAGCTCACCCCCGGCCGGCTGGCCGCCGACGAGCTCGGCGCTGACGACGTCCGCATCCACCCGGAGACCCTCGAGACGCAGGCCCAGCTGGCCGAGGCCCATCACAACCCGCAGCTCGCCGCGAACCTCCGCCGAGCCGCGGAGCTCGCCCTGCTGTCCGAGGCCGAGGTGATGGCCCTCTATGAGGCGCTGCGCCCGCACCGGTCCACCGCCGACGAACTGGCGGCCCTGGCCACCACCCTGGACTCGACGCCGGCCCCGCTCGCGGCAGCCCTGGTCCGTGAGGCGGCGACCGTGTACGAGCGGCGCGGCCTTCTCAGGTGAGCCAGGACCGCCTGACCGAGGTCGTCGCCGCCATCGACGTGGGCAACTCGACGACCGAGGTGCTCCTCGGCCGCGTCGCCGGGGGCGTGGTCGAGGTGCTGGCGGCAGGACGCCGGCCCACTCGGCGCGCCAAGGGGTCGGCGGAGTCGCTCGCCGGCGCCGTCGCGCTGGTGCGCCGGCTCGAGAAGGCGCACGACCTGAGGGTGACCGAGGCGCTCGCGCTGCCCCTCCGGCCGGTGCTGAGCAGTCGGGCCGCGGTTCCCCTGCCCGGCCCCGACACCGGTCGCCTCCGGGTCGTCGCTCACCGTGCCCGAACCGCCGGCACCCCCGGCTTCGGCACCGGATCGCCTGTCCTGCTCGATGATCCGCGGTGGTCGACCGGACCGCACGTCGTCGTCGTCCCCGCTCGGATCGGATACGTCGAGGCGGTCGGCCTCCTGGCGGAGCGGGTGGCGCGGGGCGACGTGGCCGCGGTGCTGCTCGAGGCCGACGAGGCCGCGCTGGTGGCGAACCGCCTCCCCGACGGTCCCGACGGCGCCGTCCCCGTGCTCGACGAGGTGCCCGTCGACGAGGTGCTCGCGGTCGACCGGGTAGCCGTCGAGGTCGCTCCCCGGGGTCGTCCGCTGCATCGGCTGACCGATCCCCTCCGGCTGGCCGAGGCCCTGGACCTCGATCAGGCGCAGACCGCGAGCGCCGCACTCGTGGCCGCGGAGCTCTATGACGCGTCGCACGGTGTGGTGCTACTCGGCGAGCACCGTCAGCTGGGCGGCGAGCCCGCCGGATGGGCGTCGTTCGCCGGGGAGGGAAAGGTGGCGCTCGCCGACGCACACGCCAACGTCCGACGGCGCGGCTTGGGCGTTGTCGACGGGTATGCGCTGCCCCCCGAGGAGGTGGCCGTCGATGTCGACGACCTCTGGACGGTGGATCTCTCCGAGATCGGGGGACGCGTCCGCGTCCGCGCGGGGTCCGCCGGCACCAAGGCCCTGGGTCTCGCCGGCCTGACGTCCGCGGGAGCGCTCGTCGACCCGGCCGACACCCTCGCGGCCGGGCTCGAGGTTCCGGTGCGCGTCGTCGGCACGGAGGCCGAGGCCGCCCGACGCGGCGCGCTCACCACACCTCGCGTGCCGGACGACGCCGTCGTCGTCGACCTCGGGGGCGGCACGATCGACGTCGTCACCGAGACGCAAGCCGTCGTCGCCGCGGGCGCCGGCAACCTGCTCACCTTGTGCGTCGCGGAGCTCACCGGCACGACCGCGGCCGCGGCCGAGTGGGTGAAGCGCGGTCCGAGCCGGCGGGCGGAGGCTCCTCAGGTGGTGCTGGGCGAGGACGGCCGCCGAACCTTCCTGGACGCGCCGCTCCCCTCAGACGCCCTCGGCTCGCTCGTCGTGGAGGGCCCCGCGGGCTGGCTGGCGTTCGGCGATGACCTCGCGCCGTCCGAGTGGCGGGCGCTGCGCCTCGACCTGAAGGTCGACCTCGTGGGTGGCAACATCACTCGCGCGCTGCGCAGCCTCGACCAGGACCTGGCCGGCACGATCCTCCTCCTCGGCGGCCCGGCCGCGGACGAGGAGATCCTCGCCGCGGTCGCCGGCGCCCTGCCGCAGGGGGTGGTGGTGTCGCGCGGCAACGTGGGCGGGGCCTTCGCCCATCGCTACGGGGTGGCGCACGGACTGCTCGCGGCGGGCGAGGACTAGGGGTCCGCGTGCCCTGAGGTCAGTCGGCGAAGCGGTCGAGGAACGCGTCCACCAGGAGGTGTGCGGCGCGCCGTGACCGGTCCTGTGCGTCCCTTGCTCTGGCCACGAGGTCCTCGCGGGTCGACCCGGCGTCGATGACGAGTCGGGGGTAGCGGGACGCCCAGTCGTCGAGCGTCTCTGGAAGCACCTCGGGATGGAACTGCACGCCCAGCGCCTTGTCGGTGACGAAGGCCTGGATGCCGCAGCCGTTGCGTGCCACGACCGACGACCCCGGCGGGGGGTCGATGACGTCGAGGTGGAACTCCCACCAGGGCCCGGACGGAACCAGGCTCTCATCGACCGTCTCCACCTCGACGAGTCCGATCTCCGGCTCCGGTGCGTGCGACACACGACCACCGAGTGCCGTGGCGATCACTTGCGCGCCGTAGCAGAGCCCGAGGACCGGCACCCCGGCCCTGACAGCATCGCGCACGAGCGCGCACTCCGCGTCGAGCACCTCCGGCGCGACCGGCTCCGCCGCCGACCACTCCGACCCGAGGAGCAGGAGCACCGAGGCGTCACCCAGGACCAGCTCGTCCCCCTCGCGGAGCCGGGTCGTGAGCGTGCAGCCCCGCTCCGCGAAGCGCTCGCCGATGTAGCCGGTGTCCGCGTCGACGCGATTGGCCACGACGAGGACGGTGGTCGCCCTCACAGGGCCATCCGGGTCCGCAGCTCGACGAGCCGGCCCGGGGCGGTTTCCCCTTCGACCGGCGGCGGGGTGCGGACCGTGATCAACGTGCGGTCCGCGCGGAACAGGTCGTGCGAGGACTCGAAGGGGACCCCGTCCCTGTCCCGCGTCACGCGGGTGATCGACAGCAGGGGCGCCCCGATCTCGGTCGCGAGGATCGCCGCCTCGTCGGCCGACGCGGCGGCGACCTCGATGTGCTCCTCGGCCTCACCGGGGAGCGTGGCGTAGTGCTTCTCGAGCAGGTCGTAGAGCGACTCGCCCAGCGGCATCTCCAGCAACCGCGGGAACCGCTCTGCCGGGAACCGCGCGTGCTCCAGCGAGATCGGGATCCCGTCGGCCAGGCGGATGCGCACCACGTCGACGACGTAGGCCTCCGACGCCAGGTCCAGCGCCGCGCGTGTCGCCTCGTCGGCCGCCACGATGCCGGTGCGGACCACCCGCGAGCCGGAGGTCATCCCCTGCGACCTAAGAAGTGCTGGCACGCCAACGACCCGAGACAGGTCACGCTCGACCTTGCGCCCACTGACGAACGTCCCGCCGCCGCGCCCCGGCACTCGTCGTACCGCGCCGGCCGCCTCGAGCGCCGCGAGCGCCTGTCGCACCGTGGAGCGGCTCACCCCTAGCTCGGTCGCCAGGTCGCGCTCCGCGCCGAGCCGCGCGCCGGGGCGCAACTGGCCGTTGTTCATCTGCTCCTGCAGCCGGGCCAGCACTCCCATGGCTGCCGGACCGATCGCAGGAGCGTCCCCGGGCAATCAGCCCTCCATCGCAGCCATGGCATCGGGGGATTCCGGCAACACCTGTCCGCCGTCCACCACTATGGACTGCCCGGTCACGTAGGACGCCTCGTCGCTGGCGAAGAAGAGCGCGGCGTACCCGATGTCCTCGACCTTGCCCAGCCGCCGCTGCGGGATCGCCGCCTCCATGCCACGAATGTAGTCCTCCCCGAGCTCGTCGAGCCCCTCCGTCGCGATGTTGCCCGGGAGCACGGCGTTGATCGTGATGTTCCTCGGTGCCAGCTCGATCGCGGCGGTCCGGAGGAAGCCCAGCTGGGCCGCCTTCGTGGCGCCGTAGTGCGACCAGCCCGGGAAGCCGGTGATCGGACCGGTGATCGACGAGGTCAGGATGATGCGACCGCGGCCGCTGGCCGCGAGGGCTGGCAGGCAGGCCTGCACCGTGAAGATGTTGCCCTTGACGTTGGTGGCGAAGATCGCGTCGAAGTCGGCCTCCGTCATGTCGTCGAGCTTCGTGTCGGGGAAGACACCCGCGTTGGCACACAGCACGTCGATGCCGCCGAACGCTGCGACCGTCTCCTCCGCGATCCGCTGACAGTCCTCGACCTTCGCCACGTCGGCGATCACCGTGGCCACCTCGCATGCCTCGTGCTCACGAGCCAGCTCGTCGGCAGCGGCCGCGAGGGTCGTCTCGTCCCGGGCGGCGATCAGGAGGCGCGCGCCCTGGCGGGCGAACACCCGGGCGATGCCCTTGCCGATTCCCTTGCTGCCGCCGGTCACGATGACCGAGCGCCCCTCCAGTGATGTGAACATCTGTCCTCCTCGTTTTCCCACAGCAGCTCAGCCGAACCGGCCGAGGTAGTCCTCCGCGAGCTCACAGCTCGTGGCCGTGAAGTCCTCGCCCATGTCTTGCGCGAGGGCGGTGCCCGAGTGCGACCCGATCCACGCCACCAGCAGCAGCCGCCTCATCATCACGAACGTGGGGATCTCGGCCTCGTCCTCGGCCGACAGTTCGCGCACCGACCGGTAGCCGCGGGTCCACGCGTCGGCGAGCTCGGGTACCCGCGGGTCGTGCTCGAAGAAGCTGACCGCGGTGCCGAAGTCGTAGAGGTACCAGCCCCACCCGCAGTCGTCGAAGTCGATGACGGCGACGTTGCCGTCGTGCTCGAGCAGGTTCGCCAGCCGCAGGTCGGCGTGGATGAGCCCGTACCGGTCCGGGCCGGAGCCGAAGCGGTCGAGCCGCGTGTGCAGCGCGGCTGCGAGTCGTCCGAGCATCTCGCGCTCGGCCGGGCCGACGGCCATCCCGTCCTGCCACCGGCCCCACCGTGCGACCTCCCCGAACGCGCCGTCGTAGTCCCACGCGAAACGCCGGAAGCCGGGTGGGCGCTGCCACCGCTCCACGTGCCCGTGCATGCGCGCGGTGATGGCGCCCAGCATCTCGAACGACGCTGGTAGGTCGAGGCCGTCCTCCTGGGGCTCGGTGCCCGGAAGGAACTCGAAGTGCACGACGTGGCGCGGGTCGCGACGGCCCTGCTCCGGCAGCGCGAGCACCCGGTCGCCGGACAGCGACGGGATCACGTGCGGGGTGGCCACGCCGGTGTCCTCGCGCAGCGCCTCGAGCCAGTCCAGCTCCGAGGCGATCTCGGCGCCGTCGTGGTAGCCGTAGCGGTGCACCCGCAGGATCGTGCGCACCTCGGTGTCGGGATCGTCCACGGCGAAGGTCGCGTTCTCGCTGACGTTGAGCAGGGTGAGTGTGCTGACCGGGGAGAGGCCGTACTCCTTCAGGGCACGCGTCGTCACGGGGCGCAGCCGTTCGGCCACCTCGGTGTCCGACACCTCGGACAGGTCGTGCAGTCCCTCCGACCGGCTCACGCCTCTCTCCCCTCCACCGCCTCGAGCACGCGGGTGATCTCGTCACGCGCGCGGACCACCGACGAGCTCGAGCCGCTGATGTAGACCCGCCCTGCGGCCCCGATCATGCTCACATCCACGAGCGTCACGTCGGGAGCGACCTTCTCGGCGGCGTTCGCCGCGACGGTCGCGAACAGCGCGGGCGTCATCTCGTACACGAGGAGAGTCTCTCCCGGCATCACCATCGATGCCTGCCGCGAGCGGTTGAGCAGCACGGCGTGCTGGTCCGTGAGGTCTTCGATCACGTCGTGGAACAGCACCTGAGGCCGGAGCTGGTCCGCCGCCGAGACGCCGAGCCCCTCGAGGATCGCCGCGCCCGCCTTCTCGACCTCGCCGAGGGACGAGGCGTGCACCTCGAGCACGCCGAACTGGCGCTCGACGTACAGAATCCCCGGCTCGACCGCCGGCACGGCCCGCACCGCGAGGTCGAGCACCCGCTCGATCGCGAGCGCGGGCGCCACCTCGACGATGAGGGCGTGCTGCCCCGCGAACGGTGGGTAGCCACGTCCGCGGGTGGGCGTGCCCATGTACGCCGCGAACTGCGACTGCAGGTCCTCGAGGAGCAGGTAGACCCGGAGGTCGGTCACGACCCGGAGGTGTCGAAGTGCTGTCCGAGATCTGCGTGCGGCCGCGGGATCACGTGGACCGACACGAGCTCGCCGACCTGTCCGGCGGTCTCGGCGCCGGCCTCGGTGGCGGCCTTCACCGCTCCGACGTCACCCACGATGGTCACCGCGACCAGGCCGTCACCGACCTCGGTGCGGGCCACGATGGTGACGTTGGCTGCCTTGACCATGGCGTCGGCCGCGGCGAGCGCCGCGACGTATCCCTTGGTCTCGATCATCCCGATGGCTTCGTTCGCCATGGCTGTCCCTTTCTGTTGGAGCCTGTGGGGCAGGCTCACGTCTCGTCGATGGAACCGATCACCAGTGCGTCCAGCGGCGGGTGGGGGTCGGGGAAGTACGCCGCGGCGACCGACCCGGTCGCCACGAGCACCCGTTCACCCACGCCGCTGCCGAGCACGTCGAAGGCGACGAGGTGCGCTCCGCCCTCGTCCACCTCGACCTCGAGGAAGGCCCCGTTGGGGAGCCCCTCGACCTTCTTGGTCGACCAGACCTTGCCGACCACCGTCGCCTTGAGCATCAGTGCTCCTTCTCGATCTTGACACCCAGCACGCGGGCCCGGTCGCGGGCCAGGGGTGTCAGTACGGCGCGGGGTCCCAGCACCAGCCGGGTACCCGCCTTCGCGGCGCGGGCTACCGCACGTTCGGTCACGGCACCCCGCTCGATGCGCATCGCCCGGTCTTGCTCGGCCTCGCCCTGCGGCGTGTCCAGACGCTTGGTGAGCGTGAGTCCGTGACGGCCTTCCTGGAAGGACGCCCGGCGCTCGGGGTCCTCGCAGAGGTGGGCGACGCGGCGGACGAGCGCGTCGAGCTCGGCATCGGTCGTGACCGAGACGGGCGTGTCCGTGGCGGCGGGCAGGCCGTCCGGCAGGGCCTCGCGAATCACCGCCCGGACGGCGGCACGGAGCTCGTCGGTGCTCCACGCGGGGCGGCTCTCGTTGACGCCGCTCATGCCCGCCCCAGCGCCTGCTCGGCGGCCTCGGCAGCGGCGCGAACGTCGGCCTCGTCGCCGGACAGGTAGACCCGTCCGGTCGCACCGATCATGCGGTAGTCCACGACCTTCACCCGCGCGGCCTTCTCCGCCTCGTTGGTCGCGAGGATCGCGTAGGACGCCGGCTGCATCTCCATCACGAACAGCGACTCACCCGGCAGCGCCATCGAGCCGAGCTTCGAGCGGTTGATGAGAAACGCGTGCTGGGCGTCGATGCGTGACACCACCTTGGAGGCGAGGATCCTCGGTGGCGTCGCA
The DNA here is from genome assembly GCA_963718725.1 of uncultured Actinomycetota bacterium. GTDB lineage: Bacteria > Actinomycetota > Actinomycetes > Propionibacteriales > Nocardioidaceae > Nocardioides. The sequence goes on from OY970374.1 coordinate 134,062, forward strand.
TCCGACGCCTTCGCGTCGAGGGCGTCGAGCACGGCCGTCGCGGCGGCACGCACTGCCTCGGTGTCGCGCGAGTGGATCTCGAGGTAGCCGAACTGTCGCTCCACCACGAGGATCCCGGCTTGCACGTCGGTGTTCTTCAGCGCCACGTCAGTGAGCGGCTCGATGTCGAGCCCGGGCGCGACCTCGATGATCTGCGCGGCCATGTCTGCGCGCGGCAGGCTGCCGCGGATCCACGTGCCCAGGTAGCACATGGTCTGCGGCTGCAGCTGGTCGAGGAAGATGAACGACCGCAGCTCGGCGGTGTCAGACACGTGTCAGCCCCTCACGATCGCGTTGAGCTCTTCGATGATCAGCCGGCGGAGCTCCTCCCGGAGCTCGCTCGGCTCCTGGCCGGTCGCCTTATCGCCGTTCGAGTGCAGCGCCGACGGAGCCACGCCCCGAGGCCCGGCGATCGACCGCCCCGCCTCCACGTCGTTGCTGGCTCGGGGGTACGGCGGCACGACCGGCGGCGGGACCACCCACGGGTCGATGCCCTGGTAGTCCGGGAACACCTCGCGGGCGTCGCTGTTGTAGGCGATCCGCGCGTGGTTGATCAGGTGTCTCGGCTCAAGGTTCTCGCCGAGGCTCGACCGCCCGGTGAACCCGGTGCCGATGGTCATCGAGGGCGCTAGGTCGGTGTCGAAGCCGGCGCTGCCGGTCGAGCCGCCCGCGTTGACGGTGACCCGCAGAACGTCGACCGCTGCGGCGTAGGCCATGACCACCTCGGGGTCCGTGCTGTGCACGACCGCGGAGTGGCCCGCCCCACCGATGCGGAGCACAGCCTCGGCCGTCCGGATGCCGCGGTGCGCCGTGGGCACGCGGACGACCCCGAGCACCGGGCACAGCTTCTCGTGGGCCAGCGGCTCCTCATCGACGACGAGGTCGAACGGCGCCAGCAGGATGCGGGTCCGCGGTGGCACCCGCACCCCGGCGCGCGTGGCGATCTCGGTGGCCGGCTTGCCCACCATCCCCGTGTCGAAGCGACCGTTCGGGAAGACCGTGTCGCGGACCCTGTCGCGGTCGGCGGCGTCGAGCAGGTGCGCGCCGTGCCGACGGAGCTCACGCAGGAACCGGTCCGCCACGGCCTCCTCGACCACCAGCACGCTCTCGTTGGTGCACAGGATCGAGTTGTCGAAGGCCTTGCTGTCCACGAGCCGCTTCGCGGCTCGGGCCAGATCGGCGGACGCGTCGACTAGCACGGGCACGTTGCCAGGACCGACGCCGATAGCGGGGTTGCCGGACGAGTAGGCGGCCCGCACCATCGCGACGCCGCCCGTTGCCAGGATCACATCGGTGCGCTCGTCCGACATCAGCGCCTCGACGAGGGGCACCGACGGTTCCTCGACGACCTGCACCACGCCGTCCGGAGCGCCGGCGGCGACCGCCGCCTCGGCGAGCACGCGCGCCGCGTCGGTGCAGCTCTCCTTGGCGAATGGGTGCGGGCTCACCACGACGGCGTTGCGCGTCATGAGCGCGAGCAGCACCTTGAAGTACACGGTCGAGACGGGGTTCGTGCTCGGCGTCAGGGCCAGCACCACGCCTGCGGGACGCGGCACCTCGACGATGCGTCGTCCGGCGTCGATCCGGGGCGTGACGAAGTCCTGGTCACGGTAGGCGTCGACGATGCCGCGCGAGCACAGCCGGTTCTTCACGACCTTGTCAGCGACGACGCCGAAACCGGTCTCGCGGACTGCCCACTCGGCGTACTTCTCGGCGTGCCGCTCGGCCACGTCCGCCACCGCCTCGACGATCCGACGCGTGGTGGCCTGGTCGAACGTGGCGAACGACCGCGCGGCCCACTGGGCACGCTCGAGCATCTGCTGGGCCCGCGCCATCCCGTTGACCTGCGGCGCGAGACCGGCCAGCTCTGTGAAGGTGGAGGCGCTCACGCGGGGATCCGTCTCCGGTCGACACCCCGGACCTCGTCCCAGGCGCGGCGGATCGCGACCTCGGTCCGGTCCAGCAGCTCCTCGCAGAGCGCCGGCTGCAGCAGGATCCCGGGCTTGAACTGGAGCACCCGGGGGTCGAGCGTCGAGAAGATCGCCCAGACCCCGTTCTCGTAGAGGTGGCGCATCACGAACTTCGCACCCTGGGGATGCGCGAACTCCAGACCGAGCACCACGCCGTTCTGCCGGATCCCGACGAACCAGTCGGGCAGCTCCTCCTGGATCTCCCGCAGCCCGCGACCCACGAAGTCGCTGATGTAGTGCACCATCGCGCGGGTCTCGGGCCGGTTGCTGATCTCCAACGCCTTGAGGGCCGCGATGCAGCCGAGCTCGGCGCCGCCGAACGTGGAGATGTGCCCGAAGCCGTCCTCGGTCAGCCACCCGGCGGCGTGCTCGGCAAGCAGCACGGCGGAGATGGGGTACATCCCGCCGGAGAGTCCCTTGCCGGTGACGAGGATGTCCGGCGTGATGCCGTGCTTGGTGATGCCCCACAGCTCGCCGGTGCGCATCAGGCCGGTCTGCACCTCGTCGGCGATGTAGAGCGTCCCCGTCCGCTCACACATCGCCTTCACCGCCTCGAGATAGCCGGGCTCAGGCAGCGGGAAACCGTACGTCGCGGGGATCGTCTCCATGATCACCGCCGCGACGTCCTTCGCAGCCAGTGCCTGCTCCATCGCGCCCAGGTCGTTGAACGGCACCTGCGCGAACTCGTCGGGCCGGTCGGCGAGGAAGAGCTTGCTGAACCGGTCGTCCCCGGTGGCGACCGCTAGCCCGGTGTGACCGTGGTAGGCCTTGACGATCGAGACGATCGCGCGGCGGCCCGTCGCGTGCCGGGCCGTCTTGAGCGCGATGTCGATCGCCTCGCCGCCGCCGCTGCCGTAGACGACCTTGGTCAACCCCTCCGGTGCCGTCCTCACCAGCGCCTCGGCGAGCGCGGTGCGGGTGAGCGCCGGGAAGTGGTGGTTGCCGATGTCGAAGTGCGCCATCGCGCCGGCGACGGCAGCAGTGACCTCGGGGTTGCGGTGGCCGAGGCTGTAGGTGCCGCCGTTCAGGTGGACGTCGAGCAGCCGCTTGCCGTCCATGTCGTAGACGAAGTAGTCCTCGCGGCGATCGATGACCAGGGGGATGCCGCTCTCGACCCAGAAGTCCGTCTTGCCCGGGTTCCAGTACGCCTTGGCCTTCTCGAGCACCTCGTCCTTGGACTCGAACGAGAACTCCCCGTAGTCGTGTGTCATCGAGCTCCCCTCGTCCGAAGGTCGAGCGAGGCGGCCTGCGAGCGGTTCGTCGAGACCACCTCCCCTCGAAAACGGTCTGAATCACCAGACCAAATGACGAAACGGTATGCACAACGGTTGTAACAGGTCTACATCGGTGCCGTCAACGGGGAGGTTCGTGATGGGTGATCAACCGGATGTCCCGGTTAGATCGGGACCTCAGGATGCTTGCCTCGGAGCGTCCTGGGCTGTCAGCATGCCGGATGTGGGTGGCCTGGGTCACACAGAAGGGATCCAGGTCGCGGGTACCGGAAATGGTTCGCTCCTGCGAGGGGTTCGCGGTTTCCGGTTCGTTCAGCTCCGTCGTCCTACGGGGAGCGAGTCGAAGGGAAACCTGACGTGACCATCAGCGACAAGGCACCGGCGGCCGAGCCCGGCTCAGGCCACGGGCACCCGCACGCACTGAAGGCCGGCGCGATCGGCCTGTTCGGCGTCCTCTTCATCGCCGTCGCGAACGCCGCGCCGATCACCGCGATGACGGGCAACAGCCCGATCGCGATCGGCTACGGCAACGGCATCGGGGCGCCCGCTGGGTTCCTCGTGGCGACGATCGTGCTGACCCTGTTTGCGATCGGCTTCGTCGAGATGGCGAAGCACATCACGACTGCCGGTGCGTTCTACGGGTTCATCACCCACGGTCTCGGCCAGGTGTGGGGCATGGCTACCGGCGCGCTCGCGACGATGGCCTACGTCGTGTTCGAAGGCTCCCTGATCGGCATCTTCGCGTACTTCTCGAACTTCGGCCTCGACCGGTGGTTCGGCTGGGACGTCAACTGGCTGCTGCTCGGCCTCGTCGGCATCGTGGTCGTCGGCATCTTCGGCTACTTCGACATCAGCATCGCTGCGGTCGTGCTCGGCGTGACTCTGGTGGCCGAGGTCCTGCTGCTCGGCGCTCTGGCCTTCTCCGTGCTGCTCTCCGGTGGCGGTCCCGACGGCTTGGTGCCCGAGGCGGTCAACCCGCTCAACGCGTTCAAGTCGCTGGAAGCGGGCGGTGGCCTCGGCCTCGAGGGCATCGCGGCCGGAAGTGCGGCGATCGGCCTGTTCTTCGCGTTCTGGTCGTGGGTCGGCTTCGAGACGACCGCGGCGTATGGCGAGGAGTCGCGCGACCCGAAGCGCATCGTCCCCCTGGCGACGATCATCGCCGTCGTCGGCCTGGGCACCTTCTACACGTTCTGCTCCTGGATGATGATCGCCGGCAACGGCAAGGAAACCGCAATCTCGTTGAGTGCGGCGGGCGACCTGAACCTCTGGGTGGGTTTGGCGGAGGACAAGCTCGGTGGGTCGTTCATCGGCGACATCTACGTCTTCCTCATCATCATGGGCTCGTTCGCGTGCGCGCTGGCGTTCCACACCGCCGCCAGCCGCTATCTCTACGCGATCGGACGTGAGTTGCCGGTCACGTCGAACACCCTCGGCCGTACCCACGAGACGCACGGCACCCCGCACATCGCGTCGTTCGTGCAGAGCGGGATCACGCTGGTGCTGACGCTGTGCTTCTACTTCCTGGGCACTGAGGGCAAGGACACCCTCATGGGCGCCTACATCTACCAGTACGGCCTGCTCGCGATCCTCGGCACGATGGCGATCCTCATCGTGCAAGCGATCTGCTCCTTCGCGGTGATCTGGTTCTTCCACGTGAAGAAGGAGCACCACGGCAACGGCATCACCACCGGCGTCATCCCGTTCCTCGGCGGTGTGGGCATGCTCTTCGTGGTGTACCTCCTCATCGACAACCTGGAGTTCGCCGGCGGCCTCGCTGCGGAGTCGCCGTTCTTCAAGGCGATCCCGTGGATCGTCGCCGCGGTCTTCCTTGGAGGCCTCGCCTACGCGCTGATCCTGCGCGCCACCAACCCGGAGCTCTACCACCGGATCGGCCGGACCGTGATGGAGGAGGCGCAGGAGCGCGACCACGCCGCGGGCCACTGAGCACTCGTCGCCCTCCGTCTCGTCGTTCTGCGAGCTGCTGTGACTGAGGAGATCTGGTTCGAGCCGGACGCCACCGGGGACCCAGCCCGACTGGCCTACACCTTCGGTGGTGTGGACCCCCTGGTCAGCGTCCGGCCCGGCACGGTGGTGTCCACCTGGACCCTCGACTGCTTCGCGGGCCGGGTGACCTCGACCTCGGACCGGGTCTCCGAAGTCTGCGACGCGGCGTACCTCAACCCACAGACCGGTCCCTTCTACGTCGAGGGCGCGGAGCCCGGCGACACCCTCGTCGTGCACTTCCGCAGCATCCGGCCGCGCTCGGTAGACGGCGTCACCCGCGGAGTGAGCACGACCGTGCCGCTCTTCGGGTCGCTGACCGCGACCACCCTGACGGCGATGCTTCACCAGCCGCTACCCGAGCTGACGTGGGTCTACGAGATCGACAACGCCGCCGGCCTGGTGCGGTACGACGCCCGTGACTCGTCGGCCCAGGTCGACCTCCCGCTCGACCCGATGCACGGGACCGTCGGCGTCGCGCCACCGTTGAGCGAGGTCCGCTCGTCGCTGACCCCGGGCAGCTGGGGCGGCAACATGGACACCCCGGAGATGCGGTCCGGCACCACCTGCTACCTGGGCGTCAACGTCGAGGGCGCGCTGTTCAGCCTCGGTGACGGCCACGCCCGGCAAGGCGAGGGCGAGACGTGCGGCGTCGCCGTCGAGTGCCCCATGGACACCGTGCTCGTCCTCGACTTGGTCAAGGGCGCGCCGACGCCCTGGCCGCGCCTCGAGGACGACAGGTTCATCATGACCGTCGGGTCCTCCCGACCCCTCGAGGACGCTTTCCGCATCGCCCACACCGAGATGATCCGCTGGATCGAGGAGCTCACCGGCCTCAGCGCCATGGACGCCTACCAGCTCGTCTCCCAGACCGCCCTCACCCCCGTGGCCAACGTCGTCGACACCAGCTACTCCGTCGTCTGCAAGGTCGCCAAGGCCCACCTCCCTGGTAACCCCGTGATCATGGCCGGCGCCCGAGCCCGCTGCCGCTGACCAGGCGCTACCAAGCGTTCCTCGTCGCCCCCGCTGAGCCCGTGGTGGACCTCCGCCCAACGACTGGTTCTGCAACACGGCGGTCCACCTGCACGGCGGTCCACCTGCACAGCGGGGAGCTGCTGGTGGCCAGTGGTACGGCGATCGACGGGGTACCCGAAGACGAATGGCGGGAAGTGGTGCTGCTCGCCGCCCTCCCGCCCAACGGGCAGCTCCTCGTGACCGGTGGCAACACCGCCTGGCGCAAGGGGAGCGTGCTCTGGGCGGCGAACTACGACCCCGCCGCCGATGCCTGGACGCGGGTCGCGACCCCACGGTGGGCCGCGAGTACCAGTCCACGATCATGACCGGGCTGGACGGACGGGTGGCGACCTTCGGTCGCCGTGGTACATGGTTCACCCGCGACCGGCCATCGAGAGCGTGCCAGAGCACCTGACGTGCGGCGGGAGCTACCCGCTCGACGTGGCCCTCCCGGCCTGGACCACGTGGGGCTACTTCACGCTCGAACGTGCCCGAGCCGACACCCACGTCCTCGTGCGGAACCAGACGATGGCGCGGGTGCCGTCCACCGTGGACGCCGCGGGTGAGGTCACCGCCACGGTGCCGAACGGCCCCCGCTCCTGCCGCCGGGCTACTCCAGGCTCGCCGCGAACACGGCTGACTACGTGCCGTCCCACCAGGTCTGGCTCCACATCGAGAGAACGCCGCCACGTCTACCGGTCGCTGATCGTCCGGGTCGCTGGCTACCGTGACCGTGTGTACACGACCAAGCTCCTGACACCGGACACGTGGGACGACTTCGCCGCGCTGGTCGAGGCGAACAACGGGGTGTGGGGCGGCTGCTGGTGCATCGGCTTCCACCCCGACGGCTTCCACGGGCGTGAGGGCAACCGGGAGGCGAAGCGCGAGCACACCGTGCGCGGGACGGTGCACCAGGTGCTCGTCTACAGCGACGGGGTCTGCGTGGGCTGGTGCCAGTTCGGGTCGCCGGCCGAGCTGCCGAGGATCAAGAACGTGGCGGCGTACGAGCGTGAGGCGACCGGGCTGCCGGACTGGCGGATCGGCTGCATCTTCACCGGAAGCAAGCACCGCGAGAAGGGCGTCGCCCGGGCCGCCGTGGAGGGCGCGCTCGCCGAGATCCGGGCCGCAGGCGGCGGCGTCGTGGAGGCCTACCCGGAGCAGACCGAGGAACGGAAGCCGCAGCGCGGCGCCTACCTCCACACCGGGCCGGAGGAGCTGTACGCCGAGTTCGGGTTCGTCCGGGACCGCCGGATCGCGAAGTGGCGCTGGGTGATGCGCACCGAGCTCTGACCGGCCTCAGCGCGTGACCAGCCGACGCGCCGCGGTGACGATGTCCTCCTCGCTCAGGAGCACGAGCCCCGCGGCCGGGCCGAGCGGCACGTAGGAGTCGGCGCTGGCGACCCGCGCGAGCGGGACGGTGCAGCCCGCGTCGACCAGGGCCGCGACCACCGACTCCGCGACGCCGCCCGAGGCGCGGCCCTCGTCGACCACCAGCACGCGCCGCGCCTGCTCGCTCACGGCGGTGAGGGAGGCGAGGGGGAGCGGAGTCAGCCACCGCAGGTCGAGGACCGACGTCGTGATCCCGTGCTGCTCGAGGGCGACCGCGGCCCGCAGGCTGAGGTGGACGCCGTTGCCGTACGTCGCGATCAGCAGGTCGGTCGCGCGCGGCTCGCCGTACAGGCCCACCTCGCCGAGGGGGACCGGGTCGGCGGAGTAGCCGGCCGTCCAGAGCCCGTCGCCCTCGACGAGGTCCCGGGCGTGGTACCTCGCGATCGGCTCGACGACGACGCAGACCCGGCCGTCGTCGCGGGCCAGGTCGAGGCAGGTCCGGAGGATCCCCGGCGCGTCGGCCGGGTGGCTGGGCACCGCGACGACGATCCCCGGGACGTCGCGCAGCACGGCAACCGAGCTGTCGTTGTGGAAGTGCCCGCCGAAGCCTCGCTGGTAGGCGAAGCCCGCGACCCGCACGACCATGCCGTTGCGGTACTGGCCGTTCGAGAAGAAGCGCAGCGACGCCGCCTCGCCGCGCAGCTGGTCCTCGGCGTTGTGCAGGTAGGCGAGGTACTGGATCTCGGGGACGGGGAGGAAGCCCGCGAGGCTCGCCCCGAGCGCCGTGCCGAGGATGGTCTGCTCGTCGAGCAGGGTGTCGAGGACGCGCCCGCTACCGAAGCGCTTGTGCAGCCCACGCGTCACGCCGTAGACGCCGCCCTTGCGACCGACGTCCTGCCCGAGGACGAGGACGTCGTCGTGGTCGGCCAGGGCGTCGTCGAGCGTGCGGTTGATCGCCTGCGCGAGCGTCACCGCGTCCTCACCCGGGACGACCAGCGACCGAGCGGCGACGCGCGCAGGAGGGCCGGCGACGGCCAGCGGTGCCACGACCTCGGCTCGCGTGGCGAGGCGCGGCTCGTGCCGGACCTCCTCGGCGACGGCCATCACCCTGGCCCGGGCGGCCTCGTAGTCGGCGAGCACCTCGTCGCGGGTGCGGATGCGGTGCCGGACCAGCGCCTCCGCCGTCCCCAGGAGCGGGTCGCGGGCGTAGTCGGCCTCGATCGCGCTGCGCGACCGGTAGGCGATCTCGACGTCCGACCCGGCGTGACCCATCAGCCGGACCGTCCGCAGGTGCAGCACGGCCGGTGCCCGCCGCCGACGTACGTCGTCGAGGGCGGCCGCCGTGACGTCGAGCAGGGCCTCGGGGTCGCTGCCCTCGGCGGCATGGCAGGGCACGCCCGGGAGGCTGCCGAGGACGGTCTCCGGCCAGCCGCTCGGCGTCGGCGTGCTGATCCCGATGCCGTTGTCCTCGCAGACGACCAGCACCGGGCACGCCAGGCCGAGCCGGTGGACGTAGGCCGCGGCGTTGAGGGCGCCCGCGGCGGTGGAGTGGTTGAGCGAGGCGTCGCCGACGCTGCACACCACGACCGCGTCGTCCGGCCAGGGCGTCGGCCGGCCCTGGCGGCGCGCGAGCCCCAGCGCGAAGCCGAGCCCCACCGCCCGCGGCAGGTGGGAGGCGATCGTGGAGGTCTGCGGGACGATGTGGAGGGCGGGGTGACCCACGACCTTGTGGCGCCCGCCCGACATCGGGTCGGCGGCCGAGGCGGTCAGGCTCCGCAGGACGTCACGGACCGGGTCGACGGCCGGGTTCCCGGCAGCCCGGGCCGCGTAGAAGCCCCCGGAACGGTAGTGGAGCAGGGCCGGGTCGGTCGGCGCCGAGAGCAGTCCGAGCGCGGCGTTGGACTCGTGTCCGGCCGACCCGATCGTGTAGAAGCCGTCGCCGCGCACCTCGAGCCACCGGGCCGCGAAGTCGAGGTGGCGGCTCTGCGCCTGCGCGCGGAACAGCGCCACGAGCTGGCCCGCCCGGATCTCCGGGACGTCGGGCAGGCCCCGGCCGGGGTCCGGCAGCGCCCGGACCTCGCGTGTGAAGTGCTCGTCGATCGCGTCCACCGGCACCCAGCATCCACGGCCGGGGGGCCGGGTGGAACCACCGGGCTCAGCCAGGGCCGTGCAGCCAGGGGTCGCGCAGGTCGAAGTAGGTGGTGTCGCCGATGGTCAGGGCGTCCATCTCCTTCATCGTGGCCTCGAGCTCGGGCGGCGGAGGCTGTGACTCGGCCGCCCGGGCCTCCTCCTCGGACGTGAAGTAGATCGCCATCGTCCAGGCGCCCTCCTCGTGCCCGACGTTGACGGTCCCGAGGATGTCCGGCCGGAACTTCTGCCAGTCGGTCGGGTCGCTCATCATGAGCTCCCTGGCGCGCTCCGGGTCGCTGGACCGACCCTGCATCACCTGGACGAAGCCCGCCTGCGCAGGATCGCCGTAGGTGTCGACGTCGACCGTCGTGCTGTCGTGGAACTCCGGCTCGCCCGAGAACAGCGCTGCCATCTGCTCCCACCAGGCACCCTGCTCGGGGCGGTCGCTGTTCTGCCGCGCCGCCTCCTCCGACTCGAACCGGGCCAGCGCGACCAGGTGCCCGTCGGCGGTGACGCCGGACGTGCTGCCGAGCCAGCCGACCGCACCCGGGGCCAGGTCCTCGTTCCATCTGTCCAGCTGGGCGCGCACCCCCGCGACGTCGGACACCTGTCCTTGGATCACCTGGATGAACATCGTGGACCTCCTCGGGAACGCCGGCTGGCAGACCGACGCTACGCCGGACGGGGCTCGGAGGGAATCGCGCAGATGAGGTAGCGCGGCTACACCCCGAGGGACCGGCCGATGATCTCCTTCTGGATCTCGGTCGTGCCGCCGCGCTCGAAGAACGTCCGCGCGGTCCTGCGGAAGTCCTCGTGCTCGGCCTCGAAGAGCGGCGCGTGGTGGCTCACGACACCCACTCCTTCACCTGCGCGACCGTCGCCGCGGGGTTCTCGCTCGCGGGCAGCACGGTGAGGTGGGTGACCCCGGCCTCGCGGAACGCGGCGATCCGCTCCTGCACGTAGGACGCCGGACCGACCAGGTTGCAGGCCTCCAGCCAGTCGGTCGGGACCAGCGCCTCGGCCTCCTTCTTCTTGCCGGACAGGTAGAGCTCCTGGATCTCCTCGGCCTCCCGCTCGTAGCCGTAGGCCCGGGCCACGTCGTTGTAGAAGTTCTTGCCCTTGGCGCCCATCCCGCCGACGTAGAGCGCGAACAGGGGGCGGGCGAAGTCGAGCAGCTCCTTCGTCTCGGGACCCTCGCCGATGGCGACCATGCCACCGGCCGTGATGCCGAGGGGGCCGAGGTCGGGGGAGCGCTGGGCGGCGCCGGCGGCCAGCGCGTCGCCCCAGACCAGGTGGGACCTCTCGGGGTGGAAGAGGTGCGGGATCCAGCCGTCGGCGATGGTCGCCGCCTGCTCGACCGACTTGGGACCGAGCGCCGCGATCCAGATCGGGATGGTGTCGCGCTCCGGGTGCGTCAGCATCTTGAGCGGCTTGCCGAGGCCGGTGACGGCGCCGTCGTCCTTGGTGAGCGGCAGCTTGAAGACGCCGTCGGACTCCAGTCGTTCGCGCTTGAGGCCGCGGCGGACCAGGTCGATGATCTCCGCGGTCCGTGCCAGCGGCTTGGAGTAGGGGACCCCGTGCCACCCCTCGATGACCTGCGGCCCGGAGGCGCCCAGCCCCAGCACGGCGCGGCCCCCCGACACGTTGTCGAGGCCGGCCGCGGTCTGGAGCAGGGTGCCGGGCGTTCGCGAGTAGATGTTGAGGATCGCGGATCCGATGTCGACGGTGTCGGTGCGGGCGGCGAGGTAGCCCATCAGCGTCGGGGAGTCGAAGCCGTACGCCTCCGCGACCCACACGAGGTCGATCCCGGCCTTCTCCAGGCTCGCGACCTGGTCGGCCGCGTCGCGGGGGTTGCCGTCGTACATCAACGTGTAGGAGAGCTTCACCGCGTCATCGTGACAGTAACGCTGTCACGATCGCAAGCGCTCCACCCGATCCCGGGACCGGTCAGTGTCGGCCGTTCCACGACTCCCAGAGAGCGGCGTAGGAGCCGCCGGCCGCCACCAGCTCGTCGTGCGAACCGAGCTCCGAGATCGCGCCGTCCTCGACGACCGCGACCCGGTCGGCGTCGTGGGCCGAGAACAGCCGGTGGGCGATCGCGATCACGGTGCGACCGTGCAGGACGGCAGCGAGCGAGCGCTCGAGGTGCCGCGCGGCCCGCGGGTCGATCAGCGAGGTGGCCTCGTCGAGCACCAGCGTGTGCGGGTCGGCCAGGACCAGCCGGGCCAGTGCGACCTGCTGCGCCTGGGCGGCCGTCAGCGCCCGCCCGCCGGAACCGACGACGGTGTCGAGCCCGTCGGGGAGCAGCTCGACCCAGTCGAGCGCGTCGACCGCGCCGAGGGCGGCGAGCAGCTCCTCGTCCCCGGTGGCGGGACCGTCGGTCGGGTCGGGCGGGACGGCGAGTGCGAGGTTCTCGCGGAGCGTGCCGACGAAGACGTGGTGCTCCTGGGTGATCAGCGCGACGTGTCCGCGCAGGTCGCCGAGCGGCAGCTCGACCAGTCCGACGCCGCCGACGGTCACCTCGCCGGTGCGGGGTGGGTGGATGCCCGCGAGGAGCCGGCCCAGGGTGGACTTGCCGGCGCCGGACGGTCCCACCATGGCGACCCGCTCGCCCACCCCCACGTCGAGGTCGATCCCGTGGAGGACGTCGCGCCCCTCGACGTACGCGAACCGGACGTCGCTGGCGGCGAGCCGCTCATTGACCGGCTGCGCGCCGGACACCTGGCGGTCGTCGGGCACCTGCGCGACGCCGAGCAGCCGCGCGAGCGAGGCCGCGCCCATCTGGAGCTCGTCGAGGTAGCTCACGATCCGGTCGACCGGGTCGATCAGCATCTGGACGTAGAGCGTGGCGGCGGTGACGTCGCCGAGCGACACGGAGCCCTGCGTGTAGAGCCAGCCACCGAAGAGGAGCGTGGAGACGGTCGGGATCAGGTAGGAGATCTCCATGTTGGGGAAGAACACCGTGCGCAGGAACAGCGTGTAGCGCTCGGCCCCGTAGGAGCCCTTGATGTCGCGGTCGATCTGTCGGATCCGCTGCTCGCCGAGCCCGAGCGCCTCCACCGACCGGGCGCCCTCGACCGTCTCGGTCAGCGAGGCGTTGATGTGGGAGTACGACGCCGCCTCGCGCAGGTAGCCGTCCTTGGCACGGCGGAGGTACCAGCGCAGGCCGATCACCAGCGGCGGCAGCCCGAGCAGGCAGGGGAGCGCGACCCACCAGCCGACCGAGAGCGCGGCCGCGATCGTGAGGGTCGCGGCCACGACGGCGATGACCCACTCCGGCACCGCCTCGCGCACCGACCAGCCGAGCTGGTCGACGTCCCGGCTGGTCCGCGTGAGCAGGTCGCCGGACCCCGCCGACTCGACGACCCCGACCGGCAGGGCGAGCGCGTTGCCGACGAAGTCCTCACGGAGCTCGGCCAGCAGCTGCTCGCCGAGCACCTGGCTGACCAGCCGGGCATAGCGCGTGAGCAGGCTCTGGAGCACCACGAAACCGGCGAGGAGCAGCACGATCCGATCGACGGCCGCGACGGTGGTGCCGCGCTCGACCGACTCGACCAGGTCTCCGAGCAGGCGCGGCGCCGCGAGGCCGGCCAGCGCGGCGAGGGCGTGGAGACCCAGCGCGGAGCCGAGCAGGCGCGGGTGGCGGCGCGCCAGCCGGCCGGCGTACCGGCGGACGGCGACCTTGTCGGCGACCGGGAGGGTCGTGCTCATCGGGTCACCTCGGTGCTCGCCTCGCGGGTGACGAGCCAGCGGTACTCAGGCACGCGGTCGAGCAGCTCGGTGTGGGTCCCGGAGGCCGCGACCTGGCCGTGGCGGAGGAACACCACGACGTCGGCGGCGTCGAGGACGAGTGGGCTCGTGGTGGTCACGACCGTGGTACGGCCGGCGCGGTGCTCGCGCAGCCGGGACGCGATCCGGGCCTCGGTGTGGGCGTCGACCGCCGACGTCGGCTCGACGAGCACCAGGACCTCCGGGTCGAGGGCGAGCGCGCGGGCGAGCACCAGCCGCTGCCGCTGCCCACCGGAAAAGCTGCGGCCGCGCTCGGTCACGACCCCGTCGAGCCGCCCTGGCAGCGCGTCGAGGACGTCCTCGGCGTCGGCCGTCCGCAGCGCGGCCTCGAGCCCGCCGCGGCCGAACGCGTCCAGCACCTCGCCGAGCGGACCGGCGAACAGCTCGGCGCCCGAGTCGGACACGACGATCCGGCGACGTACCTCCGCGGTGCTGAGGTGGGTCAGGGGTACGCCGCCGAGGGTGACCTCGTCGTCCGTCTCGGGCGCGCACATGCCCAGCCGGTCGGCGAGCCGGGCCGCGAGCTCGGGCTGCTCCGTGACGACCGCGGTGAGCCGCCCGGGGCTGATGCGCAGGCCGGTCCGGTCGTCGGCCAGCTCCGCTCCGACCGGCGGCGAGGGAGCCGGCACGGGGGGGTCGGCGTAGTCGGGCTGGAGCGCGAGCACCCGGCAGATCCGCTTCGCGGCGACCCGGGCGCGGATGATCTTGTTGGCGTACTCGGTGGCGGTCCGCAGCGGGATCAGCAGGAACGCGGCGTACCCGTAGAACGCGACCAGCTCGCCGGCGGTGATGGTGCCGGCGACCGCCGCCCGGGCGCCGATCCAGACGACGACCACGACGAAGATCCCCGGCAGGAACACCTGGAGCGCGTCGAGGACGGACTGCAGCCGTGCGACCTCGACCCCGGCCCGTCGGGTCGCTTGGGACTCGCGGCGGTAGCGGTCGTGGAAGACCTGCTCGCCACCGATGCCGCGCAGCACCCGCAGCCCGCTGACGATGTCGGTCGCGGTGTTGGCGAGGTCGCCCATGAGCTCGCGCTGGTGGGCGGCACGGCGCTGGAGCGGGCTCAGGAGCGGGCCGATGAGCAGCATCAGGACCGGGACGCCGAGCAGCACGACCAGCCCCAGCGTGACCGAGGTCTGGAGCAGGATGACCGACACCAGCAGGAACGAGACGACCGCCCCCGAGAAGCGGGCCGACACGTCCATCACCTGGCCGACGTGGCCGAGGTCGCTGGTGCCGATCGCGACCACCTCGCCGGTGGAGACCTTGCGCGGCAGGGTCATGCCGAGGGTGACCGACTGGCGCCCGACCAGCTGGACGGTCCGGTAGGCGGCGGTCAGCCAGTTGAAGACCGCGAACCGGTGACGCACGATCCCGCTGACGGCCTGGACGAGTCCGACGAGGAGCATCAGCCCGGCGTACTCCAGGAGCGCCCGACCGTCGCGCGCGGCGATCCCGTGGTCGATCGCGCGGCCGAGCACGAGCGGCATCACCGCCTGCGAGCTGGCCCAGATCACGCCGAAGAACATGCCGCCGAGCAGCGTCTGCCACTGGCCCTTCGCCACCCACCACAGGAACCGGCCCGGGGACCCGACGTCCGCGGTGCCGGGGTGGTCGAGAGGGAGTGCCCGCACCGGCCCCAGCCTACGGAGCGCGGGGCCTCGCTCTCGACCGGTTATTCGCGCGGGCAGGCGACGTCAGCGGGCGAGGCCGTCGACGACCTCCGCGCCGGGCAGCTCGGCCAGCAGCCGCCCGGGCACCAGCAGCTTGGAGCGGCGCACCCCGGAGCCGATCAGCACCACGGGGAGCTCGGCGACCCGGGCGTCGAGCAGCAGCCGCCAGGTCGACGGCAGCCCGACCGGGGTGATCCCGCCGTACTCCATCCCCGACTCCTCGACCGCGCGGTCGAGCGAGAGGAACGAGCACTTGCGGACGTCGAGCAGCCGCTTGACCACGGTGTTGACGTCGGCGCGGGTGTCGGCCCGGACCAGGCAGGCGGCGACCCGCTCGTCACCGTCGCGCCTGCCGGAGACGACCACGCAGTTGGCGCCGGCCTCCAGCGGGACCTCGTAGGCCTCCGAGCAGGCCGCGGTGTCGGCCAGCTCCGGGTCGATCTCGGCGACGCCCACGCCGGCGGCGTGCGGCCAGGCCGCCAACGCCTGCCGGACCGGGCCGCCGAGCAGGTCCGGCCGCTCGTCGAGCGTCCGGACCTGCAGGGTCCCGAGGGTGGGAAGCATGCGGCCACTGTAGGCAGTGGTCACGAGACCGGCGTCAGGCCAGCGTCAGGCCGGCGTCAGGCCGTCGACTGGCTGCGTCGGCGGGCCGAGACGGCCATGGCGACCAGGCCGGCCGCGCCGGCGCCGACCCAGGGCACGCCCATCAGCCAGCCGATGTTGTCGTCGGGGATGGCGCCCCCGGCGACGATCGCCCACACGAGCACCATCCCGCCGAACGCGGTGCCCATCACCAGGTGGCCGATGTTGACCGGGTGCCGCCAGCTGGCGACGACCGACTGGTCGCGCCCGGCGGGCTGGGCGGTGACGTCCGTGCCGTAGAGGTCGTCGTACAGGCCGGCCTCGTCGTGCCCGGTCTCGTCGTACCGGGTCTCGTCGTTCTCGCTCATGTCAGGTCTCCTTGGTCGTCGGGTGGTCTCACGGGCGGGTGTCGGCGGTGATCTCGCCGAGGTCGAGGTCGGCCTCGATGACCAGGCTCGGGGCGCCGGGGCCGCCGTCGTGCGACGCGGACCGGTTCCAGTCGATGCCTCCGCCCTGCATGCCGAACAGGTCGTAGCCGCCGGGGCCGTCCATGTTGGCCGTGATCTCGACGTCGACGCCCTCGGGGACGATGACCTCGATCCGGCCGACGTCGCCGGACACCACGATCGTGCGGCCGTCGAGCTCCTCGGGGTCCGAGACGTCGCTCAGGTCGATGACCTGCTCACCCGCCTCCTGGAAGTAGGAGTCGGCCACCTCCGCCGCCGTGGCCGGCGTGTAGGTCAGGGTCTCGCCGTCCCAGCGGTCGGCCACGGTGGCGCCCGTCAGGGCCACGCTGGCGATGATGCCGAGCAGGATCAGGCCCCCGGGACGGCCGATGACCGATCCGACGAGCAGCATGGTGGCGATCACGCCCAGCGCGAGGGCGGGGTACGCCGAGTCGGCGATCGGGGCGCCGGCCCCGTCGATGATCCCCAGGGCGCCCTCGGCGACCGCGATCAGGAGCAGCGTGAACCAGAACAGGATCGGGCCGCGCTTGCGCGGCTCGCGCGGAGCCGGTGGGACGTAGGGCTGGTAGCCGCCGTAGTGACCGCCGCTGTACTGACCGGCGCTGTACTGACCGGCGTCGTACTGACCGGCGTCAGGGTCGGCCTGCTGGGCGGCGTACTGCCGCGTCTCGGGCGCGTACGGCGCGGCGGCCGGCGCGACCCAGCCGGTCGGCGTCCCGGCCGGTGCGCCCGCGGTCCCCCCGCGACCGCGGCCGTTCCGGCTGAGCCAGACGAACGCGATCAGGCCGATGATGGCGAGCGGCCACGGGAACCAGTAGGCGCCCCACGAGTCGCCGACCAGTGCGAGCGCGGCGATCACGCCGAGCACGACCAGTGCCACGGTGCGGCTCTTCTCGTCGAGCTGCACGGGTGCCTGGTGGGAACCGTCCTCGGGCACCAGCAGCCAGCACGCGCCGTACAGGATCAGGCCCGCGCCGCCGAAGAACGCGAGGACCACGAAGGCCACGCGCAGGATGATCGGGTCGATGTCGAGGTGGCGGGCGAGGCCGCCCGCGACGCCGGCGACCTTGCGGTCGTGGGTCGAGCGGCGGAGCCGGCCGAGGTCGCGGATCTCGTCGCGGGTCGTCCGGGGACCGGTGTCCTCGGCAGGTGCGTCAGGAGGTGTCGTCGTCATGTCATCCAGCGTGGGGCGTGGCAGGGGCAGAGACCATCGGGGACGACCCTGATCATGCCCGGTCCCGACACCCCTGGGCTCAGGGTCGGATCGGGGTTTCGCCTCATGGTCCGGCCCTTCCCGCTGTGTGACGATGGACGGGAGATGAGCAGTGCCAGCGCGACCAGCGCCCCACACCACAGCGTGCCCCCCACCGTGCGGCGGGCCAGCCGCGACACCCAGGAGCCGATCGTCGGCGGGGTCGCGGCCGGCCTAGCGCGCCACCTGGCACTCCCCGTGCTCTGGGTGCGGGCCGGCTTCATCGTCGCCGCGACCCTCGGCGGTCTCGGCGTCTTCCTGTACGCCGGGCTGTGGCTCGTGCTGCCCGCCGACAACGCCTTCCAGCAGGCGGCGCCGGGCATCGAGGGCGCCACCCGCGGCGGTCGCCGGCCGGGCCGGATCCGGCGGCTGACCGACGCCGGGCCTGCCGTGGTGCTCGCGGCGCTGGGAATCGGCGGCGTGCTGCTGCTCGGCTCGATCCTCGGCGAGGGAACCCTGTTCTGGGCGATCGCCGTCGGTCTGGCGGGCGTGGCGCTGCTGTGGCGGCAGGCCGACGAGGCGCAGCGGGAGCGCTGGCTCGACACGACCGGCCGGGTCGACCCGGTCCGGGTGGTGCTCGGCAGCGGCGGCTGGGCGTCCTACGCCCGGATCGCTGCGGGCCTCGCGCTGATCGTCGTCGCCCTGGTCCTGGTGTCGCTGCGCGACGGCGGCTCGCTGGGCCTCGCGCGTGACGTCACGGCGATCTCTCTGATCGCCGTGCTCGGGCTCGGCGTGGTCGTCGGCCCGTGGATCTACCGGCTCGCGGCCGACCTGACCGCGGAGCGCGCGGAGCGGGTGCGCAGCCAGGACCGGGCCGACGTCGCCGCCCACCTCCACGACTCGGTGCTGCAGACGCTCGCGCTCATCCAGAAGAACTCCCACGACGGCCCGCTCGTGGCGCGGCTGGCCCGCTCGCAGGAGCGCGACCTCCGCGCCTGGCTCTACTCCGAGGAGTCGACCGACGAGACCACCGTGGCCGGCGCGCTGCGGCGGATGGCGGCGACCATCGAGGACAGCCACGGCGTCCCCGTCGAGGTGGTGGCGGTCGGAGACCGGCCCTACTCCGAGACCCTCTCCGCAGCCGTGAAGGCGGCCGGTGAGGCGGTCACCAACGCCGCCAAGCACGCCCGCGTCGACCGGATCGACGTGTACGCCGAGATCACCGACGAGGTCGTCGACGTCTTCGTCCGCGACCGGGGCGTCGGCTTCGACCCCGAGGTCGTGGCCGAGGGCCGCTACGGCCTGCAGCACAGCATCCGCGACCGGATGGACCGCCACGGCGGCACCGCCGAGATCCGGTCCACGCCCGGCGAGGGGACCGAGGTGCGACTGCACCTCCCCGTGACCACAGGAGACACCCATGACCAGTGACGAGACCCCCACCCCCGAGCCCGCCGGCCGGCCGACAGGAGCGGCGCGCCCCCCGATCCGGGTCGTGCTCGTCGACGACCACGCGATGTTCCGCTCGGGCGTGCGCGGGGAGCTCGCCGGTCACGCCGCGATGGTGGAGGTCGTGGGCGAGGCCGGCGACGTCGACCAGGCGGTCGCCGCGATCGAGTCGACCGCACCGGACGTCGTGCTGCTCGACGTTCACCTGCCGGGTGGCGGGGGAGTGCAGGTCGTGAAGCGGGCGCAGAGCCCGGCGACCAGCTACCTCGCGCTGTCGGTCAGCGACGCCGCCGAGGACGTGATCGGCACGATCCGCGGCGGCGCCCGCGGCTACGTCACGAAGACCATCACCGGACCCGAGCTGGTCGACGCCATCCGACGGGTGGCCGACGGCGACGCCGTGTTCTCACCGCGGCTGGCGGGGTTCGTGCTCGACGCGTTCGCCGGCTCGATCGAGGTCGCGGCCGTCGACGAGGACCTCGACCGGCTGACCGAGCGGGAGCGCGAGGTGATGCGGCTGATCGCCCGTGGCTACGCCTACAAGGAGGTCGCGAAGGAGCTCTTCATCTCCATCAAGACCGTCGAGACCCACATGTCGTCGGTGCTGCGCAAGCTGCAGCTGTCGTCGCGCCACGAGCTCACCCGCTGGGCGTCCGACCGTCACCTGCTCTGAGCGGCGCCGTCCGACCGCCTCACCCCCACGGGCGTTGACAAGCCACTCCGGGAACGGTTGCGTGGTGTAGCCGAATCTCCTCCTCGGAAGCGAGCCCCCATGGCCGAGACCAGTGCCGTCCCGACGACCGACGACGAGGACGACGGGGGTCTTCGCCGGTCCATCACCGGCAAGCAGCTCTTCTTCTACACGCTCGGTGACGTCCTCGGCTCCGGCATCTACGTCCTCATCGGACTGGTCGCGGCCGCGGTGGGCGGCGCGTTCTGGATCGCCTTCGCGGTCGGCGTCACGATTGCGGCGATCACCGGCACGGCGTACGCCGAGCTGGTCACCAAGTACCCGCAGGCCGCCGGCGCCGCGCTCTACGTCAACAAGGCGTTCGGCAACAAGGTGCTGACGTTCCTGATCACCGTCTGCTTCCTCTCCGCCAGCTTCGCGGCCGCCGGCGCACTGGCGGACGGCTTCTCGTCGTACTTCGCCACCCTGTGGGAGGGACCGCCGGCTCTGCTGGTCACGTTGCTGTTCATCGTCGCCCTGAGCATCGTCAACTTCATCGGGATCACCGAGTCCGTGGTCATCAACATGGTCATGGCCTTCATCGAGATCGCCGGTCTGATCATCGTGCTGATCACCGCGGTCTGGTACATCGCCGAGGGCAACGCGGACTTCGCCACGCTGACCGAGTTCCAGACGGCCGAGGGGGCAAGTCCGGCGATGGCGATCCTGGCCGGTGTCGCGCTGTCGTTCTTCGCCATGACCGGGTTCGAGAACACGGCGAACGTCGCGGAGGAGACGATCGACCCGCACAAGTCCTTCCCGCGCTCCCTGGTCGGCGGCATGATCACCGCGGGCGTGATCTACGTGCTCGTCTCGATGGCCGCGGCCCTCACGGTGTCCACGGCAGACCTGGCCGACTCCGACGCCGCGTTGCTGCTGGTCGTCGAGAAGGGGATTCTTCCGATCGACACCGGTTTCATGAGCACGCTGTTCTCGGTGATCGCGATGATCGCGATCACCAACACCACGCTGGTCGCCGTGGTGACGCAGCCGCGGATCCTCTACGGCATGGCCAACGAGGACGTCGTCCCCGGGGTCTTCGCCAAGATCCACCCGACGCGCCGGAGCCCCTGGGTCGGTCTGATCTTCAGCGGCCTCGTGGTCTGTGCCCTGCTCGTGGTCGGCACGTTCGCCCCCGACGTCGAGGGGGCGTCACTGATCGAGCGGCTGTCGCTGGTCACCGTGCTGTTCCTGCTGTTCATCTACTCCCTGGTCATCATCGCCTGCCTCAAGCTGCGCGGGCAGGACGAGGACGAGCGCACCTTCCGAGCCAACACTCCGCTGCTGTTCGTCGGCCTGCTCGGCAACGCGGCCATCCTCTACTGGTCGATCGACGACGACCCGACGTCCCTGATCTGGTGCGCCGGACTCGTCGGCGTGGGCGTGGTCCTGTTCCTCGTCGAGTACTTCTTCGGAAGGCGCACACCGGGCGTCGACCGCGGTGACCCGGAGGCCGCCCAGAAGCAAGGAGAGATCTGATGCACGTCGTCGTCGCCACCGATGGCAGCCAGCAGTCGCTGCGCGCCGCCAAGCAGCTCAAGTCCTTCGCCGACCCCGCGAAGATCACCGACATCTCGGTCGTGGCAGTGATCCGGCCGCTCGCGGCGGTCGCTTTCGCCGACGACCTGTCGTCGCAGGAGCGGCGCCGGGCGGACCTGGAGACCGGCGGCTTCCGCGCCGCGGCCGAGACGTCCGTCGAGACGGTCGCGGCGGTCTTCGACGGCTGGGGCCCGAAGGTGCACAAGCGGATCCGCTCGGGTTCCCCGGCCAACGAGATCATCAAGGCAGCCAAGCAGCTGAACGCCGGGCTGGTCGTGGTCGCCAGCGGTGGCCGCGGCATCAGCGAGACGGTGCTCGTGGGCAGCACGGCACAGCGCGTCCAGCACTACGCGCCGTGCCCCGTGCTCGTCGTACGGCCGGCGCCGAGGTCGAAGAAGAAGTGAGGCCGCGCGACTAGGCTCGACACATGGACCTGGCTCGGCTGATCCTGCTGTTCGTGCACCTGCTCGGCTTCGCCGCGCTCCTCGGCGGACTCGTCGTGCAGGCGCGTGAGCCCCACAAGGTCGTGAACGGCGCGATGCGCGACGGCGCGGGCACCGCGTTCCTGGCCGGGCTCCTCCTCGTCGGCGTCCTCGAGGCAGGCGACACCGCGGTCGACCAGGTCAAGATCGGCGTCAAGTTCGGCGTCGCGCTGGTGATCTTGGTGCTGGTCATGGCCAACACCCGCAAACCGATGATTCCCCAGGGCCTCTGGGCCGGCCTCCTCCTGCTCACCGTCGTCAACGTCGGCGTCGCGGTCCTCTGGTCGCCCACCCACGCCTGATCCGCCCGATACCAGGTCCGCAGTCCGCCGGGCAGCCTGCGTGTCGGGCGACCGCCGTAGGGTTGGGGGGACATGAGTACCTCCACGCCGTTGCCCGGGTTCGAGCACCTCGCCGCCGCCGCCGACGACGGGGCCGAGGCCGGTACGACGCGCCACGGGCCGAGCCCGGATCAGCTGCTCGAGGGGCTCAACGAGCCGCAGCGGGCGGCGGTCGTGCACGCGGGGCGCCCGCTGCTCGTGGTGGCCGGTGCCGGGTCGGGCAAGACCCGGGTGCTGACGCGCCGGATCGCGTGGCTGATCACCGAGCGCAAGGCCCATCCCGGCTCGATCCTGGCGATCACGTTCACCAACAAGGCTGCGGCCGAGATGAAGGAGCGGGTCGAGGACCTCGTCGGGCGCCGGGCCCGGATCATGTGGGTGAGCACCTTCCACTCCGCGTGCGTGCGGATCCTGCGCAAGGAGATCACGGTGTTGAACGAGGGGGGGCTGGGCTTCAAGTCGACGTTCTCGATCTACGACGCGGCCGACTCCAAGCGGCTGATGACGCTGGTGGCGAAGGACCTCGAGCTCGACCCCAAGCGGTTCCCGCCCAACGTGCTGCTCCACTGGATGTCCAACCACAAGAACGAGCTGCGCGACCACGAGGAGGCGGCGCGCGACGCGCGCAACCACTACGAGGAGTCGTGCGCCGCGGCGTACTCCCTCTACCAGCGGCGCCTTCAGGACGCCAACGCCCTGGACTTCGACGACCTGATCATGACCACGGTCCACCTGTTCATGGCCTACCCGGACGTGCGGGAGAACTACCGCCGTCGGTTCCGGCACGTGCTCGTCGACGAGTACCAGGACACCAACCATGCCCAGTACGCCCTGATCCACCAGCTCTGTGCCGACGCGCCCGAGGACCTCGATCCCGAGGCCGAGCGGGTCGAGCCCAGCGAGCTGATGGTGGTCGGCGACGCCGACCAGTCGATCTATGCGTTCCGGGGTGCCAACATCCGCAACATCCTTGACTTCGAGCAGGACTTCCCGAACGCCCAGACGATCATGCTGGAGCAGAACTACCGCTCCACCCAGACGATCCTCAACGCTGCCAACTCCGTGATCACCCACAACAAGGGACGCAAGCCCAAGCGGCTGTGGTCCGACGCGGGGCCGGGCGAGCGGATCATCGGGTACGTCGGCGACGACGAGCACGACGAGGCCCGGTTCGTCTCCGACGAGATCGACACCCTCACCGACCAAGCAGGGGTCCGCGCCGCCGACGTGGCTGTCTTCTATCGGACCAACGCGCAGTCGCGGGTGTTCGAGGAGGTGTTCATCCGCACCGGTCAGCCCTACAAGGTGGTCGGCGGGGTGCGCTTCTACGAGCGGCGCGAGGTGCGCGACGCACTCGCCTACCTGCGGATGCTGGTCAACCCGGCCGACGAGATCTCGCTGCGCCGGATCCTCAACACCCCCAAGCGCGGGATCGGCGACCGGGCGGTCGCCTGCGTGACCGTGCTCGCGGAGCGCGAGCGGATCACGTTCTGGGAGGCGCTGCGGCGCTCCGACGAGGCGCCGGGGCTCGCGTCGCGGTCGCACAACGCGATCTCCGGATTCGTGGCCATGGTCGAGGAGCTGCAGTCCATGGTGGCCGCCGACGAGCGACCCGACGTCGTGCTCGAGTCGGTGCTCGACCGGTCGGGCTACCTCACAGAGCTCGAGGCCTCCGACGACCCGCAGGACGAGACCCGGCTGGAGAACATCGCCGAGCTGGTCGCGGTGGCCCGCGAGTTCGCCGACGACCCGGAAGCGGTGGCCACCGGGGCCGCCGGCCTGGCCGAGTTCCTCGAGCGGGTGGCGCTGGTGGCCGACACCGACCAGATTCCCGACGATCCCCACGGCGACGACACGGGCGTGGTCACCTTGATGACGCTCCACACCGCCAAGGGGCTGGAGTTCCCGGTCGTGTTCCTCACCGGCCTCGAGGACGGCGTCTTCCCCCACTCCCGCTCCCTCGGCGACCAGCCCGAGCTCGAGGAGGAGCGACGGCTCGCGTACGTCGGCGTCACCCGCGCCCAGCAGCGGCTCTACCTCTCGCGGGCGGTCGTGCGCTCCGCGTGGGGCGCGCCGTCCCACAACCCGGCCTCGCGGTTCCTGGACGAGCTGCCCGTCGACCTCGTCGACTGGCGGCGTACGGAGGCGGCGCAGAGCCAGTGGAACCGGCCAGACCTGGCGACCGGCAGCCGCTCGTGGGGGACGCCCACCGCGGCGGGCCGCCGCAACTTCTCCGCCGCCGCGGCCCGGGCCGATGCCGCCTCGAAGGCCAAGGCGACCCGCGACGTGCCCTCCCTGGCACCGGGCGACCGGGTCCAGCACGACAGCTTCGGCCTGGGCACCGTGGTCGCGCTCGAGGGCGCCGCCGACAAGGCGGTCGCCTCGATCGACTTCGGGAGCGAGGGCGTCAAGCGGTTGCTCTTGCGGTACGCGCCTGTCGAGAAGCTCTGACGGCACAGCGACTGGGTCTCGACACGCCGGTTCGCCGGCTTCGCCGGCCTCGAGCCGACGACGGCTTGCTCGACCACCACTGTCACTCCGAGACCCTTCGGGTCACGGAGTGACGCCGTGGACCAGGAAGGCGCTGTAGGGATCCACCGGGTCGCCGCCGCCGGGACGTACCTCGAGGTGCAGGTGCGACCCGGTCACGTTGCCGGTGGACCCGACGAAGCCGATCACCTCGCCGGCGCTGACCTGCTCGCCCTCGCTGACGCCGAAGCTGCTCTGGTGGCAGTACCAGATCTCGGTGCCGTCCTCGAGGGTGATGACCGTCTTGTTGCCGTAGGAGCCGTCGTAGCCGACCGAGGTGACCACCCCGTTGGCGATCGACATGATCTCCTGGCCCTCGTAGCCGTTGAAGTCGAGACCGGTGTGGTAGCTGGCCCAGAGGCCGTACTCACCGAAGGTGGCGGTGGTGACCGACGGGCTGGTGGGGAGCACCCACAGGTTGAGGGCGATCTTCTTCGACTGCTGCTCGGCCTGCTGGGCGAACTGGGCGAGGGCCGCGTTGCGCTCCTTCGACATCGCCTCGGCCTCGGCGACCAGGGCGGACTCGGCGGCCCGGTCGGCGTCGCGCGAGACGCCCTTGCCGCGGCCGGAGAGCAGGTCGTTGCTGGACTGGCCGCTGGCGCCGCCGAGGGCGCTGGCCGCCATCACCCGCTGGTCGGAGGACGACGTCAGGGCAGGGTCGGACACGACGACGGCACCGCCCGCCGAGACGGACAGCGCCGCGATGCCGAGGAGCACGGGGACGGAGGGGAGACCGCGGAAGAGCGGGCCCCGGGAGCCGGAGTGCCGGCTGGCCTTGCGTCGGCCGGGCGCGTTGCCGACCACCGGCGCGGGCCGGGCCGCGCGGTTCTCCGAGCGGGTCGCCGGCGGGGTCGCCGACGGTCGACGGCTCAGGCCGCGACGATCCGCACGATGGTCACCCATCCGGGTGTGCTCCCAAAAGCTCGGGGGTGGAGACAACGAGCAGAGACTGTAACGGATGGGTCACGGCCATGGGAATTCCCGGGTGTCCTGATGTGGACGAGAAGTGCTCCCGGACGATCGGTTTCCGGGTCGGCTAGCCTGCCGTCATGACCGCAACGCCGACCACCGGGCCCAGCGCCGGCCGGATCCGCATCGTCGTCGGCAAGCCCGGGCTCGACGGTCACGACCGGGGGGCGAAGATCGTCGCGCGCGCGCTGCGCGACGCCGGCCACGAGGTCATCTACACCGGCCTGCACCAGACCCCGGAGCAGATCGTGGAGACCGCGATCCAGGAGGACGCCGACCTGATCGGGCTCTCCGTGCTCTCCGGCGCCCACATGACGCTGTTCAAGAAGCTCGTCGCGCTGCTGGCCGAACGCGAGGCCTCCGACATCGTCGTCTTCGGCGGCGGGATCATCCCGGAGGAGGACATCCCGGTGCTGCAGGAGATCGGCGTCGCGAAGGTGTTCACGCCCGGAGCGCCCACCCACGAGATCACCGGCTGGGTGGCCGAGCACTTCAGCCACGCCTGACGCCGGGCGCCGCCGAGCCCGATCGACCGTCCAGCGACCCGCTCTGCCGTGCGCCCCTCCGCGAGGCTAGGGTGCGAGGCGCGAACCCCCGAGCTCGTCGAACACGACAAGGACTGGTCGGACAGTGGACTTGATGGAGTACCAGGCGAAGGAGCTCTTCGCCAAGCACGGCGTCACCGTGACCCTCGGCAAGACCGTCATGACCCCCGAGGACGCGCGCGCCGCGGCCGAGGAGATCGGCGGCGTCGTCGTCGTGAAGGCGCAGGTGAAGGCCGGCGGCCGCGGGAAGGCCGGTGGCGTGAAGGTCGTGAAGACGCCGGAGGAGGCCGAGGAGGCCGCCCGCGCGATCCTCGACCTCGAGATCAAGGGGCTGCCGGTCAACCGGGTGCTCGTGGTTCCTGGCGCCTCGATCGAGGAGGAGTACTACTTCTCCTACCTGCTCGACCGGGCGAACCGCTCCTACCTCTGCATCGCGAGCGTCGAGGGCGGCGTCGAGATCGAGGAGGTCGCCAAGACCAACCCGGACGCCGTGAAGAAGATCCCGATCGACGCGCTGACCGGCGTCGACGCCGCCAAGGCGGAGGCGATCGTCGACGAGGCGGGCTTCCCGGACGCGTTGCGTGACCAGGCGATCCAGATGCTCCAGCAGCTGTGGGCGGTGTTCGTCGAGGAGGACGCCACGCTCGTCGAGGTCAACCCGCTCGCGCGCCTGACCGGCGACCAGCTCGAGGCGCTCGACGGCAAGGTGTCGCTCGACGACAACGCCGACTTCCGGCACGAGGAGCACGCGGCGTTCGAGATCCGCGAGGAGTCCGACCCGCTCGAGGCCAAGGCCAAGGACAAGGGCCTCAACTACGTGAAGCTCGACGGCCAGGTCGGGATCATCGGCAACGGCGCGGGCCTCGTGATGTCGACGCTCGACGTCGTCGCGTACGCCGGTGAGCGGCACGGTGGCGTCAAGCCGGCCAACTTCCTCGACATCGGCGGCGGCGCCAACGCCCAGGTGATGGCCGACGGGCTCGACGTGATCATCCACGACGAGCAGGTCAAGAGCGTGTTCGTGAACGTGTTCGGCGGCATCACCGCCTGCGACGAGGTCGCCAACGGCATCAAGGGCGCGCTGGAGATCCTCGGTGACGAGGCGACCAAGCCGCTCGTCGTACGCCTCGACGGCAACAACGTCGACCAGGGCCGGGCGATCCTCGACGAGCTGAACCACCCCCTGGTCACGCAGGTCGGCACGATGGACGGCGCGGCCGACAAGGCCGCCGAGCTGGCGAACGCCTGAGACGCAGCGACGACGGAGAGAGCGAAGAACTGATGTCGATCTACCTGAACAAGGACTCCCGGATCATCGTCCAGGGCATGACCGGTGGCATGGGCTCCAAGCACACCACCCTGATGCTGGACGCCGGCTCGAACATCGTCGGCGGGGTCAACGCGCGCAAGGCGGGCACGACCGTCGAGCTGGCCGGCCGGGAGCTGCCGGTCTTCGGCACCGTCGAGGAGGCGATGAAGGAGACCGGCGCGGACGTCTCGGTCGTCTTCGTCCCGCCGGCGTTCACCAAGGACGCGTGCATCGAGGCGATCGATGCCGGCATCAGCCTGCTCGTCGTCATCACGGAGGGCGTACCGGTGCAGGACAGCGCCGCGGTCTTCGCCTACCTCGAGGGCAGGTCCACCCGGATGATCGGGCCCAACTGCCCGGGCGTCATCACGCCCGAGGAGTCGCTCGCCGGCATCACGCCCCACACGATCGCGGGCAAGGGCCCGATCGGGCTGGTGTCGAAGTCGGGCACGCTGACCTACCAGATGATGTTCGAGCTGCGGGACTTCGGCTTCTCGACCGCCATCGGCATCGGCGGTGACCCGGTGATCGGGACCACCCACATCGACGCCCTCGAGGCGTTCGAGAACGATCCCGACACCGAGGCGATCGTGATGATCGGTGAGATCGGTGGCGACGCCGAGGAGCGGGCCGCCGCCTACATCAAGGACCACGTGACGAAGCCGGTCGTCGGGTACGTCGCCGGCTTCACCGCCCCCGAGGGCAAGACCATGGGTCACGCCGGCGCGATCGTGTCGGGCTCGTCCGGCACGGCCGCCGCCAAGAAGGAGGCGCTCGAGGCCGCTGGGGTCAAGGTCGGCAAGACGCCCTCGGAGACCGCCGACCTGATGCGAGAGATCCTCAAGAGCCGCTGATCCTCGTGAGGGCGCTCGTGCTGCCGAGCCCCTTCCTCCCCGACGTGGCCTACGAGCCGTTGGTCGCGTCGCTCCGGAAGGCAGGGCTCGACGCCGTCCTGGCCCCGGTAGCCGGGCCGCCCGTGGCGGACGACCTCGTGTCGGCCTGGACCGCGCTCGCCGCAGCCGACACGCTGCTGGTGCCGCACAGCAACGCCGGCTACCTGGCGCCCGCCGTGAGTGACGGCGCCCGCGGGGCGCCCGTGGTGTTCGTCGACGCGGCGCTGCCGTCGCCAGGTCCGGTCACCAGGCTCGCCCCGCCGGCGTTCCGCGATCACCTGGCCGGGCTCGCAGGCAGCGACGGCCGGCTACCGCCGTGGACCCGGTGGTGGCCGCCGGCCGACTACGCGGACGTGCTGCCGGGCGACTGGTACGAGCGCGTCGACCGGGAAGCGCCACAGGTGCCGCTCGTCTACGTCGACTCCGTGGTTGCCGTTCCGCCCGACTGGGAGCTCGGCGCGCGCGGCTACCTCGCCCTCGGGCCGTCGTACGCCGAGGAGTGGGACCGGGCTGGGGCGGCCGGCTGGCCGCGCCGACGGATCGACGGCGACCACCTCCACTGGCTCGCCGACCCGGACGCCGTCGCGGACGCCGTGACCGCCCTCAGCAGCCTGCTGCGGTGAACCGGCACATCGCGACCACGATCGGGTCGGCGGCCGTGATCTGCCTCGTCACCTGACCGGGTGCGCCGTCGCGGCTGCCTTCGTTGCTGGCCTGGTCGATCAGCACCGACCGACCGAGCCGGGTCACGTGCACGACGGTCAGGCCGACCCCGGGGGCGCCGTCGAGCTCGCTCCAGCGGAGCAGTGCCCAGGACTCGCCGCCGACACCGGTGGGGCGGGCCTCGTTGACCGACTCGTAGCCGTCACCGTGGTCCTGCCGGGGGCAGCTCTCCCAGAACGCCACGAGCCTGCCGGCGAACGCGACCGCGTCGTCGGCGTCGGGGAACGTCAGCAGCTCGCGGCCGCGGTAGTCCTCGACGTTGAGCCAGTCGGCCCGCAGCCGGTCGCGCACGCCGGTCGCGGTGAACGACTCCTCGCACAGGGTCCACGTCAGCGGGTCGAGGGAGCGGTCGGGGCCGCGCAGCCCGTAGCGGGGACCGGGCTCCGCGAGGGAGTCGTCCGGCCACCCCGCGGCGAGCGGGAGATCGTCAGGGATGTCGCCGGGCGTCGCGCAGCCCGTGACGGCGAACTCGCACAGCCCGGCGATGACCGGCGCGATCGTCCGCTCGTGGTTCTCGATGCCCTGCCCGAGGGTCTCGCCGGGTAGGTACTCGCCGCTCTGCGCCGTGACCAGGACGGCGTTGCCGACCCGCACCACGTGCCAGAACGTCGCACCGAGGTTCACGACCCCGTCGGTCTCGTAGGTGCGCACGACCCGGACCGCCTCCTCGCCCAGGTCGGCGCTCCCTACGTCCGTCAGCCACCGGGTGCCGCCGTGCTCGTCCTCGGGACAGCCGCGTGCGACCTCCCGGACCCGGACGAGCAGCGCGTGGGCGGCCGCGTCGTCTGCGTACAGCCGCAGGTCGCGCAGGTCGGCGAACTCCGGGCCGACCGCGCCGTCGCGCCGGGCGTCCAGCACCCCGGCCACGGGCAATCCGTCCGTGCCGCAGAACGACTCGGTCACGGCCCCGCCCGAGCGCGCGAAGTCGCCGCCGTCGGCCGGCAGGCCCGCGGACACCGAGACGCCCGCGGGGATGGCGGCGACCCACTCGTCGTACGACGCGGGCGTGAACGGGTCCGGGGGATCGGTCGGTGACGCCGGTGACGGCGCCGGCCCGGTGGAGGTCTCGGGAGCCTCGGTGGGCGCGCTCGATCGCGACGTGCTCGGTGTGGACGGGCGAGGGTCCGACGACGGGTCGAGCCGGTCGGTGGCCACCACCGCGACGGGCACGGTGACGAGCGCGACGGCCCCGGCGACCAGGCCGGCCACGGCGATGCGGTTCATGAGCGTCTCCTTCGCTACCGGATGGAGACGCCGCCGTCGCGGCGGAAGTTGCCGCTACCGGCCGCCGGGTTCGGGCAGGTACCCGAGTCGGTCGGTGGCCCGGCGGACCAGAGCCGTGAACTCCGCCTGCTCCATGAACACCCCGGGGGCCGGCACGAACCCGACCTGACCGATCGCGGTGCCGACCCGGGCGATGCCCATCAGGTAGGTGACGGTCTGCTCGTCGGTGACCTCGGACGTGACCCGCCAGACGGCCAGCTCGGTGCTGCCGTCGCGGAACGTCTCGAGCTGCTCGACCTCGGCACCGAGTTCGCGCCGCTCGCAGGAAGCCATCCGGTCGCGCACGGTCTGCACGAACGCCTGCGCCCGCTTCTCCGACAGCGTGCCGACGGTCTCGGTGAGCCCGAACGACTGCGGCAGCCCGGCCCGGGGGATGACGAAGGTGCGCGTCATGGCGTGGGAGACGGACCTCTGCGCGAAGTCGGTGCGGTCGCAGCCGGTGGCCGCGGGGTTGGTGCGTGCCTGGAGCGGTGGTGTCCCGACCCACGGCCGGTCGACGTCGGACACCTGGGGCAGATCGGCCTCGATGACGAGGCCGGGCACCTCGCCGACCCGGACCGGCCGGATCGTGCTGACCTGCGGGTCGCTGGCGCAGCGGGCGTTGGGCGTGGCCGTGCAGAGACCGTTGATCGAGCCCGCCAGGAATCCGGCCGCGTCGGTCAGGTCCGGGTCCGCGTCGCCGACGATCCGGGTCGAGGTGACCGTGAGGATCTGCCCGGTGTGGGCCACCCCGACGACGTACGTCGTGGAGGGGTCCTTCCAGCTGCGCAGGTGGAAGAGGTGAGCGCCGTCGCCGATGCCGGACACCGCGTGGGTGTCGACCAGCTGCATCCGCGGCGTCACGCAGCCGGCGTACCACTGCAGCGCCGTCCGCCACGCCTGCTTGGACGACCGGGTGGTGCGCGAGAGCTCGGCGTACTGGACGGCCGAGACGTCCGCCTCGCCCGTCTGGGGAGAGGTGGTGAAGGTGCGGACCATGGTCGCGACCCCGTCGGGGTCGGCGTAGCGCTGCTGCTGGCACGGCGTCACACGGCCGGAGCCCTCGCGGTTGTCTCCGGTCCGCCCGTCGCGCCACGCCCGACCGTCGACCAGGAGGGCGATCTCGGCGCCTGTCAGCAGCCGGTCGTAGGTGAACGCCACCTTGGGTGAGGTGGTGCCGGTCTCGGCCGCGTCGGGCTCAGCGCCCACGGGGTCTCGCTGCCCCTCGAGGGTCGACCCGCTCACGACGCTGCCGGTGGCGAACACCGCCGCCACCGCCACCAGCGCACCGACCAGCGTGTGGGTACGCCGCCGGGCGGAGCCGGCACGACGCAGGATCGTGGACCGCGGCCACCGGGAGTCCTCGACCCGGACGCGCATCGGCTCGAAGAGCGCCGGCACCTCCTCCGCGCCGACGTTCCGCGCGCCGGCGAACCGCTCCGTGGCGACGGCGAGCTGGCGCTCGGCCTCGCCGACCGTCACGCCCAGCTCGCGGGCGGCCTCGGTGATCGGCAGCAGGGTCAGGTGGTGGAGCAGCAGCGTCTTGCGCTGGGCGAGCGAGAGCTTGCCGAGGGCGTCGAACGTCGCCTTCTCGGCGGGCTCCAGGCTCTTGTCGCGGTGCCACAGCCGCGCGGTGTGACGGCGCTGTGCCTGCGACCAGGCGTGGGGCCGGACCCACGCCTCCGGGTCGGGCATCCGGCTCACCTTGCGCCAGTGGTGCCAGGTGACGATGAACGAGTCGCGGACGGCGGACCGGGCGGCCGGCAGGTCGCCGGTGAGGGCGTAGGTCTGGAGCAGCAGCCGGGCCCGGGCGTCCTTGTAGAACGCGTCGAACTCGTCCGGTTGGATCATGGCCGCTCCACTGTACGAGCCGGTGAGCGCGGACGCACACCGGCGTGGGAGCGCCGAACGGCCCCGGAGCGGCGCGAAGATGAGCGGGCCATGACTGCGCTGCTCTCGGCCCCTGCTCGCCGTTCCACACCACCCGGGGCCGACCCGCGACGACGCCGACCGCTGCTGCTGGTCGGGCTGCTCGGCGGCGGTCTGGCCGCGGGTGGGCTGCTGGTCGTCTGCCTCGGGCTGGCCGTCACGGGCTGGTTCCTGACCGACGCCGCGTCCCACGGCGCGCCCCGCGACGCGCTCCGGGTCGGCGCGCTCGGCTGGCTCACGGGCCACGGCTCGGGGGTCCGGGTCGAGGGCGTCGCCGTCACCGCCATGCCGCTGCTGATCACGGTGCTCGCCGCCTGGTCGTGCTGGCGGATCGGCCAGCGCGCGGGCCACTCGGTCTCCGGCCACGGGCCGGACGCCGACCAGATCTCCGACGGCGAGCGCGACTGGACCGTGCCGCTGGCCGTCACCTGCTTCGCGGCCGGGTACGTCGCCGTCACGCTCCTCACCCTGCGGCTGGCCGGCACCGAGGCCACCGCGCCGGCCACGACACCCGCGGTGGGCTGGTCGCTCTTGCTCGCGGCCGGGGTCGGCGGCGTGGCGATCGCGGTCGGGAGCGGCCGGGCCGCGATCTGGACGGCGCTGCTCCCCGGCAACCTGCGGGCGAGCGCCGCGAGCTGCCGGGCGGTGCTCCGCGCGGTGCTGCTCGTCTCCTTCGTGACGTTGCTGGTGGCGTTCCTGCTCGACGCGGCGACCGCCCTGAACGTGCTCTCCGAGCTCCAGCTCTCCGCGGGCGAGATGACGCTCTTCGCGCTGCTCACGCTGCTCGTCCTCCCGAACGCGACGCTCTTCGCCGCCGCCTACCTGTTCGGCCCCGGCTTCACGGTCGGCGCCCAGACGCTGGTGTCGCCGACGGTGGTCGTCACCGGGGCACTGCCGGCGTTCCCGCTGCTGGCGGCGCTGCCCGACAGCGGTGCGGTGCCCGGCTGGACGGTCGGCCTGGTCGCGGTCCCCCCGCTCGCGGCGGCGGTGGGCACCGCCCTCGCCCAGCGTCGCCGGCCGACGGTGCGCTGGGAGGAGGGCGCGCTGCGCGGCTGCGCCGGCGGCGTGCTCGCCGGGGTGGTGCTCGGCGTCCTCGCCTCCGTCGCCGGCGGGGCGGTCGGCCCGGACCGGATGCGGTTCGTCGAGCCGCTGGTGTTCGACGTCCTGGTGCACGCCGTCACCGCACTCGGTATCGGTGGCCTGCTCGGTGGCCTGGTCATGACCTGGTGGCAGCGCCGCACGTTCGAGCGCGCCGACCAGCCGCACTAGAGTTCGCGCGTGCGGCTCGTCGTCCTGGTGTCCGGCACGGGCACCAACCTCCAGGCGTTGCTCGACGCGACCGCCGACCCGGCGTACGGCGCCGAGGTGGTCGCCGTCGGCGCCGACCGCGACGGCATCGAGGGCCTCGCGCGAGCCGAGCGGGCCGGCCTCCCGACGTTCGTCCGGCGCGTGGAGGACTACCCGTCCCGCGACGACTGGGACCGGGCGCTCGCGGAGGCGGTCGGTGCCCACGGGCCCGACCTGGTGGTGTCGGCCGGCTTCATGAAGCTGGTCAGCGAGCAGTTCCTCGGCCGGTTCCGGATGGTCAACACCCACCCGGCCCTGCTGCCGTCGTTCCCGGGCATGCACGGTGCCCGCGAAGCGATCGACCACGGCGTCAAGGTCGCCGGCGCCACGTTGTTCCTCGTCGACGGCGGGGTCGACACCGGGCCGATCCTGGCCCAGGTCGCGGTGCCGGTCGCGGACGACGACACCGAGGAGTCGCTGCACGAGCGGATCAAGGTCGGCGAGCGCGGGATGCTGGTCGAGACCGTGGGCCGGATGGCCCGCCAGGGTTGGTCGGTCGAGGGCCGCCGGGTGCGGATAGGCTGACCGCCCGTGTCAGACACTCGCATCCCGATCCGCCGAGCGCTGGTCTCCGTCTACGACAAGACCGGCCTCGACGACCTGGCCCGCTCGCTCCACGAGGCCGGCGTCGCGCTGGTGTCCACCGGTGGGTCCGCCGCGCTGATCGAGGGGCTCGGCCTGCCGGTCACCAAGGTCGAGGACCTCACCGGCTTCCCCGAGTGCCTCGACGGCCGGGTCAAGACGCTGCACCCCCGGGTGCACGCCGGCATCCTGGCCGACCGGCGGCTCGACACCCACCTCGCGCAGCTGCGGGACCTCGAGATCGAGCCGTTCGACCTGGTCGTCTCGAACCTCTACCCGTTCACCCGGACCGTCGCCTCGGGCGCGTCGCCCGAGGAGTGTGTCGAGCAGATCGACATCGGCGGCCCGTCGATGGTGCGTGCTGCCGCCAAGAACCACCCGTCGGTGGCGATCGTGACGTCGCCCTCCCGGTACGCCGACGTGGTCGCCGCGCTCGGCGCCGGCGGCTTCACGCTGGCCGAGCGGCAGCGGCTGGCAGCCAAGGCGTTCGCCCACACCGCGGCCTACGACGTGGCGGTCGCCGAGTGGATGGCGCAGGAGCTCGCCGCCGACCCGGAGACCGGGTGGCCGGACTTCGCCGGGCTGACCCTCGACCGGGCGGCGGTGCTGCGGTACGGCGAGAACCCGCACCAGAGGGCCGCGCTGTACATCGCCGGCGACCCGGGCGAGTCGCTCGCGACGGCCGAGCAGCTGCACGGCAAGGAGATGTCCTACAACAACTACGTCGACGCCGACGCGGCGCTGCGCGCGGCCCACGAGCAGGGCGACGTGCCGACGGTGGCGATCATCAAGCACGCCAACCCTTGCGGCATCGCGACCGGCTCCGACGTGGCCGAGGCCCACCAGCGCGCCCACGCCTGCGACCCGGTGTCTGCCTTCGGGGGCGTGATCGCCGTCAACCGGCCGGTGTCGGTGGCGCTGGCCGAGCAGGTGGCCGAGATCTTCACCGAGGTGATCGTCGCACCGGCGTACGAGGCCGGCGCCGTCGAGGTGCTCAAGGCCAAGAAGAACATCCGGATCCTGCGGACCGAGGGCCACGGAGGGCTGGGTCTCGAGCTGCGCCAGATCTGCGGTGGAGCGCTGGTGCAGCTCGCCGACACGATCGACGCCGCCGGCGACGACCCGACGAGCTGGACCCTCGCAACGGGGGAGCCGGCGGACGACGCCGTGCTGGCCGACCTCGCGTTCGCCTGGCGCGCCTGCCGCTCGGTGAAGTCCAACGCGATCCTGCTCGCCAAGGACGGCGCGTCCGTCGGGATCGGGATGGGCCAGGTCAACCGCGTCGACTCCTGCCGGCTGGCCGTCGATCGGGCGGGGGAGCGGGCCGCCGGCTCGGTCGCCGCCTCCGACGCGTTCTTCCCCTTCGAGGACGGACCGCAGATCCTGATCGACGCCGGGGTCTCTGCCATCGTCCAGCCCGGGGGCTCGGTCCGGGACGAGCTGACCGTCAAGGCCTGCGAGGCTGCCGGCGTGACCATGTACTTCACCGGCACCCGCCACTTTGCGCACTGATCGCTACGGCGGAGCCGGAGCGACCAGACCACGTCGATGAGAGGATCCACCCCGTGACTGCACAGCGCCTCGACGGCACCGGCACGCTGAGAACCATCAAGGCCGAGCTCACCGAGCGGGTGGCCAAGCTCAAGGAGCGCGGGGTCGTGCCGGGGCTCGGCACCGTGCTCGTGGGTGACGACCCCGGCTCGCACTGGTACGTCGGCGCCAAGCACAAGGACTGCGCGGAGCTCGGCATCACGTCGCTCCGGCGCGACCTGCCCGCCGGCAGCAGCCAGGCGGACGTCGAGGCCGTGATCGACGAGCTCAACGAGGACCCGGCCTGCACGGGCTTCCTGGTGCAGCAGCCGACCGGGCTCGACGAGTTCGCGCTGCTGTCGCGGGTGCACCCGGACAAGGACGTCGACGGGCTCCACCCGTTCAACCTCGGCAAGCTGGTGCTCGGCAAGAGCGGGCCGCTGCCGTGCACCCCGGTCGGCGTGATCGAGCTGCTGCGCCGGCACGACGTGCCGATCGCCGGCGCGGAGGTGGTGGTGGTGGGCCGCGGCCTCACCGTCGGCCGGCCGCTCGGGCTGCTGCTCACGCGGCGCTCGGAGAACGCGACCGTCACGCTCTGCCACACGGGCACCCGCGACCTCGCCTCGCACGTCCGCACGGCCGACATCGTGGTCGCCGCCGCCGGCGTCCCGGACATCATCACGGGCGACATGGTCAAGCCGGGCGCGGCCGTCCTCGACGTCGGCGTGTCGCGGGTCGACGGGCAGATCGCCGGCGACGTCGCCGAGTCGGTCTGGGAGACCGCCGCGTGGGTGTCGCCGAACCCCGGCGGGGTCGGTCCCATGACGCGGGCCATGCTCCTGACCAACATCGTCGACGCCGCCGAGCTCGCGCTGGCGTGACCGTGCCCGAGACCGACGACGGAACACCTGGCCCAGGTCCGCTGCCCGAGCCCGAGCCCGAGCCCGAGCTCGAGCCGGCCCGGCTCTTTCCGTCCACGATCGGTGGGCTGCTCTACCTGCTCGCGCTGGCGGCGGTCGTCGCCGGCGTGGCGCTCACATTCCTCGACGGCTGGCGCACCGGCGTGCGGTGGATGGGCGGCGGGCTGGTGTTCGCCGCGGCCTGCCGGCTGCTCCTGCCGTCACGTCAGGCGGGCATGCTCGCCGTACGACACCGGTTGATCGACGTCGTGATGGTCGCCGGCGTCGGCGGCATGCTCATCTTCCTGGCCACGTGGATCCCGAACCAGCCGCTCTGACTGGTGGTGTCCCACGTACGCACACCACGCCGGTGCAACGCTGCAGGCATGTCAGACGACAAAGGGGTGTGACCGAACTGGGACTGAGTGACTCGGAGACGCCAGTGCTCGAGGAGACCTACCGCGAGCTGCGGCTGCCCCTGCTCAGGCTTGCCTTCCTACTGACCGGTTCCCGCGAGACGGCCGAGGACGTCGTGCAGAGCGCGTTCGCCTCGGCTCAGCCCCGCTGGCACCTGATCGACGACCCACCGGCCTATCTGCGCCGCAGCGTGGTCAACCTGGTCAAGGACGGCCAGCGGCGGGAGTTCCGGCGCCGCAGACTGCTCCGCGCCCAGCCTGACGCCGTCACCGCGATCCCCGAGATCGACGAGACCTGGGCCGTGGTCCAACGACTGCCAGCGACCCAACGTGCCGTCGTCGTCCTCCACTACTACCAGGACCTGCCGCTCGTGGAGATCGGCCATCTGCTCGACCGTCCTGCGAGCACGGTGCGCTCCGACCTGCGCCGTGGCCTCGCCCGACTCAGGAAGGCTCTGCCATGACCACCTCGCTCGACCACGAAGACGAGCTGGACCGCCACCTCCGTCGCACCCTGGCCGCCGTGGCCGCAACGGTGCACGAGGTCCCGGCAGACGGATTGGTGGCCGTACCTCGTCGTCCACGGCACCGCCGGCGGCTGATGATGGGCGCCGGCGTCGCGATCGCCGCCGTCCCGCTGGCCGCGGCCGCCGTGGTGCAGTTCGGGCCCGAGTACGTCGACCGGATCCCACCCGCGAACCCGATCATCACCGGCAATCTCGACGGCGAACGCTACTGGGTCGTCGACGGCCGGGAGATCCCGCGCTGCGAGGGCTCCCCGTCGGGTGTGGAGCTGATGGCCGAGGCGGACAACCTCGTCGGCCGAGAGTGGAACACCTTCGGCTACTTCTTCGGCGAGCCCACGAGGGACGGCTGCGCGCAACGGCCGGCCGAAGACCCACCCGAGTACACCTACTTCTCGGACGGCGGCTCGACAGTCGGCGACGGGATGGTCTGGATGGGCGCCCTTCACCCACAGGTCGACCAGGTACGGGTCTCCCTCGACGGGAGGGACCCCTTCGACGCCGTGACCTTCAAGCACGAGGGCGGCACCTACTACGTGCTGGAGGTGCCGCCCGGGACAGGCAGGTTCACGGTCGACTATCTGGTCGACGGCAACGTCGTGCAGCCGCCTAGCGGAGAGAGCGCCGAGCACGAGGTGTCGACCGAGTAGCTCCCGCTGGACGCGCCTCTCATCAGGCACGACTCGTGCACGCTCCAGCGGCAGAGCGCTCGCCCGAGCGCACCTGCCTTGTGCATGCAGGCACGCACGAACGTTCAGCGGCAAGGTCGGACGACTTTTGCGCTTTCCCCTGGTCCAACCTCCAGCAGGACGTGCACGCTCTGCGGCAGATCCGGGCGGCGCGGGTTCCACGTAGACGAACGGGCACAACGGGCCTGGATGCCGCGCACCAGGCGGGGACCGGACCGAGGTGGGCCTGTTGTGCCAGCCGGTCTACGAGGAGTGCACTGACCGCGGAGGCGTCATCCGCCCGAAGCACACCCGTCGGCTGTGACAGCGCACTACGAGATCACACGGAGACACTCCGTGAGGGGGCTCCGTCAGATCAGGCCGAGCTCGGTGACGGCCGACCGCTCGTCCGCCAGCTCGGCGGCCGTGGCGTCCATCCGGCCTCGCGAGAACGCGTTGACGTCGAGACCCTGCACGATCTCCCAGTCACCGTCCTTCGTGACGACGGGGAAGGAGTAGATCAGGCCCTCCGGGATGCCGTAGGAGCCGTCGGAGCGGACCGCCATCGAGACCCAGTCGCCCTCGGCCGAGCCGAGCAGCCAGTCGCGGGCGGCGTCGATCGTGGCGGAGGCCGCCGAGGCTGCCGAGGACGATCCCCGGGCCTCGATGATCGCGGCTCCGCGCTTGGCGACCGTGGGGATGAAGTCGTTCTCGATCCACGCCTGGTCGTCGACGACCTCGGCTGCGTTGCGGCCGCCGACCTCGGCGTTGAACAGGTCGGGGTACTGGGTCGCGGAGTGGTTTCCCCAGATCGTCATCTTCTTGATCTCGGTGACCGAAGCGCCGGTCCTGGCCGCCAGCTGCGAGATGGCGCGGTTGTGGTCGAGCCGGGTCAGGGCCGAGAACCGGTCGGCAGGGATGTCGGGGGCGTTCGTCTGCGCGATCAGGGCGTTGGTGTTGGCGGGGTTGCCCGTGACCCCGATCCGGACGTCGTCGGCAGCCACCTGGTTGAGGGCCTTGCCCTGCGCGGTGAAGATGGCGCCGTTCGCCTCGAGCAGGTCGCCCCGCTCCATGCCCGGGCCCCGCGGCCGGGCCCCCACCAGCAGCGCGAGGTTCACGCCGTCGAACATCTGCTCGGCGTCCGACCCGATCTCGACCCCGGCGAGCTGCGGGAAGGCGCAGTCGTCGAGCTCCATGACAACGCCCTCGAGCGCCTTGAGCGCGGGCTCGATCTCCAGCAGCCGCAGCTCGACGGGCCGGTCCGGTCCCAGGAGCGATCCACTCGCGAGGCGGAACAGCAGGCTGTAGCCGATCTGGCCGGCGGCGCCGGTCACGGCCACCTTGAGGGGAGAGGTCACGTCGTGCTCCTTGGATCGTGGTGGGACCGAGTCCGACGCTAGCAGCGGTGCGCCATGCTGGGACCATGCCCCCTGCCCGACGTTCTGCACGACGATCTGCGCGGCGAGGAGCCGTTCTGGTGCTGGCTGCCGCGTGGCTGCTGGCGGGGTGCGGGGCCGGCCCGGAGCCCGCGCCGCCGACCGGGATCGACGAGCTGGAGATCCCCACCGCGAGTCCCGATCCGGCCGATTTCGTGGGGAAGATCGACAACCGGTACCTCCCGCTGCGGCCCGGTAGCAGGTGGGTCTACGGGTCGCAGGGCGTGGAACCCGAGACGACCACGGTGACCGTGACCGAGGAGACCCGGGTGGTCGCGGGCGTCACCACGACGGTCGTCAGCGACGTCGTCACCGACGCCGACGGACAGGTCGTCGAGGAGACCCTCGGCTGGTTCGCCCAGGACCGCGACGGCAACGTGTGGTACTTCGGCGAGGACACGACGCAGTACGACGAACGTGGCCTGCCGGACCCCGCCGGGTCGTGGGAGGCCGGGGTCGACGGCGCCCTGGCAGGGCTGGTGATGCCGGCCGAACCCCGGATCGGCGACGGCTTCCGCCAGGAGTACGCCGAGGGAGTGGCCGAGGACCAGGTGACCGTGCTCGAGGTCGACGACGCTCGCACGATCGGGCTCGGCGACTACGCCGACCTGGTCGTCACCGAGGACACCACCCCGCTGGAGCCTGGCGTCGTCGAGCGGACGTACTACGCCCCGGGCGTCGGCCCGGTCCTCCGGGAGACCGTCAGCGGCGGCACCGACCGCGTCGAGCTGGTGTCCTTCACCGAGGGGTGACCGTCAGCGCGGCGGCCGGATCTGGGTGCGCTCGTCCCCGTCGTCGGGCTGCTGGCCAGCCTGCTGGCTGCCCTGCTGGGCCTCCCACGCGGCGACCTGCTCCGGCGTCCACTGCTGAGACACGTGTTGCGCCAGCCCCTGCTGGGCCTCCCAGGCCGCGATCTGCTCGGGTGTCCACTGCGGCTCGCCCCACTGCTGGTGCGGCTCGGCAGCCGCCCCCTCGTTCCACTGCTGCTGGTACTGGTCCGGGGCGCCGTAGCCCGGCACCGCGCCCACCGGTGCCTGGGCCGCGAACGAGGCAGCGGGGCCGCGCGTCTCACCGAACAGCCAGCCGTACGTCGCGCCGGCGATCGCGCCACCGAGCAGCGGCCCGACGACGAACACCCACAGCTGCACGATCGCGTCGGTGCCCGCGAAGATCGCCGGACCGATCGAGCGGGCCGGGTTGACGGAGGTGCCTGTCGCCGGGATCGCGACGAAGTGGATCGCGGCCAGCGTGAAGCCGATCGCCAGCGGCGCCAGCGCCGGGTGCTCGTTGCGCTCGTCGGTGACCGCGAGGATCACCCACACGAAGATCATCGTCAGCACCAGCTCGAGGAGCAGCGCCGCCCACAGGGCGTAGCCGCCGGCCGAGGCGTCGCCGTAGCCGTTCTGGCCGAGGTTGCCCTCCGCGCTGAAGCCGTCGAAGCCCTGCATCAGCCCGAAGAGCACCGCGGCGCCCAGGATCGCGCCGCCGAGCTGCGCGGCGACGTACACCGGCACCTGCTGCCAGGGCAGCCGACCGCCGAGCGCCGCTCCCACCGAGACGGCCGGGTTGAAGTGCGCCCCGGAGATCCGGCCCACGGCGTAGATCATCACCATCAGGGCCAGGCCGAACGTCAGGCCGACGGTCGTCGTCGTGGTCACCAGCCCGGTGTCGCCGGCGGTCTCACCCCAGAACACCACCGAGCCGCAACCGAAGAGCACGAGCACGAAGGTGCCGAGGACCTCCGCGGCGACCACCTGCCGCGTGGGCGTGTCATCCATGTCCGAGATTCCCCCTAGGTGTGCGCTGCCGCGTCCGGAGCCGTGGTTCGGGTCGGTCTCGCACTCTAGTAGCGTCCGACAGGTGACGGACAAGGTTGCTTCCACCATCATCTACACCCACACCGACGAGGCGCCGCTGCTCGCGACGTACTCGTTCCTGCCGGTCGTGGAGGCCTACGCCGCCAAGGCCGGCGTCGCGGTCGAGACCCGCGACATCTCGCTGGCGGGCCGGATCATCGCCCAGTTCCCCGACCGGCTCACCGAGGAGCAGCGGGTCGGCGACGCACTGGCCGAGCTCGGCGAGCTCGCGACCCAGCCGACGGCCAACATCATCAAGCTCCCCAACATCTCCGCCTCCGTCCCGCAGCTCAAGGCGGCGATCACGGAGCTCCAGGAGCAGGGCTACGACCTGCCGGACTACCCCGAGAGCCCCCAGACCGACGAGGACAAGGCCGTCCGCGCCGCTTACGACAAGGTCAAGGGCTCCGCCGTCAACCCAGTGCTGCGCGAGGGCAACTCCGACCGGCGTGCGCCCGCGTCGGTGAAGAACTACGCGAAGGCCCACCCGCACCGGATGGGCGCGTGGAGCAGCGACTCGAGGACCAACGTGGCGACCATGGGCCACGACGACTTCCGGTCCAACGAGAAGTCCGTCGTCGTCGACGACGACGACACCCTGCGGATCGAGCTCGAGACCGCCGACGGCACGACCGTCCTGAAGGACGACGTGGCCGTGCTGGCCGGCGAGGTCGTCGACGCGACGTTCATGGACGTCGCCGCGCTGCGCCGCTTCCTCACCGATCAGATCGCCCGGGCCAAAGCCGACGACGTGCTGTTCTCGGTGCACCTGAAGGCCACCATGATGAAGGTGTCCGACCCGATCCTCTTCGGCCACGTCGTGCAGGCCTTCTTCCCGACGCTGTTCGAGCAGTACGGCGAGCAGCTGGCGGAGGCCGGAATCTCGCCCAACGACGGGCTCGGCGCGCTGCTCTCCGCCGCGGCCGAGCTGCCCGACGGCGAAGCCATCAAGGCGGCCGTGGAGGCCGGGCTCGCCGACGGGCCCGCGATGGCGATGGTCGACTCCGACCGCGGCATCACCAACCTGCACGTGCCGTCGGACGTGATCATCGACGCCTCGATGCCCGCGATGATCCGCACGTCGGGCCACATGTGGGGCCCCGACGGCGCCGAGGCCGACACGCTCGCGGTGATCCCCGACTCCTCCTACGCCGGGATCTACCAGACCGTGATCGACGACTGCCGCGCCCATGGTGCGTTCGACCCGGCCACGATGGGCTCGGTGCCCAACGTCGGGCTGATGGCCAAGGCGGCCGAGGAGTACGGCTCCCACGACAAGACGTTCGAGATCCCCGCGGCCGGCACCGTCCGCGTCGTGGCGTCGAACGGCGACGTGCTGATCGAGCACGACGTGCAGCCCGGCGACGTGTGGCGTGCCTGTCAGACCAAGGACGCCTCGATCCGCGACTGGGTGAAGCTCGCCGTGACCCGGGCCCGCGCCACGGGCGTCCCGGCCGTCTTCTGGCTCGACGAGGGCCGTGCCCACGACGCGAACCTGATCGCCAAGGTGCACGAGTACCTCGCCGACCACGACACCGACGGACTGACGATCGAGATCCTGGCCCCGGCCGACGCCACGGCGTACTCCCTCGAGCGGATCCGGAAGGGCGAGGACACCATCTCGGTCACCGGCAACGTGCTGCGCGACTACAACACCGACCTGTTCCCGATCCTCGAGCTCGGGACGTCGGCCAAGATGCTGTCCGTCGTGCCGCTGATGAACGGCGGCGGGCTGTTCGAGACCGGTGCCGGCGGGTCGGCGCCCAAGCACGTGCAGCAGCTGGTCAAGGAGAACTACCTGCGGTGGGACAGCCTCGGCGAGTTCTTCGCGCTGGCCGCGTCGTTCGAGCACCTCGCCGAGCGCGAGGACAACGCCCGGGCCCAGGTGCTCGCGGACACCCTCGACCGCGCGACCGGCACGTTCCTCAACGAGGACAAGTCGCCCACCCGGTCCGTGGGCGGGATCGACAACCGCGGCTCGCACTTCTACCTGGCGCTCTACTGGGCCCAGGAGCTGGCCCGGCAGACCGACGACGCCGAGCTCGCGGCGGACTTCGCCGGCCTGGCCGAGCGACTGGCCGCCGAGGAGGACGCCATCGTCGGCGAGCTGAACGCGGTGCAGGGGCAGCCGGTCGACATCGGCGGCTACTTCCGGCCCGACCCGGAGAAGGCGGCCGCGGTGATGCGCCCGTCGTCGTCGTTCAACGAGGCGCTGGCGTCGCTGTAACCGCTCCCGCTCCTGGCCGCGAGCGACGCAGTCCCGGCACCAGCGACAGGCTGACCAGGATCGAGGCGGCGGCCATGATCGCCATCGCCTGGCCGGCGGCACCCGGTCCGACCCCGAGCAGGTCGGCCGCGGTGCCAGCGAGCAGGGCTCCGATCGCCTGACCCGCTCGCAGCCCGGCCGCTCGCAGCCCGAGCATCTGGCCCAGGCTGTCGTCCGGGGTGTGCGCGACCATCCGCTCCTGCAGCGGGAGGCTGTCGGCGTAGCCGATCGCCGCGACCAGGCCGAGGACCATCGCCACGCCGATCGACGGGTGGAACCAGAAGGCCAGGAACGGGACGGCGAGCAGGAACCGGAGGGGGTTCACCAGCCGGTCGCGCACGTGGTGCGGCAGGAAACGCCCGACGACGACGTCTCCGGTGAGCATGCCCGCCGCGGTGGCCGCGAGCAGGTAGCCCGCCTGCTCCCCGGCGAACGGGATGAACAGCGCCTCGCAGCCGACGATCAGGCCGTTCGGCACCCAGGAGGACAGGTACAGCGGCCGCAGCACCCGCGACCCGAGGAGCAGCCGGTTCACCTCCCGGGTACGACGTACGACCGGGCCGCTCGCACGCGCCGCTCGGTCGGCGAGCCTGGTCCGGAGCAGCAGCGCGGCCAGGGCGGAGGCGGTCGCCGCGAGGAGGAACAGGTGCTCGGGCTCGAGCACGATCAGCAGCAGCCCTCCCAAGCCGTAGGCGACGATCT
The DNA here is from genome assembly GCA_963718725.1 of uncultured Actinomycetota bacterium. GTDB lineage: Bacteria > Actinomycetota > Actinomycetes > Propionibacteriales > Nocardioidaceae > Nocardioides. Next base: position 178,410 of record OY970374.1, read on the forward strand.
GCATCGAGCCGACCGCGATGTTCAAGGTGGCCCGACCGAGCACGAAGGCATCGCTCGGCAACAGGTCGGCCATCAGTGCGACCCCGGCTCCGGCCGAGGCCGAGAGCACCAGCCACACGACTGCGAGCAGCCCGAACCGGACCGGCCAGGTCAGTCCCGGGAGAGCCTGCGCGAGGTCGGCGACGCACACGACGACCGCCACCAGGACCAGCGCGCGCCGGGGTCGCATGGTGTCCGAGGCCGCGAGCACGAAGGAGGAGGCGAGCAGCGCCACGAGCGGCCCGCCGAACATGCTGAGACCGGTCAGGACCGCCGACCCGGTCTCGGCGTGCACGATCGTGCCCAGCGCCAGGCCCGAGGTCGCACCCGCGACCATGGTCAGGCACTGGGCGGAGAAGAGGGTGCGGAACTGCGCCACCCCGAAGAGCTCCCGGTAGGTCCTCACCCGGACATGGTGAGGAAGGCACGGGCGAGACGCTAATCTTTCGCGTGGAGGCGAAACATGGGGACGTGGCGGATTCCGGCCGACCTGCTGGCGCGGGCACGCTTCGCTGTCTCGCCGTACGCCGAGGTGGCGGCGGCGCTGGCCGGGCTGAACCATCCGCGCACCCCCACCGAGCGGGCGATGGCGGCGCTGCACGGCGATGCCTTCCGGTCGATGCTGGAGCGCCACCCGGGCCGCGCCGCCGTCCTCGCCCACAGCTTCGGACCGCGTTGGACGGCCGACTACCTGTGCCAACCGCCCCGAGGTGGACCCACGTCGTTCCCTGAGCACCTCGCAGTGGTGGCCGCGCTCGGTGACCGGCAGATCCGGGCGGACCTGCTGGAGGCGACCGGAGGACCGTTGCCGCCGGTGCTGCGACGCCCGGGCGTCACCGGGCACGCGACCGACCTGCTCGACTGGGTCTGGGTCCACGTCGTCGCGAGCGACTGGCCCCGCCGGGAGCGGGTGCTGCGGGCCGACATCGTTTCCCGCACCTCGCGGCTGGCGGGCCAGGGGTGGCAAGCGGTGCTGGCCGACCTCGGTCGCGATCGCGCGTGGTTGGGCGGGAGCGAGCTGCAGATCAACGTCCACGACAATCCGCCGCGCGATCTCAGTGGCGCGAGCGAGCTCTGGTTCGTGCCGGTGCACGGGCCGGCCAGCTCGGTCGCCTGGGAGCTTCCGACCCGCTACGCGGTGTACTACCCGGTGGCCGGGGTGCTGGCCGGGCTGGAGTCCGGCCTGCCGGGTGCGACCGACCGGCTGCTCGGCCCCAACCGGGCGCGGCTGCTCGTCGCGCTCGCTACGCCCGCCAGCACCACCGGGCTGGCCGCGCTCACCGGGCTGCCGCTCGGTTCGGTCGGCGGCCACCTCCGGGTGCTGCGCGAGAGCGGGCTGGCCGAGCGTCGCCGCTCGGGACGAGAGGTCCTCTACTGGCGGACCGCGCTGGGCGACGCACTGACCGCGGCCGGAGAGCCCGAGAGACGGGCACGTCACACGACGATGTCGGAATGACCCGCGACGACCCGCTGTTGCCGCCTGGTGTGACCCCCGCCGCGACCGAGACCGCTCCGCCCGCCCCCGCGGCGGCGACGACCCGTCACCTGACGCTGGCCGTGCTCGCCCTCGCGATGGGCGGCTTCGCGATCGGCACGACAGAGTTCGTCTCGATGGGGTTGCTCCCGCAGCTGGCGCGCGGCGTCGACGTGACCATCCCGGCGGCCGGCCACGCCATCTCGGCGTACGCGCTGGGAGTCGTGGTGGGCGCTCCCACGATCGCGTTCCTCGCGGCCCGGCTGCCGCGGCGGGCGCTGCTCGTCGGCCTGATGGCCGCCTTCGCCGTCGGCAACGCCGCCTCCGCGCTCGCCTCGTCGTACGACGGGCTGCTGGTCGCACGGTTCGCGGCCGGGCTGCCGCACGGTGCCTACTTCGGCGTGGCCTCGCTGGTCGCGGCCAGCCTGGTGCCGGCTCACCGCAAGGGCCGCGCCGTCGCGTCGGTGATGCTGGGGCTGTCGATCGCCAACGTGGTGGGCGTGCCGGCTGCGACGTGGCTGGGGCAGAGCCTGGGCTGGCGCGCGGCGTACTGGCTGGTGGCCGTGCTCGGCCTGCTGACGGTCGCGCTCGTGCTGGCGTTCGTGCCGGGCGCCCCGGGCGACCGCAGCGCCACCTGGCGCCGTGAGCTCACCGCGGTTCGGCGACCGCAGGTGATCCTCACGCTGCTGGCCGGCGCCGTGGGTTTCGGCGGCATGTTCGCGGTCTACACCTACATCGTGCCGACCGTCACCGAGGTAGGCGGCCTCCCCGAGTCGGTGGCGCCGGTGTTCCTGCTCGCGTTCGGGCTGGGCATGGTCGCCGGCACCTGGGTGGCGGGCCGGCTGGCCGACTGGTCGGTGATGCGGTCGATGTTCATCGGCGGCGCCGGCCAGGGGCTGCTCCTGCTCGTGTTCAGCGCGCTGGCCCCGAGCGGCTGGTGGACGCTGCCGGTGGTCTTCGGGATCACCTTGACCGGCTCGGTGCTCGTGGTGAGCCTGCAGCTGCGGCTGATGGACGTCGCCGCGGAGGCGCAGACGATGGGCGCGGCGCTCAACCACGCCGCCCTCAACGTCGCGAACGCCCTGGGCGCGTGGCTCGGCGGGCTCGTGATCGCGGCCGGCTGGGGCTACCGGGCACCCGGCGTCGTCGGTGCCGGGCTGGCCGTGGGCGGGCTGCTGGTGCTGGGTGCCGCGGCGCTGCTCGAGCGGCGTCAGCGCCCGGCGTAGTCCATCCCCATCCGCTCGCGCACCTCGGCGAGCGTCCGGTCGGCGACCTCGTTGGCGATCGCGTTGCCCCGCGCCAGCACGCCGTCCACGAAACCGGGGTCGGCCTCGAGCTCGGCCCGCCGCGCCCGGACCGGAGCCAGCACCTCGTTGAGCGAGTCGGTGACCCGCTGCTTGAGGCCCCCGCCACCACCGTCGCCGATCTGCTCGGCGACGACGGCCGGTTCCACTCCCTCGCACAGCGAGGCGATGAGCAGCAGGTTGGCCACCTCGGGTCGGCCCACGGGGTCGTAGGTGATGTGGCGGTCGGAGTCGGTCTTGGCGCCCTTGAGCTTCTTCGCGGTCTCGTCGGCGGTCATCCGCAGCTCGATCACGTTGCCCTTGGACTTGCTCATCTTGGTGCCGTCGGTGCCCAGCACGTTGGTCGCCACCGACAGCAGCGCGTCGGGCTCGGGGAACGTGGCGCCGTACCGCTCGTTGAAGCGGCGCGCGACGACCCGCGTCTGCTCGAGGTGGGGCAGCTGGTCCTTGCCCACCGGCACGACGTTCGCCTTGCAGAAGAGGATGTCGGCGGCCTGGTGGACGGGGTAGGTGAGCATCAGGCCGTTGATCGACTTGATGCCGGCGGACGCCGCCTCCTCCTTGACCGTGGGGTTGCGCTGCAGCTCCGCGACGCTGACCAGGGACAGGAACGGCAGCAGCAGCTGGTTGAGCGCCGGCACCGACGAGTGCGTGAAGAACGTCGCCCGCTCCGGGTCGAGGCCGGCCGCGATGTTGTCGAGCAGCAGGCTGCGGACGCTGCCGGCGATGTCGCCGGCGATCTCCCGGTCGGTGATGACCTGGTAGTCGGCGATCAGCTGGAAGATCGTGACGCCGCTTCGCTGCAGCCGCACCCGGTTCTGGATGGACCCGAAGTAGTGGCCGATGTGGAGCGAGCCGGTCGGCCGATCACCGGTGAGCATGCGGAACTCGCCGGGGTCGGTGGCGATGCGCCGTTCGATCTCGCCGCTGCGGGCCACGGCGGCTTGGTAGGAGTCGCTCACGACGCACGATCCTATCGGCGCTCCTCGAGGGTCCGACCGGACCCTCGTCGACGGTTCGCTAGGGTCGGCGGATGCCCACCATCGGCGTCGCGATCGCGCTCCCGGAGCCGTGGGCCACGCAGCTTCAGGACTACCGCGCCTCGCTCGGGGACGAGACGGCCGGGAGCATCCCGACGCACATCACCCTCGTGCCACCGGTGGAGCTGAGGGAGGCAGAAGTCGGTGAGGCCGAGGGTCTGCTCGTGGCCGCCGCCGCGACCACGGACTCGTTCCTCATACACCTGCGCGGAACGGGTACGTTCCGCCCGGTCTCCCCGGTGGTGTTCGTCTCGCTGGTGCAAGGGATCTCGCAGTGCGAGGCCCTCGCCGACCGGGTCCGCCAGGGGCCGCTCGCCGTACCTCTGCAGTTCCCGTTCCACCCGCACGTGACCATCGCCCACCACCGACCCGAGGACGTCATGGACCGAGCGTTCACCGAGCTCGCCCCGTTCGACTGCACCTTCGACGTCGAGCGCTTCCACCTCTACCGGCACGACGACGAGAACGGCTGGCGACCCGTGCGCGACTTCGCCTTCCGGGCGGCTCCGTGAGCTCGCTCAAGCAGCGGGTCGAGGGCGAGGTCACCGAGGTCCGCGCCCGCCGGCCGATCGTCGACCACGTCGTCCGGATGGTGCAGCACTACGGAGCGGTCAAGGGCAACCTGCAGGCCGGAGCGGTGACCTACTTCGGCTTCCTGTCGTTCTTCCCGATCCTGGCGCTCGCGTTCTTCGCCGTCGGCTACGTGTCGAAGGTCTACCCGAAGGCGCAGGACACGCTCGACACGGCGTTGACCGGCCTGTTCTCGGGGATCGACCTCGACCTCACGGGCTTCGAGGAGAGCGCCGGCGTCGCCGGGATCGTCGGCCTGGTCGGCGTCCTGTACGCCGGGCTCGGCTGGCTGTCCGCCATGCGCGAGGCGCTGATCGTGATGTTCGAGGAGCCGGCCCGCGAGCAGCCGAACTTCATCGTCGGCAAGCTGCGCGACCTGATCACCCTCGTGCTGATCGGGGTGACGCTGCTGGTCAGCGTGGCCGTCACAGGCCTGGTCAGCGGTTTCGCCACCGACGTGCTGGCGTGGCTGGAGCTCGACGAGGAGCTGCAACCGGTCGTCACGCTGCTCACCATCGTGCTCGGCCTGCTCGCCAACGTGCTGCTGTTCTTCATCATGTTCGAGCTGCTGGCCCGGCCCAACGCGCCGCGGCGGGCGGTCGTGTCGGGCGCGATCCTGGGCGCCCTCGGCTTCGAGCTGATCAAGCAGCTGTCGTTCCTCCTCCTGGAGTCGACCAAGGAGTCCGAGGCGTTCCAGATGTTCGGGATCGCCCTGATCCTCGTGGTCTGGATCTACTACTTCTCCCGGGTCGTGATGTACGCCGCCGCGTGGGCCCAGACCGCTCCCGAGACCCGCGCGAAGCGCGAGCGCGAGTCGCTCGACGCCGATCGGGCGGAGTACGCCATGAAGGAGCTCACCCACGTCGCGCTCCGGGAGACGCCGGTCGGTGGCAAGCCGTCCCGGGTCGGCCCGAAGGCCGCGTTCGCTGCCGGTGGCGCCTCGATGCTCGGCCTGGTCGCGCTGCTGCGGCGTCGTTCGTCCGACGACGGTTGACCCAGCCTCAGGCGGGGTTCCGCCAGGTCAGCAGGTCGTCGCGCTGGACGACCAGCACGGGGTCGGGGTCCGAGCCCGCGTGATCGATCCGGAACCCCACTGCCAGCAACGCGATCGCCCGGTCCTCCTCTGAGATCCGGCCTGTCAGGCGGAGCAGCGTGAACGCGGCCCCGACGACGAACTGGGCCGTCTCGATCCCGTCGACCCCCTCCATCGGACCGGCGACGCGGAGGACGTCCTCGGTGTTCAGGATCGTTGCCAGGCTGCTGTCGGGTCCGAGCTCGTCGCGCCGACCGCCCCAGTCCATCACCAGGTCCCAGCCCTCGTCGTTCCCGAACGGACCGTCGTCGGCGCCCTCGGCGTCGTACACGGGGTCTGTGAAGTGGGCCCGGAAGGCGGGGTGCGCATCGGGAAGTGCCATGCGGGCACTCTAGGCAGATCGCCGTCAGACGCGGACCTCGGTGAGGAGCTGACGGATCGTCGCGACGACGTACGTGGGGGAGAACATCACGTGATCGTAGGCGAAACGCAGGACCCGCCAGCCCGTCGCGGTGAGCGCGTTGTAGCGGACGCAGTCACGCTCGTGGTCCGACCGGGAGGCGTGGAAACCCCAGGAGTCCGCCTCGAGCGCGATGCCACGGATCGGGTCAGCCAGGTCGGGGTGCAGGGTCAGCCCGAGCGCTTGCACCTCGAACTGCGGGATCACCTGGGCGCCCGCCTGGATCGCCAACGCGCGCAGGACGGACTCGAACGGGTTGGCCGCCCGGCCGTCGGCCAGGGCGACCGTCTCCCGGACGTGGGCCGACCACGACGCCGCCGCGGCCGTGAGCTCGTCGTGGTCGAGGTCACCGTGCCGAAGGCAGGAGTCGGCCACCGTGAGAGCCTCGCCGAACGGGAGGTCGCGGGCGCAGAGCAGGACCGTGAGCGCTGGACCGGTGACGAGGCCACGTACGTCGCGCGACGCCAGCGGATGCCGGGTGATCGAGGCCTCCGGCAGCCGGGCGGGGAGCTCGCGGCGCCGGGGTACGACGACCTGCGGCGTGACGGGCTGGCGTGCGACTTCCCAGCCGAGCTCGGCCGCCGCGCAGAGGTGCGAGGCGTAGCCGCCGAGCCGTGCGGCCAGCTCGAGCGCCGGCCGTGCGGTGGGCAGGGCGTACCGACCGTGCCCCAGCCGACGGATCCGTCCACTGCCGACCGCAGTCCGCACTCGCGACCGTGACGTCAGCCGCTCCAGGTCGCGCAGCGCAGCGACGCCGCCGAGGCGGGTGAGGGCGTCGACCGGGTCCACGACCGAGAGCATTCCCCGCCGTCACGACCTCGCGAACCTTCCTCCACAGGGGTCCCGACGGCCATCTTCTGCACGGGGACAGCCGTGACACGCCGCAGGCGCGGCGTGTTGCGGTGCCGGGAAGCGAGAAAGTGGCCGGAGCCTGCCGGCGGCTAGCGGCCGTGACGCATCGCGGCGTGCAGGTCCCAGTTCAGGCGGGAGATCACGTCGAGCGGGATCTCCTTCGGGCAGGCGGCGGTGCACTCACCGATGTTGGTGCAGCCACCGAAGCCCTCGGCGTCGTGCTGGGCGACCATGTTGACCACGCGGGAGTCGCGCTCGGCCTGACCTTGCGGCAGCTCGCCGAGGTGCGTGATCTTCGCGCCGAGGAACAGCGACGCCGAGCCGTTGGGGCAGGCCGCGACGCAGGCGCCGCAGCTGATGCAGGTGGCGGCGTCGAAGGCGCGGTCGGCCTTGTCCTTGGGGACGGGGGTGGCGTGGGCGTCGGGGGCGGCTCCGGTGTTGACCGAGATGTAGCCACCCTGCTGGATGATCCGGTCGAACGCCGAGCGGTCGACGACGAGGTCCTTCACGACCGGGAACGCCGCGGCCCGCCAGGGCTCGACCGTGATCGTGTCGCCGTCGGAGAACGACCGCATGTGGAGCTGGCAGCTGGTCGTGACCTCGGGACCGTGGGCCTCGCCGTTGATCATGAGTGAGCACGTCCCGCAGATGCCCTCGCGGCAGTCGGAGTCGAACGCGACCGGTTCCTCGCCCTTCTCGTTGAGCTCCTCGTTGAGGACGTCCAGCATCTCCAGGAACGACATGTCGGGGGAGACCTCGTCCAGCTCGTACGTGTGGATGGCACCCTGGTCGGCCGAGTGGGCCTGGCGCCAGATCTTGAGCGTCAGCTTCACTTGTACGACCTCTGCTTCATCTCGACGAACTCGTAGACCAGGTTCTCCTTGTGCAGCACGGGCTTCTCGCCCTCGCCCGCCCACTCCCAGGCCGCGACGTAGGAGTACTGGTCGTCGTGCCGCAGCGCCTCGCCGTCCTCGGTCTGCGACTCGGCCCGGAAGTGGCCCCCGCACGACTCGCGCCGGTTCAGCGCGTCGATGCACATCAGCTCGCCGAGCTCGAGGAAGTCGGCGATCCGGCCGGCCTTCTCCAGCGACTGGTTCATGGAGTCGGCCGTCCCGAGCACCTTCACGTTGCGCCAGAAGTCGTCACGGAGCGTACGGATCAGGTCGATCGCCTTCTTCAGGCCGTCCTCGGTCCGCTCCATGCCGCAGAACTCCCACATGATGTGGCCGAGCTCGCGGTGGTAGGAGTCCACGCTGCGCGTGCCCACGTTGTTCATGAAGTGGTCGATCCGCGCCTGCACCGACTGCTGCGCCTCGACCACCGCGGGGTGGTCCTCGGGCACCCGGTCGAACGGGCCGTCCGCGAGGTAGTCGCGGATCGTGTTCGACAGCACGAAGTAGCCGTCCGCGAGCCCCTGCATCAGGGCGGAGGCGCCGAGCCGGTTGGCGCCGTGGTCGGAGAAGTTGGCCTCGCCCGTCACGAACAGGCCGGGGATCGTCGACTGCAGGTCGTAGTCGACCCACAGCCCGCCCATGACGTAGTGGACGGCCGGATAGATCCGCATCGGCACGGTGTAGGGGTCCTCGCCCGTGATCCGGGCGTACATGTCGAAGAGGTTGCCGTACTTCGACTCGATGGCGTCGCGGCCGAGCCGCTCGGTCGCCTCGGCGAAGTCGAGGTAGACGCCGCGACGTACGCCCTCCACCTCCGGGCCGACCCCGCGACCCTCGTCGCACATGTTCTTGGCCTGGCGCGAAGCGATGTCGCGCGGGACCAGGTTGCCGAACGCCGGGTAGATCCGCTCCAGGTAGTAGTCGCGGTCCTCCTCGGGGATGTCGCGCGGGTCCTTGTCGCAGTCGGACTTGTTCTTCGGGACCCAGATCCGGCCGTCGTTGCGGAGCGACTCGCTCATCAGCGTCAGCTTCGACTGGTGCGCCCCCGAGACCGGGATGCAGGTCGGGTGGATCTGCGTGTAGCACGGGTTCGCCATGTAGGCGCCCTTGCGGTGCGCCCGCCAGGTGGCGGTGACGTTGCAGCCCATCGCGTTGGTCGAAAGGAAGAAGACGTTGCCGTAGCCGCCGGAGGCGAGCACCACCACGTCCGCGAAGTAGGTCTCCAGCTCACCGGTGACCATGTCGCGCACGATGATCCCGCGCGCGCGACCGTCGACCACGATCAGCTCGACCATCTCGTGCCGCGCGTAGCAGCGCACGGTGCCGGCGGCGACCTGCCGCTCCAGGGCCTGGTAGGCGCCGATCAGCAGCTGCTGGCCGGTCTGGCCCCGGGCGTAGAACGTGCGTGACACCTGGACGCCGCCGAACGAGCGGTTGTCGAGGAGGCCGCCGTACTCGCGGGCGAACGGGACGCCCTGGGCGACGCACTGGTCGATGATGTTGGCGCTGACCTCGGCCAGCCGGTAGACGTTCGACTCGCGGCTGCGGTAGTCGCCGCCCTTGATCGTGTCGTAGAAGAGGCGGTAGGTGGAGTCGCCGTCGCCCTTGTAGTTCTTGGCCGCGTTGATGCCGCCCTGGGCGGCGATCGAGTGGGCCCGGCGCGGGGAGTCCTGGTAGCAGAACGACTTCACGACATAGCCGGCCTCGCCGAGCGTGGCCGCGGCCGACGCCCCGGCCAGGCCGGTGCCGACAACGATGATCGAGAGCCGCCGGCGGTTGGCGGGGTTGGCGATCCGGGCCTCGAACTTGCGGGTCTGCCACATCTCCTCGAGGGGGCCGCCCGGCGCCTTGGTGTCCTGGATGGGCTCACCCGGCGTGTAGAACTCGGCGGCGTCGTCGTACTCCTCGTGGCCCTCGACGGTGTGGGAGGAGTCGAAGGCGTTGGTGGTGTCGGGCATGTCGGTCACAGGAGCAGCACCCTTCAGCTGATGACGCCGGCGAGGACGAAGATCGGGACCAGCGAGAACCCGCCGGCGATGACGACCGCGACGATCGCCCCGAGCACCTTCGCGTTGCGGCGGGCCGACGCGTTGTTGGTGAGGCCGAGCGTCTGCGCGGCGCTCCACACCCCGTGGTGCAGATGGAGCCCGAGTGCGAGCATCGCGAGCAGGTAGAGCAGCGTCAGCCACCAGGTCTCGAACGAGTCGACCAGGAGGACGTACGGGTCGTCGGTGGGCCCGCCGGACACGTTGACCTTGCCGATCGTGAAGTTCAGCAGGTGCCAGACCACGAAGAGCAGCAGCGTCACGCCGCCCCAGCGCATCCAGCGGGACGAGAGCGTGGAGTGGGCGTTCTTCTTCACGACGTACTTGACCGTGCGGGCGCGGTCGGCACGGCGCCACAGCGCGACGGCGCAGGCCACGTGGACGACGAGGGATGCGATCAGCCCGACCCGCAGGACCCAGAGCACACCGCTGTGGGGGAACATCGGCTCGCCGATCTCACGCAGGTGCTCGGCGTACTCGTTGAAGGCGTCGTGCCCGGCGAAGGCCTGGAGGTTTCCGTACATGTGGGCGAGCACGAAGGCGATGAACACCAGGCCGCTCACGGCCATCAACATCTTCAGCGCGACGGTCGAGTGCGTCGAGCGCGCTCCCTTGACCAGGGGCTTGGGAGGGATGTGGGTTGCCACGTCTGGAAACGCTACCCCCCGCGCGGCACCTTCCCACGTCCGGGGAGTGTGACATTCCTCCGGGTGGATCAGCCGAGCGGCAGCCGGACCCGCATCGTGGTCCCGGCGTCCGAGGAGTCGATGTCGATCTCGCCGCGGTGGCGGTCGACGACGACCCGACGCGCGATGTCGAGGCCGAGCCCGGTGCCCCGGCCGACCTCCTTGGTGGTGAAGAACGTGTCGTAGGCCCGGGCCGCGACCTCCGGTGGCATGCCGTGGCCGGTGTCGCGGACCTCGACCTGAAGGAACCGGTCGCGGGTGCAGGCCACCACCGTGAGCGTCCCGCCGTCGGGCATCGCGTCGATCGCGTTGTCCACCAGGTTGGTCCATACCTGGTTGAGCTCCCCGGCGTACCCGTCGACGTGGGGCAGGCCCTCGTCGAACTCGCGGACGACCGTCACGCTGCTCTGCCGCAGCTTGTGGCCGAGCATCGTCAACGTGCTCTCGAGGCCCTCGCGCACGTCCACCGGCTGCAGCGTGGCGCGGTCCATCTGCGTGTAGGAGCGCACCGCCGAGACGAGCTCGGAGATCCGGCCGGTGGCCTCGCGCACCTCGCCGAGGAGCCGCTGCGCGCTGATCGCGTTCGTCAGCCACGCCAAGGCAGGGGCGAGGGTGGCCGGCGGCACCAGCTCCGCGGCCCGCTCGCACCACGCGAGGTCGATCCCGGCCGACGTGAGCTCGCCGGCGAGCCGCCACGGGTCGGGTACGTCGTGCCGCTGCAGCCAGGCCGCGGCCTCGTCCTCCCGGTCGGCCGCGGCCAGCGGGTCATGCTCGGCCGGAGTCGGCGTCACCGAGCGCCGCAGCTCGTCGAGCGCCGTGTACTGGGACGCGGTGAGCTCGCCCGCAGCGAGCTCGCCCAGCGAGTCGAGGAGGGCCCCGGACGTGGCGTCGAGCGAGTTCACCGCGCGCCCGGCGGCCGCCACCGGGTTGTTGAGCTCGTGCGCGAGACCCGCGGCGAGCGTGCCCAGGCTGACCAGCGAGTCGCGCTGCCGCGCGGTGGACTCGATCGACCGCGCGGTGGTGAAGAGCCCGCTGATCAGGTGGACTGCGAGCGGGAACCAGGCCTGCATCTGGCTGCGCAGCGCCTCGGCCGGCACCCGCAACATCCGGCCGGGCTCGGCGCCCCGCCCGGTCGCGAGGTAGGTGCCGTGCTCGTTCCAGGCGAGGAAGCCGCCGGCCCAGCGGCCGGGGACGTCCATCCGGCCCACGGTGGTCTCGTCGCGCCCCGAGTGGCGGGTCAGGTCGACCGAGCCCTCGACGAGCACCCACCACGACGCGGCGAGGTCGCCCTCGTGGAAGAGCTCCACTCCCGGGGCGACCGCGACCGCCTCGCCGGCGGCGATCAGCGCCTCCAGCTGCTCGTCGGTGACGCCCTCGAACAGCGGGAAGCCCCGGACGTCCTCGACGCTGATCGCCTTGCGGGTCACGTGGTCGCCAGGTAGCGGTGGACGAGGTGGACGGCCATCGCGCCCTCACCGACGGCCGACGCGACCCGCTTCATGGAGTCCTGCCGGACGTCGCCGGCGGCGAACACGCCCGGCAGGCTCGACTCGAGGCCGTACGGCGTACGCGGCAACGCCCACCGCTGCCCGTGGCCGGCGACGAGCTCGGGGCCGGTGACGACGAAGCCGTGCTCGTTGCGCACCACCTCGTCGCCCAGCCACGTGGTGCGCGGCGAGGCGCCGATGAAGACGAACAGCCAGCCGGCCGTGACGGTGTCGTGCTCGTCGGAGTCGCAGTCGCGCAGCGTCAGGCACTCGAGGTGGTCGCGCCCGGCCGCCGAGGCGACCTCGGTCCGGCACCGCACCTCGACGTTCGGCGCCGCCTCGATCCGCTCCACGAGGTAGCGCGACATGCTGCCGTCCAGCGAGGCAGCGCGGACGAGCATCACGACCTTCTTGGCGTGGGCGGCAAAGTTGAGCACGGCCTGGCCCGCGGAGTTGGCCGCGCCCACGACGTACACCACCTCGTCGTTGACCTGGACCGCGTCGCTGGCGCTCGCGCCGTAGTAGATGCCACGGCCGGCCAGCTCGTCGACGCCCGGCGCCTCGAGCCGCCGGTAGGACACCCCCGAGGACACGACCACGGCGCGCGCCTCGATCTCGGTGCCGCCCTCGAGCAGCACCGCCCGCACCGGGCCACGGACGTCGAGGCCGACCACCTCGCGCGCCACCAGCATCTCGGCCCCGAACCGCTGGACCTGCGCGATCGCCCGCTGCGCCAGGTCGGAGCCGCTCAGGCCGCGGGGGAATCCGAGGTAGTTCTCGATGGCAGCGCTCTGCCCGGCCTGCCCGCCGGGTGCCTCGCGCTCGACGACGATGGTCCGGAGCCCTTCCGACGCTGCGTAGACCGCGGCCGCCAGCCCCGCCGGTCCGGCGCCGACGATGCAGAGGTCGTAGAGCGGCTGCTCGGCCTGGGTGCGCAGCCCGAGCGCCTCGGCGACCTGGAGCGTCGTCGGCGCGCGCAGCGTGTCGGCGTCTGGCACGAGCACCAGCGGCAGGTCGTCGGGCGCGGCGGTGGCGAGGTCGGCGAGCCGGCGGCCCTCCTCCTCGTCGACGGCGAGCCACGTGTAGGGCACGTGGTTGCGCGCGAGGAACGTCTTGATCTCGTGGCTGCGGTCGGACCAGCGGTGCCCGACGACGCGAATGACCGACGCGAGCTCGGGGTGCTCCCGCTGCCACCCGTCGAGCAGGTCGTCGACGACCGGGAAGAGCCGTTCCTCCGGCGGGTCCCACGGCTTGAGCAGGTAGTAGTCGAGCCCGATCTCGTTGATCGCGGTGATGGCCGCGTCGGTGTCGGCGTACGCCGTGAGCAGCAGCAGCTTCGCGTCCGGCGCGTGCGGCCGGGCCCTGGTCAGCATCTCGACGCCGGTCATCTGCGGCATCCGCTGGTCGGTGACGATCAGCGCCACGGGCTGGTCGCGCAGCGCGAGCCGGGCCAGGACGTCGAGCGCCTCGAGGCCTGACGTGGTCCGGACGATCCGGTACTCGGCGTGGTAGCGGGAGCGGAGGTCGCGGGTGAGGGCGTCGGCCACCAGCGGCTCGTCGTCGGTGACGAGAATCGTCGGTCTGGTCATGAGGGGGCCCCCTGTGAACACGCGCGGCCCGAGACACTCCGCGTCCTGAGCGGACGATACTCCGGGTGGGAAGCGTCCGGGGACCGGACGCTGGACCCCCGGTGGCCGGGCGAGTCCCCTTCCCCTGCGGCGTCGATTTGTACAGACTCGGCGCATTGTCCGTCGCCTACTGGAGGTGCAGATGCCGTTGTCGGGAGCTGGGGTCACCGGACCCTCTCGGGCCCGGATCGAGGCGAAGACCCTGCGCACCGACCGGTGGTGGCTGGCCCCGCTGACGACGTTCGTGGTGTTCAGCGGGTTCGTCGTCTACGCGACCTGGCGGGCGTTCTCGGGGGCGAACTACTACGCCTCGCCGTACCTCTCGCCGTTCTACTCGCCGTGCCTCGGCGACTGCGTCGAGGGCGCCTCCGACTTCGGCCAGCCGTTCGGGTGGTTCCCGCTCTCCGCGGCGCTGATCATCCTGATCTTCCCGCTGGGCTTCCGGATGACCTGCTACTACTACCGCAAGGCCTACTACCGGGCGTTCTGGATGAGCCCGCCGGCCTGCGGCGTGGCCGAGCCCCACCTGTACTACTCCGGAGAGGCCCGGCTGCCGCTGATCCTCAACAACCTGCACCGCTACTTCTGGTACGCCGCCGTCGTGGTCGGCCTGGTCCTGAGCTTCGACGTCGTGCTGGCGTTCCGCAACGCCGACCACGAGTGGGGCCACATGGGCCTCGGCACCCTGCTGATGCTGGTCAACGTCGTCTACATCTGGCTCTACACGCTCTCCTGCCACTCCTGCCGGCACGCGGTGGGCGGCCGGCTGCGCCACTTCAGCAAGCACCCCGTCCGCTACAAGCTCTGGACCTGGGTGTCGCGGCTCAACGCCAACCACGCGCGCTACGCGTGGGTGTCGCTGTTCTCGGTGGCGCTCGTCGACCTCTACATCTACCTGCTGGCCACCGGCCGGATCGAGGACGTGACGTTCTTCTGATGACCCACACCAGCGACCGGCACCCGATGACCGGGAACGAGATGTCGTACTACTCCGAGGGCGGGATCGAGCGGCACCAGTACGACGTGGTGGTGGTCGGAGCCGGCGGGGCCGGGCTGCGCGCCGCCATCGCGGCCCACGAGGCGGGCGCCTCCACGGCCATCGTCTGCAAGTCCCTGCTCGGCAAGGCGCACACCGTCATGGCCGAGGGCGGGATCGCCGCTGCCATGGGCAACCGGTGGCCCGAGGACAACTGGGAGGTCCACTTCCGCGACACCATGCGCGGCGGGAAGATGCTCAACCACTGGCGGATGGCGCAGCTGCACGCGCAGGAGGCCCCCGAGCGGGTGATGGAGCTCGAGGACTGGGGAGCGCTCTTCGACCGCACGGAGGACGGGCTGATCAGCCAGCGCGACTTCGGCGGTCACAAGTACGCGCGGCTCGCGCACGTCGGCGACCGGACCGGCCTCGAGATGATCCGAACGCTCCAGCAGCGCGCGGTCCAGATCGGGATCGACGTGTTCATGGAGTGCACCGTCACCGAGCTGCTCAAGGACGAGTCCGACGCGATCTCCGGCGTCTTCGGCTACTGGCGCGAGACGGGCCGATTCGTGACGATCGACGCGCCGGCCGTGATCCTCGCGACCGGTGGCATCGGGAAGTCGTTCAAGGTGACGTCGAACTCGTGGGAGTACACCGGCGACGGGCACGCGCTCGCGCTCCGCGCCGGGGCGTCCCTCATCAACATGGAGTTCGTCCAGTTCCACCCGACGGGCATGGTGTGGCCGCCCTCGGTCAAGGGGCTGCTCGTCACCGAGTCGGTGCGCGGCGACGGTGGTGTGCTGCGCAACTCCGAGGGCAAGCGGTTCATGTTCGACTACATCCCCGACTACTTCAGGTCGGAGACCGCCGACACCGAGGAGGAGGCCGACCGGTGGTACGACGACAAGAAGAACAACCGCCGGCCACCCGAGCTGCTGCCGCGTGACGAGGTGGCGAGGGCCATCAACTCCGAGATCAAGGCGGACCGGGGGTCGCCCCACGGCGGGGTCTTCCTCGACATCGCGTCCCGCCGCGACGCCGACTTCATACGCAAGCGGCTGCCGTCGATGTACCACCAGTTCAAGGAGCTGGCCGACGTCGACATCACCGCCGAGCCGATGGAGATCGGCCCGACCTGCCACTACGTCATGGGCGGCATCGAGGTCGACCCCGACACCGAGCTCAGCTCCGTCACGGGCCTGTACGCCGTGGGCGAGTGCTCCGGCGGGATGCACGGGTCCAACCGGCTCGGCGGCAACAGCCTCTCCGACCTGCTGGTGTTCGGGCGGCGGGCGGGCGAGGCCGCGGCGGCGTACGCCTCCGGTCTCTCGCAGCGGCCGGTCGTGTCCGACGAGGCCGTCCGGGCAGGGGAGTGGACGGCGCTCACGCCGTTCCAGGCCGAGGGCGGCGACAACCCCTACACGATCCAGCAGGACCTCCAGGACGCCATGAACGACCTGGTGGGAATCATCCGGACCCGCTCGGAGCTCGAGGACGCACTCGCCCGCATCGAGGAGCTCAAGGAGCGGGCCTCGACCATGAGCGTCGAGGGGCACCGGCAGTACAACCCCGGCTGGCACCTCGCCCTGGACCTGCGCAACATGCTGGTCGTGTCGGAGTCGATCGCCAGGGCGGCCCTCCTGCGCGAGGAGTCGCGAGGGGGTCACACCCGCGACGACTTCCCGAAGCCGAGCCCCGAGTGGGCCACCAAGAACCTCGTCGTACGGCTCGACGAGTCGGGCGCCGGCGTCACCATCGCCGAGCAACCACTGCCCCAGATGCCCGACGAGCTCAAGCGCTACTTCGAGGAGTGACCGTGGGATACGACCTGAAGCTCCGCGTGTGGCGCGGCGACGACACCGACGGCGAGCTGCGCGACTACACGGTGGAGGTGTCGGAGGGCGAGGTGGTCCTCGACGCGCTCCACCGGCTGCAGGCGACGCAGACCGGCGACCTGGCGATCCGCTGGAACTGCAAGGCCGGCAAGTGCGGCTCGTGCAGCGCCGAGATCAACGGCCGGCCGCGGCTGCTGTGCATGACGCGGCTGTCGGACTTCGAGGAGTCCGAGACGATCACCGTCACCCCGATGCGGACGTTCCCCATCATCCGGGACCTGGTGACCGACGTGTCCTTCAACTACCAGAAGGCGCGCGAGCTTCCCTACGCCGAGCTGCCGCCGCGCGACGCCGACGGCAAGCGTCGGATGATGCAGGAGGACGTCGAGCGCGGCCAGGAGTTCCGCAAGTGCATCGAGTGCTTCCTGTGCCAGAACGTCTGCCACGTGGTCCGCGACCACGAGGACAACAAGCAGCACTTCGCCGGCCCCCGGTTCTTCCTGCGGTACGCCGAGCTGGACATGCACCCGCTCGACACCCACGACCGGCGGCAGCTGGCGCAGGACGCCGCCGGGCTCGGGATGTGCAACATCACCAAGTGCTGCACCGAGGTCTGCCCCGAGGGGATCAAGATCACGGACAACGCCATCATCCCGATGAAGGAGCGGGTCGTGGACCGCAAGTACGACCCGCTGGTCTGGCTCGGCAACAAGATCGGGATCCGCGACAAGGACACCGAGAGCCGCACCGAGGTCTGATCGGTTTCCGGGACCACGTCGACGCTGCCCGCGCCCGCCGAGGTACCCGCTGCAGGCGATGACCGCGTCGCGGGCTGACCACACCGGTCAGGAACTGACCGCTGGGTTCCCTAGGCTGCCCTGATGGACATGAAGCTGGAGCTGGTACTGGTGCCCGTGACCGACGTCGACCGGGCCAAGGAGTTCTACGAGCGCGCGGGGTTCGTCTGCGACCACGACCGGACGGTCAGCGACGAGATCCGGTTCGTGCAGCTGACCCCGCCCGGGTCGGCCTGCTCGATCGCGATCGGCCGCGGCCTGACCGCCCTCGAGCCAGGGTCGCTCGACAACCTGCAGATGGTGGTCGCCGACGCCGATGCGACCCACGCCGACCTCACCGAGCGGGGCATGGACGTGCAGGGCGTCGCCGAGCTCGAGTGGGGCCGGTTCGTCTACTTCGCCGACCCCGACGGCAACGGCTGGGCGCTGCAGGAGCTGCCGGACTACTCCGCCGGCGCCTGATCGCCGGCCCCGTGTGCCTGGGGCCTGCATGGCGTGGTCTGAGGCACACGACGCGCTAAATCCGTTGCGCCGCCTTGGATGATGGAGCCGTGGATCTGGTCACGATGCTCCCGGCGTTCGTGCTCGCGGTGGTGCTGATCTCGGCATCGCCCGGGCCGGCCATGGCGCTGGTCCTCCGGCGGGCTGCGCTCGACGGCTGGCGCGGTGCGGTACCGACAGTGCTCGGGCTCGAGGCTGGGCTGTACCTCTGGGCGCTCGCGGCGGCCGCCGGCTTCGCTGCCCTCGTGGCGGCGTCGGAGGCGGCGTACGTCGTGCTCAAGGTGGTCGGGGCCGCGGTCCTGATCTGGCTCGGGGTCAAGGCGTGGCGCGGAGCGCTGGCGGGAGAGGTCGAGCTCTCCGAGGCGGCCGCGCCCGCCGCGACCTGGTGGCGACGGTTCGTCGAAGGCCTGGTCGTGCAGCTGGCCAACCCGAAGGCGGCGATCTTCATGCTCGCCTTCTACCCGCAGTTCGTGCCGGCCGACCGGCCGCTCTTCGCGACGACGGCGGGGCTGGCCCTGCTCCAGGTGACGCTGGAGACCGGCCTCTACCTCTCGTTCGCCTACGGCGTCGGCCGGGCCGGCTCGATCCTGCGCCGGAGCGCCGTGCGCCGCCGGCTGGAGGCCGTCACCGGCACCGTCCTGATCGGGCTCGGGGTCAGGGTCGCCGTCAGCTCCCGCTGACGGAGGGCACATCCACGCATCCGTGGAGGCACACGTCGTGGCGACGTACGCCGCCGGGCGCATCGGGGTCGCGCAGCGGGAGGAAGCTGCGGCGGATCCCCTCGCGCTCGAAGCCGGCGGCGAGCGCCACCCGGCAGGACGGCTCGTTCTCCACGCTGTGGTCGAGCTGCACCCGCGCGAGCCCGCGGCCGTCTGGCGACAGCAGCCAGCGCGTGAGCGCGACGATGGCACGACGGCCGACGCCCTGCCCTCGCGCCTCGGGGTGGACGCCGTAGCCGATCTCCGCCACCCCCAGCTTCTCGCCGGAGGTCCAGCGCCACGAGATGTCCCCGAGGAAGAGGTCCGGATCGGTGCTGGGGGTGACCGCGAGCATCCCGGGCAGTCGTTCCTGCCACGTCGTCCGCGACTGGGTGATCCGCTCGGCCAGGCCGTCGGCGTCGGTCGCGAGCGTGACGAACGCGGGCGCGGCGTACGTGACGTACTCGGGGTCACGCAGCATCTCGAGCCACCGCGCGACGTCGCTCTCGCACGCTGTCCGCAGCAGCACCCCTGACCCGTCGTCGATCCCCGGCTCGGCCACGAGGGCACGCTAGCCGGTGCGGGTCAGCGGGGCCGTGACCCCTGGGCCCGGGCGGCGTGGCCCGGGGGCTCGGCCGTCCGACGGTCCGGGCCACCGGCCCAGGCCGGCTTTCCGCGGTCGCGCTCGCGCGCGTCGCCCGAGGCGCCCGGCGCCCGGTCGTCGTGGGGGTGCGGCTTCGTGCCGCACGCGTCCTCCGGGGCGAAAGGCCCGCTCCCCGGTTCGTGGGCAGGTGCGGCCTCGCCGACGCAGGCAGTCCATTCCTGCTTCGCCGCGACGAACGCGCGCTGCGCGGCGTGCTTTGCGGCCTTCGCCTCGTCGTCGGGCTTCCCGGACCTCTCGTCCGAGTCGTCGGGGTCGTCCGTCGACTCGTCGGTCGGCGCCTGCGACGAGTCGTCGGCCGCGGGCGGCCGTTCCGACGTTGTCATGAGCGCGGTGCCGGTCATCCCGCCGGCTCCGAGCACGGCGAAGACCGCGCCGGCGACCAGCAAGATCTTCACGAGCCCAGCGTGCGGCCACCGGGGCCGGTCCGCAACCGGAACCCTGAAACCAGTGCAGGCGGACTAGCCCTACGCTGAGGGCGCATGACCCCCCAGCCCGAGCCGACTCCCCATGACTGGTGGAAGTCCGCCGTCGTCTACCAGGTCTACCCGCGCAGCTTCGCCGACTCGGACGGCGACGGGGTCGGGGACATTCCCGGCATCCGGCAGCGCCTCGACCACCTCGAGCGGCTCGGGGTCGACGTCGTCTGGCTGAGCCCGATCTACCGCTCCCCGATGGACGACAACGGGTACGACATCAGCGACTACCAGGACGTCGACCCGTCGTTCGGGACGCTCGAGGACCTCGACGGCCTGATCGAGGACCTGCACGCCCGCGGGATGAGGCTGGTCATGGACCTCGTCATCAACCACACGAGCAGCGCCCACCAGTGGTTCCAGGAGTCGCGGTCGAGCCGCGACGACCCGAAGCGCGACTGGTACTGGTGGCGGCCTCCCCGCCCCGGCCGCACCGGGGGCGAGCCGGGCGCCGAGCCGACCAACTGGGGATCGGCGTTCTCCGAGTCGGCGTGGACCTACGACCCGGACACGGACGAGTACTACCTGCACCTCTTCGCCGCGAGCCAGCCGGAGCTGAACTGGGAGAACCCGGACGCGCGGCAGGCGGTCTACTCGATGATGAACTGGTGGCTCGACCGCGGCGTCGACGGCTTCCGGATGGACGTCATCAACCTGATCTCCAAGGTCGTCCACGACGACCCACCCGACCTCCGCGACGGGGTGGTCGGCGGCCCGGACCGCCAGCCCGGCCCGATCGACACGGTCCGGTTCGGTGACCCCGGCCCCTACGTGCTCCACGGCCCGCGTGTGCACGAGTTCCTGCAGGAGATGCACCGGGAGGTCTTCGCGCACCGGCCCCCTGGCCTCCTCACGGTGGGCGAGACGCCGGCGACCACGGTCGAGCAGGGCCTGCTCTACACCGACCCGGCCCGCGGCGAGCTCGACATGGTGTTCCAGTTCGAGCACGTCGACCTCGACTCCGGACCGGGCGGCAAGTGGGACCTCGTGCCCGCGACGCCGGCCGACCTGATGGCGTCGCTGGCGCGCTGGCAGGAGGGGATGGGCGATGTCGGCTGGAACAGCCTCTACCTCGGCAACCACGACCAGCCGCGCTGCGTGAGCCGGTTCGGCGACGACTCCCCGGAGCACCGGGTGCGGTCGGCGAAGGCTCTGGCGACGGTGCTGCACCTGCACCGCGGGACGCCGTACATCTACCAGGGCGACGAGCTCGGCATGACCAATGCGCCCTTCCGCGACGTCCACGACACCCGCGACATCGAGTCCTTGAACGCCTACCGGGCGGCGCTGGCCCGGGGTCAGGACGGCGAGCAGGCGATGGCCGCGATCCGCTACAAGGGCCGCGACAACGCCCGGACACCGATGCAGTGGGACGCGACCGAGCACGCGGGGTTCACCACCGGTCGCCCCTGGATCGACGTCCATCCCGATCACGTCACCGTCAACGTCGAGGCCCAGACCGGCGACCCGGACTCGGTCCTGGAGCACCACCGGCGGCTGGTCGCGCTGCGCCACGAGGAGCCGGTGGTCGTGCACGGCGACTTCGCGACGGTGCCCCTCGACGACGACCGGGTCCACGCGTTCCACCGTCGTCTCGACGGCCGCGAGCTGCTCGTGGTGGCGAACTTGTCGAGCGACGACGCGCTCGAGGCCGCCGTCCCGGACGCCGCCGACTGGCTTGCCGCCGAGGTCGTGCTGAGCAACGCAGGGGAGCCGACCGACGTGGACCGGGTCGTGCTCGGACCGTGGGAGGCGCGGGTCTACCGGCGCGGCTGAGCCCGGCTCACTCGGTGGTGGCCAGCGTGGCGCCCAGGCCGATCATCAGAACGCCGCCAGCGGTGCCCATCGCGTCGAGCCGACGCGGATCGCGGGCGAACCATCGCCGCGCCGACCCGGCCACCGTCGCCCACACGCTGTCGGAGACGACCGCGAGGCCTGCGAACGCGAGCCCGAGGGCGGCCACCTGCGGGAGCGCCGGTGACCCGGGGTCGATGAACTGGGGCAGGAAGGCGACGAAGAACACGATCGTCTTGGGGTTGCTGAGACCGACCAGGAAGCCGGTCCGCAGGGACTGCGCGGTGCGTTCGGGCGGGCGCTCGCCCGCGAGCAGCGCCGACCGGGCGTCGGCCCGGTGGCGGATCGCCTGCACGCCCAGCCACACGACGTACGCAGCTCCGGCGATCTTCAGCACGGTGTACGCCGGGGCGCTGGCCGCGACCACGGCACCCAGCCCGACCGCGACGAGCACCACCTGGGCGAGCAGCCCGAGGGCATTGCCGACGACCGACAGCAGCGCGTCGTGCAGGCTCACGGTCAACGCCCGGCCCAGCGTGAACAGCAGGCTCGGCCCGGGGATCTGGATGAACAGCAGTGACGCCACGAGGAACGTGAGCCACTGGGTGGTGCTCGGCATGACGCGAGTATCGCGGCGGTCGGCGGCCGTCCGCGAGGGGTTCCGAGGGCCGGTCACCGGACGGGGAAAGATCACACTCGGTGGCCCGCCCGACGGGCCCCTCCTATCGTTCGACCTATGACCCCAGAGCAGCCCGTCGAGGGCGGGTTGGACGAGCCCGCGGAGCTGGAGCCCGCCCAGGGCGCGCTCGCGCTCGCCGACCCCTCCGACGACCACACCCGGGCTGACTGGGAGGCAGCGGCCGCCGCCGTGCTGCGCAAGAGCCGGATCCTCGACGAGGGCGACCCCGACGAGCTGGTCTGGTCGCGCCTGGCGCGCGCCACCCTCGACGGCGTCGCCATCCCCCCGCTGGGCACCCCCGACCTCATCGACGGGCTCGTCACGAGCGGCCGGCCGACGCGGGTCGGTGGCTGGGACGTCGTCACCCGGCCCACCGACAACGAGCAGGCCCTGGCCGACCTCGACACCGGAGCGACCGCGCTGTGGGTGGCCGCCGACGCGGACCTCCCCGCCCTGCTCGACGGCGTGCTGCTCGACCTGGCCCCGGTCGTGCTCGACGGCGCGACCCCTGAGCAGGCGCGGACGTTCCTGGAGGTGATGGGGTACGCCGAGCCGGCGCCCGGCACCAACCTGGGTGCCGACGCCGCCGGCCCTCACCTCGTCGAGGTGGCCGGGCTGGCGCGGGAAGCGGAGGTGCTCGCCGGCGTCGTCGACGGCACCAGGGTGCACGAGCGCGGCGCCTCCGACGTCCAGGAACTGGGGTACGTGCTTGCCGTCGGCGCCGGAGCGCTGCGCACCCTGACTGCCGCCGGCTTCTCCGTCGCCGACGCGGCGGACCTGCTGGCGCTCCGGCTTGCGGCCACCGACGAGCAGCTCGTGACGATCGCCAAGCTGCGTGCTGCCCGCCGACTGTGGGCCCGGGTGCTCGAGCTGAGCGGCGTGGACGACCCGGCGCCGGTCCGGATCCACGCCGTGACCAGCCGGCCGATGATGAGCGCCTACGACCCGTGGGTGAACCTGCTCCGCACGACGGTCGCCGCATTCGCCGCCGGGGTCGGCGGAGCCGACGCGATCACCGTCGTCCCGTTCGACAGCCCGCTGGGGGAGCCCGACGCGTTCGGCCGGCGGATCGCGCGGAACACGTCCCACCTGCTCGTGTCCGAGTCGCACCTGGGCCGGGTCGCCGACCCCGCCGGCGGTGCCTACGCCGTCGAGAAGCTGACCGACGACCTGGCGGTCGCGGCCTGGGACGAGCTCGGGCGGATCGAGTCCGACGGGTTCGAGGCGCTCGACGCGCGGATCGCTGACGTGGTGGCCCGCCGGGACGCCGAGGTCGCGACCCGGGCGCGGCCGATCACCGGCCTGACCGAGTTCCCGCACCTGGGCGAGACGCTGCCGACCCGGTCGGGCCGCGGTGACGACGTACGCCGCTACGGAGCCGCGTTCGAGGCGCTCCGGGCCGAGCCGGCGCCCGGCCCCGTCTTCCTTGCCACGATGGGGACGGTGGCCGCCCACACCGCCCGCGCGATGTTCGCCACCAACCTGTTCGCGGCCGGCGGGATCGCGGTCGAGCCGGCGGGAGCCACCGACGGCTTCGACGCCGTTCTCGCTGCGTACGGCGGCCAGCCGGTCGTGTGCGTCTGCGGCACCGACCCGGCGTACGCCGAGTGGGGGACCGAGCTGGTGGCCGCGCTGCGCGCCGCCGGTGCCCACCACGTGATCGTGGCCGGGAAGGCCGAGGTCGGTGCTGATGACCAGTGCTGGGCCGGGATGGACGCGCTCGCCTTCCTGCACCGCACGAAGGAGGTGCTCGCATGAGCGTCCCGGAGAGCTTCGCGGGCCTGGCGCTGGGAGGCCCCGGCGGGTCCGGAGCTCGCTCCGCGAAGACCTCGACCTCCGCGGAGACGTGGGGGAGCCCGGAGGGGATCGACATCCTGCCGAGCTACGGGCCGGAGCACCTGGCCGGGCTCGACGCGCTCGACACCTGGCCCGGGCTGAGCCCGTTCCTGCGCGGGCCCTACCCGACGATGTACACGACCCAGCCGTGGACCATCCGGCAGTACGCCGGCTTCTCGACCGCTGAGGCGTCCAACGCGTTCTACCGCCGCAACCTGGCGGCCGGCCAGAAGGGGCTCAGCGTCGCCTTCGACCTCGCCACCCACCGCGGCTACGACTCGGACCACCCGCGGGTGCGGGGCGACGTCGGCATGGCCGGGGTCGCGATCGACTCGATCTACGACACGCGCACGCTCTTCGACGGCATCCCGCTCGACGAGATGTCGGTGTCGATGACCATGAACGGCGCGGTGCTCCCGATCATGGCGCTCTACATCGCGGCAGCCGAGGAGCAGGGGGTGAAGCCGGAGCTGCTCGCGGGGACCATCCAGAACGACATCCTGAAGGAGTTCATGGTCCGCAACACCTACATCTACCCGCCGGCCCCGAGCATGCGGATCATCTCCGACATCTTCTCGTTCACCGCCGAGCGGATGCCGCGCTTCAACTCGATCTCGATCTCCGGCTACCACATGCAGGAGGCCGGGGCGACCGCCGACCTGGAGCTCGCCTACACGCTCGCGGACGGGGTGGAGTACCTCCGGGCGGGGCTCGGCGCCGGGCTCGACATCGACCGGTTCGCGCCGCGGCTGTCCTTCTTCTGGGCGATCGGCATGAACTTCTTCATGGAGGTCGCCAAGCTGCGCGCCGCCCGCGCGCTCTGGGCGCGGCTGGTCCGCGACTTCGAGCCGCGGAACCCGAAGTCGCTCAGCCTGCGCACCCACTGCCAGACCTCCGGCTGGTCGCTGACCGCCCAGGACGTGTTCAACAACGTCGGGCGCACCTGCATCGAGGCGATGGCCGCGACCCAGGGCCACACCCAGTCGCTGCACACCAACGCGCTGGACGAGGCGATCGCGCTGCCCACCGACTTCTCGGCCCGGATCGCGCGCAACACGCAGCTGCTCCTCCAGCAGGAGAGCGGGACAACCCACACCATCGACCCGTGGGCCGGCTCCTACTACGTGGAGCGGCTGACCCACGACCTCGCGGAGCGCGCCTGGGCGCACATCCAGGAGGCCGAGCGGGCCGGTGGCATGGCGGCCGCGATCGAGCAGGGCATCCCGAAGCTGCGGATCGAGGAGGCGGCCGCGCGCACCCAGGCGCGGATCGACTCCGGCGCGCAGCGGGTGATCGGCGTCAACACGTTCCGGCTCGCCGACGAGGCTGGTGCCGATTCTCTGGGCATCGACGTCCGCAAGGTCGACAACGACGACGTCTACCGGCAGCAGGTGGCCAAGCTGGAGCGGCTCCGGGCCGAGCGGCACGACGACGACGTACGCCGCAGCCTCGAGGCGCTCACCAGCAGCGCCGAGAGCGGTGACGGCAACCTGCTCGAGCTCGCGGTCGACGCGGCCCGCGCCAAGGCCACCGTGGGCGAGATCTCCGACGCCCTGGAGAAGGTCTACGGCCGCCACCAAGCCGTGATTCGTACCATCTCCGGTGTGTACCGGGACGAGGCGAGGCGCGAGCAGGGTGAGGGCGAGGACCTCGTGGGTCGCGTCGTCACAGCCGCCGAGGAGTTCGCCGAGCACGAGGGGCGCCGGCCCCGGATCCTGGTCGCCAAGATGGGCCAGGACGGTCACGACCGCGGCCAGAAGGTCGTCGTCAGCGCGTTCGCCGACCTCGGCTTCGACGTCGACGTCGGCCCGCTGTTCTCCACCCCCGACGAGGTCGCCCAGCAGGCGGTCGACGCGGACGTCCACATCGTCGGCGTCTCGTCGCTGGCGGCGGGCCACCTCACGCTGCTGCCGCAGCTGCGGCAGGCGCTGGCCGACCACGGCCGCGCGGACATCATGGTCGTGATCGGCGGGGTGATCCCGCCCGACGACGTACCGACCCTGAAGGAGATGGGCGCCGCAGCCGTGTTCCTGCCCGGCACGGTGATCGCCGAGTCGGCGCTCGGTCTCCTCCACACCCTGGCAGACCAGCTCGGCCACGGGGCCTGACGCCGGATGTCCGACCTGGAGCAGCTCGCCTCGGGCGTACGCGACCGGCAGCGCGCCGCCGTCTCCCGGGCGATCACGCTCATGGAGTCGACCAAGGCCGAGCACCGGGCCGCCGCGCGCGAGCTGCTTGGCCTGCTCGAGCCGGGCCCGGCCGTCCGGGTCGGGATCTCCGGGGTCCCGGGGGTCGGGAAGTCCACGTTCATCGAGCAGCTGGGCGGCCGCCTCACCGCGGCGGGCCACCGGGTCGGCGTCCTGGCCGTCGACCCGTCGAGCGTGCGCACGGGCGGGTCGGTCCTCGGCGACAAGACCCGGATGGCGACGCTCGCGCACGACCCGAACGCCTACATCAGGCCGTCGCCCACCGCCGGCACCCTGGGCGGAGTCGCCCGCGCCACCAGCCAGGCGATGACGGTCCTCGAGGCCGCCGGGTACGACGTCGTGCTGGTCGAGACCGTCGGGGTCGGGCAGTCGGAGGTGACCGTGGCAGGGATGGTCGACACGTTCCTGTTCCTCACGCTCGCGCGCACCGGCGACCAGCTCCAGGGGATCAAGAAGGGGATCCTGGAGATCGCCGACGTGATCGCGGTCAACAAGGCCGACGAGAACCACGAGGGCGAGGCCCGGTCGGCCGCCCGGGAGCTGGCGGGTGCGCTGCGGATGGTGCGCGGCCGCGGCGAGTGGGCGCCGCCGGTGGTGACCTGTTCCGGGCTGACCGGCACCGGCGTCGACGACGTCTGGCAGCGGGTGCTCGCCCACCGCGAGCACCTCGGTGCCGACGGGCTCGCGAGCAAGCGGGCCGAGCAGCAGCTCGAGTTCACCTGGACCCTGGTGCGCGACGAGCTCGCCGACCGGCTGCGCCGCTCGCCCGGCGTCAGGGAGGTCCGCGACGACGTACGTCGGCGGGTGCTGGCGGGCGAGCTGACCGCGCCACTCGCGGCCGACCTGGTGATCGAGGCCTATGACGCCCGCTGACGGCCGCCGAAAATCTCCCCCTTGTGGGTCAAGCGATTGGGAGTAGCCTCCGATCACGGTGTCTTCAGCACCGTTCGAACTGGGGGGGAAACCACATGCATCGTTCACTTCTGGCTGTCGCCGGTCTCGCACTCGTCGGGTCCAGCCTCGCTGTCACACCAGCGGTTGCCGCCGAGACCAAGGGCGATCCGCCGACGGTCCTCGCCCGGGGGCAGGTGACGCCGCTCAGCCTCGACGTCTCGCCGCGGGGCGCCGTCTGGTACTCGCAGAACTTCGCAGGCATGCTCATGCGCATCCTTCCGGGCGGGGAGCCCCGGATGGTCGCGCGCACGGCCCACCACGCGGAGCTCGGCGCCGTCTCCGTCAACAAGGGGATCGTCACCTTCGCCACCACCAGCAACGACGGCCGCACCCGGCTGATGGAGCGGCGGCGGAACGGCTCCATCCACAAGGTCGCCAACCTGTCCCGGTACGAGCGTCGTCACAACCCCGACGCCGACGCCGAGTACGGCATCCCCGACCTCGACCCGTCGTGCGAGGCCGAGTGGCCGGTGCAGCAGGCCGGCCCGCCCAGCTACACGGGCATCGTGGAGTCACACCCGTACGCCACGGTGACCATGAAGGGCGAGCGGTACGTCGCCGACGCGGCAGCGAACGCGATCCTGCAGGTCCGGAGGGACGGGAGCATCTCCACCGCCGCCGTGCTGCCGCCGCAGCCGATCGTGATCCCGGAGGGGGCGGCCGGCATTCCGGAGTGCGCGGTGGGCCACACCTACTCGTTCGAGCCGGTTCCGACCGACGTCGAGCGGGGCGGCGACGGCATGCTCTACGTGACCCTGCTGCCCGGCGGGCCTGAGGACCCGAGCCTCGGTGCTCGCGCCTCGGTGCTGCAGGTCGACCCGTCCGACGGGTCGTCCGAGGTCGTCGCCGCCGGCCTGCTGAGCGCGACCGGCCTCGCGGTCGCACGTAACGGCGACATCTACGTCGCCGAGCTGTTCGGCAACCGGATCCGCCGGATCCCGGCCGGGACGGACCACGCGGTCCGCTGGCGGACCTCGACCATGCCGGGCGACGTCGAGTTCGCGGACGGCCGCGTCTGGGCCACCCGCAAGGTGCTCGCCAAGGGTCAGGTCGTGCGGTTCCCGCGCTGAGCCCGACCACCCAGCACGGCGTCGCCCCTCGGCCACGGGCCGGGGGCGGCGCCGCGTCGGGCCCCGTCAGCGTGCGGGATTCCCGCGAGCGGGCCGAGGTGCCGTAACCTCGGACGGACATGTTGACCGACCCCTCCGCCACGATCGACGCCGTTGTCGAGAAGCAATCCGACGACCTGATCGAGTTCCGCCGCGACCTCCACGCGCACCCGGAGCTGTCCTGGGCCGAGCGCCGCACGACGGAGGCGGTCGCCGAGCGACTGACCGCGGGCGGGCTCTCCGTGACCCGCCTCGAGGGCACCGGGCTGCTGGCCGACATCGGCGACGCCGGGCCGCTGGTCGCGCTGCGCGCCGACCTCGACGCGCTTCCGGTCGAGGACACCACCGGTCAGCCGTGGGCAAGCCGCACCCCGGGCGTGGCGCACGCGTGCGGGCACGACGTCCACACCGCCGGGCTCGTCGGCGCGGGTCTCGCCCTCGCCGAGGCCCACCACCGTGGCCAGCTCCACGGCCGGGTCCGGCTGCTGTTCCAGCCGGCCGAGGAGGTCATGCCCGGAGGCGCGCTGCACCTGATGGACCGCGGCGCCCTCGACGGCGTCCAGCGGATCTTCATGCTCCACTGCGACCCGACCGTCGACGTCGGTCACGTGGGAGTCCGTGACGGCGCCCTCACCGGCGCCGCCGACGCGCTGTCGGTCCGGCTCTCCGGCCGCGGCGGCCACACCTCGCGCCCGCACCTCACCGAGGACCTCACGTTCGCCCTCGGCAAGCTGGTCGTCGAGCTGCCTGCGATCCTCTCGCGCCGGCTCGACCCGCGTGCCGGGGTCAGCGTCGTCTGGGGCATGGTGCGTGCCGGCGCCGCCCACAACGTCATTCCCGGCGGCGGCTATGCCGCCGGCACCGTGCGGATGCTCGACGCCGTCGCCTGGGGCGAGGCGGAGGCCCTGGTCCGGGTGCTGATCGACGAGATCGTGGCGCCGTACGGCGTGACGGCGGAGATCGACTACAAGCGCGGCGTGCCACCGGTGGTCAACGAGCATCTCTCCACCGAGCTGCTCGGCGGGGCGGTCCGGCGGGTGCTGGGACACGAGGGGCACGTCTCGACGACCCAGAGCCTGGGCGGCGAGGACTTCGGCTGGTACCTCGACCGGGTCCCCGGCGCGATGGGCCGGCTCGGCACGCGCACGCCAGGCGGCCCGACGTACGACCTCCACCAGGGAAACCTCACCGTCGACGAGCGCGCGACCCCGATCGCGGCCCGGGTGCTCGCTGAAGCGGCCCTGAGCGCCTTGGTCACCGGTCTGTAACAACTCACCGGTTAACGCCTGGGCGGCCTTGCCAGGGAAGGCGCGGGGTTTAGGGTGTGCCCTGATCTCGCGCCTGTTCCGCGGTGCGGACATAATCAAGGAGGCATCTTGCGTCGTCTGACCAAGATCGGAGCAGCCTCGGCAGTGTTGGTTCTCGCACTCGCCGGTTGCGCCCAGGAAGATGATGAGCCCGGCACTGCGCCGCCGGACCTGTGTGACGGCGGGGGCGACGGCCCCAAGGTCGGGCTGGCCTACGACGTGGGTGGGCGTGGTGACCAGTCGTTCAACGACTCGGCCGCCGCCGGCCTGCAGAAGGCCGTCGACGAGCTCGGCGCGAGCTGCACCGAGGCCGAGGCTCAGGACGGCGAGGCAGAGTCGGCCCGCGAGGACCGGCTGCGCGCGCTCGCCGAGGCGGGTCACGACCCGATCATCGGTGTCGGCTTCGCCTACAGCGACGCCGCCAACGTGGTCGCCCCTGACTTCCCGGAGATCAGCTTCGGCGTCATCGACGGGTTCGACCCCGATGACGAGCCCAACGACAACGTCGCCTACCTCGGGTTCGCCGAGAACGAGGGCTCGTTCCTCGTCGGCGTCGCGGCCGCGCTGACCACCGAGGCCGACCACGTCGGCTTCGTCGGCGGCGTCAACACCCCGCTCATCCAGAAGTTCGAGGCCGGCTACGTCGCCGGTGTCGAGGCCGTCGACGCCAACATCCAGGTCGACGTCCAGTACATCGAGGAGAGCGACCTGGCCGGCTTCAACGACCCGGCGGGCGGCAAGGCCGCTGCGGCCGGCATGTACGACGGCGGTGCCGACGTGGTCTACCACGCCTCGGGCGGCTCGGGCTCCGGTGTCTTCGACGCCGCGGTCGACGCCGGCGACGGCGCGTGGGCGATCGGTGTCGACTCCGACCAGTACCTCACCGCGTCCGAGGAGGCTCAGCCGCACATCCTGACCTCCATGCTGAAGCGCGTCGACGTGGCGACGTTCGACATGGTCCAGTCGATCGCGGACGAAGAGCCGCTCGTCAGCTACCAGGTCTACAACCTGGAGGCGGACGGCGTCGGCTACGCCACGTCGGGTGACTTCCTCAGCGAGGACACCATCGGTCAGATCGACGAGTTCGCCGAGCAGATCAAGTCGGGGGAGATCACAGTTCCCGACGCACCCTGAGCAGTTCCAGGGTGAGTGAACGGGCCCGGGGGCACGCGGTAGCGTGACCCCGGGTCCGTCCCCGTTCGGGGGGAGCGCAACCCCGTTCCACCAGTTCGTTCCATCCAGCTCGTTCGAGGGAGGGCGATGAGCGCGGTTACGTCGGCCGAGGCGCCCACGGGTGCCGGCCAGGACGCGATCCAGGTCCGCGGGGTCGGCAAGCGGTTCCCCGGTGTCATCGCGAACCACGACGTCGACATCACGATCCGCAAGGGCACCGTCCATGCGTTGATCGGTGAGAACGGCGCCGGCAAGTCGACGCTGATGAAGATCCTGTACGGCGTGCAGAAGCCCGATGACGGCACGCTGGTCGTCGGCGGCGAGACGGTGTCGTTCGGCTCACCGACCGACGCCATCGCCCATGGGATCGGCATGGTCTTCCAGCACTTCATGCTGGCCGACAACCTGACGGTCCTCGAGAACGTCGTGCTCGGCGCCGAGAAGCTCTACGGCATCGGCGACGGGGCGCGCGCCAAGATCGTGGAGATCTCGAAGGCCTACGGCTTCGGTCTCGACCCCGACGAGCTGGTCGAGGAGCTCGGTGTGGGCGAGCGGCAGCGGGTGGAGATCCTCAAGGTGCTCTACCGCGGCGCCCAGATCATCATCCTCGACGAGCCGACCGCGGTGCTCGTGCCGCAGGAGGTCGACGCGCTCTTCGGCAACCTGCGCGAGCTCAAGGCCGAGGGCCACACCATCCTCTTCATCTCCCACAAGCTCGACGAGGTGCTCGCGATCGCCGACGACATCACGGTGATGCGACGCGGCACGACGGTGGGCGAGGCGAAGCCCGAAGGCACGACGAAGCGCCAGCTCGCCGAGCTGATGGTGGGGTCCGAGCTCCCGTCGCCCGTGACGGCCGAGTCGACCGTCACCGACGAGGTGCTGCTCGACGTCGTCGACCTCACGCTGACCGACGCGTTCGGACGCCAGCTGCTGTCCGACATCGACCTGACGATCCACAAGGGCGAGGTGCTCGGGATCGCCGGCGTGGAGGGCAACGGCCAGTCCGAGCTGGTCGAGACCATCATGGGCATGCGCAAGCCGACCGCCGGAACGGTCTCGGTCGGGGGCCAGGACATCACGGCCTGGGACACCCGCGACCGGCGCAGCGCCGGCATCGGCTACATCCCGGAGGACCGGCACCGGCACGCACTGCTGCTCGACGCCCCGCTGTGGGAGAACCGGATCCTGGGCTTCCAGACCCGGCCGCCGGCCTCCAACGGCTTCCTGCTCGACCGCGGTGGAGCCCGTGACGACACCGACCGGATCGTCGAGCAGTACGACGTACGGACCCCGGGCATCGACACCCACGCCCGCGCGCTCTCGGGCGGCAACCAGCAGAAGCTGATCGTCGGCCGCGAGATGAGCGGCGACCCGGTGCTGGTCATCGCCGCCCACCCGACCCGTGGCGTCGACGTCGGCGCCCAGGCCGCGATCTGGGGCCACATCAAGGAGGCCCGGCGCAAGGGGCTCGGGGTGCTGCTGATCTCCGCCGACCTCGACGAGCTGATCGGGCTCTCCGACCGGATCGAGGTCATCCTCCGCGGCCGGCTGGTCGGCGAGTTCGACCCGCAGACCGTCACCCCGCAGGACCTCGGCTCCGCGATGACCGGTGGCCACGACCAGGAGACCGGCGCATGAGCATCGTCAACCGGATCCTGGGCGCGCTGGTCGCGCCCCTGGTCGCCGTCGTCGCCGCGATGCTCATCACCAGCGTCGTCATCGCCGCCTCGGGCAGCAGCCCGGGCGAGTTCTGGTCGATCATCGCCTCGGCGCCGGCCGACCGGGTCTACGTCAACATCGTCAACCAGTCGTCGATGATCTTCCTGTCCGCCCTCGCGGCGGCCATCGGCTTCCGGATGAACCTCTTCAACATCGGCGTCGAGGGCCAGTACCAGATCGCGTCGTACGCCGCCGCGATCGTGGTCGGGGCCGCGATCCTGCCCGGCTTCCTCAACGTCGTTCTCGGGCTGGTCGTGGCGATGCTGGTCGGGTCGATCTGGGCCGGCATCGCAGGCGTCCTGAAGGTCACGCGGGGCGTGAGCGAGGTGATCTCCACGATCATGCTCAACGCGATCGCGCTGACCCTCGTCGGGTACCTCCTCAACACCTACGGTCTGCGAGCCGGCAACTCGCTGCGGACCACCGAGATCCCCGACAGCAGCCAGCTGGGCGGCTGGGCGCCCTTCCTCGAGCGCGACGGCGCGATCTGGACGCTCTGCGTGCTGGCGCTCGTCGCCGGCGTCGCGTTCTCGTTCGTCCTCAACCGCACCAGCTTCGGCTTCGACCTGCGGGCCACGGGCATGTCCGAGTCCGCGGCCGTCGCGTCGGGCGTCAAGGTCGGTCGGATGGTCGTCATCTCGATGCTGCTGTCCGGCGCGATCGCCGGCCTGATCTGGATGCCGGCGTTGTTCGGCGCCGCGCACACCTACGGGTCGACGTTCCAGTACGGCCTCGGGTTCATGGGCATCGCGGTGGCGCTGCTCGGTCGCAACCGGCCGCTCGGCATCCTGTTCGGCGCCGTGCTGTTCGCCTTCCTCAACGAGCAGTCCAACCGGCTCACGCTCGAGACCGACATCTCGCAGAACGTCGTCCAGATCACGCAGGGCGTCATCGTGCTCGCGGTGGTCGTCGCCTACGAGGTCGTGCGCCGACGCCAAGTGGCGGCCGAGCAACGGCGGGTGCGCACCCAGCTCGACGCCGCGAAGCCCCCGACCGACCAGGCGGTGTCCGCATGAGCACGCTGATCGCAGAGCCCGCCCCGCCGGTCGAGCGGGCGGCTCGCAGCCGCTGGACGTGGTTGCTCGTCTCGCTCGGCATCGTCGTGGTGGTCTCCGCCGTCCGGGTGATCACCGGCGAGCACGAGATCGACACCCCGGGCAGCCTGCGGGCCGCCCTGATCGCCACCTGCCCGATCCTGATGGCAGCCCTGGGCGGCCTCTGGGCCGAGCGGGCGGGCGTGGTCAACATCGGCCTCGAGGGCCAGATGATCCTCGGCACATGGGGTGCGGCGTACTTCACGTACTTCTACGGTCCCTGGGTGGGGATCGTCGGTGCGGCGCTGCTGGGCGCGATCGGCGGCGCGCTGCACGCGTTGGCGACGGTCACGTTCGGCGTCGACCACATCGTGTCGGGCGTCGCGATCAACATCATCGGGCTCGGTGCGTCCCGGTTCCTCGCGGAGGCCTACTTCGCCGATCTCGACGGCGGCGGCCCGCGCCAGCTCACGGGCCTCGACCGGCCACCGAGCTTCACGGTCCCCGGCCTCTCCGACGGCGCGACCACGGTGGCCGAGAAACACTGGTTCGTCGTCTCCGACGTCGCGTCCGTGATCTCCGCGCTGACCACCAACCTCAACGTGATGACGGTGCTCGTCTTCGTGCTGGTCGGGGTGTCCGGGTGGGCGCTGTGGAAGACCGGGTTCGGGCTCCGGCTCCGGTCGTGCGGCGAGAACCCGCAGGCCGCCGAGAGCCTCGGCGTCAACGTGCTCCGCTACAAGTGGATCGCGGTCGTGGCGTCCGGCGGGTTCGCCGGCATCGGCGGCGGGTTCCTCGCCCTCGTGGCGTCGAGCGGCTTCGTCACCAACCAGACCAACGGCCGCGGCTACATCGGCCTCGCCGCGATGATCTTCGGCAACTGGCGGCCCGGTGGCATCCTCACCGGCTCGCTGATGTTCGGCTACACCGACAGCCTCCGGCTCCGCTCGACGAGTGCGGTCCACGCGCTGCTGCTGCTGGTGGCGATCGGCCTGATCGCGCTGGCGATCTTCCGCTACGTCAAGGGCAGCCGCACCCAGGCCGCGGTGTTCGGGGTCGCCGGTGTGCTGTTCCTGGTCTGGTTCCTCGTGACCGACTCCGTCCCGCGTGAGTTCACCGGGATGACGCCCTACCTCGCGACCCTGCTGGTGCTCGCGTTCGCGGCCCAACGACTACGCATGCCCAAGGCTGATGGGCAGGTCTATCGGAAGGGCAGCGCCGGGTGACGACCCCGTCGCTGCCGCAGGCCCCCGACGGTGCGGAGTGGGGCGACCGCGAGTGGGAGGAGCTGCGCGGAGTCGCGGTCGACGTCATGGGCCGGGCCTACGCGCCGTACTCCCACTACCCCGTGGGCGCCGCGGCGCGGGTCGACGACGGCCGGGTCGTGTCGGGTTGCAACGTCGAGAACGCGGCGTACGGCGTTGGCCTGTGCGCCGAGTGCGGCATGGTGTCCTCGCTGCACGCGAGCGGCGGTGGGCGACTGACCCACGCGATCTGCGTCGACGGGCAGGGGGCGGTGATCATGCCGTGCGGTCGCTGCCGGCAGCTGCTCTTCGAGAACGGCGGCCCGGGGCTGCTGCTGATGACCGTCTCGGGGGTACGCCGGATGGACGAGGTGCTGCCGGATGCGTTCGGTCCCGACAACCTCGCTTGACCTGACCTCGGCCGAGGTCGTCGCCGACCCGTACCCCTTCCTCGCCGAGGAACGGGCGCGTCACGAGGTCGCCTGGCACGAGCCGACCCAGATGTACCTCACGTTCAGCCACGCGACCGTCTCGACCGTGCAACGGACCCGCACCCTCGGGCGGCTCTGGCACGACAAGGAGCCGGCCGACCACCTCGCACCGTTCAACCTGCTCCACCGCAACCAGATGATGGAGAACGAGCCTCCCGAGCACACCCGGCTGCGGCGGCCGGTCGCGTCGGCGTTCGCGCGCGGCCACGTCGAGCGGCTGCGACCGCGGGTGCGCGAGCTGGCCCACCGGCTGCTCGACGAGGTCGACGGCGACTTCGACCTGATCGAGGCGTACGCCGAGCCGCTGCCCGTGCTGGTGATCGCCGAGCTCCTCGGCGTACCGGCCTCCCACGCGCCCTCGCTGCGCGACTGGTCGCAGGCGATCGTGCGGATGTACGAGCCGTCCCCGTCACAGGCCGTCGTCGACGCCGCCGTGTCGGCCGCCACCGACTTCGCCGGCCTGGTGCGGGAGCTGATCGCCGAGCGGCGGCAGCGGCCCACCGACGACCTGATCAGCGACCTGGTCACGACCGGCCTGACCGAGCACGAGCAGGTCGCAGCGATCGTGCTGCTGCTCAACGCAGGGCACGAGGCGTCGGTCAACGTGTTCGGCAACGGCGCGGTCGCGATGCTGCGACGCGGCCTGCGGCCCGGCGCCGACGTGGCGCTGACCGTGGAGGAGATGCTGCGGTTCGACTCGGCCCTCCAGCTCTTCGAGCGCACGGCCACCGAGCCGGTGCCGGTGGGCGGCGTCGTGGTCGAGCCGGGGCAGAAGATCGCGGCGCTGCTCGGCGCCGCCAACCGCGACCCGGCGGTCTTCGAGCGGCCGGACGAGGTCGACGTCGACCGGGACCCCAACCCGCACCTGGCGTTCGGCGTCGGCGTCCACTTCTGTCTCGGCGCCCCGCTGGCGCGGATGGAGCTGGTGGAGTCGGTCGGCGCGCTGTTCGACCGGTTCCCCGGGCTGGGTCTGGCGGGCGAACCCGAGAGCCGGGGGACGTTCGTGCTGCGGGGCTTCCGTAGGGTGCCCGTGACCGGAACTGGAAGGTGAACCGATGAGTGAGCGGCACGACGCGGTCGAGGTGATCATCGCCAAGCGCGACGGCGCCGAGCTGACCGACAGCCAGATCGACTGGGTGATCGACGCCTACACGCGGGGTGACGTCGCCGACGAGCAGATGTCGTCGCTCGCCATGGCGATCCTGCTCAACGGGATGGACCGGCGCGAGATCGCCCGCTGGACCGGCGCGATGATCGCCTCCGGGGAGCGGATGGACTTCTCCTCCCTGTCGCGGCCGACCGCCGACAAGCACTCCACGGGAGGCGTCGGCGACAAGATCACGCTGCCGCTGGCGCCGCTGGTGGCCGCCTGCGGGGTCGCCGTACCCCAGCTGTCGGGCCGCGGGCTCGGCCACACCGGTGGCACGCTCGACAAGCTCGAGGCGATCCCCGGCTGGCGGGCGGCGCTGTCGAACGACGAGATGTTCGCGCAGCTCGAGGACGTCGGGGCGGTGATCTGCGCGGCGGGCGACGGGCTGGCCCCGGCCGACAAGAAGCTCTACGCGCTGCGCGACGTGACCGGCACGGTCGAGGCGGTCCCGCTGATCGCGTCGTCGATCATGTCGAAGAAGATCGCGGAGGGCACCGGCGCGCTGGTGCTCGACGTCAAGGTCGGCACGGGCGCGTTCATGAAGGACGTCGACACGGCCCGCGAGCTCGCCGAGACGATGGTCGGGCTCGGGACCGACGCCGGCGTGCGCACGGTCGCGCTGCTGACCGACATGAGCACGCCGCTCGGACGTACCGCCGGCAACGGCCTCGAGGTCGCCGAGTCCGTCGAGGTGCTGGCCGGCGGCGGCCCGGCCGACGTCGTCGAGCTCACGCTCGCGCTGGCGAAGGAGATGCTGGCCGGCGCGGGCGTCACCGACGTCGACCCCGCCGAGGTGCTGTCGTCGGGGCGCGCGATGGACAGCTGGAAGCAGATGATCCTGGCCCAGGACGGCGACCCCGAGGCAGACCTGCCGGTCGCCCGGCACACCCACGACGTCCCCGCGCCCGCAAGCGGCGTCCTCACCCGGCTCGACGCGATGGCCGTCGGCATGGCCGCCTGGCGGCTGGGCGCGGGCCGAGCCCGCAAGGAGGACCCCGTGCAGGCCGGGGCGGGCGTGGTCTGGCACGCGCGGCCCGGTGACCAGGTCACCGAGGGCCAGCCGCTGTTCACGCTGCACACCGACGACGAGGCCCGCTTCGAGCGTGCCCTCGCCTCCCTCGACGGCGGCTACGACGTGGCCGACGACGCCTCGGACTTCACCCCGGCCCCCCTGCTGATCGATCGGGTCGACTGACTGCGGAGCGCGAATCGTGGGGAAATCGGGTCGAGTCGTGCCTGAATCGGATCGAGTCGTGGCTCGTTCTGGATTTCGGCACGACTCAGGCCGATTTCCCCACGACTCGGGCTGATTTCCCCACGAATCGCGGTCAGGGGAGGAGCAGCACGACGGTCTCGGCGACGCAGGCGGGCTTGTCGCCGTCCTCGATCTCGATCACGTGGCCGAGGGTGAGCTGCTTCCCCGAGGGGAGGTCGGCGACCTCCTTGACCGAGACCGTGTCGCGCACCCGCGAGCCGACCGGGACGGGGGCGGGGAACCGGACCTTGTTGACGCCGTAGTTGAGCTTGGCGCCGGGGGTGTCGAGGGCGAAGACCTGCGCGCCGAGGAGCGGGATCAGCGACAGCGTGAGGTAGCCGTGGGCGATCGTGCCGCCGAACGGCCCGGACGCCGCACGATCCACGTCGACGTGGATCCACTGGTGGTCGCCGGTCGCGTCGGCGAACTGCTGGACCCGCTCCTGCTCGATCGTGAGCCACTTGCTGGTGCCGAGCTCCTCGCCCGCCGCGTCGCTGAGCTCGTCGAAGCTGGTGAACGTCCGCATCCGGTCAACCTAGCGAAGGGCCCGGGCCAAAATCGTCCTGCCCCACAGGATTGAGGACGACGGCTCCTGGGCAGGGTGATCCTGACCGTCCGAGACACAGGAGGCGTGATGAGCTCGACAGGGCTGGCCGTACGGGTCGAGACCCAACGACCGTTCCGCGGCCGTACGTGGTTCGCCACCATGGCCGACGAGCGCGGCCGCGACGACCGGACCGGGCTGGAGGTCGACGTCGACCCGACCGGGTGGGTGACCGAGGTCAGGCTGGCGGAGAGCTCACCCGAGCTGCGCACCCCCGAGGGGCTCGAGGGGGCGCTGCGGCGGGCGGTCGGTGACGCGATGCTCGTGCACCTGGCGCGGTCGGCCGGCGAGCAGCGGCTGACCGAGGCCCAGCACCAGCGCGCCCGAGACCTGCTCGACGGTCGCGCCCAGCTCGAGCGCCCGCGGGTGACGCGCGGCGCGAGGCTCGAACGACCGACCGAGCCGTTCACCCCCTCGACCTACCACCCCGACGAGCGGCTCGGCCGGCAGTGTGTCGGGTCCTCACAGGGGGGCGAGCTCCGGGTGACGATGTCGGTCCTGTCCGGGCTCGTCGGGCTGGACTCGGACGCCGAGTTCCTGCGCGGCGCCGACGCCGACCTGCTGCGGCACGCCCTCCGCGAGGCGTTCGCGGATGCCGGCCGCACCGCCGACCGCACCGCCGAGGAGGACCGATGAGCGACCCGGAGTACTACGGACCCTGGGCTCCGCCCCAGATCCCCGACCCCGAGCCCCCCCGGGGGTACGGCGAGCCGCACCCGCCCGGCGGCGGGTTCGCGGTCGAGGCGACCGACCTGGTCAACGCGGCCGCCGCCTGGGACGGCGTCTCCGCCGGGCTCAAGAAGGCGTGGGACGCCGCGCAGGAGGGCTGGGCCTACCCCGGTCTCTTCGGCATGCACGACACGCTCTACACCGCGGGCCGGCTCCACCTGCTCGTCAACAAGGTGGTCGTCGACGCGTGTGCCGACGGCCACGTGATCACGGCCCAGCTCGCCAACGGGCTGGTGGAGACCGCCAACGACTTCAGCAACACCGACCGGACCCAGGGCGACAACTTCCGGGTCCTCACCGACAGGGCCGGCTCATGACGCAGGCGAACCGGGACCCCGAGGTCTTCCTCACCCAGGTCAACGACGCGCTCGAGGAGGTCGAGGACGCGATCGACGCGTTCCTCGACGCGTCCCTCAACCTGATCAACTCCGCGATCGCCGGCGCCTCCGCGCACTTCCACGGCGTCGGCGGGGCGATCAAGGGCTTCTTCACCGGCGGACCGGGCGGCGCGGTCGCCGGCTATATCGAGTCGTTCACCAACGAGCTGATCGACCAGTTCACCGAGGGCTCCAACCGGATCGACCTCGAGTGGCAGGACGCTTCCAACACCATCCGCCAGGCGATCGGGAGCCTGATGGGCGACCCGATCAAGATGGCCGCCATCGCCAGCGCCTACCGGGACGCGATCGACGAGCTCGGTGGGGTGCGCAACCAGGTCGACGCCGCCAACGCGTACGTCGAGGGGAGCTGGCAGGGCCACGCCCACACGGCGTACGCCAACACGTCGGGGTTCCAGCTCAAGGCGCTCGACGCGGTGGTGTCGACGCTCGACGACTCCGCCGAGCTGCTCGACGACCACGCGGTGCAGCTCGTCGTCTACTGGACCGACCAGCTGCAGAACCTGGTCGACCTCGCGGCCGACATCTACAACGCGATCGCCGAGATCGGCGATGTCGGCAACTGGGGCACGGCCGGGGCCGGCGTGGTCGTGAAGCTGATCGCCAACACCGCCTCCGGCGCCACCCAGATCGTGACGACGGCGGCGGCCTACTGGGCCGACCTCAACATCGGCAAGGCCGGTGACTGGGACGGGATCCAGTCCAAGCTGGGAACCCGCGGCCTGGAGAACGACCAGTGGCCGGACTTCACCAGCCTCGACCGGAACCAGATCAACGGTCCCTGGCAGACCTCGGCCTGATCTCCGACTGAGTCCCGTCAGCGCAGCGCCAGGAGCGTCACGCCGCCCCTGACCGTGTCGCCCTGCTCACCCGTGACGGTGAGCGACAGCCGGGACGAGTGGTCGAGCGAGGCGCCGAAGACGAGCAGCTGGTTGAAGCCCTCGTCGGGTGCGCCCAGGTCCTGCTGGTCGAGCGCCGGCCGCCCGTCGAGGGTCGCCTCGGCCGTCGGGGCGCCACCGCTACCGGGCCACGAGCCCTCGACCCGCACCACGGGCCAGAGCTGGCCTTCGGGGGCCCAACCCGCAGCCGCGACCCACGGCAGCCAGGTCACCTCGGCCCGGCAGGACACGTCGGCGCTCACGGGGCGGCACTCGATCGAGGAGGAGTCGCCCGGGTGGCCGCCGTAGAGTGCCTGCGCCTGCGCCGGCACCTGACGCTCGTCGGGCTGCGGCCCGGCGATCTGGGTGACGCCGTCGAACGTCACCTCCAGGGCGACGTCGGACGCGTCGGCGACGCCCGCGACGAGCACCTGACCCGAGGCCAGGCTGCCGACGTCGAGCTCGGTGCGCTGGTCGCCGCTCACCAGGGCGACCTCCGGCGCGGGGGCGTCCACGACGGCCAGCCGAGCCGGCGCCGGGGCGAGCACGGCGGAGCTGTCGAGCGCGACGCTGACGGCGACCAGGCTGGTGTCGTCGGTGCCCTCGATCTCCTGGCCCTCGAGGCCGCGGAGGGCTCCCACGACGTCCACCTCGGACGTCCAGCCGACTCCGAGTGCGCCGTCGGGGACCTGCACGGTCAGGAGCGCGGACCGGTCCCACGACGCCGGGACTGAGTCGGTCGCGACCCGGACGGACTGGCCCTGCGCCACGTCGGGCCGGTCGTCGCCGACGCAGCCGGCTGCCGTCAGGCCGAGGACGAGCAGCCCGAGCAGGGCCGCGCGGACGGATTTCCCGAGAGGGCGTGTCACGCACACATCGTGCCACCCCGCGTGACGACTGCCGCGGTCCTGGGGGAGGATCGGCGCGTGGAACCGTCGAGCGTGCCAACCCGTGACCAGGTCCGAGCCGCGCCGAAGGTGCTGCTGCACGACCACCTCGACGGCGGGCTGCGGCCGCTGACGATCCTCGAGCTGGCCGATGCGTGCGGGCACGTGCTCCCGGACGGCACCGGCGACGCCGAGTCGCTCGGCCGGTGGTTCGCCGAGTCCGCCGACTCCGGCTCCCTGGTGCGCTACCTCGAGACGTTCGACCACACGGTCGGCGTGATGCAGACAGAGGCGGCGCTCGCCCGGGTCGCCCGCGAGTGCGTCGAGGACCTCGCCGCCGACGGGGTGGTGTACGCCGAGGTCCGCTACGCCCCCGAGCAGCACGTCTCGACCGGGTTGTCGCTCGACGCGGTCGTGGCGGCCGTGCAGGCGGGGATCGACGAGGGCCTCGCCGCGACCGGCGGCAGGATCGTGGTGCGGCAGCTCCTCACCGCGATGCGTCACCAGGCCCGCTCGATGGAGATCGCCGAGCTGGCGGTCGCCTGGCGCGAGCGCGGCGTCGCCGGCTTCGACATCGCCGGCGCGGAGGCGGGCTACCCGCCGACCCGCCACCTGGACGCGTTCGAGTACCTCCAGCGGGAGAACGCCCACTTCACGATCCACGCCGGCGAGGCGTTCGG
The DNA here is from genome assembly GCA_963718725.1 of uncultured Actinomycetota bacterium. Taxonomy (GTDB): domain Bacteria; phylum Actinomycetota; class Actinomycetes; order Propionibacteriales; family Nocardioidaceae; genus Nocardioides. The sequence continues at coordinate 219,999 of OY970374.1, forward strand.
ACTGCCGTCGATCTGGCAGGCGATCCAGTGGTGCGGCGCCGACCGCCTCGGCCACGGCGTCCGGATCGCCGACGACGTCACGGTCGGCCCCGACGGCGAGCCGCGGCTGGGTCTGCTGGCGGCGTACGTGCGCGACAAGCGGATCCCGCTCGAGATGTGTCCCGCGTCGAACGTGCAGACGGGGGCGGCCGACTCCATCGCGGAGCACCCGATCGGCCTGCTCACGAAGCTGCGGTTCAGGGTCACCGTCAACACCGACAACCGGTTGATGAGCCAGACCTCGATGACCGACGAGATGAGTGCGCTGGTCGACGCGTTCGGCTACGGCCTCGACGACCTGCGGTGGTTCACCATCAATGCGATGAAGTCGGCGTTCCTGCCGTTCGACGGGCGGCTCGCGATCATCGAGGAGGTCGTCAAGCCCGGGTACGCCGCGCTGGCAGCAGCGCGCTGACCTCGTCGAAGGCGCGCTCGGGGGAGACCTCACGGCAGCCCAGCGCGACTGCGTGCCGGACGATCTCGCCCTGGGCGCGCATCAGCGCCCAGCCCCGGCGCACCAGCACGAGCGGCGGCTTCCGGTGCTCGCGCAGGTCGCGGGTCAGGCGGCGCCAGAACGTGAGCAGCGGGTGCTGCGTGACGCAGTACGCCGCGGCGACGAGGCCCTCGCGGTGGCCGGCGGGCACCACCTCCTGCGCGAAGATCCCCTCCGCCAGGAAGAGCGGGCTGCCGCCGAGGTCGAGCAGCTGCTCGCCGCAGCGGGCGCTCCGGGCGATGTCGTAGACCGGGACGGTGGCGACGCCCGCGGAGCAGAGCGTGCGGATCGCCTCGAGCGCGGCCGCGCACCACCACGAGTCGGGGTGGTCCCAGTCGGTCAGGCCGGCGTTCTGGCCCTCCGCGATGGTCGGCAGGCCCGCCTCCGTGCCGTCCCTGTAGAAGTCGTCGAGCCGCAGCACCGGCAGCCCGAGCCGTTCGGCGAGCCGCGACTTGCCGGCGCCCGAGGGGCCGGCCAGCACGATCACGCGGGCGGCTGGTGTGGGCACCGGGACATTCTGCCCGGTGAGCCACGAACCCCGTCACCCCGGACGGTCGGGGTCAGATGAGGAGGAACCAGGGGCGGTCCCAGCCGGCGAGGCCGAGCCTCCCGCCGACGAACGCCTCGCGCGTGACCGGGACGGTGGCGCCGGAGTGGGGCTCGTAGACCCGCACCCGGTCGTCGGAGTCGCGGCCGGTCACGAGGACGACGTGCCGGGGGAGGAGGCGGTTGCCGACGTACCAGGGCACCGGCCGTTCGGCGGCGACGGTCCGCTCCCACGCCCGCGCACGGTCGCGGACCAACGAGACCCGCTGGCGCCCGGGAAGCTCCCCGGCCAGCGCCCAGGGCGGTGTGCCCAGCGCGCGGGGCCAGGGCAGTCGGAGGCCGCTCACCCGGTTCGTACGTCGGTGGGTGCGGATCGCCTCGTCGCCGAACCGGACCGCGGGGTCGGCGGCCTCATCCACCCACCCGGCATAGGCGGGCTCGCCCAGCATCCGCGCCATGACCAGCACGGCCGCGCCGCAGGTCCGGCGGTCGGGCTGCCGGAAGACGACGGCCACGGCCCGAACCTCAGACGCCGATCGGGTGCCAGACGGTCTTCGTCTCGAGGAACGCGGTCAGCGCGGCGGTCCCCGGGTCGGCCGTCCAGTCGGGCTCGGCATCGGGCGCCCGGCGCACCCGCTTGAGGTTCTCCGCGGCCTCGCGCTCGAGGGACGTGGCGAGCTCGGGGTTGCCCGCGATCCCGGTGAGGTCGATCGCGTTGACGTCCATGTGGGCGGCCAGCCACGGCGCGGTCTGCGCGGCGTCTCCCGTGAGGATGTTGACCACGCCGCCGGGCACGTCGCTGGTGGCCAGCACCTCGGCGAACGTCACGGCCGGCAGCGGCCGGGCGTACGACGACATCACGATCGCCACGTTGCCGGTCACGATGACGGGCGCGAGCACGCTGACGAGGCCGAGCAGCGAGGACTCCTCGGGCGCGACCACGGCCACGACCCCGGTGGGCTCGGGCGTCGACAGGTTGAAGAACGGGCCGGCGACCGGGTTGGCGCCGCCGACGACCTGGGTGATCTTGTCGGCCCACCCGGCGTACCAGACGAGCCGGTCGAGCGAGGCGTCGACGACGGCGTTCGCCCGCGCCGCGGTCAGTCCCTCGGACTGCCGCACCGCCTCGACGAACTGCGGTCGGCGGTCCTCCATGACCTCGGCGACCCGGTAGACGATCTGCGCCCGGTTGTACGCCGTGCGGCCGGACCAGTCCTTGACGGCCGCCCGCGCCGCGACGACCGCGTCGCGGGCGTCCTTGCGCGAGGCCTTCGCCGCGTTGGCGACGAACCTCCCCTTGCTGTCCTCGACCACGTAGGAGTAGCCGGACTCGGAGCGGGGGAACTGCCCGCCGATGAAGAGCTTGTAGGTCTTGCGGACGTCGACGCGTGCCATCAGAGCTCGCCTCCCTTGAGGTATCCCTCGAGGCCGTGGCGGCCGCCCTCGCGGCCGTAGCCGGACTCCTTGTAGCCGCCGAACGGCGACGTCGGGTCGAACTTGTTGAACGTGTTGGCCCAGACGACGCCGGCCTTCAGCGCGTTCGCCATCGTGAGGATCCGTGAGCCCTTGTCGGTCCACACGCCGGCGGACAGGCCGTACGGCGTGTTGTTGGCCTTCTCGATCGCCTCGGCAGGCGTCCGGAAGGTCAGCACGGAGAGGACCGGCCCGAAGATCTCCTCGCGGGCGATCCGGTGGGCCTGCGAGACGCCGGTGAACACCGTCGGAGGGAACCAGAAGCCGTTACTCGGCAGGTCGCACGGCGCGGACCACCGCTCCGACCCCTCGGCCTCCCCGACCTCCGACAGCTCGCGGATCCGGCCGAGCTGCTCGGCGGAGTTGATGGCGCCGACGTCGGTGTTCTTGTCGAGCGGGTCCCCGACCCGCAGCGTCGCCATCCGGCGCTTGAGCCTCTCGAGCACCTCGTCGTACACGTTCTCCTGCACCAGCAGCCGCGAGCCCGCGCAGCAGACGTGCCCCTGGTTGAAGAAGATGCCGTTGACGATGCCCTCGATCGCCTGATCCATCGGCGCGTCGTCGAAGACGATGTTGGCGGCCTTGCCGCCGAGCTCGAGGGTGACCTTCTTGCGGGAGCCGGCCACCGCGCGGGCGATCGCCTTGCCGACGCCGGTGGAGCCGGTGAAGGCGACCTTGTCGACGTCGGGGTGCTCGACGAGCGCGGCCCCGGTCGCGCCGGCACCGGTGATGATGTTGACGACGCCCGGCGGCAGGTCGGCCTGCTGGCAGATCTCCGCGAAGAGCAGCGCCGTCAGCGGGGTGGTCTCGGCCGGCTTCAGGACGACGGTGTTGCCGCACGCCAGCGCCGGCGCGATCTTCCACGCGAGCATCAGCAGCGGGAAGTTCCACGGGATGACCTGGCCGGCGACGCCGAGCGGCTGCGTGCCGTAGCCGCTGTACTCGAGCTTGTCGGCCCAGCCGGCGTAGTAGAAGAAGTGCGCCGCGGCGATCGGGACGTCGACGTCGCGGGACTCCTTGATCGGCTTGCCGTTGTCGATCGACTCCAGGACCGCGATCTCACGGCCGCGCTCCTGGATGATCCGGGCGATCCGATAGAGGTACTTGGCACGCTCGCGACCGGGCAGCTTCGACCAGATCCGCGTGTAGGCGCGACGGGCGGCCCGGACCGCTGCGTCGACGTCCGCGTCGTCGGCCTCCGCGACCTCCGCCAGCACCTCCTCGGTGGCAGGGCTGATGGTCTTGAACGACTTGCCGTGCCCGTCGACGAACTCGCCGTTGACGAACAGGCCGTACGACGGCTTGATGTCGACGACGGCCCGCGACTCGGGGGCCGGTGCGTACTCGAATGTCATCGGTGGGCCTCAGTCGAGAGTGAAGTAGTCGGGACCGGAGTAGCGTCCGGTCGCCATCTTGGTGCGCTGCATCAGCAGGTCGTTGAGCAGCGTGGAGGCCCCGAACCGGAACCAGTCCGGGTCGAGCCAGTCGGGACCGGCCACCTCGTTGACCATCACGAGGTACTTGACCGCGTCCTTTGCGGTGCGGATGCCGCCGGCCGGCTTGACGCCGATCATCTGGCCGGTGGCGTCGCGCCAGTCGCGCACGGCCTCCAGCATGACCAGCGTGACCGGCAGTGTCGCCGCCGGCTGCACCTTGCCGGTGGAGGTCTTGATGAAGTGCGCGCCGGCCATCATGGCGAGCCAGGAGGCGCGCCGGACGTTGTCGTAGGTCTGCAGCTCGCCGGTCTCGAGGATCACCTTGAGGTGCGCGCTCCCGCACGCCTCGCGTACCTGGGCGATCTCCTCGAAGACCTGCAGGTAGTGACCGGACAGGAACGCCCCGCGGTCGATCACCATGTCGATCTCATCGGCACCCGCGTCGACGGCGTCCTTGGTGTCGGCGAGCTTGATGTCCATGGCCGCGCGGCCGCTGGGGAACGCCGTGGCGACGGCGGCGATGTTGACGCCCGAGTCGCCGACGACCTGCTTCGCGGTCGCGACCATGTCGGGGTAGACGCAGACGGCGGCGACCTGGGGGCAGCTGGCGTCGGCCGGGTCGGGTCGCACCGCCTTGCTGGCGAGGGCCCGCACCTTGCCGGAGGTGTCGGCGCCCTCGAGCGTGGTCAGGTCGACCATCCGGATCGCGAGGTCGAGGGCATAGGCCTTCGACGTGGTCTTGATGGACCGGGTGCCGAGTCCGGCCGCCCGCGCCTCGGCGCCGACCTGGTCGACGCCGGGGAGACCGTGCAGGAACCGCCGGAGCGAGGTGTCGGAGCGGGTGATCTCCCGCGTCAGCGCCGTGACGTCGCCAGCGGCGCTGCCGGGCGAGATGGAGGTGGCTGTCACCTGGCCAGCATAGGACCGTGGCGTCATGCGGGGGCAATCAGCGGCAGCCGCTCCCGCACCGACCCGCATCCGGTGTGACGGGGAGGGTGGGAACGGCCGGGATTCGGGGTACTCTGGGGCTGTCCCGGCTTCCGCCGGGCACCCGACGACGACCCCGGACCACCCGGTTCGAGCGAGGTACGACCGTCGGGCTCGATCTCGAGGGTTCGGGCTGCACGATCGCCCGGGCTGTCACGCAAGACGTGCGTGGGGTCGCGGCAACACCGCGACGCAGGAGGAGTGGAGTGGCAGGACAGGGCCAGCGACGGTCGGGCGGTGCCAGGACGGCACCGCGCGGTCGGCGGCGCGACCAGGACAACACCGGCATCATCCCGGTCCTCGCGCAAGCCGTGCGCGAGGTCGAGAACGGCGTGCTGCGGGGTCGGGTCGACGGCACCCGGTTCCAGGTGGTCGCCCTCCTCGTGCGTGAGGAGCGGGCCCGGCTGAAGACCGACCCTGAGCTCACCGAGCAGGCCCGCGCGACCGAGCTCAAGCGACTCGACGGGATCGCGACCATCCTCGCGCAGACGGCGGCCCGCGAGCCGTCGCTCTTCACCCGGCTCGGCGAGGAGGCCGAGGTCACCGAGGGGGTCCGGGCCCTGAAGCGGGAGCTGAAGGAGCGAGGCGGCCTCGAGGCGGAGGCCGAGACCGAGCCCGAGCGGCCCTCGTCGTCCGCGCTCCGGCCCGAGCGCCAGGTCGTGCCCCAGTCCGTGACCCGCGCACAGCTCGCCAACCCGTTCATGGCCCCCGACTTCAGCGCGGTGCCGACCCGCACCCGCGAGCGCCGCCTGGCGGGCTGGGAGCTGATCGGCCCGCTGCTGAGCTCGTTCGAGCACCCCGCCCCGGGAGTGCGTTCCTGCATGGACCTGCCTGACGCGCGGTCCACGATGCTGCCGCCGGGCCTGGAGCTGATGGACCACCAGGGGCGGCTGCTCGCCGCGGTCGCCGACGGTCACCGCACGTTCCTGCTCGCCGACGAGCCCGGCCTGGGCAAGACGGCGCAGGCGCTGCTGGCCGCCCAGACCGCCGAGGCCTACCCGCTGCTGGCCGTGGTCCCGAACGTCGTGAAGACCAACTGGGCCCGCGAGGCCGCCCAGTGGACGCCGTCGAAGACCGTCAGCGTCGTGCACGGCGACGGGCTCACGGTCGACGGCTTCGCCGACATCATCGTCGTGAACTACGAGATCCTCGACCGGCACGTCGGCTGGATCGGCGACCACGGCTTCCGCGGGATGATCGTCGACGAGGCCCACTTCATCAAGAACAAGGCGTCCCAGCGCTCCCAGCACGTCCTCGAGATCGCCGAGCGGGTCCGTCGCCGGGTCGCGCGGCCGCTGATGATGGCGCTGACCGGCACGCCCCTGATCAACGACGTCGACGACTTCCTCACCATCTGGCGGTTCCTCGGGTGGATCGAGGAGAAGAAGCCCGGACAGCGGTTGCTGGCCGCGCTCGAGGACCTGGACCTGACGCCGGCCGACCACGCGTTCTACCCGGCCGCCCGTGAGGCGGTCGTCGACCTCGGCATCGTGCGGCGCCGCAAGGTCGACGTCGCCGCCGACATCCCCGCCCGCCGGATCGCGGACCTCCCGGTGGAGCTCGGCGAGGCCGAGGGTCGCTCCATCCGGGAGGCCGAGCGCGAGCTCGCGCTCCGCCTCGTGCAGCGGTACGACGCCGCGCTGGCCGCCCGCAAGCGCGCCCCCGAGACCGACGGCATCGACCACGAGCTGGTCCGCCGGGTCGCCGCCAGCGAGCTCGCCGACTCCGAGGACTCGACGACCGGCGACAACGTGTTCGCGATGGTGCGGCGGATCGGGCAGGCCAAGGCCGGCCTCGCCGCCGACTACGCTGCCCAGCTGGCGCGCAGCGCGGGCAAGGTCGTCTTCTTCGCCAAGCACCTCGACGTGATGGACGCCGCGGGGGAGGTCTTCGCCAAGCGCGACCTCCGCTACACCGAGATCCGCGGCGACCAGAGCCGGACGGCGCGGCAGCAGGCGATCGACTCGTTCGTCAACGACCCGGACGTCGCGGTCATCGTCTGCTCGCTGACCGCGGCCGGGGTGGGGATCAACCTCCAGGTCGCGTCCGACGTCGTCCTCGCCGAGCTCTCGTGGACCAACGCGGAGCAGACCCAGGCCATCGACCGGGTGCACCGGATCGGGCAGACCGAGCCGGTCACCGCGTGGCGGATCGTCGCGGCCCAGACCATCGACGCCCGGATCGCCGACCTGATCGACAGCAAGGCCGGGCTCGCGGCGGTCGCGCTCGACGGGGCCACCGAGGAGGCGAGCTCCACGGCCGACATCCGGCTCGAGGCGCTGGTCGCGCTGCTCACGGACACGCTGGCGGAGCGGCTGGCCAAATAACACTCTTGACTTATATAAGCCAAGAGTGGTTAGGTCATGGCATGGACCTGACTGACGCCCTCGACCAGCTCGGCGCCGTCGAGCGCTCCCTCGTCGACGTGGAGCGCGACGGCCGACCCGCTCGTGCGGTCGTCCTCGAGCGCGCCTTCGATGCCACGGCAGAGGAGGTGTGGGCCGCCGTGACCGACCCGGAGCGGCTGCCGCGGTGGTTTGCGCCGGTCACCGGCGAGCTGCGGCTCGGTGGTCGTTTCCAGGTGGAGGGCAACGCAGGCGGATCGGTCGAGCGGTGCGACGCGCCCACGTCGTTGGCGGTCACCTGGGAGTACGGCGAAGGGCGCAGCTGGGTCGAGGTCGACCTGACGGAGAACGCTGGTTCCACGACCTTGAGGCTGCGACACATCGCCCACCCCGACCCTCACTGGGACACCTACGGCGCCGGTGCGGTCGGGATCGGCTGGGACCTCTCGTTCTGGGGTCTGGCGCTCCACCTCGACTCGGGTGCGACCGTCGACCACGACGCGGTCGAGGCCTGGTCCGCGGGCGACGACGGACGCGCGTTCATGTCTCGCTGCGGCGACGCGTGGTACGACGCCGAGGTCGCGGGCGGGACCGACCCGGTGGATGCCCGCGAGCGGGCCGACCGGACCGTCGCGTTCTTCACCGGGCAGGCCGAGCTCGCCTGATGCACGCGTTCGACGTGCTCGGCGACCCGGTCCGCCGCCGGATCCTGGAGCTGCTGACCGACGGCGAGCGCACGTCCGGGTCGGTGGTCGCCGTGATCGGCGAGGAGTTCGGCATCAGCCAGCCGGCGGTCTCCCAGCACCTGCGGGTGCTGCGCGAGAACGGCTTCGCGACCGTCCGGCCCCAGGGCACCCGTCGGCTCTACGCCGTCGACCCGACCGGGATGCGTGAGGTGGACGCCTGGCTCGAGCAGTTCCGCGGCTTCTGGACCCAGCGGCTCGATGCGCTCGGCACCGAGCTCGCGCGTGGCCGGCGCCAGCCCTAGCCCGAGTCAGATGCCGGCGGCGGCCTTGAGGTCGGCGCGGATCGCGTCGAGCCTGCCCGCCGCGGAGATCCGGGCGGCGTCGACGTCGCCGCCGTCCGGTCCGCCCTCCACCGGCACCACGACCTCGAGGTAGGCCTTCAGCTTCGGCTCGGTCCCGCTGGGCCGCACGATGACGCGCGCGTGGTCGGCCAGCCGGTAGCGCAGCGCCTCGGTCGGCGGCAGGTCCGCGCTGCCGAGGGCGAGGTCGTCGACTGACTCGACGGGCAGCCCGCCCAGGCTCGTCGGAGGGGTACGTCGCAAGGTGTCCATCGCCCGGCTGATCTCGGACAGGTCGGTGACCCGGACGGACAGCTGGTCGGTCGCGTGCAGCCCGTGCGTGCGTGCGAGGTCGTCGAGCAGGTCGACGAGGGTCCGTCCCGCGGCCTTCGCCCCGGCCGCGAGCTCGCACAGCATCAGCAGCGCAGAGACCCCGTCCTTGTCCTTCACGTGCTCGGGGTCGACGCAGTAGCCGAGCGCCTCCTCGTAGCCGAACGCCAGACCCTCGACGCGGCTGATCCACTTGAAGCCGGTCAACGTCTCGACGTAGGGCTGACCGTGGGCGGCCGCCTGCTTGCCGAGCAGTGACGACGACACGATCGAGGCGGCGTAGGTGCCCTGCTTGCCGGCCGACAGCAGGTGGTGCGCCAGCAGCGCGCCGACCTCGTCACCTCGCAGCATCCGCCAGCCGTGCGGTCCCGGGACGGCCGCGGCGCACCGGTCGGCGTCCGGGTCGTTCGCGACCACCAGGTCGGCGTCGATCCGCTCGGCGAGCGCCACGGCGAGATCCATCGCGCCCGGCTCCTCGGGGTTCGGGAACGCGACGGTGGGGAACTCCGGGTCGGGGTGCTCCTGCTGCTCGACGACGGCCGGGGCGTCGAACCCCGCAGTCTCCAGCACCTGGAGCACCGAGGTGCCGCCGACGCCGTGGAGCGGCGTGTAGACCGTGCGCAGGTCGCGCGGCCCGTCGGTGGCGAGGTCGGCGACCGTGTCGAGGTAGAGGTCGACGATCTCGTCGCCCAGCACCCGGCCCGGCCCGCCGCGTGGGATGTCCGCGACCGCACCGACGGCTGCGATCTGGTCGGCGATGCCCGCGTCGGCCGGCGGCACGATCTGGCTTCCGTCGCCGAGATAGACCTTGTAGCCGTTGTCGCGTGGCGGGTTGTGGCTCGCGGTCACCATCACGCCGGCGGCGCAGCCGAGCTCGCGGATCGCGAAGGCCAGCAGCGGGGTCGGCAGGGGGCGCGGCATGACCAGCGCCTTGAACCCGGCCCCGGTCATCACCTCGGCGGTGTCCCGGGCGAAGACGTCGGAGTTGTGGCGCGCGTCGTACCCGATCACGACCGGGCTGCCCGGCCGCGCCCCCTCCGCCGTGAGGTACGCCGCGAGCCCGGCCGCCGCCCGCAGCACGACGACCCGGTTCATCCGGTTGGAGCCGGCGCCGAGCTCGCCCCGCAGCCCCGCGGTACCGAACTCCAGCGTGCCGTCGAACCGGTCCGCCAGGTCCGTGGCGTCGCCGCCCGCCTCGACGTCCGCGACCACCCGCTCCAGCTCGGTCCGGGTCGTGGCGTCAGGGTCGTCGGCGAGCCACGCGCGGGCGCGGTCGAGGAGGTCGGGATCGGCGTCATTCATGGCACGCACCGTAGACCCCCGCCATGATGTGTCACATGGGAGAGCGGCCGGTGGCGAACCTGATCGAGGAGCTCGCGGCCCGGCTCGGCGGGCCCTCCTTCACGGCGGTCTGCGTCGACCTCCTCGCGGGGGCCTCTCGCGAGGAGCACCTCGACGTGCTGCCGTGGCTGACCGGACACGACTGGGGGGAGGGCTCCGACGTGCGTGACCCCGACGTCTGGCACGACTACTGGCTGCGCACATGGGGTGCCCGCGGGCTGCTGCACGTGTGGGACGACGCCGCGACCGGCGCGGTCGTCGCTGGCCTGGCCGACGACCACTGGCGGCCGGCCGAGATGTGCCTGAAGGTCACCGCTCGCCACGAGGTCGCCGGTGCCGGTGACGGGGCGGCCGCGCTCGCCGACCACGAGCGGCCGCGGGTGCGGGCGGCGGCGATGCGAGCGCTCGCCGTGGCCGGCGACACCGAGCACGTCGACGTCGTCCGCGACCGCCTCGACGACCCCGACGAGGCCGTACGCCGAGCCGGCGCCCGCGCCCTGGAGCAGCTCGTCCGACGTCTGGACCTCGTGTGAGCCGCCGCTACACGTTCCGCCACGGCTGGACGGTGGCGGCGCCGGCCGACCGGGTGCAGGAGGTGCTCGGCGACCTCGAGCGCTACCCGGAGTGGTGGCCGCAGGTCGTCGCGGTGGCCAAGATCGACGACGACAGCGCACGGGTGGTCTGCCGGTCGGTGCTGCCCTACGACATCGACCTGCTGCTGACGCTGGTCAGGCGGGAGCCGCTGCTGCTCGAGACGGAGCTGGCCGGTGACCTGGACGGCCGGGCCCGGTGGCGGCTGTTCCCGGGGGACGGGGAGACCCGGCTGGAGTACGAGCAGGACGTGCTGGTCACGAGCCGCCTGCTCGGAGTGCTGTCGATCGCGCTCCGGCGGCCGCTCGCGTGGAACCACGACCGGATGATGGCCGGTTGCCGCGACGGGCTGGCGGCCTACGTCCGGAGGAGCTAGTCGCGCGCGACCGTCGCCATCCACCCCATGCCGCGCTCCTCGAGCAGCTCGGCGAGCCTCGCCCACGCCGGGGACGCCAGGGCTTGCGCGTCCAGCATGGCGGCCACCGTCGGGTCGAGCACCTCGGCGGAGCTGTCGTCCCAGCGGGCCTGCTCCGCCTCGCTGAGGCTGCCGAACGCGGCGGCCATGTCGTCGGCCAGCCGGGCCAGACGCGGGTCGGCCGGGTCCCAGCCGTGCGCCTCCTCGTAGCGACGGGTGAGCGCGACGTACACGGGGTGCTGCAGCGCCTCCCGCTTCTGGGAGATCCAGTGCCGGACGTGCTCCGGGGCGTGGGCCGAGATCAGGATCCAGCCGTCTCGCTCCAGCTCGATCATCAGCTCCGAGAACCCGTGCTCCCGGAGCTCCTGGAGGTAGGCGACCACCTCCTCGGGGAGGGCGAGGCCGTCGCCGCCCACGAGGGCGGCCACCCGCTTGCGCCGCAGCCGGAGCTCCCACTCCTCGTCCTTCAGCCGGGTGTCGATCTCGGCGATCGCCGCCTCGAACTCCGCGTCGTCGGCGTCGAGCAGCTCTCCCACCCGCGCCAGCGGGACCCCGGCCTCGGCCAGCGTCTTGATCCGGATCAGGGCGACGACGTCCTCGGCGACGTAGCGCCGGTAGCCGGAGTGGTCCCGTCCGGGCTCCGGCAGCAGGCCGCGCTGGTGGTAGTGCCGGACCGCCCTGACCGTCAGCCCGGACAGCCGGGCCACTTCCCCGATGGTGAGCACGACCCCTCCCGTCAGGTGGTCGGGTCGCGGTTGTAGACCCGCTTGGCACCAACGTAGCCAGCCAGGCCGATCACCAGGCACCACCCGAGACCGACCCAGAGGTCGGTGCCGGCACCGGTGCCGCCGAGGCCGTCTCGCATGGCCTCCATCCAGGGGGTGAACGGCTGGTAGTCGGCGAACCACGCCAGCCCGCTCGGCAGGGTGTCCGTGGGCACGAACCCGCTGCCGAGGAACGGCAGGAGGAGCAGGATCATCGGAGTGTTGCTCGCGGTCTCGACGCTCTTGGCGGAGATGCCCATCAGCACGCTCAGCCAGGTCAGCGCGAGCGAGACGGCGAGCACCAGGACGGCGGTGGTGAGGACTCCCGACGCGGTGACGTCCGTGCGGTAGCCCAGGACCACGGCCAGCGCCAGGATCAGGACGAAGACGAGCATCGACTGCAACACCGCGCCGACGACGTGCCCGGTCAGAACGGAGACCCGCGCCACCGGCATGGTCTTGAAACGGGCGATGATCCCCTCGCTCATGTCCATCGCGATCGAGATGGCGGTCGACGTGGCGACCCCCGCGAGCGACATCACGAGGATGCCGGGCACGACGTAGTGGAGGTACTGCGAGCGGCCGCCGCCGGAGCCACCGAGGCCAGCGCCCATCGTCTCGCCGAAGACGAAGACGAAGAGCAGCAGGAAGATCAGCGGCATCCCGATGACGCTCACGGTCAGCGCCGGGTAGCGGACCAGGCGACGCAGGCTGCGACGCGACATGGTGATGCTGTCGCGGACCGCGAGGCCGAGGGTGGACGTGGTGCTCATCGGAGGGCCTCCTGCGGCTCGAGGGTCGGGGCATCAGGGGTGGCGGCGTGACCGGTGAGGGCCAGGAACACGTCGTCCAGGTCGGGGGTGTGCACCGCGAACGTGATGACCTCGACGTCCTCGAGCCGGCTGAGCAGGGACCGGACCTGGGCCACCTGCCCGTCGTACGGGACCGTGACGGTGAGCGCGTCCGGGTCGACGGTGGCGGAGTCGCCGAGCGCGGTCGCGGCCGTCGACAGGTCGTCGGGGGAGCCGAGGCGTACCTCCAGGTGACCGCCGGGCACCTGGCCCTTCAGCGCCTCGGACGTGCCGCTCGCGACGATCCGGCCCCCGTCGAGGACCGCGACCCGGTCGGCCAGGTGGTCGGCCTCGTCGAGGTACTGGGTCGTGAGGAACACCGTGACGCCGTCGGCGACCTGCTCGCGGACCAGGTCCCACACGGCCCGCCGGCTGCGCGGGTCGAGCCCGGTCGTCGGCTCGTCCAGGAAGATCAGGCGCGGCCGGGCGATCATCGTCATCGCGACGTCGAGCCGTCGCCGCATGCCGCCGGAGTACGTCGCCGCGGGCCGGTCCGCGGCGTCCACGAGGTCGAACCGCTCGAGCAGCTCGTCGACCCGGGCGCGGCCCTCGGCCTTCGGCAGGTGCACCAGGTCGGCCATCAGCCTGAGGTTCTCCCGGCCGGTGAACAGCGAGTCCAGGGCTGAGTACTGCCCGGTCATGCCGATCTGCTCGCGGACCCGCTCCGCGTCGCGGACCACGTCGTGGCCGAGCACGCGGACAGAGCCGGCATCCGGCCGGATCAACGTCGAGGCGACGTTCACCATGGTGGTCTTGCCGGCGCCGTTGGGGCCCAGCAGCGCCACCACCGACCCGGAGGCTGCCTCCAGGTCGATGCCGCGCAGCACCGGGTGGTCGCCGTAGGCCTTGTGCAGTCCCGTGATCTCGAGGGCGGGTGGGTGCGTCATGCCCCCACGGTCGAGGGTTGACGCTGCGTCAAGGTCAAGCCCGGGCGACCACCAGCTCGTCCGAGGTCAGCCGAGCGCGGCGAGGATCTCGTCGTAGTCGGGCTCCTGGTCGATGCTGGGGACCAGCTGGGTGTAGCTGATGGTCCCGTCCGGCTCCACCACGACCACCGATCTCGCCAGCAGACCCTCGAACTTGCTGTCGGTCAGCAGCATCCCGTACGTGATGCCGAAGTCACTCCTGAACGCCGAGGCGACCCGCACGTCGTCGAGTCCCTCGGCGGCGCAGAAGCCGGCGAGCGCGAAAGGCAGGTCGTTCGAGACGCAGAGCACGGTCGTGTCGTCGAGGTCCGCCGCGATCTCGTTGAACCTCCGCATGGCGGCGGTGCAGACGCCGGTGCCCACACTCGGGAAGATGTTGAGGATGGTGCGGCCGCCCGCCGTGTCGGCGTTCGTGATGTCGGCGAGCGCGCCGTCGCTGAGGGTGTACGCCGGGGCCTTGGAGCCGACGGCCGGGAGGTCGCCGACGGTGCGGGCGGGCTGGCCGCCGAGTGCAGTGAGTGCCATGCACCCTTGTCTACCGCAGCCGTGGTCGCCAGCCGTCAGGTGTCCAACACCTCGCGGAGCCGGTGGGCGAACGCCTCGGGCTCTCCCCGCTGGCCGAACTCGCCGCCGAGGAACCCGCCGTGGTGACTGGGGAACTCCGCGAGCGGCTCGCCGATGAGCTCGGCCGTCGCGGCGGCCGTCCGCCACGTGATCGCGTCCTTCGACTCGATCCCGGCCGCCAGCACGACCCGAGTGGGGGCAGTCACGATCGCCTCGCGGTCCGGCTGGAAGGCGGTCACGTCGTGGGCGGCGCCGGACAGGAGCGGGTCGTCTCGGCTCCCGTCGTCCTCGGTCGGCATCCCGAACGACGCAGGGTCGGGGTGGGGCTGGGAGAGGAACTCGTCGGTGAGCTCGCCCCGCACCATCGTCATCGCGATGAACGCCGCCATGCCGGCGCCCCAGCCGTCGGCGGCGTACCGCTCCTGCACGGCGCGCTCGGCGGCGAACGCCTTCTCGGCGTCGGGCAGCACGCCCAGCATCGGGGGCTCGTGCGCCACGAGCGTGTGGATCTCGTCGGGGTGCCGGGCGACCCAGGCGAGGCCGTTGACGGCGCCGCCACTGCTGCCGAAGACGTCGACGGTCCCGAGCCCGTGGGCGGCCACGACGGCGTGCAGGTCGCCGGCGCTCACGTCGGGCACCTGGCGCCGGTGGCCGTCGCTGCGCGTGCTCCGGCCCAGCCCGCGCTGGTCGTAGGTGACGACGGTCCGGTCGGTGAAGTGGGAGGCGAGGGTGGTGAAGCCCTCGGCGGTCATGGGCTGGCCGATCAGGACCAGCGGCCGGCGGTCGGAGGACGTCTCGGCCTCGCGGACGTCGTAGGTGATGACCGCGTCGCCGACGTCGATCGTGTGGGTGCTGATGGTCATGGCTGCTCCTCAGGTGGTCGTACGCATCAGATGGACCCGCGGAGGCGCCCGGACTCATCGGTCAGATCTTCGCCACCACCTGCGCCAGGAGGCCGCCCATCCGGGCGGCGGCGGTGCGGCCGGCCTCGAGCACCTCCTCGTGGTTCAGCGGCTCGCCGGAGATGCCGGCGGCGAGGTTGGTGACCAGGCTGATGCCCAGGACCTCCAGGCCGGCCTCCCGTGCGGCGATCGCCTCGAGCGTCGTACTCATGCCGACCAGGGTTCCCCCGATCGCCCGCACCATGCCGATCTCGGCCGGCGTCTCGTAGTGGGGACCCGGGAACTGGACGTAGACGCCCTCGTCGAGGCCCGGGTCGACCTCGCGGCACAGCGCGCGGAGCCGGCTGGAGTAGAGGTCGGTGAGGTCGACGAAGGTGGCGCCCTCGATCGGGGAGGTCGCCGTGAGGTTGATGTGGTCGGCGATCAGCACCGGCGTGCCGGGTGACCAGCTCTCCTTCAAGCCGCCGCAGCCGTTGGTGAGGACGATCGCGCGGCAGCCCGACGCAGCGGCGGTCCGGATCGGGTGGACGACCGCGGCGACACCCTTGCCCTCGTAGAAGTGGGTGCGGCTCAGGAAGACCAGCAAGTGCTTGTCCCCGGCCCTGATGCTGCGGATCTTGCCGCTGTGGCCTGCCACCCCGGCCGCATGGAACCCCGGCAGGTCCGTCGTGCTGATCTCGGCCGTGGCCTCGCCGAGCGCGTCGACCGCGGGCAGCCAGCCCGAGCCGAGGACGAGGGCGAGGTCGTGCCGCTCGACGCCGGTGAGACGGGCCAGGGTGTCGGCGGCGTCGCGGGCCAGCTGCTGGGTGTCGGTCACCCCCGCATCCTAGGGACCGGAGCCGTCAGAGCCCGGTCGACCGGCACGGCCGACGGCGCAGCGCGGCGACGTAGTCGGCGGGGGCGTCGGCCGCCTCGGCGGCGTCGCCCAGCACGCCGAGGTACGACGCGGAGGGCAGCCCGCCCTCGTAGGCGTCCAGCACGTAGGTCCACACGAGCAGCTCGCCGGTCAGCGTGGAGACCCGCACCTTGGTCTTGCGGTAGAGCCCGAGGTCGGCGCCCTCCCAGCCGTCGAGCGCGGCCTCGTCCTCGCGCGTGACGTCGTAGACCGCGACGAAGACCTGGTCGATCGGGTCCTCGACGATCGTCGAGAGGGCGCCGTCCCAGCCGTGCTCCTCGCCGCCGAACGTCAGCCGCCACCCGGTCATCCAGCCCGTGGTGTGCAGCGGTGAGTGGGGGCACCGTTCGCCCATCCTGGCGGGATCGAGGTTCGTCCCGTAGGCGGCGTACAGCGTCACGGGAGGCAAGGCTAGCGGGGCGTCGGCCCCATTAGCCGCCCACGACACCGGTCACTAGGGTGGACCTCGTGAGCGACAACCACTTCGATGTCCTGGTCCTCGGCGCCGGCCCCGGTGGCTACGTCGCCGCGATCCGAGCGGCCCAGCTGGGCAAGAAGGTCGCGGTCGTGGAGGAGAAGTACTGGGGCGGGGTCTGCCTCAACGTCGGCTGCATCCCGTCGAAGGCGCTGCTGAAGAACGCGGAGCTGGCGCACACCCTGGCGCATCGCAAGGACGAGTTCGGGATCGAGGGGGAGGCGACGATGGCCTACGCCCCGACCCACGCCCGATCACGCGAGGTCAGCGACTCCATCGTCAAGGGCGTCCACTACCTCATGAAGAAGAACAAGGTCACCGAGATCAACGGCTGGGGGACGCTCACGTCGGCCACCGAGGTCGAGGTGGACGGCACGACCTACACCTGTACCGACCTGATCATCGCCACCGGCGCCACCGTGCGGATGCTGCCGGGCATGAGCGTCAGCGACAACGTCGTCACCTACGAGGAGCAGATCCTCGACGCCGAGCTGCCCTCGAGCCTCATCATCGGCGGCTCGGGCGCGATCGGCGTCGAGTTCGCCTACGTCATGAAGAACTTCGGCGTCGACGTCACCATCGTGGAGTTCCTCGACCGGATGGTGCCGACCGAGGACGCCGACGTCTCCAAGGAGCTGCTCAAGCACTACAAGAAGCTCGGCGTGAAGGTGATGCTCAAGACCAAGGTCGAGAACGTCGAGGACACCGGCTCCGGTGTCAAGGTCACCGTCAGCCCCGCCGACGGTGGTGACTCCCAGGTGATCGAGGCCGACAAGATGCTGGCCGCGTTCGGCTTCGCGCCGCGGCTGGAGGGCTACGGCCTCGAGAACGCCGGGGTGGAGACCACCGACCGCGGCGCGATCGCGATCGACGAGTTCTGCCGCACCAGCGTCGACCACGTCTACGCCATCGGTGACGTCACCGGCAAGCTGATGCTCGCCCACGTCGCCGACGCGATGGCGATGGTGGCCGCCGAGACGATCGCCGGCGAGGAGACGATGCCGGTCGACTACGACATGGTGCCGCGCGCGACGTACTGCCAGCCCCAGATCGGCTCCTTCGGCTACAGCGAGGCGCAGGCCAAGGAGAAGGGGTACGACGTCAAGACCGCGGCGTTCCCGTTCTCCGCCAACGGCAAGGCCAAGGGGCTCGGCGAGACCGCTGGCTTCGTCAAGGTCGTCGCGGATGCGGCCTACAACGAGATCCTCGGCGTCCACATGATCGGTCCCGACGTGACCGAGCTGCTTCCGGCGTTGACCCTGGCCCAGAAGTGGGACCTCACCGCCGACGAGGTGGCGCGCAACGTGTTCGCGCACCCGACCCTGTCCGAGGCCGTCAAGGAAGCCGTTCATGGCATCGCCGGTCACATGATCCACCTGTGACCGGGCTGCCGTTCCCCTCGCCAACGCTTCCGATCGAGTCCCGGTCGGAGGTCCTCCTCGGCTACCTCGACTACTTCCGGGCGACCGTCATCAGCAAGGTGGAGGACCTGGCCGAGTCCGACCTGAGGACCAGCCGGCTGCCGTCAGGCTGGACGCCGATCGAGCTGGTCAAGCACCTCACGCACGTGGAGCGCCGCTGGCTGATCTGGGGTTTCGAGGGGCAGGCGGTGCCCGACGCGTGGGCCGACTGGCGCGACGACCGGTGGTACGTCGCCCCCGATGAGAGCCTCGCCGACGTGCTGGCAGCGCTGCAGTCCCAGGCGGCGGAGACGACCCGGGTGGTGGAGACCCACGACCTGTCGGAGGTCGGACTCCCCGGCGGCCGCTGGGAGGGCGCCGAGCCCGCGACGCTCGAGCGGGTGCTGTTCCACCTGCTGCAGGAGTACGCGCGGCACGCAGGCCACCTCGACGTGGTGCGGGAGCTCATCGATGGCGAGATCGGCGAATGAGGAAGGTGCGCACATGAGTACCGACAGGGTGGTCATCATCGGAGGTGGCCCCGGCGGCTACGAAGCCGCCCACGTGGCCGCTCAGCTCGGGGCCGAGGTCACGGTCGTCGACACCGACGGCGTGGGCGGTTCGGCCGTCCTCACCGACTGCGTCCCGAGCAAGACCCTGATCGCCACGGCCGAGGTGATGACCGAGCTCCGCGAGGCCTCCGAGCTCGGCGTGAACTTCCGGGACCACGAGGGTGACGCCGCCACCACGATCAGCGTCGATCTGGCGCGGGTCAACGAGCGGGTCAAGCAGCTCGCCACCGACCAGTCCCGTGACATCGCGGGCCGGCTCGAGCGCGACGGCGTGACGGTCGTCCAGGGCCGTGGCTCGCTCGCCGGTCCCGACCGGGTCGAGGTCGAGCTCAGGTCGGGTGGGGAGAGGATGCTCCGCGCCGACGCCGTCCTGATCGCGACCGGCGCGGCACCGCGCACGCTCCCCGGCGCGCAGCCCGACGGCGAGCGGATCCTCACGTGGGAGCAGGTCTACGACCTCATCGAGGTCCCGACCGAGCTCGTCGTGGTGGGCTCCGGGGTCACCGGAGCCGAGTTCGCCTCGGCGTACCTCGCCCTCGGGATCCCGGTCACGCTCGTCTCCTCGCGTGACCGGGTGCTGCCGGGCGAGGACGCGGACGCGGCCGGGGTGCTCGAGGAGGTCCTCACCCGGCGGGGCATGAACGTGCTGTCCCAGTCGCGCATGGAGTCGGTGACCCGCGACGGCGACGTCGTCACGGTCAACCTCACCGACGGCCGCAGCGTGCAGGGCTCCCACTGCATCCTGGCCCTCGGCTCGGTCCCGAACACCGACGATCTCGGCCTCGAGGAGGCCGGGATCACCCTCGACGAGGGTGGCTTCATCACCGTCGACCGGGTGTCTCGCACCTCCGCCCGGGGCGTGTACGCCGCCGGCGACTGCACCGGCGTCCTGATGCTCGCGTCGGTGGCGGCCATGCAGGGCCGGATCGCGATGTGGCACTTCCTCGGCGACGCGGTCCACCCGCTCGACCTGCGCAAGGTCTCGTCCAACGTCTTCACCGCTCCCGAGATCGCGACCGTCGGGTGTTCCCAGCGAGCCGTCGACGCGGGCGAGATGGAGGCGGAGGTCGTGACCCTGCCCCTCTCGGGCAACCCCCGGGCGAAGATGCAGGGCGTCCGCGACGGGTTCGTGAAGCTGTTCTGCCGGCCGGGAACCGGCATCGTCGTCGGCGGCGTCGTCGTCGGCCCGCGCGCCAGCGAGCTGATCCACCCGGTGTCGATCGCGGTCGCGGAGTCGCTGACGGCCGACCAGCTGGCCCACGCGTTCACGGTCTACCCCTCCATGAGCGGGTCGATCGCCGAGGCGGCCCGCCGCCTGCACCACGTCTGAGCGGTTTGCGTCGCTGTGTGAGGATGTCCCGCATGTCTCGGGGGACCCGTACCGCCACGCTTGCCGTCGCCACGCTCCTGCTCGCTCCGCTGCTCGTCGTGGGCGGAGCCCGGTCGGCGGCCGCCGCCGTCCCGGTGCCGGACGACGCGACCATCACCCTCGTCGGCCACGGCAGCGGCCACGGCAAGGGCCTGTCGCAGTACGGCGCCTACTCAGCCGCGCGGCAGGGCAAGTCCGACCGTCAGATCCTCCGCTTCTACTACCCGGGCACGCAGTACGGGACGAAGCGTGGAGATGTCCGGGTCCGGATCCAGCGCGACACCGACCGCGACCTGCGCATCGACGCGGTCCGCGGTCTGCGGGTCACGGCGCTCACGAGCGGTCGGACCCGGCGTCCGGCGGTCCCTCGGGCCCGGCAGTGGCGAGCGGTGCTCGACGGCCGCACGAGCGTCGTCTCCTACCGAGCGAGCACCTGGCGGGTCTGGCGACGGATCCGCGGCCCGGTCCAGTTCTCGGCCGGCCGGACCCCGCTCACGCTGCGTACCCGAGACGGTGCCGCCCGCTACCGCGGCGCACTCCGCAGCGTCCGCAGCAGCGGGCAGCGGATCACCGTCAACGTGCTGCCGCTGGAGTCCTACCTGCGCGGGGTCGTGCCCGCCGAGATGCAGGCGGGCTGGCCGCAGCAGGCGCTGCGGGCCCAAGCGGTCGCCGCTCGCACCTACGCCGCCTTCGAGCGCTCGCAGTGGCGCAGCCGCAGCTTCGACCTCTGCGACACCTCCGCCTGCCAGGCCTACGACGGAGTGAGCGCCGAGCACCGGGCCACCACGCGGGCCGTGACGGGCACTGCCAGGCGGGTCCTCACCTACGCCGGTGACCTCGCGTTCGCCCAGTACTCCGCCAGCAACGGGGGGTGGACCGTCGACGGCGATCGCCCCTACCTGCCGGCGAAGGAAGACGTCTTCGAGGGCACCTCGTCGGACTACTACGGGTGGCGGGTCCGGGTCTCGGCCGCGAAGATCGAGAAGCTCTACGGGCTCGAGAACCTCACGGCCATCGAGATCGTGGAGCGCGACGGCAACGGCACCTGGGGCGGGCGCGTGACCGACCTCCAGGTCACCACCGAGGGCGGGTCCCAGCCGGGGACCTACTCGGTCGGCGTCGACCGCTTCGTGTCGACCTTCGGGCTGAAGTCCTCGCTGTTCCGGATCAGGTCCGCCGGCTGACGACCTATCCTCGGCGGATGCGCTCCCTCCTGGTCTCCGCCTGCGGGATCGCCGTCGCGGTGGTCCTGGCGCCTCCGGCGCACGCGGCCGATGCCTGGGACGTCCCGAAGCAGGCGGAGATCACGGTCAAGGGACACGGCTACGGGCATGGCCGCGGGATGTCGCAGTACGGCGCGGAGGGTGCCGCCCGCGAAGGCCTCGGCTTCCGGGGGATCGCGGAGTTCTACTACCCCGGGACCACCTGGGGCCAGGCGCGCGGCCGGATCACGGTCCTGCTCACCGCCGACACCACCGACGACCTGGTCGTCCGGGCCCGCGACGGGTTGACCGTGCGCGACGGAGGGTCGGGCGAGACCCTCGCGCTGCCGGACAACGGTGCCACCCGGTGGCGGGTGATCCGTGCCGACGGCAGCTACCGCGTCAGCTTCCTCCGCGAGCGGTGGCGCCGCTGGCGTGTGCTCGACGGTGCTGGATCCTTCGCTGCCGGCGGTGCGCCGGTGACGCTCGTGACACCGACCGGGGCGCGCGCCTATCGCGGCCGGCTCACCGCGGTCCAGCCGCCGGGCAGCCCTGGGCTGGTGACCGTCAACCGGCTGAGCCGTCGAGGCCTACCTCCGCGGCGTGGTGCCGCTGGAGATCCCCGCCCTGTGGAGCGCCGCCGCGGTCCGCGCCCAGTCGGTGGCCGCGCGCACCTATGCGGCGTACGAGCGCAACCACCCGCGCTCCTCGGCGTACGACATCTGCGACACCTGGTCGTGCCAGGTCTATGGCGGTGCCGCTGCCGAGCACCCGGCCGCCGACGACGCGATCGTGGCGACCCGCCGGCTCGTGCTGCGCCACGACGGTGAGCCGGCGTTCACGCAGTTCGGCTCGAGCAGCGGCGGCTGGACCGTCGACGGCGGCATGCCCTACCTGACCGCGCAGCCCGACCCGTACGACGACTGGTCGGGCAACCCGAACCACGACTGGACACTGACCGTGACCGACCGGCGGTTCGAGCGAGCCTTCCCGTCGATCGGCAACCTGCGGCGGATCGTCGTGCGGTCCCGGGACGGCAACGGCCAGTGGGGCGGCCGGGTCGTCGAGCTGCGCCTGGTCGGCGCGCACGGCCGGGTCACCGTCTCGGGCGACTCCATGCGCTCCGCCCTGGGGCTGAAGTCGACCTGGGTCACGTTCAGGGTCGGCTGACGGGCAGCTCCACGACGCGGTCGGCCCGGTGGGCCGCAGCCGCGACGAGCGCCGCGTTGGCATCGTCGACGCGCACCACCCAGGCCTCGGCCTCGGCGGGCGCCTTGCCGAACTGGACGTGCCGGGCGACGAGCCGCCGGCGCCGCAGGTCGTCGTCGGTGACCAGGTGCACCACCTCGTCCAGCTGGTCGCGGACCGCTCGCCAGCCCGGCTCGTCGAGCAGGAGGTAGTTGCCCTCCGTGACGACGAGCTCCGCCTCCGGCGGCACGCACAGCGCACCGGCGATCGGCTGCTCGAGGTCCCGCTCGAACCCGGGCGCGTAGACGACGTGGTCGCGCTCGTCGCGCAACCGTCGCAGCAGCGCGGCGTAGCCCCACGCGTCGAACGTGTCGGGCGCGCCCTTGCGTGACAGCCGGCCGAGCGCCCTGAGCGACGCGTCGGCGAGGTGGAAGCCGTCCATCGGCACGTACGCCGCCGGGACGTCGCTCGCCGCCACCCGGGCCAGGGCGTACGTCGTCTTGCCGACGCCGGGCGCACCGGTGACGCCGAGGATCCGGCGGTCACCAGGCCGCGTGGCGGTCACGCGGGCACGATACGTGGGTCGGCAGGCGCTGCGTCAGGTGTTGCGGGTTCATGCATTTTCCGGACAGATCGGCCCTCGGCCGTCTACGGTTGCCCCCACCTGGCACACCCCCCCGTCTCAGGAGACCCCCCATGAGCCTCGACATCGCGGCCGACGCCGCCGACGTGACGCAGACGTCCCGGTCGATCCGCGCCGTCGCCCTCGCCGTCCTCTCGGTGATGGTCGCCGGCGTGCTGCTCGCGACCCGCTGGGCCTTGGTCTCCGACACCAGCGCCGCCACGGCCGTGGCTGCTGCCGTCTGGGGATACACCCTGCTCTCCGCGGTCCCGTTGGTCGTCGTCATGCGACGGCTGGACCGTGGCGTCACCGGGGTGGGCGTCGAGCCGTCCCAGGGGACCGGCGCGACGATCTACCCGTTCCCGACCTTCCACGCGAAGGTCAGCTGACACTCAGCCTCGGGGGCGCGGGACGTCGTACGAGCCGGTGCTCCGGTCGTCGGTTCGTACGTCGTCCGGCGGTGTCCTGCGCGCTCCTCGGTCAGCCGCGGATGAGGCAGAACGGGTGCCCGGCCGGGTCGAGGAAGACCCGGAACCCGTCGTTCTTCGACGGCTGGTGGTCGTGCTTGCGCGCACCCGAGGCGAGCACAGCCTGCTCGGAGGCGTCCAGGTCGGGCGTGGCGAGGTCGAGGTGCAGCTGCTGCGGGTGCGCGCCGCCGGGCCAGGTGGGCTCGACCCAGTCGTCGATCCGCTGGAACGCGAGCGTGGTCCGGCCGTCGGGGTTGTCAGGCGTGATGCCGCCTCCCGGCGGGACGAGGGTGGCCCAGTCGCGGGTCGCCCCGTCCTCCATCCCCCAGCCGAGGATGCCGGCGTAGAACTCGGCGAGCACCTGCGCGTCGGGACAGTCGATGATGACCAGGTCGAGCTTCGGCGTGATGTCCATGCCCGGAACCTACGGTGGAATCCGGACGATCTGGGTCCGACTCCTACAAAGTCATGAAAACCGACAGGTATCGATTGACAATCGATAGATAGTAACCGATAGTCGGCACATGATGACGACGCGACGGGTGGTGCTGCTGCTCCGGGTCCTGCTGGTGATGGCGTTCCTGGCGGTGCTGGTGCTGCAGCTCATGAGCGTGCCCGGCACGCTCGACTACCGGGCCGAGCAGAACCCGGACCTGGGGTGGCGGCGCTGGGTGCTGCTCGGGGTGCTGGAGGCCGAGCTGGTCTGTGCCCAGGTCGTCATCGTCTGCACCTGGATGCTGCTCGGGATGGTCCGCCAGGACCGGATCTTCACCGACCAGGCGATGCGCTGGGTCGACGGGATCGTCGGCGCCCTCGTGGTCGGGTGGCTCGTCTGGGCCGGGCTGTCCCTCCTCATCGTGCTCGACGCCGACGACCCCGGCACGCCGCTGCTGCTGGCGATCCTGCTGCTCGCGGGAGCCGTCTTCCTCCTGTTGATGATCGTGATGCGGGCGCTGCTCAAGCAGGCCACGACCCTGCGCGCCGACCTGGAGGGGGTGATCTGAGTGCCGATCGTCGTGCGGATCGACGTCGAGCTCGCGAGGCGCAAGCTGAGCGTGGGGGAGTTCGCGGAGCAGATCGGCCTCACGCCGGCCAACGTCGCGGTGCTCAAGAACGGCCGCGCCAAGGCGGTGCGCTTCAGCACGCTGGAGAACATGTGCCGGGTGCTCGACTGCCAGCCGGGCGACCTCCTCGAGTGGGTCGACGAGTGACCGGGCTCAGGGTCGACCATGGGATGTCCCTGAACCCGACTTTGGACGGTGTCCGACCGGCCGGGCCTGTGGCACGGTGACGACGTGATCCAGACCCAGGGGCTGACGATGCGGTTCGGCCGCATCACGGCGCTCGACGACCTGTCGGTCGACGTCGATGCCGGCATCACCGGCCTTGTCGGCGCCAACGGCGCGGGCAAGTCCACCCTGCTCAAGATCCTGCTCGGGCTGCTCCCCGCCACCGAGGGCACCGCCGAGGTGCTCGACCTCGACGTCGCGACCCACGGCCCGGAGATCCGCGAGCGGGTCGGCTACATGCCCGAGCACGACTGCCTGCCGCCGGACGTCGCAGCGACCGAGTTCGTCGTCCACATGGCCCGGATGTCCGGCCTGCCCCAGACGGCGGCGCGCGAGCGCACCGCCGACATCCTGCGGCACGTCGGCCTCTACGAGGAGCGCTACCGGCCGATGGGCGGCTACTCCACCGGCATGCGGCAGCGGGTCAAGCTCGCCCAGGCGCTGGTGCACGACCCGGGGCTGGTGCTGCTCGACGAGCCGACGAACGGCCTCGACCCGGCCGGCCGCGACGACATGCTGGAGCTGATCCGCCGGATCGGCAACGAGTTCGGGATCTCGGTCATCGTGACCTCCCACCTGCTCGGCGAGCTCGAGCGGGTCTGCGACGGGATCGTGGTGATCGACGGTGGCCGGCTGCTGCGGCACTCCACCACCGCGTCGGTGACCGAGCAGACGCCCGTGGTCGCGGTCGAGGTCGACGGCGACCCGGCCGCGCTGGTGGCCCGGCTCGGAGAACGTGGCGTCGGCGTGCAGCTGCACGGGGGACTGCTGCACGTCGACGTCGACGACGTCACGGCGTACGACGCGGTCCGCGACGCGGTCGCCGAGCTGGGCCTGGGACTGGTGCGGATGGAGCGCCAGCGGCACCGGATGACCGAGATCTTCACCGAGTCCTCGATCGGGGCCCCGATCGGCGGTGGCACGGATGTCTGAGCAGACGACCGGGGCCGCCGGCGCGATCCACGACATCGGATACCGCCACTACGACGGCCCCCGCCACGGTGCGGCGTACATCCGGCGCTCGCTCTACGTCGACACCCTCCGCGGGGCGTTCGGCCTCGGTCGGTCGGCCCGCTCGAAGGTGATGCCGTTCCTCCTGCTGGGCATCATGGTCCTGCCGGCCGTCACGATCGGCATCGTCACCGGCTACTTCGGGTTCGACCAGCTGCCGCTCGACTACACCGGCTACGTCTTCGCGCTCCAGGTCGCGGTCACGATCTTCCTGGGCTCGCAGTCGCCGGCGGCGATGTCGCGCGACCTGCGGTTCCGGGTGGCTCCGCTCTACTTCTCGCGTCCGTTGAGCCGGCAGCAGTACGTCCAGGCGAAGTACGCCGGGCTTGCGACCGCGCTGTTCGTCCTGATGGCGCTGCCGCTGACGTTGCTGTTCGCCGGCGCGCTGCTGGCGAAGCTGCCGATCGACGAGCAGCTGCCCGACTACCTCCGCTCGCTCGCCGGCGCCGCGATCCTCGCCGTGGTCCTCGCCGGGATCGGCCTGGTCGTCGCCGCCATGACCCCACGTCGCGGGCTCGGCGTCGCCGCCGTGGTCGGCGTGATGCTGGTCCTCTCGGGCATCCAGGCGACCGTGCGCGGCCTCGCTGAGGAGTTCGGGAACGACACGTTCGCGGGGTACGCCGGCCTGATCTCGCCGTTCTCGCTGGTCGACGGGATCGTGGCCGCACCGCTCGGCGGCACGTCGGTGATGGCCACCCCGCCCGAGGGCTTCACGATGGGGCTGGTCTTCTGCCTGGTCGCGGCGGTGCTGGTGCTCGGCAGCTACGCCGCCCTCCTGGCCCGTTACCGGAAGGCGCTGGCATGAGCACCCTGGTCCTGGAGCAGGTCTCGCGCTGGTACGGCAACGTCGTGGCCGTCAACGACGTCACGATGCGGCTCGGTCCCGGTGTGACGGGGCTGCTCGGCCCCAACGGCGCCGGCAAGTCGACCCTGATCCACCTGATGGCCGGATTCCTGGCGCCGTCCGCCGGCACCGTGACGCTCGACGACCGGCCGCTCTACCGTGACCCGGAGATCTACCGCGACATCGGACTGGTGCCCGAGCGCGAGGAGATGTACGACGCCGTCACCGGCTGGTCGTTCGTGCTCGCCAACGCCAAGCTCCACAAGCTGGCCGACCCCGAGTCGGCCGCGCGCCGGGCCATCGACACGGTCGAGATGGCCGACGCGGAGAGCCGCGACATCCGCACCTACTCCAAGGGCATGAAGCAGCGGATCAAGATGGCCACCGCGATCGTGCACGACCCGACGGTGCTGCTGCTCGACGAGCCCTTCAACGGGATGGACCCTCGGCAGCGGCTGCACCTGATGGAGCTGCTCCACGAGCTCGGCGACCAGGGCCGCACCATCCTGTTCAGCTCCCACATCCTTGAGGAGGTCGAGCAGATCGCCGGCCGGATCGAGGTGATGGTGGCCGGCCGCCACGCCGCCTCGGGAGACTTCCGCGAGATCCGCCGGTTGATGACGGCGCGTCCTCACCAGTACACGATCCGCTCCTCCGACAACCGCGCCCTCGCCTCGGCGGTGATCGCCGAGGCCAGCACGTCCGCCGTGGAGCTGATCCCCGACGGCATCGACGGCACAGCGGTGTTCGTGCAGGCCACCGACTTCGCGGCGTTCGTCCACGCGCTCCCGCAGGTCGCGTCGCGTCGCGGCATCCGGCTGCTCGAGGTCCGACCGGCCGACGAGTCCCTCGAGTCCGTCTTCTCCTACCTGGTGAACCGGTGACTATCTGATGAACGCGACAGTGGCCCGGTTGACCGCCAAGAGCCTGCTCGGTCGCAAGCGCACCCTGCTGCTGATGCTGCTGCCGCTCGCGCTGCTCGGCCTCTGCACCCTCGCCCGGATCCTCGCCGGCCTCGACTCCGGCATTGCGGCAGAGCTCGAGGGCGGACTGTCCGCCGACCTGCTCGGCGCGTTCGGGATCGCGATCATGATGCCGCTGCTGGGTCTGATCGCCGGCACCGGCGCGATCGGCCCCGAGATCGACGAGGGCTCGATCGTCTACCTCCTCGCGAAGCCGCTCAACCGCTACTCGATCGTCGTGACCAAGCTGGTCGTCGCGATCGGCGTCGTCGCGGCCTTCGGCGCGCTCCCCGTCGCGATCGCCGGCGTGGTCCTGACCGGCACCCTCGGCTCGGTCGCCGTCTCGTACGCCGTCGGGGCGTTCGCGGCCGGCGTGGCCTACTGCGCGTTGTTCCTGATGCTCTCGGTCATCACCAAGAACGCCGTCGTCATCGGCCTGATCTACGCCCTGATCTGGGAGTCCCTCGTCGGCGGGCTCGTCCCGGGCGCCCAGGACCTCAGCATCCAGCAGTGGTCGATGTCGGTCGTCGAGCAGGTCTTCGGCGACGGCGCCCACCGACTCGGCATCGGCGCTGCCGTCGGCTTCACGACCGGCCTGGTGCTGCTGCTCGTGGTCACGCTCGGCACCACCTGGTACGCCGGGCGGCGGCTCCAGACGCTGCGCCTCAACGACGACGCCTGAGCCGCATCTCAGCCTCTGGGGTGAGGGCGCTCGGGCGCCCATTCGGTAACGTGCCGGGCGCGGGGGGCGAAGTCGGGAGGTTCTTGTGCCCACGTCCGGGACCAGCAAGCCGGCCACGCCGGGCGACACCCAACGCGTCGATGTCGAGCAGGAGCTGCTCGGCGGATCGACGTACAAGGGTGTTGCCGAGCAACAGCTGTCGGAGCGTGAGGAGCGGTTCGAGCGGAGGCGGCGCACGCTGGGATTCATCCTCGCGCCGGCCACCACGATCGTGCTGTTCCTGCTGCCGCTCGACCTGCCGCAGACGCAGCACACGGTGGCCGCGGTTCTTGGCGGCGTCATCGTCGCGTGGATCACCGAGCCGATCCCGATCCCGGTCTCCGGGATGCTCGGCGCCTCGATCCTGATCCTGCTCGGCGTCGGTGGTGAGGACGGCGCCGACGCGGTCCTCGCGCCGTTCGGCTCCGGGACGATCTTCACGTTCATCGGGGCGTTCATCCTGGCGCAGTCGATGCTGAAGCACGGCCTCGCGAGGCGGTTCGCGTTCCGGATCCTGGCGATCCCGGGCGTCGGCCAGAGCACGACCCGCGTGATCATCGCGTTCGGAGTCATCACCAGCCTGCTGTCGGCGTTCGTCTCCAACACGGCAACCGTCGCAATGCTGCTGCCCACCGCGCTCGGCATCCTCACCGTGATCGCGAACCTGGTGCAGGAGCAGCGGATCGAGAACGGCGAGTCGCTCGAGGGCTTCGACCCGACGCGGCTGCGCGTCGGCTTCGCGATCATGCTGATGCTGGCGTACGGCGCCAGCGTGGGCGGCCTGCTGACCCCGGTCGGCAGCCCGCCGAACCTGATCGGTCGCGAGCTGATCGAGCAGGCGACCGGCGAGGCGATCCCCTTCGCGCAGTGGATGGCGATCGCTTTCCCCGTCTGCGCCTTGATGTTCGTAGCGCTGGCGGTGGTCCTGCTGCTGCTCAACAAGCCGGAGATCCGGCACCTCACGGGCGTCGCCGAGTACGTGGCATCCGAGCGGCAGCGGATGGGTCCGCTGTCGCGGGCCGAGAAGAACACGCTCGTCGCGTTCGTCATCACGGTCGCGCTGTGGATCCTGCCCGGGATCGTGGCGCTGGTCGCCGGCGGCGACTCGTCGGCGTACACGACCATCTCGACCCGGCTCGACGAGGGCGTGGTCGCCATCATCGGCGCCTCGCTGCTCTTCATCCTCCCCACCCACTGGGGGAAGCGGGAGTTCACGCTCACTTGGGGCGACGCGGCCAAGATCGACTGGGGCACGATCGTGCTGTTCGGCAGCGGTGTCATCTTCGGTGCGCTGCTCCAGGACAGCGGGCTGGCCGAGACGATCGGCAAGGGCAGCTACAACGCGCTCGGCATCACCAGTGCGGTCGCGATCACGATCTTCGCGGTGGTTCTGGCGATCCTGGTGTCCGAGACGACGTCCAACACCGCGTCGGCCGCCGTCGTGGTCCCGATCATCCTGCCGCTGGCGCAAGCTGCCGGGGTCGATCCGCTGACACCAGCGCTGGCCGCGACGTTCGCGGCATCCTTCGGGTTCATGCTCCCGGTGTCGACGCCGCAGAACGCGATCGTCTACGGGTCGGGGGCGGTGCCGATCACGAAGATGATCCGGTCCGGCGTCAGCTTCGACGTGCTCGGGGCGATCCTGATCCTGCTGCTCCTGCCGCTGCTCATCCCGATCATCCTCTGATGGGGAACCAGCACCGGATCGCCGTCATCCCCGGCGACGGGATCGGGCACGACGTCATCCGGGTGGCGCGATCGGTGCTCGACGCCGTCGCGCCGTCGTA
The DNA here is from genome assembly GCA_963718725.1 of uncultured Actinomycetota bacterium. Lineage (GTDB taxonomy): Bacteria > Actinomycetota > Actinomycetes > Propionibacteriales > Nocardioidaceae > Nocardioides. The sequence continues at coordinate 249,830 of OY970374.1, forward strand.
CGACGTGTCACTGGAGTACGACGAGCTCGACTGGTCGTGCCAGCGGTACGCCGAGACCGGCGCGATGATGCCGGACGACGCGATCGACACGCTGCGGTCGTTCGACGCGATCCTGCTCGGCGCCGTCGGGTGGCCCGGAGTGCCCGACCACGTGTCGCTGTGGGGGCTGCTCATCCCGATCCGGCGCGCGTTCCGGCAGTTCGCGAACGTGCGCCCGGCGCGCGCGATGACCGGCGTCGATTCGCCCGTGCGGGGCGCGGCCGAGATGGACCTGGTCGTCGTGCGCGAGAACGTCGAGGGCGAGTACAGCGAGATCGGAGGCCGGCTCAACCGCGGCTTCCCCGACGAGCTGGCGGTGCAGGAGTCGGTCTTCACACGTGTGGGCGTCGACCGGATCGTGCGGTTCGCGTTCGACCTCGCCCGCTCGCGCGAGGGACACCTCACCTCGGCCACGAAGTCGAACGGGATCGTGCACACCATGCCGTTCTGGGACGAGGTGGTGCGCGACGTCGCCGAGGACTACCCGGACGTCGAGTGGGACCAGCAGCACATCGACGCCCTCGCCGCGCGGGTCGTCTCCGCCCCGGCGAGCCTCGACGTGGTCGTCGCCAGCAACCTGTTCGGCGACATCCTGTCCGACCTGACCGCCGCGGTCTCCGGCTCGCTCGGCGTCGCGCCGTCGGCGAACCTCGACCCGACCGGCGAGCACCCCTCGATGTTCGAGCCGGTGCACGGCTCCGCACCCGACATCGCCGGCCAGGGTGTCGCCAACCCGGTCGCCGCGGTCTGGTCGGCCGCGATGATGCTCGACCACCTCGGCCACGCCGATGCGTCGGCGCGCGTGATGCGGGCGGTCGAGGCGTCGCTCGCCGATCCCGACACGCGCACCCGCGACCTCGGCGGCACCGCCTCCACCGAGGACGCCGGCGCGGCGATCGTGCGGTTGCTGGACGACGCCTGACCCCGCCTCGACGTACGGTGCCAGGGTGGGTGGACGGCTGCTGGCGCTGTGGTGCGTGCCCCGGTCGCGCTCCACGGTGTTCCTGCGGACGATGGCGGAGCGCGGCGACCTGACGGTGGTGCACGAGCCGTTCTCGCGCGTCGGGTTCCACGGCAGCGTCGACGTCGGCGAGACCAGGTGCACCTCGGAGGCCGAGGTGATCGGGGCGTTGCTGGAGCTGGCCGGGTCCGGGCCGGTCTTCTGCAAGGAGACGACGGACTACCGCTACCCGGGCGTCCTCGCGGACGCCTCCTTCCTGCGCGCCGCCACCCACGCGGTCCTCGTCCGCTCACCGGTGGCGGTCGTCGCGTCGTACCTGCGGCTCCACCCGGACGCCCTGCTCGGCGCCATGGGCTTCGAGCACCTGTCGGAGCTGGATGACGCCGTGGCCGTCGCGACGGGGGAGCGGCCATTCCTGGTGGACGGTGACGAGCTGTCGTCGTCGCCGGCGGCCACCGTCGCGGCGTACTGCGACGCCGTCGGCATCCCTTTCCTGCCCGACGCACTGCAGTGGGAGGCCGGTTCGATGCCCGACTGGGCGCCGTTCTCGCGCTGGCACGAGAAGGCAGCGGCTTCCACTGGCTTCGTGGAGACGTCGTCCGAGCCCGTGCCCGACGAGCTGAGCGAACGGGCGGCGGCCTACGTCGCCCACCACGCGCCGTTCTACGAGCGGCTCAGGTCTGCTCGACGAAGCGCACCGACGTGATGATGTCTTCCAGGGCGTCCGCCTGGGCGTCGGTCGCGTCAGGGGAGGTGCTGGCGAGGAGCACCACGCGGACTCCGTCGACGTCGACGATCCAGAGCCGATCGAGGCCGGGCGCGTTCCACGCGTGCTGGCTGTCGTTCTCCACGCCGTCCCAGACCTGGAGATAGCCCTCGCCACACCGTCCGAAGTCGATCGTGCTGGGGATCGTGACCTCGACGTAGACGGCGTCGTGCCCGTCGAGCGAGACCTGCTGCGGCACGGACGACATCGTGGTGACCCGCTGGGTCTCGAGTGCTCCGGCGAGATCCACGACCGACCCGCCGAGCTCCGGGGCGGCGCCCCGGTGCCGGCAGGGGTCGGGGTGGACGCCGTAGACGGTCCAGTACTGGATGGCCTGGTAAGGCTCCCCGATCTCTGCTGCGACTTCCTGCGGCCACATCGCGAACGCGCCGAAGTTCGTGAAGCCCGCGGGGACGTCGACGACGGCGAGGGGTGCCGACTCCTCGTGCCCGCGTGCCGTCATCGCGTAGTGGCCCGGCTCGCCCTCAATCTGGTCGGGATCGGCGTCGCTGTCGATCAGGGTGGTGTACGAAGGCTCGTCCTGCGGCTCCCCGTCGTCGGCCACGGGCTCCTCGCTGCACCCCGCCAGCACGAAGAGGCCCGCGGCGAGCGGCAGACCGAGGCGGCGCACGTTCATGCGCGCTCCTCCCAGATCAGCACGGCGTACTGGACGTAGCTGGGGTCGTTCTTGACCACCTCGACGACGACCTCGTGGGCGCCGGGTCCTACTCGGGTCTGTCGCGACCCGATGTAGAACTCCCGATCCTCCGCCACCTGCTCGCGGTCCAGCAGGACCCGCAATCTCGGGACGCAACGCCTCTGGAACGTCTCCTGGTGGCGTCGCTCGCTGTCCGCGTCGACGACCTCGATGTCGATGTCATCGGCGCAGCGCCGGACCGCCGGGGTCTCGGTCTCGACCACGGTGACGACTCGCTGCCGGTCGCTGGCCGGCAGGTCGACGACCAGCCGCTCGGCGCCCGGAGCGGCGACCACGGCGCGATCGATCAGGTACTCGACGCCGCCGCCGATCGCCAGTGCCTCGTGGCCGAGCGAGCCCCCCATCCCGCGCAGGACCAACGGACCGCGCGTGTGCTCGTAGACGCCGAATCCGAACGTGGCGTCGCTCCGGGCCAGGGGCAGCACCTGGTGCTCTGCCAGGCACGCGTAGACGTCGGCCGGGAACACCAGGCACTGCTGCGCGGCCTCCGAGATCGGGTCGGTGACGAACATCCGGAACGGGTAGGTGCCCGGTGAGCTCCCGTAGAGGGAGCGCCCTCCGGGGTCGATGTCCTGGGTCGCGGGTGGCAAGGACTTGGGCGCGTCCGTGTCGCACTGCCCGAACCGGGCGCGGTTGCCGTTCTCCGGGCCTTCCTCGACGGTTCCTTCGACCCCGTCGAGGTCGTAGGTCAGCACCCACCAGGTGCCCGGGTCACCGTGGCAGTACTGCTCGACGTAGGACTGGCCGCCGTCGAGCCCGCGCGCCTCGACCACCGCGGCGAGATCGGTGTCACCGGGCGCCTGGTTGGTGTCCCCACCCGACACGTGCCAGCCCTCGATGTCGTCCGCGCCGTAGTCGGGGACGATCGTGGTCTGGCCCTCGGGCACAGCCACGTCGGTCTCGGTCGGGTTCGGGTCCGGCGTCCGGTCGACCGGCTCACGGTCGGTGTCGGCGACCGGGTTGGTCAGCGCGGCACCCGCGGCCGCGATCGCGACCACGGCGCCGGCGGTGGCGATGACACCGGCCGCGGCTCGCCGGCGACGCGCGGTCCGGATCCGTCCGTGGACCTCGTCCAGGCGGTCTGCGTGCCGACCCTCGATGCCCTCGGCGCGGGTGGCGAGACGTCGGAGCTCCTCGGTGCTCATGCTCGGCTCCTCTCGTCGGTGACGGGCTGCAGGGCAGCGTCCACCCTGAGCTTGGCCAGGGCCTTCGATGCCTGGCTCTTGACGGTGCCGACCGAGCAGTCGAGCAGCTCGGCGGTCTCGACCTCGGTGCGGTCCTCGAGGTAGCGGAGCACGATCACCGCGCGCTGCCGTGGCGGCAGATGCCCGATCGCGTCCCAGAGGTCCTGATCGCCAGCCGCGTCCACCGCGACAGCCCGCTCGGGCAGGGTCTCGGTGGGTCGCTCGCCGGACCACCGCCGGCGCCACCACGACGCGGACGTGGTGACCAGCACGCGTCGGACGTAGGCCTCCGGCGGCCCGTCGATCCGCCGCCAGGCGAACCACGACTTCGTCAGCGCCGTCTGGAGCAGGTCCTCGGCCAGGCCCTCGTCCTGGGTGAGGAGGTAAGCCGTCCGCAGCAGGGCCTGTGACCGCGCGACGACGAAGGCGTCGAACTCGGCTTCGTCGGCCATGCGATCACTGCTCCTCGTGGACCGCACCCGCGGCCCGGGCACGTCATCCCCCAGACGCGTCGGCACCGACGAAACGTTGCCCGGCTCCCACGCTAGACCTCGCTGAGCGGTCTCGGTGCTCAGTCGCTGTCGCCGCCGGGCGGCCGCTGGCGGAGGTCGGCCTCGATCTCCCGGGCACGCTTCCGCTCGAACAGCAGGATGAGGACCGCGATGCCGACCATCACGACGATGGTCACGATGAGGCCGTAGGTGGCAGGGCCCATGTCCGTCCGTACCCGGATCAGCCGCGCGGACTCGGCTCGTTCACACCTTTCCTCGCAGGATGCGACGGAAGTACGTCATCGGCAGGGCGTAGCGGTCGACCCACCAGGTGGCACGCCGGGGTCGGACGAGGTCGAGGAGCGGCACCGACGGTGTCAGCTGGCCGTGGCGGTCGATCTCGACCAGCATGAGGCGACGACGAGCGGTCGTGATCGGCATGACGGTGTAGCCGTCATAGTGTTGCAACGTCGCCGTGTCGCCGGCGGCGATGTTGTGGGCCAGGACGGCGACCTGCTTGCGGAGGGCCCCACCTGAGGGCCGGGTGCCCAGATCCGCGACGTCACCCAGCGACCAGATTGCGGCGTGCCGACGGTGGCGCAGGGTGCCGGGGTCCACGTCCACCAGGCCAGCCGCCGACGCGCCGGCCAGCCCGCTGTCGGCGATCCAGCGAGGGGCCCGGTAGTGGGGGACGACGTGCCCGAATGCGAGGTCGTGCAGCGTCTGGTCGCCATCGGGGGTGGCGATGTGGGCCGTCCGGGTATCGAGACTCGTCACCCGGGCCCGGCGCAGGACCTGCACGCCGTAGGACCCCAACGTCCGCTCCAACAGCTCGTCCGCGGCCGGCACGCCGAGCGGTGATGGCCCAGGCAGGACCAACGTGACGTCGAGGTCCTTCAGCACGCCCGTGCGCCGCCAGTGGTCGCACGCCATGAAGAGGGGCTTGAGCGCGGTCGCACCGCAGGGAGCAGGCTCGGGCGGCACGCTGAAGAGCACCCGGCCTCCGGACAGGTCCCGCAGCGCCGGCCACACGAGCGGTGCAGTGTCCACGACGAACGTCGACCCGGCCCAACCGGATGCATAGGACTCATGCAGGCCAGGCGTGGCTTCCCAGTCCTCTTCGAGCCCGGGGCAGAGCACCAACGTGGAGCAGCCGATCCGCCGCCCGTCCCGGGTCTGCACACTCGGGCCGCCCGCATCGACCGCCACCACCTGTTCCCGGATCGACGTGCACCCGTCGGGGACCACCTCTGCCGCGGGCTTCTCCAGCGACGCCATGCTCGCCTCCCCCGCCCCCACGTAGTTGAGCATGGGCCGATAGCGATGAACCGGCTGTGCTTCCACAACAGCCACGTCCCTCACACCGCCTCGTAGCAGCCGTGCGGCCAGCGAGATCCCGGCGTTGCCGCCTCCTACGATCAGCACGTCGTAGTGCTCCACAGGTTCCTCCACGTCATCGGCCAGCTGGTCCCTCGACCGTAGCGTCGGGCAGTGTCCGAGCTCCGCGCGAGTGCCGAACAACCTCGCCTCGCCCGAGGCGGATGACGGCGAAGAGCGTGCCGGGGTTCACAGTTCCGACGGCACCGGCTAGCGTGGACGGCTCACCTGGCAGTACGCCGCGAGGGCGTGCGCCGACTCGGAAGGTGTCGCTCATGAACTTGCGTCTCGTGGTCTCGGCTCTCGTGGCAGTGCTGGTCGCTGCAGTCGGTATCGGTGTGTCGTACGGCGGTGATCCCGAGCGCGGCAACCAGCACAACGCGACGGGGTCGGACCAGGCGAAGCAGTTCGCCGCGGTCGCCGGGAAGGACACGGCGGCGGCGAAGCGGGTGCCGAAGACGGCCGAGAAGTGCAAGCGCGGCAAGGCCGGGGAGTTCTCCTGCCAGGGCATCGACCTGCTCAGCCACGTCGAGCGCGAGGACCTCGGGCTCAGCTTCGTCAACGACATCTGGGGCTGGACCGATCCGCGCAGCAAGCGGCACTACGCGCTGGTGGGCGGCACCGAGGGCACCGTGTTCGTCGACATCACCAAGCCGAAGCGGCCCGACGTCGTAGGCACGCTGCCGAGCCACTCGCTCGAGGGCGGCGGGTTCTGGCGCGACATCAAGGTCTACGAGCACCACGCCTACATCGTGTCCGAGCACGACGGCCACGACATGCAGGTCTTCGACCTCACGCAGCTGCGCGGCGTCCACGGCGCGCCGGTGACGTTCGACGAGACCGCCCTCTACGAGATCAACGACGGCGGCGGTGACCCGGAGGCGGGCAACACCCACAACCTCAACATCAACGAGGACACCGGCTACGCCTACCTGATCGGCACCAGCACCTGCGCCGGCGGGCTGCACATGGTCGACCTCGACGACCCGGCCGACCCGACGTACGCCGGCTGCTTCGACGGCCACGGTTACATCCACGACACCCAGTGCGTGGTCTACGAGGGCCCGGACGCGGCGTACCGCGGCCACGAGATCTGCTTCAACGCCAACGCCGAGTTCGTCGGCCCCACGATCGAGGACATCGAGAACACGCTGTCGATCGTCGACGTCACGGACAAGGAGGAGCCGGTCGCGCTCTCGCGGGTGTTCTACGGCAACGACGGCTACAGCCACCAGGGCTGGCTCGACGCCGACCAGGAGTTCTACATCCACGGTGACGAGCTCGACGAGCAGCTCACCGGCACCAAGACCCGCACCCGGGTGTGGGACGTGCGCGACCTCGACTCGCCGAAGGTGGCCGGCGTCTTCGACAACCGCACGACGTCGATCGACCACAACCAGTACACCAAGGGCAACCGCTCCTACCACTCCAACTACACCTCGGGCCTGCGGATCTACGACCTGTCCAAGCTCGACCGCGGCAAGCTCTCGGAGGCCGCCTACTTCGACCTCTACCCGGAGAACGACAACGCGTCGTTCGAGGGCGGGACGTGGAGCAACTACCCGTACTACCGGGGCGAGAAGTTCGTGGCGGTCAGCTCGATCGACCGCGGGTTGTTCGTGCTGCAGCCGCAGGCGCATGTGCGCAGGTGACCACGAGGTACGGCGCTGACTGACCACTCCGTCGATGCCCACGGCATCGGCGGAGCGGCCGACCTGCCCATCCCGCTGTCGTTCGTCGTCGTCGGCGCGGGGGTGGCGCTCGCGGCGTCGTTCGTCGTCCTGATCTTCGCGTGGCGGACGCCGCGGCTCGACGGCGCGACGGCGGGCCGGGCGATGCCTCCCTGGCTCGGCTCGCTCGTCGACTCACCGTGGCTGCGTGGCGCGGTCCGGGTGGTCGGCCTGGTCGTCACGGCGTACGCCGGGTGGGCTGCCGTGGCCGGCAACGACGCGCCCGCCAATCCGGCGCTGGGCGTCTTCTACATCTACCTGTGGGTCGGCCTCGTCCCGCTCTCGCTCCTCCTCGGCGACGTCTGGCCGTTGCTGTCGCCGATGCGGACCCTTCATGTGGGGGTCTCCTGGCTGCTGCGCAGCCCGCCCGACCGAGGCGCGGCCGAGTACCCGACGTGGCTCGGCTACTGGCCCGCGGCCGTCGGGCTCTTCGCGTTCGTCTGGACCGAGCTGGTCAACCCGGCCGCGGAGTACGTCTCGACCGTCGTCACCTGGGCGCTGCTGTACGCGGCGGTGATGCTGGTCGGTGCGACCCTGTTCGGCGACCGGTTCTTCCGCTACGCGGACCCGTTCGAGGCGTGGTTCGGGCTGGTGGCGAAGCTGTCGCCGTGGGGCCGCGGCGGCGACGCTCAGGGCCGCAGCCGGGTGGTGCTGCGGAGCCCACTGGCAAGCCTCGACACGGTGGCCGCCGAGCGGGGTCTGGTCGCGCTGGTCGCCGTGCTGCTCGGCTCCACGGCGTACGACAGCTTCAGCCGCTCGTTCTTCTGGATCCGGCGCACCAGCGCACCCGGCGTCCTGGACCCGACGCTGCGCGACAGCCTGGTGCTGCTCGGATTCGTGGCGTTGGTGGCGGTGACGTTCACGGTGGCGGCGGTCGTGGGCACCGGGCTGTCACGGGCCGAGCGGCGAACGTTGCCGCGGCTGATGGCGCATTCCCTGGTGCCGATCGGCGTGGGGTACGTCGCCGCGCACTACCTGACCCTGCTGCTCGAGTCGGGGCAGGCGTACCTGATCTTCCTGTCCGACCCGCTGGTGACCGGGGACGCGAACTACCTGGGCACCGCCGACTGGACCGTCAGCTACTTCTTGTCGATGCATCCGAGCCTGCTCGCCACGCTCAAGGTCGGGTTCGTCCTCGCCGGGCACGTGGTGGCGGTGGTGGCCGCGCACGACCGGGCTGTGCGGCTGCTCCCGGAGGGGCACCGGGCGCGGGGGCAGGTGGCGATGCTGGTGCTGATGGTCGGCTACACGGTCGGCGGGCTGCTGCTCCTGTTCAGCGTGTGAGCCAGCGCTCCCGCTCAGGACGGGTTCGAGGCGCGCGTCAGGTTCAGCTCGGCCCTGCGCTGCAGGACTGCGCGCTCGCTCTCGTTCCTGGTGCGCGCAGCCGCCTCGGCGAACGCCTCGCCCGCGGGCGCGTGAAGCCCTGCCCGCTCGAGCAGGTCACCACGCACGCTCGGCACGAGCGGCGAGTCCTCGAGAGCGCCCGCCTTCAGGTCGTCCAGCACGGCCAGACCCGCATCGGGGCCGAACGCCCGCCCGTGCGCCACGGCCCGGTTGACCTCGACGACCGGCCCCGGGGCGGCGTCGGACAGAACGTCGTACAGCTGAGCGATCCGGCGCCAGTTCGTGTCCTCGGCGGTGGCAGCCCGGGCGTGCTGAGCGGCGATCGAGGCCTGCAGGAAGTACTTCCCGACCGGCGTGCCACCCGCGGCGAGCCGCTCGGCCTCGCCCAGGGCGGCCATCCCGCGCCGGATCAGCAGCTGGTCCCACAGCGTCCGGTCCTGTGCCTCCAGCAGGACCGGTCCACCGTCCTGGTCGACGCGGGCGGCCATTCGCGACCCCTGGAGCTCCAGCAACGCCTGCAGCCCGAGCACCTCGGGCTCGTCCGGGGTCAGGGCGGCCAGCATCCGCGCCAGCCGCATCGCCTCGTTCGCCAGGTCGGGGCGCATCCAGTCAGCGCCGGCGGTGGCGGTGTAGCCCTCGTTGAAGATCAGGTAGATCACGGCCATGACGTCATCGAGCCTGCGGGTCCGCTCCGCCCCTGTGGGGAGGTCCAGCTCGAAGGGGGCCTCGGCCAACGTCTTCTTGGCTCGCGAGATGCGCTGGCCCATCGTGGCCTCGCTGACCAGGAAGCTGCGGGCGATCTCGGCGGTGGTCAGCCCTCCGACCAGGCGCAGCGTCAGGGCGGCGCGGGACTCGGCGGTCAGGGACGGGTGGCAGGACAGGAAGACGAGCCGCAGGACATCGTCTTCGATGTAGTCGACCTGGGCGTCGAGGTCGGGCATCTCCACCTCCTCCTCTCCACTGCCGCGTTCGAGGTCCGCGAGCTTGCGCCGGAGGTTGTCGGCGCGCCGGAAGTGGTCGATGCCGCGCCGCTTCGCGATCGTCATCAGCCACGCCGAAGGGCTCGCCGGTACGCCGGCCGTGGGCCACTGCTCGAGCGCGGCCACGAGGGCGTCCTGCGCGAGGTCCTCGGCGAGCTCCACGTCACGGGTCATCCGGGTGAGGGCGCCGACGAGGCGGGCCGACTCGGCCCGCCACGCGGCGACGATGACCTCCGTCGGATCGCCCGTCCTCGACTCTGCCGGCACGAAGCCAGCGTAGTGAGCGACGCTCAGGCGTCGGGCGCGTCCGGACCCGTGGAGATCTGGCGCAGCGTCGAGATCACGGTGACCTCGGGCCAGTGCTTCGCGTGCAGCTCGGCGAACTCGCGCTGGTCGGCCGCGGCCGCCTCGAGCGAGTCGTACTGCAAGATCGCCCACCCGCCGACGACCTCCTTGGCCTCGGCGTACGGCCCGTCCACCCGGCTGACCTCGCCGTCACGGACCACGAAGTTCACGGCGTCCTCGGAGCCGTAGAGCCCGCCCCCGTCGAGGAACACGCCCTTGGCGGCCTGCTCACCGATGTAGACGTCCATCGCGTCGAACAACGCCTGCGGCGGCGTCCCGACGCCCTCTTCCATCCTCACGAATCCCATGAAACGGGGCATCTCGAACACTCCTCATGATTGCTGGGTTGTTGCTTCTCGCACGTACGTCGAACGGCTTCGGGGCTCTTCGACATCGCCTCGGGGACTTTCTCGAGCCGGCGACGTCAGCGGTCCAGCTCGGCCAGCACCACCCCGATCGCGTCGATGGTGTCGGCGGTGATCGGGTCCAACACCAGCTGCAGGTGCGTCGCGCCCGCCGCCGCCAACCCCCGGACGTGCTGCACGAGGTCGTCGGGGGTGACCGTGGTGACGCCGGCGTCGTACGTCTCGCCCATCAGCCTGCCTCGACCGCCGGGGAGCGTGACCAGGACCGCGGCGGTCGCCTCGACGGTCCGCCCCGCCGGTACGGCGGCGTCGACCTCGGCCTTCACCTGGGCGAACTTCTCGACCGAGTTGTCGTAGATGCTCCACCAGATGTTCCAGCAGTCGACGACGGGCAAGGCGATGCTCAGCATGCGAGGGCTGTTCGATCCCACCATGATCGGCGGCCCGCCCTCGCGGACCGGGAGCGGGTCCAGCACGCAGTCGTCGACGTCGTAGAAGTCGCCGTGGAACGTGGTCCGACCCTGGCGCAGCAGCGGCGCGATGATCGCCAGCGCCTCCTCGAAGCGCGAGACGCGCCGGTCGTAGGCGAAGCCGAAGGCGTCGAACTCACGTCGGTTCCAGCCCGCGCCGAGTCCGAGGATCAGCCTTCCCTGCGAGATCGCGTCGACCGTCGCGGCCTGCTTGGACAGCATCGCGGGCGCATGGAAGCCCGTCGACGCCACGAGCGGCCCGATCTCCACGCGCTCGGTCACGGCTGCGATCGCGGCCAGGGTCGTCCACGCCTCGTACGGACCCCGGGTCGACCCGTCCGGCAGGTCGTAGACCAGGTGGTCCCCCACCCAGATCGAGTCGTAGCCGGCCGATTCCGCCCGGCGCGCGAGATCGAGGTAGTCCGGCCAGGGCACGAACCTCTCCACCTCGGGCAGCTGGACACCGACCTTGCACGAGCGCGTCATGAGCCCAACCTAGACACCGCCCCCGTCTCGCGGGGTGTGGCGGCTCCCCTGCCCTGCGCAGCACGCCGGCGAGGAGGGTCTGCAGCAGGGAGCGGCCGTCGATCTCCACGGGACGCAGCTGACCGAACTGGCCCGAATCGTGGCGGGAATGTGGGCCAGCCGGGAGACTGGGCGCCGAGGGGGGAGGCTCGGTGGACGACGTGTCAGAGGACGACTCCCGGCGGACCTGGAGCCGGCGGGCGATCATCGCCGCGCCGGTGGCGGTCGGTGCCGGCGCGCTCGGGCTGTACCTCACCCGGGACCGCGGCCCGCAGCTGGTGCGACCGCTGGCCGCGCAGGTCGTGCACGAGGGGTACGGCGTGTGCCAGCACGTCAACTTCGAGTCGAACGTCTACCAGCACCAGACGGCGATCCTGGACCGGTACGGCGACATGGCGGTGTCGCAGATGCGCTCGATGTACCAGCCCGACCTGTCCAACTTCGCCGACGCGATCGCCGGCGCCCGGCAGCACGGGGTCCGGTGGAACGCCACGGTGGCCACGATGGAGTCCACCCAGGCAGAGATAGAGCAGAAGATCGCGCACATGGCGGACGAGAACCCCGACGTCATCGGCTGGGTGGAGGGCGTCAACGAGCCCAACGAGGGCGACGGGTGGGTCGGGCCGTGCGTGGAGATCCAGCGGTGGATCCACGACGCCGTCCGCTCCCGGTCCGAGCTCGACCACGTCGTGGTCCTGGGACCCTCGATGCACGACGTGCGGCTGGCGAGCGCCGGCGGCGACCACTGGCAGCAGGTCGCGGACGCCGGCGTCGCCGAGGTGATGGACGTGTGCGCAGTGCACAACTACCCGGGAGCCTCCACCCCGAGCACCAAGCGGGACGAGCGCGTGCAGTGGGTCTACGACGCCTTCGGCGACGACTTCCCCATCAAGTTCTCCGAGTGGGGCTACACCAACACGCTCGGGCAGCCGGTCTCGGCGAGGACCGGCGGCGCCAAGACGATCAGCCCGCAGGCGTCCGCGGCCTACGACTGCCAGGGGGTGCTCGACTTCGCCCGGAACGGGTGGCAGCTGCTGCGCTACGAGTTCCTCGACGACCCCGACCCGGACAACCTGACGACCGAGTCGAACTTCGGGCTGTGGAAGGTCGAGTCGGTCGACGGCGACCCCGACCTGACCTGGACCCCGAAGCCGGTGGTCGAGCCGCTGACCGCCATCCTGCAGGCGCTGCGCGACCCCGGAGCGCGCTACGAGACCACGAGGGTGCTGCTGGACGTGGACGCTCCCGACGACGTGCAGACCTGCCTGACGCAGAAGCGGGACGGGTCCACGACCCTCTGGTTGTGGCGGGACGTCGAGGTCTGGGACCCGGACGAGGAGGTCGACCTGGACCCGGGGAGCGTCACCGCGGACGTCGAGCACCGGGGCCGGATCCGCACCGTGGACGTCGGCCCGATGCCGGTGAGCCTGGAACTCTGACCCGGCCGGGCGGCTTGCACTTTTCCGGCGAGTCGGTGTTGACTGCGAGAGCGCGTCTGGTCACCCGGGCTGCGAGCACCTGATGGGGGGAGCCTGATCAAGGCTCGACGTCACCCGCTTGCGGCCGCTTGATCGTCGGGTTCGCGCCGATCGTTGAGGGTCGGTGGCTCGACGGTGGAGACGAGATCCACCACACGGTTTCGTCCTGCCGTTCGAGGAGTCCGACCCGGGTATGGGGCATACCGACCAGTCACGGGGGAGCGGTCACGACGACTGAGGGAGGGCTCTCCTATGGGAGAGGTTGTTGGCAGGCACAAGCGGGGGTACGAGCCAGGAGAACCGACGAACCAACCATCGTGGAGCCGACGCGCCGTCGTGTCTGCCCCGATGGCGGCAGGAGCCGCCGCGCTGGTGGCGCAGCAGGCCTCGGCCGAGACCTTGCCGCTGGTGCGACCGCTGGCGTCGCAGGTGGTGCACGAGGGGTACGGCGTGTGCCAGCACGTGAACTTCCAGACCGCGGTCTATCAGCACCAGGCCGCGGTCATGGAGCGCTACGGGCGGATGTCGATCGGCCAGATGCGGTCGATGTACGTGCCGAGCCTGTCGAACTTCAAGACCGCAGTGGCGGGCGCCCGCCAGTACGGCGTCCAGTGGAACGCCACCGTCGCCACGATGTCCAGCACGCAGGCCGACATCCAGCAGCGCATCGCCCACATGGCGGCCAACAACCCTGGTGTGATCCGCGCGGTGGAGGGCATCAACGAGCCCAACAACGGAGGTACCGGCTGGATCGCGCCCTGCGTGACCCGGCAGAAGTGGATCTACGACGCGGTGCGGTCGCACCCCGAGCTCGCCCATGTCAAGGTCCTCGGCCCGGCGCTGCACGACCTGCGGCTCGAGGCGGTCGGCGGTGCGCACTGGCGCCAGCTCGTCGACGCAGGGGTCAAGCGGTTCATGGACACGTGCGCCGTTCACAACTACCCGGCCGCCTCGACCCCCGACACCAAGCGCGCCCAGCGGGTGCAGTGGGTGTACGACGCGTTCGGCGCGGGCTACCCGATCAAGTTCACCGAGTGGGGCTACACCAACACGCTCGGCCCGAGGTCGCGCCGGGTCGGCGGTGCGAAGACGATCAGCGCCGATGCCTCCCAGTACTACGACTGCCAGGTCGTGCTCGACTTCGCGAACAACGGGTGGGAGGTCATGCGCTATGAGTTCCTCGACGACCCCGACCCGACCAACACGGTCACGGAGTCGAACTTCGGGCTGTGGGAGGTCGAGAGCATCGCGGGCGACCCGGACTCGACCTGGACCCCCAAGCCGGCCGTGAAGCCCCTGACGGCGCTGCTCACGTCGCTGAAGGACCCCGGTACGGCGTACACCCCCAAGCCGGTCAGGGTGCGGGTGGGCGCGCCCGCCGACGTGCGGTCCTGCCTCACCCAGAAGCGGGACGGGTCGACGACCCTCTGGCTGTGGCGGCACGTGCAGGTCTGGGACCCGATCGCGGAGAAGGCCCTGAACCCGGGTCCGGTCACGGCCACGGTGGAGCGGCCGAAGAAGACCTACAAGGTGGAGGTCGGCCCCATGCCGACCGCCATCGACCTCGGTGTCCCGTGGTCGGCGCGCACGGGCGTGCGCTGAGGCATCACTCCACGGTCACCTCGACGAACCCGGCGGAGTGGTACTGGTCCGCGAGCAGGTAGTGGATCCGGTAGTCGCCCGGTGGGAGCGGCCACGGACGCCCCTGTGAGTCCGGCCCCATGGTCATCTCACCGAAGACGGTGGGGGGCAGCGCGCCCGCGTCATGGCCACCGGTGTAGCCCCACAGCAGGTAGTCGTCCTGTTGGGGGTTCGCCGCCGACGCCTCGTAGACCCCGATCCAGTCCCAGCGGTTCGCCGGCCCGTCGTCCCAGGTGACCTCGATCGGCTCACCCACGCCGTACGTCGCCCGGTCGGTCGACAGGGCGACGCCGGCGGCCTTCGAGCGGACCCAGAAGGAGTTGCGTTCGAGCTCGGCACCCTCAGCGTCCAGCAGCACGAGGTCGTAGCCGGCCGGGTCGAGCGACCCGGTGTCGAACGAGGTCCCACCCGACTCGCCGCTCACGGTCTCGGTGGCCAGCGCCGCGTCGGCAGGCCCGCCCTCGGGGACGACCGAGATCGTGCTCTCGTCGCTGCCCGGAGCGTGGAACAGGACGCCGAGCAGCTCGCCCTCGGTGAGCAGCCTCCGTTCGAGCGACAGCGTCCGGCGCAGCTCGACGGGAGTCACCTCGAACGTCGACAGCACGGCGCGGTGGTCGGAGGTCCACGGGTCGTACTCGCGGTCGACGTTCGGCCCGCCGACCTCCCCGACGAGCTCGCTGGTCTGCGTGACGACCGGGCCCCCGGCGTACAGGTAGTCGATCCGGTCGCCGAAGCCGCCCTCGCGGAAGTCCGGGTTGCCGTGGGTGAGGCCCGGGTTCTCTGCCGGGTCGGGGTGGATCTCGCGGAACGTGTCGCGCAGGCCCACGTCGAGCAGCACCTCGCTGACCGGCCACGGGATGGGCTCGGTGACGCCCTTGCGCAGGCCGACCGTCTCCTCGGTGTAGTCGAGGCTGGACGGCTGGTTGAGGTCGCCGGTGAGGAAGACCGGGTAGCCCTCCTCGAGGAGCGCCCCCACGTCCGGGGTCAGCACCTCGATGGAGCTCGTGCGCACCTCGTTCTCGGAGGCGACCAGCTCGTCCACCGGCATGCCGCCGAGGTAGAGCCGCGGCCCGTACCGGACGTAGTCGAGGTGGGTGTTGAACATCGCCACGACGTACCCCGGCTGCACCTCGATCAGTGCGTAGAGCCCCTCGGCGCCGGAGGGTTCGTGGATGGGGTACTTCGACAGCAGCTGGAGGCCGAGGTTGTAGTAGGGGTAGCCGGTCCGCTCGGCGATCTCCGGCAGGCGGTCGTAGGACTCGAGCACTCCGACGACGTCGGCGTCGAGGTCGTCGATGACGGCGTCGGTGGACTCGTCGCCGCTGTACTCGATGTTGTAGGTCAGCACGCTGAGGTCCATCGGGTCGCCGCTCGCGAGCCTGGTGGACTCGACGTCGTCGAGAGCGCCCCGGTACTCGGCCGTGCACGCGGTCAGGACCAGCAGTGCAGCCACCGCTACGACCGGTCCGCGTCGTGTGATGCGCGACAAGGGTGCTCCTCGGTTCGTGCCTTCCCGCGATCGTGGGGGCCTCCCCAGGCGAGCCCAGCCTAGGAACGATCGGTGGCAGGCGCCAGAGCCCGCGAGCAACGTCCGCGTGTCATGGCGTGAGGTGCAGGTCCGCGCCGAGCACGCCGGCCAGGCGTGCGGCTTCCTCGTCGATCGCGGCGTCGGGACGCGGTCGGCCGTCGAGCCAGGTGACGGTGAGCTCGTCGCCCCGCCGTGCCCACGTCCCGCACACCACACCGCCGACCACCACCGGGTTCGCCTTGCGGGTCATCAGGTCGCGTCGCGCCGGTGGGGTGACGTGCTCGTCCTTGGTGCCCGGACCGATCACCCACTGGTCGTGCCCAGGCAGCAGGCGCACCGAGTCCGAGGGGCGCGCGGACGCGAGGCTGTCGACGTCCTCGCGCGCGACGTACGCCGTGGTGCCGTCGACGTCCACCGCGACCAACCGGTCGCCGAGCTCACGGAACCAGCGCTCGAGCCGCTTGCGGCCGGCGCTGAGGCCGCTGCCCAGCCAGTAGTGGACGTGGTCGGGAGTCGTCGGCCCGTACGTGCGGACGTACGCCGTGACGGCGCGCGGGCCTGCGTCGGCGAGGTCCGGGACGCCCTGCCAGCGCGGGTTGGTGTCCAGCCGCTGGAACGTCGCGCGGCCGTCGCGCGGGGGACCGAAGCCCATGTCGCCCTGCCAGGTCAGCGGCTTGACCAGCGTGCCGGCGCCCTCGTCGAAGACCGGCTTCAGGTGCCGATACCGGCGGTCCCCGGCCAGCGCCTCGCCGAGCTCGGTGACCGTCAACGGGCCGCCGTCCAGCGCCTCCCTCACCGCGGCCCGGAAGTCCGGCCAGTCGGCCGCTGTGAGCCGGTAGTGCTCGACCCAGCTCGGCAGCTCCCACTGGCGGCCGGCGCACCGGAGGGCCAGGTAGATCCCACCTTCCTCGGGCGACAGGTAGTGCACCGCGCCGCGGAACGCGAAGACCTTCACCACCTCGCCCTCGACCAGGGCTGCCGTGAGGGCGCCCGGGGGCGACGAGGTGCTGCGGGACCGGACGGCCAGCTCGGCGAGCGACTCGTCCATCGACAGGACCGCGCCGAGGCGGCGTACGACGGCCGCGGCCGGCTGGGACCCCACCGGGTCGAGCAGGTGTCGCTCCAGCCGCCAGGCCAGCGCCTGCGACCACGTGACGGCAGCCTCGGTCGTCGTGCTCATGTCCGCAGCCTCGCACCGATTCCGGACGGGACGCGTCCGGTTGACGGACAGGCACGGTGGGGAGAGGTTGGACCCATGCCGTTGAGCGACTTCCAGGTCAGGGCCTCGATCGCGGTGTCCGACATCCACCAGGCGATCGACTTCTACGAGGGCACGCTCGGACTGCAGCCCCTCGAGTCCGGGCCGAGCGCTGGGATCGAGGACGGCAGCCGGGTCTACGGCTCCGGGGGAGGCCCCGCGCTGAACGTCTTCGAGTCGGGCACCGCCGGGAAGTCCGCGGCGACCCTGGCCACGTGGTACGTCGACGACCTCGACCAGACCGTCGACGAGCTGATCGACGCCGGGGTCGAGATGGCCCGCTACGACGAGTTCGAGCACGACGCCAAGGGGATCACGCCCCGAGCGGGTGGCGGACGGATCGCGTGGTTCCGCGACCCGGACGGCAACACCTTCGCGATCGAGGCCGACGTCTGACGCTGCGGCACCGGCATGTCGAGAACGCCGGGACGCCTCCGTCCCAGGGGCACCACACCCGGACACGCATCGGAGGATGCCAGCCATGTCAGACATCAAGGGCTTCCAGCACATCGGCGCCACCGTCGCCGACCTGGACCGCGCGACGGCGTTCTTCGTCAGCCTCGGTCTCGAGGTCGAGGGCCGCACGTTCATCGAGGGCGAGTTCCTGGACATCGTGTGCGCCATCCCGGGCTCGCGCACCGAGGTCGTCATGCTCCGGCCGCCGGGCGGAGGGACCGGGCTCGAGCTCGGGACGTTCGTCCGGCCCGACCACACGCCCGGCTCACCCGACGCGATGGCCAACGAGCTGGGCCTGCGCAACATCTGCTTCGAGGTCACCGAACTCCAGGCACACGTGGACCGACTGGCCGAGGAGGGCTACGGACTGGTCGGCGGTGTCGGCAACTACGAGGACACCTGGCTGATGGCCTACGTCCGCGGGCCGGAGGGCATCGTCGTGTCGCTGACCGAGCGGATCGGCTGACGCGCGTCTGACCGGCTATCCGATCACCAGGATCAGGTCGCCGCCGTCGACCTGCTGGGTGCCGCTGATGGCGAGCCGCTCGACCGTGCCGGCGTTCGGGGCGGTGATGGCTGCCTCCATCTTCATGGCCTCGATCGTGGCGACGGTGTCGCCGCTGCTGACCTGGTCGCCCTCGGCGACGACGACGGTGACGGCGCCCTGGAACGGGGCGGCGACCTGGCCGGGCGTGCCGGGGTCGGCCTTCTCGGCGGCAGCGACCTCGGCGGCGACGTGCTTGTCACGGATGCTGACCGGCCGCAGGTGGCCGTTCATGGTCGCGAGGACGGTGCGGAAGCCGCGCTCGTCGGGCTCGCTGATCGCCTCCAGGCCGAAGAGGACGGTCACGCCCTCGCCGAGGGTGACGGCGTGCTCGTCGCCCGCGCGCATGCCGTAGAGGTAGTCGAGCGTGGGGAGGACCGAGATGTCGGCGTACGTCGCCCGCGACTCCTCGAACTCCTTGGTCGGACCGGGGAACAGCAGCCGGTTGAGGGTACGTCGCCGGGTGACCGGGCCACCGCCGAGCCCGGCGCGGGCATCGTCGTCCAGGTCCTCGGACGGCGCCGTCCAGCTGCGTCCCTCGAGCGCCTTGGTGCGGAACGGCTCGGGCCAGCCACCGGGTGGGTCGCCGAGCTCGCCGTTGAGGAAGCCGATGACCGAGTCGGGGATGTCGAACTTGCCGGGGTCGTCGGCGAACTCGGCCGGGTCGGCACCGACGGCCACGAGGTGCAGCGCGAGGTCGCCGACCACCTTGGACGACGGCGTCACCTTGACCACGTTGCCGAGGATGTCGTTCGCGGCGGCGTACATGTCCTCGATCTGCTCGAACTTCTCGCCGAGGCCGAGGGCGATCGCCTGCTGGCGCAGGTTGGAGAGCTGCCCGCCGGGGATCTCGTGGGTGTAGACGCGGCCGGTCGGCGACGGCAGCCCGGACTCGAACGGCGCGTAGACCCTGCGGACCGCCTCCCAGTAGGGCTCGAGCTCGAAGAGCGACCCGAGCGAGAGCCCGGTGTCGCGGGGAGAGTGGTCGGTGGCCGCGACCAGGGCCGACAGTGACGGCTGGGACGTCGTCCCGGCCATCGGGGCACTGGCGGCGTCGACCGCGTCGACCCCGGCGGCGATGGCCGCGAGCAGGGTGCCGAGCTGCCCGCCGGGGGTGTCGTGGGTGTGGAGGTGGACGGGCAGCTCGAAGCGCTCGCGCAGCGCCGCCACGAGGGTGCGTGCGGCGGGCGCCCGCAGCAGGCCGGCCATGTCCTTGATGGCCAGCACGTGTGCTCCGGCGTCGACGATCCGCTCGGCCAGTGCGAGGTAGTAGTCGAGGGTGTAGAGCGTCTCGGCCGGGTCGGACAGGTCGCCGGTGTAGCAGAGCGCCACCTCCGCGACGGTCGACCCGGTCGCGCGCACCGCGTCGATCGCCGGCCGCATCTGCTCGACGTCGTTGAGGGCGTCGAAGATCCGGAAGACGTCGATCCCGGTGTCGGCGGCCTCCTCGACGAACGCACGGGTGACCTCGGTCGGGTAGGGCGTGTAGCCGACCGTGTTGCGTCCGCGCAGCAGCATCTGGAGGCACAGGTTCGGCGCCGCCCGGCGCATCGCGGCCAGCCGCTCCCACGGATCCTCGGCGAGGAACCGCAGCGCCACGTCGTACGTCGCCCCGCCCCAGGTCTCCAGCGACCAGAGCTGCGGCGTCATCCGGGCGACGTGGCCGGCGACCGCGGTGAGGTCACGGGTGCGGACCCGGGTCGCGAGCAGCGACTGGTGGGCGTCGCGGAACGTGGTGTCGGTGACCGCGACCTGCTCCTGCGCTCGGAGCCGCCGCGCGAACTCCTCGGGCCCGACCTCGAGCAGCAGCTGCCGGGTGCCGGCGGGTGCCGGGACGCGGAGGTCGATCGGCGGGAGCTTGCCGGCCGGGTCGAGGTCGACCGGTGCGGAGCCGTAGGGCTGGTTCACGGTGACGTCGGCGAGGTAGCGCAGCAGCTTGGTGCCGCGGTCGCCCGCGCCCCGCGCGGTCAGCAGCTGCGGGTGGGTCTCGATGAACGCCGTCGTGACCGTGCCCGCGGCGAAGTCGGGGTCGTCGAGCACCGCCTGCAGGAACGGGATGTTGGTGGAGACGCCGCGGATCCGGAACTCCGCGACCGCCCGCCGCGCCCGGGCCACGGCGATGTCGAACGTGCGGCCGCGGCAGGTGAGCTTGGCGAGCATCGAGTCGAAGTGCGCGGAGACGTCGGCGCCGGTGTACGTCGTACCGCCGTCGATCCGCACCCCGGCGCCGCCGGGGGAGCGGTACGTCGTGATCCGGCCCGTGTCGGGACGGAAGTTGTTGGCCGGGTCCTCCGTCGTGATCCGGCACTGGAGTGCGGCGCCGCGGAGCACGATGTCGGCCTGGGAGAGCCCGAGGTCGGCGAGCGACTCGCCCGAGGCGATCCGCAGCTGGCTCTGCACCAGGTCGACGTCGGTGACCTCCTCGGTCACGGTGTGCTCGACCTGGATCCGGGGGTTCATCTCGATGAAGACGTAGTTGCCCTCGGGGTCGAGCAGGAACTCCACGGTGCCGGCGTTGCGGTAGCCGATCTCGGTCGCGAACCGCACGGCGTCGGCGCACATCCGGTCACGCAGGTCCGGGTCGAGGTGGGGGGCCGGCGCGATCTCGATGACCTTCTGGTGACGGCGCTGGACCGAGCAGTCGCGTTCGAAGAGGTGGATCACCTGGCCGTCGGCGTCCGCGAGGATCTGCACCTCGATGTGGCGGGGGTCGACCACGGCCTGCTCGATGAAGACCGTGGGGTCGCCGAAGGCGCCCTCGCCCTCGCGCATGCAGGTCTCGACCGCCTCGCGCAGCTGGGTGCGGTCGTCGACCCGGCGCATGCCGCGGCCGCCGCCGCCGGCCACGGCCTTGACGAAGAGCGGCGTGGGGATGGCTTCCGCTGCGGCGACCAGCGCGTCGACGTCCATGTCCGGCTCGACGCTCTGGAGGGTGGGGACGCCGGCCGCCTTGGCGGCGGCGATCGCGCGGGCCTTGTTGCCGGTGAGGGTGAGGACGTCGGCGGTGGGGCCGACGAACGTGATGCCGGCGTTGGCGCAGGCCTCGGCGAGGGCCGGGTTCTCGGAGAGGAAGCCGTAGCCGGGGTAGACCGCGTCGGCGCCGCAGCGCACGGCTGCCTCGACGATCGCGTCCGGGTCGAGATAGGCGCGGACCGGGTGGCCGCGCTCGCCGATCTCGTAGGCCTCGTCGGCCTTCAGCCGGTGCTCGGAGCCGCGGTCCTCGTGCGGGAACACCGCCACCGTGCGCGCGCCGAGCTCGTAGGCCGCACGGAACGCCCGGATCGCGATCTCGCCGCGGTTGGCGACGAGCACCTTCGAGAACATGCTCAGACGGTAGTGCCCCTCGCTCGGGCTCCCTCACGCCTCTCATGCGTCGGTCTCGACGCGGGCATGCGACGCGCCGGGGAACGGGGGCTGGGCGGATCGGCGTACGGCGCGGGTGATCATGAGGCGGTCGCCCCCTTCCCCTGGAGCTCCTCATGCGTTGCCTGCCATGGGCACCCCCGGTCCTGCTGCTGACGAGCCTCCTCGTGCTGCCCTCGAGCGCGGTGCCGGCCGCGGCGCCGTCGTGCGACGGCCGGACGGCCACGATCGTCGGGTCCGAGGGCCGGGACCGGATCACCGGCACCGACAAGGCCGACGTGATCGCCGGCCTCGGCGGCGACGACCTGATCGACGGGCTGCGCGGCGACGACCTCGTGTGCGGCGGCCCGGGCGCCGACCGGTTGCTGGGCGGGCGCGGCGACGACGACCTCTACGGCGGGCTCGACAAGCGCGCCGACGGCCCTGCGGGCACCTACCAGCTCGGCGACGTCCTCACCGGTGGCCCGGGCGACGACCTGCTCGTCGGCGGGATCGACCGGCGTAGGGCCGACACCCGCCGCCGGCCCGACACGTTCTCGTACGCCGACGCACGCACCCGGGTCGTCGTGGACCTCTCCCGAGCCGCTGCGAACGGCACCGCGACCGGCCGTGGCTCCGACACCCTCGTGCTCGGGCTGACCCACGGCGTCATCGGGTCTCCGAAGCACGACCGGATCACCGGCTCACGGTTCCGGGACCGGATCGACGGCGGCGCGGGTGACGACCGGATCGACGCCGGCGCCGGCTCCGACCTGCTCTACCCCGACGGGCTGGGCGGCTCCGACGGGAGCGACGTGGTGACGGCCGGGCCTGGCAACGACCTCGTCAACAGCCGTACCGGCCGAGACCGGATCAGCACCGGCAAGGGCGGGGACTTCGTCGAGGCGTTCAGCGAGCAGCCGACGTCGGTCGAGCTCGGGCTCGGCGACGACTACCTCGGTCAGCTGGTCACGCCAGGCCGGGGCGCGTCCGCCGTCGGGGGCCTCGGGGACGACGTCGTCGCGTTCTACGCCCGGCTGATCGCCGGCCAGAAGCCTGCGGCACGGTTCACGGTGGACCGGCAGGCGGGTACGACGTACGCGTCAGGGGCAGTCGAGGCGCGCGGGACGATCGACGGTTTCGAGGGGCACCGGCTGGTCGGGCCGGTGCGATGGACGTTCCTCGGCGGCCCCTCGGCCGACCGGGTCTGGGCGATCACCGGCGGCCCGCTCGCGGCCCGCACCGCGGACGGCCCGGACCAGCTGCGTGGGACCGTCCTCGCCGACCTGCTCGACGGCGGGAAGGGGACGGACACGGGGTACGGCGAGGGCGGCAAGGACACCTGCACCAGCGTGGAGCGCGGGGACTGCTGACGGTCGGGCTTCGCGTTGGTCCTTGCGGGGTTTCGTGGCTCGGGCGTTGCACGCCCTCGCACCTCAACCTCCGACGACGAGGAACTGGGACAGCAGGCCGGGGGTGGTGGTGTCGGCGACGGCCACCGCGTCGGGGGTCGGTACGTCGAGGGCAGCGACCGACTGGCTGCCGCCGGCGGTGGTGGCGACGAGGGTGACGAGGCCGGCGCGGCGCTGGAACCAGGTGCTGCGCAGGTTCCAGCCGATCACCGCGTCGGCGGCGAGCAGCTCGCGCTTGCGGGTGAGGCTGCCGGAACGGGCGACGAACCAGCCGTCGACCAGGGTGTGGCCGAGTGAGCGGGCACGGTCCACCGCCAGGCCGAGGCCCAGCAGGAGCGGGAGGGCGGCGAGGACCACGAGCCACGTCCCGCCGGACGCGACCGCGGCGACGACCACGCCGACCGAGAGGAGGCCGGCGGGGACGAGTGCCCGGCCGAACCGGCGGGCGCGGGCACGCGGCCCGTGGTCGCGCAGCGGCGCCTGGACCGGGGCGGGCGTGCCGACCACCTCGGCGGCCACCCGGTCGACGAGATCCCGGGGGGTCGGCGGCAGGAGGGTGGCGCTGCCGGTCTCGCTGCGCTTCAGCCCGGTCACGATGGCGTTGAGCCGCCCGCCGCGCACCAGCCGCAGGCCCCACGGCTCGCCGATCGCGGCGCCGCGCAACCGGTCGTCGTCGAGACTCGTCTCGCGGGTCGTGAGCAGGCCGCGACGTACGTGCCAGGACCCGTCGGGCGTGGTGTGGCTGAGCGCGAAGTTCCCGTTGGAGATCAGGTAGCCGACCACCGCGAACACCCCGGCCAGCAGCCCGATCGTGACGAGGGCGGCGGGGATCGCGACCAGCGCTCCGGCGCTCATGACGGCCTCGTCGATCCGGTCGCCGTCGAGGTTCTCGAACACGCCGAGCCCGTCGAGCACCTGGCTCCCGACGCCGAGCGCGGCGCCCGCGAGCACGAAGCCGGCCGACGTGAACGGTGCGAACCGCAGCCAGCCCGGCTCGAACCGCGCCACCAGCCGCTCGCCGCCCACGACCGGGGGAGCGAGCGCGCCGTCGGGGCCGGTCGGGGCCTTCGGCGCCGCGATCGACGTCAGCAGCCGTGCCCGGAGCTCACGCGCCTCGGCCGCGCCCAGCCCGTCGAGGTCGAGCGCGTCCTCGCCCTCCTTGGACGCGGTGCCGGTGCCGATCCGCAGCGTTGCGACGCCGAGGATCCGGTGCACCGGGGACGCCGTGAGGTCGACGGTCCGCACCCGGTCGAGCGGCGTGGCCGTCAGGTGGGTGCTGACCAGCCCGCGCTTCAGCTCGACCCGGTCGCCGTGGATCCGGTAACGGGTCGTGGCGTAGCGGACGATCCCGATCGCGATCGGGATCACGACGGCCAGCAGCTGGAACCAGGTGCCGCGGTCGGTCGCGGTGCTCGCGACGAACAGCCCGATCAGGACCGGCAGGAACTTCACGATCTCGCGGACCGGGTGGACCAGGAGCATCCGTGGGTCGAGCCGCTGCCACGCTGTCTCGGGCGGCGTCCCCGGCGGCGGACTGACCGGGAGCGGCTCGGTCACGTGGCGTCCCCGGGCACGGCGTCAGCCCGACGGGTCAGCTGCTCGACGAGCCGCCGGGCGAGGTCGCGGTCGAGGCCCTCGATCTCCAGCGCGCCCGCGGCCGAGGCGGTCGTCACGGTCACCGACGCCAGCCGGAACAGCCGCGCGACGGCGCCCTCCTCGTAGTCGACGGTCTGGATCCGCGACATCGGGGCGATCCGCTGCTCGATCGACCACCATCCCGTCTGCGTGTAGACGGCCGTCTCCGTGACCTCCCAGCGGTGCACGGCGTACCGCAGTCGCGGCATCACGAGCGTGTAGGCGAGGAATGCGACGGCCACGAGCACCGCCGCCCACCAGGGCACCGGAACGAAGTCCCAGACGAGCGCGACGGCGAGCAGCACGCCGTACGTGAAGACGCTGTTGGCCAGCGCGACCACGGTCCACATCAGGCGAGCCCGCGGGCTCACGCGCTCGGCCGGCTCGCGCAGCCGGTGCTCAGCAGGGATCGCCACGCTCAGACCCTACGGGGACGGTCAGTACGGCGTGGGAGCCAGCAGGACCAGCAGCCGCTCGACCTCGGCGGCGACCGCGCTGCGGCCCTCGCCGAGGTAGCGCCGCGGGTCGACGACCGCCGGGTCCTCGATCGCCGAGCGGACGGCGGCGGTCATCACCTTGTTGAGCTGCGTGGCGATGTTGACCTTCCGCATCCCGCGCTCGACCGCGCGCCGCAGCCCGTCGTCGGGGACGCCGGACGACCCGTGCAGCACCAGCGGCACCGGCACCGCCGCCGTGAGCTCGGCGATCAGCTCGTCGTCGAGCACGGCGTCGCGGGTGACCATCGCGTGGGACGACCCGACCGCCACCGCGAGCGCGTCGACCCCGGTCTCGGCGACGTAGGACGCGGCCTCGTCGGGCCGGGTGCGGACACCGGGCGCGTGCACGCCGTCCTTGCCGCCGACCTCGCCCAGCTCGGCCTCGACCCAGACCCCGGCGGCTCGGGCTGCCTCGACGACCTGTCGGGTGGAGGCCACGTTGTCGGCGTGGGACATCTCCGACGCGTCGTACATCACCGACGGGACGCCGAGGTCGATCGCCTCGTGCAGCAGGTCGAAGCGCGTCGCGTGGTCGAGGTGGACGACGACCTCGACGTCGGCCTGCCGCGCGAGGACCAGGCACGCGCTGGCGATCGCCGCGAGCGAGCCGTGGTAGCCGACCGTGTTCTGCGAGACCTGGAGCACGACCGGCCGGCCGGCCCGTTCGGCGGCGCGGACGATCGCCACCGCGTGCTCGAGCTGGATGACGTTGAAGGCTCCGATCCCGGCGCCGGCCTCCGTGGCGCGGCGCGCGAGGTCGGCCATCGATCCGTGCGTCATCGGTCCTCCGACCTGGTCGCGGTGCTGCGGGCGCGGTGGCCGGCGTACACGTCGGGGTCGACCGCGCCGGCGACCGGCGAGGCGACGGCGGTGGCCGCGAGCGCGACAGCGTCCTGGGCGATCTCGGCGGGGTGCTCGCCGGCGGCCAGCCCGCGCGCGATTGCGGCGGCGGCGGCGTCCCCGGCACCGGTCGCGTTGCCGACGACGCCGGCGACGGCGGGCACGACCCAGCAGCCGTCCGGCGTGACCACCACGATCCCGTCGGCACCCCGGGTCGCGAAGACCGCGCCGGCGCCGCGGGCGACCAGCGCCCGGGCAGCGACGGCGGCATCGTCGGTCGCGGTGACCAGCTCGGCGAGCTCGTCGGCGTTGGGGGAGAGGACGACGCCCGGCACCTCGGCCGCGGCGGCGAGCGCGGCGCCGGACACGTCCACGAGGCAGGGGACGCCGTGGTCGTGCGCCAGCCTGGCCAGGTCGGCGGGCAGGGCGGGGTCGACGCCGGGCGGCAGGCTCCCCGAGACGACGAGGCAGCCGGCGTCCGGGAGCAGCTGACGCACCCGCTGCCGCAGCTCCGCCACGGCAGCCACCGGGTCGCTCGGCCGTACGCCCGCCTCCCACAACGACGTGGTGCGATCGCCGTCGAAGACCGCGACGGTGCTGCGGACGTGGGTCAGGGCCTCCACGAAGGAGGCTCGGACGCCGAGCCGCTCGACGTCCGCTGCGAACTCGGCAGTTCCGAAGCCGGTCGCGATGACCGGCTCCCCGAGCGCCGCCAGCACCGCGGCCACGTTGACGCCCTTGCCGCCGGGCCGGCGGTGCACGGTGGAGACCCGGTGGACCTCACCGGGCTCGAGGCCGGGCGTCTCGTAGCTCACGTCGTACGCCGGGTTGGGCGTGACCGTCAGGATCAGCCGACCCATGTGCCGCCCCGCATCACCCGGTCGACGCGCCAGTCGTCGGTCATGGCCACGACGTCGGCCCGCAGCCCGGTGGCGAGCGCCCCTCGGTCGGTGAGCCCGAGCAGCGCGGCCGGCGTGCTGCTGGCGGCGGCGACCACGGCCACGGGGTCGATGCCCGCGACGGTCACGCACCGGTGGACGAGGTCGGCGAGGTGGGAGGTGCCGCCGGCGATCGAACCCGACCCGATCCGCGCAACCCCGTCGGTCACGGTGATCGAGACCGACCCGAGCCGGTAGTCGCCGTCGCTCAGTCCCGCGGCAGTCATCGCGTCGCTGACCAGCACGATGTGTCCCCCGCGGTCGACGTCGAAGACCATCGCCACCGTCTCGTCCGCGAGATGGACGCCGTCGGCGATGAGCTCCACGGTCGCACCCCCTCGGGCGAGCTCACGCAACGCACCGCCCGCCGCCCCGGGATCTCGGTGGTGGAGCGGGGGCATGCCGTTGAAGAGGTGCGTGACCACCGGTGTGCGCCGGGCACGCAGCGCGGCCACCAACGTCGTGGCGTCTGCGTCGGTGTGGCCGTGAGCCGCCAGGACCCCGGCCTCCTCGAGCAGCTCGGACACCAGGTCGGCACCCTCGAGCTCGGGAGCGATGGTCACCATCCGGACGGTCCCCCGGCCGGCGTCCAACCAGGTGCGGGCGGTCTCGGCGTCCGGCTGCGCCAGCATCGAAGGGTCGTGAGCACCGCGTCGCGCGTGACTGATCCACGGGCCCTCGATGAAGGTTCCGACGAGTGAGGAGTCGCCGCCCTCGATCACGCCCGCGACGACCTCGACCTGCGCCGTGATCGTCTCGGTCGGCGCGCTGAACAGCCCGGCCAGCATGCTGGTCGTGCCACGGGAGAGGTGGTGGGCGGCGACGGCCGCGACCTCGTCGGGGTCGGTGGTGGTGACGGCGTGACCACCGCCACCGTGACAGTGGATGTCGACCAGGCCGGGCAGGAGGAGACCAGCGGGCTCCGGGGCGTCACCGTCCCAGCCGGAGCGAGGACCGACGTAGCCGAGCACCCCGCCGCGCACCTCGACGACACCGTCGTCGAGCACCTCGGTCGTGGTGACGACGCGTCCACCGAGCACGCGGGTCGGGCCCCTCATGTCTCCGCCCTCCAGCCGTCGCGCGCGAGCATCGCAGCCCCCACCACACCGGCCCGCGAGCCGTGCCCGGCGGTGCGGACCGGAGGGGCCGAGAAGACCCGCGCCCGTTGCTCCAGGGCGTCACGAAGGGGGGCGAGCAGTCGTTCCCCGGCGTGCGCCAGGCCACCACCGACCACGACCGGCGCGGGTCCGAAGAGGAGGGTGAGGGTGGTCAGGCCATCGGCCAGCGCGTCGACCGCGTCGGCCCACACTCGCCGCGCGACCGGGTCGTCGTCGAGCAGGTCGACCACGGCCTCGGCGCCCGACACCGGACGATCCGCCAGCTCGGCGTACCGCCTCGAGATCGCTCCGGCAGAGGCCCAGGCCTCGACGCAGCCGTCCTGTCCGCACCCGCACGTGGCACCAGGACGAACGACGAGGTGGCCGATCTCGGCCGTCGTGCCGCCGTCGCCGGACACCACCCGTCCACGGGAGACGAGCGCGGCGGCGATGCCGGTGCCGATGGGGAGGAAGACCAGGTCGGCCGTGTCGCGGCCGGCCCCGGTGCGGTGCTCGGCGATCCCGCCCGCGACGACGTCGTTGCCGATCTGCACGGGCAGCGCCCACACGTCGCCGAGGGCCCGCACGAGCTCGAGGTCGCGCCAGCCGATGTTGGAGCTGTAGGTCGCGACCCCGGCCGCCCGGTCGACCGCTCCGGGCACGGTCACCCCGGCACCGACGACCGCGCCGGACTCGGCCCCGGCCTCGGCCAACAGCGTGCTACCGAGGGCCGCGATCCCGTCCCGGGCGGCGTCACCGCGGGGGGTCGGCGCCGAGCGGGCGGCCAGCACGGAACCCTCGGCATCGACCAGCTCGCCCTTGAGAGTGGTGCCGCCCACGTCGATGGCGAGGGCGAGCTCGGAGGTCATGAGTCCAGGATGATGGATCGCGTCAGGTGGCGGGGCTGATCGGCGTCCAGCTGGCGGTCGGCGGCCCGCAGCACGCAGAGCCGGTGGACCTTCACGAGCTCGGCCAGCGGGTCGAGGTCGGAGTGGAGCAGGGTGGCGCCGGTGGCCTCGACGTCGCGCGCGAAGTTCGGGACGAGCGGGCCGAACGCCCACACCGCGCGGCCGGGCGCGGCCAGCGAGATCGGTCCGTGGCGGTACTCCGTCTGGTGCCAGGCGTCGGTCCACGACTGCGTGGACTCCTTGAGCTTGAGCGCGGCCTCCTCGGCCACCCCGTAGGTCCAACCGCTGCCGACGAAGCTCACCTGCTCCGCCGCGCGTACGTCGTCGAACCAGCCGTCCTCCAGGGCCAGCACGTCGGCGGCCTGCTCGGCCGCCTGCGTGAGGTCCTCGCCGAGGTGCCACCGGAACAGCGCGATCGCGGTCGTGGCGGTGCGCGACTGCACGACCGACTGCTCGTCGGCGAACGCCAGCGAGATGACCTCGCCGAGCGCGGCGACGGGGGAGGCCGGGTCGGCGGTGATGACCGTGACGGGGATCCTTCCGTCGAGCCGCTCCAGCGCCTGGAGGATCTCGGTCGTGGTCCCGGAGCGGGTGATGGCGATCAGCCGGTCGTAGGGACGGTCGAGCAGGTGGTCGCCGCCGGGCCAGGCGTCGGTCTCGCCCAGGCCGGCCGCCTCGCGCCGTGCGGCCACGGCGTGGCCGACGTACAGCGAGCTGCCGCAGCCCAGGATGCCGACCCGCTCGCCCGGCTGGGGCAGCAACGCAGCGTGCTCCCGCGCGACGTCGCGCGCCCGCTGCCAGTCGTCGGGCTGGGTCGCCAGCTCCGCTGCGAGGTGGGCACCGGCCCCGAACACCACGTCGGTCGAGTTCACGCGGGGAGTCTAGGCAGGAATGATCGAATATGGCAAGACAGTTGACGACACGAGCAGAAACACGCAAGTCTTGCGAGCATGCCCGCGGAGCCGACCCGTCCCGCACGAGCCACCGTCACGTCCGTCGACGTGCGGGCCGCCACCCTCGGCGCCCCGAGCCCGCTGCCTCGGTTCACGCCGCTGCGGGCGCTGCCACCGCCCGACCAGGGCGACGGCGTGCCCGACGAGATCCGCGCGCGGGCCGCCTACGGTCGGCTGCCGTCGCCGCTGCCCTACCGGGTCCAGGACGGCTACGACCGGCGGCCCCGGCCGACGCGGCTGCCCGCGATCGCGCTGGACAACGGGGTGCTGCGCGCGGTGGTGCTGCCCGGCCTCGGCGGCCGGGTCTGGTCGCTGACCGACCTCGCTCGTGACCGCGAGCTGCTGTTCGTGAACCCGGTCCTCCAGCCGGCGAACTTCGGCCTGACCGACGCTTGGTTCGCCGGCGGCATCGAGTGGAACCTCGGCAGCACCGGGCATGCGACGACCAGCAGCCGGCCGGTGCACGCCGGGGTGGTGCGGGGCCCGGACGGCGACGTGCTGCGCCTGTGGGAGTGGGAGCGGACGCGCGACCTGGTGCTCCAGATCGACCTGAGCCTCCCCGAGGGCTCCGACCGGCTCTTCGCGTCGACCCGGGTCCGCAACCCCGACCCCGAGGACAAGCCGCTCTACTGGTGGACCACGATCGCCACGCCCGAGACCGAGCGGACCCGGGTGCTGGTCGAGGCATCGACGGCGTGGCGCACGGACGAGGAGGGACGGCTGGCGGAGGTGGGGCTGCCGCACCCGGACGACCCGGACGTCGACGTGAGCCACCCGTGGTCGTCGCGGCTGGCGGCCGACTACTTCTACGACGTACGCGAGGCCGACGGGCGGCACGTCGTCAGCGTCGAGCCGGACGGCCACGGGTTCGCGCAGTCGAGCACCGAGGCCCTGCGCGGCCGCAAGCTCTTCCTGTGGGGGCACGGTCCGGGTGGCCGGCGCTGGCAGGAGTGGCTGTGCGGGCCGGACGCCCGCTACCTCGAGATCCAGGCCGGTCGCTGCCCGACCCAGCTCGAGCACGACGTCATCCCCGGACGCGGCGAGGTCTCGTGGACCGAGGCGTTCGGCGCCGTCGACCTCGACCCCGCGCTCGTCGCCGCGCCGTACGCCGTGGCGAGCGCCCATGCCCGGAGCGCCGTCCACGCCGCCGTACCGCCAGACGGGCTGGCGGAGCGTCACCGGGCCTGGCTGGCCGGTAGCGCCGACGCCCCCCTCGACGACGTGCTCGCTGTCGGTTCCGGCTGGGGCGAGGTCGAGCACCGGCTCCGCGGCACTGTCCCGTCGCCCGCCCTCCCGTTCCCCGAGGTCGACGACGACAGCGCGCCGGCCCGCGCCCTGCTGGCGGGCGACCGGGTGCGGTTCGAGCAGACCGCGGATCGGTTGCCGGTCCCGCCGGTGTCCGACCGCTGGCGCGACGTGCTCGCGACCGCGGGAGACCACTGGTGGCTCGACCACGCCCGGGCCGTGGGTCACCAGCTGCGCGGTGAGGTGCAGGTGGCGCGGACGTCCTACGCGCTCAGCGTCGAGGCGCACCCGACCGCTCCCGCGCTGCGCGGGCTCGCGGTGCTCGCGGCCCAGGCCGGCCGGGTGGACGAGGCTCTGGACCGCTACGCGCGGGCGCGGGCGGCCGACCCGGAGAGCCGCCCCTTGGCGACCGAGGAGCTCGACCTGCTGCTCGAGGCAGGCCGCGCCTCCGACGTCCTCGCCGTGATCGCGACGCTGCCGCTCGCCGTCCGTGAGCACGGCCGGACCCGGCTGCAGGAGGCCCGGGCCCGCGCCGCGACCGGCGACCCGCAGGCAGCCGAGGCGCTGCTGGTCGACCTGGTGGTCGAGGACCTGGCGGAGGGTGACACAGCGCTGAGCGACCTCTGGCTGGCGCTCCACCCGACGTCACCGGTGCCGCCGCAGCTCGACTTCCGGATGACCGACCCGATCTCCACCGTGATCGAACTTGATCGAAATGGGTCTTGATCTATCAAGTCCACACATTCTAGTCTCGGTCCACCGGGCATAGCCCAACGGTCACCCAAGGAGAGTCTCATGCCCCATCCCGTCCCTCAGTCCCGCCGGATCTTCCTGCAGCGCGCCGGTGTCGCCGCCGTCGCCGTGGCGGGAGGCACCACGTTCCTCAACGCCTGCGCCTCGTCGGGAGGTGGGAACACCGACGGCAACCGGGGTGAGCGGTCGGAGGACAACCCGTTCGGGGTGGTGGCGTCGGCGCCGCTCTCCGTGGTGATCTTCGACGGCGGCTACGGCGACGAGTACGCCGTCTTCCACGAGGAGCTCTACACCGAGAAGTACGGCGAGGCCGAGATCACGCACAAGGCGATCACCGACATCCGGCAGCAGATGCAGCCGCTCTTCAACGCCGGCAACCCGCCCGACGTGCTCGACAACGCGGGTGCCGAGGCGATGCCGATCTCGACCCTCGCCGACACCGGCCAGCTGGCCGACCTCAGCGAGCTGTTCGCCGCCGACGCGATCGGCTTCGACGGCATGACGGTCGAGGAGACGCTCAACCCGGTCGCGATCGAGTCGGCCAAGTACGACGACAAGCCGCTCGTCCTCAACTACGCGCTCCAGTGCTACGGCCTCTGGTACGACCGGGCGCTCTTCGACGAGAACGGCTGGGAGCCGGCCGAGACCTGGACCGACTTCCTGGCGCTCTGCGAGGAGATCAAGGGCGCCGGCATCGCGCCGATGGCCCACCAGGGCAAGTACCCCTACTACATCCAGCAGACGCTGATGGACCTCGCCGTGAAGCACGGCGGTCCCGAGGTCGTCTACGCGATCGACTCCCTCGAGCCCGACGCGTGGAAGCACCCGTCGATGCTGATGGCTGCCGAGGCGATCGCCGAGCTCAAGTCCAAGGGCTACATGCTCGAGGGCACCGAGGGTCTCGACCACATCCAGTCGCAGACCGCCTGGAACGAGGGCAAGGCCGCGTTCATCCCTTGCGGCTCCTGGCTGGAGAACGAGCAGAAGAGCGTCGCCCCCGAGGGGTTCGTCACGAACGTCGCCCCGACGCCCCTCATGGACGGTGCGGCGCTGCCGTTCGAGTGCGGGCGCAACGAAGCGGCGGAGGCGTTCATCGTCCCGGCCAAGGCCGCGAACGTCGCCGGTGGCATGGAGTTCATGCGGCTGATGCTGTCGAAGGACGGTGCGGCGGAGTTCACCAAGCTCACCGCGGCGCCGTCCGTCGTCAACGGCGCGACCGAGGGCGTGGAGCTCACGCCGGGTGCCGAGTCGGCCATCAACTTCATCGAGGCCGGCGGCGACGACAACTGGAACTACTACTACGCCATCTGGTACACCCCGCTGGACCCGCTGATCCAGACCGCCGTCGGCGAGCTGGCGGCCGGCCGGATCAGCGGGGAGGAGTTCTGCCAGAAGGCGCAGGACGCCGCCGACGAGATCGCGTCCGATCCCAACACACAGAAGCGCACCCGCGCCTGAGCGCGGCCTGATCCAGCACGGACGACGGAGAGGCCACGCTCGCATGCGCCACGGGAGACACCGGTTCATCATCGGTTTCCTGCTTCCCGGGGTGGTGCTCTACGCGGTCTTCGTGATCTCTCCGTTCGTCCAGGCGTTTCACTACTCCCTGACGAACTGGACCGGCATCAGCCCGGACTTCGAGTACGTCGGACTGCAGAACTTCGAGCGGCTGCTCGACGACTCGCTGTTCCTCACCGCCCTGAAGAACAACGTGATCCTGCTCGTGCTGGTCCCGGTCGTGACCATCGTGCTGGCCCTGGTGTTCGCGTTCCTCCTGAACGTCGGAGGCAACTCCGGCAGCGGGGGGATCCGGGGCATCCGTGGCAACGGGTTCTACAAGCTGGCGTTCTTCCTGCCCCAGGTCCTGTCGGTCCCGGTGATCGCGGTGATCTGGGCGGTCATCATGGACCCGAGACCGACGGGCCTGATCAACTCGGTGCTGCGGGGCGTCGGGCTCGACCGGCTCGGTTGGCTGTCCGATCCGAACCTCGCGCTCTGGTGCGTGATCTGGGTGCTGGTCTGGGGCAGCGTCGGGTTCTACCTCGTGCTGTTCAACGCCGCGATGAGCTCGATCCCGCGCGACATCTTCGAGGCCGCGGCGCTCGACGGCGCCACCCGCGTCGTCACGTTCGCGCGGGTGACGGTGCCGCTGCTCTGGGACACGATCCAGACGTCCTGGGTCTACCTCGCGATCCTCGCGCTGGACGCCTACGCGCTCGTCGCGGTCATGACCGCCGGCCCCGGCGGCCCCGACAACGCCACGCAGGTGATGGCGCTGCAGATCGCCCAGAACGGCTTCCAGTTCGGCCGCGCCGGCTACGCCTCGGCCATGGGCGTCGTGCTGTTCTTCCTGACCATGCTGATCGCCGCGGCCATGCTGCGCGCGACCCGGCGCGAGCGCATCGAGTACTGAGGAGGTGGCGAGCATGAGCGACACCGAGCAGCGGTCCCGTCGTACGTCGCCGGGCGGCGACGCGGCCGTCAACGTCTTCTCCCACGTCGTGCTGCTCGGCTGGTCGGTGCTGGTCGTCGTGCCGTTCCTGTGGGCCTTGGTCGCCTCGACCAAGAACTCGCGGGAGATCTTCTCCGAGCCGTGGTCGCCGCCGGAGTCGCCGCAGTGGGGCAACTTCTCGCGCGCCTGGGACAAGGGCGTCGGCGACTACCTCGTCAACAGCCTCATCGTGGTGACTGGCGGCGTGCTGCTGACGATGCTGCTCGGCTCGATGATCGCCTACGTGCTGGCGCGGTACCCGTTCCGCGGCAACCGCGCGCTCTACTACATGTTCGCCGCCGGGATGATGTTCCCGGTGTTCCTGGCGATCGTGCCGTTGTTCTTCGTGGTGCAGGGCCTCGGGATGCTCTCGACGTACCACGGCCTGATCCTGGTCTACGTCGCCTACTCGCTGCCGTTCACGGTGTTCTTCATGCACGCGTTCTTCAGGACGCTCCCCACCGAGATCGCCGAGGCCGCGGTGGTCGACGGGTGCTCGCACACGACCGTGTTCTTCCGGGTGATGCTGCCGATGGCGAAGCCGGGCCTGCTGAGCATCGGCATCTTCAACGTGCTCGGGCAGTGGAACCAGTTCGTGCTGCCGTCGTTCCTCTCGCCCGAGAAGCCGGTGCTGGCACAGGGGATCGCGACACTGCTGGCGAGTCAGCGCTACGAGGGCGACTGGGGCGCGCTGTTCGCCGCGCTGACCGTGGCGATGGTCCCGGTCGTGGTCGTCTACCTGGTCTTCTACCGGCAGGTCCAGTCCGGGCTCACGTCCGGCACCCTCAAGTAGCCCCCACGACCCGGCCGGGTCCGCCAGACTGTCCGCGACCACCGTCCCCGAGGAGCCCGCGTTGTCCCGTCACTCCCGTCTCGACGCGATCCTCGAGCTGCTGTCGCAGCGCGGGAAGCTCGACGTGGAGGAGCTGGTGAAGGCGCTGCAGGTCTCGGCCGCCACGGTGCGCCGTGACCTCGACCGGCTCGCCGACCAGCAGCTCTTGACGCGCACCCACGGTGGAGCGGTGCCGACCGCCGCGTCGTACGACCTGCCGCTGCGCTACAAGGCGACCCGGTTCGCCGACGCGAAGCTGCGGATCGCCGAGGCGGGCGCGGCGATGGTGCGGACCGGTCAGGTGGTCGGCTTCAACGGCGGTACGACGACCACCGAGGTGGCCCGGGCGCTGGCGCGGCGCGTGGAGCTCTCGGGCGACGGGCAGTCGGCGCTGACCGTCGTCACGAACGCGCTGAACATCGCGACCGAGCTCGCCGTGCGGCGCCACATCAAGATCGTGGCGCTGGGTGGGGTGGCGCGACCGCAGTCCTACGAGCTGATCGGGCCGCTGGCCGACGCCTCGCTCGGGCAGATCAACCTCGACCTGGTGTTCCTCGGCGTCGACGCCTTCGACGTCGAGCACGGTGCCACCGCGGCCCACGAGGGCGAGGCGAGCATCAACCGGCAGCTCGCGGCACGCGCCGGCCGGGTGGTCGTGGTCGCCGACCACTCCAAGTTCGGGAAGTCGGCGTTCGCGCGGATCTGCGACGTGGCCGAGATCGACGCGCTGCTCACCGACGCGGCGCCCGACGCCGAGATGACCGCCTCGCTGGCCGCGCACGACGTCGAGGTGGTCGTCGCCGGCGAGCGCTGACCTAGTCCGTGAGCTCGCAGATCACGGCGCCGCTGCTGACGGTGGCGCCGACCTCGGCCTGCAGACCGGTGACCGTGCCGGCCTTGTGAGCCTTGAGCGGCTGCTCCATCTTCATCGCCTCGAGCACCACCACGGTGTCGCCCTCGGCGACCTGCTGGCCCTCCTCGACGACGACCTTCACGATCGTGCCCTGCATCGGGCTGGTGACGGAGTTGCCGGACGCCGCGGCGCCGGCCTTCTTGCCGGCGGCCCGCTTGGGCTTCGTGGCGCCGCCGCCCGAGGAGGCGAGACCGCCGAGCCCGCCGGGGAGCACGACCTCGATCCGCTTGCCGCCGACCTCCACGGTCACCCGTTGCCGCTCGGCCGGCTCGTCGGCCTCCGCGCTGTCGCCGCTGTAGGGCTCGATCCGGTTGTCGAAGTCGGTCTCGATCCAGGTCGTGTAGACGGTGAACTCACCGTCGCCGGAGGGGGTCGACGCCCCGACGTACGCGGGGTCGTCGACGACTGCCCGGTGGAACGGGATGACCGTCGGCATGCCGTCGACCACGAACTCGTCGAGCGCGCGACGGGAGCGCTCCAGGGCCTGGGTGCGGTCGCGGCCGCTCACGATCAGCTTCGCGATCAGGGAGTCGAAGGAGCCGGGGATCGTCTCGCCGTTCTCGTAGCCGCCGTCGAGCCGGACGCCGGGGCCCTGCGGCGGGCTCCACGCGGACAGGGTGCCGGGGGCGGGCATGAAGTTGCGGCCGCCGTCCTCGGCATTGATGCGGTACTCGATCGAGTGGCCGCGCACCTCGGGGTCGTCGTAGCCCAGCTCCTCGCCGGCGGCGATCCGGAACATCTCGCGCACGAGGTCGATGCCGGTGACCTCCTCGGACACGCAGTGCTCGACCTGCAGCCGGGTGTTGACCTCGAGGAACGAGATCGTGCCGTCCTTGGCGACGAGGAACTCGCAGGTGCCGGCACCGACGTACCCGGCCTCGAGCAGGATCGCCTTGGACGACTCGTAGAGCCGGGCGACCTGGTCGTCGGTGAGGAAGGGGGCGGGCGCCTCCTCGACGAGCTTCTGGTGGCGGCGCTGGAGCGAGCAGTCGCGGGTGGACACGACCACGACGTTGCCGTGCTGGTCGGCGAGGCACTGGGTCTCGACGTGGCGCGGCTGGTCCAGGAACTTCTCCACGAAGCACTCGCCGCGGCCGAACGCCGTGACCGCCTCGCGTACGGCGGACTCGAACGCGTCCGCGACCTCGGTCAGCTCACGGGCGACCTTGAGGCCGCGCCCACCACCGCCGAAGGCAGCCTTGATGGCGATCGGCAGGCCGTGCTCCTCGGCGAACGCCACCGCCTCGTCGGCGTTCTCGAGCGGGTCCTTGGTGCCGGGGGCCAGGGGAGCGCCGACCTTCTCCGCGATGTGGCGGGCCTTGACCTTGTCGCCGAGGTTCTCGATCGCGCTCGGCGGCGGTCCGATCCAGGTCAGACCGGCGTCGAGGACGGCCTGCGCGAAGCCGGCGTTCTCGGCGAGGAAGCCGTAGCCGGGGTGGACCGAGTCGGCGCCGGACTGCCGCGCGACGCCCAGGATCTTCTCGACGTCGAGGTAGGACTCGGCGGGCGTGGCGCCGCCGAGGCTGTAGGCCTCGTCGGCCAGCCGCACGAAGAGCGCGTCGCGGTCGGGGTCGGCGTACACGGCGACCGACTCGATGCCGCTGTCCTTGCAGGCCCGGATCACCCGGACCGCGATCTCGCCGCGGTTGGCGATGAGCACCTTCTTGAGAGGAGTCGTCTCAGCCACGTCCGGCAGCGTATCGCCCCTGTCGGGCCGACCCTCCGGGCGGCGTCAGATAGCCCGGGCCAGCCGGCCGACGTGGTGCTGGAGCGGCCGCATCAGTCGCCAGTAGGCGATCCCGACGGCCAGCGAGAGCAGCGTGGCCAGCACCGGGATGTTGTCCTGCCACCGCGGGTAGACCAGCCAGTGGGTGAGGTAGATGAACAGCGAGGCCGACGCCAGCGTGGTGACCGGGCCTACGAGCCGGCGCGGCACGCGGAGGTTCGGTACGAACACGAGCAGCGCGATCCCGCTGATGATCAGGGCCTCGCGCGAAGGGTCGCCGAAGTACCCGAGCGTGCCCACGGCCGTGAGGACGACCACGGTCCAGCGGCGCAGCGTCGTGTCGGCGCGGACCGCGGCCCAGCCGACCAGGAACCACCACGCGACCGCCCCCAGCGTGTAGCGCGAGGTGTCGCCGGACGTCTCGAGCCCGACCCAGGTGAAGCGCACCGCGAGCCCGACGAGCACCATCGTGATCGCGACGCCGTACGGCGCCCGCCGCTCGAGCCGGTCGAGGGCCGGGACCGCGAGCAGGGCCAGCACGGCGAGCGCCGTCCACACCAGCGCCTCGACGAACCAGAACTGCCACTGACGGGTCCACTGGTCGGGGCCCAGCGCCTGGTTGAGGAGCCCGACCGTGGCGGGGGCGTAGTAGCCGCCGAGGATCCCGACGAGTCCGAGCCACAGGCTGGTCGGGACGACCAGCTGCGCGAGCGAGGTGAGCCCGTGGCGGAGCCGACCCGTGCGGGTCGCGGCCGACAGCTGGAAGCGGGCGAAGTTCCAGCCGGCAACGGCGAGCAGCAGGTGGGCGCCGCCCATCACCATCCAGAGGTTGGCATGGCTGCCGACGATCAGCAGGATCGCGGAGGCGCGGACCACGACGCTGGTGTCGAGGCGGGTGCCCGTGCGGGTGGCCCGCGGCTGCGCGAGGTCGGCGATCGGTCGGGTGTGCCAGTCGGCCGGCAGGTCGCCGATCCGCTGCGTGAGCCGGGTCGCCAGCTCCACGTACGACAGCGAGTCGCCGCCGAGCCCGACGAACGAGTCGATGGTCGAGGCGTCGGGTCGCCCCAACACCACCGCGTACTCCTCGCGGAGCAGCTCGGGCGTCAGGGGTCCGGTGCCGGGTCCGGCCCGGCCGACGAGCCGGGCGTGCTCGGTGAGGGCGGCGAGGTCGGGCTTGCCGCTAGCGGTGCGGGGCAACGTGGGCAGCGTCGTCACCCGGATGGCGCTGCCCGGCAACCCGGTGGCCGCCGCGAGCGCGGTCGCGACCCGGTCGGTCGTCCGGGGGCGCTCGGTGAACGCGTGGAGGGTGTCGTCGACGGCGACGCAGCGGACCTCGGCGTCGACCTGGCTCTCGAGGTGGTCGAGGTCGATCCGCAGCCCGAACAGCTTCGCGTGGCGGCCACGGCGCCCGACGATCTCCCAGAGCCCGTCGACCTCGCGGGCGAGGTCGCCGGTGCGGAGCTCGGTCACCTCGGCGCCGAGCGCGAGATCGGCCGGGTCGACGGCGTACCCCTGCATGACGTTGGGGCCGGAGTAGACGAGCTCGCCGACGCCTGGGTCGTCAACGCCCTCGACCGGCTCGAGCCGGAACGCGCCGCCCGGGACCGGGACGCCGACCGCCGCCGGGTGCTCGGCGGCGAGGTCGGGCGGCAGCCACGCCATCCGGGCCGTGGCCTCGGTCTGGCCGTACATGACCACGAGGTCGAAGCCGGTACGGCGCCCGTGGTCGCGCCAGCGGGCGACCCGCTCGGGCTGCATCGGGCCACCGGCCTGGGTGACGTAGCGGAGCGCGGGCAGCCGGCGGTCCGTGAAGCCCGCGCACTCGAGCTGCTCGAAGGTGTAGGGGACCCCGGCGAACGAGGTGGCCCCGGCATCCGATGCGAGCTGCCAGAAGCACTCGTCGAGGACCGACAGGTCGGTGAGGACGAGGCCGGCGCCGACCAGCAGGTGGCTGTGGACGACCGAGAGGCCGTAGCAGTAGTGCATCGGCAGCGACGTGATCGCCCGGTCGTCCGGCGTCAGTCCGAGGTACTCGGCGATGCTGGCCGCGTTGCTGCGGAGGTTGTCGTGGGACAGGCGTACCAGCTTCGGGGAGCCGGTCGACCCGGACGTGCTGAGCAGGAGCGCGAGATCGGGGTGGAGGTGGTGGGCGCTGCCCTCACGCCGCTCGAGGAGCGTGCATCACCGACCACGACGTCGGGGTCCCAGGCGTCCGCGAGCCTCGCGGCCGGGTCACCAGCGGGTGCGAGCAGCACGACGTGGCCGTGGGTGAGGGCCGCCAGGTACGTCGCGAGCGACTCGATCGTGTTGCTGCCCTCGACCAGCACCAGCCGGCGGGTGGGGCCGAGCCGGCGTGCGACGTCGTCGACCCGATCGGCCAGCTCGGCGTAGGTCAGCCGGCCGCCGGGCGTGTGGATCGCGACCCGGTCACCGTGCGCCCGGAGGTCGAGCACGCGCGGCGGCGCGGTGACCTCGAGCGAGGTGAGGAGGGACGTCACGCCCGGATTCTATGAGGCAAGCCTTACCTAATCAACCCGGGTGCGTCACAGCTCGGGCTCAGGTAGTGGGGGCAGCACGAACACGCGACCGGCCACCCCGACGCCGACCTCGGTGCCGGGCTCGGGGGCCGCCAGGCCGGGCACCCGCGCGACCAGTGTCGGCCCGTCGGGCAGCAGCTCGAGCCGGACGGCGGCGTCGTGGCCGTAGAACGACACGTCACCGACCCGGGCGCCGCGCTGACCCGGGATGATGGTGACCTGCTCGGGCCGGATCACGACCTGGGCCTCGCCCTCGGCCACCGCGCCCTGGACCGGCGCCTGACCCAGTGCGCAGGTGGCGACGCCGTCGGAGACGGTCGCCGGCAGGATCGCCGCACCGCCGACGAACTGGGCCACCTCGGCGTCGGCCGGCGTGCGGTAGAGGTCGCGCGGGCGGTCGGCCTGGACCAGCCGGCCGCCGCGCATGACGGCGACCTGGTCGGCCAGCGAGAGCGCCTCGTCCTGGTCGTGGGTCACGAGCACCGCGGTGGTGCCGGTGGTCCGGAGCGCCCGGGCGACCGCGCGACCGGTGCTCGCCCGCAACGAGGTGTCGAGGGACGAGAACGGCTCGTCGAGCAGCACCACGGTCGGCGACGGGGCGAGCGCGCGGGCCAGGGCGACCCGCTGCTGCTGACCGCCGGAGAGCTCGTGGGGTGCCCGCTCGGCGTACGTGCGCGGGAGCTCGACGAGGTCGAGCATCTCGGTGACCCGGTCGGCGCGACGTTCGGCCTTCGAGAGCCCGAACCCGATGTTGGCGGCGACGTCGAGGTGGGGGAAGAGCGCGCCCTCCTGCGGGACGTACCCGACCCGGCGTTGCTGCGGAGGGGTCGACGATCCCGGGCCGGCAACCGTGCGATCGTCGAACCGGATGGTCCCCGCCTGCGGCGCGAGGAAGCCCGCCACGAGCCGCAGCAGCGTCGTCTTGCCGCAGCCGGAGGGGCCGAGCACCGCGGTCAGCGAGCCCTGCGGCACGACCAGGTCGACGCCGTCGACGGCGCGGACGTCGCCGAACGCGAACGCCACCGCCTCCAGCTCGACCCGGCTCATGGCGCCATCCTCTCCCGCCGCTGCTCCTGTCGCATCAGCAAGATCGTGGCCGGGATCGAGATCAGGACCAGCAGCAGCGCGTACGGCGCCGCCGCGCCGTAGCGCAGGTCCGTCGAGGCCGACCAGAAGCTGGTGGCGAGGGTGTCGGTCCCGATGGGGGACAGCATCAGCGTGGCGGTCAGCTCGGTGGCGATCGCGAGGAACACCAGCGCCGCACCGGCCCCGATGCTCGGCGCGATCACCGGGAGCGTCACCCGGCGGGCGGTCTCGAGGGGTCCGGTGCCGAGGCTGTGGGCGACGTCGTCGAGCACGACCGGTGCCTGCTCCAGACCC
The DNA here is from genome assembly GCA_963718725.1 of uncultured Actinomycetota bacterium. GTDB lineage: Bacteria > Actinomycetota > Actinomycetes > Propionibacteriales > Nocardioidaceae > Nocardioides. Next base: position 291,529 of record OY970374.1, read on the forward strand.
GCCCGGAGCGAGACGACGGCGCGGGGGAGGAAGAGCACGGCGTACGCCGCGACGAGCAGGAGCGCGGTCTGGTAGACGGCCGGCACCACGCGCAGGCTGACGGTGACGAACGCGAGCGCCACCACGATGCCGGGCAGCGCGTGCGCGACGTACGTACTGCGCTCGATCAGGGTGGTCACCAGGCCGCGGTGGCGGACCGCGAGCCAGGCGACGGGCAGCGCGAACAGGGTGGTGACGGCGGCGCCGGCCGCGGCCAGGCCGAGGGTGCTTCCCGTCGCCGCCGCGAGCTCGCCGACCGGGAACTCCGTCGATGACCCGACTCGCAGCCAGTGCACGAGGGCGTACGTCGGGACGCCCACCGCCAGCGCCACGAACCCGGCCGCGGCCGCCGTCAGCGGCCACCGGACCGCGCCGAGCCGGACCGGCACAGCGGCGCGGGCGGCGCCGTGTCCGATCCGGGCGAACCGTCGGCGACCGCGCCACCGCAGCTCGCCGAGCAGCAGCAGCAGGCAGCAGAGCACGAGCACGCCGGCGATCATGTTGGCCGCGGCCCCGTTGAACGTAGACCCGTACAGGTCGTAGATCGCGGTGGTGAACGTCGGGTACCGGAGCAGCTGCAGGGCGCCGAACTCTGCGAGCAGGTGAAGCCCCACCAGCAGGCACCCCCCGAGCAGCGCCGGCCGCAGCTGGGGCAGCACCACGGTTCGGAAGGACCGCCACCGGCCCTGGCCCAGTGAGTAGGCCGCCTCCTCCAGCGCCGGGTCGAGGCCGCGCAACGTCGCGACCACCGGGAGGTAGACGAGGGGGTAGTAGGAGAGCGTGATGACCAGCACCGCACCGCCGTACCCCAGGATGCTGCGGTCGAGGGAGACCCAGGCGTAGCTGTTGACGAAGGCGGGAACCGCGAGCGGCGCCACGAGCAGGCCGTGCCACAGGCTCTTGAAGCGGAGATCGGTGCGCTCGACGAGGAACGCGAGGGCAACTCCGAGCACCGCGCACGCGAGCATGCAGCTGACGGCGAGCCGGACCGTGTTCCACAGCAGCATCCCGATCCGAGGTCGCACGATCAGGTCCCAGGCCTCGGCCGGGCCGATCACCACGGCGTACGTCGCGACGAACCCGAGCGGCACGACGGCCAGCAGCGCCACGGCCAGCCCGGCGACCAGCAGCAGCCGCGGTGCCGGGCGGGTCGTGCCGCCGGTGCGACCCCGCGCGGGTCGCTCGGCGGGCGGCGGCGGAGCGAGGACCGTCAGAGCAGGCCGGCCTCGGTCATGAGGTCGATGACCTGCGGGCCGTTGAGCGTGAACGGGTCGATCGCGGGCGGCTCGAGCTCGTCGAACGGCTTCACCTCGGGGTCGAGCGTCGCCTCGGGATTGAGCGGGTACTCGAGCGCGTAGGAGTCGGCCATGGCCTGCTGTCCCTCGGTGCTGGTGAGGAACTCGACGAACCGCTGGGCGTTGCCCGGGTGCTCGGACGACGCGAGCACGCCGGCGCCGGAGATGCTCACGAAGGCCCCCGGGTCCTGGTCGCCGAAGAAGTGCAGGGCGGTCGAGTCGGAGTTCTCGCCCGACTCCTGCTGGTCGCGGTACCAGTAGTAGTGGTAGGCGATGCCCGCGTCCACGTCACCCTCGTTCACGCTCTGCATGACGACCAGGTTGTTCTCGAGGATCACGCCGTTGGTCTCGAGCCCGGCCAGCCACTCGGCGGTCGCCTCCTCGCCCTCGGAGGCCAGGACCGCGCTCACGATGGCCTGGAAGTCGGCGCCGGTGGGGGAGAACCCGACCCGGCCCTGCCACGCCGGGTCCGCGAACCCGAGGATCGACTCGGGCAGGTCGGCCTCGGTCAGCGAGTCCGGGTTGTACATCGCGACGGTCGAGCGGGCCAGGATGCCGGTCCAGTTCCCCGAGCTCGGGACGTACTCGTCGGGGATCGGCGCCTTCGCGTCCTCCGACACCGGAGCGAACAGGCCTTCGTTGTCGACGATGCTCATCGCGGGCGAGTTCTCCGTGAGGAACACGTCGGCCGGCGACTCGTCGCCCTCAGCCACCAGCTGGTTGGCGAGCTCGAGGTCCTTGCCGTTGCGCAGCTCCACGTCCAGGCCGGTCTGCTCCTCGAAGATCGGGACGATCTCGTTCATCAGCTCCTCGTGCTGCGCGTTGTAGATCACCAGGTCCGGGTCGCCGAGCAGGCCGCAGCCCCCGAGGAGCGGGGCGGCGAGAAGCAGGCTCGCACCGGCGAGCACGACACGCTGGGACACGGGGATCCTTCCGGGTTGCTTAGGCCTGCCTAACCTTAGCCGACGGCGAGGCAGCCGTGACTAGCCAGCCCGTCGGTTAACAAACGCTAACCTGAGTGGGTAGCATCCGGTCATGAGCTTCGAGTTGTCTCCCGAGCACGAGCAGTTCCGGCGTACGGTCCGCGACTTCGCCGAGAAGGAGATCGCGCCGCACGCCGCCCAGTGGGACCGCGAGCACCACTTCCCGGTCGACGTCGTGCAGAAGATGGGCCGGCTCGGGCTGATGGGGCTCACCGCGCCGGAGGAGTACGGCGGCGCCGGGATGGCCGGCGAGGACGGCGGCTTCACCAGCCTGTGCCTCGCGATCGAGGAGGTCGGCCGGGTCGACCAGGCCATGGGCATCACGCTCGAGGCGGCGGTCGGGCTCGGCATCAACCCGATCCTCACGTTCGGCACCGACGAGCAGAAGCAGGCCTGGCTGCCCGACCTCGTCGCGGGAACCACGCTCGCCGGGTTCGGCCTCACGGAGCCCGGCGCAGGGTCCGACGCCGGCGCCACCCGGACCAAGGCGGTGCTCGCGGACGACGAGTGGGTCGTCAACGGCGCGAAGCAGTTCATCACCAACTCCGGGTCCGAGATCACGTCGTGCGTCACCGTCACCGCGCGGACCGGGGAGCGTGCCGACGGCAAGGCCGAGATCTCCGCGATCATCGTCCCCGCCGGCACCCCCGGCTTCACCGCCGAGAAGGCCTACGACAAGCTCGGCTGGCGCGCGTCCGACACCCACCCGCTGACGTTCGAGGACTGCCGGGTGCCGGAGGCGAACCTGCTCGGCGAGCGCGGCCGCGGCTACGCCCAGTTCCTCGCCACCCTCGACGACGGCCGGGTCGCGATCGCGGCCCTCGGCGTCGGCTGCCTCCAGGCCTGCCTCGACCTCTCGCTGCAGTACGCCGGGGAGCGGCAGACGTTCGGGGGCCCGATCGGGCGCAAGCAGGGTCTCGCGTTCCAGGTGGCCGACCTCCAGGTCATGCTCGACGCAGCCCGCCTGCTGACCTACAAGGCCGCGGCCATGAAGGACGCGATGGATGCGGGCCACCGGGTCTCCACCCAGGACTTCAAGCAGGCCGCCTCGGTGGCCAAGCTCTACGCGACCGAGTCGGCGGTCACCGCCACCCGGATCGCGACCCAGGTGTTCGGCGGCTACGGCTTCATGGAGGAGTACCCGGTCGCTCGCTTCTACCGCGACGCCAAGGTGCTCGAGATCGGTGAGGGCACCAGTGAGGTGCAGCGGATGCTGATCGCACGCGGTCTCGGGCTCCCGGTCGAGTGAGCGAGCGGGTCACCGGCACCATGCGACTGACGTGGCGGGCGGGTGCGGTCGCCGCGCTGACCGTCGCGTTCGACGCCTGAGCCCCGACGCCGGATAGCATTTCGGATCATGGGCGAGCGCTGGCAACGTTTCGCGGGGGAGGTCAGCCGCTTCCTCGCTGTCGGCCTGCTCGCGACCATCGTCGCGATCGTGCTCTTCAACTTCCTCGTCCACGGCTACAACACGGCCAACTGGGCGCCGCTCAACGAGCAGCCCGAGCTGGCCTACGTGATCGCCAACGGTGTCGGCATGGCCATCAGCTTCAGCGGCACCAAGCAGTGGGCGTTCCGTGGCCGCGAGGCGCGGCACGCGGACGGTGGTGTGATCGCGTTCGTGTCGATCAACGCGGTCACGATGCTGATCCCGCTCACGTGCCTGTGGATCAGCCGCAACCTGATGGGGCTCGACGACCCGCTCTCCGACAACGTCTCGGCCAACGCCGTGGGCCTGCTCCTCGCGAACGCCGCCCGGTTCTTCCTGTTCCGCCAGTACGTGTTCCTGCGCGCGCAGCAGCCCGAGGCCACGGAGCAGGACCCGGCGTACGACTGACGGATCAGTCGGGCAGGGTCAGGGTGTTGCCGAGCCGGACTCGCCGGAGCTGCCAGGCGCCGTCGTCCACGACGCCGAAGAAGTCGAGCTGCACGACCCGCGTTCGTCCGCCACGGGGTCCGGCGTCGAGACGGAGTCGGGACGACCCGATCGCCTTGTAGTGACCGCGCTGGTCCTGCTTGCCGCGGACGATCCGGTACGAACCGTCCTTGCGCAGCCAGACCTCCGCCCGCGGGTAGGTGCAGCAGATCTGGGTCCGGCCGACGCCGTGGTACCTCCGGGTCTCGCCCCGGGCGAACGTGCGGACGCGGTACGAGCGGTCCCACGCCTCGTCCTGCCACCACCAGCCGGTGTCGGTGACGCGGGCCCGGAGCTGGCCGATCTGGAGCCGTCCCGTGTCGGCGTCGTACCAGTAGCGCTGGCAGCCGAAGCCCCACCGTGGCGAGGTCTGGGTGCACTCGGGGACGACCTTGCCGTTGAAGTGGAGGTAGACCCAGGTGTCGTCGAGGAACGTGAGACTGGGGAACTCCGCCGAGCCGAGCCGGTTGTCGGGATGCCAGTAGCGCCGGCCGGCGAGGGTGCCGTCCCAGTCGGTGGGGGGTTTGTGGCGGATGAAGACCCGTCGGGTGCCGAGCACCCGGGTGCCCTCGTCCGCGGTGACGCTGGGCAGCACCCGCGTCCCCCACTGCGCTGTCGGAGTCACCGGTAGGTCGACGTGGGTCGGACCGTCGGCCCAGAAGTCCCAGTCGAGGGGCGCCGCGCTGGCGTCCACCACCGGGCCCTGCGACGTGGTGGTGCCGAACGCCACCGTCACGTCGGTGATCGCTGACGGTTGGGTGAGCGCCGAGCTCATGCTCACGGGGAACGTGGTCGTCTCGCCCCACCAGAGCCGGTACTTCACCGGGAACGAGGCCTGCACGGACCGCTCCAGGATCCCGCGCGTCACGTCGCGATCGCCCGCGCTGATCAGCTGCGTCGGGCCGCTCGTGGTACCGGACCACAGCTCCGCCACGGTGCAGGCGTCGGGCAGCGCCGGCCGGTCCAGCTCGACGCGGAGCTGCCGGAAGCCGGAGGCGGAGTAGTCGGCGTCCACCGGCACGGCGCCGCCGCCCGCCTCGCGGACGACCCAGGCCGAGGCGTCCGTCGACCGACCCTGCACCACGACCTCGCGGGTACAGCCACCGTTACCGTTCCGCTCCCCGAGCCACACCCGGCCCCACGTGGTGGCGTCGGGGCGCGTGAACGAGATGCTCAGGCCGATCCGCTGCAGGCCGGCGTCGACATGGATGTCACTCACCAGGCTTGCCCCAGCACCTGCCACCGTCACCTCGCCAAGACGCGGGTCGGCGATGGCCGCCGCCCGCTCGGGCGTGGAGTCGTCGGTCGCGTCGGCATGGCCGGGACCGGGCCCGGCCGTCGCCAGCAACGGCGCGACGAGCGTCAGGATCAGGGCGCGACTGCGCATGGTGATACCCCCTAGCCAGTAGACGGTACGCCAGAAGTCAGCCCCGCGTGGCGGTCCACAGATCTGTCCAGGAATGGCCCAGTTCTGCGACCAGGTCGCGGAGCAGCGGCAAGCTGACCCCGACCACGTTGTGGTGGTCGCCCTCCAGCCCGGTCACGAACGCGCCCCCGAGGCCGTCGACGGTGAACGCGCCGGCCACGTGGAGGGGCTCGCCGGTCGCGACGTACGCCGCGATCTCGGCGTCGCTCAGGTCGGCGAAGTGCACCGTGGTGGACGCCGTGGCGGCGGCGACGTGACCGGTCGCCGTGTCACGCAGGCAGTGGCCGGAGTGGAGGACCCCGGAGCGGCCCCGCATCGACTCCCAGCGTCGGACCGCGTCGGCCGCGTCGTCCGGCTTCCCGAGCGCGACGCCGTCGAGCTCGAGCACCGAGTCGCACCCGAGCACGAGCGCCGCCGGCGGCAGCTCGTCGCGTGCCGCGACCGCCGCGCACTTGAGCTCCGCCAGCTGCAGCGCCAGCTCGGCCGGCGGGAGGTCGGTGACCTGCGACTCGTCCACCCCGGAGACGATCACGACCGGCTCGACGCCGGCCGATCTCAGCGTCGCGAGCCGCGCCGGGGAGGCAGAGGCCAGCACCAGGGTGCTGCTCACAGCCGGGCCAGCGCCTGCTGCAGCGGCGCCAGCCCGAGCGCACCGAGGTCGAGCGCGTCCCGGTGGAACGTCGCGAGGTCGAAGTCGGCCCCGGCCCTGGCCTGGGCCTGCGCGCGGGCGTCGAGCCAGATCCGCTCGCCGACCTTGTAGGACGGTGCCTGGCCCGGCCAGCCGAGGTAGCGGTTGACCTCGAACGTGATGAACGAGTCCTCCATCGCGGAGTGCTCGCGCATGAACTCGAAGCCCAGGTCGGGAGTCCACCGCTCGCCCGGGTGGAAGCCGAACGGGTTGTCATCGGGGATCTCCAGCTCGAGGTGCATCCCGATGTCGACGATCACCCGCGCCGCCCGCAGCGCCTGCGCGTCGAGCATCCCGAGCCGGTCGGCCGGGTCGTCGAGATAGCCGAGGTCGTCCATCAGCCGCTCGGCGTAGAGGGCCCAGCCCTCGCCGTGCCCGCTGACCCAGCACATCAGTCGCTGCCACCGGTTGAGGACGTCGTTGCGCAGGGCGGTCTGGGCGACCTGGAGGTGATGGCCGGGCACGCCCTCGTGGTAGACGGTCGTGACCTCGCGCCACGGGTGGAAGTCCTCGATCCCGTCGGGCACGGACCACCACATCCGGCCGGGACGGGTGAAGTCCTCGGACGGGCCCGTGTAGTAGATGCCGCCGTCGTTCGTGGGGGCGAGCATGCACTCGATCCGTCGGATCGGCTCGGGGATGTCGAAGTGGGTGCCGCTCAGGTCCGAGAGGGCGCGGTCCGCCAGCTCCTGCATCCAGTCGCGGAACGCCTCCCGGCCGCTGATCCGGCGGCTGGGGTCGCTCTCCAGGTGCTCGACGGCCGCGGCGCGGTCGGCACCGTCGAGGATCCGGCCGGCGGTGGCGTCCAGGTCGTCCGCGATCCGCTTCAGCTCCTCCCACCCCCAGGCGTAGGTCTCGTCGAGGTCGATCTCGGCGCCGAGGAAGTAGCGGGACGCAAGCCGGTACTCGTCGCGGCCCACGCCGTCCGTGACCCGCCCGCGGGGCACGAGCTCGTCGGTGAGGAACCCGGCGAACTCGTCGAGGGCGGCGTTGGCGGCGGTCGCGTGCTTCTCGAGCCGTGGGGTCAGGGCCGGTACGTCGCAACCCGCGACGAGCCCGCCGAGCAGATCGCCGCCGGAGCCGTCGCCGCCGGTCCAGCCCCGGACCTGGCCGGCCACCTCGCGGTACTGGCGGGACGCGGAGACCCTGCCGCGGTCCGCTTCCTCGGTCAGGGTCCGGCGGTAGCCCGCCAGTGCCTCCGGGATCGCGGCGAGCCGGGCGTCGACGTTGGCCCAGTCCTGCTCGGTGCTCGTCGACATCAGGTCGAAGACCTCGCGGATCGCGTGCACCCCGCTGGTGATCACCGACACCGTGGAACGGCTGAGACCCGCCGCGTCGAGCTCGGCCTCGAGCCCCAGCCGCTCGAGGAACGCGTCGCGAGCGACCGCCTCGCGCTCGTCGATCGGAGTTGCGGCGGTCGCGTCGGCCAGGGCTCGTCGGGTGAGCTCCTCACGCGCCTCGAACCCCTCCGGCGAGAAGTCCGTCAGCCGGTCCTCGAGACCGTCGACGCCCATGTAGGCCGCGCTGATCGGGTCGAGGGCGCAGTACTCCTCGACGTAGCGGTCCGAGATGGCGTCCACGGCTCGGTCGGTCACCCGCCTGACCCTAGACGGGTGGAACCGGTCCTCGACACCGAGTTCCGGGCACGGCAGAGTGATCGAGGTGCTACATCACTCGGGCCCCGGACGAGCGGGCCGGCTGGCCGTCACGCTGCTGCTGGCCGCCAGCCTCGCGGGCTGCGGCGTCACCCGCGGCGAGAGCACGCGTGACCTGCTCATGATCATCCCCAACAGCCCGGGCGGCGGCTACGACCAGACCGGCCGCGAAGCGGTGAAGGTGATGGAGGCCGAGGAGATCACCGGCGGGTCGTTCACCGTGGACAACATCGTCGGCGCGGGCGGGGCGGGTGCGATGACCTCGCTGATGGGTCGGGCCGGCGACGAGAACACGATGATGACCGTCGGGCTCGGCGTGGTGGGGTCGACCTACTCCTTCGCGAGCGAGTACGACGTCGGCGACGGCACACCGCTGGCCCAGCTGATGAGCGAGCCGGAGGGGATCCTGGTCGCGGCCGACTCGCCGTACGAGACGGTCGACGACCTCGTGGAGGCGTGGAAGGCCGACCCGGCGTCGATCCCGATCGGTGGCGGGTCGTCGCCCGGCGGCCCCGACCACCTCTTCCCGATGCAGCTCGCCGACGAGATCGGGATCGACGCCAACGACGTCAACTACGTGACCTACGACGGAGGCGGTCCGCTCACCAGCGCGCTGCTCGGTGACAAGATCGGCGTCGGCTTCTCGGGCCTCGCCGAGTTCGCCGGGTACGTCGAGGACGGCAAGCTGCGGGTGCTGGCCGTGTCGGGCGAGGAGCGCTACCCGGACGGCAGCCAGTTCGCCGACGTGCCGACCCTGACCGAGTCCGGCATCGACCTGGTCTTCCTCAACTGGCGTGGCGTGCTCGCCCCGCCCGACATCAGCGAGGAGCGCACCGAGGAGCTGATCGGCTACCTCGAGACGATGCACGACTCGCAGGGGTGGCAGGACGCGTTGGAGGAGTACGGCTGGACCGACGACTTCAAGACCGGCGACGACTTCGCGCAGTTCATCGACGAGCAGGACCAACGGGTCTCCGGGACCCTCGAGGAGCTGGGATTGCTGTGACCGCTCGAGCTCCTGAAGCAGCCGACCGCCCGAAGATCGACAAGGCGCAGTACGGCCTCGCCGCGGCGCTGCTGGTCGTCGGCCTCGTCACCCTCATCGACGCTCGCGGCCTGCGCGTCGGTTTCGGCGACCCGATCGGCCCGCGCGTGTTCCCCTACCTCGTCGGTGGCGGCATGTGCGTGCTGGCGGTGCTGCTCGCGATCGCCACCGCGCGCGGCGACGTCGCCCAGGGCGAGGAGGGCGAGGACGTCGACCTGACGTCGCCCGCCGACTGGGTCACCGTCCTCAAGCTGGTCGGGATCCTGGTCCTCAACCTGGTGCTCGTGAACATCGTCGGCTGGGCGATCACCGGCGCCCTGCTCTTCGCGGGCGCGGCGTGGGCGCTCGGCAGCAAGTCCCTTGTGGGTGACCTCATCGTCGGGGCCGTGATGTCCGTCGCGAGCTGGTACTTCTTCTGGTACCTCGGTGTGCCGCTCCCCGCCGGCATCCTGGACGGGGTGCTCTGACATGGAGACGCTCGACCTCCTCGCCGGCGGCTTCGCCGACGCGTTCACCCCGCAGCTGCTGCTCTACGCCGCGATCGGCGTCCTGCTCGGCACATTCGTCGGGGTGCTCCCCGGCATCGGGCCCGCCATGGCGGTGGCGCTGTTGCTGCCGATCACCTACGGGCTCGACGTCACCGAGGCGATGGTCATCTTCGCCGGCATCTACTACGGCGGCATGTACGGCGGCTCGACCACCTCGATCCTGCTCAACACCCCGGGCGAGTCCGCCTCGGTGATGACGGCCATCGAGGGCAACAAGATGGCCAAGAAGGGTCGGGCCGCACAGGCGCTCGCCACGGCCGCGATCGGCTCGTTCATCGCCGGCACCATCGGCACCCTGCTGGTCGCGTTCTTCACGCCGGCCCTCGCCGGACAGGCGGTCAAGGTCGGGGCGCCCTCGTTCTTCGCGATCATGCTGCTCTCGCTGGTGCTCGTCACGAGCGTGCTCGGCGAGTCGAAGATCCGCGGCTTCGCGGGGCTGTTCATCGGTCTCACGATCGGGCTGATCGGGATGGACGCCTCCACGGCCCAGGCCCGGCTCACGTTCGGCACGCTCGAGCTCGCCGACGGGATCGGCATCGTGATCGTCGCGGTCGGCGTCTTCGCGATGGGCGAGGCGCTGTGGACCGCGGCGCACCTGCGCCGCAGGCCGGTCGACGTGATCCCGACCGGCCGGCCCTTCCTCGGTCGTGACGACTGGAAGCGCTCCGCCGGGCCGTGGCTGCGCGGCACCGCGCTCGGGTTCCCGTTCGGTGCCGTGCCCGCGGGTGGCGCGGAGACCCCGACGTTCCTCTCCTACATCACCGAGCGGAAGCTGGCGGCCCGCAAGGGCGACGCCGACGAGTTCGGCCAGGGTGCGATCGAGGGCGTGGCCGGACCGGAGGCTGCCAACAACGCCAGCGCCGCCGGCATGTTCGTGCCGCTGCTCGCGCTCGGGCTCCCCGTCACCGCGACCGCATCGATCCTGCTGGCCGCGCTCACGTCGTACGGCATCGTGCCGGGGCCGACGCTGATGGACGAGCAGCCCGACCTGGTCTGGACGCTGCTGGCCAGCCTGCTCATCGGCAACGCGCTGCTGCTGGTGATCAACCTGCCCATGGCGCCGCTGTGGGCCAAGCTGCTGCGGATCCCGCGGCCGCAGCTGTACGCCGGGATCCTGTTCTTCGCGTCGCTCGGCGCCTACTCCGTCGCCAACGACCCGTTCGACCTCGCGCTGCTGCTGGTGTTCGGCGGCATCGGGTTCGCGATCCGCCGGTTCGGCATCCCGGTGCTGCCGCTGATCCTCGGCGTCATCCTCGGCCCGTTGATGGAGGTCAAGCTGCGCGAGGCGCTCGACCTGTCGAGCGGCGACATCAGCGGGCTGTTCAGCGAGGGGCTTGCGATCTTCATCTACGTGCTGATCGTGATCGCCCTGATCGGGCCGATCGTGCTCGGCCGGATCCGCACCCCCCAGGACGCGAAGGAGGAGGTCTCGGCATGACGGTGATCGTGGGCTACATCCCCGACCAGTACGGCGAGGCGGCACTCACGGCCGGGATCGAGGAGGCGCAGCGGCGGGGTACCGACCTGCTCGTGCTCAACGCCTCTCGCGGGGACGCCCTGGTCGACAAGCGCTACCTCGGCGACGCGCAGCGGGGCGACCTGGAGCAGCAGCTCGCCGACTCCGGGGTCGCCCACGAGGTCCGGCAGTCGGTCGGCGTCGACCCGGCCGACGACCTGGTCGAGGCGGCGCGCGGGGCCGACGACCCGGTGATCGTGATCGGGATGCGGCACCGGTCGCCGGTCGGGAAGCTGATCATGGGCAGCACCGCCCAGCGGATCCTGCTCGACGCCCCGTGCTGGGTGATCGCCGTCAAGCCCTGAGATCTCTCCGCGCCCCGATGTCGAGAACCGGCTTCCGGCTCCGTCCCCGCGATGACCACCGAGGACGTCGGTGACACACCAAGGAGAAGACCATGGCGAAGTACCTGCTGCTCAAGCACTACCGCGGCGGCCCGGACCACACCGACTACGGCAACATCCCGATGCAGGACTGGACGCCCGAGGAGATCTCCGCGCACCTCGCCTTCATGGCCCACGTCGCCGACACCCTGCGCGAGCGAGGTGAGTACGTCGACGGCCAGGCGGTGTCCCCGGAGGGGACGTTCGTCCGCTACGACGGTGAGGGCAAGCCGCCCGTGACCGACGGGCCGTTCGCGGAGACCAAGGACCTGATCGCCGGCTGGATGGTGATCGACGTCGACTCCGTCGAGCGCGCCCACGAGGCCGCGGCGTTCCTGTCGTCCGCACCCGGGCAGGGCGGCCATCCGATCCGGGAGTGGATCGAGGTCCGCCCGTTCCTCGAGGCGCCGACGACGTCGGACTGAACGTGGACGACCTGCTCCGGGACGTCGGTCCGCGGGTCCTCGGCATCCTCGTCCGCCGCGGCGCCGACTTCGCGGCGGCCGAGGACGCCGTGCAGGAAGCGCTGCTGGAGGCCGTCCGCGGCTGGCAGGACGGCGAGCCCGCCGACCCGTTGGGCTGGCTCGTCACCGTCGCGTGGCGGAAGTACCTCGACGCCTACCGGTCCGAGACCGCTCGCCGGGCTCGCGAGGAGCGGGTGGCCGACGAGCCGGAGCCCGGGCCGACCGAGCACGCCGACGACGCCCTCCTGTTGCTGTTCCTCTGCTGCCACCCCGCGCTCACGCCGGCGTCGGCGGTGGCGCTGACGCTGCGGGCGGTGGGTGGGCTCACCACGCGCCAGATCGCCGAGGCCTACCTCGTCCCGGAAGCGACCATGGCGCAGCGGATCAGCCGCGCCAAGCGGACGGTGGCCGAGAGCCGGCTCGACCGGCCGGGCGACCTGCGCGACGTGCTCAAGGTGCTCTACCTGATCTTCAACGAGGGCTACACCGGTGAGGTCGACCTGGCGTCGGAGGCGATCCGGCTCACCCGCCAGCTGACCGCCACGTCCGACGAGCCGGAGGTGGCCGGGCTGCTGGCGCTGATGCTGCTCCACCACGCCCGCCGCGACGCGCGGTGGGACGGCGCCCTGCTGGTCCCGCTCGCCGAGCAGGACCGGTCGCGGTGGGACACCGGCTCGATCGCCGCGGCGGTCGAGCTGCTCCAGACGGCACTCGCGACGGACCGGCTCGGCGAGTACCAGGCGCAGGCCGCGATCGCGGCGCTGCACTGCGACGCGCAGTCCGCAGACGAGACCGACTGGCCCCAGATCGTCGGGTGGTACGACGAGCTGCTGCGCCTGACCGACAGCCCGGTGGTCGCGCTCAACCGTGCGGTCGCGGTCGGAGAGGCCGACGGGGCACCCGCCGGGCTCCGCGCGCTCGCGGACGTGCCGGAGTCGGTGCCCCGGCGCGCCGCCGCCGAGGCGTGGCTCCGGGAGCACGCCGGCGAGCCGGCGCGGGCGCGGGAGCTCTATGCCGCCGCCGCGGGCGAGGCCACGTCGGAGGCGGAGCGGCACCACCTCACCCGCCAGGCGGCGCGGCTCCGCCACGCGTGAATCGCCTCAGGCGAAGGCGCTGGGGAAGGCTTCGCGGCAGCAGCGCAGGCCGCCCGCCGACTCCGCGGCGACCAGCGCCCGCGCGATCGCCCGGGTGACGCAGTCGGCGGCCTCGGTCAGCAGGGCGTGGAAGTCCTCCGGGCCGGGCGCCGCGCCGGCCCCGGTCGCCAGGGTGAAGACGGTGTCGCCGTCGAACATGGTGTGAACGGGGGAGATGCCGCGCGCCAGCCCGTCGTGGCCGATGCCGCTGACCTTGCGGCACTGCGCCTTGGTGAGGGCCGCGTCGGTCGCGACGACGGCCAGCGTCGTGGCCAGCGGCGGCGCGGGCTGGGGCTGCTCCGCGGCCCGCTCGTGAGCGGCTCGCAGCTCGGCCGGGTCGGGGAGCCGCATCGGCGGCAGGTCCCCGGGGCGACAGTGCCGCGCGGCGTACACCTCGCCGGAGTCGGGATCGAGCGCCGAGCCGACGGCGTTGACGACGACCAGCGCGCCGACGGTGGTGCCGTCGGCGAGCCGGGCGGAGGCCGACCCGACGCCACCCTTGAGCCCGCCCACCCGCGCGCCGGTGCCCACGCCGATCGTGCCCTCGCCGGCCTCGATGTCGGCGGCCGCGAGCGCCGCCCGGCCGAGGTCGGCGTCCGGGGCGTGCCCGAACTCGCCGCCGCGGCCCAGGTCGAAGATCACGGCGGCCGGGACGATCGGGACGACCTGGCCGGGCTCGAGCCCGACCGGGAACCCCACCCCCTGCTCCAGCAGCGCCCGGGTGACTCCGTCGGCCGCCGCCAGCCCGAGCGCGGAACCGCCGGCGAGCACGACCGCGTGGACCCGCTCGACCAGGTTCTCCGGGGCGAGCAGGTCGGTCTCGCGGGTCCCCGGCCCGCCGCCACGGACGTCGACCCCGCCGACGGCGCCCTCCGCGGGCGGCACCACCACCGTGACCCCGGTCAGCCAGCCGGGGTCGGTGCGCTGGGCGTGCCCGACCCGGATCCCGGGCACGTCGGTGATCGCGTTCCGCATGCCCCCATCGTGGCGCACTAGACCGTGAGCTGGTCCCGCAGCGCGGCGGCCCGGGCCCGCACCTTGTGGTCGAGGTCGACCGCCCAGTCCGGCCAGTCGGGCTGCGGCAGGGTGTCCAGGTGGACCTGGAACGCGAGCAGCTCGGTCACCGCCGAGGCCTGCGCCAGGAGCGGCAGCCAGCCGAGCTCCTCGTCCGACAGGTCCCGCACCCGCCGGTAGCCCGCCACGAAGCGCCGCGGGACGTCGTGGTCGAGGTCGACCCCGTCGGCCACGGTGCCCCAGTCGCGCAATGCGAACGCGACGTCGGCCGCGAACCAGCCGCGGGTGACCCGGTCGAGGTCGATCATCACGATGCCGCGGTCGGTCAGCACCGCGTTGTCGGCCTCCGGGTCGCCGTGCACCACGCCGTGGACCTCGGGGCCGCGTGGCAGCGCCGCCAGCCGCCGCTCCAGGAGCACGGCCAGGGTGGCCGTCTCGTCGTCGGCTTCGCGGGACTCGCCCACGAGCCGGTCACCGGCGTCGGGCGCGTCGATCACGCCGTGCCCGGTCAGGTGGAGGCGGGCCAGTGCCTCGCCCCAGTCGGCCGCGTGGTCGACCAGGTCGTCCCGTTCCTCCAGGGTGTCGCCCTCGGCGGCCGTGAGCACGTGGGCGACGTACCCGTCGACCCGCTCGGTGAAGTGCCCGGACGGCGCCGCGACCGCGTTCACGACCGGGGCGTCGGCCGCCGACCAGGACGCCGCCGCGCGGGCCGCCCGCTCGAGCTCCTCCCGGTGCGGCTCCTCGTCCGGCCGGATCCGCACGATCACCCGCTCGTCATCGTCGCGGCGCGGCGCCACGAACACGTGCGACGCACTCGACCGCACGAAGCGCGGCCGCTCCAGCGACCACACCTCCGCGACCGCGTCGGCCACCGGACTGTGCCGGTCCTCGTCCAGCGTCCGCGCGAAGTCCACCAGCTCGTCGATCGGCAGCATCGGTCCAGTATCGCGGCCACGGGCCCGATCGCCACCCCCTCAGGGGCGGACTGCCTGAGCCGCCGGCGTCACAGCCAGCGTCGGACGCGCCGGGCGTACGCCGCCCACTCGCCACCGAAGAGCTGCGCCAGGGCGGCCTCCTCGCGGCGGACCTGCGGCGTCAGGGTCGCCACGAGGCCGGCCGCGGCGAGAGTCGTGACAGGGCGGCCGCTGAGCAGGCCGGTGCCGACCAGGCCGAGCGCCATCCCGACGTACATCGGGTTCCGCGAGACGGAGTTCGGGCCATCGGTGACCAGCGCGGTGCTCTGCTCCGGCGCCCATGGCTCCCACGTCGTACGCCGTCGGGAGAACTGTCTCAACGCGCCTGCCGCGGAGGCGGCGCCGGTCGCGAGGCACGCGACGCCGGCTGCCTTCTGGAGCGCACCCGGTGGCGTGTGGTGGCCGAGGGCGCGCGCCGCGACCTGCTGGGCGACCGCCCACAACGCGGTCTGCACCGGCGGGACGAGGACCGGCATCGTCAGGAGCCCCGGCCGCGGTGCTTGGGAAGGCCTGACGAGCGCCAGCCGCCGGGGCCGTGGGAGTAGAACGGGCGGACCTGGCGGTAGGGGCTGTTCCACTCGGTACGGCGCCGCTCGCGCGGCTGGTCGGAGCCGAGGGCCGAGAGGACGGCGACCAGCGCGGCGATCTCCTCCGGCGTGGTGTCCGGGGTGATGACCGTCAGGACGGGCTTCTCGGCGTCGGTCTCGGCGGCCATCAGAGGGGGATGTTCCCGTGCTTCTTGGCCGGCAGGACCTCGCGCTTGGAGCGCAGCAGCCGGAGAGCCTTCACGATCTCGAGCCGGGTCTCGTGGGGGGAGATCACGGCGTCGACGTAGCCGCGCTCGGCGGCCATGTAGGGGTTGGCGAGGGTGTCCTCGTACTCCTGGATCAGCTCGGCGCGCTTGGCCTCGACGTCACCGCCCTCGCTCTCCACCGACGCGAGCGTCTTGCGGTGGAGGATGTTGGCCGCGCCCTGGGCGCCCATCACGGCGATCTGGGCGGTGGGCCAGGCGACGTTCATGTCGGCGCCGAGGTGCTTGGAGCCCATCACGTCGTAGGCGCCGCCGTAGGCCTTGCGCGTGATCACCGTGACCAGCGGGACCGTGGCCTCGGCGTACGCGTAGATCAGCTTCGCGCCGCGGCGGATGATCCCGTCCCACTCCTGGTCGGTGCCGGGCAGGAAGCCGGGCACGTCGACGAACGTCAGGACGGGGAGGTTGAAGGCGTCGCAGAAGCGGACGAAGCGGGCGGCCTTCTCGGACGCGTCGATGTCGAGCGTGCCGGCGAACTGGAGCGGTTGGTTGGCGACGATGCCCACGGAGCGCCCCTCCACCCGGCCGAACCCGACCAGGATGTTGGGCGCGAACATCGACTGCACCTCGAGGAACTCCCCGACCCCGTCGTCACCGGTGTCGAGCACCGCGGTGATGACGTCGTGCATGTCGTACGGCTGGTTCGGCGAGTCCGGGATCAGGGTGTCGAGGGTGCGGTCGAGGTCGGTGAAGCCGGGATCTGGCACGTCGTCGTACGTCGGGCCCTCGTCGAGGTTGTTCTGCGGGAGGAACGACAGCAGCGCCTTGACGTACTCGAGCGCGTCCTCCTCGTCGGCGCCCATGTAGTGCGCGTTCCCTGACTTGGTGTTGTGGGTGCGGGCGCCCCCGAGGTCCTCCATCGTGACGTCCTCGCCGGTGACGGTCTTGATGACGTCGGGGCCGGTGATGAACATCGCCGAGGTCTGGTCGACCATGATCGTGAAGTCGGTGACGGCGGGGGAGTAGACGTGGCCGCCGGCGCAGTTGCCCATGATCAGGCTGATCTGGGGGATGACGCCCGACGCGTGCACGTTGCGGCGGAAGATCTCGCCGTAGAGGCCGAGCGAGACGACGCCCTCCTGGATCCGCGCGCCGGCCCCCTCGTTGATGCCGATGATCGGGCAGCCGGTCTTGATGGCGAGGTCCATCACCTTGGTGATCTTCTCGCCGTAGACCTCGCCCAGCGAGCCGCCGAACACCGTGAAGTCCTGGGAGAACACGCAGACCTGGCGGCCGTCGATCGTGCCGTAGCCCGTCACCACGCCGTCGCCGTAGGGCCGGGTCTTCTCCAGGCCGAACGCCGTGGACCGGTGGCGAGCGAGCTCGTCGAGCTCGACGAACGAGCCTTCGTCGAAGAGGATCTCGATCCGCTCGCGGGCGGTCTTGCGGCCCTTGGCGTGCTGCTTCTCGACCGCCTTGGCCGAGCCGGCGTGCACCGCCTCGTCGAGCCGCCGCTCGAGGTCCTGCAGCTTGCCCGCGGTCGTGTGGATGTCGATGTCAGCCGGGACGTCGGTCCCCTCGCCGGGATGTGCGGTCACCGTGTCAATGTAGTGCCCGTGCGCCCTCCTCTCGACTTCACCCGTCTCGCGGACCTCGGGATCGAGGTGCTGCCCGCGACCGGCTCCACCAACGCCGTGGTCGCCGACCGCGCCCGCGACGGGGCGCCCTCCTGGACCGTCGTCGCGACCGAGCACCAGACCGCCGGCCGCGGCCGCCTCGACCGCACGTGGGACACCCCCGACCGCACCGCGCTGACGTTCTCGACCCTGCTGCGGCCCGGCCGCGAGGGCGGCGAGTGGCCGTGGCTGCCGCTGCTGACGGGCGTCGCCGTGGCCGACGCGCTGCGGTCGGCCGGCGTCCCGGCGACGCTCAAGTGGCCCAACGACGTGCTGATCGAGGGACGCAAGACGGCGGGGATCCTCGCCGAGCGGCTCGACACGCCCGAGGGCCCCGCCGCGGTCGTCGGCATCGGCCTGAACGTCCATCAGACGCAGGCCGAGCTGCCGGTCCCGACCGCTACGTCCGTCGAGCTCGCGACCGGGTCGGCCCCCGACCGGACCGACCTGCTGGTCGGCATCCTCGACCGGCTCCGCGAGCAGTACGACGCGTGGTCGGCCGGCGGCGGCGCGGCCGTCCGCGCCGCCTACCTCGCGGCGTGCGGCACCGTGGGCCAGGAGGTGCGCGCCGTGCTCCCCGGTGGGGAGGAGCTGGTCGGGACCGCGACGGACGTCGACGAGGCCGGCCGGCTGCTGGTCGACGGCCGTGCGGTCGCCGCCGGAGACGTGGTGCACGTGCGGCCGACCGGGTGACATGATCGGCCCGTGGCCATCAACAGCAAGCTGCTCAACGAGGGCGAGCACGTCGTCGTCTCCACGCGCACCCACCCCAAGGCGCTCCTGCTGCCGCTGCTCGTGCTGCTCGTGATCCTGGCGGTCGCGGTCGTCCTCAACGGGCTGGGCTCCGGCGGCGCGGCCGACGTGATGCACCTCGTGGTGTGGGTGGTCGCCGGGGTCGCGATCCTGTGGTTCGTCGTGCGGCCGGTGATCACGTGGGCCACCACGACCTACACCTTCACGAACCGCCGGTTCATGAAGCGCTCGGGCCTGATCGCCAAGGAGGGCCGCACCATCCCGCTCAACCGGATCAGCGGCGTCGACTTCGAGATCGGCGTCATCGACCGGATGTTCGGGTGCGGCACCCTCGTCGTCACCGACGCCAGCGAGCACGGCCACGTGCTGCTCCACGACATCCCGCGGGTCGAGCAGGTGCAGAAGACGGTCGCGGCGGAGCTCGACCGGACGGCCGGTCCCTCCACGCCCCACCGCGCGGACGATGGCACCTGAGGGAGCCGACCAGCCCCGCCCCGACCGGGACTCCCTGTCGCGGGCCGTCCTCGGTGAGGAGCCCGTGCACAGTGCCTTCGAGGTGGCCGCCGAGACCGGAGTGACGATCGAGGAGCTGCGCCGGCTGTGGCGCGCCCTCGGGTTCCCCGAGGCGGGGACCGAGGTCGCTTTCACGCGGTCGGACGCGGCGGCGGTCTCGACGCTCAGCAGCATCGTCGAGTCGGGCGCGATCGACTTCGACGTGGGGGTGATGCTCACCCGGGCCGTCGGGCAGACGATGGCCCGGCTGGCCGACTGGGAGGTCGCCACCCTCGTCAACCGGGTCGAGGAGCTCGAGCGGGGCGAGGAGGCGACCGGCTCCCGGGCGGGCTCGGCGATGCGGTTGATGGACGACGTCAACGCGCCGTTCGAGCAGCTGCTGATCTACGCGTGGCGGCGCCATCTCGCGGCGGCGGTGGCCCGGATCCAGGCGCTCGGGGCCACCGAGGCCGACCTCCACACGACCCAGCTCACCGTCGGGTTCGCCGACATCGTCGGGTTCACGGCACTGTCCAACGAGGTGTCGCGCTCGCGGCTGGGCGAGATCGTGGAGACGTTCGAGTCACGCTGCGCCGACGTCGTGGCCACATGTCGTGGCCGGGTGATCAAGAGCATCGGCGACTCGGTGCTGTTCGTGAACGAAGACCCGATCGCGGCGTACGACACCGCCGAGGGCATCATCAACGTGATCGGGCGTGACAAGCGGCTGCCCGAGGTGCGGGTGGGTCTGGCCAGCGGCGCGGTCGAGATGCGGCTCGGCGACGTGTTCGGGCCCCCGGTCAACATGGCCTCGCGACTGACCGGCGTGGCCCGCCGCAACCGCATCATCATCGACCAGGACACGGCCGACCTGCTGCCCGACGACCAGTTCGAGACCCGGCGGCTGCCGGTCCGTCCGGTGCGCGGTTTCGGGCTCGTGGAGCCCCTGACGGTCCGCCGGCACTAGTCCTGCGTTCGTCAACAAAATCCCCGTTTCGCCGCGGACACGGCCAGGGATTCCTACCGTGTTTCCGTGCTGAACGTGCAGGACGTGCGCCTGGACCCCGCTACGCGCCGGGTCTGGGTGGGTGGAGAGGAGGTCGTCTTCTCGCGGAAGGAGTTCGACCTCCTGTACGCCCTCATGTCCCGAGCCGGTGAGCTGGTGACCCGCGACGAGCTGATGCGCGACGTCTGGGGCACCACGTTCTGGACGTCGTCGAAGACGATCGACGTGCACCTCGGGTGGGTACGCCGCAAGCTCGGCGACGACAGCCGGCGACCCCGGCTGATCACCACCGTCCGGGGCCAGGGGCTCCGGTTCGAGCCCGAGGAGCTCGGCGTGCCGGACGTCCGCTCCGGCCACCGGAAGGCCATGCCCTAGTCATGCCCTAGTCATGCCCTAGCCTCTGCTCCGTGTCACGAGAGGGGCAGGACGAGCCGGGACACGCCCCACGGCTCGCGGTCGTCGGGGGTGGGCAGCTGGCCCGGATGATGGCCGAGCCCGCCGCCGCGCTGGCGCTGCCCCTGCGACTGCTCGCCGAGGCGGAGGGCGTCTCGGCGGCGCAGGTGATCCCCGACCACGTCGTCGGCGACTACCGCGACCTGACCGTGCTCCGGGCGGTCACCGCCGGCTGCCGGGTCGTCACGTTCGACCACGAGCACGTCCCGACCGAGCACCTGCGGGCGCTGGAGGCCGACGGGCTCGCCGTCCGGCCCGGGCCGGACGCGCTCGTGCACGCCCAGGACAAGGCGGTGATGCGCGAGCGGCTCGGAGCCCTCGGCGTCCCGTGCCCGCGCAACGCGGTCGTCGCGACGACCGCCGACGTCGAGGCGTTCGGGTTCCCGTGCGTCCTGAAGACCACGCGCGGCGGCTACGACGGCAAGGGGGTCTGGTTCGTGGCGTCGGCCGCGGAGTGCGAGGAGCCGTTCGCCGCGGCGGCCGCGGCCGGGGTCGCCCTGCTGGCCGAGGAACGGGTCGACTTCCGCCGCGAGCTGTCCGCGCTCGTGGCCCGCTCACCGAGCGGGCAGGCGGCGGCCTACCCCGTCGTCGCCTCGACCCAGCGCGACGGCATCTGCCACGAGGTCGTCGCGCCGGCGCCCGACCTGCCCGACGCGCTCGCCCTCGAGGCCCAGCGGATCGCCCTGACCATCGCCAAGGAGCTCGCCGTGACCGGCGTGCTCGCGGTGGAGCTGTTCGAGACGACCGACGGCCGGGTGCTGGTCAACGAGCTCGCGATGCGGCCGCACAACACCGGCCACTGGACCCAGGACGGCGCCGTGACGTCCCAGTTCGAGAACCACCTCCGCGCGGTGCTCGACCTCCCGCTCGGCTCGCCGTCGCCGCGCGCCCGCTGGACCGTCATGGTCAACATCCTCGGCGGCCCCGACGGCGTGGGGCGCCTCTACGACGGCTACCCGCACGCGCTCGCCCGCGACCCCCGGTTGCGGGTGCACCTCTACGGCAAGGAGCTCCGGCCCGGGCGCAAGGTCGGTCACGTCAACGCGTACGGCGACGACCTCGACGACTGCCTGCAGCGGGCGCGGCACGCGGCGGCGTGGTTCCGCGGCGACCTCGGCAACGACAGCGACTAGCCCGGTTGCACGCTCTGGGACGCTGATGTCATGGCCCAGACGCTCGCCCGGACCGTTGCCCCGCCGCGTCGCGGTGAGCGGCTGGTCGGGCTCGACGTCGCCCGCTGCCTCGCGCTGCTGGGCATGGTCTGCACCCACGTGCTGGTGCCCTTCACCACGGAGGGCGAGATCAGCTGGACCCAGGACCTCGCGGGCGGCCGGGCGTCGGCGCTGTTCGCCGTGCTCGCCGGGGTCTCGCTGGCGCTGCTGTCCGGGCGGCGGACGCCGCCGGCCGGGCGCGCCCGCTGGGTGGCCGTCCGGGCGCTCGGGGTACGCGCCCTGATCATCGCGGCGCTCGGCCTGACGCTCGGCATCCTCGACAGCGGTCTCGCGGTGATCCTCACCTACTACGGCCTGATGTTCCTGCTCGCACTGCCGTTCCTGGGGCTGCGCGCGCCGTGGCTGGCGCTGTTGTCAGCCGCGTGGCTGGTCGTCGTGCCGGTGCTGTCCCACGAGCTGCGCCCGGACCTCCCCGTGCCCCGCGGCGGCAACGCCGCCTGGGGTCAGCTCACCGATCCGGTGCCGATGGTCTGGGAGCTGCTGCTCACCGGCTACTACCCGGCGCTGCCCTGGCTGGCCTACCTGTTCGCCGGGATGGCGATCGGCCGCAGCGACCTCGCGCGGCGCACCGTGCAGGCCGGGCTCCTCGTCGGCGGCGTGGCGGTCGCGGTCGCCGCCACCCGGGTCTCGGACCTGCTCACGGCCGACCGCTTCAGCGAGGACGAGCTCGCGGAGTTCGGGTTCGGGATGTACGGCACGACGCCCACCGACCGGTCCGACTACCTGCTGCTCGTCGCGCCGCACAGCTCGACGCCGTTCGACCTGGCGCAGACGATCGGCAGCGCGGCGGCCGTCATCGGCGGCTGCCTGCTCCTGCTGTCGCTGCTGCCGCCGCCGGCGGCGCGAGGGGTGGCCGTGCTGTTCGGGGCAGGGACGATGACGCTGTCGCTCTACTCGCTGCACGTCTGGATGCACACCGGCGACGTGTGGCCGCCCGAGGAGCCGTGGTCGATGTTCTGGTACGTCGTGATCCTGGGCGGGACCGGCGCCGCGTTCGCGGCGGCGCGGACACATGGTCCGCTCGAAGCTGTGGTCGCGCGGATCGCCCGGTGAGCCTCTAGGTTGGCCCCTATGACGGCACGCGTGGGCATCGTGATGGGCTCCGACTCCGACTGGCCGGTGATGCAGGCCGCCGGGGAGGCGATCGCTGAGTTCGGCGTGGAGTTCGAGGCCGACGTCGTCTCCGCGCACCGGATGCCCGAGGAGATGCTGGCGTGGGGCAAGGCGGCCGCCGGCCGCGGGCTGCAGGTCGTCATCGCCGGGGCCGGGGGTGCGGCGCACCTGCCCGGGATGCTCGCGTCAGTGACGCCGCTGCCGGTGATCGGGGTGCCGGTGGCCCTGAAGAACCTCGACGGCCTCGACTCGCTGCTCTCCATCGTGCAGATGCCGGCCGGTGTCCCGGTCGCGACCGTGGCGGTCGGCGGGGCGCGCAACGCCGGCCTGCTCGCCGTCCGCATCCTGGGCGCGACCGACCCCGACCTGCAGCAGCAGATGACCGACTTCCAGCAGCAGCTCAAGGAGTCGGCGCAGTCCAAGGGCGCCGTCGTCCGCGGCGAGCGCCGGGCGGGGTTCTAGGGAACCGGCCCGCTCGCGCGGACGTCGAAGAGCCATGAACGGACGCATCATGGGCCTGGCCCTCCTCCTGCCGCTGGCGGCCTGCGGCTCGGAAACCGCGACGCCCGGTGACACCGACCCGGGCCCGAGCATCGGCGGCGACTACGTCTCGAACGGGTTGCCGGCTCCCTTCGAGGACGGTGACGTGCTGCGGCTGACGCTCGCCGACGGCACCGTCTCGTTCCAGGCGACGTGCAACACGATGTCCGGCAACGCGACCTGGGCCGACGGCGTGCTGCGGGTCGACCGCCTCGGCGGCACCGAGATGGGGTGCCCGGGTGCCGGTTTCGACCAGGACGAGTGGCTGGTCGACTTCTTCTCCGGCGACCCGATCGTCGAGCTCGACGGGGACGACGTGTCGATCACCCACGGCACGGACACGATCTGGTTCGTCCCGGCCGAGGAGGGCGGCGTGGGCGCCGGCCCGGCGGTGCCCCTGGACGGCACCGTCTGGACCCTGACCGGGATCGAGGAGACCGACGGTGACTCGGTCGGGATCATGGTTGTCCCGGGCAAGGTCGAGGCGACGCTGACCATCGAGGGCCAGCGGCTGCTGGTCCGGACCGGCTGCAACCGTGGCCGTGCCGACGTGCTCGTGAGCGACGACCGGCTCGACCTCGAGCCGCTCGCCCTGACCAAGATGGCCTGCCCCGGTGTGGCCGGTGAGGTCGAGAGCGGCGTGCTGCGCGTGCTGGACGGCAGCCCGCTGTCGTGGCAGATCAGCGGCACCCAGCTGCGACTGACCAACGGTGACCACGCCCTGATCTACGACGCGGAGTGAGCGGGGCCGGTCAGCCATCGCCCGGGCCCCGCACCCGCCCCCGCTTCGCCTTCGTCTCACCCCGACGCCGCTTCGCCTCGACCCGGCGCCGCCGGGAGGCCTTCGACGGCTTGGTCGGCACGCGCGGGGCCGGCGGGGGCGTGAGCGCCTCCCGGATCGCCGCCGCCAGCCGCTCCCGGGCGGCCGCGCGGTTGCGGTGCTGGGACCGGTGCTCGGACGCGACGATGCGCACCGTCCCCAGCCGAGCCGCCTGCGACGGCGTGAGGACGCTGGAGGCAGCGGCGTCGAAGACGAGCTCGACCCGGCTGTCGGTCGTGTTGACGGACTGGCCGCCCGGACCCGACGAGCGGCTGAACCGCTCCTCGAGCTCGGCGGCCGGGATCACCAGTCCGTGGGGGAGCCCGGGTCCCGCCGGCACCCGCAGGTCGTGGGAGGGCATGTCAGCGCCGGCGGTCCCACTCGATCGCCGGGCAGGTGTCCATCACCATCGGCACCCCGGCCTGCGACGTACGGAGGAAGGCGTCGTGGTCGACGACTCCGAGCTGGAACCACACGCCTCGCGCGCCGACGGCCACCGCCTGGTCAGCGAACTCGCCGGCGTACTCGGACCGCCGGAACACGTCGACGACGTCGATCGGGAACGGGACGTCGGCCAGCGTGGCGTGCCCCTGCTCGCCGAGCACCACCGGCGCGTCCGGGTGGACCGGCACGATCCGCTTGCCGTGTCGCTGGAGGAGGGCGGCGATCCGGAACGCCGCGCGCGACGGCTTGCCCGACAGTCCGACCACGGCCCAGGTCTCGGTGTCGTCGAGCAGGAAGCGGACGGTCTCTGGATCCAGCCAGTCGGCCATGCCGCCAGTGTGACCCACGACGTACGGCGAGCGGTTCCCGCGTCCGTACACTCCGCCGCATGAACGACTTTCCGCTCTACGCGCTCTCGGAGGAGCACCAGGCGATCCGCGAGGCGGTGCGCGCGGTGTGCGACGCGAAGGTGGCGCCGTTCGCCGCCGAGGTCGACGAGGAGGCGCGCTACCCGCGGGAGGCCGCCGAGGCCCTCCAGGCGGCCGACTTCCACGCTCCCCACGTCCCCGAGGAGTACGGCGGAGCGGGTGCCGACGCGCTCGCGACCTGCCTCGTCATCGAGGAGGTCTCCCGCGCGTGCGTCAGCGCGAGCCTGATCCCCGCGGTCAACAAGCTGGGCTCCCTGCCGGTGCAGATCGCCGGCTCCGAAGGGCTCAAGAAGACCTACCTGACGAAGCTCGCGGCCGGCGAGGGTGGCTTCTCCTACTGCCTGTCCGAGCCCGACGCCGGGTCCGACGCCGGTGGCATGACGTGCCGGGCCGAGCGCGACGGCGACGGCTGGATGCTCAACGGCGTGAAGCGCTGGATCACCAACGCGGGGGAGTCGGAGTTCTACACGGTCATGGCCCTCACCGACCCCGGGAAGCGGACCCGCGGTGGCATCACGGCGTTCGTCGTGGAGAGGTCCGACGAGGGGGTGTCGTTCGGGGCGCCGGAGAAGAAGCTCGGCATCAAGGGCAGTCCCACGAAGGAGGTCTACCTCGACAACGTGCGGATCCCGGCGGACCGGATGATCGGGTCGGAGGGCGAGGGCTTCTCGATCGCGATGCGCACGCTCGACCACACGCGGGTCACGATCGCCGCCCAGGCCGTCGGGGTCGCCCAGGGCGCCCTCGACTACGCGCTCGGCTACGCGAAGGAGCGCCAGCAGTTCGGGAAGTCGATCTCGGAGTTCCAGGGGCTCCAGTTCATGCTCGCCGACATGGGCATGAAGGTGGAGGCCGCCCGTCAGCTGACGTACGCCGCCGCCGCCCGCTCCGAGCGGGGCGACGCCGACCTCACGTTCTTCGGCGCCGCCGCCAAGTGCTTCGCCTCCGACACCGCCATGCAGGTCACCACCGACGCAGTGCAGGTCCTGGGCGGCTACGGCTACACCCGCGACTACCCGGTCGAGCGGATGATGCGTGACGCCAAGATCACCCAGATCTACGAGGGCACCAACCAGGTGCAGCGGATCGTGATGGCACGCCAGCTGCTGGCCGGCGTCCAGTCGGACCTCTGAGCCGGGCGGAGTGGTCCACCTGGGCGCCGAGGATAGGTAGAACGGGTCATTTTCGCGGGTTCGGCTGAGCCTCGCGCCCTACCCGAGGATCCTGCTTGACGTGGGACTCCGATCGGGGATCGGGACGTGACGCCGAGGAGGCGCGATGAAGACTGCATCGATCGAGCCGTCGTGGGACGTGCTCGCATGCCTGGTCGGCCGCCGGGTCCTCGCGACCCACGTGTCCTCCGACGACGGGCCGGTGCCGCTCACGGTCGCCGACGTGACCGACTCCCTGACGTGCGGGGGCTGGACCACGTTCACCGCCACCCTGGTCGGGACGTCCGACGGCCGCCTCGTGGCGCCGGGCCGGTATGACGTGACCGTCGACGACACCCGCTTCGGGATGACCCTCACGTGGATCGCCCGTGGCCGCCCGCACCAGCTCTACCAGGCGACCTTCGTCCAGTCCGTCGCCGAGCCGGTGGCGGCGGCTGGCTGACGCTCCGGCGCCCCTCAGCCCGTCGTGGCGCGGCCTCGCAACAGCTGGCCGGTCACCGTCACCACCCGCTCCACGAGGTGGTCGATGGCGTTCTCCTCCGCGTCACCGAGCGGCTCGTCGTTGTCGGCGCCGGTCGAGTGCGAGACACCGTACGGGTTCCCGTCGGCGAACTTCAGCGGGTCGGTGTAGCCGGGCGACACCAGGATGCCGCCGAAGTGGTGGAGCGTGTTGTACAGCGCCAGCAGGGTGCTCTCATGACCGCCGTGCTGCGTCTGCGCGGCCGTGAACCCGGCATAGGTCTTGTCCGCCAGCAGTCCCTCGCCCCACTGCGGGCCGAGGCCGTCCAGGAACTGCTTGAGCTGGCTGGCCACGTTGCCGAACCGGGTCGGTGACCCGAACAGCACGGCATCGGCCCACACCACGTCCTCGGGAGCCGCTCGCGGCTCGTCACGGGTCGCCTCGACGTGCGCCTTCCAGTCGTCCTGGGACTCGATCGCCTCGGGCGGCGCGAGCTCCTCGACCTGCCGCAGCCGGACCTCCGCGCCGGCCTTCTCGCCAGCCGCAGCGGCCCGTCGGGCCATCTCGTCGATCGTCCCGGTCGACGAGTAGTACACGATCGCCAGCTTCACCTGCTCCGTCATTCCTGCTCCTCTCGCCACGCTCAGCGGTCCTCGGGAACGTCGTCCGCGGCCAGGCTGGGGCCGACGGGCGCCTCGTCCTCCGGATCGGTGGCCGGACCCTCGGGCAGCGCGCCGCCCTCGGAGGCCCAGTCGACCTCGGTGCCGTCGTCGAGCCGCGGATCGGTCGTGACGTCGTCGCGCTCGTGCTTGCCCATGGCTGCTCCTCTCGTCGTGGACTGCGTCGTCAGGGCGTGAACAGGGTCTTCACCATGCCGTCCCCCTTGTCCCGGAAGGTCGCGTACGCCTCGGGGGCGTCCTCGAGAGGGAGTCGGTGGGTGGCGAAGTCCTCGACCCCCAGCACGTCGTCGTCCTGGTCGAGGAGCCGCAGGATGTCGTCGCTCCACCGTCGGACGTTCGCCTGCCCCATGCGGAGCTGCACCTGCTTGTCGAAGAGCCGCAGCATCGGCAGCGGATCGGCCGCTCCTCCGTAGACGCCGACCACGGAGATCGTGCCGCCCCGGCGGACGCACTCGATGGCGAGGTACAGCGCGCTCAGCCGGTCGACGCCGGCGCGCGTCATGAGGGCGCCCTGCCACTGCTTCGGGAGCAGCCGGAGCGCCTTCTGACCCAGCTCGGCCACCGGGGACCCGTGGGCCTCCATGCCGACCGCGTCGATCACGGCGTCGGCGCCGCGTCCGGACGTGAGCGCACGTACCCGGTCGGGCAGGTCGTCGGACAGCTCGAGGACCTCGGCCCCGCGGGCAGCCACGCGCGCGCGGCGCTCGGGCACCGGGTCGACCGCGATGACCCGGAGGCCGCGATGCAGGGCGATCCGGCACGCCATGTCGCCGATCGGTCCGGCGCCGACGACGAGCAGGGTCCCGCCGTCGGGGACGTCGGCATACTCGACGGCCTGCCACGCGGTGGGCAGCACGTCAGACAGGTAGATGAACCGGTCGTCTGGAGGTCCCTCCGGGACGACGATCGGCAGGGTGTCTGCGAACGGGACGCGGAGGCCCTCGGCCTGACCACCCGGGACCTGTCCGTAGAGGAGGCTGTAGCCGAAGAGGCTCGCACCGGTGCCGTGCTCCCGGTTCTGCGTCGTCTCGCACTGCGACTGCAGCCCCTGGTCGCACATCCAGCACGTGCCGCAGCTGACGTTGAAGGGAACCACGACGCGGTCCCCTGGACGCAGGTCGTGCACCTCGGCCCCCACGGCCTCGACGACGCCCATCGGCTCGTGGCCGACGACGTCCCCCGGGGTCATGAAGGGTGTCAGCGGGTCGTAGAGGTGGAGGTCCGACCCGCACAGACCCGTGGTCGTGATCCGGACGACGGCATCCGTCGGCTCCGCGATCACCGGGTCCGGGACATCCTCCACCCGCATGTCCATCCGGCCCTGCCAGGTCACTGCGCGCACGATCCCTCCTCCCTCGGTCGAGTCGATGAGCTCGGCCTGCTCGTCCGACCGGTACCCAGGTGGCGCGGTGCCATGCTTCCCGGCTCGCCGTTCACGGAGTGGTCGCGGCCTCGGCGACCTGGTCCAGGGCGACTCCCAGCATCACGTCGTACTCGTTGCCGAGGAAGGCGTCGCCCCGCCCCTCCCACAGCCGGAGCGCCTCGGCCACCTCGGCCTGCACCGGGGCCGGCAGGTCGCCGCGGAGTGCGCCGACGCCCGCTGCCTCGACCAGCTCGACGTGGTGGACGAAGGCGGCGCGGACACGTCGCCAGGCGGCGGACACGTCAGCCTCGGTGCCGTCGGCCTCCGCGAGCTCGGCGGCCCGGATCTCGCGGCCGAGGTCGTGGGTGTCGGCTCCGGTCCGGGCCGCCACGACCGCCTGTTCGAGCGCCGCGTGCACTGCGAGGCGACGGCGCGTGTAGAGGCAGACGTCCAGCTGCGCCGAGCCGCCCAGGTCGGGGATGCGGGCCAGCTCGTCGTACAGCACCTCGTGCTGTCGACGGGCCAGGGCCGCGACCTCCCCCCAGGAGCGGGGCGGGGTCTCGTCCGTGGGCCCCTCGTACCAGTGCGCCGTCGTCACGGTGGCCCGTACCCGGGGGTCCTGGGGGCATGCACGCGTCGTGCGCGGGTACGACCGGCGCGGACCCCGTCGACGAATGGAGCGAAGCCGTGGCGAACGACCTGACAGCCCTGGTGCTGGTGTGCACCCTCAAGGGCTCGCCTACGCCCTCGAGCTCGGACAAGATCGGTCGGGACGTCCTCGAGGCCTTGGAACCGCACGGCGTCACGGGCGAGGTGGTCCGGGTGGTCGACCACGACGTCCGGTTCGGGGTCACCACCGACGAGGGCGACGGTGACGCCTGGCCGGGCATCCGGGCCCGCCTGCTCGATGCGGAGATCCTCGTGGTCGCGACGCCGATCTGGCTCGGCCAGCCGTCGTCGGTGTGCAAGATGGTCCTGGAGCGCCTGGACGCCGAGCTCGCCGAGACCGACGACGAGGGCCGGATGTCGATGTCCGGGAAGGTGGCCGTGGTCGCCGTGGTCGGCAACGAGGACGGCGCCCACCACGTGGTCGCCGAGTGCCTGCAGGCACTCACCGACGTCGGCTTCGCAGCCGCGCCCACCGCCGGTGTCTACTGGGTCGGCGAGGCCATGGGGTCGACCGACTACCAGGACCTCGAGGAGCAGCCGGAGCAGGTGTCCGACGCCATCACAGCGTCCGCGGCCCAGGCAGCGCACCTGGCCGGCCTGCTGCGCGACCGGCCTTTCCCGCCGCCTGGCTCCTGAGCAGGGACCGTCGCGTCACCCGGTGAGGGCGGCCACGTCGTCCTCGGGGAACTCGGCGAGGTAGCCGTTCCGCACGCCCCACAGCACGGCCTGGGAACGCGTGGTGACGCCCATCTTCCGGTACGCCGTGCGGATGTAGGTCTTGACCGAGTTGATGCTCAGGCACGCCTCCCGGGCGATGCTGAAGTTGTCGAAGCCCTGGGTGATCAGGGAGACGACCTCGGCCTCCCGGGGAGTCAGCAGCGTGGACCGGGACGGGACCCGGCCCCGGGTCGCCCGGATGCCGCAGTCCACCACCACCCGGCCCCGGTGGATCGCCTCGAGCGCGACCACCAGGTCACGGCCCGGCAGGCTCTTCGCCAGGCACCCGCGGGCGCCGTCGGCCAGGGCGAGCTGGACGAGGTCGGGCCGCGGGTTCCATGTGTAGGTGACGAGCCGACCCTCGGCGCGGGCGTCGCGCGCGGCGTCCTGGCGCTGCGCGGCGGTGAGTGAGGCGGCGAGGGAGTCGAAGAGGACCAGGTCGGCCTCGTCCTCGGGGTTTCCGTCAGGACCGGGAGGGACGACGACGGCACGGGGGGCGAACGGCGCGAGCATGTCGGCGAAACCGCGGGTCACGAGCTCGCACTCGTGAGCGAGCGCGACCCGGACCGGCGGATGGGGGACCTGTGACTCGTTCATGGGCCGTCCGTACCCCTGAGGGTGAGATGCATGCCCCAGCCCAGGCTGCAGACGGGGGTCAGGACCCCGGAGGGTGTCCGGATTCCGTGGCAGAACGGTCATCGTCGTCCGGCAGGCGACCTCGCTGGACGACCTGCTCCGCGACGTCACGGAGCTTGATGTTGCGGTGGCTCGAGTAGCGTCGCAGCACCTCGAACGCCTGCTCGACCGTGAGCCCGTACGTCGACATCAGGATGCCCTGGGCGACCCCGATCTGGTGGCGGCTCATCATCGCGGTCTCCAGCCCCGAGACCAGCCGGCCCGAACCCAACGCGTTCGCCGCGTGGGCCGTGAAGACAGTGGCATGGTCGACTGCGTTCTCGTCGTACGCGTGGGTCTCGGCGCCGTACAGGTTGAGGGCGCCGATCGTCTCCTGCTCCGTGGTCAGCCGGATGGCCAGGACCGACCCGACACCGAGCTGCGCGACCCGGGGACCCCAGTGTGGCCACCGCGGATCGGCGCCGATGTCGTGGGAGAGGTAGGAGTCGGCGTCCCAGACGGCGTCGGTGCACGGCCCCTCACCCAGCTCGTACTGCAGCTGGTCGCAGTCCTCGGGGAACGGGGAGGACCTCGCCAGGGTCTCCAGGCGCTTCCCGCGGCGGCGCACCGTCACGCTGGCCCAGTCGCACCCCGGGACCACGTCGACCGCTCCCTCCACGACCGCCGTCAGGGTGCCGAGCTCCCGGCCGTCGGCCATGAGCTCTCGGCTGAGCCGCGCGAAGTCACGGATGCCACGTGGCCGGTCGGCCTGGTCGTCGATGGCAGCCTCCTGGGGGCCGGCTCAGGAATGGCCGGTCCCTGCCACCGTACGCCTCGTCGCCGTACCGCCCGTGGGGGCGGCCGGCTCCGCCAGTGCCTCGCGCAGGTCGTCGAGGATGCGGGAGAGCAGGCGCGACACCTGCATCTGGGTGACGCCGATGTCCTCGCCGATCTCGCGCTGCGTGCGGTCCTCGAAGAAGCGCAGCTGCAGGATCCGCCGGTCGCGCTCGGCGAGCTGCTGGACGACCGGGGCGAGCACGATCCTGGCCTCGGCGCGGCCGCGCTCGTCGTCCTCCGCGGTCAGGAGGTCACCCACGGACGCGGTGCCCCGTTCCCCGACGGGACGGTCCAGCGAAGCCGGCACGAAGCACCCCTCGGCACCGAGCGCCTCCTCGATGTCGGATCGCTGCTCGTCGAGCTCGTCCGCCAGCTCACCGGCACGGGGAGAGCGACCCAGCCGCATGGTCAGGCCCATCTGGACGTCGGCGACCCTTCCCTGGAGCTCCTGGATCCGGCGCGGCGGACGCACCACCCAGCCGACGTCGCGGAAGTGGCGGCGGAGCTCGCCGCGGATCGTCGGCACGGCGTACGAGAGGAAGTCGTGACCTGCGGTCGGGTCGAACCGGTGTGCGGCCTTCACCAGCGCGAGGTACGCCACCTGCTCGAGGTCCTCGACGTCGAGGCCGCGGTCGCGGTAGCGGTGGGCCAAGGAGCGCGCGACGCAGAGGTTCAGCTCGACGACCCCATCGCGCAGGCGTCGGGCGGTGTCGTCGTCGGTGGCGGTCAGGAGCTCGTCGAAGAGCTCCTGGGTGCGCGCGGCACGATCGGGGGTTTCCGGGGGTGGGACGAACTGCTGGGCGTGGGACATGGGGACCTTCGGTGGGTCGTCCGACCAGAGGATCGGAGCGGGTCTGCCGTGGTCTCCAGCAGCGCATCACTCGAGGTTGCGCCGGTTGTTGCAGCCCGGCCCTCGAAAGGCCGGGGCGACGGTCACCCGTCGACCTCTCGACCATAACGCCGTCTCCGCGTCGTGCCAAGCCACTCCTGGGGCGGGAGTGGCGGAGTGACATCGGTGAAGCTGATGTGTCGTGACCCAGGCGGCCCGCTAGCCAGGCGTGATGACCTGGTCCAGGTGCGCCAGGACGTCGGCGGCGTCCTCGAAGACCCAGGCTGCTCCCGCGGCGCGGAGCGATTCCTCGGGCACGCCGCCGCTGCGGACGGCGATGGTCGGGATGCCGGCCCGACGACCGGCCTCGACGTCCCACACGGAGTCGCCGACGAGGATGCTCGACGTGCCGCCGACCCGCGCCACGGCCGCGTCCAGCAGCTCGGGGTCCGGCTTGGACTCGTCCGCGTCCTCGGCGGTGGTCGCGGCATCGACCGATCGGTCGGCCTCGAGGAGACGGAACGCGCGGTCGGCGTGACGGGGGATTGCCGAGCTGGCCAGCACGACGTTGATCCCGCGCTCCTGGAGGCCGGCGATCAGGGCCCGGGCACCCGGCAGCAGGCCGGGCTCGTCGAGCATCTCGTCGTACTCCTCCTCCCACGCGCTGCGGATCGCGTCGCCGTGGCGCCGCTCGGCCTCGTCCCCGGCCGCCGCCGCAACCAGGCGGTCTCCGCCGAGCCCGATCTGGCGGTGGATGTGCGCGCAGGGCACGTCATAGCCGTGCTGCCGCAGGGCGCGCTGCCACGCCACGGTGTGGTGGAACGTGGAGTCGAGCAGGGTCCCGTCGATGTCGAGCACCACGGTGTCGACGCTGGCGGTCCGGAGGGTCATCGAGGTTCCTTTCCTGTGGCGTCAGCCCGCGCGCGAAGAGGGCGAACCCGAGGAGGGTCGCTCGACGCAGCCAGAGGCCCGCCGGTTGCGACGTCTCCGCCAAGCCGGCTGCCGTCTCGGGCACCGTGGGGGGCACGACCCGACGTACCCCCGGCGTCGCCGTCCATGCGCCTGGCCGTGCATGTGCCGCGGACGCGCGGGTACAGGTCCCGGCGCGACGACCGGAAGAGGTGACGACGTGCCGCAGCAGGCGTGGAGCAAGAAGCGCGAACGGCAGTACGAGCACATCAAGGAGGGACTCGAGGAGCGCGGGCGCGACGAGGACGTGGCCGAGGAGATCGCTGCCCGGACCGTCAACAAGGAACGCGCCCGCAGCGGGGAGTCCGAGCAGGCGAGCCGGACGTCCACCGACGACATCTCCTCGTCGCGACGCGGCGGGCTGCGGTCGCACCGGGGCAGCGGTGGCCGCACCAAGGCGCAGCTGTACCAGGAGGCCAAGGACCAGAACGTGAAGGGCCGCTCGTCGATGACCAAGGCGGAGCTGGAGCGCGCGGTCGGCCGCTGACCCGCGCTGGACCGGCGGCGGATCCGGCATGATCGCCGCATGACGCCGGAGGAGGTCGCCCGTCGCAGCGCGGAGGCGATGTGGGCGGATGACCGTGCCAGCCAGTCGCTCGGGATGGCGCTGCGGGAGGTCGGCCCGGGCCGCGCGGTGCTGACGATGACGGTCGGCCAGGACATGGTCAACGGCCACGAGATCGGGCACGGC
Source organism: uncultured Actinomycetota bacterium (assembly GCA_963718725.1). Lineage (GTDB taxonomy): Bacteria > Actinomycetota > Actinomycetes > Propionibacteriales > Nocardioidaceae > Nocardioides. The sequence goes on from OY970374.1 coordinate 325,317, forward strand.
GGGCTCACGTTCACGCTGGCCGACAGCGCGTTCGCGTTCGCGTGCAACTCCTACAACCGGCGCGCGGTCGCGGCCGGCGCGGAGATCCGGTTCCGCCGGCCCACGCGGCTGGGCGACGAGCTGGTGGCCACGGCCGTCGAGCGGTCGTCCGACGGGCGCGACGGGGTCTACGACGTGACCGTGACGGCCGGGGACACCGTGGTGGCCGAGTTCGTCGGTCGTTCCAGGGAGATCGGCGGCCCGGTGTGGGAGCCGGCGTGACCGGCGAGGTGCCGGGGCTCGACCGGGCCGAGCTGGAGGAGCTGCAGCTGGAGCGACTCCGGACGTCGCTGGAGCGCGCGGCGCACGTGCCTCACTACGCCGCGGCGTTCCGTGAGGCAGGCGTCGCGCCTGCCGACGTGACGACGCTCGCCGACCTCGCGCGCTTCCCGTTCACGACCAAGGCCGAACTGCGCGAGAACTACCCGTTCGGCATGTTCGCGGTGCCGCGCCACGAGGTGGCCCGGATCCACGCGTCGAGCGGCACGACGGGCAAGCCCACCGTCGTCGGTTACACCCGGGAGGACGTCGAGACGTGGGCCGAGCTGATGGCGCGCTCGATCCGCGCCGCCGGCGTCCGACCTGGAGACCTCGTGCACGTCGCCTACGGCTACGGGCTCTTCACCGGCGGGCTCGGTGCTCACTACGGCGCCGAGCGGCTCGGGTGCACGGTGGTGCCGGTCAGTGGCGGCATGACCGAGCGCCAGGTGCAGCTCATCACCGACCTCGGGCCGCGCGTGATCATGGTGACCCCCTCCTACTTCCTCGCGATCCTCGACGAGATGGAGGCGCAGGGCGTCGACCCGCGGTCCACGAGCCTCGAGATCGGGATCTTCGGCGCCGAGCCCTGGACCGACGAGATGCGCCGGGCGGTCGAGGCGCGCTCGGGGATCCGCGCGGTCGACATCTACGGGCTGTCCGAGGTGATGGGCCCCGGGGTCAGCCAGGAGTCGGGAGAGACCCAGGACGGGCTGCACGTCTGGGAGGACCACTTCCTGCCCGAGGTGGTCGACCCGGTGACGCTCGAGCCACTGCCCGACGGCGAGGAGGGCGAGCTGGTCTTCACGAGCCTCACGAAGCAGGCCATGCCGGTCGTGCGCTACCGGACGCGTGACCTCACCCGGCTGCTCCCCGGTACGGCGTACCCCTCGTTCCGGAGGATGGCCAAGGTCACCGGCCGCACCGACGACCTGATGATCGTGCGCGGGGTGAACGTGTTCCCGAGCCAGGTCGAGGAGCAGATCCTCACGATCGAGGGCCTGACCCCGCACTACCTCTGCGTGCTCACCCGACCGGGCAACCTCGACGAGCTCACGGTGCGGGTCGAGGCCGCGGCCGAGCCCGACGAGGCGCTCGGCGCCCGGTTGGCCGAGCGGATCAAGAACCGGATCGGCGTCACGGCGCGTGTGGACGTGCTCGCCCCGGGGGCGCTCGAGCGCTCGCTCGGCAAGGCCAAGCGGATCAGCGACCAGCGCTGAGGCTCAGCGCGGGAACCCGGTCGGCGTGCAGAGCTTCTTCGGGATGCTCGCGGTGTCGTCGTCCTTGATGAACTGGAACATCTGCTCGGACCGCTCGGGGTCCCAGTTGACCGCGAAGTCGGCCACCGGGACGCCGCACGTCAGGCCGTTGTCACCGTTGACGCGGGTCATCGCCAGCGCCCACTGGGCCAGGGCGAAGGGCGACGTGCCCTCGCTGACCCGGACCGCGCGGGCGCCGGCCATGTTGAGCCGGTAGTAGCGCACCGGGTTGATGACCGACCACGGCGAGGTGGCCTCGCTGCCGATCGCGGAGACGACCTCGCGCTGGCGAGCGGCGCGACCCAGGTCGCCGAACTGCGTGTCGGTCTTGCGCGACCGGGCGTAGCCGAGCGCTGTGGGGCCGTCGACGTCCTGGCAGCCCTTCTCCAGGTCGATCTTTGCGAGCGGGTCCTTCATGTCGAACGTCGGGCACACCTCGATGCCGCCGACCGCGTCGACGAGGTCGACGAACCCGCCGAAGCCGATCTCCACGAAGTGGTCGATCCGGATCCCGGTCTCGTTCTCGATCGTCTTCACCAGCAGCCGCGGTCCCTGGTAGGCGTACGCCGCGTTGATCTTGTTGGACCCGTAGCCGGGGATGTCGACGATCGAGTCGCGCGGGATCGACATCAGGAGGTTCGGGCCGGCCCCGGTGTGCAGCAGCATGATCGTGTCGGTGCGCTGGCCGGACGCGTTGCCCGTGCCGAGCTCCTTGCGCTCGTCCTCGGAGAGGTCGCCGCGGCTGTCCGAGCCGACCATGAGGTACGTCGTGCCGGGCTGGTCGTCGGGGCGGCCGCCCTGCGGGAACGCGTTGACCTGGTCGACCTTGGACCACGCCCACAGCGGGATCGCGACCAGGAACACCAGCCACAGCACGAGCAGCAGGCCGATCCAGCGCAGCTTCGGCTTCGGCCGCCAGCCGCGGTTGGCGGAGGGGCCCGACACCGGCTTCGACGGTGGCGGCGGCGAGGTCGGTGGCGCCGGCCGCTGGCCGCGGGCGTCGCGCTGCACGGCGGGCATCACCCGGGTGGCATCGGACTGGTCCGGCCCGTCGCCACCGGCCCGCGGTTGCTGGGGCATGGCCCGGGTCTCGTCGCCCGGCGGCTGCTGTCCCTGGGCCCCGTAGAGCCAGTTGTACTCCGGGGATCCCTTCTCGGGGCGCTGCCGACCGTCAGCCATGGCGGAGAAACTACCGTGCCGGGCCTGAGGCGGTGCGGCCCACCGACCGTTTTCGGCCCACGGCTCCGCGCGTCCTACCGCGTGTGACGCATGTGACTGGTGATACTGAGCGTCACGTTGCTTCCTTCCCCGAGCATCGAGAGGCACCACCCGTATGTCTGGCCGCACCTCTGGCACCGGTCATCCGCCGACCGCTGATCCTGCCGACCCCTTTCGCCGCCTCGCCGCCGACGAGCGCGCCGCCCGGGTCCGCTTCCGCCGCGCCATCGCGCTGATGGTGATGACGCTGGTCGTACCGGGCTCGGCCCAGCTCGTCGCCGGCAACCGGCGGCTCGGCCGCGTCGCGATGCGGGTCTGGTTCGGCGTCGGGCTGGTCGTGCTCGTCTCGATCGGGATCGCGCTCGTCCACCACCCGTACGGGATCTGGCTGGTCTCCGACACCGGGGCCCTGGCGGCGGTGCGGTTCGGGCTGATCGCCCTCGCCCTCGGGTGGGCGCTGCTGATCGTGGATGCGTGGCGGATCGGGCAGCCGCTCACCTTGACCTACCAGCACCGCCGCGCGGTCGTCGGGGTCAACGGTGCCCTGTGCTTCGCCGTCACCGGGGCGTTGCTCTTCGGCGCCCACGTCGTCAACGTGCAGCGCGACCTGCTCGTCACGATGTTCGGCGACGGGGCCGCCGTCGACGCCTCGGACGGTCGCTACAACGTGCTGCTCCTCGGTGGTGACGCCGGCGCCGGGAGGTGGGGCCTGCGCCCCGACTCGCTGACGCTGGCGAGCATCGATGCCGAGACCGGCAGGACGGTGCTGATCTCACTGCCGCGCAACATGTCGAACTTCCCGTTCCGCGGGGGGTCGGTCATGGACCGGGAGTTCCCCGACGGGTTCGACTGCGACGACTGCTACCTGAACGCCGTGAGCACCTGGGCCGGCGACCACACCGGACTGTTCGGCAAGAGCGAGCACCCGGGCATCGACGCCACCGTGATGGCGGTCGAGGGCATCACCGGGCTCGACGTGAACTACTGGGCGATGGTGAACCTCGAGGGGTTCAAGGACCTGGTCGACGCGTTCGGCGGGGTCACCCTGAACGTCCGCGAGGCGATCCCGGTGGGTCTGCCGCACGAGTCCTACTTCCGCTACATCGAGCCCGGGGTCCGGCAGCTGGACGGCGTGGAGACGCTGTGGTTCTCACGGGCCCGCTACGGCTCGGACGACTACTCGCGGATGGCGCGGCAGAAGTGCGTCATGAACGCGGTGCTCCAGCAGGTCACCCCCCAGACCGCGTTCCGCAACTTCGCGAAGATCGCCAAGGCCAGCTCGGAGATGGTGTCGACGAGCATCCCGACGTCCGAGGTCAACCGGTTCCTCGAGCTCGGTCTCGAGGCCAAGGAGCAGCCGGTCGCGACGCTCTCCCTCGTCCCCCCGCAGGTGAACACCGGCGACCCCGACATCGCCGAGGTCCACGAGATGGTGGCGCTGGCGATCGACCGGGCGGAGGGAGACGCGCCGCAGTCGGCGAAGCCCAAGAAGAAGAAGCAGCAGCAGGGCGGGACCACCGGCGGGTCGATCGGCAGCCTCGCCGAGGGGTACGCCGCCAACCAGTCGGCCGACCTCGGCGCCGCTTGCTGATCGACCCTCGAGCCCGCGCCGTAGGGTGTCGGCCGTGACTGAGACGGACCGCCCGCGCATCGTCGCGGTGGTCGTCACCTTCAACCGGCTGGCCCTGGTGCAGCGGCTCGTGGCCCGGCTGACCGAGGTCGACCGGCTCGACGAGGTCGTGGTGGTCGACAACGCGTCGACCGACGGCACGGGGGAGTGGCTGGCGTCGGTGGAGAGGGTCGTGACCCACCGGCTCGACCGGAACCGGGGTGGCGCGGGCGGCTTCCACGAGGGGCTGCGGCTGGCGGTCGAGCGCGGCGCCGACCTGGCGTGGCTGATGGACGACGACGGGCTGCCCGACCCGGGCTGCCTCGACACCCTCCTGTCGTACGACGGGCTCGACTTCTGGGGCCCGGTGGTCGTCGACGAGGCCGACACCGCCCGACTGGTGTTCCCGATCCGGCTGCCGGGCGGGACCCGCGTCGTGCACGACACGGCCGCGGTCGAGCGGGCCGCGGTCGACGGGCTGGTGCGCGAGGTGGTCATCCCGTTCAACGGCGTGCTCGTCACGCGCGACCTGGCGGAGCGGATCGGCTACCCGCGCGAGGAGTTCTTCATCTGGGGCGACGACCACGAGTACCGGCTGCGCGCCGAGCAGGCGGGCGCCCGGATCGCGACCGTCGCCGCCGCACGGGTCCGTCACCCGTCCGTGGGCGAGCTCGGTACCTCGATGATGTTCGGTCGCACGACGTACAACCACAGCCCGAGCGACCTCAAGCACTACTGCATGGCACGCAACAACACCGTCAACCTGCGCGACTACCGCGGCTGGCCGCACGTGCTGATGTTCTGGGCCAAGACCGTGTGGTTCTACTCCTTCACCCGGCCCGACCGCGGTCGGCTCGCGCTGAGCGCCAATGCGATCCGGGCCGGGCTCCGGGGCGACTTCGCCGGGCACCAGAGGTTCCTCGCATGACCGAGCGGGTGGCCGTGGTGGTGGTCACGTACAACCGGGCCGACCTGCTCGGCCGGATGCTCGACGGGCTGGCCGCGCTGACGCGCCAGCCGGACGCCGTCTTCATCATCGACAACGCCAGCACCGACCACACCCGCGAGGTGCTCGAGCGGGGGCACGGCCGTGGCCTGCCGCTGCGCGTCACCCACAGTCAGGAGAACCTCGGCGGCGCCGGTGGCTTCCGTCTCGGCATGAAGCAGGCGTACGACGAGGGCCACGACCTGATCTGGCTGATGGACGACGACGTGGTGCCCGCCCCCGACTGCCTCGAGGTGCTGCTCGCCCAGGGGGAGGACTGCCTGATGGCGGTCCGCGAGGACACGGGCGGCCGGCTGGTCGAGAAGGCGGCGCTCCGGTTCGACCTCGACAACCCGCTCGCGGTGAAGCCCAAGACGGCGATGGTCGAGACGACGTACCGGACCCGGGCCGCGATGCCGGAGCGAGTGGCGCTGGAGAACGTCGCGTTCGAGGGCTTCCTGGTCCACCGCCGCGTGATCGACCGGATCGGGCTCCCGGACCCGTCGTACTTCATCTTCTACGACGACGTGGACTTCGCCATCCGGGCCCGGCGCGCGGGCTTCACCATCTGGGGGGTCCGCGACGCGGTGCTGGTGCGCCAGCTCGACTTCGACCAGCAGCACGACCTGGCGTCGTGGAAGGGCTACTACATGTACCGCAACCTGTTCGTGGTGCACTTCCGGTACGGCGAGAACCGGTGGGTGCGGCTGAAGCCGTGGCTGGTCACGGCCGCCGTCGTGGCGCTCAGCCCGGTCCGCGGCCGACGCGCCGAGGCACGCAACGTGACGCGCGCCCTACGTGACGCGCGGGGAATGCGGAAGCCACCGCCCGCATCCGTAGACTGACCCACTGCGCCCACCCAGAGGAGATTCCCCCTTGAGCAGTCCTGATCTACCACCCCACGAAGTCGCTCGCTTCGCTCGCGACTCCGCGGGGACCCCGGACTTGGTCGTCGTCGGTTCCGGCTTCTTCGGCCTCACCATCGCCGAGCGCTGCGCCAACGAGCTCGGGCTGCGGGTGCTGGTGCTGGAGCGCCGCCACCACCTCGGGGGCAACGCCTACTCCGAGAAGGAGCCGACCACCGGCATCGAGGTGCACAAGTACGGGGCGCACCTGTTCCACACCTCCAACGAGAAGGTGTGGGAGTACGTCAACCGCTTCACCGCGTTCACCGACTACAAGCACCGGGTGTTCGGGAAGTACCAGGGCCAGGTGTTCTCGCTGCCGATGAACCTCGGCCTGATCAACCAGTTCTTCGGCAAGGCCCACACCCCCGACGAGGCTCGCGAGCTCATCAAGCAGCAGGCCAGCGAGATCGCCACCGAGGACGCGACGAACCTCGAGGAGAAGGCGATCAGCCTGATCGGCCGCCCGCTGTACGAGGCGTTCATCAAGGGCTACACCGCCAAGCAGTGGCAGACCGACCCGACGAAGCTCAGTGCCGACATCATCACCCGGCTTCCGGTCCGCTACACGTTCGAGAACCGCTGGTTCAACGACACCCACGAGGGCCTCCCGGTCGACGGCTACACCGCGTGGCTGACCCGGATGGCCGACCATCCCCACATCGAGGTCCGGCTCGAGACCGACTTCTTCGAGGTCGCGGACGAGTTCAAGGGGAAGGTGCCGATCGTCTACACCGGCCCGGTCGACGAGTACTTCGGCCACTCCGAGGGCCGGCTCTCCTGGCGCACCGTCGATCTCGAGGAGTCGGTCGAGGACGTCGACGACTTCCAGGGCACCGGCGTCGTCAACTACAACGACCAGGAGGTGCCGTTCACCCGGATCATCGAGTTCCAGCACTTCCACCCCGAGCGCGTGAAGACCCACCTGCCCGGCAAGACCGTGATCGTGCACGAGTACAGCCGGTTCGCCGAGGACGACGACGAGCCCTACTACCCGATCAACACCGCCGAGGACCGCGAGAAGCTGCTGAAGTACCGCGACCTGGCCGCCCAGGAGCCGATGGTGCTGTTCGGCGGCCGGCTCGGCACCTACAAGTACCTCGACATGCACATGGCGATCGGCTCGGCGCTGTCCATGTTCGAGAACAAGCTGAAGCCGCACTTCTCCGACGGTGCGGAGCTGACCAGTGGAGGAGTGGACGAATGACCGTCACCCACACCCAGACCCACGAGGCGCCCGACGCCTCCGCCCCGGGGATGGCGCGCGTGGTGCTGATGCGGCAGGTCATGCCGGCCAACCGCGACACCGACGTGATCCGCCTGTACGTCGACCCCGACCCGGCCGCGCTCGACGCCGACAAGTTCGAGATCGGCCACACCCGCGCCGCCCAGGAGGCCAACGCGATCGCGACCCGGATGCAGAACGCGGCGCGGGGCATCAAGCCGATCCATCCCGACCAGATCGAGTCGCGCAGGGCGTTCCGCGTCGAGCAGGGCGAGACCGCCTCGTTCGGCACCTACTTCAACGGCTTCCCGGCGGCCTACTGGCGGCGCCACACGATCGTCGACGCCGTCCGCCTCACGGTCCGGCTGCAGGGCCGCGGCGCGACCGTCATCGTCTACAAGTCGATGGCCAACGGCCGCTCGCAGCGGGTCGACTCGGCCAGCGTCGAGGCCGACTCCGGCGACTTCTCGTTCGACCTGCCGCTCAAGCCGTTCGTCGACGGCGGCTGGTACTGGTACGACGTCGTCGCCGCCGACGAGGACACCCAGGTGACCTCGGCCGAGTGGAGCGCCGAGGTGCCCCTCGACCGCGCGCCGTCCGGCACCGTCACCATCGGCATCACGACCATGAACCGTCAGGACTTCTGCGCCAAGCTGCTCGTGCAGCTCGGCGAGTCCGGCGCCCTCGACGGTTACCTCGACGAGGTGCTCGTGATGGAGCAGGGCACCGACAAGGTCGTCGACTCGACGTACTTCCCGCACGCCGAGAAGGCGCTGGGCGACAAGCTGCGGATCATCGAGCAGGGCAACATCGGTGGTTCGGGCGGCTTCGCCCGGGCGCAGTACGAAGGCCTCAAGTCCGGCCGCTCGAAGTACGTGATGATGCTCGACGACGACGTCGAGTGCGAGACCGAGGGCATCGTCCGGGCTGTCGTGTTCGGTGACCTGTGCCGCACCACGACGATCGTCGGCGGCCACATGTTCAGCATCTTCCAGAAGGCCCAGCTGCACAGCTACGGCGAGCGGGTCTCGCCCTACAGCTTCTGGTGGGGCTCGGCTCCCGGCGTCATCGGCTCCTGGGACCTCGCCGCCCGCAACATCCGCTCGACCCGGTGGCTGCACGCCCGGGTCGACGTGGACTACAACGGCTGGTTCATGTGCCTGATCCCCTCGGAGGTGCTGGCCGAGATCGGCCTGTCCCTGCCGTTCTTCATCAAGTGGGACGACTCCGAGTACGGCCTGCGCGCGAAGGCGGCCGGCTACCCGACCGTCAGCTTCCCCGGCGCCGCCGTCTGGCACGTGCCGTGGACCGACAAGAACGACGCGCTCGACTGGCAGGCGTACTTCCACGTCCGCAACCGCTTCATCGCGGCGCTCGTCCACTCCAAGTACCCGCGCGGCGGCCGGCTGGTCCGGGAGAGCCTCAACCACCAGATCAAGCACCTCGTCTCGATGCAGTACTCCACCGTGGCGTTGCGCCACAAGGCGCTCGAGGACGTGCTCGCCGGCCCGGAGGAGCTCCACGCCCTGCTCCCCACGACGCTGCCCGAGCTCAAGGAGCTCGTGAAGGGGTACGACGACGCCGCGCTCGAGGCCGACCCGAGCAAGTTCCCCGAGGTGCTGCGCCACAAGCTGCCGCGCAAGGGGAAGGAGGCCTCGCCGGTGATCTCCGGCAAGGCCGCCACCGTGCAGGCGCTGCTCCAGCCGCTGCGCCAGCTGCGCAGGCCGCGGGAGATGTCGCAGACCCACCCCGAGGCCGAGATCCCGTCGCAGGACTCGCGCTGGCACAAGATCGCCCGGTACGACTCGGCCATCGTGTCGATGCCCGACGGCACCGCGGCGGCGTTCTACCGCCGCGACCGCGACACGTTCGTCGACCTCCTCAAGCGCACCCTCGCCATCCACCGCACCTTGTCGACCGACTGGGACGACCTGGCACGGCGCTATCGGGACGCGATGCCGGTGATCACCTCTCCGGAGGCCTGGGAGGAGACGTTCCGACCGTGGATGGACGCCGATGACCACTGAGGCTCATGCGGAACGGCCCGAGCTGATCCCGGCGAGCCACAACAACGGGCTCCTCGAGGTCTTCCGGCGCCGCTACCTGCTGCGGCTGCTGGTCCGCAGCACGGTGCAGGCCCGCTACCAGGGCACGGTCCTGGGGTGGTTCTGGAGCTACATCCAGCCCGGCGTCCGGTTCCTCATGTACTACTTCGTGTTCCAGATCCTGATCGGCCGCGGCGGGCCCGAGGTCTACCCCTTCGCCATCCACCTGGTCTGCGGGATGGTGCTGGTCCACTTCTTCACCGAGACGTTCAACGGCGGGACCCGGTCCCTGGTCAGCAACCGCGGGCTCATCATCAAGCTGCCGATGCCGCGCGAGCTCTTCCCGGTGGCCACGATGCTCGTGGCCTTCTGGCACACCGTCCCGATGATCGTGATCACCCTGGTGGCCAGCGTCGTCCTGGGGTGGACGCCCGACCCGGTGGGGATCCTCGCCGGCCTGCTCGGTCTCGCCATCGTGGCGGTGCTCGGCCTGGCGCTCGGCCTGATGTTCAGCGTGGCGAACGTCTTCTTCCGCGACTTCAGCAAGGTCACCCAGACCTTGACCCAGTTCACGACGTTCAGCGTGCCGATGATCTACCCGTTCTCGATGGTCGAGGAGCGGTTCGGCTCGATCCCCTGGGTGGCCGACGTCTACCTGCTCAACCCGATCGCGGAGGCCGTGCTGCTGATGCAGCGCTGCTTCTGGATCCCGCTGACCAACGACCCGGAGACCGCGCTCGTCGAGCACCTGCCCGAGGACCTGTGGGGCCGGGGACTGATCATGCTGGCGGTGTCGATCTGCCTCCTGGCCCTGTCCCAGGTGTGGTTCAGCCGGCTGGAGCGCCGGGTGCCGGAGCGCCTCTGATGACGCGGATGATCCAGGCCGAGAACGTCACGAAGTCGTTCACGATGCAGTACCACCGCTCGATCAAGCAGATCGCGCTGGCCAAGATGCGCGGGATGAAGACCCACGACCGGTTCAACGCGGTCGACGACGTCTCCTTCACCGTCGACGACGGCGAGTCGATCGGGCTGATGGGTCTCAACGGCTCTGGCAAGTCGACGCTGCTCAAGCTGGTCAGCGGCGTGATGCAGCCCGACGGCGGCCAGGTGCTGACTCGTGGCCGGGTGGCCGGCCTGATCGCCACCGGTGCCGGCTTCCAGCCGCAGGTCAGCGGCCGGGAGAACCTCTGGCTCAACGCGGCCATCCTGGGGATGAGCGAGTCGGAGACGCGCCGGAAGATGGACGAGATCATCGACTTCGCCGACCTCGGCAAGTTCATCGACACCCCGGTCGTCTACTACAGCTCCGGCATGAAGGCGCGGCTCGGCTTCGCCGTGGCCATCAACGTCGACGCCGACATCTTCATCGCTGACGAGGCACTCGCCGTGGGGGACCGCCCCTTCAAGAAGAAGTGCAAGCAGAAGATGCGGGAGATCCGCGAGAACGGCACCACCATCTTCTTCGTCAGCCACGCCCCCGGCGCCGTCCGCCAGCTCTGCGACCGGGTGCTGGTCATGGAGAAGGGCAGGCTCGGCTTCGACGGCGGCGTCGAGGAGGGCATCAAGTACCTCCACTACGACGATGGCGACGACGGCGACGACGACGAGGGCCTCGGCGACGACTGACCTCCGGCCGAAGTTCGGGGGAGACTCGCCGGGACCAGGTTTGACTTTTCTCGGTTTCGTCGGCGTGTCGAGTGGAAATTACACAATTGTAGTTACTCAGTTTTGCTTCCGACACCCGTGTGACGGATGTGAAACTTGCTTCTCGTGTGACTCTTCCCCCACACAGGAGTAGCCCCCCATGCGTCCGAGTCAGGCTCATTTCGTCACCTCGTGCCAGCAGCTGCTGGCGCTCGGTGCGGTGCTGGCCGTCCTCACGCCCGCCGCGTCCGTGATCAGCCTCGACGTCGTCGGCCAGGCCCCGCGGCCGGAGTCCCCGGACGGCGTCCGGGCGGGTAGCGGCCACGCTGTCGAGCTGTCGGCCTATACCCGGGAGACCCGTCGCGAGTCGCTGGTGCCGACGGCGCCGGTCGACGCCGAGGTCACCGACGTTGCCCTCACCCCCGAGCCCGACGCGCGCGGCCGGACCGCGCTCCACGCCCGGACCGTGGCCGGCTCCGAGCCCGGAACCACCGCCGTCGTGAGCCGCCCGCAGGCCGCCGAGGGATACGCCGGTGTCGGCATCACCTGGCAGCCCGCGGCCGTGACGGACGACAGCCTCTCCTTCCAGGTGCGGACCCGCACCGACGGCTCCTGGTCCGCCTGGAGCGACATCGCCTACGACGCCGACCACGGCCCCGACGCCGGCAGCCGTGAGGCCCGTCAGGCGCGGCCGGGCACCGACGTGACGTTCGTCGGGGAGGTGGACGACGTCCAGGTGCGGGCCGAGACCGACAGCCTCTTCCCACCGGCCGGGATGCGGCTCTCGGTGATCGCGCCGGGCGACCCCGTCGCCAGCGAGCGCGAGGCCCCGGCGCTCGACACCGACGCGCTGGCCGGCGCCCGCACGCAGGCGCCGGCGGCCCGGACCTCGTCGGGGAACGCATCGCTCGCGACGTTCACGCCGAAGCCGAAGATCTACTCCCGCAAGCAGTGGGGCGCCAACGAGTCGCTGCGCGACAAGGGCTCGCTGCGCTACTTCGAGGTGCACGCGGGCTACGTCCACCACACGGTCAACGCCAACGACTACTCGCGCGACGAGGTGCCCGGCATCCTGCGCAGCATCTACGCCTACCACACGCAGTCCCGTGGCTGGAGCGACGTCGGCTACAACTTCCTGGTCGACCGGTTCGGCCGGATCTGGGAGGGGAGGTACGGCGGCGTCGACCGGCCCGTCGTCGGTGCGCACACCCTCGGCTACAACGACTGGTCGTTCGCGATGTCGGCCATCGGCAACTTCGACGTCAAGCGGCCCGGACGCACGATGATCCAGGCGTACGGCGCGCTGTTCGCGTGGAAGCTCTCGCTCCACGGCGTGGACGCCGCTTCGGCTCGGCAGGACGTCGGTCCCGACACGTTCCGGGCGATCAACGGTCACCGCGACGCCGGCAGCACCGCCTGCCCCGGCCGGTACCTCTACGCGAAGCTGCCGCGGATCCGCGAGCTCGCCGCGGGCGCACAGCAGGACTGGTCCGGCCGCGAGCTGCAGTCGAACCTGGCCGGCTCGCAGCACCCCGACCTGGTCGCCCGCCGGGCCTCCGACGGCCGCGTGTTCGTGCTGCGGACCGGTGGCCTCAGCGGGCTGGGCAAGCCCGTCGTCAGCCGGAGCCTGGCCGCGAACGCGACCGCGGTCGTCGCCTCTCCCGACCTCACCGGTGACAAGGTCGGTGACCTCCTGGTCCGCGACGCCGAGGGCGTCACCGCGGTCCGACCCGGCGACGGAGCCGGCGGGTACGGCGCCGCCGTCCGTACGCTCACGGCGTTCGACGGTCTCGACCTGCTGACCGCGGTCGGCGACGTGACCGGCGACGCCCGCAACGACGTCGTCGCCCGCAACCCGGGCAATGGCCGGCTCTTCGTCTTCGCGGGCAAGGGCACCGGCGGATTCGCCGACCGGCAGCGGGTGCCGGGCGACTGGACGGGCTACCGCTCGCTGGCCGCGACCGGCGACCTCGACGGGGACGGCACGGCAGACCTCCTGGCCCGGGACGCGGCCGGTGCGCTGTGGGCGCTGCCGGGGAGCGGCACCGGCAGGTTCGGCTCGGCCGTCAAGGTCCGCGGGTCCTGGGCCGGCTGGGGCTCGGTCTCGGGGTTCGGCGACTTCAACCGCGACGGCCTCGCCGACCTCTTCGTCCGCAAGGGCGCGCAGGAGGCGGGCTGGATCGTGCCCGCGACCGGCGCGTTCAGGTTCGGCAGCGCGCTCGGCCCGATCAGCCGCGTCCAGGGTGCCGGCACCGTCGTGGGCGCGGCGCGGTACGTCGGCGACCGACTGCCCGACCTGGTGTCACGCAAGCGCGGGAACGTCCTGACCTACCCGAACGTCGGGGGCGTCGACCTGCTCCCAGCCCTCGACACCGGGCTCGACCTCCCGTCCGCGAACGTGCTCCTCAACGCCGGCGACTGGGACCGTGACGGCTTCAGCGACCTCGTCTACCGCACCGACCGGGGCACGGTGTTCGTCCGGCGCGGCGACGGCAGGGGGCACTTCGGCACCCGGGTGAAGCTCGCCCCCGGCTTCGACCAGGTCCGGCTGCTCGCGGCCGTGGGCGACATGACCGGCGACGGCTGGCCGGACCTGATGGGGCAGCCCGCCGGCGCGTCGATGCGGATCTACCCTGGTCGCGGCCTCGACGGGCTGCTGCCGAGCTACGTGGCGCACACCGCGATCGACGCGGGGCGTCAGGTGGCCGTCGGCCGGTGGAACACAGACGGCGCGCCCGACAGCCTGTTCCGGTCCGGCTCCGCGCTCTCGCTCTACCGCGGCAACGGCCCGGGAGGGCTGGTCGGCGGCAAGCGCCTCGGGCTCGACGCCCGGGCCTACGACTGGGTGATCGGGGTGAGCGACCTGCGGGTCAGCGGGCACTCCGACGTGATCGTCCGTGAGAAGGCGACCGGCCGGCTCTACGCGCTGCAGGGGTCGGCGAAGGGCTTCGGCACCCGCCGCGCCCTCGGCGGCGGAATGGGGATCTACGACCTGGCGGGCTGACCGCGAGAAGTGTCAGGCACGGGCTGTGGCCCGCTCGGCGGCGAAGGTCTCCTCGACCCGCGCCGGATCCGGATGGGCCACCAGGACCACCGAACCGCGACGGACAAGCGGTTCGGTGAAGGAGGAGAGACCGGAAGGGGAAGCCGGGTTTTCCTCGCTGAGAAGACGGCCGCCGTCGGTGACGACACTCCCGGCGGCGGCCGCCTTCCAGAGCTCCGCGTGCGACGTGCCGACGAGAGCCTCGTCGTCCGGCGCTGGCGGGTCCCACGCCGTGAACGCGTCCGGCTGTCCCCACACCTCGGTCCCGACGTCGTGGACGCCGGCTGGCAGGCTCTCGTCGAAGGGCCGCCCCCACGGGTGCAGCGCGGTGGCGAGCACTACTGCCTGCCCGGCGTACGGCGCCCACCGGCCGAGACCGTCCGGCCCGCAGACCACGGCGTCCGGGTGGTCGTCGGTCGTCACGACCAGCCCGATCGTCCACGCGGCGCCCAGGAAGACCGGCGTCAGCCAGTGGCTCGGCAGGTCGATGCGGATCGACTGGCCGCGCTCGAGGTCGTGCACCTCGGCCAGGAGCGACGCGGTCTTCGCGACCCAGTTGGCGTAGGTCGTCACGGACAGCTCGGTTCGCTCACCGCTCGCATGGTCGTAGAACGTCACCAGCGGCCGGCCTGGCTCGCCGCGCAGCAGGTCCGAGAGGATCGTCGCGAACGTCGTCATGCGCCTAGGGTTCCACCATGCCTGACGCCGCGCTCCCCGGGCTCGACCACTTCTGGGCCGTGATCCCGGCCGGCGGCGCCGGCACCCGGCTGTGGCCCTGGTCGCGGTCGGCGTCCCCGAAGTTCCTGCTCGACCTGACCGGCCGTGGCCGGACCCTGCTCCAGCAGACCGTAGACCGGCTCGTGCCCGTGGCCGGCGGGCGGCTGGTCGTCGTCACGGGAGCGGCCCACGCGGAGGCCGTGGCAGCACAGCTGCCCGACCTACCGGCCGACGCGATCCTGGCAGAGCCGTCGCCGCGTGACTCGATGGCCGCGATCGGCCTCGCCGCCGCCGTCGTCGAGCTGCGCGACCCGGACGCCGTGGTCGGCTCGTTCGCGGCCGACCACGTCATCGCCGACCCCGACGCGTTCCACGAGGCCGTGCGCACAGCCGCGGCGGCCGCGGCCGACGGCTGGCTCGTGACGCTCGGGATCGCGCCCACCTCGCCCGCGACCGGCCTCGGCTACGTCGAGGTGGGTGACCCGCTCGTCGGCCACCCGGGAGCCCACCGGGCCGTGGCGTTCGTGGAGAAGCCGGACGAGGTGCGGGCGCGGGCCTACGTCGACGGCGGCCGGCACCGCTGGAACGCGGGGATGTTCGTCGCCCGTCCAGGAGTGCTGCTCGACCTGCTGGCCGAGCAGGACCCCGGCTTCGCCGAGCGGCTGCGCGCCATCGCCGCGGACCCCGAGAAGCTGGGCGAGCTGTGGCCGGAGCTGCCGCGGATCGCGATCGACCACGCCGTGGCGGAGCCGGCGGCGGAGACGGGCCGGGTCGCGGTGGTGCCCGCGGACCTCGCCTGGGACGACCTCGGTGACGTCGACGCGTTGGCCCGGGTGCTCGGGGCCGACGGCACGCTCACGGTGCTGGGTGACGCCTCGCTCGTCAGCACGGTCGACTCCACCGGCCTGGTCGTGCCGGGCTCGGGCCGGGTCGTGGCCGTCGTCGGGCTCGACGACGTGGTCGTCGTCGACACCCCCGACGCCGTGCTGGTGACCAGCCGGGCCCACGCGCAACGGGTGAAGGAGATCGTGGCCGGCCTCGAGGACGCCGGCCACGGCGAGCTCAGGTGAGCCGCGCCGGCGTCAGAGGACGCCCGGCTCGGGGGAGTCGGTGTACGGGTACGCCTCCATGAACTCCTCCACCGCCGCGCCGCTGGGCTCGGAGCAGTACTGCGTGATGCCGAACTGGTCGCCGGCCGGGTCGCCGTCGCCGCCGATCGACCAGTGCGTGAACGCGAGGTGCTGACCGTCGGGGAAGGCCGCTCCGTCGTCGGACGTCCACGGCACGATCTTGAACTTGTTGCGCAGGTTCGAGTCGTCGGTGAACTTGTTCGCGATCGCCCGCAGGTCCGCCATGGCCTGGTCGTCGTCGGCGATGGTGTCGTCGTACCAGAGCAGCGTGTACCCGTGCTCGAGGTTGTGCACCAGCATCCCGGGGTCGGGGCGGTCACCCTCGGTGTAGAACTTGCGCGTGATGGTGTCCCACTCGCTCCAGTGGGGGCCGAAGGCCGGCGGGGCGTCCTCGTAGTCCATCGCGGTCCCGGGGTCGACGTGGTCGCCGCTACCGGTGGCGTCCTCCTCCTGCACCTCCTGGCAGACCGAGGCGGGAGCGCCGATGGTCGCGAGGTCGAGGTCGCGCAGCTGGCGCACGTCCCACCAGTTCTTGATCGGGCCGTAGGCGGCGGCCCCGATGATGAGGAGCGCGATGGCGGCGCACACGCCGACGATCATCAGGCCGCGCCGCTTCTCCGCGCTCTTCTGCTGGTTGCGGATCGCATCGATCTTCGCCTGGCGTTCGTTCTTCTGCTGCTTGGCCACGGTCGGCTTCCTCGTCGATCGGGTCGGGGGTCGAGCGGTGGACTGCGGGGGAAGTCTACGGACTCCACGGTCGCGGCCGGAGCCGGACACGGTCGCCGGGGTCGACCACCCACCCGTGCGCGAACGCGAGCGCCCGCACCGCCTCGTCTGGAAGGTCGCCGTCGAGGACCAGCCCGCCGTCCTCGAGCTGCGGTAGGCCGCCGAGCTCGGTCAGCGCCGTGGCCAGCTCGGCCGCGGTCGACGGGACGCCGAACGGAGACGCGTCCGCCGGCTCGCCCACCAGTGCTCGGAGGACTGCCTCGCGGGCGCCGTAGCCGAAGAGGTCGGCGCCCTCGGGCCGCACCAGCGCGGCTGCCCCCGGGCCGTCGTCGCCGGCGGGGAGCACGAGGTCGGACCGGCCGCGGACGACCGCGAACGGGCGGCCGCCCAGCTTGCCCTGCGCGAGCTCGGCAGCCCCGGCGAGCTCGTCGGCCACGGCGGGCGCGGTCACGACCAGCTCGTTGCCGTACCCGTCGCGCCGGCCGGCGTGGTCCTCGAGCACCCGCAGCCCGGCGGCCCCCACGGCGAGGTCGGTCTGGCCCTCCCGCCACGCCCGTCCGGCGGTGTCCGTGACGAGCACGCCGACGGTGCGACCGGTCAGCTCGAGCAGCCGGGCTCGGATCGCCCGTGCCGACCCGTCGGGATCGACCGGGAGCAGCACGACCGATCCGGGCGCGACGTTCGAGGCGTCGATACCGGCGGCGGCGAGTGTCAGCCCGTGGTGGGTGCGCACGATGGTGGTCGGGCCTCGCCGGGCGACGACCCGGGCGGTCTCGCCGGGTAGCGCGTCCTCGCGCGTGCCGGCCACGACCCGGCCCTCGGCCTTGCTGACCGCCTTGCTGGTCACGAGGACGACGTCGCCGTCCTCGAGCCCCACGCGTTCGGCGAGCAGCGCAGCGAGGTCGTCGCCCCGCCGTACCTCACCGATCCCGTCCGGTGCCAGCACCCGCAGCTCGACCACGGCTCAGCCCGTGACCAGGGAGATCGCGGCGGCGGCGATCGCCGCGGTCGCGTCGTCGTCGGTCATGAGGAGCGGGACGGCTGCAGCGGCGAGGCCGGCAGCGTGCAGGCCCTCGAGCTGGCCGGCGTCCGACTCGTCCACGAGCCAGCCGTCGAGGATCCCCTCACCGGCGCGGGACCCGTAGTGGCGTCCGACGGCGCCCGCCGTCACCTCGACGCCGATCGCGGTCAGCAGCTGCTCGGCCATGCCGTGCACATGGTGGCCGCCGATGATGGGGGAGACCCCGACGACCCGGGCGCGGGTGGCGACCAGCGCCTCGCGGATCCGGGGCACGCCCACGATGGTGCCGACCGAGACGACGGGGTTGGACGGCGGGACGACCACCAGGTCGGCGTCGGTGATCGCGTCGATCACCCCTGGTGCGGGGGAGGAGTCCTCCTGGCCGACGACGAGCACGGCCTCCGCCGGCACCTCGGCGTGCAGCCGCACCCAGTACTCCTGGAAGTGGACGACCCGGCGGCCGCTGGGCGACTCGGGGTCGGTGATCGCGATGTGGGTCTCGACCCGGTCGTCGGTCATGGGCAGCAAGGTCACGCCCGGCTGCCAGCGCCGGCACAGCGCCTCGGTCACCTGGGACAGCGGGTAGCCCGCGTCCATCATCTGGGTGCGGACGAGGTGGGTGGCGAGGTCGCGGTCGCCGAGCCCGAACCAGGCCCGTTCCACGCCGTACGCCGCGAGCTCGTCCATCGCGTGCCAGGTCTCGTCGCGGCGGCCCCAGCCCCGCTCGAGGTCGATGCCGTCGCCCAGCGTGTACATGACGGTGTCGAGGTCGGGGCAGATCTTGAGGCCGTGGAGCCACCAGTCATCGGCCGTGTTGGCGACCACCGTGACGTCAGCGTCGGGTGCGACGCCGGGTAGGGTCTGCGCCGCGATGCCGTGGCGCAGCCCACGCACGAAGCGGGCCCCACCCACGCCGCCGGAGAGCACCGTGATCCGGCGAACGGGTGAGGACATGGCTCTCAGCCTGCCGCATCGCCGATCGGTCAGCGGAAATGGCCCACACGGGCTATGGACGCACATACCAGACCCAGGCTTGACTTCCGGTGTACGACAGGCGTGTAATTCCCACAGTGTTGTTCTGCTCGCAGCGGTTTCGGGTACCGGTGAGAGGCCGAGGACACGGGGGAAGCAGACAGAGAGCACATCCGGGGACAACCCGGGGCCACCGCCCCGGATGTCCGGGTCGAAAGGGCGATGACCGTGAGAGAACTTCTTCTCCTCGACGGAGACGCCGAGGAAGCGGGTTGGCAGGAGCGCGCGCTCTGCGCCCAGACCGATCCCGAGGCGTTCTTCCCAGAGAAGGGCGGATCCACGCGGGAGGCCAAGAAGGTCTGCCTGACGTGCGAGGTACGTAACGACTGCCTCGACTACGCACTGATGAACGACGAACGCTTCGGCATCTGGGGCGGCCTCTCCGAGCGGGAGCGTCGCAAGCTGAAGAAGCAGGCGGTCTGATCCCGGTCGACGTCACGGGCAGGCTCGTGGCGTCGACCGGGACCTGACCGGTCCGCGCGAGTTCGGCGGTCCCACCAGGTGGCCGTTATGGTCATCGGTCGTGTCTGCCACCGTCGTCGCCTTGCTCGTCAGCCATGACGGTGCCCGGTGGTTGCCGACCGTCATCGACGGCATCCGGGCGCAGCGCCGGCCGGTCGACCGGGTCGTCGCCATCGACACCACGAGCCGCGACGCCAGCCCGGAGCTGCTGACCGAGGCGTACGGCGCGGTCACGACCGCTCACGGCAGCACCTCCTACCCGGCGGCCGTCCGGCTCGGACTTGAGCAGGCCGCTGACGCCGACTGGATCTGGCTGCTGCACGACGACTCCACCCCCGACGCGGGCGCGCTCGAGCAGCTGCTCGCCGCCGCGGAGGCCGACCCGGAGGCCGACATCCTCGGCCCCAAGCTCCGCGAGTGGCCGTCGCTGCGCCGGCTTCTCGAGCTCGGCATCACGATCTCGAGCACCGGCCGACGGGAGACCGGGCTCGAGCGCGGGGAGTACGACCAGGGCCAGCACGACGACGTGCGGGCGGTGCTGGCTGTCAACACCGCGGGCATGCTCGTGCGCCGCACCGTCCTCGAGGAGCTCGGCGGCTTCGACGAGCAGATGCCGATCTTCGGCAACGACATCGACTTCGGCTGGCGGGCGGCCGCGGCCGGCCACCGCGCCGTGATCGTGCCGCGGGCCGTGGTCTTCCACGTCGAGGCCGCCCACCGGGGCGTCCGCCGGACGCCGCTCACCGGCCGCCATATCCACTACCAGGAGCGGCGCGCGGCCCTCTACACGCTGCTCGTCAACGCCAGCCGCCGCTCGTTGCCGTGGCGCGTCCTGCGGCTCGCCCTCGGCACGCTGGTGCGGATGCTGGGACTGCTGTTCGTGCGGCAGGTCGGACAGGCGCTCGACGAGCTCGCGGCGCTGGTGTCGCTCTACGGCAACCCGCGCCTCCTGATCCGCGCCCGGCGGGACCGACGCCGCCGCCAGCCCGCCGCCCCGGTCGACGCCGGCCCGCTGCTCGCGCCCTGGTGGCTCCCCTACCGGCACGGACTCGACTTCCTCGGCGACCTGCTCGCGGCCGCCACCAACCAGGCCGCCGACGTCGCCGAGCGCCGGCGGATCGCCAGCGGCCGGCCGGTCCGCGCGCTCGACGAGGACGACCCCTGGGTCGAGGAGCAGGGCGTCCTGGCACGGTTCTTCACGAACCCGGTCGCCCTGGCGGGCGTGGTGTTCGTCGTGCTCGCGCTGGTCGGCGCCCGCGAGGCCTTCGGCACCGTCGCGGGCGGCGCGCTCTCGCCGGCGCCGGAGACCGCGGCCCAGTGGTGGCGGTTGTACGTCGAGTCGACGCACGCGCTCGGGCAGGGGACCGGGGTCCCCGCCCCGGCGTACGTGCTCCCGTTGGCACTGCTGGGATCGGTGATCGGCCCGACGGGCGCGATCAGCCTCCTGCTGGTGCTGGCCGTGCCGCTGTCGTTCTGGGGGGTGTGGCGCTTCCTCCGGGTCGTCGGGCGACTGCTGGACGAGCAGGGACCGCCGGCGTGGCTGCTGTTCGCCGGCTCGGCGGCCTACGCCCTGATCCCCGCCGCCTCCGGCGCCTGGGGCCTCGGCCGGCTGGGGGTCGTCGTCGCAGCCACCGTGCTGCCGTGGCTGGCCCACGCCGCCCTCGGCTTCGCCGACCCCGACCCGGACCGCCGCTGGCGGGCGGCCTGGCGTACCGGGCTGCTGCTCGCGCTGGCGGCCGCGTTCGCGCCGGTGGCGTACTGGTTCGCGCTGGTGCTCGCCGTGCTCGTGATGGGCGCCGGCTTCTGGATCAGCTCGCGTGCGATGGGCGACCGCTCGGTGTGGGGCCCGCCGGCCGCGACACTGGCCACCCCGGTCGTGCTGCTCGCGCCCTGGTGGCTGCCGCTGCTGTGGACGGGCTCGGCCACCGCGCTGGCGCTCGACACCGGACGGCTGCCGATGGCCACGGTCACCTTCGCCGACCTCGTGACCGGCCATCTCGGCGATGCCGGGGCACCGGCCTTCCTCGGGCTCGCCGTGCTCGCGATCGCGGTCCTCGCGCTCATCCCGGCCCGCACCCGGGTCCCGGTGCTGGTCTGCTGGATCGTCGCGCTCGCGGCCGCGCTCGTCGCGGTCGCCCTGGGGCTGGTCACGTTCGAGCGCGCCGCGGTGACGACCAAGGCCGGGCTCGGCTTCCTGGTGCTCGTCATCCAGGCGGCGTTCGTGGTCGCGGCCGTGGTCGCGGCCCAGGGCGCCTGGCGCAACACCGACCGGACCGGCTGGCGGCGACGCGGCCTGGTCGTGATCGTGGCCGCGGCCTCGGTGGCGCCCCTGGTGGGGCTCGGCTGGTTCGTCGTCAACGGCCCCGGGGACCTCGAGGACGTCCGTGACAGCGGCATCCCGGCGTACATGCAGCAGAGCGCGGGGCTCGGCCCGTCCCACGGCATCCTCGTTCTCGAGGGCGACGTCGACTCCGGGCTCACCTGGACCGTGCAGCGCGAGGACGGCCTCACCGTCGGCGAGGACGAGGTCGTGGCGCTGATGGCTCCGGACCCCCGGCTCGACGAGGACGTGCAGACCCTGGTCTCGGCGCCCGAGCAGGACGCCGCCGAGACCCTGCCCGGACACGGGATCGCGTTCATCGTCCTGTCGGCGCCGGTCGACGGGAACGTCGCCGCCGTGCTCGACGCGACCACGGGGCTCGAGGGCGCGAGCGCCGACGACCGGGACACCCGCGCGTGGCGGGTGACGACCGACGTCGTGGGCGGCGCCGTCGAGACCGAGACCGCCTGGTGGCGCGTGGCCCTGCTGGCGCTGCAGGGCCTCGCGATCGTGGTGGTCGCCGTGCTCTGCGTGCCCACCCAGGCCCGGGAGGAGCGGTCATGACCGATCAAACCCCGCAGACCGGGCGCCGCTCCGCCGCCGGCCGGCGGGTCAGCCCGACGGCGGTCCTCGCCGTGCTGCTGCCCGCCATGACCGTCGGCGCCCTGGCGCTGGTGCGGCCGGCCGAGGTGACCGTGCCGAGCCGCGCCGCCGAGCAGGTCGCCCCGACCCGGGTCGACCTGGTGTGCCCCGAGGGACCGGCCGACTCGCGACTGGCTCTCACCGGCGGCAGCGAGACCGAGGACGGCGCGGTCGCCACCACGGAGGCCGGGGTCGACCCGTCCCCGGTCACGCTCCTCGAGAACGCCGTGGCCGAGCTCGACGAGTCCGGCCCGGCGTGGATCCGAGGCAGCGGCCCGGTCGCCGCCTCGCTGATCGGCGCCCGGTACGTCGAGCGGGGGCTCGCGTCCGCGGCGTGCGTCCAGCCGCGCCCCGAGTACTGGTTCACGGGAGTCGGCGCGGGCGCCGAGCACTCGTCGACCCTCGAGCTGACCAACCCGGACCCCGGACCGGCGGTCGCCGACATCACCGTGTGGGGCGGGACCGGCCCGATCGACGTCCCCGGCCTGCGGGGCATCTCGCTGCCGGGCGGCGAGACCGACCGGATCGACCTCGGCGGCGTGGTGCCGCGGCGCGGTGAGCTGTTGCTCCACGTCGTCGTCTCGCGCGGTCGGCTGGGCGCCGGCCTGGTCGACGAGATCCCGTCGATCGGCGCCCGGCCCGCCACGACCGCATGGCTGCCGGCCTCGCCGGAGCCGACGACCGAGACGCTGCTGCTCGGGCTGGCCGCGGGCGAGGAGTCGGACGACACGCTCGTGATCGGCAACCCGGGCACCAACGAGGTGAGGGCCGAGCTCCGGGTCGTCACGGAGGACGCGGCCTTCGTGCCCGAAGGGCTCGAGGAGGTGCGGATCGACCCGGAGTCGACCGAGACCGTCCCGCTGAGCGAGAGCCTGCGAGCCCAGATCGAGGACGGCGCCCTGGGGCTGCTCGTCACGTCGACCGAGCCGGTGACGGCGACGCTCCGCTCGGTGGTCGACGAGGACCTGGTGCACGCGCCGGTGACCGCCGGGGCGGCCGAGCCGGTGACGGCCCTGGTGCCGCCCGGCGTGGCCCGGCTCGTGCTGGCGCGAGCCGGGGGTGCGGGAGTGGCCATCGTGGCGTCCTACGACGAGACCGGCGAGCTCCTGGCGGAGCGGCGGTTCGAGCTGACCGACGGCAGCGGCGGGGAGGTCGAGCTCCCCGAGGGCACCCGACTGGTGCGGGTCACGCCGCGGCGCACCGACGTGGCGGCGGCGGTCGTCGTCCGGGCCGCGGGGCGCGGCGCCGGTGGCACCACGGTCGTGCCGTTGGAGCAGCTGGTGCGGTACGCCCTGATCCCCGACGTACAGCCCGGGCTGCCGCAGTAGCGGGGGCCACCGGCAGTCGGTCAGTCGCGCGGGCGGTAGCGCGGGTCGACCAGCTCGGCATCGATGCCGAGCAGCTCCGCGACCTGCTCGACGAGCACCGTCAGCACCAGGGCCTCGAGATCGGAGCGGGTCTCGGCGCGGTGCTCGATCGGCCGGCGGAACAGCACCAGCCGGGTCGGCGCTCCCCGCGCCCCGCGCACGAGCGACGCCAGCGGGATCGTCTCGGGGTGCCAGTCGTCCGGGATCTGGGGCGCGTCCTCCACGGCGTACTCGACGAGTCCGAGCCGGTCGGCCCACCGGTCCTCGAGGTCGGCGATCACGTCGAGCACCAGGGTGTCGAAGCGCTCCCCGGACGTCGGGCGGACCGGGGTCCCGAGGGCGTACGGCATCACACCCGGTCCGCGCATCCCGCGGCCGCGGCGGTCGCGACGACGCGGCAGGGTTTCCGGGGTCTCCACAGCAGCGAGCCTAATCGGCACTCCGTGGGGGAGTAGGTACCGTCGGCCGCGTGAGTGGATCCCGTCGGTGCTCGAGGACGGCGTGTGCCCGTCCCGCGGTCATGACGCTGACCTACGTGTACGCCGACATGACGGCCGTGCTCGGGCCGCTCTCCACCTTCGCCGAGCCGCACGCCTACGACCTGTGCCCCCAGCACAGCGAGCGGCTCTCCGCACCGCGCGGCTGGGACGTGCTCCGGCTCGCTCCCGACCCGGCGGCCCAGGGACCCACCCAGGACGACCTGCTCGCCCTCGCCGACGCGGTGCGCGAGGCCGGCCGGCCCGCACCTCCGGTCGCCCCGGTCCCGTCGCTGGCCGAGGAGACCGGTCGCGAGGTCACCCGCCGCGGCCACTTGCGCGTCCTGACCTCCGACTAGGCTCCGGGGCCATGGCCCCCACCGCCGACGTCGCGACGCTCGACGCCATCTTCAAGGCGTACGACGTGCGTGGTCTGGTGCCGCAGCAGCTCGACGCCGACCTGGCGC
The DNA here is from genome assembly GCA_963718725.1 of uncultured Actinomycetota bacterium. GTDB lineage: Bacteria > Actinomycetota > Actinomycetes > Propionibacteriales > Nocardioidaceae > Nocardioides. Next base: position 349,910 of record OY970374.1, read on the forward strand.
GGGGCATCGGGGCGGCGTTCGTCGACGTGACCGGCGCGACGGCCGTCGTGGTCGGCCACGACATGCGCCCGACGTCGCCCGGCCTGGCCGCCGCGTTCGCCGAGGGTGCAGCCGCCGCCGGCGCCGACGTGGTCGCGATCGGGCTGTGCGCCACCGACCAGCTCTACTTCGCCTCGGGCCGGCTCGACCTCCCCGGTGCGATGGTCACCGCGAGCCACAACCCGGCCGAGTACAACGGCCTCAAGCTCTGCCGCGCCGGAGCCCGGCCGGTCGCGCTCGACAGCGGCCTCTCCGAGATCCGCGACCTGGTCGCCGCCGGCACGACGGTCGCCGGCGCGCGGCCGGGGACGATTCGCGAGCGTGACGTCCTCACGGCGTACGCCCAGCACCTCGTCGACCTGGCGCCGGTCCGAGGCCGTCGGCTGCAGGTCGTGGTCGACGCCGGCAGCGGCATGGCCGGCCACACCGTGCCTGCGGTCGCGGCACTCCTCGGGCCGGACCAGCTCGACCTCGACCCGCTCTACTTCGACCTCGACGGGACGTTCCCGCACCACGAGGCCAACCCGATCGACCCCGCGAACCTGGTCGACCTCCAGGCGCGGGTCGTGACCACCGGCGCCGACGTCGGGCTGGCGTTCGACGGCGACGCCGACCGCTGCTTCCTCGTCGACGAGCGCGGACACCTCGTGTCCCCGTCCACGCTCACCGCCCTGATCGCCGAGCGCGAGCTCGCCCGCCACCCCGGCGCGACCGTGATCCACAACCTGATCACCAGCCGAGCGGTCCCGGAGCTCGTGACCGAGCTCGGCGGCACCCCGGTCCGCACCCGCGTCGGCCACAGCTTCATCAAGGCGACCATGGCCGAGACGGACGCGGTGTTCGGCGGCGAGCACAGCGGCCACTTCTACTTCCGCGACTTCTGGCGCGCCGACTCCGGCCTCCTGGCCGCGCTGCACGTGCTGGCCGCCCTCGCCGGGTCCGACCGGCCCCTCTCGGAGCTGCTGAGCCGCTACGAGCGTTACGCCCAGAGCGGCGAGCTCAACACGGTCGTGGCGGACCCGGTGGCGGTCACGGCCGAGCTGCGGGCGGCGTACGCCGGGCGCGACGGGGTCACGACCGACGAGCTCGACGGGCTGACCGTGAGCCACCGCGACTGGTGGTTCAACGTCCGCCCCTCCAACACCGAACCCCTCCTCCGGCTCAACGCCGAGGGAGCCGACGCGGCCGCCATGGCCGCGGTCCGCGACGACGTCCTCACCCGGATCAGGAGCCATCGATGAACCTCGACCCCGGCCTGCTCGCCATCATCGTCTGCCCCGACTGCCGCGGGCGGCTGCAGCCGACCGACGACGAGCTGGTCTGCCAGGCCTGCGGGCTCGCCTACCCCGTCCGCGACGACATCCCGGTGCTGCTCGTCGACGAGGCCCGACGGCCCGAGTGAGGGGCGCGCGATGACCTCCTGGTTCGACGAGGCCCGGCTCGACGACGAGTCGGTGTGGCAGCGCGCCGACGCTCCGCTGCGGACGCTGGCCGAGTCCGGCGCGCGGGTGCGACGTGAGGCGTCCGAGGCCGCCGCCGCGATCGCCGAGGCGGTGTCCCGCGCCGCGGAGCAGCAGCGGCCGCGCGCCGTCGTAGCCGCCGGCCCCGACAGCCGCCTGCTCCGCGCCGTGCTCGAGCCGTGGTGCCCCGTGCCGTTCGTCGCCTGGCCCAACCCGTCCCTGCCGGGCTGGGCCGGCAGTCTCGACCTCGTGGTCGTGCTCGCGCCCGACGGGGGCGTCGGCTCGGCCTCTGCGGTGGCCGAGGCGGTGCGGCGCGGGTGCCAGGTCGTCGTGGCCTGCCCGCCGACCTCGATCGTGGCCGAGCACGCCGCCGGCCGCTGGAGCACGATCCTGCCTACGCCCGGCCGCGACCAGCTCGCGACGGCGGTCGTGATGCTGGAGTACCTCGAGCAGGTGCAGCTCGGGCCGCGGGCCGACGCCGAAAGCGTGGCGACCGCGCTCGACGAGGTCGCGATCGCCTGCTCGCCCCACCGCGACCTGGCCGTCAACCCGGCCAAGATGCTCGCCATCGCCATGGCCGACACGGTCCCGGTCGTGTGGGGCGGCACCGTGCTGGCCGCCCGCGCCGCCCGCCGGATCGCCGAGTCGCTGCGCCGGGTGAGCGGCCGCAGTGCGCTGGCCGGAGACGCCGAGCACCTGCTGCCCGTGCTGGAGGCGACCCGCCCGCGCGACGTGTTCGACGACCCGTTCTCGGACGCGGGCGGCGACCTGCGGCCGATGCTGCTCGTGCTCGACGACGGCAGCCAGGAGCCGGTGGTCCGCGAGGACCGGGGTCGGCTGCAGGCCGCTGCCGCCGCGCGCGGTGTCCGGGTCGAGACCTTGACCGCCGACGCCCAGACCGAGGTGGCCCGCTACGCGTCGCTCTACCTCAGCGGCAGCTACGCGGTCGAGTACCTCGGCCTGGGACTGGTGGGCGAATGAGCCTCAGCGCTTCCGGGCGGTGAGCAGCAGGTACTCCCACTGCGAGACGCCGTCCTCGATGAAGCGGTCGCCGACCTCCGCGAGCGACGCGTCAAGCGCGGCGACCTTCTCGGTGTCGTCCCCGAGGAACGCGTAGACCGCCCGGGTCGGTCCGTACCGCTCCTTGAAGTAGTCGCGGAAGGCGGCGCCCGACTCGAACAGCTCGACCCGGAGGTTCCCGCGCGACCCCCGGACGTCGGTCACCCGGTCGCCGAGCAGCTCCCGGACGTGCGCCTCGTCGCCCCACAGCGGCGGGGGCTGGGCGCCCGGGGGCGGCGGCGGTGCGAACGGCTTGAGGGCCGCGAACAGCTGCCCCACCAGCCCCTGCGGCGTCCAGCTCAGCAGCCCGATGGTGCCGTCGGGCCGGGTGACCCGGCACAGCTCGTCGGCCGCCTGCTGGTGGTGCGGCGCGAACATCACGCCGATGCACGACATCACGACGTCGAACGCGGCGTCGTCGAAGGGCAGGTGCTCGGCGTCGGCCTGCTGCCAGTCGAGCCGGGCGCCGCGGCCATCGGCGTCGCGCCGGCCGGCCTCGAAGAGCTCGGGCGCCAGGTCGCTGGCGACGACGTCGCCCCCGGCGAGCGCGGCCGGGATCGCGGCGTTGCCGGTGCCGGACGCGACGTCGAGGACCCGGTCACCGACCCCGATCCCGACGGCGTCGACGAGCACCGGGCCCAGGGGCGTGAGGAAGTCGGTCACCATCCCCGGGTAGTTGCCGGAGCCCCACATGGCGCGGTGCTTGGCCTTCAGCTCGACGTCGGTGGGCGGGTCGGTCTGGGCGGTCATGGTGTTCCTCCTGGAAGTCGTCGAACTCCTCCAGGGTCGACTTCCGCGGGGCCTGACGCCAGTGGCGAGTGTGTAGCCGGCTGGTACAGATGCAGAACTAGACTCCTCCCCACCCCCCACGACACTGTGCACGGGAGAGGGAGGGTCATGGGCTCGGGATACGGCCAGTTCTGCCCGGTCGCCAAGGCGATGGAGATCCTCGACGAGCGCTGGACCCTGCTCGTCGTGCGGGAGCTGCTCGCGGGCAGCGCGCACTTCAACGAGATCCGTCGCGGCGTCCCCAAGATGTCGCCCGCCCTGCTCGCCAAGCGGCTGCGCAGCCTCGAGCGGGTCGGGATCATCGAGCGCACCGCGACGGGCCGCGGCACGACGTACACACTGACAGCGAGCGGTCTGGAGCTGCGGCCGGTGGTGGAGGGGCTCGGCGCCTGGGGCGTCCGCTGGATCGGAGACCTCGGCGAGCAGGACTACGACCCGCACCTGCTCTTCTGGGACGTACGCCGCACGCTGCCGGTCGACGCCTGGCCGCCCGGCCGTACGGTGCTGGCGATCGAGCTCGACGACGTGGAGTCGAAGGTCGCGCGTTGGTGGGTGGTGGTCGCCGGCCGTGAGGTCGACGTCTGCGACTACGACCCCGGCTACGACGTCGCCGGCCGGATGTCGACCTCGCTGCGCGCGCTCACCGAGGTGTGGCGCGGAGACCGGACCTGGCCCGCGGTGCTGCGGGCCGGCGACGTGGTGCTCGACGCGCCGATCGACGTCGAGCGGCAGATCCCCACGTGGTTCGGGCAGTCGGCCATCGCACAGGCGGTGGCGGCGGCGCGGTAGCGCCGCCCTGTCCCAGGGTTGAACGGCCGTTCAAACCCGTGGGAGGATGCGGCCCCCGTCGACCCGGAGGCCCGAGTGAACGAGAGCGAAGCGACCAGGACAGCGTTCCACGAGGTGAGCGCCGCGCACGGCGGCACGCACGTCGAGGACGGCGGGTGGATGTGGCTCGAGGGATTCGGCGACGTGATGAAGGAGTACGCCGCGATCCGCGACGACGTCGCGGTGTGGGACGTCTCCCCGTTGAACAAGTGGGAGTTCCGCGGGCCGGACGCGCTGAGGGCCGCCCAGCGGGTGTTCAGCAACGACGCGCTCGGGCTCGAGGTCGGGCAGGTGCGGTACGGCGCGTTCCTCGATGCCGAGGGGCTCATGGTGGACGACGGGACCGTGTTCAACACCGCGCGCGAGGACCACTGCTGGGTCATGACCAACGGTCGGGACCACGACACCCGCTTCGGTGAGCTGGTGGCGGACCTCGACGCGGCGTTCGAGTGGATCACGCCGTCGATGCCGCACCTCGGTGTGATCGGTCCGCGGTCGCGCGAGGTCGTCCAGGGGCTCACGGACGAGGACCTCGGGTCGCTGCGCTACTTCCGGTTCGTCCCCCGCCCGGTCCGGGTCGCCGGCGTGGACGTGCACCTCTCGCGGACCGGGTACGGCGGCGAGCTCGGCTACGAGCTGTTCCTGGTCGACCCCACCGACGCCGAGACCCTCTGGAACGCGGTCGTCGGTGCCGGGGTGACGCCGATCGGCACCGACGCCATCGAGGTCGCTCGGGTCGAGGCCGGACTGATCGTGACCGACTACGACTACGAGCCGCACGAGCGCACGCCGTACGACTTCAACCTCGACCGGATGGTGCGGCTCGACCAGGGGCTCGGCTTCGCCGGTGAGGAGGCGCTGCGCGCCGTGGCGGCGGACCCGCCCCACCGCTTCGTCACGCTGCGCTACGAGGCCGACGTGCTGCCCGAGTACGGGGCAGCAGTCACCACGGACGGCGAGGAGGTGGGAGTGCTCACCAGCCCGGCCGACAGCCCGAGGTTCGGCAAGATCGGGCTCGCCGTGGTCGCGAACGAGCAGGCGAGCGTGGGGAACGTGCTGGGCGTGGCCGTCGGCGACGGCACCGTCCCCGCCACGGTCGACGTCCTGCCGCTCTACGACCCGGAGAAGAAGCGCCCTCGCTCGTAGTGCCCGGCGTCAGCCGTGGGCTGTCACCGTGAGCTTCTCGGGGGTCGGACGGACCGCGTCGCTGGCACTGGGGGCCGTCGCCGTCCTGGCCGGGTGCGCCTCACCCTCGAACGGAGACCAGGGTGTGCTCCCGGTCCAACCCCCGGACACGGCAGGGAGGGTCATGCATCAAGCGCCCGAGCGGTTCACGATCGCCCCGGACGACTACCACGTGCCGTACGCCGGTACAGCGGAGGACGGTCGCAAGTTCTTCCTCAGCGAGGAGCTCTTCCATCCCGGCGGGTCGGCGTACGTCGGCCTCTTCCTGTGGAACGCCGACGGCACGTTCGACGAGGTGCTGGTGGACGAGGTTTCGCGACCACGAGGGCTACCACCCGGGCAAGCCGGCCGCGCCGGCGCGAAGGGTCTCGTGAACACGCGGTTGGAGGAGCTGGGCGACTACGTGCTCGAGCCGATCGAGGTCGAGCCGTTCACCACGACCGTCGACGGTGTGACCTTCGGATGGAACGTCGGCCGGTACGACGACGGCTCCTACTACATCAACGTCGAACCTGGGGACTTCATCGCGTACTACGCACCGTGGGACGGCCTCGGGTATGACACCTAGGCGCGTCGGGCTTCCCCTGCTGGCTTGCCGATGACCCCGCGGTGGCCGGCGGGGTGCGGGGCGGGGTCAAGGTCGACGCGGGAGAGCCGCGGCGGATCGGTCGGCGGAGACGTCGAGGGTGCCCCCATGATCGCGGAGGAACTGGTAGCCGTGGGGGCTGGACCACAGGTAGGAACCGGGTTCGAGCACGGTGTAGGTCCAGGCGGAATGGGTCTTGAGCCGGTGGTGTCGTCGGCACAGCGGCGCGAGCCGGCAGCTGCACGTCTGATGGTGAGCCCGGCCCCCTGGGCCGTCGTGACGGTAGGGCACCACGTGGTCGCAGTCGCACGGATGGTCGTGGGGCGTGAGGGTCCGGGCGGGGCGCGTGCACCACGGGAAGGCGCAGGTGTGGTCGCGCAACGCGACCCGCTCGGCGATCCGGTCGGGGACCTCGTAGGCGTCGACGTGCACGTGGTCGGCCAGGTCGATGACCGGCTTCACCACCACGGTGGTGTCGGGGCGGCCGCACCAGTCGCGGATCTGCTGGGCGGTCACGGGCGCGCGAATGTTCTCCACCCGACCGATCATTCCGTCGGTGGTGCCGGCCAGCGCCGCCTGTGAGAGGTGGAGGTGGAGCACCGTCCGAGACCGCTTCGCCTTCGGGCGCTGCCGGTCAGACGCGGCCGGGGCGCTGAGGTCGAGGGCCAGCTGGCGGCGTCCCAGCTCGCCGGCCGCCACCGAGCGCCGAACGTCCAGGGAATCGGTGGAGCCGAGGTCGGACAGCTGCCCGGCGATCCCACGGATCGCATCCTCGAGGTCGAGGGCGTCGGCCAGGTCGAGCTCACCGGTGACCAGCGAGGTGCCGGCGAAGGAGACCTGGTCGTGGTCGATCGTGAAGTGCCGGCCGTCCGCGGCCTCGGCCCGACGCCGTTGGGCGGCCTCGGGCATGCACCGGCCGATTGCCTCGTCCACCAGCCGCGCGAGTGCCGCGGGCGTCACCCGATGGGCGACCGGCGCCACGTGGCGGTCCACGAACCCCGCCGCCTGCACACTCAGGGCCTGGCTGACGGTCTCGCGGGCGACCCTTCGCGCCCGCCACGCCGGCAGGTCACCGGCGACCACCCGCTGCCAGAGCCGGGGGAGTCGGTAACGCAGCTCCAGGGCGTGACCGAGGTAGTGCTTGCCGGTCTCGGTGCCGACGCCGATCGCGGCCGCGAACTCGGCCACCGAGAACTCTGCCACCAGGGGCGCACCCGGTCCAGCCAGCGTCACCGGCCGGTCGTCGGCCCCGGCCAGGTGCACCCGTGAGGCGAACGACTCCGCGTCGTCCAGCGTCTCGGCCGGATGCAACACCGCCCACTGCACCGCCAGCATGAGCAGATCGGCCTCCGCCCGGTCCGCTGCCGCGCGACGCTCGCGTGCCGCGGCGAGCACGCCGGACGCGGTGTCGGGGAGCTCGAGCGCGGTGCTGGTCATGACACCCAGCCAAGCACCAGGGACTGACACTTTCGGGAGGCGATCGAGGGTTATCCACATACGCCGGAGATCACGCGAAAGGACATCCTCGCGGCCTGCGCCGCGCCGATGACGAGCGACGGCAGGTGGCCTTGGCAGGAGTGCGGGGGGTCTTGTACGGGCCTGGCCGGCGCCAGCGACATGTTCCGATCGTGCCACCACGTACGTCGGTGCACGTGCACGCTTGCGCCGATGAGCGAGCTGTCGTTCTGCTAGCGTCGGGGCGCATGCAGTGGGAAGCGACGGGTACGTCGGGGAACGACTACCACACGAAGGATCAATCATGACCCGTGCTCGTCCCCGTGCTGCCCTCGCCTTGGCGGCCAGCGCCACTGGATTGTTGCTTTGTGGCGGTCTTGCCGCCGAGCCTGTTGTCGCAACCATGACCAGCGGCGGCGAGAGATCATCAACGCTGTTCGCCCGTGCCGGCAAGGTCACCACCGAGTTCCGGTTTACCTTCGACCGAGGAGAATCCCTCAGGGCTGGGACGAAAGTCCGGGACGTGTCCGGCCACCGCAACCACGGGACGGTCAAGACCTCGAACGGTGGGCACCTCCGCAAGCGCCCCGGGAACCCCGGAAAGGCAGCGAAGTTTCCGTGCCTCGGCTGTGGGCGTGCGCTGATCAACGTTCCCGACAAGAGACAGCTCGACCCCCGCCGTAACCCCTTCTGGTTCGGGGCGGCGGTCAAGGTGAAGGAGGCCGAGGCTCGTCGCGGCAGAGACCCGAACATCATGCAGAAGGGCCTCATCAACCAGCCCGGCGGCAGGTGGAAGCTCGACCTGATCGGCGCACATCCCCAGTGCACGATGTCGGGGAGCACTGGCCAGCTGGTCGTCAGGTCGGCTCGTGATATCGACGACGGCACCTGGCACCGGCTGCAGTGCCGCCGAGAGAATGGCGCTCTGAGCCTGTGGATCGACGGCGTACTCGACAAGCAGAAGACCGGCCCCACTGGCCGCATCGCCAACAACGCACCGGTTCGGATCGGCGGTAAGGCACTCGCCTCAGGAGGGAACGATCAATACCACGGCAGGCTCGACAGCATCTTCTACAAGATTGATCGACGCTGACCCTGCATGAGGAGTGAAACGACGGCTTGCCTCGCGGATTCTCCTGCTACCTGGGGTTGTCGAGGGCAACCGCCTCGTCTGCGGGCTGGCTCATCCGCCTTGACCTGAGTCGGGCCACGAGATGGAGCGCCGCTTCACCAAGTAGCGAGCCCGCACGCTCATGCCGCTGAGCGGTCTCGATCTGTGCGTCTGCGAGCCAGGCGGAGAGTGACCTCGGCGAGGAGGCATAGCCCTGACATCAGGATCATTGCGGTCCCTGTGTAGACCCACAGGAAGAGGTAGTAGGCACCCGGCTCCGATGCGGCCGGATCTATCTCCTCAGTGCTGATCCACCACGCCGATGTCCCTAGCCCCGCTCCCAGCACCAGAGATGCATAGGTCCACCCTCGACGCACGCCTGTCCTCCAAGAGTTTGGGCTCAGTGACGCATGAGATCGAATGTTTGCACGCAACACGCGCCCTCATGCCGCAAAGCGGTCATGCCGATGAGCGGTCACCCGGCGAGCCGGAGTGGGAGCCAGTTACCGTCGGAGGGTGAGCGCGCAGCAGGCCGTCCCCATCTATCGTCCTGCCACGTCGCAAGACGTACCGGCCATGGAAGCCGTGGAGGATGCCGCTCGCTCGCTTCTGGCCGATCACGGGGTCCGACTAGACGCGATCACGCTTCCCGACGGGTTCGAGGAGGCGACCGCTTGGACGCTCGCCTTTGTCGCCGAACTCGACGATCAGGTAATCGGAATCGCACGCCTGACGGGGTTGACGCCAGACCTGATCGCCCTTGACCAAGTCTCCGTCGATCCCAGATACGGCAGGCAAGGGATCGGGCGTCATCTTCTGAGTGCGGTCGCGGCGGCAGCGAAGGGCCAGGGCTACACCGCCATGACCGGCACGACCTTTCGCGACCTCGTCTTCAACGGGCCGTTCTACGAGAGCCTCGGCTGCGTCGAAGATTCGGCTCCGCACCCGAAGATGATCGAACGTCGGCGGGCCGAGACCGCCATCGGGCTCGACGAGCTCGGACCACGCATCGTGATGCGAGCGCCCCTGTAGCCCACCCGCGCGGAACGCACGCTCATGCCGCTGAGCTTGCGCGGTCACGCCGATGAGCGGTCATTCACGGTGAGACATTCGGTTGTTGCTTCCGACCTCTCATCCTGCGCATCGCGGTAGTACCAAACCACCCACGCGCCCGGGAAGGTCAACCCGGCGAAGACGGCGAGAGGAAGGTTGCATCCGCGTCGGCGGGCTCCGACCCCAGTGGAGACGACAACGGTGAGCAACAGCGCACCAAGCAGCGTTACGAATCCGACAACCACCACTTCAACAGTGTCTCCCAGTAGGACGGGTTTGGGACGCATGCTCATGCCGCGATGTGTGCACTCGCATGCCGATGAGTGGTCACGTGCCGCACGAGTGAGTCTGAGAGCTTGAATGGCTCCGCAGCCGCAGGGACGACGAGTTGGACGGCAACCCTTGGCGCGCTCGGCTACGGATGACATGAACAGGCTCCATGCCGGCTGGTCGATGGAATGTTGGTGCGGGGAGGGATGTCGCCTGAACTCGGCGTCATGTCGGCGCTGGCCCTCGGCGCCGGTCATGGTCGGCCCGCGCTATCGCCAGGCAAGCAGGGCTCCGCGGGTGGCGGTGCCGCGCAGGCGAGCGTGGCTTGTCGTCCGGCCAGTTCAGAAGTCCGGCTGCGTGATCGCGGCCAGCTCGCGCCACCACGAGAGCCGGTCTGGGCGTCCGTCGTAGTCTCTGCGCTGGTTGGCGCCACTGGTGCCCGGCAGCACGAAGACCTGCGAGCCGGCGACCTCCCAGTCGGTGGCGCCGAGGCTGGGCTTGCGGTGTCCGAGGGCGCGGGCCGCGTAGGCCGCCGTGCCCTTGCCGGTAAAGGCCAGCCACGTGGGCTGCCAGTGCTCGAGGTCGGCGAGCAGCAGGTCGATCTCGACCCAGCCGCGGTTCAACTCGTGGTCCCAGTGGCCGAGGAGGTCGGTCAGGCCCAGGCGGTGCTCGGTAATGCGGCCGTCCTCCTCGGGCCGTAGCCGTTCGGGTGTCAGGCCGGAGCGGTGCAGTGACTCCCAGAAGCTGTTGCCGGGCGAGGCGTAGTAGTGGTCGCGATGCTTGATGCTCTCGGCTCCGGCCATCCCGCAAAAGACGATCACCGGGTGGGGGCCGACAACGGGCGGTAGGAGCTGCACCTCAGCCGACCTTGCGGGCGATCGTCCTCTTGCCCCTGGCGACCACCATTCTCGTTACCCAGCGCGACACTGATGACGGCAGCATCGCGACGCGGGTTGTCCCTCCGCAGCGGTCCGCCCGGCCAGAGCCGACCCCTCCACGCGCCGCCTGCGTCCACTGAGAGGATCCGGCCGCCGGCGTGGCCGCGGCGAACGCCGGCGCACCTCGAGCCCTGTTCACCATTCCATGTGCCTTACCCTGTCGCTAGCTCGATGGTAGGCCGGAAACCGGCTCGTCGGTGGGCGGCCTCGATTCGTTGTTCGGAGGTCGGCCGTGGTCGGCCTCACCTGAGGGGTCACGAGGACGACGAGAATCAGCGGAGCGATTGCCCGGCCCCTTCAGAAGTCGACTCGCAACGTACGCGCGGCGAGATCCTCGAGCAGTGCACGCATGCCTCGCTCCTCACAGAGCCGTCGTTGCCGCGTGTATTCCGGCTGCCCGCCAAGCATCGACTCGACGATCTCCAGCGGCGCGTCCTGGCCCTCGGGTGCAAGCACCGTGCGTGCTTCGACCAACGCTCGCCGAGCCACCTCACGCAACGGGCGCCTGGAACCGTCCGGATCTACGACCCGCGCTTCTAGGCCGTATCGACAGGCTGCGAAGTCGTTGGCGACGAGGACGTCGTCGGGCAGATCATCTCGATCAGGTACTTCGGCCGCATGCCTGGCCAGGCCCTGCACCAGTGCCGTCAAGCCAGCTATGCGGGCAAGGGAGGGCTGCGCGTCCATGACGCGAACCTCGATCGTGCCGAGGCGCGGGTGCGGACGCAACTCCCAACATACGTAGGTGTAGTCAGGTACCTCTGCCGCCCGCATCTGCCTAGTGACGGTCTGGACATACTGCTCCCAGTTTCGTAGAGCCGGCGGCATCGTCGTGCGCGGATAAGACCGCAAGATGGCCGATCGGGAGCTGGCAAGTCCTGAATCTCGCCCGTGCCAGTACGGCGAACCCGCTGCCAGCGCGCGCAACACGGGCAACCGATTTCGCAGCGCCTGGTAGGCAAGCATCGCCGTGTCCTGGTCGGGTGTCCCGACATGTACCTGGAAACCCGCAGTAGGCGTCCTGAAGAGGCCGGCGAACTCCTCTGTCAGCCGGTCGTAACGTGGCGATGACGTGGTCGGGGCGATTCCGAACGGCGCGCTGGGATGCACGCCGACGCCCATCGTCCTGGCAGTCATGCCCACCCTCTGGCGCAGATATGCGAGTGAGGTCACGAGGCCGTGGGCGTCCGAACACGGTGGCGTGCCGAGCTCAATCTCCTCGAGAAACACCTCGGACTGGATGGTGCCCGCCTGTGACTCCTGGGACAGCAGGCTCGTCAGCAGCGTGCTTGCCCTCGACCCCAGGAGCTGGCCTTCCTCGTCCACCAGCAACAGCTCGTCCTCAGCGCCAACGGTGAAGTCACCACCCGGTACCCACACCACATCCCTGGGAGTCACGGCGGTCCTCCCTGACGGTTCGCGGGTCCACGACAATGGCAGTGCCACCGCGCTGTAGGTAACCAGACGTCCACCGTCTCAAACCTGCGCATATAGGACCCGACCATGTCGACGAAGCTGGCCATCAGGTGCCGCCGTGCGTTGGAGGACCGTGACCGCCGTGGGTCTGCTCGCGAACGACCCCCGCCCCCGCACCCTGGCTAGGCTGTCCGCCGTACCCCGAAACACCCCGAGAGAGGTGCCCATGGCCGGCGGGATCTTCGCCCTGCTCGACGACGTCGCGGCGCTCGCCCGCATCGCGGCCGCGTCGGTCGACGACGTGGGTGCGGCAGCCGGGCGGGCCAGCGCCAAGGCCGCCGGCGTGGTGGTGGACGACACCGCCGTCACGCCGCAGTACCTCCACGGGTCCGCGGCCGAACGCGAGCTGCCCGTCATCAAGCGGATCGCGAAGGGCTCGCTGCGCAACAAGCTCCTCTTCATCCTGCCGGTGGCGCTGCTGCTCAGCCAGTTCCTGCCCGAGGGACTGCCGATCCTGCTCATCATCGGCGGCACCTACCTCTCCTACGAAGGCGCGGAGAAGGTCTGGGAGCGGGTGCACGGTCATCACCTCGAGGAGGAGGTGCACGAGCTCGAGGAACAGGGTGGGTTCACGTCGGAGCACGAGGAGCGGACGGTCGCGGGCGCGATCCGGACCGACTTCATCCTCTCGGCCGAGATCATGGTGATCGCCCTCAACGAGGTGGTCGGCTCCGACCCCGACGCCGGGTTCGTGATGCGCGCGATCATCCTGACTGTGGTCGCAGTGCTGATCACCGTGCTCGTGTACGGCGTCGTCGCGTTGATCGTGAAGATGGACGACATCGGGCTACGGCTGGCGCAGCGGTCGTCGGCCGCCTCGCAGCGGATCGGCCAGGGACTCGTGAGCGCGATGCCGCGGCTGCTGGCCGCGATCGCGTTGGTCGGGACGGTCGCGATGCTGTGGGTCGGCGGGCACATCCTGCTGGTCAGCTCCGACGAGCTCGGCTGGCACGCGCCGTACGACGTCGTGCACCACTGGGAGGAAGCCGTGCACGACGCGGTCGGCGCCCTGGGGGGCGTTCTCGCGTGGCTGGTCAACACAGCCGCGTCGGCCGTGGTCGGGCTCGCCGTGGGTGCGGTCGCCGTGGCGGTGATGCACCTCGTGCCGCGGAGAGGGGCACGCGCGGATTCCTGAATCCGGCCCCTGTCGTCCTACCCTTGCGGGGTCCGCGTGGGAGATCCCGACAGCGCGCAGGTGCGCGACGCAGACCTGGCTCCGACTGCACAAGGAGACATCTGATGGACTTCAAGGTTGCCGACCTGTCGTTGGCCGAGTTCGGACGCAAGGAGATCGCCCTTGCGGAGCACGAGATGCCCGGCCTCATGGCGATGCGCGAGCGCTACGCCACCGAGCAGCCGCTCGCGGGCGCCCGGATCGCCGGCTCGCTGCACATGACCGTCCAGACCGCGGTGCTGATCGAGACCCTCGTGGCTCTCGGCGCCGACGTGCGCTGGGCCTCCTGCAACATCTTCTCGACCCAGGACCACGCCGCGGCCGCGGTCGCCGTGGGTCCGCACGGCTCGGTCGACGCCCCGTCCGGCGTCCCGGTGTTCGCGTGGAAGGGCGAGACGCTGGAGGAGTACTGGTGGTGCACCCAGCAGATCCTCCAGTGGCCCGGCGACACCTTCGCCAACATGATCCTCGACGACGGCGGTGACGCCACCATGCTGCTCCACCTCGGCGTCGAGGCCGAGAAGACCGGCGTCGCCCCCGACCCGACCACCGCGGCCAGCACGGAGCAGCGGATCGTCTTCGAGGTGCTGCAGGCCTCGCTGGCCGAGAGCAACGACCGCTGGAGCCGGATCGCCGGCGAGATCAAGGGCGTGACGGAGGAGACCACCACCGGTGTCCACCGCCTCTACGAGATGCTCCGCGAGGGCTCGCTCCTCTTCCCGGCGATCAACGTCAACGACTCGGTCACCAAGTCGAAGTTCGACAACAAGTACGGCTGCCGCCACTCGCTGATCGACGGCATCAACCGCGCCACCGACGTGCTCATCGGCGGCAAGGTCGCCGTCGTCTGCGGGTACGGCGACGTCGGCAAGGGCTGCGCCGAGTCGCTGCGCGGCCAGGGCGCTCGCGTCATCGTCACCGAGATCGACCCGATCTGCGCGCTCCAGGCCGCGATGGACGGCTACCAGGTCACCACCCTGGACGACGCCCTCGAGGTCGCCGACATCATCATCACGGCCACCGGCAACAAGGACGTCGTGACGGTCGAGCAGATGGGCCGGATGAAGCACCAGGCGATCCTGGGCAACATCGGCCACTTCGACAACGAGATCGACATGGCCGGGCTCGAGACGCTCCCGGGCGTCGAGCGCGACACCGTCAAGCCGCAGGTCGACGTGTGGACCTTCCCGGGCGGGAAGTCGATCATCGTCCTGTCCGAGGGCCGGCTGATGAACCTCGGCAACGCCACCGGCCACCCGAGCTTCGTGATGTCGAACTCCTTCACCAACCAGGTCCTCGCGCAGGTCGAGCTGTACACCAAGCCCGAGGAGTACCCGGTCGGCGTCTACGTGCTGCCCAAGCACCTCGACGAGGAGGTCGCACGACTCCACCTCGAGGCCCTGGGCGTCAAGCTCACGACCCTGTCGGACGACCAGGCGGCGTACCTCGGCATCCCCGCTGAGGGGCCGTACAAGTCGGACCAGTACCGGTACTGAGCCTGTCCTGAACGATCCGCGACGGGTCGTCGGGCAGTATTGACGGCATGAGCCAGGCCATGGACGCCGCGCCACGCGGACGCATCCTCGTCGTCGACGACGACGCGCCGCTCGCGGAGATGCTCACGATCGTCCTCCGACAGGAGGGCTTCGAGAGCCAGATGTGTCCGCGCGGCGACCACGCGATGGAGGAGTTCCGGGCCTACAAGCCAGACCTGGTGCTGCTCGACCTGATGCTGCCCGGCAAGGACGGCATCGACGTCTGCAAGGAGATCCGCGCCGAGTCCGGCGTCCCGATCGTGATGCTGACGGCCAAGACCGACACGATCGACGTCGTCCTCGGGCTCGAGTCGGGCGCCGACGACTACATCGTCAAGCCGTTCAAGCCGAAGGAGCTCGTGGCGCGGATCCGGGCCCGCGTACGCCGGCTCGACTCCCCGTCGCCCGAGGCGCTGTCGATCGGTGATCTGGAGATCGACGTGGCCGGCCATTCCGTCACCCGCGACGGTGCCCCGATCAACCTGACGCCGCTCGAGTTCGACCTGCTCGTCTGCCTGGCCCGCAAGCCCTGGCAGGTGTTCAGCCGCGAGGTCCTCCTCGAACAGGTGTGGGGCTACCGCCACGCTGCCGACACCCGGCTCGTCAACGTGCACGTGCAGCGACTCCGCTCCAAGGTGGAGCACGACCCCGAGAACCCGGAGATCGTCGTGACGGTCCGCGGCGTGGGCTACAAGGCCGGCTCGTCCTAGGCCGCGTCGTGGCACTCGACCGGCTCGGACGGCAGCCCGCGCTCGACGCCGTCACCCGCGGCCTCACCGTGTGGCGCCGCTCGATCCAGATCCGGGTCGTCGCCAGCACGGTCGTGCTGTCCGCGCTGGTGATCGGGATCGTCGGCTGGTTCCTCGTGCAGCAGACCCGCGACGGGTTGCTGGAGCAGAGCGAGGAGGCGGCGCTCAGCGAGGCGGCTCGCGTCACGGCAGAGACCAACGAGCGGCTGGCCCGCGTGCCGGCGACCGAGACGGACGCGGCCCGTCAGCTCGGCGACCTGGTCGACCCGATCATCCAGCTCGGTGAGGCGCGCGACTTCTCGGTGATCCTGAGCGGTCCCGCCGGAGACGCCCGGATCGTCGACACCGCGCGCTACACGCCGCTTCTCGACAAGGCCAGCGTCCCCGCGTCGCTGGAGGAGCACTTCGACACGCTGGCCGACACGGCGTACACCTACACCGAGATCCGGCGCACCTCGGCCACTGGCGCGACGCTGACGGAACCCGGGATCGTCGTCGGGTCGCAGATCCAGCTACCGGCCGACTCCCGGACCTACACGCTCTACTACCTCTTCCCGCTCGCCGAGGAGGCCCGGACGCTGTCGTTGCTCCAGCGGGCGATGCTGACGGCCGCGGGACTCATGGTGCTGCTCGTGGCCGGCGTGACCTGGCTGGTCACCCGGCAGGTCGTGACCCCGGTCCGGATGGCACGCCAGGTCGCGGAGCGGCTGGCCGCCGGCCAGCTCCAGGAGCGGCTGCGCGTGGCGGGCGAGGACGACCTGGCGCGGCTCGCGATCTCGTTCAACCAGATGGCCACCAACCTCCAGCGTCAGATCCGGCAGCTCGAGGAGCTCTCCCGGGTGCAGCGCCGGTTCGTCGCCGACGTGTCCCACGAGCTGCGCACCCCGCTCACGACGGTGCGGATGGCCAGCGACGTCCTCCACGACGCGCGCGCCGGCTTCGACCCGGCGACCAGCCGCGCGGCCGAGCTGCTCCAGACCGAGCTCGACCGGTTCGAGGGGTTGCTGAGCGACCTGCTGGAGATCAGCCGGTTCGACGCGGGCGCCGCGGTGCTGGAGATCGACGACGTCAACCTGATCGACGTGGCGCACCGGGTCGTCGACTCGACGGCGGCGCTCGCCCGCCAGAACGACTGCCACGTGCTGGTCGACGCGCCCGACCACCCGTGCCTCGCGGAGGCCGACGTCCGCCGCCTGGAGCGGATCGTCCGGAACCTCGTCACCAACGCCATCGACCACGCCGAGTCCGGCGACATCGTGCTCCGGGTGGCGGGGGACGACCACGCCGCGTCGATCGCGGTCCGCGACCACGGGGTCGGCCTGGGCCTGGGGGAGTCCGCGCTGGTCTTCAACCGGTTCTGGCGGGCCGACCCGGCGCGCGCCCGCACCAGCGGGGGCACCGGCCTCGGCCTCTCCATCGCGCTGGAGGACACCCACCTGCACGGCGGGTGGCTCCAGGCGTGGGGCCGGCCCGGCGAGGGGGCGCAGTTCCGGCTGACCCTGCCCCGCCGCGCCGGCGGCTTGCTGCGGCACAGCCCGCTGCCGCTGGTCCCCGAGGACGCGACGGAGCCGGTCGCATGAGCCGCCGGGTCCGCCGTACGCCGGCGGTGACGGGGCTGGTGGCGGTGGCGCTGCTGGCGGCCGGCTGCGTCGGGATCCCCGACGAGGGGCCGGTCGTCGAGGCGGAGACCGACGTCCGAAGGGGCGAGGAGCTCGGCTTCTTCAACGACCCGCCGGGCCCGGCGAACGGCGAGCCGGCGACCGACATCGTCAAGCACTTCCTCGACGCGCACGCCGCGATCCCGCTCCAGACCAACACCGCGAAGGAGTTCCTGACGTCGGAGGAGTCCGCCACCTGGCGCCCCCAGCGCCGGATCATCACCTACGAGCGGGCGTCGTTCCCCGAGGGCAGCAACCAGGTCACGGTGGAGATCGACGGCGCCTACGTGCTCGACGGCCGCGGGTCGTGGCGAGGGGCGCTGTCGGAGGACGCGTCCGCGCTCTCGTTCACGATGACCCGGGTCGAGGGCGAGTGGCGGATCTCGGACGCGCCCGACGCCTTGGTCGTCCCGTCGTCGTGGTTCGACCAGGCCTACCGCCGCGTCTCCCTCTACTTCCTGGACCCGACCGCCCGGATCCTGGTCCCGGAGCCGGTCTACGTGCCCCGTGGCGACTCGCTGGCCAGCGCGCTCGTCGACGGGCTGCTCGCCGGCCCGGTGATCAGCGCGCCCGGCGTGGAGCGCAGCTTCCTGCCGCCCGGACTCGAGGTCGACCTGTCGGTCACCCTCACGGAGGACGGCATCGCGGAGGTGCCGCTGCTCGGCGGGGTCACGATGCCGACCGAGGACGAGGCGGCGCTGCTCGTCGCGCAGCTGGCGCGCACCCTCGCGCAGGACTCCACGCTCACCGCGTTCCGGGTCACGATCGACGACGAGCCGGTGACCCTGGCCGACGGCAGCACCACGTTCCCCATGGACGCGGAGGAGGCGCTCGACCCCGCAGGTTCGCGCGCCACGTCGTTGCTGTTCGGGCTGCGCGACGGCCGACTGGTCAGCGGCCCGCCGGAGGCCATGGAGGTCGCGGCCGGCCCGATGGGGGAGTCCGAGGTCGGTCTCCGCTCGGTCGGCGTGACCCTCGACGGCACCCGGGTCGCCGGTGTCCTGTCGGGCGGGGACGCGATCCAGGTGACGGAGGTCCGCACGGCGGACGCCGACCTGGTCGAGGTCGTGAGTGGCGGCACGGACCTCGCGCCCCCCGTCTGGGACGACGCCGAACGGCTGTGGGTGCTGGACCGGACGGCCGCGGGGGCCGAGATCTCGGTCGTGGTCGGCGAGCGACGGCGCTCGATCGAGGTCCAGGGCATCTCCGGCCGGCCGGCGAGCCACGTCCTCGTGTCGCGCGACGGCTCGCGACTGGTTGCGGTCATCGACCGCGGCGGTCGCGACCGGGTCGTGGTCAGCCGGCTGCGCTACGACGTCCGGGGCCGTGCGATCGGCGCCACCCCGGCGCGCACGATCGGCTGGGAGGACCAGGGCCGGCTGTCCATCGTCGACATCGGGTGGGCCTCGCCGACCTCGATCGTGGTCGCCCACCGGATCGGCGGCGACCTCTACCAGGTCCGGACGCTGACGGTCGACGGAGCACCCGCGGGCCTGACCGGGGTCGCGGTCACCCTCCGGGAGCGACCCCGCTCGCTGGTGACGTCCCCGCGCACCACGGACCCGCTGCTGGTCGCCTCGGGGGCCGGGCTGACCGAGGTGATCAGCGGCCTCCGGCTCGCCGACGCCGACGAGCGCACGACGTTCCTCACCTACGCCGGGGGCTGACCTCTCCACAGGCCGGCGGCTGGTCGTTGTGCCCCGGTGCGCGCCATGCTCCGATCGAGTCGTGCCGACCGCCGCTCCACCCCTGCTCCGGGACGCCGCGCTCGACCTGCTGCTCGGCGGCCGGTGCGTGGGGTGCGGGCGACCGGGACGGGCCCTGTGCCCAGGCTGCCGCTCCCAGCTCCCGGACGCGGCGTGGCCCGCGTGGCCCGACCCGACCCCGGCCGGCCTCGCTGCGCCGTGGGCCGCGGCCGGCTACGTCGACGTGGTGCGCGCCGTGCTGCTCGCCCACAAGGAGCGGCGGGTGGCGGGGCTGACCGCCCCGCTCGCACGGTTGCTGGCCGCCTCGGTCGACCTGGCCGCGGCGCCACCCCGCCTGCTCGTGCCCGTGCCGAGCCGCCCCGGTGCCACTCGCTCCCGCGGGCACGACCCGCTGCTCGCCGTCGTACGTCGGGCCGCCCGGCTGCTGCCGGGCACGACCGTCGCCCCGCTGCTCCGCTCCCGCGGCGGCGTCCGCGACCAGGCGGGACTCACGGCGGTCGAGCGAGCCGCCAACCTGGACGGCTCGATGTGGTGCCCCGGCAGCGGCCTGCGCCGGGTCGCCGGTCGCCGGGTCCGGGTCGTGGTCTGCGATGACGTGCTCACCACCGGGGCCACCGCGCGGGAGGCGCAGCGCGCGCTGGCGGCGGCCGGCGTGCCGGTGGCGGGGATCGCGACGGTCGCCGCCACCCCGCGGCGCAGCCGTGCCCGAGGTCCGGGAGCCCCGCTTTCGTGGCGCCCACCCATGGTCTAGCGTCTGTGCATGGAGTCCGTCCGGGTCCGTGGTTGCGTCGATGGGACGCCCCGGGAACCCGGGGCGTCGTGCCGACAAGCCGATGCCAGTCGCAGGCGAAACGGCCCACGTAACCCCGCTCCTCACTTGTGGGGGGTAGGGGGATCACGGTGCGACTTAGAGGTAAGTCCTGCCTCGTCCGGCCCGTCAGACACGGTCCGGCACGGGAGAAGGTCAGTAGTGGCAAGCAAGCTGCGAGCGCTTCAGCAGGCGGTTGTGGGGACGAAGACCAGGTCGGCCGGGCGGGCTCCTCTGACCGGCTCAGTTTGATCGCGCGAGACACGGGAGGTTGACATGGAAGTTGTCGTCACGGGTCGCCACATCGAGCTCACGGAGCGGTTCCGCTCTCACGTGGCCGAGAAGCTCGCCAAGCTCGAGAAGCACGACCACCGCATCATGCGGGTACAGGTCGAGGTGGAGAGCGAACGCAACCCGCGGCAGCACGACCGTGCCATCAAGGTGGAGCTCACCGCGTTCTCGAAGGGCCCGGTGATCCGGGCCGAGGCCGCCGCCGAGGACAAGATGAGCGCGCTCGACCTCGCGCTCGACAAGATGGCCTCCCAGATGCGGCGCGCCGCCGACCGCCGCCGGGTCCACCGCGGCCGTCCGCCCGCCTCGGTCGGCGAGGCGCTGGCCGGCATGGAGTCGGTCGCCACCGTCGCCGAGGACGAGGAGACGCTCCACGAGCGCACCGTCGGGCCGATCGCGGTCACCGGCGACGGCCCGCTCGTGGTGCGGGAGAAGAGCCACCCCGCGCAGGCGATGACGCTCGACCAGGCGCTCTACGAGATGGAGCTCGTCGGCCACGACTTCTACCTGTTCGTCGACAAGGAGAGCGAGCGTCCGTCGGTGGTCTACCGCCGTCGCGGCTACGACTACGGCGTGATCTCGTTGGAGCTCGACGGCCCCTGACGGCGGGCGGCTCCTGAGCAGCCGGGCGGATCGTGCCATGATGACCGGCGTGACGAACGCTGGGGACGGCAGCGAGCCGGTGCGCGTCCTGGTCGTGGACGACCAGGAGCTCTTTCGACGTGGGCTGACGATGCTGCTCTCGAGCGAGGAGGGCATCGAGGTCGTCGGCGAGGCCGGTGACGGGATCGAGGGCACCACGCTCGCCGAGTCCGTCGCGCCGGACGTCGTGCTGCTCGACGTACGCATGCCGCGGCGCTCGGGCATCGAGGCCTGCCTCGCGATCAAGGCGAGCGTGCCGTCCGCCAAGATCATCATGCTCACCGTCTCCGACGAGGAGGCTGACCTCTACGAGGCCGTGAAGAGCGGTGCCTCCGGCTACCTGCTGAAGGACTCCTCGATCGAGGAGGTCGCGCAGGCGGTGCGGGTCGTCTCCGAGGGACAGTCGCTGATCAGCCCGTCGATGGCGGTCAAGCTGATCGACGAGTTCAAGCAGATGTCGCGTCCCGAGAAGGGACAGGTGCCGGGCATGCGGCTCACCGACCGCGAGCTCGAGGTATTGCGGCTGGTCGCGACCGGCATGAACAACCGCGAGATCGCCAAGCAGCTCGTGATCAGCGAGAACACGGTGAAGAACCACGTCCGCAACATCCTCGAGAAGCTGCAGCTGCACTCCCGGATGGAGGCCGTGATGTACGCCGTCAAGGAGAAGCTGCTGGACCTGCCCTGACCCTGTCGGGGCTTCGTGGTTGAGTTCTGGCCGTGACGCTGTCGCTCAGCAACGCCCAGGCGCGACGGATCGCGCTCGCCGCGCAGGGGTTCCTCGACCCGCCCCATGCCGTCTCGACGATGCGGACGTTCGTCCGCACCGTGGAGCGCACCGGCGTGCTCCAGGTCGACTCCGTCAACGTGCTCGCCCGCGCCCACCTCATGCCCCTCTACTCCCGGATGGGGCCCTACGACGTCGGGCTGCTCCAGCGCGCCAGCACCGGTCGCGATCGGCGCCGGGTCCTGGAGTACTGGGCGCACGTCCAGGCGTTCATGCCGGTCGAGCTGTGGCCGGTGATGCAGTTCCGCAAGGACCACTACCGCGGGCAGCGCGGCAAGTGGGGCTTCAGCGCCAAGCGCGGACTCGAGCAGGGCGTGCTGGCCGCGGTGCGCGACCGGGGGCCGGTCACCGCCCGCCACCTCGACGAGGAGTTCAGCGGGCCGCGCACCAAGGAGCACTGGGGCTGGAACTGGTCCGACGCCCGGCAGGTGCTCGACTACCTGTTCCTGGTCGGTGACGTGGCCATCGCCGGCCGCAGCAGCCAGTTCGAGGTCCTCTACGACGTGCCCGAGCGGGTGCTGCCGCGGGCGGTGCTCGAGCTGCCGGTCCCGACGACCGAGGAGGCCGGTCGCGAGCTGGTCCGGAGGGCCGCGCGCTCGCACGGTCTCGGCACGGCCGGTTGCTTCGCCGACTACTACCGGATGCGCACCATCCCGGGGGCCGACGGGCAGCCGTCGGCGCAGGCGGCGATCGCCGACCTGGTGGAGGCCGGGGAGCTGGAGCGGGTGAGCGTCGAGGGCTGGTCGAAGCCGGCTTACCTCCACGTCGACGCGCGCCGGCCGCGAGCGATCCAGGCCCGCACCCTGCTGAGCCCCTTCGATCCGGTGGTCTGGCGGCGCGAGCGCACCGAGGCCCTCTTCGACTTCTTCTACCGGATCGAGATCTACGTCCCGGCGGCCCAGCGGCAGTACGGCTACTACGTGCTGCCGTTCCTGCTCGGCGACGAGATCGTGGCCCGGGTCGACCTCAAGGCCGACCGCGCGGGCGGTCGGCTGCTCGTCCCGGCGGCGTTCGCCGAGCCGGGAGCCCCGCCCGAGACCGCCGCCGAGCTCGCGGCGGAGCTGTGGCGGCTGGCCGGCTGGCTCGGGCTCTCCGAGGTGGTGGTCGGCGACCGCGGTGACCTCGCGGTCCCGCTGCTGGTGGAGGTCGCCGCCGGACCCTGAGCGGCGTGATCCGGCCCCGCAGGCAGCTTCGCCGTTGTTTCGTGGCTGCTTCCTCCCGGTGGGTAGCATGGCCGACGGCCCTCCGGCCGCTCACCGTGCCAACCCAGGAGTCAGTCCCCAGTGCCTGCCATTCTCGACAAGATCCTCCGCATCGGCGAGGGCAAGATCCTCCGACAGCTCGAGACGATCTCCGAGGCCGTCAACGCTATCGAGGACGACTTCGTCGCGATGAGCGACGACGAGCTGCGCGGCATGAGCGACGAGTTCCGCAAGCGGCTGGAGAACGGCGAGACGCTCGACGACATCATGCCGGAGGCGTTCGCCACGGTGCGCGAGGCCGCGAAGCGGGTCATCGGGCAGCGCCACTTCGACGTCCAGATCATGGGCGGCGCCGCGCTGCACCTCGGCAACATCGCCGAGATGAAGACCGGTGAGGGCAAGACGCTGGTCGCGACCCTCCCGGCGTACCTCAACGCGCTGGCGGGCAAGGGTGTCCACATCGTCACGGTCAACGACTACCTGGCCCGCTACCACGCGGAGTGGATGGGCCGGATCCACCACTTCCTGGGGCTCAGCACCGGCGTGATCCTGCCGCAGATGAAGCCGGCCGAGCGGCGCGAGGCCTACGCCTGCGACATCACCTACGGCACCAACAACGAGCTCGGGTTCGACTACCTGCGCGACAACATGGCCAGCGCGCTCGAGGACTGCGTGCAGCGCGGCCACAACTTCGCGATCGTCGACGAGGTCGACTCGATCCTGATCGACGAGGCGCGGACCCCGCTGATCATCAGCGGCCCCACCCAGGACGAGGTCAGGTGGTACGGCGAGTTCGCCAAGATCGCGGCCACGCTGACCCGCGACGTCGACTACGAGGTCGACGAGAAGAAGCGCACCATCTCCGTGCTCGAGCCGGGTATCACCAAGGTCGAGGACCACCTCGGGATCGACAACCTCTACGAGTCGGTCAACACCCCGCTGATCTCGTTCATGCACAACTCCATCAAGGCCAAGGAGCTGTTCCACAACGACAAGGAGTACGTCGTCATGAGCGGCGAGGTGCTCATCGTCGACGAGCACACCGGCCGGATCCTGGCCGGCCGCCGCTACAACGACGGCCTGCACCAGTCGATCGAGGCGAAGGAGGAGGTCGAGGTCCGCGAGGAGTACCAGACGCTCGCGACGATCACTCTCCAGAACTACTTCCGGCTCTACGACAAGCTCTCGGGCATGACCGGCACGGCCATGACCGAGGCGAGCGAGTTCGACAAGATCTACGGCCTCGGCGTGGTGCCGATCCCGACCAACAAGCCGATGGCCCGCCTCGACAACCCCGACCTCGTCTACCGCACCGAGGAGGCGAAGTACGACGCCGTGGTGCAGGACATCGCCGAGCGGAACGGCCGCGGCCAGCCGATCCTCGTGGGCACCGTCTCGGTCGAGAAGTCCGAGCACCTCTCCGCCAAGCTCAAGCAGCGCGGCGTCCCCCACACCGTCCTGAACGCCAAGCAGCACGCCGACGAGGCGAAGGTCGTCGCCCTCGCGGGCCACAAGGGCTCGGTCACGGTCGCCACCAACATGGCCGGCCGCGGTACCGACATCATGCTCGGCGGCTCGGTCGACTTCCTCGCCGACCAGGACCTCCGCAAGCAGGGCCTCGACCCGGTCGAGTCACCCGACGAGTACGACGCCGCCTGGCCGGCCGCGGTCGAGCGCGTCAAGGCGCAGGTGGCCGCCGAGCACGACGAGGTCCGCGACCTCGGCGGGCTCTACGTCGTCGGCACCGAGCGGCACGAGTCGCGCCGGATCGACAACCAGCTGCGCGGTCGGTCCGGCCGCCAGGGCGACCCCGGGGAGTCCCGCTTCTACCTGTCGCTCGAGGACGAGCTGATGCGGCTCTTCAAGTCCGACTGGGTCGACCGGATCCTCACCGTCATGCGGATCCCCGACGACGTGCCGATCGAGAACAAGCGCGTCACGGGTGCGATCGCCAACGCCCAGGGCCAGGTCGAGTCGCAGAACTTCGAGTCCCGCAAGAACGTCCTCAAGTACGACGACGTGATGAGCCGGCAGCGCGAGGTCATCTACGGCGAGCGTCGTGAGGTGCTCGAGGGCGCCGACCTCGAGGCGCAGATGCGCGGCTTCATCGACGACGTCGTCGCCGGCTACGTCGCGACCACGACGGAGGACCTCGCCGAGGAGTGGGACCTCGAGGCGCTGTGGAACGCGCTCGGCCAGCTCTACGAGGTCGGGCTCGACCAGACGACGTACGTCGAGGAGTGCGGCGGCCGCCAGGGCCTCTCCCGTGAGCGGATGACCGAGGACCTGCAGGCCGACGCGCAGGCGGCGTACGACCGCCGGACCGCCGAGGTCGGCGACGAGGTCATGCGCGAGCTGGAGCGCCGGGTGGTGCTGTCCGTGCTCGACCGCAAGTGGCGCGAGCACCTCTACGAGATGGACTACCTGCGCGAGGGCATCTACCTGCGGGCGTACTCCCAGCGCGACCCGCTGGTGGAGTACCAGCGCGAGGGCTTCGACATGTTCACCGCGATGATGAACGGCATCAAGGAGGAGTCCGTCGGCTTCCTCTTCAACCTCGAGGTCTCGGTCGACGACGACGACACCGTGGACGCTGACGACGAGGTGATCGAGGTCGAGGAGCCGATGCGGCAGGAGGTGCCGGCGTTCGGCGAGCCGGCCGCCCCGGCGCCCGAGGTCCCGCACATCCGGGCCAGGGGCCTCGAGCGCCCCTCGCAGCCGCAGCGCCTCACCTACTCCGGTCCGGAGGAGGGAGTCGCCGAGCTCGGTGACGACAACGCGGCCGTGAGCTCGACGGTGACCAACGAGGGCGACCCGTACGCCGGCGTCGGCCGCAACGCGGAGTGCCCGTGCGGCTCGGGCAAGAAGTTCAAGAAGTGCCACGGGGCGCCGGGCGGTCCGACCGGGCTCACCGCCCGCGCCAACGGCTAGCTCACAGGTTCGCCAGCACCCGGGCGAAGGCGGTGTCGACCTCGTCGGCCGTCAGCGCCCGGTAGGTGCGCCCGCCGGTGATGTCGGTGATCCGGCGCAGCGTCGCGGTGTCGGCCTGCCCGCCGTACCCGATCGCGATGATCCGGACCGGTCGCACGCCGTCGAACTCCAGCCGCAGCTCATCGAGGAGCCGCCGCAGCGAGACGCTCTGGTCGTCCTCGTTGCGCCCGTCGGTGATGACGACCAGCGCGTTGAGGCGGCCGTAGGCGAAGTCGGACTGGGCGTGGCGGAAGCCGGCCAGCACCGCGTCGTACAGCGGGGTACTGCCGGAGACCTGCGGGTCGAGCCCGGACACCGCGCTGAGCAACGCGTCCCGGCGGGTGGGGCCGCCCGGCGTCACCGTCGACGACAGCGGGCCGGTCGGCACCAGCACCTCCGTGTCGCCGTCCGGCAGCCCGCTGGTGAAGGACCACAGCCCGACGTCGCTGTCCGGTGCGATCGAGCGGATGGTCCGTCGCAGCGAGGACTGGGCCAGGGTGGCCCGGGTGTCGGTGCTCCCGGGGAGCGTCGCGGCCATCGACCCGCTGCGGTCGACCAGCACCAGCAGGCGTGAGCGCCGGCCGACGGTGGCCCACGCCGAGGACAGCGCTCGCACCGTCCGGACCGAGGGCAGCCGGTCACCCGGCTCTGCGCCCGGCAGCACCCCCTGCTGCTCGCCGTACGGTCCGGCCAGCTCGCCGGCCGGCGTCCGGAGGCCGGCCCCGGCGAGCAGGTCCTGGGTCGCCGGGTCGAGCAACGCGGTCAGGACGACCTCGTGCGCCCGGGTGATGACGGCCGAGCTGCCGGCCCCCTGGTTGGCGACCGTCGCCAGCGGGAAGTCGAGGCTGCTGCGGACGCGGGGGTCGTATGCCGCCACCACCCGGTCGGCGTCCGTGGCGCTGCGGTTCGTCGCGATCACGTCCTGCTCGCTGGACGGGATCGCGTCGACCTGGCCGGAGGCGACCAGGCCCGCCGCGGGCTCGTCACCCAGCAGGGGTACGGCGAGCCGGCGGGTCACGCCGAGCAGCCGCTGGGTGGAGGAGCCGGTGAGGGCCGAGACGCTGAGCATCCCCACTGCGTCGACCTCGATGTCCGTCGTGGCCAGTGCTCGCTGACCTTCGGGCTCGGCCAGCAGCCTGGTCCACGAGGGCTGGCGCGTCGGCCAGCCGTTCGCCTGCCGGCGGGGCACCGCCAGCACGACGGGGCTGACGGCCACCGACACGGACTCGCCGCCGAGCCGTTGCGCACCCACCTCGCTCGCGCCGGCCTGCTGCAGCCACACCGACGAGTCGGGGAGCCAGAGGTCGGGGAGGGGGGCGGACAGCCCGACACCTGCGGGGCGGGCGATCTCCGCGGCCGTCGTGGCCGAGGCCTGGCTGACGACGTCCAGGGAGAAGCAGTCGTCGGCGGTGAGCCATGGGCCTAGGTCGGCTGTGGCCTCCTCGACCACCGGGGCGATCCGGGGGTCGGCGCTCAAGGTGACCCGGGTGTCCTCGCAGTCGCCCGCACCCGCTCCTGGCTCCGCACCGATCAGCTGCAGCACCACGAAGCCGGCCGTGACCACCAGGCTCAGGCTGACGAGGGCGAGCAGGAGCAGCCGCGCCCGGTAGGGGTGCCGCGGTGTCCCACGGTGCGGCGTCCCCCCGCGACGCGGCGATCCTTGAGGGACCGCGTGGGTCATGGTCCGGAGCCTGTTGGCGGCGCCGCGGGGTGTCAACCACAACCGGTCCACGAAAGTGGGTCCGATTGTCTGTTGCAGGTGGTTCGGACCGCCAGCACAATCGCCGGGGTGACCCGTTCCCGCGAGCTCGTGTCCCGCCGGACGGTGCTCGCGCTGCTCGCGGCCGGGTCCGCGGCCGGGTGCTCGGGCGACGCCGATCCCTCGGGGTCAGGCACCCGAACCCCGGCGCCTTCCACACCGAGCGCCGGCGCGGGGGCCGGCGCCCTGGTGTGGGCCAACTGGCCGGAGTACATCGACGTCGCCGGTCGAGGGCGGCGACGGCCGACCCTCGACTCGTTCGTCCGCCGTACCGGGATCGAGGTCGACTACCAGGAGGTGGTCAACGACAACGAGGAGTTCGTCAGCAGCATCGGGTCGGCGCTGGAGGCCGGTCGCCCGGTCGGCTACGACATCCTGACCCTGACCAGCTGGAAGGCCGCGGAGCTGGTCCGCGCCGGCTGGGTGCAGCCGTTCGGGCCGGTCGACAACGTCGACAACCTGATCCCCGCCCTCGCCCGTCCCGACTGGGACCCCGATCAACGGTTCTCCATGCCGTGGCAGGCAGGGCTGACCGGGATCGCCTACGACGCCCGCCGGGTCGACCGGGCGATCGGCAGCCTCGACGAGCTGTTCCGGCGCCGGGACCTCAACGGACGCGTGGGACTGCTCACCGAGTTCACCGACACGGTCGGGATGGCACTGCTGGCCCAGGGAAGAGATCCCAGCGGCGCCACCGTCACGGGCGTGCAGAGCGCCGTCGACCTGCTGTCGGAGCGGACGGAGGCCGGCCGCTTCGCCGGGTACTACGGCAACGACTTCATCGACGCCCTGGCGGGCGGTGAGGTGGTCGCCTGCCTGGCCTGGTCGGGCGACGTGCTCCAGGCACAGCTGCGCAACCCGTACCTGAAGTTCGTCATCCCCGAGGAGGGCCTGATGATCTGGTCGGACAGCCTGATCGTGCCGAGCGCCTCGACGAAGTCGGACGCGGTCGCACGCCTGGCCGCCTACTTCTACGACCCGGTCGTCGCCGCGAAGGTGGCCGCCTGGGTCAACTACATCTGCCCGGTGCTCGGTGCGCAGGAGGCGATGGAGGGAATCGACCCGGACCTGGCGCAGAGCCCGCTGATCTTCCCCGACACGACCATCCTGGACCGCAGCTACCAGTTCACCTCGCTGCCGGTCGAGGACGACCAGCGGCTCCGCGACACGTTCGCCTCCTTGGCCACCGCCTGAGGCCGCTCCGGTCCAGGTGCCGCTCCCGGCGCCCAGCTGCCGTGGAAGCCGACTGTGGTCGATGCTCTCGAACCTGCTCACCGCGCTGGCCGACTGACAGCAGCAGCGGAGCGGATGGTGCTCAGGCGAACTCGACGGCCACGGCGAGCCAGCGGCCCTTGCGCTGCTCGAAGCGCATCGCGACGGCGCGCGAGCGGCGGCCGTAGCGGACCCGCACGCTGACCTCGGCGGCGCGCTGGGTGAGCCAGCACGTGTGCACGCTCTCAACGAGCGGCCGGACCTGCTGCACCCGGGTCGCGGAGTCGCGCAGCACCGCGGAGCGCACCACCTGGGCCCGTCGGCCGAGGTCGTCGTACACCTCGGGCGACGCCCAGCGGAGCAGCTGGCTGACCGGCCGGTCGCCGCCGGCGATCTCGACCGCGGCCTGCGCGAAGCGCGGCGCCCACGCCTCGAGCTCGTGGCGCTCCGGACCAGTCAGGTCGGGGACGGCGGTGAGTGGCGGCTCGTACGGCTCGGACGCCCCGCCGAGGGAGAGGGCGAGCGTCCCCTGGACGCTCGCGAGCGGGGTGGGACGTCGCAGCGGCACGACCCGGTCGTGGAACGGCTCGTCGGGCATGACGGCTCCTCTCCTCAGTGGTGGGACGGACGGTCGCGCTGGTCGACGGGCAGCAGCAGCCGCTGCCCGGGCCGGATCAGGTCGGGGTCGGCGCCGACGGCCTCGCGGTTGGCGCGGTAGATCTCGCGCCACCGGCGCTCGATCTCGGCGTCGTCGGCGCCGGCCGGCAGGCTGCCGGCGGCCAGGCCCCACAGGGTGTCCCCGGCGGCGACCACGACGGCCTGCGGCGCGGGCCGCTCACGAGGGCGGGCGAGCAGCCCGAGCCACTGGGTGGTCGTGGTCGCCCGATCGGGGACCGGCAGGCCGACGAGCAGGGCCGCGGCGGCGTCTGGCCGGCCCGGCTCCGGGCCGCCGCCCTCGGCGTGCGCGGGCGCGAGGAGGCCGCCGACGAGCGCCGCACCGCAGGCGACCAGCACCCATCGACGTACGGCGTGCGGGAGACCGCGCCGCAGGGCAGGGCGGTCGCGGAGGACGTCGAGCACGACCAGCGTGGTGAGCAGCCAGAGCCAGGCGAGGGTCGCGACCGCGGCAGCGGTGCAGCCGGCGACCAGCACGGCGGTGACGTCGCCGGGCGGCTCGCTCGGCAGGCCGGGCAGCAGCCACCGGACCAGGGTCGCCGTCCCGAGCGTGGCGGCGGCCCAGACGGCGCCGCACCGGACGACCCGAGCATCGCTGACCATCCCCGAACCTTTCGTTTGCTTATGTTTGAGACAGTCAAAGACGTTTTACCGCGAGGTGCAACCGTCTCTCCACAGCCGGCGCCGCACGTGCGCAGCTGTGGCAGGCTCGCCCTCCATGGGCTGGGACGAGGACCTCTTCGCCGTCCTCGACGACCTCGAGCAGCAGGCCGAGGCGCTCTACGCGGTCGAGCGGGATGCCGAGCTGGCCGACCGCAGCCGCGCGGAGTACGGCGCGGTGACCCTGGCCAGCCGTCTCATGGCCTCGCTCGACACCGAGCTGACGCTGGGCGTCGCGGGCGTCGGCCGGCTCACGGGCACGCTGCGTCGGGTGTCGAAGGGCTGGCTGCTGCTCGGATCATCCGGCAGCGAGTGGGTCGTGCCCCTGCCGGCGGTGACGTCCGTCGGCGGCGCGTCCGCGCGCTCCGTGCCGGAGGTGGCGTGGTCGCCGGTCACCAGGCTCGGGCTGGGGTCGGCGCTGCGGCGGCTCAGCGAGGCGGCCGAGCCGTGCGTCGTCCACCTCGTCGACGGCGCCGTCCACGAGGCACGGGTCGGGAGGGTCGGCGCCGACTTCGTCGAGCTGGCCGTCGGTGAGGGCCGGGTCGAGCTGGTGCCCCACGCATGCCTGGCGGCGATCCGCAGTCGTCCCTGAGGCCTAGGTCGCCTCGACGTCGTACGGGGGCGCCTCACCATCACCGAGTGGACGGAGCCCGCGGCGCTTGGCCGTGGCGGCCTCGGCCTCGGCCTCCTCCATCGCCTCGATGACGTGCTTGCGCACGATGCTGCGGGGGTCGAGGTCGCGCAGCTCGAGGTCCTTGAAGTCGGGGCCGAGCTCGTTGCGCAGGTCGTCGCGGGCACCGGTCGCGAAGACCTTGAGCCGGTGGAGGAACCGACCTGCCTGCCGCGCGAACTCCGGCAGCTTGTCGGGACCGAACACGACGACCGCCACCAGCGCGATGACCGTGAACTCCGGCAGCCCGACCCCGAACACGGCTCAGAACCTACCGGCTCACAGACGGCCGCTGGGCGTGAGCCCGAGCTGGCGTCCGGCCAGGCCGCGACCGCGTCCGGCCAGCCGCTCGGCGACGGAGCGGAGCACGACGGCGGCCGGGGCGGTGGGGTCGGCGTCCACGATCGGCTTGCCGACGTCCCCGCCCTCGCGCAGCGAGGTGTCGAGGGGCACCCGGCCGAGCAGCGGCACGTCGTACCCGAAGCGCTGGGAGAGGGTGGCCGCGACCCGCTCGCCGCCGCCGTTGCCGAAGATCTCGAGCCGGTGCTCGGTGCCCTCCTCGGCGCAGTGCGGGCAGGCCAGGAAGCTCATGTTCTCGAGGACGCCGACCACCCGCTGGTGCATCATCGACGCCATCGTGCCGGCTCGCTCGGCCACCTCCGCGGCGGCCTCCTGCGGCGTGGTCACCACGATCACCTCGGCGCCGGGCAGGTGCTGGCCGAGGGAGATCGCGACGTCGCCGGTGCCGGGCGGCAGGTCGAGCAGCAGGACGTCGAGGTCGCCCCAGTAGACGTCGGCGAGCATCTGCACCAGGGCCCGGTCGAGCATCGGGCCGCGCCACGCGACCACCTGGTCACGGCGCGGCTTGAGCATGCCGATCGAGATCACCGAGACGCCCGACGCCGTCGGGACCGGCATGATCAGGTCCTCGACCTGGGTCGGGCGCTCGTCGGCGACACCGAGCATCGCGGGGACGCTGTGGCCGTAGATGTCGGCGTCGAGGATGCCGACGGAGCGGCCCTCTGCCGCCATGGCCAGGGCCAGGTTGACGGTCACCGACGACTTGCCGACGCCGCCCTTGCCGCTCGCGATCGCGAACACCTGCGTGAGCGAGCCCGGCTGCGCGAACGGGATCTCGCGCTGCGCCTGGCCGCCGCGCAGGTTCTCCTGGAGGCCGGCTCGCTGCTCCGCGCTCATCACGCCGAGGTCGAGGTCGACCCCGGTGACGCCGTCGACGCCCCCGACGGCCCCGGTCACGTCGCGGGTGATCGTGTCCTTGAGCGGGCAGCCCGCCACGGTCAGCAGCACCCGGACGGCCACGTGGCCGTCGTCGGCGATGTCGACCGACTCCACCATGCCGAGCTCGGTGATGGGCCGCTTGATCTCCGGGTCGTTGACGGTCGCCAGGGCGGCGTTGACGCGGTCGAGCAGGGAGGTACTCATGATGGGGTCCAGGGTAGTTGGCGGGCGGCTGCCCGGCCGACTCGGCGGCCCCGTCTCACGCCTCGGGAGTGGCCTCGGTCTCGTCGTCGGCCGAGGGCTGGTCGCTACTCGCGCGCTCGTCGAGCTCGGCCAGCAGCGCGCGGAGCTCGGAGCGGACGTAGTCGCGGGTGGCGACCTCGCCGACCGCCATCCGCAGAGCGGCGACCTCGCGGGCGAGGAACTCCATGTCGGCGTGGGCGCGGGTGTTGGCCTGCCGGTCGCGCTCGGCGATCACCCGGTCGCGGTCCTCCTGCCGGTTCTGGGCGAGCAGGATCAGCGGCGCGGCGTACGACGCCTGGAGGCTGAGCATGAGGGTCAGGAAGATGAAGGGGTACAGGTCCCACGCGAGGTCGTCGGGCGCTATCCAGTTCCAGACCAGCCAGACCGCAACGAAAGCGGTCATGTAGAGCAGGAACCGCGCGGTGCCCATGAAGCGCGCGAACCGCTCGGCGAAGGAGCCGAACGCGTCGGCGTCGTACGTCGGGCGACGGACCAGCGGGCGACGGACGTCCTGCGGGGTGTCGAGGCCCTTGCGGCGGGTGGTGCGGCGCGACTCAGCCATGGGCGGCCGCCGTCCCGCCCGTCTCGTGGTCGCGCCAGTTCACGGGGAGCATGTGGTCGAGCAGGTCGTCGACCGTCACCGCGCCGAGGAGGCGACCCTCCTCGTCGACCACCGGCGCGGCCACCAGGTTGTACGTCGCCAGGTGGGCGGCCACCTCGTCGATCGTCGCATCGGGCCGGAGGGCGTCGAGGCTGGTGTCGACGGCGGCCGCCGCCAGCGACGACGGCGGCTCGCGGAGCAGCCGCTGCACGTGGGCGCAGCCGAGCAGCCGGCCGGTCGGCGTCTCCAGGGGCTGACGGCAGACGTAGACCATCGCGGCGAGCGACACCGGCAGGTCGGGGTCGCGGATCTGGGCCAACGCATCGGCGATCGTCGCGTCCGGGCCGAGGATCACCGGCTCGGGAGTCATCATGCCGCCGGCCGTCTCCTCGGCGTACGACATCAGCCGGCGGACGTCCTCGGCGTCCTCGGACTCCATCAGCTCGAGGAGGATGGCCGCGGTCTCCGGCGGCAGGTCGGCGATCAGGTCTGCTGCGTCGTCGGGCGACATCTCCTCGAGCACGTCGGCCGCACGCTCGGAGTCGAGGTGCTCGAGGATCTCGACCTGGTCCTCCTCCGGCAGCTCCTCGAGGACGTCGGCGAGCCGCTCGTCGTCCATCGCGGTGACGGCCGCGAGCCGCCGCTCCGCGGGCAGGTCGTGGAGCACCTGGGCCGCGTCGGCCGGCTTGAGCTCCGCCAGCTGGGCGATCAGCCGGGTCGCGCCCTGGGTCTCGTCGCGCCGCGTGAGCCCGTCGACCTCGCTCCACTCGGCGATGTGGGTCGGGCCGCGGCGGCGGAACCGGCCGGGCTCCTGCACGGCGACCCGTGACAGCACCCAGTCGCGGGTGCGGGCCTGCTCCATGGCGACGTCGTAGACGGTGCCGGTGACCCCGGAGCCGGGGATCGTGACCTGACGGTCGAGCATCTGCCCGATCACGAGCGTCTCGGTCTGCCGCTGCTCGAACCGACGCATGTTGAGCAGCCCCGTGGTGTAGACCTGCCCGCTGTCGATGTTGGTCACGCGGGTCATCGGGACGAAGATCCGGCGGCGGCCGAAGACCTCGGCCACCAGGCCCAGCACCCGCGGCTGGTTGACCTCCGAACGGACCGCCGCCACGAGGTCGCGGACCTTGCCGACCTGGTCCCCCAGGGGGTCGAAGATGGGCAGGCCGACCAGGCGGGCGGCGTACACACGGGTGGGGGCGGTGCTCACGGGCCCACGCTAGCGGGGACCGGCGGTCCGGGGAGCGCACTGCGGGCGCGCGCCGGGGTCAGTACCATGACTCCATGCCCCGCAGCTCTCGGCGCCCTGTTCCGCGCCATCTGGACCCTGAGCGGCTGCGGCTCACGACTCCCTCACGGCCGGCGTCGATAGCCGTCCTCGGGGTGCTCATCGTGCTCTCGGTCCTCGGCGTCGGCGTGCTCTCGGGCGGCGCCGTCGGCCAGGGCTCGGCGGCGCTGAAGGCAGACCCGGCCGCCGCGGAGGCCGTCGACCCGAGCCCCTCCGGCGCGGCGGACCCGACCGCGACCCCGACCGGGACACCGAGCGCTCCCGGCCGCTACCGGGTGGTCCAGGCGGTACGGATCAAGCCCGCGCCGGAGCCGAAGAAGGACCGGCTCGCCCTCGCCGAGCGCGCCGAGCGGGCCCGCGAGGCGAGGACGTCGATCAGCGACTTCGGCGTCGGGATGCTCAACATCCTCGGCAGCCAGCACACCCGCGGCGGCCGCGGTGGCTTCGCGCCGGGCACCAGCCGCGCCTACAGCGCGACGCAGATGCTGCTGGGCCGCGGCGTCAGCATCGTCGGCTTCTCCGAGATCCAGCGCGACCAGCTCGCCGTCTTCTCGAACAACGCGCCGTCGTTCGCCGTCTACCCCGGTACGTCGCTGGGCTCGGCCGGCGTCCCGACGAGCGTCGCCTGGGACACCCGGGTCTGGCGGCTCGTGTCGGCGAGCACCGTGACCATCCCGTTCAGTGGCCAGCAGCGGCCGTCGCCGGTCGTGAGGCTCGCGAACGTGGCGACCGGCGCCGAGGTCTACGTGCTGAACTTCCACAACTCGCCCGGCGGCATGGAGGGCGAGCGTGACCAGGCCCAGGCGATCGAGCTCGCGAAGATCCGTGAGCTCGAGGCCACCGGCGTCCCGATCATCGTCACCGGCGACTTCAACGAGAAGATGGAGGCGCTGTGCGCCTTCACGGCCACCTCGCTCCAGAGCGCGGTGGGCGGCGGCTCCTGCTTCCCGCCGCCGTACTCGCCGCGGGTGGACTGGATCTTCGCCTCGGAGGCCTTCAGCGTGAACTCCTACGAGGTGACCCGGGCGGCGCCGGTGCCCTACATCACCGACCACCACGCGCTGTTCGCGCGGTTGAGCCTGCAGTGAGGATCGGTTCGAACCGGCCAACCTCGTCGCCGGAGCCGCGGCTCGCCGCGGTGACGATGGTCCGCGACGAGCAGGTGATGCTGCCCCGCTGGGTGGCCCACTACGGCCGGGAGTGTGGCACCGACCACCTGTACGTCATCGACGACAACACCTCGGACGGCTCGACCGACGATCTGCCCTGCTCGGTGATCCGGATCCCGTCGTGGGGTGACAAGCACTTCGAGGCCACCCGGATGCGGATCGTGAGCCGGATCGCCGCGGCCCTCCTCGAGGTCTACGACGCGGTGCTGTTCGCCGACGCCGACGAGTTCCTGGTCGCCGACCCGGAGCGGCACGAGGGACTGGTGGACCTGCTGGCCAAGCGCGCGGGCACGGAGGTGTTGGGCGCGCAGGCGCTCAACGTCGTCCACGACGCCAAGCGCGAGGGGGCGCTCGACCCTGACCAGCCCGTGCTGGGGCAGCGGCAGTGGGCCAAGTTCATCCCCCTCATGTGCAAGCCGTCGCTCAAGCGCACCATGGCCCCGTGGGTGGCCGGCTCGCACGGCGTGACGATCCCGTTCGAGATCGACCCCGACCTCTACCTGTTCCACCTGAAGTTCGCCGAGCGTGAGCACCTGCGCGTGACCGGCGACCACCGCAAGGCCCTGGCCGACAGCGAGGGCCGCGCCGCCGCGACCACCTGGCAGTTCGCGGGCGACGACCTGGTCACGCTGCTCGACGACGTCACGCGGGACGTCGACCCGGGCGACGTGGCGCCCTACCGCACCCGGCCGAAGGTGCTGGCCGGCATCGTGCGCGAGGGCGAGGGCGGTCACTACCGGGCGCACGGGCGCCGGCAGTTCAACGCCATGCGCCACCAGCCGATGGTCTCGGTGCCCGAACGATTCTGGGGACGCGTCTGAGGGTGTGATCGGCGTGGCCTTTGTTACCGTAGTGACATGGCTCGTGCCGGGATCCTCGTCCTCTGCTGCCTGCTCGGCTTCGCGCTGAGCGGGTGCGGCGAGGGGACCCCGCAGGACCCGAGCGCGAGCGAGTCGTCCGCATCCCCGACCGGGGAGGTCCTGGACGGACCTGCCTGCGCCGAGGTGTGGGTCGACGGCCAGAACCTCCCGGGTGGCTACCAGGGCTGTGTCGACAGCGAGACCTGGGTGGCCGCCGATCTCACCAGGTGTGACTCCGGGCAGGTCCTGGTCGTCTACGGCGACCGCTTCTACGGCGCCAAGGGCGCGACCGTGAACGACGTCGGCGCTCCGTTGGACGACAGCGACCAGTACCGCCGGGCGGTGCGCTCCTGCGGGTGAGCGACAGACGGGGGCGGTTGGTACGGATGGGTCCGCCCCTGCGCCCTGAAACAACGACAAGACAGTGGGGAAGCACGTGGGGATCCAGATGAACCTGACCAGACTCCGACGCATGGTGGCGCCGGTGTCGGCCGCCACCGCCCTGGTGGTGGCCGTCACCGTGGCGAGCGTGCCGCAGGCGACGGCGGCCCCCCGGGCCGAGGGCGCTTCGCCCATCGCGCGGACGACCTCCGCGGCGGTGCTGGCGGCCCTCCCGCAGACCACCGAGCGGCGCCGGATCTACACGCCCAGGACCGGCGTGATCCATACCGACCCGCGCCGCGCCGACCGGCGCAAGCTGCTCGAGCACATCATCAAGAGCATCGGCAGCACCCGCCTCAAGCAGCGGATCCGGATCATCAGCTGGAACATCGCGAGCCGCGGCTTCGTCGACAAGCTGGTGGCCGCCCACAAGCGCGGCGTGAGCGTCCGGGTGCTGATGGCGAGGGGCAAGGCGGAGGGCAACGGCAACTTCCACCGCCTCCGCAAGGCGCTGAAGGCCCAGCGGCCCCGCGGCAACCGGCTGCCCGACCGCTTCCGCAGCTGGATGCGGGTGTGCGAGCAGTCCTGCCGAGGCAAGCGCGGCATCGCCCACTCCAAGCTCTTCCTCTTCTCCAAGGTCGGCCGGGCCCGCCGCGTGGTGATGTCCACCTCGGCCAACGCCACCGAGGTCGCCGTGAACTTCCAGTGGAACGACCTCTACACCGTGACCGGGAGCAAGCCGATCTACAAGGGGTTCGTCGACGCGTTCGCCGAGTCCTCGCAGGACAAGCCGGTGCGACGCGCCTACCGCGAGTACCACGGCAAGGATGTCGTCGGGTACGTGTACCCCTGGAAGGGCGCCAACGCGCGCGGTGACCGGGTGATGACCGAGCTCAAGCGCGTCACGTGCGTCGGGGCCCGCGGCGGCACCGGCGTCAACGGCCGGACCCGGATCCGGATCGCGCAGGACGCGATCATCAACGACCGGGGCATCGCGATCGCCAAGATCCTGCGCACGAAGTGGGAGAACGGCTGCAACGTCCGGATCGTCTACGCGCTGATGGGCCGGCAGGTCCTCGGGATCCTGCGCCACACCTCGCGCGGGCGGGTCCCGATCCAGCAGGTCGTCAGCGACTTCGACAACGACGGCGTCTACGACCGCTACCTGCACTCCAAGGCGATGACTGTCAGCGGCTGGTACCGCAAGGACCGCAGCGCGCGGGTCGCGTGGCAGGGCTCGGAGAACTGGTCCGGGCTGGCCAAGCTCAGCGACGAGCAGGGCTTCATGATCCGCCGGGGCGGTGCCGAGGGCGTCTACGCCCGCTGGGTCGACTACCTCTTCTTCAACCCGCCCCCGCCGCCGCCGGCGAGGACGCTGGCCAGGGCTCGGGCACGCGGCGTCGACCCCTACGCCCTGATCAAGGCGGAGATGGGGCTCCCGGCGCGCCGGAGCGGCGACCGCTGACGGCCGAACCCCGTCGGTTCGGCGCGCACTGACCGGGGAGCGCAGCGGGCGGTTCACCCGAGTCGGGGACGGGGACCCCTGGGTCGGGTTACCATCTCTGGGACTTCTGTGACCAGAGTGACGTCCTGGATGACGAAGGGTCTTCCCCCGTGCGCCGTCTGCTTCCCCCCGCTCCCGCTGTTCCGCGCGCCCTCGTGACCGCGCTGGCGGTCGCGGTGGTGGTCGCGGTCGCGGGCTCGCTGCTCGTCGTCGTCCCCACCCTGTGGGGCGACCGTGACCCGGGCCGGCCGGGTGCCGGCACCGTGGGCGCCGCCCCGACCTGCACCGACGCGCTGCTCGTCGTGGTGCCCGGGGCGGACGAGGTGGGGGACGGCGACACCGTGCCCGGCCCCACGCTCGCGGCGTACGTCGAGCCGCTGGTCGCGGGAGCCGAGGATGTCGGCCGCTCGGTGACGACCACTGTGATCGCGGCCGACACGCTGGCACCCAGCGCGCTCCTCGGTCGCGGCACCCGCCGGACCGCCGCCGAGAAGGCCATCACCCGCGAGGCGTGGCAGACCTGGCAGGCGTCGGTGCCCGGCCTGGTGTCGCGGATCGATGCCGCGGTCGACGATGCGGTCGAGGCCTGCCCCCACCAGCTCGTCTACCTCGCCGGCCACTCGCAGGGCGCCTCGGCGGTCCACCGCTACCTGCTGCGCGCCGACGCCGGCGTCCGCTCGCGCGCCGTGGCGGTCGCGCTGGTCGCCGACCCCGCACGAGTCGCAGGCTCGCGCGGCCCGATCACCGGCGACCCCGCGGCACCCCGGCGGGCCGAGGGAGTCAGCGCCCGCCGGGCACGCCGGCCCGCGGCCGCCGTCCCCTTCGACGGCTGGCGAGCACCGATCCACTCCGTGTGCACCCGGGGCGACGTCGCCTGTGACCTCGGTCCGACCCGATTCCGGCAGGCGCAGCGCGTCCACCGCTCCTACGACGGGGCGGCCGGGGCGACCCGGCTGGCCCGGCTCGGCACCGCCCACGGCACCCGGCTCGCGCTCTGGCCGCGACCGGCCGCGGACCAGCAGGTCACCGGCCAGGCCGGGCTCCTCGTGGCCGAGCGGGTCCGGGTCAAGGTGGCCGGCCAGGCCCGCGACGACCTGAGGTTCCGCGCCGTCTCCGGCCTCCCGCCCGGCCTGCGGCTCACCCAGGCCGGCGTCCTCCGCGGCATCCCCACGGCGACCGGCTCGTTCGTCGTCGACTACACGGTCCGCAACACCACGTCCGCCGCGGTGGCCCGCAAGATGCCCGGCCAGATCGCCGTGACGATCGAGGCCGGTGCCCGGTCCGAGGTGAGCTCCGGCGGGCGTCACACCTGCCAGCTGCGCGGCAACGGCACAGTCTGGTGCTGGGGCGCCAACTTCTACGGGCAGCTCGGGACCGGCGACCACACCGGCGGCTCGACGCCGCGCCAGGTCGGGTCCGGGAACGACTGGTCGCAGGTCTCCGCCGGCGGGATGCACACCTGCGCCGTGCGCACGACCGGGACGCTCTGGTGCTGGGGCCTCAACTACCGCGGTCAGCTGGCCACCGGCGGCCGGCGCGACAAGGCCTCGCCGGTCCGGGTCGGCTCCGACCGCGACTGGCAGTCGGTGTCCAGCGGCTGGGTCCACACCTGCGCCACGAAGGTCGACGGGTCGGCGTGGTGCTGGGGCGACAACGCGTTCGGCCAGCTCGGCTCCGGCAACCAGAAGGACGCCTACCTGCCGACGAAGGTGAGGCGTGGCCTGGCCTGGAGCGAGGTCAGCACGGGCGGGTGGCACACCTGTGGGGTCACCCGCGGCGGGGAGGCCCACTGCTGGGGTCGCAACGTCAAGGGCCAGCTCGGCGACGGCACGGACGTGATCCGGGTAAGGCCGGCCCGCGTGGGCGACGCCTCCGACTGGCTCACCGTGGAGCCGGCCTGGACCCACACGTGCGGCCTCAAGCTCAGCGGCACCCTGAGCTGCTGGGGCGGCAACGAGGGCGGCCAGCTGTCCGGCAGCGGCGGGTTCGGTGGCGCTCCGACGCCGCAGCCGGTGGTCGGCGGCCGGCTCTGGGCCGCCGTCGAGACCGGCGTGAACTTCTCGTGCGGCCTCGACACGGACCGCCGCCTCTGGTGCTGGGGCACGGGCCGGTTCGGCCAGCTCGGCGGCACGGGTCGCACCACCGAGCCGGTGCTCCTGCACGAGGACACGCCGTGGGCGCAGGTCGACCTCGGCTGGCTGTTCGGGTGCGGTCTCTCGAGCGCGAGCTCCGTCCCGGCGTGCTGGGGCACCGACGAGACCGGAGAGCTCGGCCCGGGAAGCCGCCCTGCGCAGCGACCCGCGCAGCGGCAGGCCGACGGCTTCCGGTTCACGCTCGCGACGTTCAACGTCCTCGGCAGCAACCACACCACGCCCCGCAGCGACGCCGGCGAGTACAGCCCTGCGCGGGTCCGGTCGGAGTGGAGCATCGACTACCTGCGCTCGATCCGGGCCGGGATCGTCGGCATGCAGGAGCTCCAGCGCGACCAGCTCTCGTGGTTCACGAACGGGGCCGGCTCGACGTACGCCGTGTGGCCGGGTGACTCCGAGGGCGGTCGCGGCCTCCAGACCTCGATCGCGTGGAAGCGGGCGGTCTGGAAGCGGGTCGCGACCGACCTGGTCGCCATCCCGTTCATCACACAGACCCGGCACATGCCGCTCGTCCAGCTCGAGCACCGGACGACGGGCCGCCGGATCTGGGTCATGAACGTCCACAACGCCCCGCAGAGCTACCAGTACCAGCGCAACGTGGCCGTGGCCCGTGAGATCAGGCGGCTCCGCACGGTGGTCGGCACGGGGCAACCGGTCTTCCTGGTCGGCGACTTCAACGAGCGGCAGCGTGCGTTCTGCGAGGTGACCGGCAAGCTCGGGATGGTCGCGCCGCGCGGTGGCAGCCACCGCGGCCGCGACTGCAACCCGCCGACGGGCAAGGTCAGGGTCGACTGGATCTTCGGCACGAAGGACGTCGAGTTCTCCCGCTACCGCGAGGACCGGTCGCCGCTGGTGAAGCTCATGACCGACCACGCCGTGCTCCGAGCCCGGGTCCACGTTCCCTGACCACAGACCCACGCCCCGCCACGGGCCGGTGGACGTGGCAGGCTGTGCGCGAGCACGGGAACCGCACGGCGAGGTGCGTGGGGAAGGGTGGCAGTGAAGGTTCGCGCCGACCAGGACGGCATCACCGTACCGCCGAGGACGGCTGGTGCCTTCGACGTGCTCTTCGACCACGAGCCGGTGTGGTCCTTCACCGTCGACGGCAGCAACCAGCTCCGCCGCCACCTGGTCCGGTGGCCGCGCGCGATGCGCCGCTGGCTCGACGGGTACGCCGACATCACGCTCCGCGAGGTCGGCCCGGCCGGCGAGACCGAGCCCCGGGAGATCGACCTCGGCCGGATCAGGTTCGGCTCGGGCGAGGGCCAGATCCGGCTCGTCGACGGGCAGGACCGCCCGGTCGTGATCGACAAGTGGGGCATCATGCAGCGCCCCTTCAGCAGCCGCGGCTCCGAGGTCACCGACGCCCTGGGCGAGCGCACCCGCCAGGTGATCGAGGTGCTGCGCGAGGAGTGCGGCATCGACGCCTGGCTGGCGTTCGGCACCCTGCTGGGCGCAGCCCGCGCCGGCAAGGCGATCGGTCACGACTCCGACTCCGACCTCCTCTACCTCAGCGAGAAGGAGACCCCGGCGGAGATCAACGCCGAGATCTACGGCATCCAGCGGGCGTTCTCACGACGGGGTCTGGCGACCACTCTCAAGTCAGGCAGCTTCGTCACGGTGCTCTTCCCGGGGCCGGACGGCGCCCCGCTCGGGATCGATGTCTACTCGTGCTTCTACGTCGACGGGGTGCTGCACGAGACCGCCACGCTGCGCGCGCCGATCCCGCGCGAGGCGATCCTGCCGCTGACGACGACGGAGTACGAGGGTCTGCAGCTCCCGGCACCCGCTGACCCGGCCACGCTGCTCGCCGCCTCGTACGGTCCCGGCTGGCAGGTGCCCGACCCGTCGTTCCGTCACGAGCCCGACAACGGCACGATCGCCCGGTTCGAGGGCTGGTTCGGCAACATGATGACCGCCCGCCGCGGCTGGGAGGCCTGGTGGAACGAGCACAAGGAGCTCGCCCCCGCCTCCGAGCTCGCACAGCGGGTCCTGGCCGACCACCCGGAGCCGGTGAGTGTCTTCGAGATCGGTGCCGGCAACGGGTCCGACGCGGTCGCGCTCGGTGAGCAGGGCCACCGGGTCAACGCCTACGACTTTGCCCGCCACTCGTTCGGCGCCGCCACCCGGCACACCCGGGCCCAGGGGCTGCCCATCAGGTTCGGGGTCAGCAACCTCTACGACCTGCGCGACGCGATGACGCTGGGCGCGCTCCAGGTGCGGCGGCCGCGACCCCCGACCGTGTTCCTCGCCCGGTTCGTGCTCGGATCCTTCCACGCCCGCGGCCAGGAGGCGTTCTGGCGGCTGCTGGCGACCTGCCTGCGCGGCGGTGGCCGGGCCTACCTGGAGTTCACCGACGAGGACGACCCCGACCGCGCCAACCCGCAGCGGCTCTACCCGCTCCGGTTCCTGGTCGAGCTCGACGACGTCCGGGCGCGGGTGGAGCGGGCCGGTGGCCGGATCGTGCTCGCCGACCGTCAGACGCGGCCCGCCCCCGACGGCGGCCGGCACCGCCCCTCCTGGCACCTCGTCGCGGAATGGGCCTGAGCGGCCATGACCGAGCGCGTCTACCTCCACGTCGGCAGCCCGAAGTCGGGCACGACCTACCTCCAGCGCGTGCTGCGCCACAACCAGGAGGAGCTCGACCGGCAGGGCGTGCTCGTGGCCGGTCGCACCCACGGCGACCTCGTCCACGCCGGTTTCGTGGTGCGCGAGGACCCGCGCCTCGCACGACTGCCCGAGCGGGCCTCCCACGCGTGGGAGCGATTGCTCGAGGAGGTCCGTGGCTTCCACGGCCACACCGCGATCATCAGCTACGAGCTGCTGTCGGCCGCGCGGCGGCGGCAGGCCGCCGAGGCGATCGAGAGCCTCGACGGGTACGACGTCCACGTCGTCATCACCTGCCGCGACCTGGGCCGGGCCGTGCCCTCGGCCTGGCAGGAACGGCTCAAGTTCGCCCTCACCGTGCCCCTCGACCAGTGGCAGCCGCCGCCGGAGTCGAAGGGGCCGCGGGCCGAGTGGGGCTGGCGCACCATGGACCCCGCCTCGGTGGCGCTGCGGTGGGGTCCCGACCTGCCGCCGGAGCGGGTCCACATCGTCACCGCGCCGCGGCGCGGGGCACCACGCCGGGAGCTCTGGGACCGCTTCGCCGAGGCGTGCTCCCTCCAGGACGTGGACGTCGACCTGGACGTCCCCCCGGCCAACGAGTCACTCGGCATCGCTGCAGCGGAGGTACTGCGCATCGTGAACGAACAGGATCTCGGACCCATCCGCGGCGCGCGGGAGCAGAGCCGTTGGCTGCGCGACACCCTCGCACACACCGTGCTCGCCCCGCTCGACGACGAGCCGATGGGCATCACCGACACCCAGCTCGCCGAGGCCGAGCAGCGAGCGCGGGACGCGGTGGCCACGATCCGGCGTGCCGGGTGGTCGGTGCACGGCGACCTCGACGACCTGAGCGCCACGCGCCAGGAGGATGCGCGGATGCCGAGCGAGGTGCCCGCCGAGGAGCTGCTGGACGTCGCCGTGCGGGCGATCGCCCGGCTGCTGCTGGAGCTGCGCGAGGCGCGCACGCCCGTCGCGGGGAAGCGCGCCACGGTCGAGCCGACGCCGGCCGCGCTGCGCGGTGCGCTCGTCGTCGACCTCGCGGGACGTCGCAGTCGCTCGGTCCTCGACGACGTCAGCGACCGGCTCGACGGCGCCGAGAAGGCGCTGCAGGAGGGGCGGCGGCTCCAGGAGCGCGTGGGCGCCCTCACCGACCTCGTCAACGAGCTGCTGCTGCCCCCCGACCAGCAGGACACGGACCGGCTCACCCAGGCGTTGCGCGAGTACCGCCGAGACAGCCTGTGAGGGCCCAGGAGCTCGGGCTCGCCCTGCTCCGGCGCCGGCTGATCCGGGTCACGGCGTTCGCCGAGGTGGTCGAGCGGATCGACGAGCTGGAGACCGGGATCCCGGAGCAGCGGCGGCAGGCACCGGCCCTCGCCGCGGTGGTCGACCGGCTCGAGCGCGACGTCATGACGGTGGTCGCGGCCCGGTTGGGCCGGGAGGACGCCCGTGGCTGAGCGGGTCGTGCTGCACGTCGGGCTGATGAAGTCCGGCACGAGCTTCCTGCAGCAGGCGCTGCGCCACAACCGGGCACACCTGCACGAGCAGGGGGTGCTCTTCCCGAGCCCGTGGAAGCGGCAGGTCCAGGCGGTCAAGGACATCAGCACCCGAGGTCTTCGTGACCAGCCGCCGCTGACCGGGGACGGCCCGTGGCGCAGGCTCGTCGACGACGTACACCGCTGGGACGGGACGGCGGTGCTCTCGATGGAGTTCCTCGGCCCGCGCGGCCTCCCCAAGGCTCGTCAGATCGTCTCCGAGCTCGCGCCGGCCGAGGTCGACGTGGTGATCTCGGTCCGCGACCTGGCGCGCACGATCCCCGCGATGTGGCAGGAGTCGCTGCAGAACCGGGGGACCTGGACCTGGGAGGAGTACCTCGCCGGTGTGGCGGGTGAGGACCGCGCGCACCCCGGCCCGGGCCGCGCGTTCTGGACCCGGCAGGACGCCCCGCGCATCACCGAGGTGTGGCAGGAGGCTGCGGGCCGCGACCGGGTCACCCTGCTGACCG
The DNA here is from genome assembly GCA_963718725.1 of uncultured Actinomycetota bacterium. GTDB lineage: Bacteria > Actinomycetota > Actinomycetes > Propionibacteriales > Nocardioidaceae > Nocardioides. Next base: position 394,704 of record OY970374.1, read on the forward strand.
TGCCACCGGCGGGGTCGCCGCCCGAGCTGCTGTGGGAGCGCTTCGCGTCGCTGCTGCCGATCGACGGCACCGGCATCGATCTCGACGTCCGCACGAACCCGTCGCTCGGACTCGCCTCCCTGCTGGTGCTGCGCGAGCTCAACCAGCGGCTCGACGCCGACGGCCGCACCCTGACGGGCCGGCAGTACGAGCGGATCGTCAAGCAGCTCCTCGCCAAGCGCGGGCTGGCAGGGCTCGAGGGCGACGCGCGGCTCGGGTACGACGCCCCCTGGGTCTCCGAGCGCGGCGACCGCGACGTCGCGAGGCTCCAGGCCCGGTCGCCGCGGGTCGCGGGTGACCTCGAGGACCTGCGGTGCGGTCCGGTCCGCGGCGTCGACGCCGCCGCGGTGACGGTCGAGCAGCAGCTCGACGCCGCCCTGGCAGGCCTCACCCACGTCGTGGGCCGGCTGGCCAAGCGGACCCGGTGACGCTCAGCGGGTGAGCCGGCGCCGGACCCTGCCGGCCAGCCTCCGGGCCAGCCGGACCGGGTCGGACCCGGTGACCGCGCGCGACGGACGCTCGACCGCGGCCTGTCGTCGGGCCGCCTTGGTCTCGTCGACCGCCCGCTTCCACTCGCGGGTCTCCCGGTCGCGTCGCTCCGCGAGGTCGGCCATCACCGCTGCGGCCGCCGCGACGATCTCGTCGTCGCGCGCCGGGACGAAGTCGTCCCCCGGAAGGCGCGGGTCGACGTAGTGCTCGGGGTCGCCAATGACCTCGACGCCGAGCTCGTGCAGCTCCGCCAGCTGCCGGGCCGACTCGTCGCGGCACCACGGCTCCAGGTCACGCGGCAGCCGGATCTTCACGCGCGGCCGCTGCATCATGCTGCCCGCGACGATCCAGCGGCGCACGTGGTAGCGGTAGTCGGTGCTGGTGTCGGGCAGGCGGTCGCCCAGCGCCAGGTTGATCCGGCGCACCAGCTCCGCGTCCGCGTGGCTGAGCGACTCGTTGGTGATCCGCTTCGGGACCGCCAAGGTCTTCGGGGAGACCGAGATCAGGTCGCAGAAAGCATCGACCAACGTCACTCCCTCGGCGCCCAGCGGCGGCACCAGGATCACGGAGACCGGCAGGTCGGGGTCGCCGGCCCGCCAGCGGCGTACGACGTCGGCGACGTCCTGTCGGCGCCGGAAGGCCTCCGACTCGGCGGCGAGCTCTGGCCCGACGTCGTCCGGCGCGCGGATCGCCTCGGCGTACTCGAGGTACTCACCGGTGTAGCGGGACTTGATCCGCTGCTGCCACTCGCTGGGGATCGTGTGGGCCCAGGAGCGAGCGGTCACGATGAGCCGGGTGTCGAACTCGGCGAGCCCGCGGATCAGTGGCGCGGTCGCCTCGACCGGGAGCTCGGCCAGGGCCTCGAGCGTGATCAGGTGGCGCGGCTGCTCGCTCTCGCGGATGTTCCGAGCGAGCGCGGTCACCGCGCGCTCGGCAGCCGCGAGGTCGCCGTCGGCCGCGGCCTGGAGCGGCAGGAGCAGGCCGCGCATGATGCCGCCGCGCTCGCCCAACGGTTGCGCGAGGCCGGCCCGGATCACGCGCTTGGGCGCCCGTTTGAGGCCGAACTGGAGGTGCGACGTCCCCGTCTTGCGAGACCCGACGTGCACGAAGACGGTCTTGGGGGCGGCGGGCACGTCGTCATTGTTGGTCACGGCCGGGTCGGGGGCAAACCGACGCGTCCCGTGCGCATCGTCACACCGTCCAGGGGCGGAAGGGCCCGGTGACCGGCAGTAGTCTGACGGGCGCCGTGACACCGACGGGCCCGGGCTGAACGGGCCTGCGAAGGGAACCACAGATGACCCGCTTGTGCCAGACGGACGGTCTCACCGAGGACCAGCAGGAGATCCTCAAGGCGGTGCGCACCTTCGTCGAGGAGAAGATCCTCCCGGTCGCGACCGAGCTCGAGCACGCGGACGAGTACCCCACCGAGATCGTGGAGGGCCTCAAGGAGCTCGGCATCTTCGGGCTGATGATCCCCGAGGAGTACGACGGGCTGGGCGAGTCGCTGCTGACCTACGCGCTCTGCGTGGAGGAGATCGCGCGCGGCTGGATGAGCGTCTCGGGTGTCATCAACACCCACTTCATCGTCGCCTACATGCTGATGCGTCACGGCACCGACGAGCAGAAGCAGCACTACCTGCCGAGGATGGCGACCGGCGAGGTCCGTGGTGCCTTCTCGATGTCGGAGCCGGGCCTGGGGTCCGACGTCGCGGCCGTCAAGACGAAGGCCACCAGGACGGACGACGGCTACGAGATCACGGGCCAGAAGATGTGGCTCACGAACGGTGGCTCCTCGAACCTGGTCGCCGTGCTCGCCAGGACCGACGAGGGCGACGACTCGGTGTACAAGAACCTGACGACGTTCCTGGTCGAGAAGGAGCCCGGTTTCGGCGAGGTCGCCCCGGGCCTCACCGTCCCCGGCAAGATCGACAAGATGGGCTACAAGGGCATCGACACCACCGAGATGGTGTTCGAGAAGCACGCAGTCGGGGCCTCCCAGGTGCTCGGCGACGCCCCCGGTCAGGGCTTCTACCAGATGATGGACGGCGTGGAGGTGGGCCGCGTGAACGTCGCGGCCCGGGCCTGCGGGATCGCGAACCGGGCGTTCGAGCTCGGCGTGGCCTACGCCCAGCAGCGCGAGACGTTCGGCAAGCCGATCGCCCAGCACCAGGCCATCCTGTTCCGGATCGCCGAGATGGCCACCAAGGTCGAGACCGCCCACGCAATGATGGTCCGCGCCGCCCGGCAGAAGGACTCCGGCGAGCGCAACGACGTCGAGGCCGGGATGGCCAAGATGGTCGCCAGCGAGTACTGCAACGAGGTCGTCGAGGCGTCGTTCCGGATCCATGGGGGCTACGGCTACTCCAAGGAGTACGAGATCGAGCGGCTCTACCGCGAGTCGGCGTTCATGCTGATCGGCGAGGGCACCAGCGACATCCAGAAGATGATCATCGGTCGCCGGATGCTCGACACCTACCGTTTGCGCTGAGGGTTCCCGGGCAGCTGCTGCTCGATCAGTCCGCGGAGCCCGACGAGCGCTGCCTCGAGCACGTCGGCCTCGGGCGCCTGGTCGGGGTCGACCCCCTCGACGTCCACCGGCACGAGGTCGTCGAGCGTGCCGACCACGCGCACGCCGGACTCGTCGATCTTGCGGCGGATCGTCTCGGCCCGCCGGGCCAGCCACGGCTCCACCTGGAACCCGATCGGCTGCTCGGCGACCTTGTGGCCGGCCAGCACCCGGTTGCCGAGGACGCCCTTGACGACGCGCTGGTACGCCGGGACGGGGAGCTCGCCCAGCAACGCGTTGAGCCGCCGCATCACCTGGCTGGACGCCACGCCCAGCGACTCGTTGGCGGGCGCGGGGGGCGCCCACTCTGCCATCCCTGGGAGCCCGACGGCCTCGGTGAACCGGCGCCACAGGAGGTCGCGAGGCGCACCGGCCGGAGGCAGCGTGACGACCGTGGTGTGGCCGGCGCCGACCACGTCGGCCCACCGGGACACGATCTTCGCCGCGGCCTGCTGCCGCCAGAAGTGCTTGCCGGCCGGGCCGCCGTCGCGGGCGCCCGTGACGTACTCCCGCCAGGACCAGGAGTGTCCGTTCTTGAGGCTCTCCTGCCACATGGCCGGCAGGTTGCGGCCGAGGTCGCGCGCGGTGACCACCACCTCGGTGGGGGTGTCGCCGAACTCGGCCACGAACCGCCGCACGTTGGCGGGCCGGACCGCCGCGAGGAACTCCATCGAGACCAGCGCGGTGCCGTCGTGTGCCTCGATCTCGTCGCGCAGCCGCTGCCACGCCCCCTCGGTGCGCGCGGTGCGGCGGACGTCGTACCCCATGAAGTCGACGATCGCCTGGACCTGGTCGCGCCAGGCCTCGCCCGGGAAGAGCACGTCCTCGTCGAGGAGCCGGTCCCGGTGGGTCGCCAGGAACCCCTGCACGAACGTGGTGCCGGACTTCATGAGCCCGACGTGGAGGATGACCCGCTCAGCCACGAGAGCTCCGGCTCGCGTCGAGCTCCTCGAACAGCGCGATCCAACGGTCCACGACGGCGTCGACGTGGTAGTCGGCGGCCGTGGCCAGCGCCCCGCCGCCCAGCCGGTGGCGCAGGTCGTCGTCGTCCATCACGCGGCGCAGCGCCTCGGTCAGCGCAGGCACGTCACCCTCGGGGACGAGCAGCCCGTTGACGCCGTCCTGGATGAGCTGGCGCGGCCCTTCGGGACAGTCGAACGACACCGGCGGGATGCCCTTGCTGAACGCCTCAAGCAGCACCATCGGCAGGCCCTCGAACCGCGACGACATCGCGTAGACGGCGGCGTTCCGCAGCACCGCCTCGAACTCCGAGGTGATGCCCTTGAGCTGGATCCGGTCACCGACGCCGAGCTCCTCCACCTGCTCGGAGATCTGCTCCCACAGGTCGCCGTGGCCGTAGATGTGCAGCTGCCAGTCGGGGTGGCTCTCGACGAGCGGGGCGTACGCCGCCACCAGCCGCTCGAAGCCCTTCTGGTGCGTGAATCGGCCGGCGGCGAGGATCGTGCGTGAGTCCAGTGGTGCCGGCTCGTCGACGTCGAACGGCGTCGCGTTGGGGATGACCCCCCACCGGGTGTCGGAGTCGCCGACGAACGACTGCCACCGCTCGAGGTCGGCGTCGGTGAGGGTCAGGAACGCGTCGGCCGGTCGCTCGACCCCCGCGCGCAGCGCGAGGTCGCGCGTGCTCTCGCGCAGCCGCTTCTTGCGGCCGACGAACGACAGGTGCTCCTGGTTGACGACCAGGGAGTCGGGATGCGACCAGCGGATGGCCGCGACCGTGAACTCCGGTCTCGTCGAGACGATCACCCCCGGCCCGAGCGACTCGAGGTGCTCGCGCAGCAGCTCGTCGACGTGCGCCGTGAAGGAGGGGTGGGCGCCGTCCATCAGGTCCGACGGCTTGCGGTCGAGCTGCCGGACCCGAGGCTCTGCCTGCGGGTCCTTGCGGGGCCGCGGCCGCTTGACGTCGGGATCGGCAGGGTCGAACCGGTCCTCGAGGGCCACCACGGTCACGCGCGGGTCGAGCTCGAAGTAGGGGTGCTCGCTGGTGCGGACGAGCGTGACGAGCGAGACGTCGTGGTCGCGCTGGGCGAGGGCGTTCGCGACGGTGAACACGGTCCGGGGGATGCCGCCCATGCCGTAGGCGAACGGCACCATGAACGTGACCCGCCGGGTGCGGTCGACTCCGGCGACCTCCTCGAGGAGTCGCCGGGAGCCCCGACGGGCCGGGGAGGCGCCGCGCAGCCGGTGGGCTGCCGCTCGCGCCACCCGCGCCGGAGCAGTCGGCCGGGGTTCGGACGGCGTGTCGTCGGCGGCGTGCAGGGACACGCGTCGTGCCAAGACAGGACTCCTCGGTCGGGGTGGCTCAGTCTAGGGGGAGGCCGACGGTCAGGAGGTCTCGTGGTCCTCGCGCCGGGCGACGACGCGGTAGAGGACCGGGTCCTCACCCTTGTACGGCGACAGACCGGTGCCCTCCTCCTCGTGCAGCAACGCGAAGTGTCGGTCGCCGAGCAGGGCGCCGAAGGCGGGGCCGTTCTGGTAGCGCCGGTAGTGGTCCCCGTGCACCTTGGTCGCCGCCTCGTCCTTCTCGGTCCGGAACTCGGCGGCCACGACGTCGCCCGGGCGGGCGCGGGTGGTGATCACGTCCATCAGTCCGTCGCTGCACCTCCTCGGGGATCGAGTGGAGGAAGAACCGCAGGTAGAAGAGGACCGGCTCGTCGGACGACGAGACCTCGTCCAGCACGGCGGTCACGGCACCCGTGTCCGCGACGTCGCAGATCGCGAAGCGGACCCGGTCCTGGATGCCGAGGCCCTCGGCCCTGGCCGACGCGTGGTGCACGCCGATGGGGGACTGGTCGAGACCGACGACCTGGCGGCCCGCGACACCGAAGGCGCACGAGTCGCGGCCGTCGCCGCATCCGATGTCCACGACGGTGCCTGGGGTCTCGGGTCGGGCGTTGACGAACTCGAAGAAGGACGAGCCGCTGGTGTAGCTCGTGTGGGCGTAGAAGTTCGCCCAGTAGACCTTCTGGCGCTGCGCGCGCGTCAGTGGCTGGGGGGCGGCCTTCAACCGGTCGCGGTCCCAGTGGAACCCGGGCTTCGGCTGTCGCCAGTCCGTGCCGTAGAGAGCCTGCACGACCTGCTCGGCGTTCACCGGGATCGTGCCCTGCCCGCCCGGCCAGTCGATCTGACGGACGCCTTGCCAGTCGCGTCGGTGCACGTCGGTCGTCCCGGCCACCCCGAAGGGGAAGCTGAGAACGCCCTGCGCGTCGAAGTAGGTGTAGAAGAGGTCGATGTGCAGGTCCGGCTCGGCGGGGTCGCTGATGTGCAGGTGAGTGCGTAGGCACTTCACGTTCAGCCCGTGCTCGATGAGGGCCAGGCTGATCTCGACCAGCTCGTCGGTGACCTTGTCGGGATCGGACTCCGACGACACGTAGGCGGCGTCGAAGTCGGCGTCATGGCCGAGGTAGGTGCCTTCGCGCACCGCCCCCAGCAGCGTGCCGTAGACGAAGAAGGCGTCGTACTGGTGCGTCTCGCGGAGCGTCTCACGGGTCCGCTCGAACAGGCCCAGCACCTGCTGCTGCCACTCGACGTCGTGCTGCTTGCTGAGCTGGAGCTGGCCCTTCCAGGAGATGACGTGCCCAGTGCGGAGCTTGCGCCGCAGGTCCTCGACCGAACGACGACCGGGCCGGGGAGGGACGAGGAACATGCCGTGGCCGGCGATGGCGAGCGGGGCGCCGTCGACGCGGACCGACACCGACGTGGAGCTGTCGCAGAAGCGCCACATGTCGGCGACGCGGAACCGGAACCACCGGATCTGCTGCCCGGTGTTCCGGTGGTCCTCACCGGGCCCGGGCAGCGGCTGGCGCGGCCCGGTCGGCTCGCCGGACGGCCTCGCCCGTCGGCCGCGCGTCGCGCCGGGCTTCTCGGGTGACGCGTAGGTCGACACGAGCTGCAGGTCGTCGAGGTGCAGGGTCACCCGCGTCGGCGGCGCGTCCGCCGGGACGGAGACCCACCCCTTCACGACCTTGCGGGTGAAGAGCTCGACCATCCCCGGGGCGCCGAGCTGCCGTGACGGTCGGCCGGGCCGGATCCGGGCCGGGATGAGCCTGCGGGCGCGCGTACGGAGCGCGGAGGTCACGGCGCCGGAGCGGAGCGCGTGCCGCCAACCGCCCTGCGGACTTGTCCACCTCATGGGGGATCTCTTCCTTCGTGTCGCCCGTGTCGGGAGGGCCGAGTGGCCGGGTTGTCACCCGAGGCCAGGATTGCGACACGCTAACCGACGGCGGTCCCAGGGCGACATCGGCGCGCCCTCGGACGAGGAGCAGCGCTAGGGTTGCCCGCGCACCAGACCCCTGCGCGAGAGGCCCTGCATGACTGCGTCCGAGACCCCCGCGACCCGTCCGCGGGTCGTGGTCGTCGCCGGTTCCGGCCGGAGCGGCACCAGCACCGTCGCCGGGGTCCTGAAGATGCTCGGGCTGCACATCCCGCTCCCGGAGGTCCCCGGCGACAAGACCAACCCGCGCGGCTTCCACGAGCCGTTGTGGGCGGTCCGGTTCCAGACCAGGCAGCTGCGGCACGCCTCGGTGCTGCTGACCGACTCCCGCCCGCAGGCGTTCACCCGCACCGCGGAGCGGGCCGAGCGGGCGGGCGTGGCCGCCGAGGCGGGCGACTGGCTCCGCGAGCACGTCGTCGAGGGCGCGGAGCTGCTCGTCAAGGACCCCCGCAACAGCTGGTTCCTTCCGATGTGGCGGCGAGCGGCGTCCAACGCCGGAGCGGAGGTCGCGTTCCTCACGATGCTCCGCCACCCGGCGGAGGTCGTGGGCAGCAAGGACAAGTACTACAAGGGCGCGAGCGCGGGTGAGACCCCGCGGCACGCCCAGACGACCCGCGTCGCGAGCTGGGTCAACGTCGCGCTCTTCACCGAGGCCACGACCCGGGACGCCGACCGCTCGTTCGTGCTGTACAACGACCTGCTGGACGACTGGCGGCCCGTGATGCGGCGCACGCTCTCCGAGCTGGGGCTGCGGGAGCGCGAGTTCACCGCCGAGATGGAGGCCGACGTCGACGAGTTCGTCGACCCCGGCCTGCGCCGGGTCCGCACCGGCTGGGACGAGATCGACTGCCCCGACGGAGTCCGCGAGCTGGCGCAGGAGGTCTGGGAGCAGCTCTGCGTCCTGGCGGCGAGCGGCGGCTTCGACGAGGCGGCCCAGGCCCGCCTTGACGCAGCGCGCGAGCAGTACGTCCGGCTCTACGCCGACGCCGAGGCGCTCGCCCAGTCGTCGGCCGACGCCGCCCGACGCGAGGGGCTCCGACTCGGCCGCAGACGGGCGGCGCGGGAGGCTGCGGAGCCGGCCCGGGCGGCCTCGCCGGGGACGACGCGCTCCCGGACGGTGCTGCGATCAGCCGTGAGCCGGGCCCGCCGCCTCGCCGGCCGCTGACCCAAGAGAATCCGGGTCGACGCGCCGGAGTGCGTTTGGCACAGTGGGTGGTCCGACGACGAGCTGGAGGAACCGTGGCGAACGAGGACCTGAAGGCGAAGATGCGTGAGGCCCTGGAACGCAAGAGCGCGTCCGAGAAGGGCGTCCACGAGGACAAGCCACTCAAGGAGAAGGCGCACGGCTCCGAGGTGGACGGCGCCGCAGGACCGAAGATGCACCGGCGGAAGGCGGGGGGCGGAGGAGCGTAGCGGGGGCGCGCCAGCGCGCCCGCTGGTGGTGGTCGAGCAAGCGACCGCCGACTGAGCTTGCGAAGTCGCGGGGAGCGCGTCGAGACCGAACGAGTCGGGGCGCGACGGATCTATCATCGCCACCCCCGTGAGATAACCCACGGGACTCGAGGTGACGGACCCGGCGGCTCTCCGTCAGGATGACCCCATGCAATTCGGGCGCAGCTACGAGGAGTTCGAGGTCGGTGCGACGTACCGGCACTGGCCGGGCAAGACCGTCACCGAGTACGACGACCACCTGTTCTGCCTGCTGACGATGAACCACCACCCGCTCCACCTCGACGAGCACTACGCGCAGGAGACGACGCAGTTCGGCCGCAACGTGGTGGTCGGCAACTACGTCTACTCGATCCTGCTCGGGATGTCCGTGCCGGACGTCTCCGGCAAGGCGATCGCGAACTTGGAGATCGAGTCGCTGCGACACGTCGCCCCCACCTTCCACGGCGACACGCTGTACGGCGAGACGACCGTGCTCGACAAGTGGGAGTCGACGTCCAAGGACGATCGGGGCGTCGTGCACGTGGAGACCATCGGCTACAACCAGGACGGCACGGTCGTGTGCATCTTCCGCCGCAAGGTGATGGTCCCGAAGGAGAACTACCTGGAGGAGCGCGGCGGCGAGCAGCCCGGTCGCCCTGTGCCGCAGCCCGGCAAGCACTGGTCGGGACACCCCCAGCCGGGCCAGGCCTGACGTGAGCGGCGAGGTGTGGCTGGTCCGCCACGGCGAGACGGAGTGGAGCCGCGACCACCGCCACACCTCCACCACCGACCTGCCGCTCACCGCGCTCGGTGAGGAAGCGGCGCAGGCGCTCGCGCCGCGGCTCGCCGAGGTCGTGTTCGACCAAGTGCTCACCAGCCCGCTCCGGCGGGCGCGGCGTACAGCCGAGCTCACCGGTCACGCCGACGCCGAGGTGGTGGCCGATCTGGTCGAATGGGGCTACGGCGAGTACGAGGGCATCACCACCGCCGAGATCCGCGAGACGGTGCCCGGGTGGACCGTGTGGAGCCACCCCACTCCGGGCGGCGAGCCGTCCGAGCAGCTCGCGGAACGGCTCGACCGGGTGCTCACCCGGTTGCGCGGGCCGCGACGCTCCCTGGTGTTCGGCCATGGCCACGCGCTGCGGGCGCTCACCGCGCGCTGGCTCGGGCTGCCGGTGGAGGAGGGACGCGGGTTCCGGCTCGACACGGCCACGGTGTCGGTGCTGGGCTTCGAGCGCGAGACGCCCGTCATGCTGCGCTGGAACGCTTGACGCCACCCGCCACGGTCAGGACCGTGGGGTCATGAGTCTCGCGGCGTGGTGCCCCCGGTGCCGGGAGCGCCTCGGCACCGGCGACGACGGGACGCCCGGACCGTGCCCGCTCCACGGGCACGGCCCGCCGCTGTGGCGGCCGATCACCCCGTCCTACGACGCGCTCACGGCTCACCTGCGCCTGGCGGGCGAGTTCCCGACGTACCTGCCGTGGCCGCTGAGCCCGGGGTGGGGCGTGTCCGACTTCGGGGTGGTCACCGGTCGCTCCGGCGCGGTTGCGACCGTGACGTGCTGCAGCGGGTCCTCTCAGCTCGACGGTCGGGTCGACGTCTTCGTGGTCGCGGAGGAGACCGGCGTCGGTCTGGGCGGCCGGTGCGCGGGGCTGGTCGGCTCCTACCCGGGACTCGAGTTCGGCGTCGGCGCACCCGCGGTCCGGGTGCGGATCCGCAGCCAGTCGGTCTCGCTCTGGCCGGTCTCGACGAGCTCGGCGGAGGGTGACCTCGATCGCTCGGTCGTGGCCGGCGAGGCCCAGGGCCGATGGCTGTGGGTCGTGCTGCTGCCGGCCTCGGCGATGCTGCTGATGCAGGACGAGTGGATCCTGCGCGACGTGTCGGGATCGGGGCCGCACCTCGTGGAGCTGCCGTTCGAGGGACCGTCGCCCGTCTGGTGACGGAGGCCCGCTAGGTCCGGTGGGTCGACAAGAAGCGGGCGAGGATCGGCGTCAGGGCCTCCGGCGCCTCCAGATGGACGTCGTGCCCGGCGCCGGAGACGACCGTGAGCATCGTCGAGGGGCGCAACGCGCTCATGCTCTCCACCTGCCGCTCGGGCACCGAACCGTGCTCGCCGCGGACCAGCAACGTCGGCGCGTGCACCGCCGACCACTCGTCGAGGTGCTCGTGGTCGGCGACCGCCGCGTTCGCCCGGACCAGCACCTCCGCGTCCCACTGCGGCCAGAGCCCGTCGGGCCGCTGCTCGAGACCGTCGGCCCAGCCCTCCGCGACGGAGCGACTGCCGCCGAAGAACGCCAGGAACGCGTCCCGGTCGGGGAAGGGCGCCGGCCAGCCGCGCAGCCACGCGGCGAGGCCGTCGGCCTCGGCGTCACCCCCGCCGCCGAGGCCGGCCTCGACCATGGCCAGCCGGCTGACGCGCTCGGGGTTCCGGGCGGCGAGCAGCATCGCCGTGTGGCCGCCCATCGACTGGCCCACCACCGGCGCTGCCGCGACGCCGAGGTCGTCGAGGACCGCCACCACGTCCTCGACGTACGCCGTGCGGGAGACGTCGGCCGGCCGCCGGGTGCTGCTTCCGTGCCCGCGCTGCTCGATCGCGATGACCCGGTGGTCGGCGCGCAGCGCGGCGATCGTGGCCCCCCACTCGAGGGCGTAGCCGGCCAGGCCGTGGAGCAGGACGACGACGGGCAGGTCACCGGCGCTGTCGAAGTACCAGATCTCGGCATCGGGCCGCTCGACCCGGCCCCAGCCGTCCGTCATGGGGTCAGTCAACCACCGGCCGGCCGGCCGGTCCGGGGCCACTAGGCTGCGGCCGTGGCCGAGGTGGGACGGTGAGTGACCGATGAGCAGCGTGCTCGACACGGTGCTGCTGGTCGAGGTCTTCGTGACCCTCTTCGTGATCATGGACCCGGTCGGCACCGTGCCGATCTTCCTGTCGCTGACCGGCGGCCGCTCGCGCTCGAGCGCACGGCGGGCGGCCTGGCAGGCGGTCGCCGTGTCGTTCCTCGTGATCAGCCTGTTCGCGTTCTTCGGCCAGCAGATCCTGGGCTACCTCCACATCTCGCTGCCGGCCCTCCAGGGGGCGGGTGGCCTGCTCCTGCTGCTGGTGGCACTGGAGCTCCTCACCGGCAACGAGCAGGAGCCCACGGCCGCTGCCGGCACGAACGTCGCCCTGGTGCCGCTCGGCACCCCGCTGCTCGCGGGCCCGGGCGCGATCGTGGCCGTGATGCTGTTCGTGGAGTCGATCTCCACGGCTGCCGACTTCGTCGCCGTCGCGCTCGGCGTCGTCCTCGTGCACCTCAGCCTGTGGGCGGCGATGCGCTACTCCCTGCCGATCCTCCGCCTGATCCGGGAGTCGGGCGTGCTGCTCGTGACCCGGATCGCCGGGCTGCTGCTGTCGGCGATCGCCGTGCAGCTCGTGGCCGACTCGGTGCGGGCCTTCATCGCCGGCGAGGGCTGAGCCTCAGCGCCGGCCGATCGACTGGTAGGTCTGCAGCGCCCGCGACGGGACCAGCCGGGTCGCGCCGACGATCGCGCGGTACTGGTGGCCCGGGATCGACACCGCCCGGCCGCGGTCGAAGTCGGCCAGGGCCCGCTGCACGACGAACTCGGGCTCCAGCCACAGGAAGCCGGTGCCGCGGCGGACCCCCATCCGCTGGTGGAACTCGGTCTTGGTGAAGCCGGGGCACAGCGTCGTGACGGTGACTCCGCGGGGCCGGTACTCCGCGGCCGCCCACAGCCCGAACTGGTTGACCCACGCCTTGGCGGCGCCGTACGTGCCGCGGGGGAGGTACGCCGCGACGCTCGACACGTTGATGACCCCTCCCCGCCCGCGCGCGGCCTGCGCGCGGAGGGCGGCGTGCGAGAGTCGCATCACCGCGACCACGAGGACGTCGAGCATCCGCTGCTCGTCCTCGACGTCCTGGTCGCCGAACCGCCCCTTGAGCCCGAAGCCCGCGTTGTTGACGAGGACGTCGACCGGCCGGTCCGGGTCGGCGAGCCGCTCCTCGACCCGGGCGAGCTGGTCGCGGTCGGTGAGGTCGGCTGCGACCACCTCGACGGTCCGGCCGTCCGCGGCGAGCTCGTCCGCGACCTGGTCGAGCCGGGTGCGGTCACGCGCGACCAGCACCAGGTCGTGCCCGCGGCCGGCGAGCTGGCGCGCGAACTCGAGGCCGATCCCGGCGGTGGCACCGGTGACGAGGGCGGTTCCGGGTGACGACATGCCCCCAGCCAACCCGTGTGATCGCGAATCCGGCAACTCGCTGCGGCATGATGGGACGCACCATGACCACCACGCTCGCGGTCGCCAACCAGAAGGGGGGCGTCGCCAAGACGACGTCCGTCGCGTCCATCGGCGCGGCCCTGGCCGAGCTCGGGCAACGGGTGCTGCTGGTCGACCTCGACCCTCAGGCGTGCCTCACGTTCTCGCTCGGCATCGACCCCGAGGACCTCGAGGTGTCTGTCCACCACGTCCTCACCAAGGGGCTCTCGCCCACCGAGGTGATCGTCGCGACCGACGACGGCGTCGACCTGCTTCCGGCCACCATCGAGCTCGCCCGGGCCGAGGCCGACCTGCTCACCCGCACCGGGCGCGAGCACGCGGTCAAGGCGGCACTCGAGCTGCTGGAGGACGACGACCTCGACTACGACTGGGTGCTGCTCGACTGCCCGCCGTCGCTCGGGGTCCTGACCGTCGCCGCGCTCACGGCCGCGCAGGGCGTGCTGATCCCCCTGCAGTGCGAGACCCTCTCCCACCGCGGTGTCGGCCAGCTGCTCGACACCGTCCACGACGTACGCCGCTTCACGAACCGTGGGCTCGAGGTGTGGGGCGTGCTCCCGACGCTGTACGACGGACGTACCAACCACGCCCGGACCGTGCTCGAGACCATCTCCGAGACCTACGACCTCGCCGTGATCGAGCCACCGATCCCCAAGACGATCAAGTTCGCCGAGGCGCCCGCCCGCGGCCGCTCGATCCTCGCGACCAGCCGCAGCAGCAAGGGCGCGGCGGCCTACCGCGCCGTGGCAGAGCACCTGCTCGAGCGGGCGAAGGGCTGAGGTCGTGAGCACCCACCGTCGCGACGACGTCCGCCCGCGCTACGGCCGGATCGCGGCGGCGTTCTCGGCGTTCGGGGTCACCTCCGTGGCGGTGCTCGGCGGCTTCGGGATGCTCCCGTCCTCGGCCTCCTCGCCCGACCGGGGTGACCGCGACCGGCCGGCCGCGTCGCCGGAGCAGCCGGAGGTCCTGGGCGCGCAGGCGCCGGCGCCCTCGGTGGGCACGGATGTGCGTGGTGCGTCCACTCCGGGGGAGCGGCGCCGGGTCACGGCCGAGGACCTGCTGCCCGCCGACTCCGGCACGGGTCGGCGCGTCGTCTACAGCGAGGAGCAGCAGCGGGTGTGGCTGGTCGGCGACGACGGCCGGGTCCGCCACTCGCACCTCGTGTCCGGCAGCGTCTACGACAACCTCGACCCCGGGACGTTCGAGGTCTACTCGCGCTCGATGGACGCGGTCGGGATCGACGACTCGGGCACGATGAAGTACTTCGTGCGCTTCACCCAGGGCGACAGCGGCGCCGCGATCGGCTTCCACGACATCCCCGTCAAGGACGGGGAGAGGGTGCAGGACGTCGACGAGCTCGGCACCCCCACGTCACACGGCTGCATCCGGCAGAAGCGGAGTGACGCGATCGTGCTCTGGGGATTCGCCGACATCGGGACGACGGTCGTCGTCACGGCCTGAGCGCACGCCGCCGGGCGTCAGCCCTGGCCGCGCCGGAGCTCGCGGTGCACCTGCACCGCGAAGTTGGTCAGGGTCTCGACCGCCGCCGCCGCGACGTCGGCCTCGGAGAGCTCGGGCAGCGGCGCCGCTGCGTCGGCGTCGGGCACGAGGTCCTGGACGTCGCCGTGCACCCGCACGTTCTCGCGCAGCCAGGCGGCCTGGGTCTCGGCCACCTCGGTGACCCAGGGCAGGTGCTCGGGCGGCAGGGGGATGCGGGCGCTCGCGCTGCGGGGGAGCACGCCGCGGACCAGCGGCCAGCGCACCGCGGGCTGGTAGGCCCGCTCGTAGTGGCGCAGCCGGTCGCCCAGGGCGACGTTGACGCGGCGATAGACCTCGGCCTCGACGTAGCCCCACGAGGCGTTGACGTCGCGGGCCGGCCACGAGACCTGCTCGGGGTCGAACCCGATCACCTGGCCGAACAACCGGTAGAGGGCGTGCGGGTCGCGGGAGCGCGGCGGCGTCACCACGACCTCGACGTTGCCGAGCCCGACCACCTCGCCCCAGCGTCGGCTGATCTCGATCGCGTCCTGGCGGAGCCAGAAGTGGCGGGCCCAGCGGCCCTCGCGGTCGCGCACCTGCTCGAGGAACTCGGGGTAGGAGACCGGCAGCCGGTGCTTGAGGTACTGCTGCCACTCCGACGGGACGACCGAGGCGAGGTTGCGGACCGACAGGATGATCCTGGGCTCCAGCCCGTTCTCGCCCAGCAGGTCGACCCATGCCCGGATCCGCCCGGTGTCGGCCTCGCACATGTCCTCGCAGGTCAGCAGCAGCCGCTCGCCCGACGTACGGCGCAGCGCCTTGCCCGCCGGGCGCAGGCCCGCCGGGTCGGGCTCGCCGACGAACCCGCGCGCGGTGCGCCAGCCCAGGGGCCGGAGCAGCTGCTCGACATGCTGCTTGCGGCCGACCAGGGGGACGCCGATGCCCTGCTGGGCCAGCTCGGCCACCGAGTCGAACAGGCCCCGTTGGAGCGCCGAGGTGCCGGTCTTGCTGGCACCGATGTGGACGAAGCAGGTCCGCGCCATCTGCAACCCTGGCGCGGCTCAGTCAGCCGCGGGCGCCGGACCCGACGAGCGCGTTCGACGACGGCGGCGGCGACGGTTGCCGCTGCCGGACGCGCCCGAACGCTCCCCTCCGGAGGACTGCTCCGCGGTCGCGGACGTCTCGGTCGCACCGTCGACGGGCTTGCCGCCGCGGGTCCGGTTGCGGTTGCGGTCGCGGTCGCGCGATCGGGCCGGCCGGTCGGACGAACGCTCGCCGCGGTCGGGCCGTTCCTGCTTCTCCCGCGGCGCCGGGTCGACGAGCCGGGACTTGGTGCCCGGCGCGATGCCCTGGTCGTGGAAGAGGTGCTCGGACGTCGAGTAGGTCTCGGGCACGGTGTGGAACGGCAGGTCGAGGGTCTTGTTGATCATCTTCCAGCGGGCCAGGTCCGCCCAGTCGACGAACGTGATGGCCGTGCCGGTGGCCCCGGCGCGGCCGGTCCGGCCGATCCGGTGGATGTAGGTCTTGTCGTCCTCGGGGCAGCTGTAGTTGATGACGTGCGAGACGCCCTGCACGTCGATGCCACGGGCCGCGACGTCGGTGCAGACCAGCACCTGGATCTTGTCCTCGCGGAAGCGGGTCAGCGCCTTCTCGCGGGCGATCTGCGCCATGTCGCCGTGGAGCGGGGAGGCCTTGAAGCCGCGCTCCGCCAGGTCCTCGGCGATCCGCTGGGCCTGCCGCTTCGTGCGGGTGAAGACGATCATCTTGCCGGCGTCCTCGGCCTGCAGCACCTTGCCGATGATCTCCGGCTTGTCGAGGTCGTGGACCTGGTAGATGAACTGCGCCGTGGCGGGCACGGTGGCGTTCTCGTAGGACGACTCCGCGCGGATGTTCATCGGGTGGCGCATGTGGACCCGGGCCAGCGACACGATCGCGGCCGGCATGGTCGCCGAGAACAGCATCGTCTGCCGGGTCTCGGGAGTCTTGGAGATCAGCTTGACGACGTCGGGAAGGAAGCCGAGGTCGAGCATCTCGTCGGCCTCGTCGAGCACGAGTGCGTGGACGTGGGACAGGTCGAGCGCCCGGCGGTCGGCGAGGTCGATCAGCCGACCCGGCGTGCCGACGACGACATCGACGCCCGTCTTGAGCGCGTCGAGCTGAGGCTCGTAGCCGACGCCGCCGTACACGGTGAGCACGCGGAGCCCGCGGTCGGAGCCGGCGAGCGCGAGGTCTCCGGAGACCTGGAGCGCGAGCTCGCGGGTCGGGGCGACGATCAGCGCCTGCGGCTTGCCCTGCGGCAACTGGCTGTAGTCGGGGTCCTTGGGCGCGACCGAGCGCTGGAGGACCGGGATGCCGAACGCCAGCGTCTTGCCGGTGCCGGTGCGGGCCTGCCCGATCAGGTCGGTGCCCAGCAGGGCGACCGACAGGGTCATCTCCTGGATGGCGAACGGCGTGGTGATGCCGGCGCGCTCGAGGGAGTCACAAATCTCGGGGAGCACCCCGAGTTCACGGAAGGTAGTCAGTGTTCTGTTCGCTTTCGGTGAGCGTTCACTTCGATCAGCCTGCGGCTGATTCACACGCTCAGCCGCGCACATCCGGGTCGCCGGTCGGTCGGCGACGAACGACCCCGACCTCGGAGCCTGGGCGTCGTTCCCACCCCACATGCTATCGGTACGCTGCACGCATGACTGAATCGTCGGACGCGGGCGTGCTGGAGGACGCGGCCTACCGCCAGGCGGTGGTCGACCTGCTCGCCGCGATCGCCTACGGCGAGATCTCCGCGTTCGACCGGCTGGCCGAGGACGCCAAGCTCGCGCCGACCCTGGCCGACAAGCTCGCGGTGGCCCGGATGGCGTGCCACGAGTTCGCGCACGTCGAGCTGCTGCAGTCGCGGATCGAGGAGCTCGGATCCGATCCGTTCGAGGCGATGGCGCCGTTCCAGGCGGCGCTGGACCAGTTCCACGAGCACACGGCGCCGTCCGACTGGTACGAGGGGCTGGTGAAGGCCTACGTCGGCGACGGGCTCGCCGCCGACTTCTACCGCGAGATCGCGGCCTACCTCGACCCGCGCACCCGCGACGTCGTGATCGCCTCGCTGGCCGACTCCGGGCACTCCGAGTTCGTCGTCGACCGGGTGCAGGCCGCGATCGCGGAGAACCCCCGGCTGTCCGGCCGGCTGGCGCTGTGGGGGCGGCGGCTGATGGGGGAGGCGCTCACCCAGGCGCAGCGTGTCGCGGCCGAGCGGGACGCCCTGACGGCGCTGCTCGCCGGCGGGGTCGACCGGCCCGCGCTCGACCTCGCGGCGATCGGCCGGATGTTCGCGCGGATCACCGAGCTGCACGCCGAGCGCATGACGAAGCTCGGCCTCGACGCCTGAGGACGCCGAGACCGAGCTCGCTGGTGCGTCAGACCTTCTTGGTGCGACCCGTCACGGTGGCCGCGACCATCACGAGGACCACGGCGGTCAGGACCGTGACCAGGCCCTGGGTCCAGTCGAGGCCGTCGCTGCCGTCGCCGCCGAAGGCGCGGTAGATCACGCCGCCGACGATCATGCCGCCGATGCCGCAGACGATCGTGAGCCAGAACGGGATGTTGTCGCGGTCACCCGGCGCCAGGAGCTTGCCGAGCAGACCGACGATGGTGCCGACCACGAGGTAGAAGATGATCGTCAAGACCACGAGCTCCGCCTTTCTCTGCTGCGCCGCAGCGCAGAGGGGCCGAGATCCTCGGCCCCCGTACGACGAGCATGGCCGTCTGTTGCGGGCTGCGCAACGACCGGGGACTCCGGCGGGTCGGACCCTTGTAAATCGCCAGCGCGGACGGCGTCGAGGTACTGGGAGCTCATGAAGCCGTAGCGGTGACCGGCGAAGTCGGGCGACTGCATGTGCAGGAAGATCAGCTCGGTGGCACGTGGTCGGCTGCTTCGGCCGACCCGGCAAGCCGGCCGACGCCGAACGCGACCAGGACAAGGCTGCAGACAGCAACCACCAACGAGACGATCTCCCGCTTGCCCCCGACGTGTCACCGAGGGTGAGGCCGCCGGAGGTGACGGTCGACCCCCGCCGGGGAGCCGTAACCCGGCCGTGGAGCGCCGCGCGGGGGACGGTCAGGAGCGGAAGCCCACCTGACCGGCGACGCCACCGCCGATCTCGACGTACGCGAGCCGGGCCGCGGGGACCAGCACCCGCCGGCCCCTGGTGTCGGTGAGCGCGAGCACCTGCTCGCTCGCGATCGCCTCGGCGACCAGCTTCTCGATCACCTCGGGCGACTCGGCGCTCTCGAGGGTCAGCTCGCGGGACGCGTGCTGCACGCCGATCTTGATCTCCATCGGGACTCCTCAGGTTCGTGGGTGGGCCGGGCCGGCCCTGGGTGGTGTGGTCGCTCAGTGCTCGTCGGTGAGCGGGTAGCCCCGGATGCCGCGCCAGGCGAGGTCCGACACGAGCGCGACCGCGTCGGGCTTGCTGATGCCCGCCGCGTCCGTGAGCCAGAACCGCGCGCTGACCTGGGCCATTCCCACCAGGGACACCGCCAGCAGCCGGGCTGCCTCGCCGGGCAGCCCGGTGTCGTCGTGGATGACCTCGGTGATCATCGCGGCGCACTCCGCCGTGACCCGGTCGACGGCGTTGCGTACGGCGGGCTCGTTGGTGAGGTCGGACTCGAAGACGAGCCGGAAGGCGCCGTCGCGGGAGCCGATGTACTCGTAGAACGCCTCCATGGCCGCCGCGACCCGCTGCTTGTTGTCGTGCGTGGAGGCGAGGGCGGCGCGGCAGTTGTCGATGATGGCGTCGCACGAGGAGTCGAGCAGCGCGAGGTAGAGGTCGAGCTTGCCGGGGAAGTGCTGGTAGAGCACGGGCTTGGAGACGCCGGCTCGCTCGGCGATGTCGTCCATCGCCGCAGCGTGGTAGCCCTGCGCGACGAACACCTCGAGCGCCGACTCCAGCAGCTGGGCGCGCCGTTCCTTGCGTGGCAGTCGGGCGCCCCGTGGGGTGGCCCCGACCGGGGTCTCTCCACGTGGGGACACGAGGTTCTCCTTCTGCGACGACTGCGCTGACCGGTCCGTCCGCCGGGCGTTCCGACCCTATCCCGCCACCGGCGCGAACCTGGCGCAGGCCACGTCCGGATGACGGTCGCTGCGCGGTGGGCGTGGGTGGCCGGGGCACCATGGTGGGGCAGCATCCGAGCCTCGACCGGGGCTCCGGGGAAGAACCGTGCCGACCTCACGGTTCTACCAATGCCGGGCGGACCGTCCGGTCCGCCGCCCAGACGAGGAGTTGCCGTGTCCTTCGCCCCGCTCGTGGAGCCCGCTGACGAGCTCACCATCGACGAGGTACGCCGCTACAGCAGGCACCTGATCATCCCGGACGTCGGGATGAGCGGGCAGAAGCGACTCAAGAACGCCAAGGTCCTCGTGATCGGGGCGGGCGGCCTCGGCAGCCCGGCACTCCTGTACCTCGCCGCCGCCGGCGTCGGCACGATCGGCATCGCCGAGTTCGACGAGGTCGACGAGTCGAACCTCCAGCGGCAGGTGATCCACGGCCAGTCCGACATCGGCCGGCCGAAGGCCGAGTCGGCCCGCGACTCGATCACCGAGGTCAACCCCTACGTCCACGTGGTGATCCACGGCGAGCGGCTCGACAACGACAACGTGAAGCAGGTCTTCGAGGGCTACGACCTCATCGTCGACGGCACCGACAACTTCGCGACGCGCTACCTGGTCAACGACGCGGCGTACTTCCTCGGCATCCCGTACGTGTGGGGCTCGATCTACCGGTTCGACGGCCAGGCGTCGGTGTTCGCGCCGATGCTCGGCGACGACCTGCCGTGCTACCGCTGCCTCTACCCGGAGCCGCCGCCGCCGGGCATGGTCCCGAGCTGCGCCGAGGGCGGCGTGCTGGGGGTGCTGTGCGCCAGCATCGGCGCGATCCAGGGCACCGAGGCGATCAAGCTGATCACCGGCATCGGCGACCCGCTCGCCGGCTCGCTCATGATCTACGACGCCCTGGAGATGGAGTACCGCAAGCTCCGGGTACGCAAGGACCCGAGCTGCGCGCTGTGCGGCGAGAACCCGACCGTGACCGACCTGATCGACTACGAGACGTTCTGCGGCGCGATCTCCGACGAGGCCGCGGACGCCGCGGCCGGCTCCACGATCTCGGTCACCGACCTCGAGCAGATGCTCAAGGAGCGCGCGGAGGGCAACCGGGACTTCGCGCTCGTCGACGTCCGCGAGCCCAACGAGTTCGAGATCAACCAGATCCCGGACGCCGTCTTGATCCCCAAGGGCGAGATCCTCAACGGCCACGCGTTCGAGCAGCTGTCGCAGGACCGGCAGGTGGTCCTCTACTGCAAGACCGGCGTGCGGTCGGCGGAGGCACTCGCGGTGCTCAAGGGCGCCGGGTACGCCGACGCGGTGCACGTCGGTGGGGGCGTGGCGGCCTGGGTCGACCAGATCGACCCGTCGCAGCCGTCGTACTGATCCCGGACCGCCACGCCCTCTCGGGCGTAACCCACGTGGGCGAGCCCCGTTGAACCTCCCGACATGACCGCTGCCGGTGCGCCCCGCGGGCCGGTTCGACCAGGGAGGACCCATGCGCCTCGCGCACCCCGTCAGCCGCCGGATCACCGGCACCGTCTCCGCCGTCGCCAGCCTCGGCGCCGTCGCTGCCCTCAGCCTCGCCGCGCCCGCCGCCGCGGCGCCCGCCTGGGCGCCGGCCGACACCGCCGAGATCACCCCAGGCGTCCAGATGTACACCGAGGGCGCCCAGTGCACCGCGAACTTCGTCTTCAGCGACGGTGCGGGCAACACCTACGTCGGCTACGCCGCGCACTGCGCCGGTACCGGTGCGGCCACCGACACCAACGGGTGTGACGCCGCGTCGCTGCCGCTCGGCACCCGGGTGACGTTCGCCCGCGGCGGGTCGCTGGTGTCCGAGGGCACCGCGGTCGGCCAGGGCACGCTCGCCTACAGCTCGTGGCTCACCATGCAGGGTCGCGGCGAGAGCGACGAGAACACCTGCGCCTACAACGACCTCGCCCTGGTGAAGGTCGACGCCGCCGACGTGGCCAAGGTGAACCCGAGCATCCCGTTCTGGGGCGGCCCGGTGGCGGTCAACACCGGCGGCACCGCCGCAGGCGACCGCGTCTACTCCTTCGGCAACTCCAGCCTCCGCGGCGGGGTCGAGCAGCTGTCGCCGAAGACCGGCCTCAGCCTCGGCACCGAGGGCGAGGGCTGGTCCCACCCGGTCTACACGCTCACACCGGGGGTCCCCGGTGACTCCGGCTCGGCGTTCCTCGACGCGGAGGGCAACGCGGTCGGCACGCTGTCGACCCTCGCCATCGCGCCGCTCGCCGGCTCCAACGGCGTGGGTGACCTGAGCCACGAGCTCGGCTACGCGCAGCAGCACGGCGGGATCGCCGGCCTGCAGCTGGTGCCCGGCACCGAGCCCTTCTCGCCGATCCTCTGATCCCAGACGAGAATCTCCCGCCGCCCCGTCCGTGACCGGACGGGGCGGCGCTCGTTGTCCCGGTATGCGACCCAGGATGCTCGGAGCACTGTCCGCCGCCCTCCTCACCGTGGGGGCGACCGCGGTCGGGGCGCCGTCCCTCGCCGGAGCCGTGGGTGCTCCGGCGGCCGCGGCGGCCCCGGGGGAGGCGATCGGCCCGGGCGTCCAGATGTTCACCGACGGAGCTCAGTGCACCGCCAACTTCGTCTTCGCGGACCGGGCCGGGCGCAGGTACGTCGGCTACGCGGCCCACTGCGCCGGCCTCGGCAGCGCCACCGACACGAACGGCTGCACGTCGGGATCGCTGCCGCTCGGCACCCGGGTCCGGTTCGCGACCGGCGCGACCGCGGCCACCGCGGGCACCACGCTCGGCCACGGGACCCTCGTCTACAGCTCGTGGCGCGCCATGCGCGCCGCCGGCACGACGGCCGCGAACACCTGCGCCGCCAACGACTTCGCGCTGGTGCGCGTCGACCGCGCCGACCTCGGGTCGGTCAACCCCACCGT
This sequence comes from uncultured Actinomycetota bacterium, assembly GCA_963718725.1. Taxonomy (GTDB): domain Bacteria; phylum Actinomycetota; class Actinomycetes; order Propionibacteriales; family Nocardioidaceae; genus Nocardioides. The sequence goes on from OY970374.1 coordinate 417,225, forward strand.
GCCGTTCTGGGGTGGTCCGACCGGGCTGGGGACCGGTGCTGCCGCGGGTGACCAGGTCCACTCGTGGGGCCAGTCGAGCCTGCGACCGACGACCCTGCTGTCGCCCAGGACCGGTGTCTCGCTCGGCTCGACGTACGGGGGGTGGGGGCTTGACGTCTACACGGTCACGCCAGGCGTCCCCGGCGACTCGGGCAGCGGCTTCCTCGACGCCCGGGGGCGCGCGATCGGCACGCTGTCGACCGTGGCGCTGGCACCGCTCGCCGGCTCCAACGGGCTGGGCAACCTGGCCCGCGAGCTGGACTTCGCGCGCCGCCACTCCGGGATCGGCGGGCTGCGGCTCGTGAAGGGGCACGAGGCCTTCTCAGCGCTGCCGTAAGTTCCTCGGGGTGAGCCGGATCGACCCCGAGGAGTACGCCGAGCTGGTGCTGCGCTGCGTGGAGCAGATCCCCCGCGGCCGGGTCTCGACGTACGGCACCATCGCCGAGGTGGTCGGTGCCGTGCTCGGTGGCGGCGGGCCGCGCCAGGTCGGGGCGGTGATGTCGGCCAACGGCGGCCCCGTCCCGTGGTGGCGGGTCGTCCGCGCCGACGGGTCGTTGCCTCCGAGCCACGAGGGCGAGGCCCGCCAGGCCTACCTCGAGGAGGCCACCCCGATGCGGCCGTCGGGCAACGTCGACCTGCGGGCGGCCCTCTTCCGCCCGGTCCTCACCCACCGACCCTGAGCGCGAGTCGTGCCATATGCGGGTCGAGTCGTGGCTTATGCGGGTCGAGTCGTGGCTGATTCGGTACGACGCCACGACTCATCGTGATTTCGACACGATTCGCGCCGGATGAGACACGACTCGCGCGGTCAGCCGGGGATCGCGCTGGCGAGCTCGGCCAGCCGAGCCAGCGCCTTCGGGAAGATCTCGGCGGGCGGTGTCACGAGGCCGGCACCGACCTGGCCGACCCCGGCCTGCTTGCCGGCCATGCCGGTGTTGATCTGCGGCAGGATCCCGGTGCGGCAGACCCGGGACACGTCGATGCCCGTCGGGACACCGGCGAACTCGAGGACGGGGATCGACCACCGGGGGTTGGCCGCCAGCGTGATCTCACCCATCCGCCGGGTGGTCGCCAGCGCGTCGGGGACGGTCCCGCCGACGAACCGCACGATCGCCGGCGCGGTCGCCATCGCGAACCCGCCGATGCCCGCGGTCTCGGTGATCGCCGAGTCGCCGATGTCGGGGTTGGCGTCGTCCGGTCCGAAGTCGCCGAGGAACAGCCCGTCGGCCAGCTGCGCCGGTCCGGTGAACCACTCGTCGCCGGTGCCGGAGACCTGGATGCCGAAGTCCGTGCCGTTGCGGGCCATCGCGACGACCATCGTCGAGCCTGGCACGTCGCGCGCGGCGTCGAGCGCCAGCTTGCAGGCGGGCATCCCGAGGTTCAGGAAGAAGTGGTCGTTGCCGCCGACGAAGCGCAGCACCTCGGCGACGTCCGCCGGTGCGGCCCCGCTCTCAGCGAGCGCGGGGGAGAGGTCGCGCAGCAGCATCAGGGTGCCCGCCCGGTTGCGGTTGTGGGCCTCGTCGCCCATCTGGAGCATCTGCGTGAGGATCCCCGTGACGTCGACCGGACCGGTGTCGTCGCGCACGGCGCGCACCGCGGTCTGGAGCAGCGGTCCGAGCACGTCGCCCATCCAGCGCAGCCGCGTGAGCACCTCGGGCGAGTAGGCGCCGTAGCGCAGCACCTTGCCGAGCCCCTCGTTGAGGGAGCAGTAGGTACGTCGTCCCGTGGCGAGGTCCTCCAGCACGAACATCCACATGGACGGCGTCACGACTCCGGCCATCGGGCCGACCGCACCGCGGTGGTGGCAGGGCTCGAGGCTGACGCCGTCGCCGGACTCGAACAGCGGTACGGCGTCGTCGGGGTCGGCCACCAGCCCCTCGAGCACGGCGCCGCCCATGAGGGCTCCACGCAGCGGTCCGGGCGCGCGGTCCCAGCCGATCGGCGGGCCGGCGTGGAGGAACTGGCCGCGCTCGAGCCCGAGCAGCTCGGAGGCGGGTGCGACGTCGACGAGGTGCGCGGTGACGCCCAGCATCGCCTCGACCGCCTGCCGGTTGGCGTCGCGTCGTCGTGGGTCGGCGGCGACGGCTGCGAGGTCGGTCTCGGTGCCGGGCATCGGCGGCCGCCAGTCGACCCGCTCCACCTCGACGGCCTGGCCGGCCACGGCATCGGCCAGCAGGTCTGCCCCGACGTTGACGACCCGCTCCGGCGCGCTCATCGGGCGCCTCCCGCGAGCTCGACCGCTCGGCGAGCGGCGGCGGCGTTCGAGAGGTGGACCTCCGCGCCGGCCTCCGACAGCACCCGCACCTGGCGGTCGCGGTCCTGGGGGTCGAGCCGGGTGCCGACGACCGCCACCACGACCGGCGCGGTCGCCTCGCTGATCACCGGTGCGAGGAGGGCGGCCGGATCGGGCTCGGCGCCGTGTCCGAGCACCACGTCGAGCAGCAGTGCGCCGGTGGCCGGGTCGGTCGCGGCTCGGCGCACCTCCTCCAGCCGGAGCGTCGGGTCGATCATGGGGTGGGCCCGCCCTTGGGTGTAGTCGTCGTCGCCGAAGTCGACGAACGTGTGGTCGCCGGGATCGAGCGCCTCGACGACGATCCGCGCCTCCTGGCAGGTGGTGCCGCCGACGAACAGGCCGCGGATCGGCCCGCCTGCACCGGGTGAGGCGGACCCGACCACCGGCCACGTGGGGACGTCGACCGACAGCCGCGCCAGCACCCGCTCGACCGCGGCCGTGAGGTCGGGCTCGCCGGCTCCGAGCAGCGCCAGCTCGACCGGGGTCGACAGCGTGCCGGCGTACTCCTCGATCCGGGCGGCGACCTCGGGGGCCGGCGGCTTGGACACGACCAGGATCAGGTCGACGGTGTCGTCGGCGTCGAGCCGGCGCAGTGCCTCGATCGTCGAGGTCCCGCCGACCTCCGTCGAGAGGTCGCGCCCGCCGACCCCGAGGGCCGTGGTGACACCGACCCCGGCGTGGTCGAGGAGTGCCAGCACCTGCTGGCAGCCGGTGCCGGACGCGGCGACGATGCCGACCGGGCCGGGCTCGGTGGCGTTGGCGAAGCCGAGGCCCACGCCGCCGACGACGGCGGTCCCGCAGTCGGGTCCCATGACGAGCAGGCCTCGCTCGGCGGCGGTGCCCTTGAGCGCGACCTCCTGGGAGAGCGGCACGTTGTCACTGAAGACCATCACGTCGCAGCCCGCGTCGAGCGCGTCCATCGCCTCGACCAGGGCGCTGGCTCCGGGGACGGAGACCAGCACGAGACCGGGGCCGTCGGCGAGCGCGGAGGCCGTCGTACGCCGCGCCGCGGCCTCCCGGGAGGAGCCGTCGCCGCGGGTCGGCGCCAGGCCCCGGTCGACCGCGGCGACCGCCTGCTCGAGATCGCCGTCGTCGGCCAGCCGGATCGCGACGACGAGGTCGTTGGCGGTCGTCCCGGCCGGCAGCTCGAAGCCGAGCCCGGTCAGGACCTCGACGTTGAGGGGGGTGGCCATCGCGACCTGGGCGGTGACGACGCCCGGCACCCGCTGCACGTCGCGGCTGACCTGGAGCAGCGCGACGGAGTCGGCGTAGGCACCCGAGCGGATGGTCACGTGGTCGGTGCTCATGCGGCCTCCCGGAGTGAGTCGAGGGCGAGCCTGCCGCCCAGGTGGAGCCCGGCGCCGGACGTCGCGCCGACGGCGTGCAGGGCGCGGACCCGCGCGGGCTCGTCGTCGGTCGCGAGCGAGCGGAGCCACGCGGCGTACTCCGGCAGCACCTCGCCGTTCATCGCGCAGTCGAGCAGGGTCGCGGACAGCAGCGTGGTGCGGTCGGGCGCGGTGCGCACGACCTCGTCGACCTCGGGCGTCCCGATGCCCGCGGCCCGGTGGAGCGCCAGCCAGCCGGCCAGCACGTCGTCGCCGAGGGGGGTCAGTCCCTCGCCGCGACCGAGCAGGTCGGCGGCCACGACCGCGTCGATCCGACCGCCAGTGAGGTGTGAGACAGCGAACCCGGCCACCGTGGCCGGGGGGGTGGCCTCGACGGTGACCGGGGTCGCCTTCTCCAGGACCACTTCGCGCCTGACGCGCGGTACGTACGTTCCCACGATCCGACTGATCGGCAGTGCGCAGCTGCCGAGGTGAAGCGTCCCACCAGAAACGTACGCCGCACCCGCCCCGCGCGCCACTCCCTCGTCCATCGCCACGCCGGCGGTCCGCAGGCCGCACGGGACCTGGGCCGCGCCCGGGGCGACGATGCCGACGCACCAGCCGCCCACCTCGACGTAGACGGCCAGGGGTCCGGCGTGCAGGAGCCGGGCCGGGCCGTCGGGGGCCGCGCGCAGCCGGTCGCGCACCCGGGACGAGGCCGCGACGGGGATCATGCTTCCCGACGCTAGTGGCCGGTCGATACGGTGCGCGATGTGAGGTTGTGCCAAGGTCCGCCCCGATCCGGGGCACATGGTGATAAGCGATGACGGTCCGCGACCCTGCAGCGGCGCTGGCCCGGGTGGACGCGCTCCACACCGCGTTGACGCACATCGTGCTCGAAGGCGGCGACCTCGCGCGGATCGCCGAGGAGGTCGCCGGCGTGCTCGGGGCCGGGGTGCTGGTCACCTCGACCGACGGCCGGGAGCGGGCCGCGCACCTCGCGGAGGCGGACCGGGCGGCGCTCGCCGAGGCCGATCTGGTGGACCAGACCGGCCGGGTGCGGGTCGAGCGGATCGGCCCCGAGGGTGCGCCGGCCGACGCGGGCGAGGTGCGGGCGCTACGGGTCGCCGCGGGCGGCACCGACCTGGCGCGGCTCGTGTGCGTCCGGCGTGACGGCCCCATCGGCGAGGACGACGTCCACGCGTTGGAGAGGGGAGCGACGGTGGCGGCGCTGCTGATCACCCGGGAGGCGTCGATCACCGCCGTCGAGAACAAGTACCAGGGCGACTTCCTGCGCGAGCTCTTCGCCCACCGCACCCGGGACACGGCGTACGTCGAGGAGCATGCGGTCGCGTTCGGCTGGGACCTCGGCCGGCCCGCCGTGGTCGTCGTCGCGCAGCTCGACCCGGCCGACCCGGCGGACCAGCCGCTGTCGAGCCACGAGCGTCGACGGTTCCAGGAGCGGTTCTCCTCGGCCTGGCGGCAGGTGACGGAGACGATCGAGCCGGGGATCCCCTGCGTCGACTTCTCCTCGGAGGTGGTGGCCGTGCTGCCGCTGTCGGAGGACGACGGCGGGCGGCCCGGGGCGACGACGGTGAGCCGCGCGGTGGCCGCCGTCGCCGGTGACAAGGGCGGCGGTCGCCGGTCGTTCTCCGTCGGAGTGAGCCGGCCCGCGGTCACGCTCGGCGACCTGCCCGACTGCTACGGCCAGGCCCGCCGGGCGGTGGAGGTCGGCCGGCTCGTGAGCGGGACCGGCGCCACGACGTACTTCGACCAGCTGGGGCTGCACCGGCTGATCGCGCTGGTGCCGGACCAGGCCGAGCTGAAGGCGTTCGCCCACGACGTGCTCGGACCACTCGCGCTGCAGACTCCCGAGGCGGCCGACCTCCGGGAGACCCTGCAGGTCCTGCTCGACACCAACTTCAACGTCGCCGAGGCCGCCCGGACCCAGTTCTTCCACTACAACACGATGCGCTACCGGGTCGGGAAGCTCGAGCGGCTGCTCGGCCCGCTCTCGTCCGACCCCCACGTGCGGCTCGACGTGGCGGTCGCGCTGCGGGTGCTGGAGATCAGCGGCTGACCGCCGAGTCGTCCCTCGTTCGGCGCGAGTCGTGCCAAATGCGCGACGAGTCGTGGGAAGTGCCGTGCGAATCGACGACTCGACCGGAATCACCCACGACTCGGCACGATTTCCCCACGATTCGCGCCTCAGGCGCGCAACAACGTGTGCCAGCGCTGACGGCGCTCCTTCGGCATTTTCCGCCGTCGTGGGTGTCCAATGAGGCCGTTACCTTGTGGATCCTCGGGCCACACCAGCGCCAGGAGGGGTCAGATGTCGATGTTCAAATGGGATGTAGTCGATCCCGCTCCGGGTGAGGCCGTCGCGCCTCACCAACGTCTCGGATGGGGCAAGACGGTGGGCCTCGGCGCCCAGCACGTCGTGGCCATGTTCGGTGCGACGTTCGTCTTCCCGCTCATCATGGGACTCAACGCCAACCTGGCGATCATGATGAGCGGAATCGCCACCATCTGCTTCCTCTTGATCGTCAAGGGGAAGGTTCCCAGCTACCTCGGCACGTCCGCGTCGTTCGTGGGGGCGGCGGCGGCGATCTACGCCTACGAGGGCTCCGGCGGTCCGGGCGGCCCGGCCGACGTGACCGGCGCGATCCTCGTGGCCGGCCTGGTGCTGGCGGCGGTCGGGGTCGTGATCCACGTCCTCGGCGCCGACGCGGTCAACAAGGTGCTGCCGCCGATCGTCACCGGTGCGGTGGTCATGCTGATCGGCTTCAACCTCGCGCCGGTCGCGACCGGCACCTACATGCCGTCCGACCCGTGGATCGCCATCCTCACCATGCTCGCCGTGATCCTGATGGCAGTCGGTTTCCGGGGCTTCCTGGGTCGCATCGCCGTGTTCCTGGGCCTGATCTTCGGCTACCTGATCTCGTGGCTCGCCGACCTGGTCTTCGGCACCACCACGCTCCCGCTGCCCGGGAACCCCGAGCCCGGCGCCCACGACCGCGTCGACTGGAGCCTGGTGTCCAGCGCGGACTGGTTGGGACTGCCGGGCAAGACCGCCGAAGGTCTCGTGGGCAACCAGGCGTTCACGCCCGGTTACGCCGAGGTCGGATGGCACCTGCCGTCGTTCTCGATCGCCTTCGTCCTGCTGGCGCTGCCGGCCGTGATCGCACTGACCGCCGAGAACCTCGGCCACGTCAAGGCGGTCGCCGAGATGACCGGGACCGACCTCGACCCGGTCATGGGCCGAGCGGTCGCCGCCGACGGTGTCGCCACCGTGATCACGTCGTCCGTGGGCGGCTCGCCGACCACGACGTACGCCGAGAACATCGGCGTCATGGCTGCGACCCGGGTCTACTCCACCGCTGCCTACTTCGTGGCTGCGATCGTGGCGATCCTGCTCGGCCTGGTGCCCAAGTTCGGGGCGGTCATCAACGCCACCCCGCCCGCCGTCCTCGGCGGCATCACGCTCGTGCTCTACGGCATGATCGGCCTGCTCGGCGCGAAGATCTGGAAGGAGAACGGGGTCGACTTCGGACGTCCCATCAACCTGGTCCCGGTCTCCGCGGGCATCATCTTGGCCATCGGCAACGGTTCCTTGGAGGTCACCGACGACTTCGTCCTCAGCGGCATCGCGCTCGGTACCATCGTCGCGGTCGGCGGCTACCACCTCGCCCGTCTCGTGGCACCGGCCTCCGAACGCGACCAGGGGACGATGATCGCCGTCGGCACCGAGGGTGTCCACACGGAGGACCACGCACCTCCGCACAACAAGCCCCAGCCCTGAGGACGACCTTGAAGCCAGCACCCTTCGACTACCGCCGGCCGGGGACCCTGCCAGACGCACTGGCGGCCCTGGCCGGCACAGCGGGGGCCAAGGTGCTGGCCGGCGGGCAGAGCCTGGTGCCGCTGCTGTCGATGCGGCTCGCGGCGCCGGCCATGCTCGTGGACATCAACGGGCTGCCCGACCTGGACCACGTCACCGTCACCGAGGACGGGGTCCGGGTGGGCGCGCTCGCCCGGCACTCCGACGTCCTCGCCGACCCCGACGTGGCCGCGTGCCAGCCGCTGCTGCCCCTGGCGCTCTCGAACGTCGCCCACGCCACGATCCGCAACCGCGGCACCACCGTGGGCTCGATCGTCCACGCCGACGCTGCCGCGGAGATGCCGGTGGTGCTCGCACTGCTCGGCGGCTCGGTGACGGTGGCCTCGGTCCGCGGCTCCCGCACGATCCCGGCCGACGAGCTGTTCGCCGGCCCGCTGGAGTCCACGCTGGCCGGCGACGAGATCGCCACCGAGGCGTTCTTCCCCGCACTGCGTGCGGGTGAGGGCGTGGGATTCGCCGAGATCGCGCGGCGTCACGGTGACTACGCCTTGGTCGGGGTGGCCGGTCTCGTGCGGGTGGAGGCCGGTGAGCCGGTGGCGGCGAGGCTCGGGTTCCTGTCCGTCAACGACGTGCCCACCGTGGTCGACGTCAGCGGGCTGACCCCGCAGGACGCCGTCGAGCACGTGCTGACTGAGCTCGAGCCGGCCGAGGACATCCACGCCACGGCGGCCTACCGCACGCAGCTGGTGCGGGTGCTGACCCGTCGCGTGCTCGACGCCGCCACGACCGATGCGCGCGGGAGGACGGCGTGACCGAGGAGCTCCACGACGTACGACTGACCGTCAACGGGGCGGGCTACGCCGTCCGGGTGCCGGCCCGGCGGCTGCTGTCCGACGTCCTGCGCCACGACTGCGGACTCACCGGCACCCACGTCGGCTGCGAGCACGGCGTCTGCGGTGCCTGCACCGTGCTGGTCGACGGCCGACCGGTCCGCTCCTGCCTGATGCTGGCCGTGTCCGCGGTCGACGTCGACATCACCACCGTCGAGGGACTGACCGAGCCGGACGGCTCGCTGTCGCCTGTGCAGCAGGCGTTCGCCGACTGCCACGGTCTCCAGTGCGGCTTCTGCACCCCTGGGTTCCTCACGACCATCGCCGCGGGGCTGCAGGAGACGCCCGACCCCACGGAGGACGAGGCGCGCGACATGGTCGCCGGCAACCTGTGCCGCTGCACCGGCTACCAGAACATCGTGAAGTCCGTGCTGCGGGCCGCCGAGATCGTGCGGGAGCGCTCGTGACGACGAAGCTCTTCGGCACCAAGGTCCCGCGGGTCGAGGACCAGCGCTTCCTCCGCGGCCAGGGCCGGTACGTCGACGACGTGCTGGTCGGCCAGCGGGTGCTGCACGCCGCGGTGCTGCGGTCGCCCCACGCCCACGCGCGGATCACCGACATCGACGTCTCCGACGTCCTCGACCTCGACGGGGTCCACCTCGTCTGGACCCACGACGACCTCACCGGCCCGATGGCCGAGCCGCTGCCGCTGCTGATCCCGCACCCGGCACTCGTCCAGGGCCGGACCCAGTTCGCCCTCGCGCCCGACGAGGTCAACTACGTCGGCGAGGCGATCGCGTTCGTCGTCGCTGAGGACCGCTACGTCGCCGAGGACGCCGTGGGGCGGATCCGGGTCTCCTACGAGTACCTCGAGCCGGTCGTCGGCATCCCGGCCGCCCGCGCCGCCCGGGCGCTCGTGCACGACGACGTCCCCGCCAACGTCGGTGCCCGGCTCGAGCAGGAGAACGGCGACGCGCGCGCCGCGATCGCCTCCGCTCCCCACACGCTCAGCCTCGACCTGACCATCGAGCGGTCGGCCTGCCAGCCGATGGAGGGTCGCGGCACCGTCGCCCGGTGGGATCCCGACGTGAGCCGGATGACCGTGTGGACGTCGACCCAGACGTCGACCGGCGTCCGCGGCTGCGTCGCCGCGAAGCTCGGGCTCGACCTCGGCCAGGTCGACGTGATCACGCCCGACGTCGGGGGCGGCTTCGGGGTGAAGATCAACCACCCCTGGCCCGAGGAGCTGCTCGTCCCGCTGGCCGCCCGGACCCTCGGCGTCCCGGTGAAGTTCACCGAGGACCGCCGCGAGCACTTCATCTCGTCCGCGCACGAGCGCGGCCAGGTGCACCACGTCGAGGTCGGGTTCGACGACGACGGCCGGGTGCTCGGGCTCGACGTCGAGTTCTGGCACGACCACGGCGCCTACACGCCGTACGGGCTGATCGTGCCGATCATCACCTCCACCCAGCTGCTCGGCCCCTACAAGCCGGCCAGCTACCGGGTCGTCTTCGAGAGCCTCTACACCAACACCGTGATGGTGACGCCCTACCGGGGTGCCGGCCGGCCCCAGGGCTGCTTCGTCATGGAGCGCACCATGGACGCGATCGCGGCGGCGCTCGACAAGGACCGCACCGAGGTGCGCTCGGCCAACTTCATCCAGCCCGACGAGTTCCCCTACGACCAGGGGCTGATCTTCCAGGACGGCCGCGAGCTCGAGTACGACTCCGGCGACTATCCCGCCTCGCTGGAGAAGCTCAAGCAGCTCGTCGGCTGGGACGAGTTCCCGGCGTTCCGCGCGGAGCTGGCGGCCGAGGGGCGGCGGGTCGGGATCGGCCTCGCGTGCTACGTCGAGGGCACCGGCGTCGGACCCTACGAGGGCGCCCACGTGCACGTCGAGACGTCCGGCAAGGTCAAGGTCGCCACCGGCCTGACCACCCAGGGACAGGGGCACCAGACCGCGTTCGCGCAGGTCGTGGCGGACGCCCTGGGGGTCCGGTTCGAGGACGTCGAGGTGGTCACCGGCGACACCCGCCGGATGCCGTACGCCGTCGGCACGTTCGCGTCGCGCGCGGCCGTGATGAGCGGGTCGGCGATCCACCTGGCCGCGCTACGCGCCCGAGAGAAGGCGCTGCGGATCGCGGCCGAGGCGCTGGAGGCCGACGAGGCCGACCTGGAGATCGTCGACGGCATCGTCCGCGTGAGGGGCACGGACTCTCAGATCGACCTCGGCACGGTCGCGGTCCTGTCCAACCCGCTGCGCTACGCGTTCGACGAGGCCAGCAAGGCGGCCACCCAGTTCTCGGTCGGCGACCCCGGGAAGCCGCCGGTCGCGCCGGGGGATGAGCCCGGCCTGGAGGGCAAGGACTTCTACTCGCCCGAGCGCTCGACGTTCGCTTCCGGGATGCACGCGGTGATCGTCGAGACCGATCCCGAGACCGCCGAGATCACGATCCTCAAGTACGCCGTGGTCCACGACTGCGGCCACCTCATCAACCCGATGATCGTGGAGGGTCAGATCCACGGCGGCGTCGCGCAGGGCGTCGGGGGCGCCCTCTACGAGCGGATGGTCTACGACGATGCCGGCCAGCTCCTGAACGCGTCGTTCATGGACTTCCTCATGCCGTACGTCACCGAGGTGCCGACGTCGATCGACATCGACCACCTCGAGACCCCGTCCCCGCTCAACCCGCTCGGCATCAAGGGCGCGGGGGAGGCCGGCGTCATCCCGTCCGCCGCCGTGTTCGCCGCGGCGATCGAGGACGCCGAGCGCCTTCCGATCACGGCCATGCCGATCTCGCCGTCGGAGCTCTTCGCCCTGCGGCACCAGCACTCGTCCGACCCCGAGGAGACCGCATGAAGTTCACCGGCGAGAACACCCTCCACGCGCCCGTCGAGCAGGCCTGGGACGCGCTGCTCGACCCGGCGGTGCTGGTCCGCACGATCCCCGGGTGCGAGCGCCTCGAGGCCACCGGTGAGAACGCCTACGCGATGACGGTCACCGCCGGCGTCGCCGCCATCAAGGGCACCTACAGCGGGTCGTGCGTGATCACCGACCTGACGCCCCACGAGTCGCTGGTCATGAAGCTCGACGGGGCGGGCGCGCCCGGAACGATCGGTGCGACCGTCGACGTCCGGTTCGCTCCCGGCGACGACGGCGCGACCACGATCAGCTACGACGCCGACGCGATCGTCGGCGGCATGGTCGGCGGGGTCGGGCAGCGAATGCTCACCAGCGTGTCCCGCCGGATGGCCGGTGAGTTCTTCGGCAACGTCGACGCGGTCCTGACCGGCGCCGCGCCGGCACTGGCCGAGACCGGGGGCGCCCCGGCCGAGCCGGGGGTGTTCACCGCACCTGCTCGGCCCGCCGCGGTCTCCTCCCAGCGCGACTTCCTGACCGGCCTGGCCGTCGGTGCCGCGCTGGTGGCGTTCGGCGTGCTGATCGGCCGGCGTCGGTGACCGGACCCGGCATCACCGTCGAGTCCAGCGCGAGCGCCCAGGCCGAGGCCGTACGTCGGCGCGACATCTCCGCGCGCGAGCTGCTCGACCTGCACCTCGAGCGGATCGCCGAGCGCAACGGCCGGCTCAACGCGATCGTGTCGCTCGACGAGGAACGGGCGCGCGCGGGCGCCGCTGCGGCCGACGAGCACCTCGCGCGCGGCGGCCGGGTCGGGCCGCTGCACGGGCTGCCCTACGCCGCGAAGGACACCCACGCGGTGGCCGGGTGGCGCACGACGTACGGCTCACCGCTGTTCGCCGACCACGTCCCCGACGTCGACGACCTGGTCGTCGAGCGGATCCGGCACGCGGGGGCGGTGCTCGTCGGCAAGACGAACGTGCCGGAGTTCGCCGCCGGCTCCCACACCTTCAACCGGGTCTTCGGCACGACCCGCAACCCGATCGACCCGAGCCGGTCGGCCGGCGGGTCCAGCGGCGGCGCTGCCTGCGCGCTGGCCTCCGGGATGGTGCCGATCGCCGAGGGCTCCGACATGGGCGGCAGCCTGCGCAACCCCGCGTCGTTCTGCGGGGTCGTGGGCATGCGGCCGTCGCTCGGGCGTGTCCCCACCTGGCCGGCTGCCAACCAGTGGGAGACGACGTCGGTCGGTGGCCCGATGGGGCGCACCGTGGCCGACGTCGCGCTGCTCCTGTCCGTGATCGCCGGCCCCGACCCGCGGGTGCCGCTCGCCCTGGGCGACCCGGGCGCGACCTTCGCCGCCCCGCTCGCGGGCTCCCTGGCCGGCTTGCGGGTGGGCTACTCGGTCGACTTGGACGGCGCCCTCACGGTCGACCCTCAGGTCGCCGCCGTCCTCGAGGGCGCCGGACGGCTGATGGTGCGATGGGGCGCCTCCGTCTTCGACGCCCACCCCGACCTGACCGGAGCCGACGAGACGTTCCGCACGCTGCGGGCCTGGCACTTCCAGGCGACGTACGGCGACCTGCTGCGCCGCCACCCCGACGACATCAAGCCGGCGCTCGCGGACAACATCCGGGCGGGCGAGGGGCTCACCGGCGCCGACGTCGCCCGTGCCTTCGAGCGCCGCACGACGCTGGCCGAGTCGATGCGCCGGTTCTTCGCGCAGTACGACGTGCTGGTGCTCCCGACGTCGCAGGTGCCGCCCTTCCCGGCCGACCAGGAGTACCCCGCCGAGATCGACGGCCGACCGATGGAGACCTACCTCGACTGGATGCGGTCGGCGTACCTCATCACCGTGACCGGCTGCCCCGCGATCTCGGTCCCGGGCGGCCGGACGCCCGAGGGCCTCCCGGTCGGCATCCAGCTGGTCGCGCCGCACGGCCAGGACCGACGGCTGCTGGAGATCGCGGCGGCGTTCGAGGCGGCGGTGGCGGCGGCCACCGGCGGTTCCCCCGCTTGAGCGGGAACCACCACCTCCTGGCCGAAACTTCACCCAGGAAGTGCTCGACTCGCCCAGGAAATGTGGGCCACGAGGGCGGCCACACTGCGTCGGATCGGCCCTCCGGAATCCACAGGCCGGTGGATGGACCTGTGGACAATCGGCCCGCGACCTGGGGACAACGCGGGGCCTTCCTGGGGACGACGCGCCGGAACCAGCGGTATCCGAAGAAAGTTCGCGTGAACCCCTTGCGGCCACGGGGCGACGGGGCATAGAACTCTCCTACGCCCTTCCGCAAGGGAGAGCGGGATGGCTCGGAGACGAGGGTCCATCCGGTGGGAACCGGTTCGCCGGGGAACACCGCAGCCGCCGGGTGATGAGGTGGCTGGGACCGGAGTAGACGAGACATCGATCGGGAGCATCACCAGTACCGGTCAATCGGGGAGGGCACCGGCCTCGTGCCGGAGCCCTCACCACCGAAGGGCCCTTGTGACTCATACTCACGAGGGCCCTTCACCTATTTCCGTCGCACGGCTCGACGGCATGGCCCGACGGCATGGCTCGACGGCAGGACCGGCACTGGTCCAGCTTCTGCACTACCGGCCGGGCCCCGACGCTCGTAGCGTCCGGGGCATGGAGACTCTTCCGACGGTCCGGGTCGCCGCGGTCCAGGCGACCCCGGTGGTGCTCGACCTGGCGGCAACGCTCGAGAAGACCGTCGCGCTGGTGGCCGACGCGGCCGCCGAGGGCGCGCAGCTCGTCGTCTTCCCTGAGACGTTCCTGTCGCTCTACCCGTCCTACGCCTGGGCGCACCTGTCGCCGTCGGGCCAGCAGGCCGACGAGTTCTGGGAACGGTGGTGGAGCAGCGCGATCGACGTCCCGGGGCCGGTCGTCGACACCCTCGCGGGCGCGTGCGCCGAGCAGGGCGTCCACGTCGCGATCGGCGTCAACGAGCGCGAGTCGGAGCGGCCCGGCACGGTCTACAACACGTTGCTGGTGGTCGGGCCCGACGGACTCGTGTCACGTCACCGCAAGCTGATGCCCACCCACCATGAACGCCTGTTCCACGGGATCGGGGCCGGCGACGACCTGGACGTCTCCGCGACCCCGGTGGGACGCGTCGGCGGTCTCATCTGCTGGGAGAACCGGATGCCGCTCGCACGGTGGGCTGTCTACCAGGGCGGTCCGCAGATCTGGGTCGCCCCGACCGCCGACGACTCGGAGGGGTGGCAGGCGACGATCCGCAGCATCGCCATCGAGGCGGGCGCGTTCGTGGTGGCGGTGCCGCAGTACCTGCCGCGCACGGCGTACCCGCCCGACTTCCCCTGGCCGCTGCCGGACGGGGAGGTGTTCGGCCGCGGCGGGGCGACGATCGTGGCGCCCGGGTCCGGTTCCGTGCTCGCCGGTCCGTTGTACGACGCCGAGGGGATCGTGGTCGCCGACTGCGACCTGCGCGAGACGCTGCGCGCGAAGCGGTGGTTCGACGCGGTGGGCCACTACAGCCGGGCCGACGTGCTCTGGCCACGCGACCCGTGATCCACAGCTCCCGGCGATTCCTGTGGACGAACGGGGTCAACCTGTGGGCAACCGGCCGTCGCCCTGGGGACGACTCGCCGGAACCAGAAGTATGTGAGAAAAGTTGGCCGGAACCCCTTGTGCGGGGTGGCCGCCGGGACATAGAACTCTCTCACGCACTCCCGCAAGGGAGAGCGGGATGGCTCGGAGACGAGGGTCCATCCGGTGGGAACCGGTTCGCCGGGGAACACCGCAGCCGCCCGGTGACGGGGTTGGCTGGGACCGGAGTCGAGGAGCGCATCGATCGGGACGTCACCGCACCGGTCGCCCGGTGAGGAGCACGGCCCTCGGGTCGGGCGCCTCACCATCGAAGGGCCCTTGTAGCTCATACCTATGAGGGCCCTTCACCTTATTTCGGGTGCCGCTGCCGAGCCGGCACCCTACCGTCGGACGGTGACCGCCGATCCGCTGACCGACGCTCTCCACCACGAGCTGCTCCAGGCCCGCCGGGCGGGCGACCGCGGGCTCAGCGCGACGCTGCGGACGACCCCGCACGCGCCGCCGAGGCCCGTCGCGGGGCTGCCCGGCTCACCGACGTGCTGTCCCGGGTGGACGGCGCGCACTAGGTGGGACGCCGCCGCGGGGCGGCGGACCGGCGCGGCATGATGTGGCCATGCTCTACGAGGTGGTCCACGCGGTGCTGCCGCCGATCGCCACAGCGGTGTGGCGCCCCCGGGTCAGCGGCGTGGAGCACGTTCCCGACACGGGACCGGTCATCCTGGCCAGCAACCACCTCAGCTTCGTGGACAGCGTCGTCATCCCGATCCTGGTGCCGCGCAAGGTGGTGTTCCTCGCGAAGTCCGACTACTTCGAGGGCACCGGCGTGAAGGGCACTGCCACCCGGTGGTGGTTCGAGGGCGTCGGGATGCTCCCGATCGACCGCGAGGACACCAAGGCCGCCATGGCCAGCCTCGACACCGCGCTCGAGGTGCTCGGCCGCGGCGAGGCCTTCGGGATCTACCCCGAGGGCACCCGTTCCCGCGACGGCCGGCTCTACCGCGGGCGCACCGGGGTGGCCCACCTCGCGCTGACGGCCGGCTGCCCGGTGGTCCCGGTCGGGCTCACCGGGACCCAGCACATCCAGCCGGTCGGCTCGAACCGGCTGCGGCTGGCCAAGGTCTCCGTCGCGTTCGGCGAGCCGCTCACGTTCACCGACCGGTACGACGGCGTACCCCTCGGCCGCGCCCGTCGTGAGGTCACCGACGAGATCATGGCGGCGATCGGGCACCTGAGCGGGCAGGAGCCGGCCGGGGTCTACAACGAGCGGCCGGCCGACACCTGAGGGGTCGACCTGCGGCACAACCTGACAACGGGCACCCGTCCGGTCGGCAGGATGTGCCGTGGCCGCCGCCTCGCGACCCGGCTTGAATCGACCCATGGCTCAGCGGATCCGGATCGGCATCGACACCGGCGGCACGTTCACCGACGTGGTCGCGGTCGACGAGGACACCGGTGCCGCCGTCTCCACCAAGACGCCGTCCACCCCGGCGAACCCTGCGGACGGGTTCCTCGACGGGATCGAGAAGGTGCTCGGCCTGCTCGGTGCCGGTGGTGACGCGATCACGGCGGTCAGCCACGGCACCACGGTCGCGACCAACCAGCTGCTGGAGGGCAAGGTCGACCGGTTGGGCTTCGTCACGACGGCCGGCTACGAGGCGATGCTGGAGATCGCGCGGCAGTCCGTGCCCGACGGCTACGGCAACTCCTACTTCTGGGTGAAGCCCGACCGGATCGTGCCGCGCGACCTGGTGCGTGGCGTCGAGGGCCGGCTCGACTTCACCGGCGCGGAGGTGCGGTCCTTCGACGAGGCCGGCGCCCGTGGCACCGCGCGCTGGTTCCGCGACCGCGGCATCACCACCCTCGGCGTCTGCTTCCTGCACGCCTACACCAACGCCGAGCACGAGGAGCGGATGCGCGACATCCTCGCCGAGGAGCACCCCGATGCGGTGGTCTCGATCAGCAGCGAGGTGCTGCGCGAGTACCGCGAGTACGAACGCGCCATGACGACCCTCGTCGACGCCGCGGTCAAGCCGCGGCTCTCGGCGTACGTCTCCAACATCACGGCCCGGCTGACCAGCCAGTACGACCGTCGTGACGACCGCCGCATCCCGTTCTACGTCATGAAGTCCAACGGCGGCGTGCTCAGCGCCGACGAGGTCGTGCACCAGCCGATCACGACCGTGCTGTCGGGGCCGGCCGCCGGTGCCCTGGGCGCGGCGCTGATAGCCAAGGTCGCCGGCTACGACAAGGTCCTCACCAGCGACGGCGGCGGTACGTCGACCGACGTCAGCGTCGTGATCGACGGTGAGCCGACGCTGACCACCGAGGGCAGCGTGGGGGCCTACCCGTCGAAGATCCCGATGATCGACGTCGTCACGGTCGGCGCGGGCGGCGGCTCGATCGCGCACGTCTCACCCGAGGGGACCCTCAAGGTCGGGCCGCAGTCGGCGGGCGCCGATCCCGGCCCGCTCTGCTACGGCAAGGGCGGTTCCGACGGCGCCGTCACGATCACCGACGCCCACCTCGTCCTCGGCCGGATCCCGCCGCACCTGCTCGGCGGGGAGATCCCGCTCGACGCAGCCGCGGCACGCGACGGGCTGGAGACGCTGGCCGGACGGCTCGGGCTGACCGTCGAGGCCGCGGCGGTCGGCGTCCTGGAGATCTCCGCGTGGAACCAGGCCAACGCGCTGCGGCAGGTGACCGTCAAGCGGGGGCTCGACGTCCGCGACTTCGCCCTGACCACGTTCGGCGGCTCCGGCTCGCTGCTGCTGTGCCGGCTGATGGACGTCCTCGGGATCCCGACCGTGCTGGTGCCTCCGAACCCGGGCAACGTGTCGGCGTTCGGGCTGCTGACCGTGGACGTCAAGAACGACTACGTCCAGACCCACGTGACGCTGGCCGACCGGCTCGACCACGCCGAGGTCGCCCGGACCTTTGACGAGCTCGAGGGCCGCGCCGCGACCGCGCTGCGGACCGAGGGGTTCCCCGACGACGAGCACGGCTTCGCCCGGACCGCCGACCTGCGCTACTTCGGGCAGGCGTTCGAGGTGCGGGTGCCGGTGCCGGAGGGGGCGTTCGACCCGCGCACGGCGGCTGAGGTCGCCGACCGGTTCCACGCCGAGCACCGGGCCCTCTACGGCTATGACTTCGCCGCCGACCCCAGCCAGCAGGTCGAGTGGGTCAACCTGCGGGTGTCCGGCATCGGCCCGATCCAGCGTCCCGAGATCCGTCGTCGTCGGGCCACCGGAGGTTTCGAGACAGGCGCCAACGCGCCTTCCTCAACCACCGGTGTCACCAGGCCGGTCTGCTTCGACGCCGACGACGGGTACGTCGCCACCGTGATCGTGCAGCGCAGCGAGCTCCCGCCAGGGGCTTCGCTGAACGGCCCGGCGATCATCGAGGAGTACGGGTCCACGGTGCCGGTCCACCCCGGCTTCGAGGTCCGGGTCGACGACTACCTGAACCTGATCGTGACGAGGGAGCGCGCATGAGCCGCCGCGCCCCGACCCAGTTCCCGTTCGGGTTCCTCACCGACGACGCCGGCGCGAGCGCCGACCCGGTGCTCACCGAGATCGTCCAGGGCTCGCTCGCGAGCGTGGAGATGGAGGTCGAGACCGCGATCGCCCGTACCAGCCGCAGCCCGATGATCCGCGACGCGCACGACTTCCGCGCCGGCATCCACGACCGGCTGCTGCGCAAGCTCACCGGCCGCTCCTACTCCGCGCTGGTGCACCCGGTCGCGCGTGACTTCCCGATCGAGGAGATGCGCGAGGGCGACGTCTTCTTCCACAACGACGTCTACCGCTCGGAGGGCGGGATCGGGCACCTGCCCGACCTGTGCGTGACCGTCCCCGTGTTCTCCGGCGGGAGCGTGGTCGCGTTCGTGCAGGCCTTCGGTCACCACGACGACATCGGAGGCGCCGTCCCGGGCTCGATGCCGAGCCACGCGACGAGCGTCTTCGAGGAAGGGCTGATGGTGCCGCCCATCAAGCTCTGGGACGCCGGTGTGCCCAACCGGAGCGCGCTGGCGATCATGACGCGCAACTCGCGGATGCCGGAGTCGCTGGCCGCCGACCTCGACGCGGAGTGCTCGGCCTGCCTGATGGGCGCGCGCCGGCTCGGCGAGATGTTCGACCGGTACGGCGTGCCGGCGGTCGAGTCGGCCTTCGACGCGATCATCGGCCGCACCACGGAGACCTACCGTCGCGAGATCCTCTCGAAGATCCCCGTGGGCAGCTGGACGTGGGAGGACTACGCCGAGCACGACGGCGTCGACGAGCCGATGCTGCACACGCAGCGGATCACGCTCACCCGCACCGCCGCCGACGACCCGGACGGGGAGCGGCTGGTGCTCGACTTCGACGGCACCGGCCCGCAGGCGAAGGGTCCGATCAACCACTGCGGCGACTACAGCGACGGCGTCTTCCTCACCAAGTGGCTGGCGCCCATCCTGCGCAACCTCGCCGACACCCCGGAGCGGATGGCCGAGCTCGACGTCAACGAGGGCGTCGTGCCACTGATCGAGATGCGGTTCCCCGAGCCGGGCACGCTGATCACACCGGTCTTCCCGGCGCCGACCAACGCCCGCACGTTCGTGATCCTGCGGCTGCTCGGCGTGCTCGCCGGGGTGGTCGCCAAGGCGGTCGACGGCCGGATGCCCGCCGACCAGGAGACGATCCGCTACACCGGCGTCTACGGCGAGGACCGCGACGGTCGCCCGTACCTCATGCGCGAGGTGCTCGGCGGTGGCTCCGGTGGCCGCTACTACGCCGACGGCGAGGACACCATCCACGTCGTCCCCGACTCGAGGAACCTCCCCACGGAGTTCACGGAGTCCCGCTTCCCGTTCCTCGTCGAGTCGCTGTCCCTCGCGGTCGACTCGGGCGGCGCGGGAGAGTTCCGCGGCGGGCTGGGCTACGAGAAGCACATCCGGATGCTCAAGGACGCGCACTTCATGTCGATCGCCGACCGGTCGATCCTGGCCTGCTGGGGGGTCAAGGGTGGCCGGGCCGGCGCGCCGTTCCAGGTCACGATCGATCCCGGCGGGCCGCGCGAGCGTGAGGTCGACGCCCTCGCCGACGCCGAACCGGTGGCGGCCGGCGAGCTGATCCGGGTCCGGACCACGGGCGGTGGCGGCTGGGGCGACCCGCTGCGGCGCGACCCGGCGCTCGTGGTCCGCGACGTCGTGTGGCAGAAGGTGTCGCCGACGGCGGCGCTCGCGGACTACGGCGTGGTGCTCGTCGGCTCCACCGAGGACGACACGTCGACGTACGACGCCGACGCGACGGCGGCCGAGCGGGCCGGGCGACCCGCGCCCGACGAGGCGTTCTTCGACCGGGGTCCTGGCTACGCCCGGCTGTCGGGCGGGGCGAGGCACGCGGAGGTGGACCTGACGCGCTGAGGCGGCCGGGGGTGAGCGCCGGAGAATCCCCCCGATCCTCCGGCGCCCGGAAGGGTGCGGACACACGTCCACCAGCCCCCCTGTCGGGGAGTCTAGGAAGCGGCTCTTCACACATCGGCACGTCCCATGTGTGAAAGGCTGGCTGCGGGGCAAGGACAACGGGGGACACTCTCGGGGGGGAGTTACCACATGAGCGAGAAGCCGCTCGTGCACCAGCAGGACGCGTCGTTCGCCGAGGCGTTGGACGAGGCGATCTCGGACCGCGGGGTGACCCTGACGCACCTGCATCGACGGCTGACGGACCTCGCGACGCCCGTCAGCCTCGCCACGCTGAGCTACTGGCGGTCCGGCCGCAGCGAGCCGGAGCGCCGGTCGTCGATCGATGCCGTGCGCACGCTGGAGGAGGTGCTCGGGGTCGACGAGGGTTCGCTCGTCGACCGGCTCGGGCCACCACGGCGTTCGGCGCCGCCGCAGCCCGAGGTCTCGGTCGCCGAGCTGAGCGGACGCGACGAGGCGGTACGGACGGCGCTGGCGAAGCTGGGCTTCACCGCGCACGACGACGAGCTCGCCGACCACACGGTCATCCTGATCCTCGACCTCGACGGGCGCGGCGCGGCGCGGCGGCTGCGGTCGATCACCACCTGGCGGGGGCGCTGGGACGGCGCCCGACGGACGGCGACCATCCTGACGATGGACGGCGACGTCGATCCGCCCCCGGCGTTCAGGCCGGGCAGGGGCTTCCGGGTGGGGCGGCAGGTCTTCGACCCCGACAACCGGTTGCACGTCGCCGAGCTGATCCTGGACCGGCCGCTGGCCCGCGGGGAGCTCGCCATGGGGGAGGAGGACATCGACTTCCCCGGCGTACCGCTGGAGGACGACAGCCTCTGCTTCTTCGCGAGCCGTCGCACCCACCAGATCGTGCTGTGGGTCAGGTTCGACCCGGCCCGGCTGCCCGCGACCTGCGAGTCGGTCGACGTGATCGACGGCGTGGAGATCACCTCGCCGCTGTCGTTGGGCGGCGGTCACACGCTCTTCCGGTCGGCCCGCGGCTACGGGCCGGGGACGATCGGCATCCGCTGGTCCTGGTGACGCGTGGCCGCTGGTTGGCACAACCTGACAGGGGCCACCCCGGGACTTGCCAAGTGTTGCTGGTGTGGGCGTGCGGCGCCGTTCACTAGGTTCGCTGCATGAGGGTCCTGCTGGCACTGGGCGGCAACGCCATGACGAGCGCGGACGGCCGCGCGCGGGTCGTCGACCAGCAGGCGGCGGCCGCCGTGGCGATGTCCGCGGTGGCCGACCTGATCGAGGCGGAGTGGGACGTCGTCCTCACCCACGGCAACGGCCCCCAGGTCGGGAACCTGCTGGTGAAGAACGAGCTGGCGGCGGCCGTCGTGCCGCCGGTCCCGCTCGACTGGTGCGGCGCCCAGACCCAGGCCACGCTCGGCTTCACCCTCATGAACGCGCTCGACAACGAGCTCGCGGGCCGCGGGCTCCGCCATGCCAGCGCCACGGTCGTCACGCGCACGCTGGTCGCTGCCGACGATCCCGCACTGACGCGGCCGACCAAGCCGATCGGCCGGTTCCTGCCCGAGGCCGAGGCACGGCAGCTGATGGAGCACGGCGAGCACTGGGAGGACCGCGGCGAGAAGGGGTGGCGCCGGATCGTCGCCTCACCCGAGCCGCTCGAGGTGCTCGACGGGCCGACCGTGCGCGCCCTGGTCGACGCCGGGTACGTCGTGGTGGCCAACGGCGGCGGCGGGATCCCGACCGTCTCCGAGGACGGCGTGCTGCGGGGTGTCGAGGCCGTCATCGACAAGGACCTCGGCGCGGCGCTGCTCGCCCTGACGGTCTCCGCCGACGTGCTCGTGGTCGCCACGGACGTGCCCCACGCCGTGCTGCGCTACGGCACGCCCGAGGCCGAGCCCCTCGGCGAGGTCACCGTGGGCCGGATGCGGGAGCACCTCGCGGAGGGCCACTTCGCGTCGGGATCCATGGGGCCGAAGGTCGAGGCCGCGTGCCGGTTCGTCGACCAGGGCGGCCGGCTCGCCGCCATCACCGAGCTCTCCCGGATCCGCGACGCCGTCGCGGGCCGGGCCGGCACCGTCGTCGTACCCGACTGAAGACCGAAAGCACCACCGAAAGGAAGCCGCCATGCCCAGCGCCATCGAGGTCCGCAAGGTCCCCATCCACTCGGTCGCCGACGCCAGTGAGCTGGCGACGCTGATCGACGACGGGGTGATGGAGGCCTCTCGGGTGATCGCGATCATCGGCAAGACCGAGGGCAACGGCGGGGTGAACGACTACACGCGGATCATCTCCGACCGGGCGTTCCGTGAGGTGCTCGTCGACAAAGGTGCGGACCCGGAGGCGGTGAAGCAGGTCCCGATCGTGTGGTCCGGCGGCACCGACGGCGTCATCAGCCCGCACGCCACGATCTTCGCGACGGTGGACGCCGAGCCGGTCGACGAGCCGCGGCTGACCGTCGGGTTCGCGATGAGCGAGCGGCTGCTGCCGGAGGACATCGGCCGGGTGGCGATGATCAGCAAGGTGGCGGACGCCGTGAAGGTCGCGATGGAGAAGGCCGGCATCAGCGACCCTGCCGACGTGCACTACGTCCAGACCAAGACCCCGCTGCTCACGGTCCACACGATCCGTGACGCCAAGTCCCGCGGCAAGACGGTGTGGACCGAGCACACGCACGAGTCGATGGACCTCTCGAACGGCACCACCGCGCTCGGTATCGCGGTCGCGCTGGGTGAGATCGAGATGCCGACCGACGAGGACGTGATGCACGACCGCTCGCTGTTCTCGGCCGTGGCGTCGTGCTCCTCGGGTGTCGAGCTCGACGTCGCCCAGGTCGTGGTGGTCGGCAACGCACCGGATGTCGGCGGGCGGTACGCAGTCGGTCACTCCGTCATGAAGGACGCACTCGACCAGGACGGCATCTGGGAGGCGATCCGCTCAGCCGGGCTCGACCTCCCGGAACGGCCGCACACGTCCGACCTCGACGGCAAGCTGGTCAACGTCTTCCTCAAGTGCGAGGTGTCGCAGGACGGTCAGGTCCGCGGTCGCCGCAACGCCATGCTCGACGACTCCGACGTCCACTGGCACCGCCAGATCAAGGCGTGCGTCGGTGGCGTCACAGCCGCGGTCACCGGTGACCCTGCGGTGTTCGTCTCGGTGTCGGCCGCCCACCAGGGACCCGACGGTGGCGGCCCGGTGGCGGCCATCGTCGACCTCGGCTGAGCGGACTCAGCCGACGTCGCGACCGGCGAAGGCGGCGATCTGCTCGTAGGCCGAGGCGCCGTCGGGCGCCTGGCGCTCCGGGGCGAACACCTCGCCGCGCATCTCCGGCTTGAGGACCGCGGACATGAACGCCAGGCCGCGCTCCGCGACCGCGGGGTCGAGCCGGTCGACGGGCTGGCCGGTCGCGGTCGCCAGGTCCCACGTGTGGACGGCGACCTCGGCGATCTGCCAGTCGGCGGGCTCGTCGGTCTGGCGCCAGTGGGCGACGAGCTCGTCGGCACCGCTGCGGAAGACCGCGGCGGGATCGTCGACCTGCTCCGGCAACGTCGCCCAGTCGGGGGACCCGCCGCGCGCCATCTCGAGCATGGTGCCGGGGCTGTGGGCCAGGTGTGCCAGCAGCCGGGCGACGTCCCACTCCTCGCACGGGGTCGGAAGGCTGAGCTGGTCGTCGGTCACGGCCAGGATCGCGGCGTGGGCCTGGTCGAGGCCCGTCACCAGCACCTCGACGGACGTCGCGTTGTCGTCGGACTCGGTCATGCCCGACACCCTAGGCCGGGTCGCCGGCGCAAGCCGGTGCCCCCGATCGTCGCCCAAAAGCCTTGTCGCCGGTCCGGCCCTTCGGCACCATCGGGGAAGGCGACCGGTGGGGCCGCCGGGCGAACGGGGATGACGTGGACCCCTCGGGATCGAAGACTCCGCAGCAGAGCCTGCCAGCCGGGAGCGACCGGGGACCGGCACCGACGGTCCGGATGGAGAGGGTCGACGCGTCGGCCGACCAGGTCGTCGCGGCTGCCGGGGCCGAGTCGCACGTGGCCCACCTCGTGGCGCGCACGGCCGCGGTCCCGGCCGCGCTGCTGATCCTGATCGCGGTCCTGAACGTCGTGGGTGCGATCGACGTCGCGGCCGGCATGGACCGGCCGGAGCTCTGGAGCCGTAGCACGCTCTGCCTGGTGCTGCTGCTCGTGGCGACCCAGCTCGTGTGCCTGGTGCTGGCGGCGGAGCACCGGGCGTTCGTCCCGGACGAGCACGGTCGGCGGCCGCTCACCCCGCTGTGGGCGTTGCGGGCCGCGGTCGTCGTGGCGGTGGTGGCCGCGGTGGCGGTCGCGGCGTACGGCGACTGGGGCTGGGGCGAGGTGGCGTCGGTCGGAGCGCTGGTCGAGGGGTTCGCGCTGCTGCTCCTCGCGTGGAGCCTGAGCCGCGCCGGAGGTCGGCAGGTCGACCCCCGTCGGCGACCGGTCGGTGCGCCCGACTCCGTGGGAGCGGCGGCCGACCTGCCCGTGGCGGACGATCCGCGGCTGCTCGCGATCGGGGCGTCGGGCGGCGGGATCCGGGCCGCGGCCTTCGTGCTCGGCGGGCACCAGGCGGTGCAGGACACCGCGGAGCCGCTGCACGTGGTCGGGCCCGAGCACGAGCCGCACGTCTTCGCAGTCAGCGGCGGCAGCTACATCGCCGCGGCGCTCGCGCTACGGCGTGCGTTCCGACCCGACGGGTCGCGTCGTACGACGCCGAGCAGCTGGCGGACCGCCTACGCGACCGGGTCACCGGAGCTGGAGCGCCTGCGGCGCCACACCCGTTATCTCTTCGAGCCCACCTGGCGAACCCGCGACGGCCTGGTGTCCCTGGTGATGGGGGCGGCGGTCAACCTCCTGATCCTCGGCCTGGTGCTGCGGATCCTGGCGTGGCTGGCGGCCCTGGTCGCGTCCTCGCTCGGCTTCCTCGGTGACGGCCGCAAGAACGGGCGCGACGAGCTCGTCGACCTGGCGCCGACCTGGACCGAGTGGTGGGACTGGTGGCCGGTCCTGGGCCTGCCGCTGCTCTGCCTGCTGGGGATCGGGCTGCTGACGCTGGTCGGCTGGCGCGCCACCTCGGCGTTCGACGCACCGAGCGACGAGTCCGACGACCTGCCGGTCCACGCCGGTGCCCTGCAGCGGCTCGAGACGGCGTCCCGCTGGCGCACCGCGCTCGTGTTCGGCGGGGTCGGGTGGCTCTTCGTCGCGGTCGGCCTGCCTGGGGCGGTCGCCGGGCTCACCCACCTGACCACGCACAACGAGCCGACCACGCTGGGTGCCTCGGTGCTCCGGGCCGTCGGGTTCGGCACCGACGAGCGCTGCACCGTCGCCTTCCGCACCGACCTCAACGCGACCGTGGCCAGCCTCGACCGGCTGGCCCGTCTCAGCCCTGGCGTCGAGCAGGAGGGGTCTGCCGGCGCCTGCGGTCAGGACGTCACGATCACCCGCACGGCCGACCCCGTGACCCTCGACGTGGCCGGCACCGACACCGAGGACGTGACGGGCGTGTCCCAGGACACCGCCCTGCCGGGCCAGGTCGTCGGCGTGAGCGCGCTGATCGCGGTCGTGGCTGCACTGCTGCGGCTCGGGCCGAGCCCGGAGAGGGCCGCCGCGGCCACGTGGCGGACGCGGGTCACCCGGGTGCTCCTGACCTGGCTGCCGCTCCTGATCGTGCTGCTCGTGTCGACGTACCTCGTGGTCCTGTGGACGTTCGGCTTCCTCACCGAGATGAGTGGCACCCACCTGGTGTGGGCGGTGGGGCTGAGCGTGTTCGCCTGCATCCTCGGCGCGCTGGTCGACGCGAACGCGACGTCGCTGCACGGCTTCTACCGCTCGCGGCTCAGCGACGCCTTCGCCGTCGGGGTCGACGACGACGCGGGTCCGGGCGGGACGCCGACGGGAAGGGCCGCCGAGCTCGCCCCGGGCGCCGTCTACCGGTTCTCGGCCCTGGACGAGCCCGGCAGCCAGGTCGGCCCGCGGCTGCACGTCGTCACGACCCTGAACTCCAGGGCGGCCAACGAGGCACCCTCGATGCGAGGCGGCTTCCCGCTCGTCCTCGGTCCGACCACCGTCGACGTCCACCGCGAGGAGGGCCGGCGCGTCAGCGTGGGGACCCAGGACTACGAGGACTTCGCGGGCCCGGGTCGGGTGTCGGTCATGGCGTCGGTCGCGGTCAGCGGGGCCGCCGTGTCGCCGTTGATGGGCCGGTACGCCGCGCAGATGGCGCCGTACCGCTTCCTGCTCGCGCTCTTCAACGCTCGCGTGGGCTCGTGGGTGCGCAACCCGATGCACACGACGACGCAGTCGCAGGTGCCGCCGCAGGGGCCGAGCTTCCTCTGGATGACGGCCAAGCCGGGGCTGTGGCAGGTGGCTCTCGAGGGGGTGGGCAGGACGTCGGCCGACTTCCGCTGGATCTACGTGAGCGACGGCGGCCACCTCGACAACACCGGGCTCGTGGAGTGCGTACGACACTGCGTCTGCGAGGGGACCGGCGGGCGGGTGCTGGTGCTCGACGCCAGCAACGACCCGGTCGACACCTGGTCCGCGGTGGGAGACGCGATCGGCGTGGTCCGTGCCGACCTCAACATCGATCTGCGCCGGGTGCGGTACGAGGAGCAGCCGCCGTGGATGCGCCGGTACGAGGGCGGCGGGCTCGACGTGGTCGTCGTGAAGGCGGTCCGCACCGGGCCGCCGGCGGAGGACTCCGACGAGACCGACTGGTGGTCGGTGCTGCCGCCGAACGTGCAGTCGTTCGGGCTCGTCAACGCCGACTTCCCGCGGTCCTCGACGTTGCGCCAGAAGTTCGGCGACCTCGAGTTCGAGGCCTACCGCGGGCTCGGCTACGCGAGCACCCGCACCGCGCTCGTGGCGGCGGGCTGGGTCGACGACGACGCCTGAGCGGGTCGCGGTCGAGCTGTCGGCAGCGCGTGATGAGGTGGGTCCGTGACGACCTACCGCCTCGTGCGCGACCAAGCTCCGGCGGCGGTGCCGCTGGAGCTCGACCGCGACCAGCAGGCCGTGGTCGACCACCCGGGTGGCCCGCTGCTGGTGCTCGCCGGCCCTGGCACCGGCAAGACGACGACGCTCGTCGAGGCGATCGCGCGGCGGATCGAGGCCGGCGCCGACCCGGCGTCGGTGCTGGCCCTGACGTTCTCCCGCAAGGCGGCGGAGCAGCTGCGTGACCGGGTCACCGCTCGGGTGGGGCGCACCACCGGGGCCGCGCTGTGCCAGACCTTCCACTCGTTCGCCTACGGCCTGATCCGGGCCTACAGCCCGACCGGCCTCTACGACGCACCGTTGCGGCTGCTGTCGGCGCCCGAGGCGGACGTGGTGCTGCGCGAGCTCCTCACCGAGTCGCCCGAGTCGGTCCGGTGGCCGGACTCCCTGCAACGGGCGCTCGGAACGCACGGGTTCGTGCGGGAGGTGCAGGCTGTGCTGAGTCGGGCCAGGGAGAAGCAGCTCGACGGTGCGCAGCTGAGAGCCCTCGGCGAACGGCACTCCCTGCCCGAGTTCGTCGCGGCGGGGGCGTTCCTCGACCAGTACCTCACCGTGCTCGACAATCTCGGAGCCACCGACTACGCCGACCTGATCCGCCGCGCGGTCATCGAGGCCACCGCGCACCGCGACGAGCTTCGGCGGCGGTACCGCCACGTCTACGTCGACGAGTACCAGGACACGGACCCCGGTCAGGTCGCGCTGCTCCAGGAGCTCGCCGGCGACGGGCGAGACCTGGTCGTGGTCGGCGACCCGCACCAGTCCATCTACGGCTTCCGCGGTGCCGACGTACGCGGCATCCAGGAGTTCCCTGACGCCTTCCCCACGGTGGCGGGCGAGCGCGCCCCGGTGGTCGTCCTGCGGCACACGCGACGGTTCGGCCCCCGGCTCGCCCTCGCCGCCGCCCGCGTCTCGGCGCGGATCGGGTACTCCGGCTTCGACGCGGCCACGTCGGCCGCGTTCGGTCACCCGGTGGCGGAGCAGGGACCGCACGGTGAGGGTCGGGTCGAGATCCGCACGTTCGACACCGACCGCGCCGAGGCCGAGCACCTCGCCGACCTGCTGCGCCGGGCGCACCTCGAGGACGGCCTCGACTGGTCCGACATGGCGGTGCTCGTGCGGTCGGGCCAGACCCACATCCCACCGCTGCGCCGCGCGCTCGCGGCCGCGGGGGTGCCGGTCGAGGTCGCGAGCGACGACCTGCCCCTCACCCGCGACCCCGCGGTCCGGCCCCTGCTCGACGCGCTGCGCGCCGTGGTCCACCTCGACGACCCCGACAGCCCCGACAACCAGTCGGTCGACCAGGTCGACGCCGCCCGGGCCGAGGGGCTCCTGCTCTCGCCGCTCGGCGGCCTCGATGCGGGTGACGTCCGGGTACTGCTGCGGCTG
The DNA here is from genome assembly GCA_963718725.1 of uncultured Actinomycetota bacterium. Lineage (GTDB taxonomy): Bacteria > Actinomycetota > Actinomycetes > Propionibacteriales > Nocardioidaceae > Nocardioides. The sequence continues at coordinate 445,799 of OY970374.1, forward strand.
GTGCGACAGCGCGACAAGGCACGGGCGGCCGAGGAGGGTCGCGCGCCCGCCCCGTCGCGTGACCTGCTCCGGCGGACGGTCGTGGAGCGTGGCTTCCTCGACGGTCTCGACGGGCCCGAGGCAGCCGCCGCGCGCGCCCTGGCGGACCTGCTGCGGCGGGGGGCCGACCGGCTGGGCGACGGGGCTCCCGCCGAGGAGGTCCTGTGGGACCTCTGGTCGGGCACGTCATGGCCGCAGCGGCTGCGACGGTCGGTCGACCTGGGCGGCGCCGCGGCGCGCCGTGCCCATCGTGACCTCGACTCGTTGTGCGCGCTGTTCGAGACCGCGGCTCGCGCCGAGGAGCGCACCGACCATCTCGGCGTCCGCGAGTTCCTCGACAGCCTCCTCGCGCAGCAGATCCCCGCGGACACGCTCGCCGAGCGCGGCGTGCGCGGCTCAGCCGTACGGCTGCTCACCGCCCACCGGTCGAAGGGGCTCGAGTGGCAGCTCGTCGTCGTCACCCACGTGCAGCAGGAGAGCTGGCCGGACCTGCGGCGTCGGTCGACGCTGTTGCGTTCCGACCGGATCGACAGTCACGAGGGGCGTGGCGAGCTGGTCGAGCCGCTCACGCCCCGCGAGCTGCTCAAGGAGGAACGGCGGCTCTTCTACGTCGCGTGCACCCGTGCCCGCCGCCGGCTGGTGGTCACGGCGGTCGCGTCCGCCGACGACGAGGGAGAGCAGCCCTCCCGGTTCCTCGACGAGCTCGGGGTGACTCCGCTGCGCGTCGACGGTCGGCCCACGCGACCACTGTCGCTCGCCGGGCTGGTGGCCGACCTGCGGCGGACCGTCTCCGACCCGGAGACCCCCCACCCGCTGCGCGCGGCCGCGGCGCGGCGGCTGGCCCGGCTCGCCGGCGAGAAGGTCGGCGGACGACCACTCGTGCCGCAGGCCGATCCGGCATCGTGGTGGGGCACTCGCGCTCCCACGCTCGCCGACCGGCCCGTGCGCGAACCCGACCGGCCGGTGCCGGTGTCGGCCAGCATGCTCAACGAGGTCGCCACGTGTCCGACCCGCTGGTTCCTGCAGGCCGAGGCCGGCGGGGTCGAGGTGGCCCACCAGTCGGCCAACCTCGGCCAGATCGTCCACGCGCTCGCGCAGCGGGTGGCGTCGGGCGACCTCCCCGCCGACCTTGACGCCCTCATGGTGGAGGTTGACGCGGTCTGGGAACGGCTGTCCTTCCGCACCCCGTGGTCGAAGGCCCGGGAGCACGACCGGCTCCGGGCGGCGCTCGCGCGCCTCCTGGCCTGGCACGCTGCCAACCCACGCGAGCTGGTCGGACTCGAGCAGGGCTTCAGCGCCGAGGTCGAGCTCGACTCGGGGGAGCGGGTGCGCCTCGACGGCTACGCCGACCGGCTCGAGATCGACGCCGACGGTGACGTGGTGGTCGTCGACCTCAAGACCTCGCGCACCGCGCCCACCGGCCCCGCCGTGGCGGGCGACCGGCAGCTCGGGCTCTACCAGTACGCCGTCGAGCAAGGCGCGTTCGCGGCGGCGACCGACGCCGCGCGGGCCGGCGGAGCGGAGCTGGTGCAGCTCGGGCTGACCGACGGCGGCGACTCCGCGAAGGTCCAGGCGCAGGACGCCCAGCACGACGGCGACCCCCGGCGCGAGGCGCTGCGGGTCGAGATGGAGCGGGCGGCGGCCCTCCTGCGGGCCGAGAACTTCCCAGCCGTGGCAGGTCCACACTGTCGCGAGTGCTCGTTCGTGGCGTTGTGCCCGGTCAAGGGTGCGGGATCGGTGACGGTGCAATGACCGAGACGACGCTTCACGTGGGCACGCCCGCCGAGCTGTCGGCGCTGATGGGCCTCGACTTCGAGCACAGCCCGCAGCAGTGGGCGGCGATCACCGCGCCGCTGGAGCCCGCCGTCGTGATCGCCGGGGCCGGTTCGGGCAAGACCGCGCTGATGGCCGCCCGCGTCGTCTACCTGGTCGCCACCGGGCAGGTCCGACCCGAGCAGGTGCTGGGCCTGACCTTCACGACCAAGGCCGCCGCCGAGCTTCGGCGCCGCATCCACGGCGCCCTCGACCACGCCGGTCTGCTCGGGAGCGACCGGCCGGAGGCCACCGACGTCGGCGACGAGGCCGAGGAGGTGCTCGAGCCGGTCGTGGCGACGTACCACGCCTATGCAGCAGGGCTGCTCGTCGATCACGGGCTGCGGATCGGCCACGAGCCCGAGACGCGAGTGGTCTCCGACGCGTCGCGCTACCAGCTCGGCGCCCGCGTGGTCGAGCGCTTCACCGGCGACGTCCACCACCTCACCGACCACGCGCCGACCGCGATCCAGAACCTGCTGGCGCTCGACTCCGCCATGAGCGAGCACCTCGTCGGGCCCGATGACGTCCGTCGCATCGACACCGAGGCTCGTGCCGGGTTCGAGACGGCCCGCGACGCCGAGCTGGCGGGCAAGGACCGCAAGGGCCATCGCGAGGCCTGCGAGAAGGCGATGAACGCGATCGACCGTCGCGGCGAGCTCCTCGAGCTGGTCGAGGGCTACCGCAGGCTCAAGAGCGACCTCGGCCTGATGGACTTCTCCGACCAGATCGAGCTGGCCGCCCGCCTCGTCCTCGATCAACCGGACGTCGGCGCCCTGGAGCGCGAGCGGTTCCGGGTCGTGCTCCTCGACGAGTACCAGGACACCTCGGTCGCGCAGGCGGTGATGCTGGCGCGGCTGTTCTCCGGGCCGGACGAGGCGACCGGCCTCGGCCACCCGGTGACGGCCGTGGGGGACCCCAACCAGGCGATCTACGGCTGGCGCGGGGCGTCGGTCTCCAACATCCTCGGCTTCGGAGAGACGTTCCCCGCGGCTCGCGGCCGGCCGCCGATCCTCCCCCTCACCGTCAACCGGCGGTCGGACCGACGCGTCCTCGAGGTGGCCAACCGGCTCGCAGCGCCACTGCTGCAGAAGTACGGCGAGCAGGTCGCCGCGCTGGAGCCGAAGCCGGACGCAGCGACCGGTGTCGTGGAGACGCGTGTCTTCGAGCGCCATCTCGACGAGCTCGCCTGGCTGGTCGAGGCGATCACGCAGGCCCATGACGAGTCGGCCGGCACGGCCTGGTCCGACATCGGCGTCCTCACCCGTGACAACGCCCACGCGGAGGACGTCTTCGACGCGCTCACCGGCGCCGGGGTGCCAGTCGAGATCGTGGGACTTTCCGGACTCATCCGCCTGCCCGAGGTCGCCGAGGTCGTCGCGATCCTCACCCTGATGCACGACGTCACCGACAACGCCGCGCTGCTGACGCTGCTCACGGGCCCCCGGTGGGCGATCGGCCCGCGTGACCTGCGGTTGCTCGGCGATCGCGCGGCCCGCCTCGCCGGGCGGCGGGGGCGGGTCGAGCACGCCGACGTCGCGTCCGAGCTCCTCCATATCGCCGACGGCATCGACCCGGCCGAGATCCCGACCCTCAGCGACGCTCTCGAGTCGCCCGGTGACGGTGACTACTCCCGCGAGGCACGCGATCGGTTCACGCTGCTCGCCGGTGAGCTCCGACAGCTCCGTTCGGCCGTGGGCGAGCCGCTCCTCGACGTCGTACGTCGGATCGTCGACACGACCGGCGTCGACATCGAGCTGGCGTCCGCCGTCAGCCCCGCAGCCGCGGCCCGGCGCGACAACCTCGACCTGTTCGTGAAGGCGGTGGCTGAGTTCCGGTCGGTCGACGGTGACGTCACGCTACCGGCGCTGCTCGCCTTCCTCACAGCCGAGGACGACCAGGGCAACGGCCTCGACGTCGCCACTCCGACCGCGGCCGACTCGGTGAAGCTGCTGACGGTCCACCGGTCCAAGGGCCTCGAGTGGTCCTCGGTGTTCCTCGTCGGCGTCTGTGAGACCCGGTTTCCGAGCAACCGGTCGCGCACGCTCTGGACGTCGTCACCCGCCATCCTCCCGGCACCGCTGCGCGGCGACGCGGCTGACCTGCCCCAGCTCGCCGGGTACGACAAGGACGCGCTCGACGCCTACCGCGCTGCCACCCGCGCCCACGACGCCGAGGAGGAGCTGCGCCTGGGATACGTCGCGTTCACGCGCGCCGCGAACCGGCTCTCAGTCACGTCGTACCTCTGGAACCCGCGCACCACCCCGTTCGGCCCCTCCGACTACCAGGTGGTGGTTCGCGACCAGCTCGCGGCGTGGGGAGAGCTGCCCGGGCAATGGCTCGACAAGCCGGCGAAGGGTGCCGCCCACCCCTACGACGCGATCGACCCGTCCCGTCCGTGGCCGGTCCAGGGAGCCGGACGTGAACAGCAGCTGCGGCTGGCGGCCGCGGATGTGGTGCGCGCAGCCGACCCGTCGGCCGCCGACCACGACCTCGATCTCGTGGCGCAGTCGACGGTCGCGGAGTGGGACGGCGAGATCGACCGGCTGCTCGCGGAGGCGCGGGCCGCGCGGTCCCAGGACGTCGCGGTGAGGCTGCCGTCCAGCCTGTCGGCCACGGCGGTGGCCCGGCTGCGCGACGACCCTGAGACGTTCGCTTCCGAGCTGGCCCGCCCGATGCCGCGGCCGCCGTCTCCCTCGGCACGGTTCGGCACCCGTTTCCACGCCTGGGTCGAGTCGCGTTTCGGCCAGCAGCATCTCTTCGACCCCGACGAGCTGCCGGGGCGCGCCGACGCCGGCATCGACAGCGACGAGGACCTCCGCGAGCTGGTCGCGTCGTTCGAGGCCGGCGAGTTCGCCGACCGGGCACCCCACGCGGTCGAGGCGCCGTTCGCGCTGGTCCTCGACGGCCAGGTGGTCCGCGGCCGGATCGATGCTGTCTACACCGAGGACGACGGCGGGTTCCTGGTCGTCGACTGGAAGACGAACCAGCAGCAGTCGGCCGACCCGCTCCAGCTCGCCGTCTACCGGCTGGCGTGGGCAGACCTCGCGGGAGTTCCAGTCGAGAAGGTACGGGCGGGTTTCTACTACGTCCGCCACGGCGAGCTGGTCGTCCACGAGGACCTACCCGGGCGCGAGAAGCTCGAGCAGCTCCTGTGACGCCTCGTGTGCCTCAGAGTGCGCTGCAGCGCACTCTCAGGGTCACGCGACGTTGGTGGCGGCGGTCAGGGCGACCTCGACCATCCGGCCGAACGTCTGCTCCCGCTCCTGGCTGGTCGTCTCCTCGCCGGTGACGATGTGGTCGGAGACGGTGCAGATCGCGAGCGCTCGGCGACCGTACTTCGCGGCCAGCGTGTACAGCGCGGCGGCCTCCATCTCGACCGCGAGCACGCCGTAGTCGACCATCCGCGAGACCAGCTCGGGGCGGGCGGCGTAGAACGAGTCGCTGGAGAAGATCAGGCCGACGTGCGCCTCGGGCGCGGCGGCCGCGGCGTCGCGCAGCAACGGGAAGTCGGCGACGGGGGCGTAGTCGAGGCCCTCGAACGCGATCGAGTTCATCGACGAGTCGGTGCAGGCGCCGGAGGCGATCACGAGGTCACGGATGGCGAGCTTCTCGGTGAGCGCACCGCACGACCCGACGCGCACGATCGTCTGCACGTCGTACTCACGCATCAGCTCGTGCGCGTAGATCGCGAACGACGGCTGGCCCATCCCGGAGCCCTGGACCGAGACCCGGTGGCCCTGCCAGGTACCGGTGAAGCCGTACATGCCGCGGACCTCGCTGTAGCAGCGGGCGTCCTCGAGGAACGACTCCGCGATCCACTTCGCGCGCAGCGGGTCGCCAGGCATCAAGACGATGGGTGCGATGTCGCCGGCCTCGGCTGCGATGTGCGTGCTCACGGGCGGAAAACTACCGTCGGCCCGGCGTACTAGCCTCATCGTCATGGCTGCCGAGGGGACCGACGAGCTGCATCCGCACGTCGCGCTCTCGCGACACGCGCACAACCGCCTCGGTCTGCAGCGCACCGACGACGCCTGGCTCGCCGACCGGTGGGCCGACCCCGCCACCAGGGTGCTGGTCGTGTCCGGCACCCGGCTGCGGGTCGTCGACGGCGACGTGCCGTGGGTGTCGCCGCAGGAGGCCCCCGACGGGACGCGGGTGCTCCTCGGCCAGGTCGGCGGCACGACGTACGCAGCCTGCTTGGTCACGCCCGAGCAGGCGCCCGGCGACCCCGAGGAGTGGGTGCCGCTGCGGGCGGTGCTCCCCGTGCTGGCCGACGGCCCCGACCGGGCCCCGTTGCTCTTCCACGCAATGGGGCTGGCGGAGTGGCACGTCGCGACCCGGCACTGCCCGCGGTGCGCCGGCAGTCTCGAGTCACGGGCCGCCGGCCACGAGCTGCGGTGCACCGCGTGCGGTCGCGCGCAGTTCCCGCGCACCGATCCCGCCGTGATCATGGCGGTCGTCCATGACGACGGCTCGATCCTGCTCGGCCGGCAGAACTCCTGGCCGGAAGGTCGCTGGTCGACGCTGGCGGGCTTCTGCGAACCGGGCGAGACGCTCGAGGACGCCGTGCGCCGCGAGGTCGACGAGGAGGTGGGCGTCGCGGTCGGCGAGGTGACCTACTTCGGCAACCAGCCCTGGCCGCTGCCGTCGAGCCTGATGGTCGGGTTCGTCGCGCGGGCCGAGTCCAAGGACATCCACGTCGACGGGGCCGAGATCGAGCAGGCCCGGTGGTTCACCCGCGACGAGCTGCGCGAGGCGGTGGCGACGGGTGCGATGACGATCCCGCGCAGCGTCTCCATCTCGTCGTCCCTCCTCGCGCACTGGTTCGGCGAGCCGCTGCCGGGAGGAGGCTGGTGAGGTGACGAGCCGGTGAGAGGCGTGGCCGGGCGGCTGGCCGGGTCGGGCCCGGTCCAGTTCTTCCGGGTGCTGTGGCAGGCCGACCGGGTGCTGGCGCTCGTCTGGTGGTCGGTGCTGCTGGTGAGTGGTGTGCTCCCGGCGGCGTTCGCGGTGACGACCGGCCTCCTGATCACCGCGGTGGAGGACGACGCGGCGCTCGCGTGGCCGGTCGGGCTGGTCTCGGGCCTGTTCGTGCTGCTGCAGATCCTCCCGCAGTGGCAGACCGCCGTCTCGATGAACCTCGGGTCGCGGGTCGCCGCCCTCCTCAACGACCGGCTCGCCGCCGCGTGCGTGGAGCCGGCGGGGATCGGTCACCTCGAGGACGCCGAGCTGACCAGCGACCTGACGACCGCGCGCGACTTCGACCGCGGCATCTCGGGCCCGCCGATGTACCTCAACGTCGACTTCATCGCCGGCAGCCTCACGCTCCTGGTGAGCGGTGTGATCGCCGTCGTGGTCATGGTGGGCTACTCCTGGTGGGCGCCGCTGGTGCTGGCGCTCGCCTGGGCGAGCACCCACTGGCTGCTGCGTGAGAGCGGGGTCTGGAAGGACCGCAACACCGAGGAGGTCAACCTCGCGCGGCGGTCGGCCACCTACACCTACGACCTCGCCGTCGAGCCGGCCGCGGCGAAGGAGATCCGGCTGTTCGGGCTGGCCGACTGGACCGTCGGCCGGTTCGCCGAGCGGCGGCGGCACCTCTTCGACCTCCAGTACGCCGCCACCCGCCTGCGCGAGCGCAGCGTCGTCGGGGCGCTGGTGATCGTGCTGGGAGCCAACGGGCTGGTGTTCTGGTGGCTGGCCGGCCAGGCGTCCTCGGGCGAGATGTCGCTGGGTCGGGTGGTGACCGTCGCGTCGCTGGCGATGGGTGCGCAGGCGATCGCGTTCGGGGGCCTCAACTGGGCGATGGACGACGCGGCCTCGACCGTGACGGCGGTCCGGCGGCTGCTGCCGCGGATCGGTCCGGCGGGCGCGGTGGCGGTGGGCGCGGCCGCGCCCCGTCCGGGCGGCGGCGTCGCGCTGGAGATCACCGGCCTCCACTTCGCCTACCCGCGCACCGACCGCGCGATCTACTCCGGCCTCGACCTGACGGTCAGGGCGGGAGAGTCGCTCGCGATCGTCGGCTCCAACGGGGCGGGCAAGACCACCCTGGCCAAGCTCCTGTGCCGTTTCTACGACCCCACGGCCGGCACGATCCGGGCCGACGGCGTCGACCTCACCGCGCTCGACCCGGAGGCATGGCGGTCCCGGGTCGCGGCGGTGTTCCAGGACGTGATGCGGCTCGAGCGGTCACTGCGCGACAACGTCGACCCGGGGCGCCGGGCCTCTGACGACGAGGTCCGCGAGGCCCTCCGCGACGCCGGGGCCGAGGGGCTCGCCGAGCTCGACCAGCCGCTGTCGAAGGGCTATCCCGGCGGCACCGACCTGTCGGGCGGCCAGTGGCAGCGGGTCGCGCTGGCCCGGGCGTTGTGCGCCGTCCGGCGTTCTGACGCCAGCGCCGGGCTGGTGCTGCTCGACGAGCCGACCGCCAACCTCGACGTACGCGGCGAGGCGGTGATCTTCCAGCGGCTGCTGGAGGCGACGCAGGGCGCCACCCGGATCCTGATCTCGCACCGGTTCTCGACCGTGCGGATGGCCGACCGGATCGCGGTCCTCGAGGCGGGCCGGGTGACCGAGCTCGGCACCCATGAGGAGCTGCTCGCCGCCCAGGGCCGCTATGCGCGGCTCTTCACGATGCAGGCGAGCCGGTTCGACCAGGTCGTCGACGACGAGGGGGTCGCGTATGAGCGCCTCTGACGGGGCGAGCGCGGTGCGCGACGAGGTGGTGCCGCCGCCACCCGCCCTGCGAGCGATGTGGCGGCTGATGAGGCTCGGCTACCAGCACGAGCCCGGCCTCCTCCTCTACGCCGTGGTCGTGACGGTCCTCAACGCCATCCCCGACTCGCTGCTCGCGCTGTGGCTGATGCTGCTCGCGGACGGCGTGGCCGGCGGCGACGACCGGCAGGTGATGCTCAGCGCCCTCGGCATCGCGGCCTCGGTCACCTGGACCTGGGTCTTCAACGTGTTCTCCGGCAGGGTCCAGCGTCGGTTCCGCGACCGGGTGACGATCGCGTTGGAGACGCACGTCGCCCGGCTGCAGGCCACGATCGGCACGGTCGCCCACCAGGAGCGGCCGGAGTACCTCGACCGGCTGTCGGTGCTGCGCCAGCAGGTGTTCGTTCTCGACCACATGTACCTCTCGGTCCTCAACACGCTCGCATGGCTGGTGCGTCTCGGGATCACGCTGGTGCTGCTGGCCTCGGTGCACCCGGCGCTGGCGCTGCTCGCGCTGGCGGCGATCCCGACCGTGGTCACCGCCTCGACCCGGCCTGCCGCCGAGCGGCAGGTCGAGGAGCGGGCGGCGGTCCACGAGCGGCTGGCGTCCCACCTGTTCACGACCGCGACGACGGCGGCCCCGGGCAAGGAGGTGCGGGTCACCGGGATCGGCGCCGACCTGGTCGCCGATCGGCGTACGTCGTGGGAGCGCTGGTACCACCCGGTCTCGCGCGCCCGCTGGCGCACCTCGGCCTGGAACGCCGCCTCCTGGGCGGTCTTCGGCCTCGGGTTCGGGGTCGCGCTGTGGTTCGTCGCGATCCGGCTCGACAGCTCACCCGGCGTGGTGCTGCTGCTCCTGACCGCCGGCGCCCGGCTCAGCCAGTACGTCGCACAGACCGTGAGCGAGATCGGGTTCCTGCGCGGCATCTGGCTCGACGGCGCCGTCCGGCTCGCGTGGCTGGAGGACTACGCCGCCGCCACCGCGGCAGCCGGCGAGCGGTCGGCTCCCGACCGGATCGACGACGCGATCACGTTGCGGGGCGTCACGTTCACCTACCCGGGCGCTGAGCGCCCGTCCCTGGTCGACGTCGACCTCCGGCTGCCCGCCGGTTCGGTGGTCGCGCTCGTGGGTGAGAACGGCGCGGGCAAGACCACGCTCGTGAAGCTGCTCGCCAAGATGTACGACCCCGAGCAGGGGGCCATCGAGGTCGACGGTGTCCCGCTGCGCACGATCGACACGGCGTCGTGGCGTGACCGGCTGGCCGGGGCGTTCCAGGACTTCCACCGCTTCGAGTTCACGGCTCTCACGTCGGTCGGGCTCGGCGAGCTCGAGCGGGCCGACGACCGAGTCGCGGTCGCGGCGGCCGTCGGTCGCGCCGGTGCCACCGTCGACGTCGACCGGCTCCCGGACGGCCTCGACACCCAGCTCGGGCCGACCTGGCCCGGTGGCGCGGAGGTGAGCTTCGGGCAGTGGCAGAAGCTCGCGCTCGCACGCGGGTTCATGCGTGAGGAGCCGCTGCTGCTCGTGCTCGACGAGCCGACGGCGGCCCTGGACGCCGAGACCGAGCACGCCCTCTTCGAGCGCTACGCCGCCGCGGCCCGGACCGCCCCCCACGGCGGCATCACGCTGCTCGTCAGCCACCGGTTCTCGACCGTCCGGATGGCCGACCTGATCGTGGTGCTCGACGGCGCCTCGGTGGTCGAGGTGGGCAGTCACGCCGAGCTCGTGGCCGCCGGAGGCAGCTACGCCGAGCTGTTCGCGATCCAGCAGCACGGCTACCGCGCCTGACCGCTGGTCAGGCCAGTGCCGCCAGCTTCTCCTTGACCTGCGCCACGGAGGGGTTGGTCTGGGTGCTGCCGTCGGTGAACAGCAGGGTCGGCACGGTCTGGTTGCCGTTGTTGACCCGCTCGACGGTCTCGGCCGCATCGGGGTGCTGCTCGATGTCGACGACGTCGAACTCGATCCCCTCACGGTCGAGCTGCGACTTCAGCCGATGGCAGTAGCCGCACCAGGGGGTGCTGAACATGGTGAAACTCATCGCAGCGCTGTCCTCGCTCGCGTCTAGGGTGAGGGGGTCCTGTCGAGGAAACCACGACCCCACGGAGTTTGTTCCGCCGATGCCCGATCCCGAGACGCTGCTCGCCGCGCTCGACCCCGAGCAGCGCCAGGTAGCCGAGGCGCTGCGTGGTCCCGTGCGGGTGCTGGCCGGCGCCGGCACGGGCAAGACCCGTGCCATCACCCACCGGATCGCCTACGGCGTGGCCACCGGGGTCTTCGAGGCCACCGAGGTGCTCGCGGTCACGTTCACGACCCGCGCGGCGGGCGAGATGCGCACCCGGCTGCGCCAGCTCGGTGCCGAGGGCGTCCAGGCACGCACGTTCCACTCCGCGGCACTGCGGCAGCTGCGCTACTTCTGGCCGCACGCCTACGGGCGCGAGCTGCCCACCCTCACCGAGTCCAAGCTGTCGCTGCTGGCGGGTGCCGCCCGCCGCTGCCGGGTCGCGCCCGACCAGGCGCTGCTGCGCGACGTCGCCTCCGAGATCGAGTGGGCGAAGGTCAGCAACGTGCACCCCGACGACTACGCCCGGGTCGCCACCGGCCGGGGCCGGGCGGTCGCCGGCCACGACGCCGAGACCGTGGCGAAGCTCTTCTCGGCCTACGAGGACGGCAAGCGGAGCCAGGGCCGGATGGACATGGAGGACGTGCTGCTGTTCGCGGCCGGGATGCTGGCCGAGGACGAACGGGTCGCCGCGCAGGTGCGCCGCCAATACAAGCGCTTCGTCGTCGACGAGTTCCAGGACGTCTCACCGCTCCAGTCGGCGCTGCTCGACCTGTGGCTCGGCGGTCGCGACGAGCTGTGCGTGGTCGGCGACCCGGCGCAGACGATCTACTCCTTCGCGGGTGCCCGCGCCGACTACCTGCGCGAGTTCCCCGCCAAGTTCCCCGGCACCACCTCGGTCGAGCTCGTACGCAACTACCGCTCGACGCCCGAGGTGGTCGCCGCCGCCAACACGCTCCTGGCCGGCACGCCCAGCCAGGGCGTCCAGCTGCGGTCGCAGCAGGCGGCCGGCCCCGAGGTCGCCTATCACGGCCACCCCGACGAGGTGGCCGAGGCCGCCGCCATCGCCGAGCGGGTGGCGACCCTCGCGCGCGCCGGCACGCCCTACGGCCAGATGGCCGTGCTGTTCCGCATCAACGCCCAGTCCGAGGCCCACGAGGAGGCGCTCGCCGGGCGCGGCATCCCCTACGTCGTGCGCGGCGCGGCCCGCTTCTTCGACCGCCCCGAGGTCAAGCAGGCGGTGATGCTGCTGCGCGGCACGGCCCGGTCGGGAGAGGCCGGCGACGACCTGCTCGAGACGGTGCGTGCCACGCTGTCCGGCCTCGGTTGGAGCGTGGAGCCGCCCGAGTCCCGCGGCCAGGTCCGCGACCGCTGGGAGTCGTGGCAGGCGCTGGTCGACCAGGCGGCGGAGTTCGCCCGGGTCGAGGGCGCCGATCTCGGGGGCTTCGTCGACGACCTCGACCGCCGGGCGGCCGAGCAGCACGCGCCGGTGGCCGACGGCGTCACCCTCACGACGTTCCACGCCGCGAAGGGCCTCGAGTGGGACGCCGTGCTGCTCGCCGGGCTGCAGGACGGCACGCTGCCGATCACCTATGCCGACACCCCGGCCGAGCTCGAGGAGGAGCGCCGGCTGCTCTACGTCGGCATGACCCGCGCCCGGCGTGTGCTGTCCCTCTCGTGGAGCCTCGCCCGCAACCCCGGAGGAAGACAGAGCCGCAAGTCGTCGCCGTTCCTCGCCGGCCTGATCCCCGCCGAGCTGCAGCCGAAGCCTGCGCCCACGCGCCGCCGGGCGGCCCACTGCCGCGAGTGCGGCAGGCCGCTCTCCACGCCGGCCCAGAAGAAGCTCGGCCGCTGCGACGACTGTCCGGCCTCCTACGACGAGGAGCTGTTCGAGCGGCTGCGCGCCTGGCGCAAGACCCGCGCCGACGAGGACGGCGTGCCGGCGTACGTCGTCTTCACCGACGCGACCCTGCAGCTGATCGCCGAGCACAAGCCCGGCAGCGAGCAGGCGCTGCTCAAGATCAGCGGCGTGGGGCGGTCGAAGCTCGACCGCTACGGCGAGGACGTCCTCGGGCTGGTCTCCTGAGCCTCCGACCAGCCGTGGCAGGAGATCGGCGAAGAAAGGCACGAAATGCCCATTAAATCGTTTGCCTCTTACGCGGCTGACCCGGTACTTTTCTCGGGAACGCATCAGCGAACCCGCGCATCCAGGCCCTGGCAAGGCCCGCGCCCGAAGAACGACAAGGAGGTGGCACACGTGATGACCAACAACTGGCAGATGGCGACGGCTCAGATCCCGTCCGGCTTCGGCATGTCCATTTCCGGTGCCACCTATGGCATCGGCCTCGGCATGACCACCGGCACGCCGGTCTGCACCGCTCCCACGTTCGTCGTGCGCGATCGGCACGTGGCGGGCATGGCCATCGCCGACGCTTCCCGCCCGGGTACCACTGCCTGGAGTCCACCGACCTGTTGACCTCAACAGCATCGGCTTACCTCCAGGCCGCGGACCCGAAACCCGGGATCCGCGGCCTTTCTGTTTCCCACAGCGACAACCAGCGATCAGGTCCAGTAGGAGGTGACCACAATGACCATCAGCGTTCTCGACCGCACTGATGGATCGACCGAGGCTACGCTCGGCGGCTTGCACGATGCCGCCGGCGTGGTGGACGAGGACCAGTTGCCGTGCCGGGTGAGCAACCCGGAGCTCTGGTTCGCCGAGTCCCCGAGCGACGTGGAGTTCGCCAAGGCGCTGTGCACGGACTGTCCCGTGCGCGACCTGTGCCTCACCGGTGCCAAGCAGCGCCGGGAGCCATGGGGCGTCTGGGGCGGCGAGCTCTTCTTGCAGGGCGTCGTGATTCCGCGCAAGCGGCCTCGCGGCCGGCCCCGCAAGGACGCCGCCTGACACCCACCTCGATCGAAGAGAGCAACACCGACCAGATGACCACACCACACGTACGGAGCACTGTCATGGAACTCATGAACGAAGAACTCGCACGGGCACAGATGTCCGTGCGCCTGGGAGAGGCGCAGCTGCAGCGACGGGCCCACCACGTGGCCCATGCCCGTCGCGTGAGCCGCAAGGCCGAGAAGGCCGCGCGGCAGGCACGCCTCGCTCTCGCTCGCGCGATCTGAGGGAGCCGGCGGTCGATGCCCTTCGAGGGCGGGCCACCTCCACCCTGATCGCTGGGTGAGCTGAACAGGAAACGCAGGAGCCGGGTACGACGTCGTCGTACCCGGCTCCTCGCACGTCCGGCTCCGGGGCGCCGGCCAGGCGTAGCCTGACCGGGTGAGCATGCTGACGACGTGCGACTTCTGCGGTCGGCAGGAGCCGGACGAGGCCCGCACCCTGACCTGGGCGATCTCGGTCGAGAACGGACGCCGCCGCACCTACTGCGACGACTGCTCGCGGCTGCACCTGCGGTCGATGGAGGGGAAGCTCGACAGCGAGTTCTGGTGACGGGCCCTCCCTGAGGCCCGCCCTAGACCGCCAGCAGGTCGCCCCACGCGCAACCGCACCGCGGGTGGCGCCGCCACGCGTGGGTCACCGGGCCGTCGGGCGTCAGGTCGACCGTGGCCGACCAGGTGGTCGGGCGGTCGCCGTCCAGCAGCGCCACGACGTCGCGGACCGCCCACGCGAGCCCGAGCGCGAGGTCGCCGGGCCGCGGCAGGTCGGCGCGGTCGGGGGCGAGGTGCGCGGCGACCAGCCGCGGGTGGGCCGGGTCGCGGTCGGCCAGGTGCTCGTCGAGGCACCGGACGCACGCGGTCAGCCCTGGTACGACGCAGGGGCCGACCCGCACCCGGCCGGCCACCGAGGTGACCACGAGGTGGGGCCGGTCGGCCTGGGCCAGCCGGTCGAGGTCGGGGCGTGCCGGCTCAGCGCCGCTGGTGACGACCAGCGTGAGGGCGACGTCGTCGGGTGCGCGGACCGCGGCGAGCCCGGCCTCGACGAGGAGCCGCCGGGTGAGAGCGCCGGTCGCGTCGTCGGCCAGTACCTCGATCGAGGCTGCCGCGCGGGTCGCGGCGCGGACCGTGGCGTCGGCCACGTCCTCCAGCAGGCGCGCCGCCGTGAGCCGGTCGGTCAGCCGTCGCTCGGCGTCGGTCAGGGTGGTGGGGTCGAGGTGGTGCCGCAGCCGGGCGAGCACCGCGCGCACGCCGGGCTCGTCCGGCAGGGCCAGGCTCCGATCGGCGTGCAGGCCGACCTGGAGGGTGCCGTCACGACGCTCGGTCACCCGGAGGCCGGGGGCGAGCCGTACGCGCTGGGAGGTCACGCTCCGAGCGTGTCACCTTCACGGCCGTGCCCGAGTGCGTCGTCCACAACCCCGACGACGACGACGGCGGCGCCCGCCCGAGGATCCGGGTGGGCGCCGCCGTGAACGACTGGGGTGGTGCTCAGGCCTTGCCGAGGATGCGGTTGAGATTCGTGCCGCAGACGGGGCACACACCCTTGGCCATGCGAGTGCCCTTGTCGTTGACCTTGACCTCGCCCTCCGCCTCGCGCTTCTCCTTGCACTTGACGCAGTAGAACTCGCCGCTCCAGGTCTCCGCCATGACGGCCTCCTTGCTGTTTTGTTGTTCGGTCGTCCGGCCGGGTGGGGTGGGGAAGCCCGTCGGAGGAACCGGAGCCGAAGCCCCAGAACCGCTTCGACCCTACGACACGCGTGCCCACGCGTGCATGAGGCTCGCCCTGAGCGTGGAGCGAGCGTGAATCACTACTGTTCGGCCCATGTCCGAACTCGCCCCCGATCACCAGCACCTCCGGCTCGACCGACCGGCCGAGGGGGTGGCCCTGCTGACGCTCGACAACCCCGACCAGCGCAACGCCATGTCGGACGAGATGACGGCCTCCTGGAGCTCCGCGATCGACGCCCTCGACGGCGATCCGTCGGTCCGGGTCGTGGTCGTCACGGGTGCCGGCTCGGCGTTCTGCTCGGGTGGCGACACGTCCTGGATCGCCAGCGAGCCGGACGCCAGCGTCGACCGGCTGCGGAGCCGGATGCTGCCGTTCTACCGGGCCTGGTTGTCGGTCCGGCGCCTCGAGGTCCCGACCATCGCCGCGGTCAACGGCGCCGCGATCGGCGCCGGCCTGTGCCTGGCGCTCGCCTGCGACGTCCGGTACGCCGCGCGCGGGGCCCGGCTCGGCGTGCCCTTCGTCCGTCTCGGGATGCACGCGGGCATGGGAGCGACGTACCTGCTGCCCGACGTCGTCGGGCCGGCCCACGCCCGCGACCTGCTGCTCACCGGCCGCGTGGTAGACGCCGACGAGGCGCTGCGGATCGGGCTCGTCTCGCAGGTGCACGACCCCGAGACGTTCCTCGACGAGGTGCTCGCCACGGCGTCCGGGATCGCGGCGACCGCGCCGATCCCGAGCCGGCTCACCTCGCTCGCGCTGCGCGACGGTCACGCCGACCTCGAGACCTGCCTGCAGTGGGAGGCGCTGGCGCAGCCGGTGACCCTGGCCACCGCGGACCTGCAGGAGGGGATCGCCGCCGCCCGCGAGAAGCGGCTGCCCGTCTTCCGTGGGCACTAGGCCCTCCGGAGATCGGCCAGGACGAAGAAGAGGCCCCTGGTCCGCGTCACGACACCTGCCTTCCCCTTGCGGATGTCGCTCGACGGGCCCGGGGCCTCATCGCGGCACACGCTAGGTGCGCGCCGGGCGGGCGGTCAACGCGAGCGCCGGTCTCCTGTGGAGGACCTTGTGGACAACCCTGTGGAGGACCCGGGTGCGACGGTGGAACGGCGGGGGACAGGCCTGTGGACGGTCGGGGAAAGCACCGGATGGCTCGCCGTTGACCAGCGGAAACGATGTCCACCGGGTGTGGAGGAAAAAGAAGTCACCCGGCCCGGCTAGCCTCGTCCTGTGGGTGAGACGTACGACGCCGGGCCGGTCGCCGCGCTGCGCCGGATCGCGTTCCTCATGGAGCGCGGCCGTGAGGACTCCCGCCGGATCGAGGCGTTCCGGTCCGCGGCCGCGACGATCCTGCCGCTCCCGGCCGACGAGGTCTCGGCCCGGGCCGAGGCCGGCACCCTGACCGAGCTGCCCGGGATCGGCCCGAGCACCAGCAAGGTCATCACCGACGCCGCCGGCGGGGTCCTGCCCGAGCGGCTCGCGAAGCTGGAGGCCGAGCACGTCGGTCCGCTCGCGACCGGCGGCCGCGAGCTCCGCGCCCTCCTCAAGGGCGACCTGCACTCCCACTCCAACTGGTCCGACGGCGGCTCGCCGATCGAGGAGATGGCCTTCACCGCGATCGAGCTCGGCCACGAGTACCTCGTGCTCACCGACCACTCGCCCCGGCTGCGGGTGGCCAACGGGCTCAGCGCCGAGCGGCTGACCCGGCAGCTGGGGGTCGTCGACGCGGTCAACGAGCACCTCGGCGGGTCGTTCACGCTGCTGAAGGGGATCGAGGTCGACATCCTCGACGACGGCTCGCTCGACCAGACCGACGAGCTGCTCGCGCAGCTCCAGGTGAGGGTGGCCAGCGTGCACTCCAAGCTGCGGATGGACCCCCAACCGATGACCCGACGCATGATCGGCGCGATCCGCAACCCGTTCACGAACGTGCTCGGTCACTGCACCGGGCGACTCGTCACGGGCAACCGGGGCACCCGGCCGAGCAGCCAGTTCGACGCGAAGGCGGTGTTCGAGGCGTGCGTCGAGCACGACGTCGCCGTGGAGATCAACTCTCGGCCCGAGCGGCGCGACCCGCCGACGAAGCTGCTCGAGCTCGCCCGCGACCTCGGCTGCCTGTTCTCGATCGACAGCGACTCCCACGCGCCCGGGCAGCTCGACATGCTCGACTACGGCTGCGAGCGGGCGGAGGCGGCCGGCATCGATGCCGACCGGATCGTCAACAGCTGGCCGCGCGACCGGCTGCTCGCCTGGGCGAACGGCTAGGTTCGTGGGTATGCCCGTCCGTCCGTCCGACCCCCCGGACGTCGAGGTGCGCCGGTCGCGTCGGCGCCGCCGTACCGTCTCGGCCTATCGCGACGGCGACACCATCGTGGTGATGATCCCGGCCACCATGACCCGCGCCCAGG
Organism: uncultured Actinomycetota bacterium; assembly: GCA_963718725.1. Taxonomy (GTDB): domain Bacteria; phylum Actinomycetota; class Actinomycetes; order Propionibacteriales; family Nocardioidaceae; genus Nocardioides. Next base: position 463,459 of record OY970374.1, read on the forward strand.
AGGCCGAGTGGGTCGAGACGATGGTAGCGAGGCTGGAGCGCTCGGAGCAGCGCAAGCAGCTCTCCGACGACGACCTGATGCGGCACGCCATCAAGCTGAGCGACCGCCACCTCGGGGGGTTGGCCGTCCCGGAGTCGGTCCGGTGGGTCGACAACCAGACGAGCCGCTGGGGATCGTGCACGCCCGGCGACCGCACCGTCCGGCTGTCGAGCCGACTGCAGGGCATGCCGGTGTGGGTCGTCGACTACGTGCTGGTCCACGAGCTGGCCCACCTCCTCGAGGCGGGCCACGACGAGAAGTTCTGGGCCTGGGTCGACCGCTACCCGCACGCCGAGAAGGCGAAGGGCTACCTGCTGGGGTGGTCGGCCGCGGCCCGGCTCGACCCGCCGCCGGGCGAGGACGTCGACTGACCCGCTGCTCGGCGGGCCAGCGCGAGCGCGACCAGCTCTGCCAGGTCGTCGTCCGGGAGCGCGTCGACCGGCCACCAGCGGACGTCGAGCGACTCGTCGCTCACCGCGTGCTCGGCTCCCTCGTCGGCGACCGCGAGGAAGCGGACGTCGAGGTGGTGCACGGCTCCGCGCGGGTCCTGGTCTCGTGACGGGTCGCAGAAGGGCACGGCGTGCTTGCTGAGCTGGACCGGGGTCGGCTCCACCCTGAGCCCGGCGAGCCCGGACTCCTCGACCGCTTCCCGCTCGGCCGCACCGGCCAGCGTCTCGTCAACCGGCTCGCAGTGGCCACCGAACTGGAACCACCGCTCCGCCTTCGCGTGGAGCGTCAACAGCACCCGCCGGCTGTCGGCCGAGAGCACGAGCGTGCTGGCCGTGACGTGGTCGGGGTAGCAGGTGCGCCGCAAGCCGTCCGGTGCTGCCTCGAGGTGGGCGACGTACCGGTCGCGCAGGACGGCCTGTTCCGCGGTCGGCGGGGCCCAGGCCCGCAGCACGGCGAGCGCGTCCGCGTGGAGCGCAGTGGTCACTCCTGGGGGCGCTCGTCGGGCGGGCCGTCGAGCAGGCCGCGCAGCCCGGCCTCGAACTCCTCGTCGCTGAGCTCGTGGGGAGCCGCGGCGTCCTCGCGGAAGCCGAGCGGGTCGTCGAGGTCGGCAGCCGTGGGCAGCAGGTGGGGGCTCATCCAGACGCCGTCGCGGGCCTCCGTGCCCTGCCGGGTGCGGAGCGAGCCCCAGAGCGTCGAGGCGTCGCGCAGCCGGCGCGGCCGCAGCTCCAGCCCGACCAGCGACGCGAACGTCTGCTCGGCGGGCCCGCCGGACGCGCGGCGGCGACGGACGGCCTCCTGCATCTTGTCGGCCGTCGGCATCCGCTCCGCGGTTGCCTGGCCGACGACCTCGTCGACCCAGCCCTCCACGAGTGCGAGCGTCACCTCGAGCCGCTGCAGCGCCGCTGCCTGTTCGGGGCTCTGCTGCAGGTCGAACATGCCGCCCTCGGTCAGCTTCTGGAGCGACTCCGGGTTGGTCAGGTCGAGCCCACGCAGCTGCTCCTCGATGCTGGACTGGAGGTTGGCCGTGTTGACCTCCAGGCCGCGGGCGTAGTCGGTGACGGCGCCGATCAGGTGGTCGCGCAGCCACGGCACGTGGGCGAACAACCGCTGGTGGGCGGCCTCGCGCAGCGCCAGGTAGAGGAGGACGTCGTCCTGCGAGACGTCGAGCCCCGCGGCGAACTCGGTGACGTTGGCCGGCACCAGGGCGGCCTTGCCGGGGGCGCCGAGCGGCAGCCCGATGTCGGAGGCCGTCAGCACCTCGCCGGCGAGCGCACCGAGGCCCGAGCCGATCTGGGACGCCAGCATCCCGCCGATGGCGCGCTGGAGCATGCCGAGCAGCTGTCCGCCCATCGGCCCACCCAGTGCCTGGTCCTGCGGCATGGCCGCGGCGAGCGAGTTGACGGACGATGCGGCGATCGGCTCGACCAGCCCCTTCCACACGTCCGTCGTGCCGACGATCCACTCCGCGCGGCTCCAGGCCGCGGTCGAGGTGACGCCGGACGGGAAGTCGGTGGTCTCGTCGAGCCAGTGGTCGGCGAGCCGGACCGCGTCGGCGACCTGGTCCTGCTGCCGCTGGCTGGGGGAGGGGTCGGCCGACGTGGCGGCCTGCTTGCGGGCGAGGTCGAGCGCCAGGTCCCAGTTGAGCGGGCCGTCGTACGGCTGCATCATCGCCTGGATCTGGGTGAACATCGCACCGAAGTCGGGGGCGCCCCCGGCGCCCGGCGCCCCACCCATCAGGCCGCCGAAGAACTGCTCGAACGGGGTGCCCTTGAACGGGTTGTTCTGTCCCTCGTCGGGATCGTTGGTCATGCCTCAACCGTACGCCGACGGCCAACCACCGGCCTCCGGCGAACCATCGGCCGGTCGGCCGACTAGGGTCGAGCTGTGACCGAGAACCCCGTGAAGCTGGTCGCGCTGCGCGAGACGCCGCTCGACGTGGCCGAGGTCGTCGCCGCGCTGGACGACGACGCCTCCGGCGGGCTGACCCTCTTCGTCGGGCGGGTCCGCGACCACGACGGCGGCAGGACCGTCGACGGCCTCGACTACTCCGCCCACGACACCGCCCTGGCCACGATGGAGTCGGTCTGCGCCCGCGTCGCCGAGGAGTACGACGTGCACGGGGTCGCGGCCGTCCACCGGGTCGGCACGCTCGCGATCGGCGACGTCGCGGTGATCGTCGCCACCACGACCGCCCACCGGGGTGAGGCGTTCGCCGCCTCGCGGGCGCTGATCGACACGCTCAAGGCAGAGGTACCGATCTGGAAGCACCAGCGGTTCGGCGACGGCACCGAGGAGTGGGTCGGCGCGCCCTGACGGCGCCGGCCCCGCGGCGACCTACCCTCGTCGCGTGGGGATCCTGCTGTGGCTGGTGCCGGCCGTGCTCGTCACCGTGGTGGCGATGCTCTGGGTTGCCTGGCTGGGCCGTGCGGGCCGGGGAGAGGTCGACCGCGAGGTGGCGGTCGCGCGACTCTCGAAGGCGCTCCAGCGCGACCACCAGGGCATGTCGCGGCCGCGACCGACCGTCCCGCGCGACCGCAGCACGGGGATCGCCGTCCGCCCGTCGCGGGCGACCGGCCGGCGTGACGCCTGAACCGCTGCCGGAACCTGTGTCAGAACCCGATGGCGCCGCTGGCTTTCCCCAGGTGAGAGGCTTGGCGCCATGACTCAGCGGATGCTCGCCGGCCTGCTGGCCGTGCCGCTGCTGGGTGTGCTCTGGTTCGGAGCCCTGCGCGAGCCACTTCCCTACGTCATCTACTCGCCCGGCGTCACCGCCGACATCCTCGGCACGACCGAGGACGGCACCGAGATCATCACGGTCGACGGGGCCGAGACCTACCACGAGGACGGACAGCTGCGGTTCACGACCGTCTACGCCACCCGGGCGGAGTCCGACGTCAACCTCTTCCAGCTGCTCGGCGCCTGGGTCGACCCCGACGACGCGATCTACCCGCGCGAGGTCATCTACGGGCCCGAGGAGACCGACGAGTCGCAGGAGGCCGAGGGCGCCTTCCAGATGGTGACGTCGCAGGACACCGCGGTCGCCGTCGCGCTCACGGAGCTCGGGTACGACGTGCCGTCGCGGCCCGAGGTCTACCGGGTGCTGCCCGACTCGCCGGCCGACGGGGAGCTCGAGGCCGGCGACGAGCTGCTTGCGATCAACGGCACCCGGGTGGCCACCATCGAGGAGGCAGGGCAGGCCGTCGACGGCACGCCGGCCGACGAGCCCGCCGAGCTCGAGGTGAGGCGCGACGGGAAGCGCGTCACGTTCTCGATCACGCGCGCGGAGATCGACGGTCAGCTGCGACTGGGCTTCGAGATGCGCCAGTCCTACGACTTCCCGGTCGACGTGAAGTTCGGGATCGATCCGGACATCGGCGGCCCCAGCGCGGGACTGATGTTCTCCCTGGCCATCTACGACACGCTCACCGAGGGATCGATGACCGGCGGGGACGTCGTGGCCGGCACCGGCACGATCAGCGCCGACGGCACGGTCGGGCCGATCGGCGGCATCGACCAGAAGATCGCCGGTGCCCGCGACGCCGACGCCGACGTGTTCCTCGTGCCGGCCGACAACTGCGACGACGCCTACGAGTCGCCCAACGGCGACATGGAGCTGGTCCGGGTGGCGACCATGAGCGAGGCGGTCGACGCGCTCGAGACGTACGCCGAGGACCCGGAGGCGGACCTGCCGCGCTGCGAGGCGTCGACGGGGGTGGCCGGTGAGTGAGCCGCTGGGCGTCCCGATCGGGGCGCTGGACGTCGACCCGGCCCTCGCGGCCGCCGTGCTGGAGATCGAGACGCACGTCGCCGACCGCGGCTGGGACCAGCCGGGCCGGCTCTACGCGCTCGTCGACACCGCCCGCCTCGTGGAGAGCGAGCCGCAGCTGGCCGCCGCGACCGGGCTCACCGACAGCTCCGCTGCGGGCTCGCTGACGCCGGTCGAGCAGGACCAGCTCCCGCCCGACCACGCGCTCGAGGCGGTGCTCGAGCAGATCTCGTGGCCCGCCGAGGTCACCGGGTGCGCCGCCGTCGTCGAGCGGCTCGTGCTGCCGCCCGGCGCGGACACCGAGCTGCCCGACGACGTCACCGCGGCCGAGGAGTTCGCCCGCGAGCACCCCCACCGCCAAGAGGTCCGGATCGTCGCGGGTGCGACCCGCGCCGGAGCGACGTACTGTGCGCTGCGGCTGCGTGCGCACGACGACGCGCAGTCCGTGGTGACGGGTGCCGACCTGGTGCCGGCGCTGGTGCAGCTGCTGGTGGCCACCCTGGACGACGAGCTGGACGAGCTGGACGAGCTGGACGAGCTGGACGACGGGCCCGACCCCGGGCCGGAGTCCGTGACCGAGGAGGAGACCCGGTGAGCGAGCTGTTCGACGAGGGAGATGGGCAGCGGCGACCGGCCCCGCCCGAACCGCCCCGCCGGTCCCGGGCCCTGATCATCACCGCCGTCATCCTGGTGCTGGGGTTCTTCGCCCTGACGACGTTCTCGGCGTTCTGGACCGACCGGGCGTGGTACCGCGGCATCGGGTTCGGCGGGGTGTTCAGCACCCTGATCTGGACCCGGGTCGGGCTCTTCGCCGCGTTCGGCGTCCTGATGGCCGCGTTCGCCGGCGTCAACATCTACCTCGCCCACAGGTTCCGGCCGCTCTACCGGGTCTCCTCGCCCGAGCAGGCGGGGCTCGACCGCTACCGCGAGGTCGTCGATCCCATCCGGACCTGGCTCGCAGTCGGCGCCGCCGGCCTGCTCGGACTGTTCGCCGGCACGTCGGCCTCGGGGCAGTGGCGCAACTACCTGCTCTGGCGCAACGGGGTGCCGTTCGGCGAGACCGACCCGTACTTCGACCGCGACAAGGGCTTCTACATCTTCGACCTGCCGTGGATGCACTACCTCGTCGACTCGGCGATGGCGTTCACGGTGGTCGCCGCGCTGATGGCCGCGATCGTCCACTACCTGTACGGCGGCATCCAGCTCCAGACGAAGGCCGACCGGCTCTCGGGTGCTGCCCAGGTGCAGCTGTCGGTGCTCCTCGGCATCTTCGTGCTCGCAAAGGGTGCGGACTACTGGCTCGACCGGTTCGACCTGGTCAACAACAGCGGCGGCCTGATCACCGGCATGACGTACACCGGGGAGAACGCGGTGCTGCCCGCCAAGGGCATCCTGATGGGGATCTCGCTGATCTGCGCGCTGCTGTTCTTCCTCAACATCTGGCGTCGCACCTGGTTGCTGCCGTCGGTCGGCCTCGCGCTGCTCGCGCTCAGCGCCATCCTGCTCGGCATGATCTGGCCGGGCATCGTCCAGCAGTTCAGCGTCAACCCGAGCGAGCCCGACAAGGAGGACCCCTACCTCAAGGCCAACATCGCGGCCACCCGCGCGGCGTACGACCTCGAGGACATCGGGGTCGAACCGTTCACGAGCGCGGCCTCGGCCGCGCTCGGCGAGCTGACGGACCTGTCGTCGGAGACCTCGTCCGTGCCGCTGGTCGACCCGCTGGTGGTGAACCGGACGTTCGAGCAGGTCCAGCAGGTCCGCGCCTACTACTCGGTCGCCCCCGTGCTCGACGTCGACCGCTACGAGATCGAGGGCACCGACCGCGCCCTCGTGCTGGGCGTGCGCGAGCTCGACCAGGACGGCATCAACGACTCCGACCAGAACTGGAACAACCTCCACACGGTCTACACCCACGGCAGCGGCATGATCGCCGCCTACGCCAACCAGCGTGGCGCCGACGACGACGGCGAGTCGACCGAGATCCAGTGGGCCGAGGGGCAGCAGGTGGGTCAGGACGCCCTTGCCCAGCTCGACCCCGACGGCTACGAGGACCGGGTCTACTTCGGTGAGATGAGTCCCGACTACTCCGTGGTCGGCAAGACGAGCGATGACGCGGCCGACGTCGAGCTCGACCTCGGGTCGACCACCGGTGACGAGGAGGGCCAGACCACGACGTACGACGGCTCCGGCGGCGTCCCGGTCGGCAACGTCTTCGAGAAGCTGATGTTCGCCGTCCGTTTCGGCGAGCCGAACTTCCTGCTGTCCGGCCGGGTCCACGAGAACAGCCAGGTCCTCTACAACCGCAACCCGGGCGAGCGGGTGGAGCGGGTCGCGCCGTGGCTGACGGTCGACAAGGACCCCTACCCCGCCGTCGTCGACGGCAAGATCGTCTGGATCCTCGACGGCTACACCACCACCGACCGCTACCCGCAGTCGGAGAGCGAGTCGATCGACACGATGACCGACGACTCACTGACCCAGGACACCGTGTTCGGCACCCTCCCGACCGACGAGATCAACTACATGCGCAACGCCGTGAAGGCGACCGTCGACGCCTACGACGGCACGGTGACGCTCTACGCGTGGGACGAGACCGACCCGATCCTGCAGGCCTGGCGCTCGGCGTTCCCTGGCACGGTCGAGGACCGCGACGCGATCTCCGACGAGCTGCTCGAGCACCTGCGCTACCCCGAGGACCTCTTCAAGGTGCAGCGCTACCAGTTCGCGCGCTACCACGTCACCGACTCCCGCGACTTCTACCAGAGCAACGACCGCTGGGAGGTGCCCGAGGACCCCTACAAGGCCGGCAGCTACCAGCCGCCGTACCGGCTCTTCGTCGACGACCCGACGGACGAGAGCGGCCAGGCGTGGTCGATGACGTCGGTCTACACGCCGTTCGACAAGGACAACCTCGCGTCCTTCGTGTCGGTGAACTCCGACGCCACGAGTGACGAGTACGGCACGATCCGCGCGCTGCAGCTGCCGAACGAGCAGGTCGACGGGCCCGGCCTGGTCGCCACCGAGATGGCGAGCAGCGACAACGTCCGGCGCGAGCTGCAGGCGTTCAACCTCGGCGAGACCAGGCCGACGTTCGGCAACCTGCTGACGTTGCCGGTCGGCGACGGGCTGATGTACGTCCAGCCCGTGTACGCCGTGCGGCAGCTCTCCGACTCCAGCTACCCGATCCTGCAGTTCGTGATCGTCTCCTACGGCGATCGCGTCGGTATCGGCAACTCGCTGTTCGAGGCACTCGCCGACGTCCTCGGCGTCGACCCGTCGGAGCCGGTCGACCCGCCGCCCGACGACAACGAGCCGCCGGGGGGCAACGAGCCTCCGCAGGGGACCGTGCAGGAGCAGATCGCCCGGCTCCTGCAGCAGGCGCAGACCGCCTTCGAGGAGGCCGACGCGGCGTACCGACGCGGCGACCCGGTCGAGGCAGCGCGGCAGACCGAGCGGGCTCGTGGCTTCATCGAGGACGCGGTGGCGCTGGCCGACGGCGGCCGCAACCCCGCCACCGGCCAGGGAGCCAATGGGGAGTGAGCGACGCAGCGCAGCCACTCCGGAGGTTGAGGTGCGAGCGCAGCGAGCCACGAAACCCCGAAGCCACACGACCCGCCCCGATTTGAGCCCGCCACCACCGATCCCGTAAGGTTCTGTTCACCGACGCGGGGTGGAGCAGTTCGGTAGCTCGCTGGGCTCATAACCCAGAGGTCGCAGGTTCAAATCCTGCCCCCGCTACAAAGCAAAAGTGCAGGTCAGAGGCCGTCCTTGGCGCACGCCGGGGGCGGCCTCTGGCGTTCCACCTGTCAATGTCAGCGGACTGTCAGCAAACCCTGCCGTCGGGTGGCGCTCACGGGCCAGTGTCAGCGCGAGGCTGTGAGTCACGATCCGATCGCTGTGCGGGACTCGGTGAGCATGTCCTTGAGGCACACACCGACACCTGGCCAGACGAGACGCGCACCGAAAGCGACACCCGCACCTCGTCCATGAGCTCCCCAGGCGGTAGCTTCTCCGGCTGAACATCCATGTGCGATGCGGCCCCACAAGACGCCAGACTGCGTGTTGCGTGGCCGACGCCGTCCACGGGGCGCACGGCACTCGGTGGAGGTGCGGAACCGTCGAAACCCGCTCACGGGTGAGGGGTCCTCCTCTGCGCTGCCTGACGATGTCTCGAGAGGTCATACGCGATCAACGCGGCCACCGAGGATGGACCGGTCATCGATCTGAGCTGGCCCGGGTCCCACCACCGCCGGCACGCATCTAGGACCCGACGTCAGATACGACCTCGCGGGCGTTGCGTGGTAGGCCAATCATCCGGGCCGCCGCGCGATTGGCGGCGCTCACACCATCCACGAGGGGCTCACCGAGGGACAACAGAGCGGCGAGATGGCCCACGAACTCGTCCCCGGCCCCGGTCGTGTCGACGACCGTCGCAGGCACCCCGGGCACGCCCACGGCGCCGCGCGACGACCCGACGACGGCACCGCGCGGCCCGTCGGTGACCACGACGGAGCTTGCGCGAGCCGCCAGCCCTGCGGCGAGGCCATGGACATCCTTGCCGCTCTCGGCACCGAGCATCTGCGCCGCCTCACCGGCGTTGACGACCAGGGGGTCGCACAATTCGACCAACCAGTCCGGGAGGTTCCGCACCGGGGAGGGATTCAACAGGAAGCGCACGCGTTGACGTGACGCCCACGTCGCCGCCGCCCGAACCGCCTCGAGAGGGACCTCGAGTTGGGCCAACACCACCGCCGGCCTCAGCTGGTCGAGTGCACGCTCCACCTGCTCGGCAGTGAGCTCGGAGTTGGCGGCCGGCGTCACCACGATGCTGTTCTCCCCGCTCGGGGCGACCTGGATGAACGCGCGTCCCGTGGGCGTGCTGACGTGGCGCACGTGATCCCTGGCCACGCCCGTACGATCCAGCCACGAGAGGAGCAACCGGCTGGCGGCGTCGTCACCCACACAACCGACCAGGGCGCACGGCGCAACCCGGGCGGCTGCGACCGCCTGATTGAGCCCCTTGCCTCCCGCGATCTCCTGGATGTCGCCGCCCAGCACGGTCTCGCCGGGAGCCGGGAACCGCTCGACCGTGACCACGACGTCGAGGTTCGCCGAGCCGACGACCACGACCTGTCCGGGGCGGGGGGACGCCACGTCACTCGCCCTGGTAGCGCAGGCCGATGCCGGCACGGACGCGGTCCATGGTCTCCATCACGGCCACCGATTCGCCCGGAGTCATCAGGGGGCTGCTGGTCCCGCCGGACGCCAACACCCGCTCGACTTCCGCGGCTTGGTACTGCATCCCGCGTCCGCTGACCGGCTGCTCGAAGCGCTCGAGCTCCGATCCCTTCGCATCCCGGACGACCACGACGGCGGGAGTGAACCAGACCGCCTCGATGTCGAGTCGGCCCTCGGTGCCGAGGACCGAGGCGACGTTGCGTCCCCTGGTCCGGCTGGAGGAGAACGAGCTCGAGATGCCACCACCCTCGTGTCGCAGCATCGTCGCGACGTCCGCGTCCACGCCGCTCTCGCGCATGGTGGCCGTTGCCGAGACGTCGGCCACCGGACCGAGCACGTCGTGCGCGAAGGAGAGCGGGTACACGCCGAGGTCGAGCAGCGCCCCGCCGCCGAGCGCGGGGTCGTTCAGGCGGTGCGCCGGATCGTCGGAGAGCCGCTGCGTGTGATCAGCGTGCACCGAGCAGATCTCTCCCACCCGTCCGGAGCTGAGGGTCTCCCGGACGAAGGCCATGTGCGGCAGGAACCGCGTCCACATCGCCTCCATCACCAGCAGCCCGCGTTCGGCTGCCGCACCCATCACGGCGCGCGCCTGTTCCGCGTTGAGGGTGAATGCCTTCTCCACCACCACATGCTTGCCGGCGTCCAGGGCTGCCAGCGCGTTCTCGGCGTGCAGGTGGTGTGGCGTCGCGACGTAGACGACGTCGACCGCGGGGTCTGCAATCAGCTCCTCGTACGACGAGTGTGCCTTCGCGATGCCGTGTCCGGCTGCGAACTCGGCTGCGGACTCAGGCCGCCTCGAGCCGACCGCGGCGACCCGGTGCCCGTGCTGCAGGAGGTCCTGGGTCATCAGGTGGGCGATGCCGCCGGTCGCGAGGATGCCCCACCCCACCTCCCCGCGCGAGTGGTGTGCGGTCCGGGTCGTCTCAGCCACGTGCGGTCCCGTAGTCCAGGACCACCTGGAGCGTGTCCCGTGCGCCCCGGTCAAGCATCTCGAAGGCCTCCGGGGCATCGGCGTCCGGCAGCAGGTGGGTGACGAGTGGATCGAGGGCCAGCCGGCCATCGGCGACGAGCTGGAGCACCGTCCTGGACATGCGCAGCTCGTCCCACCGGTGGCGTAGCGACGGCGCCACGCCCGAGATCTGTGAGCCCACGATCGACACGCGGTTGTGGTGGAACTCCTCCCCGAGCCGTAGGGGTACGCCGTCACCCTGGAAGAACCCGGCGGCGACGACCCGCGAGCTGTAGCCGACGGTTCGCACCGCCTCCTGAAGAGCCTCGTAGGCACCGCTCATCTCGATCACCACGTCGGCGCCGCGATCGTCCGTCATCGTCCGGACGGTCTCCGCCACGTCTTCCGACAAGGGGTCCAGCGCGGCGCTCGCGCCGAGCTCGAGCGCGAGCCGCCGGCGTGACTCGACGGGGTCCGCCAAGACGACCCGGCCACCGTTCAGCCGGGCGAGCTGGGCGGTGATCTGGCCGGGCACGCCCGCTCCGAAGACGACCACGGTCTCCCCCACGTGGATGTCCGCGTCCAGCACCGCGTTGAGTGCGATCGCGCCGATCTTGGCGAAGACGCCGGCGAGCAGCTCGTGGTCTTCCGCCAGGAGGCGCGGCCGGGCGTACTCGGCAGGCCGGACCGCGAGGGACCGGTGGCCCCAGGCCCCCCACACCCAGCGGCCGACCAGGTCCTCGTCCTCGGAGGACCCCACGCGGGCGACCCGGCCGACCTCTTCGTAGCCCCAGCCGTCGAGGGGATAGGCCTGTGACGCCTGCCCTGGCACGAAGAGCCGTCGCTCGGGGTCCCACGTCCGGGACAGGTAGGGATTGCTGCCGCGGTAGGCGGTCAGCTCGGTCCCTGCCGAGATCCCGGAGTACGCCGTCTCGAGCAGGACCTCCCCTGGGCCGGGCACCGGGTCATCGAGCTCGACGACCGAAGCCTGACGGGGGCCGGAAAAGCGAACAACCCTGGCCATCGACTCATCCTTCACTCAGTGGTCAGGCGTGCTCGGTCCGACGCGAGGGCCCTGGGCCACGACGCGGAAGACCAACGCCTGTTCGGGGTACAGCATGGGCCCCTGCAGGCCCATCCGCTCCAGCACTTCGCCGAGGACCACCGAGGGTTCGGTCCACCAGCGCGGCTCACCGCTGCGGGTGCGCACCAAGGCGCTGTCCGAGAGACGGACGGGCTCGACCCGGTACTGCAGAGCCGGGTCCAGTCCCGGGAGCCGCAGCCGCCCGGGCTGGGCGGCCAGAGCCGTGTCCAGGGCGACGAACGCGAACAGCCCACGGCGCCGGTCCTCGGAGACGACGCCGTGCAGCCAGTGGGCGTCGTCGGTATGGTCCGCCCGCACCGTCGTACCGAAGTGGAGGAGGTCGCGCTCCTCCTTGTAGAGGGAAACCCAGGCGGCGAGCTCGTCCAGTTCCTCAGGAGAGGCGGTGCGCAGGTCCCACTCGACGCCGAAGTGGGCGAACACCGCCGTTGCGGCGCGAAAGCCGATGGTGTGCGTGCGGTGCGTGGTGTGGGCCGTCGGGTGCGCCGACGTGGCTGCCGACCAGCTCGGGGGGAAGCAGCTGACCGGTCCAGCGCTGGATGCGCTGGCGCTCGAGCGCGTCGATGCAGTCACTGGCCCACACCCGGTCCGTGTGCTGGAGCACGCCGAGGTCCACCCGGCCGCCGCCCGAGGAGCAGGACTCGATCTCCAGTCCAGGGTGGCGACGCTTGAGTTCGTCCATCAGCGCGTAGACCGCGAGCGTCTGCGTGTGCACTCGTGGCTCACCGGTGCTCCGCTCGCCGGCCTCGACGAGATCGCGGTTGTGGTCCCACTTGACGTAGGCGATCTCCAGCTCACCGATGAGGGCGCTCATCGACTCCAGGACGTGGTCGAAGGCCTGCGGGATCGTGAGGTTGAGGACCTGTTGGTTGCGCGCAGCGAGTGGGAGTCGGCCGCCGGGTGCCAGGATCCAGTCGGGGTGCGCCCGTGCCACGTCGGAGTCCTCGTTGACCATCTCTGGCTCGAACCACAGGCCGAAGTCCATGCCGAGATCGCGCACCGCCGAGACCAGGGGTGCCAGGCCCTGCGGCCACACGGCCGGGTCGACGCGCCAGTCGCCCAGCCCGGCCGTGTCGTCGCGGCGTCCGAGGAACCAGCCGTCGTCGAGGACGAAGCGCTCGACGCCCACCTTGGCGCCGAGCTCGGCCAGCCCGATGAGCTCGTCGAGGTCGTGGTCGAAGTACACCGCCTCCCAGGTGTTCAGGACGACAGGACGCGGGGAGGTCGGGTGGGACTCGCGCGCCCGCAGGTGGCGGTGGAAGGCTTGGGCGAGGGCGTCCAGCCCGTGGCCGTACGTCGCCAGCAGCCAAGGGCTGGTGTAGCTCTCACCGGGGGCGAGCAGGACCTCACCGGGCAGCAGGGCCTCTCCGCCGCCGAGGACCGCGCACCCCCGACAGGACGCGCTCGGCGTACGCCGCGTGGTTGCCGCTCCACGCCGTGTGCACCGCCCACACCTCCCCGTGCCGGAAGCCGAAGCCGGGGGTGCCCGCGACCGTCAGGAAGGCAGCATCCGAGCCGGTGCGCCCTCGTCGTCCCTCGCGCAGGTGGGTGCCGACGGTGAACGGCTGACGCTGTGGCGTCCGCTCGCGCAGGTGCCGGCCGGCGAAGTCGAGCAGCTCGTCGGCCTCGGCCGGGACGGGCAGCGCCAGTCGGAGGGCGTTGAGGGTGTAGGGCCGGGCCGGGTCGGTGTTGGTGAGCGTTGCGCGGACGCGCATCACGCCCGCATCGTCGACCTCGATCTCGCACGCCAGGTCCAAGCGGGCTGTGGTGTCCTTCCCGCGGACGACCACGCGCTCGCCTCCCCGGGCCCGGACGTCGCGAGCGTGGCCGGCCGGCTCGAAGGACGTGGTGAAGGCGTGCCCGTCTCGGTGGCCCTCGAGGCCGGGCGTTCCCATCCACCCGGTCGCCTGCTCCGGTAGCAGCGCGGGGATCCGGTGCTGACCGGTGAGTCCGTCCGCACCGTGCTGCGAGTCACCCAGCGCGGCCAGCATGGGGTCGGTGGCCGCGGCCGTGCTCAGGCGGGGGCCCCAGTACAGGATCCGGGGCACGCCGCACTGGACGTCGACGACGGCTGACGTGCCGCCGCCGTGCATGACGACAGGCTGAGAAGTCGACTTGGTCGCTAGGATCATGCGCTGCCCTCACCGCCACCTGGTTTCATGATGAAACTATGTGGCGCAGCATGCCACAGGTGAGGCGAGAGGAGGAGTCCATGGCTGCAGACCAGGTCGAGCAGCACGGACTGGCGCGGGCGGTGGCTGTCGACATCTTGGTCCACGGTCCCCAGCCGCGGGCCAGCCTGGCCCGTCGGCTCGGCGTCTCTGCGGCGACCCTGACTCGGGTGACCCGGCCGCTGGTCGAGAGCGGACTCCTGGTGGAGGGCGGTGCGATCCGCACCCCTGGGCGAGGCCGGTCGTCGCTGCCGCTCGACGTGGTCCCGGACGCACGTCATTTCGTGGGCGTCAAGCTCACCCGCGAGTCCATCTACGGGGTGCTGGTGGACCTGAGGGCTCAGGTGCTGGACGCGGAGATCGTCGCGGAGCCGTCGTTGGCTGTCGAGGAGGTGGTCGAGGCTGTCACCGACGTGGTCAACCGGCTCCGTGCGCGGAGCACGCGACCGGTGCACGCGGTCGGCGTGACCGTCGGGGGCCGGGTGGACAGTGGCGAGACCGTGACCGACTCACCGTTCCTGGAGTGGCACGAAGTGCCGTTCCGGACGCTCCTGGCGGACCAGGTCGGCGAGCCGCTGCGGCTGGCCAATGACGTGGTGGGGCTGACGATGGCCCAGCAGTGGTTCGGTTACGGTCGCACCTACGCTGACTTCGCTCTGCTGACAGTCGGTGCCGGCGTGGGGTACGGACTCGTCATCGACCACCGCGTCGTGCCGACCCACGTCAGCCCCGTGAGCCACCTCCCGGTGGATCCGAGTGGGCCCCTGTGCCGACTGGGCCACCGCGGGTGCATGTCGGCGTACGTCACCTCCGGTGCGATGTGTGCGACAGCCTCCCAGACCCTGGGGCGCGACGTGTCGTACGACGCGCTGCTCACGCTGGCCGAGCAGGGCGACCCCGTGGCCGCCCGGGTCGTCTCCGAGGCCGCTCGTGCCCTCGGGCAGGCGACCGCCGTCGTCACGTCCTTGACCGGCGTGGAGCGCATCATCCTGTCGGGGGAGGGCGTCGGACTGGCTCGGGTGGCGCCGGACGCTCTGCAGGAGGGTCGACTTGCCTACACCGCCGGACCTGTCTCGATGCTCGACCCCGTCGTGATGCCGATGGACTTCGTCGAGTGGGCGCGCGGAGCCGCGGCGGTCGCCATCCAGCACGAGTTTCCCTGAGTCTCTCAGGATTGTTGCCAGGTCGATGCGCACGGTTCCCTTGACAGAGAATAATTTCACGGTGAAACATGATCGCTGTCTCTCGGTCCCCGGACACCCGGCCCCACGTCGAGCGGAGAACAGCACATGAACTCGTCCACCTCGAGGCTACGCCTCCCGCTGGCGGTGGCAGCCGCCACCTCTCTCCTCCTAGCCGGGTGCACGGGCACGACGCCGCCCGACCAAGAACAGGACGCGAGCGGCCCCCAGACCATCAAGTGGCTGATCGAGGAGCCCGAAGACGCGGAGGCACTCAAGGCCCTCCAGGGCCACGTGGACGCGGGCTTCACCAAGGAGTCGGGTATCACGGTCGACATCGACACCCTTCCGTTCGACACCATGCGGACAGTGCTCCAGACCCAGCTCCGGTCGGGCGACGGTCCAGACGTCATCAACTGGGGATCCGGGCCCGGATTCGGTGGGGCCCTCGCAGACGCGGGGATGCTGCTCGACCTCAGCGACGCCTACGACGAGAACGGCTGGAACGTCTACGACTTCGCGAAGGAGACCGTCACCACCGACGACATGGTCTACGGCATCCCCGGCGAGCTGGAGACCATCGGCGTCTACTACAACAAGGACAAGTTCGACGAGCTCGGCCTCGCCGAGCCCCAGGACCTCGGCGACCTCGAGGCGGCCGCAGCGGCTGCTACGGACGCCGGCATGGTCGGCATGTCCGCCCCGAACAAGGAAGGCTGGGAGGGCGGACACTACTTGAGCATGGCGTTGGCCAGCGAGGCCGGCCCCGACGAGATGCTCTCGATCATCAACGGTGACGAGTCCTGGGACTCCGCGGCCGTGGTCTCGGCCTTCGCCCGTTGGGAGGGCTTCAACGAGGCCGGCTACCTGTCGGAGTCCCCGACCTCCGTGGACTACGACACCGGGATCGCCGAGTTCTGGTCCGGCGACAGCCTGATGCTGGCGACGGGTTCGTGGCTGGTCGGTGAGCTCGACGACAACGCCGACTTCGAGGTGGGCTACGTCCCGTTCCCCGGACCCGACGACGCGGGCACCTTCACCGCCGGCCTGGGCTCCGGACCGATGATCTCCGCCTCCTCCAGCCACCAGGATGCGGCCGTCGAGTTCCTGGACTTCTTGGCCTCCGAGGAGCACGGGACCTGGACCGTGGAGAACCTGCACACCATCCCGCCCTTCCCGGTGGACTCCGCCGACCTCGACATCTCGCCGCTGAACGCACAGGTCCTGGACACCACCGCCGAGCTCGCCGAGAGCGGCAGCTTCGGACGCAACATCGACGTCCTCGTCACCGACGCGATCAACCAGGCGATGTATGACGGCATGCAGGGTGTGATGACCGGCCAGATGACCCCCGAGGAGGCCGCCGCGGGCATGGCTGACGCGGCCAACAGCTGATGTCCTCGGCCAGCGGCGCCGCGCCGGCGGCGACGTCGGTGCCGCCGCCTGCACCGTTGCCGCGGCGCGGTCGCAAGGTGCCGATCACCTACGTCCCGCCGCCGAGCACCCGTAAGGCGCAGCGGAAGCTGGGGATGCTCTTCGTCCTGCCGCTGGTCGCGCTGCTCGGGATCTTCATGGTCTTCCCGCTCATCAACGCCTTCTACTACTCGCTGATCGACTTCAACGGCATCGACCCCACGCCGCCGTGGGTGGGGCTGGACAACTTCACCGAGCTCCTGCGGGACGACAAGGTCTACGCAGCGCTGAAGAACAACGTGATCTGGATCGTCATCGGGACCATCACGCCACTGGTCCTCGGCCTCGCCATGGCCTTGATGGTGTGGAACGCGCGCCACGGTTCGGTGTTCTACCGGACCGTGTTCTTCCTGCCCTTCATCCTCCCCCAGGTCGCGATCGGGGTCGTGTGGGGCTGGATCTACGCGCCGTCGCGCGGCTGGTTGAACAAGGTGCTCGACATGGTCGGCCTCGAGTCGATCACGACGGGTTGGCTGGGCAACCCGCACACGGCGCTGTACGCCGTGCTGGCGACCGCGATCTGGGCCACCGTCGGATTCGTGTTCGTGATCTTCCTGTCGGCGCTCCGAGGAGTCGACCTCGACCTGGTCGCTGCATCGATGCTCGACGGCGCCAACTTCTGGCAGCGAGTGCGCTACGTCATCCTGCCGCAGATAATGCCGGTGTTCTTGATGGTCACCACGATCACCCTGCTCGGCGGCTTCAAGGTCTTCGACATCGTCCTGGTGATGACGGGTGGTGGACCAGCAGGCGCCACCGAGGTGCTCGGCACCTACTCGTACAAGAGCGCCTTCCAGCTCAACCGCATCAGCTACGGCACGGCGCTGGCGCTCGTGATCACTGCGCTGGCCATCCCGTTTGCTGCCTGGCTCAACCGCATCCAGCGTCGGCTGGCACTGGAGGGAGGAAACGTATGAGCGAGCAGCAGGCGCCTGAGCCCGAGATGAAGTATCACCGGGCCAAGCTGGACACACGGGGCCGGACGGTGGCCACCGCACGGCACACCGTCCTGATCGCGATCTCCCTGCTCATGCTCTTCCCGTTCCTGCTGACCGTCTCCACGACGTTCAAGACGTCCGAGGACGTGAAGAAGAACCCGTTCGGATTCTTCTCTTCGTTCTCCTTCGAGAACCTCGACACTGCCTGGAACGTCGGTGGCTTCAGCGACTACCTCTGGAGCAGTGTGCTCCTGACGGTGCCCAGCACGGTGCTGGTGGTCGTGGCGGCCACCCTGGGCGGCTACGCCTTCGCCAGGTTGCCCTTCCCCGGCCGCTCGGTCTGCTTCTACGTGGTCATCGTCGGCCTGCTGGTGCCGTTCTTCGCCTACATGATCCCGCTGTACTTCCAGCTGCGCAGCATGCAGCTGCTCGACAGCCTGGTCGGCACCAACCTGGTGCTGGCTGCCACGCAGGTCTCGTTCGGCACGTTCTTCATGCGCGCCTTTTTCGCCGACCTTCCCACCGAGCTGGAGCAGGCGGCCCGCATCGACGGGGCGTCGGAGTGGCAGATCTTCCGGCGGGTGATGCTGCCCCTGGCCACGTCCGGCATCGGCGCGCTGTCGGTCTACGCGTTTCTGCAGAACTGGAACGAGTTCCTCGTGCCCCTGCTCTACATGCCTGGGGGTGACCACCGGCCCCTGACCACGGGCCTCTACCTCTTCCTCGGGGGTCGCACCGTCGACATCGGCCCGCTCGCAGCCGGCACGCTGATCACCATCCTGCCCGTCGTCCTCCTCTTCCTGGTCCTGCAGCGACAGGTCACCCAGGGCATAGTCTCGGGAGCCGTCAAGGGCTGACCTGTTTTCTCCCCGTCGTTCGACCGACCAGCCGCTGCCTCCCGAGCCAGGACACCGAAACCCGTGCACGATGTGCTCGACCCCCGCGACCTCGTCCCCGACGAGGCGGAACAGCTCATCCTCAGCGGCTATCCCGCCGAGGCCCTCCTCGTCGACGCCCGCGAGGCGGCGAGAGCGGACGACCTTCCGCGCCTGACCGCAATCACGGAGCAGCTCTCCGGGCTCCAGCGCCTGGACGACTGGACCTACGACGAGCCGGACGACGAGGCGCAGCTGCTCGCGATCACCCGGCGCGCCGAGCGCCTAGTACCGGATCCGGCGCGACTTCTCGACCGGATCCGCGGCGGATGGCTCGGCCGTACCGTCGGCAACACCCTCGGCAAGCCGGTGGAGGGACTCACCCGCCAGCAGGTCGGGCTCTACGTCGTGGCGTCCGGCATGGACTCCTTGTCAGGATACCTGCCACTCCTCGATCCGCTTCCTGACGGCGTGCCCGCGCTCCACCCCTCGGCGACCGACCTCTACCTTGGGCAACTTCACCGACGTGCCTCGAGACGACGACATCGACTGGACGATCCTGGCCCTGCACGTCCTGGAGAACCAAGGCCGTGCGTTCACCACGCAGCACCTGGCCGCCGCCTGGCTCGACCGGGTGCCATTCACCCAGACCTACACGGCCGAGCGGGCGGCGTACCGCAACCTCATCCACGGCCTCGTGCCGCCCGCGACCGCCACACACGCGAACCCCTACCGCGAGTGGATCGGTGCGCTGATCCGAGCTGACGCCTTCGGGTACGTTTCCCCCGGCGATCCTGCGGAAGCCGCTCGGCTCGCGCTGGTCGACGCGCGTCTGAGCCACACGGCCAACGGCGTCTACGGCGAGATGTGGGCAGCAGCGCTGGTGGCCGCCGCCATGGTGGTCGACAGCCCGGCCGAGGCCCTCCTGGCAGCCCGGGCGGTTGTTCCCGATCGCTCGCGGCTCGCCGAGGCGCTGGACGCCGTGGCCGCCCTGCACGCAACCGGCGCCCGCCGCGCGGAGGCCCTCGACCACGTGGACGCGGCCCTGGGGGCCTATCCGTGGGTGCACACCCTCAACAACGCCGCGCTGATCGCTCTGGGGCTGTCCTGGGGCGAGAGCTTCATCGACGCCGTGGGCCTGACCCTGAGCGGCGGTCGCGACACCGACTCGAATTGCGCCACCGTCGGCAGTGTGTGGGGCGCCCTGCACGGGTCGGCGGGCGTACCGGCGCACCTGGTGGGGACCACCCACGACCGTGTCCGCAGCGCCATCCGCGGGTTCGACGGGATCCGGATCGACGAGCTCGCCGAGCGCACGGTGCGGCTTGCGCTCGCGGACGGACCGTAGGGTCGAGTCGTGGGCAAGGTGTTTCCCGCAACCGCGACCATCGTCGGCCACCGAGGACTGGGCAAGGGCCTGGTGGACGGGCTGCGGGGCAACTCGCGGGAGTCCTTCCTCGCCGTCGGTGCCGCTGGTGCCGACTGGGTTGAGGTGGACGTACGCCGCTCCGCCGACGACGGGCTGTTCGTGATGCACGACGAGGCATTCGCCGACGGTGCGTTCCTGGCGGCGCTGCCGGCCCACGAAGCCACCATGCGCGGCGTGCTTCCGCTGGCGCGACTGCTCGAGGAGCTGCCCGAGGAGACCGGCGTCGTCTTCGACGTGAAGTCCTCCCTCCGGGACGCCGAGCGGTCCGCCGACCTGACCACTGCCGCCCTGCTGGGCGAGCTGTGCCACCGGATGCTGGGCAGCCGACCCGCCGTCGCCCAGTCCTTCGACCCGGCAGCGCTGCAGCACCTGCGCGAGAAGGTGCCGACGCTGCCGCTGGGGCTGTTGACGTGGGTGCGCTTCCCGGTCGGTCTCGCGGTTGCCGCCGCCGCGCACCTCGACGTCCAGACCCTCGCCGTGCACTCGGGCTCGCTGAACAAGGGGTTGACATCGGGCCCGCTGGACGTCCCTGATCTGCCGGACCTCGTCCGGAGCGTGCACGCGTCCCACCGCGAGCTGGTCGTATGGTGCCCACCCGTACGCCGCTTGCGCGCCCTGGCGGCCGCCGGTGTCGACGCGATGGTCGTGGACGACGTGGCCCGCCACGTCGCCGCCCTAACCAGCGCGCGCGCTGCGCCCGGCGAGGCGTGACGTGGCCGCGCAGCGCCAGACGTCGCTCGGCGAACTGGACGCCCACCTCTCACTTCCGTCCTACGACCGGGCGCAGGTGTCGGTGGGAATCGTCCGGAGGCGCTTGCGGCGTGGGTCATCGGCAGTGCCATCGCGAGGACCAGGGCCCCCCGCTACCAAGTGTCAGGCCGCATATCCACGGATTCCGGGCCTGAACGCTTTGAGCGACTTGATCGTCACCCACCACCCGGCCCTATCCCTGGACGCGCTTGGTCTCGTAGGCCCACATCGCGACCTCGACGCGGTTGCGGGCGCCGAGCTTGTTCATCAGCGCGCCGACGTGGGTCTTCACCGTGCTCAGGGTGATGTGCAGCTCATCGGCGATCTCGGCGTTGGTGCGGCCGCGGGCGACGGTCAGCAGCACTTCTTCCTCGCGTTCGGTGAGCGGCTCGATCGGCTGGGTCGGCGGGGAGGCTCGCTCCAGGCCGGCCAGCGTGGTGAGCAGGCGGCGGGTGATGTCGGGCGAGATGAGCGCGTCGCCGTTCGCGGCTGCATGGATCGCCTGGACCAGCAGCTCAGGCCCGGCGTCCTTGAGGAGGAAGCCTCGGGCGCCGGCCTTGAGGGCGCCATGGACGTACTCGTCGAGGTCGAAGGTCGTGATGACCACGATGGCCAGGGGGTCCTCGACGCCGGGACCTGCGAGCTGGCGGGTGGCCTCGACGCCGTCGATGCCGGGCATCCGGATGTCGAAGAGGCAGACGTCGGGACGCAGCTCGCGTGCCACGGCCACCGCCTCGTGACCGTCGGTCGCCTCGCCGACGACCTCGATCCCGGGCTGCGCGTTGAGGATCATGGTGAGCCCGGTGCGGACCAGGAGCTGGTCGTCGGCGACCACCACCCGGATGGTCCCTCGGCTGGTCACTGGGGCACCTCCCGCGGGAGGGTCGCCTCGACGGTCCAGCCGCCGCCCGGGTCCGGCCCGGCCTGGCAGGCGCCGCCGAGCAGCTTGGCTCGTTCTGCCATGCCGAGCAGGCCGTAGCCGGCGATGGTCGCAGGGCGGGCTGCTTCGCCGTCGTCGTGCACACGCAACCGTACGACGCCGACGTCGCCGGTGACCTCCACGGTGACCGCCGTGGCGTTCAGCGAGTGCCGGATCGCGTTGGTGACCGACTCCTGACAGATCCGGTAGACCGCCACCTCCACCGGTTGCGGCAGGCCGGCGAGGTCACCGTCGCGGTGCACCCGCACCACGGGGCTCATCCGGGCCAGCTCGTCCAGATCGCTGATGCCCCGCTGCGGCGCGTAGTCGGCCGCCTCGCCGTCGCGGAGCACCCGGACCATCGTGCGCATCTCGTGCAAGGTCCGCGACGCCTCCGCCTCGATCACCGCCAGCGCCTCGACCGCCGAAGCCGGGTCGGTGGCGGCCACCGCCCGCCCCGCCTGGGCCTGGATCGCGATGGCCGACACGTGGTGCGCGACGGTGTCGTGCAGCTCGCGGGCGAGCTCACCGCGCTCGAGCGTCCGGACCTGCTGCACCTCTCGCTGGCGCGCCACCGCGCGGTAGCGCATCGCGGCCCCGAGGGCGAACACCGCGACCAGCAAGGTGGCGCCGCCGATCACGTCCTCGAGGGTCGCGCTGACCGCGAGACCCAGGCCGGCCGGCACGGCGACGATCGCGGTCCCGACCAGCGCCTCACGTCCAGAGGCCCAGCGGTACAGCGCGTAGGGCAGCACCACGATGCCGGCCATGGAGTACAGCCCCACTTCGACGACGTCGTCGACGAAGGTCGGGAGGTGCAGCACCAGCGCGCCGCCCCAGCCGACCGCGGTCGCCAGCAACGGATGAGTACGCCGCCAGAGCAGGACCGGGATCACCAGGAGCGCGACCACGGTGGCCAAGGGACGCCACGGCACGTCGGGGCGGAAGATCGCCTCGGCCACGGCCGTGACCAGCAAGGCGCCGACCAGGACCCAGTCCCGCCACACCCGCACCGGCGGGTCCGGGGCACGGGGCTCGGCAAGGACCGAGCGGATGAAGGCGGGGAGCACCTCTGCAGCCTAGAGAGCGGCGACGCTCGCCGTATGGGGCACGAGCACGAGCCGCTCGTCGTACTTTCGGCCGAGGAGCCCGCCCGTCCTTGGCCCGATGTGGATCGTTCGCCGCCGCGACAGCGTGGAGGCATGTCCACTCTCCTCTACCGGCTCGGCCGGTCTGCCGCCACTCGGCCCTGGGTCGCCATCGGCGCCTGGGTCGTCCTCGCGCTCGTCGTCATCGCCTCCTCCGTCGGCTTCGGGCGCGATCTCGAGGAGAGCTTCGAGGCACCCGGCCTCGACTCCTACCAAGCTGCGGAGCTGCTCGCCGAGGCCCAGGCCGACGAGGGCGGGATCACCGCCCACGTCGTGCTGGAGGCCCCGGACGCTTCGGCGGAGCTCGCGCCGGTGGAGGCCGCTCTCGGGGCACTCCCGCGCGTGCTCACGACGACCAGCAACGTCTCGCCGGACGGCGACATCGCCCTCGTGCGGGTGCAGTACCCCGCGATCGAGCACCTCGATGCCTCCGACCTGGACAACCTCAAGGACGCCGTCGCCGACCTGCGCGACGAGTCGTCGCTGACGCTGGAGACCGGAGGTGATCTGTTCTTCGCGTTCGAGGAGGCACCCACCGGGCTCGGCGAGGTCGCGGGGATCGTCGTCGCGATGATCGTCCTGCTGATCGCCTTCGGCTCCTTCGTCGCGATGGGGCTGCCGATCGGGATGGCGCTGTTCGGTCTGGTCATCGGCGTCACCTCGATGAAGCTGGTGACGTACCTGATCGACATCCCGGCGTGGGCGCCGCAGCTCGCGGCCATGGTCGGGCTCGGCGTCGGCATCGACTACGCGCTCTTCCTGGTCACCCGGCACCGCGAGCACCTGGCCCTGGGGATGCCGGTCGCCGAGGCGGCCGGCCGAGCCCTGGCCACAGCAGGACAGGCGGTGATCTTCGCCGGCGGCACGGTCGTCGTGGCGATCCTCGGGTTGCTCGTCGCGGGGATTCCGTTCGTGACCGGTGGTGGGGTCGCCATCTCCGCGATGGTGCTCGTGATGGTGCTGGCTTCGGTCACCTTGCTGCCGGCCCTTCTCGGACTGGCGGGGCACCGGATCAACGGACGCCGGCGACGGGTCGACGAGGGGGCGCACCGGCCGAGCACCGGCTGGTACCGCTGGGGGGCTCACGTCACCCGCAACGCGACGGCGTACCTCGTCGGAGGAGCGGTCCTCATGATCGCCCTGGCGACACCCGTCCTCGCGCTCGACCTGGGCTTCCCGGACGACGGGACCAAGCCCGAGTCGAGGACCGAACGCCGGGCCTACGACCTGATCGCCGACGGGTTCGGTCCCGGGGCCAACGGGCCGCTGGTGATCGCGGTCGACATCTCCCAGGGCGGGTCCGTCGTGGCGCCGATCGCCGCGGCGGTGGCAGCCGACCCGGGCATCACCTCGGTCGGCGACCCGACCATCGATCTCACCGCAGGCGTGGCGACCCTGGTGGCGCAGCCGACCACGTCGCCCCAGGACGTGGCCACCCAGGAGACCGTCGCGAGGCTCCGCAGCGAGGTCTTCCCGACGGTGCTCGACGGCACCGCGGCGACCGCCCACATCGGTGGTCAGACCGCCACCTTCGCCGACCTCGGTGACCGGGTGCAGGAGCGGATGCTGCGCTTCGTGGTGGCCGTGCTGCTGCTGTCGTTCCTCTTGCTCACGCTGTTGTTCCGGTCGGTACTGGTGCCGCTGAAGGCGGTCGTGCTGAACCTGCTGAGCGTAGGCGCGGCGTACGGCGTGCTCGTCATGGTCTTCCAGTGGGGCTGGGCGGCCGGCCTGATCGGCGTGGAGTCGACGGTGCCGATCGTGTCGTTCATCCCGCTGTTCATGTTCGCGATCCTGTTCGGTCTCTCCATGGACTACGAGGTGTTCCTGCTGTCGCGGGTGCGCGAGGAGTACCGCCGTTGCGGCGACAACACCCGCGCGGTCATCGCGGGGATCGCCGGCACCGGGCGCACCATCACCGCAGCCGCGCTGATCATGGTGGCGGTCTTCTCGGGCTTCGTCCTGGGCAGTGACCCGGTCGTCAAGATGATGGGAGTGGGACTCGCCACAGCGATCTTCCTCGACGCGACCGTCGTCCGCCTGGTGCTCGTCCCGGCCACCATGAAGCTGCTGGGCGACGCGAACTGGTGGCTGCCGGGGTGGCTGGACCGGCTGCTGCCGGAGCTGGACTCTCCGTCGGTGGAGAAGCCGGTGGAGGTAGCGGTGGGCCCACCAACGCTGGCTTCCTAGGGTCGGTGGTGCCCAGGCTGCGCCTCGTGACGACACTGCCGGGGCTCGGCCTGGGCGGGCCAGGAGAACGACGAGGGGCAAAGTCGTCGCGTACCTGCGGACCGACTCGCCCCACTACGATGAAGGCGTGTCGCCCGAGCAGCGGGTGGACGGCGCGACGGGTCAACCCTCGGGCGTCCTGACGCTCCTCTTCACCGACATCGAAGGGTCGACGAGGCTGATCCGAGCGCTTCCGGCGCAGGACTCCCTCGCCGCGTTCGCGCTGCACGGTCAGGTGCTGCGGGACGTGGTGCAGCGGTACGGCGGGTACGAGCAACGGACCGAGGGCGACTCGTTCTTCCTCGTCTTCGGCGACGCCACGGTCGCGGTGGCCGCGGCGGCTGACGCCCAGCGACGGCTGGCTGCGCAGTCATGGCCGGGGAGCCTGCCGGTGCGCGTGCGGATGGGCCTCCACACCGGCGAGCCCACGCCCGTGGATGGTGACTACTTCGGGCTCGACGTGCACCGCGCGGCGCGGATCTCCTCGGCGGGCCACGGTGGGCAGGTGCTGTTGTCGAGGGCGACCCAGCAGGCGGCGCAGCTGCCGGCGGGGGTGACGCTGAGGGACATGGGGGAGCACCGGCTCAAGGACCTGGCGCGCCCCGAGTGGATCTTCCAGCTGGAGATCGACGGCCTGGACCGCGACTTCCCACCGCTGAACAGTCTCGAGACGCCGACCAACCTGCCGGCCGGAGTCACCCCGCTCGTGGGACGCGACGACGAGGTCGCCGCGGTGGAAGAGCTGCTCGCGGGTGAGGACGTGCGGCTGGTGACCGTCACCGGCCCAGGTGGCAGCGGCAAGACCCGCGTCGCCCTGGCCGTCGCCGCGCGGCTCGGCGAGGTGTTCCGCAACGGCCTCGTCTTCGTCGACCTGAGCACGGTGACCGACCCGGCCAAGGTCGGAGGCGCCATCGAGCTGGCGCTCGACCTACGGAGCGTGCCCGACGTACCGGCCATCGACAACGTCCGGACGCAGCTGCGCGACCGGGCGGTGCTGCTCGTGCTGGACAACTTCGAGCACGTGACGGACGCCGCCGGGGAGCTCGCGCGGCTGCTCGAGGGGGCGCGGCGGGTCAAGGCGATCGTGACCAGCCGCACCGCACTTCGGATCGCCGCGGAGCGGGAGTTCCCCTTGCCTCCGCTGATCCCGGCCGCGGCGTTCGACCTGTTCGTCGAGCGGGCGCAGGCGGTACGCCCGGCGTTCGACCCGGACCGCGCCGCCGAGGCGATCCGGGAGATCTGCGCGCGGCTCGACCACCTGCCCCTGGCGATCGAGCTGGCCGCGGCCCGGGTGAACCTGCTCTCGGCAGAGCAGATCCGCGAACGACTGAGCAGTCGGCTGGGGCTGTTGAGCGGTGGCAGGCGGGGCGGACCGGCGCGGCAGCAGACGCTGCGCGACACCATCGCGTGGAGCTACGACCTCCTGCCGCCCGAGGCAGCCGATCTCCTGTGCCGCTCGGCCGTCTTCGTGGGCGGCTTCACCATTGACGCCGTCGAGCGCGTGGCTGTGGGGGACGGCGACACCCTCACCGGACTGGGCACCCTCCTGGACCAGAGCCTGCTGCGGCATGACGCGGACGCCGGACGGTTCTCCCTGCTGGAGACGATCCGCGAGTTCGCCCTGGAGCAGGCGCAGTCCGGTGGCGTCGTGGCCGCGGCGAGCCAGTGTCATGCGGCGTTCTTCGCCGAACTGGCTGACCTGGCTGACGCCGGTGCGCACGGTCCCGAGCAGGTCGCCCGGCTGCGGAGCTTCGACGCCGAGCTGCCGAACCTGCGGGCGGCCCTCGCGTGGGCGCTGGAGAGCGAACCGCCGCGCGCGGACACGGCGGCCAGGCTGGCCGTCGGCCTCGGGCAGCACTGGTACACGCATGCTCGCGCGATCGAGGGCACGGCCTGGTTGAGGCGGGTCCATGCGCTCGAGGGGCTCTCCACCCAGCTCCGGGCACGAGTCGCACAGCGGCTCGGGGTGCTCCTGGACCAGCAGGCCGACAAGGCGGGGGCAGAACGAGTCCTGGCAGAGGCCCTCGAGCTCTTCCGGCAGGCCGGCGACCAGGCGGGTCAGGCCCGGGCCCTCAACAGCCTCGGCTCAGCGGCGCGCACCCCTGGCTCGAGCGACCGGGCGCGGGAGCTCTTCGAGCAGGCACTCCGGCTTCGTGTCGAGATCGGCGACGTGTCGGGGATCTCGGTCACGACGTTCAACCTGGCACAGCTGGCGATGGACGACGGCCACCACGAGGCTGCGCGGCACCTGTTCGAGCGCTCTCGCGAGCTCGATCTGTCGATCGGCGACGAGTGGGGAGCGATGCTCGGGTCGCTCGGTCTCGCCACGGCGGCCCTCGAGCAGGGCGACCTCGACGCGGCCCTGCCCCGACTGCGCGCGACCGTCCGCTACTTCCTCGACGCCGGCGACGAGGACCACCTCGCCGAGGCGCTGACCGTGTGGGCTGCCGAGGCCCTGGCCCGGGAACGGCACGAGCGGGCGGCCAGGCTGCTCGGAGCAGCCGAAGCACTCTGGGACGGGCTCGGACTTCCGCTCTCCCCGGCGGACGAGGTGTACGTCGCGCGGTGCCGGACCGCCGTCCGAGCCGCCGTGGGAGACGCCGAGTTCTCGCGTGCGCTCGCCGAGGGGCGAGCCATGACCGCCGACCAGGCGGTGGCCTTCGCGTTGGCACCGGTGGGACCATGAGGCCTGTGAGTGACGGGACGCCTCCGCGTCTCACGACGTTCCGGCAGGTGCCGCTCTTCGCCGGGCTCTCCGACGACGACCTCACCCGGATCTGCTCGGAGTCCACCGACGTCCGGCTGGCGCCCGGAGAGGTGCTGTTCCGCGAGGGCGAGCCGGGCGACCGCGCGTTCGTCGTCGCGTCCGGGCACGTGGAGGTCCTCAAGGCGACCGGCTCCCGCGACGCTCTGCTCGCGGTCCGTTCGGAGGGCGACGTGATCGGCGAGATGGCGTTGCTGGAGCAGGCGCCGCGCTCCGCGACGGTGCGCGCCCGCAGCGAGGCCGACCTGGTCTCGATCCCGCGGGCGGCGCTCGACGAGCTGCTCGCGACCAGCCCAGCCGCGGCGCGTGCGGTCTTCGAGCTGCTCACCCGTCGGGTCCGGGAGACCCACGACCAGGTGCGCCACCAGCAGCGGATGGCGCAGCTGGGCGTCATGACGGCCGGCGTAGCGCACGAGCTCAACAACCCGGCCGCCGCGGTGCAGCGGGCGGCCGGGCAGCTCGCCGACCAGGTCGACCGGCTCGTGTCTGCCGCTGGACGCGACCCCGCGGACCCCGTGGTCCGGCTGCTGGCCGCGCTCGCGGTTCGCGAGCCCCGGTCGCTGGACCCGCTCGACACCAGCGACGAGGAGCTGCGCGTCGAGGACTGGCTGGAGCGGCGAGGCATCACCGGGGCCGCGCAGCTCGCCCCGGACCTGGTCGCGGCCGGGGTCGGCGTCGACGACCTGCTGACCTTGGGGGAGGACGCCGCCGGGGTCGGCCTGTTGTCGGCCGCTGCGGCCCTGCGCCAGCTGGCCCGGGAGGTGGCCGACGGGTCAGGACGGCTCTCGGAGATCGTCGGAGCGCTGCGGTCGTTCACCTACCTCGACCGTGGTCTGCTGCAGGAGGTGGACGTCGTCCGCGGGCTGGAGGACACGCTGGTACTCCTCGGCCAGGCCACGGCGGGCGTGCGGGTGGTCCGGGAGCTGGCGCCGGACCTGCCGGTCATCACGGCGATGGGAGCGGAGCTGAACCAGGTCTGGACCAACCTGGTGCAGAACGCCTCCCACGCGCTAGCGGGGGTAGCCGATCCCATTCTCACGTTGCGGGCGTCCGGGGAGGGCGGCGGCGTGGTCGTGGAGGTGGAGGACAACGGGCCGGGGATCCCGCCAGAGCTCCAGGAACGCGTCTTCGACGCCTTCGTCACGACGAAGGCGCCGGGCGAGGGGACCGGGCTGGGGCTGCAGGTCAGCCACCGGATCGTGGTCCTCGAGCACGGCGGCGAGCTGTCGGTCAGCTCCGAGCCCGGCCGGACCACGTTCCGGGTGTGGCTGCCGACGTACCCCCCGACAGGTGCAGCGGATGGTGAGAACATCGGCGCCTGACGGGCGTCGGGCGTACAGTCGAGGTGCCGAGGAACCCGCAGACGCCGAGCTCACGTCGTCATTTCGCGGCGATGACCCATCAGCCCGGCTCCGTGACGGCCGGCAGGATCGACATTCTTGGCTCCCCTTCGCACACCTCATCCGCACCTCCCTGCCACGCCTGAACCCGCCGCCGAGTCTCCACACCGCCCCACGCTGCTGGCCGTGGTCCGGCGCGTGTCGCTCAGCCTGCTGATCGCGGTAGTCGTCCCCGCGGTGGTGTTCTACGTCGTCTTCGTGCTCGCCGGGGTGTGGACCGCGATCGTCGCCGCGCTCGTGTGGTCGTACGGCGCGATCGCCTGGCGGGCGCTGACCAAGCGGCGTACGTCGGGCCTGCTGATCCTGGCGGCGCTCCTGCTGACCGGCCGCACCGTCCTGTCGGCCGTGGCGGACAGCACCTGGCTCTACTTCCTCCAGCCGGTGATCAGCGACGGCGCGGTCGCCGTGCTGTTCCTGCTCTCGCTCGCCAGCGCCCGTCCGATGGTGGCGCGGCTCGCCGGCGACTTCTACCCGATGGACCACGAGCTCGCGGCGCGACCGCGGATCCGGCGGCTGTTCCGGCGACTCACGATCCTGTGGGCGGTGCTCGGGCTCGCCAAGGCGACGATGACCCTGTGGCTGCTGCAGTCGCAGTCGCTCGAGATGTTCGTGCTCGCCAAGAGCATCTCCATGCTGGCGATCAACCTGCTGGCTGCGTCCGCGACGATCGGCCTCGCGGCCCTGGTGGCCCGCCAGGAGGGCCTGATGGGTTCGCCTCGCCTGGTCCCTGCCCTCGTGCGTGCCTGACGGATCGAAAGGACCTGACATGTTCACCACGTCCCTCACCCGGCTCGGCCAGGAGCAGCTCGACAAGGCCCGCGGCGCCACCAGTGGCCGGGCGGCCGTCACCGTCCACGGCGGCCGCGAGCACGACCTCCGACAGACCCTGATCGCTCTGGCCCAGGGGCGCTCGCTCGGCGAGCACGACGCTCCGGGAGAGGCGACGCTGCAGGTGCTGGTCGGGCGGGTGCGCCTGACCGCCGGCGACGACACCTGGGAGGGCAACGCCGCCGACCACGTCGTGATCCCGTCCCACCGCCACGACCTCGCGGCCCTCACCGACGCCGTCGTGCTGCTCACGGTGGCGACCCGGGCCTGAGTACCTGCCGGCGCGGGTCACCGTTCAGTCTCTGAGGTGGCTGGCGAGGGCGCTCATGTCTGCGTCACCCAGCCCGGCGTCGATCGCGTCGCCGACGACGAGACGGTTGGTCTCCAGCTGGGGGACCCTGGCCCCGACGGCCTCGGCCAGGGCCGCCGCGAGGTCGAGGTCCTTGGCGACCAGGTCGAGCGCGAACGCGACGGGTGCCGACTCGGGGGCCTGGAAGGCCGCCCGCTTGTAGGTGACGAACGGCGCGCCGACCGCGCTGTTCACGAACACCTCGTAGGCGAGCTCGCGCCCGACGCCGGCCCGCTCGGCGAGCACCAGCGACTCGGCGAGCGTCTGGTTGAGCCCGAAGACCATCGCGTTGACCGCCAGCTTCATGGTCGCGCCGGAGCCGAGCGGACCGACCAGGATGATCCGCCGCGCGAACGACTCCAGCGCGGGCCGGGCCCGCTCGACCGCGTCGGCGTCACCACCGGCCATGACCAGGATCGCGCCGCTCTCGACGGTCGTGACGCTGCCGGACACGGGGGTGTCGACGAGCTCCGCCCCGGTCGCGCGGACCACGTCCTCGAGGTCGCGGATCGTCCCGGGCGCGACCGTGCTGGTGTCCGCGACGACCGCGCCCGGAGCGAGGCCGGCGACCAGCCCGTCGGCGCCGCCGTACGTCGAGCGGGTGGCCGCGTCGTCGGCGAGCGACACGACCACGACGTCGGCGGCGGCTGCTGCCTCCCGCGCGGTGGCCGCGACCGCGGCGCCGGAGAGACCGGCGGCCACCGACTCCGCGGTCGACCGGGTCCGGTTCCAGAGGGTGAGCGGGTGGCCCGCGGCGGCGACCCGAGCGGCCATCGCGGCGCCCATCCGACCGGTACCGACGACGGCCACCCGGCAGGGAGTCATGTGATGAGCCACCCGCCGTCGACGTACAGGTTGGTGGCGTTGACGCCGCGGTTCTCGAGCAGGAAGTTCACCCCGTCGACGATGTCGGCCATGCTCGCGAGCCGCCGGGTCGGCGTCCGGCTGACGTAGCCCTCGAGCACGCCCTCGGGCTTGCCGGACCAGAACGGGCTGTCGCCGACGATGCCCGGGTGCAACGCGTTCACCCGGATCGGCGCCATCTCCAGCGCCAACGCGTTGACGAGACCCACTACGCCGCCGTTGACGGTCGAGACCGTGATCGAGCCGGGGTAGGGCCGGTCCTTCGCGCGGCCGCCGAAGATCACCACCGACGACTCCGGGTTCATCCGGGGGAGCAGCGAGTGGATGACCTCGGTGTAGCCGACCAGCTTGAGCACCGCGAGCCGGGTGGCTCGGTCGAGGTCGTAGTCGGCGACCGTGTTCTGGTCACGCTCGATGGCGGCCACCACCAGCCGGTCGACCTCGCCCACGTCGGCGAGCGCGCCCGCGAGGCCGTGCGGGTCGTTCAGGTCCAGGGCGATGCCCGACACCGACGCCCCGACCGTCGCAGCGACCTCGGCCGCGCGCCCTGCGTCGCGCCCGGTCAGCACGACCTCGTCGCCGCGCTCCGCCCGGGCTCGAGCCACCTCGAGACCGATCCCCGACGTACCGCCGATCACCACAGTCCTCATGACGCGCCTCCTTCGTCGAGCCGTTGTCGCAGGTAGTCCCAGTCGCGAGCGAACCGGTATCCGTGCCGGGGTGGCAGCGGCGGCGCTTGGGTCTCGAGCCACCGGACGCGTCCGTCCCCGTTGCGGAAGCTGTGCTGGCAGCCCACGCCGGCCCAGGCCACGTCGCCGGGCTCGAGGTGGTACTCCACGCCGTCGAACGTCGCGTCCACGGTGCCGTCGAGGATCAGGTAGGCCTCCTCGAGCGGGTGGTCGTGCAGGCCGGCCGCGCCGTGCGGCTCGTACTGCACCATGAACATCGACGACAGCACCGCCCCGAGGTCAGAGTCGACCATCATCTTCAGCGAGATGCCGCTGTAGACGAGCAGGGCAGTCCGCATGCTCGCGGACACCTCCAGCAGCTCCTGGGACTGGCGCCGCGGATCCAGGTGCGCCTCGCTGATCTGGCCGTAGCGCCGGGTGCGGGGGTCGCGGACGTCCGCGTCGATCGCCTCGGTCTCGTCGATCCCGGGCACCAGCTGGGTGTCGAAGTCGTGCTCGGGCCGGGGGACCGGCACCGACACCCGGACGAAGCGGGCCTCGTCGGCTCCCTCGTTGCGGAGCGAGTGGGGTACGCCGATCGGGATCAGCCCGTAGCCCCCCGGCCCGAGCCGGGCCGCCTCGCCCGGGGTCTGGACGACCAGGTGTCCGTCCGTGACGTACACGCTCTCCTCGTAGGAGTGGACGTGGCTCGGGACCCGGCCGCCGGGCGCGAGCCGGCTCAGGCCGAACCCGGTGTGCACCGCCGGCGTGGTGGCGTCGACCACCGACCACTGCTCGAGGCCGGTCGCGTGGGCGAGCGGCCCGGCGGGCGGCGACCAGGCCAGGTCGGCCGCCCGGCGCACGAGGTGGTGGGTCGTCACGCCGGAGCCAGCTCCTGCTTCTCCGAGGCCGCGGCGGCGGCCGCTCCTACGAGGTGGTCGCTCGACGCCTGGACCAGCGACATCGCCCGGCCCAGGTCGCCGGTCAGGCGGAAGTCCCGCTTGACGAAGCGGCCCGCCACGAGCACGTGCTCGACGTTCGACACGTCGGCGCAGAGCGTCACCGCGGCGGTCGGGTCGAGGACCGGCGCGACGTTGACGGCGGTCGCGTCGATGACGACGACGTCCGCCTGCTTTCCCGGGGTGAGCGAGCCGGTGCGGTCCTCCAACCCGGCCACGTGGGCGCCGTCCAGGGTCGCCATCTTCAGCATGTCGACCGCGGTCAGCATGTCCTCGGGGGTCGGGATGTCGAGGTCCCAGCAGGCGGCGTTGACGCGCGCCCGCTCGGCTCCGAACGCCGCCCGGATCTGGGTGAACATGTCACCCGGCACGGTCGTCACCACGTCGATCGACAGGCTCGGCCGCAGGCCGAACCTGCGCGCCTTGTTGACGGGCGGCCAGCCGTGGCCCATCTGGGTCTCGACCTGCGCCGCGATGGAGATGGTGCCGCCCGTGTCGGCGACCCGCTGCCACTCGTGGTCGCTGAAGTAGCAGCAGTGGACGAACGTCGTGTCGGGTCCCAGCAGGCCGAGCCGGTCGAGCTGCTCGACCATGCCGAACCGGCCGGCCATCCGGCCCATGCCCACGTGGACGGTGAGCGGGATGCCTAGCTCGCGGGCCAGCGCCCACTCGGCCTGCACCACCTGGTCCTGGGTGAAGCCCGGTCCGCGGGTGGCCAGGCCCATCGTGATCAGCCCGTCGTCACCCGGGACGTGGGTCGAGCGCACGCGGCGCACGTCGTCACCGGGGATCTCCTCGGCACTGAAGAACCAGTACTTCTCCAGCGACGTGTTGGCGCTCCCGTAGGCGTACTG
This sequence comes from uncultured Actinomycetota bacterium, assembly GCA_963718725.1. Taxonomy (GTDB): domain Bacteria; phylum Actinomycetota; class Actinomycetes; order Propionibacteriales; family Nocardioidaceae; genus Nocardioides. The sequence continues at coordinate 496,802 of OY970374.1, forward strand.
CGCCCGGATCCCGGCCTCCGTGAGTCCCTGGATCGCGCCATCCGCGTGGTCGGGGGTGTTGTTGATGTGTGACCAGTCGACCAGCGTGGTGATCCCCGCGTTGAGGCACTCCAGAGCACCCGCGAGGTTGCTCGAGTAGACGTCCTCGGCCCGGTAGAGCGGCGCGAACGTGTCGAGCACCTCGACGAAGTAGTCGTCGAGGGTGGCGTTCGGCGCGCAGTTGCGGATCGCGGTCTCCCACGTGTGACGGTGGGTGTCGACGAAGCCCGGGATGACGATCTTGCCGGCGCAGTCCACGACCTCCGCGTCGGCGTCGATCGACGCCTCCACGGCGACGATCTTGTCGTCCTCGATCAGGACGTCGCCGGTGACCCGGTCCCCGATGTCCGGGTCGACCGACAGGACGGTGCCACCCTTGAGGAGCATCTTGCCCATGGTGCTGACCCCTTTCACTGTGTTCTTCGTTGGGGCCGGGAGGTCCGGCCGTTGCGGTTAGTACGACGCGAGCCGGTGGACCGCCTCGACGAGCTTGGCGACCGTGGGGATGACCCGCTGCTCGAGCGCGTCGGCGAACGGCAGCGGCACGTTCTCGCCGGCCACCCGCCGTACGGGTGCGTCGAGCAGCTCGAAGCCCTCGTCCGCGACGATCGACGCGACGGTGCCTCCCCAACCGCCCTGGAAGGGGTTCTCCTCGACCACGACCAGCCGGCTGGTCTTCTCCAGCGACCGCAGCACGGTGGCCATGTCGAGCGGGATCAGGCACCGGAGGTCGATCACCTCCAGCGAGATCCCCTCGCCGGCCAGCTCGTCGGCCGCGGCGAGCGCGAGCGGGACGGTCGCGGCCAGGGTGACCACGGTGACGTCGCTGCCCTCGCGGGCGACCCGCGCCTCTCCGAGCGGCACGACGTGGCCCTCCGGTGCGGCCTCGCCCTTGGAGGCGAACAGCCCCTTGTGCTCGAAGAACACCACGGGGTCGTCGCTGCGGATCGCGGACGCCATCAGCCCGACCACGTCGGCCGGGGTGGACGGGGCGACGATCTTCAGGCCGGGCACCGTGAACGCCCAGTTCTCGACTGACTGCGAGTGCTGCGCGCCGAACCCGAGGCCGCCCCCGTTCGCCGTCCGCACCACGAGCGGCACCGACAGCTGGCCGCCGGTCATGTAGCGCGCCTTGGGGATCTCGTTGGCGAGGTAGTCCCAGCAGCAGGCGAGGAAGTCGCTGAACATGATCTCGGCGACCGGCCGCATCCCGGTCATGGCGGCTCCCATCGCCGCGCCCATGATCGCCTGCTCCGAGATCGGCGTGTCCCACATGCGCTCCGCGCCGAACTCCTCGAACAGCCCCACCGTCGTCTTGAACACGCCCCCGGCCGCGCCGATGTCCTCGCCGAGGCAGACGACCGTCGGATCGCGACGCAGCTCCCGGGCCAGGCCGTCGGCGACGGCGTCGCGGTAGGTGGTCGTCGACGGGGTCACGTCCGCCATGCCCAGCCCCCGTCCGCCCACACGTCGGTGAACGCCTCGGCCGGGTCGGCGGCGGGAGCCTCCTGGGCCGCCCGGGACGCCGCGGCGACCGTCTCCGCCGCGCGTGCGTCGACCACCTCGACCTCGGTCTGGGTCACGCCGAGCTCGAACAGCCGCTGCCGGCCGACGGTCAGCGGGTCGCGGGCCAGCCACTCCTCGACCTCCGCCTCCGGCCGGTAGGCGCCGGGGTCTGTGCGGCTGTGCCCGTAGTGCCGGTAGGTCAGGGCCTCGACGACGGTCGGGCCGCCGCCGGACCGAGCGCGCTCCACGGCCTCGGCCATCACGTCGTGGACGGCGACGACGTCGTTGCCGTCCACGAGCACCCCGGGCATCCCGTTGGCGGCGGCCCGGTCGGCAGCGGGGTTGGGCACGGACGTGACCGAGGCGATCGGGGTGTACTCCATGTACCGGTTGTTCTCGCAGACGAAGAGCACCGGCAGCCGCCAGACGGCGGCCAGGTTGAGGGCCTCGTGGAACGCGCCGATGTTGGTGGCGCCGTCGCCGAAGAACGCGACGGCGACCTGCGAGGTGCCGCGCAACCGGGCGGACCAGGCGGCACCGGCGGCCATCGGCAGGTGGGCGCCGACGATGGCGTACGAGCCGAGCATCCCGTGGTCGGCCTGGGTGAGGTGCATGGACCCGCCCTTGGCCTTGCAGACCCCGGTCGCCCTCTGCATCAGCTCGGCCAGGCAGCCCTCGGGGGAGGCGCCGCGGGCGATGGCGTGGTGGTGGCCGCGGTACGTCGCGAAGACGTAGTCGTCCGGCCGCAGCGCTGCGCTGGCTCCGACGGCGACCGCCTCGTGGCCGGCCGCGAGGTGGGTGGTGCCCTTGACGAGGCCGCGCAGGAAGAGGTCGTGCGCGGCCTTCTCGGTGCCGCGGATCACGACCATCTGCTCGTACCAGCCCAGCAGCGTCGCCGACGCGACCCGTTCCATCGTGCCTCCCGTCACGACTCGCCCCGTCCCGCCGCGGTGTTGAGGTGCGACTGCGAGTCGCGCACCGTGGGCAGCGGCCCGTCCACGGTCCAGTAGCGCTGACCGGCGACCAGCAGGTCCTCGGCAGGGAACTTCGTGATCACCTCGCACCCGTCGGCGGTGACCACCACCTCCTCCTCGATCCGTGCCGCCGACCAGCCGTCGCCGGCGGGCCAGTAGGTCTCCAGCGCGAACACCATCCCCTCCTCGAGGACCTCCGGGTGCTCGAGCGAGACCAGCCGGCTGAAGATCGGCTTCTCCCAGATCGACAGCCCGACGCCGTGGCCGTACTGCAGCGCGAACGCCGCCTCCTCGTCGGGGAAGCCGAACTCCTCGGCGGTCGGCCACAGGCTCACGACGTCGGCCGTGGTGGTGCCCGGCCGGACGATCGAGATCGCGGCGTCCATGTACTCGCGGCAGCGGGTGTAGGCGTCGCGCATCGCCGGCGAGGCAGAGCCGACGGCGAAGCAGCGGTAGTAGCAGGTGCGGTAGCCGAGGTGGCTGTGCAGGATGTCGAAGAACGCCGGGTCGCCGGGCCGCACCACGCGGTCGCTGTAGACGTGCGGGTGCGGCGAGCAGCGCTCGCCGGAGATCGCGTTGACGCCCTCGACGTACTCGCTGCCGAGGTCGTAGAGCACCTTGCTCACCAGCCCCACGCACTCGTTCTCACGGACCCCCGGCCGCAGGAAGCTGTAGAGCTCCTCGTAGGCGGCGTCCACCATGGAGCACGCCTGGGTGAGCAGGCTGATCTCGTCGGGGGTCTTGATGCGTCGTGCCTCCAGGAACACCTGCTGGCCGTCGACGACGTCGATGCCCTCGTCGCGCAGCGCGAACAGGATCGGGAGCTCCAGCAGGTCGACGCCCAACGGCTCCTTCTCGAGGCCGTGCTCGCGCAGCACGGTCGCGACCTTGCGGGCCACCTCCTGCGCGACCCCGGCGTCGGGGTGGAACGCCCCGCGCAACGTCGAGATCCCGGCCCGGGCGCGCTCGGTGCCGTCGAGCCAGGGGTTGAACAGCTGGTGGTGCTTCGCGGCGGAGCCGAAGTCCCAGAGCACCGGATCTCCGCCCCGGGGGAGGACGGCGAACCGGATCAGCTTGTCCATCGCCCACGTGCCGATGTGGGTGGCGGTGAGGTAGCGGATGTTCGCGAAGTCGAAGGTGAGCAGTGCACCGAGGTCGGAGGCGTCCAACGTGGCCCGGATCTTGGCCAGCCGCTCGGTGCGCAGGCGGTCGAGATCGACGCGCTCCTCCCAGTCCACGGCGTTGGGACCGTAGGTGCGAATCGCCATCGCGTCACCGGCTCTCTCGGGTCAGGCCGAGTCAATGCCCGGGGGCACCGGCGTGTCAAGTGTCACTGCACAACCGGCCGGTGGAGCCCCGGGTCTCGAGCGCAAGATGCCCGAGCCGGTGTGTAGAGTCCCATCGGACAGTGAGAGCGAGGTTCCCATGGCGCCCACCGCGGCGGGGACGACGCCGGTGCGACTCGGACAGTCGATCCGCACCGTCCGTGAGCAGCACGGGCTGTCGTTGCGCGAGCTGGCCCGGCGGGTCGACGTGTCGCCCAGCTTCATCAGCCAGATCGAGCTCGGCAAGGCCAACCCCTCGGTCGGGACGCTCTACTCGATCGTCTCAGTGCTCGGCACCACGCTCGACGACCTGATCGGCGAGCCGAGCGGCTCAGGTGGCGGCGACGCCGGCCCGGAGCTCGTCGACGCGGCCCTCACCGACGGCGCGTCCGGTGTCTGGCCGCGGGTCGACGTACCCGTCCAACCGGCGGAGGGCCGCAGCCGGGTCGAGATGTCGGGGGTCGTCTGGGAGCGGTTGACCCACGACCACGACCCGTACGTCGACTTCCTGCACGTCGAGTACGCGCCCGGCTCCTCGTCGTGCGCCCCCGACCAGCTGATGCGGCACGGCGGCCGCGAGTACGGCCACCTGGTGCGCGGCCGGCTCGACGTCCAGGTCGGTTTCGAGACCTACGCCCTCGGCACCGGAGACTCCATCCACTTCGACTCCTCGACCCCGCACCGCCTGAGCAACCCCTACCACGAGCCGTGCACCGCGGTCTGGTTCGTGCTGGCCCGACGTGACGACGACCGCCTGAGCGGCCTGGAGTAGGACTCGGGTCGCGGGCGCGCAGCTGGTCAGGAATCGAGAAGCGCCCGACGGGAGGCACGCCTACTGTCGTCCTCGATGGCTTCAGGGACACAGACTCCCGCGACGAGAGGAACCGAGATGACCACGACGACTGCCACCCAGGACGGTTTCAGCGCCGAGGAGCGGGCCGCGATGAAGGAGCGGGCCGCGGAGCTGCGGGCCGAGGGCAAGAAGGGCGCGAAGAAGGCCGACGGGCTGCAGCAGCTGCTCGACCGGGTCGCCCAGATGGCACCCGAGGACCGCGCGCTCGCCGAGCGCGTGCACGTGGTGGTGTCGGAGCACGCGCCGGGGCTGACGCCCAAGACCTGGTACGGCATGCCGGCCTACGCGAACGAGGACGGCAAGGTGGTCATCTTCTTCCAGGACGCCGGCAAGTTCGACTACCGCTACTCGACCCTGGGCTTCCAGGACACGGCGAACCTCGACGACGGCGACCTGTGGCCGGCGTCCTTCGCGCTCGTGAAGTGGACCGCGAAGGTCGAGAAGCAGGTCGTGGCGTTGGTGACGGCCGCGGTCTCCTGACGGGGTGGACAGCCGGACGAGACTGGTCGGCCGTGGGGCTGCTGACGTGGGTCGAGCCACGGCCGCCACCACGACCACACCCCCAGCACCGCAGGCGACGTTCGATCTCTCGCATCACTCGACCGACCGGTTCATGCTGCGCTACCCGGAGGGTGCCGAACGGATCACCGGGTACTCGCCGGAGAGCTGGCACTTCCGCTACGTCGGTCGCCCCCTCGCGGCCCACCTGCGTCGCGAGGGCAACGCCACGTTGGAGCGTGCCGTCGGCCTCTGAGCCCTACGGCTGCGCGTCGGGCTCCGAGCGGGTCGCGTGGGTCGCGAGCCGACCGGTGGCGTCGACGAGCAGCGGGTCGAGGGAGTCGTCGTGGGCGGCGGCGAGCGCCTCGAGGTCGCGACGCATGCGCGGGTCCCAGAACGTCTCGATGTGCCGGGCGATCGCCTGCGCCGCCTCGGTGGCGGGCAGGTGGGCGAACTGGCGGGCGATGTCGTTGCCCATCCTCGCCTCGGCAGGCACGCCGGTGTGCGTGCTCACGCGTGCTGCTCCGCGGGCTCGCGGGTCTGCGCCACAGCGTGGTCGCCACGAGCGTTCGCGACGCCGACCTGCACGGCGGTGACCTTGTACTCCGGGCAGTTGGTCGCCCAGTCGGAGTTCTCGGTCGTGACCACGTTGGCGCCGGTCACGGGATGGTGGAACGTCGTGTAGACCACGCCGGCCGGCATCCGCTCCGACACCTGGGCGCGCAGCGTGGTCGAGCCGACCCGGCTCGCCAGGTCGACCAGGTCACCGGTCGAGATGCCGCGCACCTCGGCGTCGGCCGGGTGGATCTCGAGGACGTCCTCGGGGTGCCAAGTGTTGTTGGCGGTCCGGCGGGTCTGGGCTCCCACGTTGTACTGGCTGAGGATCCGGCCGGTGGTGAGGATGAGCGGGAACTTCCGGGTCGACCGCTCGGTGGTCGGCACGAAGACCGTCTCGATGAGCCTGCCCTTGCCACGGACGAACTCGTCGATGTGCATGATCGGCGTACCCGTCGAGGACGTGTCGTAGACCGGCCACTGCATCGAGCCGACCTCGTCGAGCCGGGCGAACGAGACCCCGGCGAACGTCGGCGTGGTGGCCGCGATCTCGTCCATGATCTCGGAGGCGGCGCCGTAGGACATGTCGTAGCCCATCGCCTGCCCGATGGCGCAGGTGATCTCCCACTCGTCCATGCCGACCTTCGAGGAGAAGACCGGGCGCACCCGGTTGATCCGGCGCTCGGCGTTCGTGAACGTGCCGTCCTTCTCCAGGAACGACGTGCCGGGAAGGAAGACGTGGGCGAACCGCGCGGTCTCGTTGAGGAACAGGTCCTGGACGACGACCAGGTCCATCGCCCGCAGCGCCGCCTCGACGTGCTGGGTGTTGGGGTCGCTCTGCGCGATGTCCTCGCCCTGGACGTAGAGGCCACGGAAGGTGCCGGCGAGGGCGGAGTCGAACATGTTGGGGATCCGCAGACCCGGCTCCGGGTCGAGCGTCAGGCCCCACAGCTGCTCGTAGATGCCGCGCACGTCGTCCTGCGACACGTGCCGGTAGCCGGGGAACTCGTGCGGGAACGAGCCCATGTCACAGGAGCCCTGCACGTTGTTCTGCCCACGGAGCGGGTTGACGCCCACGCCCTCGCGCCCGATGTTGCCGGTGACCATGGCCAGGTTGGCCATGCCCATCACCATCGTCGACCCCTGGGAGTGCTCGGTGACGCCGAGCCCGTAGTAGATCGCCGCGTTGCCGGCCGAGCCGTAGAGCCGGGCCGCCGCGCGCAGGTCGTCGGGGTCGATCCCGGTCACCTCGGCCGTCGCCTCGGGGGAGTTGGACGGGTCGGCGATGAAGGCGAGGTAGTCGTCGGCGTCCTCGCAGCGCTCGCGGACGAACTCCTCGTCGTGGAGGCCCTCGGTCACGATGACATGGGCCATCGCGTTGACGAAGGCGACGTTCGAGCCCGGCAGCACCGGCAGGTGGTGGGCCGCCTCCACGTGGGGGCTGCGGACCAGGTCGATCCGGCGAGGGTCGGCGACGATCAGGCTGGCGCCCTCGCGCAGCCGTCGCTTCATCCGGGAGGCGAAGACGGGGTGCGCGTCGGTCGGGTTGGCGCCGATGAGCAGCATCACGTCGGCCTGGTCGACCGAGCGGAAGTCCTGGGTGCCGGCGGAGGTGCCGAACGTCTGCTTGAGGCCGTAGCCGGTGGGGGAGTGGCACACCCGCGCACACGTGTCGATGTTGTTGTTGCCGAACGCCGCCCGGACCATCTTCTGGACTACGTAGACCTCCTCGTTGGTGCAGCGGCTGGAGGAGATGCCGCCGATGGAGCCGACGCCGTGGTCGGACTGGATGGCCTGGAAGCCTCTCGCGACCGTGGCGATCGCCTCGTCCCACGAGACCTTCCGCCACTCGTCGTCGATCGTGTCGCGGACCATGGGGGAGAGCTGGCGGTCCTTGTGGGCGGCGTACCCGTAGGCGAACCGGCCCTTCACGCAGGAGTGCCCTTCGTTGGCGCCGCCGTTCTTCGACGGGACCATCCGAACGACCTTCGCGTCGTCACCGTCGCCCTGCACCTCGGCCCGGAAGGAGCAGCCGACGCCGCAGTAGGCGCAGGTGGTCTCGACCGAGCGGGTCGGCATGCCGAGCTGGACGATCGAGTGCTCCTGGAGCGCGGACGTCGGGCAGGCCTGCACGCACGCGCCGCACGACACGCACTCGGAGCTGAGGAAGTCGGTGCCACCGGCGCTGATCTTCGAGTCGAAGCCGCGGCCCTCCATGGTGAGCGCGAACGTCCCCTGGATGTCGGAGCACGCGCGCACGCAGCGGGAGCAGGCGATGCAGGACGCGTCGTCGAACGCGAAGTAGGGGTTGCTGAGGTCGACCGGCTGGGGGCGGGCGACCTCGTCGCGCGACGCCGGCCGGCCGTAGCGCACCTCGGCCGCCCCGACCTGTACCGCCATCGCCTGCAGCTCGCAGTTGCCGCGGGCGCAGCCGTCGCAGTCCTCGGGGTGGTCGGAGAGGTAGAGCTCCATGACGTTGCGCCGCAGGTCGCGCACGGTGTCGGTCTGGGTGCTGACGACCATGCCGTCGGCGCACGGCGTCGTGCAGGACGCGGGCACGCCCTTGCCGCCCTCGACCTCGACGAGGCACATCCGGCAGGAGCCGAACGCCTTGAGCGAGTCGGTGGCGCACAGCTTGGGGATGGCGACGCCGGCCTCGGTGGCGGCGCGCAGCACCGACGTGCCGGCGGGCACGTCGACCTGCCGGCCGTCGATGGTGACGGACACGGACTCCGCGACCGCGTGGGCGTCACGGACCTCCGGGGTGCCGAAGTCGACCTCCGGGTCCCAGATGCTCGGCTGCTCCATCAGGCTCATGCAGGTGCTCCCTCCCGCTCGAAGTCCTCGGGGAAATGCTTGATCGCGCTCTGGACGGGCATCGGCGTCAGCCCGCCCATCGCGCACAGCGACCCCTTGGTCATGGTCTCGCACAGGTCGTCCAGCAGCACCAGGTTTGCCGCGACGTCCCGGCCGGCGATGATCCGGTCGATGGTCTCCACGCCGCGGGTGGACCCGACGCGGCACGGTGTGCACTTGCCGCACGACTCGATCGAGCAGAACTCCATCGCGAAGCGCGCCATCCGCGCCATGTCGACGGTCTCGTCGAAGACCACGATGCCGCCGTGCCCGAGCATCGCGCCGGACTCGGCGAGGGCCTCGTAGTCCATGGCGACGTCGAAGCCGGACGCCGGCACGTAGGCGCCGAGCGGCCCGCCGACCTGCGCGGCGCGCACCGGGCGGCCGGTCAGGGTGCCGCCGCCGTACTCCTCGACAAGCTCGCGCAGGCTCACACCGAACGGGAGCTCCACGATGCCGCCCTGCTTGATGTTGCCGGCCAGCTGGAACACCTGGGTGCCGCGCGAGCGGCCGGTGCCGAGCTCGGCGTAGGCGGCGCCGCCGTCGGCCAGGATCATCGGGACGGCGCACAGGGTGAGGACGTTGTTGACGGCCGTCGGCCGGCCCCAGAGCCCCTTGATCGCGGGGATCGGCGGCTTGGCCCGCACCTCGCCGCGGCGGCCCTCGAGGCTCTCGAGCATCGAGGACTCCTCGCCGCAGATGTAGGCGCCGGCGCCGACCCGCACGTGCAGGTCGAACGTGAGGCCCGAGCCGAGGACGTCCTGCCCGAGGAAGCCGTGGGTGTAGGCCGCCTCGATGGCGCGGCGGAGGGCGGCGATGGCGTGCGGGTACTCCGAGCGGACGTAGACGTAGCCCTCGATCGCCCCGACGGCGTGGGCGGCGATCGTCATGCCCTCGATGAGCGTGAACGGGTCGCCCTCCGCGACCATCCGGTCGGCGAACGTCCCGGAGTCGCCCTCGTCGAAGTTGCAGGCGACGAACTTCAGGTCGGACGGCGCGTCGAGGACCGTCTTCCACTTGATGCCGGCCGGGAAGCCGGCGCCGCCGCGGCCGCGGAGGCCGGAGTCGGTGACCTCTTGGACCACCTCGGCGGGGGCCATCGACAAGGCGCGGCGGAGCCCCGCCCACCCGCCGTGTGCCTCGTAGTCGGCCACCGACGAGGGGTCGACTACCCCGACGCGGGCGAAGCTCACTCGCCGCTGCGACGTGAGCCAGGGATGCTCGTCGACGACCCCCATGTCGGCAGCGGTGCCGGCGAGCACGTCGCCGACGTCGCCAGGGGTCACCTGGGCGTAGCCAACCCGGCCGGCGTCGGTCTCGAGCTCCACCAGCGGTTCGAGCCAGAGCATGCCGCGCGATCCGTTGCGCACGACCTGCGTGCCGGCGGCCTCGAAGGCGGCCGCCACCTCGTCGGCGCCGACCGAGACCGCGGCTGCATCACCGGGGACGAACACCCGGGGAGTCGGAGCCGTCAACGCCACCCCTCCGTGAGCGTCGCGAGGCGTTCGGCGGACAGCCGGCCGTGGAGCCGGCCGTCGACAGTGCCGGACGGCCCGAGTGCGCAGTTGCCGAGACAGAAGACCTCGGCGACCTCGACGTCGGAACCGAGGCTGCCGGCCCGGGTGCCGTCGTAGAGCGCCTCGGCGCCGACCGACTGACAGGCCTCGCCGCGGCACAGCGCGACCGTGTGCGTGGCCCGCGGCTCGGTGCGGAAGTCGTGGTAGAAGCTGACGACCCCGTGGACCTCGGCCACGGAGAGGTTCAGCACGTCGGCGATCGCCTCGACGTCCTCCCGGGCGACGTGTCCGAGCTCCTCCAGCACGTCGTGGAGGACCGGCATCAGCGGGCCGCGGTCGGCGAGGTGCTGCGACGCGATGGCGCGTACGAGCGTGGCCCGGTCGGTCGTGGGCGCGGTGGTCATCAGGGCAGCTCCGGTGTCGCAGTCAGGTCCATCGTAGTACGGCGTGGTCGGCATCACAGTCCGTCCCGCGCCCGGCGACCTTGCCGTCAGAACCAACCCGGTCGCAGCGGGGATGCCGCGGTCAGGCCCCCGTCGACGGTGAGGAACTGACCTGTCACCCAGCGCGCCTCGTCGGAGGCGAGCCAGGCGACCGCGTTCGCGATGTCGGCGGGCACGCCGAGCCGTCCCGCCGGATGACGGGCGACAGCATCGCGGCGGGCCGCGTCGGGGTCCCTCGCCAGTGCGAAGCCCTCGTCGGTCATCGCGGTCTCGATCCAGCCGGGCTGCACCGTGTTGCACCGCACAGCCGGACCGTGGTCGACCGCGATGGAGCGGGTGAGCCCGTGCACGAACGCCTTCGACGCGTTGTAGAGCGCACTCGTCGGATCGGCGACGACCCCGGAGATCGAGCCGATGTTGACGATCGCCCCGCCGTGCTCCGCCATGCCAGGCAGCACGGCGCGGCAGGCGTTGAACACCCCGCGACAGTTGACGCCGACCAGTCGCTCCCAGTCCTCGTCGGAGGAGTCCGCGACGGTCCGCCCGACCAGCACTCCCGCGTTGTTGACCAACAGCGAGACGTGACCGAACGCGTCGTGCGCCGTCCGCACCAGTCGGTCGGCGCTCCTGGGGTCGGACACGTCCGCGGTCACCCACCCGACGTCCTGCGGAAGATCGTGGGGTCGCTCGCCCCGGCCGCACGTGAGCACCTGGGCGCCGTCGGCGAGCAGCCGGTCGACGATGCCCCGGCCGATCCCACGGCTGCCGCCGGTGACGATCGCGGTGTGGTTCCTCATCCCCGGAGCCTGTCAGAGATCAGGGCCGGACGGCGCGCGCCCTTGACGGCCGTCGCCGCCGCCACCCACGCTCGGGACTCGTGACCGTCCCGATCGACCTCGACCACACCTCGTTCGCGGTCGACGACGCGCTGGCCTGGGCCAGGCAGCTGCGCCGCGAGTGCGGCGCCACGCCCGTCGCCGGAGAGGCGCTGGCCGAGTTCCGGTACCTGCTGCTCTACGTCGGCACCGCGGACACCGGCGCCCGGCTGGAGCTGCTCGAGCCGGCGGGGGCGGGCTTCCTGACCAGGTTCCTGGAGCGGCACGGCACGGGCCCGCACCACCTCACGTTCACCGTCCCGGACCTGCCGGCCGCCGTGGCGCAGGCGCGCGAGCTCGGCGCCACCGTGGTCGGCGAGGACTACCGGCACCCCTCCTGGCAGGAGGCGTTCCTCGTTCCGGACGCCGCTCACGGGGTGGTGATCCAGCTGGCCCAGACGGACCTCGTCTACCCGAGCCCCGCCGAGCTGCTCGCGAGCCGGGCACGGGACACGCATGTCTTCCCCGCCTCGTACGGTGCGTCCGACCCGCTGTGGTGGGCGGCGCTCTGGGACACCGAGCCGGTGGGGTCGGCGACGCTGGGGGTGACCCGGCTCGCCTCGACCGACCTCGACCGCTCTCGCGCCATCTTCGGCGGCCTGCTCGGAGCGAGCGTGACCGAGGAGGCGGACTCCCTCACGCTGAGCTGGCCGAGCGGGTCGATCCATGTGCACCGGGCCGAACGGCCGGGCGTCGTGGGGATGGACCTGGCCGGCGGCCCGGCCGGCGGGGTGCGGATCGGCGACGCCGTCCTCGGCTGACCTGACCCAGCGGCGGCCGACGCGGTGCTCACCGGGCGGGAGCGAGAGGTGCTGGAGCTGGTCGCCGAGGGACTGACCAACCGCGAGATCGGGCGCCGGCTGTTCATCAGCGAGAAGACGGCCAGCGTGCACCTCAGCAACCTGATGGCGAAGCTGAACGTCTCCAGCCGCACGGAGGCGGTCACGGTCGCGCAGCGACGGGGGCTGCTCGACGTCCTCTGACCGGGCGTCTCGCGCTTGGGGTGGAGAGCACTCCACTGCCAGGAACAGCGCCGTTCTCAGGCGAGGGGGTCGAAGCCCAGGTCGATGAGCACCTCCGCGATGACCTCGTTTCCTCGTTGCGAGGGATGCGTGTAGTCCTCCGCGAGCAAGTTCGCGGAGGCGCGGAGCCCGTCGGTGCCGTTGAAGGCTCCGTAGACGTCGGCACACGCGAAGCCGTGGCGCTCAGCCGAGGCGCACACCATGGCGTTCCACGCATCCATCATCACCGCGGTACGCCGGTCCTCGGCTGGTGTCAGGTTGCCCTCGGGCCATCCGATCCAGTCGTTGTAGCGGTTGAGGGTGCGCAAGATCGTCGGGTTGTCCCCGCGCAGCGCGGCCACCCGGGCGTACAGCCGGTCGTAGAGCACACGGCTGGCGGCTGCGGCGTCGGCGGCGCAGTCGCCGTCCACGGCTCCCCACCGAGGCAGTCCTGCTGCCGTAAGTGGGCGGCCGCAGGGTCGGTCAGTGGCCAGTTCGAAGCTGTTGTGCGCGATGCCGATCACGATGGCGTCGGCCTCCTCGACGTACTGCTCGAGCGGGGTCATCTCGTCCAGGAGTCGTTCGACGGTCAGACCGGTGTGGTCGGAGAAGTTCTGCACGACCACGGTCCGGCCCGTGGCCCGTCCGAGCTCGTCTGCGTAGATGTCCGCGAAAGCCGTGCACCCGGTGCAGTCCTCAGGCGCGTTGTAGGGGATCGAGTCACCGATCACCAGAAGTGTGAACGGATCCGTCGGCTCGCTACTCGTCGGCGACCCGCCAGTCGCTTCGGGACCAGCGTCGCTATCGGATCCACAGGCACTCGCCAGCAGCAGCAGGAGCGCCACAGCCGTCGACGTGAAGAACCGTGCCGGCTTCTCGGCCATGACCTGTTCCGTCCTCCGATGTGCCGCGAGGACGGCGCGCCCACGAACGTACGCTCATCGACGCCCAGCAGCAACCGGATTGTGGGGGTCGGGCTCCGGCCCCGCGCTCGTGCCGGGACCTGCTCGGTCGCGTAGGCCCGGATGCTCCGCTCGGCCCGCTCGATGGGGGAGCCGTCGGGTGTGGAAGCCTGATGGTTCATCGACCCGCAGCCCTGGAGGGGCCCATGCCGCAGACGATCACCTATCGGGGACCGAGGGTCCTGGTGGGGGCGCTCGCACACCTGCTGCGTGAGGAGGGCGTCGAGTTCACGCAGCCACGGGAGGACCGCACAGACCTCGCTGAGGTGGCGGTGGTCGTCGTGGCCGTGACAGCCGGTGGCGACGGAGGGGACCGGACTCTGGACGCCAGGGTCGAGGCCGCGGTCGCGCGTTTCGAGAAGCGTTTCGGCGAGGGTGCCGCCTCGGTCCAGATCACTCCTGACGAGGACCAGCGCTAGCGAGCCGGTCCTGACGCCCACCTCGGACACCGAGGCCGCTCAGGACTGCGCGAATTCCTCATGTCGCGGGCCGGGCCTTAGGCCGAGTGTCGTCCTCGGGCCGATCCGCACCGTGCGGCGGCGTCGAGGAGGGAACGACATGAGCACGTCACACACGCGCGAGCGGCTCGCGCGAGAGGCAGCAGGCTTCAACACGGCCGTCACGCACCGGCCGGCTACGGTCGTGGTGGGGCCGGCGGGCACGTTCCACGCGCTCGCCAACGCCGGCCCCGCCGACGTCCGTTTCCTCAATGTCCACGCACCGGGTGACTTCGACCGGCGGATCGGGCTCGACCCCCCCGCGACCGGGTCGGTACCTCAGGTCAGGAAGATGCCGGCGTAGGGCTTGGGCGCGAAGTACGTCGTCTTCGGCGGCATGACCTCGCCGAGGTCGGCGATCCGGGTGAGCGCGTGCAACGAGGGCGGCTGGAGCACGAACAGCGCACCGCCGTCCTCGTCGCAGCGCGCGGTCGCGTGATCCAGGGGCAGGTGGTCGGGGATCGACTCGAGGCGGGGGTGACCCTGCCCGGAGACGCCGAGCACCGGGCCGAGCAACCGCTCCTGGAGGACGAACGCGTCGAGCCCGGCCGAGGCCTCCGGCCGCGACCCGGTCAGCGTGAGGTCGTACCAGCAGCCCTCGACGTACAGACCGATGCCCTCGACCGGAGTGCCGGCGGCGACCGGCCGTACTCCGAAGTGCCGGGCCGCGGCCGCGAGCAGCCCGCCCGCGTCGACCGGCCCCCACACGCGGCGGTGGAACGCGGACAGGGTGAGCCCGTCGATCGGGAACACCACGCACAGCACGCCCGCGCCGGCCGGCCTGCCGGCCAGCTCCCAGGCCCGCAGCCGCGCGGCCACCCGGTGGTGGCCGTCGGCGACGTAGTGCACGTCCTGCTCCAGGGCGCCGGCAAGCGCGTCGGTCTCGGCACCGGTGACCTGCCAGACGGTGTGCTCGACGCCGTCCCTCGCGACGAGCTGCAGCAGGGGAGTCCCGCACAGCACGTCGGCGATCCGGCGCGCGGCGCGGGCCGGCTGGGCGTGGAGGAGCGCCACCGGCTCGGCACGAGACGGGTGGTCGGCGTAGTACTGCACCAGGGCGTCGACCCGCTGGGGGTCGACCGACTCGTGGCCACGCACGCCGCCGTTCGCGAACGCGTCGAGGCGCACGTCGGCCACCACGCCGACGTGGTCACCCGCGGCATCCCGCATCCGGTAGACGTAGTAGGCGCGGGGCGAGGCCTGGTAGGCCTCGTCCTCCGGCACCTCCGCTTGCTGGCTCTGGTCGGTCAGGCCGCGGGCGTCGACCATCGGCGCGACGGCGCGATCGGCCCACTCCTGTCGCACGACGCGACACGTGAAGGGGCGGACGACGTCGGGCGAGCTGGTCCGCTCCGCGCGGGCCGCCGTCACGGGGAACCGTCGATCGCGGTGGCAGAGACCCCGAACACGTCGGGCAGGGCGTCGAGGTCGGCGAGCAGGTCCTCCGAGAGCGGGCCGCCCACGTCGATCGTGGCGACCGCCGCGTCCCCGCCGCGGAAGATCCGGTTCTGCATGTGCTCGACGTTGAGCCGGTCCTGGCTGAGCCGGTCGAGCACGTGTGCGAGCACCCCGACCCGGTCGAGGTGCCGGATCGTGAGCGTGGCCGAACCGATCCGGCTGGGCGTGAGGTTGACGCAGTTCGGCGTCTCACCCTGCACGAACGCGTCGATGATCTCCACGACACCGTCGGCAATCGCGTCCTGGGCCTGCTGGGTCGAGGCCCCGATGTGGTGGGTGCCGACGACGTGCGGGTGCTGGGCGAGCCGGGAGGTCCACTCGCCGGTACCGGAGCCCGGCTCGTCCGCGTAGACGTCGAGGCCGGCCCGGAGGCCCTCGTCCAGCGCCTGCAGCAGGGCGTCCTCGTCGACGAGCTCGCCGCGCGAGGTGTTGAGCAGGATCGACCCGGGCTTCATCCGGTCGAGGAACGCGCGGTCGACGAGCCCGGCGGTGCTCGACTTCGACGGCAGGTGGAGGGTGACGATGTCGCAGCGCGGGAGCAGCTCCTCGACCGACTCGACGGTCTCGATCCGCAGGTCCTCCATCCGGGCCAGGACGTCGGGGCGGCGGTCGGGCTTCTCCAGCACCAACAGGTCGATCCCGAACGCCCGTGCCCGCTGGGCCACCTCGAGCCCGATCGAGCCGAGGCCGAGGATGCCCATGGTCGATCCGAGCAGGCCGCGGGCCGCGCTGTAGCCCAACTTGTTCCAGCGGCCGGCCCGGAGGTCGACCGTGCCGTCGACGATCCGGCGGTCGACGGCGAGCAGCAGGCCCATCGTGAGCTCCGCCACCGCCGCCGCGTTGCGGCCGGGCAGGTTCGCGACCAGCACGCCCCGCGCCGCGGCCGTCTCGGTGTCGATCGTGTTGGTGCCGGCGCCGGCACGGATGACCAGCGCGAGCCGGTCGGCCTGCTCGAACACCTCGCGCTTGACCTTGGTGCTGCGCACCACCAGGGCGTCGAACCCGGTCACGTGCCCGGCCAGCTCGTCGGCGTGCAGGCCCGTGTCGACGACGCAGGTGTGACCGCGTTCCTCGAGCTGGGTGATCGTCGACTCGCCGACCGAGTCCGCAAAGAGCACGCGCATGTTGAGCCCCTCCGTTGACCGCACGCTGGTGGGACAAGGTAACGGTCGGCAGGGCAGGAACGCGATGGGTGGACCGGCCTCGTCCGGGGGAGGCGGGTCAGCGCCCCTCGACCACGCGGAGCGCGAGGCGGGGGCAGGTACGGACGGCGGTCCGGGCCTCGGCGAGGAGGTCGTCGGTCACGGGCCCGCGCACGATCGGGTAGCCCCACTCGTCGAGGTCGATCAGCTCGGGCAGCACCTCGTGGCACAGGCCGCGGGCCCGGCACTCGGGCCAGTCGACCCGCAGCTCTTGCGGCCTCATGCCACCCCCACCAGCCCGGCGCGCTCGTCCGACAAGGAACAGCCGCCGTCGGCGTGGGCGGCGACCTCGCCCGCGAACGTCGACAGGAGGGAACGCACCAGCCGCACGGTGCCGTCGGGGTGGGCGCACGCGCCACGACGTACGACGAGGCGGGCGAGCTCCTCCACGCGAGCGGTGCCGCCGCGGCCGAGGCTGACGGCGTCGACGGCGGCGGCGAGGGCGGGCAGCCCGTTGAAGCACGGCCCGCAGCGACCCGCGCTCTGCCCCGCCAGGTAGGCGACCACCCGGCGCGTGAAGTCGACGGGGCAGTCGTCGGTGCCGAGCGACAGCAGCACGCCCGCCCCGAGCGGCGTGCCGAGCGACCGCATCCGCGGGACGGACAGTCGCAGGCTCGCGACGGTGTGCCAGGTCGCCCACGACCCGTGGAAGCCGCCGACCAGCATCGGCCGGCCGTGTCGCGCGGTGGGGACGAGGTCGCGCACCAGGCCGCCGTAGGGCACCTCGTGCACCACCGGGACGGTACCCGGTGAGCCGAGCGTCAGCAGCGTCGCACCGGGCTCGGTGGGGGTGCCGATCCGGGCGTACTCACGCGCTCCGCGGAGGGCGAGCAGCCCGATCCTGGCCCAGGTCTCGGCGTTGCTGAGCAGCGTCGGTCGACCCTCATGCCCGGAGACGGCCTCGGGCGCCCAACTCGTCCGGGGCAGGTTCGGGCGGCCCGCCAGCAGCTCGACCACGGCCCGCGCCTGGCCGGCGACGAAGCGCGGTTCGGCGGTCCGCGTGACCAGCCGCACCGGGTCGTCGCGCTCGGCGATCGCCGTCCGCATCGCGGCGGCCGCCATCGGCCGCTCACCGGGCAGCACGACGTGGACCTCCCGAGCTGCCAGCGCCCGTGCGGTCACCACGACGCCGTCGAGCACGAGGTGCGGGCGGGTCAGCGCGAGGGCGGAGTCCTTGCCGCTGGCGGGCTCACCCTCGCTCAGGTTGACGACCAGGACCGGGCGCCCCGGTCCCAGTGCCCGGAGCTTCGTGACGAAGGGGAACCCGGCGCCGCCGCGACCGCAGAGGTGGATCCGCTCCAGGTCGGCGAGGAGCGCGGTCGCCGAGAGCATCGGCAACGGACCGTGCTGGTCACGGTGCGCGGCCAGCGACGGGCCGCGCTCGACCCCGGCGAGCAGCGCAGGACCCGGCAGCACCGTGAGCTCCGCGGGGTGCGGGACGGGCGACGCCGGGCGCGTAGCGCGGTCGGCGGCCGAGGGGGGCTGGATCAGGGTGGTCGTCACGGGATCCTCCGGAGGGGCATGGTCATCGCGTGGTCGGTGGTGGGTTCGTCGGGCTCGGTGCGGTGGCGCAGGGCCGCCCGCGCCAGCCGCCAGGTGACGGCGGCCGCGACCGCACCGGCACAGCCGACCGTGACCGGCCACTGCGGGCCCGACAGGTCGGTGCCCATCCCGGCGCCGTGCAGGATCGAGGTGAGCCACAGCAGGTACGTCGACTGGTGCAGCGCCTGCCAGGTTCGGCGCCGCAGGCGGTCCCGGAGCAGGCTGGAGACCGTGACCAGGACCAGTAGGTCGAGCGCGACCGCACCGAGGCCCAGCCAGACACGTTCGTAGCTGCCGGTGAAGGGCACGACCGCGTGCCACCAGCGGATGTCGACGAACTCGTCGAGGACGGCGGTCGCCACGTGGGCGGCCAGGGTGAGGACGGCGAGCAGCGCGACGTTGCGGTGGACGGCCTGCACCACGAACCGCGGCAGCCGCGTCCCCGGCCGGCCGCCGAGGGCGAGGACTCCGAGGACCGTGGCCGCGGTCAGCAGCACGAGCGCGACCACCCCGCTGCCGCGGTTGAGGTACCAGAGGACGGGCTCGCCGGTCATGCGACCAGTCCACTGCTCGTCGGGACGGGCCAGGCCCCGGTGGTGACCACGCGGCCCCGACGCGGCTGCAGCCGGGCGGCCACGCCCCGCTCGGCGAGCCAGCGGGGTGCCCTCGCCCCCAGGACCACCGCTGCGGCGGCGGCCGTGTTGGCGGCCACGCAGGTGGGTCCGGTGGCGGTCACGGTGCACCACACCTCCTCGGCAGGGCCGCCCGTGCGCGGGTCGACGAGGTGGTGGCGGACGGCGCCGGCGTGACTCCACCGGCGGACCCGGGTGCTGGACGTTGCGAGGCCGCCGGCTGTGAGGCTGACGCGTTGCTGCACGGGGCCGCCGTGCCGCTCGGACACCGAGATCTCCCAGGGCTCGCCGTCGGGAGCCGCGATCCGGACGTCTCCGCCGACGCTGACGAGCCCCGGCTCGCCGTACTCGGCCTCGATCGCGGTCGCCATCAGGTCAGCTGCCCACGCCTTGCCGGTGGAGCCCAGGTCGAGGGCGGTGCCCGCCGGGACCATGACCGCGTCGGGGCGGGTCCTGATCCGGCGCCACGCGTCCGGCGACGGCGGGTCGGGGGCGGCCGCGTCGCCGGGGTGGACGGTGCCGACGGGAGGAGTCAGGGAGGCGAAGTCGCGGTCGTAGCCCAGCTGCACGAGGGTCCGGCCGAGCAGCGGGTTCACGAGCCCGCCGGTGGCGTCGGCCGCCCGGCAGGCGACGTCGACGGCGGACACGAGCAGCGGGTCGACGTCGACCCACCGGCCGGGCGCGGCGTTGGCGCGCCCGAGGTCGGAGTCGTCGCGGAACCGGCTGCACGTCGCGTCGACGTCCGCGACGACCGCCTCGACGAGGCGGACGACCGGGTCGAGGGCCGACGGCCGCCGGACGCCCACGAACAGGTAGGAGCCGAAGGCCTCGAGCGTGCGATGGGCGCGCACGCCGGTCACGACCCGCTGCTCGGGGCCGACGAGCCGGAGGATCCGGACGAACCCGAGGACCCCGACGACCCGGACCCCGACGACCCGGACCCCGACGACCCGGACGAAGAGGACGAGGTCGAGGTCGAGGAGGACGAGGTCGAGGTCGAGGAGGACGAGGACGAGGAGGACGCCGACGTCGTGGCGGGGGCCGGGCTCGTCACCGCACCGCCGGGCGCGGGCGCGACCGCGGTGCCGCCGGCGGGGACGTACCGCAGCGTCACCCGGGTGAGGTGCGGCCGCTGCCGGAGCTCCCGACGGCCCTGCCGGTCCCCGCCCGTGCTGGTGGGCGTGGCGGAGTCGTCGCCGCTGGGCGCGCTGTCCTCGGCCGTCGCGGTCGCGGCGACCCCGGCCAGCCAGCCGGTGGCCGTGAGTGCGCCCACTGTGCCCAGTCCGGTGACGCCGGCGATCGTCAGTCGCCCGCGGTCGCGGTCCCTGCTCGTGTATGCCATGCGGGTCAGCCTGCGGGGACCGGCGGCAACGGTGCGTCATCGCACCGTCAAGAGTTCCTCAAGGGGTTCCTTGACGCCTTCTTGAGGAAGGCACGACACGCGCACAAGGCGGGCCGGCCTTTACTCAGGACCATGAGCCTGATCACCGCACTCGCCGCCACTGCCGCGGTGGCCGCCGGCACCGCCGGCGCGGTCACCGCCTACCAGCTGGCCGCCCCCGAACCCACCGTCGCACCGGCGGTCGAGACGGCCGACCAGGGCACCCGCACGGACCGGCCCCGGTTCGCGCCGTGCGCCGAGCCCGCGACCCTCGAGAAGGGGAAGTGCGTCACGTCCGTGAGCCGCACGGTCGTCGTCGCGGGCACCACGCTCGGAACCGCTGTCCCCGATGGCTCCGGCGTCCCGGTGCCCGACGACGACGGCACCCCTGACTCGGGCAACGCCCGTCGGGACGCGGACGACGACGAGCTGGTCGCGGTCCAGGACGGCGAGTGGGACGACGACGGTGACGACGACGGTGACGACGACGGGGACACCGACGACACCCACACCGGGACTCACACGGGCACCCACACCAGCACCGGCGGATCGGGCTCCGGGACCAGCACCCGGACCCGCACCGGTGACTGAGCCGGCGTCAGCCCTCCAGCACGGGCAGCGCGACCTCGACGCGGGTCCCGCCGCCGGCTCCCGGAGCGAACGTGAGGCGACCGCCGCCCGAGGCGGCGGTCCGACGGGCGATGTCCAGCCCCAGCCCGGTGGAGCCCGGGCGGTCGCCGTCTCGCGGTGTCGCCGATCCGGCACCTTCGTCCTCCACCACCAGCCGCACCTCCGCCCCGTCCCGCGCCAGGGACACGGAGAAGCCCCCCGGCTCGAGGGTGTGGGCGAAGACGTTGTCGAGCAGGACATCGACGAGGTCGGCCAGGTCCTCGGCAGCCAGAGCGACGGGCAGCGGCTGGTCGGCCAGCCGGACCCGGGTCGGCCGGCCCTGGTCCTCCGCGAGCGCCTGCCAGTGGTCGGTGCGCTCGCGTACGACGGCGACCGCATCGGTGCGACCCGGCAGGTCGGTCCGCACCGGCCGGCGAGCCTCGTGGACGATCGCGTCGATCGTGCGCTGGAGGACCCCGATGTGATCCTGGAGCCGCCGGCCGAGCGTGGCGTCCGGGACGGCCTCCGCGTCGAGGCGTAGCGCGGTGACCGGCGTGCGCAAGCGGTGTGACAGGTCGGCGACGGCCAGCCGTTCCTCGGCCAGGAGCTCGGTGGTCCGCTCCGCCAGCCCGTTGAGGGCACGCGCGAGCTCCTCGGTCTCCTCGGTGCCGCGCACGTCGGCGCGGGCGGCCAGGTCACCCTCGCGGAGCCGGTGCGCGACGCCGGCCACGTCGAGCAACGGCTCACTGATCCGGCGGCCGAGCCGCGACGCGACGGTCGCCGCGATCCCGAGGAGCACCGCGCCCAGGGCGACCAGGCCGAGCCAGGCGGCCGCGACGCCTCGCCGCAGGTCCTCGGCGTCGACGCTGGTGCGCACGACGGCCGTCCCGTCCCTGCTGACGACTGGCAGCAGCACCCGTCCGCCGGCGTCGTCCACGACCGTGAAGGCCTGCCCGCGCCGGGCCTGCCGCACCTCGGGGTCGCCCGCGTCTACGTCGCCCGGCCCCAGCACCGTGCCCTCGCCCGTGATGACCGCGGTGTGCGCGACACCGCGCGGGTCGAGCCCGGCCACGACCTCGGCCAGCTGGCCCTGGTCACGGAGCCGCGTGACGAGGATGGCCACGCTGCGGGCCTCCTGGTCGGCGGCGGCCATGGCCCGGTCCTGGGCGATGGTCCGCACCAACAGGCAGAGCGGCACGACGAACGACACGACCACGACCGAGGTCGTGGCGATGACCAGCCAGAAGATGCGGCGGCGCACCGGGGAAGCCCTACGCGCTGCCGTCGTCGGGGTCGACGAGGCGGATGCCCACGCCCCGGACGCTGTGCAGGAACCGCGGTTCGGCCGCGGACTCGCCGAGCTTGCGCCGCAGCCACGACAGGTGGACGTCGACGGTGCGCTCGGACCCGCCGTACGCGTCGCGCCAGACCTCGGCGAGCAGCTCCCGCTTCGTCACGACCTCGCCCGGCCGCGACGCGAGGGCGAGGAGCAGGTCGAACTCCTTGCGTGCCAGCTCGAGCGGTGCGCCGGCCAGGCTCGCCGTCCGGGCCCGCTCGTCGATGACGAGCGCGCCCACGCGCACCGGTGGCGCGGGCTCGTCCGGCCCGCCGCTACGCCGCAGCACGGCCCGGATCCGGGCCGCCAGCTGGTCGGTGCCGAACGGCTTCACCACGTAGTCGTCGGCTCCGCCGTCCAGCGCGCGGATCATCGTCGGGTCGTCGTCCTGGGCCGTGATGACGATGATCGGCACCCGCGAGGCGGTGGCGCGGATCATCGAGATCAGGGCGAGGCCGTCGACGTCCGGGAGCCCGAGGTCGAGGAGCACCACGTCCGGGGACGAGCTCAGCACCAGCTCGAGGCCGCCCAGGCCGGTGGGCGCCGTGGCCACGGCGTACCCCCGCTCGGCGAGGCCGCGACGGCAGGCGTTGCGGATCGCCTCGTCGTCCTCGACCACGAGGATGCTCGTCATGCTGGCACGCTAACCCGCGCGCGGACGTCGCCGCGCCACGACGTCCCGGTGCGAGGATGACGACATGACGGCCCGACGTGCGGTGACGCTGTGGGTGGTCGGGTGGGTCGTCGTGGCCGCCGCCGGCGCGACCCTGACCTGGGCGGTGATCTCGCGCGCCGGCACGGGGGTCTCGGGCGGGCTCGAGTCGGTGCCCGACCCCTCGGCGACGACCAGCACGCGGGGGGAGACGGTCAGCGGCCCCACCATCTCGGCGTCCCCCAGCCCCACCGGCACAGCAGAACCCGGAAGCACGGGCGGCACCGGCGGCACCCCGACAGACCCGCCCGTGTCGCGCACCTGGCAGGGGGCGCCCGGCGTGGTGTCGGTCTCCTGCCGCGGCGCGGTCATCAGCCGTGACAGCGCGTTCGCCTACAGCGGCTACGAGCTGGAGGAGGACGACGTCGGACCCGACCGGGTCCGGGTCGAGTTCGAGGACGACGACTCCCGGACCCGCGTGGAGGCCGAGTGCGTCGACGGCGCCCCGGTGTTCTCGGACGACCGCAGCGGCGAGGGGTGATCCGCGGCACGGTTTCCTGGGCGCGTGCGAGACTGGGTGTCCAGGGACGAGCCGAGTCGCGCCGCCCGTACTGCCCAGGGGAGACGGATGACCGACGCTGTCGCGACGTCCCCGGCGCCGCCCTCGGCGGCCCGGGCCGCCGACGTCTCCGCCAAGACGCTGCTGATCCTGCTGTTGGCGCTCGCACTGCTCTACCCCGACTCCGGCCACCTGCGGGACAAGGCGGCGGGGCTACGCGCGGTCGGCTACCCGCTCGTGTCGTTCGCGATCCCGCTGCTCTGGTGGGCGACGCTGAAGGACCGCGTCGTCTTCCCGTGGGTCGCCGACGTGCTGGTCACGATCACCTGCTTCACCGACGTCCTCGGCAACCGGCTCGACCTGTACGACACGGTCGTCTGGTTCGACGACTGGATGCACCTCATGAACACCGGGCTGCTGGCCGCCGCGGTCGTGCTGCTCACGATGCCGCGCGACTCCGGCCTGGTGCGGGTGCTGGAGCGCTCGCTGGCGTTCGGCGCCACTGCTGCCATCGCCTGGGAGCTCAGTGAGTTCTTCGCCTTCGTCCAGGGGTCGTCCGAGCGGCGGTTCGCGTACGCCGACACGCTCGGCGACCTCGGGCTGGGCGTGCTCGGCGCGGTGGTCGCCGGGCTCGTCGTCCACCAGCTCTGGCGACAGGGCCGGCTCGCGGGCGTCGAGCCCATCACCGAGCAGGCCGTGGTCACGCCCGCCGCCGGGTAGGCAGCGCCGCCCGCACGGTGAGCGCCGGCTCCCGTGCCCGGCGCGGCTACCGGCCGTGGCCCGCGACGTGATCGCCGCGACCGGCCCAGCGCTCGTCCGCGCCGCCGGCATCCGCTGACCGAGGAGCTGGCCACGGTGCTCGCGAGCCTCACGCGCTCGGCAGGCTCACCTCGCGGCAGCGCGCCGTCCTCGCGGCGGCGGCCACTGGTGTCACCGACGGAGTCGACGAGTCAGTCAGCCCCGCGAGATGACCCGGAACCTCACCTTGAACCTGCGGTTGTCGTCGAGCGGGGTCCCGCTGCACGAGTAGGTGACGTCGTTGCCGCGGCAGTCGAACCGGGTAGAGGCGTTGGACACGACCAGCCACACCCGCTTCGTCTGACGGCGGTTGAACGGGACCACGGTCGAGCCGACGCCGTCCCGGTTCAGCCGCACGGACCGCCG
This sequence comes from uncultured Actinomycetota bacterium, assembly GCA_963718725.1. Lineage (GTDB taxonomy): Bacteria > Actinomycetota > Actinomycetes > Propionibacteriales > Nocardioidaceae > Nocardioides. The sequence goes on from OY970374.1 coordinate 521,238, forward strand.
ATCGAACCCGCCGGAGCGCTGCTGCCGCACGACGGCGACGGCCGGCGCGGTCCGGCTGGCGGGGCCGTCGATCGTGATCCGCAGCTTGAACCTGCGCTGGTCGAGGTTCGCCTCCGGGATGATCCGGACGTCCTGCGTCGACATGTGGTCGACCACGAGCTTGCCGAACGTGGTCTCGCCCCGCCCCAGCGTCCCCTGACTGGTGAGGATCGGCTGCGGCCAGAACCGGCCCTCGGAGTAGGCGCGGCTCGGCGTGATGTTGGCCGAGGAGAACTGCGAGAACAGCTGCCTGAAGGGCGTGGCGCGCGGGAGCACCCGCTTCACGGCGTCGGTCGAGTAGGTCTTCCCGTCGCCCTTGAACGCCCCGGACTGCTTCCAGATCTTGCGCACGATGCTGGGCCCGAACCGCTTGGAGAGGTACTCGAAGAACACCCAGTTGCCGTATTGGACGGTGGAGCTCGGGTTGAAGGTGTCGAGGGGCGTGAACGTCCTGACGAGCTGGCCCTGGGGGAGGTACTGCCGGTTGTCGTTGACGCCGTCGGCGTACCGCTCCTCGATCCAGGTGGCGGTGGCCTCCATCATCCAGGGGTCCTCGAGGTAGTCGTAGGCGAACTGGACCGCGTGGAAGAACTCGTGGGCGGCCGTGACCCGGAGGCTGTCGACCGGCTTGGCGTCGAACTGCTCGCGCGCGAAGTCGTTGTCGAGGACGCAGTAGCCCGAGGCCAGCCGCCGGTAACCGGGTCTGGTGAACTCGGGGGCGCAGTAGCCGTAGAGGGTCTTCGCCCCGACGTCGGACAGGTAGACGTCGAACTTGCTGTTGCCGCCGCGACGACCGTCGCTGACCGGGCGGCGGTAGCCCAGCGCGCCGACCTCCTTGGACCAGACACTCTTCAGCGTCCGCAGCGTGCGGGTGACCCAGCGGCGGCTCGGCGGGGCGTCGGCGGTGGTCGGCACCCAGTGGAGGCAGATCTTCGGGGTGCACCGACGCTTCGAGGGCACCGTGTAGCCGTCGCCGTACGGGTCGTTGTTGCCCTGCGTCGGCCGGGCGAGGATCGCGCGCGCCTGCGCCCGGTCGCCGGTCGAGAGCCGCGGGAGGGTGGCGAACAGGTTGCGCAGCGCGAGCGTCGCGTCGGCGCGGCGGGCGCCGGCCACCTCGCCGCCGAGGGCGGCCTGCGCCTGTCGCAGCACGGCCGACGGGTCCGAGACCGGCTCCGACGGCACCGAGACGCCGGGGGACTGGATCCGGAAGCCGTCCTCCGCGAACGACGGGCCGGCGGCCGCGCTGGTCGCGGCCAGGCTCAGCGCCACCACCGCGGCGGCGAGAGTACGACGCATGGTTCCCCCTTCGGGTCCAAGGCGCGGCCGGTGCTCCCTGTCACCACCGCGCGGTGTGCCGGCAAGCCTGCCCTGCACGCGGCAGAATCTAGACCTCGACACGGCCGCGACCGCCGCCGGGTCTCAGTCGGCGGCGGAGATCTTCTCGATCAGCGCGGTGGTCGAGATCGCGGGCGTGCGGGGGAGGTAGACGACCTCGCAGACGTCCTCGAACTCGTCGAACCGGCCGGCCCAGTCGTCGCCCATGACGAGCACGTCGGCGCCGTACTCGAGGATGTACTCGCGCTTGCGCTCGAGGCTCTCCTCGACGAAGACCTCGTCGACCGGCTTGAGCGCGGCCACGATCGCGAGCCGCTCGCCCTCGCTGAAGACCGGCTCCCGGCCCTTCTTGCGGAGGTTCAGCTCGTCGGCGGAGACGCCGACGACGAGCCGGTCACCCAGCGCCGCGGCGCGCTCGATGACCCGCAGGTGCCCGACGTGGAACACGTCGAACGTCCCGAAGGTGATCACGGTGCGTGGCATCCCGGCATTCTGGCAGCCGCCCTGGTCATGACCCATCCATGGGTAGGGAAGAATCGACCGGGATGACCACCGTCGCGATGATCACCGCCAACCCGGCCGCCGACGAGGAACGTCGACGGGGCCTGCGCCGCATGCGGACGCTCGCCGTCGGGCTGCTGCTGCTGGCAGCCGTGGTCTACCTGCTCACGATCAAAGAGGACACCGGCGTACTGGGCTTCGTCAACGCCGGCGCCGAGGCGTCGATGGTCGGCGCGATCGCCGACTGGTTCGCCGTCACCGCCCTCTTCAAGCACCCGCTCGGCCTGCCGGTCCCGCACACGGCGCTCGTGCCCAAGCGCAAGGACGAGCTCGGCCGCAGCCTCGAGGAGTTCTTCGGGGAGAACTTCCTCCAGGAGGGGATCGTCCGGGAGCGAGTGGGGGCAGCCCGGATCTCCGGGCGGGTCGGCGAGTGGGCGGCGCAGCCCGACAACGCGCGCCGGGTCGTCGACGAGGTCGCCGAGGTCGCGAGCATCGGACTGGCCAAGGTGGGGGACCGGCAGGTGGCCGAGCTCGTCGAGTCGGTGCTCGTCCCGCGCTTCCGAGCGGAGCCGATCGCACCACTGCTCGGCACGTTCGTCATCGAGATGGTGCGCGACGACCTGCACCACGGCGTCGTGGACCTCGCGCTCACCGAGCTGCACGACTGGCTGGTCGAGAACCCCGACACCGTGCGGGCGGTGCTGACCGAACGGGCGCCGTGGTGGGCGCCGGACCGGCTCAACGACGCGGTGACGACCCGGATCCACACCGAGACCGTCCGCTGGGTGGCCGACATCCGCGACGACCCGCACCACCGGGCCCGCAGCGCCATCGACTCGATGCTGGGGCAGCTCGGCCAGGACCTGCTGTTCGACCCCGACACCCAGGCGCGCGCCGAGGGGCTCAAGAACCGGCTGCTGGACCACCCGCAGTTCACGACGACCGGGATCTCGCTCTGGAACGCGCTCCGCAACTCGCTGCTCGCGGCGCTGCGCGATCCCAGCGGCGAGCTCCGCGCGCGGCTGCAGGCGGAGCTGGTCACGTTCGCGGAGCGGCTCACGGTCGACGAGGAGCTGCGCCGACGGCTCGACGGCGTCGCCGCCGATGCGGCGGTCTTCGTCGTGGAGCGGTACGGCGCGGAGCTGACGACCGTCATCACCACCACCATCGAGCGCTGGGACGGCCGCGAGGCGGCGCGGCGGATCGAGCTTCACGTGGGGCGTGACCTGCAGTTCATCCGGATCAACGGCACGATCGTGGGCGGCCTGGTCGGCGTGGTGATCCACTCCGTGGCGGGGCTGATGTGAGCGCGGCGCCGTTCGACGTCCCGATCCGGGACGGGTCGATCCGGCTCGGCCAGTTCCTCAAGCTGGCCAACCTGGTCGAGTCGGGAGCGGACGCGAAGCCGCTCGTCCAGGAGGGGCGGGTCCGGGTCAACGGCGAGGTCGAGACCCGGCGCGGCCGGCAGCTCCGGCTCGACGACGTGGTGGAGCTGGCCGGCCGATCGGCGCGGGTCGTCGACGCCGAGGGCTTCGTCGACGACCTCCCCTGGTGATCACCTGATCGACACTCCTTCGGGGGTGGTCCGGTCCCGGCCCGCGGGTTACGGTGCCGCCACACACTCTCGAAGGGACCCCCCATGCTCAGCTCACGTCAGGCCCGCTCCGGTGCGGTCGCACTCTTCGCGGCCGTCTCCTTGGCGGCCGGCTCTCTCAGCAGCGCGTCGGCCGGAGTGGTCGAGGGCCGCGACGCCCAGCGCGTGTACGACGCGAAGGCCGCGGCCAAGAAGTACGTCAAGCTCGACCTGCTCGCCCTCAACGACTTCCACGGCCAGCTCGAGGTCGTGCCGTCCTCGAGCTCCAGCGGCCGCATCAACAACACACCGGCGGGCGGCGCCGCCTACCTCGCGGCCCTGCTGCAGGAGGAGCGGGCGAAGTCGCGCGCGGCGGGGGCGTCCACGATCACCGTCGCGGCGGGTGACCTGATCGGAGCGAGCCCACTGCTCTCGGCGGCGTTCCACGACGAGCCCACGATCGAGGCGATGAACAAGATGGGGCTGCAGGTGGCCTCGGTCGGCAACCACGAGTTCGACGAGGGCTGGCGCGAGCTGCGACGGATGCAGAACGGCGGCTGCCTCGCCGACGGCGACGGTGAGAACGGCGCCGACTCGTGCCCCGGCGGCAAGGGGTTCGCGGGCGCCGATTTCCAGTACCTCGGGGCCAACGTCGTCTGGAAGGAGCAGGGCAACCGCAAGCGCCCGACCGTGTTCCCGGGCGTCAAGGTGATGGACGTCAAGGGCGAGAAGGTCGCGTTCATCGGCATGACCCTGGAGGCCACCGACACGATCGTGTCGCCGGCCGGCATCGAGGAGATCGACTTCGAGGACGAGGTCGAGACCGCCAACGCACTCGTGCCGGTGCTCAAGGAGCGCGGGATCAAGTCGATCGTCGTGCTGCTCCACGAGGGAGTCGCACCGGCCGACCCGACCGCCTACAACGACTGCACCGGCGTGAGCGGCCCCGGGCTCGAGATCGCCCAGAACCTCAAGCCGGCGATCGACGCGGTCGTCAGCGGGCACACCCACCAGCCCTACAACTGCGTGGTCGAGGACCCGAAGGGCAACCCGCGGCTCCTGACGAGCGCGTCGTCCCTCGGCCGGATCGTCACGAAGCTGCACTTCCTGATCGACCCCAAGAGCGGCGACATCGTGCGACCCGCGGCGTACGCGCAGAACATGATCGTCGAGAACGGCGGTGCCGACCCGGAGTCGGAGCCGAGGTCACAGGGCATCCTCAACCTGATCACGCGCTACACCACGCTGGTGGCGCCGATCCGCGACGAGGTGATCGGGCACATCGCCCCGGAGGGGACGCCCAGCCAGACCATCAGCCGTACCCCGCCCCTCGACAGTGGCGGCGACTCGGAGCTCGGCAACCTGATCGCCGACGCGCAGAAGGCCGACACGACGGTGGTGGACGCCACTCACCCGGCCCCGGTCATCGCGCTGATGAACCCGGGCGGGATCCGGGCCGACCTCGTCGAGGACACCAACGGCAACATCACCTACGGCGCCGCGTTCTCCGTCCAGCCCTTCAACAACCTGGTCGCGTCGATCGACCTGACCGGTGCGGAGATCGAGACCATCCTCAACCAGCAGTGGAACGGGGGCAACGAGGGCACCAACCGCAAGATCCTGCAGGTCTCGGGCCTCTCGTACACCTGGGACGCCTCGGAGGCCGCGCTGCTGGGTGCGCCTGCCATCGTGGGTGAGGTGATGGTCGACGCCGACGGCGACCCGAACACTGCGATGGTGGCGCTGGAGGACACGACGACGTACCGCGTCGTGGCGAACAACTTCATCGTCGACGGTGGCGACAACTTCTCCGGCTTCCTGGCCGGCGAGGACCGGGTCACCGGCGGTCTCGACATCGACTCGTTGCGCCAGTACCTCATCGACAACGACCCGGTGGAGACCACTGCGACCACCCGGATCTCGCAGCAGCCCTGATCCGGGGCCGGTAGGACGAAGGACGGCGGGGCCGGCGCTGAGCGCCGGCCCCGCCGTTCGTGCCTCGCTGATCCGGTCAGCGGACGTCGAGCAGGTCGACCACGAAGATCAGGGTCTCCCCGGGCTTGATGACGCCGCCGGCGCCGCGGTCGCCGTAGCCGAGGTGGGGCGGGATCACGAGCTGTCGGCGGCCGCCGACCTTCATGCCCTGCACGCCCTGGTCCCAGCCGGAGATCACCTGGCCGACGCCGAGCCGGAACTCCAGCGGGTCACCGCGGTTGTACGACGCGTCGAACTCCTCGCCGGTGGAGTGGGCCACCCCCACGTAGTGGACCGACACCGTCTGGCCGGCGGCGGCCTCGGCGCCGTCGCCCTCGCTGACGTCGGTGACGACCAGGTCGGTGGGCGGCTCGGGGTCGAAGAACTCGATCTCAGGCTTGTCCATGGCGTCCACCGTAGACGGACCTCGGCGGGACGCGACCAGGCGGTCAGGCCTGGTGCAGGTAGCTGTCGAGCTGGTCGCGCTCGAACTGCAGCTGGTCGATCCGGTGCTTGACGATGTCGCCGATCGACACGATGCCGATCAAGCCGCCGTCCTGCACGACGGGAACGTGCCGGATCCGGCGGTCGGTCATGACCTTCATCAGGTCGTCGAGGGGCACGTCCGGCTCACACGTCTCGACCTCGGTCGTCATGATTGCACCGACGGTGTTGTTGATGACGGTGCCGTCGTGGTGCAGGTGGCGCACCACGTCGCGCTCGCTCACGATCCCCTCGACGGTCGAGCCGTCGGTGCTGACGATGAGGGCGCCCACGTTGTGCTCGGCCAGGGCCGCGATCAGGTCGCGGACGCCGGCGTCCGGCGCGATGGTCACGACCTCCTGGCTCGGCTTGGCGCCGAGCACGTCGCGGATGCGCATGCGGTACCTCCATCTGGTCGGGCGTCTCGTCGGTCAGATCGGGCGTGGTCCCCAAACTAGACCCGCGTCCGGTGCGTGAACAGGCTCGCCACACGGTGAGACGTCGCCCGCGTCACTCTGGCTCCGTCAGTCGTCGCGCGGGCGCAGCTCGGACACCGAGCCAGGCCCACGCGGCCGGGAGTCGGGGTCGTCCTCGTCGTCGGCCAGCGCGCCCAGGAACGACAGCGCCGCCTCGTGCAGGTGGCCGTTGGACGCCAGCGCGTTGCCGCCGAACGGGCCGTCGGTGCCGTCGAGCGACGAGAACCGGCCCCCGGCCTCCCGCACGATGACGTCGCACGCAGCCATGTCGTGCAGGTGCAGCTCCGGCTCCGCCGCGAGGTCCACCGCCCCCTCGGCGAGCAGCATGTAGGACCAGAAGTCGCCGTAGGCGCGGGTGCGCCAGCACCGGCGGGAGAGGGAGAGGAAGTCGTCGAGCCGGCCACGCTCGTCCCAGCCGTGGAGCGACGAGTACGACAGGGACGCGTCCTCGAGGCGGCGTACGTCGGAGACCTGGCAGCGGGTGGCCTTGAGCAGCGACCGACCGGTCCAGGTGCCGCCGCCGCCGCTCGCCCACCAGCGGCGCTGCAGCATCGGCGCCGACGCCACCCCGAGCACCGGGACGTCGTCGACGACGAGCGCGATCAGGGTCGCCCAGACGGGGACGCCGCGGACGTAGCTCTTGGTGCCGTCGATCGGGTCGATCACCCAGCGGCGCTGGCTGTGGCCGGTCGAGCCCTGCTCCTCGCCGGTCACCGCGTCGCGGGACCGGACCCGCGACAGGGTCCGGCGGATGCTCTCCTCGACCGCCTGGTCGGCGTCGGTCACCGGCGTGAGGTCGGGCTTGCTCATGACGTGCAGGTCGAGCGCCTTGAACCGCGCCGTCGTCAGCGAGTCGGCGTCGTCGGCGAGCACGTGGGCCAGCCGCAGGTCGTCGGTGAAGTCCGCCACGCGGCTCACCCTATTCTCACCGGCCCGCGGCGAGGGGTCGGCGCGCTTCTCGTAGAAGTCTCAACCGTCGGCACTAGTCTCGTGGCATGGAGCTCGGCGGCCTCCCGCTTCACCCGCTGGTGATCCATGCCGCCGTCGTCCTCGGCCCGCTCGCCGCGCTCTGCGCGCTCGGCTACGCCGGACCGGGCCGGTGGCGCGACCGGCTGCGGTGGCCGATGCTCGTGCTGGCCGTGGTCGCGACCGGCGCGATCGTGGCGGCGTTCCTGACCGGCCGGGACCTGCTGGAGAGCCGGCCGGCCCTCGGCACGAAGGCGCTCGTGGAGACCCACGAGGCCCGCGCGCAGCTTCTCCTCTGGATCGCACTGGCCTTCGGCGCGGTCGCCGTGGTCTCGGCCTGGCTCCACGAGCGCGACGGTGCCGTGCGGGTCGTGCTGCGGGTCGCCCTGGCCGTGGCCGCGCTCGTGCTGCTCGTGCAGGTGGTCCGCACGGGGGACGCGGGCTCGCGCGCGGTCTGGGAAGTCCTGGGCTAGACCGAGGAAACACCGGTCAGTGTGCCCAAAGTCCCGCGCCAGACGCCCCCTGACCACTACTTTTCACCTATGGAGATCGTCGGGCTCCCCTGGCACACGGTGCTCGCGTATGCCGCTGCGGGGCTGGGACCGATCGGCTGCCTGACCGCGATCTGGTACGCCGTACGGGTGGAGCGCCGGAGCTTCTGGCGCTTCCCGATGATGATCACGGCCACGTTCGCCACAGCCGCCATCCTCGGCGCCTTCATCACCGGCGACCAGCTGCTGAACGACCGCCCGAACCTCGCCGCCGACGCGGACGTCGCCGCCCACCAGGAGTACGCGCAACGGCTGGTGCTGCCCACGGTCGGCTTCTGGGTCATGGCCACCCTGACCGGGTGGCTCAACCCCCGCACGGGAATCCTGCGGCTGGCGCTGCCGTTCCTGCTGGCCGGCTTCGCGATCGTGGTGCTGGTCCTGGTGATCCTCTCCGGTGACGCCGACGCCCGCTCGCTCTGGGACAACATCCGCCACGAGTTCACCTGACCAGGGTCAGTACACCGGCCCGCTCCGTGCCTCGAGGAGCCGGCGGAACGACTCGACCCGGTCGGGGTCGGCCTCCCCGGACGCGATCGCCTCGTCGAGCCCGCACTCCGGCTCGTCGGCGCCGTGCGTGCAGCCGCGCGGACAGTCCTCGGTCATCTCGTCGAGGTCGGGGAAGGCCTCGATCAGGTCCTCCGGCCGCACGTGCGCGAGGCCGAACGACCGGATCCCTGGCGTGTCGACGATCCACCCCGCGCCGTCGGGCAGCGCCAGCATCAGGGCCGAGGTCGACGTGTGGCGGCCCCGCCCGGTGACGACGTTCACGTGCCCGATCGCGCGGTCTGCGTCCGGGACCAGCGCGTTGACGAGCGTCGACTTGCCGACGCCGCTGTGGCCGATCAGGACGCTGGTGCGCCCGTCGAGGACCTCCCGCAGCTCCGTCAGGTCGCCGCCCCTGCGGGTCACGACCCATGGCACACCCAGGGACCGGTACGTCGACAACAGCGTCTCCGGGTCGGCGAGGTCGGACTTGGTGAGGCACAGCAGAGGCCGCATCCCGGCGTCGAACGCGGCGACGAGCGCCCGGTCGATCAGCCGGGGCCGTGGCTCGGGGTCGGCCAGGGCGGTCACCACGACGAGCTGGTCGGCGTTGGCCACCACGACCCGCTCGACGGGGTCGTCGTCGTCGGCGGTCCGCCGGAGCACCGTGGTGCGGTCGGACACCTCGACGATCCGGGCCAGGCTGCCCTCGGTGCCCGAGACGTCGCCAACGACGCGCACCCGGTCGCCCACGACCACCGCCTTGCGGCCGAGCGGCCGGGCCTTCATCGCCGTCACGGTGACACCGTCGACCAGCAGCGTGAAGCGGCCCCGGTCGACGGTCATGACGATCCCGCCGACGGCGTCGTCGTAGGACGGACGCTCCTTGGTGCGCGGCCGGGTCCGTCGGCGCGGTCGCTCGTAGTGCTCGGCGTCCTGGTCGGAGTAGCGACCCGTCCTGGGCGCGCCCACTACAGCAGCCCCGCCCAGACGCCGGCGAAGTCCGGGAACGTCTTGCTCGTGGTGGCGACGTCCTCGACCAGAACGCCGGGGACGGCAGCCCCGACGATCACCCCGGCGTGGGCCATCCGGTGGTCCGCGTACGTGCGGAACAGGCCCCCGTGGAGCGCGGCCGGGCGGAAGGACAGGCCGTCGGCGTGCTCGGTGACGTCGGCGCCCAGGCCGCCCAGCTCGCGGGCCAGCGCCGCGAGCCGGTCGCTCTCGTGGCCGCGGATGTGGCCGATCCCGTGCAGGTGGGACGGAGAGCCGGCCAGCGCGGCGAGCGCCGCCACCGCCGGGGTCAGCTCGCCCACGTCGTGGAGGTCGAGGTCGAGCCCCACCAGGCCGTCACCGCCCCGGACCCGCAGCCCCTCGTCGGTGAACGCCACGTCGCACCCGGCGAGGCCGAGGATCTCGCGGAGCGCGTCGCCTGCCTGGGTGGTGGTGCGCGGCCAGTCACGGACCGTCATCTCGCCGCCGGTGACCGCGGCCAGCGCGAGGAACGGCGCCGCGTTGGAGAGGTCGGGCTCGATGGTGCGGTCGACGGCCCGGATCGGTCCGGGCGCGACGGCCCACCGGTTCGCGTCGGAGTCGTCGACAGCGACGCCGTGCTCGCGCAGCATGCCGACGGTCATCTCGATGTGGGGGAGCGAGGGCACGGGCTTGCCGTCGTGGCGCACGTCGACCCCCTGGTCGAACCTGGCGGCCGCGATCAGGAGCGCCGAGACGAACTGGGAGGACGCCGAGGCGTCGACGACGACCGTGCCGCCACGCACCGTGCCCGACCCGCGCACCGTGAACGGCAGGCTCGCGCCGGCCACGTCGACCCCGAGCGAACGTAGCGCGTCGAGCACCGGACCGACCGGCCGCAGCCGCATGTGCGGGTCACCGTCGAAGGTCACCGCGCCGGTGGCGAGCGCCGCGACCGGCGGCAGGAACCGCATCACGGTGCCGGCCAGCCCGCAGTCGACGTGGGCCGCGCCGGTCAGCGGACCCGGGGTCACGGACCAGACGTCGTCGCCCTCGATGCGGCAGCCGAGCCCGCGGAGCCCGTCGCGCATCAGGGTCGTGTCGCGGGACCGCAGCGGGCGCCTTACGAGGCTCGGCGCGTCGGCCAGGGCGGCCAGCACCAGCGCCCGGTTCGTCTGGGACTTGCTTCCCGGCAGCGACACGACCGCCGAGACCGGGCCGCGTGGCACGCGGCGCCGGCCAGGGGTCGGCGAGCCCCGTGCTGGTGGTCACCCGCGAAGGGTATCCGTGCGGCTAGGAGACCTTGGCCGCTGCCAGCCTCGCCTCGCGCCGGGCGGTGGCGGCGAGGTGGCGCGCCTCGCGGCGGGCGTCCTGGGCGGCCCGGCGGGCACGCCAGGCGACCCCGGGGCGGCCCTCGGTGTCGACCCCGGCGATGATCAGCCCGCCGAGCATCGAGACGTTCTTGAAGAAGTGGATCCGCTGGTTGCTGCGCTGGGCGGGGTCCTCCTCCTCCCAGAACCGGTGGCCGGCCGCCGTCGTCGGCACCAGCGTCGCGGCCAGCACCGCTGCTGAGAGCCGAGGTGCGCGGCCGGTCGCCAGGGTGAGGCCGGCCCCGATCTGGGCGATCGCGTTGACGCGGACCAGCGTCACCGGGTCGGACGGGACCGGCGCCTGGGGCACCGCCTTCTCGGCGAGGGGGGTGAGCTTCCGCGTCACGGGCCGGGCCTTCGCCGCCAGGGCGGGCGCGTCGCGCAGCGCGCTGGCGCCTCCCACCAGGAACATGGAGGCGAGCATCGGCCGGGCGAGCAGTCGCGTGAACGTCATGACTACGTTCTTACACGATCACGCCCCGGTGACCGAACCGCCGTCAGCCGTTGCCGGGCACCGCGATGGTCACCGAGTTGTTGGACGGGTCGGCGTCGGTCCCGGACGGCACGGTGACCGTGAACGTCACGGTGCCGGCGTCGTTGCTCTGGGCACCGAACCGGAAGAGCGTCGCGGCGGCACTCGCCGCGCAGGTCCAGCTGGACCTCGGGGTGCCCGAGCAGTTGTCGGACGGGTTGGTCACGGTCTCGGGGCCGTCCCAGGTGACCGACACGTCTCCCACCTGGTCGCCGCTGAGTCCGACCACCGTCACCGAGATCGGCGTGGACGAGCCCTTGCCGGGCTGGCTGTCGACGACCAGTCGCACGTCCTGCACAGGCTCGGGCTCGGTGTCCACGGGTGTGCCGTCGTCCGGCGGAGCCCCGGTGTCCCCGGGCGGGTCGGTCGCCGGCGTCGTGTCGTCTACGGGCTCGGTCGGGTCGTCGGTCTCCCCGATCGCCCCAGGTGCGTCGGGTCCGTCGGCGGCGGGGTCCGCGACCGGCAACGTCCGGCCGGGTCGCTGCTGCCGTTCCCGGGTCCGCTCCGGCCGCGCGCGATCGCCGTCGCGCCCGGGTCCGGACTTGTCCTTCGGCTCGACCTGCTGGTCACCGTCCCCGCGACGCGGAGGGTCGCCCTCGATGCGCAGGTCGCCCTGGCCCATGCCCACGACCGCGCCACCGATGACGACGGAGGCGGCGACACCGGCGGCGGAGGACGCCAGCGCGTGTCCCGCCACGACGTCCTTCGCCCGGTCGAGCAACCCCACGACGACCGCTCCGACGGAGATCGAGCCGCTGCCCGCGGCGAGGTAGCCCGCGGCGGCGGTGCCGAGGACCAGCGGCGCCAGCCAGGCGGCCAGGTGGGAGTTGACCTCGGTGAGCTCGAGGTAGATCGCGGTGCAGGGCCGGCACTCCTCGAGATGGGCCTCGACCTTCGCGGCGTCGCGACGCGCGACCCCGCCCCGGAGGTAGCCACCGAGGTTCTGGTGCACCCACTCGCAGGTGTCGTCCTCGCGCTCGGGCACGTGCATGGTGAGGTATGCCTGGCGCAGGCCTTCCCGGGCGCGGTAGGCGAGGGCGGCCACCGAGTTGGCGCTCATGCCCAGGAGCACCGCCACCTCCGCGGGCTTCTGCCCCTCGACGGAGGTGTGCCACAGCACCATCTGCCAGCGCTCCGGCAGGGAGGCGAAGGCGCGGGCCGCGGCGGCGTTCTCGAACCCCTCGGTCACCGTGTCGTGGAACGGGACCCCGGGGTCGAACGGCGTCAGGTCGTCGGTGGTGTGCACCCGGGCGGCGCCGCGCACCTTGTCGATGTGGAGGCGGCGGACGGCGGTCAGCAGGTAGGCGCGGAAGGCCAGGTCGGGTCCGTCACCGCGCTGGAGCACCGTGAGCACCTTCGCGAACGCCTCGGAGACCAGGTCGTCGGCGTCGGAGCCGCGCACCAGCTGGCGCGCGAGCCGCCGTGCGGCGCCGACGTGCCGCTCGAAGAGCAGCCCGTAGGCGTCGTTGTCACCGCCGCGCACAGCAGCGATGAGCTCGGCATCGCCGGGCCCCTCGATGCGCTGCAGGGTGCTGGTCATGGCGGGTCCACCGATCCTAGGGGCAGGTGACCACGATCGTAGCCCCGGACGGCGGGGCGGGAAGGGTAAACCGCGGTCCGCGAATCACCCGCTGATCCGCGTCATGGCTCCCCTCGGAGCCCGTCCTCTGGTTGTAGGCGAATGGGACCGCGGACGATGGGGAGGGATCGTGGGCTTCTTCACAACCGGTTCGCGGGCCACCGCCCCTGGGCGGTCCGAGGCGAGAGCCTGGGCCTCGAAGCGTGGGCCTGTGCCGGCCCGCTTCGAGGCGACAGGGGACGCTCTCGCCTCGGATCCTGCCGTCGGGGGCGCCGAGCCCGGGGTCGCGGTCCTCGACGCCTGCGAGTACGTCGGTCTCGAGCTCGGCCGCGACGGTATCCCGCTCGAGGACGCCCTGGACGGGCTCCGTGAGACGTCGCTGCTGGTCGCCGGCCGCGATCCGTCGTACGCGATGGTGCGCGCGCTCTCCGGCGGGTGGAGCGAGGCCACGCTCGGCTACCTGCACCAGCTCACCTGCGAGGACCCGCTGACCGGGCTGGCCAGCCTGGCACACCTGCGGAGCCGGATCGCCGAGGTCTACCGCGAGCAGCCCGGCGACCGTCGCTCGGTGCGGGAGTCGCACGCCCTCGTCGTGATCGAGACCGTCGACCCGGGCGACCGCGACGTGTTCGGGGCCGCGCTGCGGATCGCGCGCCTGGCCGAGAGCGCCCGGACGGTTTTCGCCGGCGGCGAGACCGTGGGCAGGGTCGGCCGCGAACGGATCGCGGTCCTGATCCGCCGCGACGAGCGGCTGCCCCGCAGGCTCGGGCTCGTCCGCACCCTGCTGTCGAGAGTCACCCCCGTGCCGCGGGTCTGGGTCGAGGCGCTGCCCGACCACGACGGCGCCGCTGCCTCGCTGCTCGACGAGCTCGCCCGCGCCTGACCGTCACCGGTCGCGTCTACCCTGACCCCATGTGCGGTCGCTATGCGTCGAGCCGGAGGCCCGAGGACCTGATCGAGGAGTTCGAGGTCGTCGACTCCCGCCTCGAGAAGCCGCTCGACGCCGACTTCAACGTCGCGCCGACCAAGGAGGTCTACGCCGTGATGGAGCGGCGCCCTACCAAGGAGTCGGAGGAGCCGCCCCAACGCCAGCTGCGGTCCCTGCGGTGGGGCCTGATCCCGTCGTGGGCGAAGGACCCCTCGATCGGCAACCGGATGATCAACGCCCGGATGGAGAGCGTGGCCGACAAGCCGTCGTTCCGGCGTGCGTTCGCCGCCCGTCGCTGCCTGCTCCCCGCCGACGGTTACTTCGAGTGGTACCCCACCAGCCAGAAGACGAAGGCCGGCAAGCCCGCCAAGCAGCCGTTCTTCATCCGGCCGCAGGACGGCGGGATCCTCGCGATGGCCGGGCTCTACGAGATCTGGCGCGACCCCACCCGTGACGAGGACGACCCCGACCGGTTCCGCTGGACCTGCACGGTCCTCACGACCGAGGCCGAGGACGCCGTCGGCCACATCCACGACCGGATGCCGCTCATGGTCGAGCCCGAACGGCGCGCCGCCTGGCTCGACCCGGCCGTGTCGTCCAAGGACGACCTGCTCGGGCTGCTGGTCCCGGCCGCGCCGGGCCGGCTCGAGGCCTACCCGGTCTCCACGCTCGTCAGCAACGTCCGCAACAACGGACCCGAGCTGGTCGAGCCGATCCCGCTCGAGGACGCCCTCTCGTGAGCGACCTGTCATGACCGACCTCGTCCCCGGTCGCGAGTCGCGCTTCACCACCCCGCTCGGGGACGCCCGGACGGTCACCGCCCGGGCTCGCCACCCGGTCGCGACGCTGCTGCTCAGCCACGGCGCCGGCGGAGGCATCAACAGCCGCGACCTGGTCGCGCTCGCCGAGTCGCTGCCCCGCCACGGGATCACCGTCGTGTGCTTCGAGCAGCCGTGGGTGCTGGCCGGCCGCAAGGTCGCCACGCCCCCGCCCACGCTCGACGTCGGACTGCGCGCGGCGGCCGCTCGGCTGCGGAGCACGACGCCGCTGATCGTCGGCGGTCGGTCCGCCGGTGCCCGGTCGGCCGCCCGGAGCGCCACCGGGCTCGGCGCCGACGGCTGCCTGGCCCTGGCGTTCCCGCTGCACCCGCCCGGCCGCCCCGAGAGGAGCCGGCTCGACGAGCTCGTCGGCTCCGGCGTACCCACCCTCGTCGTGCAGGGGGAGCGCGACCCGTTCGGGACGCCCGAGGAGTTCCCCGACGACACCGAGATGGCCGTGATCCCGGGCGGCGACCACGGGTTCAAGGTGCCCAAGGCCGGTCCGGTCTCGCCCGACGACGTGATGGACATCGTGGTCGAGGCCACGCTCGAGTGGGCCATCCGCGAGGTGGTCGGGGAATCGTCCGGCGCCTGAGCGTGTTGTGCCGGTGTGCTCGCCCTGCTCGAACGTTCCGAGCCCGGACCAGACGACCTCTTCCAAGGGGAGAAGCCGGGCTCGCGGCGCCCCGCATCCCGACCGGCGGCGTTGTCCTCGACTCGACGGGCCTCCGGCCCGCCTTCGCTCGTCCGCCTTGCCGGATCGGGCGCGGATGCGCCGCTCGCTGACCCGGCACCCCTTGGAAGAGGTCGTCTAGTCTGGGAGACGATGACGGACAACCTGTACGACGACGCGACCCCCGAGGTCGACGTCGCCACCGAGACCGACGAGGAGCGAGCGGCGCGCTTCGAGCGTGACGCGCTGCCCTTCCTCGACCAGCTCTATGCGGGCGCCATGCGGATGACCCGCAACCCCGCCGACGCCGAGGACCTGGTGCAGGAGACGTTCGCGAAGGCGTTCTCCTCGTTCCACCAGTTCCGGCCGGGCACCAACCTCAAGGCCTGGCTCTACCGGATCCTCACGAACACGTTCATCAACAACTACCGCAAGAAGCAGCGGCAGCCGCAGCAGTCGATGGCCGAGGACGTCGAGGACTGGCAGCTGGCCCGGGCGGAGTCGCACTCCTCGACCGGCCTGAAGTCCGCCGAGACCGAGGCCCTCGAGCGGCTCCCGGACAGCCAGGTCAAGGACGCGCTGCAGCGGCTGCCGGAGGAGTTCCGGCTGGCCGTCTACCTCGCCGACGTCGAGGGCTTCGCCTACAAGGAGATCGCGGAGATCATGGACACTCCGATCGGCACGGTGATGTCGCGGCTGCACCGCGGCCGCCGCCAGCTGCGGGACATGCTCTCGGACTACGTGCGCGGCAACGACCTCCTGCCGGTCGGCACCACCTCCGGGAAGGGGAGCAAGTCGTGAGTCACGACCACAGCGGCGACCAGTGCGCCGACTACCTCGAGCGGATCGTCTACTTCCTCGACAACGAGCTCGACGAGGCCGACTGCTCGGCCGTACAGCTCCACCTCGACGAGTGCGGTCCGTGCCTGGAGAAGTACGACCTCCAGCGGACCGTCAAGGCGGTCGTGCACCGCTCCTGCTCGTCGGACCACGCGCCCAACGAGCTGCGGCAGCGGGTGATGGTGCGGATCCGCGAGGTGCAGGTCCGGATCACCGAGAGCTGAGCCTCGATTACCACCCGCGCCGTCGGGTTTGAGAGACTGGCGGCACACCAGACCTGGGAGGACCGCATGGGTAAGACCGGCCGCAAGCGCCGTTCGCGCCGCAAGAAGGCAGCGAACCACGGCAAGCGCCCCAACGCCTGATGACTCGGGCCTTGATCACACGGGGCCTGAGCTTTCGAGCCTGAGCTTCGAGCTGGGCCTCCGTGCCCTCCGAGCCTGACCTTCGCCGGTCGGACGGAGGGCGCGGAGGCCCTTCTCATGTCCTGACGCGCTCAGCCGAGCCGCGACAGGAACCGCGCGGCATCGACCACCACACGGGTCACCTCGCCGTTGCCGACGAGCCTCCCGTCGCCGGTGTGCCGCGCGGCGACCGTGAACCGGTGCAGCCGGCCGTCGACGTACGCCGAGGTGGCGGTCACCTCGAGCTGCGCCCCGACCGGGGACGCCGCCAGGTGCTCCAGCGACACCCGGGTCCCGACGGACGTCTCGCCCTCGCGGAGCGTGTCCTCGATCGCGGCGCAGGTGGCCGCCTCGCACCAGGCGAGGAGTCGCGGCGTGGCCAGCACCGGGAGCGAGCCGCTCCCGAGCGCCGCCGCGGTGTCCTGCTCGGTCACCGTGAACCGCAGGCCCGCCTCCGTCGTCGGATCCGTCACGGGAGCTCCTTGCTGAAGGCGATCAGGTGGACACCGGGCATCGGGTCCCAGTCGCGGTCGGGTGCGCGGGTGTAGCCCAGCCGGGAGTAGACCCGGTGTGCGTCGGTCATCTCCGCCAGCGAGGACAGCACCATCCGGGTGGCGAAGTGCCCGCGGGCGCGCTCGTCGCAGAGGGCCGCGAGCGCCTGCCCGGCGCCGCGCCCGCGCGCCGCCGGGTGCACCGCCAGCATCCGGAACTCACCCTCGTCGGGGCTCGTCGACAGCTCCCGCCACGGCGACCCGGGCGGGCAGTAGGTCACGCAGCCGACCAGTCGGCCGGCGTCGACGGCCACCCACAGCTCGGCCTCCCGGGCTCGGCGTCCGGTGTCGGCGACGTGGGCGCGGTAGTCGTCCTCGGCACCGCCGAAGAACTGCTCGTACGCCGCGAGGCACAGCGCGCCGAGCGTGTCCAGCTCACCCGGCTCGGCGAGGCGGAGCTCCATCGGTCCTCCTCAGATGCCGAACGTGGCCCGCGGGTAGGCCGCGTCCACGTCGGTGATGACGTTGACGAGGTACGGCACGTCGGCCGCGAACGCGCGGTCGAGCGACGGCCCGATCTGACGCGGGTCGGTGACCTTCTCCCCGGCGCCGCCGAGGGCCTTGACGACCTCGTCGTAGCGGGTCTGGCCGGCCAGGTCGGCCACGACGTCGTACCCGTAGAGCATCTGCATCGGGCCCTTCTCGAGTCCCCAGGCCGAGTTGTTGCCACAGACCATCACGACAGGGAGCCGGTGGCGGACCAGGGTGTCGACGTCCATCAGCGAGAACCCGGCCGCACCGTCGCCGAGCAGCAGCACGACCTGCGACGCCGGCCGCGCCAGCCGGGCCGCGATGGCGGCGCCGAGCCCGGCGCCGAGACAGCCGTAGGGGCCGGGGTCGAGCCAGCCGCCCGGCCGCTTCGGCTCCACGAACTTGCCGGCGAAGGAGACGAAGTCGCCGCCGTCGCCGATCACGACGGCGTCGTCGGCC
The DNA here is from genome assembly GCA_963718725.1 of uncultured Actinomycetota bacterium. Classification (GTDB taxonomy): domain Bacteria; phylum Actinomycetota; class Actinomycetes; order Propionibacteriales; family Nocardioidaceae; genus Nocardioides. Next base: position 539,213 of record OY970374.1, read on the forward strand.
AGCCGCGGCACCAGCTCGCCGTAGATCCGCGCGGGGTGGATCGGGTCGGCCTCGGCGCGGAGCAGCGCGGCGTCGCGCTCGACGGCGCCGGCGACGGTCTGCTGGAGCTCGCCGAGCCAGCCGGACCAGTCAGGCCGCCGGACGAGCTGCTCGAGGGCGGCCAGCAGGCCGTCCAGCACGCTCGTGAGGTCACCGCTGGCAGTGCCCGCGAGAGCGGCGTGGCCGGACACCTGGCCGGGGGAGTCGGCGAGGTGCACGACCTGGGCCGGCGTCGCACCGTCCTGGCCGCCGAACACGCCGTACCCCAGCCGGAAGTCGAGCGGGGTACCCACGACGACCACCAGGTCGGCTCCGCCGAAGGCGGCCCCGCGCGCCTTGGTGACGAGCTGGGGGTGCCCACCGGGGACGACGCCGCGGCCCATCCCGTTGGTGATCGCGGGAATGCCGGTGGCCTCGACGAACCTGAGAGCGGCCTCCTCGGCGCCGTCCGCCCACACGTCCGTCCCGAGGACGACGACCGGCCGGGTGGCGCTGCCGAGCAGCTCGGCCACCTCGGCCAGGGCGTCCGGGTCGGGGTCGGCGCCCCGTGGGCGGACGCCGTCCGGCAGGTCGCCCTCGGCGCTGTTGAAGAACTCGTCCATGGGGACGTCGACGAACACCGGGCCCCGGTGCGAGGAGCCCGCTGCCGCGAACGCGTCGTGGAAGCCCTCGAGGACCCCGCCCGCGGTGTGGATGGTGCGGGCGGACTTCGCGATCGGCGCGATGATCGGCGGCTGGTCGAGCTCCTGCAGGCTGCCGCTGCCCCACCGGTTGGCGGGCGCGCGACCGCCGACCACCACCATCGGGGAGCCGGCGAACTGGGCCTGGGCGATCGCGCTCAGCCCGTTGGTCACGCCCGGGCCCGCCGTGAGGACGGCGAGGCCGGGCACGCGGGTCAGCTTGCCCGTCGCCTCGGCCGCGAACGCCGCGGTCTGCTCGTGCCGGACGTCGAGCAGCCGCATCGGTGGGTCGGCCTTCACGGCGCCGTCGTACATCGGGAAGACGTGGGCGCCCGACAGCGTGAACATCGTCTCGACGCCGTGGGCGCGGGCGACCGCCACGGCCAGCTCTCCGGCATGGCCGGAGAGGGTGGGGGGCTCGGTGGACTCGTCGACCTCGGTCATGACTCGCAGGCTACTCAACGGTAGTGAGCGGCGTCAGCGCCCACTCAGCGTGAACGGGTTGGTCGCGCGGAGCGCCTCGACGGTCACCAGGATCAGGTCGGCCCGGTCCGCCGGCGCCTTCGCACCCAGGGCCAGCTGCAGGTAGAGCGCGCGGAGCAGCTGCTGCGCGTTGTTGGTCGCGGCGTACGGGTCGACGTCGCCGCGGATCGCGTCGGTCGCGCCCAGCCGGGCGATCCGCCGGATCCAGGGCTCGACCACCGAGAGCGGGACCAGGTCGCGGCGCAGCACCTCCATCACGGCCTGCGCCATCCGGTCGGGCTCACCGCACAGCAGCGCCGTGTCGGAGATCGTGAGCCGGTCGGCCAGCACGTCGAGCAGCACGGTCAGCTCGGGCACGCCGAAGTGACGGGACCCGGCCAGCGCGGCGATCGCGTCGGCGCCGTGGGCGACGGTGTGGGCCCAGCCCTTGCCGGGCACGTAGCCACGCACGTCCTGCTCCCGCAGGTACCAGCCGACGATCTGGTCGCCCCAGCGCAGCACCTGCTCCGCGGGGACGAGGTACTCCTGGGTGTCGCGCTCGACCACCGTGGCGAGCACCAGCACGCTGAACGCGCGGCGGAAGACGCTGTCGGTGCCGTCTTCGCCGAGCCCGATCTCGAGGCCCGCGGCCATGCCGTCGCCGAGGCCGGGCAGCAGCTCGTCGTAGACCCCCCGGTCGATCCAGGTGCCGAGGGCGGGGTAGGCCGTGCGGTCGCGCACCAGCGGGTCGGTCGAGCCGAGCATCCGCGTCAGCTCGGCCGTCAGCTCGTCGAGCGGGCGGTCGGTGGGCACCTCGAGGCCGCGCTCGAGCACGTGCCTCCAGTAAGTCCCCGACATGGGGCCCATCCTGCCAGTCGCCTCCGGCTCGCCTCGACCGGGTGAGGGTCGCCCTAGGCTCTACGCGTGCCGTCGCTGACAGAGCTCGTGCGCAGCCACACGGACCTCGACGACGAGGACGTGGCATGGCTGCAGCTGATCCAGGCCGACTGGCAGATCATCGCCGACCTGTCGTTCGCCGACCTGGTGCTCTGGCTCCCCGACCGGGAGGGCAAGGGCTTCTGGGCGGGCGCTCAGATGCGGCCCACGACCGGCCCGACCGCGTACGTCGACGACGTGATCGGCACGTTCGTCCCCGCCGGCCGGCGGCGGATGCTCGACGCGGCGTACGAGCACGGGCGGCTGGTGCGCGACGGCGATCCCGAGTGGCGCGACGAGGTGCCGGTCCGGGTGGAGACGATCCCGGTGAGGCGGGCCGGCCGGGTGATCGCGGTGATCGCGCGCAACACCAACCTGCTCGGCGTGCGTACCCCGAGCCGGCTCGAGCTGTCCTACCTCCAGTCCGCGTCCGACCTGACCCGGATGATCGCGGCCGGTCACTTCCCGGCGGCCGGGCAGCGCTCCGACCACGCCGACTCGCCCCGGGTCGGCGACGGGTTCGTGCGGCTCGACGACGCCGGCCGGGTGTCCTACGCCAGCCCCAACGCGCTGTCGCTGTTCCGCCGGCTCGGGCTCAACGGCGACCTGCAGGGGCTGGTGCTGGCCGACGTCACGCGCGAGCTCGTGCCACCCCGGCGACGTCCGGACGAGGAGACCCTGTCAGAGGTGCTGGACGGCCGGGCGCACCGCGACACGGAGCTCGCCGGCGACGGCGTCGCGCTGATCGTGCGGGCGATCCCGCTGCGGCCCGAGGGGGAGCACATCGGCGCCCTCGTGCTGGTGCGCGACGTGACCGACCTGCGCCGACGCGACCGCGAGCTCGTCACCAAGGACGCGACCATCCGCGAGATCCACCACCGCGTGAAGAACAACCTCCAGACCGTGGCCGCGCTGCTGCGGCTCCAGGCCCGCCGGATCGACGCCCCGGAGGCGAGGTCGGCGCTTGAGGAGGCGGTCCGGCGAGTGGGGTCGATCGCGATCGTGCACGAGACCCTGAGCTCGGCCGCCGACGAGCTCGTCGGCTTCGACGAGATCGCCGACCGGCTCGGCCGGATGGTCACCGAGGTGAGCGCGAGGGGGGAGCAGGTGCGGGTCGTGAGGAGCGGCACGTTCGGCGTGATCGGCTCCGACGCCGCGACCGCGCTGGCGATGGTGCTCACCGAGGTGCTCCAGAACGCCGTCGAGCACGGCTACGCGCACGAGGACTGGGTCGGTCGCACCGGTCGGATCGACCTGGTCGTGAGCCGGCTGGTCGGGCGGCTGGAGGTGACGGTCGAGGACGACGGCCGCGGGCTCCCCGCGGGGTTCGACCTCGACGCGTCCACCCACTTGGGGCTCTCGATCGTGCGAACCCTCGTGGAGTCAGAGCTGGGCGGTCGGCTCAGCGTCGACGTCGCGCCGACGGGCAAGGGCACCCGGGTCGCGATCGATGTCCCGCTGCCGTGACGGACGGTGGGTGGCAGAACGGCCGGATCAGGCGGTACGCACCCGCGCTCGCGCCGTACGCCGCTTGAGGGCTCGGCGCTCGTCCTCGCTCAGGCCACCCCAGACGCCATGGTCCTGCCCGGCCTCGAGGGCCCACTGGAGGCACTGCTCGCGCACGTCGCAGCGTCGGCACACCTGCTTGGCCTCCTCGATCTGGAGGATGGCCGGGCCGGTGTTGCCGATCGGGAAGAACAGCTCCGGATCCTCGTCGAGGCACGCGGAACGGTCACGCCAATCCATGGGTGGGAGATCCCTCTCTTCTGAACGCTCGGGTCTGTGGGTCGTGGTCTCGTGTGCGCGGCTGTGAAACCCTGTGTGAAGGGGCTCGACGGCAGCACCATGTGCACGCTTTCACGAGCGCAACCCCTAGCGTGGCAAGAGTTTGATCGTGAAACAACCCCGAAAGTCCGTTGATTCCGTCACAACTACCCTGATCCGGTGATCCTCTCGTGACCGTGCTGCGCCCCGACAATCCGCCGCCGCTGACCGTGGCCGTCTCGCTGGCCGCGGTGCAGGGCGCGATGCTGGTGCTGCTCGGCCTGCTCGAGGTGGCCAGCCTGAACGCCGACCGGCTGACCATGGGGGCCACCACCGCCGTGTTCTTCGCGGTCGCCGGCGTCGGCCTCGGCACTTGCGCGTGGTTCCTCCACCGGCGCTCCTCCTGGGCGCGCAGCCCGATCGTGCTCGCGCAGCTCATCCAGCTCGGGCTGGCGTGGAGCTTCCGAGCCGCCCCGACCACCTGGCTCGCGGTGGTCCTCGCCGCGGTGGCCCTCATCGTGCTCGTGGGGATCTTCCACAGGGACAGCCTCGAGGCGCTCGAGGGCCCGCGGGAGGCCGACCGTCAGGCGTGATCCTCCAGCGAGGCGCGCAGCTGCGAGAGCGTGCGCGTCAGCAACCGCGAGACGTGCATCTGCGAGACCCCGATCTCCTCGGCGATCTGGGTCTGCGTCATGTTCTTGAAGAACCGCAGCAGGAGGATCTTCTTCTCCCGTGGCTCGAGCGCGTCGAGCAGCGGCTTGATCGACTCGCGGATCTCGACGTGCTCGAGCCCGGAGTCGTCGCTGCCGAGCGCGTCGAGCAGCCGGGTGGCGTGGTCGTCGTGGTCGTCGCCGGCATCGAGCGACAGCGTCGAGTAGGCGTTGTTGGACTCCAGCCCCTCCACGATCTCCTCGACGGAGCACTCGATCCGCTCGGCGAGCTCGCGCGCGGTGGGGGAGCGGCCGAGGCTCTGCGTCAGCTCCGCGGTCGCCGACCCGATCTGCATCCGCAGCTCCTGGAGCCGCCGCGGGACCCGGATCGCCCAGCCCTTGTCGCGGAAGTAGCGCTTGACCTCCCCGATGATCGTCGGCGTCGCGTACGTCGAGAACTCGACCCCGCGCTCCGCGTCGAACCGGTCGATCGACTTCAGCAGCCCGATCGTGCCGACCTGGACGAGGTCCTCGAACGGCTCGCCGCGGTTGCGGAACCGCCGGGCGCAGTGCTGGACCAGCGCGAGGTGGAGGTGCACCAGCTCCTCGCGGGCGGCGCGCCGCTCGCGCGCAGTGCCGTCGCCGTTCATGACGGCGAACAGCTCGGCGCTGCGTCGCCGGTTCTCCTCGCTGCCAGAAGTCGGGGTGGCTTCGGGCGGCCCGTCGTTCGGGGTCGCGGAGGTCATGCTTAGAGGCGGGCGTCCAAGGTCTCGGAGTCCATCGACAACGTGATCACGAACCGCCCGTCCGCGACCTGCGCGGCCGCCTCGCCCGCCAAGGTGTCGAGCACCTGCCAGGCGAAGCTGTCGTAGTCGGGTTCGCCGATGTCGGACCCCGAGACCGACACCTGCACGGTGAGCCGCCCGCGGCCCAGGAAGAACTCGGCGACCAGGTCCGTGCCCGGGTCGGCCTCGGGCAACACCATCGCGCACGCCTCGCCGACCGCGATCCGCAGGTCCTCGATGTCGTCGATGGTGAAGTCGAGGCGGGCCGAGAGGCTCGCCGTCGTGGTGCGCAGCACCGACACGTAGACGCTGTCGGCCGGCAGCCGCAGCTCGACGTCCGCGCGCTCGCCGGTGGAACCGGTTGGTGGCATGGGCGGGCTGACCTCCCTCGCTGGTCCTGGTGCAGACCTTAGTCGGGGCCGGCCGCCAGATGTGGCAGCCGACCCCTCCGTGTTGGTCGCGACTAGGTGGGTGTGCGTGGTTGCGAAGAACGGTCGCGACTTCGCAGGCTCAGTCGCGCTCAGACACGTCGAAGGCCGTGACGCCCCGGCGGCTTCGCCGCCTCGGGCGTCAGGCCTTCTTGGTCTCCCAGAAGATCTCCGCGATCTCGTCGATCTTGGCGAGCAGCTCGTCGGCCTTGCCGGCGTCGAGCTCGCCCTTGGTGCCGGACGCGCCGGCCAGCTTGGTCGCCTCGTTCACGAGGGTGTGCAGCTGGGGGTACTTCTCGAAGTGCGGCGGCTTGAAGTAGTCGGTCCACAGCACCCAGAGGTGGTGCTTGACCAGCTCGGAGCGCTGCTCCTTGATCAGGATCGCGCGAGTGCGGAAGTCGGGGTCCTCGTTGTCGGCGACCTTTCCGATGATCCCCTTGATCGACTCCGCCTCGATCCGCGCCTGCGCGGGGTCGTACACGCCGCAGGGCAGATCGCAGTGGGCCGAGACCTCGACGGTGGGCGTGAACAGCTTCGCGAACATGAACGGCGGTCCCATCTGTGCTGGAAATCAGGTCGACTGCGACACTACTCCGCGTGTCTTCACCCCTGAAGGTGGCCCGGATCCCGGTCGGGTGGGCGGTGGTCCGCGGCGACTCGATGCGTCCCGGACTCGCCGACGGCGACCGGCTGCTGGTGCGCTGGGGTGCCCGCGTGCGACCCGGCGCGGTCGTGGTCGCGCGGCTGGCCGACGGCACCCTCGCGGTGAAGCGCGCCACCGAGCGACGTACGACGCGGGACGGGCGTGCCCGCCTGGTGGCTGCTCGGCGACAACCCCGAGGGCGTCGACTCGCGGCACCGCGGTCCGGTCGCGGAGACAGACGTCCTCGGCGTGGCCGTGGCCCGGGCGTGGCCCGCACCACGCGTGCTCCGACCCGGCTGAGACGTCGGGCGGCCCGAGGAATCACGTGTGGAAGGATCGATCTCCGTGGCCGACCCGCACTCGCACCCGTTCGCCGGAGACCCGGTGTTCGACCTGCACGTCGGTGGCAAGACGGCGATCGAGTCGACCGTGCCCCTGGCCGGCGCCGACGACCTGTCCCTGGCCTACACGCCGGGGGTCGCGCGGGTCTGCCAGGCGATCGCCGAGGACCCCGCCCTGACGCGCCACTACACGTGGGTGCCCAACACCGTGGCGGTGGTCACCGACGGCACCGCCGTCTTGGGACTCGGAGACATCGGCCCCTCCGCCGCGATGCCGGTGATGGAGGGAAAAGCCGTGCTCTTCAAGCAGTTCGGCGGCGTCGACGCGATCCCGATCTGTCTCGACACCACGGACGTCGAGGAGATCATCGAGACCGTCGTCCGGCTCGCGCCCTCGTTCGGGGGCATCAACCTCGAGGACATCTCCGCCCCGCGCTGCTTCGAGATCGAGCGCCGGCTCAAGGACCTGCTCGACATCCCGGTCTTCCACGACGACCAGCACGGCACTGCCGTGGTCGCGCTCGCCGCTCTCCGTGGCGCGCTGCGGCTCACCGGCCGTCGCGGCGAGGGCACCCGCGTCGTCATCTCCGGCGCCGGCGCCGCCGGCGTGGCGGTGGCCCGGATCCTGCTCGAGGCCGGGGTGAGCGACCTCGCGGTGCTCGACCGGCAGGGGGTCCTCAACACCGAGCGCCACGACCTGACCCCGGTCAAGCGGGCGCTCGCGTCGGACACCGCCGACCGGTTCGGTCGCCGCGGCTCGCTCGCCGACGTGATGGCGGGCGCCGACGTCTACATCGGCGTCAGCGGCGGCACGGTGCCCGAGGAGGTCGTCGCGTCGATGGCCGACGAGGCGATCATCTTCGGCCTCGCGAACCCGAACCCCGAGGTCCACCCCGCCGTGGCCCACCGCCACGCGCGGGTCGTCGCGACCGGTCGCTCGGACTTCCCGAACCAGATCAACAACGTGCTCGCGTTCCCCGGCATCTTCCGGGGCGCGTTCGACGTCCACGCCACGGCGATCACCGAGGGCATGAAGCTGGCGGCGGCCGAGGCGCTCGCCGCCCTGGTCGGCGACGACCTCCGCGAGGACTACATCGTCCCGTCGCCGTTCGACGAGCGGGTGGGGCCTGCCGTCGCCGGCGCCGTGTCCACGGCGGCCCGGCGCGACGGGGTCGCCCGCGTCTGACCCGCCCTTGACCGGGTGCCCGGCCGGGATCAGGATGCTCCGGGGGGCGCGATGACGGTCCTGGTGGTCGGCGGCAACGGACAGCTCGGCGCTGCCTGTTGCGCGGACCTGGTCGCGCGCGAGGTTCCGGTCCGGGCGATCGTGCGCGACCGGGCGCGGGCCGGCCGGCTGCCGCCCGACGTGGAGATCGTGGAGGTCGACCTCGTCGGAGAGCCCGCGCGACGGCGGGAGTCGCTCGTCGGCGTCGACACGGTCATCCTGTCCGCCAACGGCGCCGCACCGCGTCGGGGTGACCGCCCGGACGCGCTCGACGAGGCGCTGGCTGACCTGGTCGACGAGGCGCCCGGTGCCGGCGTACGCCGGATCGTGCTGCCGTCGCTGCCGGTGACCCACCTCGACGACCGGGTCCCGCTGGTGCGAGCGAAACGGGACCTCGAGCGGCGGCTGGCCGACGCGCCGCTCGACGCGTGGGTGCTGCGGCTGCCACCGTTCATGGAGGTGTGGCTGGCGCTGGTCGGGTCGTCGCTGCCGCTGCGCGGCGAGGCTCACGCCTCGATCGGTCGGCCGTCGCCGTTCCTCCGCAGGTTCCGCGGCCTCACCGGGTCGCTGGTCGAGGACCGGGGCCGGATGCTGGTGCCCGGCCCGGCGACGCTGCGGCACTCCTTCATCGCGGTCACCGACGCGGCCCGAGCCTGCGTGGAGGCCACGCAACGCGCCGACACCTCGCCCGGACCGCTGGAGGTGGCCGGGCCCGAGGTGCTGAGCTGGCGCGACGTCGCCGACACGTTCGCGCGGGTGCTCGGCCGGCCGGTGCGGGTCTCCTCGACGCCCGGGGCGGTGTATGCGGCTGCCTCGGTCGCGCTCCGTCCCTTCGGTGGCGCCCCGTCGCGGACGATGGCGCTCAACCACTACGCGGCCGCCCACGAGACCGCGTGGCTCACCCCCGGCGCTGGCCTGGTCGACCCGCGGTCGATGACCACCGTCGAGGACTTCCTGCGCGCCAAGCTCGCCCTCGATCCCGCACTGCCGGAGGTGCCCTGATCGCCCGTCGCTAGGGTCGCCGTATGTTCGCCGTGTACGCCGAGAGCTTCTCCTCCGACGACCCGCTGACCGGCCTCGTGGTCGGCGAGCGGCCCGAGTCGGAGGTGCCCGACGGGTGGACGACGATCACCGTCAAGGCCTCCTCCCTCAACCACCACGACCTGTGGTCGCTGCGCGGGGTCGGACTGCGGGAGGAGGCGCTCCCCATGATTCTGGGCTGCGACGCGGCCGGCGTCGACGAGGACGGCCGGGAGGTCGTGGTCCACGCCGTGATCAGTGGTCCCGACTGGACCGGCGACGAGACGCTCGACCCGAAGCGGTCGCTGCTGTCGGAGCGCTACCAGGGGACGTTCGCCGACCGCGTCGTCGTGCCGCGGTCCAACGTGGTGCCCAAGCCCCCGTCGCTGTCGTTCGAGGAGGCTGCCTGCCTGCCGACCGCGTGGCTCACGGCGTACCGGATGCTCTTCACGCAGGGCGGGCTCAAGGCCGGTGACACGGTGCTCGTCCAGGGCGCCGGAGGCGGCGTCGCGACCGCGCTGATCATGATCGCCCGGGCGGGCGGCCTCACGGTCTTCGCCACCAGCCGCGACGAGGGCAAGCGCGAGCGGGCTCTGGAGCTCGGCGCCCACCACGTCCTCGGGACGGGCGAGCGGCTGCCGGTCCGGGTCGACGCGGTGATGGAGACCGTCGGCCGCGCGACCTGGTCGCACTCGATCCGCGCGCTGCGCCCTGGCGGCAAGATCGTCATCTCCGGCACCACCTCCGGTCCGGACGTCGACGACGCCGAGCTGACCAGGATCTTCTTCCTCCAGCTCCAGGTGATCGGCTCGACCATGGGCACCCGCGCCGAGCTGGCCTCGCTGATCAACCTGCTCGACGCGACCGGCACCCGGCCGCTGGTCGACCGGGTGCTGCCCATGGACCAGGCGCGCGACGGGTTCGCGGCCATGGCCGCGGGCGACGTCTTCGGCAAGGTCGTGTTCACCCGATGACGCGCCACCTGATCACCGGTGCCGGGTCCGGCATCGGGGCGGCGATCGCCGACGTGCTGCACGAGCGCGGCGACGACCTGGTGCTGCTCGCGCGGTCCGACGCGCGCGCGGCAGAGCTCGCTGACCGCTACGCGGGTGCCGCGACGATCGTCGCCGACCTGGCGGACCCGGCGTCCCTCACCGCGCTCGACGTCCCCGACTCCCTCGACTCGCTGCTGCACGTCGCCGGCGTGGTCGACCTGGCGCCGCTCGGGGAGGTGTCGGCCCAGGACCTGCGCGAGCAGGTCGACGTCAACCTGGTGGCTCCGGTCCTGCTGACCCGCGCCTGCCTGCCGGCACTGCGCCGGGCGCACGGGCTGGTGGTGTTCGTGAACTCCTCGGCGGGCCTGGCCGCGAGCGCGGGCTGGGGCGCGTACGCCGCGTCGAAGTTCGGGCTGCGGGCGGTGGCCGACGCGCTGCGGGCCGAGGAGGTCGACCGCGGTGTCCGCGTGACCACCGTCTTCCCGAGCCGGACCGCGACGCCCATGCAGGAGAAGGTGCACGAGCAGGAGGGCCGGGTCTACGACGCGGCGAGGTGGATCCGGCCGGAGACCGTGGCCGACACGATCCGGCACGTCCTCGACCTCGACCCCGGCGCCACGATCCCCGAGGTGACCGTGCGACCCGTGGTGCCACGGCCCGGCACCTGACCGTTCTTGCGCCTTGGGGCGAGCACCGGAATATCGGTGGCCGACCGGGGCGTTCCGAGGCGAGGATGGGATCACCGATGAATCCCCTCGGCCATGGGGGTCTGTCCCTGCATGAGCCTCACCACTGACCGCGAAGGATCTCCTGTGCCTGCCCCGGACGCGCCCGCCCACGAGGCGCCTGCCCGCACCCCCGCCGTGATCCGGTGGCTCGTGCTGGCGACGTTCATCGTGATCCTCAACGAGACGATCATGATCAACGCGATCCCGCGGCTGATGGCGGACCTCGACATCTCCGCGCGCAGCGCTCAGTGGCTGTCGACCTCGTTCATGCTGACGATGGCGGCGGTCATTCCGACGACGGGGTGGTTCCTGCAGCGCGTGACCACCCGCACGGCGTACGCGACCGCCATGAGCGTGTTCGCCGCCGGCACGCTGCTGGCGACGTTCGCGCCCACGTTCGAGGTGTTGCTGATCGCGCGGATCGTCCAGGCGGGCGGCACCGCGGTGATGATGCCGCTGCTGATGACGACCCTGATGACGGTCGTGCCCGAGCACGACCGGGGTCGGGTGATGGGGCAGGTCACGCTGGCGATCTCGGTCGCACCGGCGCTCGGCCCGGCCGTCTCGGGCGTCCTGCTGCAGCTCGGGTCATGGCGCCTGATCTTCGCGGTCGTGCTCCCCATCGCGCTCGCGGTGATGGTCGTCGGCATGCGCAACCTCGAGAACGTCGGGGAGCCCCGCCCGGGCTCGATCGACTGGCCGAGCGTGGCGCTGGCGGCGTCCGGCTTCGGCGGCCTGGTGTTCGGGCTCAGCCGCTTCGGCGCCGGCTCGGTCGGCACCCCGCTGGTCACCGTCGGGTTCGGCGTCGCCGCCATCGCGACGTTCGTGTTCCGCCAGCTCCGGCTGCAGCGCACCGGCACACCGCTGCTGGACCTGCGCACCCTGACCCACGCGACCTATCGTCGCGCGCTGATCCTCATGTCGGTCGCCTTCATGGCGATGCTCGGCTCGATGATCCTGCTGCCGCTCTACCTGCAGGACCTGCGCGGCCTGAGCCCGTTGCAGACCGGTCTGCTCGTGATGCCCGGTGGGCTCGCGATGGGGCTGCTCGGCCCCCGCGTCGGCCGGATCTTCGATGCCGTCGGCGGCCGGCCGCTGGTCGTGCCCGGATCCATCGGGGTCATGGTGTCGCTCGCCGTGATGACCCAGATCTCGCTGACCACGCCGTACGCCGTGCTGCTGGCCGCGCACATGCTGATGATGGTCAGCCTCGCGGCGCTGTTCACCCCGGTCTTCACGCTCGGCCTGGGCGCGGTGCCGATGCACCTCTACTCCCACGCCAGCTCGCTCCTCGGCACGTTGCAGCAGGTGGCGGCCGCCTTCGGCACTGCCCTCGTGGTCACCGTGATGTCGTCGCGGGCCGCGCAGCTCGCGACCTCGGGCTCCGGGGAGGCCGAGGCCATGCTGGGCGGGCTCCGCTGGGCGTTCTGGATCGGCGCGGCGCTGTCGGTGGTCGTGGTCGTGCTCGCGCTGCGTCTGCCCGGGCGGCTGCCGGCGACGACGGCCGAGCCCGAGCCCGAGCCGGTGGAGGACCTGGCCGCCTGATCAGGCGGGCTCGCCGGGGGTGGGATCGGTGAGGACGAACACCCGGACCCGGCGCCCGTCGATCCGGCCGCGGTACTGCTGGTAGCCGGAGTAGACACCGGCGGAGGCCGCGAACACCTCGTCGACCTCGCCGGGGTTCGCCGGCCGCGCCACCACCGGGCGGCTGGCACCCCGGTAGGTCACGGTGGCCCGCGGGTCGGCCTCGAGGTTGATCACCCAGGCGGGCGTGCCGGGCTGGCCGAAGTTGGTGCCGATCAGGGCCAGTGTGTCGGCGTACGGCGTCGCGATCAGGTGGCTGGTGCGCGGCCGGCCGGACTTCCGGCCCGTGGTGGTGAGGTCGAGGACGGCCAGTCCGGCGAGCAGTCCAGGAGCGCTGTGCCGGCCGCGGCTCAGTCGGCCGACCAGGTCGTCGAGGTGCCGCAGGCTGCGCGAGAACATCCACGCGCCGGCCCGGGTGCCGGCCCACCAGCGCACCGCCCGGTGGAGCGGGTTGGCCGAGCGGTGGTGGTAGTCGAGGTCGCTCGCGAGGCCCATGCGCGGAACCTACTCCGGACCAGGCTCAGTCCCGTGAACGCCAGTTGAGGGCACCGATCAGCACCATCCGGAGCTGGGTGCGCGCCCGCGCCAGCACCGCGGCCTCGGCGTCCGGCCGACCGGTGACCATCTGCTCGGCGGTCGCGACCACCGACGTGACGATCAGGTTGGCGAGCACCCCGAGGTCCTCGGCGGTCCAGGAGTCGGTGCCGGGGAGCCGTGCCAGGTCGGTCGCGAGCTCGCGCTCGAACAGCTGGATCTGGTGACGGATCTCCTCGCGGACCACCGGCGGACCGGCCGCCCGCTCGCGGGCGATGAACCCGAAGTGGGCGCGCTGCGCGTGGACGTGCTCGACCAGCACCTCGAGCGAGCGGTCGATGATCCGGTCGAACGCAGGCGCATCGCGGCGTACGTCGCGCAGCATCGCCCGCAGCGAGGCGAACGACTCGTCGACCAGCGCCAGCCCCAGGTCGTCGAGCGAGGCGAAGTGCCGGTAGAAGGCGGTCGGCACGATGCCGACCTCCTTCGCGACCTGCCGGAGGGACAGCGCCGCCAGCGTCTGCTCGCCGGACAGGGAGAGGGCCGCGTCGAGGATCGCGCGGCGGGTCCGCTCCTTGCGCTCGCCCCGGGTCTCGGCCACGCGCTCATGCTATCGGTGGACATGTGTTCACCACCACAACCGGCCCCGCTTGACCCGCGGCAGGGTCTTCGAGAGGCTTTGAGTGGACACTCGTTCACCCAAGTCAGGAGGCCGGTATGGGACTCACCCAGACCCTGCTCCGCTCCCGCGTCGCCGCCGCGCTCACGTCTCCGCACGGCGTCGACCGCTACCTCGAGCAGGTCAACCCGATGTGGGCCGCCCACGAGGTGCGGGCCCGCGTGGTCGGGATCCACCGTGAGGTCGACGTCCCCGGCCACCCGCCGGTCGCGACCCTCACCCTGCAGCCGACCAGCACCTGGCGCGGCCACCGGGCCGGCCAGCACGTCCAGGTCGGCGTGGAGGTGGCCGGCGCCCGGCGCACCACCCGGGTCTTCACGATCTCCAGCCCCGACTCGGGGCCGGGTGACCGGTTCACGCTGACCATGCGCGCCAACCACGAGGCCCCGGACGCGCAGAGCGTCTCGCGGTTCCTCGTCGAGCGGGCGCGGCCCGGACAGCTGCTCCACCTGTCGCAGGCCGAGGGCGAGTTCGTGCTGCCCGACCAGGTACCCGACCACGTCCTGTTCCTCAGTGGTGGCTCCGGGATCACGCCGGTGATGTCGATGCTGCGCAGCCTGCAGCGCCGGACCCACCGGGGCCGGATCACGTTCGTCCACTACGCGCCGAGCCCCGACCACCAGATCTTCGCCGACGAGCTCGCGGAGATCCGCCGCTCCGGCTACGGCATCGACGTCCACCTGCTGCACTCCCGGCTCGGCGACCCGGCCCTCAGCCCCGCGTGGCTGGAGCGGCTGGTCCCGGGCTACCGCGACGTCCCGACCTGGGCGTGCGGGCCGGCGTCCCTGGTGGAGGCCGTCCAGGCGGCGTACGACGGGAGCGACTCGCTCCGCGTCGAGTACTTCAAGCCGCCCCGCGCCGGCGGCGGTCTCGCGGAGGGCGAGGTCACGTTCGGTCGGTCCGGGGTCGTGGTGCCCAACTCCGGGGAGGGCCTCCTCGAGCAGGCCGAGGCAGCCGGCCTCACCCCCGAGCACGGCTGCCGCATGGGCATCTGCTTCTCGTGCGTGACCCGCAAGACCGAGGGCACGGTCCGCAACGTCCTCACCGACGAGGAGTCCTCGCTGCCCGACGAGGACGTGCGGATCTGCGTCTCGGCGCCGGTCGGCGACTGCGTCGTCGACCTCTGACCCCAGCCGACCAGTCCGACGGAAGGACAGATCGATGAGCACGAACACCACTCTCACCACCGAGCAGCTCGACGCGTTCGGCGCCGAGCTCGACGGGCTCCGCCAGCGGGTGATCGCCGACCTCGGCGAGGCCGACGCGACCTACATCCGCCAGGTCGTGAAGCGGCAGCGCCAGCTCGAGTTCGCCGGTCGCGCGATGTTCTACGTGCCACCGCTGTGGCCCGTGGCCGTAGCGAGCCTGAGCCTCTCCAAGATCCTCGACAACATGGAGATCGGCCACAACGTCATGCACGGCCAGTACGACTGGATGGGCGACCCGGGCCTCAACTCGCGGATGTACGAGTGGGACACCGTCTGCCCGAGCGACCAGTGGAAGTACAGCCACAACTACATCCACCACACCTACACGAACATCCTCGGCAAGGACCGCGACCTCGGCTACGGCGTCCTCCGGATGGACGACGACCAGCCGTGGCGGCCGTACTACCTCGGCAACCCGGTCTACGCGTTCCTGCTGATGGTGTTCTTCGAGTGGGGAGTGGCGCTGCACGACCTCGAGGTGGAGAACATCGTGGCGGGCAAGCGCA
The DNA here is from genome assembly GCA_963718725.1 of uncultured Actinomycetota bacterium. Classification (GTDB taxonomy): domain Bacteria; phylum Actinomycetota; class Actinomycetes; order Propionibacteriales; family Nocardioidaceae; genus Nocardioides. Next base: position 554,420 of record OY970374.1, read on the forward strand.
GCCTCGCGGACAACCAACCGCTCTACCCGGGGCTCCTGCGCAAGATCCGCCGGCAGGCGCTCAAGGACTACCTGCTCTTCCCGGCGCTGACCGGTCCGCTGTTCCCGCTCACCCTCGCCGGCAACGCCACCGCCAACCTGGTGCGCAACATCTGGGCGTTCAACATCATCTTCTGCGGTCACTTCCCGGCCGGTGTTGCGACGTTCGACCAGGAGGACTGCGAGGACGAGACGCGCGGCCAGTGGTACTACCGCCAGCTGCTCGGCTCGGCCAACATCACCGGGAGCCGGCTCTTCCACGTCCTCACCGGCAACCTCAGTCACCAGATCGAGCACCACCTCTTCCCCGACCTGCCGGCACGGCGCTACCCGGAGCTCGCCACCGAGGTGCGGGAGATCTGCGACCGTTACGACCTCCCCTACAACACCGGTCGGCTCTCGAAGCAGCTCTTCAGCGTCGCCAGCAAGATCTGCCGGTTCGCGCTGCCGGACCGCACGCCGAGGACCGAGCAGCCGCAGCCGCTGGCGGAACCCGCGGTCGCTGCGTGAGGATGGGCGGGTGAACGACGAGCTCTCGAAGGCCGAGATCGGCAAGGACGCCGTGCAGGGCGTGGTCGAGGCGGCGGCCGGCACCGTCGGCCAGGTCACCACGATCCTGGCCACGGCGGTCAAGGACGTCGCAGGCGTGCTGGGCGGCTTCGCGACCGAGGTGTTCGAGATCCGCGACTCGGCTCGGCGGGCGTCCGCGGACGCCGAGACCGCGCCCGCCGACGACTGAGGCTCACTCAGGCGCCGAACACGAGCCGGAAGTCGGCGACCCGGAACGACGCCAGTCGGCGCTGGTCGGCGAGCCAGCCGAGCGGGCCGCCCGGTCGAAGTCCCACCGGCCGCGACAGGGGTCCGGTCCGCCGGTGCTCGAGTGCGAAGTCCCCCAGCCCCTTCGGGATCGCCCACAGGGCGCGGCCGCCGTCACGGGACGGAGCGGAGTCGACCCAGATGTCGGTGATCTCGACCTCCCGGCCGCGACCCGGCAGCAGGCGGGCGACCAGGAGCTCGGCACCGGTGATGTGGCTTCCTGGCTCGTAGGCGACGTACGCCGCGACGTACCGGCCGTACCCGGAACAGCGACCCCCAGCCCTGGCCGTGCAGCTGCCAGGGCGCGGGCGGGTAGAGCGGCGGCGTGGCGTCCACGTCCGGCTCAGTCCTCGGGGTCGTCGAGCCGGGCCAGCCAGGTCGCGAGCCGCTCGACCGCCGTCTCGAACTCCGGGTGGAGGTCGGTGAACTCCTGGAGCCGCTCGGCGACCCAGGCGAGGCTGACGTCCTCCTCGCCCCGGCGCTTGTCCAGCTCCTCGATCCCGCGGTCGGTGAAGTACATCAGTACTCGGACGCGGAGCCGTTCGCCGGTGCGAAGGCCCGGTCGAGCAGTGCCTTCTGCTCCTCGATGTGACGCTTCATGGTGCCCACCGAGGGCGCGGCCGAGGCGCCCCGGGTCACCGGCTCGACGGTCCGGCCGAGCGCCGGCCAGACGTTGAGCTGGTAGTGCGGCCACGGGCCGTTGTTGCGCGGCTCGTCCTGCACCCAGCGGATCGCCTTGAGGTTCGGGAGGGACTCGACGTACTCGTGGATCTCCTCGGTCGGCCGCGGGTAGAGCTGCTCGATCCGGGCGATCGCGAACCGGTCGACGTCCTCACGCTTGCCGCGCTCGACCATCAGGTCCCAGGTGACCCGGCCCGAGCACAGCAGCAGCGTGTCGACCTTCTCCGGGTCGGCGGTCGCGTCGGTGATGAGCGGCCGGAACTCGCCCTCGGTGAAGTCGGACGGCTGCGAGGCCGCCTCCTTCCGCTTGAGCATCGACTTCGGCGTGAAGACGATCATCGGGCGGTGGTCCTCGCCGAGCGAGTGCTGCCGCAGCAGGTGGAAGTACGACGCCGGGGTGGACGGCTGGGCGACGACGAACGCGTCCTCGGCACACATCGTCAGGAACCGCTCGATCCGGGCCGAGGAGTGGTCGGGACCCTGCCCCTCGTAGCCGTGGGGGAGCAGCAGCACGACGCCGGACTGCTGGCGCCACTTCGTCTCGCCGCTGGTGATGAACTCGTCGATCACGGTCTGCGCGCCGTTGACGAAGTCTCCGAACTGCGCCTCCCACAACACGAGCGCGTCGGGACGGGCCACCGAGTAGCCGTACTCGAACCCGAGGGCGGCGTACTCCGAGAGCAGCGAGTCGTAGATGTAGAACTTCGCCTGGTCCTCGGTCAGCGACGACAACGGCGTCCACTCGTCGGCGTTGGTGCGGTCGATGATCGTGGCGAACCGTGACACGAACGTGCCGCGTCGCGAGTCCTGGCCGGCCAGCCGGACCGGCCGGCCCTCCATCAGCAGTGCGCCGAACGCGAGGACCTCGCCGGTGCCCCAGTCGATCGGGCCCTCGGTGATCGCGGCGGAGCGGCGCTGCAGCTGCGGCATCACCTTGGGGTGGACCGTGAACCCGTCGGGCGGGGTGACGTAGGCGTCGGCGATCCGCTTGAGCACTTCGGGGCTGACGGCCGTGGTCGCCGTCCCCGCCGCCTGCTTCTCGGGGTAGTCCGGCACCGTGGTCCAGTCGTCCGGCGCCTCGGCGCTGGCCTCGCGGACCTCGGTGAAGACCCGCTCGAGCTGCTGCTGGTAGTCCTTGAGGACCTGCTCGGCCTCCTCGATCGTGATGTCGCCACGACCGATCAGCTGCTCGGTGTAGAGCTTGCGGACCGAGCGCTTCTGCTCGATCAGGTCGTACATGAGGGGCTGGGTGTACGACGGGTCGTCGCCCTCGTTGTGGCCGCGGCGGCGGTAGCAGACGAGGTCGATGACGACGTCCTTCTTGAACTCCTGCCGGTAGGCGAACGCCAGCCCGGCGACCCGGATGCAGGCCTCGGGGTCGTCGCCGTTGACGTGGAAGATCGGCGCCTGCACCATCCGGGCGACGTCGGTGCAGTAGAGCGAGGACCGTGACGAGCCCGGCGAGGTCGTGAAACCGACCTGGTTGTTGACGACGACGTGGATCGTGCCGCCGGTGCGGTAGCCGCGCAGCTGCGACAGGTTCAGCGTCTCGGCGACCACGCCCTGGCCCGCGAACGCCGCGTCCCCGTGGACCAGCAGCGGCAGCACCGGGAACTCGGCGCCCTTGTCGAGCACGTCCTGCTTGGCGCGGGCGATGCCCTCGAGCACCGGGTTGACGGCCTCGAGGTGCGACGGGTTCGCGGCCACCGACACCTTGATCCGGTCGCCGTGCTCGGACACGAACTCGCCTTCGGCGCCGAGGTGGTACTTGACGTCGCCGGAGCCCTGCACCGTGCGCGGGTCGATGTTGCCCTCGAACTCGCGGAAGATCTGGGAGTACTTCTTGCCGACGATGTTGGCCAGCACGTTGAGCCGGCCGCGGTGGGCCATGCCGATGCAGACCTCCTGGAGCCCGGCACCGGCCGCCTCCTCGCAGATCTCGTCGATCAGCGGGATGGTCGTCTCGCCCCCCTCGAGGGAGAACCGCTTCTGGCCGACGAACTTCGTCTGCAGGAACGTCTCGAACGCCTCGGCCTGGTTGAGCTTCAACAGGATGCGCAGCTGCTCCTCGCGGGGCTGCTTGGTGTGCGGCTGCTCGACCCGCTGCTGGATCCACCGCCGCTGCTCGGGATCCATGATGTGCATGTACTCGATGCCGGTCGTGCGGCAGTAGGAGTCGCGCAGGATCCCGAGGATGGTGCGCAGCTTCATGAACCGGCGGCCCTCGCCGCCGAAGGAGCCGGTGGCGAACTCGCGGTCGAGGTCCCACAGCGTCAACCCGTGCGACTCCACCTCGAGGTCGGGGTGGCTGCGCTGCCGGTACTCCAGCGGGTCGGTGTCGGCCATCATGTGGCCGCGCACGCGGTAGGCGTGGATCAGCTCCAGGATCCGCGCCTGCTTGCTGATCTCGTCGTCGTGGGACGTCGCAATGTCCTGCGACCAGCGGATCGGCTCGTAGGGGATCCGCAGCGAGCGGAAGATCTCGTCGTAGAAGTCGCCCTCGCCGAGCAGCAGCCCGTGGACGTGCTTGAGGAACTCGCCGGACTGGGCGCCCTGGATCACGCGGTGGTCGTAGGTCGAGGTCAGCGTCATGACCTTGCTGATGGCGCTGCGGGCGATCGCGTCCTCGGACGCGCCCTGCCACTCGGGCGGGTACTCCATCGCGCCGACGCCGATGATCGCACCCTGGCCCTTCATCAGCCGTGGCACGGAGTGGACCGTGCCGATGCCGCCGGGGTTGGTGAGCGTGAGCGTGGTGCCCTGGAAGTCCTCGACGGTGAGCTTGCCGTCGCGCGCCTTGCGGACCATCTCCTCGTAGGCGGTCCAGAAGGCCGCGAAGTCCATGCCCTCGGCGGCCTTGATGGACGGCACGAGCAGCTGCCGGGTCCCGTCCGGCTTCTTCATGTCGATCGCGAGGCCGAGGTTGATGTGGGCCGGCGTGATCAGGTTGGGCTTGCCGTCGATGACGTCGTACCCGACGTTCATCTCGGGCAGCGCGCGCAGCGCCTTGACCAGCGCGAAGCCGATGATGTGCGTGAACGACACCTTGCCGCCGCGGGCGCGGGCGAGGTGGTTGTTGATGACCGTGCGGTTGTCCCACAGGAGCTTGACCGGGACCGAGCGCACCGAGGTGGCGGTGGGCACGGTCAGGGAGGCGTCCATGTTCTGCACGGTCCGCGCGGGAGCGCCGCGCAGCACGGAGTAGGTCGGCTCGTCGCTCGCCGCCGTGGGCTCGGCCGGCTTGGGGTCCTTCGCGACCGGCGCGCTGGTGTCCTGCGCGGGCTCGGTGGCCGAGCCGGTCTTGCGAGGCTTGGCGACCGGTGGCGGGCCCTTGCTGTCCTGCTTCTCCTTCTGCGGCTTCTCGGCAGGCTTCTCAGCGGTCTTCTCAGTGGTCTTCTCGGTGGTCTTCTCGGTGGTCTTCTCGGTGGTCTTCTCAGCCGCCTTCTCCGGGGCCGCCTGGGTCTGCGGCTCGGCCGCGGTCTCCTGGGGTGCCTGCTGGCCCTGGTCGGTCCCCGTCGTACCGTTGGGGTGCCCGTTCGACTGGAAGTAGCGCACCCACTCCGGCGCCACGCTGTTCGGGTCGCGCTGGTACTGCTCGAACATCTCCTCGACGAGCCACTCGTTGGCCCCGAACTCGGCGGAGGTGTCGGCGGACTGGTGGCCTGGGGACTGCGGCACTGGTTGTTTCGCCTCTTCCGGTTGTGCGCGCGTGTGGGATCACCGTCAAGGCTAGTCCCACACGCCAGCAAATGCGCAGCCGCTCCCCGGACTTCGGGCAGGCTGATGCGCGAGACGTGAGACAGCACCAGAAACAGGAGTCACCTGCATGTCCAGCCCCCCGAACCGACGCCGGTACGCCGCCGTCCTGGCCGCCGTGGTCGCGTTGTCCGTGACCGGGTGCAGCGGCGACGACGAGCCTGCCCCGAGCAGCGATCCGTCGGAGACGTTGGCCGAGCCGAGCGAGGGCCCCACCCTGGAGATCGAGCCGGTCCTCGAGTCGGGGACGATCGTCGGCCGGCTGCCGCGCAAGGACCGCAGCCGGGTCGAGGGGGTCGTGTCGAGGACCGCGCTCCGGTTCCTCGAGGCCGCCTACCTCGCGGGCGACTACCCGCGCTCCGACTTCAGCGGCACGTTTCCGGGCTTCACGGCGGGGACCGCCATGGTCGCCCGTCGGGACCGGAACCTGCTGACCAACCAGCGGATCGGGGAGCGGATCGACGGCGTCACGCCGACCCTGCTGCGGGTGAGGGTCGACCTGCTCGCCGTCAACAAGCGAGCCGTCGCCGCCACCGCCCGCGTCAAGCTCCGGTTCCGCACTGCCGGGAAGGCCACGAAGCGGGTAAGCGTGCAGGGCGAGCTGCGGCTCACCAAGCGCGACGGTGACTGGAAGATCTTCGCCTACGACCTGACCAAGGGAGTCCGCTGATGCGACTCGTGCCCCACCTGTTCCGCACCCTCGCGCTGGTCGTCGTGCTGGGTCTGGTCGCGCTGACCGTGCCCGACAGCGCCGTCCGCCCGGCCGAGCTCAGTCTCGTGAAGCTGAAGGGTGCCGACGGCGTCGACGTCGGCGACGACGTGATCTGGATCCTCGCCATCGGGTCCGACGCGCGCCCCGGCGAGAGCATGACCCGCACCCGCGGCGACGCGATCCAGCTGGTCGGCCTCAACACGAGGACCGGCGCGGCCTCGGCGATCGGGATCCCGCGCGACTCGTGGGTCCCCATCCCGGGCCACGGCTCGAACCGCGTCAACGCCTCGCTGACCTTCGGCGGGCCTTCTCTCATGGGCCGCACCGTCGGCAACCTCGTGGGCGTCCAGCCCGACTACGTGGTGGTCACACGGTTCCCGTTCTTCGAGAACATGATCGACGACATCGGCGGGATCTACGTCAACAACCCGCGACCGTTCAACGACTCGAACTTGAAGGGGAGGCCGTTCAAGCAGGGGCAGATCAAGCTGAACGGCTACAACGCGATGGCGTTCTCCCGGATCCGCAAGAGCCTCCCGGGCGGCGACTTCGACCGGTCGGCCAACCAGCAGCGGGTGCTGCGCGGCATCCAGGCGCGGATCGCGACCCGCGCCGACCAGCCCGGCTTCATCGAGCGCGGGGTCGCCTCGGTGATGCGGAACATGGACACGAACCTGTCGCCGGCCGAGCTGTTCGAGCTCGCCCAGGTCGTCGCCCAGGTCGACCCGCGCAAGATCCGCTCGTGCGTCCTCAACGGCTCGTTCGGCAACATCGGGGGAGCGAGCATCATCTTCCCGAACGTCGGGCAGGCACGCCGCTACGGCGACGCCGCGCGCCGCGACGCCTCCCTCGGCCGCTGCTGACCAGGCAGGGAGTGCTGCAAGACGTGGGCTGACCGGGCGGAAAATGATGGCATTGGGCCCGGTCAGCGAGGTCAGGACGACAGCTGTGCCCGGTCACGTGAGGGGCGCCTCCGGCAGGATTCGAACCTGCGACACCTGGTACCGGAAACCAGTGCTCTATCCCCTGAGCTACGGAGGCCTGCGCGCCGCCGACCAGCAGCGACGCGGAGCCGCACACTACCCGGCGGCGCTGGTGAGAACGAAACCGGAGGGCGCCGATAGGCTTGGCGGGTGAATCCCGCCCAGCTCTCCGCCGCCGTCGTCGACGCCCTCACGTCGCTGGTCGACCGGGGTGCGCTCGTCCTGCCCGACGGCGTGCCGGCCGAGGTGACGGTGGAGCGGCCGCGCGAGAAGGGTCACGGCGACTACGCGACCAACGCCGCCCTCCAGCTGGCGAAGAAGGCGGGCACCAACCCGCGCGCGCTGGGCGAGCTGCTCGCGACCGAGCTGCGCGGGGCCGAGGGCATCGCGGCGGTCGAGGTGGCCGGACCGGGCTTCCTCAACGTGACCGTCGAGGCTGGGGCCCAGGGCCGGGTCGCGGCCGACATCGTCGCCGCCGGTCCGACGTACGGCGGCAGCAAGGCCCTCGCGGGCCACAACATCAACGTCGAGTTCGTCTCGGCCAACCCCACCGGCCCGCTCCACCTCGGCGGGACCCGCTGGGCCGCCGTGGGTGACGCGCTGTCACGCATCTTCGAGTTCTCGGGCGCCTCGGTCACGCGGGAGTACTACTTCAACGACCACGGTGCGCAGATCGACCGGTTCGCCCGCTCGCTGCTCGCCCAGGCACGCGGGGAAGAGCCTCCCGAGGACGGGTACGGCGGCGAGTACATCTCCGAGATCACCGCCCGGGTGACCGAGCTGCGTCCCGACGTCGCGGACCTGCCCGACGCCGAGGCGCAGGAGGTGTTCCGCGAGGTAGGCGTCAACCTGATGTTCGACGAGATCAAGGCCGACCTGCACGCGTTCGGTGTGGACTTCGACGTCTACTTCCACGAGAACTCCGTCCACGAGTCGGGTGCCGTCGAGCGCGCCATCCAGCGGCTCACGGAGCTGGGCAACACCTACGAGCGCGACGGTGCGCTGTGGTTGGCCACCGAGAAGTTCGGGGACGACAAGGACCGGGTGATCGTCCGGTCGAACGGCTCCCCGGCGTACCTCTCCGGCGACCTCGCCTACTACCTGAACAAGCGGGAGCGGGGCTTCGACCGGTGCTTCATCCTGCTCGGCGCCGACCACCACGGCTACGTCGGCCGGATGATGGCGATGTGCGCCGCTTTCGGCGACGTCCCCCACGAGAACCTCGAGATCCTGATCGGCCAGCTGGTCAACCTGCTCAAGGACGGGCAGCCGCTGCGGATGTCCAAGCGGGCCGGGACGGGCGTCACCATGAACGACCTGGTCGAGGCGATCGGTGCCGACGCGTCGCGGTACGCGCTGGCGCGCTACACCAACGACACGACGATCGACATCGACCTCGACCTGTGGTCCAAGGCATCGAACGACAACCCGGTCTACTACGTGCAGTACGGCCACGCCCGCACCTGCCGGATGATGGCCAACGCCACGAGCATCGGGATGTCGCTCCCCGACGACTTCGACCCGTCACTCCTCGACCACGACCGGGACCGCGAGCTGCTCAGGGCCCTGGCCGACTTCCCAAAGGTGGTGACCGCCGCGGCGGAGCTGCGCGAGCCGCACCGGATCGCGCGCTACCTCGAGGACACGACCTCGGTGTTCAACAAGTGGTACGACACCAAGGAGTGCCGGATGTTGCCGCAGGGCGACGAGCCGGTGCGGCCGGCCAACGAGGCCCGGCTGATGCTGGTCGTCGCGAGCCGGACCGTGCTGGCCAACGGTCTCGGCCTGCTCGGCGTCTCCGCCCCCGAGCGGATGTAGGCCAGGTCCTCATGCCCACCTCCCACCCGTCCGGCTGGGCCCACGCCGACGGCGCACTGCGGGGCCCGCCCTGGCTGCGCCCGCCGGACGACGCCAACCGGCTGGTCCCGCACCTCTGGTCGCTCACCGCTGACAAGGTCGACGGCGTGCTCCACGTCGGCGGCTCCGCGGTGGCCGACGTGGTGGCCGACGTCAACACCCCGGCGTACCTGCTCGACGAGGCCGACCTCCGGTCGAGGGCCCGAGCCTTCCGCGACGCGTTCGCGGGCTACGACGTCTACTACGCGGGCAAGGCGTTCCTCTGCACGACGCTCGCGGCCTGGATCGCGGAGGAGGGGCTGTTCCTCGACGTGTGCACGGGCGGCGAGCTGACCGTCGCGCTGCGGGCCGGCGTCGACCCCGCCCGGATCGGCTTCCACGGCAACAACAAGGCCTACGACGAGCTGCGGCGCGCCGTCTCCGTGGGCGTCGGCCGGATCATCGTCGACTCGTTCCAGGAGATCGAGCGGCTGCGCGAGATCACGGCCGAGCTCTCGACGGCCGCGTCGGCTCCCGTGCCGGTGATGGTGCGGGTGACCGCCGGCGTCGAGGCCCACACCCACGAGTACATCGCGACCGCCCACGAGGACCAGAAGTTCGGCTTCTCGATCGCCGGCGGCGACGCGCTGGAGGCAGCCCGCCGGGTGCTGTCCGAGCCGGGCCTCGACCTGCGCGGCCTCCACTCCCACATCGGCAGCCAGATCTTCGACGCCAGCGGCTTCGAGATCGCGGCCCGGCGGGTGCTCGCCCTGCACAAGACGGTGTCCGACGAGCTCGGGGTCGTGATGCCCGAGCTCGACCTCGGCGGCGGTTTCGGGATCGCCTACACGACGCAGGACGACCCCGCGGACCCGGCCGAGCTCGCCACCGAGCTCACCAGGATCGTCGAGCACGAGTGCAGCGCGCTGGGCCTGCCGGTGCCCAGGCTCTCGATCGAGCCGGGCCGCGCGATCGTCGGCCCGGCCATGTGCACGGTCTACACCGTGGGCACGGTCAAGGAGGTGGCGCTGGACGGTGGTGCCCGCCGTACCTACGTCTCCGTCGACGGCGGCATGAGCGACAACATCCGGACTGCCCTGTACGACGCCGACTACTCGTGCACGCTGGCCTCACGGCACTCCGACGCGCCGCCGGTCCTGGCGCGCGTCGTGGGCAAGCACTGTGAGGCGGGAGACATCGTGGTCAAGGACGAGTTCCTCCCCGGGGACGTCGCACCGGGTGATCTGCTCGCCGTGCCCGGGACCGGCGCCTACTGCTGGTCGATGGCCTCCAACTACAACCACCTGATGCGGCCACCGGTGGTCGCGGTCCGCGACGGCGCGGTGCGGGTGCTGGTGCGGCGGGAGACCGAGGACGACCTGCTGGCGACCGACCTCGGGCCCGACGTGGGAGGCACCCGGTGACGTCCGAACCGCTGAGGGTGGCGGTGCTCGGCTGCGGCTCCGTCGGCTCGCAGGTGGTGCGGCTGCTGGAGGAGCAGGCCGGCGACCTCGCGGCGCGGGTCGGGGCACCGCTGGAGCTGGTCGGCGTCGCCGTACGCCGCCTCGACGCGCCCCGCGAGGTCGAGGTGCCCCCGGGGCTGCTCACCACCGACGCCGCCGGGCTGGTCGCCCGCGCCGACGTGGTGGTGGAGGTGATCGGCGGCATCGAGCCCGCCCGCACCCTGATCCTGTCCGCGCTCGAGCACGGGGCGGCGGTGGTGACCGCCAACAAGGCGCTGCTCGCCGCCGACGGGCCGACCCTGTTCGAGGCCTCCGACAAGGCCGAGCGCGACCTGTTCTACGAAGCCGCCGTGGCGGGGGCGATCCCGATCCTGCGACCGCTGCGCGAGTCGCTGGCGGGCGACCGCGTCACCCGGGTCCTCGGCATCGTCAACGGCACGACCAACTTCATCCTCGACAAGATGGACACGTCCGGCGCCGGCTTCGCCGAGGCGCTGGAGGAGGCCCAGGAGCTGGGGTACGCCGAGGCCGACCCGACCGCCGACGTCGAGGGCTTCGACGCCGCGGCGAAGGCGGCGATCCTGGCCAGCCTGGCCTTCCACTCGCGGGTGACCGTCGACGACGTCCACCGCGAGGGGATCTCCGAGGTGTCCGCGGCCGACGTCCAGTCCGCGCGCGAGATGGGCTCGGTCGTGAAGCTGCTCGCGATCGCCGAGCTGCGGCCGGGCGACGATGGCGGCGCGGTCGCCGTCCGGGTCCACCCGGCGATGATCCCGCGGTCGCACCCGTTGGCATCGGTGCGCGAGGCGTTCAACGCGGTCTTCGTGGAGTCCGAGGCGGCCGGCCAGCTGATGTTCTACGGGCCCGGCGCCGGGGGGTCGCCCACGGCGTCCGCCGTTCTCGGCGACCTCGTCACCGTCGCCCGCCACCGGCTGTCCGACACCCGCGGCCCCGGGGAGTCGGCGTACGCCGACCGGCCGGTGCTGCCGATGGGGGAGACCCTGACCCGCTACCACGTGGCGATCGACGTCGACGACCGCGCCGGCGTGCTGGCCGCCGTCGCCACCGCGTTCGCCGACCACGGCGTCTCGATCCAGACGGTGAAGCAGGAGGGTCGCGGCGCGGACGCCCAGCTCGTCGTCGTCTCCCACACCGCCACCGACGCGCAGCTCGCGGCGACCGTCCAGCAGCTGCGGGGCATGGACATCGTCCGCGAGGTGACCTCGGTGATGCGGGTCGAGGGCGAGTCAGAGTGAGCAGCCAGTGGCGCGGAGTCATCGAGGAGTACCGGCCGCTGCTGCAGCTCCCCGACGGGGTCGAGGCCGTCACGCTCCGTGAGGGCGGCACGCCGCTGGTGCACTCCGGCTGGCTCTCCGGGCTGACCGGCGGGCGCGTGTTCCTCAAGGTCGAGGGCGACAACCCCACCGGCTCGTTCAAGGACCGCGGGATGACCACGGCCATCTCGGTCGCCAAGGCCGAGGGCGCCACCGCCGTCGTCTGCGCCTCGACCGGCAACACGTCCGCGTCGATGGCGGCGTACGCCGCCCGGGCCGGTCTCAAGCCGCTGGTGCTCGTCCCCGAGGGCAAGATCGCCGCCGGCAAGATGGCCCAGGCGGTCGTGCACGGCGCCCAGATCATCATGGTGCGCGGCAACTTCGACCACTGCCTGGGGCTTGCGCGAGAGCTGTCCTGGCACTACCCGGTGGCGCTGGTGAACTCGGTCAACCCGATCCGGCTCGAGGGCCAGAAGACGGCGGCGTTCGAGATCGTGGACTTCCTCGGCGACGCCCCCGACGTGCACGTGCTCCCGGTCGGCAACGCCGGCAACATCTCGGCGTACTGGCTCGGCTACACGCAGTACCGCGACCAGGGACACGCGACGCGGACGCCGGTCATGCGCGGCTTCCAGGCCGAGGGCGCAGCACCGCTGGTCACCGGCGAGCCGTTCCCCGACCCGGAGACCAAGGCGACCGCGATCAGGATCGGCAACCCGGCGTCGTGGAAGCTCGCCGAGGCCGCGCGCGACGAGTCGGGCGGCCGGTTCGCGGCCGTCAGCGACGACCAGATCCTCGATGCCCAGCGACAGCTGGCGGCGCGCGACGGCGTCTTCGTCGAGCCCGCGTCCGCCGCCGGCATCGCCGGCCTGCTCCAGGACCTCGCCGCGGGCGAGACGTACGCCGGCCTGACGGTCGTCGTGACCGTGACCGGCCACGGCCTCAAGGACACCGCCACCGCGCTCGAGGCCTTCGGCCAGGTCGTCGACACCGTCGTCGACGCCGACCTCGCGGCCACGGCCCGCGCCGCCGGGCTGGACTGAGCCGGCCGTGACGCGATTCGTCGACGGCCCGGTCGTGGTGTCGGTCCCGGCCACCTCGGCCAACCTCGGGCCCGGCTTCGACTCCCTGGGACTCGCCCTGGGGCTGCGCGACCGGCTGACCGGCGAGGTCCAGGGGTCGGGGTTGGAGATCGAGGTCGCCGGTGAAGGCGCCGGCGGCATCCCGCTCGACGAGACGCACCTCGTGATCCGGGCCATGCGGGCCGCGTTCGACGAGCTGGGCGCTCAACCCCCGGGGCTGCGGGTGCGCTGCGACAACACGATCCCGCACGCGCGCGGTCTCGGCTCGTCCTCGGCGGCGATCGTCGGCGGGATCGCGCTGGCGCGCGGGCTGGTCGCCGGCGGCACCCTCGTGCTCGACGACGACGCGGCGTTCCGGCTCGCCGCCCGGCTCGAGGGACACCCCGACAACGTCGCGCCGGCCTGGTACGGCGGGCTGGTGATCTCGGGTCGCGAGGACGACTGGTACGCCGTACCCGCGGCCGTCGACCCGCGCGTGGACGTCGTGGTGTTCGTGCCACCCGAGCCGCTGTCGACCGAGCTGGCGCGGGGGCTGCTGCCCGAGTCCGTCCCGCACCACGACGCGGCTGCCAACGCCGGCCGGACCGCGCTCCTGGTCGCCGCCCTGGGCTCGGCCCCCGAGCACCTCCTGGCCGCCACCCGCGACTACCTCCACCAGGACTACCGGAGACCCGCGATGCCGGCGTCCCTGGACCTGGTCGACGCGTTGCGCGCCGACGGGATCGCCGCCGTGGTCTCCGGGGCGGGGCCGACGGTGCTCGCCTTCTGCGCCGGCTGCGACGCCGCGGCCCTGGCGCTGCGCGCCCCCGGCGGCTGGCTGCCGCACCGGCTCGAGATCGACCGGCACGGCGTCCGCGTCGACTGATCCGGGCTCGCCGGGTCGGTGCCTGGCACGGCGACCTGGGTGGTATCGTGAAAGGGCGCCGGTGTTCTCGGCGTGACACTCGACCATCCGAGCGTGGCTCTCCACGCGGACCGATGCGGGTGTCCATCCTTCCTCGCCGATGACGACGCCGTCGAGACGTTGGTCCGGTCGTCCGGACACCCTCACGGTCGAGCGCAGCAGCGGCGGGGCTAACCCAGGAGCCGGTCCATCTGAGACGGCCGGCTCGGAACGTGGGAAGGACCTCACGTGACGGAAACCATCGAATCCACCGGCGCGGCCGCCCAGCCTGATGACCGGCCTGATGACCAGCCTGATGACCGGGCCAGCGACGCCGCCGCACCCAAGAAGCGCAGCGGTGGACTCAACTCGATGCTGATCGCTGACCTGAAGTCGATGGCCGGCGGGCTCGGGATCTCCGGGGCCGGCTCGATGAAGAAGGCGGAGCTGATCAGCGCCATCAAGGGCGCCCAGTCCGGTCGGTCGACCTCCCAGGACCAGACCGACCGGAAGGCCGACCGGAAGGCCGACCAGCAGCCGGAGGGCCGCGACGGGCGGTCGCGGGACCAGCACGACCAGCAGGACAAGCAGGACAAGCAGGACGAAGCAGGACAAGCAGGCGAAGCAGCAGAAGCAGGAGGACGGCAAGCAGGACCAGCCCGAGAAGCAGCCGGACAAGCACCAGGACAAGCAGCAGCAGAACCGCCAGAACCAGAACCGCGACCGGGACCAGAACCGGGACGACCAGGGTGGCACCAGTCGGAGCAGCCGGCGGCGCCGCGGTCGCGACCGCAACCGCACCACGACCGGTCCGAGCACCGCCGCGCCCGGCGGCGGCCAGCGCAACGAGCCGGACACCACGATCCTCGACGACGACGTGCTGCTGCCGGCGGCCGGCATCCTCGACGTCCTCGACAACTACGCCTTCGTCCGCACCAGCGGCTACCTCCCAGGCGCCGACGACGTCTACCTCTCGCTGTCGATGGTCCGGAAGTTCGGGCTGCGCCGAGGCGACGCGGTCGTCGGGCAGGTGCGCCAGCCCCGTGAGGGTGAGCGCAAGGAGAAGTTCAACCCGATGGTCCGGGTCGACAGTGTCAACGGTGCCGACCCGGAAGCCGCCAAGACCCGCGTGGACTTCGCCAAGCTGACCCCGCTCTACCCGAGCGAGCGGCTGCGTCTCGAGACCGAGCCGACGAACCTGATCGGCCGGGTCATCGACATCGCGGCCCCGATCGGCAAGGGCCAGCGCGGCCTGATCGTGTCGCCGTCCAAGGCCGGCAAGACGATGATCATGCAGTCGATCGCCAACTCGATCACGACCAACAACCCCGAGTGCCACCTCATGGTCGTGCTCGTCGACGAGCGGCCCGAGGAGGTCACCGACTTCGAGCGCTCGGTCAAGGGCGAGGTGATCTCCTCGACGTTCGACCGGCCCGCGAGCGACCACACCACGGTCGCCGAGCTGGCGATCGAGCGCGCCAAGCGGCTCGTCGAGCTCGGCCACGACGTGGTCGTGCTGCTCGACGGGATCACCCGGCTCGGGCGTGCTTACAACCTCGCGGCCCCCGCCAGCGGCCGGATCCTCTCCGGTGGCGTCGACTCCGCGGCGCTGTACCCGCCGAAGCGGTTCTTCGGTGCGGCCCGCAACATCGAGAACGGCGGCTCGCTCACGATCCTGGCGACGGCGCTCATCGAGAGCGGCTCCAAGATGGACGAGGTGATCTTCGAGGAGTTCAAGGGCACCGGCAACATGGAGATCCGGCTGCGCCGCGACTTCGCCGACAAGCGGCTGTTCCCGGCCATCGACGCCGTCCAGTCCGGCACCCGCCGCGAGGAGCTGCTGATGTCGAAGGAGGAGCTCGCCATCGTCTGGAAGCTCCGCCGGGTGCTCTCGGCGCTGGAGGGGCAGCAGGCGCTGGAGCTGCTGCTCGAGCGGCTCAAGAAGTCGCAGAGCAACATCGAGTTCCTCATGCAGGTGCAGAAGACCACACCCAGCCCCGACAACGACTGATGGGGACGGGACCGCCCGCCGCAGCCATCGGGGTCCCGCACCCACCGGGTGCGGGATTCCGCCACGGCGGGGTCCCGGTCCCGGTTACGCTGGCGGAGCAGATTCCCCCCGGAGAGGACACCCTCGTGGCCAAGATCCTTGTCGCGGACGACGACGTCGACATCCGTGAGCTCGTCGAGTTCAAGCTCACGACGATGGGTCACGAGATCATCGCGGTGGGCGACGGTGCGGCTGCCGTGGAGGCGTGCCGGGCCGACAAGCCCGACCTGGCGGTGCTCGACGTGATGATGCCCGGCGTGTCCGGTCTCGACGCGATGCGTGAGATCCGGGCGGACGCCGCGCTCGCCGACCTGCCGGTCATCCTGCTCACCGCTCGGGCCCAGGAGTCCGACGTCGAGACCGGGTTCGACTCCGGCGCCGACGACTACATCACCAAGCCGTTCAGCCCGCGGGAGCTCGCGTCCCGCGTCGAGGCGCTGCTGTCCCGCTGAGCGTCCGTCAGCCGGGAATCTCCGGATTCCCGGGTTTGTTCTGGTGGGTGGCACACTAGGTGCCCGGTTCCGGTTCACGCCGTCGCGCCCGCGCTCGGCGACCCGGCGACCCAGAGAGGACATCATGCAGAAGGACATCCACCCGGACTACGTGACCACGCAGGTGACCTGCACCTGCGGCGCGCAGTTCGCCACCCGCAGCACTGCCACCAGCGGCGTCATCCACGCCGACGTGTGCTCGCAGTGCCACCCCTTCTACACGGGCAAGCAGAAGATCCTCGACACCGGCGGCCGCGTGGCCCGGTTCGAGAAGCGCTACGCGCAGGCCCAGGGCAAGAAGTAGCTCGGCTTCCGGCGCCGGTCACCCTCCATGGTGGCCGGCGCCGTGCTGTACCCGCCTGCCTCCAGCCGACCGATCCGAGGAGCGCTCCATGTTCGAGGCCGTCGAAGGACTCGTGACCGAGCGCGCCGAGCTGGAGCAGCAGCTGGCGGACCCCGCGACGCATGCCGACCAGGGGTTGGCGAAGCGGCTCAACCAGCGTTACGCCGAGGTGGCCGCCATCGTCCGGACGTGGGAGGAGTGGCACCGGCTCGGTGACGACCTCGCGGCCGCGCGCGAGCTGGCCGCGGAGGCGCCCGAGTTCGCCGAGGAGGCCGACACGTTGACGGTGCGGCGCGATGCCGCGGCCGGGCGGCTCCAGCACCTGCTGGCCCCGCGCGACCCCGCCGACGGCAAGGACGTGCTGCTGGAGGTGAAGTCCGGCGAGGGCGGGGAGGAGTCCGCCCTGTTCGCAGGCGACCTGCTGCGCATGTACACGCGGTACGCCGAGAGGCGCGGCTGGAGCACCGAGGTGCTCGACGCCACGGAGTCCGACCTCGGCGGCTACAAGTCCGTGACGGTGGCCGTGAAGGCGCGCGGCGTCCCCGAGCCGGGGGAGGCGCCGTACGGGCTGCTCAAGTTCGAGGGCGGCGTGCACCGCGTGCAGCGGGTGCCCGTGACCGAGTCGCAGGGCCGGGTCCACACCAGTGCCGCCGGCGTGCTGGTGCTGCCGGAGGCCGAGCAGGTCGAGGTGCAGATCGACGAGAACGACCTGCGGATCGACGTGTTCCGCAGCAGCGGTCCGGGTGGGCAGAGCGTCAACACCACCGACTCCGCGGTTCGGATCACCCACCTGCCCAGCGGGATCGTGGTCAGCTGCCAGAACGAGAAGAGCCAGCTGCAGAACCGCGAGCAGGCGCTGCGGATCCTCCGGGCGCGACTGCTGGCGGCGGCCCAGGACGAGGCCGACGCCGAGGCGAGCAGCGCGCGGCGGAGCCAGGTGCGCACCGTCGACCGCTCGGAGCGGATCCGGACCTACAACTACGCGGAGAACCGGATCTCCGACCACCGCACCGGCTACAAGGCCTACAACCTCGACCAGGTGCTCGACGGCGACCTCGACCCGCTGCTCGCCTCGTGCGTCGAGGCCGACCTCGCGGCCCGGCTCGAGGCGCTCGAGTCGTGACGCCGGGGGAGCTCCGGCGCGCGGCGGTGGCCCGGCTCGCGGCCGCCGGGGTCCCCTCGCCCGAGCACGACGCCGACGCCCTGCTTGCTCACGTGCTCGGCGTCGACCGGGGCGCGCTGGCACTGGTCCGCGACGTCGCTGACCCCCAGGCCGAGCGGTTCGAGGCGCTGCTGGCGCGGCGCGAACGCCGTGAACCGCTTCAGCACCTGGTCGGCGTCGCCGGCTTCCGGTACGTCGAGCTGGCGGTCGGACCGGGAGTGTTCGTGCCCCGGCCCGAGACCGAGCTGTTGGCCGGCTGGGCGATCGAGCGGGCACGCGAGCTCGAGGAGCCGGTCGTCGTCGACCTGTGCACCGGGTCCGGGGCGATTGCCCGGGCGATCGCAGACGAGGTGCCCTCGGCGCGGGTGCATGCCGTGGAGCTCGATCCGGCCGCCCACGAGTGGGCGGCCCGGAACCTGGCGGGCACCGGCGTCGAGCTGCGGCTCGGGGACATGGCCGACGCGTTCGTCGAGCTCGCCGGCCAGGTCGACGTCGTGACCTGCAACCCGCCCTACATCCCGCTCGACGCGTGGGAGTCGGTCGCGCCGGAGGCACGCGACCACGACCCGCACCTCGCGCTCTTCTCCGGCGACGACGGCCTGACGGCACTGCGGGTCCTGGCCGCACGCGCAGCCCGCCTGCTGCGACCCGGCGGCTGGGTGGGCGCAGAGCACGCCGACGTCCAGGGCGAGAGCGCTCCGGCGGTGTTCGCGGCCACGGGCAGCTTCCGCGACGTGCGTGACCACCCCGACCTCGCCGGGCGTCCGCGCTACGTCACGGCGAGGCTGGCACGATAGGCGCGTGACTGACGCGCAACGGCTGCCCACCGGCACCGACGAGGAACGGGAGCTGGCAGTCTCGGAAGCCACCCTCGCGGTGCAGCGCGGCGACCTCGTGGTCATCCCCACCGACACGGTCTACGGCATCGGCGCCGATGCGTTCGACGCCGACGCGGTCAAGGCGCTGCTCACCGCGAAGGGCCGGGGTCGCGACATGCCGCCGCCGGTGCTGGTGAGCGCGACCACCACGATCGACGCGCTGGCGACCGACCTCCCTGACTACGCCCGCGCCCTGATCGACGCGTTCTGGCCCGGCCCGCTCACGTTGGTGTGCCGGCAGCAGGCGTCCCTGCAGTGGGACCTCGGCGACACCCGCGGCACGGTCGCGGTCCGGATGCCCGACCACGAGGTCGCGCGGGCCGTGCTCGAGCGCACCGGGCCGCTCGCGGTCAGCTCGGCCAACAAGACCGGCCGGCCGGCCGCGCTCGACGCCGAGGAGGCGGCCGAGATGCTCGGTGAGGACGTCGCGGTCTTCGTCGACGCCGGCCGCGTCACCGGGGGCGAGGCGTCCACCATCGTCGACGTGACCGGCAGCCGGGGACGGGTGCTGCGCCGGGGGGCGCTCTCCCTCGACCAGCTCAACGACGTGCTCGAACCGCTCGGGGCGACCATCACCGACGAGGGCTGACACCGGTGCGCGAGTACCTCCTGGTCTTCCTGGTCTCGGCCGCGGTCACCTACCTGCTGACGGTGATCGCCCGGGAGATCGCGCTGCGGACCGGCGCGGTGGCCGAGGTGCGCGACCGGGACGTCCACGCCGAGCCGATCCCGTACCTGGGCGGGCTCGCGATGCTCGGCGGGCTCGTGGCGGCGTACGTCGTCGGGCGGGAGCTGCCGTTCCTGGCCACGGCCGGGCCGTTCGTGTTCGAGGACGCCGGGGTGGTGATCCTGGCGGGCGCCATGGTCTGCGGCGTCGGCGTGCTCGACGACCTGTTCGACCTCGACTGGCTGACCAAGCTCGGCGGCCAGGTGATCGCCGTCGCGTTCCTGATCTGGTCCGGCATCCAGCTGCGGTTCATCCCGATCTCGGCCGAGGAGCAGTTCTCGTTCGACGCCGCCCAGGGAGCGCTGCTGACCGCTGTGCTGGTGATCGCGACCGTCAACGCCGTCAACTTCGTCGACGGGCTCGACGGCCTCGCGGCGGGCGTCGTCGGCATCGGGGCCGCGGCCTTCTTCGTCTTCAGCTACCAGCTCGCGAACCTCAACGGGGTCACGCTGGCGACGACCGGGGCGTTCCTGTCGGCCGCTCTCGCGGGGGCCTGCGCCGGCTTCCTGCCGCACAACTTCCACCCGGCCCGGCTGTTCATGGGGGACAGCGGGTCGATGCTGCTCGGCCTGGTGCTGTCCACCTCGGCTCTGACCCTCACCACCCAGTTCAGTGGACCGGAGCTGACGCGCGGCGGTGCGGGCAGCGACGTGAACCCGGCGGCGTACTTCCTGCCGCTGCTGCTGCCGATCGCCATCCTGATCGTGCCGATCGCCGACCTGGTGCTGGCGGTCGTCCGCCGCGGGTGGGCGGGTCGGTCGCCGTTCTCGCCCGACAAGCAGCACCTCCACCACCGGCTGCTCGAGATCGGCCACGGCCAGCGACGCGCGGTCGTGATCATGTGGACGTGGGCCGGGCTGATGGCCTTCGGGACCGTCCTGGCGAGCCTCTACACGGGTGCCGTGATGTGGGCGTCGCTCGCCGGTGCGGCGGCGGTGACGATCGCCCTGACGTTCCTCGTGCCGGTGGTCCAGAAGCCCCAGCTGAGTCGTCCCGAGGAGTGATTGACCGCGACCGCCGCAGGTCTCGAAACCCCTGCTGCGGTACCCGGTTCGCGGCCCCCACGACTTTGTGCTACTTTTCACAAGCACCTCCGAACGCCACGACAGGACGGCCGCCACGCATGACGACCGCACTCCGCGACACCCCTCTCCGGGGCCTCTTCGCAGGGCCGGTGAAGGCACCGAGCCCCGGGTTCGTCGGGCCCTGCCGCTGTGGTAGTTTCGCGCCGTCGTCGGTCCTGGATCGGTGGGCTTCCCCCAGCCATCAGGTGTGTACCCGCAGGAGCGACGCGCCCCGTCTCCGGGGTGACCTGCCCACGACCGAAAGCGACCCGGGTGAATGGCCGATGAGCGCTCCGATGCCGCCCTGCGCGGACGTGACCTCATCGGGCTCGGCGGACTTCTCGTCGGGTCCGTCGTCCTCTGCACGGTCCTCGGCCTGGTCCTCGACCGCAGCCTCGACTCGAGTCCGACGTTCACCCTCGTCGGCGTGGGCGTCGGCATGGTGCTGGCCGTCGTCGGGTTCTGGCTCCGGATCCGTTCCGCGCTGCGGGGCTGAGGCGGCATGACCATGACGACCCCGAACCCCCACGTCGCCAACCCCGGTGAGCGCGCCAGCATCGGCCGGGTGCTGAAGGACCAGCGCAAGGCGATCCTGGTCGCGCTCGGCCTCGCCGTCGCGGTCTTCTGGGTCGCCGGTCAGCTCGGGGAGTGGACCCTCGCCGGCTGCATCGCCGGTGGCATCGGGCTGGGCCTGGTCAACCACCTGGCGACGGAGTACTGGCTGCTCCGCATCATCACCTCGGGCGAGCAGCCGACCCGCAGCGAGATGGTCTTCGCCACCGTCGCCCGGCTCACGCTGCTCACCGCGGTCGCCGTCGCCATCGCGGTCGTCTTCTGGCCCGACGGCATCGGCCTGCTGCTCGGCCTGGCCATCTTCCGGCTGGTCGCCCTCGTCATGACCAGCGTGCCCCTGCTCAAGGAGTTGAAGAAGCCATGATCAGTCTGCTGACCCTCGCAGCCGCTGGCGAGACCGAGGAAGAGCCCGCCATCGAGATCGGCCACCACGTGGAGTGGGTGTGGAAGGGCCTCACGTTCAACCTCGACACGATCTGGGCGACCGTGCTGGCCGGCACCATCGTCGTCCTGCTCGGCTTCATCGCCCGCAGGCAGCTCACCAAGGACACCGACGACCACGTGCCCACCAAGCTCCAGCT
This sequence comes from uncultured Actinomycetota bacterium, assembly GCA_963718725.1. GTDB lineage: Bacteria > Actinomycetota > Actinomycetes > Propionibacteriales > Nocardioidaceae > Nocardioides. The sequence continues at coordinate 575,813 of OY970374.1, forward strand.
GACCTGGGAGACGCTCATCAACTGGGTCACCGGTCAGGTGGAGGACAACCTGGGCCGGGTCAACCGCACGGTCGTGACGCTGGCCGTGGCGCTGTTCTTCTTCATCCTGATCGCGAACTGGTTCGAGCTCGTGCCGAGCGAGTGGAACCACGACACCGGCCACCTGCTGCCGGCGCCGACGGCCGACACCAACCTCACCTACGCGCTCGCCCTGATGGTGATCCTCGGCGTCTGGACCTACGGCATCCGCGAGAAGGGCGTGAAGGGGTACTTCAAGCACTTCGTCGAGCCGTTCCCGATCCTGCTGCCGCTCAACATCATCGAGGAGCTCGTCAAGCCGGTCACGCTGGCGCTGCGGCTCTTCGGCAACATCTTTGCCGGCGGCATCATGATCGCCCTGATCGGGCTGCTGCCGATCTACGTCTTCTGGGCGCCCGGCATCCTCTGGAAGCTCTTCGACATGTTCATCGGCGGCGTCCAGGCGTTCATCTTCGCCCTGCTGACCATCCTGTACTTCGGGATGGCAGGTGCGGGGCACGGCGATGACCACGACGATGACCACGCGGCCGAGCCGGAACGCGAGCCCGAGGCCGTGACCGAGACGGCCGCCGACGAGGCGTCGGAACCTGCACTTGCGCACTGAGGCGCGCAGCACGAGGTAACCACCCGAGGCGTCGAACCGGCGCCGACACCAGAAATGCAGAACGAAAGGCAGATCAATGGCAGTAAGCGATGAGGCAGTCACCCTCGCCGGTGCTTTCGTCGGCGGCGGCATCGCCCTGGCCGGTGGCGCGATCGGCACCGGTATCGGTGACGGACTCGCCGGTGCGTCCTACATCCAGGGCGTCGCTCGCCAGCCGGAGGCCCAGGGTCGCCTGCAGACGATCTTCTTCCTGACGGTCGGCCTCTGTGAGGCCGTGTTCTTCATCAACCTCGCCTTCATGGCGATGTTCGTGTTCGTCCTCGGCTGAGTTCAGACCAGGTAGCACGTCCCGAGCAAAGGACCCGACATGTCAAGCGTCACGAGCCTCCTCCTCCCGTTGGCCGCCCAGGCCGCGGGGGAGGACGAGGGCGGCAGCAACTTCCTCGTCCCCAACGCCACGTTCCTGGTCGAGGTGGCCGCCTTCGCGATCATCCTGTTCATCCTCGGCAAGTACGTCATCCCGCCGATCAACAAGGCGATGACGGCCCGCCAGGACGCGATCCGCAAGCAGTTCAGCGACCTCGAGGAAGCCAAGAGCGGGGCGCAGGAGGCCGAGCAGGAGTTCAAGGCGCAGATCGCCGACGCCCGGCACGAGGCGGCCCGGATCCGCGAGGAGTCGCGCGAGCAGGGGGCGGCGATCATCGCGGAGATGCGCGAGCAGGCACAGGCCGAGGCGAGCCGGATCGTCGAGCACGCCCAGGCGCAGATCGCGGCGGAGCGCCAGCAGGCGGTCGCCACGCTCCGCGCCGAGGTGGGGGCGCTCGCCACCACGCTCGCCGGCCGGATCGTCGGCGAGAGCCTCGAGGACGACGACCGCAGCAACCGCGTGGTCGACCGGTTCCTGGCCGACCTGGAGACGCTCGAGGCGTCCGAGGCCGCAGGACAGAGCGGGGACCGGTAATGGGTCCTGGCACCTTGCGAGGCGCGTCCGCCGAGGCGATGGAGGACCTGGGCCAGCGGCTCGGGAAGCCGGCCACGCTCGGCGAGGCCGCTGCGATCGGTGACGAGCTGTTCGCGGTCGCCGACCTGCTGCGCGGTGACCCGGCGCTGCGCCGGGTCGCGACCGACGCCTCGCTGCCAGCGGAAGGGAAGCAGGGCCTGGCCCGGCAGATCTTCGAGGGCAAGGTCGGGGACGCGTCGCTGCGGATCGTGGAGGCCGCCTTCGGCCACCGGTGGACCTCGCAGCGCGACCTCCCCGACGTGATCGAGCGGCTCAGCGAGGTCGCGATCGCTCGCTCCACGGGTGCCAAGGCCGACCAGCTCGCTGACGAGCTGTTCGGCGTCGGTCGGCTGCTGGCCGCCAACCCGGAGCTGCGCGACGCGCTGGCCAACCCGGGCCGCAGCGTGGCCGACCGGGTCGGCCTGGTCGGCACGGTGCTGGGCGACCAGGTGCTCCCGGCGACGGTCACGCTGACCAAGCAGGCGCTCGCCGGCACCTACGGCACGCTCACCGCGGCGCTCGAGGTCTACCGCCGCGTGGTGGCCGACACCGCCGGTGAGGGCGTGGCGACCGTCCGGGTGGCCCAGCCGCTCACCGACGCCGAGCGCGACCGGCTGAAGCGGGCGCTCGCGGGCCAGTACGGCCGGGAGATCCATCTCAACGAGGTCGTCGACCCCGGTGTGATCGGCGGTGTCCGGGTCGAGATCGGCGACGACGTCGTCGACGGCACGGTCGCCGGCCGGCTCGACGACGCCCGGCGCAGGCTCGCCGGCTGACCGCACCAGCACAGACCGACAAGACACAGACAGACCCACAGACGGACCCCAGGAACCAAGGGAAGAGGCAGGGACAATGACGGAGCTTTCGATTCGTCCGGAAGAGATCCGCGACGCGCTCCAGAAGTACGTCGAGGACTACCAGCCCTCAGCGGCGAGCAAGGAAGAGGTCGGCACCGTGGCCACGGCCGGTGACGGCATCGCGCGCGTCAGCGGCCTGCCGTCGGCGATGGCCAACGAGCTCCTGGAGTTCGAGGACGGCACGCTCGGCATCGCCCTGAACCTCGACACCCGCGAGATCGGTGTCGTCATCCTGGGTGACTTCGACAAGATCGAGGAGGGCCAGGCGGTCCGCCGTACCGGCGAGATCCTCTCCGTGCCCGTGGGCGACGCCTTCCTGGGCCGCGTGATCGACCCGCTCGGCACCCCGATCGACGGGCTCGGCGACATCGAGTCCAGCGAGCGCCGCGCCCTGGAGATCCAGGCCCCCGGCGTGATGGTGCGCAAGTCGGTGCACGAGCCGCTGGCTACCGGCATCAAGGCGATCGACTCGATGACCCCGATCGGTCGCGGTCAGCGCCAGCTGATCATCGGTGACCGCTCGACCGGCAAGACCACGATCGCGATCGACACGATCATCAACCAGAAGCAGAACTGGGACTCCGGCGACCCGGAGAAGCAGGTGCGCTGCATCTACGTCGCGATCGGCCAGAAGGGCTCGACCATCGCCTCCGTGCGGGGTGCCCTCGAGGAGGCCGGCGCGCTGGAGTACACCACCATCGTCGCCTCGCCCGCGTCCGACAGTGCCGGCTTCAAGTACCTCGCGCCCTACACGGGCTCAGCCATCGGCCAGCAGTGGATGTACGACGGCAAGCACGTGCTGATCGTGTTCGACGACCTGACAAAGCAGGCCGAGGCCTACCGCGCCGTGTCGCTGCTGCTGCGTCGCCCGCCGGGCCGCGAGGCCTACCCGGGCGACGTGTTCTACCTGCACAGCCGGCTCCTCGAGCGCTGCGCGAAGCTGTCCGACGACATGGGCGCCGGCTCGATGACCGGCCTCCCGATCATCGAGACCAAGGCGAACGACGTGTCGGCCTACATCCCGACCAACGTCATCTCGATCACCGACGGCCAGATCTTCCTGCAGTCCGACCTGTTCGCGGCCAACCAGCGCCCGGCGATCGACGTCGGTGTGTCGGTGTCGCGCGTGGGTGGCTCGGCCATGACCAAGGCCATGAAGTCGGTCACCGGCTCGCTCAAGGTCGACCTTGCGCAGTTCCGCGCGATGGAGGCCTTCGCGATGTTCGCGTCCGACCTCGACGCCGCCTCGCGGCAGCAGCTCGACCGCGGCTCCCGGCTGATGGCGCTGCTCAAGCAGCCCGCCTACTCGCCGTACCCGCTCGAGGAGATGGTGGTCTCGCTCTGGATCGGCACGACGGGCCGGCTCGACCGGGTCCCGACCGAGGACGTGCTGCGGTTCGAGAACGAGTTCATCGACTACGTCAAGCGCTCGCACGAGGGGATCCTCTCCACGATCCGCGAGACGACGAAGTTCGAGGACGACACGGCCGAGTCGCTCGACTCCGCGTACGAGTCCTTCCTCGACCAGTTCGAGACGTCCGAGGGCGGCTCGATCAAGGTCGGCACCGAGGCACCTGCCGAGGCGCTGGAGGACGAGGACCAGGAGCAGATCGTCAAGCAGAAGCGAGGCTGATCGCAGATGGCCTTGTCAGTGCGTGAGTACCGGGCGCGGATCAAGTCGACGGAGTCGATGAAGAAGATCACCCGTGCCATGGAGCTCATCGCTGCGTCCCGGATCATCAAGGCGCAGCAGCGAGCCCAGTCGGCCGCGCCCTACGCGCGGGAGCTGACGCGGGCGATCTCGGCGCTGGCGACGTACTCCAACGTCGACCACCCGATGACGACCGAGCCCGAGGACCCCAAGCGGGCGGCGATCCTGATCGTCACCAGCGACCGGGGGCTCGCGGGCGCCTACTCCTCGAGCGTGCTCAAGGAGGCCGAGCGGCTCGTCGCCACCCTCACCGAGGAGGGCAAGGAGGTACGCACGTACCTCTGCGGCCGCAAGGGCGAGGCCTACTTCCGGTTCCGCGACCGGCCGGTCGTGGCGTCGTGGACCGGCTTCTCCGACCAGCCGTCGTACGACGCTGCCGCCGAGGTCGGCGGCGCGCTGATCGACGCCTTCATGGCGGAGGAGGGCGAGGACGCCGTCGACGAGGTGCACGTGGTCTACACGCGCTTCCGCTCGATGCTCGTCCAGGAGCCGACGGCGGTGCGGATGCTGCCGCTCGAGGTCGTCGAGGCCGACGAGAAGCAGCATGCGCCGTCGTCCGACGACGTGCTGCCGCTCTACGAGTTCGAGCCGTCCGCCGAGGTCGTGCTCGACTCGTTGCTGCCGCGCTACGTCCAGAGCCGGATCTTCTTCGCCTTCCTGCAGGCGGCGGCCTCCGAGCTCGCCGCCCGGCAGAAGGCCATGAAGTCCGCCACGGACAACGCCGACGAGCTCATCAAGAAGTACACCCGGATCGCCAACCAGGCTCGCCAGGCTGGCATCACCCAGGAAATCAGCGAGATCGTCGGTGGCGTCAACGCGCTGGCCGATGCCGCCGCTGCCAGCGAATGACCACCACCCGAAGTGAGTGAGAGACATGACTGCCACTGTTGACGAGAAGAAGACCGAGGCCGGCGTCGGGCGCATCGCCCGGGTGATCGGCCCCGTCGTCGACATCGAGTTCTCCGTGGACGCGATGCCCGACATGTACAACAAGCTCGAGTGCGAGCTGACCCTGAGCGGCGAGACCCGCATCCTGTCGCTCGAGGTCGCGCAGCACATCGGCGACGGCATGGTCCGCGCGATCTCGCTGCAGCCGACCGACGGCCTGGTGCGTGGCGCGCAGGTGACCGACACCGGCGAGCCGATCACGGTCCCGGTGGGCGACGTGACCAAGGGTCACGTGTTCAACACCCTGGGCGAGTGCCTGAACCTCGAGGACGGCGAGGAGCTCGACGTCAAGGAGCGCTGGGGCATTCACCGCAAGGCGCCCGCGTTCGACCAGCTCGAGTCGAAGACCACGATGTTCGAGACCGGCATCAAGGTCATCGACCTGCTTGCGCCGTACGTCACGGGCGGCAAGATCGGCCTGTTCGGCGGTGCCGGCGTCGGCAAGACCGTGCTGATCCAGGAGATGATCGCCCGCGTCGCGAAGGACCACGGTGGTGTGTCGGTGTTCGCCGGTGTCGGCGAGCGCACCCGTGAGGGCAACGACCTGATCGTGGAGATGGAGGAGGCCGGCGTCATCGGCCAGACCGCCCTCGTCTTCGGCCAGATGGACGAGCCGCCGGGCACCCGCCTGCGCGTCGCCCTGTCCGCGCTGACCATGGCGGAGTACTTCCGCGACGTGCAGAAGCAGGACGTGCTGCTGTTCATCGACAACATCTTCCGGTTCACCCAGGCCGGGTCCGAGGTGTCGACGCTACTCGGCCGGATGCCGTCCGCGGTGGGCTACCAGCCCAACCTCGCCGACGAGATGGGCACGCTCCAGGAGCGGATCACCTCGACTCGTGGTCACTCGATCACCTCGATGCAGGCGATCTACGTGCCGGCCGACGACTACACCGACCCGGCCCCCGCGGCGACCTTCGCACACCTCGACGCCACCACCGAGCTGTCCCGTGAGATCGCCTCGCTCGGCATCTACCCGGCCGTGGACCCGCTGACGTCGACGTCGCGGATCCTCGACGCCCAGTACATCGGTCAGGCGCACTACGACTGCGCGATCCGGATCAAGCAGATCCTGCAGCGCAACAAGGAGCTGCAGGACATCATCGCGATCCTCGGTGTCGACGAGCTGTCCGAGGAGGACAAGGTCATCGTCTCCCGGGCCCGCCGGATCCAGCGGTTCCTCTCGCAGAACACCTACGTCGCCAAGCAGTTCACCGGCCTGGAGGGTTCGACCGTCCCGATCTCGGAGACCGTCGAGGCGTTCAACAAGATCGCGGACGGCGAGTACGACCACGTGGCGGAGCAGGCGTTCTTCATGTGCGGCGGTCTGGACGACGTCGAGCGGAAGTGGGCCGAGATCCAGAAGAGCCTCGGATGAGTGAGCGGAGCGAGGTGCGCTGATGGCTAACACCATGAAGGTCGCCCTGGTGGCCGCCGACCGCGAGGTGTGGTCCGGCGAGGCCACGATCGTCAACGCGCGCACGCTCGACGGCGACATCGGCATCATGGCCAACCACACGCCGATCATGTCCGTGCTCGACGCGGGCCAGGTCGACGTGCGGACCGTGGACGACGGCCACTGGGTGGCCGCCGTCGACGGCGGGTTCCTCTCGGTGGCCAACAACGAGGTCCGGGTGCTGTGCCAGCACGCCGAGATCTCGTTCGAGAGCAACTACGACGAGGCCAAGCGACTCCTCGACGAGCGCGTCGCGGCCCAGGAGAAGAGCGAAGGCTGACCGGCGCCTGCCGGCGGAGGAGGGATCGATGCCGCTGTGGCAGCTGCTGCTTGACGCGGCTGGCGCGATCCTGGTCCTCGTCCTGCTCTACGGCCTGGCCCTCGTCGTACGTCGGCGGGTGCTGTCGCGCCACGGCGGCACGTTCGAGCTCAGCTACCGCGTCCGGTCCGAGAGGGCCGGGCGCGGCTGGCTTCTCGGTCTCGGGCGCTACTCGGGCGACGACCTGGAGTGGTTCCGGATCTTCTCGCTCGCGCCCCGCCCCAAACGGGTGTGGGAGCGCAACGCCCTCAGCTACGTCGGGCGCCGGGACCCCGAGGGGACCGAGCGGCTGTCGCTCTACCCCGAGCACACCGTGGTACAGGTCGACTCCGCCGAGGGCGACCTGGAGCTGGCGATGGCCCCCAGCTCGCTGATGGGCTTCCAGGCCTGGCTCGAGGCCGCCCCGCCGGGAACGGCGACGACGGTGTGACCGGCGGTCTCCGGGGCGGGGTGCGGGACGCGACCGCCGCCCGCACCGCCGTCGCGGCCGTCTTCGTGCTCAACGGCCTCGCTTTCGCGTCGCTGTTCTCGCGGGTGCCCGACCTCCGGTCCGGCCTCGACCTCGACAACGGCTCGCTCGGACTGCTGCTTCTGTCGGGCTCCCTGGGCTCGGTGCTGGCGATGCCCAGCGCCGGCGCCGTGATCCGCCGTACGAGCGCCGCCACGGTCGTGCGGTCCGGTGCCGTGCTGGTCTCGGTCGGGCTGGTGGTCGTGGCCCTCGGGGTCGACGTCGGTGCCTCGGCTCCGGTGGCGGCCGCCGGGCTGTTCGTCTATGGCGTCGGCACCGGGACCTGGGACGTGGCCATGAACGTCGAGGGCGCCGCGGTCGAGCGGGAGCTCGGGCGCGCGATCATGCCCCGCTTCCACGCCGGTTGGAGCGTCGGGTCCGTGGCCGGTGCCGGTCTGGGGGTGCTCGTCACGGCGGTGGACGTCCCGATGACCGGGCACCTGGCGCTCGCGGCTGTCGTCGCGGTCCTGGCGCTCCCGGCGACCCGGGCGTTCCTGCCCGCCGAGCCCGACGCCCACACGGGTCCGTCGGTGCGCGCCTGGCGGGAGCCGCGCACGCTGGCGATCGGCGTGATGGTGCTGGCGTTCGCCCTCACCGAGGGTGCCGCCAACGACTGGCTGGCGCTGGCCGTGATCGACGGCTACGACACTCCGCGGTGGGTCGGGGTCGGCGCCTTCGCCGTCTTCGTGGTCGCGATGACCAGCGGCCGGCTCCTCGGGACCGTCGTGCTCGACCGCTACGGCCGCGAACGGGTGCTGCGGGCGACCGCGATCCTCGCAATCGTCGGGCTCGGACTGCTCCTGCTCGGGCCCCACCCGGTCCTGGTGGGCCTCGGGGTCGTGGCCTGGGGGCTGGGTGCATCGCTCGGCTTCCCCGTCGGCATGAGCGCGGGCGCCGACGACCCGGCCCATGCCGCGGCCCGGGTCAGCGTGGTCTCCACGATCGGCTACTCCGCGTTCCTGGCAGGCCCGCCGCTGCTCGGGTTCGTCGGCGACCGGGTGGGGACGCTGCAGTCGCTGTGGGTCGTCGCGGCCGTGCTCGTGCCCACGGCCTTCCTCGTGTCGGTGGCCCGCGAGCCGGACCGGGAACGCTGAGCCGTGGCTTGGGCGGTCGGCCTGGGCATCGGGCTCGTCCTGGTGCTCGCCGTGCTGGGTGCGGGGATCCGGCTGCTGCTGCGGGGCAGGCGGGACGGGCGCGCGCCGGACGCGGACGCCGACGACCGGATGGTCGCGAGCTTCCGGGTCGCCGCCGGGGTACGGCTGCTCAACAAGGGACTGCTGCTGGCGGTGCTGGTCGCGATCGCGGCGTTCGTCTGGCGTCGCTGAGCCCGACCGCCTGCTCGACCAGCCAGCCGAACAGGGCCGGTCCGGTGTGGTCCCGCTCCGGGTGCCACTGGACGGCCAGCACCGGCCAGGGCTCGGGACCCGTCCACTCGCAGCCCTCGACCACCCCGTCGGCCGCCCGCGCCGTGACCGCCCAGCGGGGACCGGGCTCGGAGACCGCCTGGTGGTGGATGGACGAGACGACGGGGGAGGGGCCGAGCAGCCCGGCCAGCTCCGACCCGGCGGTGAGCGTCACCCGGTGTCCGGTCGTGGGCAGCACGTGCGCGTCGCCGAGCCCTCCGAGACGGCCGCCGAACGCGACGACCAGGACCTGCAGGCCGCGGCAGATGCCCAGCACCGGAAGTCCTCGCGCCGCGGCCGCGTGGACGAGCCGCAGCTCGGACTCGTCGCGGGCGAGGTCGACCTCTGTCGCCGTGGACGGGTCGCCGTCGTAGCGAGCCGGGTCGACGTCCCCGCCGCCGGTCAGCACGAGCGCGTCCATCAGGTCGAGGGCCCGGTCCGGTGCCCGGCCCGGGACGACCACCGGCAGGCCGCCGGCGGCGAGCACCGCGTCGACGTACGACGTGGGGGTGCCGGTGACGGCGAGCTCACCCCAGAACCGCGGGACGACGTGGCCGGCGCCGACGATGCCGATGACGGGTGAGGACACGGTCGTCACATGGCGACCAGGGCGGTGACCCCGAGCGCGATCCCGGTGGCATAGGTGCCCATCGCCCCGACGTCGCGCAGCGGGCCGTGGGTGGCGAGCGTGCTCGCGGTCAGCATGCCCACCGCGTGCGAGGTGCGCGACACGAGCGCCGCGACCGCGAGCGCCCCGACCCACCAGCTGTCGGTGAGGGCCGAGCAGACCAGCAGCAGGACCATCAGGGTCGGGATGTACTCGGCGGCGTTCCCGTGCGCCCGGATCGCGATCATCAGCCGGTCGGTGGGGTCGGTCGGCTGCTGGTCGCCGCCGTTGCTGCCGCGGATCGCGCGGTGCCGCGTGACGTTCGCGCCGAGCAGGAAGAGCAGCACACCCATCAGGGCGAGCGAGACGGTCGTCAGGGTGTTCATGCGAGGGCTCCTTCGGGTTGGTGAACGGATGAGTGGAGGCGGCGGACGATGTCGCCGCTCAGGTCGGTGCCGAGCAGCGCGTCGGTCTTGGCCATCCCACCGGGGCAGGTGACGTTGACCTCGATCAACCGGCCGTCGATGACGTCCACCCCGGCCACCGCGATGCCGTGGTGGCGCAGGTGGGGCCGCAGGGCGTCGGTGATGGCCAGGTCGGCGGCGTCGACGTCGGCCGCAGAGACCGGTGGCCCGATCCGGAAGTCCACCGCCGACGGCCGCCGGAGGACCGCGCCGACGAGGTCGCCGTCGAGCAGGAAGAGCCGCTTGTTGCCGCGCTCCACCGCCCCGAGGTGCTGCTGCGCGATCACGTGCCGGGTCCCGCCCCCGGTCGCCGACTCCAGCAGCGCGAGTGCGGCCTGGTCGTGGCGGACCAGCCACACGCCGGTGCCCGCGAAGCCGTCGACCGGCTTCACCACGGCGGTGCCCACGCGAGCCACGAAGTCACGCAGGTCGGCCACCGACGCCCCGACGTACGTCGGCGGGCAGAGCGCCGGGAACCGCAGCGCCACGAGCTTCTCGTGCAGCGCCCGGATGCCCGAGGGCCGGTTGACGACCGACGTGCCGGCCGCCCCGACGAGGTCGAGCAGGTACGTCGTGTGGAGGTAGCGCGCGTCGACCGGCGGATCGATCCGCAGGTGGACGAGCCCGAACGCGTCCGCCACGTCGAGGGACGCGACGTCCAGGTCGTCCCACCACCGCGGCTCGGCACTCCACCGGTGCTGGCCCACGCGGTGCCGCGGCCGGACCCGGACCCGACGGGCCCGCGCACGCAGCCGGCCGTCGACGCTCGCGAGGTCGGCCGGCGTGCACCACCAGACGTCGTCGCCGAGTGCCTGGGTGGCCACCATCAGCCCGACCGTGGCGTCCACGTCCGGGGCGAGGCCCGGCAGCGGGTCGATGACGAACAGCGTGCTCATGCCGCCACCTCCGACCGGCCGCCGTCGGCCAGGTCGCCGCTGGCCGCCGCGACCCACAGGTCGTCGAGCCGGACGGCCAGCGGCTCCAGCCGGCGCAGCACCCGGCGGCGGCGCTGCGGGTCGTAGAGGATGCCGGCGACGGTGCTCGCCATCTCGCCGACCGCCGTGGTCTCCTGCGCGTCGAGGAACCTGACCTCCAGGTAGCGGCCCCGGGGCCGGACCGGCGGGAAGAGGGTCGTCAGGTGCTCGGCCGGGCCACCGTCGACGAACCGGGTGGCCGCCGCGGCGAAGTCGACGTACGCCGACACCGGGTCGTCGCCTCGCAGGAGCCGGCCGTCGAACGCGGTGCGCGCCGGGTCGACCGCGAGCCAGGTCGCCAGTCGGGAGGTCGGCCCGGTGCTGCGGGCGTACCTGGCGGCGAGGAACGGAGCGACCAGGTGGAGGGCCCGCCACTGCTCCGCGCCGGCCCGACCTGGCCACCAGTCCAGGCAGAGCTGCGTGGACGCGGTCCGGCGCATCATCTGGCGGCCGGCGGGCCCGATCGTGTCGAAGTGGCGCTGCATCGCGCGGTAGCGGGGAGAGGTCAGCCGCAACGGCACGTCCCGGTCCGGCCGCGGGTCGACGGGGTCGGCGCTCACCCGGATGCCGGCGGGACCGAGGTGGTCGCGCACGTCACGGAGGGAGACGCGGAGCTGGACCTCGGCTGAGGCAGGGGAGTCGGACGGCGGCAGGTTCAGCTCGAGCTGACCACCGGGCTCGTAGGCGACGTACGCGCTGAGCGGGCAGCCGGACAGCAGGTCGCGGAGGCGAGAGACCGGCACGGTGCAGCCGTCGCCGTCGGCGACCAGGAGCTCCTGCTCGATGCCTACCCGGGTCGTGCGGGCGGGGCTCCCGGCGAACAGCCGCGACACGATCGGGCGGAGCTCCTGTGCGTCCATCTCGGCCTCCTGGTATTGTAAGGACTCCTGACGAATATAGGAAGGAGTCCTTGCAATGTCAAGCCAGATGCCGGGTCCGTCCCACAAGCCCCTGATTGCCCTCGTCGATCGGCTCAACCGGGTGCTGCAGGTGGAGATGGTCGCCTCGGGTCGGGCCGCGGGATTCCCTGAGCTCAAGCAGGCGCACAACGCCGTCTTCGGCACGCTCAGCTCGTCCCAGGGGAGCCACACCGCGGACATGGCGGCGCGCGCCGGGATCACCCGGCAGTCGATGGGAGAGGTCGTCCGTGACCTGGTCGACCTGGGCATCGTGGAGATGACGGTCGACCCGGACGACCGCCGCGCCAAGCTCGTGACCTACACCGAGTACGGACTCACCGTCGCCCGCTCCGGTCGCCAGCACATCGTCGACCTCGAGGACCGGCTGGCTGAGGAGTTCGGCGAGGAGGAGTACGCCCGGGTCCGGAAGATCCTCGCCCGGATCGTCGAGCTGCTGGAGCCGGACGGTCAGTGACGCAGGGCGCTCATGACGCTGAGCGTCCACGTCTGAAGAAGGGGGACGTCATACCTTCCGATCGCCGTGACGCTCGATTCGAATGACGTTGCGCGACGACGTACGTCGGCCCCACCCCGGCCGCGGGTCAGTCGCCGGCAGGCTCGCCGCGCTCGCCGCCCGGCACCCAGAGGACGTCGCCGTTCTCGCGGTTGGCGGCTCGGGCCAGGATGAACAGCAGGTCGCTGAGCCGGTTGAGGTAGGTGATCGCGAGCTGGTTCATGGTCTCGGCGTGCTCCTCCCAGGCGGCCCAGGCGGAGCGCTCGGCACGTCGTACGACGGTGCGCGCGACGTGGAGGTGGGCGGCCGCGAGGGTGCCGCCGTTGAGGATGAACGACCGCAGCTTCGGCAGGTCCTCGTTGTAGTGGTCGCACCAGCCTTCCAGCCGGTCGACGTAGGCCTGCTCGATCCGCAGCGGCGGGTACTCGGGGTCGGGGACCACCGGGGTGCAGAAGTCCGCGCCGACGTCGAAGAGGTCGTTCTGCACGCGGGTCAGCACGCGCACCACGTCGTCCGGCAGGCCACCGCCGGCCAGCACCAGCCCGAGGTGGGCGTTCGCCTCGTCGACGTCGGCGTACGCCCGCAGCCGCGAGTCGGTCTTCGTCGTCTCGCTCAGGTCGCCCAGCCGGGTCCGGCCGCCGTCGCCGGTGCGGGTGTAGATGCGGGTGAGGTTGACCATGTGCCGAGGCTAGCGGCCGCGACACGCAGCTCCGTGCGCGCCCGGTGGCAACCAAAAGGGTGTGGTCGGCGTCATAGTGGAAAGACACACTGGAGATGACAGTGAGGCCGGACTGTTGGGGCGGTTCGGGGAACGGGGCACACCATGGACATCCTCACCTGCGGGCCGACCGTGGTCCTGAGCGGCGACTTCGACGGCCGGAGCACGTTCGAGGTCCGCAGCGCGCTGCACGAGCAGCTCGCGGAACCTGAGCACGCCATCGTCGTCGACCTCACCGAGGTCGACTCGATCGACGTCTCGGCGGTCCGGGTGCTGGCCTACGCCAGCCGCGAGGCCGCGCGCACCGGTCACCACGTCGTCCTGCGCGGCTGCAGCCCGGCCGTGCTCCGGATGCTGCACCTCACCCGGCTGATCAGGTTCGTGGAGCTCGAGCGCAGCGCTGCCTGAGCGTCCCGGGGGTGTGGACAACCCCACACGGAGACCGGTTACCTCCGCGTAGCCCGCGTCCTACGCTGCGAGGATGAGCGAGAAGGATCGTCCCTGGGTGATGCGGACGTACGCCGGGCACTCGACTGCCGCCGCGTCCAATGCCCTCTACCGCACGAACCTCGCGAAGGGACAGACCGGGCTCTCGGTCGCGTTCGACCTGCCGACGCAGACCGGCTACGACCCCGACGACGTGCTCAGCCGCGGCGAGGTGGGCAAGGTGGGCGTCCCGATCCCGCACCTGGGGGAGATGCGCCGGCTCTTCGACGACATCCCGCTCACCGAGATGAACACGTCGATGACGATCAACGCCACCGCGATGTGGCTGCTGGCGCTCTACCAGGTCGTCGCCGAGGAGCAGAACCCCGACCTGGACCCCGGCGAGGTGGCCCACCGGCTCGCCGGCACCACCCAGAACGACATCATCAAGGAGTACCTGTCGCGGGGGACCTACGTCTTCCCACCGGAGCACTCGCTGCGGCTGATCTCCGACGTGATCGCCTACACCGTCCACGAGATCCCGAAGTGGAACCCCATCAACATCTGCAGCTACCACCTGCAGGAGGCGGGCGCCACACCGCAGCAGGAGCTCGCCTACGCGCTGTGCACGGCGATTGCGGTGCTCGACCAGGTCAAGGCGTCCAGCCAGGTCTCCCACGAGGACTTCGGCACGGTCGTCGGCCGGATCTCCTTCTTCGTCAACGCCGGCGTCCGGTTCGTCGAGGAGACGTGCAAGATGCGTGCCTTCGTCGAGCTGTGGGAGGAGATCACCCGTGACCGGTACGGCGTGACCGACGAGAAGATGCGCCGGTTCCGCTACGGCGTCCAGGTCAACTCGCTCGGGCTCACCGAGGCGCAGCCGGAGAACAACGTGCAGCGGATCGTGCTGGAGATGCTCGGCGTGACGCTGTCGAAGAAGGCGCGCGCCCGCGCCGTGCAGCTGCCGGCGTGGAACGAGGCGCTCGGCCTGCCGCGGCCGTGGGACCAGCAGTGGTCGCTGCGGCTCCAGCAGGTGCTGGCCTACGAGTCCGACCTGCTCGAGTACGACGACCTCTTCGACGGCTCGCACGTGATCGAGGCCAAGGTCGCCGAGCTGGTCGCCGGCGCCCGCGCCGAGATGGACCGGGTGCAGGCGATGGGCGGCGCGATCGCGGCCGTCGAGTCGGGCTACATGAAGCAGGAGCTGGTCTCCGCCCACGCGGCCCGCCGGGGCCGGATCGAGTCCGGCGAGGAGGTCATCGTGGGTGTCAACCGGTTCGAGACCACCGAGCCCTCACCGCTGACCGCCGACCTCGACGCCGCGATCATGGCCGCCGACCCGCAGGCCGAGGCCTCAGCGCTCCGCTCCGTCGAGGAGTGGAAGGCCGAGCGTGACGAGGCCACGGTGACCGAGGCGCTGGCCCGGCTCGCGGCGGACGCCAAGACCGACGCCAACCTGATGCCCGCGACGCTGGCAGCCGCACGGGCGGGGGCCACCACGGGGGAGTGGGCCGGCACGCTGCGCGAGGTCTTCGGTGAGTTCCGCGCCCCCACGGGCGTGGGTGGCGCGGTCGGCGTCGCCGACGCCGGTGACGAGCTCACCGCCGTACGCGCCCGGGTGCTGGAGACCGGGGAGGAGCTCGGCGGCCGGCTGCGGCTGCTCGTCGGAAAGCCCGGCCTCGACGGCCACTCCAACGGTGCCGAGCAGGTCGCGGTGAGGGCCCGGGACGCGGGCTTCGAGGTGATCTACCAGGGCATCCGGCTGACGCCGGCACAGATCGTCGCCGCCGCGGTGGCGGAGGACGTGCACTGCGTCGGCCTCTCGATCCTCTCCGGCTCGCACATGGAGCTGGTCCCCAGCGTGCTCGAGGGACTCCGCGAGGCCGGGCTCGACGACGTGCCGGTGATCGTCGGCGGGATCATCCCCGACTCCGACGCCACCCGGCTCCGCGAGGCCGGGGTCGCGGCGGTCTACACGCCGAAGGACTTCGGCCTCACCGAGATCATGGACGGCATCGTCGACCAGATCCGTGCGGCGCACAGCCTCGCGGAGCAGGATGCGGCAACCGCCTAGACCACCTCGTCCGGGTCCGGTCGCGGTGGGATGATCGCTCACCGGTGGAGCCGTGGATCGAGAGCGGGGGCCCCGGACTGGGCATGGGCTGACCCGGAACGTCGACCGCCACCTCTTCAGCCGGCTGCTCGTCGGTCTGGTCGCGGCGTGATCTTCGTGGCCGCGGACGTCGGCCTACTTCGTCAGCGGCGACATCACCGACGCCGTCGGCCTGGAGCGGACCGGGATGAGGGACGCGCTGGCGGCGGTGATCTGTCCCGCGGACGCGTCCAACGAGGCCGACATGCGGTCGATCCTCTGCGCCATGGCCGTGTGCGCCGCGGCCCCGGGGGTCCGCACCGTGGTCGAGGTCAACCACCCCGGGCACGTCGAGCACCTCAAGCGTTCCGGTGCCGACGAGGTGCTGGTCACCAGCCGGATCGCGTCGCGGCTGCTGGCGCGCTCCTCGCTCTACCCGGGCCTGGCCGAGCTGGTGACCGACATCGTCTCGGGAGACGACGCGATCGTGGTGGCGGAGTCGCTGGGCACGCCGGCGCCCCTGGTGATCGACCGGGAGGGTGAGGCCGCGCGCCTACCAGCCCCAGGAGCCGGACCGGCCCTTGAAGGGGCCGGCGACGCGTGAGGTGATCCAGCCGCCGTAGAAGCCGCCCTCCTGGGGCACGACGCGCTCGCCGTCGACGGTGCACGCGTCGACCAGCCCCGGCATCACGGCCACCTGGCCGAGCAGCGCCTCGAAGCCCAGCTGCGGCTCGGCGTAGGTCCAGGCGGCACGCGAGGCAGTAGCCCCGCCGGCCACCAGGTCGAAGTAGGAGGCGCGGCCCTTCCACTCACAGGTCGTTGCCCCGTCGACCGGGCGGAGGGCGCCGTCCGCGAACGCCTCGCGCGGGAGGTAGTACGTCGGCGGGTGGCTGGTCTCCAGCACCCGGTGGGCGATGGCGGACCGGGCCACGACGACCCCGCCCAGGCGGATCTCGACCGTCTCGACGGTCGGCTCGACCCGCGGTGGGCGTGGGTAGTCCCAGACCGACTCCTGGCCGGGAGCGACCGGGTCGGGCGTCACGGGGTGCACCAGGCCAGCCTAGGTCGGACGCGGCTACGCTCGACGCCGTGAGCGACCTGCAGTGCCCCGCGCGGATCCTCCTGGTCCGGGCGCTCCCGACCGACGACCGGCTGCTCGCGGGGGAGACGCTCGCCGCGACGTACGAGGCCCCGGTCGACCTCGAACAGCTCGCCGACCGGCATCGTGGGGAGGCCGTCCTGGTGGTGGGCGAGCACCACCTCGGCGAGGCGCCCGTGGTGCTGGTCGAGCTGGACGCGGACGGGCGTCGGGTGACGCCCTGGACCGACTCGCGCCGAGGTTAGGCAAACCTAAGAGTTCTGCTACAGTGCCGCGCGTGGGGAAGGGCAAGAAGGCCAAGAAGCTGGCCAAGAAGCAGCAGGAGTCGCACTCCTGCTCCACCGTCGCCAAGCTGCCCAAGAAGAAGTGCTGCGCCTCGAAGTCGCGCTGCAACCGCTGCCCGCTGCGGATGCTCAAGGAGGGCACGCTGCCGCAGGGCTACACCGTCCGCAAGCGCAAGCTCGTGACCGTCGAGAAGGCCGCGCGCCTCAAGGTCGAGAAGCAGCTGAGGAAGGGCGGCCGGGCCGCCTGAGGTGAGCCTCCTCCGATGCGCGGCGCCGGCACCTCCTGACATGCTCGACTCTCGCACCAGCGCCCAGATCCAGGAGTGACCGTGCCCGCTGCCCGCTTCACCGACCAGCTCAACGTCCAGATCGGGAACGAGCTCGCCGCCCACAACCAGTACCTCGCGTGCGCGATCTACTTCGACGCGCTGACGATGCCGCAGATGGCCACGTTCTTCTACGAGCAGGCGCTCGAGGAGCGGGGCCACGCGATGATGATGGTGCAGTACCTCCTCGACACGGACATGGACGTCGTGATCCCGGGCGTCGAGGCGCCGCGCTCGGACTTCACCGACGTGGTCGCACCGGTGGCCCTCGCGCTCGACCAGGAGCGGCGCGTCACCGAGCAGATCAACAGCCTGCTCCGGATCGCGCGCGAGGAGAACGACTTCGCCTCGGAGCAGTTCATGCAGTGGTTCATCAAGGAGCAGGTCGAGGAGGTCGCGACCATGAGCGACCTGCTCGCCGTCGTGACGCGCAACCGCGACGACATCGAGGACATCGAGGAGTACGTAGCCCGCGAGCAGAGCGGCGGCGAGACCGACCCGACCGCGCCGCGCGAAGCCGGGGCTTGACAGCCCTCGACGACCGCCGGGAGATCTGTTGCTCGGAGCCCCAGCTCCTCTGGTCACGCTCAGTTCGGTAAGCGGACGGTAACAAGACACCCACATCACGGTGACGTTGTGACAGTTCCTTTGCCGCAGTTGACCGAACCCTCATTAACCTCGTCCCGTGCCCCCTACCCCCCCGGAGCACGATGCCGCCGTTCTGCGCGGGATCGTCGACGCATCGAGTGACGCCCTGGTCGTGATCGACCCTGCCGGCGTCGTCTCGCTGACGAACCCGCGCGCGCAGCGGCTGTTCGGTGCGACATCCGCCGCCGAGCTGTGCGGCCTCGTCGTCGGCGACCTGCTGACCGGGGCCGCGGCCGTCCATGAGGGCGGGACGACCGCCCACGTCGGCGTACGCCGTGACGGCAGCGACTTCCCTGCCGAGGTGTGCCGTACCCCGCTGGCCGGCGACCTGACCTGCCTCGTCGTGAGCGACCTCTCGGAGCGGCAGGCGCTGCGCGCCGCCGGCGAGCGGATGCGCGACGAGCTGATCGCGACCGTGTCGCACGAGCTGCGGACGCCGCTCACCTCGATCCTCGGCTACACCGAGATCCTCGTCGACATGGGGGAGGCGGCCCTCAGCGGCCAGGCCGCGCGCCTGCTCGAGATCGTGCGGCGCAACGCCGAGCGCGAGCTCAAGCTCGTCGAGGACCTCCTCACCATCGCGCTGCTCGGCAACGCCGGGCTCACCGTCGAGCCGGTCCCGACCGACCTGGTGCCGGTCGTCGACGCCGTGATCGAGGATCTCTCCCCGATGGCCTGCGAGGCCGGTCTCGCCCTGACACGCAGCGGGCTGCCCTCACTGTGGGTCGTCGGCGACGCGTCGCGCCTCGCCGACGTCGTCAGCAACGTCGTCATGAACGCCCTGAAGTTCGGCCGCCCCGAGGGCGGCAAGGTCGACATCGGGCTCACGCTCGAGGGTGACTACGGCGTGATCGCCGTGCACGACCGCGGCATGGGGATCCACGCCGACGAGCTGCCGCAGCTCTTCGAGCCGCTCTACCGGACCGCGGGTGCGGTCGCCGCTGCCGTGCCGGGGGCAGGGCTCGGGTTGCCGATCGCCAAGGGGATCGTCGAGGCTCACGCGGGCGAGATCGACGTCGCCAGCGAGCCGGGGAACGGCACCACGGTGCAGGTCAAGCTCCCGCTGGCCACCGTCCCCGCCTGATCTGCTACAGATCAGGGCATGCCGCGCATCTTCCACATCGCGACCGCCGCCGACTGGGACGAGGCGCGTCGCCGCGGCAGCTACACGACCTCCACGCTCGGGCGGACCCTCGCCGAGGAGGGGTTCATCCACGCGAGCCGCGGAGACCAGTGGCAGGGCGTCCTCGAGCGCTACTACGCCGATGTCACCGAGCCGCTCGTGCTGCTGGTGATCGACACGTCACGGCTCGCCGTCCCCGTCGTGGACGAGGCGGCCCCGGGCTCGGACGAGACGTTCCCGCACGTCTACGGCCCGCTCGACCCGGCCGCCGTCGTGCAGACGGTGCCCCTCGAGACCGCGGTCACGGGCAGCGACTCCTTCTCCGCGATCTTCCTCCGGGAGATGTTCCGCAACGCGATGCTCGGGCTGCTGCTGATCGTCGTCGTCGCGGCGGGGGTGCTGGCCGGAGGCGCGGTCGACGACAGCTGGGGGGCGCCGGTCGGGCTGCTCGTGGGCGTGGTCGTCGGCGTGGTTGCGGTGCGGGCGCTCCGCCGGACCTGATCGCGAGCAGTCGGGAGCCTCAGAACAGCCGGTGGCTCGGGTCGTCGAGTCCGCGCAGCGCGTCGTAGTCGACGACCGCGCAGGCGATCCCGCGGTCGGTGGCGAGCACCCGGGCCTGCGGCTTGATCTCCTGGGCGGCGAAGATCCCGCGGACGACACCCTTGCGGGTCAGGCTCGGGTCGCGGTTGAGGAGCTCGAGGTAGCGGGTGAGCTGCTCGACCCCGTCGATCTCGCCACGCCGCTTGATCTCGACCGCGACGCTCAGGCCGTCGGCGTCGCGGCACATCAGGTCGACCGGCCCGATCGCGGTCGGGAACTCGCGCCGGACGAGGGTGAGCCCGTCCGAGAGCGAGGCCGGATGATCGGCCAGCAGCTCCTGGAGGTGCTTCTCGACGCCGTCCTTCTGCAGTCCGGGGTCGACGCCGAGGTCGTGGCTCGAGTCGTGCAGCACCTCCTCGATCAGGATCCGGAGCGTGTCGTCGGTCTTGCTGGTCACGGTCCACTCGACGACCCCGTCGTCGGTCGTGCCCTCGCGGACGGTGCACGGGGGTGACATCCAGTTCAGCGGCTTGTAGGAGCCGCCATCGGAGTGGACGAGCACCGAGCCGTCGGCCTTGACCATGAGCACCCGGGTCGCCATCGGCAGGTGGGCGGTCAGCCGGCCGGCGTAGTCGACCTGGCAGCGGGCCACGACGAGTCTCACGAGCCTGGCGAATCCTTGGTTGGAGGAGCGAGCGGAGCGGGCGTTCCGGAATCTACCCGGCCCGGTCCCTGGCATGCTGAGCGGATGGGGCGGGTCGTCGTGGTGGGCGCGGGGGTGATCGGGCTGAGCGTGGCGGTCCGGCTCGCCGAGCGCGGCCACCGGGTCGACGTGCTGGCCCGGGACCTGCCGCTGGAGACGACGTCGGTCGTCGCGGCGGCCATGTGGTACCCGTACGAGGCCCGGCCGCAGGATCGGGTGAACGCCTGGTCCGCGGCGGCGTACGACGTGTTCGAGGACCTGGCCGACGAGCCCGAGACCGGCGTCCGGCTGCGAGCCGGCACGGAGGTGCTGGCGGAGCAGACCCCTGACCCGTGGTGGGCGGCGACGGTACCGGACCTGGCGCGCACCTGGCCGCCGGACGGCTACGGCGACGCGTGGACGTTCACCACTCCGGTGGCCGACATGCCGGTCTACCTGCGCTGGTTGCGCGGTCGGCTCGAGACGCTCGGCGGGACGGTCACCCGCGTCAGCCTCGCGGACCTGCCTCAGCCCGAGGGCGGGGTCGTCGTCAACTGCTCGGGGCTGGGGGCGCGCCGGCTCGTCGGTGAGACCGACGTGCGTCCCGCGCGCGGCCAGGTGCTGCTGGTCGCCGGGTCCGGCGTCGACCGCTGGTGGCTGGACGAGTCCGGTCCGACGTACGTCGTGCCGCGCGGGGACCACGTCGTGGTCGGTGGGACGTTCGAGCTGGGCGACTGGAGCCGGACGCCCGACCCCGAGATCGCCGAGCGGATCTGGACCCGAGCGGTCGCGCTGGTGCCGGGCCTGGCGGACGGCGAGGTGGTGGGACACCGGGTCGGGCTCCGGCCCGTCCGCTCGCTGGTGCGGCTCGAGCGGGTCGGCGACGTCGTCCACTGCTACGGCCACGGCGGCGCGGGGATGACGCTCAGCTGGGGCTGCGCCGACGAGGTCGTTGCGCTCGTCGACGGGTGACGCGTCCCACACGCAGGGGCCGCGAGGTGCGTGGGAGGATGCGCGCCATGGCACGTGACATCAGCAGCATCGGCGTGATCGGCCTGGGCACCATGGGCGCGGGCATCGCGGAGGTCTTCGCCCGCAACGGCTTCGCGGTCATCGGCGTGGAGCAGAACGACGAGGCGCTCGAGCGCGGCCGGCAGCACCTGCAGCACTCCACCGACCGGGCGGTCAAGCGCGAGAAGCTGACCGTGGCGGAGCAGGCCGAGCTGATCGGACGCATCTCCTTCACGACCGAGCTCAAGGAGCTGGCCGAGGCCGACGTCGTGGTCGAGGCCGTCATCGAGTCGCTCGAGGTCAAGAAGGCGATCTTCCGCGAGCTCGACGGGGTCGTCTCCGACGACTGCATCCTCGCCACCAACACCTCGTCGCTGAGCGTCACCGAGATCTCCACCGCCAACAAGCTGCCCGGTCGCGTCATCGGCGTGCACTTCTTCAACCCGGCCCCGGTGCAGAACCTGGTCGAGATCATCCGCACCGTCGTCACCGAGGAGGAGGTCCTCCACGACGTCGAGGCGCTGCTCGGCCGGCTGGGGAAGAGCCCCGTCATCTGTGGCGACAAGGCCGGTTTCATCGCCAACACGCTGCTGTTCGGCTACCTCAACCATGCGGTCGCGATGTACGAGGGCAAGTACGCCAGCCGCGAGGACATCGACGCCGCGATGCGGTTCGGCTGCGGCTACCCGATGGGCCCGCTGGCGCTGCTCGACCTGATCGGGCTCGACACGGCGTACGAGATCCTCGACACGATGTACAAGCAGGGCCGTGACCGGCTGCACGCGCCGGCGCCGATCCTGAAGCAGTACGTCACGGCCGGACTGCTCGGCCGCAAGTCCGGCCGCGGCTTCTACACCTACGAGGCGCCCGACAGCCCGGTCGTCGTCGCCGACGCGCACACCCCGTCCGCGGACGACGCGCCGCAGGTCCGCCGTCCGATCGCCCGCGTCGGGGTCGTCGGCACCGGGACCATGGCGTCCGGCATCGTCGAGGTCTTCGCCAGGGCCGGGTACGACGTGCTGTTCGTCGGCCGCGGCCAGGACAAGGTCGACGGCGTGGTCGGCTCGATCACGAAGAGCTACGACAAGCAGATCCAGCGCGGCCGCGCGACCGAGGAGCAGAAGGCAGAAACGCTCGGTCACGTCGTCGGCACCACGTCGCTCGACGACCTGAAGGACGTCGACCTCGTGATCGAGGCGATCGCCGAGGACCTCGCGATCAAGACCACGCTGTTCGAGAACCTCGACGACATCTGCAAGCCCGGAGCGATCCTCGCCACCGCGACCTCGAGCCTGCCGATCATCGCGATGGCGCGGGTGACCTCCCGCCCGCAGGACGTCGTCGGCATGCACTTCTTCAACCCGGCCGCGGTGATGAAGCTGGTCGAGGTCGTCAGCACCGTCGCGACGGCCGACGACGTGACTGAGACCGTCCGCGCGGTGTGCGACTCGGTCGGCAAGGTCGCGGTCTCGTGCGGCGACCGCTCCGGGTTCATCGTGAACGCGTTGCTGTTCCCGTACCTCAACGACGCCGTGAAGATGCTCGAGGCGCACTACGCGACCGCCGATGACATCGACACCGCGATGAAGCTCGGGTGCGCGCTGCCGATGGGACCGTTCGAGCTGCTCGACGTCGTCGGCAACGACGTGTCGCTGGCGATCCAGCGAGAGCTCTACCTCGAGTTCCGCGAGCCGGGGTTCGCGCCCGCTCCGCTGCTGGAGCACCTCGTCACCGCGGGGTACCTCGGCCGCAAGACCGGACGCGGGTTCCGCGACTACAGCGCCCGCTGAGCCCGCGCGGTCAGCCGTGGTCGGTGACCAGCGCCGCGAGCCGGGCCCGGGTGTTGATGTCGAGCTTGCGGTAGATCCGCGACAGGTGCGCGTCGACCGTCCTCGGTGACAGGAACAGGTCGGAAGCGATCTGGCGACTGGTGAGCCCCTCGGCCACCTTGTCGGCCACGGTGCGCTCCGCCGGGGTCAGGAGGTCGAGCGGGCTCGCGTCGGACGGCCGGAGGGGCGTGAGCAGAGCGGCGATCTCGGCGACGGCGCTCACGGTCAGCTGGTCGTCGTCCAGCCAGCCGTCGGGGACGGTCCTGGCCGGCTCGACCGGGCGCAGCCGGTAGCGGCCGGTGCCGGCACCCCGGGGAGCCCGGAGCGCGACCGCGGCGGCCGCGAGCGCCCGGGCCGCCCGGGGGTCCTCCATGGCGAGGTGGGCCAGCGAGTCGAGCACGTCAGCGGCACGGAGCGGCGAGGGGATCGCCGCCGAGTTGGCGAGCGCCTGCAGCAGCGTCGCCCGCGACTCCTCCATCTCCCCCTGCTGGAGCAGCGTGACGCCGAGCAGCAGCCGGGCGTCGAGGGCGTCGCGGCCGAGCCGGCTGCTGTCCGCGAGCACGACCGCGTCGGCGGCCCGGCCGGCCGCCCGGGGGAGGTCCCCGGTGCGCATCAGCCGCCGCGCCGAGACGATCATGACCGGCAGCCGCACCGCCCACGGGAACGCCTCGTCGTCGTCCGGTGCCGGGTGCGCTGCCGGCTCGATGTGGCAGAGCTCCACCTGCGCCAGCAGCGCGAGTCGGTCCTCGGCGAGGTCGCGCGCCTCGTCGTACACGCGCTGCGCGGCGGTGGCGGCCTCCAGTTGGCGGCCCTGCTCCAGCGCGATCCTGGCCAGCAGCAGCCGCGCTGACAGGGTCAGCCAGGGCTCGTCGTTCTGCCGGGTGGTGAGCAGCGAGTGCGCCAGCTCCGACGCGTGGGTGAAGTCGCCCCGGACGAGCAGCGCGTGCGCGAGGGTGCGGGTCGCCTGCGGAGCGATCTGGTCGGTGCCCTGGTCGAGCTCGATCGCGCGCCGGGCCTCGGCCTCCGCCTGGTCGAGGTCGCCCGCGTCGAGGTGCATCTCGGCGCGGATGCTGGCCGTCCGTGCCGTCTCGAGGTCGGGCGTCACGGACTCGCGCGCGTGCTCGTCGGCCCGCTCGAGGAGCCAGAGCCCCTCGTACGTGCCGCGTGACTCGGACGCCGCGATGCCGGCGCGCCGCGCGACCTGCGCGCCGATCTCGGGCGGGCCGTCCCCGCTGAGGAGCGCGGTCTCCAGGATCTCCGCGGCATCACGGGCGCGCATGGCGGTGTAGAGCGAGGAGAAGGCGCGGTTGGCCAGCGCGTAGCCGTCGTCGCGCAGCGCCGGGTCGTGGCAGGCGGCCTCGACTGCGCGCCGCATCGTCGGCAGGTCTGCCAGCCAGGCGGCGTCCGCCGCTCCCATGTTCATCTCCTGCGGCAGCACGGAGTCGGCCCAGCGCACCAGCGCCCGCCCGGCGGCGGCCTCGTCGTCCGTCGAGGCGATGAGGAAGGCCCCGTGCCGCCGGATCGGGACCAGCATGTCTATCCGGCCGTCGGGTCGCGACTCGACGAGCGAGCGGTGGGCGAGACCCATCGCGAGGTCCCGTCCGGTGTCGACGTCCACCTCGCTGAGAGCGGCGAGCACCTCGATGCTGACCGGCACCGACATCGTCGACAGGCGGCGGAAGCAGCGCTGCTGGTCCTCGTCGAGCAGCTCGTAGGACGCGTGCACCGCCTCCGAGAGCGAAGCGGTGGGCGTCACCTGGGTCATCCCGACCATGGCGATCTGCACGGCCATCTGCTCGATCAGCAGGGGCAGCCCGCCGCTGGCGCGGAGCAACCGGCGGACGTCGTCCGCGCTCTCGACGAGGTCGACGGGGTGGCCCCCCGCCTCGTCGACGAGGCGCGTGAACAGCTCGACCGCTGGGCCGGTGAGGGGCTCGTGGGCGGCCGGGACCCGGAGCGGACCGAGCCGCACGACGCGGCGGCCGGGGCTGGGCTGCAGGGAGCTGGACGTCGTCAGGACGCGCGCCTCGGACGTGGCGGACATGACGTCGGCCACGACGGCGTCGAAGTCGTCGACGTCCACGCCGTCCACGACGAGCCAGTCGCGACGGCTGTCGAGGGCGCGCTTGAGCGCTCCCTCGAGCGAGTCGGACGGGGCGATCACGATCTGGAGCTCGTCGAGGCAGGCGCGCAACAGGTCCGGGAGCTCGCTGATGCCCCGGGCGTTGACCCAGGCGATGTCGTGCCGGTCGCGCACGAGGGTGCGCAGCACGGTCGTCTTCCCGCAGCCCGGGGGACCCACCAGGCTGATCCATCGCTCGGAGTCCAAGGCTGCTGGCAGCACGGACAACACGTCCTCGCGCCCGATCACTCGGCTGTCCACCCGGCCATCCTGCCTCGCGGCGGCGCCGACCGACGGGGCGGTCCCGCATCGGAGACTGCCCACGGGGCGAGTACGTAGCCGGTTAGGTAGGACTACCGATGCGGCAGGGGGGTGCCGACGAGCACTCTTGAGCTGTTGTCAGGCGGACCGATCGGGGGACGGCCCGCATGGCAGAGCTCCACCACGTGGGCGGCGAATCACGGGATCGTCGCCCACGAAGGGCCGTCGCCGCTGATCCGGACGTCACGCGGGCGACGGCCCTGGGCATTTCCGGGGAGACTGCGCGCTGGGGTGGCGCCGTACCATCTGACCATGGAGCTCATCCTGGGTCTGCTCGTCGTGCTGGCGGTCATCGCGGGCATCGTGATGGTCGCCGGTCGCTCGCGGAAGGCGCGCGAGCTCGAGCGGAAGCACACCGAGCTCGAGCCGGTCCGGAAGCTGGCGTTCGAGGACATCACGGCGCTCGGCGTCGACCTGCAGGAGCTCGACTTCGAGCTCGCCGGTCGCGAGCTCGACCAGGGCGCGAACTCCGACTACCAGCGGGCGCTCGACGCCTACGAGTCCGCCAAGACCGCGGGTGACCGGATCTCCGAGCCCGAGCACATCAAGCACGTCACGGAGATCCTCGAGGACGGCCGGTACGCCATCGCCTGCGTGCGTGCCCGGGTGGCGGGCGACCCGCTGCCGACCCGTCGGCCGCCGTGCTTCTTCGACCCCCGCCACGGACTGTCCGTCCAGGACGTCGCCTACACGCCGCCCGGCGGTGCCCGCCGCGACGTCCCCGCGTGCGCGCTGGACGCCGAGCGGGTGGAGGCGGGCGCCGACCCGGACATCCGCCAGGTGATGGTGGGCTCGCGCCGGGTGCCCTACTGGCAGGGAGGCCGCGCCTACCAGCCCTACGCGCAGGGCTACTTCGGTGCCTTCGGTCCGATGGAGTGGATGTTCATGGGCATGCTCTTCAGCGGCGGCTTCGAGGTGATGGGCGGACTCGCCGAGGGCATCGGTGACGGGCTCGGCTCGATCGGCGAGGGCATCGGCGACATGTTCGACGGCTTCGACTTCTGACCCGGCCGCCGTGACGCGCACCCGGGAGTGGCCGCAGGCGGCGCTGGTCGTCCTCGTCGCGGCCGCACTGGTCGTGACGCTGGCGCCCGCGGCGACCGCCCGGCCCGACCTCCCGCGCGGAGCTGGCGGGGCCTCGCTGCCCCCGACGGGCGTCGACTGGGACTACCAGCTCGGCGGCGACCGCCCGGTCCCCGACCGTGTGGGCGTGGTGGTCCGGGACCGCCGGTCCGAGCCCGTCGCCGGCCTCTACAACGTCTGCTACGTCAACGCGTTCCAGACGCAGCCCGACGAGAAGCGCTTCTGGCGCGACCGGTGGCGGCTGGTGCTGAAGCGCGACGGGCGGCCGGTGGTCGACGGGGCCTGGGGCGAGTGGCTGCTCGACATCCGGACCCCCGCCAGGCGACGGGCGCTGGCGAGGATCGTCGGGCGCTGGACCGAGCGGTGCGCGGAGGACGGCTTCGACGCCGCGGAGTACGACAACCTCGACTCGTTCACGCGCAGCCGGGGCCTGCTCGACGCGGCCGACGCCCGTCGCTTCGCCGCGCGGCTGGTCGGGCGGGCTCACGGGGAGGGCATCGCCGCCGCGCAGAAGAACCGAGCGCAGTGGGACGGCACGGTCGTGGGCTACGACTTCGCCATCTCGGAGCAGTGCGCCCGCTACCGCGAGTGCTCGTCGTACGTCGACACCTATGGAGCGCACGTGCTCGCCGTGGAGTACCGGCCGAAGCCCTTCCGTCGTGCGTGCCGCGGCTGGTCGGACCGGATCGCCGTGCTGCGCCGCGACGTACCCCTCGCGGTCGACGGCGTCCGCCGATGGTGTCCCGCCGACTGACGATCTCGGCTGTGTTGCTTCACCGCTACGGGTGAAGCGGTTGCCAACGCGTCCCCCTAGCGTCGCAATGTTGCCCGATGCCGCGGGAGACCATGCAGGGACGAGAGGACGTGAGCGCATTGTCGTCAGGTGTGGAGACCGGACGGATCACCACCGACATCCCGGCCCGGATGGACCGCCTGCCGTGGTCCCGCTGGCACTGGCTGGTGGTGATCGGGCTGGGCACCGTCTGGATCCTCGACGGGCTCGAGGTGACGATCGTCGGGTCGATGTCGGAGGCGCTCAAGCCCGAGGGCACCGGCCTGGGGTTGTCGAGCTTCGACGTCGGCCTCGCGGGAGCCGTCTACGTGGCCGGCGCGTGTGTCGGCGCCCTGTTCTTCGGGCAGCTGACCGACCGGTTCGGGCGGAAGAAGCTGTTCCTCATCACGCTCGGCGTCTACACCGTCGCCACCGTCCTGACGGCGTTCTCGATGACGCCGCTGTGGTACTTCGCGTGCCGGTTCCTGACCGGCGCCGGCATCGGCGGTGAGTACGCCGCCATCAACTCAGCCATCGACGAGCTGATCCCCAAGAAGTACCGGGGTCGCGTCGACGTCGCGATCAACGGCTCCTTCTGGGTCGGCGCCGCCGGTGGCGCACTGCTCACGATCCCGCTGCTCGACCCGACACTGGTCAACCCCGAGTGGGGCTGGCGACTGGCGTTCGGGCTGGGCGCGATCCTCGCCGTCGGCATCTTGATCGTTCGTCGCAACGTCCCGGAGTCGCCGCGCTGGCTCTTCATCCACGGCCGCGAGGACGAGGGCGAGGAGATCGTCCGTAGCATCGAGGGGCGGGTCGTGGAGGACACCGGCCGTGACCTCGAGCGCGTCTCGGAGACGATCACGATCCGGCAGCGGAGGACGATCCCGCTCACGACCATCGCCAAGACCGTGTTCACGCTCTACCCGCGTCGCACCGTGCTGTGCATCTCGCTCTTCATCGGCCAGGCCTTCCTCTACAACGCGTTCTTCTTCACCTACGGCGACACGCTCGGTGAGTTCATGGACGTGAAGCAGACCGGCTGGTACATCGCGGTCTTCGCGGCGAGCAACTTCGCCGGTGCGCTCCTCCTGGGCACGCTCTTCGACACCATCGGCCGGGTCAAGATGCTCACCGGCACCTACGTGATCTCGGGCGTGCTGCTGGGGATCACCGGGCTGACGCTCGACTCGTACACGGCGGTGACGCTCACCCTGATGGGCTGCATCATCTTCTTCTTCGCCTCGGCCGGGGCCAGCGCGGCGTACCTCACCGCGAGCGAGGTCTTCCCGATGGAGAC
Source organism: uncultured Actinomycetota bacterium (assembly GCA_963718725.1). Lineage (GTDB taxonomy): Bacteria > Actinomycetota > Actinomycetes > Propionibacteriales > Nocardioidaceae > Nocardioides. The sequence continues at coordinate 604,492 of OY970374.1, forward strand.
GCGGGCGCTGTGCATCGCGTTCTTCTACGCCATCGGCACGGCGGCGGGCGGCATCGCCGGCCCGCTGCTCTTCGGCAAGCTGATCGAGGACGCGACCAGCGGCGGTGAGGGCATCTCCGCGATCGCCCTGGGCTACTACATCGGATCCGCGCTCATGGTGGCCGGTGGCATCGTGGCAGCGTTCCTGGGCGTCAAGGCCGAGGGCCGCTCGCTCGAGAGCATCGCCCAGCCACTGACCGCCGAGGACGACTCCGACCCGGCACCCGGGGGCGACGACCGCACCCACCAGCCGGCGTAGCCCCGAACCGACGAGAGGAGCAGCTCATGCCCATGCCACCCCCCAAGGCCTCCACCGAGGGCCCGCGCGACCGCCAGGTGTTCCACGAGATGGGTCAGATCGTGCGCGCCCTGGAAGCCACCGGTCCTCAGACGCCCGAACAGCTCTCCCAGACCCTGGGCGCCGTCTACTGGGAGTCCGGCCGCTTCGACCGCGCCCTGGCGCTCGCCGTGGCCGACGGCCTGGTGTTCCTGACCGCCGAGGGGACCGTGAGCGCGAGCGGCTGAGCCGCGCTCGCTAGTCTCGCCGGGTGCCCGACCCCTCGGCCGCCAGCGGCCTGCACACCACGACGTACGGCGAGGACGGCTCGCGCGTCGTGTTCTGCCACGGCCTCTTCGGCCAGGGACGCAACTGGACCCAGATCGCCAAGACGCTGGCCGAGCGACACCGGGTGCTCCTGGTCGACCTGCCGCACCACGGCCGGTCCTCGTGGTCCGACACGTTCGACTACCTCGTCGTCGCCGACCAGGTGGCAGGGCTGCTGTCGGCCGACGATCCGGTGGCGCTCGTCGGGCACTCGCTCGGCGGCAAGGTCGCGATGCTCGTCGCGTTGCGTCACCCGGAGGTGGTCGCACGCCTGTGCGTCGTCGACGTCTCACCCGTGGCCTACCACCACCACGACGAGTTCCGGCAGTACATCGACGGGATGCAGGGGCTCGACCTCGCGACGCTCGACCGCCGGGGCGACGCGGACGCCGCGCTGACCGAGGCGGTCCCCAACCCGACCGTGCGGTCGTTCCTCCTCCAGAACCTGCGGCACGCGGAGGGGGAGTGGTCGTGGCAGGTCAACCTCGACGTCATCGAGCGCGACCTCGCGGACATCGGCGGCTGGCCGGCGGACCGGCTGACCGATCTCGCGCCGTACGACGGGCCGGTGCTGTGGATCGCGGGGGAGAGGTCGCCCTACGTCACCGACGAGTACGCCGGTGAGATGGACCGGTGGTTCCCGCGCAACCGTCGGGTGACCGTGAAGCGCGCCGGCCACTGGGTGCACTCCGAGCAGCCCGAGGTGTTCACCGAGGTGCTGCGCCGGTTCGTGTCCTGAGCCTCACTCCGCCTTGCGGGCCCGGTAGGCAGCCACGGCGTTGCGGTTGCCGCAGGCCGTCGAGCAGTAGCGGCGAGAGCGGTTGCGCGAGAGGTCGAGCACCACGCCGTCGCAACCGTCGTCGGCGCACACGCCCAGTCGCGACGTCTCGTCGGCTCGGATCACGTCGATCATCGCCATGGCGGTCTCGATCTTGATCCGCTCGGCCAGCGGGTCGTCGTAGTCGACCGCGTGGAGGTGCCAGTCGAACTCGTCGTGACGCACCAGCTCGGGGCGCAGCGTCACCTCGGCGAGGATCTCGTTGACCAGCCCCACGGCGTCGTCGCGCTCGGCCAGCAGCAGCGAGCGGAGCCGGGGCCGGAGGTCTCGGACCGACTCGAGCTCACCCGACGTGTGCTCGTGCCGGCCGGTGTAGCGATAGCGCCCGAGGAGGTCGTCGAGGTCGGCGACGGCGGTCAGGGTGTCGGGCTCGGAGGCGGTGTTCACGAGCTCCGTGGCCGCCTGCAGGGACATCTCGCTGTCATAAGCGAAAACCATGTTGACACCTTACATCGAACCGGCGTAGCGTCACATGTCATGGCGACGTTGACTCATGACAACCCGGCGGTGACCACGGGCCGCTCGACGCGGGCCGGGTTCGCCTTCGCCATCCTCACGGCGATGTCGTTCGGGATGTCGGGCACGATCGCCAAGGGGCTGCTCGTGACCGGCTGGTCGCCCGGCGCGGCCGTCACCGCGCGGATCACGCTCGCGGCACTGGTGCTCGCCGTTCCGGGGCTGATCGTGCTGCGCGGACGCTGGCACCTGCTGCGCGACAACGCGCGGTTCGTGACCATGTTCGGCCTTGTCGGTGTCGTCGGCGCCCAGCTCGCCTACTTCAGCGCGGTCGAGCGGATGCAGGTCGGCGTGGCGCTCCTGATCGAGTTCACCGCCCCCGCGGCCGTCGTGTTCTGGCTCTGGGTCCGGCACGCCCAGCGACCGGGGCTGCTGACCGCCGCCGGCGGCGTGACCGCCGGGCTGGGACTGGTCCTGGTCCTCGACCTGCTGTCGGGGGCCGACCTCGACCCCGTCGGCGTCGTGTGGGCGCTGCTGGCCATGCTCGGCTGCGCGACGTTCTTCCTCATGTCGGCCCAGGAGGGCAACGGGCTGCCGCCGGTCGTGCTGGCCTCGGCCGGACTCGTGGTCGGGGCGGTGGGCCTCCTGCTCGCCGGTGCCATCGGGGTCCTCGACATGACCTGGAGCACCGCGCCGGCGTCGTACCAGGACGTCGAGGTGCCGTTCTGGCTGGCGGTCGTCGCCCTCGGCCTCATCACCTGCTGCGTGCCGTACGTCGCCGGGATCATGGCGGTCCGGACGCTCGGAGCGCGGCTGGCCTCGTTCACCGGACTGCTCGAGGTGCTGTTCGCGTTGGTCTTCGCCTGGTTGGCCCTCGGGGAGCTGCCCCGGCCGGTGCAGTTCGTCGGTGGCGCGGCGATCGTGCTCGGCGTGGTGCTGGTGAAGCTCGGCGAGCCGGGCGCCCGCGAGATTTCCTGAGGCTCGCTGCAACATCTGCCGGTCGTACGGCGTGGGTCGTGCGTGGATGTGGACGTGGACAGTCCGCCGGCGAGCGGCCTCACCTACGAGGAGTGGGTGAGCGGGCGCGTGCCCGCGCTGCTGCGGTTCGCCTACCTGGTGACCCGCTCGCAGGATGCCGCCGAGGAGGCCGTGCAGTCGGCCCTGACCGACGCACTGCGCCACTGGGACCGGGTCCGGCACACCCGCGACCCCGACGCGTACGTCCGTCGGATGGTGGTGAACGCCCACGTCAGCGGTTGGCGTCGCTGGGGACGGCGCGAGTCGCCGGTGGCCGAGGTGCGCGAGCGGGTGCACACCGACCCCGCTGCCGCGCACGCGCAGCGGGACCTGGTCTGGGAGGTGTGCGGCACGCTGCCGGCTCGGCAGCGAGCGGCGGTCGTGCTCCGGTTCTACGAGGACCTCGACTACCCGGAGATCGCCGCGGTGCTGGGCATCTCCGGGGTCACCGCGCGCAGCCACGTGCACCGGGCGCTCACCGCCCTCCGCACCCGCCTGGCCGAGGAGGACCGTGATGGATGACCGCCCTCTGCACGACCTGCTGCACGAGAGCCTGCGTGAGCGGGCCGATGATGTCGATACCTCGCCGGCTGCGGTGGCCCGGGTCGCTCCGTCGTACCGGCCGCACCGGGCGCGACGGGTCGCCGGCGGCGCGGCGCTGGCAGTGGCGGCGACCGTGACCGCGGTGGCCGTGCTCGGCGACCGGGTGGCGACGCCCGACGGGGACGCGCCGCCCGTGGCTGTGGATCCCGCCCCGACGGACTGGCGGGCCGAGTCGTGGCAGGGGCTGACCGTGTCTGTGCCCGCTGACTGGGGCTGGTCCGCGGCCCCGATCGACGGGAACATCCTTTGCGACGAGAGGTCCCAGGCACCGGGGTACGTCGGCCGCCCGGTCGCGCTGACGGACCTGTGCTCGACCTACGTCGAGGGCGACTTCCCGGGCGGGCACCGGGCGCCGTACGTCTGGCTTGGCACCGACCTCGCACCCGGCAGTGTGGATCTCCCCGGTGACGAGTGGGTGCAGGAGACCGTCGAGGCGTACGGGACCACCCTGACCGTTGCGTCCGACGACTCCGGCCTGCGCGCCGACATCCTCGCCTCCGCCCGTCCGACGGAGCTCTGCCCGCCGGAGCTCGACGACGTGCCCGAGCCGGCCCAGACCTTCTCGCGGGAGGGACTGATCGGGTTCGCTCCGGTTCGCCTCAGTGTCTGTGCCTACTCGCGTGAAGCCGGCAGCGGGCCGGTGTCCCTCACCTACGCTGCCCGGTCGGACAGCGCTGCGGCGGCCTATCGCGCCCTGGCCGGAGGGGAGCAGACGCGGCTGCGCTGTGCGTCCTCCGCCAACGGCTTCGAGTGGGTCGTGCTCCGGTTCGAGGGCACGGACCCGTTCGGCTCCGGCCCGATGTTCCACGAGGTCGTGGTCTTCCTCGGTGGGACCGGCTGCCCCCGAGTCCAGCTCGATGCCGGGACAGCGCTGGTCCTGTCGCCCCAGCTGGTGGAGCCGTGGGCGACCGGCGGGATCCCGGCCGTCGTGTACGGGCCTGCTGGCGGCAAGGGCGCGATGATCGACTCGTTCATCGGCCCGCAGGGCTGACCGCGGCCACCGGGCTAGCGGGCGTCCTGCCTCCGGATGAAGACCTCGCGCGTGATCATCAGGATCGCGGCGGCGGTCGGGATCGCGAGCAGCGCACCCACCACGCCGAGCAGGGTGGCACCGACCAGGGCGGCGATCACCGTGACGGCTCCCGGGATGTCGACCGAGCGTGACATCACCCGCGGGTAGATCACGTAGTTCTCCAGCTGCTGGTAGATCAGGTAGAAGATCGCGCACGCGATCCCGATCTTTACGTCGGTCGCGAAGCCGATCGCGGTCACCAGGACCGCGCCGATCGTCGCCCCGATCATCGGGATCACGTCGAGCAGCGCGACCACGAAGGCGAGCGCCACGGCGTACTCCCCGAGGCCGACCGCGAACAGGAAGATCAGCGACGTGATGCCGGCGCACGACGCGACGACGAACGCGCCGGACACGTACCCGCCGACGCTGGCGATCACCCGGTCGCCGAGCATGGCGACGCGGTCGCGACGTGAGCGCGGGGCGAGCCGGTAGAACGCGTGCTTGGTCTTCTCCAGCGAGGAGAGGAAGTAGAGCATCAGCACGGTCACGATGAACGCGTTGGCGAGCGCCGAGAGCACGGCCAACCCGACGCCGAGCACGCCGCCGAAGATGCTGCCGGCGAAGTCGCCCTTCTCGACGTACTCACGGACCCGGGAGATCACTTCGTACTTGGCGTCGAGCTCCTGCACCGTGGAGTTCTTCTGGAGCTGGTCCAGCCAGCCCGGGGCGTTCCGGGTCAGCGCGGTCACCTGGTCGCTGATCACCGGCACGATCGCGAGCACGAACAGGCCCAGGGCGATCAGCACCCCGACGATGACCGCCAGCACGGCCCACGAGCGTTTGAGCCCGCGACCGATGAAGAACTCGACGACCGGGTTGAGACCGGCGGCGAGGAACATCGCGACGACGATGAGCACCAGGACCGAGGAGATCGCCAGCACCTGGGTGCCGAGCCAGTACGCCAGGAGCACGCCCAGTCCACCGAAGAAGCCCAGGTAGAACGGGGAGTGCCGCTCGAAGGGGACGCCGGGGCTGCCGTAGTGGTCGTGCCGGTCGTGCCCGTGCTCGTCATGGCCGTGCTGGTCGTGGCTGGGGGCTGGCTGCTCGTTGCCCTCCTCGGCCGGCGTGGACGCGGCGTCCGGCTCGGTGCTCAACTCTCGTCGTCCTGACCGAAGCCGTCGACCACGTCACGGAGCGACGCGAGCTGGGCGGCGACCGCGTCGCGACGCTTGGTCAGCCGCTCCACCTCGGCCTTCACCGCCGCGAGCTCGCGGTCGGCCTCAGCGGTGCCGGTGGCCGAGATCGAGGTGGCCTGGGTGCGGGCCGAGGTGACGATCTGCTCGGCCTCGCGGCGGGCCCGGGCCAGCGTGGCGTCGGCCTCGGTCTGAGCCTGCTGCCGGTGGGCCGTTGCCTGCTTCGTCGCGGCGCGGGAGCGCTCCTCGGCGGCGTTCGCCCGCTGCTCCGCCTCCGCCACCAGCCGCTGGGTCTCGCCGGTCGCCGTGGTGTGGTGCTCGGCGGCCTCCTTGGTGAGCCGCTCCTTCTCCACGGCGAGGGTCCGGCGCGCCTCCTGGACCTCGCGGTCGGCGGCCGCCCGCAGCTGCTCGGATTCGCGCTTGGCGCCGGTGCGCAGGTCGTTGGCCTCCTGCTGGGCGGCCAGCCGGACCTGGTCGGCCTCGCGCTTGGCCGAGGCCAGCAGGTCCTCGGACTCGGCCTGTGCCAGCGAGCGGTCGCGTTCGGCGTCGGCCAGCAGCCGCTCGCGGGTGTCGTCGAGGTCCTTGAGCTGCACGAGCCGCATGTCCTCGGCCTCACGGGCGGCGTCCGCGCGGATAGCACCGGCGTCGTGGTTGGCGTGGGTGCGGACGTCCTCGGCGTCGCGCTCGGCCGCGGTCCGGATCTCGGAGGCCTCCTCGTCGGCCAGCCGCAGCATGGCGGAGGCCCGGCCGCCCAGTCCGGCGTACGACGGGCTGAGGTTCTCCTTGAGCTGCTGGCGGGCATCCTCGAGCTGGCTCTCCAGCTCGAGCACCCGCTTCTCCGACTCGGTGAGCGAGCTGGACAGGCCCGACTTCTCCGCCGTCAGCTGGCGGACCCGGGAGTCGACGGCGCCCTTGTCGTAGCCGCCACGACGTACGACGGGGAAGCTGGGCGCGGCCGGCGTGGCGGCGAGCGGCGGCAGCGTGCGCGCCGCCGGCGCGGGAGTCGGTGCGGTGGCGGGCCGCGGCGTCGGTGCGAGCGTGGGGCGGGAGGCGGGCGCGGGCGGGACGACGGCGACCGGCTGCGTGGGTTCAGGGTCCTCCTGGACCGGCTCGGGCGCGTCGGCGTCGAGCACCGGGATCACCTTCGTGACCTCGGTGTCGTCAGGCACCCCGGCAGCTCCCGAGGCCCGCGGTGACGGCGGCTCCTCGGTCTCGGTCGCCCGACCGGTCGTCCTCGGGGCGTCGGTGTCGCCGGTGTCCGGCTCGTCGTCGTCGTCGAAGATGGACAGGCCGCTGTCGCTCATGGGGGCGTTACCTCTTCCCGGGGGATCGTGAGCAGGTTGCTCGGCCCAGTCTCCCCGATCCGGCACGCCGTTCCCACCCCGGCTCGCGCCGCGGCGGTGTCAGGTGGGTCTCAGACCCCGCGGAAGCGGTTGATCGCGTCCGCGTGCTGGGCGCGCAGCTCCTCGTCGCGCACGCCCTGGCCCTCCTCGGGAGCGAGGCAGAGCACGCCGACCTTGCCCTGGTGCTTGTTGTGGTGAACGTCGAGCGCGGCCTGGCCGACCTCGTCGAGGGAGTACGTCCGCGAGAGGGTGGGGTGGATCTTGCCCTTGGCGATCAGCCGGTTCGCCTCCCACGACTCGCGGTAGTTGGCGAAGTGGGAGCTGATGATCCGCTTGAGGCTCATCCAGAGGTACCGGTTGTCGTACTCGTGCATGAAGCCGGACGTCGAGGCGCAGGTCGTGATCGTGCCGCCCTTACGGGTGACGAACACGCTCGCGCCGAACGTCTCGCGGCCGGGGTGCTCGAACACGATGTCGATGTCCTCGCCGCCGGTGAGCTCACGGATCCTGGCTCCGAAGCGCCTCCACTCCTTCGGGTTCTGCTGGGTGTTCTCGTCGTTCCAGAACCGGTAGTCCTCCTCGGACCGGTTGATGACCAGCTCGGCGCCCATCCGGCGGCAGATCTCGGCCTTCTCCTCGCTCGAGACCACGCAGACCGGCGTCCCACCGCCGTTGAGCGCGTACTGGGTGGCGAAGCCGCCGAGGCCGCCGGAGGCGCCCCAGATCAGGACGTTGTCGCCCTGTTTCATGTCGCCGCCGTTCTTGCTGACCAGCTGGCGGTACGCCGTGCAGTTCACGAGCCCGGGGGAGGCGGCCTCCTCCCACGTGAGGTGCTCGGGCTTGGGCATCAGCTGGTTCGCCTTGACGAGCGCGATGTCCGCGAGACCGCCGAAGTTGGTCTCGAAGCCCCAGATCCGCTGCTCGGGGTCGAGCATCGTGTCGCCGTGGCCGTCGGGGTGCTCGAGCTCGACGGACAGGCAGTGGGCGACCACCCGGTCGCCGGGGGCCCAGGAGTGCACGCCCACCCCGGTCTTCAGCACCACACCGGACAGGTCCGAGCCGACGACGTGGTACGGCAGGTCGTGGCGGGCGGCGAGCGGCGACATCCGGCCGTACTTCTCCAGGAAACCGAACGTCGGGAGCGGCTCGAAGATCGACGTCCAGACGGTGTTGTAGTTGATGGCGCTCGCCATCACCGCCACCAGCGCCTCACCCGGGCCGAGCTCGGGGAGCGCCACGTCGTCGACGTGGAGGCTCTTGCGGGGGTCCTTGTCCCGGCTGGCCAGCCCCTCGAAGAGGTCGACCTCGTCCTTCTTCACGAACGCGGCCCGGTAGGACTCGGGAAGCTCGAGGTGCGCGAAGTCCTCCGCGCTCGCCTCGCCGGACTGGATCGCTTCCAGGATGCTGTGCACGGTCACTCCTCGAGGGGGTGGTGGTGGGGCTGCGGTGAAGATACCGAGCAGTCACCCCGGGCGCAGCCAGGTGTGACGCACCCCATGCGGTCAGTGCCCGGTCGTCTCCACGGCAACGCACGCACTACCGCCGGCGTCGAGTGCTCGCTGGTGTGGTGGCTCACGGTGCTTGCACCTCAGCCTCCGGGTGCGGGCTCGACCAGCTCGACCAGGACGCCGCCGGCGTCCTTGGGGTGGACGAAGTTGACGCGGCTGTCGGAGGTGCCGCGCCGCGGCTCGTCGTACAGCACCCGCAGCCCGCGGGACCGGAGCACGGCGGCGACCTCCTCGACGTCGGTGACGCGGAGCGCGAGCTGCTGGAGACCGGGGCCGGCGCGGTCGAGGAACTTCGCGATCGTGGAGTCGTCGGACAGCGGCGCCAGCAGCTGGAGGCAGGGGGCGCCAGGGGTCGCGTCGCCGACCCCGACCATCGCCTCGCGCACGCCCTGCTCCTCGTTCGTCTCCTCGTGCAGCACCCGCATGCCGTACACGTCGCGGTAGAACGCGATGGCCTCGTCGAGGTCGGGCACGGCGATGCCGACGTGGTCGATCGCGGTGACGAGGTGCTCGGGCACGTCCAGCGGAGTCATGCGCCCATCGTGGTCGCTGCAGGCCTCCTCGGGCGAGCGGGTGTGAGGAGTTCCTCACGCCGCACCCACTCCCGGTGGTCGGTCTCCGGTAGGTATCGTCGCCAGGACACACCACGTCCGCGATGGAGGCACCACCATGTCCGACTCTGCTCGTCCGACCAGCGTGATCGTCGCGGGGGCGCGCACCCCGATCGGCCGCCTGCTCGGCGGCTTCAAGGGTCAGTCGGCGGCCGACCTCGGTGGCGTCGCCATCCAGGGCGCCCTGGACAAGGCGGGTGTGAGCGGCGAGCAGGTCGACTACGTGATCATGGGCCAGGTCATCCAGGCCGGGGCCGGCCAGATCACCGCCCGCCAGGCTGCGGTCAAGGCCGGCATCCCGATGACGGTCCCCTCGATCACCATCAACAAGGTCTGCCTCTCCGGCATCAACGCGATCGCGCTGGCCGACCAGCTGATCCGGGCCGGTGAGCACGAGGTCGTCGTCGCGGGCGGGATGGAGTCCATGACCCAGGCGCCGCACCTGCTCCCGAAGTCGCGCGAGGGGTTCAAGTACGGCGACACCGCGCTGGTCGACTCGATGGCCCACGACGCTCTCTACGACCAGTTCACCGACCAGGCGATGATCAACCTCACCGAGAGCTGCAACGCCGCCGGAGCACACCTGACCCGTGAGGAGCAGGACGCGTTCGCGGCCCAGTCGCACCAGCGGGCCGCCCTGGCCTGGAAGAACGGCGTCTTCGACGACGAGGTCGTCCCGGTGACGATCCCGTCGCGCAAGGGAGACCTCACCGTCGCCGAGGACGAGGGCGTCCGCGGCGACACCACGGTCGAGACCCTGGCCGGGCTCCGACCCGTCTCCAAGGACGGCACGATCACCGCCGGCTCGGCGTCCCAGATCTCTGACGGCGCCGCGGCCGTGATCGTGATGAGCAGGGCCAAGGCCGAGGAGCTCGGCCTCAGCTGGCTCGCCGAGGTCGGCGCGTCCGGCCAGGTCGCAGGACCCGACTCCACCCTCCAGCTGCAGCCGGCCCGGGCGATCGAGCAGGCCGCGGCCAAGGAGGGGATCGCGGTCTCCGACATCGACCTGTTCGAGCTGAACGAGGCGTTCGCCGCCGTCGGCATCGAGTCCGCGCGTCAGCTCGGCGTGTCGCAGGACGTCGTGAACGTCAACGGCGGCGCGATCGCGCTCGGTCACCCGGTGGGCATGTCCGGCGCCCGGATCGTGCTCCACCTCGCCCTCGAGCTGAAGCGCCGGGGCGGCGGCGTGGGCGCGGCTGCCCTCTGCGGCGGCGGCGGACAGGGCGACGCCCTCATCATCCGTGTGCCTGCGTGAGCGAAGGAGTCCAGACCGGGTCGACCGCCGTGCGGCGGCGCTCGTCCGGCAACGTCTCGGAGCTCGTCGAGCGCGCCCGCGAGGGTGACGCGCGTGCGGTCGCGCGCCTGATCTCGCTCGTCGAAGACGCCTCGCCGCTCCTGCGCGAGGTGATGGCCGGCCTCGCGCCGTACGCCGGGAGCGCCCACGTCGTCGGGATCACCGGCTCGCCCGGGGTCGGCAAGTCCACCTCGACGAACGCGCTGGTCGGCGCGCTGCGCCGGGCCGACCAACGGGTGGGGGTCCTGGCGGTCGACCCGTCGTCACCGTTCTCCGGCGGCGCGCTGCTCGGTGACCGGGTGCGGATGCAGGACCACGCGCTGGACCGCGGCGTCTACATCCGCTCCATGGCCTCGCGCGGCCACCTGGGTGGCCTGTCGTGGACGACCCCGCAGGCGCTGCGCGTGCTCGACGCCGCCGGGTGCGACGTGATCCTGGTCGAGACGGTGGGGGTCGGGCAGAGCGAGGTCGAGATCGCGGGGCTCGCCGACACGACCCTGGTGCTCATGGCGCCGGGCATGGGGGACGGGATCCAGGCCGCCAAGGCCGGCATCCTCGAGATCGGGGACGTCTACGTCATCAACAAGGCCGACCGGGACGGTGCCGACCAGGTACGGCGCGAGCTCAGGTCGATGCTGGCGCTGGCCGAGCGCCCCGAGGGCGGGTGGCGGCCGCCGATCGTGAAGACCGTCGCGTCCCGCGGCGAGGGCGTGGACGACCTGGTGGAGGAGATCGGCCGGCACCACGCGTGGCTCGCCCAGTCGGGGCAGCTCGCCGAGCGCCGGACCCGGCGCGCCCGCGACGAGATCGAGGCGATCGCCGTCACCGCCCTGCGCGCCCGCTGGGGCGACGTCCACGGCCGCAGCGAGCTCGACGACCTGGCGGCCGCGGTCGCCGCCGGCGACAGTGACCCCTATGCGGCGGCCGACGAGCTGCTCGAGGCATTCACCGACTGAGCCCGCGAGCCGGTCCCTCGACGACCGGTCGAGCAGCCATACTGAGGGCCGTGGCAACCCCGGTCAGCAGGAGTGCGTCGTGGACCGCGCTCCGCTTCGTGGTGTTCGCCGGGCTGACCTTCGCGGCCGGCGAGGCGGGTCGCGCGACGTACCACGAGTCGTCGGGCATCAACCTGATCGCACCGGTGTACGGCGTCTCGGCGCTGTGGCTGGCGACGTCGACCCGTCGCAGCCTGCCGTGGGACCTGGCGGGGATCGCCGCGGCCACCGGCCTCGCGGTGGTGCTCACCGGCGGGGACGTCCTCATGGTGTCCGTGGCCGTCCTGCTCGGGGTCTCGACGCCGTTCGTCTGGCGGTTGCTGTTCGTGCAGCTCGCGCCGGGCGTCTGGGGGACCGGGGGCGACCGGCCGATCGGTCGGCTGACCGACCTCATCGGCTTCCTGGCCGCCTGCATCGCGGCCGGCACGCTCGCGGCGGCGCTGCGCGGGACCGGGATGTTCCTGCTCCCGCCACTGGGCTTCGAGGAGCTGGTGCTCACGATCATCCGCAACGTCAGCTGGATCCTGGCGATCACCGCCCTCGGCCTGCTGGCGCTCCCGCGGCCCGACCTCGGCGTCCGGACGTGGTGGGCCGAGGTCGAGCAGCGGCCGCTGCGACTGGCGGAGACCGCGGTGGTGCTCCTGGCAGTGGCCGCCCTCGCCGTGACGTCGTTCTCACCCGACCCGCCGCCGTACGCCTTCCCGCTGGTGCTGGGCGCCGTCTGGGCCGCGTTCCGGCTGCCGGCGGCGGCCGCTGTCCTGCTGGCCGTGCTGGTCGGCACGTTCGCGGTACTCGCGACGCTCGACGGGCGCGGTCCGTTCGCGCTCGCCTCGGCCTACCAGAGTGCCGCCATCTCGGAGGCCTTCGTCGTCACGCTGGTGCTCACCACGCTCGCGATCTCGTTCGCGCGCGACGAGCGGCGGGACGCGACGGTGCGGGCCCAGGCGGCCGAACGGCGCTCCGATGCCCGGGCGACGCTGCTGGAGGCGGTCATCGCCCACCTCGACGAGGGGGTGCTCGTGCTCGCCAGCGACGGCACGCTCGGGATCCGCAACCCGGCGGCCCGGTCGGTGATCGGCGACCAGGACCGGCTCGTGCCGCCCGACGACCCGGCCGGTGGCGGCCGCGAGCTGGTCACGCTGACCGGGGAGCCGCTGCCTTTCGCCGACCTGCCGTTCGTGAGGGCGTTCGCCGGTGAGGAGGTGCTCGAGGAGCTCTTCCGGCTGCGGGACCCCCACGGCCCCGACCGGGTGCTCTCGGTGTCGGTGACGCTGGTCGAGGGGGAGGAGGACCTCGGCCCCCGGTTCGCGGTGTGCAGCTTCCGCGACGTCACCCGCGAGCAGGACGAGCGCGACCAGCTGGTGGCCTTCGCCGGGGTCGTCGCCCACGACCTCAAGAACCCGCTCACCGTCGTCAACGGGTGGCTGGAGAACCTGGGTGACGCGCTCGCCGCCCAGCCCGAGGTCGCGAGCGCCCGGCTGCTGCCCATGGTGGAGCGCGCGCAGGGCGCGTCCGGGCACATGCGTGCCTTCATCGACGACCTGCTGGGGTTCACGGTCGCCCGCGACCAGGAGCTCGACGTCGACGTGCTCGACCTCTCCGCGGTGGCCGAGGACGTGGCGTCGCTGCGGCGCGACGGAGCGAGCCGGCCTCGGATCGCGGTCCAGCCGGGGATGGCGGTGAACGGCGACCGGGTGCTCGTCCGCCAGCTGCTCGACAACCTGATCGGCAACGCCGCGAAGTACGTCGCGCCAGGCGTGCGGCCGGACGTCGCGGTCACCGCTGAGGAGCTCGACGACGTCCTGGAGGTCTCGGTCAGCGACAACGGCATCGGGATCCCGCCCGACATGCGCGACCGGGTCTTCGACTCGTTCGCGCGCGCCCACGCCGGGGAGTACGCCGGGCAGGGGCTCGGCCTCGCGATCTGTGAGCGCGTGGTCAACCGGCACGGCGGGCGGATCTGGGTCGCGGAGCCGGTGGGGCCGGGCACGACCATCCGGTTCACCCTGCCCCGACCCGCCGCGACCCCCGGCGCGCCTCGTACGCTCGACGAGTCCGCCACGACATGATGATCCGGTCCTGCGCTGTGACCGGAACGGAGTGAAGCGATGAACGCCAAGAAGGCCGTGCTGGCCGTGGTCGTGGTCTTCCTCGGCTTCTGGATGTTCACCGACCCGAGCGGTCTGGCCGACGCCGCCAAGTCCGGCGCGAGCCAGACCTGGAACCTCGCCGAGCAGCTGTTCCGCGCCGTCATCCGCTTCTTCGGCGCCCTGGTCTGACCCGGGCGCGACATGGGTCTGCTGACGTCGATCACCGAGCCCGACATCCGCCGGCACCTGCTGCGCGACGAGGGCGAGGTCATCGTCGACGAGGTACGCCGGCACTGGGTCGCCTACGTCCGGCCGGCGGTCGAGGGGCTGGTCGCGCTGGCCCTGGTCCTCTCGCTCCCGCTGGTGCACGCCGACCTCGCGTGGTTCCCGTTCGTGCTGGCCCTGGCGCTCGTGCTGCACGGCGGCTGGTCGTGGCTGCAGAACCGGGTCGACCGGTTCGTCATCACCAACATGCGGGTGTTCCGGGTGCACGGGGTGCTGTCACGTGAGCAGGCGACCATGCCGCTGTCCAGGATCCTCGACATCACGGTGGCCAAGCCCCTGATCGGCAGGATCCTCGGGTACGGCCACTTCGTGTTCGAGTCGGCCGCCCAGGAGCAGGGGCTGCGCGACATCCGATTCGTCGGCCGCCCCGACGAGCGCGACCTCGCCATCCAGCGGGTGGTGCAGCGCTCGGGCCTGCGCGGTCCGCGGGTGGTCAACTAGTCCCATGGCGCGGCTCCCGTTCGACCCGATCGACGAGGCGGCCCGCCAGTGGACCGACCGCTGGCCCGGCGTGCCTGCCATGCACGCGGTGACGTCCCTCATGCGGGTCCAGCAGCTCGTCATCGGCCGGCTGGACGCGCTCCTCAAGCCGCACGGGCTCACGTTCGCGCGCTACGAGGCACTGGTGCTGCTCACGTTCTCCTCGCGGGGCTCGCTGCCGCTGGGGAAGATGGGGGAGCGGCTGCAGGTCCACCCGACCTCGGTCACCTCGATCGTGCGCAAGCTCGAGGCCGACGGTCACGTCGTCCGGCGGCCCCACCCCGAGGACGGCCGGGCCGTGCTGGCCGAGATCACGCCCTCCGGCCGGGCGGTCGTCGAGTCCGCGACGTCCGAGCTCGTCGGTGCCGACTTCGGCCTCGGCGTGCTCGGTGACCGCGACCTGCAGCGGCTCTCCGAGCTGCTCCGTCCCGTGCGCCAGGCCGCAGGGGACTTCTGAGGCAGCCAGAGGCCGACCGAGGAACGAGGCTGGCGTCGGTCTCGCGGTGTGGGGGTCCGGAGGTTGAGGTGCGAGCGCAGCGATTCACGAAACCCCGGGAGCTGACGTTTGCGCCCCACCCCGCACGGTGGAAAGTTGGTGGAAGTAGTAGGACGTCCTACTATCTTGAGATGACCGACGACCGCACGGCACAGTCCCGCTGGCAGACCCGCTACGAGCAGTCGCGGGTCCGCGACGTGGACTTCACGACGCTGTCCGGCATGGAGGTCGCGCCGGCGTACGGCACCGACGAGTCGGAGTGGCCGGGTGAGTTCCCGTTCACGCGCGGGCTGTACCCGACGGGCTACCGCGGTCGCACCTGGACGATCCGGCAGTTCGCCGGCTTCGGGAACGCCGAGCAGACCAACGAGCGCTACCACATGATCCTGGGTCGGGGCGGCGGCGGACTCTCCGTCGCGTTCGACATGCCGACCCTCATGGGCCGCGACTCCGACGACCCGATGAGCCTCGGCGAGGTCGGCCACTGCGGCGTGGCCATCGACTCGGTGGCGGACATGGAGACGTTGTTCCACGGCATCGACCTGGGCTCGGTCACCACCTCGATGACCATCAGCGGCCCCGCGGTGCCGGTCTTCTGCATGATGCTGGTCGCCGCCGAGCGCGCGGGGGTCGACACCTCCACGCTCAACGGCACGCTGCAGACCGACATCTTCAAGGAGTACATCGCCCAGAAGGAGTGGCTCTTCACGCCCGAGCCGCACCTGCGGCTGATCGGCGACCTGATGGAGCACTGCGTCGAACGGATCCCGGCGTACAAGCCGCTCTCGGTCTCCGGCTACCACATCCGCGAGGCCGGCTCGACCGCCGCGCAGGAGCTCGCGTTCACGCTCGCCGACGGCTTCGGGTACGTCGAGCTGGGCCTGTCCCGCGGCCTCGACGTCGACGTGTTCGCCCCCGGGCTCTCGTTCTTCTTCGACGCGCACGTGGACTTCTTCGAGGAGATCGCCAAGTTCCGCGCCGCCCGCCGGATCTGGGCGCGCTGGCTCCGCGACGTCTACGGCGCCAAGACCGAGAAGGCGCAGTGGCTGCGGTTCCACACCCAGACCGCCGGCGTCTCGCTGACTGCGCAGCAGCCCTACAACAACGTGGTCCGGACCGGCATCCAGGCGCTCTCGGCCGTCCTCGGCGGCACCAACAGCCTGCACACCAACGCCCTCGACGAGACCCTGGCCCTGCCGAGCGAGCAGGCCGCCGAGATCGCGCTGCGCACTCAGCAGGTGATCATGGAGGAGACCGGCGTCGTCAACGTCGCCGATCCGCTCGGCGGCAGCTGGTACGTCGAGGCGCTGACCGACCAGATCGAGGCCGAGGCCAACGCGATCTTCGACCGGATCCTGTCGCTCGGCGGCTCCACCCTGACCCACGGCGACACCGAGGCGCTGGCCGCCGCCACCGCCGCGGGTGAGGCCCCGATGACCCGCGGCCTGCTCCAGGGCATCGAGGACGGCTGGTTCATGTCCGAGATCGCCGAGGCGGCCTTCCAGTACCAGGTGGCGCTGGAGAAGGGCGACAAGCGGATCGTCGGCGTCAACTGCCACGAGGACTCCGTCACCCACGACCTCGAGATCCTCCGCGTCAGCCACGACGTCGAGATCGAGCAGGTCCGGCTGCTGGCCGAGCGCAAGGGCCAGCGGGACGACGCCGCGGTGACCGCGGCCATCCAACGGATGGTGGACGTCAGCCGGACCGACGACAACATGATCGACGCGATGCTCGACGCGTGCCGGGCGGAGGCCACCCTCGGCGAGATCTGCGACGCGCTGCGCGCCGAGTGGGGCGAGTACCGGGAGCCGGCCCGCTTCTAGGGTCCGGGCGCGACCGCTGACCGGCGGTCCGCCAAGATAGTCACCATGACGCAGCAGCCGTTCAGCCGTCCCGGTGCCATCGACCTGTCGGGCCTCAAGCGCCCCGCCCCGTCGGCACCCTCCGGAGCCGGTCCGACGTCGGGCGCGGCCGCCGGGTCCGGCGGGGCGTACGACGTCCAGATCACCGAGGAGAACTTCCAGGGGACCATCGAGGCGTCGATGACCGCGCCGGTCCTGCTCGCGTTCTACTCGCCGTCCCGGATGCCGGAGAGCGGCGACCTCGCGGACGACCTCGCGAGCCTGGCGGGTGAGTTCGAGGGCCGGTTCCTGGTGGGGCTGGTCGACATCGACGCGGTGCCGCAGATCGCCCAGGCGATGCAGATCCCGTCGGTGCCGCTGGTCGTCGCCGTGGTCGACGGCCGCCCGATGCCGCTCTTCCAGGACGTCCTTCCGCTGGAGGAGCTGCGTGCCGCGCTGACCCAGGTGATGCAGCAGCTCACCACGCAGGGCATCACCGGCCGGCACCAGCCGCGCACCGCCCAGCCCGTGGTCGACGAGGAGGGCTCCGAGCCCGCCGCCGATCCGAGGTACGCGGCGGCGCAGGCGGCGCTCGAGGCCGACGACGCGGACGGCGCGGTGGCGGAGTACCAGAAGCTGGTCGACGCCAACCCGGCCGATGCGGAGGCGGCCGCTGGGCTCGCGATGGCGAAGCTGCTCCAGCGGACCCGCGGCGTCGACCTGCAGACCGCCCGCGAGGCGGCGGCCGCCGCGCCCGACGACGTGGCCGCCCAGACCTTGGTGGCCGACCTCGACCTGCTCGGCGGGCACGTGGAGGACGCGTTCAGCCGGCTGGTCGACCTGGTGCGGCGTACGTCGGGCAAGGAGCGCGACGCGGCCCGCGAGCACCTGCTCGCGCTGTTCGGCGCGGTGGGCAACGACGACCCGCGCGTGCTGCGCGGTCGCCAGAGCCTGGCGTCCGCCCTCTTCTGAGCCCTCGGGTCAGCGGCCGCGCCGCTTCGCCAGCACCGAGCGGCCGGCCTCGAGCCGGGCCACCGGCACCCGGAACGGCGAGCACGACACGTAGTCGAGCTCGACCGAGTCGAAGAAGTGGATCGACCGCGGGTCGCCGCCGTGCTCGCCACAGACGCCCACCTTGAGGTCGGGTTTCGTCTCGCGACCCTTGACCGTCCCCATCTCGACCATCCCGCCGACCCCGAGCTGGTCGAGCGACTCGAAGGGGGAGACGTCGAAGATGCCGTGGTCGAAGTAGCGGGAGAAGAACGCCGCCTCGACGTCGTCGCGGGAGAAGCCCCACGCCATCTGCGTCAGGTCGTTCGTGCCGAAGGAGAAGAAGTCGGCGGAGCCCGCGATCCGGTCGGCGAGGAACGCGGCACGAGGGAGCTCGATCATCGTGCCGATGGTGAACTCGACCGTCAGGCCGCGGCTGCCCTGGACCTCCTCGGCGATCTCGAGGATGTCGCTCTTCACGACATCGAGCTCACGGACGCTGGCGACCAGCGGGATCATGATCTCCGGGTACGGCGCCCCGCCGGCCTCGACCCGGTCGGCCGCCGCCTCGAGGATCGCTCGGGCCTGCATCCGGAACAGGCCGGGGATCTGGATCCCGAGCCGGACTCCTCGCAGCCCCAGCATCGGGTTCTGCTCGTGGAGGCGGCGGACGTGGGTCAGCAGCGCGCGGTCGTGCTCGTCCGGCGTCCCGCGCTCCTCGGCGAGCGCCACCTCGACGGACAGGTCGGTCAGGTCAGGGAGGAACTCGTGCAGCGGAGGGTCGATCAGCCGGATCGTGACCGGCAGCCCGTCCATCGCCTCGAAGATCTCCACGAAGTCCTGCCGCTGGAGGGGGAGCAGCGCGTCGAGCGCGGCCGTCTGGCTCGCCTCGTCCTCGGCCACGATCAGCCGCTCCACGAGCTCGCGCCGGTCGCCGAGGAACATGTGCTCGGTGCGGCAGAGTCCGATGCCCTGGGCACCGAAGCGGCGAGCGCGCGAGGAGTCGTCGGGGGTGTCGGAGTTGGCGCGCACGCGGAGACGGCGCGCGCCGTCGGCGTGCGCCATGATCCGCGACACGGCCGAGACCAGGTCGTCGTCGATCTTCTCGCCCTCGAAGTGCCGGACCACGAGGGACGCGGAGACCGATACCTCGCCGGCGAACACCTCGCCGGTGGTGCCGTCGATCGAGATCACGTCGCCCTCGCGGACGGTCTCCCCGTCGCGGACCCGGAACTCCTTGGCCTTGGTGTCGACGTCGAGCGCCTCGGCGCCGCACACGCAGGTACGGCCCATCCCGCGGGCCACCACGGCGGCGTGGGAGGTCTTGCCGCCACGGCTGGTGAGGATGCCCTGGGCGGCCACCATGCCCCGCAGGTCGTCGGGGTTGGTCTCCTTGCGCACCAGGATCACGTCGTCCCCCCGCTCGGCCCAGGTCACTGCCGTGTCGGAGTCGAAGACCGCCTTTCCCACGGCCGCACCGGGGGAGGCGTTCATGCCGGTCGCGAGCAGGGTCCGCTCCGCGGACTCGTCGAACCGCGGGAACATCAGCTGGGCGAGCTGGGCGCCGGTCACGCGCAGCACCGCCTCGTCCATCTCGATCAGGCCCTCGTCGACCATGTGGACCGCGATCCGGAACGCCGCCTCCGGAGTCCGCTTCCCGACCCGGGTCTGGAGCATCCAGAGCTTGCCGCGCTCGACGGTGAACTCGATGTCGCACATGTCGCGGTAGTGGCGCTCCAGGCGCGCCATGATCGTCATCAGGTCGTCGTGCGACTCGCGGTCGACCTCGGCGAAGTCGGCCAGCGAGACCGTGTTGCGGATCCCCGCCACGACGTCCTCGCCCTGGGCGTTCTGCAGGTAGTCGCCGTACTCGCCCTGCGCGCCGCTGGCGGGATCACGGGTGAACGCGACGCCGGAACCGGAGTCCATGCCGAAGTTGCCGAACACCATCGCCTGGACGTTCACGGCCGTGCCGAGGTCCTCCGGGATCCGCTCCTGTCGGCGGTAGAGCCGGGCGCGGTCGGTGTTCCAGGAGTCGAAGACCGCGCGGATAGCCAGGTCCAGCTGCTCGCGCGGGTCCTGCGGGAACTCCCGGCCGGAGTGATCGCGGACGATGCCCTTGAACGTCTCGACCAGCTCGGCCAGCGCGTCGGCGTCGAGGTCGAGGTCGTTCTCGGTACCCCGGTCCCGCTTCGTGGAGTCGAGAGCGTCGGCGAAGTGCTCGGACTCGATGCCCAGCACGGTCGAGCCGAACATCTGCAGCAGCCGCCGGTAGGAGTCCTGCGCGAACCGCTTGTCGTCGCTCTGCCGCGCCAGGCCCGCCACCGACTCGTCGTTGAGACCGATGTTGAGGACGGTCTCCATCATCCCAGGCATCGAGAACTTGGCACCCGACCGCACGCTCACCAGCAACGGGTCATCGGCATCGCCCAGCCGACGCCCCATGGTCTCCTCCAGCGCCCCGAGGTGGTCGGAGACCTCCTCGGCGAGTCCGTCCGGCTCACCCCCGTGCTGCAGGTAGGCGCGACACGCCTCGGTGGTGATCGTGAAGCCCGGCGGGACCGGCAGCCCCAGCTTCGTCATCTCCGCAAGGTTCGCTCCCTTGCCGCCGAGGAGGTCCCGCTGGTCCTTGTCGCCTTCGGAGAAGGCCCGCACGTAGCCCATACCGGACCTTGGCACGCGCGCGGTCCCGTTGGCGAGGGGTGCCCGCCGCCGGTCAGGTCGCCGAGGAGGGCGGCCGGCCGCTCTCGACGTATGCCGGCGCACCGGCGTCCACGTTGGCCAGTGCCGCGACGACGCGGCGGGCGGTGAAGTCGGCGCAGCGCTCGGCGACCTGCTCGGGCGAGCAGAACTCCGCGTCGCGGATCTCACGGGGCTGCTTGACCATGCCGTTCAGCAGGGTCGGTTCGTGGCGGGCGCCGTCGAAGACCAGGCACAGGGCGTCGTCCCAGCCGCCCCAGGGCGGGAGCCAGTCGGTGAGCAGGAGCCGGCCGGCGGGCAGCGTGAGCCCGAGCTCCTCCGACACCTCGCGGGCGACGGCGAGCTGGGGGGACTCCCCGACCTCCACGACCCCACCCGGGAGGTCCCAGTCGCTCTTGTAGGTGAGCTGGCACAGCAGCACCCGGTCGGCGTGGTCGCGCACGAGCAGCTGGCTGATCGCCCGCTTGCGGGGAAGGAACGAGTTGAGCAGGGCCCGGAACCCGTCGGGCTCGGACGACGAGGGGTCACCGCTCAGACGGGCGAACACGACCCGGTCGCTGGTGCGGGCGTCCGGCCCTGCGGCACCTCGCCGCACGCCCTCGCGCCGCAGGCCGACCCAGGTCGCGATCCGCTGCCCGGCGACGTCGTCCGGTCCGACCCAGGCCTCGACCCGGTCGTGGCCGGCCAGCGCGCGGTCGACGTGCGGCTGCACGATCCCGATCGCCTCGACCAGCCCGAGCCCGCCGAGCCGCTCGTCCCACGCCACGCGAGCGACCCCGTCGGTGACGGTGCGGACGCTCACGGACTCGGACACTTGTTCACCCTAGTCGGGCCCTGGAGGGCCGCACTGGGGTCAGGGGCGCCGGCGGAACCAGACGGTCGCAAGCGGCGGGAGCACCAGCTCGGCGTACGAACCACCGTCGTCGCCGGTGCTCGCCGTGACCGTGCCCAGATTGCCGACGCCGGAGCCGGTGTAGGCCTCGGCGTCGGTGTTGACGACCTCGTCCCACGTGCCGGCCGCCGGCAGCGGGAGCCGGTAGCCGTGGTGGGGCTGTGCGGCGAAGTTGGCGACGCAGACGAGCTCCTCGCCGTCCGCTCCGCGTCGGACGAAGGAGAAGACGTTGCGAGGGGCGTCGTTGGCGTCGATCCAGCTGAACCCCCCGGGGTCGGAGTCGCGCGCGTAGAGGGCCGGCGTCTCGCGGTAGACGCGGTTGAGGTCGCGGACGAGCGCCTGCACGCCCCGGTGCTCCGGGTGGTCGAGCAGCCACCAGTCGAGCTCGCGCGCCTCGGCCCACTCCGACTCCTGGCCGAGCTCGGAGCCCATGAAGAGCAGCTGCTTGCCAGGGTGGGCCCACATGAAGGCGAGGTAGGCGCGCAGGTTGGCGAGCTGCTGCCACCGGTCTCCGGGCATCTTGCGCAGCAGCGAGCCCTTGCCGTGCACGACCTCGTCGTGGCTGATGGGGAGCACGAAGTGCTCCGACCACGCGTAGACGATCGAGAACGTGAGCTCGCCGTGGTGCCAGCCGCGATGCACGGGCTCGTGCTGGAGGTAGCCGAGCGAGTCGTGCATCCACCCCATGTTCCACTTGAAGTAGAAGCCGAGGCCGTCCTCGGAGGTGGGTCGGGTGACGTCAGGCCAGGACGTCGACTCCTCCGCGATCGTGACCGCTCCGGGCACCCGCGCGCCGACGGTGGCGTTCATCTCCTGGAGGAACTGCATGGCCTCGAGGTTCTCGCGCCCGCCGTGGACGTTGGGGGTCCACTCGCCGGGCTCGCGGGAGTAGTCGAGGTAGAGCATCGACGCGACCGCGTCGACACGGAGGCCGTCGACGTGGAACTCCTCGAGCCAGTAGAGAGCGTTCGCGACCAGGAAGTTGCGCACCTCGCGACGCCCGAAGTTGAAGACGTAGGTGCCCCAGTCGGGGTGCTCGCCGCGGGCGGGGTTGGGGTCCTCGTACAGCGGCGTCCCGTCGAAGCGGGCGAGCGCGAACTCGTCCTTGGGGAAGTGGGCGGGCACCCAGTCGACGATCACCCCGATCCCGGCCTGGTGGAGGCGGTCGACGAGGTGCCGGAAGCCGTCGGGGTCGCCGAACCGAGCGGTAGGGGCGTAGTACGACGTCACCTGATAGCCCCACGAGCCGCCGAACGGATGCTCCATCACCGGTAGCAGCTCGACGTGGGTGAACCCGAGGTCCGTGAGGTACGGGACCAGCTCGTCGGCCAGCTCGTGGTAGCTGAGGGTCCGCCCGTCCCGCTTCCGCCACGACCCCAGGTGGACCTCGTAGGTGGTCATCGGCTCCGCGATCGGACGCGAGTCCGGGCGCTGGGCCATCCACGCGTCGTCGTGCCAGGTGTACGTCGACTCGAACACCACCGAGGAGGTCGCCGGCGGGACCTCGGTGTGGAACGCCATCGGGTCGGCCTTCTCACGCCACTGCCCGTCGGCACCGAGCACCACGAACTTGTAGCCGGTCCCCGACCCGACGTCGGGCACGAAGAGCTCCCACACCCCCGAGCTGCCGAGCTGGCGCATCGGGTGCTCGCGGCCGTCCCAGCTGTTGAAGGAGCCCTTCACGCGCACGCCGCGCGCCGAGGGAGCCCACACGGCGAACGACGTGCCGGTCACGGTGTCGCCGAGCGGGCCGACGTAGCGGTGCACGCGCGACCCGAGGACCTGCCAGAGGTTCTCGTGGCGGCCCTCGTTGACGAGGTGCAGGTCGATCTCGCCCAGGGTGGGCAGGAAGCGGTAGGGGTCGTCCACGACGTGGGCCGGGCCGTCGTAGCGCACCTCCAGCCGGTAGCCGGGGACGTCGGTGCCCGGCAGCACGCCGACCCAGATGCCTTCGTGCTCGTGCGTCAGCGGCACCCGGTCGTCACCGATCACGATGTCGACCGAGGTCGCGAGCGGTTTGAACGCGCGGATCGTCACCCCGTCGTCGTGAGGGTGCGGCCCGAGGATCGCGTGCGGGTGGCCGTGCTCACCGGCCACCAGCAGGTCGAGCTCGGCGGTCGGGACGGTCAGTGGCGTGGTCATGCGGCTCCCAGCTGAGCGAGGGCGGCCAGGGGGATACCCACCCAGGCCGGTCGGTTGCGTGCTTCGTAGACCGCCTCGTAGACGGCCTTGTCCGCGACGTAGGCAGCGAGGAGCGTCCCCTCGTCGGGCGTGAGGGGACGCTCGGCGTACGCCGCGAGGAACGCCGACCGGTTGCGGCTCGACCACTCGTTGGCGCGGTAGGCCCGCTGCTCCACGCCGGTCGGCTCGGAGTCGGCGAACGTGCGTTCGACCACCCGCGGTGCGTAGTCGAACGACCGCAACATCCCGGCGACGTCGCGCCAGGGGGAGTCGGGCAGCACCCGCTCGGCCAGCGGCCTGGCCGGTTCGCCCTCGAAGTCGACGATCTTCCAGCCGCGCACGGTCCGCAGCGTCTGGCCGAGGTGGAGGTCGGCGTGGATCTGCTGGACCGAGACCTCGAGCATGGCGCCGACCTCGTCGAAGACCGCGTGTACGCGGGGTGCGTGCTCCGCGAGCTCGGGGACGATCTCGACGGCCGCGTCGAGCCGGGTGTGCATCCCCGCAGCCAGGGCGGCCAGCTCGTCGGCACTGCGGACGTGGGTCGGGAAGTGTTCCGAGAGGGTCACGTGGACCTCCCGCAGCGCCTGACCCAGCCGGGCCGCCTCGGCCGCGAAGTCGCCGCCGACCTCGCCCGCGTGGAGGTCGCCCTCGGCGAACAGGTTGCGCACGCTCGCCAGCGCCAGCTCCCAGCCGTCGCTGGCGGTGCGCAGGAACTGCTGCAGCATCGCGAGGTGCAGCACCTCGCCGTCGACGAGCGAGTCGGCCTGCAGCCAGCCGTAGAGGGCGGCGACGTGGTCGGAGCCGGCCCGGGTGAGCACGTCGTGGACGGTGATGTCGGGGTTGCGGCCGGGCGTGATCTTCCGGAACACCTTGAGGAGCGCGTCCTCGCCGAACGCGACCGAGGAGTTCGACTGCTCACCGGTGAGCAGGGTCGAGTGGGCGTCCAGGTCGAGCTCGTGACCCGAAAGTCGCTCGAACCGCAGCGCGCCCTCGGGCGGGTGCTCGAACGCCTCGAGCAGCAGCGACATCGCCTCGCGGTCGTGCAGCGCGTCGTAGACGTGCACCGGCCCGTGCTCCGCGTCGTCCCACCGCCCGACCCGGGCGTGTTCCAGGTGCGTCTGCGGCTCGGCGTACAGGGCGAGTGGCAGCTGGTAGTGCTCGTCCCCGTCGGGGTCGTCGGCGTACGCCAGGGCGACGAGGTCGTGCACCAGCACCGGGGTTCCGGAGGTCCGCAGGTCGCCGAGGCTGCCGATCCGCCGCACGTCGGCGACGACGAACGCGCGTCCCTTGCCGCCGAACCAGCGGGCGCCGCCGACGAACTCGGCCAGGGCGCTCATGACGTCGGGGTGGTGGACAGGGTTGGTGGTCACGAAGCGGGTCCCTCCTCGGCGGGTCGGGTGAGCCGAAACCAGTAGAACCCGTACCCACCCAGGGTCAGGAGATACGGCAGCTCGCCGATCGCGGGGAAGGGGACGGAGCCGATCAGCTCCACCGGCACGCTGCCCTCCCAACGCCGCAGGTCGAGCTCGACCGGCTGCGGGAAGCGCGAGAGGTTGTTGACGCACACGATGATGTCGGCGTTCCCCTCGGCGTCGGTGTGCTCCCGCGCGTAGGAGAGCACGCTGGGGTTCGACCCCCCGAGGTCGGCGAACGAGCCGAGCCCGAACGCCGGGTGGTTGCGGCGGGCGTGGATGATCCGGCGGGTCCAGTGCAGCAGCGACGACGAGTTCTCGAGCTGCGCCTCGACGTTCACGCTCTGGTAGCCGGTGACCGGGTCCTGCACCAGGGGCAGGTGGAGCCGGCCGGGGGTCGCGGCGGAGAAGCCCGCGTTGCGGTCGGGCGTCCACTGCATCGGGGTCCGGACGCCGTCGCGGTCGCCGAGCCAGATGTTGTCACCCATCCCGATCTCGTCGCCGTAGTAGAGGACCGGTGACCCGGGCAGCGACAGCAGCAGCGCGGTGAACAGCTCCATCCGGTTGGTGTCGTTGTCGAGCAGGGGAGCCAGCCTGCGGCGGATGCCGATGTTGGCCTTCATCCGCGGGTCGGTGGCGTACTCCGCCCACATGTAGTCGCGGTCCTCGTCGGTGACCATCTCGAGCGTCAGCTCGTCGTGGTTGCGCAGGAAGATGCCCCACTGGCACCCGTCCGGGATGGCCGGTGTCTGCTCCATGATCTCCGAGATCGGGTAGCGCGACTCGCGCCGGACGGCCATGAAGATGCGGGGCATCACCGGGAAGTGGAACGCCATGTGGCACTCGTCGCCCCCGACGTCGGGATCGCCGAAGTACTCCACGACGTCGGCGGGCCACTGGTTCGCCTCGCAGAGGAGCACCGTGCCGGGGTACTTGTCGTCGACGAACCGCCGCACCTTCCGGAGCATCTCGTGGGTCTCCGGCAGGTTCTCACCGTTCGTCCCCGGCCGCTCGTAGAGATAGGGGACGGCGTCGAGCCGGAACCCGTCGAGGCCCATCTCGAGCCAGAAGTCCATCGCCTCCAGCATCGCGTCGTGGACCTTCGGGTTGTCGAAGTTCAGGTCCGGCTGGTGATAGAAGAACCGGTGCCAGTAGTACTGGCCGCGCACCGGGTCCCACGTCCAGTTGGACGGCTCGGTGTCGACGAAGATGATCCGCGCGTCCTGGTAGAGGTCGTCGTTGTCGGACCAGACGTAGAAGTCGCCGAACGGCCCGTCGGGGTCCCGACGCGACTCCTGGAACCACGGGTGGGCGTCACTCGTGTGGTTCATGACGAAGTCGATGATCACGCGGATCCCGCGCCGGTGCGCCTCGTCGAGGAAGTGGTGGAAGTCCTCGACCGTGCCGCACTCGGGAAGGATGCCGGTGTAGTCGGCCACGTCGTACCCGCCGTCGCGCAGCGGCGAGGTGAAGAACGGCGGGATCCACAGGCAGTCGACGCCCAGCCACTGGAGGTAGTCGAGCTTCTCCACCAGGCCGCGGAAGTCGCCCGTGCCGTCGGCGTTCGAGTCGCGGAACGACCGGACGAGCACCTCGTAGAAGACCGCCGTCTTGAACCACTCAGGGGTGATCGAGAGCCCCTCGGGGCTCACCGGCTCCGCCGTCATCGGCGCTTCCTCACGGAGAGCACGTGGGCGGGCTCGATCCCCGGGTCGAGGCGGACGTAGTTGTGCTCACCCCAGGTCCAGGTCTCGCCCGAGATCTCGTCGTCGACGACGAACGAGTCGTTCCAGTCGAGGCCGAGCGCCGCCAGGTCGAGGTGGACCGTCGTCTCCCGCGTCGCGTGCGGGTCGAGGTTGATCACCACGATCACCACGTCGTCCCCGTCGGCACCCGCGGTCCGCTTGCTGAACGCCAGCACGTGGTCGTCGTCGGTGGGGTGGACCGTCAGGTTGCGCAGCAGCTGGAGCGCGGGGTGAGCGCGCCGGACCTCGTTCAGCCGGGTGAGGTACGGCGCGAGGGAGCGTCCCTCCGCCTCGGCGGCGTCCCAGTCGCGGATCCGGATCTGGTACTTCTCCGAGTCGAGGTACTCCTCGCTGCCCGGCGTCACCGCCACGTGCTCGAACAGCTCGTACCCGGCGTAGACGCCCCAGCTGGGCGCGCCGGTGGCCGCCAGGACCGCGCGGATCTTGAACGCAGCCGGCCCGCCGTACTGGAGGAACGCGTGCAGGATGTCGGGGGTGTTGACGAAGAAGTTGGGCCGCATGGTGTGGTCGGTCTCGCGCGACAGCTCGCGCAGGTAGTCCTCGATCTCGCCCTTGGCCGTGCGCCAGGTGAAGTACGTGTAGGACTGGTGGTAGCCGATCGAGCCGAGCGCCCTCATCATCGCCGGGCGCGTGAACGCCTCCGACAGGAACAGCACGTCGGGGTCGGTCGCGCGCACCTCGCGCAGCAGCCACTCCCAGAACGCCACCGGCTTCGTGTGCGGGTTGTCGACCCGGAAGATCCGGACGCCGTGGTCCATCCAGTGACGCACGATCCGGAGCACCTCGATGGAGATCCCGGCGGGATCGTTGTCGAAGTTCACCGGGTAGATGTCCTGGTACTTCTTGGGCGGGTTCTCGGCGTACGCGATGGTGCCGTCGGCGCGGGTCGTGAACCACTCCGGGTTGCTGGTGACCCAGGGGTGGTCGGGCGCCACCTGCAGCGCCAGGTCGAGCGCGACCTCCAACCCGAGCGACGTCGCGTGGGCGACGAACGCGTCGAAGTCGGCGAGCGTGCCCAGGTCGGGGTGGACCGCGTCGTGCCCGCCGTGCTTGCTGCCGATCGCCCACGGGGAGCCGGGGTCGTCGGGGCCCGGCGTCAGCGTGTTGTTGGGACCCTTCCGGTTGACCTTGCCGATCGGGTGGATCGGCGGCAGGTAGATCACGTCGAAGCCCATCGCGGCCACCGCGTCGAGCCGCTTGGCCGCCGTCCGGAACGACCCGCTCGTGACCTTGCCGGTCTTCTCGTCCCTGGTGGCGCCCTCGGACCGCGGGAAGAACTCGTACCAGCTGCCGTAGAGCGCGCGGGTCCGGTCCGCGTACGCCGGGAACGGGCCCTCCACCGTCACCAGCTCGCGCAGCGGATGCCGGGCCAGCACCGCCGCGAGCTCAGGGTCCTGGAGCGCCGCGAGGCGGGCCGCGACCGGCCGCTCGGAGTCGGCGGCCGCGGCGATCCCGCTGCGCACCAGCTCGGTCTCCCGGCGGTCGAGCGGGTCGGCCCCCTTCAGCACGCGCTCGAGCAGCAGCCGACCCTCGGTGAACATCAGCTCCACGTCGACCCCGGCGGGGATCTTCAGGCCGGCGGCGTGCTGCCAGGTGGCGATCGGGTCGGACCACGCGTGCACCTCGAACGACCACGCGCCGACGGCGTCGGGGGTGACCCAGGCGATGAAGGCGTCGGGCTCCTCGCCGTCCTTCACCATCCGGACCGGAGCCTGCTGGGCGCCGGAGGGGTCGGTCAGCACCACCTCGGCGCCGAGCTTGTCGTGGCCCTCGCGAAACACGGTCGCGGTGACGTGAAAGGGCTCGCCGACGGTCGCCTTGGCGGGTTGGCGACCGAGATCGACGAGGGGCATGACATTGGTGACGGGGATGCGTCCGACCATGCCTTCCACACTTGCGAATCGAGGGTGGGGAACGCAAGCCGAGGTCTCGCCCGCACCGGTCTCGTCGTCGGAGGTCGAGCCACGAAATCTCCTAGGAGCCCGGGAGACGTCGGGCATTGAGGTGCGAGGAGCCCTGGCGACGAGCGACCAAGCCTCGTAGCCCCCGCAGTCCCACGCGGCAAGGCTCGCTCGGCACCGCGGGGCGTGGCCCGGGCGAGCCCTCTCGGGCCACGCCCCATCAACGCGGTCGCTCGCGAGGGGTTACGACGATCACGGGAGGCCGCGTCCCCTGCCACGGCGCCGCCGGGTTGGATCGTTCACATTTTGGCGCTACCGTCCTGCCGTGCGAGCGATCCGACGATTCACCGTCCGTCCCGTCCTGCCCGAGGCCTTGGCTGCCCTGGGCACCCTGGCCGGGAACCTCCGCTGGTCCTGGCACCCGCCGACGCAGGACGTCTTCGCGGCTGTCGACCCCGAGGTGTGGCGGGCCACCGGTCGCGACCCGGCCCGGCTGCTCGGTGCGGTCGCCGCCACCCGGCTCGAGGAGCTGGCGTCCGACCGATCGTTCCTCGACCTGCTGGCCAGTGCCACGGAGAACCTCGAGCGCTACCTCGCCCAGGACCGCTGGTACCAGCGGTCCGGCGGCGACGGACCACGCGCGATCGCGTACTTCTCGCCCGAGTACGGCATCACCTCGGTGCTGCCGCAGTACTCCGGCGGCCTCGGGATCCTCGCCGGCGACCACCTCAAGGCGGCGTCCGACCTCGGTGTCCCGCTGATCGGCGTCGGGCTGCTCTACCGCCAGGGCTACTTCAAGCAGTCCCTCTCGCGCGAGGGCTGGCAGCAGGAGACCTACCCGGTGCTCGACCCCGACGAGCTGCCCCTGTCGCTGCTCCACGAGCCCGACGGCTCGCGCACCACCATCCGGATCACGATGCCCGGCGAGGTCGACCTCGCCGCTCGGATCTGGGTCGCCCACGTCGGCCGGGTGCCGCTGCTGCTCCTCGACACCGACGTCGAGGAGAACCCCGACCACTTCCGCGAGGTCACCGACCGGCTCTACGGCGGCACCAGCGAGCACCGGCTCCGCCAGGAGCTGCTGCTCGGCATCGGCGGAGTCCGGGCGCTGCGGGCCTACTCCCGGATCACCGGCTCACCCGAGCCCGAGGTGTTCCACACCAACGAGGGCCACGCGGGCTTCCTCGGTCTCGAGCGGATCCGTGAGCTCTCGGCCGTCGAGGGCGGACCGTCGCTCGACTTCGACACCGCGCTCGAGGTGAGTCGCGGCTCGACGGTGTTCACCACGCACACGCCGGTCCCCGCGGGCATCGACCGGTTCGCCCGTGACCTGATCGAGCAGTACTTCGGCGGCGCGTCACCGGTGCCGGGCGTCCCGGTCGAGCGGATCCTGGCGCTCGGCACCGAGGACTACGAGGGCGGTGACCCGAGCATCTTCAACATGGCCGTGATGGGCTTCCGGCTGGCGCAGCGCGCCAACGGCGTCTCCCAGCTCCACGGTCACGTGTCCCGCGAGATGTTCAACGGACTCTGGCCGGCGTTCGACGAGGCCGAGGTGCCGATCACGTCGATCACCAACGGGGTCCACGCGCCGACGTGGGTCGGGCGCGAGGTCTTCGAGCTGGCGGCCCAGAACGGCGCCGACGCCGACGGCGACGACTCCGACTCCTTCTTCGCGGTGGTCGACAAGGTGGCCGGACAGGACCTGTGGGCCACCAAGCGGCTGCTGCGCCAGCAGCTGATCGAGGACGCCCGCCGCCGGCTGGCGAAGTCGTGGGCGAAGCGCGGCTCCGCGCCGGCCGAGCTGGCGTGGATCGACTCCGCGCTCGACCCAGACGTCCTCACGATCGGGTTCGCGCGGCGGGTGCCGTCGTACAAGCGCCTCACGCTGATGCTCTCGGACCCTGAGCGCCTCAAGCGGCTCCTGCTCCACCCGGAGCGCCCGGTGCAGCTCGTCATCGCCGGCAAGGCGCACCCGGCCGACGACGGCGGCAAGAAGCTGATCCAGGAGCTGGTGCGGTTCGCCGACGACCCCGAGGTCCGGCACCGGATCGTGTTCCTCCCCAACTACGACATCGCGATGGCACTGCCGCTCTACCCCGGCTGCGACGTGTGGCTGAACAACCCGCTGCGGCCCTACGAGGCGTGCGGCACGTCCGGGATGAAGGCCGCGCTCAACGGTGGCCTGAACCTCTCCATCCTCGACGGCTGGTGGGACGAGTGGTACGACGGCAGCAACGGCTGGGCGATCCCGTCCGCCGACGGTGTCGAGGACCCCGACCGTCGTGACGACCTCGAGGCCACCGCGCTCTACGACCTGATCGAGAACGAGGTCGCCCCACGCTTCTACGACGTCGGCCCCGACGGGGTCCCGGCGCGGTGGCTCGAGATGGTGCGCCACACGCTCAAGTCGCTGGGTCCGAAGGTCCTCGCGACGCGGATGGTGCGCGACTACGTCCGCCAGCTCTACACGCCCGCCGCGATCACCGGCCGCAAGCTGAACTCCGACTTCGCCGGCGCGGCCGGGCTGTCGGCGTGGAAGAAGCAGGTGCGGGCCGGCTGGTCCGGCGTCCGCGTGGAGCACGTCGAGAGCAGCGGGGTGGGCGACGCCCCCGAGATCGGCACGCTGCTGTCGGTCCGGGCGTTCGTGTCGCTCGGCGAGCTGTCGCCCGAGGACGTCGACGTGCAGCTGCTCCACGGCGTCATCAACGGCGACGACGAGCTGGTCGACACCACGATCGAGAGCCTCGGGCTGGCCGAGACCTACCAGGGCGGACGCCACCGGTTCGACTGCAGCGTGACGCTGGCGCGCAGCGGTGCGTTCGGCTACACCGTCCGGGTCGTCCCGAAGAACGACCTGCTCGCCTCGCCCGCCGAGCTCGGCGTCATCGCGCTGCCCGCCTGACCACGACCCCTACGCCGGGTCGGCGGTCTGGCGCAGCACCAGCACGGACCGCGGGCCGAGCGTGAGCTCGTCACCCGCGACGACCGGCGTGCCGGCGTCGAGGTCCGGGTCGGTCGCCAGCACGACCTCGCCGTTGCGCACCCACTCGTTGTCGGGGAGCGCGACGGTGACCGGGTCGGGGCCCGCGTTGCACCAGAACACGAACGACGCGTCCCGTTGCTGCTCGCCGCGCGGCCCGGGGGAGCGGAGTGGGTCGCCCGACACGAACATGCCGACGGCGCGCAGCGAGTCGTCGTGCCAGTCGGCGTCGGTCATCTCGTGCCCCTGCGGGTGCAGCCACGCGAGGTCCTTGGGGCCACCCTCGATCGTCGGCGCGCCCGCGAAGTGGTGGCGCTGGCGCAGGGCCGGGTGCTCCCGGCGAAGCCGCAGCGCCGCCTTCACCGTCTCGTAGACGTCGAGCCACGCGTCGTCGGGTCGCCAGTCGACCCACGAGATCTCGTTGTCCTGGCAGTAGGCGTTGTTGTTGCCGCGCTGGGTGCGCCCCCGCTCGTCGCCGGCGGTGAGCATCGGCGAACCGCTGGACAGGCACAGCGTGACCATGATGTTGGCCGCCTGCCGGCGGCGGAGCGCCTGGATCTCGGAGTCGTCGGTCTCGCCTTCCGCGCCGTGGTTCCAGGACCGGTGGTTGTCGGTGCCGTCCCGGTTGCCCTCCCCGTTGGCCTCGTTGTGCTTCTGCTCGTACGACACGACGTCGCGCACGGTGAAGCCGTCGTGGGCGGTCACGAAGTTGACCGAGGCGTACGGCGAGCGGCCGTCGTCGGCGTACAGGTCGCTGGATCCGGCCATCCGGCTCGCGAGCTCCCTGGCCCTGGGCTCACCGCGCCAGAAGTCGCGGACCGTGTCGCGGTAGCGGTCGTTCCACTCGGTCCACGGCGGTGGGAACGAGCCCACCCGGTAGCCGTCCATCGAGGCGTCCCAGGGCTCGGCGATCAGCTTCACGTGGCGGAGCACCGGGTCCTGGCTGATCGTGGTGAGGAACGCGCTGCGCATGTCGATGTCGTGCCCGGTCCGGGCGAGCGCCGACGCGAGGTCGAACCGGAACCCGTCGACGTGCATCTCGGTGACCCAGTAGCGCAGCGAGTCGAGGATGAGCCGGAGCGCCCCGTGGCTGGTGGAGTCGACGGTGTTGCCGCAGCCGGTGACGTCCCAGTACGTGTCGGAGTCGGGGCCGACCCGTTTGTAGTAGCCGAGGTCGTCGAGCCCGCGGAACGCGTACGCCGGGCCTTCCTGGCCGCCCTCCGCGGTGTGGTTGTAGACGACGTCGAGGATCACCTCGATGCCGGCCTCGTGGAAGCTCTTCACCATCTGCTTGAACTCGGTGACCTGCTCGCCCCGGTCGCCCGCGGAGGAGTACGCCGCGTGCGGGGCGAAGAAGCCGATCGAGTTGTAGCCCCAGTAGTTGACCAGGCCGCGGTCGGCGACGCCGGGCTCGGTGAAGAAGTGGTGGACGGGCAGCAGCTCGACCGCGGTGACGCCGAGGTCGTTGAGGTAGTCCGTCACGGTGTGGCTGCCGAGTCCGGCGTACGTGCCGCGCTGCCCCTCCGGGACCTCGTTGTGCAGCTGGGTGAAACCCTTGACGTGCACCTCGTAGATCACCGTGTCGCGCCACCGGGTGCGCAGCGGCCGGTCGCCGCCCCAGTCGAACTCGTCGTGGACGACCACCGAGCGTGGCATCGCGGACGCGGAGTCGACGGTGCTGCGCTTCGCGGGCTTGGCCACGTCGTAGGGGAGCGGGTCGGGACCATCGACGAGCTCGCCGCTGATCGCGAGCGCGTACGGGTCGAGGAGCAGCTTCTCGGGATTGAACCGGCGGCCACGGTCGGGCTCCCAGGGGCCGTCGGCCCGGAAGCCGTACCGCTGGCCGACCGGGACGTCGGGGATCGCGCCGTGCCACACGCCGAGCGTGTGCTCGGTGAGCTGGTGGCGGGTCTCGTCGCCGTCGTCGCCGACCAGGCACACCCACATCGACGTCGCCTCGGGCGACCAGACCGCGAAGTTCGTGGAGTCGGGAGACCAGGTCGCGCCGAGCCGCTGGTGGTGTCCCGGCCACACCGGCGCCGTCTCGTCGGGGTGCTGCCAGCGCCAGGGGGAGAGACTCACCGGGCCATTCAAGCCCATGGGAGGTCGCCCTCCACCCGTGGCTAGGCTCGTCCCGTCCCGACCCGTGACGGCCACGGGCGAGCAGAGGAGGACCGATGTCGGAGTTCGTGCGTCTCGAGGTGGCTGACGGGGTCGGCACGATCCGGCTCGACCGGCCGAAGATGAACGCCCTCAACGCGCAGGTGCAGGAGGAGATCCGGGCGACGGCGCACGAGGCCGCCGAGCGCGACGACGTCAAGGCGGTGGTCGTCTACGGCGGCGAGAAGGTCTTCGCCGCGGGCGCGGACGTCAAGGAGATGGCTCACATGGGCTACACGGACATGGTTCAGCGCTCCGGCAAGCTCCAGTCGGCGTTCAGCGCGGTGGCGCGGATCCCGAAGCCGGTCGTGGCTGCGGTGACCGGCTACGCGCTGGGTGGGGGCTGCGAGCTGGCGCTCTGCGCGGACGTGCGGTTCGCCGCCGAGGACGCCGTCCTCGGGCAGCCGGAGGTCCTGCTCGGCATCATCCCCGGCGCGGGTGGCACCCAGCGGCTCACCCGGCTGGTCGGCCCGAGCCGGGCGAAGGACCTGATCTTCAGCGGCCGGTTCGTGAAGGCCGACGAGGCGCTCGCGATCGGGCTGGTCGACCGTGTCGTGCCCGCCGACCAGGTCTACGACGAGGCGGTCACCTGGGCGCGTCAGTTCTCCGGCGCCGCGACGTACGCCGTGCGGGCGGCCAAGGAGGCCATCGACCGCGGCCTCGAGGTGGACCTCGAGACCGGCCTGGAGATCGAGCGGCAGCAGTTCGCCGCGTTGTTCGCCACGGAGGACCGCGGGATCGGCATGAGCTCGTTCGTCGAGAACGGTCCCGGGAAGGCGCAGTTCGTCGGTCGGTGAGGGGTTCGATGCCCCTATGATCCGGCGCATGGCAGGCAAGACGGACGACGCAGGCTCCACCAAGCCCGGTGAGAAGGCGGCCGGCGGGGCGGGCGGCGCGTCGGCGCTGACCAAGGTCCGCACCCGGGTCGCCCAGGTGGTCTGGCTGCTGTTCGTCCTGTGCGCCCTGTTCCTGGCCGTGGGTGCGCTGCTGGTAGCGCTCAAGGCCAACGAGGGCAACCCGTTGGTCGAGTTCGTGCTCGACGGCGCAGATGTGGTCGACCTGGGCGTCTTCGCGCGCGACAACGGCATCAAGGAGTTCACCGGCGACGACGCGGAGACCAAGAACGCCCTGGTCAACTGGGGCATCGGTGCCGTCGCCTATCTCGTGGTCGGCCGGATCGTCGACCGGATCATCCGTCCCTGACGTCCTCGCGGGTCCGCGTGACCCGCGACACGCCCCGCCGACGCTGTGAGCGATGCCACCGCGGTCCGCGTTCCGCCTGCCGGTTCCCCGCTAGTAACCTCGCCAGCACTACCCACGTTGACTGAGGGGTCGCGGACGCGACCGCCTCGAGATCAAACAGGAGGGGCCCGCTCGGGCCGCAACCATGAACATTGTCGTCTGTGTGAAGTACGTGCCCGACGCGACTGCCGACCGGCACTTCGAGTCCGACAAGACGGTGGACCGGGAGGGCGTCGACGGTCTGCTGTCGGAGCTCGACGAGTACGCCGTGGAGCAGGCGCTCCAGATCAAGGAGAAGGCCGAGAGCCCCGAGGACGTCTCGGTGATCGCGCTCTGCGTGGGTCCTGAGAAGGGGGTCGACGCGGTCCGCAAGGCGCTGCAGATGGGTGCCGACTCCGGGGTGCACGTGGTGGACGAGGCGATCGCCGGCTCTGATGCTCCTGCGACCAGCCTGGTGCTGGCGAAGGCGGTCGAGAAGATCGGCGCCGAGAGCGCGGTGGACCTGGTGATGTGCGGCATGGCGTCGACCGACGGTGTGATGAGCGTGGTCCCGGCGATGCTGGCCGAGCGGTTGGACCTGCCGCAGGTCACGTTCGCGTCGGTGGTCGAGACCCAGGGCGACCAGGTCCGGATCAAGCGCGACGGCGACGTCGCGACCGAGGTCATCGGCGCCACGATGCCGCTGGTCATCTCGGTGACCGACCAGTCGGGCGAGGCCCGCTACCCGTCGTTCAAGGGGATCATGGCGGCGAAGAAGAAGCCGTTGGAGACCTACGGGCTCGGCGACCTCGGCGTCGACGCCGGTGACGTGGGGCTGTCGGTCTCCTGGACCGAGGTCACCGACACCACCGAGCGTCCGCCGCGCACCGCCGGCGAGATCGTCACCGACGAGGACGGGTCCGGCGCCGCTGCGCTGACCGACTTCCTCGCCGCCAAGAAATTCATCTGAGCGAAGTTCATCTGAGACCCGGATTCGAGGAGCCTGAGTCATGACTGAAGTCCTGGTACTGGTCGACCACGCCGACGGCGAGGTCAAGAAGCCGACCTACGAGCTGCTCACCCTCGCCCGCCGCCTCGGCGAGCCGTCCGCCGTGTTCATCGGCGGCGGCGACCAGGGCACCGCGGTGGCCGAGAAGGTCAAGAAGTACGGCGCGGCGAAGGTCTACGTCGTCGACGACGCAGACATCAAGGGCTACCTGGTGGCCCCGAAGGCCGAGGCGCTGCAGCAGCTGGTGGACCAGACGTCGCCCGCGGCGGTGCTGATCCCCTCCACGCTGGAGGGCAAGGAGATCGCGGGCCGGCTGGCCATCAAGATCGGCTCCGGCCTGATCACCGACGCGGTCGACCTGGCCGAGGACGGCACCACCACCCAGTCCGTCTTCGCCGGCAACTACACCGTGAACGCGAAGGTCACGCAGGGCACGCCGATCATCACCGTCAAGCCCAACTCCGCCACCCCCGAGGAGGCCGACGGCGCGGCGACGGTGGAGGAGTTCGCAGCAACCGTCTCCGAGTCGGCGAAGAAGGCGCAGATCGTGGCCTCCCAGCCGCGGCAGGCCTCGGGCCGCCCCGACCTGACCGAGGCCGCGATCGTGGTCTCCGGCGGCCGCGGCACCGGCGGCAACTTCGAGCCGATCGAGCAGCTCGCCGACTCCCTCGGCGCCGCGGTCGGTGCGTCGCGTGCGGCGGTCGACTCCGGCTGGATCCCTCACTCCTTCCAGGTCGGCCAGACCGGCAAGACCGTCTCGCCGCAGCTCTACATCGCGGGCG
The DNA here is from genome assembly GCA_963718725.1 of uncultured Actinomycetota bacterium. Taxonomy (GTDB): domain Bacteria; phylum Actinomycetota; class Actinomycetes; order Propionibacteriales; family Nocardioidaceae; genus Nocardioides. The sequence goes on from OY970374.1 coordinate 641,200, forward strand.
GCATCTCCGGTGCGATCCAGCACCGGGCCGGGATGCAGACCTCCAAGACGATCGTGGCCGTCAACAAGGACGAGGAGGCGCCGATCTTCGAGCTCGTCGACTTCGGCGTCGTCGGTGACCTGCACGCCGTCTTCCCGGCCGCCGCCGAGAAGATCACCGAGCGCAAGGGCTGAGCGCCCCACTCGCGTACGACGAGGGCCCCGTCACCGGCCGGTGACGGGGCCCTCGTGCTTCGTGGAGCGGATCAGAAGAAGTTGGGCATCCGCTCCTCGATGACCCCGACCTGCTCCGCCTCGACCCAGCGCTCACCGGTGCGCTTGTTGGTGCCGATGGTGATCTTCCGCAGCGAGTCGTTGTTGGTGTAGTCGCCCTCGACCAGGTTGCGGCCATCGGCGTTGTCGTCCGGGTTCGCCTCGACGGAGACGTAGTAGTCGCCGTCGGGGAGGTTGCCGATCCGGAACGCCTGGCCGGCGCGGTACTGCATGTAGGTGTCACCCGAGCCGTTGGAGAGCACCTCGCGCAGCGAGAGCGCACCCGCGCCACCGCAGGCGCTCGACAGGTCGGTGTTCTCCGGCTTCCAGTCCGCGTTCGGCACCGTGTAGTCGACCGCGTCGGTGTTGGCGAGGCAGAACGACGCCTTCGTGGAGCGGACGGCCAGCGACATGTCCTCGTTCAGCAGCCGGTAGCGCGCGAAGTCCTCGAAGTGCCAGTGCTGGTGGTTGGCCTCGTGGAAGTGGAACTCGCCCACCCGCTGGTAGCCGGTCTCCTCGCCGTCGGCGTCGAAGAAGTACTGATAGGCGTCCATGTGGTCACCGCCGGTGGTCCGGAACCCGTCCACGACCAGCGGACCCGAGCCACCGTTCCACACGGTGGCCGCGAAGCGGATCGCCGTGCCGCGCCCGTTGAGCTGGATGTCGAACGCCGGCAGCGAGCGCAGGTCGGGCGCGCCGTCGACGGCCATCACGCCCTGGGCGGACCGGGTCGGCCGCGGCGCGGGCTTGAGGCTGACGCCACCGTCGGCGCTCCGGGCGGGACGGCCCTCGAACGACTCCTTCTTCACGACGAGCCGGGTCGTCGCGGAGGCGTCCTCCTCGGAGATGCCGAAGACCTCGGCGTACTCCGCGGCGATCGTGGCGGTGACGTCGTAGCGGCCCCGGTCGAGCCTGAACCGGGTCCACTCGGGGAACAGCGAGTTCGACCACCCCTCCTGGATGCCCATCACGGAGCCCAGCGTGTAGGGGTTCCACGGGCAGCCCCACGAGTACGGCGAGCGGGCCGGGGCATCGGGGTGGATGCGCTGCGACTCGCCGTTGAGGCAGCCCGGGACGTGGCGCGCCTTGACGACCTCGCCGGTCTCGACGTCAGTGATCGTGAGGCGGGTGAACTTCTTGAGTCCGCTGAAGTCCTTCATGGACCCGGCGGGCAGCGGGACGTCGCCCCCCTCGGTCCGCCAGACGCTGGTGATCGGGTCGTCGTAGGACGCGCGGTTGCTCCAGATCTCGACGGGGGCGTGGCCGGCGACGAGCCGCAGCCCGAGGTCGGAGTAGACCCGGCCGCGGTAGCCGTAGGCGATGACCTTGTCGGGCGCGGTGAGTGCGAGGGCCGAGTCCGGGAGCGGCACGGGTTCGTCGGCACCGGCGGTGGGCGCGGTCGCCGCGAGTCCCGCGGCGGTCACCGTGGCGGCGAGCCCCACGGCCAGAAGAGAGCGAAGCTGCATGGGTGTCCTTCGGGCAAGGGGGGCCGGTGCCCCCGTTCACTGACATGGACGCGGCAGAGTCGCGATCGGTTGCCGCCGTAGGCTGGATTTCGTGGCCGATCATCCGGGAAGCGACGTCCTGGCCGTGGCGCGGCGTGCCCGGACCGCCTCGCGAACCCTCGCCCTGGCCACCCGCGGCCAGAAGGACGCGGCGCTGCACGCCATGGCGGACGGGCTCGACGCCGCGGGTCGGACCGTGCTCGACGCCAACGCCGACGACCTGGCGCGGGCCGAGGGCGCGGGGACGCCGGGCAACCTCGTCGACCGGCTGCGCCTCACGGGCGACCGGGTGGCCGCCATGGCGCAGGGGCTGCGGGACGTCGCGGGCCTGCCCGACCCGGTGGGCGAGGTCGTCCGCGGCAGCACGCTCGCCAACGGGCTGGAGCTGCGGCAGGTCAGGGTCCCGTTCGGCGTGGTCGGGATGGTCTACGAGGCGCGACCCAACGTCACCGCCGACGCGGCCGGGATCTGCCTCAAGTCCGGCAACGCCGTGCTGCTGCGCGGCTCGTCCAGCGCGCGCTCCTCCAACGCTGCCATCGTCGACGTGCTGCGGGCCGGGGTCGAGGAGTCCGGGCTGCCGGCCGACGTCGTGCAGCTGGTCCCGGGCGAGGGGCACGACACCGTCAAGGAGCTGATGCGGGCCCGCGGGCTGGTCGACGTCCTGATCCCGCGTGGCGGGGCCGGCCTGATCCGGTCGGTCGTCGAGGAGTCCACCGTGCCGGTGATCGAGACCGGCGCCGGGAACTGCCACGTCTACGTCGACGCCGCGGCCGACCTCGACCGGGCACTCGCGATCGTGCTCAACGCGAAGACCCAACGGACCAGCGTCTGCAACGCTGCCGAGTCGCTGCTGGTGCACGCCGCGGTGGCCGACGCGTTCCTCCCGGTCGTGGTGCCGGCCCTGCGCGAGGCCGGGGTCACTGTCCACGGCGACGAGTCCTTCGCGGCGTACGACGGCGTGGTGCCGGCCACGGGCGACGACTGGGACCGTGAGTACCTCTCCCTCGACATTTCGGCGGCCGTCGTCCCCGACCTCGAGGCCGCGATCGAGCACGTCCACCGGCACTCCAGCGGCCACAGCGACGCGATCGTGACGGCCGACCAGTCGGCCGCGCGCCGGTTCGTCGCGGCGGTCGACTCCGCCGCGGTGCTGGTCAACGCGTCCACCCGGTTCACCGACGGCGCGGAGTTCGGGTTCGGGGCGGAGATCGGGATCAGCACCCAGAAGCTTCACGCGCGCGGACCGATGGGGCTGCCCGAGATGACGTCGACGAAGTACGTCGTCACCGGGGACGGCCACACCCGGTAGCCAGCGGCGACCGGCCCGGCAGGACCGGTACGCTGCACCCATGTCGATGATCGCGCAGACCGTCTTGATGCAGGTCGCCGAGGAGTCCCACCACGAGGTCAACACCGCGCTGAGCTACGGCATCGGCGCCGGGATCCTGGCACTGCTGCTGGCCCTGATGGCCGCCCTCGCCGCGTTCGGCGGAGGACGCGAGCACAGCTGAGCACGCCCGCCGACGCCACCACTCCGGAGCCCGCCCGTCGGGTCGGGGTCATGGGTGGCACCTTCGACCCGATCCACCACGGTCACCTGGTCGCCGCCTCCGAGGTCCAGGCCTGGTTCGACCTCGACGAGGTCGTGTTCGTGCCGACAGGTGACCCCTGGCAGAAGTCCGACCGGGCGGTGTCGCCGGCCGAGGACCGCTACCTCATGACCGTCATCGCCACCGCCGCCAACCCGCGCTTCCGGGTGTCGCGGGTCGACATCGACCGCGACGGCCCGACGTACACGATCGACACGCTGCGCGACCTTCGCGAGCAGCTGCCGGACGCCGAGCTCTACTTCATCACCGGCGCCGACGCGCTCGCCGAGATCTTCACCTGGCGCGACGCGTCGCAGCTGTTCGAGCTCGCGCAGTTCGTGGGCTGCACCCGGCCGGGGTACGAGATGGACGCCGCCACCCTCGCGGGCATCCCGACCGACCGCGTCACGCTGGTCGAGATCCCGGCGCTCGCCATCTCGTCCACCGACTGCCGTGATCGCGCCGCCAGTGGGGAACCCGTGTGGTACCTCGTCCCCGACGGCGTGGTTCAGTACATCGCCAAGCACCGCCTCTACCCGACCCGCACCGACCTCCCCCACGACGACGGAGCCGCATGACCGCCACCGACCGAGCCGTCGAGCTCGTCACGACCGCCGCCCGCGCGGCGTCCGACAAGCTCGCCACCGACCTGCTCGCCTTCGACGTCAGCGACCAGCTGGCCATCACCGACGCCTTCCTGCTCGCCTCGGGCAGCAACGACCGGCAGGTCAAGGCGATCGTCGACGAGGTCGAGGACAAGTTGCGGGAGATCGGCGCCAAGCCGATCCGCCGCGAGGGCGAGCGCGACGGTCGCTGGGTCCTGATCGACTACGGCGAGATCGTCGTCCACGTGCAGCACGAGGAGGAGCGCCGGTTCTACGCGCTCGAGCGGCTGTGGCGCGACTGCCCCACGATCGCGCTGCCGGCCGACGTCGCGCATGACCGCTGAGAGTCCGGTCGGGGGCCGCCGGCTGGTGCTCGTCCGGCACGGCCGGACCGCGTGGAACGCCGAGCGCCGCTTCCAGGGACACGCCGACGTCGAGCTCGACGAGGTCGGGCATGCGGAGGCCACGGCGGTGGCACCTCGCCTCGCCTCGTTCGCGCCGGCCCTGCTCTGGTCGTCGGACCTGGCGCGGGCGCGCCAGACGGCGGCGTACGTCGAGAAGGAGACCGGGCTGGTCGCCCGGCTCGACGCCCGGCTGCGGGAGTTCGACGTCGGGGAGCGGACCGGGCTCGCGTTCGACGAGGCTGCGCTCCGGTTCCCCGCCCAGCACGCGGAGCTGCTGGCCGGGCGGCTCGGTCCCGTGCCGGGCGCCGAGACCCCTGATGACGTTCTCGCCCGGATGATGCCGGCGTACGACGAGCTGCTGGCCGAGCTCGCTCCCGGTGCCACGGCGGTCGTCGTCACCCACGGTGGCTGCCTGCGGCTGGCCGCGGCCGCCCTGCTCGGCTGGCCGCCGGCGGTGGGGAACTCGCTGCGCGGCCTCGACAACGGGGCGATGGCGGTGCTGGAGGAGTCGCCGACCGGGATCCGGCTGCGGGCGTGGAACGTGCCGCCCGATTTCGCCGGGCTGGGACGCGCCCGTTAGTATTCCGCGAGTTGCCTTCGGGCAGCACCCACTCGGGGCTGTGGCGCAGCTGGTAGCGCATCTGCATGGCATGCAGAGGGTCAGGGGTTCGAGTCCCCTCAGCTCCACCGATCACGATCGAGAGCCGTTGCTGGTGGCGCCAGGGCGCAGCTGGTGGCGGCTCCGTCATTCCTGGGCGATGGCATGCAGAGGGTCAGGGGTTCGAGTCCCCTCAGCTCCACCCGATCACGATCGAGAGCCGTTGCTGGTGGCGCCAGGGCGCAGCTGGTGGCGGCTCCGTCATTCCTGGGCGATGGCATGCAGCGGGTCAGGGGTTCGAGTCCCCTCAGCTCCGGCCGGTCGGTGACGCGTACGAGTCAGCCGTGGCGGGTACTGGTTCGCATGACCACAAATTGGCTTGCGCAGGGCACGACCAGGGACCGCGCTCCAGACGGCGGCAACCGTGCGCCGGTGAACAGGGCGCGGCGGCTCGCCGTGGAGCGATAGTGGCGCGGCTCCTCCTGGTGGCCGACACCCACGTCCCCCAGCGGGCTCGCGACCTCCCGTCCTCGGTGTGGCGGGAGCTGGAGAACGCCGATGTCGTCTTCCACGCAGGCGACTGGGTCGACGAGTCGCTGCTGGATGCGTGTGAGACCCGAGCCCGCGTCCTCGTTGGGGTCTGCGGCAACAACGATCGTGGACGGCTGCGGGAACGGCTTCCTCTGGTGGCACGCCACGAGGTCGGTGGCGTCCGGTTCGGCGTGGTCCACGAGACCGGCTCTGCCAAGGGTCGTGAGGCACGGTGCAGCGCAGAGTTCGCGGACGTCGACGTGCTCGTGTTCGGCCACAGCCACATCCCGTGGGACACCACGACCTCCACCGGCCTGCGCCTGCTCAACCCGGGCTCGCCGACCGATCGTCGGCGCCAACCCTTCTGCACCTACCTGACCGCCCGTGCGGATGACGGAGAGGCTCCACGACCTGGTCCTCCACAGGGTCACGCGATGACGCCAGCACACGCCACGCAGGACTCGCTCCGTACCAATCGGCTGGAGACCTTCGCGCGGGCCGGGCTTCGGTTCCAGGTGGCGGACAGCGGCCCCGTCGCGGGGCCGACTGTCGTGCTGCTGCACGGCTTCCCGCAGCGTGCCACCTCCTGGGCCGCGGTCTCGCACGGTCTCAACCGATGTGGAATGCGGACGACCTGATGCAGGGTCGGGGCTGACGCCGGGGTCGCCGGTCAAGACCACCCATTGACTATGGGAAGATATCTGTCCCATAATTCACGACATGCGACGCAGTCGGGTGCCCTGGTCCCGCTGGAGGCCTCGATCCTGGAGGCGGCGCTGGGCCTGTGGTCTGTCGGCGAGGACCAGTTCCACGGGTACCGGATCGCCAAGTTGCTGGCTGAGGGCGACGGCGAGGCCGGACGGCTGACCGCCCACGGGACGCTCTACAAGGCATTGGGGCGCCTCGAGGCCGCCGGGCTCGTCACGAGTACCTGGGAGGAGTCGTCGGTCGCCGAGGCCGAGGGGCGGCCACGCCGCCGGCTCTACTCCGCGACCGGCGCCGCCGCGCAGGCGTTGGCCGCGCATCGACTTCAGGCGACCGACCCGCGCACCAGCGGGCATGCCGCCTGGGGGTTGTCGTGAGTATGGTCACCGCCACCACCGGCCGGGCTGGGCAGTTCGCCGCCGGGCTGGCCGAGCGCTGGGTCAGGTGCTACACGGTCTGGGTGGGCTGCGGAGGCGGCCGGGCGCCGACGCTCCGAGATCGCCTCGGACGTGTAGGAGCACCGGGCCCACGAGATGGCGACTGGTTCACCGGCCTGGCTGGTGGCGTGGTCGATCGTCGGCAGGGTCGTTGGCGGGGCGCCCGCCGACGTGAGCTGGGTCCACACACAGAGAGCGGCAGCACGGGGTCGGCCGAACCACGGAGAGGCAGATCCCATGAGCATCCTTTCAAGCATCGCGCGGCGGTGGTGGGTGGCCGGTGCGCTACTGGTCGCCGCGTTCTACGTCGTCATCGTCGTCGGGAACCTGAGCGAGCCCGGCATGCCCATCCTGGACGGCGCGATCATGGCGGGCCGCCTTCGCACTGCTCATCCTCACCGTCGGACGCCGCTCTGCGCCGCCGGCGGCCCCGCGCAGGAGCGATCCTGATCCTGCTCGGGACGGTGCCGGCGGCGATGGCCTGGTGGTTCCCGGGCATTCTCGGCCTCGGCGGCCGCGGTGTCCGATCGTGGGCGGTCGCCGAGGCAGCCCGCCTGGCCACGGCCGATGGCGGTGGCACGAATCGCCGCCGGCGTGGCCATGCTGGCGCTGGTGGTCGGCGCTGGTGGCGCCGGACGCGCTCGGGTTCGCGCAGGCTGGGCGGCCTTGGGCGATGGTGGCCGATTGTCGGGCTGCTGGCCACGGCCCGCAAGCGCGGCGTGCACGACGCCCTCCCTCGAGACGTCCGTCGGTGATGCGCCGGTGAAGGGCCTGATCCTCCCGGGGAGGCCCGAGCGAGCGTGGCGTCTGCAGCCTCGACGTCGGGCGACGAGGAGGACTCGGGGCGCTTCTTCGCCGAGCGGACGGCGCCCGGCACTGCCGCGGCTGGGCAACGGGGCGGCCCTCCTGCTACCAGGGCAGCTGTATCCGTCCTGGAGCAGGGTTACCGGGCTGACGTGAAGGCGTCGCGCGACGGCTCCACGTGCCGCTTGTACTGCGCCTGGACATCTGCGCTCGCCAGGACGCGGGGCGAACAGCACCGGTGGCCACGACGGCCGCCGGGGGCTGGGGTCGTTCCCCTTCGACGAGCCGTCGTAGCCTCCTGGTCGTGACCGTTCTGGCCTGGACCATCGCCGCCGCGCTGGCCGGGCTGGCGGTGGCAGCCGGCGCGGCCACCCGCGTGCCCGCGCTCGACCGCCCGGTGCGGATGGCGGCGCTGGTCGCCGAGGCGGTGCTGGTGGTCGTGACCGTGGTCGACCTCGTGCTCGTTCTCGCCGCGGACCCGGCGGACCGCCCCGACAGCATGCTCACGCACCTCGGCTACGCCGTAGCCACCGTCGGCCTGCTCCCGCTGCTGGTCCTGCGGCAGCCGGACGATCCCGCCGTCCCGCCCGAGCAGCTCGAGGTGGAGCCCGCCTCGCTCTGGGTGGTGGCGATCGGGCTGCTCGCGGTCGCGGTGTGCGTCGTCCGGCTGGCGCAGACGCGGTGAGCGCGCTGGCTGGTCGCCAGGTCCGCCTCCGGTGGTGCCCGGTGCTCCGGGGGGCTCCCCCCTCGGGATGGTCCGGCGTCGGATCACGCTCGCTAGCGTCGTCACCAGGGGTGCAGTCGCATCCACTGTCTCGAGGGAGCCTGCATGTCCACGAAACGACCGCCCGCCTCCACACCAGACCAGCGCGGGGAAGGGGACGAGCTGCACCAAGGTGTGAAGCGCGGCGAGCGGATGACGACGTCGACGGGGACCCCGCTCAGCGACGACCAGAACTCGCTCAAGGTCGGGGACCGTGGGCCGACGGCGCTCGAGGACTTCGCGCTCCGCGACAAGATCTTCCACTTCGACCACGAGCGCATCCCCGAGCGGGTCGTCCACGCCCGGGGGTACGGCGCCCACGGGACCCTCGAGTGCCTGGACGCCATCCCCGACCTGACGCGGGCAGCGCCGTTCCGGACCAAGGGCAAGCGGACCGAGGCCTTCGTCCGGTTCTCCACGGTCGCGGGCAACCTGGGCTCCGCCGACCTGGCCCGCGACGTGCGCGGCTTCGCGGTCAAGCTCTACACCGACGAGGGCAACTGGGACATCGTGGGAAACAACATTCCGGTGTTCTTCATCCAGGACGCGATGAAGTTCCCCGACCTCGTCCACGCCGTCAAGGAGGAACAGGACCGCGGCTGGCCACAGGCGGCCAGTGCCCATGACACCTTCTGGGACTTCGTGTCCCTGATGCCGGAGTCGACGCACATGCTGTTGTGGGCGATGAGCGACCGGGCGATCCCGCGGTCCTTCCGGTTCATGGAGGGCTTCGGCGTGCACACCTATCGCTTCGTCGATGACGGCGGTCGGGACACCTTCGTCAAGTTCCACTGGAAGCCGGTGCAGGGCATGCAGTCGGTGGTCTGGAACGAGGCGCTCAAGATCAACGGTGCCGACCCCGACTTCCACCGCCGCGACCTCTATGCCGCCATCGACAGCGGGGACTTCCCCCAGTGGGAGCTGGGCGTGCAGGTCTTCGACGAGAAGTTCGCCGACGACTTCGACTTCGACGTCCTCGACGCGACCAAGATCATCCCGGAGGAGGTCCTGCCGGTCCGGACGATTGCCCGGCTGACCCTGGATCGGGTGGTGGACAACGTGTTCGCCGAGACCGAGCAGGTCGCCTTCTGCACGCAGAACGTCGTACCGGGCGTCGACTTCACCAACGACCCGCTCCTTCAGGGACGCAACTTCTCCTACCTCGACACGCAGCTCAAGCGCCTCGGGAGCCCCAACTTCAACCAGCTGCCCGTCAACGCGCCGCGCTGCCCCGTCCTGAACTTCCAGCGCGACGGCCACATGCAGACGAACGACCAACGCGGGCGGGGCAACTACGAGCCCAACTCGCTGACCGGCGACGACCGGGGGCCGCGAGCCGACCTGGAGCAGGGCTACCAGAGCGTGATGCGGCGAGAGGAGGGCGCGACGCGGCGGCTGCGGGCCGAGTCCTTCGCCGACCACTACAGCCAGGCGCGGCAGTTCTTCATCAGTCAGACCGACGTGGAGCGCGACCACATCATCGCGGCCTTCGGCTTCGAGCTCGGCAAGGTGGAGGATCCGAAGATCCGCACCCGGATGCTGGCCAACCTGGGCAACGTCCACGACGACCTCGCTCAGGGCGTCGCCGACAAGCTCGGTATGCCGCTGCCCGACCCGGCCCCGGCTGCGGTGCCGACCCGCACAGACCTGCCGGAGTCGCCGGCGCTGAGCATCGTGTTGAACGGCCCGGACTCGTTCGCCGGGCGCAAGCTCGGCGTGCTGGTGACCAACGGCAGCGACAAGGCGATCGTCGAGGCGGTGACCTCGGCGTTCGAGAAGGCCGGCGCCGCCGTGGAGTACGTCGCTCCTGCGATCGGCCCGGTCAAGCTGAAGGGCGGCGGCTCGATCACGCCGGACAAGGCGATCGACGGCGGACCGTCGGTGCTCTTCGACGCGGTCGCGCTGCTTCCCTCGGCCGCCGGCGCCGCCGACCTCGCCGGCCGAGCCAGCGCCCAGGACTTCGTCAGCGACGCCTTCGCCCACCACAAGTTCATCGGCCTGGGGCCAGCCGCGGCCGACCTGCTCGCGGCTGCCGGAGTGGAGGCGGACGAGGGGTGCCCGGACGTGACCGGTGCGAAGGACGCGGCCGGCTTCCTGGCCAGCTGCGGTTCCCTGCGGTACTGGGGCCGCGACGTACGTCCGTGACAGACGGTCCCGTCCTGCTAGGAGCGCCCGACGACGCGTCGCGGCGTCAGCTGGCCGACCTGGTCGCGCACGCGCGCAGCGCCGCCGACGTGGCCGCAGCACTGGAGCTGGCCGCGGAACTGGGTGATCAGCTGCCCGTGCCGGGCGAGGGTCGCACAGCCCACCTCTGGTCGGCGCTCGCCTCGCTGGGAGCCGCCGACCTCACGGTGGCACGAGTGATCGAACCTCACCTCGACGCGCTGGCCATCCTGCGGCAGGCGAACGTGCCAGCGGCAGACGGGACCTGGGGCGTCTTCGCCGCCGAGGGCCCGGGTGAGCCGTTGCGGGCCCTGCCGAGCGCGTCGTCGTACCGCCTGAGCGGGCGCAAGCACTGGTGCTCGCTCGCCGCCCACCTCGACCGGGCGCTGGTCAGCGCGTGGGTGGGGGAGCAACGTCAGCTGTTCGCCGTCGACCTGCACGACTCCGGGGTGAGCGTCGTGCCCGGCACGTGGGTGGCGCGCGGACTGGCCGCGGTCGACTCCGGACCGGTCGACTGCGCGGACGTGCCGGCGAGACCGGTCGGGGAGCCAGGGTGGTACCTGGAGCGGCCGGGATTCGCCTGGGGAGGCCTGGGGGTCGCGGCGGTGTGGTACGGCGGGGCCGTCGGCGTCGCTCGGCGGTTGCTGGCGAGCGTGACGGTCCGGGTGCCCGACCAAGTGGCGTGGCTGCACCTCGGTGCGGTGGACGCCGCGCTCCACGGTGCTCGCTGCGCCCTCGAGGACGCCGCCACGGCGCTGGACGCGGGTGGCCTGACCGGCTCCTCCGGGTCCCTGGCCGCGCTGCGGGTCCGGCAGGTCGTGGCGCTGGCCGCGGAGGACGTGCTGCGGCGCGCTGCCCATGCCCTCGGCCCGGGGCCGCTGGCGACCGACGAGGACCACGCCCGCAGGGCCTCCGACCTGGACCTCTACCTGCGCCAGTGGCACGCGGAGCGCGACCAGGCCGCCCTCGGCCGGCAGCTGGGCGAGGGCGACCCGACAACCGCCCCGTGGTGACCGAGCCCGACCTCCCGGACCTCGTCCTGCCTGCTGCCCCCGGCCGGTTGATCGTCCTCGGGGTGCGCCCGGAGGACGGGACGGCCGGTGCCGGAGGGCTGATATACACCGCGGCGCTCGCGGGCTGGCGAGTCGAGGTGATCTCGGCGACGGCCGGTGCAGCGTCCCTCACGGCGGTCACAGGCCTCGCGCCGGGCGCCGAGGTGTCCTCGCTCCGCATGCCCGGCGGATCGCTGGCCGACCAGGTGCCCGGGCTGGTGGCCGCCCTGGTGGCGACGATCGGCACGCATGGCCGGGGCGTCGTCATCTGCGCCCCGTGGCGCCGGGACGGCCACCCCGACCACGGGGCCGTCGGTGAGGCAGCAGCCGTCGCGGCCGGACGCACCGATGCGCGGCTGATCGAGTACCCCGTCCGGCTGGGGCACCGGGGCGATGACCGCGACAGGGCGTGGCGGCAGGCACGGCAGCTCCGGCTCACCGGGCCGGCCCAGGAGGCGAAGCTCTCGGTCATGTCGATCCTGCGCCGGACCGCGCCGCGCTCGGCCGTCACCGACGCCACGGGCGTGGCGAGGGCAGCGCTGGAGACGCGCACCGGCCGCGACCGGGAGATCTTCTTCGACGACGACGAGCCGATCTCCGACGACGCGCTGGACCACGTCCACCGTGAGCGCGACGACCCTTGGCAGGTGGACTCCGGCTACGAACGACGCAAGCGCGCCGTCACCCTGGCCAGCCTGCCGCGCGAACGGTATGAGTCGGGGCTCGAGGTCGGGTGCTCTGTCGGTGCCCTGGCTGTCGACCTCGCGGAACGGTGCGGCCACCTCCTGGCGATCGACGCCAGCGAGACAGCAGTCGCCGCCGCGCACGACCGGACGTCCGCCCTGGCCTCGGTCGAGGTGCGCCGGGCGGCCGTGCCGGCGCAGTGGCCGCCCGGCAGGTTCGACCTGATCTCGATCTCGGAGGTGGGCTACTTCCTCAGTCCCCGGCAGCTCGCCTTGACCGTGGAGCACAGCTTCGGCTCGCTGGTCGCGCACGGGACACCTGCTGCTGTGCCACTGGCGCCACCAGCCGGTCGGCTGGCCCTTGGCGGGGCCCGCAGTTCACGAGGCGTTCCTCGCCACGGGGGCGCCCGTGCTGGTCGAGCACCAGGAGCCCGACTTCCTGCTGCACGTGCTGGGACGGCCCGCGCGGTGGGATCGCGGGTCAGACGGCCCGGTAGCCTGCCCGCCGTGACGATGTTCGCGTGCCCGAACCGGCTCGGCCCCGCCGTGCGCTCGGTGCGGCCCAGGTGAAGGTCTCCACCGGACGGCAGGTGCTGGTCGCGGTGTACGCCGTGTTCGCGGTCGCGGCTGGTGCTCGTTCGACCGTCCAGATCGCGACCGACCTCGACGCGGCACCGCTCGCCTACGCTCTCTCCGCGGTCGCGGCGGCCGTCTACGTCGTCGCCACGCTCGCCCTGCGCCGTACCACGGTGGGTGCGCGCCGGGTCGCGATCGCCGCCTGCAGCGTCGAGGCGGTCGGGGTCGTCGCGGTCGGAACGCTGTCGCTGGTGCGCGAGGACTGGTTCCCGGACCAGACGGTGTGGTCGGACTACGGGATCGGCTACCTGTTCATCCCGCTGGTGCTGCCCTTCGTCGGGCTCTGGTGGTTGCGCCGGCACGCGGTCAGGTGATCGTCATGCCACCGTCGACCGGCACGGTCTGCCCGGTCACGTAACCCGCCGCGTCCGAAGCCAGCCACACCACCGTGGCCGCGAGCTCACGCGGGTCGCCGGTGCGGCCCATGGGGATGCGCGGCTCCTGCGACTCGAGGTAGCCGGGCGGGTACTGGTCGGTCATCTCGGACTCGAAGAACCCCGGGGCGAGCGCGTTGACGCGGATCCCCTTCCGGCCGGTCCACTGCTGGGCGAGGTCGCGGGTCAGGCCGACCAGGCCGGCCTTCGACGCGGAGTAGGCCGCCTGGGGCAGGCCGGCGGTGGTGAGGCCCAGCACCGAGCTGATGTTGATGATGCTCGAGCCCGGCTGCATCACCCGGCCGCACGCCTGCGCCATCCAGAAGCAACCGTTGAGGTTGACGTCGATCACGGCGCGGAACTGCTCCGGCGTCTCGCGCGTCGCCGGGACGGCGGTCCCGACCCCGGCGTTGTTGACGAGGACGTCGACCCGTCCCAGCTCGGCCATCGCCGCGTCGACGAGCGCCTCGCACTGGACCGGCTCGGCGACGTCGGTGGCGACCGTGACGGACCTCCGACCGGCAGCGCGCACCAGCTCGGCCGTCTCCTCGAGACGCTCGACCCGGCGGGCCCCCAGCACGACGTCGGCGCCGGCCTCGGCCAGGGCGGTCGCGAACGCGACGCCCAGTCCGCTGCTCGCGCCGGTCACGATCGCCACCTTGCCGTCGAGCCGGAACAGGTCGAGCACGGTCATGGCGTCGACCCTAACCGCGCCAGCTGCTCGTCGGTCCACGTGAAGACACGGGTGGCCCGGTCACCGAGGTCGGGGCCGGGCAGCAGCTCGTGGAGTCGCTCGGCGTACCCCGGCGGGAGGTCGGAGTCGAGGTAGCGCAACCCGAAGTCGTGGCGGGGCGGGCAGTGCTCGATGCGCAGCAGCTCCACGAGCGGGGTGAAGGCGAGCCGGACGTAGAACGCGTGCGCCTCGGCGAGCTCACCGCGAGCGAGCGCCCGGCGGACGAGCCACTCCGCGGTGCCCCGGCGCCCGGCGATGTCGCGGATCGTCGAGGCGCGGGCGGCCGCGTGGGGCGCCTCGTCCTCATGGGCCGGCCTCAGCAGACCGTCGGGGTCGTGCAGCGCGATCGGGGTGCCGTGCCGGCGCGGGTCGATCTCGACGACGCCCGTCCCCGTCATCGGATGGACGGCCAGGTCGAGGATCCGGGTAGGCCGCGACAGGTCGCCCGGGTCGGGCTGGAGGTGGGCGAACAGCTGGCGGGTCCCGTCCGGCCAACGCTCCCGCAGCACCTCCCACACGTGGTCGACGGTCAACCGGTCGTCGAGCAGCGCCCGCAGTGCGTCGTACGTCGTGGCGGGTGGGCCGTCGCACCAGACCTCGACGTCGAGGTCGGAGTGGTCGTCGTAGCGGCCGGTCGCCGCGGACCCGCCGATGATCACCACCCGGACCATCGGCTCGGTCTCGGCGTGCTCGCGCAGGAGGGTCAGCACGTCGTCGTAACGGCTCAGGTCGGGCACGCTGGGACCCTAGTGGTCGGCTGGCGCCGCGGGATACTGGGCGCGTGACGACTCCCGTGCGGCCGGTGCCCGGCCAGGTGATGACCGTGTTCCGCTCGCGGCTGCGGGCCGACGCCGCGGCGTACCCCGAGCACGCGGCCAGGACCAGCGCGCTGGCGCGCACGATGCCCGGGTACGTCGAGCACAAGGTCTTCGTGGCCGACGACGGCGAGCGGGTGACCCTGGTGCGGTTCGCCGACCGCGCCAGCCACGAGGCGTGGGCCCGTCACCCCGACCACCGCGCCGCTCAGCGAGCGGGCATCGAGGACTACTACGAGGAGTACTCGATCGCGGTCGGGGCCGTCGACCGTGCCAGCGCGTGGGTCCGACCCGGCTGACGAGCGGAGCGCGGGTTCGCGCCGAGCCGGTGGTTCGGTACCATGGGCGCATGCGCAGGTCCCTGCTCCTTACCTAGCCGCGTCGGCTCACACATCCGATGCGGCTGCCCCTCGTGCTCGAGGGGCCTTTTCTTTGTCAGGTGGAGTTGTGCCCACCGAGCAGCCCGACCTGAGGACGAGAGAGACCGATGAGCGAGCAGACCGAGCAGGAGACCGCCGAGCCCACGGCGTACGACGTGCACGCCGTCGAGGCCAAGTGGCAGCGCGTCTGGGACGACCTGCAGCCCTTCGTGGCCGACGACCAGGCGGTGCTGAGCGGTGCCCGCGAGAAGCGGTACGCGCTGACGATGTTCCCCTACCCGAGCGGCGACCTGCACATGGGTCATGCCGAGGTCTTCGCACTGCACGACGTGATCGCCCGGTACTGGTGGCTGCGCGGCTACGAGGTCCTGAACCCGATGGGCTTCGACTCGTTCGGGCTGAACGCCGAGAACGCCGCGATCCGCGACAACGAGCACCCGGCGACGTTCACGTACGCCAACATCGCGCAGTCGATCGACTCGTGCCGTCGCTTCGGCACCAGCTTCGACTGGAGCCGGACGTTGAACACCTCGGACCCGGAGTACTACCGCTGGACCCAGTGGCTGTTCCTGAAGTTCCACGAGCGGGGGCTGGCCTACCGCAAGGAGAGCCCGGTCAACTGGTGCCCGGTGGACCAGACGGTGCTGGCCAACGAGCAGGTCATCGACGGCCACTGCGAGCGCTGCGGCGCGGAGGTCACCAAGCGTGAGCTGACGCAGTGGTACTTCAAGATCACCGAGTACGCCCAGGAGCTGCTGGACAACTTGGACGTCCTGGGCCCGACGTGGCCCGACCGCGTCATCAACGCCCAGCGCAGCTGGATCGGCCGCTCCGAGGGCGCGCACGTCACCTTCGACGTGGTCGACGGCGAGCCGCTGGCGGTGTACACGACCCGGCCGGACACCCTGTTCGGCGCGACGTTCATGGTGGTCGCCGCCGACGCGCACCTGGCGGCGGAGCTGGTGACCGACGAGCAGCGCCCGGCGTACGACGCCTACCTGGCGGAGGTCCGCAAGGCGTCCGACATCGAGCGGCTGTCGACCGACCGCGAGAAGACCGGCGTCTTCCTGGGCCGGTACGCCGTCAACCCGGTCAACGGCCAGCAGATCCCGATCTGGGCCGCTGACTACGTGCTGGCCGACTACGGCACCGGCGCGATCATGGCCGTCCCCGGCCAGGACCAGCGCGACTGGGAGTTCGCCGAGAAGTTCGACCTGGGGATCGTCCGCACGGTGCAGCCGTCGGAGGGCTTCGACGAGGACGGGGGCCAGGCGTTCACCGGCCAGGGCCCGGCCATCAACTCCAGCAACGACGAGATCTCGCTGGACGGCCTGGAGATCGCCGCCGCGAAGACGGCGATCATCGACTGGCTGGAGCAGCAGGGCACCGGCACCCGCGCCGTGAACTTCCGGCTGCGGGACTGGCTGCTGTCCCGGCAGCGGTACTGGGGCGCGCCGATCCCGATCGTCCACTGCTCGTCCTGCGGCGAGGTGCCGGTCCCCGAGGACCAGCTGCCCGTCGTACTGCCCGAGCTGCGTGGCTCCGACCTGACGCCCCGTGGCGAGTCGCCGCTGGCAGCGGCCACCGACTGGGTCAACGTCGACTGCCCGTCCTGCGGCGGTCCCGGCACGCGCGACAGCGACACGATGGACACGTTCGTCGACTCGTCCTGGTACTTCCTGCGCTACTGCTCGCCGCACGACGACACCCGGGCGTTCGACTCCGACCTGGTGAACGCCTGGGGTCCGTGCGACATCTACATCGGCGGCGTGGAGCACGCGGTGCTGCACCTGCTGTACGCGCGCTTCTTCACGATGGTGCTCAACGACATGGGCCTGGTGGGCTTCCGCGAGCCGTTCTCGGCCCAGCTGAACCAGGGCACCGTCATCAACGAGGGCGCCAAGATGTCGAAGTCCAAGGGCAACGGCGTGCGATTGGGGGAGCAACTCACCGCCTTCGGGGTGGACGCGGTCCGGCTGACCCTGGTCTTCGCCGGTCCGCCCGAGGACGACATCGACTGGGCCGACATGTCGCCGGCAGGGTCGCTGCGGTTCCTTCAGCGCGCGTGGCGGCTGAGCGGCGACGCGACGAGCGAGCCCGGGGTCGACCCGGCGACCGGCGACCAGGCGCTGCGCAAGGTCACCCACCGGACGTTGCACGACGCGGCCGCCCTGGTCGAGGGCTTCCGCTTCAACGTGATGGTCGCGCGCACCATGGAGCTGGTGAACGCCGCCCGCAAGGCGATCGACTCCGGCCCCGGCGGAGCCGACCCGGCAGTCCGGGAGGCGGCGGAGGTGGTCGCGATGCTGCTGAGCCTGGTGGCGCCGTACACCGCCGAGGAGATGTGGGAGCGACTGGGCCACCAGCCGACCGTCGCCCGCTCCGGCTGGCCCGAGGTCGACGAGTCGCTGCTGGTCGAGGACTCCGTGACCTGCGTGGTGCAGGTGAAGGGCAAGGTGCGGGCCCGGCTGGACGTCTCCCCGGACATCACCGAGTCCGACCTGGAGGCGGCGGCGCTGGCCGACCCGGCGGTGCAGCGGGCGATCGACGGGGCGACGGTCCGCACGGTGATCGTGCGGGCGCCGAAGCTGGTCAACGTCGTCATCTGAAATGGACCTGCGCTACCGGCTGGCAGTGGTGACCGGGGCCGGCGGCGGCCTCGGCCACGAGCTGGCGGTGGCACTGGGCCGGGTCGGGGCTAGCGTGCTCGTCGTGGACCGCGACGGCGCGGCCGCTGCGGCGACCGCGCTGCGCGTGCGGGAGTCGCGGGTGCCGGCCTGGTCGTGGGACGCGGACCTGTCGGACCCGACGGACCTGGAGGGGATCGCGGCGCGGGGGCGGGACCTCGGCGGGATCGACCTGTTGGTCAACAACGCGGGCGGCTGGACGGCGGGGGAGCAGTGGCCCGCCGCGACGGCCGCCGATTGGGGAGGCACCCTGGACCTCAACCTGCGCGCGCCCATGCGGCTCACTCAGCTCGTCCTGGCCGGGCTCGCCGACCGACGCGGCCGCACCGACGGGACGCCTGCCGTCGTGAACGTGGCATCCAGCGCCGCGCTGGGGTCGCAGGCCTACGGCTCCCCGGAGTACGCCGCGGCCAAGGCGGGACTGATCCGCTTCACCACGTCCTTGTCGGATCCGTCCGTCGGTGCCCGGGTCATGGCCGTGGTACCCGGCTGGATCGGGCTCGACCGGGCCAAGGCCGAGTGGGCGGCGCTGCCGGAGGAGGAGCGGCGTCGGCTCCCGGCCCTCGTGCCGCCGGCGACCGTCTGCGGGGAGGTGCTGCGCCTGCTCGCGCACGGCTCGCCGGGCGAGGTCGTGGAGCTGCTCGCCGGATAGGGTCGCGCCATGTCCGGGACCGTGATCGTCACCGACTCGACGGCCTCGCTGCCGGCCGAGGTGACCCAGGCGCGCGGGATCCTCGTGGTGCCCCTCCAAGTGGTGATCGGTGCGACGTCGTACGACGAGGGTGCTGACGGGGCCACGCCGGCACTGGTGGCCGAGGCGCTGCGGGAGTTCCGGCCGGTCTCGACCTCGCGGCCTGCGCCCGAGGCGGTGCGTGTTGTCTACGAGCGGGCGGCGGCGGCCGGGGCCACGGCGATCGTGTCGGTGCACCTGTCGGGCGAGATGAGCGGCACGTTCGAGTCGGCCCAGCTGGCCGCCCGGGACGCGCCTGTCCCGGTGCACCCGGTCGACACCCGCCAGGTCGGGATCGCGGCCGGCTTCGCGGCGCTGTCGGCGGCGGACGTGCTCGACGCCGGAGGCTCGGCCGAGGAGGCCGCGGCGGCCGCGCGGGCCCGGGCCGACGCCACGACGTCGCTCTTCTACGTCGACACCCTGGAGTACCTGCGGCGGGGCGGCCGGATCGGCGCGGCAGCGGCGCTGCTCGGCGGTGCGCTCGCGGTGAAGCCGCTGCTGACCATCGAGAAGGGCCGAGTGGCCACGCTGGAGAAGGTGCGGACGTCGAACCGGGCGCTGTCGCGGCTCGAGGAGCTCGCGGTCGCCGCGGCCGGCGACCGGTCGGTCGACGTCGGCGTCGCGCACCTGGCGGCGCACGAGCGCGCTGGTCAGCTCGCGGCGCGGCTGGCCATCCGGCTTGCGGACGGGCTCCGGGGAAGTGAGATCCACTGCGGCGAGGTCGGCGCGGTGCTCGGCGCCCACGTCGGCCCGGGCATGCTCGCCGTCTGCGTCGCGCCCCGCGACGGCTGACCCGCCCGTCCCGTCGTTCCTCGCTCCGCGCCGGTCGCTCTCCACAACGCCCCTCTGACCGGCATTGTCCACAGGTGCCGCGTATCCGCAGGCACGAGTCCTCGCCGGTTCGTACCGTCGCTGCCATGACCCGCCTCAGCCGAGCCCAGCACGAGGCCGCGCTCGCCCGCCGCCTGCAGCTGCTGGGGCACGAGGTGGCGGGCTACGGGATGCCGCCGACCCACACCCGGGTGGCCGCGGCGAGCGCCGACCCGGATGAGCTGCTGGTCGACCCGGTGCCGGTGCCGCTGCCCGAGCCCGGGCGGCACGCGTCTCGGCGGGCCGGCTGGCTCCAGCGACTGGTGCCCGAGCCGCTGCGCGGCCAGGTCGGTCTCGGACCCGGGGCGCTGGCCGTGGTGGCGGTGGTCGTGGCGGCGGGGCTGGCCGTCACGGCGTGGTGGGTGGTCCGTGCCGAGCCCAGCGTCGTCACCCCGGTCGAGCCCGGCCCGGCGCCGGCCCTCGTCACACCGGCAGCACCGTCGGTGACCGCTGCGGCGCCGGTGGTCGACGAGAGCATCACCGTCGACGTGGCCGGCAAGGTGCGGCGGCCGGGGATCGCCGTGCTCGACCCGGGGTCGCGGGTGATCGACGCGCTCCGGGCCGCCGGCGGGGCGCGACCCGGGGTCGACCTGACCACCCTCAACCTCGCGCGGGTCCTGGTCGACGGTGAGCAGATCGTCGTGGGCCTGCCGGCCGCGGTCACCTCTCCGCCGGTGGCGCCCGTCGGGGGCGCGACGCCCGGCGCGCCGCTGGTCGACCTCAACACCGCGACCACGGTCGAGCTCGAGGGTCTCCCGGAGGTCGGGCCCGTCACCGCGCAGGCGATCCTCGCCTGGCGCGACCAGAACGGTGGCTTCACCGCGGTGTCGGAGCTGCTGGAGGTCGACGGGATCGGCGATGCCACGCTGGCCTCGATCGCCCCGTTCGTGACCGTGTGACGTCCTCGTCGGCCGGCTCCCGCCCCGACCTGCGGATGCCGGCGCTCGGGCTCGCGGCCTGGGGCGGCGCCCTGGTGGCGGCGCTGCTGCCGACCGCTGCGGCGGTCGTGACGGTCCTGGTCACTGTCGGCCTCGTCGGCACCTGGGGCGTGCGCCGGGGCAGCACGCTGGTGGTCGCACTGGTCCTGGTGCTGGCCGCGGTCGCGGGGGCGACCCTGCTGCGCGACCAGCGCGTGGCCACCGACCCCGTCTCCCGGCTGGCCGCCGAGCACGCCGCGGTGGCGGCGAGCCTGGAGGTCACCTCCGACCCGCGGCCGGTGGCCGGGGGGTTCGGTGAGGGCGTGATGCTGCGGGGGACGGTCCGGGAGGTGACGGGTCGCGGCACGACGTACGCCGTGCGGGCGCGGGTGCTCGTGCTCGCCGGTCCGGGCTGGCGCGACGTACCGCTCGGGGCGACCGCGCGGCTGACCGGCCGGCTCGCGCCACCGCGACCGGGAGCCGACTCCGGGTCGCTGGCCGCGGTCGTGTCCGCCTCCGGTGACCCGCAGGTCGTCGCGCGGCCCGGCGTCTGGTGGCGGGCCGCCGCCGCCGTCCGGTCGTCGCTGCGCGACTCCGTGGCCCACCTGCCGGACGAGCCGCGGGCGCTGGTGCCGGCCCTCGTCGTCGGCGACGACGCTGCCGTCGACGAGGACCTGGCCGCCGACTTCCGCACGACCGGGCTGACCCACCTGCTCGCGGTGTCGGGCACCAACCTGACCCTGGTCGTCGGCTTCCTGTTGCTGGCCGGGCGCTGGTGCGGCGTCCGGGGACGAGGTCACTACGTCGTCGCCGCAGTCGGCATCGCCGGCTTCGTGCTGGTGGCCCGCACCGAGCCGAGCGTCGTCCGCGCTGCCGCGATGGGCACGGTCGGACTGGTCGGGCTCGGCGTCGACGGGCGTCACCGCGGGCCGCGGGCGCTCGGTGTGGCCGTCGTGGGCCTGCTGCTCCTCGACCCGAGACTGGCCGTGTCGGTGGGGTTCGCGCTCTCGGTCGTCGCGACGGCCGGGATCCTGCTGCTGGCGCCCGGGCTGCGCGACGCGCTCGGCCGCTGGCTCCCGCGCTGGCTGGCCGAGGCGATCGCGGTGCCGACCGCCGCCCAGCTCGCCTGCACGCCGCTGGTGGCGGCGATCTCCGGACAGGTCAGCCTGGTGGCGGTGGGTGCCAACTTGCTGGTCGCACCGGTGATCGGTCCGGCAACCGTGCTCGGCCTCGCGGGCGGCCTCCTGGGCCTGGTCTCGGACCTGGCCGGTCGCGCGCTCGGGACGCTCGCGGGTGGGTGTGTCGCCTGGCTGGTCCTCGTGGCCGAGCGTGGGGCGTCTCTCCCGACCGCAGCTGTCGGATGGGGCACCGGCGCTCTGGCACTGGGGGCACTGACCGCGGTCGCTGCGGTGCTCGCGGTCGGGCTGCCCCGCCTGCTGCGGGGACCGGTCGGGAGCCTGGCGTGCTGCGCGGTGCTGGTCGTCGCGGTGCTCGTGCGGCCTCCGACGCCGGGCTGGCCACCGCCCGACTGGGTCCTGGTGGCGTGCGACGTCGGACAGGGCGACGCACTCGTGGTCCCGGCCGGGCCGGGCAGCGCGGTGGTGGTCGACGCCGGGCCCGAACCGCAGCTCGTCGACCGCTGCCTCGACCGGCTCGAGGTCGAGCGGGTGCCGCTGCTCGTGCTGACCCACCCGCACGCCGACCACGTCGACGGCGAGAGCGGTGTCCGAGACGGCCGCGCCGTGGCCGCGCTGATGACGACCGAGACGGCCCGCTACGGCGACACGCGCCAGGTCGGTGACGCCACCCTCCAGGTCCTGTGGCCGCCGCCCGGCGCCCGCCCGGCGAACCCCAACGACGCCAGCGTCGTCCTGCTGGTCGAGGTCACCGGGATCCGGCTGCTGCTCACGGGCGACGTCGAGCCGGAGAGCCAGGCCGCCGTGGCCCGGGCCTGGCCCGGGCTCGCGGTCGACGTCCTCAAGGTGCCCCACCACGGCAGCCGCTTCCAGGACCTCGACTGGCTGCTGGGGCTCGGTGCCGACGTCGCGGTGGTCTCGGCCGGCGTCGACAACGACTACGGGCACCCGTCGCCGGCGACCCTCGACCCGCTCGCCGACGCCGGCCTCGAGGTGCTGCGGACCGACCTCGACGCCGACGTCGCGGTGACGGTCGAGGACGGACGGCTGGCTGTCGTCCGGTCCCGATAGGGTCCGGGCCATGGCTGGTCCGCGCGCGTCCGACGTCCTGGGCCGGGTCACCCTGGTGACCGGCAAGGAGGAGTTCCTCGGCGAGCGGGCGGTCACCCAGGTCCGCGAGGCCGTGCGCCGCCACGACGCCGAAGCGGAGGAGACCGAGACCCGCGGCCTCGACCTCGGGGTGGCGTCCCTCGGCGAGATGTCGGCGCCCTCGCTGTTCTCGGCCACCCGGTGCGTGATCGTGCGCGGGCTGGAGGACCTGCCCGACGAGTCGGTCGACGGCCTGCTCGCCTACGCCGCGTCCCCGGTCGAGGACGTCGCGCTCGTGCTCGTGCACGGCGGCGGCCAGAAGGGGAGCGGCGTGATCACCAAGCTCCGCAAGCTCCCGGCGGTCACCGAGGTGAAGTCGGCCGAGCTGAGGTCCTCGGAGTTCCCGGGGTTCGTGGCGTCGGAGGTCCGCGCGGCTGGCGGCCGGATGGACCAGGACGCCGCGGTGGCGCTGGTCCAGGCGGTCGGCCAGGACCTCAGGTCGCTCGCGGCCGCCGCGACGCAGCTCGTGTCCGACTTCCCCGACCGCCCGCTCGGCGTGGCCGAGGTGAAGCAGTACTTCGGCGGACGCGCGGAGGCGAAGTCGTTCGCCGTGGCCGACGCCGCCTTCTGGGGCCAGCGCTCCTCCGCGCTCGAGGAGCTCCGGTGGGCGCTCGATGCGGGCACCGCGCCGGTCCTGGTGACGTCCGCGTTCGCCGGCAGCGCCCGCGGCGTCGCGCGCTACCTCGCCGCGCCACGGGGACAGAAGGACAACGACCTGGCCCGCGAGCTCGGCGTACCACCCTGGAAGGTGCGCACCGTCCGCGACCAGTCACGGTCGTGGTCCGAGCCGTCGATCGCCCGCGTCATCCGGGCGATCGCGCAGGCCGACGCCGACATCAAGGGCGCGGCCAGCGACGCGTCCTACACCCTGGAGCGCCTCGTGCTCACGGTCACCGGCCTCCGCGACCAGTGACATGACGAAGGACCCGCCGGAGCGGGTCCTTCGAGGTGGAGCGGTGCTGCCGGGGCCTCAGAGCGAGGCGGCGCGCTTGGAGATGGCCGACTTGCGGTTGGCGGCCTGGTTCTTGTGGATGACGCCCTTGGAGGCGGCCTTGTCGAGCTGGCGGGTCGCGGCGCGACCGGCCTCGACGGCGGCGTCCTTGTCACCGGCGTCCGCGGCCTCGCGGAACTTGCGCACGGCGGTCTTGAGGCCGGACTTGACGGCCTTGTTGCGCTCGTGAGCCTTCACGTTCTGCTTGTTCCGCTTGATCTGGGACTTGATGTTCGCCACTGATGAAGCCTTCGGTTGGTGGTGGACGGTGCTGGGACTGCTGCTGGTCGGTGGGCGCAGCGAGACGGGCCCGGCTGCGCGACGTGCAAGGTTAACAGCGGCGCGCGGTCGCGCCCAAATTGCAACGAGGCGCGATCACGCCCAGCCGCGACGCTCGCACAGCCACTCCCAGCAGACCTCGCCCTGCCACCGCTGGTGCTCGCGGAGGAACGGCGATGTGGGCGGCACCGGATCGGCCGCCGACTTGAGGAAGTACCCCGTGACCAGGGCGATCGCGCAGTCCACGTCGTCGGCCGGGACGTCCCGCAGCAGCGGGCGGGTCGCGATCACCGCCTCGACGTCGAGGCCGTCGCCCCGGGGGCCTATCAGCAGGAGGAGCGAGTCGAGCCAGGCCGCGCCGACGGCGGGCCAGTTCCAGTCGCAGAGCAAGGCCCTCCCGTCCGGGGCGATCAGCAGGTTGTCGTCACGCACGTCGGTGTGGACGACCGTGTCACCGGCAAGCACGGCGGCGTACGCCGACGCGAGCTCCTCGGCCTCGTCGAGGTGGGGGAGCTCCGGGTGCAGGACTCGTACGTGGGACCAGTGCTCGAAGAAGCTGCCGAGCTCGTCCTCGGCAGCGCCCAGGGCGAGCGTCTCGGGTGGCGGGCTGAGCTCGCGTGCGACCACCTCGAGCGCATCGAGGGAGGCGGCGAGGTCGCTGGCGCGCCAGGGCCGGTACGGCTGCCGGCTCTCGACGTAGTCGATGCAGACCACCACCCACTCGTCGTCGAGCACCCATCGCAGCGGGGGCGCCGGCACCGCCTCGGGCAGCTCTGCCAGCTTGCGCGCCTCTTCGCGGTAGGCCGCGGCGAACATCGACTGCGCCCGCGCCGACGCGGCCTTGAGGAAGTGACGGGTGCCGTCCTCGCAGGTCAGGACCGAGGCGAACCCCGGCGTGAACCCGCGGTTGCACGACTCGGCCGAGACGACCGGCGACCCGAGCCGCTGGGCCACCTGCTCGCGCAGGTCCGGGGGGAGGAACCGCCAGTCCAGCCGCAGGGCGGTGTCACCCGTCGGGGGCGCGGGTCGGCGGGCTGGCCACGGCGAGGGCATGGGCAGCATCATCGCGCGTGCTCGCGAGTTCGGGCGTACCACCGCACCCGTGGAACAATCGGCACCCCGTCCGGCCCCGCCGAGACGGCCGTCCCCGAGAACTCGAAAGCAGCGAACTCACTCCGTGCCTGCCCCGTCCGCGCCGAAGCCCGGCCACACCGATCCGGCGATCATCCGCAACTTCTGCATCATCGCCCACATCGACCACGGCAAGTCGACCCTGGCCGACCGGATGCTGCAGCTGACGGGCGTCGTCGACGAGCGCGCGGCGCGTGCCCAGTACCTCGACCGGATGGACATCGAGCGCGAGCGCGGCATCACGATCAAGAGCCAGGCGGTCCGGATGCCCTGGACCGTCCCCGCCGGGAACGACCAGGGCGCCGAGCCGGGCTCCTACGTGCTCAACATGATCGACACCCCCGGCCACGTCGACTTCACCTACGAGGTGTCGCGGTCGCTGGAGGCGTGCGAGGCCGCCGTCCTGCTCGTGGACGCGGCGCAGGGCATCGAGGCCCAGACGCTCGCCAACCTCTACCTCGCGATGGGCGCCGACCTCCACGTCATCCCGGTGCTCAACAAGATCGACCTCCCCGGCGCCAACGTCGAGAAGTACGCCGCGGAGCTGGCCGGCCTGGTCGGGTGTGAACCTCACGAGGTGCTGCGGGTGAGCGCCAAGACCGGCGCAGGCGTCGACGGACTGCTGAACGAGATCGTGCTGCAGACCCCGCCTCCGGTCGGCGACGCCGACGCCCCGGCGCGGGCCCTGATCTTCGACTCGGTCTACGACACCTACCGCGGCGTCGTCACCTACGTCCGGGTCGTCGACGGCAGGCTCACGCACCGCGACCGGATCAAGATGATGTCGACCGGCGCCGTGCACGAGATGCTCGAGGTCGGAGTGATCAGCCCGGAGCCGGTGAAGGCCGGGGACCTCGGGGTCGGCGAGGTGGGCTACCTCATCACCGGCGTGAAGGACGTCCGGCAGTCCCGGGTGGGTGACACCGTCACCAGCCAGCACCACGGGGCGACCGAGGCGCTGGGCGGCTACAAGCATCCGAATCCGATGGTCTACTCCGGGCTCTACCCGATCGACGGCGACGACTACCCGACCCTGCGCGACGCCCTCGAGCGGCTGCAGCTCAACGACGCGGCGCTCACCTTCGAGCCGGAGACCTCGGGCGCCCTCGGCTTCGGCTTCCGGATCGGCTTCCTCGGACTGCTCCACATGGAGATCACGCGCGACCGGCTCGAGCGCGAGTTCGACCTCGACCTGATCTCGACCGCGCCCAACGTGGTCTATGAGGTGCTGATGGAGGACGGCTCGGAGCACGTCGTCACCAACCCGAGCGAGTATCCCGAGGGCAAGATCGCGGAGGTCCGCGAGCCGGTCGTCAAGGCGACGATCCTGAGCCCGAGCGACTACATCGGCACGATCATGGAGCTCTGCCAGACCAAACGCGGCAGCCTCCAGGGGATGGACTACCTCTCCGAGGACCGGGTCGAGCTGCGCTACACGCTGCCGATGGGCGAGATCGTCTTCGACTTCTTCGACCAGCTGAAGTCGCGCACCAAGGGCTACGCCTCGCTCGACTACGAGCGCTCCGGCGAGCAGGCGGCCGACCTGGTCAAGGTCGACATCCTGCTCCAGGGCGAGCCGGTCGATGCGTTCTCCGCGATCGTGCACCGCGAGACGGCGTACTCCTACGGCGTGATGATGGCCGGCAAGCTCAAGGACCTGATCCCGCGGCAGCAGTTCGAGGTGCCGATCCAGGCCGCGATCGGCGCCCGCGTGATCGCCCGCGAGAACATCCGCGCGATCCGCAAGGACGTGCTCGCCAAGTGCTACGGCGGTGACATCACCCGCAAGCGCAAGCTGCTGGAGAAGCAGAAGGAGGGCAAGAAGCGGATGAAGATGGTCGGCCGCGTCGAGGTGCCCCAGGAGGCCTTCATCGCCGCCCTGTCCAACGCGCCGACCGGGGAGAAGTCCGGCAAGAAGTGAGCTCCGTCCGGCTGCCCGACGACGTGCTCGCCTTCGCCGAGCGCGGTCCCGAGTGGGCGGCGTACGTCGACTCGCTCCCCGCCGCGCTGCGCGACCTGCTCGCCGAGTGGGAGCTCCGGCCGGGCGACGAGACGTGGTTCGGGTACGCCGCGGTGGTCGTGCCGGTCGTCACCGCCGACGGCGAGCCGGCCGTCCTCAAGGTCGCTTTTCCCGACGACGAGACCGAGCACGAGGCGCTCGCCCTCCAGCACTGGGGCGGCCGCGGCGCGGTGCGGCTGCTGCGGGCCGACCCCCGGCGGCGGGCGATGCTGCTCGAGCGGCTGGACCGGGCCGACCTGCTGACGGTTCCCGACCTCGAGGCCTGCGAGGTGGTCGCCGGGCTGTACCCGGTGCTCCACGTCCCCGCGCCGCCGCAGCTGCGCACCGTGACGTCGTACGTCGGCCGCTGGCTGGAGCCGATGCAGGCGCTGCCGCGTGCCGCTCCGATCCCGCACCGGATGGTCGAGCAGTGGCTCTCGCTGGTCGCCGACCTCGCCGCCGACCCGCGCGGCACCGGCCGGATCGTGCACGGCGACCTCCACCACGAGAACGTGCTGGCTGATCCCGAGGGCGGGTGGCGGGTGATCGACCCGCAGCCGATGTCGGGCGACGCGCACTACGAGCTGGCGCCGATGCTCTTCAACCGGTGGGAGGCGGTGGCCGGCGACGTCCGTGGCGGAGTACGCCGGCGCTTCCACACCCTCGTCGACGCGGCCGGGCTGGACGAGGACCTAGCGCGCGACTGGGTCGTGGTCCGGATGGTGCTCAACGCCTACTGGGCGATCGAGGACGCCGAGCGGCTCGACCGGCCGCTGGACTGCGGCGAACAGGACTGGATCACGACCTGCCTCGCCGTCACCAAGGCCGTCCAGGACTGATCGCACGCGTGGCAGGATCGGCGCGTGACGTTCACGATCCGTTCGGTCAACCTCGGCACCCCCCGACGCTGGGAGTGGGCCGAGATCGGCCGCAGCTCGATCGAGAAGCACGCGGCCGCCGGTCCGGTGCGCGCCACCACGCTGGGCCTCGAGGGCGATCAGGTATCCGACGTCAAGCACCACGGGGGCGTCGACCAGGCGGTCTACGCGTTCGCGCGGGAGGACCTCGACGCGTGGACCGACGTGCTCGGACAGGAGATCCGCGACGGGCAGTTCGGCGAGAACCTCACGACGTCCGGGTACGACGTCAACGAGGCCGAGGTGGGGGAGCGGTGGCAGGTCGGGACCGCCGTCCTCGAGGTGGCGAGCCCGCGGATCCCGTGCAACGACTTCAAGGGCTGGATGGGCGAGTCGGGCTTCGACAACACCGCCTGGGTGAAGCGCTTCGCCGCGGTCGGCCGGCCCGGGCCCTACCTGCGGGTCGTGCAGGCGGGGTCGCTCGCCGCCGGCGACCCGGTGGAGGTCGTCCACCGGCCCGGTCACGGCGTGACCGTGTCGACGATGTTCCGCGCGCTCACGACCGAGCACGCGCTGCTGCCCGGGCTGCTGGCGGTCGAGGGACTCGTGCACGAGGCAAGGGAACAGGCGGAGAAGTACGTCGCCCGCTGACCGGACCGCGCATGCGGCGGCGCGACCGCTCCGGGTGCCGGTTGTGCTACCGCTGCGTAACCCGGTGATCTAGGTTACTCCGCAACAACTGTCGCCCCCGCGAGTCGACCGGTCCCGAACCAGCCAGGAGTGCCCCGTGCCCATCGAACACGACACCAGTTTCGTCGACCGGCTGCCGGCCAACGTCGCCGTGCAGTTCCTGGAGCGGGTGAAGAAGTCCCCCGACCGCGAGGCGTTCCGCTACCCCGTCGGCGAGGCCTGGGAGTCGATGACGTGGAGCCAGGCAGGCGACGAGGTCGCCCGGCTCGCGGGCGGGCTGCTCTCGCTCGGGCTGCAGCCGGAGCAGCGGGTGGGCGTCGCTTCGGGCACCCGCTACGAGTGGATCCTCGCCGACCTGGCGATCATGTGCGCCGGGGGCGCCACGACCACGGTCTACCCCTCCACCAACGAGGACGACACGGCGTACATCCTCGCCGACTCGGAGTGCCAGATCGTCTTCGCCGAGGACGACGAGCAGCTCGCCAAGCTCACCGCGCGCAAGTCCGAGCTTCCCCACGTCGGCAAGGTCGTGACGTTCGAGGGCAAGGCCGACGGCGACTGGGTGATCGACCTCGCCGCTCTCGGCGCGCTGGGGGACTCCTACCTCGCCGAGCACCCGGGCGTGATCGAGCAGGTGGCGTCCGGCATCCCCGGCGACCAGCTCGCGACCCTCATCTACACCTCCGGGACCACCGGACGCCCGAAGGGCGTGCGGCTGCGCCACTCCTCCTGGGTCTACGAGGGCGCAGCGATCGAGCAGCTGGGCATCCTCTTCGAGGACGACCTGCAGTTCCTCTGGCTGCCGATGGCGCACTCGTTCGGCAAGGTGCTGCTGTCCACCCAGCTCGCGTGCGGCTTCGCGACCGCGATCGACGGCCGGGTCGACAAGATCGTCGACAACCTAGGCGTCGTGAAGCCGACGTTCATGGGTGCGGCCCCGCGGATCTTCGAGAAGGCCCACGGCCGGATCGTCACCATGACCGCGGCCGAGGGCGGCGCGAAGGAGAAGATCTTCACGCAGGCGTTCAAGGTGGGCCTCGAGGTCGATCGGCTCAAGCGTGAGGGCAAGTCCGTCCCGCTCCCGCTCAAGCTCCAGCACGGGCTGTTCGACAAGCTCGTGTTCAGCAAGGTGCGCGACCGCTTCGGCGGCCGGGTGCGGTTCTTCATCTCCGGCGCGGCTGCGCTCAACCGCGACATCGCCGAGTGGTTCCACGCCGCCGGCATCCTCATCCTGGAGGGCTACGGGCTCACCGAGAGCGCCGCCGGCTCCTTCGTCAACCGCCCCGACGGCTACAAGTTCGGCACGGTGGGTCCGGTCATGCCCGGCTCTCACGTGAAGCTCGGCGACGGCGACGAGATCCTGATCAAGGGCCCGGGCGTCATGGACGGCTACCACAACCTTCCCGACGAGACGGCGAAGTCGCTGACCGGCGACGGCTGGCTGCGGACCGGTGACAAGGGCTCGATCGACGCCGACGGCTTCCTGACGATCACCGGCCGGATCAAGGAGCTCTTCAAGACCTCGGGCGGCAAGTACATCGCCCCGCCGGCGATCGAGTCGAAGTTCAAGGCGGTCTGCCCCTACGCGAGCCAGTTCGTCGTGTTCGGCGCCGAGCGCAACTTCTGCGTCGCCCTCGTCACGCTCGACCCCGACGCGATCGCCGGGTGGGCGGCCGAGAAGGGCGTGACCGGCGACTACTCCGCCATCGTGTCGTCGCCGCAGTGCCGCGAGATGGTCAGCGGGTACGTCGACGAGCTCAACAGCAAGCTCAACCGCTGGGAGACCATCAAGAAGTGGGAGCTGCTCGACCACGACCTCTCGGTCGAGTCGGGCGAGCTGACGCCGTCCATGAAGGTGAAGCGGAACGTGGTGGAGGACAACCACCAGCAGCTGATCGACTCGTTCTACAGCTGATCGCGGGCACGACGTCCACACTCCTGCTGGCCAGGACGACGGGGGTCGGTCGGCGACGGCCTGGTGGCGACGCTGAACGTGCCGATCTGACGGGCCGGTCCGGCTGCCGGGCCGGGGCGGTGCGCCGTGGTTGGATGTGGCCGTGCCCTCTGCGCTGCCGCCGGGGGAGCCGGCGCCCGAGGACGGCCGGCTGCCCACCCCCGCTCTCGCCGGGCTCGGCACTCGACCCTTCGGGATCTACGTCCACGTGCCTTACTGCCGGGTGCGCTGCGGGTACTGCGACTTCAACACCTACACGGTGGAGGAGCTGGGCTCCGGGGCCTCGCAGGCGACCTGGGCAGAGTCTGCGATCACCGAGGTGCGGCAGGCCCGGCGGGTGCTCGGGGACGTCGACCTCCCGGTATCCACGGTCTTCTTCGGCGGCGGGACGCCGACCTTGCTGCCGCCGGCCGAGCTCGGGGTCGTGGTGGCCTCGATCGCCGCGGAGTTCGGTCTCACCCGCGACGCCGAGATCACGACCGAGTCGAATCCCGACTCGGTGGCGGTCTGGGACCTCGACCACCTCCGCGGCGTCGGGTTCACCCGGATCTCGTTCGGGATGCAGTCCGCCGTCCCCCACGTGCTGGCCACGCTCGACCGCACCCATGACCCGCTCCGGGTGCCGGCTGCGGTCGGGTGGGCCCGCTCCGCAGGGTTCGAGCAGGTCAGCCTCGACCTGATCTACGGCACGCCGGGCGAGTCGCGCGAGGACTGGGCGGTCTCGGTGGACGCCGCGCTCGCGTGCGAGCCCGACCACCTGTCGGCGTACGCGCTGATCGTCGAGGACGGCACGGCCCTGGCCCGCGCCGTCCGGCGCGGCGAGCTGCCGGCCCCGGACGACGACGACCTCGCCGACAAGTACGTCGCGACGGAGGACCGGCTCGGCGAGGCCGGCCTGTCGTGGTACGAGGTCTCGAACTGGGCGCGCGACGACGATGCGCGGTGCCGCCACAACCTCGGGTACTGGAACGGCGACGACTGGTGGGGCGTCGGCCCCGGTGCCCACTCGCACGTCGGCGGGGTGCGGTGGTGGAACGTCAAGCACCCGGCGGCGTACGCCGAGCGGCTGCGCGAGGGGCGCAGCCCGGCGCACGCGCGTGAGGTGCTGACCGACGTGGACCGTCGCACCGAGCGCGTGCTGCTCGAGCTGCGGCTGGCCACGGGCCTCGATCGTGACGTCCTCGACGAGACGGGACGAGCGGCCGTGCCCGACCTGGTCCGGCGCGGACTGCTCGTCGCCGACGCGCCGGTCCTGCGGCTGACGCTGGGCGGTCGGCTGCTCGCCGATGCGGTGGTCCGCGACCTGCTGCCCTGACGGCGCGCTCCCGGGTGTCGCAGACGGAGACAGAGGGGCCCCGAGCGGTCTACATTCGCTCACAGCATCGTCACGCTCGGGACGAGCGAAGAGGGGATCCGGCCTTGGCTGACGGGATGGAGACCGCGTCCGGGGAGGCATCCCCGCCGCCGGCGGTGAGAGCCGGCACCCGCGGGGCGTTGCACGCCGTCCTCGGCAATCCGAACCTGCGGCGGGTGCAGCTCGCGTTCCTCGGCTCGGCGGTGGGTGACTGGGCCTACGCCACGGCGATCGTCGTCTGGGCCTACGACGCCGGCGGGGCCACGGCAGTCGGCATCTGGCTCGGCGTCCGGTTCGTCCTGGGTGCGCTGACCGCACCCATCGGGGCGGTGTACGCCGACCGCTGGCCACGCCGTCGGCTGATGATGCTGACCGACGTCCTGCGAGCCGTGCTCGTCGCCGGCGCGGCCATCATGGTGGCGCTCGACGTCGCGTCACTGGTGGTGTTCGTGCTGGCGACCCTGGCGTCGCTGCTGGCGTCGCCGTTCATGATCGCCCAGCGGGCGCTGCTGCCGAGCCTGTCGCGCACCCCCGCCGAGCTGGCCGCGGCCAACGGGCTCCACAGCACCATCGAGAGCATCGCGTTCTTCGCGGGCCCGGCCATGGCCGCGGGGCTCCTGATCGTGACCGACGTCCCGGCCGTCCTGCTGGTCAACGTCGTCACGTTCCTGTGGTCCCTGGCGCTGGTCAGCCGCGTGGTGGTCCCGGCGGTGACGGTCGAGCCGTCCAGCACGAGCTCGGACGAGCCCGGCGACCAGGAGAGCTTCTTCTCCGAGACAATGGCGGGGTTCAAGACCATCGGTCGCGACCGGATCCTCCTGCTCACCACGATCCAGGTCAGCCTCCAGACGGTCATCGCCGGCGCCATGACGGTGTTCCTCGTGGTGATGGCCGACGAGATCCTCGACTCGCCCGAGTCCGGGCTCGGTGCCCTCAACGCGGTCATCGGCGTCGGCTCCATCCTCGGCGGGATGGTGGCGATCGCGCGCTCGCACCGCACGGCGCTGGGCCGCGACCTGACGGCCGGCGTGGTGCTGTGGTCGCTGCCGCTGGTGCTGGTCGCCGTGTGGCCCACCCCCGTCGCCTGCTTCGTCGCGGTGGCGCTGCTCGGCCTGGCCAACCCGCTGGTCGACGTCAACCTGGACACGATCTTCCAGCGGACCACGCCGGACCACATGCTCGGCAGGGTGTTCGGGGCGTTGGAGTCCTGCGCCATCGGGACGATGGCGATCGGCGCACTGCTGATGCCGCTCCTGCTGTCGGTGCTGTCGCTGCGTACCTCGCTCGTCGTGATCGCCGTCCCGGTCGCCGCGCTCGCGCTGATCGCGCTGCCCGCCATGATCCGGTTCGACGCCAGCCTGGTGCCGCCGCGCGGGCTGGAGCTGCTGCGTAGCCTCGACCTCTTCACGCCGCTCGACCAGTCGACCACGGAGGAGCTGGCTCGGGCGCTCACCGAGGCGCGGTACGGCGCCGGCGACGTGCTGGTCACCGAGGGGGAGGAGTCCGATCTCTTCTACGTGATCGAGTCGGGCCTGGTCGAGGTCACCAAGACCGACGCGCTCGGCGAGCGGGTGCTGCGGACCGAGGGTCCGGGCGAGTACTTCGGCGAGATCGGGCTGCTCCGCGACGTCCCGCGCACCGCCACGATCACGGCGCTCGAGGAGACGGTCGTGCTGACCCTTACCCGCGACCACTTCCTGCGCGCCGTGTCGGGTGACCGTGAGTCCGGCCGCGCCGCCGAGGCCACCGTCCGCCGGCGCCTGGCGACCTGATCCGATGACCGCCTGTCCGAGCTGCGCCACCGAGCTCCCTGCCGGCGCCCGGTTCTGCCTCGCGTGCGGGGCCAGCCAGGCCGCACCGGGCTGCGTCAGCTGCGGCGCCCAGCTCCCCGCCGGTGCCCGCTTCTGCCTGGAGTGCGGGACGGCCCAGCCGGGGGTCCAGCCGGCGGCGACAGCCACGGCCGTCCTCGCCGTCGGACCGCAGGTGGCTCGCCGGGTCACGAGCGTCCTGTTCGGCGACCTCGTCGGGTTCACGAGCCTGTCCGAGACGCGCGACCAGGAGGACGTGCGCGAGCTGCTCTCGGCGTACTTCGAGGAGTGCCGCCAGATCATCTCCCGCTACGGCGGCACCGTGGAGAAGTTCATCGGCGACGCCGTGATGGCGGTGTGGGGAGTGCCCACCACGCACGAGGACGATGCCGAGCGGGCAGTGCGTGCCGGGCTCGAGCTCGTCAGCGCGGTCGAGGCAATGGGAGCCGACCTGGGGGTGCCCGACCTCGCGATGCGGGTCGGGATCGTCACCGGCGAGGTGGCCGTGACCATCGGCGCCGAGGCTCAGGGGATGGTGGCCGGCGACGCCGTGAACACCGCCTCACGCGTGCAGTCGGCGGCATCGCCGGGCCAGATCTGGGTCGACGAGACGACCCGGCTCCTCACCTCGTCCGCCATCTCGTACGTCGAGGTCGGCAGCCACCGGCTCAAGGGCAAGGTCGACCCGGTACCGCTGTGGACGGTCCGGGCCGTGGTCGCCGGCGTCGGCGGCTCGCAGCGGGCCGACGGGCTGGAGGCGCCTCTGGTCGGCCGCGACCGCGAGCTGCGGCTGGTGAAGGAGGTGTTCCACGGCATCGAGGACAGCCACCGACCCGCGCTCCTGATCGTCGACGGCGAGCCCGGGGTCGGGAAGACCCGGCTCGGGTGGGAGTTCGAGAAGTACGTCGACGGCCTCAACTCCGTGGCGCGCTGGCACAGCGGCCGGTGCCTCGCGTACGGCGAGGGTGTGGCCTACTACGCGCTCGCTGAGGCGATCCGTGCTCGGCTCCAGACCTTGGTGCCCGAGGCCGAGGGCCGCGGTGACGAGGACCAGGCTGAGCTCCTCGACCTCGGGCTCGACCGCTACGTGAAGGATCCCGCCGAGCGCGACTGGTTGGGACCGCGGCTCGGGGCGCTGCTGGGCATCGGAGCCGTCGGCAGCCACTCGCGGGAGGACCTGTTCTCCGCCTGGACCACCTTCCTCCGACGTACCGGCGAGGACGAGCACCCGGTGGTCCTGGTGATCGACGACGCCCAGCACGCCGACGACAGCCTGCTGCAGTTCTTGGAGTACCTGCTGTCCGTGGGAGCCTTCGGGTGCCTGGTGCTGCTCCTGACGCGGCCCGGACTGCTGGAGGCCAACCCGGTGCTCGCCACGAACCGGCGCGCCACGGTGCTGCATCTCGAACCGCTCTCGGAGCCGGACATCGGACGGCTGCTCGACGGGCTGGTCGCAGGCCTCCCGGAGTCCGTCCGCACCTCCCTCGTCGAGCGCTCCGACGGCGTGCCACTGTTCGCCGTCGAGACGGTGCGCTCGCTGATCGACCGGGACCTGGTGGTGCCGCGGGGTGGGCAGTACGTGCTCGCCGACCCCGAGCGCCTCGACCTCGACGCGATCGGCGCGCCCGCCTCGCTGCAGGCACTGATCGCGGCGCGGCTCGACACCCTCGACCCGGTTCAGCGACGGGTCGTCGACCGGGCGAGCGTGATCGGCGACGCGTTCGGTCGCGACGAGATCGCGCAGCTGTGCCCGGAGCTCGACGACGTCGAGGGCGTCTTGGCCGGCCTGGTCCGACTGCAGCTCATCCGCCGGGAGTCCAGCCGGTTCTCCACCGAGCACGGGCAGTTCCAGTTCGTCCAGGGTGCGGTCCGGCAGGTGGCGTACGGCACGCTCTCGCGGCACGACCGCAAGCAGGGGCACCTGGCGGTCGTGGACGTGCTGCAGCCGGACGGTGGCTCGCCAGGTGAGGAGCGGGCGCCGATCGTCGCCCAGCACCTGCTCGAGGCGCTGGACGCGGTCCCGGACTCGCCCGACCACGACGCGCTCACGGTCCGGGCCATCGCGGCCCTGCGTGAGGCCGCCAGCCGTGCGCTGGCCCTCGGCGCGCCCAGCGAGGCGGCGGCGCACCTCGGCGAGGCGCTGTCGCGCAGCTCGGACGCTGCCACCGCCGCTGTCGTCGAGCGGGACCTCGCCGACGCCCTCGACCAGTCGGGACGCGGCGAGGACAGCGTGCGTCATGCCGAACACGCCGCCGCGACGTTCGCCGAGCTCGGCGACGTCCCGGGCGGCGGCAAGGCGGTGGCCGTGTGGGGTCGGGCCCTGCTCTCCCTGGGTCGCTATGACAAGGCGCTGCAGCTGGCGAGCGACCGGCTCGAAGCAGTGCGGCGGGAAGGGGATCACGCCCCGGTGGAGCTCACGCTCCTGCAGGTGATCGTGGCCGCGAGGCTTCGGCTCGGCGAGGACATGCTCGCGCCGGCGATCGAGCTCGCACGGCTTGCCGAGTTCCTCGGTGACCGGTCGATGGTCGCGATGAGCTTCGGGATGCTTTCGGTCTACTTCCAGCGCACGGGCGCCCGCAGCCTGGGGCGGTTGCTGCTGGAGGCCGAGGCGGATGCCGCGCGCGCGAACCACGACAACGTCGCCCTGACGAGAGTCCTGTGCAACCTCAACGCCGACTTCAACTGTGACGACACGGTCCTCGCCTGTGAGTTCGGCGAGGAGGCGACGGCCGCGGCCCGCTCCGTCGGTGACCAGGCGTGGATCAGTGTCAGCGTCATCAACCTGCTGCTCGCCCAAGTCCTGCGCGGGTCGTGGGACGACGCGCTGGCCCTGGCCGGCGAGCCCGGTCTGGTGACCCCCCTGGACGCCTCCTACCTGGAGCTGGTGCGCTTCCACGTCCTGCGCGCCCGTGGGCTGGAGTGGACGCCGGGACCTGAGTTCCTCCGGGAGGGCGACGAGCAGGACGAGGCCACCGCGACGACCCGGGCGCTCGTGACCGCGATCGAGCACGGCGACGCCGGTCAGCCCGACGCGGCGGAGCTCGCGGTCGGTGCCGTGCGGCAGATGCTGGCCTTCGGGGGTGTCTTCGACGACTTCGGAGTCCTCGTGGTGCTCGGCGGCGACCTGCTGTGGGAGCTGGGCGACCGCGCAGCGCTCGCCGAGCTGGTCGCCCTGGTCGACGAGTCGCCGCGGACCCGCCCGCCCCTCGCGGTGAGCTTCGGCTACCACCGCGCCAGGGCCCTGCTGGGGGCGGAGGCTGGCGCCGACCCCGACCAGGTCGTCGCGGACCTCCACGCGGCCGTCGCTGCCGCCCGGGCCTGGCGGTCCGATCCCTGGCTCGCGCGGGTCAACGCCGACCTCGCCGTCTGGCTGGTCCGGCGCGGTCGCGCGGACGAGGCGGCCGAGTCACTGCGTGCTGCGCGCGACGGCTACGCGGCGCTCGGCGCGACCCGGTGGTCGGAGCAGCTCGAGGCGGCGCTGGCCGGAGTCAGCGCGTGAGGCTGCGGGGATCAGCGGGCGCGGTCGGCGAGCCAGCCCCGGTCGGTCACGGTGACCCGCCCGCGGCCGAGCTCCACGACGCCGCGGGCCACGAGCCGCTGGAGGACCTGGTTGACGCTCGGCCGGGTGCCGCCGACCAGCTCGGCCAGCAGCTCCTGGGTCAGCGGCACGGTGACCGGTCCCGGCCGCTCGGCGTACAGCTCCGCGAGCTCGTGGAGCCGGCGGTAGACCCGCCGGTCCAGGCCGTCGTACGTCGCCTCCAGCAGTCGGGCCGACAGCTCCTCCACCCGGCGCGCGAGCAGCGTCAGCAGCAGCTGCTCGGCGGCGCGGTGGTTGCGCCGCAGCTCGGCGAAGCCCCTTGCCGACAGCACCCGTGTCTCCGCGGGCTCCAGCGCCACCACGGTGGCGGAGCGGGTCGGGGGGTGGCCGTCGAGGAGCGACAGCTCACCGAAGTAGCTGCCCGGACCCAGCACGTTGAGCGTGGCGCTCGCCCCGTCGGCCGTGGTGACCCGGACCGCGAGCATGCCCGACTCGACGAGGTGCAGGCCGTCGGCCGGGTCGCCCTCGTGCACGACCACCTCGCCCTTCGCGAACCGGCGGCGACGGGTCGTGGCCAGCAGCCGCTCGCGCTCCGCCTCGTCGAGCGCGGCGAGCAGCGACCACTCCATGCGCTCAGTCAAGCACCCGAGGAGGAGCCGCCGTGGACGCCCGCCCGTCGTTGACCCCGGCCGTCGCCGCGATCCGAGCCCTGTACGACGCGGCGGCCTGCTCGGTCGCGCTGGTCGGTGAGGACGGGGCGACCCTGACCTACGTGACCGCCGACGGCGCGGGCGCCACCGAGATCGTCGGCGTCGAGCTGCCGGTCAGCCGTGGCATCGCGGGCTGGACCGTGATGTCGGGGCAGCCGATCGCGGTCCGGGACGTCGAGACCGACGCCCGGTTCGCCCGCGACGTGGCCGAGTCGACCCACTACGTCCCGACCTCGATCCTGGCGGCGCCGCTGTTCGACGGCGAGGGGGAGGCCGCCGGTGTGCTGTCGGTGCTCGACCCCCGCGTGGACCAGTCGGCCGACTGGACCCTCACCGTCCTCGGCACGCTGGCGGCGCTCGTCGGGCTGCTCGTCGACGGTGGGGAGGGCGACGCCGCCGACGAGAGGCTCGCCGCGCTGGGACGGCGGGTGCTCGCCGCGGTCGAGGAGCTGCGGCCGTGAGCCCGTTGCCGGCCTGGTCGGCGGCCTTCGAGGACGGTCGGCTCGCGACCGTGCTGTCCCTGCCGCTGCCGGACGTGCGGGAGTGGGCGTACGGCGGTGCGACCGGCGCCGGGGTACGGGTCGCGGTCGTCGACAGCGGGATCGACGCCGACCACCCCCGCGTGCTCGGGGTCGCGGGCGGAGTGGCCTTCGAGCTCGACGCATCGTCACCGTCGGGTCACCGCAGCGTCGAGGGGCCGCACGACGACCTGGTCGGCCACGGCACCGCGTGCGCCGCGATCATCCGGTCGGTGGCCCCGGACGTCGAGCTCTACAGCGTGCGCGTGCTCGGCGCCAACCTGAAGGGGCGCGGCAGCCTCCTCCACGCCGGGATCTCGTGGGCGGTCGACCAGGGCATGCACGTGGTCAACCTGTCGCTGTCGAGCAAGAGCGAGCGGCTCTTCGCACCCCTGCACGAGGTCGCCGACGAGGCGTACTTCGGCGGCACGCTCCTGGTCTCGGCCGCCAACAACCAGCCGGGCCCGACGTACCCGTCGCAGTACGCGTCGGTCGTGTCGGTCGCTGCGCGTGAGGGCGACGACCCGCTGGCGCTGGCCTACAACCCGCGTCCCCCGGTCGAGTTCGGGGCGCGCGGGATCGACGTCGACGTGGCCTGGTCGGGCGGCGGCTCGATGGTGGCTACCGGCAACAGCTTCGCCGCGCCGCACGTGGCCGGGATGGCCGCCCTGGTGCTCAGCAGGCACCCGGCTCTCACCCCGTTCCAGGTCAAGGCGGTGCTCCATGCCGTGTGCGACAACGCCACTCCGTCACCAGGTTGACGCTGCTTGTGTCAGCGAGCAGACAGAACCGGGACGCCCGGAAGGTGCATGATCAGGTCAACCGGACCAGCCAGCCACACAGAGCCACACACAGAGGGAGACAGCCATGAAGAACAAGACCGTCGAATTCTTCCCGGGCGACGAGCCGCACGAGGACGTCGAGGGACACCTGAGCTCCGAGGGCGAGCACGACGTCGAGGGCCACATCGGTGTCGAGGTCGAGCGTGAGCGCCAGGCGCTGCCCGACGCCGACGACGACGTCGAGGCGCACGTCCAGCCGCCGCGCGACCTGGACATCGAGCGCATCTGACCCACCGACGCACGGGGGAGCCCTCCGGGGCACGCACCCGTCCGGCCCGTCAGGACCGGACGGTGCCGTGCGTGGCAGCCGTGGCAGGCGTGCCCGGTCAGCTGATGAAGCGCAGGGTGAGGGGGTAGCGGTAGTCCTCGCCGTTGCTCGCCTTGACGGTCGCCACGATGATCAGGACCAGTACGATCAGGGCCAGCACGGCGACCACCGGGATGATCACGAACAGGCCGATGCCGAACGTCGCGAGGGTCAGCACCAGGGCCACGACCGTCCCGACCACGCCGTAGATCAGCAGCGAGATCTGGAAGTTCAGCGACTCGACCGCGTGGCGGCGTACGAACGGGGAGTCGCTCTTCAGCAGCATCACCAGCAGCGGCGCCAGGAACCCGAAGGCGAACCAGGCGGACACCAGTGACCCGACGTGCGACGCCAGTGCCCAGGTGCGCTCCTCCTGCGTGAGGGCGCCCGGCTGGCCGGGTGGGGGTGTGGTGGGCGGCTGGCCGTAGTGGTCGCTCATGCGCCCAACCTATCGCTCGGGCTCGCGTCCGGAGCGGTCACGAAGTCGATCAGCTCCTCGACCCGGCCGAGCAACGCCGGCTCGAGGTCGGCGTAGGACCGCACCGCTCCGAGGACGTGCTGCCAGGCCCGCGCGACGTCGGCCTGGTCGCGGTGCGGCCAGCCGAGACGCTCGCAGGTGCCGTGCTTCCAGTCCTCCCCGCGTGGGACGTCCGGCCACGCTTCGAGACCCAGCCGGGCCGGCTTCACCGCCTGCCAGATGTCGATGAACGGGTGCCCGGTGATCCGGACGTGCGGCCCGACCTCGGAACGCGCGACCGCGTCGGCGATCCGGCTCTCCTTGGAGCCGGCGACCAGGTGGTCGACCAGCACCCCGACCCGCCGGCCGGGCTCGGGGCCGAACGCGCGCAGATGGTCGGCGAGGTCGTCGACACCTCCGAGGTACTCCACGACGACGCCCTCGACCCGCAGGTCGTCGCCCCACACCCGCTCCACGAGCTCGGCGTCGTGCCGGCCCTCGACGAAGATCCGGCTCTGCCGGGCCACCCGGGCCTTCGCGTCCTGGACGGCGACCGAGCCGGACGCGGTCCGCGTGGGGCGGCTCGGCGCCGCGGCCCGCAGCGGCGCGACCAGGATCACCGGCTTGCCGTCGAGCAGGAAGCCGGGTCCGAGCGGGAACGTGCGCCGCCGGAGCCGGCGGTCCTCCAGGGTGACGGTGTGGAGGTCGCGGTCGACCTGGACGATCTCGCCGCAGAAGTCGGTCGTGACCTCCTCGACGACCTCGCCCTTCACCGCCGGGGTCTCGACCGCGCGCCCGCGCTTCGGCGCGCGCCAGTCGATGGCCAGGACGTCGGCGCCGTACCGGTCGCGTGGGGAAGTCACCCCACCAACGCTAGGTGCCGGCGTCAGGCCTCGGTGTCCGACTCGCCGCCGTCGGACTCGCCGGGCTCGTCCGACTCCTCCGGCGTGCGGCCACCCTCCATGTCGAGGGCGTCGCGGTCGACGTCCTCGTCAGGCGGCTCGGCCAGCGGGTTGTCCTCGCCGGGCTGCAGGTCCTCGGGGAGGTCCTCGTCGCGGATCTCACCGGTCTCGGGCTCGGACTCGCTCATGCGCCGACGGTAGCGCGACGCCCCCGTCACCACATCCGCCCGGCGGGGTGAGGGCCGGCCGACTCAGATCAGCGGCAGCCGCTTCTGGCTGCGGGGGAGCTGCTCGTACGCCCGGCGGACGCCGCGCTCGAGCACCGAGGGCTCCCACGGCCACTCGCCCGCAGCGAGGGCCTCGTCGACCGGGACCCCGCGCTCGGCCAGGTCGCGTAGCGTCTCGGCGACCACCCCCAGGTCGTCGCGCTGCCGCTCGACGAACCCGCGGTCGACCGGGGCGCCGTGCCCGGGCACGACCACGCTCGAGGGCGTGACCAGGCCGAGCACGAGGTCGAGCGTCAGCGGCCACTCCATCGGCCACGAGTCGTCACCCAGGGCTGGGGGAGCGGACTCCTCCACGAGGTCGCCCGCGAGCAGCACGTCGGCATCGGGCACCCGGACCACCAGGTCGCCGGCCGTGTGGCCGCGGCCGGGGTGCACCAGCTCGACGACCCGGTCGCCGAGGTCGAGCACCCGGGTGGAGGAGAACGTGTCGTCGGGCAGCACGATCTCGGTGGCGAGGACCTCGTCGCGGCGAGGGTCGTCGGAGTCGGCGTAGCGCCGCTTGATCCGCTCGGCGCCCTCGGCCAGCTCGCGCGCAGCCGCTTCGTGGGCGGTGACCGGGACCGCGCCGAACGCGCCGCGGACCGTCGCGTTGCCGAACGTGTGGTCGAAGTGCCAGTGGGTGTTGACGATCCCGACAACGGGTCCGGCGCCCAGCCGGCGTACGTCGTCGATGACCTCGGCCGCGGCGGCACCGGACCCGTGGGTGTCGACCACCAGCACGCCCCGCTCGCCGCCGATGAGGGTGACGTTGACGTCGAACCACTCGTAGCGGGCGACCCACACGCGATCGCCCACGGGGCGGAAGTCAGCCATGGCTCGACGATATTCGGTTGCCGGGGAGCCCGCTGCGGCGGTTGGCTGCTCGTCGATGACTCCTGATCCCGTCCTGGCCTACGACCGCGCCGGTCCGACCGACGCGCCGACCCTCCTGCTCCTCCACGCCGGCGTCGCCGACCGCCGGATGTGGGACCCGGTCTGGGACCGGCTCACCGCCGCCCACGACGTCGTGCGGGTCGACCTCCGCGGCTTCGGCGACTCCACGACCGACCCCGAGGAGGGGTGGTCCCTCGGGGCGGACGTGCTGGCGACGCTCGACGGGCTGGGCATCCACCGGGTCCACGTGGTCGGCAACTCGCTGGGCGCGGCGGTCGGCGTGGAGATCGCCCTGACGCGGCCGCCGGCCGTGGCCTCGCTCGTGCTGCTGGCGCCGGGTGGGTCGTTGATCCCGGGACGCACCGACGACCTGCGTGCGTTCGCCGAGGCGGAGGACGCCGCGCTGGAGCGGGACGACCTGGACGCGGCGGCCCAGGCGAACGTGGACACCTGGCTGGTCGGCCCGGGTCGCACCGCGGACGCCGTGCCCGACGACGTCGCCGCGCTGCTGCACGCGATGCAGCGGCGCGCGTTCGAGATCCAGCTGGCCTGGCCCGAGGTGGACGAGGCCGAGCTCGACCCGCCGGTGCTCGATCGGCTCGGGGAGATCGCCGTTCCCACGCTCGTGCTGCACGGCGCTCACGACCTGGCGGCGATCGCGGCCGCGTCCGACGCGGTCACGGCCGGCATCCCCGACGTACGCCGGATCGACTGGCCCGACGTCGCCCACCTGCCGTCCCTCGAGCGGCCCGACGACGTGGCCGCGCTGGTCGAGGAGTGGATCGGCCGGTCCACCTAGCCGCCCTAGTACCATTGGCACTCCTTGCGCGTGAGTGCCAGAGCGGACAGGAGGTGGGCTGTGCAGGACGACCGCAGGCTCGCCGTCCTCCGGGCGATCGTCGAGGACTACGTCGCCACCGAGGAGCCCGTGGGCTCGAAGGCGCTCGTGGAGCGCCACGGCCTCGGCGTCTCGCCGGCGACGGTCCGCAACGACATGGCAGCGCTCGAGGAGGAGGGGTTCATCACTCAGCCCCACACCAGCGCCGGCCGGGTGCCGACCGACAAGGGCTACCGGCTCTTCGTCGACCGGCTGACGACCATCAAGCCGATGAGCACCGCCGAACGCCGCGCCATCGCCACGATCCTGGACGGCGCGGTCGACCTCGACGACGTCGTGCACCGGTCGGTGCGGCTGCTGGCGCAGCTGACCCGGCAGGTCGCGGTGGTCCAGTACCCCACGCTCAGCCGCAGCACGGTGCGCCACATCGAGGTCGTGGCCCTCGCGCCCAGCCGGCTGCTCGTCGTGCTGATCCTGTCGACCGGCCGCGTCGAGCAGCGGCTGGTCGAGCTCACCGGCGAGGTCGACGACGACGACCTCGCCCGGCTGCGGGCGCAGGTCAACGGGGCCGCGACGGGCGCGGTCATCGCCGACGCCGTGACGGCACTGCGCACCCTCGCGGACGAGCAACCCGGCACGACAGGCGTGGTCGAGGCGTTGACCGAGGCACTGACCGACCACCGGTCCGACGAGCGGGTCGCCGTGGGCGGCACCGCCAACCTGGCCCGGTTCGGCACCAGCTTCGAGGTCGACGTCCGGCCGCTGCTCGAGGCGCTCGAGGAGCACGTGGTGCTGCTCAAGCTGTTGGGCGAGACCTCGACCGGCGACACGCTCACCGTGCGAATCGGCCACGAGGGCCCCTACCAGGAGCTCTCGGCGACCTCGGTGGTGGCCACGGGCTACGGCCCTGGCGACGAGGCGCTCGCCACGCTCGGCATCGTCGGCCCGACCCGCATGGACTACCCCGGCACGATGGCGGCGGTGCGCGCGGTGGCGCGCTACGTCTCCAGGATCCTCGACGAGGGCTGACCCGCCGCCGCGACCACCTACCCGAACGACGACGAAGGAACCCCTTGAGCCAGGACCCCTACGACCTTCTGGGTGTGGCCCGCGACGCGGACGCCGACACCGTGAAGAAGGCCTACCGCAAGCTGGCACGCCAGTACCACCCCGACGTGAACTCCGACCCGGTCGCGCAGGAGCGGTTCAAGGAGGTCACGCGCGCCTACGAGGTGCTGTCCGACCCTCAGAAGCGAGCGGCGTACGACCGCGGCGGCGACCCGTTCGGCGCCGGCGGGTTCGGGCAGGGCGCCGGGTTCTCGTTCACCGACA
The DNA here is from genome assembly GCA_963718725.1 of uncultured Actinomycetota bacterium. Taxonomy (GTDB): domain Bacteria; phylum Actinomycetota; class Actinomycetes; order Propionibacteriales; family Nocardioidaceae; genus Nocardioides. The sequence goes on from OY970374.1 coordinate 685,384, forward strand.
TCATGGATGCCTTCTTCGGGGGCGGCGCGGCCGCGCAGAGCGGCCGGGGCCCGCGGTCGCGGGTGCGCCGCGGCCAGGACGCGCTGATCCGGATCGACATCGAGCTCGCCGAGGCGGCGTTCGGCGTGACCCGGGAGCTCAAGGTCGACACCGCCGTCGTCTGCGGGAGCTGCTCGGGCAGCGGCGCCTCACCCGGCACCGACCCGGTGCCGTGCGAGACCTGCCGCGGCGTCGGCGAGGTGGCGCACGTGCAGCGGTCGTTCCTCGGCGAGGTCCGCACGCTCCGCCCGTGCGCGGCGTGCCGCGGCTTCGGCACGATCATCCCCGACCCGTGCCGGGAGTGCTCGGGCGACGGCCGGGTCAGGTCGCGCCGCACCCTCACCGTCAAGATCCCCGCGGGGGTCGACACCGGCACCCGCGTCCAGCTCGCCGACCAGGGCGAGGTCGGTCCGGGAGGCGGCCCCGCCGGCGATCTGTACGTCGAGATCAACGTCGTCGCGCACGACGTGTTCACCCGGCAGGCCGACGACCTGCACTGCACGGTCACGCTGCCCATGACGGCCGCGGCGCTCGGGACCACGCTGACCCTCCCCACTCTCGAGGCCGACGTCGAGCAGGGCGCCGACTCCGGGGTCGAGACCAGCTTCGAGCTCGAGGTGCAGCCCGGCACGCAGTCCGGCGCAGAGCACGTCCTCCGCGGGCGCGGGGTGCCCGGGCTCCGCGGCGGTCGCGGCAACCTGGTCGCCCACATCGTGGTCGAGACCCCGACCCGGCTCGACCCCCGCCAGGAGGAGCTGCTCCAGGAGCTCGCCGCGATCCGTGACGAGGAGCAGCCGACCGGCCAGGTCCGCCCGTCGCAGAAGTCGGTGTTCGGTCGGCTGCGCGACGCCTTCAACCAGCACTGAGCGGCATGAGCCTCCCGGTCCACCTCGCCGACACGCTGGCCGACGCCAGGCCCGGGTCGCTGGTCGAGGTGACCGGCGACGAGGCCCACCACGCGGTGGCCGTGCGACGGCTCCACGCGGGGGAGCCGGTTCTGCTCACCGATGGCGCCGGGACCGCCGCCACCGGCACGGTCGAGGAGACGGGCAAGCGGCGGTTCACGGTCCGCCTGTCCGACGTACGGCGTGACGGGCGGCCGGACCCCGAGCTGGTCGTGGTGCAGGCGCTGCCGAAGGGCGAGCGCGGCGAGCTCGCCGTCGAGGTGCTGACCGAGATCGGCGTGTCCCGGATCGTCCCCTGGGCGGCCGCGCGCAGCGTGGCCGTGTGGAAGGGGGAGCGGGCGACCAAGGCGCTGGCCCGGTGGCGCAGCACCGCGCGGGAGGCCGGCAAGCAGGCCCGCCGCTCCTGGGCGGTCGAGGTCGCCGAGCTCGCCACGACCGAGGACGCCGTGGCCGTGGTGGCCGCTGCCGACCTGGCCGTGGTGCTCCACGAGGCGGCTACCGACCCGCTGCAGAGCGTCGCCGTGCCGGCGGCGGGCCGGATCGTGGTCGTCGTCGGGCCCGAGGGCGGGCTCACCGACGACGAGGTGGCGGCGTTCGCGGCGGCCGGCGCGCGGACCGTCCGGATGGGGGCCGAGGTGCTCCGGACGTCCACGGCCGGCGTTGCCGCGGCCGCCGCGCTGCTGGCGCGGACCCCGCGCTGGGGCTGACCGCTACTCGATCGTGAACTCGCGGTCGTCGGTCATCGCACCGATGCCCTCGGTGCCACCGGTCGGGTCGTCGGTCGTGACCCAGAACGTGTACTCGCCGGTCGCCAGGCCGGAGACGTCGACGTCGATCTCGAAGGGGAAGAGCTTCTCGCCCATCCAGCCCGCCATGGTGGCGAAACCCTCGTCGACGACGGCGTCACCCTGTCGGATCTCCCACCCGAGGTTGGCCTCGAAGCTGTTGCCCACCCCGGAGGCCGTCAGCGTGCCGCCGTCGACGACCGCTCCCTGCTCGGGCGCCGTGAGGTTGACGTGCGACAGCACGGTGAGCATCGGCCCGTTCACGATCGGCTCCGAGGTCGGCACACCGAACACCATGTCGATCGGGTTGTCGGTCGTCCGGAACTGCACGGGTGCCCGCTCCTGCACCGCGGCCTGCATCGTGTAGACGACCTGCTCGACCGCGGCCCTGGCCTCGGCCTTCGACATCCCGCCCGGCCGGGTGCGCGCGCCGGGGTCGACGACCACCGAGATCACCTCGCCGTCGTACGACGCGGAGGCGAGCTGGCCGCCCTGCCAGGCGGTCCGGTAGTCAGGGTCGAGCGGCCCGCCGGTCAGCAGGGACACCGCGGCGTCGAGCGGCTCGCCGCTCACGCGCTGGAACTCCCGGTAGAGCCGCGGTCCCGCCCGGTCGGTGTCGCCGATGAAGTAGCCGGCTGCGGTCGTCTCCGGCTCGTCCGGCGACCCGCTCTCGTCCGGGTCGTCGGTCTCCTCGGGGTCGGAGGACCCGGTCTTCCCGGGGTCGGACGGGCTCGCGGCGGGGTCCTCGGCGACCGGGTCGGCGTCGGAGCAGCCGGCGAGCGTCAGCGCGAGGACCGCGAGGGGCGCGACGAGGAAGGGTCGGAGTCGCATGGTGGTGCCTTTCTCTCGGGTCACTCGATGACGAAGGAGCGGGAGTCGGAAGACGGGCCGAAACCCTCCGAGCCGCCGGAGGGGTCGCTGGTCTCCACGATGAGGGTGTAGGTGCCCGGCGCGAGGGACGACACGTCGATCACGCCCGCGAACGGGAAGAGCCTCTCGCCCATCCAGCCCTCGGCCGTGAAGAAGCCGCCGTCGAGCTCGCTGGTGCCCTGGAGGAGCCGCCACGGGACCGTGGCCTCGTGGGAGTTGGCGACGCCGGTGACCGTCAGGCTGTCTGACACCTGTTGGCCCTCGGAGGGATCGGAGAGGTTGACCAGCGAGAGCGTCTCCAGCTGGGGCGCGCGGCCGGTGGTCCCCACGATCGACTCGCCGCGGTGGAACGTCACCTCCAGTGGCTCCTGGAACCCGGCGCTGACCGTGTAGACGACCTGCTGGAGAGCGAGGTCGGACGGGTCCGCGGGGGCGGCGTCGGTCAGGTAGACGTGCACGACCCCCGCCTCCGGGTCGGAGATCCGGTCCTCGAACGACCCGTCCGGCCAGAGCGACGAGTAGTCAGGGTCTGCCGGGCCGGACTCCAGCACGCCCAGGCCCGCGAGCCCGGTGACCGCGTCGGCGACCGGCTGGAACTCGCGGTACAGCCGCTCGCCCCGCGGCGTCTCGCCCACGAAGTACGCGGGCACGGCCGACCTGACCGGGGTCGTGTCCGGGTCGTCGACGGTGTCGGGGTCGGTGGCGGTGGGTGACGGGCTGGTGGCGAGCGCGATGGCCGTGACGGTGGCCGCGACGGCGAGCACGGACCCGCCACCCACGACGGCCCACCGCCCGGGACTCCGCGCGGGGATGCCGGCGCGGACCTCGGCCAGCCGGTCGGCAGGCTCGACGTCGGCGACGGCGTCGTGCAGCAGCGCGGCCAGCCGCTGGTCGTCGTCGGTCTCGGGGCGGTTCATGACCGGTCCTCCAGGTAGTCGGTGAGCGTGGCGCGGAGGGCGGCGGCGCCGCGTGAGGCGTGGCTCTTGACGGCGCCGCGGCTGATGCCGAGCGCGTCGGCGATCTCGGCCTCGGAGAGGCCGGCGTAGTAGCGCAGCGCCATCACCTCCCGCTGCCGGCCGGGCAGGTCCTGCAACGCGGTGAGCACCCGCGCGCGTCGCTCGGAGGCGACCGCGGTCTCGTCGGAGCCCGGCAGGTCGACCGGCGCGGCCGACCCCGTGGCCTGGACGTGCCGGTGGACGACCGCGCGGTGCCGCAGGGCGGAGCGCGACCGGTTGACGACCGTCTGGCGCAGGTAGGCGAGCGCCTTGTCGGGGTCGCGGAGCCGTCGCCAGCGCGCGTGGAGGGCGATGAAGGCGTCCTGCGTGATCTCCTCGGCCTGCGCCTGGTCGCGGACGACGAGCACGGCCAGCCGGACCAGGGACCGCCAGTGGAGGGCGTAGAGCTGCTCCAGGGCGGTGTCGGCGTCCCAGGTCGCCGGTTCGTCGTTCACGACGATCGGCGCCGGCGCTGCGGTCGCATGGCTGTGCACGTTAGTGGGACGCGCGTCCTCCGGGGGCGGTTGACACGGCGGGCAGTGTAGAAGTCAACAGAATGTCCACAGAATGCTGTGGGATTCCGCGGACGCGGGGGCACTCTCGCACCTACCGTTGGCCTCGAGCCCGCCCGGAGAACCCCCCATCCGAAGGGAGGCTGGTTCATGACGTCGTGGCCACGGTTGCTGCTCGTGCCCGCCCTCCTCGTCGCTGCCGCCGTCGCACTGCTCGTCGGTGCCGCGGTCGCTCAGCCCGCCCAGGAGGAGCTCGTCGGCGGCATCATCGTCGTGATCGGTCTCCTGGTGCTGGCGAGCGTGCTCGCCGTGGCGCTGTTCAAGGGCGTCGTGGCCGAGCGCCGTGAGGTCCAGGACACGGCTTCGTCCCAGCGCCGGCTCCTCGAGGAGGTGTTCTCCTCCGAGACCGCCACCGTGCTGCTCACCACCGACGCACAGGGTCGGATCACCCGGGTCAACGCCGGCGCCGAGGCCGTGCTCGGGCTGAGCGAGGACGAGGCGCGCGGCACCACCCCCGAGGCGTTCCTCGACGAGGCGGAGCTCGCCACCTGGGCGCTCGCCATGCGCACCGAGCCCGACTTCGCGTCCGTCGCCAGCGGCCTGGTGGCCAGCGAGCAGCAGCAGCCGCTCGACTGGCCCTACCTGCGACCCGACGGCGAGCGTCGCCTCCTCTCGCTGACGATCTCCGAGATCGGCGACGAGCAGGGCGACGTCAGCGGCTTCCTGGTCGCCGGGCGTGACGTGACCGACCGCGCGCGCGGCGCCGACGGCAGCACCGACCAGTTCGTCGCGGCCGTGAGCCACGAGCTCCGCACCCCGATGGCCAGCATCCTCGGGTACGCCGAGGTGCTCCAGGAGGAGCTGTCCGACCAGCCCGAGAGCGCGGCCCTCCGCGACTTCGTCGAGCGGATCGACCGCAACGGCAACCGGATGCTCACCCTCATCCAGAACCTGCTCGCGCTCACCCGCGTCGAGGCGGCCGACCTCCAGCTGCAGCCCGAGCACGTCGACCTGCGCTCGGTCGTCTCCGCGGCGTACGACGACCTCCGCGGGGCGGTCGAGGACCGCCAGCTCGACGTGACGCTGCGACTGCCGCCCGAGGCAGTGCTGCACCACTGCGACCAGCGCCTGATCGGGCAGGCGGTGTCCCACCTGCTCGCGAACGCGGCCAAGTTCACCCCCGACGGCGGTCGGGTGATGGTGTCGCTCCGCTCCAACGGCACGACCAGCAAGATCGTCGTCAGCGACACCGGTCTCGGCATCGCCCAGACCGACCAGGAGCAGCTGTTCGGCCGGTTCTTCCGCAGCCACCAGCCCGAGGTGCAGCAGGCACCCGGCTCCGGCCTCGGCCTCGCCATCGTGCGCGCGACGGTGACCGCCCACGGGGGCTCGGTCACGTTCGACAGCGAGCTGGGCCGCGGCTCGACGTTCGTCGTGGAGCTCCCGTGCCGGCTGCCGTCCTCGATCCTCGCCGGGATCGCGACGGCGCCGCCTAGCATGAGTGCATGAGCTCGACGTCCGACGACTGCCTGTTCTGCAAGATCGTGGCGGGGGACATCCCCAGCGAGGTCCTGCTGAGCAACGACCACGTCGTCGCGTTCCGCGACGTCGACCCGGTCGCGCCGACCCACGTGCTGGTCGTCCCACGCGAGCACGCCCCGAACGCCGCGGCGACCGCGGCGGCCGACCCGGCGCTGGCCGGGGCCCTCGTCGCGGCCGCGGCCGAGGTCGCGACGGCCGAGGGGCTCGACGACTACCGGCTGGTGCTCAACACCGGGGCCGAGGCCGGCCAGTCGGTGTTCCACACGCACCTCCACGTGCTCGGCGGACGGGCGCTGACGTGGCCGCCCGGCTGACGCGGCCGCTGGGCCGGCTGCTCGTCCTGGTGCTGGGGAGCACGCTGCTGGCCGCCTGCGGCGGCGACGAGCCGCCCCGCACAGCTCCGGACGGCGCCCATGCCGGGCATGACGAGCGTGACCCGGGTGCCGAGGCCGAGCGCGCCGGAGGGGGCCGGGCACCACGGCGACGCCGACCGGGTCAAGCCACGACCGTTGCGCGCGGGGGAGCGCCGGCTGTCGCTCGAGATGGCCACGGCGTACACCCCGAGCGCGCCGACGGGCGTCGGGACCGACGACTACCGCTGCTTCCTGCTCGACCCGGAGCTGACGGAGGACACGTTCCTCACCGGCAGCACGGTCCGGCCGGGCAACCCGGACGTCGTGCACCACGTCATCCTGTTCCGGGTCCGGCCCGACCAGGTGGCGGACGCCGAGCGGCTCGACCAGCAGGTGGAGGGGCCCGGCTGGACCTGCTTCGGCGGGACCGGGATCGAGGACTTCACGAACACCGACGACGCCGAGTGGCTCGGTGCCTGGGCGCCAGGAGGCCGGGAGTCGGTCTACCGGCCCGGGCTGGGCGTCGAGCTCGAGGCAGGCACCCGGATCGCGATGCAGGTCCACTACAACCTGCTCGCGGGTGACGGGCCCGACGTGTCTGCGGCGCAGCTCCGGCTGGCACCGCCCCGCGCCGACCTCACCGCCCTCCACACGATGCTGCTGCCGGCGCCGGTCGAGCTGCCGTGCCGTCCGGCGCACGACGACTCCCCGCTCTGTGACCGCGCCGCCGCCCTCGCGGACGTGAAGGCCCGGTTCGGTGATCGGGCGGGCGCGACCGCGGACATCCTGTACTTCCTCTGCGGCGGCGGCCCGGTGGCCGGCAACACCCAGTCCTGCACCCGCACCATGGCGGCCCCCGCGACGATCTACGGCGTCGCCGGGCACATGCACCTGCTGGGTCGCTCCATCAGGATCGAGGTCAACCCGGGGAGCCCGCAGGCGCGGACGGTCCTCGACGTCCCGGTCTGGAACTTCGACGACCAGGGCGCGACCCCGATCGACCCCGTGCGGCTCGACGCCGGAGACCAGGTCAAGGTCACCTGTCGCCACGTGCAGTGGCTGCGCGACGAGCTGCCGTCGTTCGAGGGGCAGGACGAGCGGTACGTCGTGTGGGGCGAGGGCACCACCGACGAGATGTGCCTCGGCCTGCTGCAGCTCACCCGCCCCTGAGGCGAGGGTGGCGGGGATATCCGCTGGGTCCGGGTGAGCCGTCTGCGTAGCATGGAACCTCCATGACTGACTCCCAGCAACGCGCCTCGCGCGACACGCCTCGCACGCGCCACACCGTGGTCGTCCCCGCCAGCATCGACATGGTCAGCCTGCTCGGACCCGGCGACGAGCACCTGGCGCTGCTCGAGCGCGCCTTCGACGCGGAGCTGCACGTGCGCGGCAACCGGATCACGATGCAGGGCGACCCGGCCGAGATCGCGCTGGCCGAGCGGCTGCTCGACGAGCTCGTGACGTTGCTGCGCACCGGGCAGGGCCTCACGGGCGAGACCGTCGAGCGCGTGCTGGGGATGCTGCGGGCCGAGACCAGCGAGCGGCCGGCGGACGTGCTGTCTCTCAACATCCTGAGCAACCGCGGCCGGTCGATCCGGCCCAAGACGCTGAACCAGAAGCGCTACGTCGACTCGATCGACAAGCACACGATCACGTTCGGGATCGGCCCGGCCGGCACTGGGAAGACCTACCTCGCGATGGCGAAGGCGGTGCAGTCGCTGCAGTCCAAGAACGTCAACCGGATCATCCTGAGCCGGCCGGCGGTCGAGGCGGGGGAGCGGCTCGGGTTCCTGCCGGGCACGCTCAGCGAGAAGATCGACCCCTACCTGCGGCCGCTCTACGACGCGCTCCACGACATGGTCGACCCCGAGTCGATCCCGAAGCTGCTGGCCGCCGGCACCATCGAGGTCGCCCCGCTCGCGTTCCTGCGGGGACGGTCGCTCAACGACTCGTTCATCATCCTGGACGAGGCGCAGAACACCACGCCCGAGCAGATGAAGATGTTCCTGACCCGGCTCGGGTTCGGCTCGAAGATCGTGGTGACCGGCGACGTGACCCAGATCGACCTCCCCTCGGGCAGCAAGTCGGGGCTGAAGGTCGTCGAGGACATCCTCACCGGCGTCGAGGACGTGTCGTTCAACCGGCTCACCAGCCACGACGTCGTCCGGCACCAGCTGGTCGGCCGGATCGTCGCCGCCTACGACGAGTTCGACGCGCGGGCATGAGCATCGAGATCCTCAACGAGTCCGGTCACGAGCTCGACGTCAAGCAGCTGGCCGCGCTCTCGCGGTTCGTGATGGACCAGCTCCGGGTGCACCCCCAGGCAGAGCTGTGCATCAAGGCGGTCGACGAGGCCACCATCGCGGAGCTCAACGCCCAGTGGATGGAGAAGACCGGGCCTACCGACGTGCTGGCGTTCCCGATGGACGAGCTGCGGCCCGGCCTGCTCGACGTGGAGCCGACCGAGGGCGTGCTGGGCGACCTCGTGCTCTGTCCCGCGGTCGCCGAGCGGCAGGGCGAGACGGCCGGCCACGGCACGGTCGCGGAGGTCGAGCTGCTGACGGTCCACGGCATCCTGCACCTGCTGGGCTACGACCACGCCGAGCCGGAGGAGCACCGGGCCATGTTCGGCCTGCAGGACGAGCTGCTCGCGGCCTGGCGCCGCCCGTGACCTCCGGCGATGTGTGGCTGCTGACCGCAGCCGCCACCCTGGTCCTGCTCGCGGGCGTCTTCTCGGCCGCCGACGCCGCCCTCTCGTCGTACTCCCGGGCTCGCGCCGAGGAGCTCGTGTCCGAGGGGACGGCCGGCGCGAAGCGGCTGGTCGCGATCCTCGACGACGCGCCCCGCTACCTGAACACCGCGCTCCTGCTGCGCCTGCTGTGCGAGATCGCGGCGATCGTGCTCGTCACGCAGCTCGTCCGCGACGTCTGGGGCGGGGCGGCGTTCTGGCAGGCGGCGGCCACCTCGATCGGCGTGATGCTGGTGGTGTCCTTCGTCGTGATCGGGGTAGCGCCCCGCACGATCGGCCGGCAGCACGACCAGCGGGTCGCCCTCCTGACCGCCGCGCCGCTCGGAGCGATCACCTCGATCCTGGGGCCGATCCCCAGGCTGCTGATCCTGGTCGGCAACGCGATCACGCCCGGCCGGGGCTTCCGCGAGGGCCCGTTCTCGACCGAGACCGAGCTGCGCGAGCTCGTCGACCTCGCCGAGGCGTCGGCAGTGATCGAGTCCGGGGAGCGCCGGATGATCCACTCCGTCTTCGAGCTCGGCGACACCAGCACCCGCGAGGTGATGGTGCCCCGCAACGACGTGGTCTACATCGAGCGCTACAAGAACCTGCGACAGACGATGTCGCTGTTCCTGCGCAGCGGCTTCTCCCGGGTCCCCGTGATCGGCGAGAACCTCGACGAGGTGCTCGGGTTCGCCTACCTCAAGGACCTGGTCCGCCGCGACTTCGAGGCGCCGGACGTCGAGTTCACTGAGCGGGTCGAGGGGGTCATGCGCCCCGCGATCTTCGTGCCCGACTCCAAGCCCGTCGACGCGCTGCTCTCCGAGATGCAGGCCATGCGACAGCACATCGCCGTGGTCGTCGACGAGTACGGCGGGACCGCGGGCCTGATCACCATCGAGGACCTGCTGGAGGAGATCGTCGGCGAGATCACCGACGAGTACGACGAGGAGGAGATCGAGGTGGAGCAGCTCGAGGGCGGCGACACCCGGGTCTCCTCGCGCTACCCGATCGACGACCTCGACGAGCTCTTCGGGTTCGACGTGGAGGAGGAGGACGTCGACAGCGTGGGCGGCCTGATGGCCAAGCACCTCGGCCGGGTGCCGATCCCGGGATCGTGGGTGGAGGCCCACGGCCTGCGGTTCGAGGCGGAGGAGACCGCGGGCCGGCGCAACAAGATCGGTACGGTGCTGATCAGGAGGGTCGTCGACGAGCCGGAGGAGGGACCCGATGAGTGAGCTGTCGCCCGAGGACGCCAAGCTCGTGACGCTCGCGCGGTCGACGCGTGCCCGCACCGGCGCGGCCGAGGGTGCCGCCGTCCGCGACGAGTCCGGCCGCACCTACGCCGCCGCTACCGTGGAGCTCCCGTCGCTGCGCCTGACGGCGCTCGAGGTGTGTGTCGCGATGGCCATCGCGTCGGGCTCGCGCGGCCTGGAGGCCGCCGTCGTGCTCACCAACGCCGTGGGCGGCGTGGCGGGACTCGCGGCGGTCCGCGACTTCGCCGGGACCGACGTCCCGATCCACGTCGGCGACCACCGGGGAGCGGCCATCGACAGCACGACGTCCTGACGCCCGCGCACCCGCGGGGTGGCCCCCCGGGTGCAGCGTCGACCCGGCGCGCCTCAGAGGGCCCGCTGGGGGCCTCCTCTAGGGCTTCAGGAGGGCTTCGAGGAGGTTTCTCCGAGCCGTGTCCTGAGCAAGTCCTTCCGGGGGAGCGTCACGCGCGCATCTCCGGACGCTGCGCGTGACGACCGTCCCCCGGACATGCATGATTCTAGGAGTGGCAAAGTTTCTGCGCCATGGTTGAGACGAGTTGTCGAATACCTTGACCAAATTGCTCCTTCGTCAGTCACAATCAGCACATGGACGCGGGCGACGCAGGGCTGTTGTACGAGATCCACCCCACCGAGCTGGGGCGGCGGCTTCGCGCTGCCCGCCTGGCGAAGGGCTGGACCCAGACCGACCTGGCCGGAGAGCTGGTCTCCGTCGGGTACGTGTCGCGGCTGGAATCGGGGCAGAGGCGTCCCAACGCCACGGTGCTCGCCGGGCTGGCCGCGCGGCTCGACGTCCCGGTCGACCAGCTGCTGCGTGGTGACTCCGCCCGGGAGCACGACGCCACCAAGCTCGCCATCGACTTCGCCGAGCTCGCGCTCGAGAGCGGTGACTTCATCGAGGCGGAGGCGCGGGCGCGCAGCGCTCGCGACCACGCGATCGACCGTGCCTTCCACGACCTGCTGCCGCGGGCCTCGTTCCTGGTCGCCCGCGCGCTCGAGGTCCAGGGCAGCATCGACGACGCGATCCTCGAGCTCGAGCCGCTGGTCGAGCAGCGTGACGGCGGGATCCTGCGGATCAAGGCCGCCATCGCGCTGAGCCGCTGCCTGCGCGAGTCAGGCGACCTGAACCAGGCGATCGACAGCGCGGAGCGGGTGCTCCACGAGGTCTCCGGCACGGCGCTGGACGGTGCCGACGAGTCCGTCCAGCTGGCGGTGACGGTCGCTGCCGCCTACTACGAGCGCGGCGACACCGGCCAGGCCGTGCGCACCTGTCGCAAGGCGATCGACAAGGCAGAGCGGATCGCCTCGCCCCAGGCCCGCGCCGCGGCCTACTGGAACGCCAGCATGCTCGAGGCAGAGCGCGGCGCCGTGCGCGAAGCGATCGCACTCGCCGAGCGCGCCCTGACACTGCTCACCGAGGGGCAGGACGGCCGCAACCTGGCCCGGCTCCGGATGGAGCTCGCCAACATGCAGCTGCGGCTCGACCCGCCGGAGGTCAGCGCCGCCACCGACCACCTCGACCGGGCCGACCACGAGCTGCGTCACACGAGCGCCGGAGCGATCGACCTGGCGCAGGTCAACCAGACCCGAGCCCGCGCGCACTTGCTGATGGGCGACGTCGACGCCGCCGGCGCTCTGGCCGGCATCGTCTACTCCGCCGCTCGTGACCTCGCTCCGATCCTCGCCGCCGATGCGAAGGCGCTCGAAGGGCAGGCATTTGCGGCTGCCGGCGCGATCGACCGGGCCGGCCAGTCCTACCGCGAGGCCGTGATGGTCCTCACCGGCGTCGGCTCCGACCGCAACGCCGCGCAGCTGTGGTTCGAGCTGGCCGGGCTCCTCGAGGCCGTGGGCGAGCTGGACGCGGCCCGCGACGCCTACCGTAGTGCCGCCGCGTCGACCGGGCTGCGCGACCGCTCGCTCGCCGTGCGCGAGCAGCACGTGTTCTGACGGCTTTCCCACCCGCGAGCCCACCCTCACGGCGCGGGGACGTCGGCCTGGGCGAGACCCGGGCAGGAGGGACCACGTCCCGGACCCCTGGGCACGCACGGCGCGCCCGGGAAACGCCTCAAGGCGGCCCGCGACGCGTTGTTGCGTCGCGGCCGCCTGTGAAGTTCAGGTGACCCGATGCCGCTGGGCCGGCTCCGAGGAGACGGTCAGGGCATCAGGATGCTACGGACCCGGAAGGGATCAGCAGCACCAGTTGCGGTCCTTGTACTGCGACTTGCCCGCGTCGACGGCGGGGGCAACGCTCGCCATGCCGAAGCTGGCGACGAGTGCGGTGGCGATCGTGGCGATCGTGAGCTTCACGGAACGGTTCATGGGTCTTCTTCTCCAGGGGTGAGAAATGGTTGTTGAGCCCAACGGCCCAAGCATGGGGGATAACCGGGCAAATCGGAAAGGGGTTGGAGGTTTCGAATCTGGAACGATCCCCCCACAAATCGACTTTTTCGAAAAGGTTCCGCCACGCCGAAGAGTGTGTAAACTGCAGTCACAACACGGTGGCAAAGTCCCCCCTCTGAGCCACCAGCGAAAAGCTCGCGTGACGTCCTCCCCCCGGACAAGCGAGTTCCGTGTCCAGTCCCCGGACACCGTGGGCCCCCCGCATCGGGTGCGGGGGGCCTGTCACGTTCTCGGCCCCTTCGGGCCGGCCGCCAAGCCCTCCCGGGCGTGCCTGCCGGTTGCCCGGTCGGGGCAACCGGTGAGGCAAATGCGTGGGTCATCAGCGGGGTCACGGCGTGACAACGGGCACGGCAACCCCGGTCGAGTAGCGCCGGCAAGGCCACGGAGTAGCCACGGACTGATGAGGTACTAACCACAGCAGTGACCGCCGGAGTACGACGTGACAAGTCGCGGGAGTAGTGGGGCGCAAGGTCGTGTGACATGCGTCGCACCGGCGCTCGACCAGCAGCCGGATAGCACCACGCCGGACCGTCGGGCGAATGCCGCGTCAGCAATTCCGAATGACCGCCACGCGGCTCGGCAGTACCGTGGATCCGTGGTGACGCGCCAACTCCACCGAGCCGCCGTCGAGCGGCTCCAGGTCTCGTACGCCGCCCTCGAGCCGGGACGGCCCGTGCGGCTGGCCAAGCCGACCACGAACCTGTTCCGGCCGCGGCAGCAGGTCTCGGCGCCCGGGCTCGACGTCGCGGGCCTCACCGGCGTGATCTCCGTCGACGCGGAGGCCGGCACCGCCGAGGTCGAGGGCATGTGCACCTACGAGGACCTGGTCGACGCCACGCTGCCCCACGGCCTGATCCCGTACGTCGTGCCGCAGCTGCGCACGATCACCCTCGGCGGTGCGGTGAGCGGCCTCGGTATCGAGTCGACCAGCTTCCGGCGCGGCCTGCCGCACGAGTCGGTCCTCGAGATGGACGTGTTCACCGGGGCCGGCGAGGTGGTCACCACCCGGCCCGGCGACGAGCTGTTCGACGTCTTCCCGAACTCCTACGGCTCGCTCGGCTATGCGACCCGGCTGACGATCAGGCTCGAGCGGGTGCCGGGCTTCGTCGCCCTGCGGCACCTGCGGTTCGACGACGAGGACCGGCTGGCCGCCTCGGTGGCCGAGCTGGTCGCGACCGGCAGTCACGACGGGGTCCGGGTCGACGGGCTCGACGGCGTGACGTTCCGGCCCGGCGAGTCCTACCTCACCCTCGCCACGTGGACGGACGAGCGCGGTCCGACCTCCGACTACACCGGCCGGCAGATCTACTACCGCTCGCTCCAGGAGCGCACCACCGACCGGCTCACGATGCACGACTACCTGTGGCGCTGGGACACCGACTGGTTCTGGTGCTCGCGCGCCTTCGGTGCCCAGCACCCCGTGGCCCGCCGCCTCTGGCCCCGGCGGTGGCGCCGGTCGGACGTCTACATGCGGCTGCTCGGGCTCGACCGGCGCTTCGACATCGCCGACCGGCTCGACCGGCGGGCGGGTCGCCCGCAGCGCGAGCGCGTCGTCCAGGACGTCGAGGTCCCGGTCGAGCGACTGGCCGAGTTCCTCGCGTGGTTCGACGCCGAGGTCGGGATGCGACCGGTCTGGCTCTGCCCGGTCGTGGCGACCCGGTCGTGGCCGACGTACCCGCTCGAGCCCGGGCGCTGCTACGTCAACGTCGGCTTCTGGGGCACCGTGCACGTCGGCCCGGAGGCCGACGAGGCGCCGCGCAACCGGGCGATCGAGGCCGTCGTCCACGACCTGGGCGGCCACAAGAGCCTCTACTCCGACTCCTTCTACGACCGCGACACCTTCGACGCGTTGTACGACGGTCCGGGCCTGGCGCGCGTGAAGAAGCTGTACGACCCCGAGGACCGGCTGACCGGCCTCTACGACAAGGCGGTGGGACGACGATGACGAGCACCTCCAACCGGGCACCGAGCCGGGGGCCGGCCCGGATGACGATCGCGAGCGCGGTCGACTCGCTGATGCGCGACGGCCTGCCGCTGCGCTTCACGGCCTACGACGGGAGCACCGCCGGGCCGCCCGGGTCCGAGCTCGGGCTGGAGCTGACCGGTCCGCGCGGCCTCGCCTACCTGCTGACCGCGCCGGGCGACCTCGGGATGGCCCGTGCCTACGTGTCGGGCGACCTGCTGATGCACGGGGTGCACCCCGGCGACCCGTACGACGCGCTCGTCTACCTGCAGAACCACCTGCGCTTCCGGACCCCGACGCCCGCCGAGGCGATGGCCGTGATCCGGTCGGTCGGGCTGGGCACGCTCCGGATCCCCGAGCCGCCGCCGCAGGAGGCGCTGCCGCGGTGGCGACGCACGATGGAGGGACTGCGCCACACCAAGGGCCGCGACGCCGAGGCGATCTCCCACCACTACGACGTGTCCAACCGGTTCTACGAGCTCGTCCTCGGGCCCTCGATGACCTACACCTGCGCCGTGTATCCGTCGGCCGGCGCCACCCTCGAGGAGGCGCAGGCAGAGAAGTACGACCTGATCTGCCGCAAGCTCGACCTGCGTCCCGGGCAGCGGCTGCTCGACGTGGGCTGCGGCTGGGGCGGCATGGTGCGGCACGCCGCGCGCGAGTACGGCGTGCAGGCGCTCGGCGTCACCCTGTCGCTGCAGCAGGCGTCCTGGGCCAAGGAGGCGATCGACCGCGACGGCCTCGCCGACCGGGCCGAGGTGCGCCACCTCGACTACCGCGACGTGATGGACACCGACTTCGACGCCGTCAGCTCGATCGGCCTCACCGAGCACATCGGGGTGCGCAACTACCCGGCGTACTTCGCCCACCTGCGCGACCGGCTGAAGCCGGAGGGGCGGCTGCTCAACCACTGCATCACCCGCACCCACAACCGGCGACAGCCGATCGGAGCGTTCCTCGACCGCTACGTCTTCCCGGACGGCGAGCTGATCGGGTCCGGCCGGATCATCAGCGACGCCCAGGACGCGGGCCTCGAGGTGATGCACGAGGAGAACTTCCGCCGCCACTACGCCCTCACGCTCGCGGCGTGGTGCGGCAACCTGCGCGACCACTGGGACGAGTGCGTCGCGGAGGTCGGCGAGGGGACCGCCCGGGTCTGGGGCCTCTACATGGCGGGGTCGCGGCTCGCGTTCGAGCGCAACGAGATCCAGCTCCACCACGTGCTCGCCGCGCGGACCACCGAGAGCGGCGACAACGGATTCCCGCTGCGCCCGACGTGGTGACTACCCTCGCTGGGTGACCACCCGAGCGGAGACGTACGACGCCGTCGTCTCCGCTCGCGAGCAGCTCTCGCCCCACCTGGTGCGGCTGCGGCTGAGCGGGCTCGCCGGGTTCGTCTCCACCGGGGTGCCCGACGAGTGGGTCGGCCTCGTCGTCCCCGGTCAGTTCCAGCTGCGCTACTACACGGTCCGCTCCTGTGCGCCGGGTGAGCTGGTGCTCGACGTCGTGGTCCACGAGGTCGGGCTCGTCACCGAGTGGGTCGCCCGCGACTGCGTGGGGGACCAGGTCGTGGTCACCGCCCCGAAGGGCTCGTTCGCGCTCCCGCCCGACCCGGCCTGGCTGCTGCTGGTCGGCGACCTCACGGCGATGCCCGCGATGGCCAGGATCGCGGAGAGCGTCACGGACGTGCCGACCCGGATCTGGGCGGAGGTCTCGGACGACCTGGCCGGCTACCTGCCACCCGGCACGGACGTCACCTGGCTCGCGCCGCCGTCCGAGGGGGTCAGCCGGCTCGCCGAGGTGGTCGAGGGGCTGGACTGGCCGGCGGGTGAGGGGTACTTCTGGATGGCGGGCGAGTCCGCGCAGATGCGGGCGATCCGCAAGCACCTGATGCGCGAGCGGCGGCTGCCGTCCTCGTCGTACGACGTGATGGGGTACTGGCGAGGCGTGCGCGAGCGGCAGCCGCGGGCGGTCGACCCCGGCCCGATCTGGCGGGCGGGCCAGGCGCAGGGCAAGACCGACGACGAGATCTGGGCCGACTACGACAAGGCGCGCGATGGATGACATGACCGGTGGCTTCCCGAGCTTCTCCGACGACTACCGCAGCGGCTTCGCCTGCTTCGTCGGCCGGCCCAACGTCGGCAAGTCCACGCTGACGAACGCGCTGGTCGGGCAGAAGATCGTGATCACCTCCGACAAGCCGCAGACCACGCGCACCGTCGTGCGCGGGATCGTGCACCGCCCCGACGCCCAGCTGATCCTGGTCGACACCCCCGGGCTCCACCGGCCACGCACGCTGCTCGGTGAGCGGCTCAACGACCTGGTGCGGACCACGTGGGCAGAGGTCGACGTGGTCGGCGTGTGCTTCCCGAGCAACGAGAAGGTCGGCCCGGGCGACCGGTTCCTGGTCAGCGAGCTCGCGAAGGTGCGGCGTACGACCAAGGTCGCGATCGCCACCAAGACCGACCTCGCCACGCCTGACCGGATCGGCGAGCACCTGCTCGACATCGCCGAGCTCGGCCGCGAGACCGGGACCGAGTGGGCGGAGATCGTCCCGGTGTCCGCGACGGGTGGCGACCAGGTGTCACTGCTGGCCGACCTGCTGGTCGGCCTGATGCCGGAGGGCCCACCGCTCTATCCCGACGGCGACCTCACCGACGCTCCGGAGGAGCAGCTGGTCGCGGAGCTGATCCGCGAGGCCGCCCTCGACGGCGTGCGCGACGAGCTGCCCCACTCCATCGCGGTGCTCGTCGAGGAGATGGGGCTGCGGGAGGGACGGTCGAAGGACCGGCCGCTGCTCGACATCCACGCCAACCTGTATGTCGAGCGCTCGTCGCAGAAGGGCATCGTGATCGGGCACAAGGGGGAGCGGCTGCGCGACGTCGGCCAGCGTGCGCGCCACCAGATCGAGGCGCTGCTCGGCACGCCCGTGTTCCTCGACCTGCACGTGAAGATCGCCAAGGACTGGCAGCGCGACCCGCGTCAGCTCCGCAAGCTGGGCTTCTGAGGGGTCAGGCCCGGTCCGGCACCCAGCACACTCCCCAGGTCTGCCCGACGGCCCACTGCTCGGCCGTGGGCCACTCGTAGCCCCACCGGAAGTCGAGCGGGTCGGGCGCCTGCGCGTTGGCGGAGTCACGGCAGGGCCTCTCACCTGCCCGGGCGGCGGCGTCCTCGCCGGGGTAGTCGGGACCGGGCAGCTCGACGGTGCGCAACGCCCGCCAGGTGTGCGGCTCGGCGCACGCCACGCGCCGGAAGCCGGGGGTGCCGGGTTCGGCGGTGCCGCAGACGCCGAACCGCTGCCGCCCGGTGTCGGTGTCGAGCGCGCCTTCGAGCGAGGTCGCGATCTCCAGCAGCCGGGAGTCCTCGGCCAACGCGACGGCATCGCAGCGGAACCAGTCGGCGCCGGCGTCCGACTGGGCCAGCGTGGGTGTGAACCACACGGCCCGCAGCATGCTGAGGCGCCGCTGCTCCTCGGTACCGCCGACGTACGCCGCGAGCTGCCCGGGACACGCCGTGGCGACCTGTCCCTGGACCTCGTCCGAGTCGACGGCGAGCAGCCGCCCGTCGACGACGGTGTCGAGCCGCCCGACCTGGAACGTCTCGGCAGTGTGGGTGTCGCCGCAAGGGACAGTGCGGTTGCGGGCGGTGGGCGCGACCGCGCCGTCGTACGACAGGCGGTGGCAGTCGCCCACACGTGGCGCCGGGGCCGGCGGGTCGGCCCGTGCGGGCGACGAGGCCGTGGCGTCGGTCGACGGCGACTCGGACGGTCGGTCGGCACCGGCCCCGCCGCTGGTGCAGGCGGCCAGCACCAGCGCGGTGGCCAGCAGCGAGGTCGCCAGGCAGGCGAGCGGGCCCGCCGTCGCGGTCGAGAGCAGCCGCGTCATCGCTCGGTCTTCGCCCAGCAGATCGACCGCCGGTTGCCGACCTCCCACTCGGCCTCGTGGAACCAGGTGTAGGCGAAGTCGTAGGACACGGGGTAGTCGAGCACGGCCGCGACCGACGTGTCGCAGAAGTCGCGGGTGCGCGTCTCGACGGCCCGGTCGCCGGGATAGGGGTCCTCGGGCTCACCGAGCTTGATCGTCGTCACGGCCCGCCAGGTGTGCGGCTCGGAGCAGGAGACGCGCGTGGCGCCGGCCACGGTCGGGCCGTCGGCGCAGACGAGCCACTCGTCGCTGACCCGGCCGGACAGCAGGTCCTCGGCGTCGGCCGGCAGGTCGCGGAGCGACTGGCTGTGGTCACCGCCGCCGATCACGTCGCAGCGGTACCACCGGGCGCCGTCGCTCCAGGCCTTCTCGGAGGGCCGGAACCATGCCCAGCTGACGACGCTGCGCATCACGAGGCTCTCGTCACCGCCGAGGTACTCCTCGAACGCGTCACCGCAGGTCCGAAAGGCGAACTCGCCGAGCGCGGGGTCGTCGTAGGCCGTATCAGCAAGCTCGTCGGGCAGGTCGCCGACCTCGTACGTCTGGGCCGTGTGGGGCTCGGAGCAGTCGACCGTCCGGGTCGCGTTGCTGGCCATCGTGACGTCCGTGGGCGTCAGGACCCGGCACGCGCCGTCCTCGGGGGCCGCGACGGAGTCGACCAGCTGCGGGTCGACGTTCGTCCCTTGGTCCTCGGTGCAGCCTGCCAGCAGCAGGAGTGTCGCCAGGAGGACGGCCAGCGTGCGCACGTCACTCCTCCTCGTCGGTCAGCCACTCCCCCAGTGCCGCGATGGTACCGCCGGGCCCACGAGGTCCTCGACGGCAGGACGGACGTGCCTCGAGCGACCCCGGCCGCTCGTCCAGGAGGTGCCCGGCGGTTAGGGTCAGGGCTAGTCCCACCAACGGAGGTCAGTCAATGAAGATCCGCACTCTCGGCGCCGTCGCCGTCCTCGCCCTGGCGCTGACCGCGTGCGGCGGCGGAGACGACGAGACGGCCAGCAAGGCCATCGCCGACTCGATCATGGACAGCAACGACGAGACCTTCGAGGTCACCCAGAAGCAAGCCGACTGCGTCGGTGACGGCTTCGTCGAGGACATCGGCACCGACCAGCTGGTCGAGTACGGCATCATCACCGAGGACCTCAAGTCCGACTCGACCATCGACACCGTCAAGATGTCGAAGGACGACGCCCAGTCGGCGGCGGACGTCATGCAGGACTGCGCCGACATCAAGGAGATCTTCGCCGGCGCGATGGGAGAGCTCCCCGAGGAGGCCAAGACCTGCATCGACGAGAAGCTCACCGACGACGTCCTCAACAAGTTCCTCGTCGCCGTCTTCAGCAACGACCAGGAGTCGGGCACCCAGGAGCTGACGGCCGCGCTGACCGAGTGCCTCACGCCGCAGGGCTGACCTGCTCGTCAGGACCCGGGTGGTCAGCCCCAGCTCTCCGCCTTGGTGAGGCAGAACGGGTGGCTGCCCGGGTCGAGCAGCACCCGCCAGGTCTCACCGGGCTGCGCCTCGGGGACCACGGCGCCGAGCTCCACGCACCGACGCTCGGCGTCGAGCAGGTCGTCGACGGCGAGATCGAAGTGGAACTGCTTGGACCCGGCCTCGTTCGGCCAGGCCGGCGCCTGGTGGTCGGAGACGCTGCCGAAGCCCAGCGCGTGGGCCGGGCCCTGCAGCATCGCGTGCCCCTCGCCGGAGGCGGCCACCTCCCAGCCCAGCACCGCCGACCAGAAGCGGGCGGACGCCTCGGCTTCGCGGCAGTCGAGGGTGATCATGGCCAGCCGGGCGATCGTAGGGTCGGGCACCGGCGGTCCTCTCTCGTGGGCCCGGTGGAAACTCCTCCACCCTGTCGAGGAGGTCGCGGTGGCGGCTCACCCGGCTCGCGCGCCTCCCCGTCTCCGAAGGTCTCGCCGGCCACGTCGAGAACCTCTGGTCGCTGACGTGGGACCTGCCGGCCGAGCCCGATCCGGCGTACCTCCAGGTGCTCGACGTCGTGGCCGACATGCTCGGCGACCGCAGCATGCTTACCGTCACCGAGGTCGAGGAGCGGCACGGCATCGGAAACCGGCAGCTGCAGCGGCTGTTCGCGCGGTACGTCGGCGCCACCCGAAGTGGGTGCTGGCGCGCTACCGGATGCACGACGCGGTGACCCGGCTGGACGAGGGCTACGTCGGCTCGCTGGTCGACCTCGCGGCCGAGCACGGGTGGTACGACCAGGCGCACTTCACCCGTGACTTCCGCCGGCTGGTCGGCCAGTCGCCGGCGGCGTACGCCGTGCGGCCGCGATCCGGCATGTGAGCGCACCCGTCGGCGCCGGGGCGCCGGCTGGCTATGCTGGGTCCGTCATGACACGCACCCGGCTTCACCGGTCCCTGAGGAGCGCGCGCAGCGCGCGTCTCGAAGGGCTTCTTTGCTGCCGCCGCGAGGGCTGATCCCGCCGGATCCCTCGCCGCGGAGGTTCGCGTTGCCGGCACCCGCTTCCAGCGAAGGCTGATCCATGACACTGCAGAACGAGGGCTTCACCAACACCCAGCGCGCATCCGGCATGCCGGTGCACCGCTATCGCGCGTTCGAGCCGATCGACCTGCCCGACCGCACCTGGCCGAGCGCGCAGGTGACGAAGGCGCCGCGCTGGCTGTCGACCGACCTGCGGGACGGTAACCAGGCGCTGATCGACCCGATGACGCCGGCGCGCAAGATGAAGATGTTCGACCTGTTGGTCCGAATGGGCTACAAGGAGATCGAGGTCGGGTTCCCGGCGGCCAGCCAGACCGACTTCGAGTTCGTGCGCCAGCTGATCGAGCAGGAGCGAGTGCCTGAGGACGTCACCATCTCGGTGCTGACGCAGGCCCGCGAGGACCTCATCGAGCGCTCGGTGCAGAGCCTGGTCGGGATCCACCACGCCAACATCCACCTCTACAACGCGCTCGCCCCGCTGTTCCGACGGGTCGTGTTCCGGGCGAGCAACGACGAGATCAAGGACATCGCGGTCCGCGGCACCGAGCTGGTGATGAAGCACAGCGAGAACCTGCTCGACACGACCGTGATCGGCTACGAGTACAGCCCGGAGATCTTCACCGGCACCGAGCTGCCGTTCAGCGTCGAGGTGTGCGAGGCCGTCTCGGACGTGTGGCAGCCCGACGACGGTCGCGAGATCATCCTCAACCTGCCCGCGACGGTCGAGATGTCGACGCCGAACGTGTACGCCGACCAGATCGAGTGGTTCTCGCGGCAGCTGACCCGGCGCGAGTCGACGACGATCAGCCTCCACCCGCACAACGACCGCGGGACGGCCGTGGCCGCGACCGAGCTCGCCGTGATGGCAGGCGCCGACCGGGTCGAGGGCTGCCTCTTCGGTCACGGCGAGCGCACGGGCAACGTCTGCCTGGTGACGCTCGGCATGAACCTGTTCAGCCAGGGCATCGACCCCCAGATCGACTTCTCCGACATCGACGAGATCCGGCGTACCGTGGAGTACTGCACCCAGCTGCCGGTCCACCCGCGTCACCCGTACGCCGGTGACCTCGTCTACACCGCGTTCTCCGGCTCGCACCAGGACGCCATCAAGAAGGGGCTCGAGGACCTCGACCGGCGGGCCGCCGAGCAGGGGATCCCGGTCGGGCAGGTCGCCTGGGAGGCGCCCTACCTCCCGATCGACCCGAAGGACGTCGGCCGCACCTACGAGGCCGTGATCCGGGTCAACAGCCAGTCCGGCAAGGGCGGCATCGCCTACCTGCTCAAGGCCGAGCACAAGCTCGACCTGCCGCGACGCGCGCAGATCGAGTTCAGCCGGGCGGTCCAGGAGCGGACCGACACCGACGGTGGCGAGATGACGTCGGAGCAGATCTGGGAGGCGTTCCGGTCTGAGTACCTCGACCGCGAGTCGCCCCTGAAGCTCGACTCCGTGCACACGTCCAGCGCAGCCGGGGAGCGCGATGCGCTGACGGTCAACGTGCACGTCGGCGGCGAGCTGCGGACCCTCGAAGGCACGGGCAACGGGCCGATCGCCGCGTTCGTCGACGCCCTCAACGGACTGGAGCACGGGTACGACGTCCGGGTGCTCGACTATGCCGAGCACGCCCTGTCCGCCGGCGGCGACGCGGTGGCTGCGGCGTACGTGGAGTGCCTGGTCGGCGACCAGGTGCTCTGGGGTGTCGGGATCGACGCCAACATCGTCACGGCCAGCCTCAAGGCCGTGCTCAGCGCTGTGAACCGCGGGGCAGGTCAGTCGGCCGGCAGGTGATAGACGCGGCCGAGGCTGTGGGACGTCACCCAGACCTCGTCGCCGAGGACCGTCGCGTCGAGGTTGGCTCGGTCGTTGAGCGGTGCGGCCTCGCCGAGCAGCCGCTCGTCCAGCACCTCGCCGGACGCGGGGTCGATGGTCACGAGGGCCGGACCGGCCTCGGGCACGGCCAGCAACGCGCCGGCGGGGGAGAGGACCAACGAGTCGGGGTTGCCCGCGACGGGGACGTCGGTGACGACCTCGAGCGTCTCCGGGTCGAGGCCGACGACCTGGTCGGAGAAGGTGCACGCCGTCCAGACGAGGCCGGCCGCGAGGGCCATCCCCTGGGGGCCGGTGCAGATCTCGGCGGACGCCGTCACCTCGCCGGTCCCCGGGTCGACCCGCAGCAGCGTGTTGTCGTCGAAGTGCGCCACCCAGACCACGTCCTCGCCGGTGATGACCAGCCGGGCGCCGACCCCGATCTCGACCCGGTCGGCGACCTTTCGGGAGGTGGGGTCGATCCGCAACAGCTGGCCGGCGTCCTGGGCGACCACCCACACCGAGCCGAGGCCGGCTGTGATCCCCTCCGGACCGGCGCCGGTCGGGATCCGGTCGGTGACCGTCCCGGTCGTGGCGTCGATGCGCCACACCTCCTCGCCCTCGAACGAGGTCACCCAGGCGGCCCCGTCGGCCACCGCGACGCGTAGCGGGACCCCGGGGACGTCGACCGTCAGGTCGGGCTTGCGGGCGCCGGCCGGGATCCTCGAGACCGTCTCCTCCTCGGCGCTCACCACCCACACCGCACCGTCGCCGGCCGCGATCCCCACCGGGCCCGGGTCGACGTCGACGTAGGCCGCCTCGATCGGCGTGGCGGAGGGCGGAGCGGACTCACTGGTGTCGCTCTCCTCCGGCTCGGGAGGCGAGGCCGCCTGCTCGCCGCCGCAGGCCGCGAGGACCAGGAGCGGGATGACTGCAGCGAGTGACCGCGACCGCGGGGACGTCCTCATGCCGTGACAGTAGGGCCTGGCGCGACCGACATGTCGAGATTTTTCGACACACCGTTACCGAGTTGTGAATCCCTGGGCCGCGCTGGCGAGGGTCTCGAAGCCCCCGGGCTCGAGGGCGTACACGTTCGGCTCGCCGGCCCGGACGGACAGGTCGATCAGCCCGGCCGAGCGGAGCAGCGCGAGGTGGTGGAGGAGCGTCGTGCGGGGGCTGGCGAGGGCCGAGCAGAGGTCGGTGAGCGTCAGGTCGGCCGCACGCAGCTCCTGGAGGATCCGGATCCGGGTGTCGTCGCCGAGCGCCCGGCCCAGCTCGCGCAGCTGCGCCGCCGCGTCCGTCGTCCCTTCCCTCGTCAGCGGCGGGTGGAGGATCACCGTCTGGTCGATCTCGTCGACCGAGACCAGGATCGGCGCGGTGCGGAGGCTGGTCACGAGGGTCACCCGGCCGAGCACGTCCGGGCCGTAGTGGATACCGGCCGCGACCCGCTCCAGCAGCCGGGTCCCGCCGAGCTCGGACAGCGCCTCGTCGATCGCGGTGGTGCTCGGCGCCCTGGTGTCGAGCTGCGGCAGCTGCTCCAGCAGCTGCACGCAGCTGTCCTTGACCTCGGCTGCGTCCGTGCGCAGCAGCCACGGGCTGACGTTGAGCAGCGTCTCGGACAGCGTGCCGCGGAACCGGCGGACGGCGCCGCGGTCACCCCCCACCGCGGCTCGGACGGTGTCGTCGTCGAGCCGGCGGCGGAGCTGGTGGCGGCGGCCGCCGACCAGCACGTGCTTGAGGTCGTCGGGGCTGGTGCTCGCCACGAGGCGGGCGAGCCGGTGCCGGGTCCACGGCGGCGGGGCCGACGCCAGCGGGCCGGCGAGGTTGATCCACCCGAAACGGCCCAACCGGGCCGCGGCGCGCGGCAGCCCGGGGTCCGCGCCTCGGATCGCGTCGTACGCCGCCTGGCCGTGCGTGAAGACGCGGCGCCAGTCGGGGTCGGCGCTCGCCGCCGCGGCCAGCAGCAGCTCGAAGCCGGTGCCGGACCCGGTCCTCACCTCCAGCGCCATGCCGCCATCCTGCCCGAGCGCCGAGGCCGTGGAAGGGTCACGCCACGTGGAGCGGGAGCCGCACGGAGAACGTGGAACCCTCGCCCACCTGCGAGTCGACGCCGATCCGACCACCGTGGGCGGCCACGATGCCGGCCACGATGGACAGGCCGAGGCCGGTGCCCTGGATCGCCATCGCCTGCGCGGTCGAGGAGCGGAAGAACTTCTGGAACAGCGCATCCTGCTCCTCGCTGGGGATGCCGATGCCGCTGTCGGCGACCGTCAACCACGCCTCGCCGTCCTCGAGCCACAGCCGGGTGGAGACCTCGCCGTGGTCGGGCGTGAACTTCACGGCGTTGCTCAACAGGTTCAGCATCACGCGCTCGAGCTGGACCGCGTCGCCGAGCACCGGCACCGGGTCCTCGGGCAGGTCGAACACCACGGCGAGGTCGCGGTTGCGGACCATCGGGCGCATCGACTCCTCGGTCTGGTGCGCGAGCTCGCGCAGGTCGACCACGGAGCGGTCCCAGACCGTGCCACCGTTGTCGATCCCGGCCAGGGCCAGGAGGTCGTTGCAGAGCGAGATCAGGCGGGCGCCGTTGCGGGCGATCGTCTCCAGCAGCGGCAGCTGCTGCGGGTGGGCCGGGACTGGGGCGCCGTCGGCGAGCATCTCGGTGTAGCCGACGATGCTGGTGACCGGCGTGCGCAGCTCGTGGCTGACCGTGGAGACGAACTCGTTCTTGGCGGCGTCGAGCTGGCGCAGCCGGTCGGCGGCGACCCGCTCCTTCTCCAGGGCGGTCATCAGCATCAGCTGCCCCTGCCGCTGCTCGGTGACGTCGCGACCGACCACGACGAACCCGGCCTGCGGCCCGAACTGGCTGCCGCCACCGCAGATCGTCATCTCGACCGTACGGCGGCGCCCCTGGGCGGTCCGCCAGGTCCAGTCGCGCACGATCGACTCGTTGCCGCCCTCGAGCGTCGACGTGAGAGCGCGCCAGCCGGCGCCGGCCGACTCGTCGGTGCGCTCGCGCAGCTCCTCGGGGTCGAGGACGTCGACGAACTGCCGGCCCTGGAGCTCCTCTGAGCCGCAGCCCAGCAGCGTCTCTGCGCCGGAGTTGAGGACCCGGATCGAGCCCTGGGCGTCGATCCCGATGATCGCGGTGGAGATCGCGGCCTGGAACAGGTTCGCCATCAGCCCGGCCCCGGCACGCTCGGCCGTCACGTCGACGCCGGTCAGCACGGCGTACTGCGGCGTGCCGTCCTCCTCGTCGCGCACCAGGTCGGTGTTCCAGAGCACCCGCAGCGGGTCGCCGGTCGCGGTCCGCAGATCGCTCTCGCGGCTCCCCGGCAGCAGCTTGCCGTCGGGCCCGTCGAACATCTCCCGGGTGTCGTCGACCTGGGCGGGCGGGATGATCCGCGCCCACAGCGGCTGACCGAGCAGCTCGGCCTCGGCGAAGCCGGTCAGCAGCGTGGTCGCCTGGTTGACGCGGACCACCGTGCCGGCCATGTCGGTCATGATCATGATGCAGCGAGCAGTGTCGAGCAGCGCGTTCGTGAGCTGCTCGGCCGCCTGCGTGCGCGCCAGCGACTGGTGCAGCGGCGTCACGTCGAGCAGCTGGGCGGCGAACATCGCGTCCTCGTCGTCGCCCTCAGTCGTGAGCTGCGAGATCGCGACGTCGACCTGGCTCTCGGGCCGGTGGATGATCCCCAGCTGGCCGCGCCAGCCGTCGAGGTTGCCCCGCAGCATCGTCTGGGTCACGCCGCGGACCGCGGTCGGTTGCGTCAGCACCCGGTCGAGGTAGCGCCCCACCACCGAGCGGGTGCCGTTGTCGAGGAGTGCGTGGGCCGTGTCGTTGGCGTCGACCACCTCGAGCCGGTCGCCGCGGCGCGAGAGCAGCAACATGCCGGTGAGCGACTCGGTGAAGTTGCGGCGGAAGAGCGCCTCGCTCTCCGAGAGGACGTCGAGGTCGCGGCCGCGCTGGGTGATGGCGAGCGTCAGGGGCAGTGCGATCAGGGCGCTCGTGAGGATGTAGCCCAGCACGAGGGTCGCCGAGAGCTGGACCGTCACCTCGTCGCGCCCCAGCTCGCCGTACGGTCCGCGCCCGGCCGCGGTCAGCAGCACCGCGATCACCGACATGGCCAGGATCTCCACGGCGACGCTGCGTGGGTCGAGCCGGAGCGCCGCCCAGACCAGCAGCGGCAGGCCGATCGCCGCGATCGGCAGGTCGTGGGTCGGCGCGAAGACGAGGACGGTCACCGCGAGCAGCAGGCTCGCCTGGACGGCGTACTCCCACCGCTCGGCGAGGGAGGCCCGGAGGTGCCAGGTCATGGCGACCGGCACGATCACCAGCACCGCCGCGGCGTGCGAGCTCAGCAGGTTGCGGGCGGTCGAGAAGAAGGAGGCGTCGTCGACGACCACGACCGTGGCGGAGGCGAGCACCGCCAGCACGAGGGCCCCCGACACGGCGGCGAGCAGCAGCCGGAGGAAGTCAGTGATCCGGTCGAGCGAGATCAGCCGGCCGTCCCGGCCCTTGAGCAGGTGGCCCGCGATCATCGCCTCGGCGAGGTTCGCGACCGTGAAGGCGGCGGCGACCCCGAGCTCCCGGTCGCCACTGATGTTGGCGGCGAACGACGCGACCGCGATGCTGCCGACGAGGGCAGGCCACCAGCTGCGGGGGGCCAGCGCGAGGAACGTCACGGAGACACCCGCCGCGGGCCACCAGAAGGCCACCGAGCCGGACTCGGGCGTGAACCAGACAGCCCAGGCGCCGAGCACGTAGACCGACACGAGGGCTGCCCCTGCGGCCAGGGGCAGCCGCCAGCGTTCACCGCCCACGGTCATGGGGCCAGTCTGGGGCACCGGTGAGGGAAATGTGGGCGTTCAGCGCCAGTGTGGTGCGCTCGCACTAGGGTTTCTCAGATGTTGGTCTCGGAGCGGATCGGCCAGTTCTTCCTCGACGAGGGGGATCGTCTCGAGTACACGGAGTACGGCTCCGGTGACGCCTGGGTGGTGCTGCTGCACGGACAGCTCATGCCGCGCCGGATGCACGAGCCGCTGGCGCGGTCGCTCGCGGCCGAGGGACTCCATGTCGTGACCCTCGACCTGCTCGGGCACGGCCGGTCCGACCGACCCGACGACCCGCTGCGCTACTCGATGTCCGCCTTCGCCGAGCAGGTGGTGGCGCTGCTCGACCACCTCGGTGCCGAGCAGGCCGTGATCGGCGGTACGTCGCTGGGCGCCAACGTCTCGCTCGAGGTCGTCGTGTCGTCGCCCGGCCGGGTGCGCGGCCTCATGCTCGAGATGCCGGTGCTCCACAACGCGCTCGAGGCCGGGATCATCGCGTTCGCACCGCTGATGTTCGCCGCCCGGTTCCTGCCCGTGACGGTGCACGCGGCGCGGTGGCTGACCCGCCCTGTCCCGCGCGGGCTCGTGCCCTTCTGGGTCGGGATCGGGCTGGACACGCTCGACCAGCACCCGCGGCCGGTGGCGGCCGTGGTCCACGGGATCTTCTTCGGTCGGGTCGCGCCGAGCTCCGCACGGCGCCGTACGATCGCCGCCCCCGCGCTGGTGGTCGGGCACCCCGCCGACCCGATCCACCCGGCGGCCGACGCGGCACTGCTGGCCGACGAGCTGCCGAACGCCGAGTTCGTCCGGGCCACGAGCATCCTCGAGTGGCGGGCGCGCCCCGAGCGGCTGACCCGGCACGCGGTCGGGTTCTCGCTCGGCTGCTGGCAGAAAGCGCCCGGTGCGACGACGCGGCAGCGCCGCCGTCGTGCCTGAGCGCGGCACAATAGGTGAGTGGCCATCTCCGGAAGTCCTTCGGGTGTCCCGCACCCCGGGCACGCACCTGGCTGCGTCGGCGTCGCTCGGAGGACGACCCGGTGTGCCATCGGTCCGCCGCCTTGCCATGCACGTACCCGGAGCACGGGCCACCTCCGAACGACCTCCGGAGATGACCACTAGTGCCGCTCTACCGCGACGAGGCCGTCGTGCTCCGCACCCACAAGCTGGGCGAGGCGGACCGCATCATCACCCTGCTCACCCGTGAGCACGGGCGGGTGCGTGCGGTCGCGAAGGGCGTGCGCAAGACGACCTCCCGGTGGGGCTCACGGCTCGAGCCGTTCACGCACGTCGACCTCCAGCTCGCCGAGGGCCGCAACCTCGACGTCGTCACCCAGGCGGAGACCCTCGACCCGTTCGCGGCCGGGCTCGGCCGCGACTACGAGCGCTACACCGCGGGCAGCGTGATGCTCGAGACCGCCGACCGGCTGGTCACCGAGGAGCGGCAGCCGTCGGTCCAGCAGTTCCTGCTCCTCGTCGGGGGGCTCCGGGCGATGACCGCGGGGGAGCACCGGCCCAGCCAGGTGCTCGACTCCTACCTGCTGCGGTCACTGGCCGTCTCCGGCTACGCGCCGTCGTTCGACCACTGCGCCCGTTGCGGCGACCCCGGCCCGCACCGCTGGTTCAACCCCTCCGCGGGCGGCGTGCTCTGCCCCGACTGCAAGCTGCCGGGGTCGGCCGGACCGGCGCCCGAGACGCTCGTCCTGCTCGGCGCGCTGCTGGCCGGCGAGTGGGCGGTGGTGGCCGCCGCCGAACCCCGCCACCTGCGCGAGGGCAGCGGCCTGGTCGCGGCGTTCGTCGCCTGGCACCTCGAGCGCGGCCTGCGGTCCCTGGAGTACCTAGAGAGATAGGCACCGTGGCAGCGCCACTCACCAGGTATCGACGAGCCGTGCAGCCTCGTGCCTCGGCTGCACGGCTCGCGGCACCATCAGCGGATCCGCTGACGCGGCTCCGCTAGGCGCTCCCGTACCGCCGGTCGCGCCGGGCGTAGGTCTCGATCGCCGACCACAGGTGGGTCCGGTCGACGTCGGGCCAGAGCACGTCGGTGAAGACGAGCTCGGCGTAGGCGGCCTGCCACAGCAGGAAGTTCGACAGCCGCTGTTCCCCTGAGGTCCGCCACACCAGGTCGGCGTCGGAAACCTCCGGCACGTACAGGTGGCGCGCGAACGTCCGTTCGTCGACCTTCTCCGGGTCGAGCCGACCCGCCGCCACCTCCCGCGCGATCGACCGCGCGGTGTCGGCGAGCTCGGCGCGACCACCGTAGTTGACGCACATCGTCAGGGTCAGGACGTCGTTGTCGCGGGTGAGCTCCTCCGCGATGGTCAGCTCCTTGACGACCGACTTCCACAGCCGCGGCGCGCGACCGGCCCAGCGGACCCGGACGCCGAGCTCGTGCATCTCCTCGCGGCGGCGTCGGATCACGTCCCGGTTGAAGCCCATCAGGAACTTGACCTCGTCGGGCGAGCGTGACCAGTTCTCCGTCGAGAAGGCGTACGCCGAGATCGCCTTGACCCCGATCTCGATCGCCCCCTCGACCACGTCGAAGAGCGAGTGCTCGCCTCGCTCGTGCCCGACGGTGCGGGGGAGGCCGCGCTGCTTGGCCCACCGACCGTTGCCGTCCATGACGATCGCGACGTGGCGCGGCACCAGCTCGCGCGGGACCGACGGCGGGCGCGCGCCGGACGGGTGGGGCGTCGGCGGCCGGACGTCGCGGGTCACGCCCGACAGGCTCCCAGACCGGCGGCGGCGCGGCGACGTCGGCTGTCGCAAATGACGAACTCCGCGTCGATTCCTTGGCATCATGGTGGAACCCCCCGGGAGGATGACGTGAGCGAGTCCCCGCGCCGCGACACCGCACGCGTCGGTGACTGGCTGTCGTTCGCCGACGCGCCTGATCCGCGCGCCCTGCAAGGCACCTTCGCCCTGCTGGTCGTGCTCGACGTGACGATCCGGGCGCTCGGCGGCCAGCCCGTCGCGACCGGCTCGCTGCCGGGGTCGGCCGTCATCGTCACGCTCGTGACGTGCGCCCTCGCCGGGGTGCTCCACTGGGACCGGATGCGGTGGTGGGCGGTCGCCGTGCTGCCGCTGCTCGACCTGCTGGCGCTAAGCCTGCAACGTCTCGGCGACGCCGCGTCTACTGCCGGGCTGTTCATCGTGCTCCCGGCGTACTGGCTCGCCCGGATCTTCGGTCGCGCCGCGTGGGCGGTCGTCCTCGGCGCCGGC
This sequence comes from uncultured Actinomycetota bacterium, assembly GCA_963718725.1. GTDB lineage: Bacteria > Actinomycetota > Actinomycetes > Propionibacteriales > Nocardioidaceae > Nocardioides. The sequence goes on from OY970374.1 coordinate 715,990, forward strand.
CTGCTCGTCGTGACCGCCCCGGGGCTGGCCGCCAACGGGGTCAACCCGTCCAGCCTGTCCCGCGGGATCCTGATCCCGCTCGTCGGGGCGTGGATCGCGTTCGCGACCGCCGGGATCTTCGCGAAGATTGGCCGCGAGCAGGACGCCGCCGAGCAGCGCAACGCCGACCTGGCCGAGGCGTTCGACGTGATCCAGCACCAGCGCCGCGTGTCCGAGGCGATCCTCGACACCGTGGACGTCGGGCTGTTGCTGCTCGACAGCACCGGCGCCTACCAGGCGATGAACCGGCGGCACGCCGACTTCATGGAGCTCGCCTACCCGGAGGGCCACGCCGGCCAGGCGGGCCAGCTGGGCAAGGTCTACGGCGCCGACGGCCACCACCTGGTGACGCGCGAGCAGATGCCGACGTACCGCGCGATGCACGGTGAGGAGTTCGACGACTGCCGGATCTGGGTCGGCGACGACCCGTTGACCTGGCGGGCGCTGTCGGTGTCGGCGCGGACCGTGCGCGACGACGAGGGCAGCTTCGCCGGCGCCGCGCTGGCCTACAAGGACGTCACCGACTTCATGCGGGCGATGGAGGTCAAGAACGGCTTCATCGCCTCGGTGTCCCACGAGCTCCGCACCCCGCTCACCTCGATCCGCGGCTACGCCGACCTGCTCATGGAGCGCGACGACCTCCCCGAGGACGCGGTCCGGCAGCTGTCCGTGGTGGTCCGCAACTCCGAACGGCTCGGCCGGCTGGTGGCCGACCTGCTGCACAGCGCACAGATGGACCTCGGCCCGGTGCAGGTCAACCGGACCCGGTGCGACCTCGCGCTGCTGGTGCGCGACGCCGTGCAGGCTGCGACGCCCGCCGCGTCCGCCTCGCAGATCACGCTGGCCTGCGAGACGCCGGAGCGGTTGCTCGTGATGCTCGACCAGGACCGGATCCGGCAGGCGATCGACAACCTGGTCTCGAACGCGGTCAAGTACACGCCGCCGCAGGGCCAGGTCGACGTCCGGCTGCGGGTCGACGGCCGCCGGATCGACCTCAGCGTCGCCGACACCGGGATCGGGATCGACGCCGCCGACCGCGACCGGCTCTTCACCCGGTTCTTCCGCTCCCGGCACGCCGAGGAGCAGAGCATCCAAGGGGTCGGCCTGGGGCTGTCCATCACCAAGTCGATCGTGGAGAGCCACGGCGGCCGGATCGAGGTCGACAGCGAGGTCGGGCGCGGCAGCACGTTCCGGGTGCGGGTGCCGGTCGACCCGGCCGACGGCCTCTGACCGACACGCCCTGGCGGCGTCTCGTCAGCTGCAGCGGACGCAGATCCCGAAGATCTCCAGGGTGTGGCTCACGTCGGCGTACCCGTGCTCCTCGGCGATGCCGCGCGTCCATCGCTCGACGGCCGGCCCCTCGACCTCGACGGTGGCGCCGCACGACCGGCACACGAGGTGGTGGTGGTGCGACGTCGAGCAGCGGCGGTAGCTCGCCTCGCCGCCCTCGGTCGCCCGGATGACGTCGACCTCGTCGTGCTCGGCCAGCAGCTGCAGGGTGCGGTAGACGGTCGCGAGCCCGATCGCGTGCCCGCGGTCGGCCATGACCTCGTGGATCTCGCGGGCCGACCGGAACTCGTCGAGCGTCTCGAGCACGTCGGTGACCGCTTGACGCTGCCGGGTGAGGCGGAGCGGCTGGTCAGCCATGGGCGACCTCCCGGGACCGCAACCAGGCCCCGATCGGCCAGGTCAGGGCGAAGCCAGTGAGCGCGAGCAGCACGATGGTCGGCCCCGGGGCGACGTTGGCGTCGAGGTCGAGGGAGAGGTACGCCGCCAGCAGCAGGCCCCCGAGGGAGGCGGCCAGCCCCAGACCCATGGCCAGGCCCAGCGTGGCGCGGAACGAGCGCGTCAGCTGTTGGGAGGTCGCGACCGGTACGACCATCAGTGCCGAGACCAGCAGCAGCCCGACCGTGCGCATCGCGACCGTGACGGTGACGGCGGCCAGCACGGCGACGAGGAGGTTGTAGAACCGAGTGGGCACCCCGGCGACCCGGGCGAACTCCGGGTCCTGGGCGACCGCGAAGAGCTGGGGAGAGAGTCCCACGCACAGGGTGACGACGACCGCGGCGAGCACGATCGTGGTGACGACGTCGGCGGCCGACACGGTGGTGACCGAGCCGAAGAGGAAGGTCTGCAGCGTGGAGGCGCTCTGCCCCGCGAGGCCGGTGATCAGGACGCCGCCCGCGAGGCCGCCGTAGAAGAGCAGAGCCAGGGCCACGTCACCGTTGGTGTGGCCGCGCTCGCGGATCACCTCGATCGCGACCGCGCCGAGCACGGCGACCACGACCGCCACCCAGGTGGGCGAGGTCCCGGTCAGCAGGCCGATCGCGACCCCGGTGACGGCGACGTGGCCGAGCCCGTCGCCGAGCAGGGCCAGCCGCCTCTGGACGAGGTAGGTCCCGATGGTCGGCGCGGCCAGGCCCGTCACCGCGGCGGCGATCAGGGCGCGCAGCATGAAGGGGTGGGAGAGGAGGTCGATCACCGGCGCTCCTCCAGCGAGTCGATCGGCGACCCGACGTGCGGCGTGTGGTCGTGGCGGTGCAGCCGCGGGTGGTGGTGCGCATGGAGGGTGACCTCGTCGAGCGGCTCGCCGTCGTAGCTGACGACGCCCTGGGCCAGCACGACGGCCCGGTCGACCAGCGGTGCCATCGGGCCGAGCTCGTGGGCGACCAGCACGATCGTGGCTCCACGTTGCTTGAGGGTGGCGAGCGAGCCGGCCAGCGCGTGCTGGTTGGGGAGGTCGACTCCTGCGGTGGGCTCGTCGAGGAAGAACACGTCGGGCTCGCCCGCCAGGGCGCGGGCGATGAGCACCCGCTGCTGCTGTCCACCGGACAGGGTGGAGACGCTGTCGCCGGCCCGGTCGGCGAGGCCGACGACGTCGAGCGCGTCGGCGACGGCGCGACGGTCGGCCTTGCTCAGCGGCGTGAGCAGCCGGCGGCGGCCGAGACGCCCCGAGGTCACGACCTCCCGCACCGACGCAGGGACGCCGGACGCGGCGCCGGCCCGCTGCGGGACGAAGCCGATGCGGTGCCACTGCTTGAACTGCGCCAGCGCCGTGCCGAACAGCGCGACCGTCCCGGAGGAGACCGGGCGCAGCCCGATGGCGGCTCGCACGAGGGTCGACTTGCCCGATCCGTTGACGCCCAGGAGGGCCACGAACTCACCGGATCCGGCCACCAGGTCGACCCCGTGCAACACCGGACGCCCGGCCAGGGACAGCCGGACGTCGCGCAGCTCGACGACGGGAGTCAGCACCCGTTCGCCCCCTGCAGGGCCTGGAGGTTGTCCTGCATGAGGGAGAGGTAGTCGTGGCCGGCGGTCTCGTCGGTGAGGCCCTCGATCGGGTCGAGCACACCCGTCTCCACGTCGAGGTCGGACGCGAGCGTCTCGGCCATGGCGGGGCTCGCGAGCCGCTCGGAGAAGACGGTGGTCACGCCCTCATCCTCGATCACGTCGGTCAGTTCCGCCACGGTGGCGGGGCTCGGCTCCGCGTCGGGTGACAGGCCGTTGATCGGCGCGAAGTGCAGCCCGTAGCGCGTCAGGTAGCCGAACGCGTCGTGGCTGACCACCACGAGGTCCCTCTGGCAGTCGGCCAACGCCGCTGTGTAGTCCTGGTCGAGCCGCGCGAGGTCGTCGGCCAGCGCCTCGGCGTTCTCGCGGTAGGTGTCCGCGTTCTCCGGGTGGAGCTCGGCGAGCCGGTCGGCGACGCCCTCGCCCAACGCAGCCATCCGCAGCGGGTCGAGCCAGAAGTGCGGGTCCTCGTCGCCATGACCGTGCGCGTCACCCTCGTCCTCGGAGTGGTCGGCCACCGGCTGCAGGTCCACCACGTCGGCGGCGTCCAGCGTGGCACCTGCTGCCGTGGTCCCGACGGCCTTGTCGACGGCCGGCTGGAACCCGGCCAGGTAGACCACCAGGTCCGCGTCCGCCACATCGGCGGTGGCGCCGATGCCGAGCTCGAGGTCGTGCGGCTCCCCACCCGGGGTCGTCAGGTTGGTGACCGTCCAGTCGTCGCCCGCCACCCGCTCGGTGACCCACGCCAGCGGGTAGAAGGACGCGACGACCTCACGGCCGTCACCCGGCCCCTCGTCGGCGAGCGCCCCGCACCCGGAGACCAGCGCCGCGGCGGAGACGGCGGCGACGACACGGGTGAGGCGGGTGGCGAGCGACAACATGAGAACGATTCTCAACCTATTTGAGAATGGTTGTCAATCTCGGTCTCGGTCGGGAGTCGGCATACTGGCCGGGTGCTGGTCGTCAACAGGTTCCGGGTCCCCGCGGACGAGGCCGCCGCGTTCCGGGTCGACCTGGAGCGGGCGCGGGCCGCGCTGGCGGACCGGCCGGGCCACCTCGACAGCCGGATCGGGCGGAACGTCGACGACCCCGAGCTGTGGGTGCTCACCAGCACGTGGGAGCACGTCGGTGCCTACCGTCGCGCGCTCTCGTCGTACGACGTGAAGCTGCACGCGGTGCCGGTCCTCTACCGCGCCCTCGACGAGCCCAGCGCGTACGAGTGGGCCGAGCCGGGGAGGGACCTCAACGACGCCGGATCCCGGCGCCGCCCAGAGGAGGGCGACGGAGAAGCCCGTCACGAAGGGTCGTTAGGCTGACCCTTCCAGACCGGCAGCCAGCCGGCCTGCCCCGTGAAAGTGAGCTGTTCCCTCGTGGCCAAGCCGCCTCCCTCGACCCTCGACCACGTCGTCTCCCTCTGCAAGCGCCGAGGCTTCGTCTACCCCTGCGGCGAGATCTACGGCGGCACCCGCTCCGCCTGGGACTACGGGCCGCTCGGCGTGGAGCTCAAGGAGAACATCAAGCGCCAGTGGTGGAGATCCACCGTCACCGCCCGCGAGGACGTCGTCGGGCTCGACTCCAGTGTCATCCTGCCGACCCGGACGTGGGAGGCGAGCGGCCACCTCTCAACGTTCAGCGACCCGCTGACCGAGTGCCAGTCCTGCCACAAGCGGTTCCGTGAGGACCACCTGCAGGAGGAGTACGCCGGCAAGAAGGGGATCGACGACCCCGACTCGGTGGACATCAACGAGCTGGTCGCCTGCCCCAACTGCGGCACCCGCGGCGCGTGGACGCCGCCGCGCGCGTTCAACATGATGCTCAAGACCTACCTCGGCGTGATCGAGGACGAGTCCGGGCTCCACTACCTGCGGCCCGAGACGGCACAGGGCATCTTCCTCAACTTCGCCAACGTGGTGACCTCGAGCCGCAAGAAGCCCCCGTTCGGCATCGCGCAGATGGGCAAGAGCTTCCGCAACGAGATCACGCCCGGCAACTTCATCTTCCGCACCCGCGAGTTCGAGCAGATGGAGATGGAGTACTTCGTCAAGCCGGGGGAGGACGAGGAGCTCCACCAGTACTGGATCGACGAGCGCACCCGCTGGTACACCGATCTCGGGATCGACGCCGACAACCTGCGGCACTACGAGCACCCGAAGGAGAAGCTCTCGCACTACTCGAAGCGGACCGTCGACATCGAGTACCGGTTCGGCTTCTCCGGCCGCGACTTCGAGGAGCTCGAGGGCGTCGCCAACCGCACCGACTTCGACCTCACGCAGCACAGCACGTTCTCCGGCCAGGACCTGTCCTACTTCGACCAGGCCGCCGGGGAGCGCTACGTGCCGTACGTCATCGAGCCCGCTGCCGGTCTGACCCGCAGCCTGATGGCGTTCCTGATCGACGCCTACACCGAGGACGAGGCACCCAACACCAAGGGCGGGGTCGACAAGCGCACCGTGCTGCGCCTCGACCCGCGGCTCGCGCCGGTCAAGGTGGCGGTGCTGCCGCTGTCCCGCAACGCCGACCTGTCGCCGAAGGCGCGCGACCTCGCCGCCGAGCTCCGGCGGAACTGGAACGTCGAGTTCGACGACTCGGGCGCGATCGGTCGCCGCTACCGGCGCCAGGACGAGGTCGGTACGCCGTACTGCGTGACCGTGGACTTCGAGACGCTCGACGACCACGCGGTGACCGTCCGGGAGCGCGACACCATGCGGCAGGAGCGCGTGGGTCTCGACTCGATCACGTCGTACTTCGCCCAGCGATTCGTCGGCTGCTGAAAGGCTACTTGTGCAGAATGACCCGATGCGTCCTTCCGTCCGCCTGACCCGCCTGGCCGCTCCCGCCGTCGCGCTCCTGGTGGCGCTGACGGCCTGCGGTGACGGGGGCGGCGACCCCGACGGGACCGGATCGGAGAGCCCGTCGGGGACCGTCGAGGCCGAGCCGTACCTGCCGGTCCCCGACGGCGTCGAGCTCACCGCCCAGGGCAGCGAGCTCGCGGTGGGCGACACCGCGACGGTGGCCTACGAGCTGTCCCAGGACCAGATCGGCGCGATCGAGATCACGGTGACCTCGCTGGAGAAGGCGAGCTTCGACCTGTTCGTCGGCTGGGAGCTCACGAAGAAGATCCGCAAGACCGCGCCGTACTTCGTGCGGGCGAAGGTGACCAACGTCGGCGAGACCGACCTCGGCGGGAGCCCGGTGCAGCTGTACGCCGTGGACGGCGAGAACCGCCTGATCGAGTCGTCGCTGTTCACCGGCACCTTCAAGCCCTGCGAGAGCGCGTCATTCCCCAAGAAGTTCAAGACCGGCGGCACCGTCAAGGCCTGCATGGTCTACCTCGTCCCGGGCAGGGGCGACCTGACCGCGGCCAGCTTCCGTCCTGACCAGGAGTTCGACCCGATCGTCTGGGCCGGTGACGTGGTGAAGGCCGCGAGAGGGCGACGGCAAGGGCGACGGCAAGGGCGACGGCAAGGGCGACGGCAAGGGCGACGGCAAGGGCGACGGCAAGGGCGAGGACAAGGGCAAGGGCGACCGGGACGACGGCTGACCCGCCGCTCTGAATTGGGACGGGCGCTCCCCGGTCGACGACACTGGGGACATGTCCCTGACCCTCGGCACCCTGACGGTGCCCACGCCGGTCGTCCTCGCCCCGATGGCGGGGATCACCAACGCGGCGTACCGCCGGCTGTGCGCGGAGCAGGGTGCCGGCCTCTACGTGTGCGAGATGATCACGTCGCGCGGACTGGTCGAGGGCGACGAGACGACGCGACAGATGCTGGTGTTCGACGACGCCGAGAAGATCCGCTCGGTGCAGCTCTACGGCACCGACCCGGTCTACGTCGGCAAGGCGGTCGAGATCCTCTGCGCCGAGCACGGGGTCGGCCACGTCGACCTCAACTTCGGCTGCCCGGTGCCCAAGGTGACCCGCAAGGGCGGAGGCGGCGCGCTGCCCTGGAAGCGCCGGCTGCTCGGACAGATCCTCGAGCACGCGGTCGCCGCCGCCGCGCCGTACGGCGTGCCGGTGACCATGAAGACCCGCAAGGGCCTCGACGACGACCACCTGACCTACCTCGACGCGGGTCGGATCGCGCAGGAGGCCGGGTGCGCCGCGATCGCGCTCCACGGGCGCACCGTGGCGCAGGCCTACTCCGGCGCGGCCGACTGGGACGCCATCGCGGCGCTCGTGGCCCACGTCGACCTGCCGGTGCTCGGCAACGGCGACATCTGGGAGGCCGGTGACGCACTCCGGATGGTCGAGCAGACCGGCGCCGCCGGGGTCGTCGTCGGCCGGGGCTGCCTCGGCCGCCCGTGGCTGTTCCGCGACCTCGCCGCCGCCTTCGCCGGCGAGCAGGTCCAGGTGCTCCCGACGCTCGGCGAGGTCCGCGCCGTGATGCGCCGTCACGCCGAGCTGCTGAGCCAGCACCTGGGGGAGGAGCGCGGCTGCAAGGAGTTCCGCAAGCACGTGTCCTGGTACCTCAAGGGCTTCCGTGCCGGCGGCGCACTGCGACACTCGCTCGCCCTCGTCGACTCAATGGCCTCCCTCGACGCGCTGCTCGACGAGCTCGATCCCGACGAGGCGTTCCCCGTGTCCGAGCTGGGTGAGCCCCGCGGCCGGCAGGGGACACCCCGCAGGAAGGTGGTGCTCCCCGAGGGCTGGTTGGACGACCGCGACGGCACCGACCTGCCGATGCGCGAGGAGGCTTCCGAGGTCACGGGCGGATAACGCTAGGATCTCTCCGTGATCACGACGTCGTGACGGGAAACACGCGGTAACACCCCGCCCACAATTTGGGCGACGGCGGGCAGCCTGTGCTTCACTCGGCACTTCGCGCCGTCGTGGTCACGAACCGCACTGGCGCACGACCCCCGTCTCCAAGCAAAGGATCATCGCTGTGGCAGAGCATCGCCACAAGCGGGAAACCAATGCCCGCCTCCTCCGTGTCCGCGTGCCCAAGGCACCCTTCGTGGCAGGTCCGCTCGCCCTTGTGGCGACCCTGTCGACGGTGGGCGCCGGGGTGCTCGCGGCGAGCCCCGAGACCCGGGACCTGCTCGCCACCAGCAGTGCCGTCACTCAGGGAAGCCAGTCCCTCAGCGCCACCGTCGACCTCTCCGACCGGACCCCGGTCGTCAGCCGGTCCGGCACGCGCATCGAGCCCCTGAGCGAGATCGAGAAGCTGCTCACCACCAAGGCGACGGCCGCGGCGATCCGGCGGGCAGACACCGAGGTCTGGACCACCGCCCCCCTCAACCTCTGGACCACGCCCCAGGAGTCGACCTCTCGCAAGCTGGGCGAGATCGAGGCCGGCAAGAAGGTCCTTGTCACCGGCCGCGCGGCCGCGGGTCGCCTGGAGATCGTGCTCGACGGCAAGGCCCGGTGGGTCACCGCCGGCTACCTGTCCGAGGACAAGCCGGAAGCCGGCCCCGCGGCTCTCGGCGGCGCCTGCACGAACGGCTCCTCGGTCTCCGGCCAGGCCAACGTGCTGGCCGTGCACCAGGCGGTGTGTGCCGCGTTCCCCGAGATCACCTCCTACGGCACCTACCGGTCCGACGGCGAGCACTCGATGGGCATCGCGATCGACATCATGATCAGCGGCGACCGCGGCTGGCAGGTCGCGGAGTTCGTCCGTGCCCACTACGCCGAGCTCGGCGTCAGCTACGTCATCTACAGCCAGAGCATCTGGTCGGTCGACCGGGCGGGCGAGGGCTGGCGCCCCATGTCGGACCGCGGGTCGACGACCGCCAACCACTACGACCACGTCCACGTCACGACGTACTGAGCGCCTCGATCCCCGTCGGTCCGCGCGGCTAGGGTCGCCCTCGATGAACAGCATCGAGGGCTACGACGACGCCGATCGTGAGCGGTACGTCGCCGAGCCGCCCAAGCGGGTGGCCGCTCCCGTGCGGCGGCCCTTCGAGCGCGACCGGGCCCGGGTCGTCCACGCGGCGGCGTCCCGTCGACTGGCAGCCAAGACCCAGGTGGTCGGGCCGCAGAGCGACGACTTCGTCCGCAACCGGCTGACGCACAGCCTCGAGGTGGCGCAGGTCGCCCGCGACCTGGCGAAGGCCCTCGGCTGCGACCCCGACCTCGCCGAGACCGCCGCACTGGCCCACGACCTCGGGCACCCGCCGTTCGGGCACAACGGCGAGCGGGTGCTGGCAGGGCTGGCGGCCGGCAGCGGCGGCTTCGAGGGCAACGCGCAGACCCTGCGCATCCTGACCCGGCTGGAGGCCAAGACGTTCTCCGACGACGGGGTCTCGGTCGGCCTCAACCTGACCCGAGCGACGCTCGACGCCTGCACGAAGTACCCCTGGCCGCGAGCGGCGGCGACCCCGCCGACGGGCACCCACGCCGACGGCTCGCCGCGGGTCGTCGTGAAGTTCGGGGTCTACGACGACGACCTACCGGTGTTCGGCTGGATGCGCCCGTCCGGGGCCGGGGTGCGGCAGTGCGTCGAGGCGCAGGTGATGGACCTCGCCGACGACGTGGCCTACTCCGTCCACGACATCGAGGACGGCGTCGTGGCGGGCCGGGTCGACCTGAGCCGGCTCGACCGGGCGGCGGTCTGGGACACCGTGCGGAGCTGGTACCTGCCCGAGCTGACCGACGACGCCCTCGACGCGGTGCTCGACGAGCTGGTGGCGATCCCGGGCTGGCCGACGGCGCCGTACGACGGGAGCCGCCGCTCGCTCGCGGCGCTGAAGAACCTCACCAGCGACGTGATCGGGCGCTTCTGCGGCGCCGTCCAGGAGGCGACGTTCGCCGGCGGGCCCGGCCCGTTCGTCCGCTACGAGTCCGACCTGGTCGTCCCCGCGACCACCGAGGTGGAGATCGGCGTCCTCAAAGGGATCGCCGCCCACTACGTCATGCAGGCCGACGACCGGGTGGCCGCGATGGTCCGGCAGCGCGAGCTGCTGGCCGAGCTCGTGAAGTCACTCGCCGAGCGGGCCCCCGACGGTCTCGAACGACCGTTCGCCGACGACTGGCAGGCGGCCGCCGACGACGCCGCGCGACTGCGCGTCGTCGTCGACCAGGTCGCCTCGCTCACCGACGCCAGTGCGCTGGCGTGGCACGACCGGCTGGTCGGTCAGGGCAGGTCGCCCCGAGGGTAGGGGTCGTCCTGGTTCACGAGACTCTCGTCCGGCAGCGAGTCCGATGGGTCGTCGCTGCCTCCGACCTTCGCCTTCGCGGCCTCGGCCACACCGGCGATCTTGTCCTTGACCACCGGCGCCTGCGCCTTGGCGGCGTCCGCCGCCTGGTGGGCCTTGTCCTGGACGGTCGGGTTGTCCTTCACCTTCACTGCGAGCCCCTTGATCTGCTCGTAGCGCTGGCGACCGGCCTTCGAGCCGAGCACGTACCCGAGCCCGCCGGCGATCAACACGGTCAGCTTCCTCATGATTCCTCCTGGTCAGTGCCCGATATCTGGTTGTTCATCCGCGGCGGCGCCACCACACGAGTGCGGCGGTGACGACGACCACCGCGCCGATGGTGGCGACGAGCCCGGGAGCGGGCCTGCCGCCATCGGTGGTTGCCCGGTGCTTGATGTCGGTGACCTTCGCCTGCGCCTGAGCCTTCACGTCCAGCTTGGCCGTCAGCTGGTCGACGGTGTCGGCGAGCTGTTCGCGCTGCGCGGCGATGTCGACCTCCATCTCCTCCGGGGTCTTGCCGTTCACGGGTGTCGTCCCTTCACCGTAGCGATGTCCTCCTTGAGTCCGTCCACCGCGCGCTCCGGCTTCGGGGGCGCCGCCTCGACGACCTGGTTCCTGCCGAGCAGGGCGAGCAGGCCGGCGCCGAGCAGCAGCGCCGCGGCCACGACGAGGGCGGCGAGCCAGGCGTCGAGCACCAGGTCGAGCGCGAGGATGGCCGTCGCGATCAGCGTCGCCAGTCCGAGGAACGCGAGGAGGCCGGCACCACTGAACATGCCCAGGCCGAGCCCGGCGCGCTTGCCCTTCTCGGCCATCTCCGCCTGGGCGAGCCGCAGCTCGGACCGGACGAGGTCCGGGATCTGGGTGGACAGGTCGTGCACCAGGGCGCCGAGAGTGGGTTCGGGACCGGCGCCGGGTGGGGGTGTCGCGGACGCAGTCATGACTCCACCGTTTCGCGTCCACGCCCGCGATGTCACCCCCCGTCGGGGTGAGGAGGCCGTCGGGTCGGCTGTTGTGGAGGCCGGCTCGGGCGATCCCGGTCGCTGCGTAGACTCCGAACCGTGGCCGGCCGGATTCGCGATGACGACATCGCCGAGGTGCGCGAGAAGGCCCGGATCGACGAGGTCGTCTCGTCGTACGTCACCCTCCGCAACGCCGGCGGCGGGTCCCTGAAGGGGCTCTGCCCGTTCCACGACGAGAAGTCCCCGTCGTTCCACGTCACGCCTGCCCGTCAGTTCTGGCACTGCTTCGGCTGCTCCGAGGGCGGCGACGTCTTCACCTTCCTGATGAAGATCGACGGGCTGAGCTTCGTCGATGCCGTGGAGCGGATGGCGGAGAAGTACGGCGTGCGGCTGCGTCGGGAGGAAGGCGACGGCACGCGTGACGAGCGGCCGCGCGGACCGCAGCGCAGCCGGCTGATCGAGGCCAACCGGGTCGCGCAGGCGTTCTACGCCGAGCAGCTGCGGAGCCCCGAGGCCCACGTCGCCCGGCAGTTCCTGATCGATCGCGGGTTCGACGGCTCGGCCGCCGAGACGTTCGGAAACGGTTACGCCCCCAAGGATGGCGAGGTGCTGCTGCGAGAGCTGCGTGCGAAGGGTTTCACCGACGAGGAGAGCGTCGCGGCGGGGCTGGTCGCGGTCGGCCGGTCAGCCTACGACCGGTGGCGAGGGCGGCTGCTGTGGCCGATCCGCGACGCGTCCGGCGACACGATCGGCTTCGGCGCCCGGCGGATCCACGACGACGACAAGATCGAGGCAAAGTACCTCAACACGCCCGAGACCGCGCTCTACAAGAAGAGCCAGGTGCTCTACGGCATCGACCTGGCTCGGCGGGAGATGGCCCGGTCGTCGCAGGCCGTGGTCGTCGAGGGCTACACCGACGTCATGGCGTGCCACCTGTCCGGCGTGCCGACCGCGGTCGCGACCTGTGGCACCGCCTTCGGCGACGACCACGCCCGGGTGCTGCGCCGCTTCCTCCACGACCACGAGGAGTTCCGCGGCGAGGTGATCTTCACGTTCGACGGCGACGCCGCCGGCCAGAAGGCCGCCCTCAAGGCGTTCGGCGGCGACCAGAACTTCGTGTCCCAGACCTACGTCGCGGTCGAGCCGACCGGCCTCGACCCGTGCGACCTCCGGATCAAGGAGGGTGATGCCGCGGTGCGCGAGCTCGTGGCGAGGCGGGTGCCGCTCTACCGGTTCGTGCTCGCCAACGTGGTCGGGAAGTACGACCTCGACCGGGCCGACGGCCGGGTCGACGCCGTTCGGGAGGGCGCCCGGCTGGTGTCGAGCATCCGCGACAAGTCCAAGGTCGACGCGTTCTCGCGCGAGCTGGCCGGGATGGTCGGCGTCGACATCGAGCAGGCGCGCGACGAGGTTCGCCGAGCGGGACACCGCTCGTCGCGGGCCGCCACGCCGGCCGGTCAGCCCACCAGCGCCGAGCCGCCGCCGCGGCAGCAGCTGCCCGATCTCCGGGAGCCACGGTTCTCGATCGAGCGCGAGACCCTGAAGCTGCTGCTCCAGCATCCCGGGGCGATCGGCAACGCGGCCCGCGACGTCGGTGCCAACGACTTCACCCACCCGACCTACCGCGCCGTCTGGGAGCTGGTCGCCGCCTCCGGCGGGCCGACGGCGGGGGCGAAGCAGGGCCCCGGCTGGGCGGGCCAGCTGCGCGAAAAGGCCTCCGACGCCGCGACCTCCTCGGCCATCAGCGCGCTCGGCGTCGAACCGCTGCTCACCGCCAAGGAGCCCGACGCGGCCTACGTCGCCGCCCACGTCTACCGGCTGCAGGAGCTCACCACCATGCGCCGGATCGCCGACCTGAAGTCCAAGCTCCAGCGCACCAACCCGGTCGAGCACCCGGTCGACTACAACCGGATGTTCGGCGAGCTCGTGGCGCTCGAGCAGCACCGTCGGACGCTCCACGACCGCGCCGTCGGGGCCGAGGAGTGAGGCTGAAGCGCTCCAGGTCGGTCGTCTCGGTCGGCCGCGGGGAGACCGTGCTGGCGTGGGCCGAGTCCGACGACGGGCGGGTCATCGCGGGCACCCGCGACGCGATCTACCTCGACGGGGCGCGGTTGCCCTGGGAGGACGTGGAGGCGGCCGACTGGGACCGCGACACCGACCGGTTCCGGCTGAGCGAGGTCGGGTCCTGGGGCGACGTACGCGCCGAGCACGTCCACACGATCGCCGACCCCGGGCGCCTGCTCGAGCTGGTGCGCGAACGGGTCACTGCCAGCGTCGTCCTCCAGCGGCACGTGCCGGTGAGCGGACGCCGTGGCCTGCGCGTCATCGCCCGGCGGGCTCCTCGCGGGGACCGGCCGGTGCGTTGGTTCTACGAGTACGACGAGGGTGTCGACCCCGACGACCCGGTCGTCCGCGAGATTGCCGAGGACGCCCTCCGCGAGGCACGGTCCGAGGCCGGCCTCGACCAGCTGCCCTGACACCGAGTACGTCACCCGCGGACCAGGACGAGAATGGACTGGCCGCGTCGAGCTGCTCGATCCCGACGGCAACGAGTTCTGCGTGCTGTCAACGCGCCGAGCGGTCGATTTCATGGCCCGCGCGCCTGCTTGCTAGCCTGTGCGGCGCACGATCCCCTGTAGCTCAACTGGCAGAGCATTCGGCTGTTAACCGGAGGGTTGTTGGTTCGAGTCCAACCGGGGGAGCCACCGTCCGCGGCCCGGGTCATCGACCCGGGCCGCGACGTGCTTTTCGGGGTCCTACTCGCCCCAGCCCATCGGGAACACCTCGAACGGTGCTGCGAACGGGACGCCGAGTCGCTGCCCGGTCTGGCGCGCCATCCCCTCCAGGAACTCGCGGGAGTCGAAGTCCTCCCAGCCCAGGCCCTCGATGTACGCCGCGTGCGCCTCCAGGGACGCGACCCCGGCGTCGAACGTATCGGTGGTGTCGACCGCGTGGGTCGACTGCGGCGACCCGAACGCCCACACGGCCGTCACCCCGCCCCACGGCTCGAGCCCGTCGGCGAGCTGGTCGTGGAAGATCCAACGGTTGCCGGCGTCGCGGACGGCGTCGAGGACGGCGCGGCCGACCGCGATGTGGTCGGCCTGGTTGAGGTTGCGGCCGCCCCAGGTGTCGCGGAAGTTGCCGGTGATGACGACGTCGGGCTTGAACGCGCGTACCTCGCGCGCGATCGCCGCGCGCAGCGCGACGCCGTACTCGACGATGCCGTCGACGAACCCGAGGAAGCTCACGACCGGCACCCCGACCACCTCGGCTGACGCGATCTGCTCGGCCTCCCGCACCCGCCGGCACTCGTCCGGGTCCAGCCCGTCGATGCCGGCCTCGCCGCTGGTCACCATGCAGTAGGCGACGTCCTTGCCCTGCCCGGTCCAGCGCGCGACTGCGGCGGCCGCGCCGAACTCCATGTCGTCGGGGTGGGCCACGACGCACAGCGCGCGCCCCCAGTCCTCGGGCAGCGTCTCCAGCGTTTCGATGTCCATGCGCCGAGCATGACGGGTATTCGCGTTGCGGCCCAGCCTCGTACCGGGTTGAGTCCCACTCGTGGACGTGTGGGAGACACCCGAGTTCGTGGCGGAGCTCCGCACGTGGATCGAGGGCGAGGTCGGTCCGGTCTCTGGACTGACCGAGGCGAAGCGGCGACCGTGGGCCGCGCTGTGGGTGGCCGAGACCCCCGGAGGCGTCTACTACGCGAAGCAGAACAGCCCAGGACAGGCGTTCGAGGCCCGGTTGATGGGGGTCCTGGCCGAGCTCGTGCCCTCCTACGTCGTGCCGGTCGCCGCGATCGATGCCGACCGCGGCTTCCTCCTCACCCCCGACCAGGGCCCGGTGTTCGGCGAGACCGTTGATCCGCACGATCTGGACGGGTGGATCCGGCTCGTCGTCCGCGCCATGGAGCTGTCGCGCGCCGTGTCCGTCGACGCCGAGCGGCTCGTCGCGGCCGGCGCCGGTCCGTGCCGCGTGCCTGACCGGGTGCGACCCGAGGTCGACCGGCTGCTCGACGTCGTGGGCGCCCTCGGCCTCCCCGACTCGCTGGTGCACAACGACCTGCACGAGCACAATGCGTTCGACCTGCCCGGCGGGCTGGTGTTCTTCGACTTCGCCGACTCGGTGGTGGCCCATCCGCTGCTCGGGCTGCTGGTCCCGTTCAACATGATGGTCCACCACCTCGAGGCCGAGCCGGACGACCCGCGGCTGCGGCGCGTGGCCGACGCCGGCCTCGAGGTCTGGTCGGACCTCGCCCCGATGGCCGAGCTCCGCGCCGCCCTCCCCGCAGCCCTCCAGCTCGGCCGCCTCGGCAGGGCCGAGTCCTGGTCCCGCGTCGCCCCCGACTTCACCGGCGAGGCGCACGACGAGTGGGGCAACGCCGCCGAGGAATGGCTCGACCAGCTGACCGATCCCGCTCCCATCCGGTTCGCCGATAGGGTGCCCCCGCCGGGGCGGTAGCTCAGTCGGTCAGAGCAGAGGACTCATAATCCTTGGGTCGTGGGTTCGAGCCCCACCCGCCCCACGAGCCTGGTGTGTGAGCCCGGGTCCTCCTTGACGGAGTGGCTCGGGTTCGTGCTTTACACGGCTTCGGTAGTTGCTTGACGGTGGCTCCGGTTCCTCCTTGACACTCCCTCATGATCAGGGAGCTCAGCGTGCAGGAACAGAAGTACCAAGCCGTGATGGCGGTGCTGACCGATGGCGTTTCGGTCAGTGAGGTCGCGCAGCGTTGGGGCGTCTCGCGGCAGTCGGTCCACGCGTGGCTGCGTCGCTACGAGGATGAGGGCCTGGCCGGTCTGGAACGGCGCTCGAGTCGTCCTGTGTCGTGTCCGCACCAAATGGCCGGGGTGGTGGAAGCGCAGATCCTGGAGATGCGCCGAGCGCATCCGGGGTGGGGTCCTCGGCGGATCTTGTATGAACTCGGCAGGTCTCAGCTGGCCGGCGATCTGGGTAAGGAAGCGGTCCCGTCGCGGTCGGCGATCTACCGGTGCCTGGTCCGCGCCGGACTCATCGACCCCCAGGCCCGACGACTTCGTGACGAGCACTGGAAACGCTGGGAGCGGGGCACGGCGATGGAGCTGTGGCAGATGGACGTGGTCGGCGGGTTCGTGCTGGCCGACGGTCGCCGCGCGAAGGTGTTGACCGGGGTCGATGACCACTCACGGTTCTGTGTCTCGGCGTACGTAATGGTCCGTGAGACTTCTCAGCGGGTCTGTGACGGGCTGGCGCTGGCGATGCGGACCTACGGGGTTCCCGAGGAGATCCTGACCGACAACGGGAAGGTCTTCACCGGCCGGTTCAACCGGCCGCCGGTCGAGGTGTTGTTCGACCGGGTTTGCCGTGAAAACGGCATCACCCACCGGCTGACCGAGCCCAGGTCGCCGACTACCACCGGCAAGGTGGAGAGATTCCACCGCACCGTCCGCGACGAGTTCCGCACCGACAGGGTCTTCACCTCGATGGCTGCAGTCCAAGCCGAGCTCGACGAGTGGGTCACTGACTACAACCATCAGCGTCCGCACTCCTCGATCGGGATGGTCCCGCCCGCCGAGCGGTTCGGGACCAGACCGTCACCACCACGCCCGGTCCGCGACACGGCGATCCAGCACGACCGCAACGGCGATGACTGGGTCGCTCGACGAGCTGGCGCCAACGGAGTGATCTCAGTGTCCTGGCAACAGATCTGCCTCGGCAAAGCCGCCGCAGGTCGCAACGTCGACGTCCATGTCACCGACGCGGTCATCCAGGTCTGGGACGGAAACCAACTGCTCAAGACAGCAGCACGAACCACCACCGGGGAGGTGAGGAAGAAGCGCGCCTCGGTCGCCCGCACCGAGGACTAATCTCAACATCGGGTGTCAACGAGGAACCGGAACCCTCAGGTCAAGCAGGAACCGGAGCTCTACAGCCCCACGAGCCTGGTGAACGCCCGTCATCACCGTTAGCGTCGGGGCGGGCCAGCGGAACAGGCTCGGTACGTCGAAGGGCACACGATGAGGAAGTTCGTCTCCACGCTGCTCGCCGCCGTGGTCACCGTCGCTCTGGCGGGCACGCTGTCAGGGTCGGTGACGGCGGCGAGCCAAGGAGCCCCGGCCAGTGTCGTCGCAGCCACGGGCACGTCGCCGACCGTCGCCGCGAGGGGCACCTCCGGGTCCATGCAGGTCGTCTGCCGGTCGTCGCACGACAACTATGACGATCCGATCGTCTACCCGCGCGAGCGGGGCGCCGCCCACCGGCACGACTTCTTCGGCAACACACGCACCAACGCGTTCAGCACGCGCACGAAGCTCCGCGGCAAGTCGACCACGTGCTCCCGGCGCGGGGACCGAGCAGCGTACTGGACGCCGACGCTGCTCAAGCGCGGCAAGCGGATCGTGCCGGACCGGGTGATCGCGTACTACCGCACCTCGAGGATCCGCGACATCGAGTCGATCCGCCCGTTCCCGCGTGGCCTGAAGATGATCGCCGGCTCGCACCTGGCGACCAGGGCCGACCCGCAGCCCATCAAGTACGTCAACTGGAACTGCGGCGACGGCGTCGAGGGCACTGCCGCGATGCCGCGTCGATGCCGGACCAAGCCGCTCCGGCTGCGGATCGAGTTCCCGAACTGCTGGGACGGTCGGAGGCTCGACTCGGCCGACCACAAGAGCCACATGGCGTACGCCGGGGCGAGGGGCGTCCGTGGGTGCCCCCGCACCCACCCCGTCGCCGTCCCCGCCCTCAGCCTGAACTTCCGCTGGCAGATCGACGGTCCGCTCCGCCGGGTGAAGCTCTCGTCCGGAGGGGAGCACAGTGGCCACGCGGACTTCTGGAACATCTGGAACCAGACCGTCCTCCGGCGACTCGTGCACCGCTGCCTGCACGGCGGCCGGGTCTGCACCAGCACGATCTCCGACGCGCCCGTCAGCCGGTTCTCGCACGCCGAGCCCGACACGGTGCACGTGGAGTCGCACGAGCACCACCACTGACGTGGTGGGCGCCGTCAGCTCTTGAGCGGGACGGCGACGACGCTGCCGCCGACCGGGACGGTCCGGGTGCCGGCGGGCGTCGTGACCTTCACGTCCACCGGCGCGGCGTACCCGTGGGCGTCGACGGCGACCCGGCGCCACAGGTAGAGCACGACCGAGCCGGTGCCGTCGACCGTGGCCAGCCGCTGAACCCCGACAGGACCGACGATCTCGGCGTGGACCCAGGTGGCGGCGCCGCCCTTGCGGTTCAGGATCCCTGCGAGCGCGCCGAAGGCCGGCTTGCGCTGCCACGTGCTGGGGTCGAGTGACGGCGTGTGGATCAAGCCGAGGTGGGCCTCGCGGTCGGACTCGGAGGGGTCGGGGGCGTCGGTGGTCTCGAAGTAGGAGACGTAGCTGCCGCGGAGGAAGTGCTCCAGCCCCAGCTTGGGGGTGTACGCCGCCTGCTGCGCCTCGGTGACCGCCCTGGCGCCCCCGGTGTAGTTGGCGGCGGTGAAGTAGCCGGCCTCGGTGCACCACTGGGTCGCGTCGGTGTTCGGGAACGTGTCGCGCATGGCGTCGAGCGTCTGGTCGAGCTCCCACGTCGGGTCCCCGCCGCGGGGGTAGAGGTGGTAGGTGATGGCGTCGATCGTGTTGTGTGCCGACCACACCGTGCCGGTGCTGTCGGTGTACCGCGCCGCCGCCAGACTCTGGGCGTCACGACGCAACTGGTCGGTGTTCCCCGACCACAGCGCGGGAGAGCCGACCTTCACGCGGTGACCCATGCGGGCGTTGGCCGCGGCGACGGCCCTCTTGAGGGGGACAAGGTTGTCGCGCACGGTGCGCAGCGGCCAGTCCGCAGGGAGGGGCGCGACACCGCCCCGGACGTGGTTCGGCTCGTTCCAGCCGACGACCATCGGCACGTTTCCGCCCCAGCGGACGAGGTTCTCCGTCAGGGAGTTCCAGAACGCCGCGGTCTCGGGCTCGTAGCCGCCCTTGGTCTCCCCGACGGTGAGAACGGTCCTGATGCCCATCGCGTGCAACCGGGCGAGATCGGCGATCTCGTCCCTGGCCGGGACGTACTTGACGCTCACCCACTCCACGCCCAGGTCGCCGAGGGCGTCCTCGATGGCGTCCCGCTTCCCGTAGGTGGAGGTGTTGTAGTGCGGGAAGTCGCGGATCCCGACGTGGTCGGCCAGGTCCTGCGCCGCCACCACGTCCAGCAGCGGCAGCGTCGACGTGGGCGGCTCCTCCGGCTCGACGGGGGTCTCGGGGGTCGTGGACCCAGACCCCTTCGGCGGCTTGACCTTGACCGTCACCCGAGCCGTGTCCCAGCGGCCGCGGACGTCGACCAGCCCGTACCGGACCGTGTACGTGCCTGGCTCCGTCGTCTCGGGCACCGACAGTCGGAGCCGGTTGCCGTTGGGCACCCTCGCGCGGACCTGCGTGAGGGTCGCGCGGGGGGCCCTGACGATCCGGACCTTGGCGAGCCGCTTGCGGAACGCCGTGTCGTTCACCTTCACCGCGAGCCGCGCGGTCGTGCCGGCGCGCATCGTGACGGTGTCGGGGTTCGCGACCGGGGCGGCGCCCCGGGCGGCGTCGGCGCCGCTCACGGTCAGGATCGGCGTCACGGTGGCGGCGAGGAGGACGGACAGGAGGGCAGGAAGTCGCTTCATGGGGGGTCGCTCACTGGGGGGTCGTTCGGTGGGGGAGGTCACGCTTCGGTGGTGGACGAGGGGGGTGTCCACCACCACGCGCAGCATGCGTCGCGGCCGCGTGCCCTGACCGACGATTCGCTCAGAAGGGCCCGAAATGACTAGCCCACATGGACCGATGGAGCAGTCGCTCGACCACCGAGCTGCCGATGCGCTCCCGGCGGGCGGGTAGGGCGGGTCCCCGACGCGCCTTGCGGCGGCGTACCCGGACCTGATCGGCTGACGCCGTGATCGATCCCCGCTTCGTGCTGCTCGGCGCGCTGATCAGCCTGCTGGGGAGCAGTCGGTACGTCGTGGACACGCTGCGTGGCCGGACCCGGCCGAACCGCGTCACCTGGTTCCTGTGGGCGCTGGCCCCGACGATCGGGTTCGTCGTCCAGGTGTCCGAGGGGATCGGGCTGCCGGCCGTCCTCACGCTGTCCATCGCGGTGGGCCCCGCCGCGATCTTCGCGGCCTCGTTCGTGAACCCGGAGAGCTACTGGAGGATCAGCCGCTTCGACCTCGGCTGCGGGGCGGTCTCCGTGGTCGCTCTCGTCGTGTGGCTCTTGCTCGACGACGCGACCACGGCGATCGTCCTCGCGGTGCTCGCCGACCTGGTGGCCGGCGTCCCCACCATGACCAAGGCGTGGCGCCGACCCGAGACCGAGAGCGCGACCGTCTACGCGTTCGCGGCCGTCAACGGCACCATCTCGCTCCTCGCCCTCGAACGCTGGTACGTCGACACGTGGGCGTTCCCCATCTACATCACGGTCCTCGGAGTCGGCCTCGCGGCCGTCGTCGCGCTGCGCCGTCGCCGTACGTCCGGGGCTTCCTCCCACCCTGACCGTTCGGTCGGCACCCTCTAGTCACCATTGGCCAGGGTCTGGAACCGACCGAACCGGGTGATTGCCTCGGGCCCGACACGGCTGTGCCACAGGACGGTAAGAGACGCTGCTTTCGCCTCCCGCACCCGGTGTGAGCCGCTTCACTCCGGGCAGGCCACCCGGCCGACGGCTGGATGGGACTCAGCCGGTTCGGGGACAAGAAGCGGAGACTCATCATGCAGAACAACCCCCCCACCCCCCTCCTGCGGAGCCGCACCACCTCGGTCGTCGTCGGCACCGCGCTCCTCGTCGGACTCGGCGGCGTCGGTGGCGCCGTCGCGGCCGGACAGATCGGCTCGAAGGACATCCGCAACGGCGGCGTGCACACCGCCGACCTGGGCAAGCACTCGGTGAACGCCAAGAAGATCAAGCCCGGAGCGGTCCGCTCCGCGCAGCTCAGGGACGGCGCCGTCGCGCCGGTCGACCTCTCCGTGGCCGTGCAGGACCTGATCGCGAACGCGGTGACCGGGCCCGCCGGCCCGACTGGCCCCGAGGGCCCCGAAGGACCCGCCGGTGGTCCGGTCGGCCCGCAGGGTCCTGCGGGCCCCGAGGGCGACGTCGGCCCGCAGGGCCCGGACGAGGCCCGCAGGGCCCGGAAGGCCCTCAGGGCGACACCGGTGCAGTCGGTCCGGCCGGCGTCTCCGGCTACGGGCTGGCCAGCAACCAGGCCGGCTTCTCCGGCAACGGCGCCAAGTCCGTGAGCGTGTCCTGCCCCGCTGGCACCGTCGCGCTGGGCGGCGGCTACCAGAGCACCTCCCCGGTGAACGTGTCCGCGTCGTCGCCGACCGCCGGTGGCGCGGGGTGGACAGTGACCGTCAACCGGTCGTCCGGCAAGGGCGCCTACACGGTGACGGTGACCGCAACCTGCGCGCAGGCCGGCTGACCTCTCCAGCTCCGCACCGGCGGCGAGC
This sequence comes from uncultured Actinomycetota bacterium, assembly GCA_963718725.1. GTDB lineage: Bacteria > Actinomycetota > Actinomycetes > Propionibacteriales > Nocardioidaceae > Nocardioides. Next base: position 737,852 of record OY970374.1, read on the forward strand.
GCTCTCGCCGCCGGTGCGGACCCGTCGTGGGTGGTGACACGCGCACGCATCGGGAGGACAGTGCTACCCGTGGACCTCGACTTCACGGGCCTGCGGGCCATGTTCGTCAACTGCACGCTCAAGCGCTCGCCGGAGCTGAGCCACACGCAGGGGCTCGTCGACCGCAGCGCGGGGATCATGCGTAGGCACGGCGTCGAGGTGGACGAGGTGCGAGCGGTCGACCACGACCTCGCCACCGGCGTCTACACCGACATGACCGAGCATGGGTGGGAGACCGACGAGTGGCCCGCTCTCCACGAGCGCGTGATGGCCAGCCACATCCTCGTCATCGCCGGCCCGATCTGGCTGGGTGACAACTCCAGCGTCACCAAGCAGGTCATCGAGCGGCTGTACGGTGGCTCGAGCGTTCTCAACGAGCACGGCCAGTACGCCTACTACGGGCGGGTCGCCGGGTGCCTCATCACGGGGAACGAGGACGGCATCAAGCACTGTGCCCAGAACGTCCTCTACTCGCTGCAGCACCTCGGGTACTCGATCCCGCCGCAGGCCGACGCCGGCTGGATCGGCGAGGCCGGCCCTGGCCCGTCGTACCTCGACGAGGGCAGCGGCGGCCCCGAGAACGACTTCACCAACCGCAACACCACGTTCATGACGTGGAACCTGATGCACCTGGCTCGGCTGCTGCGCGATGTCGGCGGCTTCCCCGCCCACGGCAACGCCCGCTCCGAGTGGGACGCCGGGTCGCGCTTCGACTTCGAGAATCCCGAGTACCGCTAGGAGCCCGTGGGGACCGACCGCTGCCGAGGCCGGCGGGTGACGTAGAGGCCGAGCAGGAACAGCGCGAAGATGCTGCACCCCACGAGCCGGGCCGTGTAGCTCCACGGCCATACCGGGTCGTTGAACTCGGTGCTGCCCGTGACCAGGTTCTCCGTCGCGACAGCCAGCGTCTGCGTGCCGACCCAGTTCTCGCCCGGGGCCGGCAACCCCGTCAGCGCGGTGGCGGAGCGGCCGTCGAGCGGCACGTCGACGATCTGCTCGAGGCTGCCCGACCGGAGCTGCAGTGCGATCACGGCGACGGTGCGTTCGCCCGAGAAGCCCAGGAGCCGGTCGATGGCGAGGCCCGTGGTGTCGATCCGGGTCGGAGCGCCGACCGAGCCGTCGGCGGCCACGTCCGACAGGAACAGCCGCTGTGCACCGGTCTCCTCCTGCAGGCTGATGAGCCGGTCGCTGGTGGGCGACCAGGCCAGCGAAGCGGCCTCGGGGAGCTCCGTCGGCTGCGTGGAGACGTCGCCCGAGGGCACCTCGAGGGTGGTCAGCTGAGAGCCGATCACGACGTCGACCGCGCTGCCGTCGGGACGCCACGCCGCGCGGGCCAGCGACCCCGCGGGCGCGTCGACCGACGCCACGGCGTCGCCGGTCGTGGGGTCCACGACGACCAGCCCCTCCACGGCGTAGGCCAACAGCTGCGAGCCGTCGGGGGAGAACGGGCCGACCGCCGAGGCCTGGGGGATCGACAGCTCCTCGCTCTCGGCGGTGACGGTGTCGTAGACGACCACCCCGGAGTCACCCGCCCAGGCGAGCCGGCTTCCGTCGGGGCTCGCGACGACCGCCCCGGCTGCCGGTGCGGGCAGGTCGGGGGCGATCAGCGCCCGGTACTCACCGCTCTGTGCCGACATCGCGATCCACGGGGTGTCGACGGTGTCGAACAACCCCCGTCGTACGGCCGTGCCGGCGAAGACCACGGACACCGAGCCCACCGGGCCGTACTCGTCGGTCGTGGGCACCGTGTCGGGCGCGTTCTCGATCAGCGCGGGCAGGGTGCCGACCCCGGACTCGACCGAGGTCCGCGAGGCGTGCCACGCGGCGACCCCGTAGGTGGAGGCCAGGTACAGCAGCACCGTGCCGACGATGGCGACCGCAATGGCAGGAACCAGCCCCCGTCTCTGGATCCGTATCCGCACTCAGGGCTCCTCGGCGATCAGGTAGCGGCCGTCTTCGTAGACCAGTCGTAGCACGACGTCGTCGGTGGTTTCCTCCCCATTCTCGTCGACGTAGTCGACGGTGTAGGCCACCGTCATCGCCTGCGGGTCGGCCGACACGTCGACCAGCTCGGCGGACTCGATCGTGCCCCAGTAGCCCGCGTAGCCCTCCAGGAAGCCGCTCTGCTCCTGGAAGGCGGGGGTCAGCATCTCGTACGTCGTCTCCGGGGAGGACGGTGCCGTCGCGAGGTAGTCGGCCACGAACGCCCGCATGTCTCGGGCGTTGGGCCCGGCCGGCTCGTCGTCGGTCGGCTGGCTCTCCGACGTCTCACCGTCGCTCGGACCGCTGGCAGGCGGGTCCTCGTTCCCCATCGTGACCGCGATGACCACCGCCAGGAGCACGACCAGCACCGCGGCGAGGATCAGCAGCGGGACCAGCGCCGACCGCCGTCGGCGGGTGGGCTCCACGGGCGGTCCGTCCACGGACGGCGGCGGGGCGGGCGGCAGTACCTGGGTCTCGTGGGTCGGGTGCTGCTCGGGCATGGCCGCGGGCACCGGTCGCAGCGTCGCTCCGCGCGGTCCCGCCGCGAGGAAGTCGCGCACCTCCGCCATCGACCAGCGCTCGCGCGGCTCGCGGGTCATGGTCGCGGCCAGCAGCGGGCCGAGCCAGCCGGCGTTCGCGAGCCGGGGTGGATCCTCGTGCACGATCCGGTAGAGCGCCCCCATCAGGTTGTCGCCGACCTCGTACGGCGGCCGACCGGCCAGCGCGTGGTGGATCGTCGCTCCGAGCGACCAGACGTCGCTGGCGTCCGTGGCGGACTGGCCCGAGGCCACCTCGGGGGAGAGGTACGCCGGGCTGCCGGTGACCAGGCCGGTCTGGGTCAGCGAGGCGTCGGCCTCGGCGCGGGCGATCCCGAAGTCGGACAGCTTCACCTGGCCGTCGGCGGACACCAGGATGTTGGACGGCTTCACGTCGCGGTGCACGATGCCGGCCGCGTGGGCCGCCGCCAGGGCGTCGGCAGCCTGGGCGGCCAGCGGCGACACCTGGTCCGGCAGCAGCGGTCCGTCACGCTGGACGAGGCCGGCCAGGGTCACCCCCTCGACGTACTCCATGACGAGCCACTGGCTGTCGCCCTCGGTGACCAGGTCGTAGACCGCGACCACGTGCGGGTGGTTCAGCCGGGCGGCGAGCCGGGCCTCACGCTCGGCCCGTTCGAGGTCGGGCGTGGCACCGCCCGGCATCACGCCCACCTTCTTGATCGCCACCTGCCGTCCGAGGACCGTGTCCGTGGCGAGCCAGACGGCGCCCATGCCGCCGCGACCCACCTCGCGGTCGAGGTCGTACCTGCCAGCGATCACCGACGCATGCTATCCAGCGACCCAGTCACCCCAGCGGGTGAAACCGGGTGGGCGGCCGTGCGCGCCATGCGGCAGGGTGGGGCCGTTCAGACACATCCTGGACCCACACGAAAGGCTGGACGGGTGTCCACAGATCCCACGCTCCTGGACGACCTCGAGTGGCGCGGCCTCCTCGCCCACTCGACCGACCGCGACGCGCTCCGCGATGCGTTGCGCGATGGAAGCGTCAAGTTCTACGTGGGCTTCGACCCCACCGCCCCCAGCCTTCACATGGGCCACCTTGTGCAGGTGCTGACGGCGCGGCGGCTGCAGCAGGCGGGACACACGCCGTTCGCGCTGGTGGGCGGTGCGACCGGCATGATCGGCGACCCGAAGGATGCGGGAGAGCGCAGCCTCAACTCCCTCGACGTCGTCAAGGACTGGGTCGACAAGGTGCGCGGCCAGATCGAGCCGTTCCTCTCGTTCGAGGGGCGCAACGCCGCCACGATGGTCAACAACTACGACTGGACCGCCTCGCTGTCGACGATCGACTTCCTGCGCGACATCGGCAAGCACTTCCCGGTCAACCGGATGCTGGCCCGTGACGTCGTGGCGCGCCGGCTCGAGTCCGGCATCAGCTACACCGAGTTCAGCTACGTCCTGCTCCAGTCGCTCGACTTCCTCGAGCTGCACCGTCAGTTCGGCGTGACGCTCCAGTTCGGGGGCTCGGACCAGTGGGGCAACCTCACCGCCGGGGTCGAGCTGATCCGGCGGGCGGAGGCCGGCAAGGCGCACGCGTTCGCCACCCCGCTGCTCACGAAGTCCGACGGCACGAAGTACGGCAAGACCGACGGCGGCGCACTGTGGCTCGACCCCGAGCTCCTGCCGCCGTACGCGTTCCACCAGTTCTGGCTGAACGTGGAGGACGACAAGGTGCCCGAGATGCTGCGGGTCTTCACCTTCCTGCCACGTGACGAGATCGAGGCGCTCGAGGAGGAGACCCGCGAGAAGCCCTTCCTCCGGGCCGGCCAGAAGGCCCTGGCCGACGAGGTGACCACCCTCGTGCACGGTTCCGAGGAGACCGAGCATGCCAAGGTGGCCGCGTCCGCGCTGTTCGGTGGGGGAGACCTGACCGCTCTCAGCACCGCCACCCTGGGCGCGGCGCTCGCCGAGGCGGGGGTCCTGGAGGTCTCCGGGGAGGTGCCCACGGTGCTCGACCTGTTCGTGGACGCCGGTCTCGCGCAGAGCAAGGGCGACGCCCGCCGCACGATGGCCGAGGGCGGTGCCTACCTCAACAACGTGCGCGTGGGGGACCCGGAGCGGGTCCCCGCTGCCGAGGACCTGATCGGCGGGGAGTGGCTGGTCCTCCGGCGCGGGAAGAAGCGCTTCGCGGGCGTGCGTGTCGTGCCCAGATAGCGCCCTGGCCTGCACGAACGCGCGTGTGACCCAGGGCACAGCGGGGGGATTTGGACTCGGGACGCCCGTCCCCTACTGTTCTCCGAGTCGCCAGGGAGCGGCGGGCAGCAAGATCCTTCGGATCGGGCAGCCGGCCCCGGGTGACCACCTCCGCACTTCCCAGCGGGGTCGAGCGCGCGCCGCGAGGCGCTCCGCGCGGATCCGGGTGGGACTGCTGTGCCGGGGTGGGGCCATCAGAGTCCGGCGATTTGCGCCGGGCGAATTCAGCCCACTAGCGTGAGAGATCGCCTCCGCAGCGGAGCCGAGAGGCCGAGCACGGTGCGCGTGTGATGTTTGAGAACTCAACAGTGTGTTTATGTCGATGGAATTAGTTTGTGTGCCTTGTCGATGGCGCTGGTTTGATTCTGCCTTTTTGTGGGGTGGGGTTGGGTTGGTGTTGTTGGTTGGGTTGTTTTTGATGATTGATTCTGGACATGTGCCATGGCGATGTTCTGTTGCTGTCCTTTTTGGGGTGGTGGTGGGGGTTGTTGTGGTTTTGTCAGGGTTTGTTGTCAGGTTTTTGTTTTTCATAGGTTTTTCTATGGAGAGTTTGATCCTGGCTCAGGACGAACGCTGGCGGCGTGCTTAACACATGCAAGTCGAGCGGAAAGGCCCTTTCGGGGGTACTCGAGCGGCGAACGGGTGAGTAACACGTGAGTAATCTGCCCTTCACTTTGGGATAGCTCCCGGAAACGGGGATTAATACCGGATACGACCATTCCACGCATGTGGTGGTGGTGGAAAGTTTTTTCGGTGGGGGATGTGCTCGCGGCCTATCAGCTTGTTGGTGGGGTAATGGCCTACCAAGGCTTCGACGGGTAGCCGGCCTGAGAGGGTGACCGGCCACACTGGGACTGAGACACGGCCCAGACTCCTACGGGAGGCAGCAGTGGGGAATATTGGACAATGGGCGGAAGCCTGATCCAGCAACGCCGCGTGAGGGATGACGGCCTTCGGGTTGTAAACCTCTTTCAGCACCGACGAAGCGCCCGATGGGTGGTGACGGTAGGTGCAGAAGAAGGACCGGCCAACTACGTGCCAGCAGCCGCGGTAATACGTAGGGTCCGAGCGTTGTCCGGAATTATTGGGCGTAAAGGGCTCGTAGGCGGTTTGTCGCGTCGGGAGTGAAAACACCGGGCTTAACTCGGTGCTTGCTTTCGATACGGGCAGACTAGAGGTATGCAGGGGAGAACGGAATTCCTGGTGTAGCGGTGAAATGCGCAGATATCAGGAGGAACACCGGTGGCGAAGGCGGTTCTCTGGGCATTACCTGACGCTGAGGAGCGAAAGTGTGGGGAGCGAACAGGATTAGATACCCTGGTAGTCCACACCGTAAACGTTGGGCGCTAGGTGTGGGATCCATTCCACGGGTTCCGTGCCGCAGCTAACGCATTAAGCGCCCCGCCTGGGGAGTACGGCCGCAAGGCTAAAACTCAAAGGAATTGACGGGGGCCCGCACAAGCGGCGGAGCATGCGGATTAATTCGATGCAACGCGAAGAACCTTACCTGGGTTTGACATACACCGGAAACATCCAGAGATGGGTGCCCTTTTGTCGGTGTACAGGTGGTGCATGGCTGTCGTCAGCTCGTGTCGTGAGATGTTGGGTTAAGTCCCGCAACGAGCGCAACCCTCGTCCTATGTTGCCAGCACGCCCTACCAGTTCGGCTGGGGGTGGTGGGGACTCATGGGAGACTGCCGGGGTCAACTCGGAGGAAGGTGGGGATGACGTCAAGTCATCATGCCCCTTATGTCCAGGGCTTCACGCATGCTACAATGGCCGGTACAGAGGGCTGCGATCCCGTGAGGGGGAGCGAATCCCTAAAAGCCGGTCTCAGTTCGGATTGGGGTCTGCAACTCGACCCCATGAAGTCGGAGTCGCTAGTAATCGCAGATCAGCAACGCTGCGGTGAATACGTTCCCGGGCCTTGTACACACCGCCCGTCACGTCACGAAAGTCGGCAACACCCGAAGCCCATGGCCCAACCAGCTTGCTGGAGGGAGTGGTCGAAGGTGGGGCTGGCGATTGGGACGAAGTCGTAACAAGGTAGCCGTACCGGAAGGTGCGGCTGGATCACCTCCTTTCTAAGGAGCACGCACCCCTGTCCCGGACGGGTACGGCCAGCCATTTGGGTCTGGTCGGCTCGCGTCGGGGCGAGAATTGGTGGTGTTCATTAGTGGAAGTTCCGTCGACGCCCACTCCTTGCTGCATTTCGGTGCGCACCCGGGTCTGATCCGTCAGGCCGGTGGTGTGCCGGATGTGTGAGGGGTGGGGGCACACTGTTGGGGTTCTGAGACCTCATCCGCACCCCGCGGTGCTGGTCCTTCGGGCCAGGGTCGCGGTGGGGGGAGAGTTTTCGGTCCCGGCCACACCGTCACGCATGGGAGCCCTTCGGGGTGTGCGTGGCCGGTGGTGTGGGGTTGTTGTTTGAGATGTGGATAGTGGACGCGAGCATCATCTGCTGACGTGCGTGCCTGCCTGCTTCGGTGGGGGGTGTGTGGGTTGGTGGATTTTGTATCTGCGCACGACGACTGTGGCTGGTCCTGTTTGGGGCCGGTGGTGGTTGTGGTGCGAGTTTCTTTTGTGGCGTGTCACCGTGTGCTGGTGCCGTGCCGTGCCCTGGTGTGAGTGGGGTGTGGTGTGGTGTTGGTGGTGGCAAGCTGTGAAGGGCACATGGTGGATGCCTTGGCATCGAGAGCCGATGAAGGACGTTGGAGCCTGCGATAAGCCCTGGGGAGTTGGCAACCGAGCTGTGATCCGGGGATGTCCGAATGGGGAAACCCAGCTGGAGTCATGTCCAGTTACCTGCGCCTGAATGTATAGGGCGTGTGGAGGGAACGTGGGGAAGTGAAACATCTCAGTACCCACAGGAAGAGAAAACAATTGTGATTCCGAGAGTAGTGGCGAGCGAAATCGGATGAGGCTAAACCTCAGGTGTGTGATACCCGGCAGGGGTTGCATCTGGGGGGTCGTGGGAGCGGCTGTATCGGGTCTGCCGGCCTGGTGCGCAGTAAGAAAGTGTGTGTGAAGGTGAAGTCCCTTGGAAGGGGGCGCCGGAGAGGGTGAGAGTCCCGTAACTGTAAGCACGTGCCTGTGTATGTCGTTTCCCAAGTAACACGGAACCCCTGAAATTCCGTGTGAATCTGGCGGGACCACCCGTTAAGCCTAAATACTCCTCGATGACCGATAGCGGACCAGTACCGTGAGGGAAAGGTGAAAAGTACCCCTGGCGGGGAGTGAAATAGTACCTGAAACCGTGTGCCTACAATCCGTCAGAGCCTGGCATTCCTCTTTTGGGGGGTGGGTGGGTGATGGCGTGCCTTTTGAAGAATGAGCCTGCGAGTTTGCGGTGTGTTGCGAGGTTAACCCGTGTGGGGTAGCCGTAGCGAAAGCGAGTCCTAATAGGGCGGTTGAGTAGCATGCTCAAGACCCGAAGCGAAGTGATCTATCCATGGGCAGGTTGAAGCGTCGGTAAGACGACGTGGAGGACCGAACCCACTTAGGTTGAAAACTGAGGGGATGACCTGTGGATAGGGGTGAAAGGCCAATCAAACTTCGTGATAGCTGGTTCTCCCCGAAATGCATTTAGGTGCAGCGTTGTGTGTTTCTTGCCGGAGGTAGAGCACTGGATAGCCGATGGGCCCGACCAGGTTACTGACGTTAGCCAAACTCCGAATGCCGGTAAGTGAGAGCGCAGCAGTGAGACGGCGGGGGATAAGCTCCGTCGTCGAGAGGGAAACAGCCCAGACCATCAGCTAAGGCCCCTAAGCGGTGACTAAGTGGAAAAGGATGTGGAGTCGCAGTGACAACCAGGAGGTTGGCTTGGAAGCAGCCACCCTTGAAAGAGTGCGTAATAGCTCACTGGTCAAGTGATTCCGCGCCGACAATGTAGCGGGGCTCAAGTCATCCGCCGAAGCTATGGCATTCACGCGCTACCCTAACCGGGTCGGTTCGCCGGCGTGGTTCAGGGGTGTGGATGGGTAGGGGAGCGTCGTGTCGCGTGTGAAGCTGCCGAGTGATCGAGTGGTGGATGCGACACGAGTGAGAATGCAGGCATGAGTAGCGAATCACGGGTGAGAAACCCGTGCGCCGAATGATCAAGGGTTCCAGGGTCAAGCTAATCTGCCCTGGGTAAGTCGGGACCTAAGGCGAGGCCGACAGGCGTAGTCGATGGACAACGGGTTGATATTCCCGTACCGGCAATGTAGCGACCCTGACGAGGTCGGTGATGCTAACCACCCGAAACCCCACGTCACCGCGGTTCCCTTTCGAGGGGGCCGTGGGTGTGGGGCGGAGCGTGGGACCCGAACCGGTAGTAGTCAAGCGATGGGGTGACGCAGGAAGGTAGCCCAACCACGGCGATGGTAGTCCGTGGCCAAGCATGCAGCACGAGTCCTAGGCAAATCCGGGGCTCTCACTTGGATGTGGAGTGTGAGGTGTGATGGGGAGCCATTTTGGTGAAGTGGGTGATCCTATGCTGTCGAGAAAAACCTCTAGCGAGCTATGCGCCGCCCGTACCCCAAACCGACTCAGGTGATCAGGTAGAGAATACCAAGGCGATCGAGTGAACCATGGTTAAGGAACTCGGCAAAATGCCCCCGTAACTTCGGGAGAAGGGGGACCCGGAGCGTGTACCCACTTGCTGGGGAAGCGTGAAGGGTCGCAGAGACCAGGCCCAAGCGACTGTTTACTAAAAACACAGGTCCGTGCGAAGTTGTAAGACGATGTATACGGACTGACTCCTGCCCGGTGCTGGAAGGTTAAGAGGACCTGTTAGACCGCCCTCGTGGTGGTCGAAGCGGAGAATTTAAGCCCCAGTAAACGGCGGTGGTAACTATAACCATCCTAAGGTAGCGAAATTCCTTGTCGGGTAAGTTCCGACCTGCACGAATGGAGTAACGACTTGGGCGCTGTCTCAACCATGGACTCGGCGAAATTGCAGTACGAGTAAAGATGCTCGTTACGCGCGGCAGGACGGAAAGACCCCGGGACCTTTACTATAGTTTGGTATTGGTGTTTGGTTCGGCTTGTGTAGGATAGGTGGGAGACTGTGAAACCCTCACGCCAGTGAGGGTGGAGTCAACGTTGAAATACCACTCTGGTCGTACTAGATGTCTAACCTAGGACCATGATCTGGTTCAGGGACAGTGCCTGATGGGTAGTTTAACTGGGGCGGTTGCCTCCTAAAGAGTAACGGAGGCGCTCAAAGGTTCCCTCAGCCTGGTTGGCAATCAGGTGACGAGTGTAAGTGCACAAGGGAGCTTGACTGTGAGACAGACATGTCGAGCAGGGACGAAAGTCGGAACTAGTGATCCGGCCACGGCATGTGGAAGCGTGGTCGCTCAACGGATAAAAGGTACCCCGGGGATAACAGGCTGATCTTCCCCAAGAGTCCATATCGACGGGATGGTTTGGCACCTCGATGTCGGCTCGTCGCATCCTGGGGCTGGAGTAGGTCCCAAGGGTTGGGCTGTTCGCCCATTAAAGCGGCACGCGAGCTGGGTTTAGAACGTCGTGAGACAGTTCGGTCCCTATCCGCCGCGCGCGCAGGAAACTTGAGAAAGGCTGTCCCTAGTACGAGAGGACCGGGATGGACGAACCTCTGGTGTGCCAGTTGTCCCGCCAGGGGCACGGCTGGTTAGCTACGTTCGGAAGTGATAACCGCTGAATGCATCTAAGCGGGAAGCACGTTTCAAGATGAGGTTTCCCACCGAGAAATCGGGTAAGGCCCCCACCAGAACAGTGGGTCGATAGGCCGGAGGTGTACAGCAGCAATGCCCAGCCGACCGGTACTAATAGGCCGAGGGCTTGCCCCACCCACACCACACCACACCACCCACACACCCGTGGGCACCGTGGACCGTGACCAGTGAGTGAACACGCCCCCAAAAGAAACCAAAACCAGAAAACCAGAGCTCTCAGACAAGAGCCCTACCGCGTCCACTAAACACATCCCAACCAACACACCCACCCACACCCCAACACCCCCACACAGTGGGCGTGAACAACCCGGGGACAGTGGAACAAGTGAACAGTTGGTACAAGAGTTACGGCGGCCATAGCGAACGGGAAACACCCGGACCCATCCCGAACCCGGAAGTTAAGCCGATCAGCGCCGATGGTACTGCACCCGAGAGGCTGTGGGAGAGTAGGACGCCGCCGGACATACATTCACGTGAAGGCCATCCGTTCCGGGTGGCCTTCACGCATTTTCGAGGAGCAGAGCAGTGGCCGAGGAGCGTCGTCAACGCCCGACCAACCGCAGCGGTGGCCGTCCGCAGGGCGGCTCCGGCGGAGGCAAGCCCCGTGGCGGGAAGCCGGCAGCCGGCAGGACCGGCGGCAAGCGCCCCCCGCGCAAGGACGACTGGAAGCGTCCCGCCGACCAGCAGCTGCCGCGGTCCGAGCAGCAGGCGCAGTACGACGGCCCGCCGCTGCCCGACGACGTCACCGGCCAGGAGCTCGACCGGGCGGTGTCCGGCCAGCTGAAGGGGCTGCCCGAGAAGCTCGCGGCCCGGGTGGCCCGCCACCTGGCTGCCGCCGGGCTGCTGATCGACGAAGACCCCGAGACCGCCTACCAGCACACGCTGGCTGCGCGGGCACGCGCGTCGCGGCTGGCAGTGGTGCGCGAGGCCACCGGTGAGGCGGCGTACGCCGCGGGTCACTACGCCGAGGCCCTCAGCGAGCTGCGGGCGGCGAAGCGTATGAACGGCGCCACGGCCTACCTGCCGATCATGGCCGACTGCCACCGGGCTCTCGGCCACCCCGAGCAGGCACTGAAGCTGTCCCGCAGTCCCGGCGTCGCGTCGTTCAAGCCGGACGCGAAGGCGGAGATGACGATCGTCGAGGCCGGTGCCCGGCGCGACCTGGGACAGGTCGACGAGGCGATCCGCACGCTCGAGCACTCGCCCCTGAACTCCCAGAGCCGCGAGCCGTGGGTGGTGCGGTTGCGCTACGCCTACGCCGATGCGCTGGAGGCGGCCGGCCGTACCAACGACGCACTCACCTGGTTCCACCGGACGCTGGCCATCGACGCCGCGGACCTGACCGACGCAGGGGAGCGCGCGGCCGCCTTGGAACGGGCGGCGGAGAACTCCACCGACTGACGGTCACCGCGACTCCGCCCGATTCGCTGGTAAACACGCGCCACATGGGCCACACTGGGACCCACAACTACACACATGTGGTTCATCCGGTCAGGACACCTGACCGCACGACCTCCGAGAACTCCGAACGAGCCCGCTGGGGAAGGCGTAGCTCGCGCCGGAACAAAGGAGAGTCACGGTGAACGCACGCACCACTACTGCAACGCGGGGCGTCCTGTACGTCCACTCCGCGCCGTCTGCACTGTGCCCGCACATCGAGTGGGCCGTGGGCGGCGTCCTTGGCGTTGCCGTGAGCGTCGACTGGACGCCGCAGCCCGCCCAGCCCGGCAGCTACCGCGCCGAGCTGTCCTACACCGGCTCCCCCGGCTCCGGCGCCGGCATCGCCTCGGCACTGCGCGGCTGGAACCACCTGCGCTTCGAGGTCACCGAGGAGCCCACCGCCAGCACCGAGGGCGCTCGCTACTCCTACACCCCCGAGCTCGGCGTCTTCCACGCCGTCACCGGCCTCCACGGCGACATCATGATCCCCGAGGACCGGCTCAAGGCCGCCGTGGTCAAGGCGGCGCTGGGCGACACCACGCTGGTCACGGAGGTCGACAAGCTGCTGGGCAGGCCGTGGGACGACGAGCTCGAGACGTTCCGGCACGCCGGCGACGGGGCTCCCGTGCGGTGGCTGCACCAGGTCGTGTGAGACCAGTCAGGAACGTCGGAGCCGGAACCGCGCGAGCTTGATCCACACCTCGTCGACCAGGGCGTAGCCGTCGTAGACCGAGAGCTTTCCGCGGATCTTGAAGCGCCCCGGCACGGTCGAGGTCCGGCACAGCCCGAACCGGGCGGTGCCGCGCCTGGGGTCGATCTCGGAGTCCTTGACGGCACTCGCGACCCCCGTGCCGCGCCGGTCGACCACGAAGAACTCCGCGGCCCAGTCGTTGCCGGGTTGCACGTTCCCCGGCCGGACCCGGTAACGGAACCGGTAGTCGTGGCAACCGGCCCGCAGGACGCCGTCCTGGCGCCAGGCGCGGCCGTACTCGGCGCTCCCTGCAACGGCAGGCGGCGGCAGCATGCCGAGGACGAGGCCGCCCGTGAGAGTGAGGGCGACCAGCAGTCTCCTGGGTGAGTACACGTCGTGACCTCCCATCGGGTCAACGGGTAGGTGTGACGGACGTTACGGGGCGTCTCCCGAGCGCGATGCGGGCCGGACGACGGCAATACTGTGTCGGCGTGGAGTACGTGTCCAAAGTGTCGCGTCCGCCGCTGGACGGGCTGATCGACGACCTGTACTACCTGGAGGGCGCCCCGCCGTACTCCCGGTTGCTGCTGCCGGCGGCGCCCGCGCCCTTGCTCATCGTCAATCTTGGGGCGCCCTTCTCGATCCGCGCCGGCACCGCCGACGAGCCGGGGGAGTACGCCGACGGCTGCGTGGTCAGCACGCCCACCCGCGCGTGGGAGTTCAGCTACCCACCCCGGACCCGGTCCGTCGGCGTGCACTTCAAGCCGTGGGGGCTGGCGCCGTTCCTGCCGATGCCTGCGGCTGAGCTGTGTGACCAGCCGGCGACGGTGGCGCAGATGTGGGGCCAGGCGGCGATTGCTGAGCTGCGAGAAGAGTTGAGCATGACGAACGTACCGCACGAGATGCTGAGGCTGCTCGAGGATGCGCTGACGCGACGGATGCGGGACGTCGACGGCCTGGAGCTCGTGCGACATACCAGCAACGCCATCGCGGCGACCGGCGGAGCGGTGCCGATCGGCGCCCTCGGCGTGGCAGGCCGCGCCAGCAGCACCTATGTGGCGAGTCGCTTCAAGGCGGTGGTCGGTGTCACGCCGAAGCGGTTGGCTCGCAGCTACCGCTTCACCACCACCGTGCTGGCGATCGACGTCGCTGCAGCGATCGACTGGGCCGACGTCGCTGCCCGCGCGGGCTACTCCGACCAGGCTCACTTCGTCCACGAGTTCCGGGAGTTCACCGGGCTCACCCCCACACGATATGTCGAAGTCCGGCGACGGTTCCTGCGCGAACACCCCGACCACGCGCTGGACGGCTGGCCACTGCCAGCCGATTGATTTCCTACAAGAACGACCACACACCCGACGCAAGACTCGGGACTTCACACAGAGGAGGAACCCATGGGGAAAGTGGTCATGAATGCGTCGGTCTCAGTGGATGGGTGCATTGCGGCTGAGAACGACGATCCCGGTCCGCTGTTCGAGTGGCTGGTCAGCGGTGACGTGCCGCTGGACGACAGCGGCGTACTGAAGGTGTCGCAGACGTCCTACGACCACATCCGGCCCTATTGGGACCAGATCGGGGTGACGATTGCCGGCCGCCACGTCTTCGACATCACCGACGGCTGGGACGGGAAGCCTCCAGGCGGGATCGACCACGTCGTCGTCGTGTCACACCGGCGAGCACCAGAGGGCTGGGACCCCGAGGCGCCGTTCCACTTCCTCGACGGCATCGAGGCGGCCGTGGCCAAGGCGCAGGAGCTTGCGGGTGACCGCATCGTGGAGGTCGCGGCTGGCGACGTCGGCGGCCAGGTGCTGGCCGCGGGTCTGGTCGACGAGGTGCGCATGGACGTCGCGCCCGTCGTGTTCGGGTCCGGCAAGCGCTACTTCGGCTCGGTCGACGCACAGCACCTGTTGGAGGATCCCGACGTGGTGATCCGGGGCGACCGGGTGCTTCACCTGCGCTATCCGGTGCGCCGTTGACCGATCTGGGTGGAGACGCGAAGGAGCCCGGTCACGGCCGGGTCAGAGCGGGATGTTGCCGTGCTGGCCGCGGCGGACGCCGACCGTCTGGACGGCCTCGTCGATCGCCAGCGCGATCGCCGAGCGGGTCCGGGTCGGCTCGACCACCTCGTCGACCACGCCGATCTCGACTGCCTTGTCGACCCCGCCGGCGATCCGCTCGTGCTCGGCGGCCAGCTCGGCCTCGACCTGCGGCCGGATGTCCGGGGAGACGTCGGCGAGCTTGCGGCGGTGCAGGATCCGGATCGCGGCGACGGCGCCCATGACGGCCACCTCGGCACCGGGCCACGCCAGGACCCGGGTCGCCCCGAGCGAGCGGGCGTTCATGGCGATGTAGGCGCCGCCGTACGTCTTGCGGGTGACGAGCGTGACGCGGGGGACGACGCACTCGCCGAACGCGTGGAGCAGCTTGGCGCCGCGCCGGACGACGCCGTCCCACTCCTGGCCGACGCCGGGGAGGTAGCCGGGGACGTCCACGACCACGATCAGGGGGACGCCGAGCGCATCGCAGAGCCGCACGAAGCGGGAGGCCTTCTCGGCGGAGAGGGAGTCGAGGCAGCCGCCGAGCCGCAGCGGGTTGTTGGCGACCACGCCGACGGTCCGACCGCCGAAGCGGCCGAGCGCAGTCACGATGTTGGGCGCCCACCGGGCGTGCAGCTCCTGCATCGTGCCCTCGTCGAGGATCGACTCCACGAGCGGGTGCACGTCGTAGGCGCGCTTCTTGGACTCCGGGAGCATCTCGGCGAGGTCGCGGTCGGTCACGCCTGCGACGTCGAGGCTGCCCTGCGACCCGAGGAGCGAGGCGACGGTGCGGGCGCGCTGGAGCGCCTCGGCCTCGGACTCCGTGAGGATGTGGACGACGCCCGAACGGCGGCCGTGGGGCTCGGGACCGCCGAGCCGCAGCATGTCGACGTCCTCGCCGGTGACCGACCGGACGACGTCGGGTCCGGTCACGAAGATCCGGCCGTCGGGACCCAGGATCACCACGTCGGTCAGCGCCGGACCGTAGGCCGCACCGCCGGCCGCCGGGCCGAGCACGACCGAGATCTGCGGGATCTTGCCCGAGGCCTGCGTCATGGCGTGGAAGATCCGGCCGACCGCGTGGAGCGACAGCACCCCCTCGGCGAGCCGGGCGCCGCCCGAGTGCCAGAGGCCGATGATCGGTACGCCGTCGGTCATGGCGAGGTGGTAGGCGTCGACCACCACCCGGCAGCCGACGTCGCCCATGGCGCCGCCCATGACGGTCGCGTCGGAGCAGAACGCCACGACCCGGGTGCCGTCGACGTTGCCGACGGCGGCGAGCATCCCGGAGTCGTCGTCGGGGGTGATGAGCTCCATCGTTCCCTCGTCGAGGAGCGCCCGCAGCCGGTGGACCGGGTTGCGGGGGTCCTCGTCGCGCGGCAGCTTGGCCGGCTTGGCGGCCGGGGCGGCCGTCACGAAGTGCTCCCGAAGGCCACCGCGACGTTGGCGCCTCCGAAGCCGAAGGAGTTGTTGAGCGCCGCGATGTCGCCGGCCGGCAGGTCGCGTGCCTTGGTGGCGATGTCGAGCTCGACCTGCGGGTCCTGGTCGTCGAGGTTGATGGTGGGCGGTGACACCCGGTGGTGGATCGCGAGAATGGTCGCGATCGCCTCGAGCGCACCCGCGCCGCCGAGCAGGTGCCCGGTCATCGACTTGGTGCTGGTGACGACGACCTCGTTGACGTGCGAGCCGAGCGTCGCGTGGAGCATCAGCCCCTCCGCGATGTCACCCTGCGGGGTCGACGTTGCGTGGGCGTTGACGTGCACGATCGCCGAGGCGTCGATCTCCGACTCCTCGATCGCCCGCAGGATGGCGCGGGAGCCGCCGCGCCCGGCCGGGTCGGGCTGGGCGATGTCGTGGGAGTCGGCGGTGATCCCGGCACCCAGCACCTCGGCGTACACGCGGGCGCCGCGGGCGCGGGCGTGCTCCTCGGACTCGAGCACGAGGACGCCGGCGCCCTCACCGAGCACGAAGCCGTCACGCCCGGTGTCCCAGGGCCGCGACACGGTCGCGGGG
The DNA here is from genome assembly GCA_963718725.1 of uncultured Actinomycetota bacterium. Taxonomy (GTDB): domain Bacteria; phylum Actinomycetota; class Actinomycetes; order Propionibacteriales; family Nocardioidaceae; genus Nocardioides. Next base: position 754,506 of record OY970374.1, read on the forward strand.
TCCCCGGCGTTCTTCGACAGCGCCATCATGTTCGCGAAGGCGGCCATCGGCAGCGGGTGGATCGCGGCCTCCGTGCCACCGGCGACGACCATGTCGGCCCGGCCGAGCCGGATCTGGTCGACGGCCAGCGAGATCGCCTCGTTGCCGGAGGCGCACGCCGAGACCGGCGTGTTGACGGCGGCCCTGGCCCCGATCAGGAGGCTGATCTGCGCCGCCGGCGCGTTGGGCATCAGCATGGGTACGGCGAGCGGGGAGACCCGCCGCGGGCCCTTCTCCCTCAGCGCGTCGTAGTTGGCGAGCAGGGTGTTGACGCCCCCGATGCCGGAGGCCATGGCGACCCCGAGCCGGTCCTGGTCGACGTCGGCGCCCTCGAGACCAGCATCACGCCAGGCCTCCATGGCGGCGACCATCGCGAACTGGGAGGACCGGTCGAGGCGCCTCGCCTTCACGCGTTCGAGGACCTCGGTCGGTTCGACCGCCACCCGGCCGGCGATCTTGACCGGCATCTCCTCCGCCCACTCCTCCGTAAGGGCTCGGACGCCGGAGCGGCCGGCAAGCATGCCGTCCCACGTGCTCGCGACATCTCCACCGAGCGGGCTGGTGGTGCCCAGCCCGGTGACCACGACTCGGGTGCGACTCATGTGCAGACTCGATCCTTCGAACGGTGATGGATGGGTGTCTCTCAGCCCTGGGCGCGCTCGATGAACGCCACGGCGTCGCCCACGGTCTTGAGGTTCTTCACCTCGTCGTCGGGGATGGACACGCTGAACTTCTCCTCCGCCGCCACGACGACCTCGACCATCGACAGCGAGTCGACGTCCAGGTCGTCCACGAACGACTTGTCCAGCTGGACGTCGTCGGCGTCGATCCCGGCGACCTCGTTGACGATCTCGGCCAGGTCTGCGCGGATCTCTTCGGTGGTGGGCATTGCGTTCCTCTCTGGTGGTGATGCTGCTGACAGGTACTGCTCGGGTCGTGCTGGGTGGTGCGGCTAGGGGACGGTGACGACCTGGGCGGCGTACGCCAGGCCGGCGCCGAAGGCGATCAGGAGCGCGATGTCTCCGGACTTCGCCTCGCCCTCGTCGATCATCCGGTGGAGGGCGAGCGGGATGGACGCCGCCGAGGTGTTGCCCTGGTCGGCGACGTCGCGGGCGATCTTGACGCCCTCCGGCAGCTTCATGGAACGTGCCATCGCGTCGATGATGCGCATGTTGGCCTGGTGGGGGACGAACACGTCGAGGTCGTCGACGGTGATGCCGGCACGGTCGAGCGCCTGCTGGCCCACCTTCGCCATGGCGAAGCTGGCCCACCGGAAGACCGGATTGCCCTCCATCACGAGGTGAGGCATGACCCCGCTGCCGGGCACGGCCGGCGTGCCGACCACGTCGCGCCAGTCCTCCTTCTGGCGGATCAGGTCGTACTGCTCGCCGTCGGAGCCCCACACGACGGGCCCGATCGCGGCGGTGTCGCTCGGACCGACCACGGCCGCGCCCGCACCGTCGGCGAAGATGAACGCCGTGCCGCGGTCATAGAGGTCGGTGATGTCGCTCAGCCGCTCGACGCCGATCACCAGCACGTGGCCGGCGCTGCCGCCGCGGACCATGTCGGCGCCGAGTGAGACGCCGTGGCAGAAGCCCGCGCATGCGGCGGAGATGTCGAACGCCGCGGCGTTCTCGGTGCCGAGCTCGTGGGCGATGGCGGTAGCGATCGCGGGGGTCTGCAGCAGGTGGGTCACGGTCGCGACGACGACGCAGTCGATCTGGGCGGGGGCGATGCCTGCCCGCTCGATGGCCTCGCGGGCTGCGGAGACCGACATCAGCTGGACGGTCTCGTCGGGCGTGGCCCAGCGACGCTGCTTGATGCCGGAGCGCTGCTGGATCCACTCGTCACTGGAGTCGATCGCCTCGACGACCTCGGAGTTCGGGATGACTCGGCTGGGACGGTAGGCGCCGATCCCGAGGATCGCGGCGTGCTGGGCGCCGGGGGCGGAGGCGATCGAGGTCATCACGCGACTCCTTCCGGGTGGAGGCGGACCAACGGCTGGCCGGGCGACACCAGGTCACCGTCCTCGACGAGCCACTCGACGACCTGGCCGCCGTGGACGGCCATCACCGCGGTGCGGTCGCGCGAGGTGGCGATGTCGCCGATCGGCGCGCCCGCCTCCAGCGTGACGGCGTCGGCGGCGGCCTCGGCCACGTGGAAGGTGCCCTTGGCGGGGGAGACGACCATCCGCCACGTCGGGGTGGTGTCGATCGGGGACGCCTCGCCGTGCTTCTGCACGAACGCGCGGGCGTCGTCGAGCTGGTCGGGCGTCTTGAGGGCGAACGTCTCGACCCCCTTCAGCACGCGCTTCGCGATCCCGGTGAGGGTGCCCGCCGGCGGCATCTCGAGGATGCCGGTGACGCCCACGTCGGACATCGTGTCGAGGCACAGGTCCCAGCGGACCGGGCTGGCGATCTGACCGACGATCCGCGCCAGGACGTCGGCTCCCTCGTGGACGATCGTGCCGTCCCGGTTGGAGATCACGGGGATCCGGGCGTCGTGGACCGACACCGAGCGGGCGAGCCGGGCGAGGTGGCCGACGGCCGGGGCCATGTGCTCGGTGTGGAAGGCGCCCGCGACGCTCAGCGGCATCAGGCGGGCCTTGGCCGGGGGATCGGCGGCGAGCGCCTCCAGCTGCTCCAGGGTGCCGGCGGCGACGACCTGGCCGGGTCCGTTGTCGTTGGCGGGTGTGAGCCCGTGCTTCTCGAGACTGGCCAGGACCTCGTCGCGGTCGCCGCCGAGCAGCGCGGTCATGCCGGTCGGGGTCACCGCGGCCGCGTCGGCCATGGCCTTCCCCCGCTCGCGGACCAGCACCATGGCCTGCTCGGCGGTGATGACGCGCGCACCGGCGGCCGCCGCCAGCTCGCCGACGCTGTGACCCGCGACCGCGCCGATCTTCGAGAACGCGTCGGTCGGGTGCGGGAACAGCTCGAGTGCCGCGACCAGCCCGGTTGCGACCAGGAGCGGCTGGGCCACCGCCGTGTCCCGGATCGTGTCGGCGTCCGCCTCGGTGCCGTAGTGGATCAGGTCGAGACCTGCGACGGTCGAGAGCCACTCGAGGCGGGAGGCGAACGTCCGGTCCTCGAGCCACGGGGTCAGGAAGCCGGGGGTCTGGGCGCCCTGCCCGGGCGCGACGATGACGAGCACGGGCCCCACTCTGCCGGTCCCGGGGGCTGCCTGGCGCCTCCGCCACTCACGAAACACCGGGGCGATTCTTTGTAGGGTTCCTACAAAGAATCGCCACGACCGGACTGGCGCCCCAGCACCAGCGCGATCCGCAGCACGAACGCGTCGCGCGGGTCGGACGGTGAGAAGCCGGTCAGGTCGGCCACCTGCCGCAACCGGTACCGCACGGTGTTGGGATGGACGAACAGCGCCCGCCCCGTGGCCTCGATCGACTCACCGGCGTCGACGTACGCCGTGAGCGTCTCGATCAGCGTCCCGCGGGCGTGCAGCAGGGGCAGGTAGATCTCGTCCACGACGTGGCGGCGGGCGTGACCGTCACCCCCGAGCACCCGCTCGGGCAGCAGCTCGGAGCTGCGGACCGGGCGCGGCGCCTCGGGCCAGCCGCCGGCGGCGCGGTGCGCCGACATGGCCGCCCGGGCCGAGAGGTGGGCGTGGTCGAGGCCGTCGGTCACCGGCCCGACGACGACCGGGCCTTCCCCGAACAGCTCCGCGACCGACGCGGCGGCCGCGCCGGCCTCCTTCACGGCCCCGAGCACCACGACGAGCCGCTCGCCCTGGGTCGCGCAGAGCGCGTCCATGCCCGCGGCCCGAGCCAGCCGGCGTGCCTCGGCGAACACGTCGGTCTCGGTCCGCTGTGCGGGCACCCGGCCCAGCACCACGGCGACGTCGCCGCGCGCCGACCAGCCGAGCGCGCTCGCGCGCGACATGACGCCCTCGTCGGCTTCCCCGCGCAGCACCGAGTCGACGACGAGCGCCTCCAGCCGGGCGTCCCAGGCGCCGCGCACCTCGGCGGCGCGGGCATAGACCTCGGCGGTGGCGAAGGCGACCTCGCGGGCGTAGCGCAGCACGGCGGCGTTCACGTCGGGAAGGTCGACCGGGTCGATGATGTCGTCGATGCTGCTCTCGACCACGCTGAGGGAGAGCTTCACCAGCTCGACGGTCTGCTGGAGCGTGATGACGCCGGTGAGGGTCCGCGGCGCCGCCCCGAAGACCGCCACGGCCAGTGCGCTGCCCGCCGGCACCGGCTCGCTCCCGTGTGAGTACCAGTCCACGAACCCCTTCACGCCCGCCTGCACGATCAGCCCGACCCACGAGCGGTCGTCGGCGCTCAGGTCGCGGAACCAGTCCAGCTCCGTCTCCATCCGCGCCGTGGCGGTGGTGCTGAGGGCACCCATCGAGCGCACCAGCGCCCCGGCGGCGCGCTCGCGGTCGGGCTCCGGCACGATGGAGGGGGTCGACACGCAGTCGAGGCTAGTGGAAGACACGCGAGGCCGTGTATCACCGTCGAGCGCGAAAACTCTTGTGAAACAAGGGTTTCCGGCTTCTGAACGGCGACGAGGTCTGGTTGAATCCGGCAGAACTGACCGAGAGGTGGCACCGCAGTGACGGAGTCCCGGTACGACGTGCAGTACCTGACGATCCACGGCCACCGCCGTGCGTTCGTCAAGGTGGGGCAGGGCCCCGTCGTGCTGCTGCTCCACGGGCTCGGCTGCGACCACACGACCTGGGAGCCGGTCATCGACTCGCTCGCGCGTCGTTACACGGTCATCGCACCCGACCTGCTGGGTCACGGCCTCTCGGACAAGCCCCGCGCCGACTACAGCGTGGGCGGCTACGCCAACGGGATGCGCGACCTCCTCACCTGTCTCGGCATCGACCGGGTCACCGTCGTCGGTCACAGCTTCGGCGGTGGGGTGGCGATGCAGTTCGCCTACCAGTTCCCGGAGCGGACCGAGCGGCTGATCCTGGTCGCGTCCGGTGGGCTCGGGTCGGAGGTCTCGCCGTTCATCCGCGCGATCACGACCCCCGGGTTCCACCCGGTGATGGGCGCGCTCACCCTGCCCGGCGTACGACACGTGGGGAAGGCAGGCCTACGGGCGCTCGCGAAGGTGCCCTCACGGTTCACGCGCGACCTCGACGAGGTCGCCGAGATCTACGACTCGTTCAAGGACCCTGCGACCCGGCACGCGATCCGGCACGTGGTCCGGGCGGTGGTCGACTACCGCGGCCAGATCGTCACGATGGCCGACCGGGCCTACCTGACGCAGGTGATGCCGATGGCTGTCTTCTGGGGACGCGACGACCAGGTCATCCCGGTCAGCCACGCCTCCTACGCCGCCCGGCTCGCGCCCGACGCCCGGGTCGAGGTGATCCCGAACGCGGGCCACTTCCCGCACAAGGACCACCCGCAGCGGTTCGTGAAGCTGCTCCACGAGTTCATCCGGAGCACGCCGCCGGCGACCTACTCCCGCACCCGCTTCCGCGCACTGCTGCGCGCCGGCCGGCCGATCGAGCAGGCCGAGGCGACGGTCACCAGCATCACACCCGCCTGAGCCGTTCCCGGCAGGCACGGTCCGTAGGTCACCAGGTTTCGTGACGGGCGCCGGGGCGCCGCGCCCTCCTCAACCACCGAGGGTCGGTTGCGTGGCTCAGGCGTTGCCCGCCTTCACACCTCAACATCCGGGAGCGACTACGCGTCGCCACCCTCCTGCTTCACGCCGGAGACGGCGGTGGGGTCGTCGATGGCGTAGGCGTGGAACGCCTGGGCGACCTTCTCGCGCGGGACCTCGCCGGCGTCGGCGAGCGCCTGGAGGGTCTGCACGACGACCGACTCGGCGTCGATGTTGAAGTAGCGGCGGGCCGCCGGTCGGGTGTCGGCGAGGCCGAAGCCGTCGGCGCCCAGCACCCGGAAGTCGGCCGGGACCCAGCGCGCGATCTGCATCGGCACCGCGGTCATGTAGTCGGACACCGCCACTACCGGGCCGGGTGCGCCCCGCAGCTTCTCGGTGACGTACGCCGTGCGCGGCTCCTGGTCGGGGTGGAGCAGGTTCCACCGCTCGGCGGCGATGGCGTCGCGGGCCAGCTCGTTCCACGAGGTGACCGACCAGGTGTCGGCGACGACGCCCCAGTCGTCCCGCAGCAGCTGGGCAGCGCGCTCGGCCCACGGGTACCCGACGCCGGAGGCGAGCAGCTGGACCCGGGGTCCCTCGCCCTCGCCGGTCGAGACCCGGTGGATGCCCTTGAGGAGCCCCTCCACGTCGACGTCCTCGGGCTCCGCCGGCTGCGACACCGGCTCGTTGTAGACGGTGAGGTAGAAGATGACGTCCTCGGCGTCGGCGCCGTACATCCGCTCGAGCCCCGACTGCATGATGTGGCTGACCTCGTACGCGAACGCCGGGTCGTAGTGGACGACCGCCGGGTTGGTGGTCGCCAGCAGCGGGGAGTGCCCGTCGGCGTGCTGGAGGCCCTCACCGGTCAGCGTCGTGCGACCGGCCGTCGCGCCGATCAGGAACCCGCGTGCCAGCTGGTCGGCCATGGCCCAGATCGAGTCGCCGGTGCGCTGGAACCCGAACATCGAGTAGAAGATGTAGAACGGGATCATCGGCTCGCCGTGGGTGGAGTAGGACGACCCGGCGGCCACGGCGGACGAGACCGATCCCGCTTCGGAGATGCCCTCGTGGAGCATCTGACCCTGGGCCGACTCCTTGTAGGACAGCAACAACTTGCGGTCGACCGACTCGTACTGCTGTCCGCCCGGGTTGTAGACCTTCGCGCTCGGGAACATCGAGTCCATGCCGAACGTGCGGTACTCGTCCGGCGCGATCGGCACGATCCGGTCGCCGATCTCGGGGTCCTTCATCCAGTCCTTGAGCAGCCTGACCAGCGCCATCGTGGTGGCGACCTGGTTCTTGCCGGACCCCTGCTTCAGCTCGGCGTACACCGCGTCACCGGGCAGCTTCAGCGGGCTGGAGCGGTCGACCCGGCGCGGGAGCGAGCCGCCGAGCGCGGAGCGGCGCTCGAGCATGTACTGGATCTCGGGGGAGTCCTTCCCCGGGTGGTAGAACGGCGCGGTTCCGTTGCGCTCGTAGCTCTCCTCCAGGTCCTTGTCGCTCAGCGGCAGGTAGAGCCGGTCGCGGAACTTCTTGACGTCCGCGAGCGTGAGCTTCTTCATCTGGTGGGTGGCGTTCTTGCCCTCGAGGGCGTCGATCGTCCAGCCCTTGATGGTCTTCGCCAGGATCACCGTCGGCTGCCCGACGTGCTTGGTGGCGGCGTCGAACGCGGCGTACACCTTGCGGTAGTCGTGGCCTCCGCGCGGCAGCTTCTCGATCTGGCTGTCGCTCATGTGCTCGACCATCGCCCGCAGCCGCGGGTCGTTGCCGAAGAAGTGGTCGCGGATGTAGCCGCCGTCCTCCGTGGAGTACGTCTGGAACTGGCCGTCGGGAGTGCCGTTCATCCGGTTGACCAGCACGCCGTCGACGTCCTTGGCGAGCAGCTCGTCCCACTCGCGGCCCCACACGACCTTGATGACGTTCCAGCCGGCGCCGCGGAAGAACGCCTCGAGCTCCTGGATGATCTTGCCGTTGCCGCGCACCGGGCCGTCGAGCTGCTGGAGGTTGCAGTTGACGACGAAGACGAGGTTGTCGAGCTCCTCGCGAGCGGCCAGGCCGATCGCGCCGAGCGACTCGGGCTCGCCCATCTCGCCGTCGCCGAGGAACGCCCACACCTTCTGCTGGGTGGTGTCCTTGATGCCGCGGTTCTGGAGATAGCGGTTGAAGCGCGCCTGGTAGATCGAGTGGAGGGCGGTCAGCCCCATCGACACCGTCGGGAACTCCCAGAAGTCCGGCATCAGCCGCGGGTGGGGGTAGGACGGCAGGCCGTTGCCGGGACCGTGCTGGACCTCCTGTCGGAACCGGTAGAGCTGGTCCTCGGTGAGCCGGCCCTCGAGGAAGGCCCGGGCGTAGATGCCGGGGGAGCCGTGGCCCTGGATGTAGATCTGGTCACCGCCGCCGGGGTGGTCCTTGCCGCGGAAGAAGTGGTTGAAGCCGACCTCGTAGAGGCTGGCCGCCGACTGGTACGTCGCGATGTGGCCGCCCACCTCGAGGCCCTTGCGGTTGGCGCTCGACACCGTGACCGCCGCGTTCCAGCGGATGAACGCGCGGATCCGGCGCTCGATGTCCTCGTCGCCGGGGAACCACGGCTCGCGCTCGGGCGGGATGGTGTTGATGTAGTCGGTGCTGCGGAGCGCCGGGACGCCGACCTGCTTCTCGCGGGCCCGCTCGAGGAGCCGCAGCATGACGTAGCGGGCGCGGTCGCGCCCGCGCTCCTCGAGCATGCCGTCGAAGGACTCCAGCCAGTCGCTGGTCTCCTCGGGATCGATGTCGGGCAGCTGGGTGGGGAGGCCTTCGTGGATCACCGAGGGCACCGACCCGGTCTGCGGCTTCGCGGTGGTGTCGTCGCTCACCCGCCCATCGTTGCACGCACTCGGAGGAGGAGGAATTTACCCGGCGGTAGCCGAGACCCGACCCGGTTTCACAGGCTCGGGTTGCTAACCCGCCGCAACTCCGCTGGACTACTGCACACTTCAGCGTGCAGGGTCGCCGACCCACGCACGCGACGACCGGAGACGATGGAGGAGCAGTGAGCTCGACCGCGGGCAGCGATGCCGCGCAGCCGGAGGGGCGCGACGGCACGGCCGTGGCAGCGAGCCCTGCCGATCGGCTGGGCTTCACGACCGGGATGGTCGTCCAGGAGCTCGGCTGGGACTCCGACACCGACGACGCGCTCCGGATCGCGATCGAGGACGCGATCGACGCCGACATGGTCGATGGCGACTACGGCAACGTGGTCGACGCGGTCGTGCTGTGGTGGCGGGAGGACGACGGTGACCTCGTCGACGGGCTCGTCGACTCGCTGACCGACCTCGTGGGCGGCGGCGCGATCTGGCTGCTCACGCCGAAGGTCGGCCGGCCCGGTGCGGTCGCCGCCTCCGACATCGCCGAGGCCGCCCCGATCGCAGGCCTCGCCCAGACCACCACGGTCGCCGTCAGCAAGGACTGGGCGGCCACCCGACTCGTGACGCCGAAGACCCCGGCGTAACCCGGAGCGGGTCCCGGACGTTCGTCCCGACATCATGCAGAGACTCACGAACGGCCTGTCGAACGCCGCGACCACCGTGCGCGTCCTCGGGGGCACCGGTGTCATCCGCCCGCTCTCTCCCCGCAAGCTCGCCGGGATCGCCAAGGTCCTGAAGGACTGGGGCACCGGCCCGGCCGGCGGTTTCGCCACGCTGGCGGTGACCGACCCCGATCGGGTCGGTCTGGTCGATGAGCTCGGCGACCTCACCTTCGGCGAGATCCACCGGCGGAGCAACGCGCTCGCTCGCGGCCTGCAGCAGCTCGGCGTCGGCGAGGGAGACTCGGTGGCCGTGATGTGCCGCAACCATCGCGGCTTCGTCGATGCCAGCCTCGCGACCGCCAAGCTGGGCGCCGACATCCTCTACCTCAACACCGCGTTCGCCGGCCCGCAGCTGGTCGACGTGCTCGAGCGGGAGGCGCCCGGGGTGGTCGTCCACGACGAGGAGTTCACCGGGCTGCTCGAGGAGGCGGACGTCGCGCGGCGGCTGCTGGCGTGGACCGACCCGGAGGGCGCCGACGAGACGATCGAGGCGCTGATCGCACGCCACGACGACGCCGACCTGCCCGCGCCGGCGCGACACGCACGGATCGTCATCCTCACGTCCGGCACCACGGGGGCGCCGAAGGGCGCACCCCGCAACGAGGCGGGCATCGACGCGGCGGTCTCCCTGATGTCTCGGCTGCCGCTGCGCCGTGGCTGGCGCACCCACATCGCCGCGCCGCTGTTCCACACGTGGGGGTTCGCCCACCTCGCCCTGGCCATGCTGCTCGGGTCGACCGTCGTGCTGCGCCGGCGGTTCGACCCCGAGGGCGCGCTCCAGGTCACCCAGGACGAGGCCTGCGACTCCCTCGTGGTCATCCCGGTCATGCTCCAGCGGATGCTCGCGCTCCCGGAGGAGACGCTGGCGACGTACGACCTCTCGAGGGTGCAGGTCGTCGCCGCCTCCGGCTCCTCGCTGCCCGGCACTCTGGCGCTCAGCTGGATGGACCACTTCGGAGACAACCTCTACAACATCTACGGCTCCACCGAGGTCGCCTACGCGAGCATCGCGACGCCCGAGGACCTGCGCGCGGCGCCGTCCTCCGCCGGACGGCCGCCCCACGCCACCGTGGTCCGCCTCTACGACGACGAGGGCCGGCCGGTCCCCGACGGCGAGACCGGCCGGATCTTCGTGGGCAACTCGATGCTCTTCGAGGGCTACACCGGCGGCGGCAGCAAGGACATGATCGACGGCCTGATGTCCACCGGCGACGTCGGCCACATCGGCGAGGACGGCCGGCTCTACGTCGAGGGCCGCGACGACGAGATGATCGTCTCCGGAGGCGAGAACGTCTTCCCCCAGGAGGTCGAGGACTGCCTGGTGGGTCACGACGACGTGGTCGAGGTGGCGGCGATCGGCGTGCCTGACGACGACTTCGGTACCCGGCTGCGCGCGTTCGTCGTACGCCGCGACGGGACCGTCGGGGAGGACGAGCTCAAGGACCTGGTCAAGGAGCGGCTGGCCCGCTACAAGGTGCCACGGGAGATCGTGTTCCTCGACGAGCTGCCGCGCAACGCGACCGGCAAGATCCTCAAGCGCACGTTGGCGGAGGACGACCGGGAGCAGGACCGGACGGCACCCCGGGCCGCCGACGACTGAGCCGAGCCGGGTGGGAGGATGTGCCCACCATGACCGGACTGACCCTCGGCGGACCTGCGCCCGACTTCACCCTCCGTGACCAGTTCGGCCAGGACGTCACGCTGTCGTCCTACCGCGGCCGGAAGGCGGTGGCGCTGGTCTTCTTCCCGTTCGCGTTCTCCGGCGTCTGCACGGGCGAGATGGCGGGGATCCGCGACCGGCTCGCGGAGTTCATGACGTTCGACACCGAGGTGCTCGCGATCTCCTGCGACCCGGTCTACTCCCTGCGCGCGTTCGCCGACGCCGACGGCCTCAACTTCCCCCTGCTGAGCGACTACTGGCCGCACGGCGAGGTCACGCTGGCCTACGACGTATTCGAGGAGGAGCGCGGGGCTCCGCACCGTTCGTCCTACGTCATCGACCGCGAGGGGATGGTCCGCTGGTCGGTCCACTCCGCCCGGCACGACGGCCGCGACCTGGACGAGCACCTCCGGCAGCTGCACGCACTCGCCTAGCACGGATCCGGCACCGCGTGGTCGGTGGTCTAGGCCGGAAACAGAAGTTTTCAACAATTTGTCCACAAAGGGCGACTTCCTTGACCCCTGTGCCTATTCTCGATGTGTCGAGCCGCTGGTGACCCGAGACGCCAGCGGCTCGACTTATCTCATTTGCAGGTGAGCACCCGCGATCTGCGCTCCCGCGGATGGCTCCCGTAGTCTGTGCCCCGCCTCGACCGGCGTCGGTAGCTCAGCGGTAGAGCACTCGGTTTACACCCGAGCGGTCGGCGGTTCGATCCCGTCCCGACGCACTCGCACGTCCTCCCGCGCAGGCCGTTCGGCGACCCCGGGTGACCGGCCGTCGCCCGGGAGTGTTGAATCAGGCGCGTGGAGCACCTGTCGGGAGCAGTGCCGAGCGAGACCTCACCCACCTCGGGTGAGGTCCTGCCGGGGTCGGTCGTCGAGCGGCTGCAGGGACGTCGTCTGCTGCTGACCGGCGTGACCGGGTTCGTCGGCGAGGCGCTGCTGCACCTGCTGCTGACCGAGGTGCCGGGTGCGCACGTCACCCTGCTCGTCCGTCCGCGCGGCTCCACACCCGCCGACGACCGGGTCCGCACCCTGCTCGGCAAGACGATCTTCACCGACGTCGTGGCCGCGGCGGGTGACGTCGACTCGCTGCTGGCCGACCGGCTACGCGTGCTCTCGGGCGACCTCGCCGACGTGCCGACCCTGCCGACCGACCTTGACGCCGTCGTGCACTGCGCGGGTGACGTGTCGTTCGACCCGCCCGTCGACGACGGCTTCCGCACGAACGTGCTCGGCACCCGCGACCTCCTCGAGCGGGTCCGCGAGGCCGGCCAGGACGTCCACTACGTCCACATCTCCACGGCGTACGTCGCCGGCCGCCGCCGGGGCACCATCCCGGAGGGTCCGGTGCCGCACGACGTCGACCTCGAGGCGGAGCTGCGCTGGGGCCTCGGCCAGCGCGAGGCGGTCGAGCACCGGTCGCGCGGCGCCCACCTGCTCACCCGCGAGCGCAAGCGCGCCGAGCGGGCGCACGGGCGGGCCGGGATGTTGAGCGCCGCGCACGCGACCGAGGAGGCGCGCAAGGCCTGGGTCAAGGAGGAGCTCGTCCGGATCGGCACCGAGCGGGCGCGCAGCCTCGGGTGGACCGACTGCTACACGTTCACCAAGGCGCTGGGGGAGCGGGTCGTGGAGCGCTACGCCGTGGCCGAGAACGCCCGCGTCAGCATCGTGCGCCCGAGCATCATCGAGTCGGCCCTCGAACGGCCCCACCCGGGCTGGATCGAGGGCTTCAAGATGGCCGAGCCGCTGATCCTGGCCTACGGCCGCGGCGAGCTGCCTGAGTTCCCGGCCGCCGCCGACACCACCGTCGACATCGTGCCGGTCGACCATGTCGTCGCGACGATCGTGGCGGTGCTCGCCTCGCCGCCCGAGCCGGCCGTCCCGGCGTACTTCCACGTCTCGTCGGGTGCCCGCAACCCGCTCACGTTCAGCAACCTCTACGACAACGTCCGCCAGTACTTCGACCAGCACCCGTTCGAGGCCGGGGACCGCGGCGCCGCCCGGCTGCCCGACTGGCGGTTCCCGGGCGCCCAGGCCGTCGAACGGCTCCTCACCACCAGCGAGCGTGCGCACAAGGTCGCGGACCAGGTGATCGGCCGCGCGCCGCGCAGCGACCGCGTCCGCGACCTGGCCCGCAAGCTCGACCAGCAGGGTCGCCGGCTGGAGTTCCTCCGCCGCTACCTCGACCTCTACCGCGAGTACGCGCAGGCCGAGCTGCGGTTCTCCGACGACCGCACGATGGAGCTCTACAACTCCCTGTCCGACGACGACCGGGCGACGTTCGCGTTCGACACCGCGGTCGTCGACTGGCGGCACTACCTCCAGGACGTGCACTGCCCGGCAGTGGCAGAGCCGATCCGCCGGATGGACGAGCTGCGGGCTGCCCGCAAGCGGCCGAGCCGCACCGAGCCGCGCGCGATCAAGCGGGAGGACTCGGCCGAGGCGTCCAGCGCGATCGGTGCGTTCTTCGACATGGACGGGACGCTCCTGTCCTCCAACGTCATCGAGACGTTCCTCTGGCTCCGCCTCCCCGAGCTCGACGGGAGCGAGCGGATGGGGGAGCTGGCCCGGATGGCCGCCCGGGTGCCGGGGCTGGTGCGCGCCGAGCGCAAGGAGCGCAGCGCCTTCCTGAGGTCGGCCTACCGGCAGTACGCCGGCGCGAATCTCAGCGACCTCGAGGCCGTGGCCGACGCGCAGCTGACCGACCACGTGCTGTCGCGGCTCGCGCCGGCCGCCGTGCGTCGGATCCGCGAGCACCGCGCCGCCGGCCACACGACCGTACTGGTGACCGGAGCGATCGAACCGCTGACCCGTCCGCTGCGGCCGCTCTTCGACCACATCGAGTCCGCCGAGCTGGCGGTCGACGAGCGGGGCGTCTGCACCGGCTACCTGGCGTCCTCGCCACTGGTGGGGGAGTCCCGGGCGGCGTGGATGCGCTCCTGGGCGACCGAGCACGGCATCGACCTCGCCGCGTCGTTCGGGTACGCCGACTCCCACTCCGACCTGCCGCTGCTCGCCGCGGTGGGCAACCCCGTGGCGGTGCGGCCCGACGTGTCGCTCTACCGCCACGCGCGGCGCCAGCACTGGCCGATCGTCGACTGGGCCAGCTCGGACGCGTCCGCGCGGACGCTCAACCCGGCAGGTGACGCCCGATGATGCTCGCCCTCGAGATGTTCCGCTCCCGACCGCGGCACGTGGCCGGCAGGCTCGCCGGCGACCGCCTGCCCGGCATGCTGTCCGGTTTCGCCGCGCCGCTGCGGCTGATGACGATCGCAGAGCCGAAGGTCGCCAGGCCCGGGTGGGCGCGGCTGCGGACCCGGCTCTCCGGGATCTGCGGCTCCGACCTCGGCGCCCTGTCCGGCAGCACCAGCCTCTACTTCTCCGCCATGGTGTCGCTGCCGTTCGTCCCCGGCCACGAGGTCGTCGCCGACCTGCTCGACGACTGCGGTGACCTCCCGGCCGGCACCCGGGTCGTCGTCGACCCGGTGCTGACCTGCGCGGCCCGGGGCGTGGATCCGTGCGACGGCTGCTCGACCGGGGCCACCAACCGCTGCGACCGGATCACGGTCGGCCACCTCGCGCCCGGCCTGCAGACCGGCTTCTGCGCCGACACCGGCGGCGGCTGGGGTCAGGTGCTGATGGCCCACCGCAGCCAGCTGCACGCCGTACCCGAGGGCTACTCCGACGAGCAGGCGGTGCTCACCGAGCCGATGGCCTGCGCGGTCCACACCGCGCTCGCGGCCCGGGTCGGCGCCAACGACCGGGTGCTCGTGAGCGGGGCCGGCTCCGTCGGGCTGCTCGCGACACTCGCGCTGCGCGCCCTGACCTCGGTCGGCGAGATCACGGTCGTCGCCAAGCACTCCCACCAGCGCGAGCTCGCCCGCGAGTTCGGGGCGACCGAGGTCGTCACACCCCGCGAGGCCCTCCGGCGGGTCCGCCGCTCGACCGGGGCGTTGCAGCTGTCGCCCGAGCTCGGCCCGCCGTACCTGCTCGGCGGTGTGGACGTGGCGATCGACGCGGTCGGCAGCCGGAGCTCCCTGGAGACCGCCCTCCACGCCACCCGCGCCGGTGGCCGGGTGGTGCTGTCCGGGATGCCTGCTCGCGCGGACCTCTCGGCCGCCTGGTTCCGCGAGCTGGAGATCGTCGGCTCCTACGCGTCCGCGCAGCGGGAGCCCGCCGCGGACGACCGGTCCGCCTTCGCCATCGCGTCCGACCTGGTCGCAGGCGACCCCGTGGCCCAGCTCGCGAAGTCGGTGGTCAGCTATCCGCTGCACCGCTGGCGCGAAGCACTCGACCACGCCCACTCCGCCGGCCGGCTCGGCACGGTGAAGGTAGCTTTCGACCCGAGGAGCACTCGATGAGCAGACCCGGATTCGTGCTCGAGGTGGACGACCGGACCCCACCTCTCGTCGTGCACGAGGGGCAGGGCTTCCGGCTGGAGGAGTTCCCGCTGGGGACCCGTGTGATCTACCCGCCCGAGTCGGTGCCCGCGGTGCCGGACGTCGAGGCGGCGATCCACGAGGCGCTGGTCAACCCCGTCGACGCCGAGCCGCTGCCGACCCTCCTGAAGCCCGGGATGCGCCTGACGATCGCCTTCGACGACCTGTCGCTGCCGCTGCCGACCATGAAGGCGCCCGACATCCGCCAGCGGATCATCGAGCAGGTGCTGACGATGGCCGCCGACGCCGGTGTCGACGACGTCGAGCTGATCGCGGCCAACGCGCTGCACCGGCGGATGACGCCGGCCGAGCTCAAGCACATCGTGGGGGAGCGGGTCTTCCGGTCGTTCCACCCCCAGGGACTCCTCTACAACTTCGACGCCGAGGACCGCGACAACCTCGCCCACCTCGGGACCACCGACAAGGGGGAGGACGTCGAGATCAGCAAGCGGGCCGCTGAGTCGGACCTGCTGGTCTACGTCAACGTGAACCTGGTCGCCATGGACGGCGGCCACAAGTCGGTCGGCATCGGGCTGGCGTCCTACAACAGCCTGCGCCACCACCACAACGCCCAGACGATGGTGCGGTCGCACTCCTTCATGGACCACACGAAGTCGCACCTGCACCACTCGGCGTGGCGGATGGGTCGGCTCATCAAGGACCACGTGAAGGTCTTCCAGATCGAGACAACGCTCGACAACCGGGTGTTCCCCTCGCCGTACGACTTCCTGATGAAGCGGGAGTGGGAGTGGTCGGTCCGCGACCAGGCCTCGATGCTCGCCGTCCGCCGCGGGCTGTCGGTCGCCCCGAAGCGGTTGCGCCACAAGATGTTCCACGACATCCGGGCGCCCTACGGCCTGACCGGCATCAACGCCGGCGAGGTCGAGGCGGTGCACGAGCGCACGATCGAGGCCGTCCACCGGCAGCAGCTCGTCGAGGTGCAGGGCCAGTCCGACGTGCTGGTGATGGGGGTGCCCTACCTCGGCCCCTACAACGTGAACTCCACGATGAACCCGATCCTCGCGACCTGCATGGGCCTCGGCTACTACTTCAACTCCTACCGCGGCCAGCCGGTCGTCCGTCGTGGCGGCGCGGTGATCCTCTACCACCCGCTGAACGAGGGCTTCGACCAGCTGCGGCACCCGTCGTACGTCGACTTCTACGAGGAGGTCCTGGCCGAGTCGACCGACCCGGCCGTCGTGGGTGCGAAGTACGAGCAGCAGTTCGCCAACGACCCCTGGTACATCCACCTGTACCGCACCTCGCACGCCTACCACGGCGTCCACCCGTTCTACATGTGGTACTGGGCGGCGCACGCGATGGACCACGTCGACGACGTGATCTGGGTCGGCGCCGACCGGAAGGTGGCGTCGCGGCTGGGGTTCCGGGCTGCCTCCACGCTCGGCGACGCGCTCGAGATGGCCGCCGACACGGTCGGGGCCTCGCCGTCGATCACCTACCTGCACAACCCGCCGCACCTGATCGCCGACGTGAAGGTCTGACGGCGATGGGTGTGATCCGCGACGGAGTCGACGACGTCCGCACGGTCGCCCGCGGCTGGCGCTGGGGGCGTCGGCCCCTGGTGCCACGCTCCGCCGAGCCGTGGGTGGAGCCGCTGGAGCAGACGGTGTTCGGGACCGACTGGGCCCGGCGGCGACCCGGCCGGGTCGCCCGCGAGGTGGCACAGAAGGGCGGCCTGGAACCCGTCTTCCGGTCGCAGGTGCGCACGCACGTCGAGGGGCTCGACGTGCTGTCCCGGATCCAGGGTCCGGTGATCTTCGTCGCCAACCACGCCTCGCACCTCGACACCCCGCTGATCCTGCTGTCGCTCCCGGACGAGTGGCGGCGGCGTACGGCGGTGGCGGCCGCGGCCGACTACTTCTTCGACACCTGGTGGCGGGCGGTCGGCTCGGCGCTGCTGTTCAACACGTTCCCGATCGACCGCCGCGGCGGGGCGATGTCGGCCACGCCGGGCGAGGTGCTCGCCGACGGCTGGAGCCTCGTCGTGTTCCCCGAGGGCACCCGCTCGCAGGACGGCTGGACCGGCAAGTTCCGGCTCGGAGCGGCGTTCCTGGCGTGCGAGTACGGCGTGCCCGTCGTCCCGATCGCCCACCGCGGCACGTTCGCCGCGATGCCGCGTGGCCAGAACTGGCCGAGCCCGGGTCGGCGCCGGCTCACGATCCGGTTCGGCGAGCCGCTGCGCCCCGAGCCTGGCGAGTCACCCCGGAGCTTCGCGCCCAAGATCCGTGTCGCCGTCTCGACGTTGCTGGACGAGGAGTCCAGCACCTGGTGGGAGGCCCGGCAGCGGGCCGCGTCCGGCGCGACGCCAGATCCAGGTGGGCCCGACGTCGCCACCTGGCGACGCGTCTGGGCCCAGAGCGCCTCCCCCGAGCCCGGGGACCGGCGCGCTGCCTGGCGCCGCTGACGCCCCGGGCTGAGAGCGGTCTCATCTGACCCTCATGCTCGGCTCACCGCGCGTCGGCATCGTTCTTCTCGAAGCACGGAACACCCGACCTCATCGGGAGGAACCATCATGAAGCGCTCCCACCTCCACCTCCCGGCCGCCGAACGACCGCTCGCGCAACGACACCCGTCGCTGACCCCGCCTAGGCTGCGTCCTGTGAGCGAGTCGACGAGCTGGCACCTGGCGGACGGCGACCGCATCAGCCCCGAGCTCACCGTGCTGCGGCGGCTCGGGGGTGGGTCCGCCTACGAGGTCTTCCTGGCGTTCGACGAGATCACCTACGTCCCGGTCGTGGTCAAGGTGGTCAGGCCCGACCAGGTGGCCGACGAGCACACCCTGCGCGGCCTGCGCCGGGAGATCGAGGCGCTGGCCCTCCTCAACCACCCGGTGGTGGTGCGCGGGCTGCGGTTCGACCTCGAGCACGACAAGCCGTACGTCGTCCTCCAGCACATCGAGGGGCCACGGCTGTCGTCCCTGATCCGCCGGCACGGTCGGCTCCAGGAGCAGCAGTACCTGCCGCTGGCGATCGAGGTCGCGGCCGCACTCCACTACCTGCGCGGCGTCGACCTGCTGCACCTCGACATCAAGCCCAGCAACGTCATCATGGCCGCGCCCGCCCGGCTGATCGACCTCTCGATCGCCCGGACGCCGGAGCACGCCGCGCGCGGTCGGCAGCTCGGCACCGACTACTACATGTCGCCCGAGCAGGCCGATCCGGACACCCACGGGGTGCCCACCTTCGCCAGCGACGTCTGGGGGCTGGGCGCCACCCTCTTCCACGCGGTCGCGGGCTACCGGGCCTTCGACAAGGGATCCGCCGACGCGGAGGACCTGACGGCCCGCTACCCCCAGCTGGTCGACGAGCCCTACGACCTGCCCGACCAGGTCCCCGGGGCGGTGCGCGAGGTCCTCGCAGCCTCCCTCGACAAGGACCCGGCCAAGCGGCCCGAGCCGTTCGAGATCGTGGACGCGTTCGAGCCCGTCCTCGCCGGCCTGCCGGCACCCAGGCTCACGTTCAAGGTGCGCGGCTGAGCACAGCCTCCCCTTGGCGGGCGCCCGGTCTCAGGCGTTGAAGCGGTAGCCCATGCCCCGGACCGTGCTGATCGTGGCGGAGCCGAGCTTCTTGCGGAGGTAGCCGACGTAGACGTCCACGACGTTGGAGCCGGGATCGAAGTCGAGCCCCCAGACGTGGTCGAGCAGCTGCTCGCGGGAGAGCACCTGCCCGGCGTTCAACATGAAGATCTCGGCGAGCATGAACTCGCGGGCCGACAGGTCGAGCTCCTCGCCGCCGACCGTCGCCCGGCCGTGAAGTGCGTCCTTCACGCCGCTGCCGTCGCCCTCGTTCGTCTGGCGGAGCCGCAGCCGGACCCGGGCCAGGAGCTCGGCGAACCGGAACGGCTTGGGCATGTGGTCGTCGGCGCCCCCTCGAGCGCGCTCACGGTGTCGGTGACCGAGTCCCGCGCCGTCAGCACGATGACCGGCATCCGCGAGCCCTGCATGCTCGCCCCCACGCGTGGGCCGCAGATGAGCGCTGGATGAGAGCTCTCTCATCGAGCGGCGACGTCCCCGACCAATGAAGCGCCAACGTCGCGGTGTCTAGGGTGGGCGGGAGTCACTGGTGAGGAGGAGCCCATGATCGTCCCCTTCAGCATCTCCGACTTCCTCGAGCGCGCCCGGGACGTGTACGGCGAGCGGGTCGGTGTGATCGACGAGCCGGACCAGCCCGCGGCGTCCCTCGGTGAGCTGCGGTACGACGAGCTGGCGGCGCTGGCGGCCCGGCAGGCCGCGCACCTCGACTCGCTCGGCATCGCTCCGGGGGAGCGCGTCGCCGTCGTCTCGCACAACAGCGCCCGGCTCCTCGCGTCGTTCTACGGCGTGGCGGGCTACGGACGGGTCATCGTCCCCGTCAACTTCCGGCTGCGACCCGACGAGGTGCGCTACATCGTGGAGCACTCCGGCGCCCGGGTGCTCTACGTGGACCCCGAGCTCGACGAGGCGCTGGCCGGTGTCACCGCCGAGCACCGGTTCGTGCTCGGCGAGGACGACCAGCTCTTCGGGCCGGAGGGCGCCGAGCCGGCCCCGTGGGAGCCGGACGAGAACGCCACCGCGAGCATCAACTACACGTCCGGCACGACCGCCCGTCCGAAGGGCGTGCAGATCACCCACCGCAACATCTGGGTCAACGCGCTGACGTTCGGGCTGCACGCGGGCGTCACCGACCGCGACGTCTACCTGCACACGCTGCCGATGTTCCACGCCAACGGCTGGGGCCTGCCGTTCACGATGACCGGGCTCGGGGTACCGCAGGTGGTGCTCCGCAAGGTCGACGGCGCCGAGATCCTGCGTCGCGTCGAGCGGCACCGCGTCACGCTCATGGCCGCAGCCCCCGCGGTCGCGGCCGCGGTCCTGGAGGCGGCCCAGAGCTGGGAGGGCGAGATCCCCGGCCGCGACCGGGTCCGGATCATCATGGCCGGTGCGCCGCCGCCGACCAGGACCGTCGTCCGGGTCGAGGAGGAGCTCGGCTGGGAGTTCGTCCAGATCTACGGCCTGACCGAGACCTCGCCGCTGCTGACGATCAACCGCAGCCGCTCCGAGTGGGACGACCTCACGGGTGAGGAGCGGGCCCACAAGCTGGTGCGGGCCGGTGCGCCCGCCCTCGGCGTACGCCTGAAGGTCGACGAGTCGGAGGAGGGAGCGGGGGAGCTGCTGGCCCGGTCGAACGTCGTCCTGGAGGGCTACTGGGAGCAACCGGAGGAGTCGGCGACGGCACTGCGCGACGGCTGGTTCCACACCGGGGACGGTGCGGCGATCGGGGACGACGGGTACGTCACGATCCAGGACCGCAAGAAGGACGTCATCATCACCGGCGGCGAGAACGTGTCGTCGATCGAGGTCGAAGACGTGCTGTTCTCGCACCCGGCGGTCGCGGAGGTGGCGGTGATCGGCGTACCCAGCGAGAAATGGGGCGAGACGATCAAGGCCCTGGTGGTCCTCGCAGAGGGCCAGGAGGCGACCGAGCAGGACCTGATCGCCTGGTGCAAGGACAAGGCGGCCGGCTACAAGGCACCCACCTCGGTGGAGTTCCGCGACGAGCTCGCCCGGACGGCGACGGGCAAGCTGCAGAAGTTCAAGCTGCGCGCACCGTTCTGGGAGGGCTACGACCGCCAGGTCAACTAGCCCGGCAGCTCCATCACCCGCTCGTCGTCGACCCGCTCACCGGTCTCGACGAAGCCGAGCCGCGTGAACAGGACGCGGCTGGCCTCGTTGTCCGGGTGGTACGACATCCGGACCGGGCCGGGCTCGGCGCCCAGCCTGTCGAGGACCAGCTCGACGACGCGGCGGCCGACGCCACGACCCTGGTAGGCGGCGTCCACCACCAGCCCGCCGATCCAGCGCGACCCGTCCTCCGGGTCGACCGCGTGCATCACGTGCGCCACGGCGGTGTCCCCCTCGAAGGCGCCGAGGTTGTGCCAGGTGCCCTCCAGCGTGCCGAGCAGGAGGTAGCGTGCCGCGAGGGCGGGGACGAAGTCGCGCTGGTCGTCACGCGGCGCGATGTCGGCGACGTCGCGCCAGTTGTCGGAGGTCACGTCGGTCAGGATGAGGTCCACGGTCGGCGATCGTAGGCGACCCGCGTCCCGGTAGCCTCCGGGCTGTGCCGACCCTGACAGACGTCGTCGACCTGCTGCACGCCTGGTACCCGCCGGCGACGGCCGACTCCTGGGACGCCGTCGGCCTGGTCGCGGGCGACCCGGACGCGGAGGTCCGCAAGGTCCTGTGCGCCGTCGACCCGACGCGGGGGGTTGCCCAGGAGGCCGCTGACTGGGGTGCCGACCTGCTGCTGGTCCACCACCCGCTGCTGCTCACGCCCGTGCACGGCGTCGCGGCGACGACGCCCAAGGGCCGCACCCTCCACACCCTGCTGACCGCGGGCTGCGCGCTGCTGACCGCCCACACCAACGCGGACCAGGCCGTCGGTGGTGTCTCCGAGGCGATGGCGTCCGCGCTCGGCCTCACGGACGTGAGCCCGCTGCTGCCCGCTCCCGCCGCACCGACCGACAAGCTGACCGTCTACGTGCCGCTCCCTGACGCCGACCGGGTCCGCGACGCCCTGGCCGACGCCGGGGCCGGGCGGCTCGGCGACTACGACCACGCGTCGTTCTCGACACCGGGCGAGGGCCGGTTCCGGCCTCTCGAGGGGGCCGCCCCGGCGATCGGCGAGGTCGGCCGGACCGAGACGGTCGAGGAGGTACGGATCGAGGCGATGCTGCCGCGCCGGCTGCGAGGAGCCGCCATCGCGGCCGTCGTGGCGTCGCATCCCTACGAGGAGCCGGCGTACGACGTGGTGGAGCTCGGGGACCCCGGCGGCGCGGCCACCGGGGCCGGCCGGATCGGCTCGGTCGACCCCACGTCGCTGCAGGAGTTCGCCGCCGCGGTCGCCGCCGCGCTGCCCGCCACCGCCCACGGAGTCCGCGTCGCGGGCGACCCCGACCGGGAGGTACGCCGGGTGGCGTTGTGCGGCGGAGCGGGCGACTTCCTGCTCGACACGGTGCTCGGCACCGACGCGGACGTCTACGTCACCAGCGACCTGCGCCACCACCGGGCGGGGGAGTTCCTCGAGCACGGCGGGCCGGCCCTCGTCGACGTGGCTCACTGGGCGGCCGAGTGGACCTGGCTGCCGGTGGTCTCGGCGCGGTTGGCCCGGGCCCTGGGCGATACGGTGGAGACGCGTGTGAGCACCCTCAACACCGACCCCTGGCACTTCCGGACCTAGGAGCAGACGCTGAAAGCCGACCCGTTCGCCCAACTCAGGTTGCTCGACCTGCAAGAGCTCGACGCGAGGGCGGACCAGCTGCGCCACCAGCGGCGGACCCTGCCCGAGCTCGCCGAGATCCAGTCCCTCGAGCCGCAGCGCGCCGAGCTCGCCGGTCGGGTCCGGGAGGGTGAGCTCGTCGTCGAGGACCTCACGAACGAGCAGGCCAAGATCGACGCCGACGTCGAGTCGGCGCGGGCCCGGCGCACCCGCGACCAGGAGCGGGTCGACCAGGGCGTGATCAGCAACCCGAAGGACCTGCAGCGGATGCTGCACGAGCTCGAGTCGCTCGGCCGGCGGATCACGTCCCTGGAGGACCAGGAGCTCGAGGTGATGGAGCAGCTGGAGGAGGCGCAGAAGTCGCACGACTCGCTCGTCGCCCAGCTCACGGCCACCGACGAACGGCTCGCCTCGCTCGGCAAGGCGCGTGACGAGAAGACCGCCGGGTTCGACGAGCAGCTGAGCAGGGTGGCTGCCGAGCGCACACCGGTCGCCGATGGCCTGCCGGCCGACCTGCTGGCGCTCTACGACAAGCTGCGTGAGAGCAAGGGTGGCGTCGGCGCGGCCGCGCTGCGCGCCCGTCAGTGCGGCGGCTGCCGGCTCAGCCTCGACCCGGCCGAGCTGGCAGCGATCAAGTCCGCCGGGAGCGACGAGGTGATCCGCTGTGAGGAGTGCCAGCGGATCCTGGTCCGCACCGGCGAGAGCGGGCTGTGACGGACGAGGAGACGGAGCCGGCCGACGACGCCGGCCCGCCGTGGCCGCCGCCGACCACCGTCGTGCTCGTCCGGCACGGCGTCACCGCCCACACGACGCAGCGCCGCTTCTCCGGTGGGCTGGCCGGCCACAACCCGCCGCTCTCCGAGGAGGGCCGCGCCCAGGTCGAGGCGGTCGCGGACTGGCTGAGGCCGATCCGCGACCAGGTCGCGGCGATCGTCGCCTCGCCGGTGCTGCGGACCCGCCAGTCCGCCGATCTCCTGGGCTCGGCGTGGAGCGTGGCGGTCACCGAGGAGCCCGGGTTCGCGGAGATGGAGTTCGGTGCCTGGGAGGGACTCACGTTCGACGAGGTCGGGCGCGACGACCTGATGACGTGGTTCTCGTCGCTCGACTCCCGCCCGGGCGGCCACGGTGAGTCGCTACGGTCGGTCGAGGAGCGGGTGCTCGCCGGGCTCGACCGGCTGCTCTCGACGTACGCCGGGAAGACGGTGGTCGTCGTCAGCCACGTCACGCCGATCAAGACCCTCGTCGCTCACGCGCTGGACGCACCCCTCGTCTCGTCGTTCCGGATGCAGCTGACCCCGGCGTCGGTGTCGGTGCTCTCGTTCCGCGCCCCCGACCAGCCGGGCCCGCCCGGTGCGGTCCGGCTCTTCAACGCGCTGCCGCCGCCGCAGCCGCCGTTCATCGACCACGGCGGCTGGTGACCCTCAGACCTGCGTGACCACCACGTCGAGCCGGGTGCCCTGCGCAGTGGCCTCGCCGACCTCGACGTGCCACCCGAGCGCGTCCAGCAGCCGTGCCAGCGCGGCGGGCGTGCGCGGGTCGCGCCCGTCCTCGAGCAGGCCGCGGAGGAGCCTGCCCTTGGTCGCCTTGTTGAAGTGGCTCACCACGGTCCGTCGGCCCGCCGACTCGTGCAGCACCCGCACGGTCGCCGTACGCCGCGCGAGATCGTTCGGCGGCCGCCAGAACGCGGCGTAGGTCGAGGAGCGCAGGTCGACCAGCAGGCCGGGGCCGAGCGCGGCTCGCACCGCCTCGCCGAGCACCGGGCGCCAGGCGCCGGCCACGGAGCCGAGGTCGGGCAGCGCGGCGTCGCCCGAGAGCCGGTAGGCGGGGATCCGGTCGGTCGGCCGGACCAGCCCGAAGACCGAGGACGTGATCGCGACCCGGTGGGCGGCGCGCCGGCGGGCCGCGGGTGAGAGGGAGTGGAGACCGAGGGCGTCGTACAGGACGCCGGTGTAGATCCGGTCGGCCCGCGCAGTCGGGGCGGTGCTCAGGGCCCGGTTGCGGTCGAGCAGGTCGAGCTGGGTGTGACCGATGCCGAGCAGCTGCGCCGCGTCAGGGCGGGCGCTGGCCGCCTGGAGCGCGGCGACCACCTCCTGGCGGGTCCCGGTCAGGGAAGGATGGCCCAGGCCCGCGAGGTCGAGCGGCTTCCCGCGGGTGGGCGCGGTCTTGCCCTCGCTGGGAGGGAGCAGGATCAGCACGTCGGAAAGGTTAGGCTCCGGGAATGGCGAGCAGTCGGGTGGTCCGGGTCCGTTCGACGGCCGACGGGGTCGTCGTCCAGCAGCTGACCGAGGGGATCGCGGTGATCCAGCAGGAGCTGGGTGTCTCGCCCGAGTTCCCGCCCGACGTGCAGGAGGCGGCCGAGCGGGCCGCGGCCGCCCCGACCCTGCCCGACCTCGACCGCACCGACCTCGAGCTCGTCACGATCGACCCGGTCTCAGCCCGCGACCTCGATCAGGCGCTGCACTTCGAGCGGGACGGGAGCGGGTACGTCGTCCACTACGCCATCGCCGACCTCACCGCGTTCGTCGAGCCCGACGGCGCGATCGACGCCGAGGCGCACCGGCGCGGCGAGACGCTCTACGGCGCGGAGTCCAAGGTGCCGCTCCACCCGCCCGTGATCTCCGAGGACGCCGGCTCGCTGCTGCCCGACCAGGAGCGACCCGCGCTGCTGTGGACGATCCGCGTCGACGAGACCGGCGAGGGCACCGACGTCGACCTCCAGCGGGCGCGGGTCCGGTCGCGCGAACAGCTCGACTACGAGACCGCGCAGCAGCGGATCGACGAGGGGTCGGCGTCGGAGTCCCTGATGCTCCTCAAGGAGGTCGGAGAGCTGCGGCTCGCCCGCGAGGCGGCCCGAGGTGGGATCTCGCTGCCCCTGCCGGAGCAGGAGGTGGAGGTCGAGGGCGACCACGTGTCGTTGCGCTTCCGTTCGCTGCTGCCCGTGGAGCAGTGGAACGCGCAGATCTCGTTGCTGACCGGGTTCGCCGCCGCCTCGCTCATGGTCTACGCCCGGGTCGGGCTGCTCCGCACGCTCCCCGAGCCGGACCCACGTGACGTCAAGCGGCTCCACCGCACGGCGCGCGCGCTCGGGATCGAGTGGCCGGCCGAGCTGCTCTACCCGGACTTCATCCGCACCCTGGACGCGGGCCGGCCCCAGCACGCGGCGATGATCGTGGCCTGCACCCGGCTGCTGCGGGGGAGCGGGTACGTCGCGTTCGACGGGGAGGTGCCCGAGGACCCCGAGCACGCGGCGCTCGCGTCGGAGTACGCCCACGTGACCGCGCCGCTGCGCCGGCTCGGAGACCGCTACGCCGGCGAGGTGTGCCTCGCCCTCTGCGCGGGCGACGAGGTTCCGGGCTGGGTGCTGGAGAAGCTCCACGGGCTGCCCGACACGCTGCGCGAGTCGGCCCAGCGGGGCAACCGCTACGAGGCGGCGGTGCTCGACCTGGTCGAGTCGGTGCTGCTGCAGCACCGGGTCGGTGAGTCGTTCGCCGGGGTGGTCGTGGAGCTCGAGGACGACGACCGACGACGCGGCACGGTGACGGTCGAGGACCCCGCGATCGAGGCCCGCGTGACAGGATCGGCCGACCTCCCGCTGGGCGCGGACGTGACCGTCACGCTGGCCTCCGCCGATCCGGCGGAGCGTACCGTCCGGTTCACGCTGGACAGATCCGGCACGCCCGAGCGCTAGGTAAAGAATCGTCCGGTGGGAGACAAGTGACGCCTGTGACTCGTAGGGTGGGGTCACTCCTACCCCCCCGGAGGCCTTCCCATGACGCGATTTTCGCGCGCTCACCGGGCCGCACCCCTGATCGGCCTGGCGCTTCTTCTCCCCGTCCTGCCCACGACTGCCGCGACCTCCGTCGCGAGCCAACGGGCCAGCATCGACGTCTCGCCGAACTCCTACGTCGGCGGGCAGTACATCACCCTCCACGGCAACATCGGCCGTGACGGGGTCCGCACCGTCAAGCTCCAGGGCACCATGGGCCGACCCGGTGACCGCTGGGAGCGGATCGCGACCCAGCGGACCGACGGCAATGGCCACTTCGAGTTCAGCATGCCGGCGCCGAGCATGTTCGGCATCCAGCGCCGGGTCGTCGCCAAGGGTGGCCTCTCCTCCGGCAACATCCACCTGAAGGCGAAGTCGCAGGACCTGGTGGTGACGCCGGTCGGCACGCCGGTCGCCGGCCGGGCCTTCGCCCTCGCCGTCGACACCACGCCCGCGCTGCGCGGACGGCCCGACCTGCCGCCGCCGGTCCTGCCCAACCGGACCCTGACGCTGCAGCGACGCGACGGCACCGGTTGGACCACCCTCGACACGACCAAGACCGACAGCAACGGCAACGGCCGGTTCTCGGTCACGGTCCACAACCGCGGCGCGGCCGACTTCCGGGTCCGCCAGGAGAACTACTTCACCGGCTACCACGAGATCGGCTGGTTCCCCTCGTTCCCGACCCGGGTCCGGGTCCGGGCACCGGGCTCGCGGCTCGCGACCCGGCCCGCCGCAGCCCGGACGGAGACGGCCGACGCCGGTTCGCTGGACGTCGCGGCGATGCTCGCGCCGTTCGCGAAGGGCAGCAGCCCGGCCACGCCCGCCAGCGCGGCGTACGGATGGAACCCTGCCCTCTTCGACTTCGGCTGGGAGCACGGCGAGTCGCTCACCAGCCCGCCGCAGCGCGGGACCGACCTCCGCGGCTGGTGGGTCGACGGCTCTGCTGGCTACGGCCGCGCCTCGAAGCACAACGGCGGCATGATGCTCGACAGCAAGCGCCAGAACAGCAACGGCCGTGGTGACCGTGGCCGCACGTGGGTCACGATGCACGGCAACCCCCGCACCTACGGCCGCTGGGAGGTCCGGGTCCGGATCAAGACCCACGAGAACAACGCCCGCGACTACCGCACCAAGGTGCAGCTGGTGCCCGACAGCCGGGGGGCGTACAACTGCGGCGGTCGGACCATCACGATCGCCGACCTCAACGCCCACTCCCGCTCGATGCGGTTCGGTGCGAAGGCGATGAAGGCCAACAAGCAGTGGAAGGGTCGCAAGCGGGTCGGCAACATCCAGGACGTGGCCCTGGCGGTCGCCGTCGAGGTCAGCAAGCGCCACATCTCCTGGTTCCTCAACGGCAAGATCATCGGAACGGTCCGCAACTCAGCGGCCGTCTCGGACGTGCCGATGACGCTCCGGCTCAGCCTCAACGGCAAGGGCCGCAAGGAGATGAACCGGACCAAGTCGATCTTCGACTGGATGCGTGGGTTCTCGCTCAAGCGCGGCAAGCTGGCGAAGGGTGGCCGCGGGCTCCGCTCCGGCGGCTACCGCGGCGGTTGCTGACGCGTCAGAGCCGGATGACGTAGCGCCCCGACGCCAGCGCAGCGGTGGCCCCAGCAGGTCACCGAAGCGCTCGGCGAAGGCGAGCAGCACGAGGGTCGCGCACGCCGTCACGTCGAAGAGCGCGAGCGGCGGAGCCGGGGCCGCGTCGAGCGGTGCGCGCTCGACCTGGTCCGTCGGGGACCTCCTCGGTCGACCCGATTAAACCAGCAAGTCGGTGCAATTAATACGGTAAAGCCTTGCCGGACGGTCCCGCCCTCCGCCGCCGCCCCCCCGGCGACGACGGAGGACTGTTGTCCGGGGACCTTCTCACGCTACAAGGGCGGGCAAGGGCCGCCAGGCATGCGCCCACGGGGACGCCGGGCGGCGGGGACCCACAGTTGGTTCAAGATTCACCAACGGCTGATGCACGACACTGGTGGTCTGGACTAGTTGTCCTTTACCTTCGGGGACGGTTACCAAGCCGCCGCCCCCGCCGAGGTATTGGAGCCCCTGCCTTATGCCGGTGGGGGCGGCGCACCGACGTAACCGTTCCCGCTGAGGTGGAAGGGCCGGCCCGTGAGGCGCCAGGTTTCGTTACCGCAGCGTGGGTCTAGACGGCCGCCTCGGCGAGTACGTTCGAGACGCGCGGGGGCAGCGGCTACACGATGTTCCCCAGTACGTCGCTGAGACACACGCGCACGAACGGCCGGAGCCCACGCCGCGCCCGTTCTGCAGGCGGCTTTCCACGCTCCTACGGGTGCTGTGGAGGGCCGCCTGTCCGTGGGACCTGGTCCTGCGGGCGTGGCCACGTCCGCACCGGTCCGCCTAGCTGGCGTGGAGGCCCCCGGGCTTCTTGGCATCCGCCCCGGCCACGAGCGCGAAGGCCTGCGCCAGGTCACGGATCTCACCTGGCGTCGTGAACATGGGCGCGAGCTGCTCGATCTGGTTGAGCAGCGCGGCAGCGGCGCCGGCGAGGGCGTCCTCGTTCTCGGTGGGCATGCCGCAACCCTACGTGCGGACGCCGGCGTGTGCTGGCCGAATGGAGGTGCGAGTGGTCCTTCGTCAGGCCGATCTCGACGGCAGAACCGCCCCTGACATCTCGGGGACGTCAGGAGCGGTTCCTTCTGCACACACGGGCGTCGTCTCCACGGGTGCAGGAGACCGACGAAACCACAGGTCGGGTACTGCGCGAATCACCCTTTTGGTCGCATCACGGACCGTGCTTGGGCTCGTTGAGTCAGTAAGGGGAGACGAACCGTCCTCGGTACGCAGGGGATATCGAGGCCTAGACTCGGGGCACTGCACGACAAGCGGCTCTCCACGTCCCTCCGGGTGATGTCGAGAGCCGCTTGGTCAGGGTGGGTCTCGCCGTCTCGACCTCCACGGACGCCACTTCCCGTCCGAGAGCTCCTCGAACCGCTGCTGCGCGTGATCTGCGGTCGCCCGCAGCTCGGAGAGCCGACCCTTGGCCCGCTTGTGGATCGCCTCCACGTCGAGCCCCGGCAACGTCCGATCGTCGACCCGCGACACGAAGGCGGCATACATCGCAGCCTGCCGCTGATAGGCGGCCTCGGCTGCGCGCCACTCGTCAAACGCCTGCTGAATCCTCTCCAGCGGTTCGTCCGCCATGACAGGCTCGTGCCCTATGTGCGGGTCGAGCAAACCCTCCATCGCCTCGTGCGGGCTTTTCGCTTCTGCCCGGTGGTGAGGCGGGGTATGAGGGATGGGCTGGTGTAAGGGATGGGCTGGCCTGTAGGCCGGGAACGGGCCCCGCCTAGGTGATTCCGTTGGCTAGCGGTGGCTACATGCCGCTGACCTGCGCGAACCCGATCCGAACCGGTGACAACCGGTGACTAGTTACGACCATCTTGCGGACTGTCTGCGGACTGGCCGCACAACCTTTCGGGAGCATCATGAAGACCGACACACTTACCGCGCAAGCACTCCGCTCGACCCTGGGGCAGTACGGCTGGACGGTCAGCGGCCTGGCCGACGACGCGACCTCCGATCAGGTCGCCGCCGTCGCGGAGGGACTGCTCGAGCAGCTCGCCAGTCTGGAGAAGGTCGAACCTGCGCAGTAGCCCGGGGCGAGACAGAACCGCCCCTAGCCTCTCGGGAGGATCAGGGGCGGTCGTCTGCGCCACTCGATCCGTGGGCGGACGCCGGCGCAGGTCTGGACGGTAACCCCCGGGCAGCCCGCCGGGGTTCACCCATTGGGGATGCTGCTCTGTCGGAGGGCGCCCGTAGTGTCTGTGAGTAGGGGGAGAGACTTCGGCCCCGCTGTCGATCCGGGGGGACTTCAGCGGGGCCTTTGTTTCCCCGGACACGGAACCGCCCCTGACCTCTCGGGAAGGTCGGGGGCGGTTCTGTCTGTGCCCCATATGGCGGGGGATCTAAATGTCGCCGGCGCACAACTCTTCGACGCTCCCACAGACCTCGGCCCGCAGGCCTCACCCCTTTTGGTGACGGCCCCTGCCGCGGAGATGCATGCCACATCGTGAGACGTGGCTCCAACCGAGCCATCCGGACTGAGGTTGAGCGACGAACGAGGGTCACCAATTCCCTTTCCAGAGGAGCAGCTCATGCGCAGACACCTGACTCGTTCGCTCGCCGTCGTCGCCATCGTTGGTGGGATCTCGGCGGGGCTCACGGGACCCGCCGCCGCAGCGCACTGCACGGATAACGGCGGGCCGGGCAACTCCGACTTCGCTGCTCACGTCCAGGCCAGCAAGGGTCCGGGTGGTCACAACGAGGGCGACCACAAGGGCTGGAGCACCTGCCAGGAGACGTCGGCGAACTACGTCGAGACGACCCCCTGAGGGCAGGGGCGCGAGAAGCAATCCCCTTCCGCCGCTGTTACGAACTTTGCTGCAGATCGCCCCTCAGCGTCAGGGGGTGCTGAGGGGCGATCCGCGCGCGATTGGTCACGGCCTGCGATGCTGCGGCCCTTTCGTTACCGCCACGTAGGTCCGGGAGGAGTGCGCGTGGGGCGGCGGGCTACGTGCTTGTCCCAGCTTCGCCGCGCGGATATCCAGCGTGGGTGTCTCAGTCGTGCTACTTCCTCGTGAAGGTCAGGGATCCCTAGGGTCGATCGGCATGCGACTCGATCCGTGCGTTCCTCCTCTCCGCGCAACTCGACGCGGTGTGGGCCATTCAGTCCTGGTCGGCATGCTTGTGCTCGCACTCGTGGGGTGTGGAGATGACCAGTCGGCCGAAGGCGGGGGTCCGAACGCCGCAGACGCTCGCTTCGCGCAGGCCGTGGTTCAGCACCACGCGCAGACGCTGCAGCTGATCCAGATGCCACAGACGCTGCAGATGCCCACAAGGCGGGTGACGTGGATTGAGACCGCCAGGACTGAGCGACTCTCGGAGATCGAGGATCTCAGTGATCTCCTTCACGATTGGGGCCAGCAAGTGCCCAGCACTGGGTTGGAGCACGCCGATGAAGGTGACCAGCCGGAGTTCGACGCAAGCATCGACGGCGTCCTCACCGGCGATGAAGTCTCGCAGGTGCGCCGTGCGAAGGGTGATTTGTTCGTTCACGCCTGGTTCCAGGCACTCATCGATCATGAGCGCGGTGCGCTCGCATTGGCTGCGGCCCAGATCGAGACGGGCGAGGACCCCTCCGCCATCGACTTCGCGAGGGCGGACGTCAAACGGCACACGAAAGTAATCGAGAAGTTGCAGGAACTGGCGACAGCCGAGTAGATGGCAAACTCGGCAGCATTCAGTGGCCGGGCGCGTTGGCGCGACCGCTCGCCTGGACAGCGGCCGTGCTCGGTCTGTTGCGGTGCTGACCCCGCTGCAGCTCCCGGATCTGGCTAGACGCCAAGCTGCGGCCCTGCCCGGTCCGCCACGCTACGCCCAGCACCGTACCTGTCTTTGGGGAAGGCTCGGCAAGCCGCCTTTGACCCCCGAGCCCCCGATCCGCCATACACCTCGGGGTGGATCAACCACGAAGTACCCGGCTCGGAGTTAGCGATGCGTCACGACTGGGAACCATCGCCGCGCCCGGAAGATCTGTCTGCGCGGCTCCCGAGAACAGCAGAGTCGGCGCATAGCGTCGATTTCGCTGGCCCCGCCGCACTCTCCCCCGATCGCGACGGGGGTCAGCCTTTCGCGGCGTCTCTCTTGGCAGGTCGTCGAAGGAGAGCGGCGCTCGACGCCCCTACGGGTGATGTCGGGGGCCACTTGGCCGTGGTGCGATCGGACTGCCCGAGCGGGGTGACCTCTTGTGGACACCCACGCTCACGAGGGCAGCCGCCCCCGCCACCCTGAGTCGGGAGCGGTTCTGCGGCTTGCGCGCGTACCTCATTTGCGCGATGACGAAACCCGCTGGCGGGTTGTTCGATGAAGGCGTGACCAGGAGTTGGCGGTGCGCGGTCGGCATTCACCGCTACCGCAGGCTCTGGGACCCCGAGATTCCCACTCAGCTCAAAGAGTGCCGAGTGTGCGGAAAGCGAGTTGTCACTAGTTGGCCGGCGGGTCCGCCCCATCCGCCGATAACGTCCTAGATGGCGTGAAGGCCAGCGGGCTTCTTGGCGTCCGCTCCGGCTACGAGCGCGAAGGCTTGCGCCAGCCCGCGGATTTCGTCAGGGGTGGTGAACATGGGCGCGAGCTGCTTGATCTGGTGGAGCAATGCCGTAGCGGCGCTGGCTAAGGCGTCTTCGTTCTCGGTGGCCATGCCGCAAACCCTAAGTGCTCCATCCGGCGCATACTGCCCAAATGGATGACCGCGCGATCGTGTTTCACGGCTTCGACTGCCCCGACGTCGAAGTCCTACGCGACAACGCCTGGCACCCCGGCGAACTCCGCTCATGGCACCAGACCGAGGCCGGCTGGGACGCGATGGTGCAGTACAACGTCGGACCAGGGATGACCTACCTCGAGCGGGTCGCGTCGGGGCGTGTCAGGCCCGCTCAAGCTGGCTAGTACGCCTCGAGCTCATCAAACGCGGACTCGGCGCGCATCTGGAAGCCCTCGGGATCCATCCTCTGCAACCTGATGAGCGAACCGTGTGCCAGCCAGGCAAAGGCATAGACCGAGGCAGTACGTCGACCCGAAGGCGGGCCGCGTCAGTTTCCGCGACTACGCAGAGCAGTGGCGGGCCGCTCAGGTGCACCGGCCGTCGAGTCAGGCGCACGTGGAGACGATGCTGCGCCGGCACGCCTACCCGGTCCTCGGAGAACGCCCGCTGTCGTCCATCCTGCCGAGCGAGGTGCAGGCATGGGTGAAGGGTCTGAGCATCGGGGGAGCGAGCCGCAAGCCGCTCGCGCCAGCGACTGTCGCCGTGGTGCATTCGATCGTGTCGTCGGTGTTCAAGGCTGCTGTGCGGGATCGCAGGATCCCGGCGAACCCCTGTGAGGGGACGAAGCTGCCGAAGCGTGAGCGGGCTCGCGCGGTACCTCCGACGACGGAGGAGATTGAGGCCCTAGCGGGGGCGATGCCCCCGGACCTGCGGGCCCTGATCATCTTCGCAGCCGGAACCGGCGTGCGACAGGGGGA
Organism: uncultured Actinomycetota bacterium; assembly: GCA_963718725.1. GTDB lineage: Bacteria > Actinomycetota > Actinomycetes > Propionibacteriales > Nocardioidaceae > Nocardioides. Next base: position 787,877 of record OY970374.1, read on the forward strand.
GTGTCTCGGCCTCACCGTCGACCGCGTCGACTTCCTTCGGCGAGAGGTCAGCATTGACCGGCAGCTGCTCGGCGTTGCGGACGGTCAGCCGGTGTTCGGTCCTCCGAAGACGGAGGCCAGCGTCCGGACGATCCCGCTTCCGAAGGTCGTGGTCGACGTCTTGGCCGCGCACATCGCTGCGCAGCGGGTCGGCCCTGGCGAGCTGCTGTTCACGGTCGAGGGCGCCGCGATCAGTCGTCAGTCGTTCGGGCACCTGTGGCGTCCGGTCGCTCGCGCCGCGGGGCTGCCCAAAGGCACCGGGATGCACGCCCTCCGCCACTACTACGCCTCCCTACTGATCCGATACGGCGAGAGCGTCAAGACGGTCCAGGCAAGGCTCGGTCACGCCTCAGCGGCCGAGGCGCTCGACACCTACAGCCACCTGTGGCCGGACTCTGACGATCGGACGCGTGAGGCCGTTGACGCGGTGCTCGGCGCTACTGCGGACTCTCTGCGGACTGCGGAGGCTTGAAATGAGCATCTGCGCAGGTGAGAGGGGGTAAAGGGATGGGCTGGCCTGTAGGCCGGGTTCTGTCCCGCCGTACGGCGGGGGCGACCATCCATCTACGACGACCGTTACCGGCCGCCTCCAGCGGTCTACCCGCGTGCTCGGGCGGGCCGCCCTCGAACGCACGCGCGCCCGGCGCTTCCCAGAATTCGGGAGGCACCGGACTTCTTGACCTTGCTCCGGGTGGGGTTTACCGAGCCGGTCCGGTCGCCCGGACCGCTGGTGGTCTCTTACACCACCGTTTCACCCTCACCGCCCCAGCTTCGAGGCGGCAGTCTTCTCTCTGTGGCACTGTCCCGCGGGTCACCCCGGGTGGCTGTTGGCCACCACCCTGCCCTGTGGAGCCCGGACCTTCCTCGGCGTGCGACCCCGTCTCCGGGAGCACACGACGCGGTCGCCCGGCCAGCCCATCCGCCGACAGTGTGGCAGCCGGGGGTCGGTCAGGCCAGTCGGTGTCGACCACCCGGACCTGTTGACGGCACGACCTGGGCCTGATGGGGTCGGGGGGCTGCTCCGGCCACCTCGTGAGCGCCTACCGGCGCCCTGGCCGTTCAGCTCGGGATGAAGACAGGAGCACCATTTCTCATGCATGCACTCACACCCCGCCGCAGGGCCATCACGGGGCTCGCCGCCACCGCGGCGCTCGTCATCGGCGCGCTCGGCACCACAGGTGGCGCAGCCGCCGCCCCCGACGGGGAGCCGCCGTCCACCCCGGTGCCGATCCTCACACCGGAGGGCCGGCTCTCGTCGTACGTCGTGAACGTGCGCAAGCTGAAGGACAACCACTTCCGCAACGTCCGCCGGGCGATCGGCCGCGCCGACGGCGCGGTGGTCGAGGAGTGGCCGCAGATCGGCGTCTTCGTCGTCCACTCGACCAGCGAGAGCTTCCGCTCCGACGTGGTCGAGGAGGGCGGCGACAACGTCGGGTCCGTCGGCGCCACCCGGACCACCGCCGTGGTCGAGGGCACCCCCGGCCAGGCGGCCGGCCGCTCCGCTCGCGCGGCGCGCACCGCCGTCCAGAAGGACGAGTTCGTGGACACCGCAGCCGAGGACGTGGTCGCCGACCCGCGTGAGGCCGAGCAGTGGGACATGCAGGTCATCAAGGCCGACCAGGCGCACCAGATCTCCGACGGGTCGAGCGACGTCGTCGTCGGCGTGCTCGACAGCGGGATCGACCCGGACCACCCCGACCTGGCGGCCAACATCGACCCGGCCGACTCCGTGAACTGCACCGACGCCGGCCGGGTCGACACCTCAGCCACCGGGTGGCACCCGACCACCAGCGACCACGGCACCCACGTCGCCGGAACGATCGCGGCGGCGCGCAACGGCGTAGGCATCGTCGGCGTCGCCCCGAAGGCGAAGCTGGCGTCGGTCAAGGTCGTCAGCGACCAGGGCTACATCTACCCCGAGTTCGCCATCTGCGGCTTCATGTGGGCCGGCCTGAAGGGCATGGACGTCACGAACAACAGCTACTACGTCGACCCGTTCATGTACTGGTGCGGTGACCAGGCCGACCAGGCAGCCGCGATGGAGGCGGTCGACCGGGCCGTCCAGTGGTCGACCGGCCAGGGCGTGGTGCACGCAGCAGCCGCCGGCAACGCGCGCACCGACCTGTCGAACAACACCACCGACACCAGCAGCCCGAACGACAGCACGGCCGTCAGCCGGACCATCAACAGCGGCTGCTTCGACATCCCGGCCGAGCTGCCGGGCGTCGTGACCGTGTCGTCGTTCGCACGGACGGCTCCCACGGGCCTGGACACCTGGCTGTCGAACTTCTCCAACCGCGGCCTCGGCGTGATCGACGTCGGTGCCCCCGGGTCCTCGATCCTGTCGACGATCGTGGCCGGCAACGGCTACGGCCTGAAGAGCGGTACGTCGATGGCGTCGCCGCACGCCGCCGGGGTGCTCGCCCTGCTGGCGGGTGCCCACCCGACGTGGGGACCGGCACAGCTCGCCGCCGCCCTGGAGGCCCAGGCGGACGACAAGGCCTGCTCGGCACCGCAGCCTGACCCGCTCGGCCGACCCAACCCGGCCTGCGTAGGACCGGTGGCCGACAACGGCTACGCCGGTGAGGGGATGGTCGACGCCCTCGAGGCCGTCACTCCCTGAGCCACAGCACGGCCGCACGCGCTGGCCGGGACCGACACCTCGGGCCCGGTCGGCGCGTTCGTGTTGACAGATCGGTCGGCGGCTGAGGAGGTCAGCAGGCTCGGAAGGAGCCTGCGTCGTCACCAGCTGTGCCGGCGACGGCATGGTCGACGCCCTGGAGGCGGTGGGCTCCGTTCCGGGACGGGCGTCAGGGGACGGTGAGCACCTCGGCGCCGTTCGCCGTGACGAGCAGGGTGTGCTCGAACTGCGCGCTGCGGCGACGGTCCTTCGTGACCACGGTCCAGTCGTCGTCCCACATGTCCCACTCGTGGGTGCCGAGGTTCAGCATCGGCTCGATGGTGAAGGTCATGCCGACCTCCATCACGTCGTCGAACTGCGGCTCGTCGTAGTGGGGGATGATCAGCCCGCTGTGGAACGCGGTCCCGATCCCGTGGCCGGTGAACTCGCGCACCACGCCGTACCCGAACCGGCGGGCATAGCTCTCGATCACCCGGCCGATCACGTTGACCCGGCGGCCGGGGCGGACCGCCTTGATGCCACGCTCGAGCGCCTCGCGAGTCCGCTCGACGAGGAGCCGCGACTCCTCGTCGACGTCGCCAGCGAGGAACGTCGCGTTGGTGTCGCCGTGCACGCCGTCGAGGTACGCCGTGATGTCGATGTTGACGAGGTCGCCGTCCTCGACCCGGCGGTCGTCGGGGATGCCGTGGCAGATCACCTCGTTGACGCTGGAGCACAGGCTCTTCGGAAAGCCCTTGTAGCCCAGGGTCGAGGGATAGGCGCCGTGGTCGCACAGGAACTCGTGGCCGATCCGGTCGAGCTCGTCGGTCGTGATCCCGGGCGCGACGTGCGAGCCGACCAGGTCGCGTGCCTGGGCGGCGAGCCGGGCTGCCACCCGGATCCGCTCGATCGTGTCGGCGTCCTTGACCTCGCTGCCGGTGAACCGCTCGGGACCGGGGCGGTCCACGTACTCGGGGCGCGGGATGTGGGCGGGCACCGGACGACGCGCGGAGATCACGCCGGGGGCGATGGCGGCTGCGACAGGCATGGGAGCGAGTGTAGTTTCCACGACATGAGCGAGACGTCGTACTGGTTCTGCGTCAAGCACCACACGGTCGAGGCCCCACCGGACCTGTGCCCACCGATCGACCGGCTCGGGCCTTTCGCGACCCGCGAGGAGGCCGCGCGGGCGCTCGAGAAGGCCGAGGAGCGCAACGAGGAGTGGGACAGCGACCCGCGCTGGAACGACGCGCTCGAGGACTGAGCCCGTGAGCGCCCTCCCGCCGCCGCGGGTGCGGCCCCGGGCCTCGCCGTGGCCGTTCGTCGGGATGGTCGCGCTGGTGTGCGTGCTGTTCCTGATCGGGGCGAGCGTGCTGGCCACGCCGTGGTTCGTGGTCGCCGCCCTGACGGTCGTGTGGTTCGTCGGCTTCGGGCTCGCGATCCGCTGGTGGACGCCGCACCCGCACCGGTTGCTGTGGCTCGCCGCCGGGCTGGCCGCACTCTGGTTCGCGACGGTGGCCGGGGGAGCCGCCCTCTTCGACTGGGGGCCGCGCTAGCCCCTCGGGTTGACGCGGAGCACCGCGTCGTCGTCGCCGTCGTTGTCGGTGGTGATGAGCAGCGCGCCCGCCGGGGTCGCGGTGACGGAGCGCAGCCGGCCGAGCTGGCGCAGCTTCCGGGGCGCCACGGTCCACTTGAGCCGGCCCTCGCGCCCGAACTTCATGAAGATCACGCGGTTCGCCTTCAGCGCCGCCACCGCGAGGGTGCCGTTGAGGCGGCCCCACTTCTTGCCCTGGACCCAGGAGGCACCGGACGTCGCCACCGTCGGGTCGCCCGAGCTCCACCGGGCGTCGACCTGACGCCCCGGCAGCGACTGGTCCGTCATCGGGACCGACTCGTTGTAGCCCGGCACCGGGTGCCAGCCGTAGTCGCCCCCGCCGCGCAGCAGGTTCACCTCGTCGTCGCGGAACGAGCCGTGCTCCACCGACCAGACCGTGCCGTCGCGCCGCTGCGCGAGGCCCTGCACGTTGCGGTGGCCGTAGGTGTAGACGTAGCGCTTGTTCTTGTTGCGCGCGCTGCGGAAGGGATTGCCGCGCCAGGGCCGACCGGTCGCCGGGCTCAGCCGCAGCGTCTTGCCGCCGAGCGACCTCCGGTTGCGGGGATTGGTACCGACCGCGGCGTCACCGGTGCCGACCATCAAAGCTCCCTTGCGCGTGATGAGCAGGCGGCAGCCGCCGTGGCGCCCGCTGGAGGTCGGGAAGCCGGCCACGAGCGTCTCCACGCGCCGAGCCCGGCCCGCGCCGGGGGAGAGCCGCCACGCGTTCACGCGGATGTCATGCCCGCCGCCGGCCTTGTTCCAGCCCGAGCACGTGTAGAAGCGTCGGTTGTCGGAGAAGTCGCGGTCGATGGCGAGCGACATCAGCCCGGTCTCACCGGACACCCAGATCGACCGGCGGGGGAACTTCACCGTCGTCCGCCGGCCGTTCGAGTACGCCGAGAGCCGGGCCCGGTCGCGCTCGGTCACGAGCAGCGTGCCGGTGGGCAGCCGCTTCACGTCCCACGGGTTCTCCAGCCCGGTGACGACCCGGCGCACCCGCAGCGAGGGAAGGGCCGCACGCGTGCCTGCGGCAGGGGCCGCGGGCTCCGCGGCGCTGCCGACGGGGGAGTCGCTGACGGTGCCGCGGGGGGAGGACGGGGCCGCCGCCGGTAGGCCGGCGTCGTCGGCTGCGCAGGCGGGGGCTGCGGTCACCGTGAGGGCGAGGGCCAGGACGGGGATCAGGGGGCGCATGCTCGCCACGGTAACCCGCGCGGGCCGGGTCAGAACGTGTGGTCAGGGCCTGGGAAGGCGCCGGCCCGCACGTCGTCGGCGTAGGCCCGGGCAGCGTCGAGCAGCACCTGGTGGACGTCGGCGTACTGCTTCACGAACGTCGCCATCCGGCCGGTCCGCAGGCCGAACGCGTCCTGCCACACGAGCACCTGCCCGTCGCAGCCGTTGCCGGCACCGATCCCGATCGTGGGGATCTCCAGCTCCTTGGTGACCTGCGTGGCGACGTCGCCCGGGACCATCTCCATCACGACCGCGAACGCGCCCGCGCCCTGGATGGCGTGCGCGTCAACCAGGACCCGGTCGGCGGCGTCGCCCCGGCCCTGGACCCGGTAGCCGCCCAGCGCGTGCTCGCTCTGCGGGGTGAAGCCGATGTGGGCCATGACCGGGATGCCGCCGCGGGTGAGCCGCTCGATCTGCGGGACCATCTCGACGCCGCCCTCGAGCTTGACGCAGTGGGCGCCGCCCTCCTTCATGAAGCGGGCGGCGGTGAGGTAGGCCTGCTCGGGCGAGGCCTGGTAGGAGCCGAACGGCAGGTCGCCGACCACCAGGCTGCGGCGGACCGACCGGGACACCGCGCGGGTGAGCGGGATCAGCTCGTCGACCGTGACCGGTAGTGACGTCTCGTTGCCGTAGACGTTGTTGCTCGCGCTGTCGCCGACCAGCAGCACCTCGATGCCGGCCTCGTCGAACGTGGCGGCGGCGTACTGCTCGTACGCCGTGAGCATGGTGAACTTCTCGCCGCGCTCCTTGAAGTCGCGCAGGTGGTGGGTCCGGACCCGTTTGGCGGGCGGCGCCGAGGCCGGCGGCTGGGAGCCGGATCCGTACGGCGCGGGCTGCTCGTCGCTCATCCGGTCAGGCTAGCCCCGGGCGGCCCGCCGGGGGTGTGGCGTGCCTCACCTGCCGTCTCACGCGCGCTCGCAGTGTGCTCCTGTGAGATTGGGGGGCGGTGGGGGTCGAGTGTCGGAGAGGGCTTTGACAGAATCACCCCCATGGAGCGCGCCCCCCAGCCTGATCCCGTGGCTGCTGCCCTCGAACACGCGCAGCGGATCGCCGATGAGCTGTTGCGCGACTCCCGGGCGGAGGCCGAGGAGCTGACCGCGCAAATGCGTGAGAACGAGCAGCGGACGACGGCGGCGCGGCTCGAGGTGGAGCGGGCGCTCGCCGAGGCCGAGAAGGCCCGCGACCAGGCGGCCACTAGGCTCGCGCGCGCCTCCGAGCAGAGCCAGGAGCTCGTCCGTGACGCGGGTGAGCAGGCGATGCTGATCATGCAGACCGCCGGCCGCGACCGCGACCAGCTGCTGGCGGATGCCCGCGCGGCTGCCGCGGAGGAGACCGAGACGGCGCGGCGGGAGCGGGCCTCCCTCGACGCCGAGACCGAACGGATCCGCGCCGAGGCGCAGTCGCACGTGGCCGGACTGGTGGCGTCGACCGAGGAGCAGGTCGCCGGACGGTTCGCCGAGGTCGAGCGGCATGAGCAGACCCGCCGCACCGAGGTCGAGCGGATCGTCCAGGGGCTCGAGGCCGACGCCGCCGCGCAGGCCAACCGGGTCCGGACCGAGGCCGAGGCCGAGGCGACAGCACTCCGCGAGGCCGCCCAGACCGAGGCGGCGGAGCTCAAGGAGCGCGCCCAACAGCAGCACGATGCCCTGATGGCCGAGGCGGAGCAGCGGCTCCAGTCGGCCCGCGAGGAGGCCGACCAGCGGTTCGCCGAGGCGGCGGAGCAGTCGGCCTGGGCCGACCAGACCGTGCAGGACCTGCTCGCCACCGCGGGTCAGGAGGTCGAGCGGAAGCGGGTCGAGGCCCACCAGGCGCTCGACGAGGAGCTCGCACAGCGTCGCGCCGAGCAGGACCAGGCGGAGAGCGCGCACCAGGAGGAGCTGGACCGGCTCGCGGCGCAGGCCGCCCAGGAGCGCGCCGAGCTGGTGGCAGCGGCCGCGAAGGAGCTCGACGAGGCGCGCGCGGCGGCCGAGCAGATCCGTGCGCTCGCGCAGGAGGACGCCGACGCCGAGCGGGCCGCGGCCGCCGAGGTCCTCGCGGACGCCGAGGAGCAGGCCGCGTTCCGGCTCAGCGAGGCCGAGGCGAGCGCCCGCAGCCTGCGTGAGCAGGTGGCGGACGACTTCGCCCGTTCACGCCAGCAGGCGCAGGAGATCCTGAGCGAGGCTCGGCAGGAGTCCGCCGCGATCACGCTGGAGGCGCGTCAGGAGCACGACCGGATGGTCTACGACGCCGACCAGCGGGTCGCCGCCGTCCGGGCCGAGATCGCCGACCTCGACCGCCGCCGCGAGGCGATCGTGGGCGAGCTCGGCGGGCTGTCGGGCGTGATCCAGGCGCTCGCCGTCCCCGAACCCTCCGAGCACGCTCCCGGCGAGCCGCGCGACGGTCACGCGCAGGAGCAGATCGACGGCCACGACCCGAGCGACGAGGACGAGGACCAGCACGAGCAGGCAGCACCCGAGGCAGTGCACGAGACCGTTCCGCCGACCCACGAATCACGACCCAGCAACAGCGAGGAATGACATGTCAGACCAGAACACCCAACCGTCCTTCCAGATCGTCCGGCGGGGTTACGAACCGACCGATGTCAATCGGCACATCGCGGAGCTGCTCAAGGAGACCGGCCAGCACCAGCAGCGGATCGCCGAGCTGACGGGCAAGGTGCGCGAGCTGGAGGCGGCCCGCCAGCTGGCCCAGGAGCAGTCCCAGACGCCGCCGACGTTCGGCGACTTCGGCAAGCGCGTGGGCGACATCCTCGCCCTGGCCGAGGAGGAGGCCACCGAGATCCGGTCGCATGCCGAGAGCGACGTGGACGCGATCCGCCGCGAGGCGCACTCGGGGGCCCAGCGGACCCGGAGCGAGGCCGACCAGTACGCCCGGCTCCGTCGCGCGGAGGCCGACGACGAGGCCGAGGGCATCGTCGCCGCTGCGCACAAGCGGGCCGACGAGCTGGCCGAGGAGACCCAGCGTGAGTCCGCCGCGCGCCGGCAGGAGGCCGACGCGCTGTTCGAGAACCAGCAGGCCGCGGCGGCGCAGGCGGCCGCCGACTTCGAGACCACGCTGGCCGAGCGGCGGGACAACGCCGAGCGGGAGTTCGCCGCCCAGTTCGAGACGGCCAAGACCCAGCTCGAGGAGGCGCAGACCCACCTCGACCGTACCCGTGGCGACGCCCAGCGGATCCGGAACGAGGCCGAGACCCACGCACGGCGTCAGGTCGAGGACGCCCAGAAGGAGGCGGAGTCGATCGTGAGCCAGGCGCGCGCCCATGCTGACCGGATCCGCGAGGAGTCCGACCGCGAGCTGGTGGCCGCGACCCAGCGTCGCGACAGCATCAACTCGCAGCTCACCAACGTCCGCCAGATGCTGGCGACGCTCACCAGCGCGGCGCCGGCGGCGCTGTTCGCCGAGCAGGGCCAGCCGGCGGCGGAGGCGACCGGCGCAGACTCCGACCCGGTCGAGCTCGAGCTCGGGGTCGACGGCGAGGACGACGCCCTCACCGACGTCGAGGGCGACGTGGTCGACGAGCCGGACGTCGACGAGACCGTCGACCCGGACGCCGACCTCGACGACGAGGCCGAGCTGGACGACGAAGCCGAGCTGGACGACGAGACCGAGGTCGACGACGAGACCGAGGTCGTCGACGAGGACGACGACAGCGACGTCGCGGACGACGAGGACGAGGACGCGGCTCGGGCCTGAGCCCGACGACCGCTAGTCGGTGCGGCCGGCAGGCCGCTCCAGCTCGTGGAGCAGCCCGCCGAGGGCAACCCGGTCGCTCTCGGTCCCGCTGTGCGGCGCGTCGAACCAGGCGGCGTACTGCGCGACCTCGTCGAGCCGCCACTCGAGGTCGAACATCTCCACGAGCGCGGGCTCGGCCCGGCACCTCGACCCATGGCCCTGCTCGACGAGGAAGCGCAGGTCCCGTTCGGCCGGGGCGAGCTTGAGGGACTCCCAGTCGACCAGCAGGGTCCTGCCGTCGTGGGCGCGGAGCTGGTTGCGGGTGTGGGGCTCGCCGTGGGTCGCGACCCACGAGGCGGGGTCGGTCCGCCGGGCGAGGTCGAGGTAGCGCGTGACCCACGACGCGATGGCGCCCAGCCGGCCCGCGAGGGCCGTCCGCGCCCGCTCGCCGTAGGGCCCGCCGTCCCACGGGGTGCGGGTCCGCTCCGCCAGCCGCTCCGGCAGCGCGGCGTCGACCAGAGGGCGCCAGACCGGCAGCCCCGGAGGCACGGCTGCGGCGTGGAGGGCGGCCAGGATGGCCGCGGTCTCGTCGGCGGCTGCCACGTCGGGCAGGTCGCCGTCACCGCTGACGCCGTCGAACCACGGGGTGGCGCTGAGCCGGTCGTCGCCCAGCCCGACCGTCATCGCACCGTCGGTGCTCGGCAACGGGGCCAGCACGAAGCCGAGTCCGGCAGCGGCCAGGTCCGCCGCGCCCCGGTAGGCGGCCTCCAGGGTCGGGACTGTGTGGCGCTCGGCCGGTCGGTCGAGGGTCACGAAGAGGACCGGCCTCCTACCGGAGGTCGCCCGCCAGTGCCAGGCACCGAACCCCAGCGGCAGGTGCACCACTGCGTCGGCTTCGGCGTGCCAGTGCCGACGAACCAGGTCGAGGACATCGGCGTGACGGACGCCGGCGGGGGCTTCGCGCACGGTCCACCACCCAACCGCAGTCGGAGCGGTCTCGCCACCGGTTCCCGGACCGCCTCGCCCTAGACTCGACGTGTGGACTTCTACTCCGCGTACGACCAGGGCTTCGCGCGGGTCGCCGCCTGCACGGTGCCGGTGGCGATCGCCGACCCGGCTGCCAACGCGGCGACGGTCCTGGAACAGGCGCGGGCGTGCCACGACGACGGCGCCGCGCTGGCGCTGTTCCCCGAGCTGTCCCTGTGCGGGTACGCGATCGACGACCTGCTGCTGCAGGACACCCTGCTCGCCGGTGTGCTCGAGGCGATCGGCGAGATCACGGCCGGCTCGGCCGACCTGACGCCGGTGATCGTGGTCGGCGCGCCCCTGGTGCACGGCACGCGGGTCCTCAACTGCGCGGTCGTGATCCATCGCGGCCGGGTGCTCGGGGTCGCGCCCAAGTCCTACCTGCCCACCTACCGCGAGTTCTACGAGCGCCGCTGGTTCGCGCCGGGCGACGACCGGCACGGCTCGAGCATCACGCTGCTCGGCGACGAGGTCCCGTTCGGACCCGACCTGGTGTTCGACGCGACCGACGTGCCCGGGCTGGCCGTCCACGTCGAGATCTGCGAGGACATGTGGGTCCCCGTCCCGCCGAGCGCCGAGGCGGCCCTGGCCGGTGCCACCGTCCTGTGCAACCTGTCTGGCAGCCCGATCACGATCGCCCGCGCCGAGGACCGCAGGCTGCTCGTCCGCTCGGCGAGCATGCGGTGCAACGCGGCGTACCTGTACGCCGCCGCGGGCCAGGGCGAGTCGACGACCGACCTGTCGTGGGACGGGCAGACCCTGGTCTACGAGTGCGGCGACCTGCTCGCGGAGAGCGAGCGGTTCCCCGACGGGCCGCGTCGCAGCGTGGCGGACGTGGACCTCGACCGGATCCGCCAGGAGCGGCTGCGGCAGGGCACGTTCGACGACAACCGCCGCGGGTTCGCGAACGGCTCGGCCTCCGGAGCCGGCTTCCGCACCGTGCCGTTCGAGCTGCGGCCGCCCACGGGCGACCTCGGGCTCCGCCGCAAGGTCGACCGGTTCCCGTTCGTACCCGACGACGCCGAGCGGCTGGCGCTCGACTGCTACGAGGCCTACAACATCCAGGTCTCAGGACTCGAGCAGCGGCTACACGCCATCGGGCACCCCAAGATCGTGATCGGCGTCAGCGGCGGGCTCGACTCCACCCACGCGCTGATCGTGGCCGCCAAGGCGATGGACCGGCTCGGCCGTCCGCGCGAGGACATCCACGCCTTCACGATGCCCGGCTTCGCCACCGGCGAGGAGACCAAGGGCTTCGCCACCCGGCTCGCCAAGAGCCTCGGCGTGACGTTCGAGGAGCTCGACATCACTGCCGCCGCGCGACAGATGCTGGCCGACCTCGACCACCCGTTCGCCGACGGCGAGGAGGTCTACGACGTCACGTTCGAGAACGTGCAGGCCGGGCTGCGCACCGACTACCTGTTCCGGCTCGCCAACCACCGCGCCGGGATCGTCCTCGGCACCGGCGACCTGTCGGAGCTCAGCCTCGGCTGGTGCACGTACGGCGTGGGCGACCAGATGTCGCACTACGGGGTCAACGCCGGGGTGCCGAAGACCTTGATCCAGCACCTGATCCGCTGGGTCATCGAGTCGGGCCAGTTCGAGGACGACACCAACGAGGTGCTGCAGGAGATCCTCGAGCAGAAGATCACGCCCGAGCTGATCCCGGGCGGCAGCCAGAGCACCGAGGAGTCGGTCGGGCCCTACGTGCTGCAGGACTTCACGCTCTTCCACGTGATCCGGCGCGGCTACCGGCCGCGCAAGATCGCGTTCCTCGCGCACCACGCCTGGTCGGACGCGTCGGTCGGCGACTGGCCGCCCGGCTTCCCGGAGGAGGGGCGTCCGGCGTACGACCTCGGTGCCATCCGGCACTGGCTCGGGGTCTTCGTGACACGCTTCTTCGGCAACCAGTTCAAGCGGTCGGCGCTGCCCAACGGCCCCAAGGTGAGCCCCGGCGGGACCATGAGCCCGCGGGGCGACTGGCGGATGCCCAGCGACGCGAGCGCCGCCGCGTGGCTGGCGGAGATCGAGCGCGACATCCCGTGAGCGCCCGATCGGCTTGACGCGAACTTGAGGTGCCCATCTCCCGGGCTTAGCGACCCGCGCAGGAGGCTGCGCGGGACACCCATCCCAGGAGGAACCATGAGGAAGAACCTGATCACCGCCGTCGCCCTCTCGGCGGTCACGGCCACCCTGCCCGCTCTCGCCCTGACCGCCGGCCCCGCTCAGGCCGGGGACGACGACATCGAGAAGAGCCGCAGCTGCGGCGGCTTCCGGATCGAGCTCAAGGTGGGTCCCGAGGACGGGGGCTGGGACGTCGAGTCCGACGTCGACGACGCGCGGGCCGGCAGCGACTGGCGGATCGTCATCCGCCAGGACGGTCGCACGGTCTTCAACCGGATCCGCACCGCCGGCCCGGGCGGGGACGTCGAGGTCGACCTGCGCCGTCCGAACACCGCCGGCAGCGACACGTTCCGGTTCCGCGCGCACCCCGCCGGGAACCCGGACCGCGCCTGCTCCCTGCGGATCACGCGCTGACCCTCGTCCCCGCGAGACGTCACCGGCACCCGTGGGGGACGCGCGACACACGCCTGCAACGTGCGGGCAATAGGGTGGCCGCATGGGCAAGCAGGAAGACTTCGTGCTGCGGGCGCTGGAGGAGCGCGACGTCCGCTTCGTCCGGCTCTGGTTCACCGACGTGCTCGGCTTCCTGAAGTCGGTGTCGGTGGCGCCGGCCGAGCTCGAGGGAGCCTTCGAGGAGGGCATCGGGTTCGACGGCTCCGCGGTGGAGGGCTTCGCCCGCGTCTACGAGTCCGACATGCTCGCGAAGCCCGACCCGAGCACGTTCCAGATCCTGCCGTGGCGGGGCGAGGGGCCCTCGACGGCACGCATGTTCTGCGACATCGAGATGCCCGACGGCTCGCCGTCGTACGCCGACCCGCGGCACGTCCTCAAGCGCAACCTGGCCGTGGCCGCCGACCGCGGGTTCACGTTCTACACCCACCCCGAGATCGAGTTCTACCTGTTCAAGCACACCCCGGGCCCCGGCGACGAGCCGGTGCCGGTCGACCGCAGCGGGTTCTTCGACCACACCGCGCAGTCGCGTGGCACCGACTTCCGCCGCGAGGCGATCACGATGCTGGAGTCGATGGGGATCTCGGTCGAGTTCAGCCACCACGAGGGCGGCCCCGGCCAGCAGGAGATCGACCTCCGGTACGCCGACGCCCTCACGACCGCCGACAACGTCATGACGTTCCGCACCGTGGTGCGCGAGGTCGCGCTGTCGCAGGACATCTGGGCGAGCTTCATGCCCAAGCCGTTCACGACCCACCCGGGGTCGGGGATGCACACCCACGTCAGCCTTTTCGAGGGTGACCAGAACGCGTTCTTCGAGGCCGGCGCGGAGTACCAGCTGTCCAAGACCGGCCGTCAGTTCATCGCCGGGATCCTGCACCACGCCAGCGAGATCTCCGTGGTGACCAACCAGTGGGTCAACAGCTACAAGCGGCTGCTGGCCGGCGACGAGGCGCCGCCGTACATCTGCTGGGGCCACAACAACCGCTCCGCGATGGTCCGGGTCCCGATGTACAAGCCCCACAAGGGCCCCTCGACGCGGATCGAGATCCGCACGATCGACGCCGCCTGCAACCCCTATCTCGCGTTCGCCGTGATCCTGGCGGCGGGCATGAAGGGCATCGACGAGGGCTACGAGCTGCCGCGCGAGGCCGAGGACGACATGTGGTCGCTGACGGAGCGCGAGCGCAAGAGCCTCGGGATCGAGCCGCTGCCGAAGAGCCTGTACGACGCGATCGGGATCGCCGAGAGCTCCGAGCTCCTCGCCGAGGCGCTCGGCGAGCACGTCTTCGACTTCTTCCTGCGCAACAAGCGCAAGGAGTGGGAGGAGTACCGCATCCAGGTGTCGCCGTACGAGCGCGACCGGATGCTCCCGGTCATCTGAGCGGCCTGCCGATGCAGCGATGGACCAGCTGGCCGGGCCTGTGGCTGGGCCTCGGGACGTGGCTGTACGCCGCGCTCGCGGTGCTCGAGCTCCAGGGCCTCGGCTACGACCCCACGGCTCCCGACGAGCCGGACCAGGTGGCGGTCGCGTCGTACGTCCCGGGACTGGTGTACGCCGTCGCCGCGCTGCTCGGCGCCGCGCTGCTGGTGTCGGCCTGGGCGCGCGCCACCGGCCGGGCCGCTCGTCAGGCCGACCTGGTGCTGGGCGTCGGGCTACTGCTCGGCGGCGTCCTCCTGTGGGTGGTCAGCCAGCCACGGCCGGTGGCGCCGTGGCTCGTCGTCGGCGCTGGCGCGCTCGCGCTGGCCGGGGCGGCGTTGCCGCTCCCGGCGCCGTCGGTCCGCTCTCGCGCACTCCTCGGTCGGGTGCTGCTGGTGCTCGGCGCTGCCCCGGCGGTCTGGGCCTCGTGGGTCGTGCTCTCCGACCACCACTGGCAGCTCCGCACCTGGACCGTCGGCTACTGGGCCGCTCTCGTGGCCAGCGCTTCTCTGATGGTCGCGGGCCTGGTCGGCCGGTGGCGTGACCAGCCGACGTCGGTGTGGAGCCGCCTCGCGGCTACCGGGCTGCTGATCGTCGGCCTCGCGACTGTGTCCCTGGGCTATCTGGGCTTCCAGGAGGGCTACCTCGTGAGCGGCCACGCGGAGAGTGAGGACGGCTGGTATCTCGGCGGGTTGCCGCTGTTCGGCGGCCTCGGCGTGCTGGCGGGCGGGGTGGCCGCGACCCGCGGGCGGTGGTCCCTCGTCGCTGCCAGCCTCGGGGGCGGCCTGCTGGTGCTGATGGCGCTCGCGGTCGGAGACGACGACATCTGGGGGTACCTGACGTGACGGTGCGGATCGTGATCGTCGAGCACGAGGCCGGCTGCCCACCGGCGCACGTCGCCACCTGGCTGACCGATGCCGGCGCCGAGCTCGAGGTCTGCCGCCCGTGGGCCGGCGACGAGGTCCCGGGCGTCGCGGCATACGACGCCGTGGTGGTGCTCGGCGGCTCGATGGGGGCCAACGACGACGAGCTCCACTGGTGGCTCGCGCCGGTCAAGCAGCTGATCCGCGAGGCCGTCGACCAGGACGTCCCCGCGCTCGGGATCTGCCTCGGTCACCAGCTGATGGGAGCCGCACTGGGCGGCACCGCGGCGCGCAGCGACCTCGGCCAGCAGGTCGGGCTGTACGACGTCGGCTGGTTGCCGGAGGCCGCCGACGACCCGCTGGTCGGCGACCTCGGTCCGGTGCGTGGCATCCAGTGGAACCACGACCTCGTGACGGTGCTGCCGACCGGCGCCGTCGCCCTCGCGCAGACCCCGGAGGGAGAGCTGCAGGTCGCCCGCTTCGGCCCATCGGCGTGGGGGGTGCAGCTGCACCCGGAGGCCGACGAGCACGTGATCGCCGCCTGGGTCGAGGACGACCGCGCCGACCATGACGCGCGGGGCATCGACTCGGACGCGTGGCTCGCCGAGATCACAGCCGCCCGGACCGAGCTCGACGACGCGTGGCGGCCCCTGGCCGAGCGGCTCGTCGAGCTCGCCCGGAGGCCTCGCCCGTGAGCCGGCCCGACCGCGGCCGCGCGGCACTGGCGCGGCTGGGCTTCGCCGACCCCGAGCGGGCGATCACCTCCCTCGAGGAGATCGGGCCGGTCGGCGATCCGCTGCTCGCGATCTTCGGCAGGAGCGCCGACCCCGACCAGGCGCTCGCCGGCCTGCTCCGGCTCGCGGACGCCACGACCGACCGGGCCACGGCTGCTGGCGGCCGTGGCCGACGACGAGGGCACCGCGATGCGGCTGCTGTCCGTGCTCGGCGCCAGCGTGGCGCTCGGCGACCACCTCGCCCGACACCCCGACCACTGGCGCGAGCTCACCGACCCGACGCTCGGCTCGACCCGGGCGGCGGCGTTCGCCGTCCGTGCCGGGTTGCTGCGGGCGGTCGGTGCCGAGCCGGGTGACCCCGCGCCGACCGCGACACTGCCGGAGCGGGACGCGCTCGACGCGCTGCGGGTGGAGTACCGGCGGATGCTGCTGAGGCTGGCCGCCCGCGACCTGGCGCACGGCCAGGGGGTCGACGACACCGCCGCGGAGCTCTCCGACCTCGCGAGCGGCACCCTCGAGGCCGCGCTCGCGATCGCTCGCGCCCAGGTCGGCGAGGCGAGCCACGCCACCCGGCTGGCGGTGATCGCGATGGGGAAGTGCGGCGGGCACGAGCTCAACTACGTGTCGGACGTCGACGTCATCTTCGTTTTCGAGCCGACCGACGGCACCGACGAGGCCACGGCCGCACGGGTCGCCACCCAGCTCGCCACACACCTGATCCGTGCCTGCTCCGACCACACCGGCGAGGGCACGATCTGGCCGGTCGACACCGCGCTCCGCCCGGAGGGCAGGGCCGGTCCGCTGGTCCGCACGCTGGCGAGCCACCGCGGCTACTACGAGCGGTGGGCCAAGACGTGGGAGTTCCAGGCGCTGCTGAAGGCCCGTCCGGTCGCAGGCGACCTCGAGCTGGGCCGCGAGTACGTCGGGCTCCTGGAGCCGCTGGTGTGGCAGGCGGTCGAGCGCGACGGGTTCGTCGGGGACGTGCAGGCGATGAGGCGGAGGGTGATCGAGCACATTCCGGCGGAGCAGGCTGACCGCCAGCTCAAGCTGGGCTCCGGCGGGCTGCGCGACGTGGAGTTCGCCGTGCAGCTGCTGCAGCTCGTGCACGGCCGGGCCGACGAGTCGCTGCGGGCGCCGACGACGCTGAGCGCGCTGTCCGAGCTGACCCGCCGCGCGTACGTCGGGCGACCTGACGGAGAGGCGATGCACGACGCCTACGCGTTCCTGCGGACCCTCGAGCACCGGATCCAGCTCCACCAGCTCCGTCGTACCCACGTGGTGCCGGGGGACGACGCGAGCCTGCGGCGGATCGCCCGCAGCATGGGGTTCTACAAGGACCCGGTCGCCGAGCTCGAGGCGGCCTGGCAGCACCACCGGCGGGAGGTGCGCCGGCTCCACGAGAAGCTCTTCTACCGGCCGCTGCTCGCGGCGGTCGCCCGGATCCCCGGCGACGAGGCCCGACTGTCCCCGGAGGCGGCGAGCGCGCGGATGTCGGCGCTGGGCTACCTCGATCCGCGCGCCGCGCTGCGCCATCTCGAGGCGCTCACCTCCGGCGTCTCCCGGACGGCGTCGATCCAGCGCACGCTGCTCCCGGTCATGCTCGAGTGGTTCGCCGACGCGCCCGATCCCGATGCCGGGCTGTTCGGGTTCCGTCGGCTCAGCGAGGCGCTCGGCAGCACCCCCTGGTACCTCTCCACGCTGCGCGACGAGGGTGAGGTCGCGCAGCGGCTCGCGACGCTGCTGGCGACGTCCCGCTACGCCACCGACCTGCTGGAGCGCGAGCCGCAGGGCGTGAAGATGCTGGGGGAGGACCTCACCCCGCTGACCGCCGAGGCGCTGGTCGAGGAGATGGTCTCCACCGCCGGTCGGCGCGACGACACCGAGGACGCGGTCCGGTCCGTCCGCGCCGTACGGCGGCGGGAGCTGCTGCGGGTCGCCGCCGGAGACCTGCTCGGTCTCACTGACGTCGCCGACGTCGGTGCCGCGCTGTCGCGGCTCACGGACGCCACCCTGGAGGCGACCCTGACCGTCGCCGAACGGGGGGTGCGCGAGGCGCGCGGGCTCGACGAGGCGCCGACCGCGATGGCGATCATCGCCATGGGCCGCTACGGCGGGTTCGAGCTGTCCTACGGCTCCGACGCCGACGTCCTCTTCGTCCACGACCCGCGACCCGGCGCATCGATGCAGGAGGCCACTGACTACGCGCTCGCAGTCGCCAACGAGGTACGGCGCGTGCTGGCGCTGCCCGGCACTGACCCGGCCCTCGAGGTCGACGCCGGGCTGCGACCGGAGGGCAAGCAAGGTCCCCTCGTCCGCTCGCTCGAGGCCTACGCCGCCTACTACGCCAAGTGGTCCCGCGTGTGGGAGGCGCAGGCGCTGCTGCGGGCCGACGCGGTCGTCGGCGACCCCGACCTCCGGCGGCGGTTCACCGAGCTGATCGACCCGTTGCGCTACCCGGAGGGCGGGCTCGCCGACGACGACATCGTCGAGATCCGCCGGATCAAGGCCCGGGTCGACACCGAGCGACTGCCCCGCGGGGCCGACCGCAACACCCACCTCAAGCTGGGCCGCGGTGGGCTCTCCGACATCGAGTGGACCGTGCAGCTGCTGCAGCTCCGGCACGGTGCGGAGGTGCCGGGGCTGCGGACGCCCCAGACGCTCGCGGCGCTGGCGGGCGCTCGCGACGCGGACCTGCTCAGCGGCGCGGACGCCGAGGTGCTCGACCAGGGCTGGCGCACGGTGAGCCGGGTGCGCAACGCGATCACGCTGGTCCGCGGCAAGCCCGGCGACCAGCTCCCGCCGAACACCCGCGAGCGCGCCGCCGTCGCGATCTCGGTCGGCTACCCGCCCGGAGCGACCGACGCGATGGTCAACGACTACCTCCGCCGCACCCGACGTACCCACGCCGTCGTCGAGCGCATCTTCTGGTCCTGACCGGGCGGCTGGTTGGATCGGGGACATGTCCACGTCATCCAAGGCCGGCGAGCTGCTCCGGCTGCACCAGGACCCGAGCCTGCTCACCGTCGTCAACGTGTGGGACGTCATCAGCGCCAAGGTCGTCGCTGGCACGACCGGCACCCGGGCGCTGGCCACGGCCAGCCACGGCGTCGCCGCGACCCTTGGCTACCCCGACGGCGAGCAGATCCCGGCCGACGAGATGCTCCAGATGTGCGGCCGGATCGCCGCCGCCGTCGACCTGCCCGTGTCGGCCGACCTCGAGAGCGGGTACGGCGATGCGCCCGACGCGATCCGCCGGGCGATCGGGCTCGGCATCGTCGGCGCGAACATCGAGGACCAGCTCAAGCCGGTGGCCGACGCGGCACGCCAGGTCGAGCAGATGATGGCCGTCGCGGCGGCGGAGGGTGTGCCCGACTTCGTGCTCAACGCCCGGACCGACGCGTTCGTGCGGGCAGGTGACCGCGACCCCGCCGCGGTGCTGGACGACGCCGTCGAACGTGGCCGGGCGTACCTCGACGCCGGCGCGCCCGTCGTGTTCGTCCCGGCCCGGCTGGACGAGGAGCAGGTGACCACGCTGGTCGACGCCTACGGACCGCAGCGGCTCACCGTGATCGGCGTCCCCGGCTCGCTGTCGCTGGCGCGGCTGGAGGAGCTCGGGGTCGCTCGGGTCTCCTACGGCCCGAACCCGCAGCGGGTCGCCCTGACCGCGCTGCAGGAGCTCGCGGAGTCGGTCCGCGACGGAGGGGCGCTGCCGGACTCGATGCGAGTCCTCACGTGAGCGAGCTGCTCGACCGCTACCGGAACGCGGCGGACGCCTGCACCAGTGGGATCTTCTGGCACCCGCGACGGACGCCGGCCGAGGTGCTGGCTGACCTCGCCGAGGCAGCCGCGGCCGACGACGTGCCGTGGGACGTCTACGCCGAGCGCGGTGCGGTGGCGCAGCTGGAGTCGGCGTTGGCCGAGCTGTTCGGCACCGAGGCCGCGGCGTTCTTCCCCAGCGGCACCATGGCGCAGCAGTGCGTGCTCCGCGTCTGGTGCGACCGTGCCGGCACCAGCCGGGTGGCCGTCCCGCAGCTCGCCCACCCGCTCGTGCACGAGAGTGACGGCCCGCGACTGTTGCACGGCTTCCGGTTCGAGCACCTGTCCACCGGCCGGACGCTGCCCGACGTCGACTCGCTCGCGGCGATCCCCGGGGACCTGGCCGCGGTGATGGTCGAGCTGCCGCTGCGGGACGCCGGATGCGTGCTGCCTGCCTGGGACGACCTCGTCGCGCTCGCGACGGCCGCCCGCGACCGCGGCGCCGCGTTCCACGTCGACGGTGCCCGGATCTGGGAGGCGCAGCCTTTCTACGACCGGTCGTACGCCGAGCTGGCCGGCGTGGCCGACAGCCTCTACGTGTCGTTCTACAAGGGCCTCGGCGGGCTCGCGGGCGCCGCACTGCTCGGCGCGGAAGACGTCCTCGCCGAGGCGCGGCTGTGGCGCCAGCGGATGGGCGGCACGGTCTTCCACCTGACGGCGGAAGCGCTGTCCGCGCTGGTGTCCCTCCGCCGGGTCGTGCCCCGGCTGCCCGATCACCTCGCCTGGGCCCGCGCCCTGGCCGCCGAGCTGCCTGCCCACGGCATCACACCGCACCCCGACCCGCCCCACATCCCGACGTTCGAGGTGTTCGCGGCCGGCGACGCCGACGCCGTCAACGAGCGGCTGATCGGCGTGATGGAGGACGAGCAGGTCCAGCTGTGCGGGCTGTGGCGCGCTGCGGACGAGCCCGGTCGCGTCGTCGGCGAGCTCATGTGCTCGGAAGCCGCGCTCGCGCACGACCCCGCCGACGTGGCCGCGCGCCTCGGCCGGCTCGTGGCCTGATCCGCCGCCGATCTAGGATGGCCGACGTGACGGGCACCGTACGGGGCGGCTTGCTGTGGTGCCGCGCTGCGCTCGTGGCGGCCGTCGCCTGCTTCGTCGGCGCCGCCGGCCACGTCATGGCCGACGGGCGGCTGCCCGGTCCGCCGGTGATCATGGCGCTGGTCGCGGCCACCACCGTGCTCGCGGCCGCCGGCCTCGCCCGTCCCGCCTCCGCGTTGCGGCTGACCGTCCTCATCGGAGGCGGGCAGGCGCTGGTGCACCTCGTGCTCAGCGGCTTCGCCGGCCACCACGGCCAGTCCCACCCGCCGGCCGCGGCGGTCGACCGGGCCGACCTCGCGGTCCCGGTCGTCGACGGCCGACGCGTCGGCTCGCTGCTCGATGCCTACCAGGCGGGGCAGGGCACCGGCGGCGTCACCGCCGGCAGCTCCGGCGCACTGGGTGACCTGGTCGCGCACGCGCCGATGATGGCGGCCCACCTGGCCGCCGCCGGGGTCGTGGCACTGTGGCTCGCCCACGGCGAGCGGTGCCTCTGGACCGTGCTCGCGCTCGCGGCCGGTGCGCTGCTGCTCGTGCTGAGCCGGCCGGTGCCGGCCCCCGCCCCGACCCGGGTGCGCACCACCCCGGTCCGCCGTGACCCGGTCGCGGTGCGGCTGCTCGCGCGCTCCGTCGTACGGCGCGGTCCGCCGACGCTCCTGGCCGGCTGATCCGGCCCCTCAGCCACCCGGCCGGCAGCGGGCGCGTCCGACCGCGCCCGCCTGCGTGGCGTCCTCGCGCGCCCGCGCGCACCAGACCTCAGGAGCGACATGACCGACCTACGCACGTCCGGGCGTCCCGACCCGGGCGCCCCACCACCCGTCGACCGGCGCGCGCGACCCGGGCTGTTCCGCGCCGTCTGGCGCTGGCACTTCTACGCGAGCTTCCTCGTGATCCCCGTGCTGCTCGTGCTCGCGAGCACCGGGCTGATCTATCTGTTCCGGTTCCAGCTGGAGCCGCTGATCCACCACGACCTGATGTTCGTCGAGCCGTCGGCGAACCCGGTGTCCCAGCCCTACGACACCCAGCTCGTCGTCGCGCAGCGCGAGGTCCCCGAGGGGGTGCCGATGTCGATGACCGAGCCGTCGGCAGCCGACCGGAGCACGGTCTTCTCGTTCGGGATGCCCGACGGAGCCACCCGTGACGTGTACGTCGATCCGTACTCGCTGCGTGCGCTCGGCTCCCTCGACCCCGACGCGACCCTCTCGGGCTACGCCGTGCGGCTGCACTCCGAGCTGATGGCGGGGCGTTTTGGCGACACCGTCATCGAGCTGGCGGCGTGCTGGGCGATCGTGATGGCGGGCAGCGGCTACTACCTGTTCGTGCGCGGGTGGCGGGCCCGTCGACGGGCAGCCGCCCGCGGTCGTCCCGGAGCCAGGCTCCGGCACCGACACGGCCTCGTCGGCGCGTTCGTCGGCGCCGGGCTGCTGTTCCTGCTCGTGTCCGGTCTGCCGTGGACCGGGTTCTGGGGCGAGCAGGCCCAGCGGCTCGCCAGTGAGCAGGGGTCGTCGCTCTGGAGCACCGACCCCGGTGCGATCTCCGACCCGACCTCGACCCTCGACGAGTCGCTGCCGCACAGCCACCGGGACCAGCTCCCCTGGGCGCAGCAGGACCAGGAGGCCCCGTCGTCGAGGACGCCGGGGCCGGGGGAGGAGCGCAGCGTCGCGACGGTGGACACGGCCGTCGTGGTCGCCGACGAGGCCGGGCTGCGCCATCCGCTGACGGTCACGATCCCCGGCGACGACGACGCGGTGTTCTCGGTGATCGGATACGCCTTCGACGCCCCGTCCGACGAGCGCACGGTGCACGTCGACCGCTACGGGGGCGACGTGGTCTCGACGTACGGCTTCGAGGACTACCCGGCGCTGGCCCAGGTGGTCTCGATGGGGATCGGGCTGCACGAGGGAAGAGCGCTGGGCGGCGCCAACCTCGTCGTCTCGGCCCTCGCGTGCCTGGCGGTGATCGCGTCGTGCGTCACCGGGCCGCTGATGTGGTGGCGGCGCCGGCCGCGCGGCGCCACCACGGTGGCGGCGCCCCGGGGTCGACTGCCGCTGCGGACCACGCCGTGGCTGGCTGCCGGTATCATGGGGCTCGGCGTCCTCCTGCCGTTCTTCGGGATCTCGCTGGTGGTCCTGCTCCTGCTCGACCACCTGGTGATCCGCCGGGTGCCGGCGCTGGCGGGCTGGTTCGACAGCACCGCGTGACGGAAGCGCATCGCTTATGTAGCGGCTGAGTGAAGCATTGTGCTAATCTTCGCCCGAGGTGAAGTGCATGCCGATCGCCACGCTCATCGGGGACGTCCGCCACGCGCGGCGCGCGCCCGACCGTGACCAGGTCCACCGCCGGCTCGGGGCGGCGCTGGCCGAGGTCAACGCGACGTTCGCGCCGGTCACGCCGCTGCGGATCACGGTCGGCGACGAGTACCAGGGCGGCTTCGCGCGGCTCGGCGACGCGGTGCGAGCCACGCTGCGGCTCCGGCTCGCGCTGGCGCCGGAGGTCGAGGTACGGCACGGCCTCGGCTGGGGCGACGTCCGGGTGCTCCAGGAGGAGCCGCGGGTCGAGGACGGCCCCGGCTGGTGGGCCGCACGGGCCGCGATCGAGGCAGCCGCGGAGGCCGAGGACCGGCCCGGATCGCGCCACCGACGGACGGTCTTCCGGCGCGCCGACGAGGTCGAGGGTCCCGACCCTGCCACGCTCGAGGCCATGCTGATCCTGCGTGACGAGCTGGTCGGCGGGCTCTCCGACCGGTCCCTGCTGGTGCTGCGCGGGCTGGTGGCCGGCAGCAGCCAGCGCGCGCTCGCCGAGGAGCTCGGCATCAGCGCGTCGGCCGTCTCCCAGCGGGTCCGGGCCGACGGGCTGGCCGCGCTGGTCGCCGCCGACGAGGAGCTGGGAGTCCCATGATCTGGACCGCGTTGCTGCTGATCGGGTTCGGCGTGACGGACCTCGTGTTCTCGGTGCGCCCGATGCGGCACGTGCCGGAGGCCGTCGGCGCCGCCACCGCGCTGCTGCTGGGACTGCTGTCCGAGCTGACCGAGCCGCGCGAGGTGCTGATCCTCGTGCTCGTCGTGGTGATCGTGCTGGCCTGGGGACAGGCGGTCACGCGCGGGTTCGCCGCCCGCAGGGAGTGGGTGCCGCTGGCCGTCTTCGGTGGTGGCCTGGTCATCACGATCGCGCTGTCGGTGTTCGAGGCGTACGCCGGCGGCCTCGTCGGCGAGTGGCTCGACCACACCCCGCTGACCGTGCTGGCCGGGTTGGCCGCGGAACAGGCGCTGCTGCTCGGGGGCGTGATGCTGGTGCAGCTCTCGACCGGCAACGTGCTCGTACGGCTGGTGCTCGCTGCGACCGGCACCGTCAACCCGGCGCGCGCCGCGGGCCGGTCGGTCCCGTCGTACCGGCTCAAGGGTGGGCGGCTGCTCGGCCCGATGGAGCGCGTCTTCATCGTCGGGCTCGGGCTGGCGGGCCAGCTGACGGCCGCCTCGATCGTGGTCGCGGCCAAGGGGCTGCTGCGCTGGCCGGAGCTGCAGGCCGCACGTGACGAGGAGCGCGGCCCGGGCATCCACGTCGTGACCGAGTACTTCCTCGTCGGGAGCTTCGTGAGCTGGATGTTCGCCCTGGGATCGCTCGTGCTGCTGGCGTGACGAGGTGACACCCGCAAGGGTGGTCCCGGGGACCCGCTCGGTCCCTACGGTGGTCCCCGGCGGGGCGGAGAGGCAGTCGATGACGAGGTTCGGGTTCACCCCCAGGGACGTGCTCGCCCTGGTGCAGGCCGGGGGAGCCGGCAACCGGATGGACGTGCTGACCCGCGAGCGGGCGAAGCCGGCGCTGCCGGTAGCCGGGATCTACCAGCTGATCGACTTCTCCCTGTCGAGTCTGGCCCACAGCGGGATCAGCGAGGTCTGGCTGTCGGTCCAGTACCACGGCACCTCGTTGGAGGACCAGGTCGCGAACGGCCGCCCCTGGGACCTCGACCGGACCAGCGGGGGCCTGCGGCTCCTGATGCCCGAGGAGGGCACCGGCGGCGCCGACGAGGAGGGCTTCGCCCGCGGGAACGCCGACGAGCTCTACCGGATCCGCGACCAGATCGAGCAGTCGGGGGCGTCGGTGGTGCTGGTGATGAGCGCCGACCACGTCTACCGGTTCGACTTCCGCGACCTGATCGAGGCCCACCTCGACGGCGACCACGAGTGCACGGTCGTCACGACCGAGGTCGACGTCGAGGACGCGTCCGACCACGCCGTGATCACGGTCGAGGACGACCGGGTGGTGCGGGTCGACTACAAGCCCGACGACCCGCCGCACGGGACGGTCGCGGCCGAGATCGTCGCCTATCGCAGCGAGGTGTTGCTCGAGGTGCTGCAGGACCTCCACCGCGAGCTGGGGCCCGACGCGCCCGCCGGCGACTCCGGGCTGGGTGACTTCGGCGACCACCTCCTGCCGCGGCTGGTGGAGCGCGGCCGCACCGGCGCGCTGGCCCTCGAGGGCTACTGGCGCGACCTCGGTCAGCCGCACTACTACCTGCGCGCCCACCACGAGCTGTTGCGTGACGACGCCGGGCTGCTCGACGTACCCGACTGGCCGATCCTGACGCGCCACGCCTCGCGTGGACCCGCCCGGGTGCTCGACGGCGGGGAGGTCGTCGACAGCCTGCTGAGCCCTGGGTCCGTGGTCTCCGGCCGCGTCGTACGGAGCGTGCTCGGGCCGGGCACACGCGTGGAGGCCGGGGCGCAGGTGACGGACGCGGTGCTCTTCGACGACGTGACGGTCGAAGCCGGCGCGACGGTCAGCCGGGCCATCGTCGACAAGCGGGTCCGGGTCGGCCGCGGTGCTCGCGTGGGTTCCGACGACGCGGACCTGGACGACAGCGACGACATCGTGCTCGTCGGCAACGACGCCGTGATCAACCCCGGCTCCGAGGTGCCCCGAGGCGCCAGGCTGGAGCCCGGCGGCACCGCGGACTGACCAGGACGAGCCGACACCCATCCGAGGAGACACCATGGCCAGCTACGACCGCGACCTCCAGGCCGCCGTGGACGCGACGTCGGTCGCGCACGACGCGGCCACGACCGACGACCTTGTGTCCTACCTCCGGCAGCAGCTCGCCGAGCGCGACATCGAGACCGGCGACGACGCCTGGCTCGAGCACACCGTCGAGCAGATCAAGCAGGACCGGAACTACATGATCGACTCCGAGCCGGAGGACTTCGAGCCGCGTCACGACCGGTAGACGAGGCGCCTCGACCGACTCCCCCCTGGAGTCACCGCAGCACGAGCCTGCCCAGCGCGGTGGGGCGCGTGTCGGCCGGATCGTTGCTGAACGCGTTCGCGGTCAGCATGGTGTAGCCGTGCCCCTCGGGAGCGGCCACGTACCGGCACCCGGATCGTGCGGGCCGGCGGCAGCAGGGGTCGTACGTCGGTGAAGCGGCTCGGACCGGAGAGGTTGACAATCACGTCCGCGCCGAGCCTCCTGGCCGACGTCGGTCACGATCGAGCCGCCCATCGACGCGCCCACCAGCGTCACCCGGCTCGTTCCCTCTCGGTTGGTCGCGCCGCTCAGCGACCCGCACAGGCGATGCAGCGGCGAGCCGTCGGCCGCGCCGTCAGCCGGTCGGTGGCGATCTGCTCGCCGCATCGCTCGCACGCGCCGTACGTCCCTGCGTCGAGCCGGGCGAGCGCGGCGTCGACCTCGACCAGGTGTTCCCGAGCCAGCGCGACGAGGGCGCCCACCTGTGACCGCTCGAACGCGATGGTGGCGCCTTCCGGGTCGTGCTCGTCGTCGGCGTTCGTGTCCCGCGAGGCGGCGACGACGCCGTCGTAGTCCGCGACGAGCGCGTCACGTCGCCCCACGGTCCGTCGCCGCTCCTCCTCCAGCAGTGCTCGCCAGTCGGCCATGCCGCTCATCGTGCCCTGTCGTGCCACGCCCTAGGGTCGTGCCATGGCCCTGCTGCATGCCGCGACCCTGACCCCGAGCAAGCGCGAGCTCCTCACCGCGTGGCTCGCCACGCAGCCGTGGTGGCCAGGTGGCGAGTACGACCACCTCGGCGCCTACCGGCTCGACGACCCGGAGGGCGAGGTCGGGATGGAGGGGTTCATCCTCGGCGCCTCCGACGGCACCATCCTGCACGTCCCGGTGACCTACCGCGCCGCGCCGCTCGCCGGCGCCGAGAAGGACCTGATCGGCACGAGCGACCACTCCGTCCTGGGCCCGCGGTGGGTGTACGACGGCGCCGCCGACCCGGTCCTGGTCGCCACCATGACCGCCACGATCGCGAGCGGTGGCCGCGAGGCCGACCAGGAGCTCGAGTCCGACGGCAAGCGCGAGCCGCGCGCGTCGTCCGCCACGGTGAGGGGGAGCGGGTCCGGGTCGGCGGCCGGCGCGGAGCTGGTCCTGGTGCGCCGGGTCGGCGACGAGATCGAGGCCGACCAGACCCTGACCGGGCGCTGGCGCGACGGCGGCCCGGTTGTCCTCGCCGGGCTGCGCTAGCCGTTGCGTCCCGATCACACACCCGATCGGAGGAAGTGCGAGCCCGCGGCCCGGGGTTAAGGTCCGTGCGTCGGAGGGGTCCTGGCTGCCGGGGGGAGGTCAGGACCGCTCCCTTGTCCCGCGATCCGATCGTTAGCCGGACGACGCGTCGTGCTCAGCCCGTCTGGCGACGCTCCGGGCCTGGCCCTCGTGGATGTCGCTGACCCACTCCCAGCCGGGCTTCGCCGCCGGGCCGATCCGAGGGTCGTCGGGCACCCGGCCGTCACGCAGGGCGTGCAGGTACGCGCGGTCCAGGTCGATCCGCGAGCGCACCTCGTCGCCCCGGCCGACGGAGCCATGACCGGGGACGACGACCTCGACGTCGCCCGCCGCGTCCTCGAGCATCTGCAGTCCGACGAGGTACTCCTCGACCGGGTCGTCGCTGCTGGTGAAGTCGTCGAGCATCGGTACGAAGACGTCGGACAGCATGTCGCCGGCGATCAGGACGCCGCGCTCCTCGATCACCAGTGCCGCATGGCCCGGGGAGTGCGCCGGGTGCTCGACGACCCGGACCGGAGGACCGTTCCACGGAAGCTGCGGGGTGCCGGCGGGCAGGCCGGTGATGAGGCCGAAGGGGTCCAGCGGAACCTCCCCGGCGATCTCCGGCGGCAAGCCCTCGGCGACGCGGGCCTGCCAGTCAGCGCTCGAACGCAGATCTCGCATGGCCGCCGCGCAGCGGACGGTGCCGTAGCGGGGCGCGTCGCCGAGCTCGGCGTGCCACAGCACGTGATCCCAGTCGGGGTGGGTCGCGAAGCCCGCCACCACGGTCCGCCCCAGCTCGCGGACGTCGTTCGCCAGGCAGGCCAGCTCGTCGCCCGTCAGCCCGGGGTCGACGACCAGGACGCCGGCCTCGCCCTGCACGACGACGGCGTTGTTCTGGAGCAGCTCGCTCTGGTGGACCAGCACACCGCCCGCGACCAGCGTCAGCATGGGTCTCCTCCGCTCGTGGTTTGTTCCGCCATCTTCCATCGGCGCTGCCCATGGCGTGCCACTGTCGAACAAGTGTTCGATACGCTCGCACGATGGCGGCTGGCGGGATGGGACGACGACGCGACCTCGGCAGCCTCGCCGAGCGTGCCGCCCGGGGTCGTGAGGCGTCGGCGGCGCCAGTGCTGCCAACGTCGCCGCGGGCGCGCCACTGCTGGGTGATCGGGGCCGACGGCCGTGTGCCGGGCCTGCTGCTGGAGTGGGAGCAGCGGGCACCCGGCTGGCACGGCCGGGTGGTGCACCCGGTCCGCGACGCGGACGGCTGGATCGTGGTCGAGGAGTGGCTGCCGGCGGGCCTGCTCGAACCGGTGACCGATCCTCAGCGACCGTAGCCGGGATGATGGCTGCCCACCTTGCGCGCTGCTGCGAGGTGGCCGCCGAGGTAGGCGCCGGCGCCCGAGACCGCTGCGCCGAGGAGGGCGAGTTGTGCGCCCGTGCCGTGACGGCCGCGCCGCCGGGCGACCCACGACGCGGCGTACACGCCGATCGCGACGCCGTTGGTTACCCCGTGGACGAGGCCGACGCGCTGGTCGCGTGGCTCGGCGCCCGACCACTCGGCCCAGCCGGTCCACGCGGTGGGGCCGGCGGCCAGCAGTCCGGTGCCGACCAGCGTCTGTGCCGGTGCGGAGAACTCGCGCCCGCCGACCAGGTCCAGCACGGTCGCCGAGGTCCAGGTGCCGAGGACGAGGTCGGTGAGCAGCGGGTGCACCGCGTGCCCCAACCAGTCCCCGCGCAGGAGGGCGCCGCGCGTCCCGCTCCCGAAGATCGATCGGACGTGAGGCTCGAGAGTGCGCACCGGCCGGTCGAGAGCGGCCGCCTCCTCGAGACGCAGGGTCCACCGCACCAGCGCGGGCAGTCGGTCGAAGGGATCCAACGAGCACCTCCTCGTCGACGGCACCGCGAGGACGCCTCCCGAGCCGTCGCCTCCACCTTGCTCGCCGCAGGGGCAGAGTTCAACCGCCCTCCCGGACTCCGGGAGACTGACCCCATGACCGCCTCGTTCGTGTACGCCGCCACCCGCACGCCGTTCGGCCGGTTCGCCGGGGCGCTGGCCGAGGTCCGGCCCGACGACCTTGCCGCCACCGTCCTGGGGGGCGTGCTCGCGCAGGCGCCGGGTGCTCGACCCCGCCTCGATCGGGGACGTCGTCTGGGGCTGCGCCAACCAGGCGGGGGAGGACAACCGCAACGTCGGCCGGATGGCGGTGCTCCTGGCCGGGCTGCCGACGTCCGTGACCGCGACCACCGTGAACCGGCTCTGCGGCTCGTCGCTGGACGCGGCGATGATCGGCTCCCGGACCGTCGAGTCGGGGGACGCGGACGTCGTGGTCGCCGGAGGAGTGGAGTCGATGACCCGCGCCCCCTGGGTGGTGCCCAAGCCGTCACGCGGCTACCCCGCGGGCAACGCGGCGCTGGTCTCGACGACGCTGGGCTGGCGCCTCGTCAACGAGCGGATGCCGGCGGAGTGGACGGTCTCGCTCGGGGAGGCCAACGAGCTGATCGCGGACCGCTACGGGATCGGCCGGGAGCGGCAGGACGCGTTCGCCGTACGCTCGCACGAGCTGGCCGACGCTGCCTGGACCGCCGGCTTCTACGACGACCTCGTCACCCCGGTGCCCGGCACGGACCTGGTCCGTGACGAAAGCATCCGGGCGGGCTCGACCGTCGAGGGCCTCGCCGGGCTCACGCCGTCGTTCCGCCCCGAAGGGACGATCACGCCAGGCAACGCCTCGCCCCTGAACGACGGTGCGTCCGCCGTCCTGCTCGGCTCCGAGTCCGCGGCCGACCGGATCGGCGCGGCGCCGCTGGCGCGGGTCGCCGGCCGGGGAGCCGCCGGCACCGACCCCCAGTGGTTCGGCATCGCTCCGGTCGAGGCAGCGGCGCGCGCGCTGGCCCGCGCTGGCATCGGGTGGTCGGACGTCTCCCACGTGGAGCTCAACGAGGCGTTCGCGGTGCAGTCCCTCGCGTGCCTCGACCTGTGGGGCATCGACCCGGAGATCGTGAACGCCAAGGGCGGGGCGATCGCGATCGGCCATCCGCTGGGCGCCTCGGGTGGGCGGATCCTCGGGACGCTGGCTGCGCGGCTCCGCGAGTCGGGCGACCGGTGGGGGGTCGCGGCGATCTGCATCGGCGTCGGGCAGGCGCTCGCCGTCGTCCTGGAGAACGTGTCCTGACTCTCTCGCGCGAGGCGGTCGACCGCCAACGGGGTTCGTCGTCTAGATTGCGACGACGTGAGTGCACAGGCCCCGTCCGCAGTCATCCTCGTCCGCGCCGACAAGTTCCTGCCGAACCCGGCGACCGCGGCTGACAACGCCTTCCAGTCCGACGCCCCCGAGGGGCAGTCCGACGAGGCGATCTCTGCCCGCGCTCTGATGGAGATGGACGCGGTCGCCGAGGCGCTGCGGGCCGTCGGTGTCCGGGTCCACGTCTTCGACGACGAGGACCACACCCGACCGGACAGCGTCTTCCCCAACAACTGGATCTCGACCCATGCCGGCGGCAAGGTCGCGGTCTTCCCGATGTACGCCTCCAACCGGCGTCACGAGCGCCGCGCCGACGTGCTGGAGCTGCTGAAGTCGCACTACCGGGTCCAGACGATCGTCGACTACTCCGGCCTGGAGCCCGACGGCGTCTTCCTGGAAGGCACGGGCGCGATGGTGCTCGACCACGTCTCGCGCGTCGCCTACACGGCGCGCAGCTACCGCGCCGACACGAATGTGCTCGAGCGCTTCTGCACGGACTTCAACTACGAGCCGATGGCGTTCGACGCCGTCGACTCCGACGGCGTGCCGGTCTACCACACCAACGTCATGGCCTGCGTCGGCACCGAGGTCGCGCTGATGGCCTTGGACCTGATCCCCGACGAGCAGCGCCGCGAGCAGGTTCGCGAGCGGCTCACCGTCAACGGGCGCACGGTGGTCGGGCTGACCGAGGAGCAGGTCCGGGAGTTCGCCGGCAACGCCGTCGAGCTCTGCGGTCGTACGCCGGACGGCAGGCGTCGCTACGTGATGGCGATGTCGGCCCGGGCCCGCCGGAGCCTCCGCCCCGACCAGGTCGCGGCCATCGAGGACTCGTGCGAGATCGTCTCCGTCGACATCCCGACCATCGAGCTCGCCGGCGGGTCGGTCCGCTGCATGATCGCCGGCGTGCACCTCGACCGCCGTCCGATCGACCCGGAGCCCGACCTCACCGAGGCCGTGCTGGCCATCAACGAGGACAACCCGCTCACCCTGGACGGCCGCCTCGTCGACACGGACGCCTGAGCTCTCGACTCAGGAACGGCCACCAGCCACCGAGAAGAACCAGGCGATGTTGTGGTGCCGGTCGAGGGATTGCCCGCGCAGGCGAACGGGCCTGGAAAGAGCAAAGCCCCCGCGGGGGGTGCGGGGGCCACGGTGTCGAGATGGACACTCGCTCTTTGCCGGAGATGCTGACCCAGACTCTAGGCTCCGCACGGGCCTCGTGTAGCCCGCTGTTCGGCGACAGTTCGCATGGTCCGATCGGGCTAGGTGGAACGCCCGTCAGACCCCCGCCCGATCCCAGAACGTCCGCCGGCACGCACGGCACAGCGCACAGAACCGCCCCCGGCAGAGCCACTGCCGGGGGCGGTTGTCCGTCCCTGCTCCCCGATCCCCTGATCACGGGCGAGACGGACGCACGTGCCCTCTGTCCCCGCTCACGAGTTCCCCCGAACCCCATGAGCGAGAGGGCCACTCCAGAGCGTAGGGAGACGGTGTGAGGTTGCCTGGGCGTTGTGCCACGACGTTCGCGCGACCAGGCGAACCGGCCCGGCGACGCGCAGACGGCCTCGACCCGCCGGGTTCTGCGCCGATCGGGTGAGCCGGGTCCGGGTTCGGGCGGGTGATGCTGGGTGGGGACACCCCCGCTGCCGGACTCACGTTGTTCCCCAGCGGGGGTGTTCCGACGTCCGAGAGTCCACGTGCTCGATGCTGCGATGTCACCCGGAAGGCCTACAGTCCGCACCAGGGGGAGAAGGCATCGGTCCCGTCGTCGCTCGAGCAGTGTCGGCGGGGCCGTTGTTTCCTTGGCGCCGGTGACGCCGGCCCGGGCAGGCCCTCGTCGCTGCCGCGCTGGGATTCACTGGTGGCCACCGCCAGCCAATCACGCTTGCTCAGGTTTCGTTACTGCGGCGTGGGTCGAGACGGTCGCGTCGGCGAGTACGTTCGAACGTGAGCGGCGGGTGCCGCAAGACCCGATCAGTGGGGCACGTCGCCAACACTTCAGCCACCCGGACGCAGGAGGACGACGATGCCCGAGTTCATGGACGTGCACACCACCATGCAGGGAGTAACCCCAGAGGCGCTTCACGAGGCCCACGATGCGGACCTCGCCATCCAGGACGACGAGGGGGTCAACTTCAAGCACGCGTGGGCTGACCCCAAGAGCGGCATGGTCTTCTGCCTGTCGGAAGGTCCGAGCGCCGAAGCCGTTCAGCGCATTCACGAGCGGGCCGGACACCCGGCGGACCAGATCTACGAGGTCCCCGTTCAGGCCTGACTGGTCGGCGGGGACCTGTCCGCCTGCTCCGTTGACCGTCGGTGGCCGCATGGATCAGCGCCTGCCGTGACTCCCCGTAGGAACCGCGTGGGGCAGTCGTCCGCTCATGCCGCCGAGGGGCACGTCACCTCGGACACGGGTACCTCCCGACATGTCCTGTCGCGGACCCCACCTGTTCTATGAGGCTGCAGCCGAGCTCGGCTCGTCCGACGCCCATGGCGTCCGGCCGGCTGCGAGGCTGAATACCACCGCTGGCTGGCCACTGCGGGCGGTCTTGGGCTGTTCGCTGTCATCGCGGGCACTGGGGCAGCCTTCTACCGTCGCGATGACGGTCTAGGCAACGGAGTGGCGGTCGCTGCTCCAACCAACGACAGGGGACCGTGAGCCAGAGCTCACGCCGTTCTGCGGCCAGCGGCTCTCGACCTGCCGGGTGATGTCGAGGGCCGCTTGGTCAAGGTGGGGTCCACCGTTTCGATCTCCACGGGCGCCACTTCCCGTCCGAGAGCTCCTCGAACTGCTTCCATGTGTCCGAAGGTGGACGCCGTGTGTCGCTTCGTCGAGCTCACAGGAGGCATGGCCGCCATCGGATCGCTCGACGATGCCACCGCCATTCTGGCGGGGCGCGCGGGCACCTTAGGGACGCGTCGTGGGCATGGGGGACGTGCTGGCTACCCGGACCGCCAGAATGGGCCGGTGACCGCATCGACGAACGATCCCCTGGCTGTGTCGGCACCGGAGCTCGACCGGTCCACGCTGCACGACGCCGTGGCCAACCTGTGGGGGCTGGAGGGGGAGCTCACCGCCGTCCACGGCGAGCGTGACCGGAACTTCAGGCTCGATGCGCCTCACGGTCGCTATCTGCTGAAGGTCCACAACCCTGCGGACACCGAGGAGGTGGTGGACTTCCAGTTCTCAGCGATGTGCCACATCCGCGCCGTGGCACCCGACCTGCCAGTGCCCGACGTGGTGCTGACCCGAGGGGGTGAGCGAGCGGTGGCGTTGACCGGGCTCGATGGCCGGCGTTCCCTGGCGTGGGTCATGACCTGGCTGGAGGGGCGGCATCCCGAGCCTGAGGAGATGGGCCCCACCCACATGCGGGAGTGGGGGCGCGTGTCGGCCCGACTCGGACAGGCGCTGCGCGGGTTCGTGCATCCCGCCGCGTCCTACCCGATCGCGTGGGACATCCGGCGACTCCCGCAGCTGCGGCCTTGGCTCTCGGCCGTCGACCAGGCGCGGCGACCGGTGGTGCGCGCCGTGCTCGACCGGTTCGAGGAGCGGGTCGCGCCGGAGCTGGCGAGGGTGCGTGCCCAGGTGGTGCACAACGACTTCGCCCCCACCAACGTGCTCGTGGACGACTCACTGGCGATCACGGGTGTGACCGACTTCGGGGACATGACGCACACCGCGCTGATCTGCGACCTGGCCGTCGCGGCGGCCGATGTGCTCAGCGGTCGCGAGGGAGCACTCGACCTCGCTGCCGACGTGCTGGCCGGGTACGCCGCCGCCACGCCGCTGGAGCCGCAGGAAGTCGGACTGCTCGCCGACCTGATGGCCGGGCGCTATGCCGCCTGCGTCCTGATCACTGCGTGGCGTACCCAGCAGCTGGGCTCCGCGCCGCAGATCGACGAGGAGGCGTACGGCCAGCTGGAGGCGATGCTCGCCGTGGGTCTCGACACGCTGACAGCGCGGTTCACCACCGCCCTGGCGGGCGGGCTGACCAGCCCGCCGTCCCGGCTGCCTGACGGGCGTCGGTCGACCTCCGAGCTGCTCCGCGCGCGCTCGCAGGTGATGGGCGGGCTCGAGGTCAGCTACGCCCAGCCCGTGCACCTCGTGAGCGGCCGAGGAGTGTTCCTCGAGGGGGCCGACGGGCGCCGCTACCTCGATGCCTACAACAACGTGCCGGTGCTGGGGCACTCCCACCCGGCGGTCGTGGACGCGGTCTGCTCGCAGCTGGCCACGCTGAACACCAACAGCCGCTATCTGCAGGAGGCTCCGGTCGAGCTGGCCGAACGGCTGCTGGCCACCCTCCCGGCTCGGTTCGACCGGGTCCTGCTCGTGAACTCCGGCAGCGAGGCGAACGACCTGGCGTGGCGGATCGCGCGTCATGCCACCGGCGCCACGGGCGGCATCGTGACCTCGTGGGCCTATCACGGCGTCACGGAGGCGACGTTCGCGTTCTCGCCCGAGAGCTGGGGCGACAGTCCGCCGCCGCCGCACACGCGACTGGTCGAACCTCCACCTGCCGGATCCACTGCGGTGGCGTCAGCAGTGGAGAGCCTGGCCGCCAGTGGCCATGGCGTGGCGGCCATGTTCGTCGACGGAGTGTTCACCAGCGACGGCATCCGCGGGCCGGCCCACGAGTGGACCGCCGAGGCCGCAGCCGCCGTGCACGCGGCGGGCGGACTGTACGTCGCGGACGAGGTGCAGGCCGGGCACGGGCGGACCGGCGACGCCCTGTGGAGCTTCGTTGCCGGCCAGGTGCCGGCCGACCTGGTGACGCTCGGCAAGCCGATGGGCAACGGGTACCCGGTCGCCGCCGTCTGCGGGCCCGGGGAGCTGGTGGACCCCTTCATCGCCGGCACCGACTACTTCAGCACGTTCGGCGGCGGCACCGCGGCCTGCGCGGCAGCGATCGCCGTGCTGCGGGCTCTCGAGGAGGAGCACGTAGTTGCCCGCGTCGCGACCACGGGGGCGCGACTCCTCACGGCGTTACAGGGTGTAGCCAGCGAAGAGCCGCAGGTAGGCGGCGTACGGGGCTGGGGACTAGCGGTCGCCGTCGACGTCGTGGACCCGGCCACCGGTCGTCCCGACCCCGGACGCACCGATCGGATCGTCGAGGGCATGAAGGAGAGGGGAGTGCTGATCGGTCGTACCGCACAAGAGGGCGTGACCTTGAAGATCCGGCCGCCGTTGATCTTCGGTGACGAGCACGCCGATCAGCTGATCGAGGCGCTGCGGAGCACCCTCCACTCCCTTCGCTGACCGATCAGCCGGCGCGGATCATCTTCCGGTAGACGAACTCCTCGATGCCGAACCGACCGAGCTCGCGACCAAGGGCCCTCGCAGCTACGCCCGCTCATGCAGCCGAGCCGGACACCCGCGGCCACCTGTGGCCGGACACCGATGAGAGCAGACGACCGCCATCGAACCAGTGTTGGCGGCTGGTGCGGACAATCTGCGGACTCCGGGCGGGGTGGTGCTACCCGCAGGCCAGAGCCCTGGTACGGCCTAGATGTCGTAGTACAGCTCGAACTCGTGCGGGTGCGGGCGCAGCTGCACGGGCGCGATCTCCTGGGTGCGCTTGTAGTCGATCCAGGTCTCGATCAGGTCCGGGGTGAACACGTTGCCCTCGGTGAGGAAGTCGTGGTCGGCCTCGAGGGCGTCGAGCACGGCGTTCAGCGAGGTCGGCACCTGGTCGATCTCGGCCAGCTCGTCCGGCGGAAGCTCGTAGATGTCCTTGTCGACCGGCTCGGCGGGCTCGATCTTGTTCTTGATCCCGTCGAGGCCCGCGAGCATCAGCGCCGAGAACGCGAGGTAGGGGTTGGCCGACGGGTCGGGGAACCGGGTCTCGACGCGCTTGGCCTTCGGGTTGGCGCCGGTGATCGGGATCCGGACGGACGCCGAGCGGTTGCGCGAGGAGTACACGAGCGAGATCGGGGCCTCGAAGCCCGGCACCAGCCGGTGGTAGGAGTTCACGGTCGGGTTGGTGAACGCCAGCACGGACGGGGCGTGGGCGAGGATGCCGCCGATGTAGTAGCGGGCCATGTCGGAGAGGCCGGCATACCCGGTCTCGTCGTAGAACAGCGGCTCGCCGTCGTTCCAGAGCGACTGGTGCACGTGCATGCCGGACCCGTTGTCGCCGAAGATCGGCTTCGGCATGAAGGTGACCGACTTGCCCTGCTCCCAGGCCGTGTTCTTGATGATGTACTTGAACTTCATCACGTCGTCGGCGGCCTTGAGCAGCTCGTCGAACCGGTAGTTGATCTCGGCCTGGCCGGCGGTGCCGACCTCGTGGTGGGCCCGCTCGACGAGCAGCCCGGAGCCCTCGAGGTTCTTGACCATGAGGTCGCGCAGGTCGGTGTAGTGGTCGTACGGCGCCACCGGGAAGTACCCGCCCTTGAGGCGCGTCTTGTAGCCGAGGTTGTCGCCCTCCTTGCCGCTGTTCCACCAGCCCTCGACGGAGTCGATGTGGTAGTACCCCTCGTTGACGCCGGTCGAGTAGCGGACCGAGTCGAAGATGTAGAACTCCGCCTCCGGTGCGAAGTACGCGGTGTCGCCGATGCCCGTGGAGGTCAGGTAGGCCATCGCCTTGCGCGCGATGTTGCGCGGGTCGCGGGAGTAGGCCTCGCCGGTGATCGGGTCGTGGATGAAGAAGTTCACGACGAGCGTCTTGGCGGTGCGGAACGGGTCGAGGTACGCCGTGGAGGCGTCCGGGAACAGCGCCATGTCGGACTCGTTGATGGCCTGGAACCCGCGGATCGAGGACCCGTCGAAGTTCAGGCCGTCGTCGAAGACCGACTGGTCGAAGGACGACACCGGCACGGTGAAGTGCTGCATGATGCCTGGCAGGTCACAGAACCGGACGTCGACCATCTCGACGCCCTCGTCCTTCACGAACTTCAGCAGCTCGTCGCTGTGTGCGAACATTCGTCCTCCTTGGCCGCCCGATCGGGCTGACCGCAAGATCAGTGCGAAACGATGCCCGGTGCGGCTCTGCACCGGATGCCCCGAACCTAGGCAGGGGCAGTTTCTCGACCGTATCCCGATTGTTTCAGCCGTGTAACAGTTGCCCCGGCGGCCGGCCCGGAGGTGGCGACCGAGGCCGAACGGAGCCCCTCTAGGCTGGCCCGCGTGTTGGAGACCGCGTCATGGGCCCGCCGGATCGCCGCGCTTTTCGTCGACTGGATCGCCTCGACGCTGGTCGTGATGCTGCTGGTCGGGCCGGCGGGGTGGAGCGAGGACCGGTACGCCGGGTTCTACACGCTCGGCGTGTTCGCGCTGGAGTCGGCGCTGCTCACCGCGCTCGTCGGTGGGTCGTTCGGGCAGCTGGCCACGCGGGTCCGGGTGGTCCGGACCGACACCCGGCGGCCGCCGGACCTGCTGCGGGCGCTGCTGCGGTCGGTGATGATCTGCCTGGTCGTGCCGCCGCTGGTGTTCAAGCCGGACGGCCGAGGACTGCACGACATGGTGGCCGGCACCCAGACCGCGCTGCTGGCCGACCTGATCCAGGGATGAGGGTCAGCGGCCCCGCATCTGACCGCGCATGCCCTTCATGCTCGTCGGCATCGGGCCCTTCGGGATCGGCAGGTTCGACCGGTTCGCGTCGATCGCCTTCAATCGGCTCAGCACGTCGGTGAGCTCGGCGCCCTTGACGTGGCGGCCGAGCTTCGTGACGTGACGCACCAGCTTGCGGATCGGCACCTGGCCCTCGCCGTCGCCGACGACCACCTGGTGGATCGGGACCTCGGAGGCGACCCGCGCGTGGCGGCGCTCCTCGGTCGCCATCAGGCTCTTGAGCCGGTGGGCGTTGCCCTCGCCGACCAGCACGATGCCCGGCGGCCCGACGACCCGGTGCACCATGTCCTGCTGCTTGGTGAACGCGACCAGCTGGTCGGTCTTCCAGCCGCGCCGCAGCGTCGACAGCGCGCGGGCGCCGGCGCCGGGCGTGCCCTCCATCTGCGCGTACGCCGCGGACTGCGCGCGTCGGCCGAACAGGATCACCATGCCGAGGAGGCCGAGCATGACACCGCCGATGATCGCCAGCACCAGGCCGACGACGCCGGCCCCGGGCAGCACCCAGGAGAACAGCGCGAAGCCGAGCGCACCGGCGACGAGGAACGTCCCCAGGAGCAGGAACGGCAGCAGCGGGTAGGTCTGCTTGGCCATCCGGTAGGTGGCCGCCATCTGCTTCCGGCGGCTCATCGAGGACGGGTCGACGTCTGACATTCTTCGGCGCTTCCTGGGGTGTGCGTGGACCGGCGAGCGGTCGCGTGGATCAGTGGACGGACGCGCGAGCGTCTCGGTGCTCTAGGGCCTGACCGTACAACCGTCCGGCTCGGTACGACGAACGGACCAGCGGGCCGGACATGACTCCGGAGAACCCGATCTCGTCGGCCTCGTCCTTCAGCTCGACGAACTCCTCGGGCTTCACCCAGCGCTCGACCGGGTGGTGGCGCAGCGACGGCCGCAGGTACTGGGTGATCGTGACCAGCTCGCAGCCCGCCTCGTGCAGGTCGCGGAGCGCCTGGCTGACCTCCTCGCGCGTCTCGCCCATGCCGAGGATCAGGTTCGACTTGGTGACGAGTCCGAAGTCACGGGCGGCGGTGAGGACGCCGAGCGAGCGGTCGTAGCGGAACGCGGGGCGGATCCGCTTGAAGATCCGCGGCACGGTCTCGACG
Source organism: uncultured Actinomycetota bacterium (assembly GCA_963718725.1). Taxonomy (GTDB): domain Bacteria; phylum Actinomycetota; class Actinomycetes; order Propionibacteriales; family Nocardioidaceae; genus Nocardioides. The sequence continues at coordinate 826,920 of OY970374.1, forward strand.
TTGTGGGCGAGCACCTCGGGCCGGGACTCGAAGACCTCGGTCAGCAGGTCGGGCTTGCCGTTGAAGTCGGGGATCAGGTTCTCGACGCCGGTGCCGGGGTTGAGGTCGTGGATGGCGCGGACGGTCTCGGCGTAGAGCCAGGCGCCGCCGTCGGGCAGGTCGTCGCGGGCGACGCCGGTGATGGTGGCGTAGCGCAGCCCCATCTTCTGGACCGACTCCGCGACCCGGCGCGGCTCGTCACGGTCGAGCGGCTCGGGCTTGCCGGTGTCGATCTGGCAGAAGTCGCAACGCCGGGTGCACTGGTCGCCGCCGATGAGGAACGTCGCCTCGCGGTCCTCCCAGCACTCGAAGATGTTGGGGCAGGCCGCCTCCTGGCAGACCGTGTGGAGACCCTCCGACTTCACGAGCCCGTGGAGCTCGGTGTAGGCCGGTCCCATCTTGGCCCGGGTCTTGATCCACTCCGGCTTGCGCTCGATCGGGGTCTCGGCGTTGCGGACCTCGAGCCGCAGCAGCTTCCGGCCCTCGGGTGCGGGGGAGTGGTCGGTGGGGGTGGTGGTCACTCCAGCAACTGTACCTAGGGCACGTCACGCCGCCGGAAGGACCACAGGGACGCACCCGCGGCGATGACGAGCAGGCCTCCGAGGTTGCGGACGCCCTCCCAGAGCTCGAGCCGCTCGCGACCGTTGCAGTCGAGCCCACGAGGCGCCCGGCCCTCCATGAAGCAGGCGTCGGGCGGCTGGACGTAGTAGATCGCGCCGTTCCAGATCACCGAGCTGAGGTTCTTGTTGGGGAACCACGCCTCACTGATCCCGATCAGCGCCATCACCAGCGTGGCGCCCACCACGACCGCGAACATCGCGCCCAGTGTGAAGACGGTGCTGCGCACGAGCATGGTCACGGCGTAGGCCCCGACGGCGGCGGCACCGATCAGCAGCACCGCGCGTCCGGAGCTCGAGGCCATCCAGCCGGGCACCTCCGGTGGCACCTCGAGGCCGCGGGATCGCGCCAGCAGCAGGAGGCCGCCCGCGAACCCGGCCAGCAGCACGGCCGAGGCGGCCACGCTCACCGCGAAGACCGCCGCCGCCTTGGCCAGCCAGACACGCGCCCGGCGCGGTTCGAAGAGGAGCTGGTTGCTCATGGAGCCGGAATTCCAGTCGGCGCCGGCGAACGTCGTGCCGACCAGCATCAGCAGGCCCATCAGGATGGTCATGACGCCGAGCCCGGCCTCGCGGAACGCCCGGCCGGCACGGAGCTCGTCACGTCCCACGTACCACTCGACCTGTGGACCCATCTGCTCAGCGCACTGCGCCGGATCGCCGACGCCGTAGCGGTTGGGCCGCTTCTCGCACTGCCGGATCTGGCGCTGCATGTAGGGCTGGGCCAGCTCGCGGTCGACCTGCTCCTGCGCCTGCCGGAGGTCGGACTCGGAGATGGGGCGGGTCGACCACGCGGTGCCCGCGAAGATGACGACGGTGACGATGGTGCAGCCGGCCAGCAGGACGACGACTGCGCGCCTCCAGCGGAGGCGGGTGAGCTCGAGGCCGATCAACCGGATCACTTCACGTCTCCCTCGCCCAGCGCCTCACCGGAGGTGAGCTCGAGGAACACCGTCTCGAGGTCGGGTCGTACGGCGGTGAGCTCCTCGAGCCACAGCTGCGACTCGCCGAGGGTGCGGGTGATGTCGGCGGCGGGCCGGTCGGTCTCGACCCGGATCGCCCCGGCGTCGGGCCCGACCGTGAAGCCGGCCTCGCCGAGCAGCCGCACGGCGCTCTCGTGGTCGGGCACCCGGACCCGGTAGACGTTGCTGGCCCCCATGAGCTCGTCGACCTCGCCGGAGGCGAGCATCCGGCCGTTGCCGATGATCGTCACCGAGGAGCAGATCTGCTGGACCTCGGCCAGGATGTGCGAGCTGAGCAGCACCGTCACCCCCTCCTCGCCGAGGGTGCGGATCGTGTCGCGGATCTCGCGGATGCCGGCGGGGTCGAGCCCGTTGGTCGGCTCGTCGAGGATGAGGAGCGCCGGGTCCTTGAGCAGCGTGGCCGCGATCGCGAGTCGCTGCTTCATGCCGAGCGAGTAGGACTTGTAGCGGTCGCGGTCGCGACCGCCGAGGCTCACCGTGCCGAGCGCGTGGTCGATCCGCTCGGTCGGGATCCCGCGGGTGCGGGCGAGCAGCTGCAGGTTCTGCCGGCCCGTGAAGTTCGGGGAGAACTTGGGCGACTCGACCACCGCGCCGACCCGGTCGATGACCGCGGGGAGGCCGTGCGGCACCTCGGTGCCGAAGAGCTTCATCGACCCCTTCGTGGCGCGGGCCAGGCCCAGCAGCATCCGGATCGTGGTGGTCTTGCCGGACCCGTTGGGCCCGAGGAATCCGTGGACGCCGCCGGCAGGGACCGCCAGGTCGAGGGACTGCACTGCGACCCGAAGGCCCCCCCGCCGTGTACGGAACTCCTTGCGCAGACCGGTCGTCTCGATGACGAGGTCGCTCATAGATACGGAGTATGTACTACGGGGCGACCAGTTCGATGCGCGACACGCGGCCGGGCTCGGGCCGCGGCTCGTAGTCGGGGGTGGCGTCGTAGGGCTGCCACGACAGGTACGTCGACAGGTGCCGCTCCACGATCGGGATGACCTCCTGCACGGTGACGTCGCGGCCGAGCTCTCGGCTCAGCGAGGTGACGTCGGCGTCCGCGATGCCGCACGGGACGAACCGGTCGTACCAACCGAGGTCGACGTCGCAGTTGAGGGCGAAGCCGTGCATGGTGACGCCGCGGCTCACCCGGATCCCGAGGGCTCCGACCTTGCGCTCGGGGCCACGCTGGTCGGCGCGCAGCCAGACGCCGCTACGGCCGGGGACGCGCGCGGTGGTGACGCCGAGGTCGGCGCAGGTGTGGATCAGGGTCTCCTCGACCCGGCGGACGTAGTCGACGACCTTCACGTGGTCGGGCAGCGTGACGATCGGGTAGCCGACGAGCTGTCCCGGGCCGTGGAACGTGATCTTGCCGCCGCGGTCGACGTCGATCACGGGCGCGCCACCGGGATCGAGCGGCCGCTCGTGCGGGTCGGTGCGCTTCCCGCACGTGAACACGGGCGGGTGCTCCAGCAGCAGCACCGTGTCGTCGTAGGTGCCGGCGACGACGGCCGCGTGGACGTTGCGCTGGAGGTCCCACGCGGCGAGGTACTCGACGGCGTCGGGGCCGAGGCCCGCGATCCGGTAGTCCAACGTCACGCCTGGAGCCTACCGCTGTGGATAAGCCGGACCGGCGCCGGCCGATCCGGGTAGGAAGGGGAGGTGACCCCGGGTTCGGGCGCGGTGCGCCTCCTCACCGCCGCGCTGCTGTCGCTGCTCGGCTGCCTGCTCGCGGTCGGGCTGGCCGGTCTCGGCCGGGGCGACCCGGCGGCCCGGCCACCCACAGCCGCCGCCCAGCCGGCCCCCGACCGCACTGCGGCGCTCGGGGTGCTGCGCTCGTGGGACGAGTCCCGGTCCCAGGCGTGGCGGCGGGGGAGTGCCCGAGCGCTGCGAGACCTGTACGTCGAGGGGTCGGAGTCCGGCCGGGCGGACGCCGCTCTGCTCACGGCGTACGTCGAGCGGGGGCTGCGGGTCGACGGCCTGGCGGTGCAGCGCGCGGACGTGCGGGTGGAGACGGCCACCGCCGACCGGCTGGTGCTCGTCGTGACCGACCGGGTGGTCGGGGGCGCCGCCGTGGGGGAAGACGGCCGGGCGGTGCTGCCACGCGACGACTGGTCGACCCGCACGGTGGTCCTGGTCCGCGACGCCGGCCGCTGGCGGGTGGCCGAGGTGCGCGATCAGGCGAGGCCGCTGGCCAGCACGGACGTCACGTCCCGGTCGGCGAACTCGTAGCCACGGTCGAGCAGCGCCTGCGGGCGGGCGTTCGTGGAGTTCAGCAGCTCGGGCGCGGCGGCACCGCCCGCCACGGCCAGCACTCGCTTCGGCGCGACCAGGAACGCAGGTCGGCTCACCAGGCGGGCGAGCGCGCGGGTGAACTCGGCGTTGGTCGGCGTCTCGGGGCAGCAGACGTTGAAGGCTCCGGCAGCGTCCGCGTCCGCAGCGAGGAAGCTCACGGCGTCCAGCCAGTCGCGCAGGCTGACCATCGGGAAGTACTGCTCACCGTCTCCCAGCCGCGCCCCGAGCCCGAGCTTGAAGAGCAGCCGCAGCTGCTTGAGCGGCGGTGCGTCCCGGTGCATCACGGGTGCCGTGCGCAGCACGACGACCCGCGCCCCGGCGGCCGCGGCGGGCTCAGTCTCCGCCTGCCACTCGCGCGTGACCTTCGTCAGGACCGAGTCGCCCCGGCTGTCGGACGACTCGGTCACCGGCTCGGTCCCGTGGTCGCCGTAGTAGCCGACCGCGTTGCCGGCGAGGAACGTGGCGCGCCCGCCGCTGGCCGCAATCGTCTCGGCCAGCAACCGGGTCGTGTCGACCCGGCTCTCCCGGAGCTCGCGCGCCCAGCGCCTCGAGTGCGGGTTGCCGACCGTCGGCGACCCGGCCACGTTGACCACCACGTCGGCCGCCGCCACCACGTCGGGGTCGAGGACACCCTCGTCCGGCTGCCACTGCACCTGGTCGGACGCGCGCGGAGCCCGGCGTACGAGCTGCGTGACCTCGTGCCCCTGGTCGCGCAGCCGGGCTATCAGGTGGGACCCGAGGAAGCCGGAGCCGCCGGCGACGAGGTAGCGCATGGGAGTCGGCGACGGCTCAGACGTCGAACTGTCCGGCTTCGAGACGACCCTTCACGTCCTGCAGGAAGCGGGCGGCGTCGGCCCCGTCGACGATCCGGTGGTCGTAGGTCAGCGACAGGTAGGCCATCTGGCGCACGGCGATCGTCTCGCCGAGGTTCGGGTCGTCGATCACGACCGGCCGCTTGACCACCGTTCCGGTGCCGAGGATCGCGACCTGCGGCTGGTTGATGATCGGGGTGTCGAAGAGCGCGCCGACGCTGCCGGTGTTGGTCAGCGTGAACGTGCCGCCCGACAGCTCGTCCGGCTTGACCTTGTTGGTGCGCGTCCGCTCGGCCACGTCGGCGATCTTGCGCGCCAGCCCGGCCACGTTGAGGTCGCCGGCGTTGTGGATGACCGGGCTCAGCAGGCCGCGTTCCGTGTCGACCGCGATCGCGAGGTGCTCGGCGTCGAAGTAGGTGATCTCACCCTTCTCCTCGTCGACCTGCGAGTTGAGGGCCGGGTGGGCCTTCAGCGCGTCGATGGTCGCCTTCGCGAAGAACGGGAAGTACGACAGCTTCACGCCTTCGCGGGCGAGGAAGTCTGCCTTCACCGCATCGCGCAGCCGGCCGATGTCGGTCACGTCGACCTCGACCACCTGGGTCAGCTGGGCGGAGGTCTGCAGGGACTCCAACATCCGCTTGGCGATCACCTTGCGCAGCCGTGACATCGGCTCGGTCGTGCCGCGCAGGGCGGACGCCCCCGGAGCGGCCGACGCAGCCGGAGCGGCCGACGCAGCCGGTGCGGCCGCGGGTGCCGCTGCCGGAGCCTCGGCGGGGGCAGCGGCCTCCTTGGCCTTCGCTGCCGCATCGAGCACGTCCTGCTTGCGGATCCGGCCGCCGACCCCGGTGCCGGTGACCGACGTGAGCTCGACGCCGTGCTGGGCCGCCATCTTGCGGACGAGCGGTGTCACGTACGACGCCGGCTCGCTGCGGTCGCCCGAGGGGGCGGCTGCCGGGGTCTCCTCCGCCGGAGCAGGCTCGGGCTCGGACTTCGCCTCGGGCTCGGACTTCCTCGGGCTCCTCGTCGGACTTCTCCTCGGGCTCCGGCTCGGGCTCGGACTTCTGCTCGGGCTCGGACTTCTGCTCGGGCTCCGGTTCGGCCTGCTCCTGCTGCTCCTCGGGCTCGTCCTCGCCGCCATCGGACGGCGCGGCGGAGCCGTCACCGACGATCGCCAGCTCGGCGCCGACCTCGACGGTCTCGTCCTCCTGGACCTTGATCTCGAGCAGCGTGCCGGCGACGGGCGAGGGGATCTCGGTGTCGACCTTGTCGGTGGAGACCTCGAGCAGCGGCTCGTCGACCGCCACGTCGTCCCCGACCTGCTTCAGCCAGCGGGTCACGGTGCCCTCGGTCACCGACTCGCCGAGCGCGGGCAGGGTGACCGACGTACCGCCGCCGCCGCCGCCACCACCGCCACCACCGCCACCGGACGACTGCTCACTCGAGTCCTGCTTCTCGCTGGAGTCGCTGGAGTCGCTGGAGTCGCCGGAGTCGCCGGAGTCGCCGGAGTCGCCGGAGTCGCCGGAGTCGCCGGAGTCGCCGGAGTCGTCCGACTCCTCGGCTGCCGGCTCCTGCTCGGAGGGCGCCTCGCCGTCGGAGTCCTTCTCCTCGGCTTCCTGCTCGGCCTGCTCCTGCTCCACGTCCTCGCCGCCGCCGGCCTCCTGCTGACCGGAGTCACCAGAGTCACCGGAGTCGGACTCGGACCCGCCCCGTCGCCGCTGTCGCTGCTGTCGCCGCCGCCCTCACCCTCGTCGCCGATCAGCGCCAGCACGGCACCGACCTCGACCGTGTCGTCCTCGTTCGCCTTGATCTCGAGCAGCGTGCCCGCGACCGGCGAGGGGATCTCGGTGTCGACCTTGTCGGTGGAGACCTCGAGCAGCGGCTCGTCCACCGCGACCTGGTCGCCGACCTGCTTGAGCCAGCGGGTGACGGTTCCCTCGGTGACGGACTCGCCGAGGGCGGGGAGAGAGACTTCGGTGGCCATGGTCTTCCTTCGCTAGCGGGTGGCGGGTCGGTCAGGAGTGCGCGTGCAAGGGCTTGCCGGCGAGCGCGAGGTGCGCCTCACCGAGTGCTTCGTTCTGGGTCGGGTGGGCGTGGACGAGCGGCGCGACGTCGTCGGCGTGGGCCTCCCAGCTGTAGATGAGCTGGGCCTCGCCGATCAGCTCGCCGACCCGGTCGCCGACGAGGTGGACGCCCACGACGGGCCCGTCGACCTGACGGACGAGCTTCACGAACCCGGACGTCGCGAGGATCTGGCTCTTGCCGTTGCCGCCCAGGTCGTAGGTGACCGCCTCCACCCGGTCGGCGCCGTACTGCTCGGCAGCAGCCGCCTCGGTCAGCCCGACGGAGGCGACCTCCGGGTGGGAGTAGGTGACCCGCGGGATGCCGAGCTCGTCGATCGGCGGGGGCGCGAGCCCGGCGATGTCCTCGGCCACGAAGATGCCCTGCTGGAACCCGCGGTGCGCGAGCTGGAGGCCGGGCACGATGTCGCCGACGGCGTAGATGCCCTCGACGTTGGTGCGGCACCGGTCGTCGGTGAGCACGAACCCGCGATCCATCGCGACGCCCTGCTCGTCGTAGCCGAGGCCGTCGGTCACCGGCCCGCGGCCGACCGCGACGAGCAGGAGGTCGGCCTCGATCACGCTCTGCCCGTCACTGGCGCCCTCGACCGTCACCCCGACCCCGGTGTCGGTGGTCTTGACGCTCTGGAAGGTGGTTCCGGTCCGGAAGGCGATGCCGCGCTTGCGGAACGCTCGCTCGAGGGCCTTCGACGACGCCTCGTCCTCGGCGGCCACCAGCCGAGGCAGGGCCTCGATGATCGTCACCTCGGCGCCGAAGCTGCGCCACACGCTCGCGAACTCGCACCCGATCACGCCCCCGCCGAGCACGATGACCGACGCGGGCACCCGCTCCAGCCGCAGCGCGTGCTCGGACGTGAGGATCCGGTCGCCGTCGACGTCGAGTCCCGGCAGCGAGCGGCTGTAGGAGCCGGACGCGAGCACGACGTGGCGGCCGGTGTAGGCCGTTCCGCCGACCGAGACCTCGCGGGGGCCGGTCAGCCGGCCGTCGCCCTCGATGACGGTGATGCCGCGGCTCTTGACGAGCCCGGCGAGTCCCTTGAAGAGACGCCCGACGACGCCGTCCTTGTAGCTGTTGACGGCGGCCATGTCGATGCCGTCGAGCGTGGCCCGGATCCCGAACTTCTCGGACTCGCGCGCGCTGTCGGCGACCTCGGCCGCGTGGAGCAGCGCCTTGGTGGGGATGCAGCCGACGTGGAGGCAGGTGCCGCCGAGGTTGCCCTTCTCGACCAGTCCCACCGACAGCCCCAGCTGCGCCGCGCGCAGCGCACACGCGTAGCCCCCGGAGCCCGCCCCGAGAATGAGTACGTCGAATTCGGCCTCGGCCACCATGCTCCCTCCGTCAGCCCTCGTGGACCTGGGCACGCTCGGCCCGAGCCCATCCTTGCACTTCTCCCGAGTGTGTCGACACCACCCCGACGGCCGACCCGGCACACTGGTGCACATGGGGTTGTTCGATCGGTTTCGGGGACGCTCGCGGATGCGACGTCCCTCAGGTGACACCGCCCGCACGGGCTCGACCACCGTCCGCGGCAGCGACCGCGCGGACGAGGATCACCTGCGCGAGTTCGTCGTGGCCCGCCGCGGTGTCGAGGGGTTCGTCGAGCCCCGGACCGCCGTCAGCGACGTCACGCTGCTGCTGGTGGCGCACGACGGCGAGTGGACCCGGCGCCGGGTCCCGTCGGTCCAGTGGGCGCACCAGTTCTGCAACCGGCACCAGGTGCCGTCGTACGACGCGGCCGTGGTCGGCGTCCCGCAGCGGATGCGCGACTACAACCGCCGGAAGAAGGACGGCGAGCTCTAGCCCGGTCCTACCGCGAGGCCGCGTCCGCCAGCTGCCGTGCGAACTCGAAGACGGTCGTCACCGCGAAGCCGGTGCCGCCGTTCGTGACGTGCCCGTAGGGCGAGCCGGTGTGGAACGACGGACCGGCGATGTCGAGGTGCGCCCAGGGCAGGCCGTCGACGAACTCCTGGAGGAACGCGCCGGCGAACAGGCCCCCGCCGCTGCGGTTCCAGTCGTGCTGCAGCAGGTCGGCGATCTTGCTGGCGCGGACCCGCTCCACGATGCTCTCGGGCAGCGGCATCGGCCAGTGCGCCTCGCCCGCGGTGTCGCCGGCGGTGACCACCGCCGCCACGACGTCCTCGGCACCCATCACGCCGCAGACCCGGTCGCCGAGCGCGAGGACCATGTGGCCGGTGAGGGTGGCCACGTCGAGGATCACATCGGGTTTCGACTCCGTGGCCCGGCCGAGGGCGTCGGCCAGGATCAGCCGGCCCTCGGCGTCGGTGTTGAGGACCTCCACGGTCCGGCCGCCGTACATCGTCAGGACGTCGCCCGGCCGGGTGGCCGACCCCGACACCATGTTCTCCGCCATCGGCACGTACGTCGTGACCTTGACCGGCAGGCCGAGCTCGGCGATCGCGAGGGTGGCCTGCACCACGGCGGCGGCACCGGCCATGTCCGACTTCATGTCGCTCATGCCCTGCGCGGGCTTGATCGTCAGGCCGCCGGAGTCGAACGTGATGCCCTTGCCGACCAGGGCGAGGTGGGCGACGGCGCCCTTGGGGGCGTAGCTGAGCTCGACCAGCCGCGGCGGCGACGCCGAGCCCTGCCCGACGCCGAGGATGCCCCCGCAACCGAGCTCGGCGAGCTGCGCCTCGTCGTGCACCACGGCCTTGACCTTGGTCCGGCCCCGCCCCTTCGCGGTGGCGGAGGCGGCCTCGACCACGGCCTCGGCGAACTCGGTCGGCCGGAAGTCGCCCGGCGGGGTGTTGACCCAGTCGCGCGTGGTGGTGACCGCGATCGCGAGGACCTGCGCGGTCTCGAACGCCTCGGTCGTCTCGCCCTTGCGCGCCTCGGGCGACAGCACCGTGACCGTGCCGGGGGCCGGGCTGTCGGTCTGCTTCTTGTACGTCGTGAACCGGTAGCCGCCGAGGTGGTAGCCCTCGGTCACGGCCCGGACGAGGGTGGGGGAGTCGGCGGGCAGCGCCAGCGCGACGGACGTGGCGTTGGTGACCGAGCGGGCGGCCAGGCCGGCGGCTCGACGTACGGCCACCTGGTCGGGCGTCTTGCCCAGCCCGACGAGCACCAGGATCGGCGCCGCGATCGCCCCGCTGGTCGGGATCCGGTGCACCTCACCTGCCTTGCCAGTGATGCCGAGCCCCGCGAGCAGCGGGCGGAACTTCCGGCCGTAGGCCTTCGCGACGTCCTCGCTGCCGGCGGCGGCCTTGGGTCCCTTCGCGTCCTGCACGATGCCGACGACCACGGCGTCGGCGCGGGTCTTGGCGGGGCTGGCCGAACGCAGCTGGTAGGTCGTCACCGGGGCAGGATACGGCGCGGCGATCCCGGAGGATCGGCGGGCGAGCTGCATGCGCTTCCGGCCGTTGGCGCTGCGGTAGGTTCGGCGGCATGAGCGAGAGCGACGTCAGCCCCAGCGCCGGGCGGCAGTCGCCGCTGCACGACCGGCACGTCGCCCTGGGTGCGAAGTTCGCGGAGTTCGGCGGGTGGAGCATGCCCGTCGAGTACCCCGCCGGGACGGTCGCCGAGCACACCGCAGTCCGGAGCACGGTCGGCGTCTTCGACGTCAGCCACCTCGGCAAGGCGCTCGTCAGCGGCCCCGGGGCCGCGGCGTACGTCAACTCCACCCTCAGCAACGACCTCGGCAAGATCCGGCCCGGCAAGGCGCAGTACACCCTGTGCTGCGACGAGTCGGGCGGCATCGTCGACGACCTGATCGCCTACTACCACGACGACGAGCACGTGCTGCTCGTCCCCAACGCCGCCAACACCGCCGAGGTCGTCCGCCGGCTGCGCGAGCAGGCGCCCGACGGGCTGCAGGTGCTCGACCACCACCAGGAGTACGCCGTGCTGGCGGTCCAGGGCAGCCGGTCAGACGAGGTCCTCGGCGCGCTCGGGCTGCCGGTCGGGCACGACTACATGTCGTTCGAGGAGGCCGACCACGACGGCGCCGGGGTCGTCGTGTGCCGCACCGGCTACACCGGCGAGCGCGGCTACGAGGTGATCGTCCGCAACGAGGCGGCCGGCGACGTGTGGGACCGGTTGCTGGAGGCCGGGCAGCAGTACGACGTCCTCGCGTGCGGGCTGGGCGCGCGCGACACGCTGCGGACCGAGATGGGCTATCCGCTGCACGGCCAGGACATCTCGCTCGACACCACGCCCAACGAGGCGCGGCTCGGCTGGGCCGTCGGGTGGCAGAAGGAGCGGTTCTGGGGTCGCGATCGGCTCGTGGAGGAGAAGGAGACCGGGCCGAAGCGACTGCTGCGGGGGCTGCGCGCCACCGGCCGCGGCATCCCCCGTCCGGGCATGAAGGTCAGCCTGCTGCCCGACGTGCCGCTGTGCGACGTCACGTCCGGCACGTTCAGCCCCACCCTGCGCACCGGGATCGGGCTGGCGCTGGTGCCCACCCTGGTCGACCCCGACGCCGAGGTCGGGGTCGACGTCCGCGGTCGGCGGGAGATCTTCCAGCTCGTCAAGCCGCCGTTCGTCGACCCCAGCGTCCGGGAGGCCTGACATGAACCTGCCCGACCAGCCTGCGACCTTCCGGCCACCCAGCCCCACCGAGCGACCCTGGTGGTGGCGGCTCGAGGACGCCTCCGGGGCCGAGGTCGACGCCGGTGAGGAGCACGCCGGGCAGCGGTTCGCCAGCCAGGCGGACGCCGAGTCGTGGGTGGGGGAGATCTGGGCCGAGCTCGCCGAGGCCGGAGTCGCCCAGGTGACCCTGCTGGAGCACGACCGGGTCGTCTACGGTCCGATGTCGCTCCACGCCTAGGCCAACCCGGTCGCGCGGCGGGTCCGAATCCCCACCACCATGAGCCGGGACGACAGCGAGTTCGCCGCCTACCTGGCTGCTCGTTGGCCGGCCCTGGTGCGAACCCTCGTCCTGCTCGAGGTGCCGGAGCGGACGGCCCACCGGGTGGCCGAGGACGCCCTGGCCCGGATCCATCCGGACTTCCCCCGGCTGAGCCGCGAGGAGGACGTCGACGTCGCGGTCTACCGCGAGCTGTTCGACGCCCGTGACCGACACGCCAAGCGCCACCCCGACGGCCCGACGCCGACGGAGGCCGCGCTCGACCCCGACCGCGCGGACGACGTACCGGAGTGGCTGGCTGAGCCGCAAGAGCGGCTCGAACAGCTGCGGGCCGCACTCGACTCGATGACCCCGGCCGACCGCGCGGTCGTGGTGCTGCGGCACGTGGCCGAGCTGACCGACGACCAGGTGGCGGACGTGCTCGAGACCTACCCCGGCGCCCGGCTCCGGCTCGCGGCTCAGGACGTGCGGCTGGCGCTGGAGGCGATCCCGGTCGACCACCTCCGACCGGGCGCCGTGGCCGACACGGCACGGGCCCGGAGGCGCCGGCTGTGGACGCGGACGGGCGGCGTCGCGGCGGGGCTCGCGCTGGTGCTCGTGTCCGCGAGCTGGTTCGCGGCACGCCTGGACACCGTCGGCGACGTGGCGCCGGCCCGCAACCCGCTCGACGTCGCGTGGTACGCCAACGGCACGCTCCACCTGGCCGACGTGACCGTCGGCACGAGGCCCGTGCTGCAGCTCGTCACCGTCCCCGGCGGGGCGGTGCTGACCGACGACCAGGGGCAGGTGCTCCTGGTCGAGGAGGACGGCGAGCAGGTGCCGATCGGTGAGACGGTCCCCGGCACGCCACTGGTGGTCGAGCCCGACAACGGCTGGGTCGCCTGGGCCGACCCTGGCGCCGGCGAGCCTGAGCTGGTCGCGTTCGACACCCGCGTCGGTGAGGAGGTCGGCCGTCGCTCGCTGGCCGAACCCGGTGCCGGCGGCGGTCAGCCCGTGGGCGAGAGCGGACCGATCGCCATCGACGGAGAGCGGGTCTTCTACCGGGTGCGCGACCGCGACTTCGCCTGGGAGCCGCTGCCGGGCGAGGCGTTCGCGCTGTCCGGCGCCCTGGTCGACACCGCCGCCGGCGCGCGGGTGAGCCGGGTCGCCGCTCCGGACGAGCTGCTGGTCCAGGCGCAACCGTTCGACACCGGTCGGCTGGTCGTCGGCACCGACGCGCGCCTGACGCCCGACGGCCGCTACGTGATGGCCGCCCTCGACGACGACCTGGTCGTGTACGACGCGGCCACCGGCGAGGAGGTGCCGCGGCTGCACTCGCCCAGCGACCAAGCGCTCTCGTGGACCTACGTCGGCGACGACACGTTCCTCATCACCGTGCTCCACCGGCTCCAGGACAAGCGTTACCAGGACACGCTCCAGATGCCGGACCAGGGCGACTACCGGATCTACGAGTGCGTCCTCGGCCGCGCCGACCCCTGCGTCGAGGTCCACCGGGTGACGCGCGACTCCGCCGACCCGCCGGTCCTGGCGCGCTGAGCCCGGCCCGGGCCCGCTAGCGTGGCGGGATGCTCGAGTTCCGACAGGTCGACGTCTTCTCCAGCGCAGGTCTCGGCGGCAACCCGGTCGCGGTGGTGCACGACGCCGACGGGGTGAGCGACGAGCAGATGCAGACGTTCGCCCGCTGGACCAACCTGAGTGAGACGACGTTCCTGCTGCGGCCGACCGAGCCCGCGGCCGACTACCGGCTGCGGATCTTCACCCCGTCGTCCGAGCTGCCGTTCGCCGGCCACCCGACGATCGGGACGGCGCACGCCTGGCTCGAGGCCGGGGGAGTGCCGGGCACGGCCGACGGGCTCGTGCAGGAGTGTGCCGCCGGGCTCGTCCCGCTGCGACGCGCGGCCCGTGGAGGAGCCCAGCGGCTGGCGTTCGCCGCCCCGCCCCTGATCAGGTCGGGGGCGGTGTCCGACGACGACCGCGAGCGGATCGTGCGGGCGCTGCGGATCACCCACGACGACGTCGTCGACCTGGCATGGGTCGACAACGGCCCCGGCTGGGTAGGCGTGCTCCTGCAGGACGCGGACGCCGTGCTCGCGCTCGAGCCCGACTGGGCGGTCCTCGACCTCGACGTGGGTGTGGTCGGTCCGCGGACTGACGGCGACACCGCGTGCGAGGTGCGGGCGCTGTGCCCGCTCAGCACCGGGATCACCGAGGACCCGGTCACCGGCTCGCTCAACGCCGGGATCGGCCAGTGGCTGGCCGGCAGCGTCCTGCCCACGTCGTACGTCGCGGCCCAGGGCACCGTCATCGGGCGGTCCGGACGGGTGCACGTGGACCGTGAAGGCGACGACGTCTGGATCGGCGGGGACGCCACGACGGTGATCCACGGGAAGGTCTCCCTCGGGGACTAGGGTCGTTCCATGCAGGCGTACCTCGACCTCCTCCAGCGGATCCTCGACGAGGGCGTCGAGAAGGGTGACCGCACCGGCACCGGCACCCGGTCGGTCTTCGGACACCAGCTGCGATTCGACCTCCGCGAGGGGTTCCCGCTCGTGACCACCAAGAAGGTGCACACCCGGTCGGTCTTCGCGGAGCTGCTGTGGTTCCTGCGCGGCGACACCAACGTGAAGTGGCTGCAGGACCGGGGCGTCACGATCTGGGACGAGTGGGCCGACGCCGACGGCGACCTCGGGCCGGTCTACGGCTACCAGTGGCGCTCGTGGCCGACTCCCGACGGCCGGCACGTCGACCAGGTCGCGCAGCTGGTGGAGAACCTGCGGCGCGATCCCGACAGCCGCCGCCACATCGTCTCCGCCTGGAACGTCGCCGACATCCCACAGATGGCGCTCGCGCCGTGCCACGCGTTCTTCCAGTTCTACGTGGCTGACGGACGGCTGTCCTGCCAGCTCTACCAACGGTCGGCGGACGTCTTCCTCGGGGTGCCCTTCAACATCGCGTCGTATGCGCTGCTCACGCACATGGTCGCCCAGGTGACCGGCCTCGCGGTCGGCGACTTCGTCCACACCCTCGGCGACGCGCACCTCTACACCAACCACCTCGACCAGGCCCGGCTGCAGCTGACCCGCGACCCGCGGCCGCTACCCACGCTGGTGCTCGACCCGTCGGTGCGGGTGCTCGACGAGTTCGACCTCGAGCACATCGCGGTCGAGGGCTACGACCCGCACCCGGGCATCAAGGCCCCCATTGCCGTCTGAGTCCCGACGGATCGTCGCCGTCGCGGCGTACGCCGAGAACCGGGTGATCGGCGACCACGGCCGGATCCCGTGGCGGATCCCCGACGACTTCGCGCACTTCAAGGCCGAGACCCTCGGCCACACGCTCGTGATGGGACGGCTGACGTACGACTCGATCGGGCGACCGCTCCCGGGGCGCCGCACGGTCGTCGTCACCCGCGACCGCGCCTGGACAGCCGACGGCGTCGACGTCGTGCACTCGCTCGACGACGCGCTCGCTCTCGCGGCCGCCCTCCCCGGGGACACCGTCATTGCTGGCGGCACCCAGATCTACGAGCAGGCGATGCCGCTGCTCACCCATCAGGTCCTCACCGAGGTGCACCTCGCCGTCGACGGCGACGCGCACTACCCGGCGTTCGACCCCACCGAGTGGCGGGAGACCCGCCGCGTGTCACGACCCGACCTTGACTGGGTGTGGTGGGAGCGGGTGCCACCTCCCGGAGGTTGAGGTGTGAGGAGCGTCAGCGACGAGCCACGAACCCTCCACAGCGAACCTCTGAACCGCGCTGTCCACAGGCTTCTGCAGATCGGGCCGTGAGTGTCGGTGGCGGTGCGTTGGCTGGAGGCATGGACGCAGCCGCTGTCTCCTCGCACCCGGTGTCGTCCGCTGGTGGCGTCGGTGCGAGCAGCGCTGGGGTCGGTGTCGGGGACGCCGGTGTGGTCGATGCCGTCCGAGGAGCTCGGGTCGACGCTGGTCGAGGTCACGCGGCTGGAGGCGCAGGTGGCACAGCTGCAGCTGCGGCTCCTGGCCCAGGCCGAACGCGCGGGTGTGGGTCAAGACGTCGGTGCGACGTCGGCGGCGAGCTGGCTGGCACACCAGACCCGGACGACGCGGCCGGCGGTCCATCGGGCGGCGCGCCTAGGCGAAGATGGGCCCGACCGGCAAAGTCACCTTCACCAGACGCACGTGACAGCGACCAGACGAGGGCACATGTTCGACGACACTGCAGCGATCCCGGCCGGCCTACGTCACGAACGGTTCGTCGTCACCCCGCTGACCACCGACGTGGCTGCCTTGGACCATGCGTCGTACGTGGCGAGCCCGGACGTCATCCGCGTCCACAGCGACGGCAGGTGGCCCGTCGAGGACTTCACCCTCGCTGAGGACCTGAGACTGGTTGCGGAGCACCAGGCCGACCACGAGAGCCGCAGTGCGTTCACCTTCGTCCTGCTCGCCCCGTCGCTGAGCGAGGCACTCGGCTGCTTGTACCTGAACCCGCTCCACGAGTACCTCCGACGCGCTGGCGCCGAGCGGGAGCTCATCGACGCCGTACCGCCGGATGTCGTGATGGTCACCTTCTGGCTCCGGCAGGACCAGCAGCACACCGACCTGGCAGACGTGCTGGTCGACGCTGTGAACGACTGGCTGCTGACCGACTGGCCTTGCGCGACACACATGTTCCGGGTCCTGCCCGGCGAACAGTCGTCGTGT
This sequence comes from uncultured Actinomycetota bacterium, assembly GCA_963718725.1. Taxonomy (GTDB): domain Bacteria; phylum Actinomycetota; class Actinomycetes; order Propionibacteriales; family Nocardioidaceae; genus Nocardioides. Next base: position 843,241 of record OY970374.1, read on the forward strand.
GCGGCCTTGGACAGGCTGGGCCTTCGGAAGACCCACATCCCTCTCGCGGGCGACCCGCGTCCCTACATCTGGTACCAGCCTTCTGCCTAGGGTCCCTCCGTCGGCGGGCTGGTTGCTGTAGCCCAGCCGCGGCTGACGAACGGCGGCCACACCCACGCCCCGGCCCGGAGGCTGAGGTGCGAGGAGCGCCGGCGACGAGCCACGAAGCCACGAAGGACTGCACGCGAACGCCTTTCCTGGCTTGGGCGCGGAACGACCCGGGGTTTCGTGGCCCAGGCGTTCTACGCCTTCGCACCTCAACCTCCAGGCCGGGCCTGTTCTCGACGTCGTGAGCCACTCGGCGTCGGCCGCGGGTGGGCGATACTCGGGAACCGTGACGACCGATCGAGGCCCTCGGTTCCGGTTGTGGCCTCCGGTGGCCGTGGGAGGGCCGCTCGTGCTCGGGATCGTGGTCTCGGCCGTGGCCGGGGACCCGCTGGTCGCCACGGCGGTGACGACCGGTGTGGGGTGGCTGCTCGTCGCCGCCTTCGCGGTGTGGAACGGGTGGGCGCTCGTGACGATGGCGCGGCACCGGACGGCATTGCTGCCAGGTGGGGCGACCACGACCGTGATCGACCGCGGCCCCTTTGCCCGGTCCCGCAACCCGCTCTACATCGGCATGCTCGTCGGTGCAGCCGGCGTGGCTCTGGTGCTGTCGTCGACCTGGGCGCTGGTGGCGCTGCCCCTGGAGGGGGCGCTGCTCCACTGGGGGGCGGTCGTGCCCGAGGAGCGGTACCTCACCGCGAAGTTCGGGACGACCTACACCGACTACGTGGAGCGGGTCCGGCGCTGGCTCTGACCCCAGACGCTCACGTGACGTGCGGAGTCGCCCGTGAACGGCTCGCCGCTCCAGCCACCCCAGCGCTCGACGAGCGTCAGGCCGGCCAGCTCGGCCATGAGGTCGAGCTCGGCGGGGGTCGTGAGCCGCTGCGCGATCGGGCCGAGCCGGATGCCCTCGGCGGTGATCGTCACGTGGTTCTCCGCGAGGAGCTGGGTCGCCGGGTCGAAGGTGTTGACGTCGAGGACCACCTCGTCGTTCGCGACGTGCTCGGCGTCGACGAACTGGCGCTTGGCCATGGTCTTCCAGGGCGTCGCGCTCTCGATGACGAAGACGCCGTCGTCGGCGAGCCGTGAGGCGGCGTTGCGGAAGACCGAGACCTGGCCCTGCTGGGTGAGCACGTTCCCGATCGTGTTGTAGCCGAGGTACACCAGCCCGAAGCGGCCGTCGGGCGCCTCGGTCGTCATGTCGCCGCGCACCACGCGGATCCGTTCGCCGCCGGGCCGGGCGCGCAGCTGGTCGAGCATGGCTGCGGACTGGTCGATGCCGCACACGTCGAGCCCGGTGGCGGCCAGCGGCACCGCGATCCGGCCGGTGCCGATGGCGAGCTCACACACCGCTCGTCCGGCTGCGAGCCGCGCGAGGAACGCGACGTTCGCGTCTTCGTCGCCGCGCAGGTGCTCGACGTCGCGAGCGGCGACGTCAGGGCCGAAGCTCGTCATCGGGTCGAAGCCGTCCATGGTCACCCACTCAATCCCGACGGCGAGGAGCGATCAACCGCATTACGTCGTACGGTGTCGGCCATGCCTGCGGAGCATCCGACGATCCTCGCGACGTCCGGGGGGTACTTCACCCCGGCGCGCGGCGACCTCGCCCTCGACGCGCTCGTCCACCACGCCGTCGAGCTGGCCCGGCCGGCGGGACAGCCCCGGCTGTGCCACCTCGGGACGGCCAACGGCGACCAGCGGTTCCACAACGCCATGTTCGGAGAGGCGGCGGCCGCTGCCGGGTACGCCGCCACGCACCTCAACTTCTTCCCGATGCCCACGGTCGACGACATCGAGCAACACCTGCTGCAGCAGGACGTCGTGTGGGTCAACGGCGGCTCGGTCGTGAACCTGCTGGCGGTGTGGCGCGCCCACGGCCTCGAGCCGATCCTGCGGCGCGCGTGGGAGGCGGGCGTCGTGCTCGCCGGGGTCAGTGCCGGCTCCATCTGCTGGTACCAGGGCGGCGTCACCGACTCCTTCGGTCCCGATCTGCAGCCGGTGACCGACTCGCTCGGGCTGCTGCCGTTCGCGAACGGCGTCCACTACGACTCCGAACCCGGTCGCCGTCCGCTCCTCCAGCGGCTGGTCGGCGACGGGACCCTGCCGACGGCGCACTGCACCGACGACGGGGTCGGCCTCGTCTACCGCGGCCAGCAGCTGGTGGAGGCGGTCAGCGAGATCGACGACGTCCATGCCTGGGTCGTACGTCGGGAGGGCGACGGCGTGGTCGAGGAGCCGCTCGAGCCGCGGCGACTCCCGTCGGTCAGGTAGCCGCGGTCAGCCGCGGCGCGGCGCGACGACGGTGCACCCACGCGCGCCGACCTCGCACAGGGCGGGGCCGCGGCGGGTCACCGACCAGCGGCCGGGGTGCCGGCCACGCCCGGCGGCGACGGTCGGCTGCCAGGCGAGACGGCGACCCGACAGCGCCGAGCACGCGGCGCGGCCGTCGACGACCCGGCAGAACGAGACGCCGTCGGTGGTCTGGACGAACGCCCGCGAGAGCGGGTCGCCCGACCGGGCGCCCCGGGCCTTGCGCGGCGACTGCCACCCGTCGGAGGTGACGACCGAGCACGAGGCACGGTCGCCGGCGGTCCCACACCGGGCGGGGCCGCGGTCGGTCATCAGCCAGGTGCCGTAGCCCGGGTCGTCGTGACGGGCACCGGCTCGGTCGAAGCCCCAGCTCACGGACGTCAGGTCGAACGGCACGCAGGAAGGCTTGTCGGAGACGACCCGGCAGAACCACACCCGGCCCTGGTCGTCCTCGAGGAACCGGCGGGAGCTCGGGGCGCCCCAGGGCACCTCGCGACCGGCGCGCACCGTGTGCCACCCGTCGAGCGTCCTGACGCGACAGCCCACGCGCTCGTCCCGGGCGGTGCCGAGCCGACCGCAGACGACGGGGCCGGTCGAGGTCTCGAAGCGGGCGACGTCGTCGCCCCGGAACAGGTCCCGCAGTCGGCGCGGCGCCACCGCAGCCGCGCGCTGGGTGACCGAGCCGGGCGTCGACACGTTGCCGGCGCTGTCGAAGGCCTGCACCGAGTACACGTAGGACTGGCCGGGCGTCGCCCGCCGGTCGACGTACGTCGGATCGGTGGTCGTGGCCAGCGGGACGCCGTTGCGCAGCACCCGGTAGCCGGACGTGCCGACGTTGTCGGCCGAGCGTCGCCACGACACCCGCAGCGAGGCTTCCGAGCCGTTCACCGACACCTCGGCCGGTCGCGTGGGCGCCGTGTAGTCCACCGGGACCACGTCGGCCAGGTGGAGGAACTTGTCGGGCCAGCTGTGGTCACCGGGGTAGACGGTCGCGAAGTGGAAGCCGTTGTGCCCGTCGATGTTCATCTCCGAGATCACGACGCTGCCGTCGCTGTTGACCTCCTCGACGTAGGACACGTGGCCGCGCTTGTACCAGCCGACCGCGCCGACCGCGGGCACCTCGTCGACGCGGTGACCGAGGTCCTTGGCGACCTTGCGCCAGTACTGCGCGCTGCCCCAGTGGCGACCTTGGTACCAGTTGCTGAAGGCGATCCCGTTGCGCTGAGCCAGCCTGAAGGCCACCCACGAGACGCACTGTCCCTGGAAGAAGCCGACGCTGTCGGCGACACACCCGCCGCTGCCGACGTTCGACTCGTCGCAGTCGGGAGCAGCGGGCCACGGGTAGCCGTAGTCGTCGTTGGCCGCGTTGGTGCCCGGCACCCCGGTCCACGCCGGCGGGTCCTTCGGGCCCTTGTCGCCGGGCTTGCCCGGCGCCGCCCAGCCCGTTCCGGCAGGGAGCACGAGCAGCATGACGAGCGCCAGCAGCGCCACGGCACGTCTCACGGGTCCTCCCCCCAGTACGAAGCGCCCGCGGTAGGCGGGCGCGATGACCATGGTGGGCAGCGACGAGGCGGATCCGGGGGCGAATGGTTGAAAATGGCCCGAACGGACTAGTCGCGTCGGCACGAGTGGTCAGGTCGGCAGCGGATACCCTGAATCTCATGACCGCAGCGCACCCCATCGAGGCCCCCTTCGGCCGGATGCTGACCGCCATGGCGACGGCGTTCGACGCCGACGGGGCGGTCGATCTCGACCAGACGGCAGCGATCGCGGCCCATCTCGTCGACAACGGCCACGACGGCGTCGTCGTCAGCGGGACCACGGGGGAGTCGCCGACGACCTCGATCGCGGAGTGCGGAGACATCCTGCGGGTGGTCCGCGACGCCGTCGGCTCGCGCGCCAAGGTCGTCGCCGGCGTCGGCACCAACGTCACCAGCCACTCGGTCGACCTCGCCAGGCAGGCGGAGAAGCTCGGCGCCGACGGCGTGCTGCTCGTGACGCCGTACTACAGCCGGCCGAGCCAGGAGGGCCTGCTCCACCACTTCACCGAGGTCGCCAGCGCCACGGACGTGCCGGTGATGCTCTACGACGTGCCGGGACGCACCGGCACCACCATCGCCGTCGAGACCTACGCCGCGGTCAAGGAGCTCGGCCACGTGGTCGCCGTCAAGGACGCCGTGGGCGACTTCCCGCGCGGCACCCGGCTGATCGACCTCGGCTACGCCGTCTACTCCGGTGACGACCACGCCAACCTCGGCTGGCTGGCCCACGGAGGCTGCGGCTTCGTCTCCGTGGTCGGCCACGCCGGCGGCCAGATGCTGTCAGCGATGGCGGGGGCCTGGTTCCACGGCGACCACACCGGCGCGCTGTCCCTCTACCACCGGCTGCTGCCGACCATGGACGCGATGATGAACGTGCCCAACTACGGCGCCACCACGTCCAAGGCGGCGCTCCAGCTCCTCGGTGTGATCGACAACCGCCACGTGCGGTCACCGCTCGTGCCCCTCACCGACGCCGAGGTGGCCCACCTGCGCACCGGCCTGGCCGCCTCCGGCCTGATCTGACCACGGTCGACCCCGACCTCCCACTCCCAGGACGAGAAAAGAGACCCCATGCCCCACCCCCATCCCGAACTGACCGCACCCGCCGAGCTCGTGGACGGCGGGCTGCGGATCACCCCGCTGGGCGGACTCGGGGAGGTGGGGCGCAACATGACCGTGTTCGAGTACGGCGGCCGGCTGCTGATCGTCGACTGCGGCGTGCTGTTCCCGGAGGAGCACCACCCGGGCGTCGACCTGATCCTCCCTGACTTCGAGGCCATCCGGGACCGGCTGGACTCGATCGAGGCGCTCGTGCTCACGCACGGCCACGAGGACCACATCGGCGCGACCCCGTTCCTGCTCCGGGAGCGCGGTGACATCCCGCTGGTCGGGTCCGAACTGACCCTCGCGCTGCTCGACAGCAAGCTGCGCGAGCACCGGCTCCGCGAGACCGTGCACCACACGGTCCGAGAGGGCGACACGCTGACGTTCGGCCCGTTCGACCTCGAGTTCGTCGCGGTCAACCACTCCATCCCCGACGCGCTCGCGGTCGTCATCCGCACCGGCGCCGGGGTGGTGCTCCACACCGGCGACTTCAAGCTGGACCAGCTGCCGCTCGACGGCCGGATCACCGACCTGCGGGCGTTCGCCCGGCTCGGCGAGGAGGGCGTCGACCTCTTCATGGTCGACTCGACCAACGCCGAGGTCCCCGGGTTCACCACGTCCGAGCAGGACATCGCGCCGGTGCTGGAGCGGGTCTTCCACGAGAGCAGGCAGCGGATCATCGTGGCGTGCTTCGCGTCCCACGTGCACCGGGTGCAGCAGATCCTCGACGCCGCCGTCGAGCACGACCGCAAGGTCGCGTACGTCGGCCGCTCGATGGTCCGCAACATGGCGATCGCCCGCGACCTCGGCTACCTCCAGGTCCCGCCGGACGTCCTCGTGGAGGCGAAGGAGCTGGCCGACCTCGCCCCCGAGAAGCAGGTGCTGGTCTCGACCGGTTCCCAGGGTGAGCCGCTCAGCGCCCTGAGCCGGATCGCCCAGCGCAACCACAACTTCGTCCACATCGAGGAGGGGGACACCGTGGTGCTCGCCTCGAGCCTGATCCCCGGCAACGAGAACGCCGTCTACCGGGTGATCAACGGCTTGGCGCGCTGGGGCGCCAACGTCGTGCACAAGGGCAACGCGCTCGTGCACGTCAGCGGACACGCCAGCGCCGGCGAGCTGCTCTACTGCTACAACATCGTCAAGCCGCGCAACGTGATGCCCGTCCACGGCGAGATCAGGCACCTGCTCGCCAACGGCGCGCTGGCGCGTCGTACCGGCGTCCCGGACGAGAACGTCGTGATCGCGGAGGACGGCATGGTGATCGACCTGGTCGACGGCCGGGCCGCGATCGCGGGTCAGGTCGACTGCGGCTACGTGTTCGTCGACGGCTCGTCGGTGGGCGACATCACGGAGTCGGACCTCAAGGACCGCCGAATCCTCGGCGAAGAGGGCTTCATCTCTGTCATCGTGGTCATCGACTCGGTGACCGGCAAGGTGGCCGGCGGCCCGGAGATCCATGCACGCGGATTCGCGGAGGACGACTCGACCTTCGACGAGATCAAGCAGCCGATCATCGACGCCCTCGACCAGGTGGTTGCCGACGGAGTGGACGACGCCTACCAGCTGCAGCAGACGGTGCGGCGGGTGGTGGGCCGGTGGGTCAACCAGACCCACCGACGACGCCCGATGATCATCCCCGTGATCATCGAGGCCTGAGGCGAGCAGTCCTGGAGCACCGATGACCCGGTCGTTCGACACGTTCCGCGCGGACGTGGTGCGTCGCCTCTACGAGGTGATCAGCCGAGTCAACTCCTCGGCCGACCTCAACGAGGTGTTGGAGGAGATCGCGCAAGGCGTCGTCGAGGGCCTGCGGTACGGCGTCGCGGCGATCTCCCGGCTGGAGGGCGACACGCTCGTCATGTCCACGGTGGCGGGCGACACGATCGACCTCGCCGAGCTGATCGGCCGCCGGACGCCCGCGGAGAACGTGCTGGGCCGCGAGTTCTCGATCGCCGACCACTGGGGCATCCTGCGGTTCGTCCCGCACGACCGGCTGCCGCCGGAGCAGATCGAGAGCCTGTGGGTCCCCCACCTCGAGGTCACCGACGACCCGGACGCGTGGCACCCGCTCGACGCCCTCTACGCACCGCTCTACTCGTCCACGGGCGAGCTGCTCGGCAACATGGCCGTCGACCTGCCGCCCGACAACAAGATCCCGAACCAGGAGCAGCGCGAGCTGCTCGAGATGTTCGCCGTCCAGGCCGGTCTGGCCCTCGAGAACGCCCAGCGGCGCGACTCCCTGAGCCGGCAGGTCCGGCTTGGCGAGGCGCTCAAGCAGCTGGCGCTGCTCGCCGGTCACGTCGAGCTCCAGGGCGCGCTGGAGGGGGCGGTGGTCGCGCTCTCGGACGCGCTGCCGGTCGCGCAGGTCGTGGTGCGCTGCTTCGCCGACAACGTCGAGGACCACGAGGACTACGCAGTGGGAGCACCGCACTCGCCACGAGCGCCGATGGACACCGTCGACCTGGTGCGGGCGGACCTCGTCCGGCACGCGGCGCAGGGTGGTCAGCGGCCGCACCTCTTCTCCCTGCCCGACGACGACTTCCCCGGCTTGATGGCGGCTCCGGTGATCCGGCAGCAGGCTGAGCTGTTCGGCGGCAGTCACGGGCTGCTCGCCCCGGTCGGTGTCGACCGCGAGGTGCTCGGCTACCTGGTCGTCCTGCGCGACGAGACGCAGCCGCGGTTCGAGCCGGAGGAGGTCGACGCCGTGCACGAGGCCGGCCGCGAGCTCGGCCGGCTGGTGCGCGACGTCCGGCTGCGGCGTACCGAGCGGCGGCTGCTCGCCGAGATGCGGGAGCTCGACCGCTACAAGGGAGAGCTGATCGCAACCATCTCCCACGAGCTGAAGACGCCGCTCACCTCGATCATCGGCCACACCGAGCTGCTCGAGGAGGCCGGTGTCCAGCCGGCGTCCGTCGGGGCGATCTCGCGCAACGCGGCCCGGCTCGACCGGCTCGTCACCAACCTGCTCAACTACTCGCGGATCCAAGGTCGGCGCGAGCTGCACCGGGTGTCGCTCGACCTCGGCGAGGCGTGCCACGCGTCGTTGGAGATGCTGCGGATCCAGGCGCAGACCGCGGACGTCGACCTCCACCTCGTCGAGCCCGGGTCCCCGGTCCGCGTGATGGGTGACGCCGACGAGCTGCCCCGGGTGATCGACAACCTCTGTAGCAACGCCGTGAAGTACACCCCGGCCGGCGGACGGGTCGAGGTCTCCGTGCGGGCCGTCGACGGTCGCGGCGAGGTCCGGGTCGCCGACACCGGGCTCGGCATCTCCTCGCAGGACCAGGTGCACCTGTTCTCGGCGTTCCACCGGTCCACGAACCCGCAGGCGCTGACGATCCCGGGCACCGGCCTGGGGCTCGCGATCTCGCGCACGATCGCCGAGCTGCACGGCGGCGACATCACGGTCGAGTCCGAGCTCGGGACCGGCAGTGTGTTCACGTTGCGCATCCCGATCGCCCACGAGACGACGACCACGTCCTGACGAGTCGCCGCCCGACACGCAACGTGTGGTCCCTGTGACTGGTGTGACTCTGGCTTAGCCTTCTCGACATGGCGACCCGTACGTCTTCCCCGCCGGGGTCGCGGAGCAAGAGCACGTCCTCGTCACGGTCCTCCGGGTCCAGGCCGAAGAAGAAGAGCTCGAGCTCCCGATCCCGGAGTACCCGGTCCAACCGCAAGCGCCGGCCGGCACCTCGTGCTGTCCGCAGCGGCCGCGGACCGGTCGCGCGTACGTTCGGCGCGCTCGGACGCGGCGTCGGCGCGACCTGGATGGGGGCGGCCCACGGCGTGGGCGCCGGCGCACGCCGGATCGGCGGTGCCGCCCGCGACCTCGAGCCCGAGCACCGGCGCGACGGGATCGGCCTGTTCCTCATGGGGCTGGCGGTCGTCGTGGCCGCGGCCGTGTGGTGGCAGCTGCCGGGCGGCGTCATGGACGCCACCCGCACGGTCGCCTCCGGCTCGGTCGGCAAGGTCGGCTGGCTGGTCCCGGTGATGCTGGTCCTCATCGGCTGGCGCAACATGCGCGACCCCGAGCACAACGGCCCGGCCGGCCGGCAGGTGATCGGCTGGGTCGCGCTCGGCTTCGGCCTGCTCGGCATCGTCCACATCGCCAGCGGCAACCCCCAGCCGCAGCTCGGGGACGCGTCCGAGCTGCAGTTCGGAGGAGGGGCGATCGGCTTCGTCGTCTCCAGCCTGCTGCTCGACCTGCTGCGCTCGGCGTACGTCGTGGTGCCGGTGCTCGTGCTGCTCGCGGTCTTCGGCGTCCTGGTCATCACCGCGACGCCGGTCTACCAGGTGCCGGCCCGGCTCGGCGCGCTGCGCGACCGACTGCTCGGCCGCACCCCCGCGGCCGAGGGTGACGAGAGCGACCTGACCCAGCCGATCCGCCGGCGTGGGGCCGCCGACATCGACCCCGAGATGGGCGATCCGGCGTACGACTCGCCGGTGCTCTCCGAGCGTGAGCTGCGCAAGCGCCGCAAGGCACTCGAGAAGCTCGAGCGCGAGGGTGAGGACGACCGGCCGACCGAGATCACCCCGGTCGTCGACGAGAAGGTGGACCTCGAGCCGCCGCCGCACACGCCGATCCCGCCGCGCGTGGAGCAGCTCGCGCTCTCCGGCGACATCACGTACACGCTGCCCGACAACGCCGCGCTCAAGCCCGGCTCGCCCCACAAGGCGCGCTCGAAGGCCAGCGACGCGGTCGTCGAGCGGCTGACGCAGGTCCTGGAGGAGTTCGGCATCGACGCGCAGGTCACGGGCTACACCCGGGGCCCGACCGTGACCCGCTACGAGGTCGAGCTCGGCCCCGCCGTGAAGGTCGAGAAGGTCACCGCGCTCTCCAAGAACATCGCGTACGCCGTGGCGTCCGCCGACGTCCGGATCCTCAGCCCGATCCCGGGCAAGTCGGCGATCGGCATCGAGATCCCGAACCTCGACAAGGAGATCGTCTCCCTCGGCGACGTGCTCCGCTCGGGCAACGCCCGGTCCGACCACCACCCGATGGTCGTCGGCCTCGGCAAGGACGTCGAGGGCGGCTTCGTGGTCGCCAACCTGGCGAAGATGCCCCACCTGCTGGTGGCCGGCGCTACCGGGTCGGGCAAGTCGTCGTTCATCAACTCGATGATCACCTCGATCCTGATGCGCTCCACACCCGACGAGGTCCGGATGATCATGGTCGACCCCAAGCGGGTCGAGCTGAACGCCTACGAGGGCATCCCTCACCTCATCACGCCGATCATCACGAGCCCCAAGAAGGCCGCCGAGGCGCTCGCCTGGGTCGTGCGCGAGATGGACATGCGCTACGACGACCTGGCCAACTTCGGCTTCCGGCACGTCGACGACTTCAACAAGGCGGTCCGGGCGGGGAAGGTCGTGCTGCCGCCGGGCAGCGAGCGGCAGCTCTCGCCCTACCCCTACCTCTGCGTGATCGTCGACGAGCTCGCCGACCTGATGATGGTGGCGCCGCGCGACGTCGAGGACGCCGTGGTCCGGATCACCCAGCTCGCCCGCGCCGCGGGGATCCACCTGGTGCTGGCGACCCAGCGACCCAGCGTCGACGTCGTCACCGGCCTCATCAAGGCCAACGTGCCCTCCCGGCTGGCGTTCGCGACATCCTCGCTGGCCGACAGCCGCGTGATCCTCGACCAGCCCGGTGCCGAGAAGCTGGTCGGCCAGGGCGACGGGCTGTTCCTGCCGATGGGCGCGTCGAAGCCGGTCCGGGTCCAGGGATCCTGGGTGACCGAGGCCGAGATCCACCAGGTCGTGGCCCACTGCAAGACGCAGCTCCAGCCGACCTACGTCGACGAGGTGACCGCACCCCAGCAGGCCAGGCGCGAGCTGGACGACGACATCGGCGACGACCTCGACCTCGTCGTCCAGGCGATCGAGCTGGTCGTGTCGACCCAGTTCGGGTCCACCTCGATGCTGCAGCGCAAGCTGCGGGTCGGGTTCGCCAAGGCCGGCCGCCTCATGGACATCCTCGAGAGCCGTGGCGTGGTGGGGCCCAGCGAGGGGTCCAAGGCGCGCGACGTGCTCGTGAAGCCCGACGAGATCGACAGCGTCATCGCGACCATCCAGGGGGAGTCAGCATGAGTGAGGCACCGGCCTTCGACGACCGCGACCCGGCCGACGAGGCGCTCGACGCCGACGAGGTGAGCGAGGCGACCGCGGGCACTGGGACCACGACCTCACTGGTGCTCGCACCCCAGAGCGTCGTGGTGCGCCGCAACGCCGGCCTGGCCGCCGCGATCGGCGCGGTCGCCTCGGCCGTCTCGATCGCCTACCTCGCCCGCGCCTCCCAGTCGGGTGCGGTGGTCGACTGGGTGCTCGCCGGGGTCCTCGGGGCGCTCGGCATCGGGTACCTCGCCGCGTTCGTCGACGCCCGCACGCCGCTCCTCGTCGCCGACCCCCAGGGGGTGCGGATCCGGCTCGGTCGCGCCTGGCGGGGGCTGCCCTGGGGCGCGCTGCAGCGGGTCGAGCACACGCCGCGGCGCGGCCTGCTGCGCGACGGCCGGCTGCTGCTGGTCGTGCGCAACCCCGCCCGCCTGATCGAGGAGCTCGACGGCCCCGCCCGCCGGCAGTCGGCCCTGAGCCGTCGGCTGTACGGCGAGCCCTTCGCCCTCCCGCTCGGCCTCACGACCCGCGTGACCGGGGTCGGGGGCGACCTCACCGCCGCCCTCGTCGCGCTGGCCGGTCCGCAGGGGCGGGTCGTCGAGACCACCGAGGACGAGCGACCGCGACGGCTGCGGGTCACCGACCCCCGTCCGGCGCTGGCACACGCCGTGTTCCGGGTCTCGGGCCTGCTCCAGCGCGCCGAGCGCGAGCCGGTCGAGCACCAGGAGGAGCAGGAGCCGGCCGCGCCGCTCCAGGCGAGCGCGACCCCCAGCCCGCTCCGCGCACCCGCCACGGCCCACCGCGTCGAGCTCCGCGTCGACCCCGACCTGCCGGACGGCCCGCCCGACGAGGGCCGCGAGCTGCGCCGGCCGGGGAGCGTCAGCCTGGTCGAGGACACGGTCGTCTGGAGCGAGCGGATCGCCCCGATCTCGCGCGAGGGGCACCCGGTCGCGCCGCTGCTGATCGACGACTACGCCGCCGAGCCCGCCGAGGACCCGGTGATCGGACCGGACCTCGCCGCCGCGCGCACCCGGCTCGGACTCACCGTCGACCTGCTCGCCGACCGCACCCGGATCCGACCCCACGTCATCGAGTCGATCGAGGTCGACGACTTCACGCCCTGCGGCGGCGACTTCTACGCCCGCGGCCACCTGCGCACGCTCGCCCGCGTCCTGGGCGTCGACGTGGTGCCGCTGCTCGCGACGTACGACGAGCGGTACGCCGACGCGCCGATCAACCCCCGCCGGGTGTTCGAGGCCGAGCTCGCGACCGGCGCGCACGGCCCGATCCGCGGCACCCGCGGCGGTCTCAACTGGTCCGTGCTGGTCGCCGCCGTGATGGCCGTGGTCCTCGCGTGGTCCGTCGCCCGCCTGGTCATGGACAGCCCGGTCGAGCTGCAGGCCACCCCGGTGCTCAACGGGTCGGCCGGCGTCGACAACGGCACCGGCCGGGGAAGCGGGGTGCCCGCAGCGCCCAAGGTGCCGGTCGTGCTGACCGCGGCAGGCGGAGGAGCGCAGGTCGTCGTGCGAGACGGCGACGGCACGGTCGTCTTCGACGGCGGCATCGCCTTCGGTGACACCCGCACGCTCCAGGTCTCGCCCCCGGTCCGGGTGCAGACGAGTGACGGTTCGCTCACCGCGACCGTAGACGGCGAGGAGCACGGCGCCCTCGGCGCGATCGGGCAACGGGCGCAGGACATCTTCGTCACCGGCCGGTGACGGAGGTCACCGACCGACGCCGCCGAAGCGGGGCCGCGCGGCCCGAGACGGCATACTCGTACGGATCATGAGCAGCCCGACGACCGATGCCCCCATCGCCGACCGACCGCTGTCGGTCGCCCTGGTGACGCTCGGCTGTGCTCGCAACGAGGTCGACTCCGAGGAGCTGGCCGGTCGGCTGGCGGCCGACGGGTTCGAGCTGGTCGCCGACGCCGAGGACGCCGACACGGTCGTGGTCAACACCTGCGGGTTCGTCGAGGCTGCCAAGAAGGACAGCGTCGACACGCTGCTGCAGGCCGCCGACCTGAAGTCCGAGGGGCGCACCCAGGCCGTGGTGGCGGTCGGCTGTCTCGCGGAGCGCTACGGCAAGGACCTCGCCGAGTCGCTGCCCGAGGCCGACGCCGTGCTCGGCTTCGACGACTACCCGGACATCGCCGCGCGGCTCCGGTCGATCGTGGCCGGCGAGGTGCACCACGCGCACACGCCTCAGGACCGGCGCCGGCTGCTGCCGATCACCCCGGTCGATCGGGGCGCCTCCGTCGACGACATCAGCGTGCCGGGGCTGGGTGGTCCCCGCGCGGTCCGGCGGAGGCTCGACGACAGCCCGATGGCGCCGCTCAAGCTGGCCAGCGGCTGCGACCGGCGTTGCTCCTTCTGCGCCATCCCCAGCTTCCGCGGCTCGTTCGTGAGTCGGCGACCGAGCGACGTGCTCGGCGAGGCCGTGTGGCTGGCCGGTCAGGGCGTCTCGGAGGTCTTCCTCGTCAGCGAGAACTCCACGTCCTACGGCAAGGACCTCGGTGACCTCCAGCTGCTCGAGACGCTGCTCCCCGAGCTCGCGGCCGTCGACGGCATCGAGCGGGTGCGGGTGTCCTACCTGCAGCCCGCCGAGACCCGGCCCGGACTCGTCCGGGCGATCGCGTCCACCCCGGGGGTGGCACCCTACTTCGACCTCTCGTTCCAGCACGCGAGCCCCTCGGTGCTGCGCCGGATGCGCCGGTTCGGCGACCCGGAGTCGTTCCTGGGCCTGCTCCAGCAGGTGCGCGACCTCGCGCCCGCGGCCGGGGTGCGCTCCAACGTGATCGTCGGCTTCCCCGGTGAGACCGAGACCGACCTGCAGACGCTGTGCGACTTCCTGGTCGCCGCCCGGATGGACGTCACCGGCGTGTTCGGGTACTCCGACGAGGACGGCACCGAAGCTGCGACGTACGACGGGAAGCTCGACGACGACGAGATCCGGGCACGGACGGAGCACGTGACGGGCCTGGTGGAGGAGCTCAACGCCCAGCGGGCCGAGGAGCGGATCGGGGAGCACGTGGACGTGCTGGTCGAGTCGGTGGCCGAGGGCGAGGTGGTCGGTCGGGCCGCCCACCAGGGTCCCGAGGTCGACGGCTCCACCTACCTCCTCGGATCGGCAGCAGCAGTCGGCGACCTGGTGCGTGCCCAGGTGGTCTCGGCCGAGGGAGTCGACCTCCACGCCGAGGAGGTGTCGTGACCGAGGCCGAGGCCCGCTCCAGCAACCTCAACGTGCCCAACGCGCTCACGACGCTGCGGATCCTGATGGTCCCGTTCTTCGGCTGGGCGCTGCTCCACGACGGCGGTGACTCCATCACCTGGCGGATCGTGGCGTTCGCGATCTTCGTCGGTGCCATGATCACCGACAAGATCGACGGCGACCTCGCCCGCAAGCACAACCTGATCACCAACTTCGGCAAGATCGCCGACCCGATCGCCGACAAGGCCGTCACGGGGATGGCGTTCATCGGGCTGTCCATCGTCGGCGACATCTGGTGGTGGGTGACGATCGTGGTGCTGCTCCGGGAGTGGAGCGTCACGCTGCTGCGGCTGTCCGTCCTCCAGCAGGTCGTCATCGCGGCCGCGTCGAGCGGCAAGGTGAAGACGACCCTGCAGGTGATCGCCCTGAGTGGGCTCACCCTGCCGTTCCCGCACGGCGACGCCCACGGCGGCGCCTTCGACGTGTTCGGGACCGTCGGCGAGGTGCTCTTCTACGTGAGCCAGGTGGCGTTGGTGGGCGCGGTGGTCATGACGCTGTGGTCCGGCTACGAGTTCTTCCGCGACGTCTGGCGGCAGCGAGCAGACCTCCGCCCGCGCACCGGCAACTGATCACAGTTTCGTCGCCGGAACTTCATCAACTCCTGACCCTGGCGGGGTCCTGCACCGGGTTAGGGTGTCGGCGATCGCCCCCTTCCTCCACACCCCCCAACTCCCTCGGAGAACTGCGCATGCCCCGATCCCGCACCCTTCCCGCCCTCACCGGTCTCGCCCTCGCTGTCGGATCCCTCGCCGTCGTCACGCTCGTCGCCGCGCAGGCCGCCGCCGTTCCCGGCGCGGACTCGACGGTGTTCGTCAACGAGATCCACTACGACAACGCCAGCGGTGACGTGGGCGAACTCATCGAGATCGCCAACACCACCGGTGCCGACCTCACCGGGTGGACTGTCGTGCTCTACAACGGCTCCAACGGAACGAGCTACCGCATCACGTCTCTCGCCGGAACCGATCGAGGTCCAGGCCCTGACCTACCCAGTCGACGGCGTCCAGAACGGTTCGCCCGACGGCGTGGCGCTCGTTGACGCGGGCGGCGACCTGGTGCAGTTCCTCTCCTACGAGGGACCGATGACCGCGACGGCAGGGCCGGCAATTGGGGAGACCAGCACCGACATCGGAGTCGCGGAGACGGCGACGACACCGGTCGGCCAGTCGCTGCAGCTCACCGGTGAAGGCACGACGTACGGCGACTTCACGTGGACTGGGCCGGCGGACGACAGTCCCGGGTCGGTCAACACCGGCCAGACCTTCGTCCATGGCGGGCCGGCTGAGCCGGTCGCCGACTGCGGTGACGGCACGTTGGCTGTCGACACAGACGAGATCGGCTCCCGCGACGTCTCGGCGGTCGACGCCGACAGCCAGATCGTCAGCGCGGAGATCACCTCCGCCAGCGTCGCGGGCATCACCCTCGACGACTTCACGGCGTCCACCGCCGACGGCGAGCCCGCCACCGCGACCCTCACCGTCGCCGACACCACGGCCGACGGCACCTACCCGGTGGAGATCGAGTTCGCCACCGACGACGACCCCTCCCAGACCGCCACCTGCACCGTCACCGTGGCGGTCAGCGACCAGGACGCGGTCTGGCCGATCAGCGCCATCCAGGGTGATGGCGACGTCTCCCCCCTGGTCGGCGACCGGGTGAATGTCGAGGCGGTCGTGACCTCCGTGATCACCGCCAACGACGTCACCGACGGCTTCTTCGTCCAGGAGGAGGACGCGGACGTCGACGACGACCCGGCGACCTCCGAGGGCACCTACGTCTTCTGCCGCAACGCCTGCCCCGACCTGTCCGCCGGGGACCGGTTCCGGGTCTCCGGTGAGGTCGCGGAGTTCAGCAGCACGACGCAGATCGACGCGGCCTTCGGCGGCGGGAGCTTCGAGCTGCTCGCGTCCGGTGTGCCGCTGCCGACCGCCGCTGTCGTTGAGCTGCCGGCGAACGCCTCGACCGAGGACGCTGCCACGTTCGAGGACGTCGAGGGCATGCGCACGACGATCTCGACCACGCTGGCGGTCAGCGAGTACTTCAACCAGGCCCGGTTCGGCGAGATCGTGCTGACCGCGGAGGAGCGGCCCTACCAGTTCACGCAGACCGACGAGCCGAGTGTCGAGGGCTACACCGCCCACCTCGCCGACCTGGCGACCCGCCAGATCATCCTGGACGACGACAGCAACAGCCAGAACGCGCCGATCTCCGGCCCCGAGGACAACGAGCCGTATTACTACCCGACACCGGGCCTGAGCACCAGCAACTACTTCCGCGGCGGCGACACCATCGATGATCTGACCGGTGTCTTCGAGTACTCGTTCGGCGCCTGGAAGCTGCGCCCGGTCGACGGCGCCGACTACAGCTTCGACCAGGCCAACGCGCGGCCCGCCTCCCCGTCAGATGTCGGCGGGAGGCTGACGGTCGCGTCGTTCAACGTCCTGAACTACTTCGCGACGATCGACGACACGTCCTCCAACGACGTCGGACCCTGCGGTCCCGACGGGACACTGGACTGCCGCGGGGCCGACTCCGAGCCGGAGCGGCAGCGTCAGCTCGACAAGATCGTGGCCGCGCTGGCGGAGATCGACGCCGACGTGTTCGGTCTCATCGAGATCCAGAACGACGAGGGTGAGGCCACCGAGCAGATCGTCGACGCCCTCAACGCGGCGAGCGCGCCCGGCACCTACGACTTCGTCGACACCGGCTTCATCGGCACCGATGCCATCAAGCAAGCCTTCGTCTACAAGACGGGCACGGTCACGCCGGTCGGCGCGTTCGACCTGCTGACCTCCGCGGACGACCCGCGGTTCGATGACGACGGCAATCGGCCCGCCCTGATCCAGACCTTCGAGGAGAACGCCACCGGCGAGCGGGTGACGGTTGCGGTCAACCACCTGAAGAGCAAGGGCTCGGGCTGTGGTGCCGGCGACGACTCTCCGGAAGACGGGTCGGGCAACTGTGACGCCACCCGCACCGAGGCCGCCCAGGCACTGGCCGACCACCTGGCCTCTGACCCCACGGGCAGCGATGACTCGGACACCCTCATCATCGGCGACCTGAATTCCTACGCCATGGAGCGACCGATCGCTGCGCTGCTCGACGCCGGCTACACCGACCTGCTTCAGCAGTTCGAGGGGCCGGACGCCTACACGTACCTCTTCGACGGCCAGCTCGGCACGCTGGACTACGGCCTGGCCAACGGCAGCCTCGCCGACCAGGTGACCGGCGCCGGGGGGTGGACGATCAACGCTGACGAGAACCCGCTGTTCGACTACAACGACACCGTGCACGACGCCGGGGAGGCCAGCTTCGAGCGCGAGTCCACGGCCCTGCCGCTCTACGAGCCGACGGCCTACCGGGCCAGCGACCACGACCCGGTAATCATCGGCCTTGACCTCGGCGATCCGCGCGAGACGGTGGAGATGGACATCGAGCTGAAGCCGAGCGAGGTCGAGGCGGGCAAGACCCGGCCTCGCCTCGAGGTGGAGGTCGAGGAGGGCGACAACCGCAGCCAGGACGTGTCCGGTGTCGTGCGCGTGACGTATGAGGACGAGGTCCGGACCGAGACGCTGCAGCGCGGCAAGGCGTTGTTCGAGCTGGGCACGTTCGACACGCCGGGAGAGGTGATCGTGAACGTGGAGTACCTCGGGAGCGGCACCCATGCACCACTGACCGAGACGTTCACCTTCGACGTCCGGCCACGCAAACGTTGACGCTCACCGACGCTGGTGCGGGCCCGTTCCCTTCAGGCCCAAGGCCCTGAGACGGAGCGCGGCCTGCACCAGCGCCAGGTGGCTGAACGCCTGCGGGAAGTTGCCCGCCATCCGGTCGCCGACGGACGTCGTACTCCTCGGCGAGCAGCCCCACGTCGTTGGTGAGCCCGCAGAGACGTTCGAAGAGCGCTTCTGCGTCGTCGCGGCGGCCGGCGGCGACGTACGCCGAGACCAGCCAGAACGAGCAGGCGACGAACGGGTGCTCGTCGCCTCGCAGGCCGTCGACGCCCGACTCGGTGCGGTAGCGCAGCAGCAGCCCGCCGCGCATCAGGTCCTGCTCGATCACCGTGATCGTCCCGAGCATCCGCGGGTCGTCGCCCTCGATGAACCCGATGAGCGGCAGCACGAGGAGCGAGGCGTCCACCTCGGTGGTGTCGTAGTGCTGGGTGAACGAGCCACGGCCCTCGTCGAACCCGCGCTCGAGCACCTCCGCTCGGACCTCGTCCCGCACCGCGCGCCAGCGGTCGACTGGTCCCTCGAGACCGTGGTTCTCGACGGCGGCCACGGCGCGGTCGAACGCCGCCCACACCATGGCCCGGGAGTGGGTGAAGTGCCGGACCGGGCCGCGGATCTCCCAGAGGCCGTGGTCGGGCTCCTGCCAGGTCTCGGCGAGCCGGTCGACCAGCTTGCGCTGGAGCGACCAGGCGTTCTCGTCGCCAGGGACTCCCGCGTCCCGGGCCAGCGCGAGCGCGATCATCACCTCGCCCAGGACGTCGGTCTGTCGCTGGCCGACAGCACCGTTCCCGATCCGGACCGGCCGAGACCCCGCGTAGCCCGGCAGGTGCGCGAGCTCGACCTCCGGCAGCCGCCGGCCGCCGTCGACGGCGTACATGATCTGGAGGTCCTCGGGGTCGCCGGCCGCGGCGCGCAGCAGCCAGGCGCGCCACGCCTCTGCCTCCTCGGTCGCCCCGGCGCCGACCAGCGACTCCAGGGTGAGGGCAGCGTCGCGCAGCCAGCAGTAGCGGTAGTCCCAGTTGCGCTCGCCGCCGAAGTCCTCCGGCAGGGAGGTCGTCGGGGCCGCCACGATCCCGCCGGTGCGCTCGTGGGTGAGCAGCCGCAGGGTCAGCAGCGAGCGGGCCACGACGTCGCGGTGGGGGACGTCGGAGAGGTCGCAGCTCTTGAGCCACTCGCGTTCGGCCTTGATCGTCGCCTTGACCCGCTTGCGCATCCGGTCCCGCCCGGGAGGCGGGTCCGACGACGGGACCCAGGTGGTGGAGAACGTCAGCTCGTCGCCGGCCTCGACGTCGAACTCGTCGGTGTGGCGGTAGGCGTCCGCCCGGGGAAGCCGAGGTCCGCGGAGCACCAGCTGGTCGGGGCCGGCGACGGCGGTGATGACGTCGTCGCGGCCGATCCGGTGCCGGGTGACCCACGGCCGGACGTGGCCGTAGTCGAGCCGGACCACCCACGAGTGACGCAGGGTCACGGTGCCCTCGGCGCCGGTGACCCGGCGGACGACGTCGGCCCGGTCATCACCGGTCGGCATCAGGTCGAGCAGCGTCACCACGCCGTCGGCGGTCGTGAACGTCGTCTCGAGGGCGGTGGACTCCTCGAGGTACCGCCGGGTCGCGGTGTAGTCGCCGGTAGGGCAGATCTGCCAGTGACCGTGCTCCTCGTCGCCGAGCAGGGCGGCGAAGCAGGCAGGGGAGTCGAAGCGGGGGAGGCAGAGCCAGTCGATCGACCCGTTGCGGCCCACGAGCGCCGCGGTGTGCCGGTCGCCGATCAGGGCGTAGTCCTCGATCGGCAGCGCCATGCCGTTCATCATGTCCTACGGTCGGGTGGTGGATCCTTCGACAGGCCCAGGACGCCGCGTACGGGAGCTGCTGGAGCGGCTCGCGGGTCGCGGGGAGACCCTGGCGACCGCCGAGTCGCTGACCGGCGGCCGACTGGCGTCGCTGGTCACCGCGGTCCCCGGCTCCTCGCGGGTGTACGTCGGAGGCGTGGTCGCCTACGCGGCGTCGGTGAAGCAGGACCTGCTGGGGGTCCCGGCGGAGCTCGTCGAGCGCCACGGCGTCGTCTCGCCCGAGTGCGCGCGAGCCATGGCGGAGGGCGCCCGGCGCCGGCTCTGCGCGACGTACGCAGTCAGCACGACGGGGGTTGCCGGGCCGGACTCCCAGGAGGGACACCCGGTCGGAACCGTCTTCGTCGGGATCGCGGGGCCGGGTGGTGCCACCACGCTCGCGCTCGAGCTGACCGGCGACCGGACCGCCATCCAGGACCGCACGTGTGCGGAGGCGCTCGCGGCCGTTGCGGGCGTCCTCCCGCGGGAAGAACCGGGGCTCGGGTAGCGTTGGGCAGGCACAGGAGGCAGGAGGAGGTGACGCGCATGGTGGTGTTCCGACGGTTGCTCGGTGACGTGCTCCGCAACAAGCGGTTGCAGCGTGGCATGACGCTGCGCGAGGTCTCCGCCGAGGCGCGGGTCTCGCTGGGCTACATCTCCGAGATCGAGCGTGGTCAGAAGGAAGCGTCCTCCGAGCTGCTCGCCTCCCTCTGCGCAGCCCTCGACGTACCGCTCTCGGAGGTCCTCCGCGACGTGTCGTCGCTCGTCGCGGTCGAGGAGACCCCGCGGCTCTCCGAGGTGCCGTCCGGCCCCGAGGTCGTCGCCTCCGCCGCCTAGGGCCCCGGCTGGCACTGCGGGCACCAGTACGACGGTCGCTCGCGTCCGAGCGGTCCGGTGGACGCGCCGCGGACCGGTGTCCCGCAACGCGGGCACGGCATCCGCTTGCGGCCGTAGACCCACAGCTGCGGCTGGCGCCGCCTGAGGCTGGCCGACATCAGGTGGTGGGCCTTGCCGACCAGGGCCACCAGGTCCGGCACGTCCGCGACGGGTGACTGCGGGTTGACCCGCACCGCGAAGCAGGTCTCGGCCGCCCACATGGTGCCGATGCCGGCCAGGTTGCGCTGGTCGAGGAGGGCGTCGCGGATCGGGGTGTCGGGGTGCTCCCGCAGCCGGCGGGCGGCCTCCTCGGCGTCCCAGTCGGGGCCGAGCACGTCGGGGCCGAGGTGGGCGACCGGCTCCTCCTCGCGCTCACGGGTGAGCAGCTCGACCACGCCGAGCAAGAACCCGACGGCGCTGCGCTCGGACGTCGTGAGCACGACGCGTGCCTCGTGGCCCGGGCGGCTCCACTTCTGCCTGGGCTCGAAGACCCGCCAGCTGCCGTCCATCTTGAGGTGCGTGTGCAGGGAGAACCGCTCGTCACCGCGGTCGACGCGGGTGAAGAGGTGCTTGCCGCGGGTGACCGTGCCGACGACGACCCCCTCGGAGAGGTCGGCCGTCGCGTGCTGCGGCACCCGGAAGTCGCTGGCGGTCAGTACCTGGCCGGCCAGCGCCCGGTCGAGCCGCCGCGCGGTGCGGACGACCGCGTCGCCCTCAGGCACGCAGCCGCAGTCCCTTCGGGGTCGCCACGAAGCCAGCCGCGCCCAGGGCGGCCCGCAGCGGTGTCTCGCCCGACCCGAGCAGCGCGGTGCCGTCGGCCTTCTCGACGGTCAGCCTGCCGAGCTGACCACGCCGGACGGCCGTGGCCAGCGCCTCGGTGGCGGGCGTGAGCACGTCGGCGTCGTCGGACCACGTGAGCAGCGTCTTGCCGCCACGCTCGACGTAGAGCGTGAGGAGGCCGTCGACCAGCACGACCAAGGCACCGGCCTTGCGTCCGGGCCGGTGGCTGCCCTCGACCTCGGGCCAGGGAAGTGCGGCGCCGTAGGGGTTGGCGGGGTCGGTGGCGGCGAGCGTGACCGCGGCCGGTTTGTCGGCGCCGACCTCGGTGAACGTGCGGAGCCGGTCGACGGACCCGGCGGTGCCGAACTGGGCGGCGCCGAGACCGTCGACGAAGTAGCCGCGGCGGCAGCGACCGGTCTCCTCGAACGCCGCGAGCACCTTGTAGACGGCGGCGAAGCCGCCCGGGGTGCGCTCGCTCTGGACGGCCCCGCGGGTCACGACGCCGTGACGGTCGAGGAGCCGCTCGGCGGCTGCGTGGGCGCGGCGGGTCGGGTCGGTGTCGAGCGCGGGGAGCAGCGCCCAGCGACCGGCGGTGTGGGGCGGCCCGCTGCGCAGGACGCGCGGACCGGGTCGGCGCTGTTTGTGGGTGCCGCGGCCGCCGATGAGGGAGCGCAGCGGGGCGAGCGTGTCGTTGCCGACCCGGCCGGCCCACACGAGGTCCCACAACGCCGTCGAGAGCGGCTCGTCGAGGGGCGACCCCACGGCCTGTCCGAGCTGGCGGAAGAACCACGCGCCGCCGGGCTCGAGGGCGTCGAGAACCGCCTGGTGCAGCTCTCCCCAAGATCCAGGGGAGTGCTCGGACGGAGCCGGGTCGGGGAGCGTCAGGTGCGCCTGGTCGGCGAGGTGCAGCGAGACCCAGCCGTCCTGACCGGGCAGGGCGCCGTGGCCGGCCCACAGGACCTCGCCGGCGCTGGTGAGCTCGTCGAGCAGCGCAGGCTCGTAGTCGCGGACCCGGCTCGGCAGGACGAGCGACTCGAGGGCGCTGGCGGGGAGCGGGCAGCCAGCGAGCTGGCCGACGACCGTCAGCACGCCGTCGACGCCGCGAGGCCGCCCGCCGACGTGCTGCCACGCGGAGAGGAACCGGGCCAGCACGGGCGGCTCGACCGGCTCGATCTCCTGCCGCAGCCGGGCCAGCGACCGACGACGGAGTCGTCGCAGCACCTCGGCGTCGCACCACTCGATCCCGGAGCCCGAGGGCCGGAACTCGCCGTCGAGCACGCGGCCCTGGGCGGCCAGGCGCTGGAGCGTCTGGCGCACGACGGCACCGCCGAGACCGAGCCGGGCCGCGATGTCGTCAACGGTGAAGGGGCCGTGGGAGCGCGCGAACCGCGCCACCAGGTCGGCGAGCGGGTCGTCCACCGGGTCGGCGAACACGTCGGGCGTGCCGGGCGGCACCGGGACGCCGAGCCCGTCGCGGAGCCGACCGACGTCCTCGACCACGGCCCACCGCTCGACGCCGGCGACCCGGACCTCGACGATCCGTCGGGCGTCGGTGAGGACGTCGAGCCACGACGCGACGTCGGCCCCGTCGGTGGCCCGGGCCACGACCTCGTCGGTCGCCAGCGGTCCGAGCAGCCGGATCAGGTCGACGGCGCCCTCGGCGTCGCGCACCCGTCGGTCGGGGGCCAGTCGCTGCAGCTCGGCCTCCACCTCGGCCAGCACGTCGGGATCGAGCAGCTCGCGGAGCTCGGCGCGACCGAGCAGCTCCGCGAGCAGGCCCTGGTCGAGGCTGAGCGCGGCGGCCCGTCGCTCGGCGAGGGGCGAGTCGCCCTCGTAGACGAACTGGGCGACGTAGCCGAACAGGAGGGTGCGGGCGTACGGCGAGGGCTGGGTGGTCGCGACGTCGACCACCGACACCTCGCGCCGGTCGACCCGTCGCATCAGGGAGACCAGGCCGGGCAGGTCGTAGACGTCCTGGAGGCACTCGCGCACGGCCTCGAGGAGGATCGGGAAGGACGGGTAGCGGGACGCCACCTCGAGCAGCTGGGCGGCCCGTTGCCGCTGCTGCCACAGGGGGCTGCGGCGGCCCGGGTCGCGGCGGGGGAGGAGCAGCGCCCGGGCGGCGCACTCACGGAACCGGCTCGCGAAGAGGGCACTGCCACCGACCTCGGTGGTGACGATCTGCTCGATCTCCTCGGCGTCGAACACGACGACCTCGCCGGTGGGCGGCTCGGCGTCGGTGTCGGGGATCCGCACCACGATGCCGTCGTCGGAGGCGACCGCCTGCCCGTCGATGCCGTGCCGCTCACGCAGGCGCGCGTTGATCGCCAGCGCCCACGGCGCGTGCACGGGTACGCCGTAGGGCGAGTGGACGACCAGCCGCCAGTCGCCGAGCTCGTCGCGGAACCGCTCGACCACCAGCGTCAGGTCGCTGGGGACGGTGCGGGTGGCCTCGGCCTGCTCGGCGACGTAGGAGACGAGGTTGCTCGCGGCGTACTGGTCGAGGCCGCGCTCGCGTGCCAGCGCCTCGGCCTTCGCGGTCGGCAGCGAGGCCAGCTCGCGGGTGAACGCCCCGACGGCCTCGCCCAGCTCGGCGGGGCGCCCGAGCACGTCGCCCTTCCAGAACGGCAGCCGTCCCGGGATCCCGGGAGCCGGGGTCACGAGCACCCGGTCGTGGGTGATGTCCTCGATCCGCCAGCTGGTCGCACCGAGCGCGAAGACGTCGCCGACCCGGGACTCGTAGACCATCTCCTCGTCGAGCTCGCCGACCCGGCGGCCGGTGCCCTCGCCGACGAGGTAGACGCCGAACAGGCCACGGTCGGGGATGGTGCCGCCGCTGGTGACGGCCAGCCGCTGCGCGCCCGGCCGCCCGCTGATGGTGCCCGTGACCCGGTCCCAGACGATCCTCGGCCGCAGCTCCGCGAACTCGTCGGACGGGTAGCGGCCGGCCAGCAGGTCGAGCGTGGCGTCGTAGGCGCTGCGAGGGAGCTGGGCGAACGACGCGCTCCGGCGGACCAGGGCGTAGAGCTCGTCGACGTCCCATGCCTCGAGCGCGGTGACGGCGACCACCTGCTGAGCGAGGACGTCGAGGGGGTTGGTCGGGATCCGGAGGCTCTCGATCGCTCCGTCGCGCATCCGCTGCACCGCCACCGCGGTCTGCGCGAGGTCGCCCCGGTGCTTGGGGAACAGGACACCACGGCTGACCTCACCGACCTGGTGGCCGGCGCGACCGACCCGCTGCAGCGCGCTCGCGACGCTGGGCGGCGACTCGATCTGGACGACCAGGTCGACGGCGCCCATGTCGATGCCGAGCTCGAGGCTGCTGGTCGCCACCACGGCGGGCAGCCGGCCGGCCTTGAGGTCGTCCTCGATCAGCGCCCGCTGCTCCTTGCTGACCGAGCCGTGGTGGGCCTTCGCCAGCACGGAGTCGCGGGCCTGCGAGACGCCGGACTGCGCCATGACCTGCGCCGGTGGGCGGTCGTCGTCGGACCGACCGCCGGCGATCTCGTTGAGGCGCGCGGTCAGCCGCTCGGCGAGCCGCCGGCTGTTGGAGAAGACGATCGTGGAGCGGTGCTGGCCGATCAGGTCGGCGACCCGCTCCTCGACGTGGGGCCAGATCGACTGGCTGCGGTCGGGATCGCCCCCGCCCTCGTCGTACTCCTCGGGTGCGGTCATGTCCTCGACGGGGACGACGACCGTCAGGTCCCACTTCTTCTCGCTGGGCGGCGCCACGACGTCGACCGGCGCCTGTCCACCGAGGAAGCGGGCGACCTCCTCGTGGGGGCGCACCGTGGCGGAGAGCCCGATCCGCTGGGCGGGCCGGTCGAGCAGGGCGTCGAGCCGCTCGAGACTGAGCGCGAGATGGGCGCCACGCTTGGTGCCGGCCACGGCGTGCACCTCGTCGACGATCACCGTCTCGACGTGGCGCAGCGACTCGCGCGCCTGGCTGGTCAGCATCAGGAACAGCGACTCGGGCGTGGTGATGAGGATGTCGGGCGGGGACGTCGTCAGCTTGCGCCGGTCGGCCGCACTCGTGTCGCCGCTGCGGACCCCGACCCGGACCTCGGGCAGCGTGCCGCCCAGCCGCTCGGCGGTGTGACGGATGCCTGCGAGCGGCGCTCGCAGGTTGCGCTCCACGTCGACGGCGAGCGCCTTGAGGGGCGAGATGTAGAGGACCCGGCAGCGCTCCTTGCTGGCGGGCACGTCGTCGGTGAGCAACCGGTCGAGCGACCACAGGAACGCGCTGAGCGTCTTGCCGGACCCGGTGGGGGCGACGACGAGGGCGTGCTGGCCCTTGCTGATGGACTCCCAGGCACCCTGCTGGGCCGTGGTCGGCTCGGCGAACGCGGCAGCGAACCACGTGCGCGTGGGTTCGCTGAAGCGGTCGAGGGTGGGCACCTCTCAATCCTGCCCGACGGCACCGACAGCCGTCGCCCTCGGCACAAACCGGTCGCCGGGCCGTGGCGTCGTCGGTGACACTGGCGCCGTGCGATTCCCTGACGAGGTGCCGGCCCTGACCGACGGTGTCGTGACGCTGCGTGCGCACCGTGCCTCCGACGTGCCGCGCATCGTCGAGCAGTGCCAGGACCCCGAGTCGATCGCCTGGACCACCGTGCCGTCGCCGTACGCCGAGGAGGACGCCGTCGACTGGGTCACGCGCACCGTCCCCGCCGGGTGGGCCGACGACACGACGTACAGCTTCGCGATCGAGCACGGGGCCCGGTTCGCGGGCACGGTCGACCTCCGGGTGCGCGACGGTGGTGTCGCCGAGCTCGGCTTCGGGCTGCACCCCGACGCGCGGGGCAGCGGCGTGATGCGCCGGGCGCTCGACCTGGTGCTCGACTGGGGCTTCGCCCGGGGCGTCGCGGTCGTGCAGTGGCGGGCCTTCGTCGGCAACTGGGCCTCCCGGCGGACGGTGTGGTCGCTCGGGTTCGGCTTCGGCCCCACGGTGCCGAAGCTCCTGCCGCAGCGGGGCGAGCGCCGGGACGCGTGGACGGCCTGGCTCGGGGCCGACGATCCCCGGGAGCCGGTCGAGCCGTGGCTGGTGCCGCCGGTGCTGGAGGCGGACGGCGTGCGGCTGCGACCGTGGCGCGAGGACGACGGGCCGCGGCTGGTCGAGGCCGCGAACGACCCGGTGCTGCGCGCCTGGCTCCCCGACACCCCGTTGCCGCGGTCGCTCGGTGCCGTGCCCGACTACCTGACGCGCGTCCACCTCGGCGCCGCCACGAACGGCCGGATCGCGTGGTGCGTAGCCGCGGCGGGGACGGACCTGGCGCTCGGCAACGTGGCGCTGTTCGAGTTCGAGGAGGAGGGCGACGACCTGACGGCGCAGGTCGGCTACTGGTCGCACCCCGCCGGGCGGGGCCGCGGCGTGATGACGACCGCGCTGCGCCTGATGACCGGGTGGGCGCTGCGCCGTACCGCGGACGGCGGCCTGGGTGCCCGTCGGCTGTACCTGCTCACGTCTGCCCGGAACGCTGGGTCGCGCCGGTTGGCCGAGCGGGTCGGCTTCGAGCACGTCGGGACCGAGCGGGCGTCCGCGCCGGTGGCCGACGGCGGGTACGAGGACAACGCGCTCTACGACCTGCTTCGACCCTGACCGGGCCATGGTGTCCGAGCCCGGTGCTTGACTGTCGCGCATGACGACGTTCACCGGCTCCGACGACCTCCGAGCCGCGGAGTTCCGCGGCGTGCGACTGGGCGCGGCCAGGTTCGTCGAGTCCGACCTGTCCGACGTGGTGATCCGCGGCTCCGAGGTGGCGGGCATGGAGATCGACGCGCCGTGGCTGGTCCACGGCGACCCACTCGTGGTCAACGGCGTCGACGTCGTCGCCTTCGTCGAGTCCGAGCTCGACCGGCGCTTCCCCGGCCGCTCGCAACGGCGTGCCGAGGACGCCGACGGCCTGCGGTCGGCCTGGGCCGCCCTCGAACAGCAGTGGGCCGCCACCCTGACGCGGGTCGAGGCGATGCCGCCGGGCGCGGTCGATGTGTCCGTGGCCGGCGAGTGGTCGTTCGCCCAGACCCTGCGACACCTCGTGCACGCCACCGACCTGTGGCTGGGGCGGGCCGTCCTCGAGCTCGAGCACCCGCTCCACCCGCTCGGCCTGGGCGACACCAGTGCCGCGGAGGCCGACTCGGGCGACGCCTCGGCCGCGCCGTCGTACGACGAGGTGCTGGAGGTGCGCGCCGGCCGGGTCGCCCTGGTGCGCGACCTCCTCGCCACCGTCACCGACGAGGAGCTCGAGACGGTCCGCCACAGCCCTCACGACCCCGACCAGCCCGAGACGACCCGCTCCTGCCTGCACGTGATCCTCGAGGAGGAGTGGGAGCACCACCGGTTCGCCGTGCGCGACCTCGACCTGATCGACGCCGGTGCCGGCGTCGCTGCCACGCACGGGCCGCGGGACGGCGCATGATGTGCCCGTGGGCAGGTGGCGGCTGGTGGGCGGTGACGTCACCGTCGTCGACGGTCTCGTGCTGCGTCCGGTGCGTCCGTGGACCGGCGCCGTCCACGCGCTCCTGACCCACCTGCGCGAGCAGGGGCTCGACTGCGTGCCCGAGCCCGTCGGGGTCCGGCACGACGTGGAGGCGGTGACGTTCATCCCCGGCGACGCCGGGGGCGACGCGTTCCCCCACCACGTCACGGAGGAGGGAGTGCGGTCCGCGGCGCGGCTGCTCCGGCGGGTCCACGACGCAGCGGCGGCGTTCGAGCCACCGTCGGTCGTCGAGTGGGCGCACGCCCCGGTCCCGGGCGCGACCGCCGTCTGCCACGGTGACCCGGCCCCCTGGAACTTCGTGTGGCGCGACGGGGAGGCGGTCGGCCTCATCGACTGGGACCACGCGTCCCCCGCGCCCGTGATGGAGGACGTCGCCTACGCCCTGGACGGCTTCGCGCCCTTCCGCCCCGACGACGTGGCGACCGGCGAGCACGGGTTCCCGGAGCCCCCCGACCGGGCCGCCCGGTTGCGCGCGTTCAGCGACGCCTACGGTCTCGGTGGCACCGCGGGCATCGTCGACCGCGTCGTCGCGCGCCAGCAGCAGACGGTCGACCGGGTGCTGTCGCTGGCCGACCGGGGCCTCGACCCCTGGGCCGCCTGGTGCCGCGAGGGATATCTCGAGCAGCTCCGGGAACGACCGCGCTGGACCCGGTCCCATCGCCACCTGTTCGAGTGACGAGCCGATATCGAGTGGGGAGTGTCGGTGAACAACACTAGGGTCGCACCTCGTGAGTGACGCGATGATCTCGGCAGTGGGCCTGCGCAAGTCGTTCGGCGACTTCGAGGCGGTCAAGGGCATCGACGTCGAGGTGAGCAAGGGGGAGGCGTTCGGCTTCCTCGGCCCCAACGGCGCCGGCAAGTCGTCCACGATGCGCATGATCGCGGCGGTCTCGCCGGTGACGGCGGGCGACCTCCGGATCCTCGGCCTCGACCCGGCCTCTGACGGGCCGACCATCCGCGGCCGGCTGGGCGTGTGCCCGCAGGAGGACACGCTCGACAACGAGCTCAACGTCTTCGACAACCTCTACATCTACGGGCGCTACTTCGGGATCGACAAGGCCACGGTCCGTCAGCGGGCCGAGGAGCTGCTCGACTTCGTGCAGCTCACCGAGAAGCGCAAGTCCCGGGTCGAGGACCTCTCCGGGGGCATGAAGCGGCGACTCACGATCGCTCGCAGCCTCATCAACGACCCCGAGGTGCTGCTCCTCGACGAGCCGACGACCGGCCTCGACCCGCAGGCCAGGCACGTGCTGTGGGACCAGCTGTTCCGGCTCAAGCAGGCCGGCGTGACCCTGGTGATCACGACCCACTACATGGACGAGGCCGAGCAGCTGTGTGACCGGCTGGTCGTCATGGACAAGGGGCTGATCGTCGCCGAGGGCAGCCCACGCGAGCTGATCCAGCAGCACTCCACGCGCGAGGTGGCCGAGCTCCGGTTCGGCGTGGGGGAGCACGAGGCGCTCGCCGAGAAGCTCGCCGATCTCGGCAACCGGGTCGAGGTGCTGCCCGACCGGCTGCTCGTCTACAGCGACGACGGCGAGGAGGTGATCGCCCAGACCCATGAGCGAGGCCTCCACCCGCTGGCGGTCCTGGTGCGCCGGTCGACCCTCGAGGACGTCTTCCTGCGGCTGACCGGCCGGACCCTGGTCGACTGATGTCCACCCTCACCCTGCGCGAGGGCACCGCGCGCCAGGCCGACTACTGGTGGACCGTCTACAAGCGAACCTGGAAGGCGAGCATCGTCAGCAGCTTCCTCAGCCCGGTGTTCTACGTGCTCGCCATGGGCGTGCTGCTCGGCGGCTTCATCGCGGGCGACCCGAGCCGGCTCGAGGGCGCGACCAGCTACCTCGCGTTCGTCGTCCCTGGGCTGGTGGCCGCGCACGCCATGCAGACGGCGGTCGGGGAGACGACGTACCCCGTCATGGGTGCCATCAAGTGGCACAAGAGCTACTACGCGCAGCTCGCGACGCCGCTCGAGCCCGCCCATCTCGTCGCCGGCCACCTGATGTTCGTGCTGTTCCGGCTGGCCACCACGTGCGCCGTCTTCATGCTCGTGCTCGCGCCGTTCGGCGTGTTCGAGTCCTGGTGGGGGCCGATCGTGGCGTTCTTCTCGCAGGTCCTCGTCGGCATGGTGTTCGCGGCGCTGGTGTTCGGCTGGAGCGCCCGCCTCAGGGACGAGGCCGGCTTCGGGGTGCTCTTCCGGCTCGGCATCTTCCCGCTGTTCCTCTTCTCCGGTGCGTTCTTCCCGGTCGCCAACCTCGGCGACGCGGGCGCCTGGGTCGCCCGCCTGACCCCGCTGTGGCACGGCGTGAACCTGTCGCGGATGTTCTCCGTCGACGCCGTCGACTGGCCGATGGCTGCCCTCAACACCGCGGTGCTGCTCGGGCTGCTCGTCGTCGGCTGGTTCTGGTCGGTCTCCGGCCTGACGAAGCGGCTGGTGACCTGATGAGTCTCGACCGTCCCGACCAGGCAGCGCGGCCCGCCCCCTTGGGGCCGGTCGGCGCACTCCGGATGCTGGTGCTGCGCAACTACATCACCTACCGGCATGCGTGGAAGCTGTTCCTCACCGGCTTCCTGGAGCCCGTCCTCTACCTGTTCTCAATCGGGATCGGGGTGGGCAAGCTCGTCGAGGGCTTCGAGTTCAACGGCGAGCCGATCTCGTACGCCGCGTTCGTCGCCCCCGGCATGCTCGCGGTCTCGGCGTTCAACGGCGCGCTGATGGACTCCACGTTCAACGTGTTCTTCAAGCTGAAGTACGACAAGCTCTACGACCAGATGCTGGCGACGCCGCTCACCACCGCCGACATCGCCCGCGGCGAGATCACCTGGGGCCAGCTCCGCGGCGCGAGCTACTCGGCCGCCTTCCTGCTCGTGATGTGGGCCATGGGCCTCATCAGCTCCTGGTGGGCGTTGCTGGCGCTGCCGGCGGCACTGCTGATCGGGTTCGCGTTCAGCGCCGTGTGCATGGCACTCACGACCTGGATGACGAGCTGGCAGGACTTCGACAAGATCACGCTCGCGCAGCTGCCGATGTTCCTGTTCTCGGCGACGTTCTTCCCGCTCACGGTCTTCCCGGGCTGGCTCCAGTGGGTCGTCGAGGCGACCCCGCTCTACCGCGGCGTCGTGCTCTGCCGCGAGCTCACGACCGGCTCGATCAGCTGGGCCAGCGGGGTCTCGGTGGTCTACCTCGCCGTGATGAGCCTGATCGGGCTGGCGGTCGTGCGCCGGCGACTCGACCGGCTGCTCCTCACGTGAGCGGGCCCGGCAGGCTGGCGTGCGGCAGGGCTCCGGGGGTCTGACAGCATGACCCTCATGATGATCGAGCCCGACACCAAGGACTGGACCTGGGTGCTGGACCGTCCCTGCCCGGAGTGCGGGTTCGACGCGCCCGGACTGGACCGTGACCGCATCCCGCAGGCGATCCGCGACAACGCGACCCTGTGGGACGTCGTGCTCGAGACCGACGACGCCGCGGTGCGGCCCTCGGCCCACCTCTGGTCGCCGTTGGAGTACGCCTGCCACGTTCGCGACGTCCACGAGCTGTTCGCGCGCCGGCTCGACCTGATGCTCACCCAGGACGCCCCGGAGTTCGAGAGCTGGGACCAGGACGCCACGGCCGCGGCCTCCGACTACGGCAGCCAGCAGCCACCCGTGGTCGCCGGCGAGGTCACGGCCGCGGCCGAGACCGTCGCGGCGGCGTACGAGCGGGTCACCGGCGACGAGTGGGACCGGACCGGCATCCGCAGCGACGGCGCGACGTTCACCGTCGACACGTTCGCCCGCTACCACCTGCACGACCTCGTCCACCACGCCCACGACGTCTCCCACATCACCAAGCGGGTCACCGTCGCGTCCTACGACGCGGGCGCGGAGGCCTACGCCGCCGGCCAGCCCCCGATGTCCGACGACGTCCGGACGGCGATCGACGCGTTCGTCGCCCTGCTACCCAGCGGGTCCCGGGTCCTGGAGGTCGGCAGCGGCTCCGGCCGCGACGCTCTCGCGCTCGAAGAGCGCGGCGTGTCGGTGCACCGCACCGACATCACGCCGGCGTTCGTCCGGATGCTGCGGGCCGACGGCCACGAGGCGGCCGTGGCCGACCCGCTGACCGACGACCTGGCCGACCCCGAGCGCGACGCGCCGTACGACGGGGTCTGGGCGTCCGCCAGCCTGCTGCACGTCCGCCGCGAGGACCTGCCGACCGTGCTCACGAACCTCGCCGGGGTCACCGCCGCCGGCGGTGCGCTGCACCTCGCGGTCAAGGAGGGCGACGGCGCCCGCTTCTCCGTGCACGGCAACGTGCCCGGGCCGCGGCACTTCACCTACTGGCGCGAGCCCGGCCTCCGGGCCGTGCTGGCCGACGCCGGCTGGGACGTGCGGGCCGTGACGCGCAACGTGGGTCTGCGAGAGGAGACCTGGCTCGACGTCCTCGCCGTGCGCGCCGCGGGCACATGAGACACACCGAGTTCTGGACCCGTCTCGAGGAGGCCCTCGGGCCCGGTTACGCCGGACCGTGGGCCAAGACGCAGGTGATCGGCACACTCGGCAGCCGCACTCCCCAGGAGGCGCTCGACGCCGGGGTCCCGCCCAAGGAGGTGTGGCGCGAGGTGTGGCGGGTGCTCGAGCTCCCGCCCTCCCAGCGATGACCACCCCTGTCGCGACGTACGACGTCCCGGCCATCCACCGCCGAGCGGTCCGGACCCTCGTCGTGGCGCAGGCGCTCGGAGGCATCGGCATCACGATCGGCGTCGCCACCGCCTCACTGCTGGCGCGCGACGTCAGCGGCTCGGAGAGCCAGGCCGGGCTCGCGCAGACCAGCCAGGTGCTCGGCGCCGCGGTGGCGTCGTTCCTCCTGGCCCGGCTGATGTCGCGCCGCGGCCGCCGGGTGGGTCAGGTGACCGGGCTGCTGCTCGGCGCCACCGGGGCGTCCCTGGCGGTCGTGGCCGGCGTCGTCGGTTCGATGGCGCTGCTGCTCGCCGGTACCGCCCTGCTCGGGTGCTCGTCCGCGTCCAACCTCGCCGCGCGGTACGCCGCGACCGACCTGGCGCCCGCGCAGACCCGCGCCCGGTCCTTGTCCTACGTGGTGTGGGCGACGACGGTGGGCGCGGTCGTGGGACCGAACCTGACCGGGTTCTCCGACGACGTCTCCCGGTGGCTCGGGATACCCGAGCTCACCGGGCCGTTCCTGATCGCGGCCGTCGGGATGCTGGTGGCGGCCGTGGTCATCGCGATCTGGCTCCGCCCCGACCCGCTGCTCGTGGCACGGCAGGTGGCCGGTCTCCAGGACGCCGACCCGGGCGGCACGTCCTGGCGCCGGGCCCGCGCGGCGCTGACGTCGAGCCGTCCGCTGCTCGCGGCCGTCGTCGGTCTGGCCAGCGCGCACGCCGTCATGGTCTCCGTGATGATCATGACGCCGCTCCACATGGAGCACGGCGGGGCCGCACTCTCCGTGATCGGCTTCGTGATCTCCGGCCACGTCATCGGGATGTTCGCGTTCTCCCCGGTCGTCGGGTGGCTCGCCGACCGCTGGGGCCGCCCGACGATGCTGTTCGTGGGCGCGGGACTCCAGCTGCTGTCCCTGCTGCTCGCGGGCGGCTCCCCGGAGGGGTCCTCGTGGCAGATCACGGCCGGGCTCTTCCTGCTCGGGCTCGGCTGGTCCAGCGCCACCGTCGCGGCCTCCGCCGCGATCGCCGACCTCACGCCGCTGGAGGCCCGGACCGACGTCCAGGGCATCGCGGACGCCGCGATGTGGCTCACGGCGGCGGTGGGGGGCGGCCTGTCGGGGTGGATCGTGGCCGGCTGGGGCTATCCCGTCCTGAACGGGTTCGCCGCGGTGCTCGCGGCAGGCGTCGTCCTGGCTGCCGTCGTGACCGCCGCCGGCAGACCGTCCGCTCGCCCTGACAGGGTGGTCACATGACCCACGCCGATGTCGCGGTGATCGGGGGGACCGGCTTCTACTCGTTCCTCGACGACGCCGAGGAGCACACGCTGTCGACGCCGTACGGCGACCCCTCCGGGCCGGTCTCCGTCGGCACCGTCGCCGGGCGGGCAGTGGCGTTCCTGCCGCGGCACGGCGCGCACCACGAGCACCCGCCGCACCGGATCAACTATCGCGCCAACGCCTGGGCCTTGCGCTCCCTCGGAGTGCGGCAGGTCCTCGCACCGTGCGCGGTCGGGTCGTTGACGCCCGACCTCGCTCCGGGCGACGTCGTGATCCCCGACCAGCTCGTCGACCGGACCCTGGGCCGCACCCAGTCGTTCGTCGAGACCGGCGCCTGCCACGTGCCGTTCGCCGACCCGTACTGCGACCGCACCAGCGCCGCGATCGCGTCCGTCGACCCGGGGCTCAGGCGCGGCGGGACGATGGTCGTGGTCGAGGGACCGCGCTTCTCCACGCGGGCCGAGTCGCGGCACTACGCCGCCCAGGGCTGGTCCCTCATCAACATGACCGGTCACCCCGAGGCGGTGCTCGCCCGCGAGATGCAGCAGTGCTACGCCGCCGTCGCGCTCGTGACCGACCTCGACGCGGGCCTGGCGGCGGGGGAGGGCGTCGGACAGGCAGCGGTCTTCCGTCGGTTCCGCGACAACCTCGACCGGCTGCGCGGGCTGCTCGCCGACGCGATCGCCGCTCTCCCCGAACCCGCGGGCTGCTCCTGCTCCACGTGGGCCCACGACGTCGAGCTCACCTACGAGGTGCCGTGAGGGTGCTGGTCACGGGCTCGGCCGGGTTCATCGGCTCGGCCGTCACCGACGGGCTCCTGGCGCGCGGCGACGAACCGGTCCGGGTGGACGTGATGCTCGCACAAGCCCACGGCTCGGCCGAGCCGCCGCCCGGCACCCACCGGCTCGACGTCCGCGACGTCGCCGCGTGGCGCCACCTGCTCGACGGC
Organism: uncultured Actinomycetota bacterium; assembly: GCA_963718725.1. Taxonomy (GTDB): domain Bacteria; phylum Actinomycetota; class Actinomycetes; order Propionibacteriales; family Nocardioidaceae; genus Nocardioides. Next base: position 878,260 of record OY970374.1, read on the forward strand.
GTCGACGCCGTCTGCCACCAAGCGGCGCTCGTCGGCGCCGGGGTGCGGGTCGCCGACCTCCCCGACTATGCCGCGCACAACGACCTCGGCACGGCGGCGCTCCTCGCGGCCATGCACGCCGCGGGGGTGCACCGGCTCGTCCTCGCCTCGTCGATGGTGATCTACGGAGAGGGCCGCTACACGTGCCCCGAGCACGGCCTCCGGACGCCGTCGGCTCGCGACCGCGCGCGGCTGGACGCCGGCCAGTTCGACAACCCGTGCGACGAGTGCGGGCGCGACCTGGGGTGGGAGCTCGTCGACGAGTCGGCGCCGGTCGACCCTCGGAGCGCGTACGCCGCGAGCAAGGCCGCGCAGGAGCACTACGCGGCCGCGTGGGCCCGCCACGCCGGCGGGGGAGTCGTGGCGCTGCGCTACCACAACGTCTATGGCCCAGGGATGCCGCGCGACACCCCCTACTCCGGGGTCGCCGCCATGTTCCGATCGGCCCTTGCACGGGGCGAGCCGCCCCGGGTGTTCGAGGACGGCGGCCAGATGCGTGACTTCGTGCACGTGGCCGACGTCGCCCGCGCCAACCTCGCCGCCCTCGACGCGGTCGGCGACGACGGCCGGTTCGCTGCCTACAACGTCTGCTCCGGCTCACCGGTCTCGATCGGCCAGGTGGCCGACCTGGTGGCCGGCGGCACCGGCTCCGGGGTGGTGCCCGTGGTGACCGGCGACTACCGCCCGGGCGACGTCCGCCACATCGTGGCGTCTCCTGCTCGCGCGTCGGGCGAGCTGGGCTTCCGGGCCGAGGTCCCGCCGGAGTCCGGCCTGCGCGCCTTCGCCACCGCGCCACTGCGCGCCTGAGGAGTCACCAGCTGGTGTAGAGCAGGTGCTCGAGGATGAGGGCGCTCCCCACCTGCACGCCGAGCGCCGGCCGCCGCCAGCTGTCCGGGAGCAGTGTGGTCGACAGCAGCAGCCACGGGACGAACGGCAGCCAGATCCGCTCCACCTCGGCCCGGCTCATCTGCGACAGCGTGGCCGCGCCGACCGAGGCCGCCGCCGCGGTCACCAGCAGCACCACCGGTCGCTCGGCGCGGCCGCGCAGCTCGGCCAGGCGGCCGAGACCCGCGCCCAGCACCGGCCCGGCGCACAGCGCGAGCGCGGCCAGGTTCGCCCAGGTCCAGTACGTGCCTGGTCGGGCCGACGCCAGCCCCTGCCAGTAGCGCTCGGTGAGGACGACATAACCCTCCCACCAGACGAAGCCGGCCGCCGCGAAGCCGAGCACGACGACCAGAGCGGCTCCCGCGGCGAACAGCAGCGGCCGCCACGACCGCGCGGCGGCCAGCACCGCGAGCGCGAGGAACCCGAGCAGCGGCAGCCCGTACGACAGCATCACGCAACAGCCGAGAAGCACTCCGGCGAGCAGCGACCAGCCCACCAGCGCCCCGCGAGCCGACTCGGTGGCCGCGACAGCCAGCACCGCCAACCCGCAGGCCGCGACCGCGCCGAACACCGCGTCGGCCGACACGGCCATGAACAGCGCCGCCGGGCCGAGCACGACGAACGGCGCGGCCCGACGGGCGGCGTCCTCGGCGCCGAGCCGGCGCAGCGCCACGAGCACTCCGGGCGCTGTGGCGGCCGCGACGACGATCACGGAAAGCCCCATCGCGAGGTCACTTGCCAGGCCGACGCGGACGAGGCCGACGAAGAACAGCAACGCGAGCGGCGGATGGGCCGCGACGTGGGTCACGAACGGGTCGGGGTCGTCGCGGTCGATCCGCGGCACCCATCCTCGGAGCAGCTCAGGTACGTCGTCGACCGCCCGGGCCGTGGCCCCGTAGTCGTAGCCGTGCGCGGTCACATGGCTGATGCCCGCGAGGCCATCGGTCGTGGCGAGGGCCACCAGCCACGCCAGTCCGGTGACGTACGACGCGAGCAGCAGCCGACGCCAGCCGAGCCGGTGCGCGAGGTCGACGGCGTACCGCCACCCCAGCAGCGCGACCAGCACCGCCGGGACCGTGCCTGGCCCGATCCCGCGAGGTTGCCAGGTGCCGTGCAACGGGGGGACCGAGAAGCCGCCTGCGCGAGACGACCGCGCCCGCACCTCCCACCCCACGACCCCGGGCAGCGCGGCGGCGAGCACCACCACCAGCACGAGCACGGCCACGCCGGTCCACGCCGCCCGGGAGCCTGGCGCAACCGCTCGGGACATGTCCGCGACTCTAGGGCGGCCGCGACGGCAGGACCGATTCCGTCAGCGGTTCGTAAGGTGCCGGAGCCCCTGTCGGAGCGGGCTCAGGACCTAGCGTGAAGGACGTGCCCCCGACCTGCGAGCTGATCCTGCCGTGCCGTGACGAGGCGCCCGCACTGCTCGACCTGCTGCCGCAGGATCCCGGCCGACATCGCGGTCGTGGTCGTCGACAACGGGTCCACCGACGCCACGGCCGAGGTCGCCGCGGCGCTCGGCGCGGTCGTCGTGTCCGAGGTCTCGCCCGGCTACGGCGCCGCAGTGCACGCGGGCTTGCTCGCGGCCACCGCCGAGCTGGTGGCCGTGATGGACGGGGACGGGTCCTTCGACCCCGCGGACCTCCGACCCCTGCTCGAGTCGGTCGCCTCGGGACGTGCCGACCTCGCTGTCGGGCGGCGCCGGCCGGTGGCCGCCGGGGTGTGGCCGTGGCACGCCCGGCTCGGCAACGCGTTGGTGGTGGGGTGGCTGCGCCGGCAGGTAGGGATGGCGGTGCACGACATCGCCCCGATGCGCGTGGGCCGGCGCGCCGACCTGCTCGCGCTCGACGTAGGCGACCGGCGGTTCGGCTACCCGCTCGAGCTGCTAGTCAAGGCCGCGGCCGCGGGCTGGCGGGTGGTCGAGCACGACGTCGCCTACCACCCCCGGGCCGCGGGCACCCGCTCGAAGGTGTCCGGCTCGGTGCGGGGCACCGCCCGCGCCGCGCACGACTTCTGGCGGGTGCTCCCGTGAGCGGGGTCCGGCTCCTGGTCGCGGCCAAGGCGCCCCACCCCGGCCGGGTCAAGACCCGGCTCGGCGCCGACCTGGGCCACCGCGCCGCCGCCGAGGTCGCGGCCGCGGCGCTGCTCGACACGCTCGCTGCCTGCCGTGAGGCCTCCGGGGCCGCGCGGTGCCACCTCGCGCTCGCCGGCGACCTGGCCGGCGCCGTCCGGGAGGACGACCTCCGAGGCGCGCTCGCGGGGTGGACCGTTCGCCCCCAGCGAGGCGCCGGCCTCGCCGCTCGGCTGGCGCACGCCCACCGCGAGCTCGGACCCGGTCCGGTCGTCCAGGTCGGGATGGACACCCCGCAGGTCGACGGCGCGCTGCTCGGGAGCGTCGCCGACCTGCTCGACACCCACGACGCCGCCCTCGGGCCGGCGGCCGACGGCGGCTGGTGGGCGCTCGGGCTTCGCGACCCGCTCCACGCCCGCGTGCTGCGCGAGGTCCGCATGTCCCGGCCCACGACCGGACGGGACACCCGGTCCGCCCTGGAGTCGGCGGGTCTGTCCGTCGCCGAGGGTGTCGTGCTGCGTGACGTCGACACGGCGTCGGACGCCGACGCGGTGGCGGCGCAGGCTCCGCGGAGCGCCTTCGCCGAGGCTTGGCGAGGGGTGCTGGCCCGGTGACCGAGGCGACGTTCACGACCGTCTTCGCGCGGGCGCTCCAGGGGCACCCGTGCCAGGTGGTCGAGGTCGACGGGTACGACGAGCCGCGACCGCTCCCCGTCAGCGACTGGGCGCGGGCCGCCGACGACGCGGACCGCATGCTGCTCGACCGCTGCGTGGGCGCGACCCTCGACATCGGCTGCGGTCCGGGTCGGCTCAGCGCGCGGCTCACGGAGCTCGGTCACGTGGCGCTCGGGATCGACGTGGTCCCCGAGGCGGTGGCGCAGACCGTCGGCCGCGGCGCGACCGCGCTGCACCGCAACGTCTTCGACGTGCTGCCCGGGGAGGGGCGCTGGCGGACCGCGCTGCTGGCCGACGGCAACATCGGGATCGGGGGTGACCCCGTGACCCTGCTGCGGCGGGTCCGCGAGCTGCTCGACCCGCGCGGCCGGGTGGTGGTCGAGGTCGCGGCGCCCGGCACCGGCCTGCGCACCACGTGGGCGGTGCTGACGTGCGGCGACGAGCGAAGCCGGCCCTTCCGGTGGTCCGTGGTCGGGCTCGACACGATGCCCGCGCTCGCCGCGGAGGCGGGGCTGTGGGAGGCGTCGCACCACGGAGCGCGCGGCCGGTGGTGCTCGGTGCTGGAGGAGGCGCGATGAAGTCGGCGCTGCGCCCGAGGCCGCCGGCCGCCGAGGACTTCCCGAGCCGGTTGCGCAGCGCCGCGGTGACGAGCCGGGTCGGGCTGTGGCTCGGACTTGCGTTCGGCCTCTGCTTCGTCACCGGACTGGTGAGCCACTACGCCCAGCTGCCGCAGCAGCCGGTGCCGTTCCCGCCGAGTCCGGCGTGGGGCTACCGGGTCACGCAGGGCCTGCACGTGATCAGCGGCACCGCCGCCGTCCCGCTGCTCCTGGTGAAGCTGTGGACGGTCTACCCGCGGCTGTTCCTGCGGCCACCGCGCCGGGTGCGCGCGCTCCTGGTCGAGATGGCCGAGCGCGGGTCGATCGGCGTGCTGGTCGCGTCGGCGGTCTTCCTGCTTGCCTCGGGTCTCGTCAACATGACGGCGTGGTACCCGTGGGCCTTCTCGTTCCGGTCCACCCACTACGCCCTCGCCTGGGTGGCGATCGGCGCGCTGGTGCTGCACGTGGCCGTCAAGCTGCCGCGGATCCGGCAGGCGCTCGGCTCGGACGTCGACGACGACCGGCTCGACCGGCCCTCGGCCACCGAGCCCGGGGTGCTCAGCCGGCGCGGGCTGCTCCGCACGACCTGGCTCGCCGCGGGGGTGGCCACGCTCGCCACCGCCGGCAACAGCGTCGGGTGGCTGCGCGACGTCTCCGTCCTCGCCGTCCGGTCCTCGGGCGGGCCGCAGGGGCTCCCCGTCACCAAGTCGGCCCGGGCCGCGCGGGTCCTCGAGACGGCCACCAGCCCGGCGTACCAACTGTCCGTGGAGCACGCCGGACAGTCCCGCGTCCTGACCCTGGCCGAGCTCGAAGCCCTGCCGCAGACGACCGAGACGCTCCCGATCGCCTGCGTGGAGGGCTGGAGCGAGAGCGCCGAGTGGACCGGGGTCCGGCTCCGCACGCTGCTCGACCTGGTGGGCGCTCCGGCCGGTGCGACCGTCGCGTTCGAGTCGCTGCAGGAGTCCGGGCCGTTCCGGACCTCCGCCCTGCCCGCAAGCTTCGCCGACGACGAGCGCACCCTCGTCGCGCTCCGGCTCAACGGCGAGGTGCTGGCGCTCGACCACGGCTACCCCGCGCGCCTGATCGCGCCGAACCGGCCTGGCGTCCGGCAGACCAAGTGGCTCGCCCGCGTGGTGGTGGGATGACCGCCGCACGGTGGTTCCTGGGTCTGGTCGGCGTCGCCGGCGCGGCGTACGGCGCATGGCTGCTGCTCAGCCGGCAGTCGGGCGACCAGCTGGTGTCCGCCGGCAGCTGGCTGGTGGGGGGCGTCGTGCTGCACGACTTCGTGCTGGCGCCGCTGGTGCTGGTGGCCGTCGCGGCCGCCGGCCGGCTGACCCCGCGGCCGGTCCGGGCGCCGGCCGCGGTGCTGCTGGTCGTCGTCGGCTCCGTCACGCTGCTGGCGGTGCCGGTCCTCGGGGCCTTCGGACGGCGAGCGGACAACCCATCGCTGCTCGACCGCGACTACTGGTCGGGATGGTTCGCGCTGGTGGGGCTGCTCGTCCTGCTGGTCGCCGTAGGCTTCCTGGTGCAGCGATGGAGGAGGGGCGATGGCGCAGATCCTGGTCGTTGACGACGACCCGACCGTGCGCGAGGTCGTCGTCTCCTACCTCCGGGCCAATCGGCACGACGTGCGGGAGGCGACCGACGGCGAGACCGCGCTGCGGCTGGCCGACGAGCACACCGTCGACCTGGTGGTGCTGGACCTGATGCTGCCCGGGATCGACGGCCTCGAGGTGTGCCGGCGGCTGCGCGACGCCGGGCGGGTGCCGATCATCATGCTGACCGCGCTCGGGGACGAGACCGACCGCGTCGTGGGCCTCGAGCTCGGCGCGGACGACTACGTCACCAAGCCGTTCAGCCCGCGCGAGCTCACGCTCCGCGTCGACTCGGTGCTGCGCCGTACGTCGGGACCGGCGCCGGCCGTTCCGGACGTGCTGACCGACGGCGACCTCGTGCTCGACTCGGTCCGCCACGAGGTCACGCTGCAGGGCGGCCCGCTGGCGCTCACCGCGCGGGAGTTCGACCTGCTGCGGTTCCTGCTCGCCCACCGGGGCGAGGCGTTCTCGCGGGAGGACCTGCTCCAGGAAGTGTGGGGCTGGTCGTTCGGCGACCACTCGACGGTGACCGTGCACGTGCGCCGGCTGCGGGAGAAGGTCGAGCGCGACCCCACCCGCCCGGTCCGGCTCGTCACCGTCTGGGGTGTCGGCTACCGCTGGGAGAAGGCGTCGTGAACCGCGACGAGCTGGTGATCATCGCGGTGGCCGCGGCGAGCGCGATCGCAGTCGGGGTGCTCGGGCTCGGCCTGGCCTGGTTGCTCCGGCGTCGCTCCATCCGCTGGCAGCTCTCGCTGGTGGCGATGGTGGCCGCGGCGTCGGTGCTGGTGGGGTTCGTGGCCGCGGCGCGCCTCATGTTCATCTCGGAGCACGACCTGACCGTCGTGGTCCTGGTGGCGGTGGTCGCCGGCGTCGTGACGGTCGCGGTCGCCCTTGCGCTCGGCGCGGCCATCGTGCACTGGTCGGCGTCGCTGCGCGAGGACGCTCGCCGGCTCGCCGTGCCGGGTTCGTTCGAGTCGCGCAGTCGCGGTCCTGCCGAGTTCAGAGCTCTCTCGGAGGAGCTCGAGCGCACCAGCCACAAGCTCGAGGAGTCGCGGGCGCGCGAGGCGCGGCTGGAGGGATCGCGGCGCGAGCTGATCTCGTGGGTGTCCCACGACCTGCGGACACCACTCGCGGGGATGCGTGCCATGACCGAGGCGCTCGAGGACGGTATGGCGCCCGACCCGGAGCGCTACCGCAGCCAGATCCGGGTCGAGGTCGACCGGATGGTGAGGATGGTCGACGACCTCTTCGAGCTGTCGCGGATCCATGCGGGCGTGCTCCGGATCGAGCCCGAGACGGTGCTCGTGGGCGACCTCGTCAGCGAGGCGATCGCCGGCGCCGACCCGGTCGCGCGGGCGCGCAGCATCCGGCTCGACGGCTCGGTGGAGGAGGGGATCGCGATCAGCGCCGACCCGGCCGGGCTCTCGCGGGTGGTCTCCAACTTGCTCATGAACGCGATCCGTCACACGCCGGCCGACGGGGTCGTCGAGATCCAGGGCCGGACCGTGCAGGACTGGGTCGAGCTCAGCGTGACCGACGGGTGCGGCGGCATTGCCGACGCCGAGATGGCCCGGGTGTTCGACATGGCGTGGCAGGGGGAGCGCGCGCGGACCCCGGAGCCCGGGGGCGCGGTCGGACCGGCGCGCGGGGCGGGCCTCGGTCTGGCCATCGTCAAGGGCATCGTCGAGGCGCACCGGGGCGTGATCGGAGTGGAGAACGTCGAGAGTGGCGCCGCGCCGGCGGGCTGCCGGTTCTCCGTGCGGCTGCCCGTGTCCTGACGCGCGACACGCGGGCCGGCCTGGCGTCGATCGAACATCTGTTCGGCTAGATTTCTGTCCACAGGTACGACGCAGGCCGGCACGATCCACAGGTGACGGCGTCCTCGCGAGAGGGTGTCAGTGGGCCGGCCTAGCGTCGCCGACGTACCTGCACCACGACGACGAGGAAGGCTCACACACATGGCCGGTGGAGACCGCGAGAAGGCGCTGGACGTCGCACTCGCCAACATCGAGAAGCAGTTCGGCAAGGGCTCGGTCATGCGACTGGGCGACGAGACCCGGGCGCCGCTGGAGGTGATCCCGACGGGATCCATCGCCCTCGACGTCGCGCTGGGGCTGGGCGGCCTGCCGCGCGGCCGCGTCGTGGAGATCTACGGCCCGGAGTCCTCCGGCAAGACGACGGTCGCCCTGCACGCGGTGGCCAGTGCGCAGCGAGGCGGCGGCATCGTGGCGTTCATCGACGCCGAGCACGCCCTCGACCCCGACTACGCCAAGGCGCTCGGCGTCGACACCGACGCGCTGCTGGTCAGCCAGCCCGACAGCGGTGAGCAGGCGCTCGAGATCGCCGACATGCTGATCCGTTCCGGCGCGCTGAGCCTGATCGTCATCGACTCGGTCGCCGCCCTGGTGCCGCGCGCCGAGATCGAGGGCGAGATGGGCGACAGCCACGTCGGGCTCCAGGCCCGGCTGATGAGCCAGGCGCTGCGCAAGATGACCGGTGCGCTCAACAACTCCAACACCACCGCGATCTTCATCAACCAGCTGCGCGAGAAGATCGGCGTCATGTTCGGTTCGCCCGAGACCACCACCGGTGGCCGGGCGCTGAAGTTCTACTCCTCGGTGCGGCTCGACGTCCGCCGGATCGAGACCCTCAAGGACGGCACCGACATGGTCGGCAACCGGACCCGGGTCAAGGTCGTGAAGAACAAGGTGGCCCCGCCGTTCAAGCAGGCCGAGTTCGACATCATGTATGGCAAGGGCATCTCCCGCGAGGGCGGCCTGATCGACGTCGGTGTGGAGGCGGGCCTGGTGCGCAAGGCCGGCGCGTGGTTCACCTACGAGGGCGACCAGCTGGGCCAGGGCAAGGAGAACGCGCGCACCTTCCTGCGCGACAACCCCGACCTGGCCAACGAGCTGGAGAAGCGGATCCTCGAGAAGCTCGGGGTCGGCCCGCAGGTCGACACCCCGGCCGACGACCTGTCCGACGAGCCCATCGGGATCAATGACTTCTGACCGCGCAGCGAGTGAACGCTGGTCCGGAGACGTCCGTCTGGGGGTGGAGGCGTGGGGGGCACGGCCTCCGCCCCCGGAGGACGTCGAGGCAGCCGGCCCCGACGCCGACCCGGAGTCGGTGGCGCGGACCATCCTCCTCGACCAGCTGACCGGCCGGGCTCGCTCGCGCCAGGAGCTGGCCGACAAGCTGGCCAAGCGCCACGTTCCCGACGACGTGGCCGCCCGGCTCCTCGACCGGTTCGAGGAGGTCGGGCTGGTCGACGACGCGGCGTTCGCGCACTCCTGGGTCGAGGGGCGGCACGCCGCCCGCGGCCTCGCGCCCCGGGCACTCGCCCAGGAGCTGCGCCGCAAGGGGGTCGCCGACGACGTGGTGGCCGATGCCGTCGCGCAGCTCGACGGTGACGAGCTCGACGCCACCGCCCGCGCTCTCGTGCGGCGCAAGCTGCGCTCGTTGGAGCGGTTCGACGACGGCACCAAGACCCGGCGCCTGGTCGGGATGCTGGCCCGCAAGGGCTACGCGCCCGGCCTCGCGTTCGCGATCGTGCGTCAGGAGCTGGGCGAGGCCGCCGCCGAGCCCGAGCTCGACGCGTAGGCGACGGGTCGTCCTCGGCTACCCCATCTTGGGGATGACGTCGGGCACCGCCCCTGCTGCGCTGGGCGACATGGCCCTGCTCGCGCGCAGCCGCCTCGTGGTGGCGTCGTCCCTGCTGCTGGTCGCGGCCTGCGGGCAGGAGCCGACCGCCGACGCACCACTCGACGAGCGGAGCGCCCCCGACAGCCCGTCGCCGTCGGAGGAACCGTCAGAGTCCCCGTCAGAGTCCCCGTCAGAGTCCCCGTCTCCGGGCGAGTGGCAGGAGGGGATGCTCACGCTGACCTCGGGCGGGTCCGTCTACTACTGGTGCGCGGGGGAGGGCACTCCCGGCGTGCTGCTGGAGGCGGGCACCGACTCCGGGGGGACCGACGCCTACCCCGCAGCGTTCGTCGACCCCGTGATCGCCGAGACGACGGTCTGCGCCTACGACCGCCCTGGCACCGGGAGCAGTGAACCTCCGCCGCGCGGACGTCGCACGCTGCACGAGCTGTGCGCCGTCCAGGACGAGGTCCTGGCCCAGCTGCCGCTGCCTGCGCCGTACGTGCTCGTCGGCCAGTCCGGAGGCGGAAACCTGAACATCGGTTGCGCGGCCCGTCATCCGAAGCAGGTCGCCGGCCTGGTGACGATCGACAGCTATCACGACGACCCCGAGATGCTCCGCGCCGAGGGCTTCGCGTGGCACGACAACGTCGAGCTGGTGGACTACGTCCACTACTCCGAGGAGCTGGACACGCTGCGCACGCCCATCGGCGACTTCCCCGTGCTGATCGTCAGCGCGACCGACGCAGACCCCGGCGGCCCGAAGAACCAGCGCTTCTGGCTGGGCTTGTCGCCGCACTCCCGGCAGGTGGTCGTCGAGGGTCCGCACGATCTGCAGGAGGCGGCACCGGCCGAGGTCGCGGCCGAGGTCCTCGCCGTCCTGCGAGGCATCCAGGGGTGACGGAGATGCGAGCGCGGCCGCCCGCGCCCGCCGCTAGGGTGCGAGCCATGGCGGACCACCTCACCGTCTCCGACCGGGGCCACGAGCTGAGCGGAGTTCTGCGGGAGGGCGAGTCCTGGGCCGCCGCCGCGAGGCGCACGTGCGCCAGCCTCCACTCCGACCCGGTGCCGCTCGACCTGTCCGGTGAGGTCAAGCGCTTCACGATCGACCACGACCGCCGGGTAGCGCTGCGTGCGATGACCCGCGGCGACCTGCCCGACGTGGCTCGCTGGCTGGCGACCGAGCACGTCCGGCGCTGGTTCGGCTCCCGGGGCGAGCCCACCACCGCGCACGTCACCGAGCACTACGGTCCGCGGATCGACGGGATGACACCGACCCGGATGTGGGTGGTGGAGGTCAACGGTCGCTCCGTCGGGTTCTGCCAGGACTACCGGCTGCGCGACCACCCCGACTATCGGCCGGCCACGCCCGACCCGGAGTCGGTGGGCGTCGACTACGCGGTCGGCGAGCCCCACCTGGTCGGGCGCGGGGTCGGGACCCACATGCTCTGGACCTGGCTGGCGAGCGCCCGGCGCCGGTACCCCGACGTCCACACCTACTTCGCATCCCCCGACCACCGCAACGCGGCCAGTCTCCGGGTGCTGGAGAAGCTCGGGTTCGTGGCCGGCGCCTGGTTCGACGAGCCGCAGCCCGACGGCAGCGTCGCCACCCTCGTGGGCTGCACGCTCGACGTACGCCGGGTCGTGGGCTGAGCCGTGCGCCCGACGGTCCTCGGCGACGACGCCCGCGAGGCCGGCGCGCGGGCGTTGGTGCTGACCCACCTGCTCCCCGGAGAGGACCCGTTGGCGGCGGCGGCTCGGGCAGGGGAGCGGTACGACGGCCCGATCGAGGTGGCCCGGCCGGGCCTGGTGATCGAGGTCGGGAGCGCCCGTCCGCGATGATGGCCCCATGACGTCGCTGCGCCCCCCGCCGGGACCTGTGGACCTGACCGCGATCGAGACCGACGCCGCGCCCGGCTTCACCGGTGGCAAGGCCGAGGGCGCGGCCGCGCTCGCCGCGCTCGGACCGGAGCTCGCCGACCTCCAGGAGCGGCTGTTCGCCAACCGGACGACCGGCTCGCGCAGCCGGGTGCTGCTCGTCCTCCAGGGCATGGACACCTCCGGCAAGGGCGGCGTGCTGCGTCACACGGTCGGCCTGATCGACCCGCAGGGCGTCCGGATCCGCAGCTTCAAGGCGCCGACGGACGAGGAGAAGCAGCACCACTTCCTGTGGCGGATCGAGCAGGCCCTGCCCGATCCGGGCTACGTAGGGGTGTTCGACCGGTCCCACTACGAGGACGTGCTGATCGTGCGCGTCCACGGCTGGGCCGACGCCGCCACCATCGAGCGGCGGTACGACGAGATCAACGCGTTCGAGGCGGGGCTGGTCGACGACGGCTGCGTGGTCCTCAAGTGCATGTTGCACATCGGACCCGACGAGCAGCGCGAACGGCTGCAGGAGCGACTCGACGACCCCGAGAAGCACTGGAAGTACAACCCGGGCGACCTCGACGAGCGCGCGCTCTGGCCGGTCTATCGCGACGCCTACGAGACCGCGATCGAGCGCACCAACACCGACGCGGCGCCGTGGCACGTCATCCCGGCCGACAAGAAGTGGTTCCGCAACCTCGCGATCGGCCAGCTCCTGCTCGATGCCCTGCGAGACCTCGACCTCCAGTGGCCGGTGGCCGACTTCGACGTCGCGGCCGAGCAGCGACGCCTCGCCGAGGAGGACCCGGTCCGGTGATCCCGACCGTGCGGGTCACCCGCTACGTCACGCCCCTGCGGGAGGGCGGTTCGCTGCCCGGCCTCGTGGAGGCCGACGACCTCGGGACCTACGTCTGCAAGTTCCGGGGCGCGGGGCAGGGCGTCCGGGTGCTCGCCGCCGAGGTGATCGCCGCCGGGATCGCGGACCTGGTGGGCATCCGCACCCCGCGGCTGGTGGCACTCGACCTCGACCCCGAGATCGCCCGCTACGAGGCCGACGAGGAGGTGCAGGACCTGATCACGGCCAGCCCGGGACTCAACCTGGGCATCGACTTCTTGCCGGGAGCGTTCGGGTACGACGGCACGCTCCCCGCGGCGGACGTCGCGGTCGGCGCCCGGGTGCTGTGGCTCGACGCGTTCCTGGCGAACGTCGACCGGACCTGGCGCAACCCGAACCTGCTGGTCTGGCACGACGAGCTGTGGGCGATCGACCACGGGGCGTCGCTCTACTTCCACCACGCGTGGGCCGGCGGCCTCACCGACCCCGCCAGGTTCGCGACCCAGCCCTGGGACCCCGCCGGGCACGTGATGCTCCGGTGGGCCGACCGCCTGGCCGAGGTCGACGCCGAGGTCACGCCGCGGCTCGACCGCGAGGCCGTGGCAGCTGTGGTCGCCGAGGTGCCGGACCCCTGGTTGCCGCCCACCCCGGCCGGAGACGACCCTGCCGGGCTGCGCACGGCGTACGTCGACTTCCTGCTCGCCCGGCTCGGGACCCGGCAGTGGCTGCCCGCGGCGGAGGCGGCATGAGCGACCCCGCCGAGACGGCCGCCGGACGACCCCCGCAGGAACCAACGGCCGGCCATCCCTACCAGTACGTCGTGCTGCGCTGCGTCCCACGCGTCGACCGCGAGGAGTTCCTGAACGTCGGCGTGGTGCTCTACGCGGAGGAGTCACGGTTCCTCGCCGCCGCCTGGCACGTCGACCACGAGCGGCTGCGCTCGCTCGACCCGCGGATCGACCTCGACCAGGTCTGCGAGGCACTCACGTTCGTCGACGGCGTCTGCGCCGGCGACGAGCGGGCCGGCGCGGCCGGCGAGCAACCCCTCGGCACCAGGTTCGGCTTCCTCAAGGCGCCGCGCAGCACCGTGCTCCAGCCGGGCCCGGTCCACGGCGGTCTCACCGCGGACCCGGCCCGGCAGCTGGAGCACCTGCTGGAGCGGCTGGTGGGGTAGCGGGTCAGACCGGGACCAGCTCGACCGCGCCGACGGCGTACCGCGCGAGCACCGCGCGCGCGAGCTCGGGGTGGGCGCCCAGCGGCTCGGACACGGCCACCGCGCCGGCCTCGATCGCCAGCTCCTTGGCCCGGTCGGGCAGCAGGCCCGGCGCCAGGAACAGCGACGCGACCGCGATGTGACGGCGCCCTTCGAGCCGGAACGCGCGCACGGCCTCACCGGTCGTCGGAGGTGCGGCTGAAGCGAACGCGGCGGTCACCGGGAGCTTGTGCCGGACACCCCACAGGCGGGCGAGCCGCGCGACGGCCTGGTTGGCGACCGGGTCGGACGACCCGGCGCCGGCCAGCACCAGGGCGTCGAGCTCGCGCACGCGGGACGCCGTCAGCGCCTCGCGCATCCGGACGTCGAGGATCTCGAGGAACTGCGTCTCGAGCCCCAGGATCGCGGACGTCGTGACCTTCAGGCCGGGGTGCCGCTCGGCGGCCTCCTGGACGGCCGCCGGCACGTCGACCCGCGCGTGGAACGCGTGGGTGAGCAGCAGCGGCACGACCACGATCTCCTCGTGGCCCTTGCGCACGAGGCGGTCGACGACCGTGTGGAACGACGGCTTGGACAGGTCGAGGAACGCGCGCTCGATCGCGAGGTCGGGGCGGATCGCCTTCACCTCGTCGACGAGCGCGGTGATCGTCGCAGCTGACCGTGGATCACGACTTCCGTGAGCCAGAGCCACCAGAGCCGGAGCTGCCATGGTTCTTCCTTCTCCCTCTCGAGACCTCAGTGGATCCCGCACTCGGTCTTCGTCGTGCCAGCCCAACGCCCGCTGCGCGGGTCGTCTCCCGGTGCCACCCTGCGCGTGCAGGGCCAGCAGCCGATCGAGGGGTAGCCGTCGTAGACCAACGGGTTGACGAGGACGTCGTTGTCCGCGATGTACTGCTCCACCTGGTCGTCGCTCCAGCGCGCCAGGGGAGACACCTTCACCTTGCCCTTGCGGGCGTCCCAGCCGATCACGGGTGCGATCACCCGGTGGTGGGTCTCGGCCCGGCGCAGTCCGGTCGCCCAGGCGTCGTACGACGCCAGCGACCCGGTCAGCGGCGCGACCTTGCGCAGTGCGCAGCACCGGTCGGGATCGGTCTTGTACAGATCGGCGCCGTGCTCGGCGTCCTGCTCGGCCACGCTCTGCACCGGCTCGATCGTGAGCAGGTTGACCGGCAGCGTCGCCTCCACGGCGTCGCGGGTGCCGATCGTCTCGGCGAAGTGATAGCCGGTGTCGAGGAACACGACGTCGATCCCGGGTGCGACCGTCGAGGCCAGGTGGGCGAGCACCGCGTCGGCCATCGACGACGTGATGCAGAAGCGGTCACCGAACGTGGCGACGGCCCACTCGATGATGTGCTCGGCCGGGGCCAGCTCGAGCTCGGCGCCGGCGTGCGACACCAGCTCGCGCAGCTCCTCCGGGGAGCGGCCGGCGGTGTCGGTGCCGCGGAACTCACGGGCCCGGCGGGTGGTGGCGGTGGTCATGGCCGGGCACCTCCCGGACGGACCAGGCCGAGCATGCTCAGCTTGAAGGCGCGCAGGCACGACCGGCACTCCCACGCGCCGTGACCAGGTCCTTCGGCCGCCTCGTGGGGCCAGAGGTCCTCGTCACCGCAGTAGGGGCAGTGGAAGGGCACCGCGCGCTCGCTCACGACACCGCCTCCAGGGTGCGCTCGCCGCGCAGCAGGTCCTCGTCGGCCCGCTGCACCCAGTCGGCGAACGACTCGCCCTCGGTACGGCCGGCGAGGTAGGCGGTCACGACGGCGGTGACGTAGTCGTCGAGGCCGCTGCTGGTCACCTTGTGGGCGCGCAGCTTGCGCCCGAAGTTGGCGCCGAGCCCGGTGGCGCCGCCGAGGTGGACCTGGAAGCCCTCCACCTGCTCACCGTCGGCGTCCAGCACCAGCTGGCCCTTGAGGCCGATGTCGGCGACCTGGGTCCGGGCGCAGGCGTTCGGGCAGCCGTTCACGTTGACCGTGATCGGGGCGTCGAGGTCGGGGAACCGGCGCTCGAGCTCGGCGACCAGGTCACGGGCGCGGTCCTTGGTGTCGACGATCGCCAGCTTGCAGAACTCGATGCCGGTGCACGCCATCGTGTTGCGCCGCCAGTTCGACGGCCGCCCGGAGAGGCCGATCTCGTCGAGCCGGTCGAGCAGCCGGTCGACGACGTCGGGGTCGACTCCGATCAGCACGATCTTCTGGTACGGCGTGAGGCGGGCCCCGTCGACGCCGAGCTCGTCGAGCAGGTCGGCGAGCGCCACCAGCAGGGTGCCGGACACCCGACCGGCGACCGGCGCGACTCCGACGTACTTGCGGCCGTCGTGCTGGTCGTGGACCCCGATGTGGTCGCGGTGCCCGACGGGCGACGGTGGCGACTCGGCCCGCAGCAAGGGCCGACCAAGGTACTCGTTCTCCAGCACCTCGCGGAACTTGTCGACGCCCCAGTCGGCGACCAGGAACTTCAGCCGGGCGCGGGAGCGGAGCCGACGATAGCCGTAGTCGCGGAAGATGCCCGCCACGCACTCCCAGATGTCAGGGACCTCGTCGAGCGGGATCCAGACGCCGAGCTTCACCGCGAGCTTGGGATTCGTGGACAGCCCGCCGCCGACCCAGACGTCGAAGCCGGGGCCGAACTCCGGGTGGACACTGCCGACGAACGCGACGTCGTTGACCTCGGGCGCCACGTCGTGGCTCGGGTGGCCGGTGAGCGCGGTCTTGAACTTGCGCGGCAGGTTGGAGTACGCCGGGTTGCCGAGCACCCGGCGCTTGATCTCGTCGAGGGCGCTGGTGCCGTCGATGATCTCGTCGGCGGCGACGCCGGCGACGGGGGAGCCCAGGAACGGCCGCGGCGAGTCGCCGCACGCCTCGAGCGTGGTCAAGCCGACCGCGTCGAGCCGCTGCCACACGGCGGGCACGTCCTCGATCCGGATCCAGTGGAACTGGATGTTCTCGCGGTCGGTGACGTCGGCGGTGTCGCGGGCGAACTCCTGCCCGATCGTGCCCAGCGCGCGCACGGCGGCGGGGGAGAGCAGCTGCCCGTCCGTGCGGACCCGCATCATGAAGAACTCGGCGTCGAGCTCCTCCTCCTCCAGCATCGCGGTCTTGCCGCCGTCGAAGCCCGGCGCACGCTGCGTGTAGAGCCCGAGCCAGCGGAAGCGGCCGCGGAGGTCGGCGGGATCGATCGAGGCGAACCCGCGCTTGGAGTAGACGTGCTCGATCCGGGCCTGCACGTTGAGCGGGTCGTCGTCCTTCTTGGACTGCTCGTTCTTGTTCAGCGGCTCCGTGTACCCCAGCGCCCACTGACCCTCGCCGCGCTTCGGGCGCGGGATGTCGGTGCGAGCGGCGGGCTTCGCGGTGTAGCGGAGGTCGGACATGCAACGGGTCCTTCGGCTGAGGCGCGCGTCGTCGGGCGCAGAAAGGGGGACTGGACGGCGGGTGTTCAGCGGGACCAACACATCGAGCTGCGGGTACGCCCGAAGTCCACGTGGCGTCGAACCACGAGGAAGGCATGCGTCGCAGCGATGTTCATGTCAAGAAGTCTCAGGGACTGGACGTCGGTCCCACAAACCGGAATCTCATGGGTTGAGATGCCAGTTCAAGATGTGAGACGTGCTGGTGGGCGGGCGCGGACATCGGTGACCCGGATCACGCAGCAAACCACCGAGGACGGCAGTGGGAGCGACGCCCTAGGCTGTCCGCCATGACCGACGCCGCCATCTCCAGCGCCTACTCCCAGATCCTCGAGGTGATCGGCTCGGTCGAGCCGCGGATCGCCGATGCGACCCGGCAGGAGCTGGCGGACCAGCGCTCCTCGCTCAAGCTGATCGCGAGCGAGAACTACGCCTCGCCGGCGGTGCTCCTCACGATGGGCACCTGGTTCAGCGACAAGTACGCCGAGGGCACGGTCGGCCACCGGTTCTACGCCGGCTGCCAGAACGTCGACACCGTCGAGTCGGTCGCGGCCGAGCACGCCCGCGAGCTGTTCGGGGCGCCGTACGCCTACGTCCAGCCGCACTCCGGCATCGACGCCAACCTGGTCGCGTACTGGTCGATCCTGGCCAACCGGGTCGAGGGGCCGTGGCTCCAGAAGTTCGGCGCCAAGAACGTCAGCGAGCTCACCGAGGAGGACTGGGAGACGCTGCGCGCGGAGTTCGGTCACCAGCGGTTGCTCGGGATGAGCCTCGACGCGGGCGGTCACCTGACGCACGGCTTCCGGCCCAACATCAGCGGCAAGATGTTCCACCAGCAGCAGTACGGCACCGACCCGGAGACCGGGCTGCTCGACTACGACGTCGTCCGGGCCAAGGCCCGGGAGTTCCAGCCGCTCGTGCTGGTGGCCGGCTACTCGGCGTACCCCCGCCGGATCGACTTCGCCAAGATGCGCGAGATCGCCGACGAGGTCGGGGCAGTGCTGATGGTCGACATGGCCCACTTCGCCGGGCTGGTCGCGGGCAAGGTGTTCACCGGCAACGAGGACCCGGTGCCGCACGCCCACCTGACGACCACCACGACGCACAAGTCGCTGCGCGGGCCGCGCGGCGGCATGGTCCTCGCCCAGGAGGAGTTCGCCGGCGACGTCGACCGCGGCTGCCCCATGGTCCTGGGCGGACCGCTCTCCCACATGATGGCGGCGAAGGCAGTCGCGCTCGCCGAGGCCCGCACGGAGGGCTTCCGCACGTACGCGCAGCACGTGGCCGACAACGCCAAGTCGCTGGCGGACGGGTTCCTCACCCGTGGCGCCAACCTGGTCACCGGGGGCACCGACAACCACATCGTGCTGCTCGACGTGACGTCGTTCGGCCTCACCGGCCGGCAGGCGGAGTCGGCGCTGCTCGACGCGGGCGTCGTGACGAACCGCAACTCGGTGCCGTCCGACCCGAACGGCGCCTGGTACACCTCCGGCGTCCGGCTCGGCACCCCCGCGCTCACCACCCGCGGCTTCGGGCACGACGAGTTCGACCGCGTGGCCGAGCTGATCGTCGAGGTGCTCTCCCACACCCAGCCCGGTATGACCAAGGCCGGCGGACCGTCCAAGGCGTCCTACTCGCTGGCCGACGGGGTCGCCGACCGCGTCAAGGACGGCTCCGCCGAGCTGCTGGACCGCCACCCGCTCTACCCCGGACTCGACCTGGCCTGATCCCGGGCCGGATTTTGCCCATCGACCGCGCGCCCCCTCCGGGCGTAGCATCGGAGGTGCCTACAGCTGGTCGGGGGGTGGCCGCTGTCCCCGCGCTGCCCCCACCACGACCACTGAACGGGTAGCACGCTCCCGGGGGCGTCCTCCACGGCCCACGGTGATGAGGACGCACCGGGAGCGTGCGCACGTCCCGGGGTCTCGTGACGGGCCGTGCCGGCCCTCCTCGACCACCGGCGCTTCCGCCCGGTGGGTTAGAACGGCGCCCCGGGGCTTGCGGTGGTTGAGGAGGGCGCCCTGGCGCCCGTCACGAAACCACCTGGCGCGACGACGGGGCCTGACGACGGGGGTCGCGTGACCGGCGCTTCCGGTGGTTGAGGAGGGCGCCCTGGCGCCCGTCACGAAACCACTTGGCGCGAGGTCAGGACCCGACGACGGGGGTCGCGCGGTCGACGATCGTCCGCAGGTCGCCGCTGGTGAGGGCGCCGTAGGTCCCGTCGTACGTCGTGCCGAGACGTGAGCCGCAGAACGCGTCGGCGACCGCGGGCGGGGCGTGGCGCACGAGCAGCGAGCCCTGGAGGCAGGCCGCCATCCGACCGGCGAGCCGGCGGGCGGATCCCTCGGCGGCGCCGTCGTCGCCGAGCAGTCGCAGCGTGTCCTCGATCGCGCGGTCGAGCCGCTCGTCGCCGCCGCGGGCCCGCCCGACCTCGGTGAGCCACGCGTCGAGCACCTCCGGCTCGCGAGACAGCGCCCGGAGCACGTCGAGGGCGTTGACGTTGCCCGAGCCCTCCCACACCGAGTTGAGGGGCGCCTCGCGGTAGAGCAGCGGCAGGCCCGACTCCTCGACGTAGCCGTTGCCGCCCAGGCACTCCAGCGCCTCGGCGACCAGGCCGGGCGTGCGCTTGCAGACCCAGAACTTCGCCAGCGGCAACGCGATCCGCCGGAGCGCGGCCTCGTGCGGGTCGTCGATCCGGTCGACCGCCGCCGCGAGCCGGATCGCGAGCGTGGTCGCGGCCTCCGCCTCCACCGCGAGGTCGGCGACGACGTTCTGCATCAGGGGCTTGTCGACCAGCAGCGACCCGAACGCGGACCGGTGGGCGACGTGCCACGCGGCCTCGTTGAGAGCGCGTCGCATCAGCGACGCCGAGCCCAGCACGCAGTCGAGGCGGGTCGCGGCGACCATCTCGATGATGGTGCGCACCCCCCGGCCCTCGTCACCGAGCCGGTAGGCCACGGTCCCGGGGAGCTCGAGCTCGCTCGACGCGTTCGAGCGGTTGCCGAGCTTGTCCTTGAGCCGGACGACGTCCAGCCGGTTGCGGGCCCCGTCGGGGAGCACGCGGGGGACCACGAAGCAGGTGAGCCCGCCGCCGGCCTGTGCCAGGACGAGGAACACGTCGTTCATCGGCGCCGACGTGAACCACTTGTGGCCGTGGAGCGTGTACTCGCCGTCGGTGGCGGTGGGCACCGCCCGGGTGACGTTGGCGCGGACGTCCGACCCGCCCTGCTTCTCGGTCATCCCCATGCCGGCCAGCGCGCCGCGCTTCTCGGCGACCGGCCGCAGCCCCGGGTCGTAGGTGGTGGACGCGAGCAGCGGCGTCCACTCCTTGGCGAGCGCGTCGTCGACCCGCAGCGCCGGCACGGCGGCGTACGTCATCGACACCGGGCAGCCGTGCCCAGGCTCAGTGTGTGACCACGCCATGAAGCCGGCCGCCCGACGGACGTGCGCGTGCGGCGAGTCGGACTCCCAGGGCGCGGCCGCCAGCCCCTGCCCGACCGCCCGCTCCAGCAGCCAGTGCCAGGACGGGTGGAACGCGACCTCGTCGACCCGGTGGCCGAACCGGTCGTACGGCGTCAGCCGCGGCGGGTGCTGGTTGGCGAGCAGGCCGTGCTCGCGGGCCTCCGCCGTACCGGCGAGCTCGCCGAGCGCGTGGAGGTCGTCGACGACGTCGGCGGAGCCGTGACGAGTGACCGCCTCCACCAGAGCCAGGTCGGAGGTGACGACGTTGTGGCCGACCAGCGGCGGCGGCTGGTTCGTGCTGGCACGCAGGTCACCTTCGGGGTTCCCGGTCGTCATGTGGATACCGTAGGCGCATGCGGGAGGTCCTGTGGCGGCTGGTCGTCACGACGTTCGGCTCCTGCATGAGGTATCGCGTGACGGGGCTGGCGGCGGAGGCGGCGTTCTTCGCGATCCTGTCCGTCCCCCCGCTGGTGTTCGCGATGGCGGGGATGATCGGCTACGTCTCGGGCCAGTTCGCGCCGGCGGACGTCGAGCAGGTGCGGCAGGCGGTGATCGACCTGTCGTCCCGGTTCCTGACCGAGGAGGCGGTCGGCAGTGTCATCGAGCCGACCATCGACGACGTGCTCGACTCGCGACGTTTCGACGTCATCTCGCTGGGCTTCATCCTCTCGTTGTGGGCGGGGTCGCGTGCCCTCAACGTGTTCGTCGACACCATCACGATCATGCACGGCCTGGGAGGGCACCGCGGGATCGTGAAGACCCGGGCGCTGTCGTTCGTGCTCTACATCCTGGCGATCATCACCGGGGTCCTGACGCTGCCGCTGGTGGTCGCCGGGCCGTCCCTCGTGCGGCGGATCCTGCCGGCGAACGGCGAGTTCCTGGTGCAGTTCTACTGGCCCACGGTGATCGTGCTGTCGGTCTGCTTCCTCGCCACGCTCTACCACGTGTCCGTGCCGGTCCGGACCAACTGGAGCTTCAACCTGCCGGGCGCGACGTTCGCGCTCGCCAGCTGGATCCTGGGGTCGTTCCTGCTGCGCTGGATCCTCACGGAGACCGCCGCGGACTCCAAGTCGATCTACGGACCGCTGGCCTCACCGATCGCCGTGCTGCTGTGGCTCTACCTATTGTCCTTGGCGGTGCTGATCGGGGCGGCGGTGAACGCCGCCTTCGACACGGTCTTCCCGCAGAAGGCGACGACGAGCGCCCGGCTGGAGCTCGTGCAACGCCTGCGGGAGCGGATGACGCCCGGGACGCGGTAGACCCACTAGATTCAGACGCGTGCCGGACGACCTCCTGGGCCAGACCACGGGACACACCCGTGGCAGGGTCTCGCTCCCCGAGCGGACGAAGTCACCCTGGTGGGCGCTCGGCCAGCGGTTGCTCGCCGCGGTGGGGATCCTGGTCGGCACCGTCCTGCTGGTCTACTTCGACCGCACGGCGTACGTCGACAACAACGACCTGCCCGGCCGTGGCGTCGACCTGGTCGACGCGATCTACTACACGACCGTCACCCTCAGCACGACGGGGTACGGCGACATCGCGCCGGTCGAACCACACGCGCGGCTCATCAACGCGTTCATCATCACGCCGGCCCGCATCGCGTTCCTGGTGCTGCTGATCGGCACCACGCTCGAGGTGCTCGCCTCGCAGGGTCGCGACATGATCCGGGTCGCCCGGTGGAGGAAGAACATGGGGAAACACGTCGTCGTCATCGGCTACGGCACCAAGGGCCGCAGCGCCGTCGAGACGCTCATCAACAACGGCCAGGACCGCGAGCAGGTGCTGATCGTCGACACGTCCCAGGTGGCGATCGACGAGGCGAACAACGACGGCCTGGCGGTGGTCGTGGGGGATGCGACGCGACGCAGCGTGCTGCGGCAGGCCCGGGTGGCCGAGGCCGAGCAGGTCATCATCACCACCGACCGCGACGACTCCAACGTGCTCGCCACCCTGACGGTCCGCCAGCTCAACCCCGACGCCTGGATCGTGTCGGCCGTGCGCGAGCAGGAGAACGCGCCGCTGATGAAGCAGTCCGGCGCCAACTCGGTGATCACCTCCTCCGACGCCGTGGGCCGGCTGCTGGGCCTGTCGTCGCTCTCGCCGACGCTCGGCTCGGTCATGGAGGACCTCCTGACGTACGGCGAGGGGCTCGAGGTGGCCGAGCGCGACCTGCTCGTCTCCGAGGTCGGGCAACAGCCGCAGTCGCTGCCCGACCAGGTGATCGCCGTGGTCCGCGACGAGAAGGTCTACCGCTACTTCGACCCGGTCGTGACCCAGCTGGCGCGGGGCGACCGGCTGGTCGTCGTCCGGCCCGCCAAGGAGCTGCCCTGGGCGCCGCGACCCGGTACGCACAACGAGGACGTCGCCAGCGAGGTGGACTGACTTCCCTGGCCTCCCTCAGCCCAGGACGCTGCGGGGCGCGTCGTCGGCGACCGGCCGCCGCCGCGACCAGGCCGACAGGTCGATCTCCAGGCCGGTGCGGGGGAGCGTCAGACGGACCGGGTCGCGGTCGTGGTCGTGACCGGCCTCGACGGCGTCGATGAGGCTGCGCATCACGGTGCCGACGACCGGTGCGTTCTTGAACTGGTTGCCGCTGGTGCCCATGGCGACGTAGAAGCCGGGTCGGTCGGTCGCGTCGTAGATCGGGGACCAGTCGGTAGTGACGTCGTAGACGCCGGCGAGGCCGACCGGCCGGTTGGGCACGGCCAGGTCGGGGAAGCGCCGGGCGGCCCGCAGGACCTGGGCCTCGAAGACCGGTGGTGTCGGGCGAGGATCGACGTCGTCGGGGTCGTCGAGCCACTCCGGCGGGTCGCACTCGGGCTCCATGCCGCCCACGAGGAGCCGACCGGGGCCGGCCGGCCGCGAGTAGATGCCGAGGTCGGGGTCGGCGACGATGATCCGGGCTGCGTCCGACCCGGCCGGCGCGGCCAGCTCGTGCACCTCCTGCCGCATCGGGCGGGTCGTGACGGTGAAGTCGGCGCCGACCCCGGCCAGGACGTTGACCTGGGCCGACCAGGGGCCGGCGGCGTTGACCACGACGTCCGCGTCGCAGGTGTCGCCGTCCTCGAGCGTGACCCGCCAGCGCCGGGTCCCGCCCTCGTGGATCCCGACGACCCGTCGGTGGAGCAGCAGCGTGGCGCCGGCGGCCCGGGCGGCCGCGGCGAGGTTGTGAGCGGCCAGGGCAGGGTCGGCGACGTACCCCGCGTCGGGCGTGAACGATCCCGTGAGCGTCCCGTGGGCGTCGGCGAAGAACGCGTCGGAGGTCACCGGGGCCGGTGGCCCGAAGGCGCCGGGATCGAGGTGGGGCAGCCGGGTCGCGATCTCGGGGGCGCCCCACGCCTCCCAGGGCACGCCCACCTGGTCGAACAGGGCGGTGATCCCGTCCGAGGCACCGGGCACGCGGTCGAGCACCAGCATCCCGGTGCGTTCGAACCCCGCGAGCCCGTCGGGGTCGACGTGCCCGAGGTAGCCGGCCCAGTCCTGCCAGCCGTGACCCGCCTCCCACGACAGCGCTACTCCGGCGTACGTCGAGTAGTGGAACCGCACGATGCCGCTCGACGCACTCGTGGAGCCGTGCCCGACCCCGCCGGCCTTGTCGAGCACGACGACGTCCCGACCGCCGCGCGCGAGCTCCAGCGCGGTGGCGGACCCGAGGACGCCCGCGCCGATCACGACGGCGTCGGCCGACCGGTCCACCACGCGGGCCTCCCTCGTACAGGTGGCCCCATCCTGGCACGCGCGACAGCGCCCAGGTTGGGGGGATCTGACCGACCCGGGCGTCACTGGTGCCGGGTCCGGACGCGACACGGCCCCCGCCTGTGGGACGGGGGCCGCGGCAGGCACCGGTCGATCTCGTTCTCGTCCCGACGGTCGTCGCTGCGGCCGTCCAGAGTCGAACGACTTGATGCCGGCGTCGTTCGTGGTGCTGCCCTCAGAGGCTAGGTCGGGAGGGCGGTGCCTGTTCGCCGAATGCCGATGTCTTTACGAAGGCCTGTGGGTGCCCGTAGCCGAACGGCAGCCCGGCACCCCATGATGTGCGGATGGTGCGAGGGGGTGTGGACGGAGCTCGGTCTGTCGTCGTCGGCCTGACCCTCACCCTCGCGGCCGCGCTGACGGTCGTCGCCGCCCCCGCCGCTGCCCGGCCGATCCCGTACGCCGAGTCGCGACCCGCCGCCGATCCGGCGGCCGTGTCGCCGTCCGCCCGGCCGGTGAGGGTCGGTGACGTCGTCCTCGAGCCCTGCGACGTGCTCACCCGCGCGCTGTGCGGCGAGATCTGGCGCCGGTGGGAGCCCGCGAACCCGGACGCCGGGCGGCTGCGCATCGGCTTCGCGCTGCTCCCTGCCCGCGACGACACCCGGCCCGTCCTCGGCACGGTGGTGCCGCACGAGGGCGGGCCCGGCTACTCCACGACCGGGTCGGCGTGGGGCTACCGCCGGATGTACGGGCCGCTGCTCGACCGGCGACACCTGCTTCTCGTCGACCAGCGTGGCACCGGCCTCTCCCGACCGGTCAGGTGCGACGACCTGCAGGACCTGAAGATCGCCTACGCCGTCGCTGCCGGCCGCTGCGGCCGCCAGCTGGGGGAGCGCGCCGACGACTACACCACCGCCCGCTCGGCCGACGACACCGCTGCCGTGATCCGTCGGCTCGGGCTCGCGGCCGTCGATCTCTACGGCGACTCGTACGGCACGTTCTTCCAGCAGGTGTTCGCGGGCCGGCACCCGGGCCTGGTGCGCAGCATCGTCCTCGACAGCGCCTATCCGACGTACGGCGAGTCGGGTTGGTACCCGACCCAGGGCCCGGCCATGCGGCGAGCGTTCACCGCGGCCTGCGAGCGCGCCCGGCCCTGCCGGGTCGAAGGGCGGGCGTTCCTGACGGAGCTGCGGAGCGTCCTGCGTCGGGTGCGGCAGCAGCCGTGGTCCGGCGTCTCCCACGACGCCGACGGCCGTCGGGTGCGGGTGCGGGTGAACGCCCGGAACCTGGCGGTGGTGGCCTACGGGGCGACGTACGCGCCGGTGTTCTACCGCGAGCTGACCGCCGCGCTCCGCTCCGGGCTCGGCGGCGACCGTGCGCCGCTGCTCCGACTGGTCGCCGAGGCCACCGGCGGCGGCACGGACGCCGGGCCGGTGATCGCCTACAGCGAGGGTCTCGACGCGGCGGTGGCGTGCCACGACTACCCGCAGCTCTACGACATGACGGCTCGGCCCCGGGTCCGTGAGGTGCAGCTCGCCGCGGCGATCGAACGCCGGCAGCGGGTGCGGCCGCGCACCTACGGTCCGTTCACCGTCGGGGAGTACGCGCGGTCCGACTGGGAGGCGCTCAGCTGGTGCACCCGGTGGCCGGCGGCGCCGCCCGACAACCCCGCGCGGCCGCCCCGCCCGCCAGGGGGCTACCCGGACGTGCCGGTGCTGGTCATCAGCGGCGAGCTCGACAGCATCACGACCGCCGCCGAGGGCGACCTGGTCGCCTCGCAGTTCCCCGCGGCACGTCACCTCGTGCTGCGCAACCAGTTCCACGTCAACGCGTCCTACGACTACGAGGGCTGCGGCCAGGCGCTGGTGCGGCAGTTCACACGGGACCCGACGGCTGTCCTGAGCCGGTGCGGCGACCGGCTGCCGCCGGTCCGGGCTCTCGGGCGGTTCCCGTCCGACCTCTCCGACGTACCGCCCGGCCACTCGTCGGCTCCCCTCGGCGCGCGCGGCCGCCGGGTGCCGCCGGCCGCGGCGCTGGTCGTGGCGGACGTGATGGACCGGTGGTGGAACAACTACTCCGGGCACGGCGTCGGGCTCCACGGCGGCACCTGGTCCTACGGCGGCTACGCCACCGTCCGGTTCCGGCTCCGCGACGTCGAGCTCGTCCCGGGCCAGCGGGTCAGCGGCACCGCCACGTGGGACCGCACCGCGAAACGAGTCGTGGTCGACCTGACGGTCCGGGGCAGCGGCCCGGACGCCCGGCTCCGAGGCCGGTGGAACAGCCGTGCCGCCGGCGCCGTCGCCGTGCTGCACGGTCGGGTGGCGGGTCGGCCCGCCAGCGTGCGCTTCCTGGCGCCCTGACCCGCGACACCTGCCCACGAAAGCCGCGTCATGCCCCCGTGGGCGACCCGTCTCACTGGTGTCGCCTCCGAGCTGAGGGACGACGAAACGGCCCCGACACCAATAGCCGTGGTGTCGGGGCCGTTCGGCGTGAACGGTCACGGATGGGCCGGATAACCGCTCGTCGCGACGCCCTGACCGGCAGGTGGGGACGAGGAGACTCGTGGGAAACCCATCGACCAGAACAGCGCGTGCACGGACGACGCTATCAGCGCACGTGTGCGGTGTCCGTGAAACTCGGCGGTCGTCCGGGCCCTAGGCTGGACCGATGGCATCGGTCAAGGAGTTCCAGGTCACCTTCGACTGCGCCGAACCCGAGCGGGTCGCCCGCTTCTGGTGCGAGGTCCTCGGGTACGTCGTCCCGCCGCCTCCCCCGGGCTTCGCGTCGTGGGGCGACTTCGATCGTTCGCTGCCCCCTGAGGAGCAGGGTTCGGCGTTCGCCTGCGTCGATCCCTCGGGTGTCGGCCCGCGGCTGTTCTTCCAGCGCGTGCCGGAGGGCAAGGTGGTGAAGAACCGGGTGCACCTCGACGTCCGCGTCGGCACCGGGCTCGTCGGCGAGGAGCGGCTCGCCGCCCTCGAGGCCGAGTGCGCACGCCTGCTCCCGCTCGGGGCGACCCGCGGGCAGCTCCTGGTCGCCGACGGGGTGAACGAGTCGTGCCTGAACATGCAGGACGTCGAGGGCAACGAGTTCTGCCTGGACTGAGGGTCGCTAGGCGCCGGAGGCTGCGTCGACCAGCTCCTGCTCCCGCTCGGGTGCGAGCCCCACCCCGTCCCTTGTCGCCGAGTCCGGGTTGGCCTGCGCCCAGGCGAGCGTGTCGCGGACGACCTCCTCGAATGGTCGATGGGTGAGACCGGCGGCCTCGGCGCGGGCGGTGCTCATCGCCAGCACGTGCTCCGGCGCACCTTCCGACCACAGGGGCAGCTGCCCTCCGTCGACCCCCTGCTCCACGAGGAAGGACCCGTCGACCGGGACCAGCTCGGCGCCCGCGCCGACCACCGCGACGGTGTCGGCGAGGAACTCCTCGAAGGTGGTGGCCGGACGGGCCGCCGTGAAGACCCCGGAGACGCCCTGCTCCACGAGCCGGACGGTCCAGGCACCCATGTCGCGGGCGTCGACGCACTGCATCGGTGCGTCCGCCGGTCCGGGCAGGATCATCCGGCCGCCGCGTGCCGCCCTGAGCACCCACCAGGGATAGCGGCAGGTCACGTCGCGCGGCCCCACGACGTACGTCGGGCGGATGACGGTGAGCCCCCTGTCACCCCACCGCTCGCGGGCAACCCGCTCGCAGGCCACCTTCAACGGGCCGTACGACTCGGCGGTCACCTCACTCGTGTCGGCGGGCCACTCAGGCAGGAGGGCGGCGTCCTCGTCGGCGCCGGCAGAGGCCTGGTCGGCGTACACGGAGACGGTCGAGACGAGCACGTGGTGGCCACCCCGGTCGCCGAGAGCCTCGTGGAGCGACTCGACCTGACTGGGCAGGTAGGCGCACACGTCGATGGTCGCGTCCCAACGGCCGTCCCCGAGGAGGGAGAGGTCCCCGTTGCGGTCGGCGAGCAGGTGGGTGGCACCGGGCAGCTCGTCGGTGGGGGTGCGGTGCAGCAGGGTCACGTCGTGCCCCGCCGCGAGCGCCGCGTCGGCCATCGCGTGGCCGACGAACCGGGTGCCGCCGATGATCAGGATCCTCATCCGGCGAGCCTAGTGACCGCGGACCCGGAGGCGCCCTCCCGTCGTGAGCGCGGCAGGGGTGGCGCTCGGTCCAGGAAACCTGACGCGAGGGTCGTTTCCCAGTGCTTGGGTAAGCGGAACGGACCGGAGTAGCCCCGGTTGTGTCCGAGCCGTCCCCTTCGCCACTGCCGCACGGAACGTCACGTGTGGCCGAAGCGGCGTGGCCTTCATACGCCGCCCGGCCGGGTCAAGCAATCCGCGAGAGCGCCCCGGCCTAGGCTTCGTGCACTCGACAAGGCGGCAGGGCCGGATGGGCCGACCGACCAAGTAGCCGTCGCGCACTGTCAGTCGACCGAGCGCACCACGAGCTGGCGCCCCTCGACGTACCCGTCAGCGCGTCGACAGCCGCTCGCCGAACGGAGCGGCGTGGGCTCCGGTCGTTCACGATGCGCGCTTGTTCCGCTGCGGCGACGGGGACTGTGCACTTGTCGCTGGCCGGGCGTGCTTCACCTCAGGGTTACAGTCGTCGTGCTGCAACGCGGTACGTGAGGTCAACTGTCCCCCTGGAGATCCGAGGACTGGTGTGAAGATCCTGGTGACGGGTGCGACGGGCTACGTCGGGGGGCGCTTGGTGCCAGTCCTGCTCGAGCGCGGTCACGACGTGCGCACGACCACGACCAACCCTGACCGCGAACAGCCGTGGTGGGGCGAGCGGGTGGAGACCGTCGTCATGGACGCCCTCGACGCCGACCACGTCGCGACCGCGTGCGAGGGCATGGACGCCGTCTACTACCTGATCCACGGAATGGGAGGCGACAACTTCGCCCAGACCGATCGCAGGGCGGCCACCCATTTCGCCGACGGCGTGCGTTCCCGAGGTGTCGGCCGGATCGTGTACCTCTCCGGCGTCGTACCGGATGTCGCCGACGACGAGCTTTCCGAACACATCAAGTCCCGCCGCGAGGTCGAACGGATCTTGACCGACACTCCCGCAACCGTGGTCGTCTTGCGGGCCGCCGTGCTCCTCGGTAGCGGGTCCACGTCCTTCGAGATCATCCGTCAGGTCAGCGAGCGCTTGCCCGTGCACACCATCCCGACCTGGATGGACTCCTTGGTACAACCCATCGCCGTCGTCGACGTGCTGGAGGCTCTGGTGGGCGCGCTCGCCTACACCGGCCCGTCGCGCCACTTCGACGTGGGCGGCCACGACCGGCTGCGCTACGGCGAGCTGCTGGACGCCTACACGTCGCACGCGGGGCTCAAGCGTCCCCAGCTCGACGTGCCACTCCTTCCCACCTCGCTCGTCGGCTCACTGGTCGCTAGCCTCAGCGACGTGCCCCGTACGACGGTCGAGGCGCTGGTCGAGAGCCTCCGTCACGAGATGGTCGCCGCCGACGACGACTTCCGGGAGCTTCTGCTACCCGCGGGGCACCGACTGCTGGGACTGACCGAGGCGTTCCGCCGCTCGCTGGCCGACCAGGTGACGCGGCCGGAGGACGCCGACCCGATGGGACCGCTGCCGCAAGACCCGGTCTGGGCCAGCGGCGGCGACGACCGTCCCGCCCTGGCCAAGGTGGTCGACACGGTCAAGGACGTTCTGCCCTGACTTCTGAGCGGGCGAGCAGGCGGTCTTCACGTCGATGCGCACGCGTGGATGACCCGGCAGCGTAGAACCGGCCCCGAGCAGTGCTGCTGCCGTGGGCCCTGCGTCTTCGTAGGGGGACCAGCTCGCTCCGATGTGACCCGCGCCTACCGAGGACGGCCTGGGCAATACGAAGGCCTCGCTGAAGTCCCCCCGGAAGTCAGCGGGGCCAAAGTCTCTCTCCTGTGGGGAACGCAAAGGGTGGCCGCCGACCTAGCAAGCATGCCTTCGCGTACCTGCGCCGCGAGTCGAGTCACCGCAATATCAAGCTGCGCGCGGAGGCTGGGGAGTCGCCCGCATTCTCTGGTCCAGGCCCTGCGAAAAGCACCATCGGCGCACAGGACGGCCACGATCGCCCCAGGCTGCGACGGCCGCACACAGGCCGCCAAACGACGCATGGGGCCTTCTTCACAAAGGGCTGACCCCGCCGCCAACGGGGGATACGACGGGGCCAGCGCAATCGACGCTACGCGCGTACGGCTCGCACCCGTGGGACCCGCGATACGAATCGCTTGCGAGTCGCTCCCTACCCGCCACACCCCCGTGGCGGCGGGTAGAGAGGACTGTCCCGCTGGCACAGGTTAGGGGCGTCGCTCCTAGGGGCGTGGAGCAAAACGCAGATTTGACGCGCGCTTGTGCCACAAACGTCCACGCAGGCGGGAGGTGCCGGCTTCGATCCCCCCTGCGTGCCGAGGACGGTTCCCCCTCCCGGACTACCTCAACGGGCGCTCGTCGGGGGACGTGACGGCACCCAAGGGGTGATTTCAGCAAAGCGGCCCGTGACGTAGCCTGGATGGAGGGAATCGCGGCCAGCGCCTTGGCGACAAACCAGTCTCCCGGTCCGAGTCGCAAACGAGTCGCACCGGTCCCGCGTTCTCTATGCCCCCGTCGCCGCCTCCCCGAGAGGCGGCGCCGGGGGCTTCTTACATGCAGGACCTGCGCACGAGCAAAGCTGCCCCCGACTCGGGGTGTCGAGAGCGGCTGCCCTGACAGCGTGGGTGTCTGGCTGTCGCCCAGTGTCAGGCGGCTCAAATCGCAGCACGCACAAGTGGCCCTGACTTCACCCGAAGGCGTGGAGACACTGGCGGAACGGCGCGGCGGGGTGCGGGTGTGCCTCGAAGTACCGCACTACCTCCAGCGTGCATGCCGGCGGTCGTCGTGATGCCTTGGTAGTGAGCCTCTGCGCCGGTCGAGCGGAAGCGCACTCCCCGGGGGCCAGCCAGAGACGGTTCGCCGGCCGCAGGATCAGAAACGGCTCTCGACATCCCCGAATGGGCACGTCGAGAACCGTTTCCTTGAACGGCACGGTGTGGGCTCCGTCCGTTCCTGGTGCACGCTGATTCACGGCGATGGGCTGGGGGCCCGCCGCATCAGCGCGCACACGTCACACGTACCCGACCGGGCGGCCGCCTAACCCAACGGCGAGGTAGCAGCATCCGAGTTTGCGCGTGACGTCTGCACTTGGTGGTCGTTGATCACTGTGAACGGGGTAGGCACAAGGTCCGCCCCCGGCGCTGTGGGTGCCGGGGGCGGTTCTCTGAGTGCTGGGCCTACTCCTGCACTCCGGGCCGGGCGCGCGCTTGTATGCGCGCGGTCAGCGGCTGCGGCAGGGAACCTTCGACACCGCGCTGATAGTCGCAGCCGATCTCGAGGGCGTTCTCCTCGGAGCCGTCGTCATGGTCTTCCCAGCCCCGGTAGCCCACGCCGTCGTGGCGCTCCCACCACGGCGAGCAGGGGCGAGCTTCGCTCGCTCGGGGCGATCATGGTGGTGGTCACTCCTGGTTCCTCTCGGTCGAGTGAACCTCGCGCCTGCCGAATCTGGTACCTGCATGGCACGAGGCCAGCTCCCATCGTGGAAACCGGCCCCTGACCTGCCTAACGCTGGTGAGCGTGAGCATGCGTCTTCGACGCACGCTGTGCGGCGGATGAGTGGATTCGGCGGAGAGCCGACGCTACGAGGCTTGTCGCGGCGGCACACCGAGGTGGATCGTGAGACATGGCGCCTCGTACATTCCCGCTCGCACTCGCAGGACTTCTCGGCATGTTCACCGTCGGATGCGGCGGTGAATCCGATCCAACGACGGGCACGCCCGACGCGGTCACACCTAGCACATCGGGAACCGCCACGACCTCCGCGCCTCCCAACCTGGATCAGTACCTGCTGCAAGTCGACGAGGGCCCCGGCCTGGAACCAATGTCGTCGCCGCAGACCGACTCGGGGGAACCCTTTCCTCTACCCGAGGGCGGCGCCAAGGTGCTTGAGCGGAGTGGATACCTCTCGACGACGTACCAGACCGGTCAAGGAGACAGCATTGCCGGCGTAAGTAGCGTCCTGCTGTTCGAGACGGAGGCTGGAGCACGCGACTGGATGACCTATGAAACGAGCGCCGAGGTTCTCCGTCACCAGATTCCTGAGGGCAAGTTCAAGTGGTTCCAGGTTCCCAATGTCCCCGGCGCAACCGGATGGACGGGGCCTGATCTGCACGGCTACGCGATCGGGAACGTCTATTGGACCCAAGGCCGCTGCATGATGCTGATCAGCGTTGAAACTGACGGGCCCCGTGTCGAGCCGCTGTCGGCCGGTGTCATGGCAATCTACGAGCGCACTGGTGGCACGTGCCCGGACTAGTGCTGCGTTGGCAGGCGTTGAACCGCTCGATTGGCCCCTCGGGTCCAGCCTGGGGTGACCGTCCACGGTCCAGGGGTCAAGCCTGCCTCCGGGGCCCTCTCCTGTAGACCGGCCACCGGCCGGTCCCCCCGAACGGCCGGTGGTCGGCTGATCGCAATGTCAGCTACAGGGGGCGGCCACTTCACGAGCCACGGCCGGCGTGTCGCCGGATCGGCGGTACGGAAGCGGCCCTCGACCACCCCAGGCTGATCGAGGGCCGCTCGCAGATCAGCCGAGATCCGATCTTGTGTCCCTGACAGCATCGCGTTGTCGGTTGTGCTGCCGCGGCTGACCCCGCGGGGACTGGGTGAAGGCGCCCCTTGATATCCCCTGCGTGCCAAGGACCGCCCTTCGCCAGATGTAACGAGCCTGACCCCCGAGGGTGACGCCACCAAAGGGGTGAAGCCAACGTCCGCCGCCCGTGGGACGGTCGAACCACTGCGTCGACGTCACCAAGATCCCCGCGCCTGGCGCAGACAGACCGCCCCCGATCTTCCGCAGAGCCGGGAGCGGTCGTGTGACAGTCGGATATCCTCAACGTCTGGACAGTCGAACCCCTGAAAGACGACCACTTGGTCTGGCACAGGCGGTCATCCCTCCCCTTCCCTTTCCCCCAAAGGGGGGAGGGGGGCGGGGGAAGGCTCGCCTAGAGTGGGAAGGGTAGTCGCGCGCCGAAGCGTGAGCAGTACGGGGGGAACGCACATGGGGGTGCTGCACGGACGGGTGACTCGTCTGTTGAGTGTGGGGATCGCTCTTCTAGGGCTCGGGCTGGCGTCTCTGCCCGCCACGGCGTCTGCGGCGGTGCCTTTCACGGACAGAGTCGTTCAAGCCTGGGGCGTGAACGGCGTGGTTCGCGCCACGGCCATTGCGGGTGACACCGTGGTGGTGGGCGGCACGTTCACCGCAGCGGTCTCCCCGACCGGGGTCCGGATTGATCGACGCAACCTGGCCGCCTTCTCACTGAGCACCGGCGAACTGCTGATCGATTGGCGTGCGGACACCGACAACACCGTCAGCGCCCTCGGCACCAACGGGTCCAGCGTGTGGGCCGGTGGCACTTTCACCACCGTCGGTGGCACGGCGAGGTCGCGACTAGTCAAGCTCGACGCCGTGACCGGCGCTGTGGATCCGAACTTCTCGCCCCGTGTGAACAATGGCGTCAAGGCTGTCGAGGTCGCAGGCGCCGACCTCTTTATCGGCGGCGCGTTCAGCGCGGTCAACGGAGTTTCCCGCAAGCGGCTCGCCAAGCTTCATGCGGGCACTGGGGCACTCGACGCACAGTTCGCGGCAACCGCGGACAAGCCGGTCTACGCTCTCGCGCTGTCTTCGACCGGCACGCTCTTCGTGTCGGGAACCTTCACCCTGCTCAACGGCGTTGCCCGCTTGGGCGTCGGCGGTGTCAACGCCATCACCGGTGCCATCTCCGGTCCAGCGTTCGCGTTCACCAGCGTGCCAGTGCACGGACTCGACGTGAGCCCGGATGGAACCATGCTGTTCGGCGCCCAGAAGAGCAACCAGCTCACCGCGTGGACGGTCGCTAGTGGATCTCGCAAGTGGCAGGTGAACACCGACGGGAACGCCCAGGCAGTGAAGTACTTTGCCGACACCGTGTACTTCGGATTTCACGACGGCTACCAGGGCGACACCACCCTCAAACTGTTGGCCGTGGACCCGACCACCGGCGCCGTTGATCCGAACTTCAAGCCCGCCATCAACAGCTTTTACGGAGTGTTTGCCATCGACGCTTCGGCCGGCGGACTAGTCGTCGGCGGCGCCTTCACCAAGGTTTCTGGAGTCTCCGCCCAACGCATGGCCATCTTCCACTGACCGCTAAAGGACAACCCGGGCTTTACGCGCTCGACCCCGCCCCGGCGCCAACTCTGTCGGGGGGCGGTCTCCTCGTTTGTCTTCGTTCCTCAGCCCCTGAAAGCGAAGAAGAGGATCACGAGGACGACTCCGCACCTCTGAGCAATTCGATGCGGGCCAGAACCGCACCGTAACAACCGTCGTTTGCAGCACAAGCCGGGGCTCGACGATGCCTCCGATCGAACGATTGCTGACGCCCAAGGGCTTGAGAAACAACAAGTGGATGGTCGATCAGCGGCTGTCCGGTCCGAGCTCGGTCACCGTTGGGCGCTGGGCGTTGGCAACTATCACCGTGATCGCAAGAACGGGCACCAGAATCGTCCAGGCGCTCGCAAGGACCCCGGCCGCCGCCCCGACCATGATGCACGCCCGGCGTGTAGTGCTGGATACGTGCGCCACGAGCCCGCACCCTATGAGGCCCGCGCCGCCCAAAAGCGTGCCGCCGAAGAACGCGATCGTGGCAACCGATGCATCGTCTGCGACTTTCAGGACGACCTCGAGCGTCCCCAATGCGGCATACACCGCAGCCAGACCGAAGCTCAGGCGGCGAACCAGTCTGGGAGTCATGTCGTCAGTCCAATGTCCGTGCTGACCTGGTCCAGTGCGACCCCAAGCGCGGCCCACCCCAGCCCACCCGCTCCGTAGAGCAGGAACGCGGCCATCCGGTAGTTGCCGAACCCGTCCTCGGTCTCCTGCAGGAAGATCATGGTGACCAGACCCGCGAGCAGTACCAGCGAGAGCACCGCGGCGACGATGCGCACGGCTAGATCGCCATGTACACGTGATCGGTGCGTCGCGGCAGCGATCATCAGCACCGGGACCAGAAGGAAGTAGAGGAAGGGTGGGCCCAGCGCGCGGAAGGCTAGATCCTGCGCTGCCGAGAGCAGGAGCAGCACTGCCACGGCGGTCCAAGCCGTCCGAGTTGTCGCTCTCGCTCCCGCGGCGTGGTCACGCAGACGCCAGAGCGCCAACCCCAGCACGGCGCAGGGGACAACGCCGAGAAGGAAGCCCCAGACTTGCATGTCGGCACTGAGCACTTCGTCCCCGCGGTTGATCGATGTCGGGCCGTGAGTGATTGTGAACGGCACATAGAGGGCCGTCATAAGCAGGCCGCCGAGCGCCATGCTCACCGCGGCCCGCCGCGATCCCGCCATGGACTACCTCCAAGGGTTTCGTTTACCCGTCGGCGCCGTCTACGGAGACCGGGAGCAGTATGGCACTCCGACTCACGAGTCTGCCGGGGGCGGTTCAGGGTCCTTGGGTCGACGTCGCGCGCGCTCCAGTCGCTCGGTCAGCGAACCACCGACCTCGGGCTCCGCACGGTCAGCGTTCTCGATCAGGACCACGGCAAGCTGCCGCGCCTCTGCGGGGGTCAAGTCCGTCCGCGCACGCGTAGAGCGTGACTGTGGGCGTGGAGAGGATGCCCAAGGCGTCCTCGACTTGGCAGGCGGCGACCGTGACATCCTCGATGCCCCGCGCGACGATCAGGGTCCCCTCGCTCTCGTGCGAGCGTTCCTTGCCGTCGTCGCGGTCCTCCCAGCCCTGGTAGTTGACGCCGTCGTGGCCGGCACACCACGGCGGGCAGTGGTCAAGCTTCACTCGCGCGGGGCGGTTCATAGTGGCGGTCATGTTCGGTCCTCTCGAGAGGGCCGAGCCGACCGAACGCGGTTCTGCATGTATCCCGCGCGAACTGGCGCGCCTAGAGGCTGGAAGTGCCTCTGACCTGCGTCAGTGCTGGTGGGCGATACTGGGTTTGAACCAGTGACCTCTTCCGTGTCAAGGAAGCGCGCTACCACTGCGCCAATCGCCCGTGCTGTTCAGTTGTGGTGGGTGGAGGTGGGTACGGGATTTGAACCCGTGTACACGGATTTGCAGTCCGTTGCCTCGCCTCTCGGCCAACCCACCCTGGAGGCACTCCCCACAGGAGCCTGGGCCAGGAGAGACCTCTCCGAGCGGACGACGAGGCTCGAACTCGCGACCTCAACCTTGGCAAGGTTGCGCTCTACCAACTGAGCTACGTCCGCTTGCTGCCGAGCCGGGCTCGGTGCGCACAGAACAGTAGCCGATGCCCTGATCCGGGCCAAAATCGGCCTGGAGCGGGCGCGTCGGGCTCCTAGAGTGGCCTCATGAAGGTCTGGTTGAACGGCCAAATCCTGTCCGAACCGACCGCTCCCGCGGTGGCGGTGAACGACCACGGACTCACCGTCGGGGACGGCGTCTTCGAGGCGATCAAGGTCGTCGACGGACGGCCGTTCGCGCTGACCCGGCACCTCGACCGGCTTGCCCGGAGCGCGGCCGGCCTGGGGTTGCCGGCGGTCGACGACGCCGCCGTACGCCGTGGGGTGGCGGCTGCGCTCGAGGGACAGTCGCTCCCGCTCGGCCGGATCCGGATCACCTACACCGGGGGCCCCGCACCTCTCGGGTCGGGCCGCGGCGACGCGCCGCCGACCGTCGTCGTGGCGGCGGCCACGATGGACCCGTACCCCGAGCTGACGTCGATCGTGACCGTGCCGTGGCCGCGCAACGAGCGCGGTGCGCTGGCCGGCCTCAAGACCACGTCGTACGCCGAGAACGTGGTCGCGCTCGCTTACGCCGAGGAGCGTGGCGGCAGCGAGGCGGTCTTCGCCAACCTCGCCGGCCACCTGTGCGAGGGCACCGGGTCGAACGTGTTCTACGTGGTGGACGGTGAGCTGCGGACCCCGACGCTCGCCTGCGGCTGCCTCGCCGGGGTCACCCGGGCACTGCTGCTCGAGTGGTTCGGGGGAGTGGAGGTCGACGAGCCGATCGAGGTCGCCGAGCAGGCGGACGAGGTCTTCCTGGTCTCGACGACGCGCGACGTCCAGGGCGTGAGCCGCTGGAACGACCGGGAGCTGCCTGGTCCCGGGCCGGTGACGAAGCAGGCGGCCGAGACCTGGCGGAAGCGCGAGCCCGAGCTACTGGGCGTCTGAGGTCAGCAGCCGCTCGACCACGCGGTCGAGGTCGAGGTGGTCGCTCTCGGTGCCGACCGGGACCAGCGCGAACGTGCGCGTCAGGAAGCGGTGCAGCTGGTTGGTCCGGATCTCGCAGACCAGGTCCCCGTCGGGCGACACCATCGACAGCACGACGACCGCGCGCCCCGCGGCGGTCAGGCTCGGCCAGAGGCTGAGGTGCTCGCCACCCACGGGCTCGGTGATGCCACGCGCCAGGAACGAGCGGGCCAGCTCGCGCCGGGGGCTGGGCAGCCCCGGCTCGAAGCCGATCGACACGGCGTACGGGTCGGCCGGGTCGTAGGAGAAGTCCACCTCGACGTCCATCGGACCTCCCGGTGCCAGCTGTCGCACCGTGAGCAGCTGGGAGACGACGCCGGGGACCGACTGGGCACTCATGACGACGAGACGAGCCTCGCCCACCATCATGACGAGGTTCCGCACCCCGTCGGTGCGGCCGGGTAGGGTCGAGCCGTGACGGGGGCTGCGAAGCGGGTCGTGCTCGAGGGGCTCGGCTGGCTGCTGCTCGTGCTCGGAGTGGCCGCGATCTTCCTGCCCGGCCCCGGCCTCCTCGGCATCTTCGCCGGGCTCGCGCTGCTGTCGCAGCAGTACGACTGGGCCGAGCGGCGCGTCGAGCCGGTCAAGGTCCGGGCCCTGATGGGCGCCGCAGAGGGTGTCGAGACCTGGCCCCGGATCGTGCTGTCGTTGCTCGGCGTCGGCGTCCTCGTGGCGTGCGGCGTGCTCTGGATCGAGAAGCCGCCGGCTCCCGGCTGGTGGCCGCTCTCGGACACCTGGTGGCTGCCGGGCGGCATCTGGACCGGCGTCACCCAGATCGTCTCGGGCGCGATCGCGCTCGTCCTCATCGCCTACAGCTACCGCCGGTTCCACGGCGATCCGGAGGCGGTCCAGGAGGTCCGCGACGCGCTCGACGAGAGCAAGCAGAAGTCCTAGCCGAGGCTCGCACCGGGCCTCGCGCGAAGGCCCCGGCGAGGCGCCCTGCCGGTTTCACCGGGGGCACGGGCGACGTGTACGCTCGCTCCGTCCCGGGGCGATTGGCGCAGTGGTAGCGCGCTTCGTTCACACCGAAGAGGTCACTGGTTCGAACCCAGTATCGCCCACCAGCGTTTACGTAGGTCAGAGGCCGGTTTCCAATTGAGGGAACCGGCCTCGTGCCTTGTACGTGCCAGATGCTCTGAGCGGGGACACAGGTGTCGGTGGTCGGTCCCAAAGTGAGGATCACCCAACCGAGAGGAACCAGCCATGACCACCACAACCGCCTCCACCTACAGGCTGCTCGGCCATCCCGCGGCTTGCCCGAGCTGGTGCACCAACGGTGACCTGCCGAACCACAGGCACGATTGGTACTGGACCGGCGAGACCGTGGTGCGTGACCGCGACGGCCCCGTTTCGGGCCCTACGTGGCGGTGAACGGCCAGGACCAGCAGGACGGCCAATGCAGCTTCGCCGTGGCCGTCGAGGTGCCTGGCGACCTCAAGCCTGAGCAGGCCCGCGAGCTCGCCTCGAGCCTGTTGCAGGCCGCGGAGTGGGTCGAGGCGCCGCTATACCAGCGGGGGCGGTAGCAGTAGTAGGACGCCGGCAGCACATAAGTGTGTGCTGCCGGCGTCCTCAACGCCGCTGGCGCGAGCTCAGTTGAGCGGGCACCCGAGGTTGTTGTCGGCGTCGAGCCGAGCAGCGGCGGCGAGCATGGCCGCCCGGTTGCCGCTGGCGAACGCGGCGTTGACGTAGTTCACCAGGTTGGGCCGGCCGTCCTCTCCCGGACCGAAGCGGCGCCACGGGTAGCCGAGGTCGTCGTTCGCGGCGTTCAGCCACGCCGCAGTCGCGGCCCGAGCCAGGATCAGCGCAGCGCCGTCAGCTCCCGATCCACCGCCGCCGTTGAGCGCCGCAAGCAGCGTCTTGCCCGCGACGTTGGCACGTGCACTGGAGTAGATGCTGCTGAGCAGGTCGCCCGGCGCGGCCTCCTGCCAGCTATCAGTGTGATTCTTCCAGTAGCCGGGCGTGCAGCCCTCTTGGCCGGTGCCGACAGCCTGGGCGGCTGGCGCCACCGACAGCATGGCGAACACCGCGGCGAGCGCGACAAGCATGCTCTTGATGGTCTTGGTCATGTTTTCCCCCTGAGTCCTGTCTTCTTGATGGCAGGGCATGTGGGAGCAGTGCATCCAGCGTCCCCCCCGCGCGGCTATTAGCATCCAAGCCGAATGCCTTAGGGGTCAACGCTCGGTCTAGACACACGTCGGCAACCAAAGGGGTGAGGCCATTACCCCGTCGTTGGCGATCCGGACGGGTAGGCCCCCTGCGGGCACGCGTGACCAGGGTCCGGGGGTACGACGCGGCCGCGACCGAGTCTGGTGGCCCCCGTCGCAGTTGACCTGTCGGAGTCTCTCTAGCGACGGGGCACTGGGTACAACGGCACCGCAGCGGGATTCACGGCGTCGATGCATTCTGCGCAGACAGTACTCCCGCCCCTGACAGAGGGAAGCCGATTACGGGCACCCTCTTGTTACCACAACGTTGGCCTGACGGTTCCGGGGGCGAGTACGTTTCAAAGTGCGCGGGGCAGCGGTCCCGAGGTACCCACATACCTTCGCTGTGGGAGACGCGCACTTAAGAACGGCCGGAGCCCACGCCGCGCCGTTCGGCAGGTGGCCCTTGACTCCCACTTTCGGGTGTAGTCAGGGGCCGCTTGTCCGTGGTGCGCTCGGACCGTCTGCTACTCGGGGGTCAAAGCAATTCGTCACGAAGGAGCCGTGTCGCTATGAAGATCACGAGGAACCTCGTCCCGGCCACTGTGCTGGTCCTCGTCGCGACGGGGATCGTGTCAGCGTCCCCCGCAACAGCCGCGGAGCCTTGCGTCTCTGGCGCCGAGGTTCGTGCGCAGGTCCACGAGCTGGTCGCCAGCATGCGCGATGACGTGCAGTCAAGGGCAGCCCGCCGGGCAACCAAGCGCGCACTGGTTGAGGCCATGCGCACCTACCGCGGAGCGCGCGCGGACACCGCGGATGAGCGCAACGCGCTGGGGCAGCAGATCGCGGCTCTGGCTCGCCGCCAGTCGGACCCCGCGACGCGCGTTGAGGGACGCGCGTTGGCGCTGGCGATCGTGGCGCTGACCGAGCAGCGGGAGCGTGGCCCTCGCTTCACCGAGGACGAGCGCGACGACCTGACGGCTGCGAAGACCCGGCTGCGTCGTGCCGCAGTGGCACAAACCAGTAACGGTGTCGAAGGTCAGAAAGTGGCGGCAGCCTTCAAGGCGCTCCACACCCAATTCACCTGTACCCCTGACTGACACCGGACCGGACTCACAGCCCTAGACTCAGTTGCAAGACAAGGGGCTCTCCACGTCCCTACGGGTGATGTCGGGGGCCGCTCGTTCGTGGTGCGATCGGACTGCCCGAGCTGGTGACCTCTTGTGGACACCCACGCTCACGAGGGCAACCGCCTCCGACACCCCGAGTCTGGGGCGGTTCTGCGTCGTGCGCGCGTACCTCATTTGCGCGATGTCGAAAGCCGCTGGCGGGTTGTTCGATGAAGAAATGACCAGAAGGTGGCGGTGCGTGATCGGCATTCACCGCTACCGCAGGCTCTGGGACCCCGAAGTGCCCACTCAGATCAAAGAGTGCCGACTGTGCGGAAAGCGAGCTGTCACTAGCTGGCCGACGGGCCCGCCCCATCCGCCGATACGGTCCTAGATGGAGTGGAGGCCCCGGGGCTTCTTAGCATCCGCTCCGGCCACGAGCGCGAAGGCTTGAGCGAGGTCACGGATCTCGTCTGGGGTCGTGAACATGGGCGCAAGCTGCTTGATCTGGTGGAGCAGTGCTGTAGCCGCGCCGGCTAAGGCGTCCTCGTTCTCCGTGGCCATGCCGAAACCCTACGTGCGTCCTGCGGCGCATACTGACCAAATGGATGAGCGCGTAGTCGTGTTTCACGGGCTCGAGATGCCAGACGTCGAGGTAGAGCGCGATGGCGCCTGGCACAGCGGCGAACTCCGCTGCTGGCATCAAACCGAAGCTGGCTGGGAAGCGATGGTCCAGTACAACATCGGACCGGGGATGAGCTACCTCGAACGGGTCGCCGCCGATCGAGTCAGGCCCGCCTGACGGTTGCTGCCGTGTGAGGGTGTATCCATGCCTACCTACGAACAGGGCGTCACCCTTCTGGCGCTGCTCATCGGGCCAACTGGCGTTGGCTTGGGTGGTGGCTGAATGAACGGTCCGCCGCCAGCCGTGACAAGCGTGCCGAGCGAACGGCGGAGGAATCCGCTCTGCGGGAGCGGGCCATCGAGACCGTGACCCGACCTCGACCTCGATGCGCCGGCTCACGCGATCGCCTCCAACGCCCAAGCGCGGGCCAAGGCAGCTGCGGGTGCGTCGAACGGCTCCAGCTGGTCCGCGACGCGGTGCAGGTCACGCGCGAGCCTGATGCGCCGGCGGTGACCCTCTCGAGCTGCGTGGTGCCACGTGTTGTCGCCTGTGGCGACTAGACTCATGCTTGTCTTGATCGCCGTCGAGATGTCCGCCGCCCGGCTATCTCCCGGGCGGCTTTCTCGTCCGCGGTTCATGCGGCATCGCCGCCAGCGGTAGGGATCGGCACGGTCAGCGAGTCGAGCTCGTTTAGATCGACACGGACGAGCCGTGAGCCAGGCAGGCGGTAACCGTGGATGAGGCCGCGGCTGATCCAGTTCCTGATCGTGCGGTCAGTGACGCCGTAGTAGGTGGCGGCGTCCTGCTGGCTCGCGTACCGACGTTGAGGCGGGGTGAGTGTCTGAGACAAGGGATCTCCCATGGAGGGTGCGAAACTGCACCTCACCGCTGGGAGAGGTAGAACCTCCGGGCGATCAAGGGCTCCCCGGACTGGCCCGCGCACTTCTGCGCTATTGCCGTCTAGCGAACTTGGTTTCTACCGACGGGATAGTCCGCAACGCCAAGGCGCGGATCTCCCTGCAGCTCCTTGAGGCGAGCTTGGACCTTCGGCCATGACGCTTGGAATTCGTGCGTCCGATGGGCTTGGCGACGCAGCGAGGTCGTGACCGGACGCTCGGCACCCGACGACACAGAACCGCCCCCGGCTTCCGAAGATGCCGGGGGCGGTTCGCTGTCCGTTGGTACGTCAATCCCCCCGGTTGACGTACCTCGGCGAGAGTGCCCCAGTGTCTCCCTCGACCCCCTGGGACGGTTGCTCGCAGGACCTGTCTACTCAAGGTGCACGGGTCGGCGTCGCGGCTTTGGAGGATCGTTACTGCCGCGTGGGGCCAACGTGCACCGCGGGGGCTGGGAGCGTGCTTTCGTTGAAATCACCCTTTTGGTGCCGTCACGCCGTCGCCGGGCAGCCGTTGCAGTGATGTGAACCTGTTGCTGATACCGCTGATCGTGGCCGGCGCCTTCCTGCTGCCCTTCGCCATGGCATGGCTGGAGCCGAAGCAGTCTCCGAGCCATCGCGCGGCATCCGGGCGGACACGTCCGCGCCGGGTGCCCCCGTCCGCGGTCGCCCACTCTCCATCTCGGGACCGAGAACGGAGCAGGCGGCCCGCGCGTGACGGGCTAGGTTGAGAGCATTGAAGGAACCGCCCCCGCTTTACGCAAGCGGGGGCGGTTCTGCATCCATCACGCAACTGGCTCCCGACGCCCCTACGGGTGAGGTCGGGGGCCACTCGTGTGTGGTGGGATCGACAGGCCGGCGCTGGGTGATTGGCGACCCACCCCGCTGTCCAGGCACCGCCCCCGACTTCGTTCGGGGGCGGTTCTGCGTCGGACGTCCGTCGAAACCACCCCTGTGGGGGCGTCACGTCCGAGCTGCGCGTCCGTTTCGTCTCACGGGTCCCGTCCTCGGCCCCCAGGGGAGATCGAGGGCGGGACTCCCGGACACCGCCGCCCCATCATCTCGGGGCGTTGCGCGTGGCGAGCGACCCCCGCGCCGGGCCGGTGCACGTAGGACCGGCGCGGGCCGCTTCTTGACCCGAGACCGGGGGCCGCTCTCGTGTCCCGGTACCCGCAGCCAGGTGTCCTAACCCTCGCTGGTGACGTCCTGGTCCTGGTCCTGGATGCTCCTGGTGAGCTCCGCGGCGACCTCCCGCA
The DNA here is from genome assembly GCA_963718725.1 of uncultured Actinomycetota bacterium. Classification (GTDB taxonomy): domain Bacteria; phylum Actinomycetota; class Actinomycetes; order Propionibacteriales; family Nocardioidaceae; genus Nocardioides. The sequence continues at coordinate 921,530 of OY970374.1, forward strand.
GCTTGACGTTGCGGTGGCTCGACTCGCGCCGAAGGTAGGCGAACGCGTGCGCCTCGTCGATCCGGAAGCGCTCCATCAGGATGCCGGTGGCCTGCCCGATGACCTTGCGGGACTCCAACGCCTCGGTCAGGTTCGTCACCACCAGGGCACCACCGATGGCGACGGCGGCCTGCGCGGCGAAGACCTCGGCCAGCGACTCGGCCTCGTCGTCCGCGACCGGCTCGGCACTTGCATAGAGGTTCAGGCTCCCGAGGGTGGCAGTCTGGTCGAACTGCATGCGGGCCGACAGCTGCGCCGTGACGCCGAGCCGTACTGCCTCGGGGACGTAGCGCGCCCACCGCTGCTCGTGTGCCAGGTCCGGTACGACGATGCTCTGGGGACTGTCGCTCCGAGGACCGTCGATGACCTCGACCGCCGGACCCTGGCGCAGCCGGACCTGGAGGGCGTCGAGCTGGGCAGCCACCTCGTCGGTCCAGGCCCGCCCGGCCACCTCACCTTTGACGCTGACGAGGAGGGAGGCGCGGTCGAACCCCTTGATGGAGTCGAGGGCCGAGCCGAGGATCGATCGGAGGGCGTCGTCGAGGCGTGATGGTTCGATGACGGCGTCGGCGGAGGCTGCTACAGCCTCGGCCAGCTCGTTGAGCGGCATTCCTGTCTCGGCTCTCGAGTCGGGCACTCCAGGGGATCCGCGCCTGCTGCTGGACGAAGACTGGCCACATCGTAACCGGCCCACGCATGAACCCTCTGGCCCCGTCTGGCCACGAGGAGCATCATCGTGGGTCACGGTCTCGGGAGCGGCCAGCACGACCGAGGAGGGACCATGGTTGCTTTCTCAGGAGTGGGGCACGTCTCGCTCTCGGTGACGGACCTCGATCGCAGCGAGCGCTTCTACACGGAGGTGTTCGACCTGATCCGGATGGCCGACTTCGGCGTGGCCCGCGTGCTCCTGCACCGGCAGACGGGCTTCATGTTCGCCATCGCCGCTCACGAGGGCGCCCGAGGCGACCCGTTCTCGGAGCTCAACACCGGGCTCGACCACCTCGGCTTCGTGGCCGAGCACCGGGATGAGCTCGTCGAGTGGGAGCAGAAGCTGGCGTCGCTGGGCGTCGTCTACACCCCGATCCGCGACATGGAGTTCGGGTCGCACCTGAACTTCCGCGACCCCGACAACATCGCGCTGGAGATCACCACCCAGAACGACGTCCTGAAGGGCTGGCTGGTGGAGCTCAGGGAGCGCGAGATCCCGGACGAGGAGCGCGAGGCACGGCTGACCGAGTACCTCGGGTCGCTGGGGCAGTAGCCGGGGTCCCCGACAGCCGCGTGGTAGGACGGTCCCGTGGAGTGGCTCCTGCTCGTGCTGGCCGCCGGCGGCGGTGGGTCCTACGCCGTCTGGCGTCTCAGGGAGCGTCGCGACGAGCGGCAGGCGCGGGCTCTCGAGCTCGAGAGCGTCCGCCGGCTCGCGGACGAGGACGTGACGATCTTCGGCGAGCAGCTGCAGCGGCTGGGTACCGACCTGGCGGACCGGGACCTCGACCTGGAGACCCGCGACGACTACCAGGCCGCCCTCGACGCGTATGAACGCGGGAAGTGGACCGCGCCACGGATCGGGTCGGTCGAGGAGCTGAGCACAGTGATCGACACGCTCGCCACGGGCCGCTACTCCCTGGCGTGCGTCCGCGCCCGGGTCGCGGGCGAGCCGGTCCCAGAGCTGCGCGTGCCGTGCTTCTTCAACCCGCAGCACGGGCCGTCGGCGCGGGACGTGATGTACACCGTGCCTCGACGCGGGACCAAGCGGCTGCCGGCGTGCTCGATGTGTGCATCGCGAGTGGCGCAGCGGGAGAAGCCGGAGGTCCGCACCGTCGAGATCGGCACCCGGAAGGTGCCCTACTGGGAGGCGGGCGCCGCGTACCTGCCTTACAGCCAGGGCTACTTCCCGGCCGAGGCGTCCGCGGCCGCGGCGCTGACCTGGGCGTTCGACGCGTCGTACGACGCCTTCGGTGGCGGCCACGCCTCGGGATCCACGCCCGACTCCAACTACGGCGGTGACTTCGGCGGTGACTTCGGCGCCGACGGCGGTGGGGGCCAGTGAGGCCACAGATATCGACGTGAGGACGGAGCGGAGCGGCCGTTAGGCTCGTAGGGTCCGTCCGACCCACGCACCAGGAGCCCTCGTGTCCGAGATCAAGATCGTCCGCCTGCACGCCGTTGCGCGCGAGGAGCGGACGGTCACGACGGGGACCAAGGCCTGGGAGCTGTATGCCGACGAGCAGGACGTGGTCGCGGCGCGGGTCGCCGGCGAGCTGAAGGACCTGGCGTACGTCCTCGAGGACGGTGACGAGGTCGAGGCGGTGGCGATCGACAGCGCCGACGGGCGCGACATCCTGCGCCACTCCACCGCCCACGTGCTCGCCCAGGCGGTGCAGCAGCTGTGGCCCGACGCCAAGCTCGGGATCGGGCCGCCGATCGAGAACGGCTTCTACTACGACTTCGACGTCGCAGAGCCCTTCCATCCCGAGGACCTCGACAAGCTCGAGACCGCGATGCGCAAGATCATCAAGGAGAACCAGCGCTTCGAGCGCCGGGTGACCACCGACGCCGACGCGCTCGACGAGCTCAAGGACGAGCCCTACAAGGTGGAGCTGATCGGGCTCAAGGGCTCCGGGAGGTCCGACGACGCGGCGGAGGGGGCGAGCGTCGAGGTCGGTGGTGGCGAGCTGACCATCTACGACAACGTGCGCCGCAACGGCGACGTCGCCTGGTCCGACCTCTGCCGCGGGCCGCACCTGCCCGGCACCAAGCGGATCCCCGCCTTCAAGCTGATGCGCACCGCGGCGGCGTACTGGCGTGGCGACGAGAAGAACCGGCAGCTCCAGCGGATCTACGGCACCGCATGGGAGTCGAAGGAGGCGCTCGCCGAGCACCTCCACCGGATCGAGGAGGCCGAGCGTCGCGACCACCGCAAGCTCGGCCGCGACCTCGATCTCTACTCCTTCCCCGACGAGCTCGGCTCCGGGCTGGCGGTCTTCCACCCCAAGGGCGGGGTGATCAAGCGGGAGATGGAGGACTACGTCCGTCGCCGCCACATCGAGGAGGGGTTCCAGTACGTCGGGACACCGCACATCAGCAAGGACGGCCTGTTCCACACCTCCGGTCACCTGCCGTACTACGCCGACACCATGTACCCGCCCATGAAGATGGAGGGTGCGGAGTACCGGCTCAAGGCGATGAACTGCCCGATGCACAACCTGATCTTCGCCAGCCGGGGGCGGTCCTACCGGGAGCTGCCACTGCGGCTCTTCGAGTTCGGCGGCGTCTACCGGTTCGAGAAGTCGGGCGTGGTCCACGGCCTGACCCGGGTGCGGGGCATGACCCAGGACGACTCGCACTCCTACGTCACCCCCGAGCAGGCGTCCGACGAGATCAAGCACCTGCTGGGCTTCTGCCTCAGCCTGTTCCGTGACTTCGGGCTCGACGACTTCTACCTCGAGCTGTCGACCCGCGACGACTCCAAGCCGGAGAAGTTCGTCGGCGACGACGAGGAGTGGGCGGTCGCGACCCAGGTGCTCGAGGACGCCGCGACCGAGTCCGGTCTCGAGCTCGTGCCCGACCCCGGCGGGGCGGCGTACTACGGCCCGAAGATCTCGGTGCAGGCGCGCGACGCGATCGGTCGCACCTGGCAGCTGTCGACCATCCAGTACGACTTCAACCAGCCCCGCGGCTTCGACCTCGAGTACCAGGCGGCCGACGGCACCCGGCAGCGCCCGGTGATGATCCACTCCGCGAAGTTCGGCTCCATCGAGCGGTTCATCGGGGTGCTCGTCGAGCACTACGCCGGGGCCTTCCCGCCATGGCTCGCACCGGTGCAGGTGCAGCTGATCCCGATCGCCGAGCGGCACCACGAGTACCTCGCGGAGGTCGCCGACCAGATGCGCGTCCTCGGGCTGCGGGTCGAGATCGACGACTCCGACGACCGGATGCAGAAGAAGATCCGCAACGCGCAGCTGCAGAAGGTCCCCTTCATGGTGATCGCCGGCGACGACGACATGACGGCCCACGCCGTCTCGTTCCGCTACCGCGACGGGCACCAGGAGAACGGCGTCGCCGTGGACGACGCGATCCAGCGGGTCGTCAACGCGGTGGCCACGCGCGCCCAGGTCTGAACGCGGGTGGGGCGGATCCTAGAGTGGCGGCATGGCCGATGATGCCGTGCACCAGCACGGGGTAGGAGATCCCGACCAGCTCGAGCGACTCTGGACGCCGTACCGGATGTCGTACGTCCGCGGTGACGAGCGCCCGAGCGGCACCGGCGCTGAGGAGTGCCCGTTCTGCGCGGTCCCGGGTCTCTCCGACGAGGAAGGACTGGTCGTCCACCGCGGGGAGACGGCGTACGTCGTGCTGAACCTCTATCCGTACGCGGCCGGCCACCTCATGGTCTGCCCCTACCGCCACATCGCCGACTACACCGACACGACCGACGCGGAGGTCGTCGAGATCGGGGCGCTGACCAAGCGGGCGATGGTGGTGCTCCGCTCGGTGTCGCGCGCGGAGGGGTTCAACCTCGGGATGAACCAGGGTCAGGCCGGCGGGGCCGGGATCCGCGCCCACCTCCACCAGCACGTCGTGCCGCGCTGGCTCGGCGACTCCAACTTCATGCCGATCATCGGCCGCACGAAGACCCTGCCCCAGCTGCTCACGGAGACGCGGGAGCTGCTCGCCGCCGCCTGGGAGTGACAGCGACGGCGGCTCAGACGCCGACGGCGTGGGGATGCTCGGCGGCGCGTCCCTGGAAGGCCAGGATGGCCGGGTTGACCACGGTGCCGTCGCGGATCTCGATCGCCCGGCTGAGCGTCTCGTCGGCGTCCCACGCCGCGGACCCCTCGAGCACCGGCCGCAGGAACGGGATCAGCGCGAGGCTGTTCTCCCAGGTCGCCGAGTCCCACAGGTACGACGGGCTGTGGTCGACGCCGTAGTAGTCGACGTTCCCCACCACGAACATGGGCTCGTCGAACGTGGTCGGCCGGGCCCACTCGAACCCCATCCCCTCGTCGCACGACACGTCGACGACCAGGCTGCGCGGCCGAAAGCCGGCCACGTCCTCGGTGGACAGGTAGGTCAGGGGCGCGGCGGTGTCCTGCAGAGTGCAGTTGACGACGACGTCGCGCTCGGCCAGGAACTGCGCGACGGGCACCCGTCCCCGCTCGGTGATCACGTGGCTCAGGTGCGGCTCGTCGGGATCGTGGTCGAACTGGAGGATCCGGACCGAGTGGATGGGGGAGCCGACCGCGGCCACGCCTCGGGTCGTCAGCACGCACACGTCGTGGACGCCGTGGGCGTTGAGCGCGGTGACCGCTCCCCGGGCCGTGGCGCCGAACCCGATGACGGCAGCGCGCAGGCGCCGCCCGTAGTCACCGGTCCGCCCCGTGAGCTGCAGGGCGTGCAGCACCGAGCAGTAGCCGGCCAGCTCGTTGTTCTTGTGGAACACGTGGACCCCGACGTTGCCGTCGTGGGTCCAGTGGTTCATCGCCTCGAAGGCGATCAGGGTGAGCCGCCGGTCGATGGCGAGCTGGGTGAGCCCGGGATCCTGCACGCAGTGCGGCCAGCCCCACAGGACGCTGCCCTCGCGCAGCAGCCGGAGGTCGTCGTGCTGGGGCTTCGGCAGCACGACCACGTCGGACCGGGACAGGATCTCCGCCCGCGAGGCCAACCCGCCCACGATGTCGGACAGCGCGCTGTCGGAGACTCCGAAGCGCTCGCCGTACCCGCGCTCGAGCGTGATCCGCTCGCGCAGGTCCGCGTCGAGCCCGGTCAGGTGCTCGGGGTGCAGCGGGAGGCGGTGCTCGTTCTCCTTGGTGGACGTGCCGACGACCCCGAGGTCGAGCAAGGTCACGCCTTGCCGGTGATCTTGGCCGGGCCGTCGGCCTCGCCGGACTTGGCGCGCTTGTCGGCCCGCTTCTCCTTGATGGACTTGCCCGACTTCTTGGACATCTGCTGCCGTGGCGACTTGTCGCTCATGTGGCCCCCTCATCGGCCCCGGAATGGCGCCGTGCGGCCACAGTACCCCCGGGCGACCCGGTGGCCCTCGTACGACGGGTAGCCTGCCGCCACCATGATGGACCGGTTCAAAGCCTTCTGGCAGGGCGTCGTCCTCGCGCCGTTCGTGAAGCTCTTCCTGCGGATGGGCATCAGCCCGGACGCCGTGACGCTCGTCGGGACGATCGGCGTCAGTGCCGGTGCCCTGGTGTTCTTCCCGCAGGGACTGCTGTGGGAGGGCGTGCTCGTCATCACGGCGTTCGTCTTCAGCGACCTGATCGACGGCCAGATGGCCCGGGCATCGGGCCGCACGTCGCGGTTCGGTGCGTTCTGGGACTCGACCCTCGACCGGATCGGCGACGGCGCGATCTTCGGCGCGCTGGTGCTCTACTTCGCCGGCCCCGGGGGCGACTACCTCTACGTGTGCCTCGCGCTGTACTGCTTGGTGATGGGCTCGGTGACGTCGTACGCGCGAGCCCGGGCCGAGTCGCTCGGCATGGACGCGAAGGGCGGGCTGGCGGAGCGGGCCGACCGGCTGGTCGCGATCCTGGTGATGACGTTCTTCGGCGACCTGCTCGGGCTGCCGATCCTCTACCAGCTCACGCTGTGGGTGCTGGCTGCCGCGAGCACCTACACGGTCGCGTTCCGGGTGCTCAAGGTGAGGCGTCAGGCGCTGGCCGCCGAGGCGATCCCCGAGTAGGCGCAACGCCACCTCGGTCCTACGATGAGGGCATGACCGACAGCACCGTGTCCCAGCAGCAGACCGGCACCTCGCGCGTGAAGCGCGGCATGGCCGAGATGCTGAAGGGCGGCGTCATCATGGACGTCGTCACCGCCGAGCAGGCGAAGATCGCCGAGGACGCCGGCGCGGTCGCGGTCATGGCCCTCGAGCGGGTTCCGGCCGACATCCGGGCGCAGGGCGGGGTGTCGCGGATGAGCGACCCCGACATGATCGACTCGATCATCGAGGCGGTCTCGATCCCGGTCATGGCGAAGGCCCGGATCGGCCACTTCGCGGAGGCGCAGGTGCTGCAGAGCCTCGGCGTCGACTACATCGACGAGTCCGAGGTGCTGACCCCGGCGGACTACAGCCACCACATCGACAAGTGGCACTTCACGGTGCCCTTCGTGTGTGGCGCCACCAACCTGGGCGAGGCGCTGCGCCGGATCACCGAGGGTGCGGCGATGATCCGCTCCAAGGGGGAGGCCGGCACCGGCGACGTGTCCAACGCGGTGACCCACATGCGGACCATCCGGGGCGAGCTGCGCCGGCTCGGCGGGCTGCCCGACGACGAGCTGTTCGTGGCGTCCAAGGAGCTCCAAGCGCCGTACGACCTCGTCAAGGAGGTCGCTGAGGCGGGCAAGCTGCCGGTGGTGCTCTTCACCGCGGGCGGCATCGCCACCCCGGCCGACGCCGCGATGATGATGCAGCTCGGTGCCGAGGGCGTCTTCGTGGGTTCCGGCATCTTCAAGTCCGGCAACCCGGCCGAGCGCGCTGAGGCGATCGTCAAGGCGACCACGTTCTTCGACGACCCCGACGTGGTGGCCAAGGTCAGCCGCGGGCTGGGCGAGGCGATGGTCGGCATCAACGTCGAGGAGATCCCGCAGCCGCACCGGCTCGCGGAGCGCGGCTGGTGACCGCCTCGGGTCACCGGCCCCAGCTGGTCCGTCCGGCCGGGCTCGACCCGACGGCTCCCTATGCGTTCGCCTCGATCGTGGGCCCCGGCAGCCTGGTGCTGACGGCGGGAGCCTGCCCGCTCGACGAGGCCGGTGCCGTGGTCCACCCCGGCGACCCGACGCCTGATCAGCGACTCGGACGCAGCGCTTCGGTGACGACGCGGGCGGCGTCCGCGGTGGTGTAGGCCCGGTCCGGGCTGTCGGGCAGCAGCCCGAGCCGGACCACGACCGTGCGCGAGCCGGGGTCGACCAGCACGGTCTGGCCGCCGAGGCCCTGCGCGGAGAACATGGTCGCCGGAGCGCCGGGCGCCAGCTGACCGCGTCGCGGCGACAGGGGCTGGCCGGCTGCGTCCAGCGGGTCGACCGAGCCGCGCAACAGGCCGGGCCGGTTCAGCCACCAGAGATAGCCGTACGCCGCGTTGAGCGGCGAGCCGGACCGGCCGACCGACGCCGCGACGTAGGACCGCGGCAGCACCCGGACGCCGTCGACGACCCCGCCGCCGGCGTACAGCCGGCCGAATCGCGCGAGATCGAGGCAGGTCGTCTGCATCCCGAAGAAGACGTTGGTCGACCGGCCACTCGCATCCGTCGTCAGCCGCGAGTCGGCCATCCCCAGGGGCGCGAACAGCTGCTCCTCGGCGTACTCCGCCGTCGGGCTGCCGGTGGCCTCGGTGAGCACCCGATCGAGGGTCTGGATCGCGGCGTTGTTGTAGGCCCAGGCGGTGCCCGGCGCGTACTGCTGACGGAGCCCGACGGCATAGCCGGTGCGGTCGTCGGTGCCGACCAGGTCGCGGTAGTCGGAGTCGGCCGACCAGAAGCGACCGCTGGTGTTCGTCAGCAGGTCGCGGACCGTCACCGCGCGCGACCGCGTGCCGCGCCACTCCGGGATCCACCGGGCCGCCCGGTCGTCGAGGTCCAGCAGCCCGTCGCGGACGGCGATCCCGACGAGGGCCGAGGCCACCGACTTCGTGACCGAGAAGACCTCACGCGGGTCGTCCGGGCCGGTGCCCTGCCAGCTCCAGTCGGCCACCAGTCGCCCGTCGCGGACGACGGCGAAGCACGTCGAGGCCTCCCGCCGAGCCTCCCGCGCGAGGGCCGTGAGGCGTCGCGGGTCGAAGCCGGCAGCGGCCGGCGTGGTCGTGGGCCACGGCGTCGCTGCGGCCTCCGTCGGCGTGGCGGTGGACCCGGTGGCGCCCGCTTCGTCAGGACGAGGAGCGGGCGGATCGGCCGAGCATCCGGTGGCGAGCAGCGCCAGGGCGACCAGCCCGCCGAGGGGGCCCCGCCACCAGTCCCGCCGGTCCCGTCGCACGCTGTCGAGGATAGGTCTCTAGGATCGGACGACGTGACGGTGACCGTGGGAGTGTTCGCGCTCCAGGGCGACGTCCGTGAGCACCTGCAGGTGCTGCACGGGCTGGGCGTCCGCGCGCTCGGCGTACGGCGACCGGCCGAGCTCGACCAGTGCGACGCGCTCGTCCTGCCCGGTGGCGAGTCGACCACGATGGCGAAGCTGGCCCGGACGTTCGACCTGTTCGAGCCGATCCGCAAGCGACTCGCGGACGGGATGCCGACGCTCGGCACCTGCGCCGGCATGATCCTGCTCGCCGACCGGATCGTCGACGGCACAGCGGGGCAGGAGACGTTCGGCGGTCTCGACGTGACGGTCCGGCGCAACGCGTTCGGCCGGCAGGTCGACTCGTTCGAGGGCGACGTCCAGGTCACCGGGTTGGCCGAGCCGATGCACGCGATCTTCATCCGTGCGCCGTGGGTCGAGAGCGCGGGACCCCGGGTCGAGGTGCTCGCCCGCGTGGGCGACGGCGCGGCCGCCGGTAGGATCGTCGCGGTCCGGCAGGGCCAGCTGCTGGCGACGTCGTTCCACCCCGAGGTCGACGGCGACCCGCGGGTGCACGGCCTGCTCGTGGACCTGATCCGTCCCTGACCCCACACCTGCAGACGAGGAAGTGCATGTCCGGCCACTCCAAATGGGCGACCACCAAGCACAAGAAGGCGGTCGTCGATGCCAAGCGCGGCAAGATGTTCGCCAAGCTCATCAAGAACATCGAGGTCGCTGCCCGCATGGGCGGCGGCGACCTGGCCGGCAACCCCACGCTCTACGACGCCATCCAGAAGGCAAAGAAGTCCTCGGTCCCCAACGACAACATCGACCGGGCGGTCAAGCGCGGCTCGGGCGCCGAGACCGGCGGCGCCGACTACCAGACGATCATGTACGAGGGCTACGGCCCGGCGGGCGTGGCGATGCTCATCGAGTGCCTCACCGACAACCGGAACCGGGCCGCCATGGAGGTCCGGACCGCGATGACCCGCAACGGTGGCTCGCTCGCCGACCCGGGGTCGGTGTCGTTCCTGTTCAACCGCAAGGGCGTGGTGATCGTCCCGACCGACCAGGAGGGCCGGACGGTGTCCGAGGACGACGTCCTCGAGGCCGCACTCGACGCCGGGGCTGAAGAGGTCAACGACCTCGGGGAGTCGTTCGAGGTGATCTCGGAGGCCGGTGACCTGGTCGGCGTGCGGACCGCGCTGCAGGCCGCCGGCGTCGACTACGACTCCGCCGAGGCGCAGTTCGTCCCGGACATGCAGGTCGAGCTCGACAAGGACTCCGCCGCCAAGGTGTTCCGCCTGATCGACGTCCTCGAGGACCTCGACGACGTCCAGAACATCTTCGCCAACTTCGACGTCTCCGACGCGGTCATGGCCGAGCTCGACGCTTGACCTCACGCGCGGTGCAGGTGCGACGCTGAGCAGTGACCACCGCGACGAGATCCGTCGGGTCGAGGAGGGGCCTTCGGGCCCGGGCTGGCAGCTGTGGCGCGAGCGGTCGCGGCCTGTGGGACAACCTCTCCGACGACGAGACCGTCCGCCTCGCACGGCGGGTCGGGGAGCTGCTGGCGGCGCGCTGACGCGGACCCTGCGTGTCGTGCCGCGATCGGCCGGTCGTGGCGACTAGCGTGAGCGCACACGAACACACGTTCGGACGACCGGCAGCCAGGAGGGCAGCGTGCGCGTGCTCGGCATCGACCCGGGGCTGACCCGGTGCGGCCTCGGGGTGGTCGAGGGAGAGGTCGGCCGGCCGCTGCGACTGGTCGACGTCAACGTCGTACGGACCTCCGCAGACCTGCCGATCGCGGAGCGGCTCGTGACGATCGAGCGGGGGATCGACGCGTGGCTCGACGAGTACGCACCGGAGGCGGTCGCCGTCGAGCGCGTGTTCGCCCGGTCCGACTCCAGCACCATCATGGGCACGGCACAGGCGAGCGGGATCGCGCTGGTCACCGCGGCGCGTCGCGGTCTCCCCGTGGCGACCTACACGCCCAGCGAGGTGAAGGCCGCGGTCTCGGGGAGCGGGCGTGCCGACAAGGCACAGGTCGGGGCGATGGTGACCCGGATCCTGCGGCTCGAAGCGCCGCCGAAGCCCGCGGACGCCGCCGACGCCCTGGCGCTCGCCATCACCCACGTCTGGCGCGGCAGCGCGCAGGCCCGGATCGACGCGGCCCTGGTCGCCGCCGGGAGACGGTCGACAGGAGGAGCGGGATGATCGCGTTCGTGCGCGGCGAGGTGGCCGCGGTCGGGCTGACGTCGGCGGTGGTCGAGGTCGGGGGAGTCGGGTTCGAGGTGCTGTGCACGCCCAACACGCTCGCGACGCTGCGCCCCGGCCAGCCCGCCACCCTGCCGACGAGCATGGTGGTCCGCGAGGACTCCCTGACGCTGTTCGGGTTCCTCGACGAGGACGAGCGGAGCACGTTCGAGCTCGTGCAGACCGCGTCGGGCGTCGGGCCGAAGCTGGCCCAGGCGATCCTCGCCGTCCTCGAGCCGGAAGACCTGCGCCGCGCGGTGACGAGCGAGGACGTCAAGACCCTGACCCGCGTGCCCGGCATCGGGCAGAAGGGTGCGCAGCGGATCATCCTCGAGCTGAAGGACCGGATCGGCGCGCCGACCGGAGGCCACGGCAGTACGGCGGTCGCGACGGCCGGGCCCGACTGGCGGGGCCAGGTGCAGCAGGGACTTGTCGGGCTGGGTTGGTCGACCAAGGAGGCCGACAAGGCGGTCGCGGCGGTGGCCGACGAGGCCGGCGACACCCCGGACGTGGGGGCGCTGCTGCGCTCCGCGCTGCGGATGCTGAGCAGGGCGTGAGGTGGCGATGAGCGACCCGGACCTCGGGCTCCCCGAGCTGTCGGCAGCCGAGGAGGCGCACCTGCGCTCCCTGACCACGGCCGAGGCCGAGGGCGACGAGCGAGCCGTCGAGGCCGCACTGCGACCCAAGACCCTCGACGAGGTGATCGGGCAGACGCGGGTCCGCGCCCAGCTCGGGCTGGTGCTCGAGGCGGCCCGGAAGCGCGACCGGGCGCCCGACCACGTGCTGTTGTCCGGTCCACCGGGGCTCGGCAAGACCACCCTCGCCATGATCATCGCGGCCGAGATGACGACTCCGCTGCGGCTGACCAGCGGCCCCGCCATCACCCACGCGGGCGACCTGGCCGCGATCCTGTCCGGCATGAACGAGGGCGACGTCCTGTTCGTCGACGAGATCCACCGGATGGCCCGCCCTGCCGAGGAGATGCTCTACCTGGCGATGGAGGACTTCCGGGTCGACGTCGTCATCGGCAAGGGCCCGGGCGCCACCGCGATCCCGCTGGAGATCCCGCCGTTCACGCTGGTCGGGGCCACCACCCGCACGGGTCTGCTGCCGGGGCCGCTGCGCGACCGTTTCGGGTTCACCGGCCACCTCGAGTTCTACGAGCCCGAGGAGCTCGAACGGATCGTGCGCCGCTCGGCCGGGCTGCTCGGCGTCGAGCTCACCGACGCCGGGGCCTCCGAGATCGCCTCCCGCTCCCGGGGGACGCCCCGGATCGCCAACCGGCTGCTGCGCCGGGTCCGCGACTACGCGCAGGTCCGCGCCGACGGCGTGGTCGACCTCGACGTCGCCCAGCGGGCCCTGGAGCTCTACGAGGTCGACGAGTCCGGGCTCGACCGGCTCGACCGCGCGGTGCTCGACGCGCTCTGCACCAAGTTCGGTGGCGGCCCCGTAGGCGTCTCGACACTCGCCGTCGCCGTCGGTGAGGAGCGCGAGACGGTCGAGGAGGTCGCCGAGCCGTTCCTGGTCCGCAGCGGCCTGCTCGCACGGACGCCACGCGGCCGGGTGGCCACGCCCGCCGCGTGGGGGCACCTCGGGCTGGCGGCCCCGCCGCCGACCGATCCGGTGCTGTTCGAGGACTGACGCCGCACGGCCGACGGCGGTCGTTACACTTCTCCGTTGGTCGGCCACCCGCGCGGCCGCAGCCCACACCCGCCATCGAGAGGTCTCACCGTGCAGGAGCTCGCCTCCCTGTTGCCCATCGTCGGAATCGCGCTGCTGTTCTGGCTGCTCATCATCCGGCCGCAGTCGAAGCGGCAGCGTGCCGTGGCCCGCATGCAGTCCGAGCTCCAGACGGGCTCCGACGTCATGCTGACCTCCGGCGTCTTCGGCACCATCGAGCAGATCCACGACGACCACCTGCTGCTGCGGATCGCTGACGGCGTCACCGTCAAGGTCGCCAAGGGCGCCGTCGGCAGCGTCGTCGACCCCGTCACCCGCACGGAGAGCACGGAGCCAGAGCCGCCCGCGGAGGCGTGAGGTGCCCCTGCGTCGCACGCTGGACGTGGCCCGTGAGGCCCTGACCCGGCTCATCGTCGACGTACCCGACTTCCCGGAGCCGGGCGTGGTGTTCAAGGACATCAGCCCCCTGCTCGCCGACCCCGCGGGGTTCGCCGCGGTCATCGAGGCGCTCGCGCTTCCCGGCCGCGACGACACCGGTGCGGTCGTCGTCGACAAGGTCGTCGGCATGGAGGCGCGCGGCTTCATCCTGGCCGCGCCGGTCGCGCTGGCGCTCGGCTGCGGGTTCGTCCCGGTGCGGAAGGCCGGCAAGCTCCCCGGCGAGACCTATGCCGTCTCGTACGCCCTCGAGTACGGCGAGGCGACGCTCGAGCTCCAGCAGGACGCGATCAAGCCGGGGGAGCGGGTGCTGCTGGTCGACGACGTCCTCGCGACCGGGGGCACGGTGGCCGCGACCATCCGGCTGATCGAGCAGTGCGGCGGCGTACCGCACGCGTTCTCGGGCCTCCTCGAGCTCGGTTTCCTCGACCCGAGGCAGAACACCGGCGACCTCCCGATCGTCAGCGTCGTCACGGTCTGAGCCTCCGGCCCCGCCCGTAGACTGGGTGCATGGCAGACGAGCAGACGGAGACCGCCCCGGAGGCGGCTCCGGAAGCGGCCCCCGAGGCGGCCCCGTCTGCGCGGGGGATGCGGGCCCGGCTCGCCCGGATGGGCACCCGGAGCCAGCCGGGGAACCCGGTGCTCGAGCCGCTGTTCCGCGCCGTCCGCAACAACCACCCCAAGGCCGACCTGGCGCTGATCGAGCGGGCCTACATCACCGCCGAGCGGATGCACGGCACGCAGATGCGCAAGAGCGGTGACCCCTACATCACCCATCCGCTCGCGGTGACCACGATCCTCGCCGACATGGGCATGACCGAGCCGACCCTGGTCGCAGCGCTGCTCCACGACACGGTCGAGGACACGCCGTACACGCTGGAGGAGCTGCGGCTCGACTTCGGTGACGAGGTCGCGCGGCTCGTCGACGGCGTCACCAAGCTCGACAAGGTCAAGTACGGCGAGACCGCGCAGGCGGAGACCATCCGCAAGATGATCGTCGCGATGTCGCGCGACATCCGGGTGCTGGTCATCAAGCTCGCCGACCGGCTCCACAACGTCCGCACGCTGCGCTACGTCAAGCGCGAGTCGCAGGAGCGCACCGCGCGCGAGACGCTCGACATCTACGCACCGCTCGCCCACCGGCTGGGCATGAACACCATCAAGTGGGAGCTCGAGGACCTCGCCTTCGCGACCCTCCACCCGAAGATCTACGACGAGATCGTGCGGCTGGTCGCCGAGCGGGCGCCGTCGCGGGGGCACTTCCTCGGCCAGGTGATCGCCCAGGTCGAGAAGGACCTCAAGGAGGCGAAGATCACCGCGAAGGTGACCGGGCGACCGAAGCACTACTACTCGATCTACCAGAAGATGATCGTCGGCGGCCGCGAGTTCTCCGACATCTACGACCTGGTCGGCGTGCGGATCCTGGTCGAGTCCGACCGTGACTGCTACTCCGCGCTGGGCATCCTGCACTCGCGGTGGAACCCGGTCCTCGGCCGGTTCAAGGACTTCGTCGCGATGCCGAAGTTCAACATGTACCAGTCGCTCCACACGACCGTGATCGGCCCGCAGGGCAAGGCCGTCGAGCTCCAGATCCGCACCTTCGCGATGCACCGACGCGCGGAGTACGGCGTCGCTGCCCACTGGAAGTACAAGGAGGACGGCCGGGACGGGATGGACACCGACCGCCCCGGCGACCTCGACGACATGACGTGGATGCGCCAGCTCCTCGACTGGCAGAGCGACGTGGAGGACCCCGGCGAGTTCCTCGAGGCGCTGCGGTTCGAGATCAACCGCGCCGAGGTCTACGTGTTCACGCCCCGGGGCGACGTCGTCGCGCTGCCGACGGGCGCCACCCCGGTCGACTTCGCGTACGCCGTGCACACCGAGGTCGGTCACCGCACGATCGGCGCCCGGGTGAACGGCCGGCTGGTGCCGCTGGAGTCGACCCTCGAGAACAGCGACGTCGTCGAGATCTTCACGTCGAAGTCGCCCAACGCCGCCCCGTCGCGCGACTGGCTCGGCTTCGTGAAGTCGCCGCGCGCCCGCAACAAGATCCGGCAGTGGTTCACCAAGGAGCGGCGCGAGGAGGCGATCGAGAACGGCAAGGACCAGATCGCCAAGCTGATGCGCAAGGAGGGGCTGCCGCTCCAGCGGCTGCTCTCCCACGAGACGCTGACGCTGGTCGCCGTCCACTTCAAGCTGGCCGACGTCTCCGCCCTCTACGCGGCCGTCGGCGAGGGCAACCTCAGCGCGCAGGCGGTCGTCCGCCGGGTGATCGATCTCCACGGAGGCGACGAGGGCGCCGTCGAGGACCTCTCCGAGGCGGTCACGATCACCGGCCGCGGCCGGTCCCGTGCCCCCTCAGGCGGCGACAACGGCGTCATCGTCAAGGGCGTGCCCGACGTGTGGGTCAAGCTCGCGAAGTGCTGCACGCCGGTGCCGCCGGACGACATCCTCGGGTTCGTCACCAAGGGCGGCGGGGTGTCGGTGCACCGCAAGGACTGCACGAACGCCGGCAGCCTGCTGGGTCAGCCCGAGCGGCTCCAGGAGGTCGAGTGGGCCCCCACCGGCCAGTCGATGTTCCTCGTCAACATCCAGGTCGAGGCGCTCGACCGGGCTCGGCTGCTGTCCGACATCACGATGGCGCTCTCCGACGCCCACGTGAACATCCTCAGCGCCAACCTGTCCACCACCCGCGACCGGGTGGCGAAGAGCCGGTTCACGTTCGAGATGGCGGAGTCGAAGCACCTCGACAACGTGCTGCGCGCCGTCCGGTCGGTCCCCGGCGTCTTCGACGCCTACCGCGTGACGCACTGACAGCCGATTCGTGCCGAAATCGGGTCGAGTCGTGGCTGATGGCGGAATTTCGGCACCACTCGGCCCGATTTCGGCACGAATCGGCCGGAATCGTCAGCTGTAGTCGGCGGAGGCGCGCTTGGCCATGTCGAGGAACGACTGGCGGGAGGCGAGGTTCTCCTCGAGCTCCTTGACCTTGCGCTCGTCGCCCGTGGCCTTCGCGGCGTCGAGGTCGCGCTGGATGGCGGCGATCGCGGACTCGAGCTTCGAGACCATGTCGTCGGCCCGGGCGGACTTCTCCGGGTCGGTACGACGCCACTGGTCCTCCTCGACGCCGCGGATCGCCTCCTCGACCTTGCGGAGCCGGCCCTCGAGCTCCTTGATCCGGTCGCGCGGGACCTTGCCGGCGGCCTCCCACTTCTCGGCGAGGTCGCGGATCGCGCGCTTGGCCGCGTCGAGGTCCTTCACCGGGACGAGCGCCTCGGCCTCGGTCAGCAGCGCCTCCTTGACCACCGCGTTGGCGGCGTACTCCTGGTCCTGCTCGGCCTGGGCGGCGTCCCGGGCCCCGAAGAACGTGTCCTGAGCGGCACGGAACCGCTGCCAGAGCTGCTCGTCGACGTCGCGGGGGGCCGGCCCGGCGGCCTTCCAGTCGCGCATCAGGTCGCGGTAGGCGCCGGAGGTGGGTCCCCAGTCGGTGGAGCCGGCCAGCGACTCGGCCTCCTTGACCAGCCGCTCCTTCACGACCCGGGCACCCTCGCGCTTCTCCTGCTGCTCCGAGAAGTGGACCTTGCGGCGGCGGGTGTAGGTCGTCCGAGCGGAGGAGAAACGGCGCCAGAGCGCGTCGTCGGAGGCCTTGTCGATCCGCGGCAGGGCCTTCCACTGGTCGAGGAGGTCACGCAGCCGGTTCGCGCCGCCGCGCCAGTCGTTGCTGTCGGCCAGCTTCTCGGCCTCGGCGACGATCGCCTCCTTGGCGGCCTTGGACTCCGCCGCCTTCGCGGCCCGCTCCTCCTTGCGCGCCTTCCGCTGCGTGGCGAGCACGGGGGAGAGCGCGTCGAGCCGGCCGGCCAGCGACCCGAGGTCTCCCACGGCGTTGGCCTCGACGACCTGGGCGCGGACGACCTTGATGGCCTCGGCGGCCTCGTCCGGCGACAGCACGGCGGCGTTCACGCGCTGCTCGAGCAGCTGGACCTCGAGCGCGAGCGCGTCGTACCGCTTGGTGTAGAAGGCGAGCGCGTCCTCGGGGCTGCCCTCGGGGTACTGCCCGACGGAGCGCTCCCCGTCAGCAGTCCTGACGAAGACGGTGCCGTCCTCGGCGACCCGACCCCACTCGTGGCTCGTCACGCGCTCGTCCTCTTCGTCGTCCGTCTCGTTCGCGCTCGATCGCGCGAGGCCCCATGCTAGTCACGGGGATGACGCCGATGCGCCCGGGCATCCGCTCGGTCGATAGTGTGCGGGGGTGTTCATCGCCGGATTCCCCGCCGGTCCGTGGGGTACCAACTGCTACGTCGCCGCCACCGGTCCCGGCACCGAGTGCGTCGTCATCGACCCCGGCAAGGACGCGGCGGACGGCGTGGCGTCGGTGGTCCGCGAGCACCGGCTGAAGCCGGTCGCGGTGATCGCCACGCACGGGCACCTCGACCACATCTGGTGCGTCACCCCGGTGGCCGGCGCGTACGACGCCACTGCGTGGATCCACTCGCGCGACCGGCACCTGCTGACCGACCCGCTGGCCGGCATGAGCGGCGAGACCCGCGCCATGCTGCCGCAGCTCCTCGGCGGTCGGGAGCACCAGTGGTTGGAGCCCGACGACGTGCGCGTGCTCGACGACGCCACGACTCTCGAGCTGGCCGGTCTGACGTTCACGGTCGACCACACCCCGGGCCACACCGAGGGGTCGGTGACGTTCCGGGCGCCGTACCCCGGCGACGTCTCCGAGGTGCTCTTCTCCGGCGACCTGTTGTTCGCGGGCTCGATCGGCCGGACCGACCTGCCGGGCGGCGACCACCCGACGATGCTGCGGAGCCTGCGCGAGAAGGTGCTGCCGCTGGCCGACGACGTCGTCGTGCTGCCCGGCCACGGCGAGCAGACCTCCATCGGCCGGGAGCGGGTGTCGAACCCGTTCCTGCTCGAGCTGCAGACCGACGGCGACGCCGCCCAGGTCACGCGGGGGCTGTAACAGATGCCCAAGCCCACCCCGCTGAGCGGGTTCCCCGAGCTGCTGCCCGCCCAGCGGATCGTCGAGCAGCAGGTGCTCGACACCCTGCGCCACACCTTCGAGCTCCACGGCTTCGCGAACATCGAGACCCGCGTCGTGGAACCCCTCGACCGGCTCGCCAAGGGCGGTGAGATCGACAAGGAGATCTACGTCCTGCAGCGGCTGCAGGCCGAGCGGCACGGTGCCGGGACCGAGCCGTCGGACGCGGTCCTCGGGATGCACTTCGACCTGACCGTGCCGTTCGCACGCTACGTCCTGGAGCACTCCGGTCACCTGCAGTTCCCGTTCCGCCGCTACCAGATCCAGCCCGCGTGGCGTGGGGAGCGGCCGCAGGAGGGCCGCTACCGGCAGTTCACCCAGGCCGACGTCGACATCGTGGGTCAGGGCGAGCTCGCCTTCCACCACGACGTCGAGGTGATGCGCGTGATGGTGGAGGCGCTGGCGGCGCTCCCGATCCCGCCGGTGTCGTTCCAGTTCAACAACCGCAAGCTGATCCAGGGGTTCTACCGCGGACTGGGCATCGACGACGTCACCGGGGCGATCCGGGTGATCGACAAGCTCGACAAGCTGCCGGCCGAGGAGGTGGCACGCCAGCTCATCGAGAGCGTCGGCGCCACGCCCGAGCAGGCCGACCGCTGCCTGCAGCTCGCGACGATCCGGCAGCCGGACACGTCGTTCGTCGAGCAGGTCCGAGCGCTCGGCGTCGAGGACGAGCTGCTGGAGACCGGGCTGTCCGAGCTGGCGGCGGTGATCGACGGCTGTGCCGACGTGACCACCGACCGGGTCGGCGTCGAGGCGAACCTGCGGATCGCGCGCGGCCTCGACTACTACACGGGCACGGTCGTCGAGATCTACATGGTCGGCTACGAACGACTGAAGTCGGTCGGCGGCGGTGGCCGGTACGACGCGCTGGCCGACGACGGCCGCACGACGTACCCGGGGGTGGGCGTGTCCTTCGGGGTGTCCCGCACGCTGGTGCCACTCATCGCCGACGGCGTGCTCGACGGCAGCCGCTCGGTGCCCAGCGCGGTGCTCGTCGCCGTCAACGACGAGGAGTCCCGGCCCGAGAGCGTCGCCGTGGCGGCCCGGTTGCGTGCCCGGGGCATCTCCTGCGAGGTGGCGCCCAACCCGCAGAAGTTCGGCAAGCAAATCCGGTTTGCGGAACGACGCGGCATCCCGTACGTCTGGTTCCTGCCCAGTCCACCGAGCGAGGACGGCCACCAGGTCAAGGACATCCGCAGCGGTGACCAGGTCGCCGCCGATCCCGACGACTGGACCCCGCCCGCCTCCGACCTCCGTCCCACCGTCCTCATCAAGGAGCAACCGCAGTGATCCGCACCCACGACGCCGGCACCCTGAGCGCCGCGAACGTCGGCGAGACCGTCACCCTGGCCGGCTGGGTCGCCCGGCGGCGCGATCACGGCGGCGTGGCGTTCCTCGACCTGCGCGAGGCCAGCGGCGTGGTGCAGGTGGTCGTGCGTGACGAGTCGGTCGCCCACAGCCTGCGCAGCGAGTACTGCCTCAAGGTCACCGGCGAGGTCCGCGAGCGGCCGGCCGGCAACGCCAATCCGAACATCCCCACCGGCGAGATCGAGGTGATCGCCACCGAGCACGGCGGCGTCGAGGTGCTCAGCGCCGCCGCGCCGCTGCCGTTCCCGATCGACGAGCATGTCGACGTGGGCGAGGAGGCCCGGCTCAAGCACCGCTACCTCGACCTGCGCCGGCCCGGTCCCGCCGCCGCGCTGCGGCTGCGCAGCAAGATCAGCCAGGCGGCCCGTGGAGTCCTCGACGCCCACGACTTCGTCGAGATCGAGACGCCGACCCTGACCCGGTCGACCCCCGAGGGTGCTCGCGACTTCGTGGTGCCGGCCCGGCTCCGGCCCGGGAGCTGGTACGCGCTGCCGCAGAGCCCGCAGCTGTTCAAGCAGCTTCTGATGGTCGCCGGGATGGAGCGCTACTACCAGCTCGCGCGCTGCTACCGCGACGAGGACTTCCGCGCCGACCGGCAGCCCGAGTTCACCCAGCTCGACGTCGAGATGAGCTTCGTCGACCAGGACGACGTGCTGGCGCTGTCCGAGGAGATCCTGGTCGCGCTGTGGCGGCTCGTCGGACACGAGATCAGCACCCCCATCCCGCGGCTCACCTACGCCGACGCGATGGCGCGCTACGGCTCCGACAAGCCCGACCTGCGGATGGGCCTCGAGCTCGTCGACTGCACCGCGTACTTCGCCGACACCCCGTTCCGGGTCTTCCAGGCGCCGTACGTCGGCGCGGTGGTGATGCCCGGTGGCGCCTCGCAGCCGCGCAAGCAGCTCGACGCCTGGCAGGAGTGGGCCAAGCAGCGCGGCGCCCGCGGCCTCGCGTACGTGCTCGTCCAGGAGGACGGCGAGCTCGGCGGGCCGGTCGCCAAGAACCTCTCCGAGGAGGAGCGGGCCGGTCTCGCCGCCCACGTCGGCGCGCAGCCCGGCGACTGCGTGTTCTTCGGTGCCGGTGCGGTCGAAGTCGAGCCGGGCGCTGCTCGGCGCGGCCCGGCTCGAGATCGGGCGCCGCGGCGGGCTGATCGACGAGTCCGCGTGGAGCTTCGTGTGGGTGGTCGACGCGCCGTTGTTCGAGCCCGCCGACGAGGCGACCGCGGCCGGCGACGTCGCGGTCGGCAGCGGCGCGTGGACCGCGGTGCATCACGCGTTCACGTCGCCGCAGGACATCGACTCGTTCGACCGCGACCCTGGCAACGCCCTGGCGTGGGCCTACGACATCGTCTGCAACGGCAACGAGATCGGCGGTGGCTCGATCCGTATCCACCGCGACGACGTCCAGAAGCGGGTCTTCGCGATCATGGGGCTCGGCGAGGCCGAGGCGCAGGAGAAGTTCGGGTTCCTGCTCGACGCCTTCAAGTACGGCGCTCCGCCGCACGGCGGGATCGCGTTCGGCTGGGACCGGATCGCGGCGCTGCTGGCCGGGACCGACTCGATCCGCGAGGTCATCGCCTTCCCGAAGTCGGGCGGCGGCTTCGACCCGCTCACGGCGGCGCCGGCGCCGATCAGCGCCGCGCAGCGCAAGGAGGCGGGCGTGGACGCCAAGCCCGAGCCTGCGCAGGCGAGGTCGGGGTCAGCAGAGTCAGCGGAGCCGGCGGCCGAGTGACCGACGACGCCGGGCTGTTCGACGTACCGGGTGCCGTAGCGCCCGGGTCCGGGTCGCTCGGGGTCAACACGCACGCATCGGCACCGCTGCCGGTGCGGATGCGACCGCGCACGCTCGACGAGCTCGTCGGACAGGCCCAGCTGCGCGCTCCGGGCTCGCCGCTGCGACAGCTGATCGAGGGCGACCAGGCGACGTCGCTGCTGCTGTGGGGTCCGCCCGGCACGGGCAAGACCACCATCGCGGCCATCGTCAGCCAGCAGACCGACCGTCGCTTCGTCGAGGTGTCGGCTGTCTCGGCCGGGGTCAAGGAGGTGCGGGCGGCGATCGACGGGGCGCGAGCGGAGCTGTCCCGGGGCGGCCGCGAGACCGTGCTGTTCGTCGACGAGGTCCACCGCTTCAGCAAGGCACAGCAGGACGCGCTGCTCCCCGGGGTCGAGAACCGATGGGTGACGCTGGTGGCGGCGACCACCGAGAACCCGTTCTTCAGCGTGATCTCACCGCTGCTGTCCCGGAGCCTGCTGCTGCGCCTGCAGCCACTGACCGACGACGACGTCCGCGACGTGATGGAGCGCGCACTCGTCGACGAGCGCGGACTGGCTGGTGCCTACGCGCTCGACGAGGACGCCCGCGAGCACCTGGTCCGGCTGTCCGGCGGTGACGCGCGGCGCTCCCTCACCTACCTGGAGGCCGCAGCCCGTGCCGCGACCGCGCGCGACTCGGACTCGATCGACCTCGCCTCGGCCGAGGCGGCCGTCGACCAGGCCGCCGTGCGATACGACCGGCAGGGGGACCAGCACTACGACGTCATCAGCGCGTTCATCAAGTCGATCCGCGGCTCCGACGCCGACGCGGCGCTCCACTACCTCGCGCGGATGGTCGAGGCGGGCGAGGACCCGCGCTTCATCGCCCGCCGCCTGATCATCCTCGCGAGCGAGGACATCGGCCTGGCCGACCCCACCGCCCTCACGACGGCGGTCGCGGCCGCGCAGGCCGTGCAGCTGATCGGGATGCCCGAGGCCCGCCTCAACCTGGCGCAGGCCACGATCGCGCTCGCGGTCGCCCCGAAGTCCAACGCGGTCATCGTCGGCATCGACGCCGCCCTCGCGGACGTCCGCGACGGCAAGATCGGCCAGGTGCCACCCCACCTGCGCGACGCCCACTACGGCGGCGCCGGCGACCTCGGGCACGGCCAGGGCTACGTCTACAGCCACGACGCGCCGTACGGCGTCGCGGAGCAGCAGTACGCCCCCGACATTGTCTCCGACGCGGCGTACTACCGGCCCACGACCCTGGGAGCCGAGGCGGCCATCGCCGAGCGGTGGGCGAAGATCCGGAAGATCGTCCGCGGGGAGTAGGCGCAGCTGCTGACCGCGAGTCGACCGTGTGGGTCAGGTGTCACCAGGTGACCACGGACCCACACGGTCGCGGTGGTGCCGTCAGTCGACGACGCGGATCGTCCGGGTCACGCGCTGTCGGTCGAAGTAGATCCGGAACGTGACCCGCTCCCTGCCCTCGCGGAGGGAGTCGACCCGGATCGGCATCGTGACCTCGCCCGATCGCTCGCCGGGGCGCAAGCGGTCGTAGAGGTACAGCCCGGCGCGGTGGAGCGGGTCGCCCGGGTCGTCGGACTCGATGAAGTGGCGCTCCAGCCAACCGGACGGCAGGTCGCCTACCTTGAGCCGGTGGCCAGGGCCGATGCCCCGGACCGGGTTCACGCTCACGAACGAGTCGTAGCCGGTGTCGGCGGTCAGCGCGAGCCTGATCCGGATCGTGCCGCCCTCGCTGACCCGCTTCGGCGTCCGGATCCGGAGCCTCGGCGCCGGGTCGTCGTCGAGCAGCGTGACCCGACCGTCGTACGCGTCCGTCATCGCGCCGGAGACCGGGTAGGCGTAGAAGCCGGTGCTGCGTCGCGGGTAGTCGTCGACCTCGTTGCCGGCGTACTCGTAGCGGATGTATCCGTCGGTCTGGCCCGGAGCGAGGTCCACCCGGACCCGGCTCCGGCCACGCCGCGACGACTCGTCGAGGACGCCCACCGTCAGCTCGGCGGGTCGCGTGACCTCGCCGCTGATCGTGAACGGCACCCGTGCGACGGACGTGCCCGGGCCGTCGCCCTCGGTGATCGTCAGCGAGCCCATGCTCACCAGCGGCAACCGCTCCTCCGGCACCGACACCAGGGCGTCGGGGGCGGCCGCGACGTCGAGGATCCACAGTCGCCCGTCGGAGCTGTCTCCGATCACGTCCAGCCGCACCACCTGGGAGACGTCGATCCCGGCTGCGCCGGCGGGGTCGGCGATCACGGACTGGGCCCAGCGCTTGCCGACCTGGCGGTCCACCGGCAGCGCGCGGACGATGCCGTCGCCCTCCGGCGTGATCTCCGCTGAGTCGCCGTTGGCGTCCGTCAGGCGCAGCCGGATCCGGACGTCGCCCAGCGAGGGGTCGACGATCGAGCGCAGCTCGAGCCGGTCGCCGGACAGGTCGAGCGGTTCGTCGAAGACCAGGCCGCCGGTCTGGCCGGCCTCGGTCCACGTCAGCTCCAGCTCGCGCCGGGCGGGGGCGAACTCGCTGGAGTCGTACCAGTGCGGCACCTGGCCGTAGAGGTCGAACTCCCGGCCGCACGAGCCGACCGACCCGGCCTTGAGGACCCCGAGGCAGAACGACGTGTCGGCACCCGAGGCCAGTGACAGGCCGGTGTCGACCGCCGGTCGGCGCAGCTCACGGCCGCCGCCGATGGCGTGCGACCGCACGTCGGCCGCGCCGATCGAGGGCGGGTGGACGACCGAGCCGTCGAAGAGCGGCAGGAACTCCTGGGCGTCGGCCGCGAACAGCTGCGCCGCGCCGGCGACGTACGCGACGCCGACCTGCCGCTGCTCTCCGGCGCTCAGCCGGGTCGGCGAGCTCGAGCCGCACACGCCGCGACGGCCGTACCAGTCGTCCCACGACGGGCGCCTGGGCGATGCCGGGCGTCCACTCGGTGTTGAAGAAGTTGTGGTTGGCACCCAGGACCATGACCGAGCTCTTGAGCGAGGTGTCGTCGTCGGCGAGGTCGCGGGCGCTGTCGGTGAACCGCTGACCCTGCAGGTCGGAGACGTCGCCGTCGCAGTAGGGCAGCACCGTCGTCGTCGGGACGTACGGCGCCGTCTGGGTGCCGAAGTCGGTGGGCGCGAGCAGCACCTGCCCGACGACCCGGTACGGCGCGTCGAGCGGGATCTGGATCGAGGCGCGGTTGACGCCCTCACCGCCGCGGCTGTGGCCGACCAGCACGACCCGGGACAGGTCGACGTCGTGGGCGACCGCGAGCTCCTCCGTCCAGTGCTTGAGGTGCTCCTGGACGATCTGGGCGCGGGCGTCCGCACCGCCGTCGGAGAGCCGGTAGTCCTGGGCGTTGATCCCGTTGACGCGGATCGAGACCGTGGTGAAGCCCTGCGAGGCGAGCACCTGCTGGATGTAGTCGTAGCCGAGGTGGCTCGGGATCTCGGCCAGCGGCGCCTGGCAGGGCCAGTCCCAGCCGTCGGCGTCGTCGTCGGTGGGGTTGTAGCAGTAGGAGTGGCGGCCGTGGAGGAAGACCACGAGCGGACGCGGTCCGGTGTCGGCAGCCGGGTCGGGCTCCACCACGTGGCCGACCATCTCGATCGGCTCCCGCATCCGCGGCAGCTTGACCGGGGTGAGCTCGTAGTCGTCGGAGACGACGGCGTACTCGCCCGGCTCGGCCGGGTCGTCGGCCAGCTGGGGACTCCGCCGCGGCCTGGTCGCGGGGGCCGTCTCGCCGGTCTCGTCGAGGCCGGCGTGGTCGAGCCGGTCGCCCGACAGCACGACGTCGAGGTCGGCCGGGTCGGGCCGCTCGGCGGCGCGCACGGTGGTCACGACGGTCCGGCCGTCGGCCCGCAGCAGCGGTACGCCGATCGGCACTCCGTCGAGCACGATCGTTGCGCGGTCGGAGGTGACCGGCAGCCGGCGGGGCGAGCGCCAGGTCACCTGGTAGGTGCCGGCACCGGTGCGCGTGACCTGCCAGGTGCCGGTCGACGTGGACGCCGCCGCGACGCGGTCGGACCCGGGCGGCGCGGGGCTGGCTCCGGAGCTGCCCGGGACCACGGCCAGGCTCAGGGAGCCGACCAGGGCTGCGACGAGCAACGTGTGGAACCGGCCGCGTGCGAGGCGAGAGTGCATGACGGATCTCCTAGAGGGTCGACTCACCTTCATGGACGCGGCAGCGACCGACTTGGTTGCCCCCGTGGCCGCATTCGTTCACGGCCCCGGCGGGAGGTCAAGCACATCGGGCAGCCCGATAGGGTCGGACACCATGACCTGGGAGTGGCTCGCGCTCGTCGGACTGGCACTGGTGGCGCTGGTGCTGCTCGTGGCGCTGCACTCGCTGCGGACCCGGACCTCCCGCGAGGCGGCCGCGTCGCACGCAGAGCTCGCCGAGCTGCGGCACCGGCTCGACGAGCTCGAACGCGGTCTCGAACCTCGCCCGGCCCCCCGCGATCCCGCGGTCAGCGAAGATCGGGAGTACACCATCACCGGACTGGGTGCCGTGCCGGACCCGACGCCGACCGCGGTCCCGGCCCGGCTCGAGCGGGCGGTCTTCGCCGACCAGCTGCTGCGCGAGAGCGTGATCAGGATCGGCTCGCTCTCCCACGGCGTACGACGAGCACTGGCTCCGGAGACCCGCAACCGGATCCGGTTCGAGATGCGGCGCGAGGTCAAGCGCGCCCGCAAGCACCGCCGGGTGGAGCAGCGGGAGGCCTACCGCGAGTGGCAGGCCCGGCAGCGGGAGACGGCATGAACCGGGGGCTCTGGTTCGTGGCCGGAGCCGGCGCCGGGATCTACGCGATGGTGCGCGGCCGGCGCGCGGCCGAGGCGGTGACCGCCGAGGGTCTGCACGACCGGATGGAGGCGCTGTTCCTGGGAGCCCGGCTGTTCCGGGACGAGGTCGCCCAGGGCGCGGCGGCGCGGGAAACCGAGTTGCGGGAGCGGTTCGGTGTCCTGCCTCATGAGAGGACCACCAGGCCCCAGTTGGAGAACCCCGTCGAGAGCAGAGGACAGCACTGATGGACACCGCGGAGATCCGCCGCCGGTTCGTGAGCCACTTCGAGCAGGCCGGGCACACGCCCGTCCCCTCGGCGTCACTCCTGCTCGACGACCCCAACCTGCTCTTCGTGAACGCCGGCATGGTGCCCTTCAAGCCCTACTTCCTGGGTCAGGAGACGCCGCCGTACGACCGTGCCGTGAGCGTGCAGAAGTGCGTGCGCACCCCGGACATCGAAGACGTCGGCAAGACCACGCGGCACGGCACGTTCTTCGAGATGTGCGGCAACTTCTCGTTCGGCGACTACTTCAAGGAGGGCGCGATCGAGCTCGGCTGGAACCTGGTCACGAAGTCGGTCGCCGACGGCGGCTACGGCTTCCCCGAGGACCGGCTGTGGCCGACCGTGTACGACGACGACGCCGAGGCCGTCGAGCTCTGGCGCCGGGTCACCGGCCTGTCCGACGACCGGATCGTGCGGCTGGGGAAGAAGGAGAACTACTGGTCCATGGGCGTGCCCGGCCCGGGCGGCCCGTGCTCGGAGATCCTGATCGACCGCGGCCCCGAGTACGGCGCCGACGGTGACTTCTCCGCCGAGGACCGCTACCTCGAGTTCTGGAACCTGGTCTTCATGCAGGACGAGCTCTCCGCGGTGCGGTCCAAGGAGGACTTCGACATCTCCGGCTCGCTGCCGAAGAAGAACATCGACACCGGCATGGGTCTCGAGCGGGTCGCATGCCTGCTGCAGGGCAAGCAGAACATGTACGAGATCGACGTCATGTTCCCCGTGATCGAGCGGGCGCAGGAGCTCAGCGGCCGGCGCTACGGCGCCGACCACGGCGACGACGTCCGGTTCCGGGTGGTCGCCGACCACGTGCGCTCGTCGATGATGCTCATCAGCGACGGCGTCACGCCCGGCAACGAGTCCCGCGGCTACGTGCTGCGTCGCCTGCTGCGCCGCGCGGTGCGCTCGATGCGGCTGCTCGGCTACGAGGACCGCGCGCTGCCGGAGCTGATGCCGGTCAGCCGCGACAAGATGGGGGAGACCTACGGCGAGCTCCACCGCGACTGGGAGCGGATCTCCACCGTCGCGTACGGCGAGGAGGACGCGTTCCGCCAGACCCTGCGTGCCGGCACCGTGATCTTCGACCTCGCCACCACCGAGGTGAGGCAGTCGGGTGGCGGGCAGCTCTCCGGCGACAAGGCGTTCGCCCTGCACGACACCTACGGCTTCCCGATCGACCTCACGCTCGAGATGGCGTCCGAGCAGGGACTCAGCGTCGACGAGGACGGCTTCCGCCGCCTCATGACCGAGCAGCGCGACCGGGCCAAGGCCGACGCCCGCGCCAAGAAGGGCCAGCACCGCGACGCGACGGCCTACCGTGCCGTCGCCGACTCCCTCGGCCGACCGGTCGAGTTCACCGGCTACTCCGAGGTGGTCACCGAGGCCTCGGTGCGCGGCATCGTCACGCCGGCCGGTGCGGTGGAGTCGGCCCGGGAGGGTGACGACATCGAGCTGGTCCTCGACCGCACCCCGTTCTACGCCGAGGGCGGCGGCCAGCTCGCCGACTCCGGTGTCATCGAGCTCGCCAACGGCGCCCGGATCGAGGTCCGCGACGTCCAGTCGCCGATCGCCGGGCTGGTCGTCCACCAGGCGACCGTCCTGGCCGGGGAGGTCGCGCTCGGCGCGAGCGGACAGGCGCTGGTCGACATCGAGCGGCGGCGCTCGATCTCGCGCTCGCACACCGCGACCCACATGGTCCACAAGGCGTTCCGCGAGGCGCTAGGCGAGACCGCCACGCAGGCGGGCTCGGAGAACAGCCCCGGCCGGTTCCGGTTCGACTTCTCGGCGACCGGCTCGGTGCCCCCGTCGGTGATGACCGACGTCGAGGCGCGGGTCAACGACCTGGTGCTCGCCGACCTGGCCGTGCACGCCGAGCTCATGACCCAGGAGGAGGCGGTCAAGTCCGGTGCGATGGCCCTCTTCGGGGAGAAGTACGGCGACGAGGTCCGGGTCATCTCGGTGGGTGACTGGGCCCGTGAGCTGTGCGGCGGCACCCACGCCGGCCGGTCGGGCCAGCTGGGCGTGATCAAGCTGCTCGGCGAGTCCTCCATCGGGTCCGGTGTCCGGCGCGTCGAGGCGCTGGTCGGCGGCGACGCCTACCGCTTCCTCGCGCGTGAGCACGTGCTCGTCGCGCAGCTCTCCGAGACGCTCAAGGTCAAGCCGGAGCAGCTGCCGGAACGGGTCCATGACATCGTCGAGAAGCTCCGCGCCGCCGAGAAGGAGATCGAGCAGGTCCGGCTCCAGCAGCTGCTGAACGCCGGGGGCGATCTCGCCGACCGGGCCCAGCAGGTCGGCCCGGTCAAGGTCGTCGCGCACCGCGCCGCCGGCGTGGGCGGCGGCGACGTCCGCCAGCTCGCACTCGACGTCCGCGGTCGGCTGCCCGGCGGCGAACCGGGGGTCGTGGTCGTGATCGGTGACGCGGACGGCAAGGTCGCGGTGGTCGCCGCGGTCAACGACGCCGCCCGTGAGCGCGGGCTGAGCGCCAACGCGCTGGTCGGCGCCGTCGGGCCGCTGGTCGGCGGTCGGGGCGGCGGCAAGGACGACGTGGCCCAGGGTGGCGGCAGCGACACCTCGCGGATCGACGAGGCGCTCGCGCTGGTCGTGTCCGAGGTCGGCCGCGTGGCCGGCCACTGAGCCCGGGACGGATGGTGCGCCACGGCGTACGCCTCGGGCTCGACCCGGGAGACGCCCGGATCGGCGTCGCACGGAGCGACCCGTCCGGGTTCCTGGCGACCCCGGTGGAGACGGTGCGCCGCGGGAAGGGCGACCTCGCGCGGATCGCCCGGCTCGTCGTCGAGGAGGGGGCGGTCGAGGTCGTCGTCGGGCTCCCGCGCTCGCTCTCGGGGGACGAAGGACCCGCCGCGGTCAAGGTGCGCGCGTTCGCCGATCGGCTCGCCGTGCGGGTCGCGCCGGTCCCGGTGCGACTCGTCGACGAGCGTCTGACCACGGTGTCGGCGGAGGCTATGCTGCGCGACCGGGGGAAGAAGGGCCAGCAGCGGCGGGCCGTCGTCGACATGGCCGCCGCGGTGATGATCCTGCAGCACGCACTGGACACCGAACGTTCCACGGGATCGCCGGCCGGCGAACTCGTTGAAGGAGACGGATGAGCGACGAGCAGTCCCCGATCGACGAGATCGCGCCCGAGGGCGGTCGCCGGCGCAAGGAGCGCAGCCGGCTGCCCGGGTGCCTCGCCGTGCTCGTGGCGCTGGCCCTCGTGGTCGGCGGCTTCTACTTCGCCGTCACCAAGGGAGTCGAGCTCCTGCGCGACCAGTTCGCCGACCCGGCCGACTACGCGGGTCCCGGCAAGGGCCGGGTCACGTTCCAGGTGGAGTCGGGTGACAGCGTCGCGGAGATGGGGCGTGGCCTGAAGGATGCGGGCGTGGTCGCCTCGGTGCAGGCGTTCCTGAACGCCGCCGCCGCCGAGCCCGGCGCGTCCGCGATCCAGGTCGGCTTCTACGAGTTCAAGAAGCAGATGGCCGCGGCGGACGCGGTCGACATCCTGCTCGACCCCGAGAACATCCTGAAGAACACGATCACCGTCCCCGAGGGGCTCCGGGTGGTCGACATCGTCGAGCTGCTCGCCAAGAAGTCCGACTTCAGCAAGAAACAGTTCCAGGGCGTGCTCGACAAGCCCGACAAGCTGGGCCTTCCCGACTACGCCGAGGGCAGCGCCGAGGGCTACCTCTTCCCGTCGACGTACGACTTCGGTCCCGACGCCACGCCCACCTCGATCCTGGTCGCCATGGTCGACCGGTGGGAGCAGGCGGCCGACGAGGCGAACCTCGAGGAGGCCGCGGCCGAGCTCGGCTACACCCCCCACGAGCTGATGACGGTGGCGAGCCTGGTCGAGGCCGAGGCGAGCCGGCAGGAGGACCGCGGCAAGGTCGCCCAGGTGATCTACAACCGGATCGAGAACCCCGGGACCGCCGGCACGGTGGGGCTGCTCCAGATCGACGCCACGATCAACTTCGCGATCGGGCGCGATCTCGGGTTCGCGATCTCTCCGGAGGACCGGGCGTTCGAGTCGCCCTACAACACCTACGTGAGCGAGGGGCTGCCGCCCGGTCCGATCGAGGCGCCGGGCGACGCGGCCATCGCGGCCGCCGCCAATCCCACCGAGGGCGACTGGTACTACTACGTCACGGTCAACCTGCGCACCGGCGAGACGAAGTTCGCGGAGACCTACGACGAGTTCCTGACCTACGACAACGAGTTCGACGCCTACTGCGAGACCTCGGACGCCTGCTGAGCCGCTGCGATGCACTGCGCCGTCCTGGGTGACCCGATCGCCCACTCCCTGTCCCCGGTCCTGCACCGTGCCGGGTACGCCGCCACGGGCCTCGACTGGACCTACGACGCGCGTCAGGTGCCGGCCGGCGGCCTGGCAGCGTTCGTGGACGGGCTCGGCGACGACTGGCGCGGGCTGTCGGTGACCTCGCCCCTCAAGCGGGAGGCGCTCGAGCGCGCGGCCACGGTCTCCGACCGGGCCGCGCTCGCGGGAGCAGCCAATACGTTGGTGCGGGCCGACCGTGGCTGGGCGGCCGACAACACGGACGTACCGGGAGCGGTGGCGGCCCTGCGCGAGCGGATGTCCGGGCCGCCGGTCGTCGCCACGATCCTCGGCGGCGGTGCCACCGCGGCCTCCACGGCCCTGGCCCTGTGCGACCTCGGCGTCGGGTCGCTGACGCTGCTCGTGCGTTCGCCGGCCCGCGCCGCGGAGACGCTGGCTGCGATCGACCGTCACCCGGCGCGGCCCGCAGTGCGCGTGGCCGCACTGGCCTCCGAGGCGGTCGTCGGTGACGTCGTGGTGTCCACCGTCCCGGCCTCGGCCCAGACACCCGACCTGGTGGCGCGCTGCGGCGACGTCCCGGTCGTGTTCGACGTCCTCTACGACCCCTGGCCGACCCCGCTCGCGGAGTCGGCCGCGGGCCGGGTGCTGATCGGCGGACTCGACCTGCTGGTGCACCAGGCCGTGCTCCAGTTCCAGGCGTTCACCGGGCTGGCCGCGCCGCTCGAGGCGATGCGTGCGGCAGGTGCCTCGGCCCTGGCGGAGCGGTCGTGAACCCGGCGCTGGTCGCGGGTTGCGCGGTCGCCGCCGGGCTGGCTGGGTTGCTCGTGCCGTGGCTCGTGCGGCGGCTGCCGGAGCCCGACGACGACGAGTCGGTCGAGGGGGAGGCGGCGAAGCCTCTGTACGTCGACCTCGCGGCCCGGCCCGGCTTGGCGTGGCAGGCGGCCGTGGTGTCGGCGCTCTCGGCCGCCCTGGTGGCGGTCTCGGTCGGCACCGACTGGTGGCTGGTGGTGCTGGTCCCGCTCGTGCCGGTGTGCGTCGCGCTGGGCTACATCGACTGGCACACCCGACTGCTGCCCGCCGTGATCGTGCTGCCCGCCACGGCGTACGCCCTGGTCGCCGGCCTGGCCGGTTGGCCCCTGACGGGCGATCCGGACGACCTCGTCCGGGCCGCGATCGGCCTGGTGATCGCCCGCTCGGTCTACTGGCTGCTGTGGTTCCTGCACTCCGCGGGCATGGGCTTCGGCGACGTCCGGCTCGCCGCGCTGCTCGGCTTCTCCCTCGGCCACGTCGGGTGGCCGGAGCTCGGCGTCGGGATGTACGCCGGGTTCCTGGTCTTCGGGGTCCCCGGGCTGCTGCTCGCGCTCGTCAAGTGGGACCGGGCGCTGCTCAAGACGGCGTTCCCGTTCGGCCCGTTCATGATCGCCGGCGCGCTGCTCGGGCTCGCGGTCGGACCCGTCGTCACCGACTATCTCGTCGGCGGCTGACCGGCGTGGCGGCCCGGTGGCGGTCTGAAAGACTGACCCCATGCTGCGCTGGCTGACCGCAGGCGAGTCCCACGGCCCCTCCCTGGTCGCGATCCTCGAGGGGCTGCCGTCGCACGTCGCGGTGACGTCCGGCGACGTCGTCGACGCCCTCGCCCGCCGCCGGCTCGGCTACGGACGTGGCGCTCGCATGAAGTTCGAGCAGGACGAGGTGACCCTGGTCGGCGGCGTGCGGCACGGGCTCACCCAGGGCGGACCGGTCGCGATCCAGATCGGCAACACCGAGTGGCCGAAGTGGGAGAAGGTGATGTCGGCCGACCCGGTCGACCCGGTCGAGCTGGAGGCGCTGGCGCGCAACGCCGCGCTCACCCGGCCCCGGCCCGGTCACGCGGACCTGGTGGGGATGCAGAAGCACGGCTTCGACGAGGCCCGCCCGATCCTGGAGCGGGCCTCGGCGCGCGAGACGGCCGCGCGCGTGGCGCTGGGTCGCGTCGCGAGCAGCTTCCTGGAGCAGGCCGTCGGTGCCCGCCTCGTCTCCCACGTCGTGGAGCTGGGCGGGGTCGCGGCCCCGGCCGGCTCGGTCCCGGGGGCCGACGACGTCGCGCGGCTCGACGACGACCCGGTCCGCTGTCTCGACCCCGAGGCCAGTGCCGCCATGGTCGCCCGGATCGACCAGGCCCACGACGACGGCGACACGCTCGGCGGCGTGGTCGAGGTCGTCGTGCACGGGCTGCCGCCCGGACTCGGGTCGCACGTCCACTGGGACCGCCGGCTCGACTCGCGGCTCGCCGGCGCGCTCATGGGCATCCAGGCCATCAAGGGGGTCGAGGTAGGCGACGGGTTCGCGCTCGCCGCCACCCCCGGGTCCGAGGCGCACGACGAGATCGTCGCGACCGACGAGGGCCTCCGGCGTACGTCCGGCAGGTCGGGCGGGACCGAGGGCGGCATGACCACGGGTGAGGTGCTTCGGGTGCGCGCCGCGATGAAGCCGATCGCGACCGTCCCTCGCGCGCTGCGGACCGTCGACGTCGCCACCGGCGAGGCGACCACGGCCCACCACCAGCGCTCGGACGTCTGCGCGGTGCCCGCGGCCGGCATCGTCGCCGAGGCGATGGTCGCGCTGGTGCTCGCCGACGCGGTGCTGGAGAAGTTCGGCGGCGACTCCGTCTCCGAGACCCGCCGCAACGCGCAGGGCTACCTCGACACGCTGAGGTTCAGGTGACCGGTCCCCGCGTCGTGCTCGTCGGGCCGATGGGCGCTGGCAAGACGACGGTCGCGGCGCTCCTCGGTGACGCGTGGTCCCTGCCGGTGCGCGACACCGATGCCGACATCGAGGCGGCCGAGGGCCGCTCGATCTCCGACATCTTCGTCGACGACGGCGAGCAGGCCTTCCGCGCGCTCGAGGCGGCAGCGGTGGCCGAGGCGGTCGCCGAGCACGAGGGGGTGCTCGCCCTCGGCGGCGGCGCCGTCCTCGACCCCGCGACCCGCGAGCTGCTCGCCGGCAGCCCGGTGGTCTTCCTGCGCGTGGGCCTGTCCGATGCGGTGAAGCGGGTCGGGCTCGGGGTCGGGCGGCCACTGCTCCTCGGCAACGTGCGAGCCCGGATCAAGGCGCTGCTCGACGAGCGCACGCCGATCTACGAGTCCGTCGCGAGCCTGGTCGTCGACACCGACGACCGCACCCCCGAGGAGGTCGCCGCCGAGATCCGCGCCGCCTTCCAGGAGGTGGGCTGAGTGTCGGCCACCGTGCTGCCGGTGAGCGGCGCGTCGCCGTACGACGTGGTCGTCGGCCGCGACCTGCTGGACCGCCTTCCCGGCGTCCTCGGCGACGGCGTGGAACGCGTGGCTCTCCTCCACTCCGGCGCGCAGCCCGACCTCGCCCAACCGGCGCTCGACGCCCTGGTCGGCGACTACGACGTGCTCGCCCTCGGGCTGCCCGACGGCGAGGACGCCAAGACCGCAGCGGTCGCCGCGGACTGCTGGGACGCGCTGGGCGAGCGGGGCTTCACGCGCTCGGACGCGGTGGTGTCGCTGGGCGGGGGAGCGGTGACCGACCTCGCGGGGTTCGTGGCCGCGACCTGGCTGCGCGGCGTGCCGGTCGTGCATGTTCCGACCACCCTTCTCGGGATGGTCGACGCCGCGGTCGGTGGCAAGACCGGCATCAACACCGCCGCCGGCAAGAACCTGGTCGGCTCCTTCCACGAGCCCGTCGGCGTGCTGTGCGACCTGGCGACCCTCGACAGCCTGCCGCGGCCCGACTTCGTGGCCGGGCTGGGCGAGGTGGTCAAGTGCGGCTTCATCGCCGACCCCCGGATCCTGGAGCTCGTCGAGCAGACCGATCCCGCCGAGCTCACCCCTACCTCGGCGGTGGTGCGCGAGCTGGTCGAGCGGGCGATCCGGGTCAAGATCGACGTGGTGGTCGCCGACCTGAAGGAGACCGGCGGCGCCGACGGGCACCCCGGCCGCGAGGTCCTCAACTACGGCCACACCCTGGCCCACGCGATCGAGCGTGCCGAGGGCTACCGGATGCGACACGGCGATGCCGTCGCGATCGGGTGCGTGTACGCCGCCGAGCTGGCCGGGCGGGCCGGGCTGCTCGACCCCGACCTCGTCGCTCGCCACCACGCGGCGTTCGCCCGGGTCGGGCTGCCGACGACCTACGACGGGGCCTCCTTCGAGGATCTCCACGCCACTATGTCGGTCGACAAGAAGGCGCGCGGGTCCCAGCTGCGGTTCATCGCGCTGCGAGGGATCGGCGACCCGGTCGTGCTCGCCGGACCCGACGAGGCCGACCTCCGGGCGGCGTACGACGTGATCAGGGGAGGCACGCTGTGAAGGTGCTTGTGCTCAACGGACCGAACCTCGGCCGGCTCGGACGCCGCCAGCCCGAGATCTACGGCACCACCACGCACGCCGAGCTCGCCGAGCTGTGCGCGGGCTGGGGCCGTGAGCTCGGGCTCGACGTCGAGACCCGGCAGACCAACCACGAGGGAGAGCTGCTCGACTGGCTCAACGAGGCCGCAGACGACCACACCCCGGTCGTGCTCAACGCCGGTGCCTGGACCCACTACTCCCTGGCCCTCTTCGACGCCTGCGCCCAGCTCGAGGCGCCGCTGGTGGAGGTGCACATCTCCGACCCCAAGCAGCGCCCCGAGGAGTTCCGCCACCACTCCGTCGTGGAGCCGCACGCCGTGGTCACGGTCGCCGGACAGGGCGTCGACGGCTACCGGCTGGCGCTGGAGCAGCTCGCCCGGTGAACGAGCCGCGGGCTCGGCAGGAGCTGGTCGCCGACGCGCGCGCCTTCGCGCGGGTGGTGGGGACGATCACGTTCGTCGGCGTGCTCGCGGGCTGGTTCACCGCCGGCGTGCTGTCGCGGCTGGCGATGTTCGTGCTCGTCGAGCTCAACCCGGTCGCCGACGGCCTCACGAGCGACGACGGGTTCGAGATGGGCCGCTTCACGCTGAGTGGCTCGCTGAACCTGCTGTTCCTGGTCGGGACGCTGTTCGGTGTCCTCGGGGCCGGGCTGTACGTCGCCCTCCGGCGGCTGGCGATCGGTCCGGCATGGTTCAGGGTGCTCTCGATGTCACTCGGTGCGGGCACGGTCGTGGGATCCCAGATCATCCACGTGGACGGGGTCGACTTCGCGCTGCTCGACCCGCTCTGGCTGGCCGTCTCGCTGTTCATCGCGGTGCCGGCGGTGTTCGTAGCCCTGGTGGCCGTCGTCGGCGAGCGGTTGCTCGCCCGCGGCGATGCCCTCCCGCGGCCGGTCGTCGTCCTGGGCCTGGCCGCCTGGGTCGTGGCCTTCCCGCTGCTACCGCTGCTCGCCGCCATCGTGATCGGCTGGCTGGTGGCGCGGAAGCTCGGTTCTTCGGAGTCCGGTCGTCGGCTCCTCGCCTCGCCGATCGGACCGTGGACGGTCCGGCTTGCGCTGGCCGCCGTCTTCTGCCTCGGCGTGATCGACGTCGTGCGGGACGTGCAGGCGCTCACCTGAGGGAACCGACGCGCTCGGTGCCACGTCCGAGCGTCCATGGAGAACACGGTCACGGTCAGCGTCAAGGGACTCCTGCTGACGGGACTGGTGCTGCTGGCGCTGGTCACGTCCTACCTCCTCGGCGGGGGCGGTGGCGGCCCGACCGCGGCCCAGGCCCAGACCGCCGACCCGGCCGCGAGCGCCGACCGGGCGCGCGAGCCGGGCACGCTCCGGATGGTGGGCTCTGGTGAGGCCACCGTGGTCCCCGACCAGCTCACGTTCGCGCTGTCGGTCACCGACAAGCAGCCCGACCTCGACCAGGCCCTGTCCAACGCGAGCATGAGGATGGACCGGGTCCTCACGGCGCTGCGCCGCCACGGCGTCCGGACTGCCGACGTGCAGACGACCGGGCTGAAGATGTACCCCGAGTACGACTACCCGTCGTACGGGCCGCCGGTCCTCACCGGCTACCGCGTCACCCAGAAGGCGCGGGTCACCGTCCGTGAACTCGCCCGGGGCGGCCAGGCCGTGACCACGGCGGTCGAGACCGGCGGCAACGGGGTCCGCGCCTCCGACCTCCGGCTCTCCGTCAGCGACCCGGCCGCGGCGCTGGACCGGGCGCGCGACGCCGCCGTCGAGGACGCGACCGCGCGCGCCGAGCGGTACGCCGCCGCGACCGGACAGGACCTGGGGGAGGTGCTGGCCCTGCGCGAGGTGACCGGCGACCGCTCCTCGCGGCGCGACCGGGGCTACTACCTGCAGCGCGCGGACCACGACGAGCTCGCTACCGTGCCGATCCGGGCCGGCAAGGAGGACCTCGGGATCGAGGTCGAGATCGTGTGGGCGTTCGCCGGGGCTGCCGAATAGGAGTCTCCGCAGCGCCGCCGATATCCTCGCGCGCATGGCGACGACGAACGACCTGAAGAACGGCATGGTGCTCAACCTCGACGGCCAGCTCTGGCAGGTCATGTGGTTCCAGCACCACAAGCCCGGCAAGGGTGGGGCCGTCGTCCGCAGCAAGCTGCGGAGCATCTCGTCCGGCAAGACGGTCGACAAGACGTTCAACGCCGACGTCAAGGTCGAGGTCGCGACCGTCGACAAGCGGACCATGCAGTACCTCTACAACGACGGCACCTCGTACGTCTTCATGGACACCGGGACCTACGACCAGCTCGAGATCGACCCCGAGACCGTCGGTGAGGCCAAGAACTTCCTGCTCGAGCAGCAGGAGGCGATCGTCGCCACCAACGAGGGGCGCGTCCTCTACCTCGAGATGCCGGCGTCCGTGGAGCTCGAGATCACCTACACCGAGCCCGGCGTCGTCGGCGACAGCGCCACCGGCCGCACCAAGCCGGCCACGCTCGAGACCGGCCACGAGATCCAGGTCCCGCTGTTCATCAACCAGGGCGAGCGGGTCAAGGTCGACACCCGCGACTCGTCGTACCTCGGCCGCGTGAAGGGCTGACGCGCGCACGTGCCGGCCAGGACCAAGGCCCGCAAGCGGGCGCTCGACATCCTCTTCGCCTCCGAGCTCCGGGGCGAGGACGCCGTGGAGGCGCTCGACCGCGCCGTCGAGGAGGGCGAGGGTCCGACCAACGAGTACACCTCCTTCCTCGTCCGGGGCGTCGGTGAGCACCGGGTCCGGATCGACGAGCTCCTCGCGACGTACTCGCAGGGCTGGACGCTCACCCGGATGCCGGCGGTCGACCGGAACGTGCTGCGGATCGGCCTCTTCGAGCTCCTGTACGTCGAGGACGTGCCCGATCCGGTCGCCGTGTCCGAGGCCATGGGGCTGGTGCGCGAGCTCTCGACCGACGAGTCGCCGCAGTTCGTCAACGGGGTGCTCGGCGCGCTCCAGCGCGACAAGGCCAGCCTGACCGGGTGAGGCGCGGGGTCCTCCGTACCCCTACGGTGACAGCCATGGGAGAGATCAACACGGCCGCGAACCGGGCCGAACAGAGTGACGTGCTCGACCTCGCCGTCCGAGCGGGGCTGATCGCCTACGGCGTCGTCCACCTGCTGATCGCGTGGCTCGGGATCCAGATCGCGTTCGGCGAGAGCGGAAAGAACGCCTCGAGCTCCGGCGCCATGCAGACCCTCGCCCGACAGCCGTTCGGCGAGGTCCTGGTCTGGGCGGTCGGGATCGGGCTCGCCATCCTCGTGATCTGGCGACTGCTGGAGGCCTGGCACGACTACCAGTCCGAGGACGGCAAGGAGCAGGCACTCAAGCCCGTCGGCAAGCTGATCAAGGCGGTCATCTACGGCGCCATCGCCGTCTCCGCCTTCCAGGTCGCCACCAGCAGCAGCGGTGGCGGCAGCAAGGGCGGCGGCAAGGGCGGCGGCAAGGGCGGTGGCGGTGGCGGGAGCAGCACCGACGGCTACACCGCGCAGCTGATGCAGATGACGGCGGGACCGTTCCTCGTCGGCGCGGTCGGCGTCGCGGTCATCGGCTACGCCGGCTACCTCGCCTATCGCGGCTGGACCGAGAAGTTCCTCGACGACCTCGACGGGAGCCACGGACCCGAGGCGGGCAAGGCCTACAAGTGGATCGGCAAGGTGGGACACCTCGCGAAGGGGGCGGCGATCGCGGTGATCGGCGGACTCTTCGTGTGGGCGGCGATCACCCACGACCCGAAGAAGTCGGGGGGGCTCGACCAGGCGCTGCAGGAGATGCGCGACCAGCCGTTCGGCCAGGTGCTGCTGGTCGTGGTGGCCCTGGGCATCGCCTGCTACGGCCTGTTCGCGTTCGCCCGCGCCCGGCACCTCTCGCGCTGACGTCGGCTCAGACGAGCTCGGCGACGGCGGCGACCGCCGCCTCGACCTCCTCGGGCGTGGTGACGATGCTGGGGCCGAGCCGGAGGTAGGACTGCCGGTAGGGCGTCGCGCTCGCCACGATGCCGCGCTCCCGCAGCCCCATCACGGCGTTCGCGGGCGGCATCCCGCGTACGTCGACGCAGACGATCCCGGCGGCCACCTCCGGATCGGCCGGTGTCACGACCGTGATGCCGTCGACCCCGGCCAGCTCCTGCTTGAGCGCCGACGCCTGCTCGGTCGTGCGGGCGGCGACCCGGTCACGGCCGATCCGCTCGTGGAACGCGAACGCCTCCGCGAGCGCCCAGCGGTGCTCGAAGTCGTGGTAGCCGCCGGGGGAGAGCCGGGCGCCGTCCACCGGTCCCGAGAACGTCGGGATCAGCTCGGTGAGCGGGTTCCAGTCCCGGCCCCACACGATGCCGGTGCCGCGCGGCCCGAACAACCACTTGTGGGTGCCGGTAGCGAGGAAATCGCACCCGAGGCCGGGGAGGTCGGCGTCGACCGCACCGAACCCGTGCACGCCGTCGACGCAGAGCACGATCCGGTCCGCCTCGTCCCGGTTCCGGTTCAGGTCGGCGATCGCGGCGCCGTACTCGGCGATGGGCAGCCGGACACCAGTGCTCGAGTGCACCCACGTCACGCCGACCACCCGGGTGCGCGGGCCGATCGCGTCGAGCAGCCGGGAGGTGAGCCGGTCGACGGTGACGGCCGCCGGGTCGTCGTACAGCGTGACCGAGCGGACCCGCGCCCCGGTGCGCGCCGAAAGCAGCCGCAGCGCCTCCTCGGTCGAGAAGAAGTCGTGGGTGGTCGTCAGTACCTCGTCGCCGGGACCCAGGTCGAGCCCGCCGTAGATCACGGCCAGCCCCATCGTGGTGCTGTCGGTCAGCGCGATCTGCGACACCCGGCCTCCGACGTACGACGCCGCAGCGCGCCGCACGGCCTCCTCGAGCAGGTATCCGTCGTGCAACGCGGTGTCGGTGTCGACCTCCAGCCGGCCGCGGTGGTGCGCGATCGCGGCGGAGACCTGAACGGTGTGGGGCGAGAGCACGTACGCGGCGAACTGCGCGAGGTCGGTGGAGAGCGGGAACTGGGCGCGGACCGAGGCCCAGTCGTCGGGGTCGAAGTCCGGGACGGTGTAGTCGTCCGGCCCCGGGATCACGGCGGACGTCCCCGTCCCGGACGGAGTCGCCGCCGACGAGCCGAGCGTCGGCGAGGGAGAGCTGGAGGCAGAAGGGGCCGGGTCCCGGTCGGCGGAGCAACCGGCCAGGAGGCCGGCACCGCCGACCAGGCCGGCGCCGAGGAACGTGCGTCGGTGGGATGAGATCACCGGACCATGGTGGCCGGACGGCGCTCGGGCCACCAGCAATCGGGACACCCGCGCGGCGGAGGTGTGCTTGACGGGCCTGACAGGGTGACCGCATGGGGACCTACGACGTGGACGTGGTGGTGCTTGGCCTGGGCCCGGGTGGCGAGTACGCCGCCCAGAAGCTGGCGGAGGCCGGGCTCGACGTGGTGGGGGTGGAGCGCGACCTGGTGGGTGGCGAGTGCCCGTTCTACGGATGCGTCCCCTCGAAGATGATGATCCGCGCGGCCGATGCGCT
This sequence comes from uncultured Actinomycetota bacterium, assembly GCA_963718725.1. Taxonomy (GTDB): domain Bacteria; phylum Actinomycetota; class Actinomycetes; order Propionibacteriales; family Nocardioidaceae; genus Nocardioides. Next base: position 962,331 of record OY970374.1, read on the forward strand.
CGGCGAGGCGCGGCGGGTGCCGCACCTCGCGGGCGGCGTGGACCTCCGGCCCGACTGGGGGATGGTCGCCGACCGGATCGACCAGCAGGCCACCAACCACTGGCAGGACGACTCCCACGTGGAGCGGCTCGAGGAGGCCGGGGTCCGGATCGTCCGCGGCGAGGGCCGGCTCGACGGGACCGGCCGGGTCCGGGTCGGCGAGGACGTCTACGTCGGCGCCCGAGGGGTGGTCCTGAACGTCGGTACGTCGCCGGCGCGGCTGCCGATCGACGGGCTCGATGCCACGCCGTACTGGACCAACCGGGAGGTCGTGAAGGTCGCCGAGCGCCCGGACTCGCTCCTCGTGGTCGGGGGCGGGCCGATCGGCTGCGAGCTCGCGCAGGCGTTCGCCCGCTTCGGCACCGAGGTCACCGTGCTCGAGGTCGCCGACCGGATCCTCGCCTCGGAGGAGCCGGAGACGAGCGAGCTGGTGACCCGGGTGTTCCGCGAGGAGGGCCTCCGGGTCGAGACCGGGCTCGCCATCGAGCGCGTCGACCACGACCAGGCCGGCTACCGGGTCACGACCGACCGCGGCGAGCTGCGGGCCGACCAGCTGCTGGTGGCCGCCGGTCGTTCCGTGAACCTCCCGGGGATCGGGCTCGAGACCGTCGGGATCGATCCGAGCGCGAGGACCGTCGACACCGACGAGCGGCTGCGCGCAGGGGAGCGGCTGTGGGCGGTCGGCGACATCACCGGCCACGGCGCGTTCACCCATGTGTCGATGTACCAGGGCGCGATCGCGGCGCGCGACATCCTCGGCGAGGACGGGTTCACCGCCGACTACCGCGCTGTCAGCCGGGTCACGTTCACCGACCCCGAGGTCGGTTCCGTGGGGATGACGGAGGCGCAGGCGCGCGACGCAGGCATCGAGGTCCGGGTCGGCCACGCCGACCTGGCCGCGTCGAGCCGCGGCTGGATCCACGACGCCGGGAACGCCGGGCTGCTCAAGCTGGTCGCCGACGCCGAGCGCGGCGTGCTGGTGGGCGCGACGTCGGCCGGGCCGAACGGCGGCGAGGTGCTCGGGCTGCTGGCGCTGGCGGTGCACGCCGAGGTGCCGCTGGAGCGGATCTCGTCGATGCACTTCGCCTACCCGACGTTCCATCGAGCGGTCGACGTGGCGGTCTCGTCGCTGCTCTGAGCCCGCCTGCTCGTCCAGACAGGTTTGGGGCGCGCCCGGCCGGTGAGACTGGGTGGGACAGCAGGGTCGGTAGTCTGCTGAGCAGTGACCGTGCCCCCGGACACCCCTTGGAGGCCCCCATGTCCGACCAGCCTCGACAAGACCACCCTCAGTCGGAGGGCACCCGCGACGAGACACGCGGACGCACCGCCGCCCCGCCGGACCCTCAGGGCTGGCAGGGGCTCGACGCCGATCCCGCACCCGCGCCCCTGGGTGATCCCCTGACCGGGCCGATGCCGCCCGAGTTCGGCGGCGCCACCCCGACGCCCACGCCCACCTCGACGCCGGCACCGCCGGTGGCTCCGCCACCCGCGGCTCCGCCACCCGCGGCACAGCCACCTGCCGCTCAGCCACCTGCCGGGGTCGCTCCCGGCACGCCGCTGCCCGTCCGCACCCCCACGCCACCGCCAGCCGGCCCACCGCCGGGGTGGGTGCCGCCCAGCAACCTGCCGGCACCCCCGGCCCGGCCCGCCGGGCCGCCACCGGCCCCGCCCCAGGCCCAGGCCCAGGTGACGCCGCCCGAGCCGGACCCCGAGGGCGAGCTCACCGTCCAGCGGTTCATGTCGGCCACCGACTTCCTCGACCGTCGCTCCGACCAGGCCGATCTCGGCCCCGCCACCTGGGGCTGGCGGGGCAGGCTGCGCCGCTGGAGCGGCGGCATGATCACGCCCAAGATGGGCGCGGCCGAGGTGCGCTACGAGCACGACCGGCGCGCGATCCAGCGCGACTTCGAAGGTCCCCGCACGATCGCCTTCCTCAACCCGAAGGGCGGTGCCGCCAAGACCACCGGGGTGCTCGGCGCCGGCTACACGTTCGGCACCGTCCGCGGCGGCGGCGTCGTCGCGTGGGACAACAACGAGACCCGCGGCACCCTCGGGATCCGCGGCCACCGGAGCACCCACCGCAACACGACCCGTGAGCTGCTCGAGGACCTGGAGCGGTTCAACGACGTCTACCAGGCGCGGATCGGCGACCTGGGCGCGTTCGTCCGGTCCCAGGGGGACGCCCACTTCGACATCCTCGCCTCCGACGAGCGGCCGCACGTGACGGGCATGATCCGTGCCCAGGACTTCACCGCGGTCCACCAGCTGCTGGAGCGCTTCTACCGGCTGATCCTGGTCGACACCGGCAACAACATGCGGGCCGAGAACTGGCTGGCCGCGGCCGAGGCGGCCGACCTCCTGGTCGTCACGTCGACCATCCGCGAGGACACCGGCTACTCCGGGCTGTGGATGCTCGATGCCCTGCAGGACGCCGGCTACCAGGACCTCAAGCACAAGTCGATCACGGTGCTCTCCGACCCCTCGATGCACGTCGACGAGCAGCTCGCCCAGGACCTGGTGCAGGTCTACGAGCAGCGGACCAAGGCGGTCTTCCGGGTGCCCTACGACCCGGTGCTCGTGTCCGGGTCGGTGGTGCCCTACGCCCAGCTCAGCGACGAGACCCGGATGGCGTGGCTGCACGCGTGCGCCGGCATGGCGGTCCTGCTCTGACCGGCTAGCGTCGGGGCCATGACCTCCGCCCGCCTCGCCGGCTCCCGCCTCCGCCACTCCGTCGCGTTCACCCTCCGCCACGACGACGGCAGCCCGGAGGAGGCGTCGTTCCTCGCCGCGCTCACCGCGCTCGGCGAGATCGACGTGATCGAGTCCTACGAGGTCGTGCGCGAGGTGAGCCCCAAGAACGCCTTCCGGTTCGGGGCGTCGATGGAGTTCGCCGACCAGGCGGCGTACGACGCCTACAACAACGATCCTCGCCACGTCGCGTTCGTGCAGGACCGGTGGGTGCCGGAGGTCACGGACTTCTTGGAGGTCGACTTCGCGTCGCTGGGCGGGTAGGCGCCGAGGACTCGCGCACGCCGACCCGGTCCGGGCGCCGGGTGTCGGCTACAGTGACGCCCGATCGACATCCTTTAACGAGCCGTCCCGTGAGGCGGAGAAGGAGGTCAGCGGCGTCCATGCCTGCCCCTCAGACCGAGGCCGTTCCCGGACCGGGACGTATCGTCCTCGACGCCCGTGACGTAGCCCGGGCCCTCACCCGCATCTCCCACGAGATCCTCGAGCGCAACAAGGGCGCCCGCGACCTCGTGCTGCTCGGCATCCCGAGTCGCGGCGTCCCGCTCGCCGAGCGGATCGGCGCGAAGATCGCCGCCGTCGAGGACGTCGACGTCCCGGTCGGCTCGCTCGACGTCACGATGTACCGCGACGACCTGCGACTCAAGCCTGCGCGCACCCTGCTGCACACCGAGATCCCCGCCGACCTCGACGGCCGGACGGTGGTGCTCGTCGACGACGTCCTCTTCTCGGGCCGCACGATCCGGGCCGCGCTCGACGCGCTCACGGAGATCGGCCGGCCGGCCGCCGTCCGGCTCGCCGTGCTCGTCGACCGCGGTCACCGCGAGCTGCCGATCCGGGCCGACTTCGTCGGCAAGAACCTGCCCACCTCGCTCGTCGAGCGGGTGCGGGTCACCGTCGCCGAGATCGACGGCGACGACGCGGTCACGATCCAGGAGAGGAGCGGCTCGTGAAGCGTCACCTGCTGTCGGCGGCCGACCTCAGCCGCGACGACGCCGAGCTGGTGCTGACCACCGCGGCTGAGATGCGGGCGCTGGCCGACCGGCCGATCAAGAAGCTGCCCGCGTTGCGGGGCCGGACGGTGGTCAACCTGTTCTTCGAGGACTCCACCCGCACCCGGATCTCCTTCGAGGCGGCTGCCAAGCGCCTCTCCGCCGACGTCATCAACTTCTCCGCCAAGGGGTCGTCGCTGTCCAAGGGTGAGTCGCTGAAGGACACCGCGCTCACCCTGGAGGCGATGGGCGCCGACGCGGTCGTGGTCCGCCACGGCGCCTCGGGCGCACCGCACCGGCTGGCCCACTCCGGCTGGGTGCATTCCAGCGTCGTCAACGCCGGCGACGGCACCCACGAGCACCCGACCCAGGCGCTGCTCGACGCGTTCACGATGTGGCGCCACCTCGGGTCCTTGGACGGCCGCCGGGTCGCGGTGGTCGGCGACGTGCTGCACTCCCGGGTCGCGCGCTGCAACGCGCTGCTCCTCCAGACGCTCGGCGCCGAGGTCACCTTGGTCGCGCCGCCGACGCTGCTGCCGGTCGGTGTGGACACGTGGGGCGTCGAGACGTCGTACGACCTCGACGCCGTGCTGCCCAAGGCGGACGTCGTGATGATGCTGCGCGTGCAGCGGGAGCGGATGAACGGCGGCTTCTTCCCGACGCCGCGCGAGTACTCCCGCCGCTACGGGCTCGACGGCCGGCGGATGGCGAACCTGCAGGACCACACGATCGTGATGCACCCCGGGCCGATGGTCCGCGGCATGGAGATCACTGCCGACGTGGCCGACTCCGACCGCTCCGTCATCGTGGAGCAGGTCACCAACGGCGTCGCGGTCCGGATGGCGGTTCTCTACCTGCTGCTCAGCGGCTCCGACGACAACCCCGCTCCGGAAGGCGACGACGCGTGACCTCGTACCTGATCACGGGAGCCTCGATCCTCGACGGCGACCCGACCGACCTGCTGCTCCGCGACGGCGTGGTCGCCGCCATCGGCGAGGGCCTCGATCCGGACGGCGCCGAGGTCGTGGACGCCGACGGCCTGGTGGCGCTGCCCGGCCTGGTCGACCTCCACACCCACCTGCGCGAGCCCGGGCGCGAGGACGCCGAGACGGTGCTCACGGGCACCCAGGCGGCCGCGATGGGCGGCTTCACCGCCGTGCACGCGATGGCCAACACCGACCCGGTGGCCGACACGGCGGGCGTGGTGGAGCAGGTCTGGCGGCTCGGCCGCGAAGCCGGCTACTGCGACGTCTACCCGGTGGGCGCGGTCACCGTCGGTCTCGGTGGCGAGCGGCTCGCGGAGCTCGGGGCGATGGCCGACTCGGCCGCCCGGGTGCGGGTGTTCTCCGACGACGGTCACTGCGTCGACGACGCGGTGCTGATGCGGCGGGCCCTGGAGTACGTCAAGGCGTTCGACGGTGTGATCGCCCAGCACGCCCAGGAGCCGCGCCTCACCGAGGACGCGCAGATGAACGAGGGCGAGCTGTCCGGACGGCTGGGCCTCGCCGGCTGGCCGGCCGTCGCCGAGGAGGCGATCATCGCCCGCGACTGCCTGCTCGCCGCCCACGTCGGCTCCCGCCTGCACGTGTGCCACGTGTCGACGGCCGGGTCGGTCGAGATCGTGCGGCAGGCCAAGGAGAAGGGCTGGAACGTCACCGCCGAGGCGTGCCCGCACCACCTGCTCCTCACCGACGAGCTCGCGACGACGTACAACCCGCTCTACAAGGTCAACCCGCCGCTGCGCACGGCCGCCGACGTCGACGCGCTCCGAGCCGGGCTGGCGGACGGGACGATCGACGTCGTCGCGACCGACCACGCGCCGCACCCCCACGAGGACAAGGACTGCGAGTGGGCCGCCGCGGCGTTCGGGATGCTCGGCCTCGAGACGGCCCTGTCCGTCGTGCAGCAGACGATGGTCGACCCCGGGCTGCTCACGTGGGAGGACGTGGCCGAGCGGATGTCCTACGCGCCGGCCCGGATCGGGCGGGTGTCCGACCACGGCCGGCCGATCGCCGAAGGAGCTCCTGCGAACGTCGTGCTCTACGACCCCGCCGCCCGCACGGTGATCGAGCCAGGGGAGTCGGCGTCCCTCTCGCGCAACACCCCGTACGCCGGGATGGAGCTCCCCGGCCGCGTGGTGGCGACGTTCCTGCGCGGCCGCCCGACGGTGCTCGACGGCAAGCTGGCCTGACGGCGCCGTGCGCCTGAGACCGTCTCCGGACGAGTCTCCAGGCACACGAGGCTCGGTCACGCCGCGGCACGGGCGGCGATCGACGTGCCGCACCGCGGGCAGTGGTGTCCGGTGCAGGAGTCCAGCTCCTGACCGCACACGCACGTGTCGCTACGGGCCGGGCGGGCGGTCTCCAGCGGGTGGAGACTGGCCCAGGCGTGGCGTTCGGTGGTCATCGTCGTCACCTCCCCTCGGTGGTGTGTTGCTTGAAGGAGTAGACCGGGGCGCTGCGTGATACTCATCGCATGATCCGTGCAGACCTGCTCCTCGTCATCGACGTCCAGCGAGCCCTGGTGACCGGCGAGCACGCGGTGCCCGACGCCGACGCGTTCCTCCACCGGATCGCAGCCGCGCTGACGGCGGCCCGCGCCGCCGGCGCGCCGGTGGTCCACCTCCAGGACGACGGCGACCACCTCATCACGAAGGGGACCGACGGCTGGCGGCTGGCGCTGCCGGCGGAGGCGGGTGAGCCGGTCGTGGAGAAGACCCACGACGACGGCTTCGCCGGGACCGACCTCGACGCGGTGCTGCGGTCGTCCAGGTCGCGGCGGCTGTGCGTGGTGGGCATCCAGTCCGAGATGTGCGTCGCCGTGACCGCCCGCGGGGCGATCGCCCGCGGCTACACCGTGGTGCTGCCGCGCGACGCCCACACCACGTACGACGTGCCGGCGGACGGGGCGGCGCCGGCCGTGCCCGCGGCCCACGTGTCGCGGGTGGCGGAGTGGTCGCTCGGCGACGAGGTCGTCGCCCCGGACCGGGCGGCCGACGTCGTCTTCGGGCCGCCCGAGCCCTGAGCGACCGCCGCGTCAGGCGCGGCGGTCGACCCGGATCTTGCTGCGGTCCGGTCGGTCGGCTTGGCGTGCACGACGTTCCCCTCGCCGCGGACGACGACCATGCGGGAGGACGGGATGGTGACCTCGGTGTTGTCAGCGTCGATCACCACGACCCCGCAGGTGCCGTCGAGATCGTAGGTGAGGTCGTCCCACTCGAGGACGACGATGCCGTCCGTGCAGCTGACCGGGATCGGGATGCCAGCCGTCTGCGCGCTGCGGTCACGTACCCGCAGTGTGCCGGACCCGGCGGTCAGGCCTGCGTCGCCTCCGGCAGTGGGGCGGCGTCCTCGCCGCCGAGCAGCGCGACGTACGTCGCGCCGGCGATCAGCGCGCCCACGACCGGCGCCAGCCAGAACGCCCACAGCTGGAGCAGCGGGTCGCTCCCGGCGAAGAGCGCCGGGCCGGTCGAGCGGGCCGGGTTCACCGACGTGTTGCTCACCGGGATGCTGATCAGGTGGATCAGGGTCAGCCCCAGGCCGATGGCGATCGGGGCGAAGCCCTTGGGCGCCCGGGTGTCGGTCGCGCCGAGGATGATGTAGAGGAACAGCGCGGTGAGGACGATCTCGGCCACGAGCACCGCCACCAGCGAGTAGCCGCCCGGCGAGTGGTCGCCGTAGCCGTTCGTGGCGAAGCCCGACTCCGACGCGCTGAAGCCGTCGACGCCGCTCGCCACGACCCACAGCACCGCGGCCGCGACGACGGCGGCGACCACCTGGGTGACGACGTAGGACGGGACGTCCTTCCACGCGAACCGCTTCGCCGTGGCGAGACCGATCGTGACGGCCGGGTTGAAGTGGCCGCCGCTGATGTGACCGACGGCGTACGCCATCGTGAGGACGGTGAGGCCGAAGGCCAGGGCGACTCCGAGGTAGCCGATGCCGACGTCCGGGACACCCGCGGCCAGGACCGCGCTGCCGCAGCCGCCGAACACCAACCAGAACGTGCCCAGGAACTCCGCGCCCAGGCGTTGTGCCACCGTGTGCTCGCTCATCTCCGGCTCCCTTCCGTGAGGAGATCGCGCTACATCGTGGCGGACACGGACAGAGCGCGGCGGGAGGCGCGCACGCTGCTAGGGTCTGGGTCGATCGAACATCCTTTAACGATCCGTCCCGTGAGGCGGAGAAGGAGGTACGACGCAGGTGGTTCCTGCCCCCGCGACGCAGCCCGCGATGCTCGTCCTCGAGGACGGCCGCACCTTCCACGGCGACTCCTACGGCGCCCCCGGTGAGACGTTCGGCGAGGCCGTCTTCTCCACCGGCATGACCGGCTACCAGGAGACGCTCACCGACCCGAGCTACCACCGGCAGGTGGTGGTGATGACCGCGCCCCACGTCGGCAACACCGGCATGAACGACGAGGACCCGGAGTCCAGCCGGATCTGGGTGAGCGGGTACGTCGTGCGCGACCCGGCCCGGCTCCCGTCGAGCTGGCGGTCCCGCCGGACCCTCGACGACGCGCTGCGCGACCAGGGCGTCGTCGGCATCTCCGGGATCGACACCCGCGCCCTGACCCGCCACCTGCGCGAGCGCGGTGCCATGCGGGTCGGCATCTCCAGCTCCGAGACCGACGCCGAGGCGCTGCTCGCGCGGGTGCTGGAGCAGCCGGCGATGACCGGCGCCGACCTGGCCGGCGAGGTGACCACCGGCGAGTCGTACGTCGTGCCGCCGGTCGGCGAGCGCCGGTTCACGGTCGCGGCGGTCGACCTCGGTATCAAGGGCATGACGCCCGCGCTGCTGGCCCGCCGCGGCATCGAGGTGCACGTGCTCCCGAGCACCGCCTCGGTGGAGGACGTGCTGGACACCGAGCCCGACGGAGTCTTCTTCTCCAACGGGCCGGGCGACCCGGCCACGGCCGACCTGACCGCCCTGAACGGGGCGCTGGAGCGCGGCATCCCCTACTTCGGGATCTGTTTCGGCAACCAGCTGTTCGGCCGCGCCCTCGGGTTCGGCACCTACAAGCTCCGCTACGGCCACCGTGGGATCAACCAGCCCGTGATGGACCGCACCACCGGCAAGGTCGAGGTCACCGCCCACAACCACGGCTTCGCGGTCCGATGGCCGGACGGGGTGCCGCTCGACGAGGGAGTTCGCACGCCCTACGGCGTGGCGACGGTGAGCCACGTATGCCTCAACGACAACGTCGTCGAGGGCCTCGAGCTGCGCGACGACGCCGGCGACCTACGGGCGTTCAGCGTCCAGTACCACCCGGAGGCCGCCGCCGGCCCCCACGACGCGGAGTACCTCTTCGACCGGTTCGCCGACCTCATGGAGGGAAGCCGATGAGTGCGCACCTGAGCGTCTCGCGGGTGTCGAGTCGTGTCTCGTTCCGGTCGATTCGTGCGCCATTCCTCGGTCGGCGCGAGAACGAGACACGACTCGACGTGCCCCCGTGCGTCGAGAGCCGCGCCGTCGGTGGGGAGGTGGGCTGATGCCGCGGCGTGCTGATCTGAAGAGTGTGATGGTGATCGGGTCGGGGCCGATCGTGATCGGGCAGGCCTGCGAGTTCGACTACTCCGGCACCCAGGCGTGCCGGGTGCTCATGGCGGAGGGGCTGCGGGTGATCCTCGTGAACTCCAACCCCGCGACGATCATGACCGACCCCGAGTTCGCCGACGCGACGTACATCGAGCCGATCACCCCGGAGTTCGTCGAGAAGGTGATCGAGAAGGAGCGCCCCGATGCGCTGCTCGCGACCCTCGGCGGGCAGACCGCGCTGAACACCGCGATGGCGCTCGACGAGCGCGGCGTGCTGGAGAAGTACGACGTCGAGCTGATCGGCGCGAGCATCGAGGCGATCAACCGCGGCGAGAACCGCGAGTCGTTCAAGCGGATCGTGGAGGAGCTCGGCGGCGAGGTCGCGCGCTCGGTCATCTGCCACACCGTCGACGACCTGCTGGCCGGGGCCGACGAGCTCGGCTACCCGCTGGTGGTGCGGCCCTCGTTCACGATGGGCGGCTCCGGCTCGGGCATGGCCTACGACGAGGCCGACCTCCGGCGGATCGGCGGCGGCGGGCTGTCGGCGTCACCCACCAGCGAGGTGCTCCTCGAGGAGTCGATCCTCGGCTGGAAGGAGTACGAGCTCGAGGTGATGCGCGACCGCGTCGACAACGTCGTCATCGTCTGCAGCATCGAGAACCTCGACCCGATGGGCGTCCACACGGGCGACTCGATCACGGTCGCGCCGGCGATGACCCTGACCGACCGCGAGTACCAGGCGCTGCGCAACCTCTCGATCGGGATCATCCGCTCGGTCGGCGTCGACACCGGGGGCTGCAACATCCAGTTCGCGGTCGATCCCGCCGACGGCCGGATCGTCGTGATCGAGATGAACCCGCGGGTGTCGCGGTCCAGCGCACTGGCCTCGAAGGCGACCGGCTTCCCGATCGCGAAGATCGCCGCCAAGGTCGCGATCGGCTACACGCTCGACGAGATCCCCAACGACATCACCGCCCGAGAAGACGGGCACAGCACGCCGGCCAGCTTCGAGCCGACGCTCGACTACGTCGTCGTGAAGGTGCCCCGGTTCGCGTTCGAGAAGTTCCCGGGCGCCGACCCGGTGCTCACGACCCACATGAAGTCGGTGGGCGAGGCGATGGCGATCGGCCGCAACTTCACCGAGGCGCTCCAGAAGGCGCTGCGGTCGCTGGAGAGCCCCGACGCGCCGTTCGACTGGAGCCACCGGCACGTCGACCTCGACGCCGACCACCTGCTGACCGAGGCCGCGACGCCTCACGACGGCCGGCTCCGGGTCGTGATGGACGCGATCCGCGCCGGAGCGACCCCTGACCAGGTGCACGAGGCGACCGGGATCGACCCGTGGTTCGTCGACCAGCTGTGCCTGATCAACGAGATCGCGCAGGAGGTCATCGGCGCACCCGAGCTCACCCCGGCGCTGCTGCGCCGGGCGAAGCGGCACGGGTTCTCCGACGTCCAGATCGGCCGGATGCGGAACCTGAGCGAGCCGGTCGTGCGCGGGGTGCGCCACGCGCTGGGGATCCGGCCGGTCTACAAGACCGTCGACACCTGTGCGGCGGAGTTCGCGGCCACGACGCCCTACCACTACTCGGCCTACGACGAGGAGACCGAGGTGCTGCCCCGGCCGGAGGGGAAGGCGGCCGTGATCATCCTCGGCTCGGGTCCCAACCGGATCGGGCAGGGCATCGAGTTCGACTACTCGTGCGTCCACGCCTCGCTCACGCTGAACGAGGCCGGCTACGAGACGATCATGGTCAACTGCAACCCGGAGACCGTCTCCACCGACTACGACACGTCCGACCGGCTCTACTTCGAGCCGCTGACGCTCGAGGACGTGCTGGAGGTCGTCCACGCGGAGCAGCAGGCGGGCGCTGTGGCCGGCGTCATCTGCCAGCTCGGCGGCCAGACGCCGCTCGGGCTGGCGCAGGGGCTCGCCGACGCCGGCGTCCCGATCGTCGGCACGACCCCCGAGGCGATCCACCTCGCGGAGGAGCGCGGCGCGTTCGGCCGGGTCCTGGCCGAGGCCGGGCTGCCGGCGCCCAAGCACGGCATGGCGTCGTCGTTCGACGAGGCGCAGGGGATCGCCAAGGAGATCGGCTACCCGGTGCTCGTGCGGCCGTCGTACGTGCTCGGCGGTCGCGGCATGGAGATCGTCTACGACGACGAGGCGCTCGAGCGCTACATCGCCCGGGCGACCGCGATCAGCCCGGAGCACCCGGTGCTGGTCGACCGGTTCATCGACGACGCGGTCGAGATCGACGTCGACGCCCTGTACGACGGGGAGCAGCTCTACCTCGGCGGCGTCATGGAGCACATCGAGGAGGCCGGCATCCACTCCGGCGACTCGTCGTGCGCGCTGCCGCCGATCACGCTCGGCGACAGCGAGATCCGCCGGATCCGCGAGGCGACCGAGGCGATCGCACGCGGGGTCGGCGTCCGCGGCCTGATCAACATCCAGTTCGCGCTCGGGTCCGACGTGCTCTACGTGCTGGAGGCCAACCCCCGGGCGTCGCGCACGGTGCCGTTCGTGTCGAAGGCCACCGCGGTGCCGCTCGCCAAGGCAGCGGCGCGGGTGATGCTCGGCGAGTCGATCGCGTCGCTGCGGGCGTCGGGGATGCTGGCCGCCGTGGGCGACGGGGGAGACCTGCCGCCCGACGCGCCGATCGCGGTCAAGGAGGCCGTGATGCCGTTCAACCGGTTCAAGACCCCCGACGGACAGACCGTCGACACCGTCCTCGGGCCGGAGATGCGCTCGACCGGTGAGGTGATGGGCTTCGACGCCGTGTTCGGCCGGGCGTTCGCGAAGTCGCAGGCGGCGGCGTACGGGCCGCTCCCGACCTCGGGCCGGGTGTTCGCGAGCATGGCCAACCGCGACAAGAGGACCATGATCTTCCCGATCAAGCGGCTGGCCGACCTCGGCTTCGAGATCCTCGCGACCCAGGGCACGGCGGAGGTGCTGCGGCGCAACGGGATCGACGCCCGAGTCGTCCGCAAGCACTACGAGGGCACCGGCCCGGCCGGGGAGCCGACCACGGTGCAGCTGATCGCCGACGGCGAGATCAACCTCATCGTCAACACGCCGCACGGCTCCACCTCCATCGGTGGCTCGGTCCGCACCGACGGCTACGAGATCCGGACGGCGGCGGTGCTCGCCAACGTCCCGTGCATCACGACCGTGCAGGGCCTCGGCGCCGCGGTGCAGGGGATCGAGGCGATGCGTGCCGGGGAGATCACCGTCCGCTCGCTGCAGGACTGGGCTGCTCGTCCCTTCGAGACGGTTGCTGCGCAACCTCCTCAGGAACCATGACGGCGTACGACGCCCTCTTCCGCCACGGGTTCGCGCGCGTCGACCCGGAGCTGGCCCACCATCTCGGGTTCCGCGCCGTCCGGGCGGCCGGGCCAGTGCTGGGCAGGCTGCCGCGGCCCGGGGCGCCCGTGGAGGCGCTCGGCCTCACGTTCCCCAACCCGCTCGGGCTCGCCGCCGGCTTCGACAAGAACGCGGTCGGGATCGACGGCCTGGCCGCGCTCGGCTTCGGCCACGTCGAGATCGGCACGGTCACGGGGGAGCCGCAGCCGGGCAACGACCGGCCGCGGCTGTTCCGGCTCGTCGACGACCGGGCGGTCGTGAACCGGATGGGGTTCAACAACGACGGGGCGGAGGTCGTCGCGCGCCGGTTGGCCGCCTGGCGGTCGCATCGGCGGAGCGGACCGTGGCCGGTGCTCGGGGTCAACATCGGGAAGACCAAGCTGGTGCCGGACGACGACCAGAGCGCCGTCGAGGCCGACTACCGCAAGAGCGCCGGGCTGCTGGCGCCGTACGCCGACTACCTGGTCGTCAACGTCTCCTCGCCGAACACGCCGGGGCTCCGCAACCTCCAATCCGTCGAGAAGCTCGGTCCGCTGCTGGACGCCGTGCGAACAGCCGCAGACAGGGCGACCGACGGTCGGCGGGTGCCGCTGCTGGTGAAGATCGCCCCCGACCTGGCCGACGACGACGTGCTCGACGTGGCCGACCTCGCGCTCGACCGTGGCCTCGACGGCATCGTCGCCACCAACACCACGATCTCCCGGCACGGGCTGGTGACCGACCCCGCGCGGGTCGAGGAGGTCGGCCTGGGCGGTCTGTCCGGGGTGCCCTTGCGCGACCGGGCCAGCGCCGTGCTGCGGGTGCTGCGCGAGCGGGTCGGGCCCGACCTCACGCTGATCGGCGTCGGCGGCATCACCACTCCCGAGGACGCGCGCGACCGGCAGGCAGCCGGCGCCACCCTGCTCCAGGGCTACACGGCCTTCGTCTACCAAGGCCCCGGCTGGCCGCGCCGGATCCTCCGCGGGCTCGCATGAGCACCCCGGCCGAGACGGGCCCGCTCCACGTCATCGGGGAGCTGCTGACCACCCGCCGGATCGGCGGCTACCACCACCTGACCGTGGTCGCGCCGGGCATCCCGGAGCGGTTCCGGCCGGGGACGTTCGTGGCGGTGTCGACCGGGCCGGCGCGGCTGGCCCGGCGCGCGTTCTGGATCCACCGGGTCCGGCCGATGAGCGGGTACGGCGCCACCCTCGAGCTGGTCGTCGAGGCCCGCGGCCCCGGGACCGAGTGGCTGGTGGCCCAGCCGGCCCGCACCCGGCTCGAGGTGACCGGACCGCTGGGCCGGCCGTTCTCGCTGCCGAAGGAGCCGGTCAGCTGCGTGCTGGTCGGCGAGGGATACGCCGCCGCAACGCTGTTCCCGCTGGCCGAGCGGCTGCGCGAGCGGGAGTGCGGCGTGACGCTGCTGGTCGCCGCCCGCGACGAGGCCCACCTGCTGTCCGCGCTCGAGGCTCGACGTACCGCCCGGGCGGTCACGGTCGTGACCGGTGACGGCTCGGTCGGCCGCCGGGGCGGCGTGGCCGACGTGGTCGGCGAGGTCCTCGAACGGGCCGAGGCGCAGGTCGTCTACGGCGCCGGCCCGGTCGCAGGACTACGGTCGGTCGCCGAGGCGGCCGAGGCCGTCGGGGCGTGGAGCCAGGTCGCGGTCGAGCAGCCGCTGACGTGCGCGACCGGGCTGTGCCAGGGCTGCGTGGTCCCGGTGACGGGCGAGGGCGGCCACGCGCGCTTGGTGCGCGCCTGCGCCGACGGCCCGGTGTTCCGGGGCGACCGGGTGGTCTGGGACGAGCTGGTGGGGGCGCCGTGAGCCTCGACCTCCCCAACCCCGTGCTGGTGGCCGCCGGCTGCGGCGGAACCGGTCGCGACCTGGCGGCCTACACCGACCTGGCGACGCTCGGCGGGTTCGTCACGCGCTCGATCACTCTCGCCGCCCGGCCCGGGGGTGTCGCACCCCGGATCGTCGAGACCCCGTCCGGTCTCGCCCACGCCGTGGACCTGCAGAACCCGGGCATCGACCAGTTCCTCGCGCTCGAGCTCCCGTGGCTGCTCCAGCAGGGCGCCCGGGTCTTCGTGTCGATCGTGGGCCGTTCGCTGGGGGAGTACGCCGAGCTGGCGCGGCGGCTCGGGCGCAGCCCCGGCCTCGCCGGGATCGAGGTGAACCTGTCGCCCCCCGACACGGACGCGAGCGGGGTCTTCGACGTCCGTGAACCGTTCCACGCCGCCTCGGTCGTCGCCGCAGTCCACCGCGACGTGCCGCGCGGCCTTCCCGTGCTCGCCAAGCTGCGCCCCGACCTGCTCCGGATCGCCGAGACCGCCCACGTGGTGGTGGAGGCCGGCGCCGAGGCGGTGGTCGTCGGCAACGCGCTGCCGGCCGCCATGCCGGACGGCCGCCCGGCCGGGCTGAGCGGTCCCGCGATCCGCCCGTTGTCGCTGCGTTGCCTGACCGAGGTCCTCGGAGCGGTACCCGGCGTGGACGCGATCGCGTGCGGCGGGATCGCCACGGCCACCGACGCCCGGTCCGCGCTCGCCCTCGGCGCCGCGGCGGTCCAGGTCGGCGCCGCCCTGCTCCACGACCCCACGACCGCGGGCCGGCTCGTGCGCGACCTCGCGTCCACCGGAGAGGATGACGCATGAGCACCCGTGTCCCCGAAGGCACGACGACACCGTTCGGAGCGCGCGTCCACGCGGCGATGGCCGAGCGCGGCCAGTTCTGCGTCGGCATCGACCCGCACGCCGGGCTGCTCGCCGACTGGGGACTGGCCGACGACCCGGCCGGCCTCGAGTCGTTCGCGCTCGGCGTGGTCGAGGCGGTCGCGCCGCACGTCTCCGTGGTGAAGCCACAGTCGGCGTTCTACGAGCGGCACGGCAGCCGCGGCATCGCGGTCCTCGAGCGGGTGATCGCGGAGTCGCGCGCGGCGGGCGCACTGGTGCTGCTCGACGTGAAGCGCGGCGACATCGGCTCCACCTCGCAGGCCTACGCCGACGCCTACCTCGACCCCGCGTCGCCGCTCGCGGCCGACGCCGTGACCGCCAGCCCCTTCCTCGGCTTCGGCTCCCTCGACCCGATGATCGAGACCGCGCAGCGGCACGGCGCCGGGGTGTTCGTGCTCGCCCTGACGTCCAACCAGGAGGGTCCGGAGGTGCAGCACGCGACGGCGGCCGACGGCGGCACCGTCGCGGGCGGCGTGCTGGCCAGGCTCGGCCGGCTCAACGCCGGGGTCGAGCCGCTGGGCTCCTTCGGCGCCGTCGTCGGCGCGACCATCGGCGACACGACGGAGCGGCTCGACGTCAACGGCCCGCTGCTCGCGCCGGGGTACGGCGAGCAGGGCGGCGGAGCTGCCGACATCCCGCGGATCTTCGGGGCCGCAGCCCGGCACGTCCTCGCCAGCTCGTCGCGCGGAGTGCTGCGGCTCGGTCCCGACCGCGCCGCGATGACCGAGGCGGTCCGCCGGGCCAACGCCGAGCTGGCGGCGGCGGTCGGATGAGGGTGGCACCCGTGGCCGCGCTCGCCGGGCTGGTGCTCGCCCTCACGGCGTGCAGCGACAGCCCCGAGGACGTGCGGGCCGACTACTGCGACGAGGTCGCAGACCGGCAGGTCGAGCTCACCGAGCTGATGGCCGAGGAGGGCCCCGACACCCTGCTGCGGGCGGTCCCCGTCCTCCGCGACCTCGCCGACGGCGCGCCCCGCGACATCCAGGACGAGTGGGACCGGCTGCTCGACGCGCTCGGCGGCCTCGACGAGGCGCTCGACGCGGCCAGGGTCGACGCCTCGACGTACGACGCGAAACGTCCGCCCGTGGGCGTCACGGAGGAGCAGCAGCAGGCGATCGCGCGGGCTGCCGACGAGCTCGCGACGCAGGAGACGGTCGCCGCCTGGGAGGGCGTCAAGCAGCACGCGAAGGACGTCTGTACGACGCCGTTGTACCAGTGAGCCGCGTCTAGCCGAGGCCGAGCCGAGCGACCAGCGCCTCGGTCGCCGCGAGGTCCACGTCGCAGCGGTAGGGCCCCGCGGTCTCCCCGAGCTCTTCGGGAGTCGGCTCGTGGTCGAGCTCGGCGAGCCACCGGAAGAACCGCTCGAGCCCGGCGGGCGAGATCAGCTCGAGCACCGTGGCCGGCTGGTCGCCCGCGTTCCAGAACGTGTGCCACTGCCCGCGCGGCTTGAACAGCAGGTCGCCCGGCTCGGCGACCACCTCGGTGCCGTCGAGCACCGCACCGATCCGCCCGGTCAGGACGAAGGTGTACTCGTCCTCGAGGTGGTGGCGGTGCATCGGGGCGGCCAGCGCCCGGGGCGCGAAGAGATGCTCCACGAGCGCGAACCGGTCGCCCGTGTCGGTGCCGTCGATGACGAAGCGGTCGGTCACCTGCCCGGCCCCCGGCTCGACCCTGCCGTCCCCCGGCCGCACCACCTTGACGTCGCCCATGGTGCGACCGTACGCCGGTCGCGGGGCGGGCGCCGCCCAGGGATCCCGCAGCAGGAGCGCGGCACCGCGTTGCCGCCCTCAACGGGTTCTGACTAGATTGACCCGACACCACCACCGACAACCCGCTGAAGGAATCCGCGACCCGTGGCCCTGCCTCCTCTGACTCCCGAACAACGAGCCGCGGCGCTCGAGAAGGCCGCCGCGTCACGGCGGGAGCGGGCCGAGGTGAAGAACCGGCTCAAGCACGCCGGTGCCTCCATCGACGACGTGCTGCGCGAGGGTGAGACCAACGAGGTCATCGGCAAGATGCGGGTCGTCGACCTGCTGCAGGCCATGCCGGGACTCGGCAAGGTGCGGGCCCGGCAGCTCATGGAGCGGCTCGGGATCGCCGAGAGCCGCCGGGTGCGCGGCCTGGGCACCAAGCAGGTGGCTGCCCTCCAGCGCGAGTTCGGCGCGCGGGGCACGGACGCGTGACGGCTCCCGCCTCAGGCCACGCTCACCGAGACCGTGGCTGACGCCGGCGTACGCCGGACCAGGCTGGTCGTGCTCGCCGGCCCCACCGCGGTGGGCAAGGGCACGGTCGCGGCCGAGATCCGCGACCACCACCCCGAGGTGTGGATCTCGGTGTCCGCGACCACGCGTCCGCCGCGACCCGGTGAGGTCGACGGGGTCCACTACTGGTTCGTGTCCGACGACGAGTTCGACCGGATGGTCGCCGCCGGGGAGCTGCTCGAGTGGGCGGTGGTCCACCAGGCCGCGCGCTACGGCACCCCGCGCGACCCTGTCGAGGAGCGGCTCGCCGCCGGCACCCCCGCGCTGCTCGAGATCGACCTGCAGGGGGCCCGGCAGGTGCGGGCCACGATGCCCGAGGCGCTCTTCGTCTTCCTCAAGCCGCCGACGTGGGAGGAGCTGGTCCGCCGGCTGACCGGACGCGGCACCGAGTCGGCCGCCGAGCAGGCCCGCCGGCTCGAGACGGCGCTCGAGGAGCTGGCGGCCGAGACGGAGTTCGACAAGACGATCGTCAACCACGAAGTTCACGCTGCTGCGGAGGAGTTGGTAACCTTGATGGTGCAGGAGTCCACTGACCCCTGAACCCCACTTCTACTGCGAGGCTCACGCGTGTCTGCACCCAACATCACCGCCGAGGGCGTCACCAACCCCCCGATCGACGAGCTCCTCACCAAGACGGACAGCAAGTACCAGCTGGTGCTCTACAGCGCCAAGCGCGCGCGTCAGATCAACGCCTACTACTCCCAGCTCGGCGAGGGCCTGCTCGAGTACGTCGGTCCGCTCGTGGACACCCACGTCCAGGAGAAGCCGCTGTCGATCGCGCTGCGCGAGATCAACGCCGACCTGTTCACCTGCGAAGACGTCGACCCGGCCGAGCTGGCCGCGGAGGAGGAGGCGCGCAAGCAGGCGTCCCTCGAGGCGAACTTCAACGCGGGCGAGTGACCTGGCCGCTGCGCCATGTCCCACTCCAGCCCGTCTGACGCCGAGGCCGTTCCCCCGGGAGGGGAGCGGCCTCGCGTCCTTCGAGACGGGCGCGGAGCGCCCTCCTCAGGGACCATCGTCCTCGGGGTCTCGGGCGGCATCGCCGCCTACAAGGCCTGCGAGCTGCTGCGGCTCTTCACCGAGTCGGGCCACGACGTGACCGTCGTGCCGACCGAGGCGGCGCTGCGGTTCGTCGGCGCGCCCACCTGGGCCGCGCTCTCGGGCAAGCCGGTCCACACCGGGGTGTGGGACGACGTCCACCAGGTGCCGCACGTGCGGATCGGACAGTCGGCCGACCTGGTGGTGGTGGCGCCGGCCACCGCCGACCTGCTGGCGCGGGCCGCCCACGGCCTGGCCGACGACCTCCTCACCACGACCCTGCTCACGGCCCGCTGCCCCGTGGTCTTCGCGCCCGCCATGCACACGGAGATGTGGGAGCACCCCGCGACGGTGGCGAACGTGGCGACGCTCCGCGAGCGTGGGGCGGTCGTGGTCGAACCGGCCGACGGCCGCCTCACGGGCGCCGACACCGGACGCGGGCGGCTCCCCGACCCGGAGGAGATCTTCGAGATCTGCCTCGACCTGCTGGGCCGAGGCCACGCGGAGCCCGACCTCGTCGGCCGTCAGGTCGTGGTCTCCGCCGGTGGCACGCGCGAGCCGCTCGACCCGGTCCGCTACCTCGGCAACCGCTCCTCGGGCCGTCAGGGCTACGCCCTCGCGCGGACCGCCGCCGCCCGCGGCGCCGAGGTGACGCTGGTCAGCGCGAACGTCTCGCTGCCCGACCCCGCGGGGGTCAAGGTGATCCGGGTCGAGACCACCGGCCAGCTGCGGGACGCCGTCGTCGGCGCCGCCGCGACGGCCGACGCGGTGGTGATGGCCGCCGCCCCGGCCGACTTCCGGCCGGTGTCCGTGAGCGGCGACAAGATCAAGAAGTCCGCCGACGGCTCCGCGCCCAGCATCGAGCTGGTGCAGAACCCCGACGTACTCGCGGAGATCTCGCACGAGCGTGCGCTGCCCGGCTCGGTGATCGTCGGGTTCGCCGCCGAGACCGGCGACGACACGGGGTCCGTGCTCGACCTGGCGCGCGCCAAGCTGGCCCGCAAGGGGTGCGACCTGCTCGTCGTCAACGACGTGAGCGGGGGAGCGGTGTTCGGCAGCGCCGACAACCAGGGCGTGATCCTGGCGGCCGACGGCGACGACGTCGACGTACCGCTGGGATCGAAGACGGCCCTGGCCCACGTGATCTGGGACCAGGTCGCGCGACGATTCGGTGCCTGAGACGCCTGTCTTGCATGCTGGGCCCCGGACGGACCCTGGATAGGGTGGCACGAGACCTTCCGGGGGGCACCGCCTCCCGACCCCGGATCAGAGAGTGAGCACGCGCGTGGACGGACGCCTCTTCACGTCGGAGTCGGTGACCGAAGGTCACCCCGACAAGATCGCCGACCGGATCAGCGACACCGTGCTCGACTACCTCATGGAGCACGACACCGACCTCGAGAACCTGCGGACGGCGGTCGAGACGCTGCTGACGACCGGCCTGGTCGTCGTCGCGGGCGAGGTCCGGACCAACGCCTACGCGCCCGTCGCCGAGCTCGTGCGGGCAGCGATCCTCGACATCGGCTACGACTCGTCCCTCAAGGGCTTCGACGGCGCGACCTGCGGAGTGCAGGTCGCGATCGGCGGCCAGTCGGTCGACATCGCGCAGGGCGTCGACGACGGCCACGAGTCGCGGGTCGGCTCCTCCGACGACGACCTCGACAAGCGCGGGGCCGGCGACCAGGGCCTGATGTTCGGCTACGCCAACGACGACACGCCCGAGCTGATGCCGCTGCCGATCATGATCGCCCAGCGGCTCGCGCAGCGGCTGACCGAGGTCCGCAAGGACGGGACGCTCGCCTACCTGCGTCCCGACGGCAAGACCCAGGTCACCATCGAGTACGACGCCGACGACCGGCCGGTCCGGATCGACACCGTGGTGCTCTCGACCCAGCACTCCGACGAGATCGACCACGCGACGCTCGAGAGCGACGTCAAGAAGCACGTCATCGACGCCGTCCTCGAGACGTTCGCCATCCCGTCCGAGGGCTACCGGCTGCTCGTCAACCCGACCGGCAAGTTCGTGGTCGGCGGCCCCATGGGCGACGCCGGCGTCACCGGCCGCAAGATCATCGTCGACACTTACGGCGGCATGGCCCGCCACGGCGGCGGTGCGTTCTCGGGCAAGGACCCGTCCAAGGTCGACCGCTCCGCGGCGTACGCCATGCGGTGGGTCGCGAAGAACGTGGTCGCCGCGGGCCTCGCGCGGCGCTGCGAGGTGCAGGTGGCCTACGCGATCGGCAAGGCCGCCCCGGTGGGCGTCTTCGTCCAGACGTTCGGCACCGGCGTCATCCCGGACTCCGACATCCAACAGGCCGTGCTCAAGAGCTTCGACCTGCGGCCTGCCGCCATCATCCGCGACCTCGACCTGCTGCGCCCGATCTACGCGCTCACCTCGGCCTACGGCCACTTCGGCCGCGAGCTGCCGGAGTTCACGTGGGAGCGCACCGACCGCGCCGTCGACCTGCAGCGCGCCGCCGGTCTCTGACGCCGACCCGCCGAGCGGTCAGCGGCCGCTGGTAGAAACGCCAGCATGAGCGACCAGTCCGAGATGCTGCCCGGCCTTCGGGCGGCGGTCGCGGACTCCCGCGCCAAGGCGGCGGCGACCCGGGCTCGCAAGGCCGCGGCGTTGGAGCCGGCGTCGGTCGATCCGGTGGCGCGGGTGCTCGTCGACCTGCCGCTGGCCCACCTCGACCGGCCGTTCGACTACCTCGTCCCGGCCCCGCACGCCGACCAGGCGGTGCCTGGCGCCCGCGTCAAGGTGCGGTTCGCCGGACAGGACGTCGACGGCTACGTGCTCGCGCGCACCGCCGAGTCCGAGCACCCCGGCCGGCTGGCGCCGCTGCGGCGCGTCGTGAGCGCCGAGCCGGTGCTCGCCCCCGAGATCGCCGCGCTGGCCGGCACGGTGGCCGAGCGGTACGCCGGCAGCCGCGCCGACGTGCTGCGGCTGGCGGTCCCACCCCGACACGCGACGACCGAGAAGCAGCCGTCCGTGCCGCGCGACGCCCCGGTGACTCCGGACAGCGAGGCCGCGGCGGTCGCGTGGGCGGGGCACGAGCCGGCGGCGGCCTACCTCTCCCACCTGGCCGACGGCGGGTCGCCGCGGGCGGTCTGGGCCGCGGCCCCGGGCACCGACTGGCCGGCGGCCCTGGCCCAGGCGGCCGCCCACACGCTCGCGTCCGGTCGCGGCGCGCTGCTCCTCGTCCCCGACCACCGTGACGTGAGCCGGGTCGACGCCGCCCTCACCGAGGCACTGGGGGAGGGGCACCACGTGACGTTGACGGCGGAGGCCGGGCCGGCGGCGCGCTACCGCGACTTCCTTGCCGTCTCGCGCGGTCACCGTCGGGTCGTCCTCGGCACCCGCGCCGCGGCCTTCGCGCCGGTCCACGACCTCGGGCTGGTCGCGATCTGGGACGACGGCGACGATCTCCACGCAGAGCCGCGGGCGCCCTATCCCCACGCCCGCGAGGTGCTGCTGCTGCGGGCCGAGCAGCAGTCGACCGCGCTGCTGGTGGGCGGGTTCGCGCGCACCGTCGAGGCCCAGCAGCTGCTGCGCAACGGCTGGGCCCACGAGATCGCCGCCCCCCGGGCCGTGCTGCGCGAGCGGCTCACCGTCACCATCGCCGAGTCGGGGGAGCGTGAGCACGGCGCCCGCCTGCCCCGCCTGGCCTACGACGTGCTGCGCGACGTGCTGACGAGCGACCCCGTCCTGGTGCAGACGCCGCGTGCGGGCTACGCGCCGAGCCTCGGGTGCGAGCGCTGCCGCACGCCCGCCCGCTGCGCCCACTGCGCCGGTCCGCTGGAGCTCGCGGGCCCAACGGATCCGCCCCGCTGCCGGTGGTGCGGCGACCCGTCGCCCGGCTGGGCGTGCCCCGAGTGCGGCCATCGCGGCCTGCGCGCGCCGGTCGTCGGCGAGAGCCGGACCGCGGAGGAGCTCGGCCGCTCGTTCCCCGGCGTCCCGGTCCTCACGTCGGGCGGCGACCTGGTCCGCGCGACCGTGGGCGGCGGCCCGGGGCTGGTCGTGGCCACCCCCGGGGCCGAGCCGGTGGCCGACGGCGGCTACGGCGCGGTCGTCCTGCTCGACACCTGGCTGCCGCTCGGACGCGCCGACCTCCGTGCCGAGGAGGAGACGCTGCGGCGCTGGCTCGGCGCCGCGGCGCTGGTGCGACCCGGCGGGCGCGTGGTCGCGGTGGGCCAGCCCGAGCACCCCGCCCTGCAGGCCCTGGTGCGCTGGGATCCCGCCGGCTTCGCGGAGCGCGAGGCGGTCCAGCGGGCGGAGGCCCAGCTCCCGCCGGCCTATCGCCTGGCGACGGTCACCGGTGCGCCCGGGGCCCTCGACGACGCACTCACCCTGCTCGGCACCCCCGACGGCGTGGAGGTGCTGGGGCCGGTCCCGGTCGGCGACGAGACCCGGGCGGTCCTGCGCGCGCCACGGGCGCGAGGAGCCGAGCTGTCGGCCGCCCTGGGGGAGCTGCAGCGGGCCCGCTCGGCGCGCAAGCTCGACGCCGTCCGGGTGCAGGTCGACCCGCCGACTCTCTGAGCGGCCTCAGCGCGACAGTCGCTGGTACTTCCGGACGGCCAGCGGCAGGAAGATCGCGGTGATCAGGATCGGCCACACGACCGCCACCAGCATCGCGTTCTGCTCGATCCAGCTGTCTCCGAGCGGGACCGGGTTGCCGCAGAGGTCGCGGGTGTGGGCAAGGCCATGCTCGACGTGGCCGCGCCGGCCGACGTGTGAGCCTCCTCCTAGACTTCTCCGCGTGGCCATCCAACCGATCCGGCTCTTCGGCGACCCGGTGCTCCGGCAGCGAGCCGACGAGGTCGTGGACTTCGACGTGGAGCTCCGCACGCTCGTCTCCGACCTGACCGACACGATGCTCGCGGCGCCGGGCGCCGGGCTGGCCGCGCCCCAGATCGGGGTCGGCATGCGGGTCTTCACGTGGTTCGTCGACGGGCAGGTCGGCCACCTCGTCAATCCGGTGCTCGACCTCTCGGAGGAGGAGCAGCACGGGGGCGAGGGCTGCCTCTCGATCCCGGAGCTGACGTTCGACTGCACCCGCGCGCAGTCGGTCGTCGCGCGCGGCTTCGACATGTACGGCGAGCCGCAGACGGTCGAGGGCAACGAGCTGCTCGCCCGGGCGATCCAGCACGAGACCGACCACCTCGACGGCGTGCTGTTCATCGACCGGCTCGACGCCGACACCCGCAAGGCCGCGATGAAGGCGATCCGCGAGTCGGACTGGTTCGGGATCGAGAAGCCGACCGTCAAGGTCAGCCCGCACGCGACCAACGGTCTCGGCCTGTGACCAGCCGCTGATGCGCGTCGTCTTCGCCGGGACGCCCGAGGCCGCGCTGCCCTCGCTGGACGCGGTCGCCGCGAGCGGCCACGACCTCGTAGGTGTCATCAGCCGGCCGGATGCGCCGGCCGGCCGGGGGCGCACACTCGTCGCCAGCCCCGTCGCGCAGCGGGCCGAGGAGCTCGGCGTGCCGGTCCTGAGACCCGACCACCCGCGTGACCCGGCGTTCCAGGGAGCGCTGCGCGCGCTCGCCCCCGACTGCTGCCCGGTCGTCGCCTACGGTGCGCTGCTGCCGCAGAGCGCCCTCGACATCCCGGTCCACGGCTGGGTCAACCTGCACTTCTCGGTGCTGCCGGCGTGGCGGGGTGCCGCCCCGGTCCAGCACGCGATCTGGGCGGGCGAGGAGGTCACGGGCGCGACGACGTTCCGGATCGTCCCGGCACTCGACGCCGGGCCGGTCTTCGGCGTCATGACCGAGACGATCCGGCCCCACGACACGGCGGGCGACCTGCTCGGCCGGCTCGCCGAGGGAGGGGCGGGCCTGCTCGTCGCCACCCTCGACGGCGTGGCGGAGGGCGCCCTGGAGGCGCGCGACCAGCAGGCGGAGGGCGTCTCGCTGGCCCCGAAGATCACCGTGGCCGACGCCCAGGTCGACTGGGCCGAGCCGGCTCCCGCCGTCGACCGCCGGATCCGCGCCTGCACGCCCGCGCCGGGTGCCTGGTCGACGTACGACGGAGAGCGGATCAAGCTCGGGCCCGTGACCGTGGCGGCCGACCACGACCCGCTGCCGCCTGGGCGACTGGCGGTCACCAAGCGCGCCGTGCACGTCGGGACCGCCGACCAGCCGGTCCGGCTCGGCGACGTCCAGGCGGTCGGCAAGCGGCAGATGGTCGCCGCCGACTGGGCCAGGGGCGTGCGGATCGCCCCCGACGCCCGCCTCGGGTGACGGCCGACGTCGCCTACGCTGACCGCGTGGCCAGACCAGCGACCCCCGACGACATCGACGCGATCTGCGGCTCGCTGCCCGAGACCGAGCTCGGGATCTCGTGGGGTGATCGGCCCACGTGGAAGGTGCCGCGCGGTGACAAGGGCAAGGGCTTCTTGCTCTACCGGATGCCCCACCACACCGCCGTCGACCCCGAGACGGGCGAGATGTACGACGACGTCGTCGTGATCATCACGCCCACCGCCGCCGAGAAGCAGGCGCTGGTGGACGACCCCGGGACCCCGTTCTTCACGATCGACCACTTCCGGAGCTACGACGCCGTGCTCGTCCGGCAGTCCCGGCTCGGCGAGCTCGACGTCGACGAGCTGCGCGAGGTCATCACCGACGCCTGGGCCAAGCGCGCACCCAAGCGGCTGGCCAAGGAGTTCTTCGGGAATGCCTGACGCCGCCCGGCTCGCGGCCTACGACGTGCTGCGGGCCGTCCGGACGGAGGACGCCTACGCCAACCTCGCGCTCGCGCAGGTGCTGAGGGAGCGCCGGCTCAGCGGGCGCGACGCCGGCTTCGCCACCGAGCTCGCCTCCGGGACGCTGCGCGGGCTCGGCACCTACGACCGCATCATCGACGCCTGCCTGGACCGCGGCCGCGTCAAGCCACGGCTGCGCGACGTGCTCCGGCTCGGGGCCCACCAGCTGCTCGCCATGCGGGTCCCCTCGCACGCCGCGGTCAGCGCCACCGTCGACCTCGCCCGGAGCCGTACCGGTCCGGCGTCGGCAGGGCTCGTCAACGCCGTGCTGCGCGCCGTCGGCGAGCACGACCTGGCAGGCTGGATCGACCGGCTCGCCCCCGACCCCACCGCCGACCGGACCGGCTACCTCGCGGTCGCGCACAGCCATCCGGAGTGGGTGGTCTCACAGCTGGAGGCGGCGCTGGGTGACCGCGGCTCCGAGCTCGAGGCGCTGCTCGCGGCCGACAACGCCGCTCCGGGAGTGGTGCTCGTGGCGCTCCCCGGACGCTGCGAGCCCGGCGAGCTGCCCGGTGAGCCGACCCCGCTCTCGCCGTACGGCGTGCGGCTGGGGGAGGGCGACCCGGGCGCAGTGCCCGCCGTGGCCGAGGGGCGAGCACGCGTCCAGGACGAGGGGTCGCAGCTGGTCGCGGTCGCCCTGGCGTCGGCCCCCGTGGCGGGTCGGGACGAGCGCTGGCTCGACCTGTGCGCCGGACCTGGCGGCAAGGCCGCACTCCTGGCCGCGCTGGCCGCCGAGCGCGGCGCCCGGCTGGTCGCCAACGAGCCGCAGCCGCACCGCGCCGAGCTCGTGCAGCAGGCGCTCGCCGGCGCCGACGGGGTCGACGAGGTGACGTCGTACGACGGCCGGCAGCCGGGCTGGGAGCCGGGCTCCTTCGACCGGGTCCTGGTCGATGCGCCGTGCTCGGGGCTGGGCGCGCTGCGACGCCGGCCGGAGGCCCGCTGGCGCAAGCAGCCGGGTGACCTCGATGCGCTGGTGCCGCTCCAGGGCGCCCTGCTGACGTCCGCGCTCGAGCTCGTGCGGCCGGGTGGGGTCGTGGTCTACGCGACCTGCTCCCCGCTGCTCGCCGAGACCGGCGAGGTGCTCGACACCGTGCTCGCGGCTCGTCACGACGTCGCCGTCGAACCGGTCTCCCTGGCCGTGCCGGACGCCGCCGGCCCGCGCGACGGCACGCTACAGCTGTGGCCGCACCGGCACCGGACGGACGCCATGTTCATCGCGCAGCTCCGCCGCACGGCAGGGTGATGCGTCGCTGAATCGTTGCCCAATTCGTCACCTAGATCGTCGCCCGCCATGGACGGGTTTCACCCCGTGACGTTGAATGGGGAGGAGCAGCCGGTTCGGTGGGCTGCCAGGGGGAGGAACGAAACGATGCGACGCTGGACCGCAGCCGCGGTACTGGCCCTCGGCGCAGGGCTGGTGGTCGCCCCTGCCCACGCCGACGACCGCGTCGTCGTCCCCGGGACCCGCTTCCCGGCCACGGGCACCTACCTCACCTACTTCGGCTGCGTGGACCTGTTCCACGTCGACCAGCGCGGGCCGCAGGCCCTGCTCAAGCGTGACACCGCCGCGCCGCTCGGCCGCCGCGCCGTCGACCTGGCGCTGCCCGGCACCGGCACCGCCGCCGGATCGGTGAGCATGTTCACCTCCATCGCTGACGCGGTCTCGTCCCTCTCCGTCCGTGCCGCGGCCGGGTCCGACGGCGTGGCCCACACCTGGTACCTCGCCCCCGACATGGGTCCCGGCGAGGTGTGGTCCGGTCGGGCCGACCTGGCCACCGGCGTCGACGGGTGGCAGCAGGTCGACGCCACCGGCGCCACCTACACCTGGACCCGCTACGACGCCGCCACCGGCGCGGCGCTCGAGGACGGGGGAGCGGCCACGATCGACGCGTTCACCGCGGAGCACGGCGACGGGCCGGGCTACGTCCTCACCGGCTTCGGCTGCGACGGCCGCACGTTCGGCGTCGACGCGATCCGCGCCGGGCTGCCGGGCTCGGTCACGACGTACGACCTCGAGGGCTGGTCGGTCAGCACCACGATCGCGGCCAACCGCCGACAGGTGACCACGGGCCAGTCGGTCACGCTCACCGGTCGGTCGGTCGACGCGGCGGGCCAGCCGATGAGCGCGGTGGTCGAGCTCCAGGCGCGTCCCCGGGGGGCGGCCGACTTCACCCCGGTGGCCGAGACAGTCGTGGCTGCGGCGGAGGGCACCGTGTCCACCACGGTGAGGCCCGAGGTGACGACGGACTACCGCTGGTACTTCGCCGAGCGAGGCTACGCCGACGAGCACGTGTCGTCGGTGACGCGGGTCGTCGTGAAGCCCGCCGCCCGCTGACCCGCTAGCGTCCGGGCATGGCGTCGCCGTTCACGGAGATCGACGTGGACAACCGCGTCGTCAAGGTCACCAACCCCGACCGCGTCTACTTCCCGGAGTCGGGGGCGACCAAGCTCGACCTCGTCGAGTACTACCTGTCGGTCGGCGAGGGGATCGTCAACGCGTTGTTCGAGCGGCCGTGCATGCTGCACCGGTTCCCCAAGGGCCTCGCGGGCGACAAGGTGCACCAGAAGCGGCTGCCGGCCGGCGCCCCGCCCTGGGTCGAGACCGTGCGGCTGCACTTCCCGCGGTGGAACCGCACCGCTGACGAGCTCTGCGTCACCGAGCTGGGGTCGGTGATCTGGGCGGTGCAGATGTCGACGGTCGAGTTCCACCCCTGGAACAGCCGCCGAGCCGACACCGAGAAGCCGGACGAGTGGCGGATCGACCTCGATCCCGGTCCGCTCTCGGACTTCGCCCAGGTCCAGCGGGTCGCGGGCGTCGTGCAGGAGGTGCTCGACGAGCTCGGGGCGGTCGGCTACCCCAAGACCAGCGGCAGCAAGGGGCTGCACGTGTACGTCCGGATCGCGCCGGACCACGGATTTCCCGACGTACGGCGGGCAGCCCATGCGTTCGCGCGGGAGATCGAGCGGCGGGCACCCGACGACGTCACGACGGAGTGGTGGAAGAAGAACCGCGACCCGCACCACCTGTTCGTCGACTACAACCAGAACACCCGCGACCACACGATCGCCGCTGCCTACTCCGTGCGCGGGCTGCCGGACGCGCGGGTGTCCGCCCCGGTGCGGTGGGACGAGGTGCCCGACTGCGACCCGCGCGACTTCACGATCTTCACGATGCCGCCGCGGTACGCCGACCTGGGCGACCTGCACCACGACATCGACGGTCACGTCTTCGACATCGCACCGCTCCTCGACTGGGCGGAGCGGGACGAGGCCGCAGGAGCAGCCACGCCCGCCGTTCTCGAGGAGGAGACATGACCCCGCCCAACCCGCCGTACGCCCCGTCGTCCGACGAGCTGCCCTTCGTGCAGGTCGCAGGACGGCTGCTCCGGTGCGTGGTCTGCGACCACGACCGGTTCACGCGCCGCGAGGTCAGCATGAACACCGCCGGCATGTCCTTCATGGGACTCGACTGGGCGAACAAGAAGGGAGACGGCGCGATCTGCCGGGAGTGCGGCTTCGTCCACACGTTCATGGGCGGCACGCTGACGTGGCAGCGTGCCGGGGAGCCGGTCGTCGAGCCCTAGGATCGAGGCGTGGGCATCCAGATCACACCGAGCATCCTCAACGCCGACTTCGCGGACCTCGGTGCCGAGGTGGCTCGCATCCCGGGGGCCGACTGGGTCCACGTCGACGTGATGGACAACCACTTCGTCCCGAACCTCACGTTCGGGCCGACGATGGTGGAGGCGCTGTCGAAGGCGACCGCCGTGCCGCTCGACGCGCACCTGATGATCGAGAACCCGGACCGTGAGGCACTCGCGTACGTCGAGGCGGGGGCCGGGTCGGTGACCTTCCACGTCGAGGCGGCCACCGCGCCCGTACGGCTCGCGCGCGAGCTCCGCTCACACGGGGCGCGGGCCAGTATGGCGCTGAAGCCGGCCACCCCGATCGACCCCTACGAGGACCTGCTCCGCGAGCTCGACATGGTGCTGCTGATGACGGTCGAGCCCGGGTTCGGCGGGCAGAAGTTCCTCGACCTGGTGGTGCCCAAGATCCGACGGGCGCGCGAGCTCCTCGACAAGCACGGCGTCGAGGCCTGGCTCCAGGTCGACGGCGGCATCTCCCTCGACACGATCGAGCGGTGCGCCGAGGCCGGGGCCGACGTGTTCGTCGCCGGCTCGGCCGTCTACAGCGCTGACGACCCCGATGCGATGGTCGCCGCGCTCCGCGACGCCGCCAGCCACCCCTGACGCGAATCGTGCCGAAATCGGCTCGAATCGTGCCGAAATCGGCTCGAGTCGTGCCGAATCCTCGATTTCGACACGACTCGGCCAGCATCAGGCACGGTTCGCGCTCGGGGTTCAGTCCTGCGGTGCCACCTGGAGCGCGCGGACCTCGATCCGCGTGCGCAGCGCGCGGGCTCCCTGCTCCGCCCAGCCGATCGCGGCCTCCTCGTCGTCGGCCTCGACGATCCAGAAGCCGCCGAGGTACTCCGGCGCCTGGGTGAACGGGCCCGGGACCCGGACGGTCTCGTCGCCCTCGCCGTTGACGGTGACGGCCGTCGACGGGGGCATCAGCCCACCGGCGGTGACGAAGGCACCCGACTCGACGAGCGCGTCGTTGAACGCGCCGACGTCGGCCATCACGCGCTCGAGCTCGGCCGGGTGCCTGCCCTCACCCTCTCCACGAACGCGCGGGCGGCACCACGACGCCTGGCATGGACATTTTACTTTGGGTCTCTGTGGGCCACCTCACGGGCCGTGGCGGCCGCACCGGGAGTAGGCTCGGTCCCGCAAGAGCAACTGTCACCAGCAGCTGCTCGCGTGCTCTGGGGGCGGTGGAACTCCGCACCGGCGGTGAGAGTCCGCGACCCGGTCACGAGCCTCACGGCCACGGACCGGTTGACCAGGTGGAACTCCTGGACCGACGGTCAAAGTCCGGATGAGAAGCAGCACGCAGGCGACGTACGCCGGAATTCCTTCCGGTGGCGGCGCTGACCTGCCCCTCGGCCGCGCGAGCCGGACCGAGAGAGGCAGCGATGCCGTTCACCGACGCGGAGCGGACCGCGATGCGGCGTGCCCTCGCGCTCGCGGCCGCCCCCGGCGTGCCGCTCGGCCCCAATCCGCGGGTCGGCTGCGTCCTCCTGGCACCCGACGGGACCGAGGTCGCCGAGGGCTTCCACCGGGGGAGCGGTACGCCGCACGCCGAGGCGGCCGCCCTGGCCGTCGCCGGCGAGGACGCCCGTGGGGCCACCGCCGTCGTGACGCTCGAGCCGTGCGACCACACCGGCCGCACCGGACCCTGCTCCCAGGCGCTGGTGGACGCCGGGGTGCGTCGCGTGGTCTTCGCCCAGGCCGACGCCAACCCGGTCGCCCGCGGCGGTGCCGACGCGCTCCGCTCGGCAGGCGTGACCGTCGAGGGCGGCCTGCTCGGCGAGGAGGCGCGCGCCCTGAACCGCGCCTGGACGTTCGCCGTCGAGCACGGCCGCCCGTTCGTCACCTGGAAGTTCGCCACCACCCTCGACGGGCGCAGCGCGGCCGCCGACGGCACGAGCCGCTGGGTCTCCAGCCGCGCGGCCCGGCTCGACACCCACCGGCTGCGCGCCGAGTGCGACGTGGTGCTGGTCGGGAGCAACACCGTGGCGGTCGACGACCCCGAGCTCACGGTGCGCGACGAGGTCGACGCACCCGTGGCCCGGCAGCCGCTGCGCGTGGTGATGGGGGAGCGCGACCTCGATCCCGGCCGCCGGGTGTTCAACGACCGCGCCGAGACCCTCCACCTGCGCACCCGCGACCCCCACGAGGTGCTGACCGCGCTCTACGAACGAGACCGCCGCCACGTCTTCCTGGAGGGCGGACCCACGCTCGCCGCAGCGTTCCTCGCGGCCGGGCTCGTCGACGAGGTCGTCGCGTACGTCGCACCGATGCTGCTCGGCGCGGGGCGCAGCGCGGTCGCCGACCTCGGGATCGGCACCATCAGCGACGCCCGGCACCTGGCCGTCAGCGACGTCACCGTCCTCCAGGGTCACGACGGCGAGGACACCAACGTCCGGCTCACGCTCGCACCAGGAGGGGACCGCTGATGTTCACCGGGATCGTGGAGGAGCTCGGCACGGTCGCCGCGCTCGAGGACCAGGGTGACGCCCTCCGGCTGACGGTCCGCGCCGACGAGGTGCTCGAGGACGCTCGCCACGGCGACTCGATCGCGGTCAACGGCTGCTGCCTCACCGTCAGCACGCTCGATGACGGCACGTGGACGGCCGACGTCATGCAGGAGACGCTCGACAAGACGTCGCTAGGCCGGCTCGCCGTCGGTGACCGGGTCAACCTGGAACGGGCGGCCACGCTGGCCACCCGGCTGGGCGGACACCTGGTGCAGGGACACGTCGACGCCGTGGGCACGATCCTCGAGCGACGACCCAGCGACCACTGGGACCTCGTGACGGTCGGCATCCCGCCGCACCTGGCCGAGCTGCTCGTCGACAAGGGCTCCGTGGCGGTGGACGGCGTCAGCCTCACCGTCGTCGAGGCCCACCCCGACCGGTTCACCGTGAGCCTGATCCCCGAGACGCTCGCGCGCACCACGCTCGGCACCCGCGCGCCCGGCGATGCCGTGAACCTCGAGATGGACGTCATCGCCAAGCACGTGGCCACGCTGGTCCGCGCCTACGCCGCCAACCCCCCAGGAGGGACCCGATGATCGACTGGCTGCTGGACGGCACCATCCCCGTGGCCGGCGGCGAGCTGCTCGTGCGCGAGGTGGTCGGCAACCTGTTCGGCCTCGCGAGCGCGATCCTGGGCATGAAGCGGCTCGTCTGGGCGTGGCCGGTCGGCGTGGTCGGCAACGTGCTGCTGTTCACGGTGTTCGTCACCGGTGAGCTCAGCGGCGCGTCGGCCGACCCGCTCTGGGGCCAGGCCGGCCGCCAGGTGTTCTTCATCGCGGTGTCGGTCTACGGCTGGTGGCGGTGGAGCCGCGCCCGGGCCGGCGGCGGCGCGGCCGACGGTGGTGCGATCACCCCCCGCTGGGCGACCGGTCGCGAGCGGCTCCTGCTCGTCGGCCTCGCCGGTGGCGGGTACGTCGTGGCGTACCTCCTCCTGCAGCAGATCGGCTCGTGGGGGCCCCAGACCGAGGCGTGGATCCTCGCCGGGTCCATGCTCGCGACCTACGGCATGGCCCGCGGCTGGGTGGAGTTCTGGCTGGTGTGGATCCTGGTCGACATCGTGGGCGTCACCACCCTGATCCGGGCCGGCTTCTACCCGACCGCCGCGATGTACGTGTTCTACGGCGGCTTCTGCGTGGTCGGGCTCGTCGCCTGGTGGCGGGTGCAGCGCGATGCCGGGCGCGCGGCTGCCAGCCCGGACAACGAGCAGGTCCCCGCATGACGGGGCCGGTGCGGCTCGATCCCGTCGAGCGCGCGATCGCGGACGTCGCGGCCGGCCGGGCCGTGGTCGTCGTCGACGACGAGGACCGGGAGAACGAGGGGGACCTGATCTTCGCCGCGTCGAAGGCCACCCCGGAGCTGATGGGGTTCACGATCCGCCACTCCAGCGGCGTCATCTGCGTGCCGATGCCCGCCGACATGCTCGACCGGCTCGAGATCCCGCTCATGTCGCCGCACAACGAGGACCGGCTCCGGACCGCCTACACGGTCTCGGTGGACGCCCGCGACGGCGTCACGACCGGCATCTCGGCCGCCGACCGTGCGCACACCGCGCGGGTGCTCGCCGACTCGGCCACCGAGCCGTGGGAGGTCACCCGGCCCGGCCATGTGTTCCCGCTGCGCTACCGCCGGGGCGGCGTGCTCGTCCGCCGCGGCCACACCGAGGCGGCGGTCGACCTCGCCCGGCTGGCGGGGCTCACGCCGGCGGGCGTGCTGGTCGAGATCGTCAACGACGACGGCACGATGAAGCGCGGCCAGCAGCTGCGCGACTTCGCCGACGAGCACGGCCTGGCCATGATCTCCATCGAGGACCTGGTCAGCTACCGCCGCCGGACCGAGGTGCTGGTCGAGCGGGTGGCCGAGACCCGGCTGCCGACGCGGCACGGCGACTTCACGGCGTACGGCTACCGGATCGCGGTCGACGACGGCGAGCACCTCGCGCTCGTCCACGGCGACGTGAGCGGCGACGAGCCGGTCCTTACCCGGGTCCACTCCGAGTGCCTCACCGGCGACGTGTTCGGCAGCAACCGGTGCGACTGCGGGCCGCAGCTCGACGAGGCGCTGCAGCGCGTCGTGGAGGCAGGCCGCGGCGTCGTGATCTACCTGCGCGGGCACGAGGGCCGGGGGATCGGGCTGCTCGCCAAGCTGCGGGCCTACTCCCTGCAGGACGGCGGATCCGACACGGTCGACGCCAACCTCGAGCTCGGCCTCCCGGCCGACGCCCGCCACTACGGCGCGGCCACGCAGATCCTGCGCGACCTCGGGGTCGGCAGCGTCCGGCTGCTCACCAACAACCCCGACAAGTCCACCAGCCTGGAGGGCTACGGTGTGCCGGTGGCCGAGCGCGTGCCGCTCACGCCGCACCCGAACGACCACAACCTGGCCTACCTGCAGACCAAGCGGGACCGGATGGGGCACGTCCTCCCGGACCTCGAGACCAAGGGAGGGACGTCGTGAGCGGTGCCGGAGCACCCGACCAGCGGCCGCTCGACTGCCACGACCTGCGCGTGGCGATCGTCGCCGCCAGCTGGCACGAGACCGTCATGGCCGGCCTGGTCGACGGCGCCCAGCGGGCCTGCCGCGACTACCAGGTCGAGGCGCCCCAGCTGGTGCGGGTCCCCGGGACGTTCGAGCTGCCCGTGGTCGCCGACGCACTGGCCGCCCAAGGGTACGACGCCGTCGTCGCACTCGGTGTCGTCGTCCGCGGTGGCACCCCTCACTTCGAGTACGTCTGCTCCGCGGCCACCGACGGTCTGAGCCGCGTCGCGCTCGACCGGCAGACTGCGATCGGCTTCGGCGTCCTCACGTGCGACACCGAGGAGCAGGCCCTCGACCGGGCCGGCCTCACGCAGTCGCGCGAGGACAAAGGCTATGAGGCCGCGGCCGCCGCCCTGACCACGGCGCAGACACTGCGGTCGGTCCGACGCGGCTACGTCTAGGATTTCGCCACGTGAAGACGTTCGAGGACCTGTGGACCGAGCTGAGCGACAAGGCCGCGACGCGGCCCGACGGCTCCCACACGGTCGAGCAGCTCGACGCCGGGGTCCATGCGATCGGCAAGAAGCTGGTCGAGGAGGCCGCGGAGTCCTGGATGGCTGCCGAGCACGAGTCCAAGGAGCGCGCGGCCGAGGAGATCAGCCAGCTGCTGTACCACGCGCAGGTGCTGATGCTCGCCTGCGACCTGACCCTCGACGACGTCTACACCCACCTCTGAGGCCCTCATGACCACCCCGACCACCGACCGGCCGACCGACCTGCTCCGGGTCGCCGTCCCCAACAAGGGCGCGCTCTCCCAGTCCGCCCAGGAGATCCTGCGCGAGTCCGGCTACCGCCAGCGGCACGACGCGAAGGAGCTGCGCCTGATCGACGCCGACAACGGCGTCGAGTTCTTCTACCTGCGGCCGCGCGACATCGCGCTGTACGTCGGCGAGGGCACCCTCGACGTCGGCATCACCGGCCGCGACCTGCTGCTCGACTCCGGCGCCAAGGCCGACGAGGTGATGGGTCTCGGGTTCGGCGGCAGCCGGTTCCGGTTCGCCGGCCCGGCCGGTCGCTACACCGACCTCGCCGACCTGGCCGGGCTCCGGATCGCCACGTCGTACGTCGGGATCGTCACGGCGTTCCTCGAGCGGCAGGGGATCGAGGCCTCGGTGACCCGGCTCGACGGCGCGGTGGAGACCAGCATCCAGCTCGGCGTCGCCGACGTGATCGCCGACGTGGTGGAGACGGGCAGCACGCTGACGGCTGCCGGCCTCGAGACGTTCGGCGCCGTCGTGCTCGACTCCGAGGCGGTGCTGATCACCCGCGGTCACGAGACCCCTGCCGGGTTCGAGGTGTTCCGCCGGCGGCTCGACGGCGTGATGGTCGCCAGGACCTACGTGATGATGGACTACGACATCCCGTCGTCCAGCGTCGCCGACGCCGTGACGCTCACCCCCGGCATCGAGAGCCCGACGGTCTCGCCGCTGCACCGGGAGGGCTGGGTGGCGGTGCGCGCCATGGTGCCGCGGTCCGGCGCGCAGCGGCTCATGGACGAGCTCTACGACCTGGGCGCCCGGGGCATCCTCCTGACCGACATCCATGCCTGCCGTCTCTGAGCCGGCCCTGCCGCACACGTGGCGCCCGCTGGGCGTCCGGCTGGCCGGTGCCATCTTCGGCGGCGCGCTGCTCGTGGTGACCGGGTTCGCGTGGTTCGCGTTCGACGACCAGACCCGCGCGGCCTTCAGCACGTTCCAGCGGTCCACCGTCGTCGTCCTCGGTGGGCTGTTCTACGCCGCCGGGTTCGCTCTCGCGCGGAGCCGGGTGCTCGCCGAGTCGGCCCGACTCGTGGTGGTGAACGGCTTTCGCCGGCACGAGTACGAGTGGGCCGAGGTGCTGGCCGTGCACCTCGCGCCCGGGGCGCCGTGGGCCGTGCTCGACCTCGCCGACGGGACCAGCCAGCCGGCGATGGGGATCCAGGGCTCGGACGGCGCCCGGGCCCAGCGGGCGGTCGCCGAGCTCCGGCTGCTGGTCGACCAGAGGCCGGGACGCTAGCCGGTCCCGTCGACGACCAGGTCGGCGCGCTCCTGAGTCCGGTGCCGGGCGAAGTGCTCGGCCTCGGCGAGCGCCCACGCCTCCCAGTGGGGCGCGAAGGCGTCACCGTCCCGTTCGAGACCGCGCCGCATCCGGACGTCGTACGGCGCCTCGACCCAGACGAGCACGGTCGTGACCGCGGCCGCCCGCAGCGAGCCGGAGCCGACGCCCTCGACGACCAGCAGCCCGCAGGGCTCGACCCGCACGCGTTCGGCCCAGGCGGCGGCGTGCCAGTCCCACCGCCGGTAGGACCCCGCCTCGCCCGCGGCCAGCGGTTGCAACAGGGAGTCGAGCTGGGCGTCGACCGTGGCAAGCCCGTCCCAGCCCTCGAACAGGTCGTCCATGTGCACGACGACGCAGTCCGGCACGGTCGCCGCGATCTCGGCTGCCAGCGTCGTCTTGCCCGACCCGGCCGGTCCGTCGACGCACACGAGGCGACCGTCGCCGAGCGTGGCGCCGCGGGCGGCCAGCAGGTCCGCGACCCGGCGCACCGCGGGCGATCGGTCGAGCGGCTCCGGCACCCGGCCAGGATAGGGAGTCCGGCCGACGAGAATTTCCCCGTTCCCTGTTTGCCCGACGGACGCGTGGGGCAGGGTGCCCACCAGTGGGTCCTGTCATCAGTCCCTGAAGGGGGAGCGCCACATGTTCGTCAATCGACTGCGCCTCGTCGCCACCGGCGCCGCGCTGGTCATGTCCGCGTCGCTGACCGTCGCTTCGTCGGCCACCGCGGAGCCAGCGGCTGCGAAGGCCAAGGAGGAGCGCACGATCACCATCAAGGGGGTCGAGCCGCGACCGAACGTCTTCATCGCGAAGGGTCGGGTCTTCCCGGCGTACGAGAAGAAGCCGGCGGTCATGCAGCGCAAGCTGAAGAGCGCGAAGCGGTGGAGCACCTGGAAGAACTTCGAGACCAACGGCACCAGCCGCTACCGGCAGCGGATCTCGGCGCTCAAGCGCGTCGGCGTCGTCTGCTACCGGGTGAAGGTGCAGGGCAACGCCAAGTTCAAGAACTCGTTCTCCAGGAAGGTCTGCATCCGCACGTTCTGACCACCGGCGCGACGTCGCCACACCGACACCAGGCCCTCACCATCCACCTCTGGAGCCTGGTGCGTCTCAGAACGCGAGGCCGTGGCCGCGGTAGGTCTCGACCCGGTCGACGAACGCCTCGCCGGACAACAGGTGGACCTCGTTGGTGTGCTCGAAGACCTCTCCGGACTTCGCGTGCCGGAACCACACCAGGTCGCCGACCGCGAGCCGAGCCGCACCCGGACCGGTGAGCGGGGTCTGCACCTCGCCGGCCCCCTCCAGGGCGGTCAGGTGCAGACCCTCGGGCAGCCAGGGGGACGGCAACCGGTCCCGGCCCGCCGGCCCGGACGCCACGAGGCCGCCGCCGTGCACGGTGGCGATCCCGGCGGTGGGCCGGCGGACGACGGGGAGCGCGAAGAACGCGGCCGGCCACGGGTCGAAGGACCGGTAGTGGTCGAAGAGCGTGGGCACCAGCAGGCCTGAGCCCGCGGCCACCTCGGTGACGATCGGGTCGGCCGCCGTGGTCTCCACGGAGCCTGAGCCGCCGGCGTTCCAGAACTCGAGCTCCACCACGCCCGCGAGAGCGTCGGCCACCTGCTGCCGCCGTTCCTCGATCTGCGACTGTGACGCCTGCTTGAGGCCGCGTACGACGAGTGACTTGGCGCGCTGCGTGGGCACCATGTCCGGCAGGCCAGCGACCTGACCCTCGTACGTCATGGCGCCGACCAGCCGAAACCCGTGCCGGTCCAGGACCCGCCGTGCGAGGGCCGCCACGGCCGCCGGGTCGTAGAGCGGACTGCGCTTCGGCCCGACGTGCTGCCCGCCGATCCGCAGCCCGGCGTCCACGTCGATGGCGACCCGGACCGGCACCGCCAGGGAGCGACGGACCGAGTCGACGACGTCCAGCTGGGCCAGGTCGTCGACCATCAGCGTGATCGCGGCGGCGGCCGCGGGGGACTCCACCAGCCGGGTCAGCGCCTCGCGGTCGACGGTGGGGTAGGCGACCACCAGGTCGTCGCTGATGCCCCGCTCGTGCAGCCAGAGCGCCTCGCGGAGGGTGAACGACAGCACGCCGTGGAACGCCGGGTGGCGCAACGCGCGCGCGATCAGCTCGGGGACCCGGACCGACTTGGACGCGAGCCGGATCGGGGTGCCGGCGGCTCGTCGCGCAAGGTCGTCGGCGTTCGCGTCGAACGCGTCGAGGTCGACGACCATCGCCGGGGTCGGCAGCGGATCGACCGCCGAGACGGCTGCGGCCAGCCGCCGGGCGAGCGCACGCCGCCCGCTGGTGCCGGTGGGCATCAGGTGATGCCGCGCCGCTTCAGGATGGCCTCGATGTCGTCGAGGTCGTCGTCCACGACCGGCTCGCCCCGGGGCGTGGAACCGCGGCCCAGTGCCGGCGGCTTCCGGTCGGGCTCGGTGCCTGGCTTCAGGCCCCGGCCGCGCTCGCGGAGCATGGCCGAGGAGCCGAGCAGCACGACCGAGAGCCCGGCCACCACGATCCCGGCCCACACGATCGGGCTGAGGACCAGGTGGGTCGCCCAGTCGGCCACGGAGCCACCGATCTCGGTGAACATCTCGAGCGTCCCGGTCAGCCAGGCGGCGGGCGGGATGAGCGTCAGCCCGGCACCCCGGAGCCCGGAGGCGACGCCTCGGTTCCGGAACGCGTACCAGGTCCAGGCCGCGCCGAGCGCGGTGAGGACCGCGGTGAGGGCCGCCCACGTCACGTCGTCCACGCGGGCAAGCCTGTCACATGGCCGAGGCCGGACCGGCGGATGCGAGGATCGCGTCGTGGACGGCGGTCACGGACGGTTCGAGGGCAACCGCATCCCCGACCCCGGGTTCGCCGGTGACGACGGCGCTGCCGACGCCGCGCTGACGGCCGCTCTCACGGCGTACGGCGAGGGCACGGGGGACCGGGCCGACGTGCTGGGGGCGCTGCGGTCCGCTCGGCTGCTGGTGCCGGTGGTCGCAGTTCTCGGCCGGGTGGAGATCGACGACCAAGGACTCTCACACGACAAGAGCAGCGACATGGCGACGGTGCTGATGACGCGGCCCGACGGCCGGCGCGGCCTGCTCGCCTTCACGAGCACCGAGAGCCTGGCCGGCTGGGACGCCGAGGCGCGCCCCGTCCCGGCCGCTGCCTCGACCGCGGCGCAGGCCGCCCTCCAGGAGGGTGCCGATGCGCTGGTCGTCGACGTCGGCGGCCCCGTGCGGTTCGCGCTCGCGGGCGAGGACCTGCGCGCCGTGGCCGCCGGTTGGCGGCTGACACGTGTGGGGGAGCTGGCCGCATGGATTCGACCCGCCTCGGAATGAACCGGTACAGTGCGGCGTTGACCGATCAGTCCCTCACGGGACCGATCTGACAAGCGGAGACCAGCAGCGTCACGTCTCCCACCCGCATCGACCGCACCAGGTCGTCGGGTACCGGTCCCGGGACGATCCGTCGTCCTGGAAAGTGGCACCCGCCGTGGAGGCGACGTGTCGCGACTGGCTTCCGCTTGAGACCAGCGGGAGCCTTCTTCGATTTCCGGGCCGGTACGAGCCGGGAACCCGAGCAGTCTTCCGGACGCGAGACCACTGGAGGACACATCAGCACCGAGCTGCGCATCAACGACCGGATCCGGGTACCCGAGGTCCGGCTCGTGGGACCCAACGGCGAGACCGTGGGCATCGTCCCGACCGACCAGGCCCTGAAGCTGGCCCAGGAGGCCGACCTCGACCTCGTCGAGGTGGCTCCGATGGCCCGGCCCCCGGTCTGCAAGCTCATGGACTACGGGAAGTTCAAGTACGAGAACGCCCAGAAGGCCCGTGAGGCGCGTCGGAACCAGACCAACGTCGTCATCAAGGAGATGAAGCTCCGCCCGAAGATCGACGCGCACGACTACGAGACCAAGAAGGGTCACGTCGTGCGGTTCCTGAAGGCCGGCGACAAGGTCAAGATCACCATCATGTTCCGCGGTCGCGAGCAGCACCGCCCCGAGCTGGGCTTCCGGCTGCTGCAGCGCTTGGCGGAGGACGTCGACGAGCTGGGCTTCGTGGAGTCGTCGCCCAAGCAGGACGGCCGCAACATGATCATGGTGCTCGGACCACACCGCAAGAAGGCGGACGCCAAGGCCGAGGCGCGGGTCGAGAAGGAGAGCCGGGCCGCCGCCCGTGCCGTGGAGGAGGCCGAAGAGGCCGAGTTCCGCGCCGCACACCGCCCCGGCGGCAAGAAGGAGCGCGGCCGCTCCGAGAACCTCGATCCCGAGATCGAGGCCTGAGACCGCCACGCAGCTCGAGGTGTGAAGCCACGAGACCACGTGGGCGAGACGTAGAAGCAGACAGAAAGCGAAGGCAATGCCGAAGAACAAGACGCACTCCGGTGCCAGCAAGCGGTTCCGTGTCACCGGGTCGGGCAAGATCCGCCGCCAGAAGACCGGCCTGCGCCACAACCTGGAGGGCAAGCCCTCCAAGGTGACCCGCCGGATGTCCGGCACCACCGAGGTCGCCAAGGCCGACGTCAAGCGCGCGAAGAAGCTGCTGGGTCGCTGACCCCTCGCACCCCACGAACCCGAGCAAGGAGAACACGACATGGCACGCGTCAAGCGCGCAGTGAATGCCCACAAGAAGCGCCGGACCACCCTCGACCGCGCGGCTGGCTACCGCGGTCAGCGGTCGCGGCTCTACCGGAAGGCCAAGGAGCAGGTCACCCACTCGCTGGTCTACTCCTACAACGACCGCCGCAAGAACAAGGGCAACTTCCGTCGTCTCTGGATCCAGCGGATCAACGCGGCCGCCCGCGCCGAGGGGCTGACCTACAACCGCTTCATCCAGGGCCTGAACCTGGCGGGCGTCGTGGTCGACCGCAAGATCCTCGCCGACCTGGCCGTCAACGACGCCGCGACGTTCTCGGCGCTCGTCGAGACCGCCAAGGCCGCGCTGCCCGAGGACGTCAACGCACCCAAGGCCAGCTGACCTGCCTCGGCTGACCGTCGCATGGTCCACGTGCAGCCCCTGACCGTGGGCAACGCCCGGGTCAAGGAGGCTCGCAAGCTCAGCCGTCGTTCGGTACGCACCGAGCGGCGGCTGTTCCTTGCCGACGGTCCCAAGGCGGCCGAAGGCGCCCTCGCGACTCTGCTCTCCGACGGCGGGTGCTGTGCCGTCGAGGTGTTCGCCACGGTCGCGGCCGCGGAGCAGTACGCCGAGCTGCGGACCGCGGCCGAGGAGCGGGCCGTTCCCTGGACGCCGGTCGAGGACCGCACGCTCGGGTCCCTCAGCGACAGCGTGAGCCCGGCTGGCCTCGTGGCGGTGTGCCGGTTCCTCGACGAGCCCCCCGCCGACCTGTGGCCGGGCGTCGACCTGGTCGCGATCTGCGCCGACGTCCGTGACCCCGGCAACGCCGGCACCGTCATCCGCACGGCCGACGCCGCCGGCGCCGGAGCGGTCGTGCTCGCGGGCCACTCGGTCGACCCCTACAACCCCAAGACCGTGCGGGCCAGCGTCGGCAGCCTGTTCCACCTCCCGCTGTCGGTCGCACCCGACCCGGCCGAGGCAGTCCGTCACGCGCAGGCCGCCGGTCTGACCGTCCTCGCGGCGGACGGGGACGGAGAGCTCGACCTCTTCGACGCGGACGACCTCCTGCGCGGCCGGGTCGCCTGGCTGCTCGGAAACGAGGCGTGGGGCCTCCCGCCCGAGCTGTCCGGCCTCGCCGACCACCGGGTCCGGATCCCGATCGCCGGCCGCGCCGAGAGCCTCAACCTCGCCGCCGCCGCCGCGGTCTGCCTGTACGCCACCGCCCGCGCCAGAGACTAGGTTGCTCGCTGTGGACCCGGACACGCAGTCGCTCGTCGATGCGCTGCCCGACGGCGTGGTCGTCGCCGACGCCGACGGCCGGGTCGTGGTCGTGTCAGCGCTGGCCGCGCGGATGCTCGGGACCGATGCCGAGACGGCGGTCGGATCGCCCCTCACCGAGGTGCTGGCCCTGCAGGACACCGAGGGCCGCGACTGGTGCGCGGCCAACGCGCCGTACGCCGGTCTGACGACCCGGATCGGGATCCCGGAGCAGTCGTGGCTGCTGCCCAACGGGACCGAGGTGCTCACGGCCGCACGGATCCTGCGTGCAGGCCGCGGTGGCCCGGTCACGCGGGTCTCGGTCGTGCTGCGCAGCGGCCGCGGCCGTGCCCAGCTCGACCGCGAGCGCTCCGACCTGGTGGCGACGGTCGCCCACGAGCTGCGGTCGCCGCTCACCGGCGTCAAGGGGTTCGTGCAGGCCATGCTGAACCGCTGGGACAAGCTCACCGACGAGCAGAAGAAGCTGATGCTGACGACCGTCCACGCCGACTCCGACCGGCTCAGTCGCCTGATCGCGGAGCTGCTCGACGTCGCGCGGATCGACACCGGTCGCCTGTCCCTCCACTCGCGGCCGTGCGACGCCGACCAGCTCGTCGGGCGGGTCGTGACGTCGGTGCAGGCGGGCACCGCCCGGTCGATCACGTACGTCGCCGAGGACGACCTGCCCCCGATCGGCGCCGACCCCGACAAGTTCACGCAGGTCGTCACGAACCTGGTCGAGAACGCCGTCCGGCACGGTGCGGGCGCCGTCACGGTCACGCTCGGCCCCCTCACGGACGACCCGCACCACCGCGGGATCCGGCTGGTCGTGGAGGACGAGGGCGACGGCATCCCCGAGGAGCTGCGCCGCCGGGTGTTCACCAAGTTCTGGACCAGCGGGGTGCGCGGCGGCTCCGGCCTCGGGATGTACCTCGTCAACGGCCTCACCCGCGCCCACGGCGGCAGCATCGTCCTCGGCGACGCCGCGTCCGGGGGCGCCCGGGTGGTCGTGGAGTGGCCGGCTGCCGACATCGGCTGATCTGCACACAACCTCCACGAGTCGTCCGCGCCATCCGGCGACCCGCGCTCCTACTGTCTTCCCATGGCGCAACGCACCGTGCTCGTGGTCGAGGACGACCGGGTGATCAACGACGCCGTCTCCGACCGTCTCCGCGCTGAGGGATACGCCGTGGTCCAGGCCTTCGACGGGCCGTCGGCGGTCGAGACCTGCGCCTCGTCCCACCCGGACGCGGTCGTGCTCGACGTGATGCTGCCCGGGTTCGACGGCCACGAGGTGTGCCGCCGGATCCAGGCGCAGCGGCCGGTCCCGGTCCTGATGCTGACCGCCCGCGATGATGAGGCCGACGTGCTCGTGGGGCTCGCGGTGGGCGCCGACGACTACCTCACCAAGCCGTTCCGGATGCGGGAGGTCGTCGCCCGGGTCGCGGCTCTCCTGCGACGGGTGGAGCGGGCCGCGGAGCTCGCGGCCACGCCGGAGCGAGCGCCGCTGACGTACGGCGACCTCACCGTCGACCCCGGCCGGCGCCGGACCACGGTCGACGGTCGCGAGGTCCACCTGACGCCGACCGAGTTCGACCTCCTGGTGTGCCTGGCCCGGGACGCTGGGCAGGTGCTCACGCGGGACCGGCTGCTGGCCGAGGTCTGGGACTGGGCCGACGCCTCGGGCACTCGCACCGTCGACAGCCACGTGAAGGCGCTCCGCGCCAAGATCGGCGCCGGCCGGCTGCGCACGGTCCACGGGGTGGGCTACGCCCTGGAGACCGGGCCGTGACCACCACGCCCGAGCCGCAAGCGGCCCGGCCGCTCGACGCCGTCAGCTCCATCAAGGTCAAGCTCGGCCTCCTGGTCCTCGCGTCCGTGGTGGCGGCGGCGCTGGTCGGCGTCGCCGGGTCCGGATCAGGGGTACCGCTGCTGCTGGCGCTCCCGGTCACGATCGCGCTGGCGCTCGGCGTCACGCAGCTGCTCGCCGCCGGGATGGTGGCGCCGCTGCGGGAGATGACGACCGTCGCCCAGGCGATGGCTCGCGGTGACTACTCCGGCCGGATCGTCACGCAGGCCTCCGACGAGGTCGGCCGGCTCGCGAAGGCGTTCAACTCGATGGCCGACGACCTCGCCACCGTGGACCGTGAGCGCCGTGAGCTGGTGGCCACCGTGTCCCACGAGATCCGGACGCCGCTCGCCGGCCTCACCGCGCTGCTCGAGAACCTCGCCGACGGCGTCGTCCCCACGGACGGCCCCCACCTGGCGGAGGCCTTGGAGCAGGCCGAGCGGCTGGGTGCCCTCGTCTCCGACCTGCTGGAGCTGTCCCGCCTGGACGCCGGGGCGGCGCGTCTCGACGTCCAGCCGATCGTGCTGCGCGACCTGGTCGTCACCACCGCGCGCGAGGTCGGCGCGAGCGGCCGGGACGTGCGCTTCGACGTCCAGGTCCCCGAGCGGCTGGGGCTCGCCGCCGACCCCATGAGGCTGCGGCAGCTGGTGACGAACCTGCTCGACAACGCGGCGCGCC
Source organism: uncultured Actinomycetota bacterium (assembly GCA_963718725.1). Lineage (GTDB taxonomy): Bacteria > Actinomycetota > Actinomycetes > Propionibacteriales > Nocardioidaceae > Nocardioides. The sequence continues at coordinate 1,006,880 of OY970374.1, forward strand.
ACGGCCCGGCCGGCGGGACCGTGCTCGTCACCGGGGGCGGTGGGGAGGAGGGGGTCTGGCTCGAGGTGGCGGACTCGGGCCCGGGTGTCGCGCCGGCCGACCGGGAGCGGGCCTTCGAGCGGTTCGGCACCCTGGCCGACAACCAGGTGGGCGGTGGCACCGGCCTCGGGCTCGCCATCGCCCGGTGGGTCGCCACGCTCCACGGCGGCAGCCTCCGGTTCGTCGACCCCACGCCCGGCCGACCGGGTGCCCGAGTGCGCCTCGACCTCCCGGCCACCCCGTCCGACCCGCCGCCCACCGAGGAGATCGCGATGGCCACCGCCACGCCCGCCACGCCCACGCCCGCCCCCGCCGCCCCACCCGCGGCCGGGTCGCGGCCGGTGACCGAGGCGCTCTTCGGCCGTCTGTGGCCCGAGCCCGAGCACCTCGAAGGGCTGCGAGTGGTGCTGCTCGCGGCCGGCGTCGGGCTCCTCGCGGGGGCCGTCATGGCGTTCGCGCTCCCCGGCCTCTCCTGGGCGGTCGTCCTGCTCGCTGCCGGAGCCACCGCTTTCGCCACGGCCCGCCGCAGGCGAGAGCCGTTCGCGCTCACCTGCGCGGGCCTGAGCGTGCTGCTGGTGCTCCCGATGGTGCTGCTCGACAACGACGCGATCGTGGTCCTGTGCACGGTCGCGTCCGGGGCGGTTTTCCTGATCGGGGTCACGGGCGCGAGCACGCTGCCCGGCTTCCTGGTGACGGGGCTGGCCTGGCCGCTCTCCGCCCTGCGCGGCCTGCCGTGGCTCGGTCGCAGCCTCCGCGTCGGTGGCAGCGAGCGCTCCTCGGCCGTCGCTCGCACCGTGGCCTGGTCCGCCGTCGGGCTGGTGGTGTTCGGGGCGCTGTTCGCCTCCGCGGACGCGTTGTTCGCCGAGTGGGTCGACGTGCTGGTGCCGAACCTCAGCCTCGGCAACGTGGTCCTGCGCGGCTTCGTCGCGGCGGTCGTGTTCGGGCTGACCCTGACCGCGGCCTACCTCGCCCTCAGCCCTCCGAACGTCGAGCCGGCGCTCTCGGACCCGCCGCCGCTGCGCAACCGCTTCGAGTGGCTGGTCCCGGTGCTGCTCGTGGACGCCGTGTTCGTCGTGTTCCTCGCGGCCCAGGCCGCGGTCGTGTTCGGCGGCCACGACTACCTCGAGCGGACCACCGGCATCACCTACGCCGACCACGTGCACCAGGGGTTCGGTCAGCTGACCGTGGCCACCGCCCTGACGCTCCTGGTCGCCTGGGCGGCGTCCAGGCGCGCGGGCAGGTCGCGCGTGGACCAGCTCTGGCTCCGCGGGGCGCTCGGGGCGCTGTGCCTGCTCACGCTCGTCGTGGTCGCCTCGGCGCTCTACCGGATGCACGTCTACCAAGAGGCGTACGGCTACACGACGCTGCGGCTCATCGTCGACGTCTTCGAGGGCTGGCTCGGCCTCGTCGTGCTCGCGGTCATGGTCGCGGGCGCGCTGGGCATGAGGCGCTGGCTGCCGCGGATCGCGCTCGTCAGCGGCGCCGTGGCGCTGCTCGGGCTGGCGGCGGTCAACCCGGACGCGTGGGTGGCCGATCGCAACATCGACCGGTGGGAGGCGAAGGGGACGTTGGACCTCCCGTACCTCTCCTCGCTCTCCGCGGACGCGGCACCGGTGATCGCCGAGCGGCTGCCGCCGGAGATCGCCGCCTGCGCGTTGCAACGGCTGCCCCTCCACCAGCTGAGCGAGGCCCATCGGAACGACTGGCTGGAGTGGAACCTCGGCCGGCAGCGCGCCGAGGGGCCGCTGGCCGAGCTGCAGCGCCAGGGGGCGCTGCCTGTCCCGATCGACTCCGCGAGCTGCGAGACCCTGACGCCCCCGGACTGAGCACGGTGCCGACGGCTCGAGCCGCCCCGGGTCCGTGGTGGCGAACCGGTTCGTCGCGGTGGTGGGTCTCTTCCTAGACTGCCCCCCATGTCCGGACCCAACAGCGACTACGACCCCGTGCAGGTGACGCCGCTGACCGAGGCGCACGTGGTCGCCATGCGCGAGGCCGCGCTCGAGGCGATCGCCGGGGCCCGGGACCTGCCGGCGCTCAAGCAGGCCCGCCTCGACCACGCGGGTGACCGGTCGCCGCTCGCGCTCGCCAACCGCGAGATCGGGGCACTGCCGCCGCAGGCGCGCAAGGAGGCCGGGCAGCGGGTCGGCCAGGCGCGCGGGGCGGTCACGGCGGCGCTCGCCGCCCGCACGGCGGTGCTGGAGGCCGAGCACGAGGAGCGGATGCTGGCCGAGGAGACGGTCGACGTCACCGTGCCGACGCAACGCGCACCGCGCGGGTCACGCCACCCGATCACGCTCATGCACGAGCTGATCGCAGACATCTTCGTGGCCATGGGCTGGGAGGTGGCGGAGGGGCCGCTGGTCGAGGCCGAGTGGCTCAACTTCGACGCCCTCAACCTCGGGCCCGACCACCCGGCGCGCACCCTGCAGGACACGTTCTGGACCGAGCCGGCCGACCACCACGTCGTGCTGCGCACTCAGACCTCCCCGGTGCAGGTCCGGACCATGCTCACCCGGACGCCGCCGATCTACGTCATCTCGCCCGGTCGGGTCTTCCGCACCGACGAGTACGACGCGACGCACAGCCCGATGTTCCACCAGGTGGAGGGGCTCGTGGTCGACGAGGGCATCACCATGGCCCACCTCAAGGGCACCCTCGACCACTTCGCCACGCGGCTCTTCGGCGAGGGCGTCACGACCCGCTTCCGCCCGTCGTACTTCCCGTTCACCGAGCCGTCGGCCGAGTTCGACTTCCTGTGCTTCGTCTGCCGCGACGTCGACGGCGTCCGCGAGGACTGCCGTACCTGCCGCGGCGAGGGCTGGATCGAGTGGGGCGGCTGCGGGGTGGTCAACCCGCGGGTCCTCACCTCGTGCGGCATCGACCCCGACCGGTTCACCGGGTTCGCCTTCGGCATGGGCATCGACCGGTCGCTGATGCTGCGCTCGGGCGCGTCGGACCTGCGCGCGTTCTTCGAGGGCGACGTGCGCTTCTCCTCCGCCTTCGGAACGGAGCTGTGACCCGGTGAAGGCACCCGTCTCGTGGATCCGCGAGTACGCCGCGCTGCCGGCCGACCTCGACACCGCGGCGCTCACGTCGCGGCTGACGTTGCTCGGTCTGAAGCTCGAGGCTCTCTACCGCGCCGGCGACCAGATCTCCGGTCCGCTCGTCGTCGGCCGGGTGCTCACGATGGAGCCCGAGCCGCAGAAGAACGGCAAGACGATCAACTGGTGCATGGTCGACGTCGGCGCTGAGTTGGGTTCCGTCAACGGTACCGACAGCGACGACCGAAGCGTCGGCATCGTCTGCGGTGCCCACAACTTCTCGCCGGGCGACCTGGTCGTCGTGGTGCTGCCCGGAGGCGTGCTTCCGGGCGGGTTCGAGATCAGCGCCCGCAAGACCTACGGCCACGTCTCCGCCGGCATGATCTGCTCCTCGCGCGAGCTCGGCACCGGAGACGACCACGAGGGGATCATCGTGCTGCCGGCCGACGCCGGCCAGCCGGGTGACGACGCGTTCGGGGTGCTCGGCCTCGACGAGGAGGTCATCGAGTTCGAGATCAACCCGGACCGCGCCTACGCCCTCTCGCTGCGGGGCGTGGCCCGCGAGGCGGCGCTCGGGTTCGACGTACCGTTCACCGACCCGGCCGACCGGCCCGAGCCTGTCTCCGACGAGGTCGCCCACCCGGTCGAGGTCGCGGCCGACACCCGGTGCGACGTCTTCTCGGGGCGCAGTGTCAGCGGTTTCGACCCGAGCGCACCCACCCCCGCGTGGCTGGCCCGGCGGATCCAGCAGTGCGGGATGCGGCCGATCTCGCTGGCGGTCGACGTCACCAACTACGTGATGCTCGAGCTCGGACAGCCGATCCACGGCTTCGACCGCGACAAGCTCGCCGGGCCGATCCGCGTGCGGCTGGCCCAGGAGGGGGAGCGGCTGCGCACCCTCGACGGCGTCGACCGGACACTGACGACCGAGGACGTCCTCATCACCGACGACTCCGGCCCGATCGGGCTCGCGGGTGTCATGGGCGGCGAGACGACCGAGCTGTCCGAGACGACCACGAACATCTTCATCGAGGCCGCCCACTGGGACCCGGTCCGGATCTTCCGCACCGCCAAGCGGCACAAGCTGCCGTCCGAGGCCGCGAAGCGGTTCGAGCGCGGCACCGACCCGACCGTGACGCTGCGCGCGGCCGACCGGGTGGCGGAGCTGCTGGTGCGCTACGGCGGCGGCAGGGTCGACCCGGGCGTCACGCAGGTCGGCGCGGCCGAGCCCCAGCCGACGATCACGATCGACGACGACCTGCCGGCGCGGATCACCGGCCTGGAGATCGCGCCCGAGACGGTCGAGGCGACCCTGGTCGCGATCGGCTGCGACGTCGCGCGCGACGGCTCCCGGCTCACCGCGACCCGGCCGCCGTGGCGGCCCGACCTCACCGACCCGTTCGACCTGGTCGAGGAGGTCGCCCGGGTCGTCGGCTACGACCGGGTCCCCTCGGTCCTGCCGACCGCACCCGCGGGGCGTGGCCTGACGCGTGCCCAGCGGTTACGCCGCCGGGTCGGCCGGGTGCTGGCCGGTGCGGGGTACGTGGAGGTGATCGACTTCCCGTTCGTCGGGGAGAGCGACTTCGACCGGCTCGGGCTCGCCGGCGACGACGAGCGGCGCCGCGCGCTGCGGCTCGCGAACCCGCTGTCGGCCGAGGAGCCGGCGATGACGACCACGCTGCTGCCGGGGATCCTCAGGGCGGCTGCTCGCAACGCCGGTCACGGCACCACGAGCTCGGCCCTGTTCGAGGTCGCCAGCGTGACGATCCCGCGCGCGAGCGGACCCGCCCCGATCTACGGGGTCGACAGCCGGCCGACCGAGGGCGAGTACGACGACCTGCTCAAGGCGCTGCCCGACCAGCCGCTCCACCTGGCCGTGACGCTGAGCGGCGACCGCGAGGCCGCCGGCTGGTGGGGCGAGGGACGGGCGGCGACGTGGGCGGACGCGATCGACGCGGTGCGGGTCGTCGCGGAGGCGCTCGACGTCGAGCTCACCGTGCGGGCCGCGACCCGCGCCCCGTGGCACCCCGGTCGCTGTGCCGAGCTGTCCGTCGACGGGCACGTGCTTGGCTACGCCGGCGAGCTCCACCCCAAGGTCTGCGAGTCGTTCGGGGTGCCGGCCCGGACCTCGGCTGCCGAGATCGACCTCGACGCGCTGCTCGAGCGCGCACCCGACACGGTCGCCGCGCCCACCTACTCCACGTTCCCGGTGGCCAAGGAGGACGTCGCCCTGGTGGTGGACGCCGACGTGGCGGCCGCGGACGTGGAGGCGGCGCTGCGCGAGGGTGCGGGCGACCTGCTGGAGTCGGTGCGGCTCTTCGACGTCTACACGGGCCCACAGGTGGGCGAGGGCAAGAAGTCGCTCGCGTTCGCGCTGCGCTTCCGTGCCCCCGACCGCACGCTGACGGAGCAGGAGGCCAGTGCGGCGCGCGACGCCGCGGTCGCGCTGGCCGCCGAGCGGTGCGGCGCCGTCCAGCGCTGACCAGGCAGAAGTTGCTCCAACAACGCCGCTGACCAGTCAGAAAGTGCTCCGCGCACGCGGCTGAGTCGTCAGCAATTGTCAGTTGATCGGCTGGTGGATCACCTGGCGGAAGTGGTCGACGATCTTCAGGTCGCCGGCCAGGTGGATGTCGGCGCCGTCGCCGCGGCGCCACAGCCGCTTGAGGAGCTGCTCGCTCGAACCGCTGATGACCGCGTCCGGTTCGCTGCTCGGGTCCGCGACGACGTGGATGTCGTCCTCGTCGTGGTGGATGCCCTCGGGATCGGTTCCGGAGAAGCGGCCGAGCTGCACCCAGACCGACTTCTCGGTGTCGGTCATGTCGAGCCGGAGGTAGTGGGGGAGCGGGCTGAAGGTGCCCCAGTCGGGGCACCCGCCGTACATCACGTCGAGCACCTCGTCGACGCCGTCCGTGGCCAGGGCCGGGTCGACCGCACTGCCGGTGCCCGCGGCCTGCTCCGCGTCGATCCGGTGCACCAGCGCCTCCAGCGCCTGGCGACGCAGCACGAACCCGACGGTCTGTTCGGCCGACCAGGTCCACGCCTCGTCGGCCGGGTCGGCGTCCGCCAGTGCGGCCGTCAGGGCGGTGGAGCGCTCGTCGTGCAGCGCGAGCAGGTCGGCGTACGTCGCGGGTCGCTTCGGATCGGGACGGTCGTCGGGCGCGGACGGTCGGTGCTCCACGATCCAGGCCCAGAAGTCCTGCACCTCGGTGAGGTGCCAGAGCAGGTCCGCGGCGCTCCAGTCCGGGCAGCCGGGGACGCGGGCACGAGGGTCGCAGTCGGTCAGCACGTCGCGGAAGCGGCGGGACTCCGACTCGATGAAGGCGCGGTACTCCGAGGGCGACAGGCGGCTCATGCCAGGCCAACCTAGTGAGCCGACCACCATCCGACCACCATCGACCAGCGGTCGGCCCGAGGTGTGATGAACATACGGATGCGTGTATGTTCATGCACATGACGTTCAGGGTCGCCGTCGCTGGAGCGAGTGGGTACGCCGGCGGGGAGGTGCTGCGCCTCCTGCTGGGTCATCCCGGGGTGGAGATCGGCGCTGTCACCGCGGGCAGCAACGCGGGTGAGCCGCTCGGTGCGCTGCAGCCGCACCTCCTCCCGCTGGCTGAGCGGGTCCTCGAGCCGACCACCCCGGAGTCCCTGGCCGGCCACGACGCGGTCGTGCTCGGCCTGCCGCACGGTCAGTCGGGTGCGATCGCCGCAGCGCTCGGCGACGACACGGTCGTCATCGACTGCGGCGCCGACTTCCGGCTGCGCGACGCCGACGCGTGGACCCGCTTCTACGGCGGCTCCCACGCGGGGTGCTGGCCGTACGGGCTCCCCGAGCTTTGCGGGCAGCGCGCCCTCCTCACGGGTGCCGCCCGGATCGCCGTCCCGGGCTGCTACCCGACCGTCACGACCCTGACGCTCGCGCCCGCCCTGGCCGCCGGCCTGGTCGAGCCGGACGTCGTCGTGGTCGCCGCGTCCGGGACCAGCGGCGCCGGCAAGGCCCCGAAGCCGCACCTCCTGAGCAGCGAGGTGATGGGCAGCGCCAGCGCATACGGCGTCGGCGGCACCCACCGCCACACCCCCGAGATCGTCCAGAACCTGGCGCCGCTCACCGAGGGCGGCGACCTCACCGTCAGCTTCACGCCGACCCTGGTCCCGATGGCTCGCGGCATCCTCGCCACCTGCTCCGCCCCGCTCCGTGGCGACGTCACGACCGACGACGCGCACGCGGCGTACGTGAAGGCGTACGCCGACGAGCCGTTCGTCCACGTCCTGCCGCCCGGTCGCTGGCCGCAGACCCAGTCGGTGCTGGGCTCCAACGCGGTGCAGCTCCAGGTGACGGTCGACGAGGCGGCCCGCCGGCTGGTGGCGGTGGGCGTCGTCGACAACCTCGCGAAGGGCACCGGCGGCGCCGCCGTCCAGTGCCTCAACCTGGCGCTGGGGATCGAGGAGACGACCGGGCTCACGACGGTGGGGATCGCGCCGTGAGCGTGACCGCCCCCCAGGGCTTCCGCGCGGCCGGGGTCCCCGCCGGTCTCAAGTCGACCGGCGCCAAGGACGTCGCGCTGGTCGTCAACGACGGGCCTCGTCACGACTCGGCGAGCGTCTTCACCGCCAACCGGTGCAAGGCCAACCCGGTGCTGTGGAGCGAGCAGGTGGTGCGCGACGGCACCGTCCGCGCCGTCGTCCTCAACTCCGGCGGCGCCAACTGCTACACCGGTCCCGACGGGTTCCTGACCACCCACGCGGTCGCCGAGCAGGTCGCCGGCCACCTCGGCATCGGAGCGCTCGACGTCGTCGTCTGCTCGACCGGCCTGATCGGGCTCGCCAACGACCGAGCCGCGGTGCTGGCGGGTGTCGACGCGGCGTACGCCGTCCTCCGCTCGGACGGCGGGGGAGACGCCGCCGTGGCGATCATGACCACGGACTCCGTGTCCAAGGAGGTCGTGGTCGAGGGCGACGGCTGGCGCGTCGGCGGCATGGCGAAGGGCGCCGGCATGCTCGCGCCCCAGCTCGCGACGATGCTGGTCGTCCTCACCACCGACGCCGCGGCGAGCGCTGCCGACCTCGACACGGCCCTGCGCGCCGCCACCCGGGTGTCCTTCGACCGGCTCGACTCCGACGGCTGCATGTCGACCAACGACACCGTGACCGTGCTGGCGAGCGGCGCCAGCGGCATCACGCCCTCGCTCGACGACCTGACCGACGCCCTCACCCGTGCCTGCACCGAGCTCGCGATGCAGCTGCTCGCCGATGCCGAGGGCGCCGACCACGAGATCGCGATCACGGTGAAGGGCGCCGCCAGCGAGGACGACGCCGTGACGGTGGGGCGCAGCGTCGCCCGCAGCGCCCTCTTCAAGGCCGCGGTGTTCGGGAACGACCCCAACTGGGGCCGGGTGCTCGCCTCGATCGGCACCACCGACGCGGTGTTCGACCCGGCCGACCTCGACGTGGCGATGAACGGCGTCTGGGTCTGTCGGCAGTCCACTCCCGCCGCCGACCCGGCGGCCGTCGACCTCAGCGGCCGCGAGGTCACCGTCACGATCGACCTCAAGTCCGGGTCCGACCACGCCACGATCTGGACCAACGACCTGACCCATGCCTACGTCCACGAGAACAGCGCCTACAGCTCATGAGCGACATCAGCGACCTCACCAGCCACCACGAGAAGGCCTCCGCCAAGGCACGCGTCCTCGCGGGCGCCCTGCCGTGGCTGAAGCGCTACCACGGCAAGACGATCGTCGTGAAGTACGGCGGCAACGCGATGACCGACGACACGCTCAAGCGGGCGTTCGCTGAGGACGTCGCGTTCCTCCGCTTCGCCGGCTTCCGGCCGGTCGTGGTGCACGGCGGGGGACCGCAGATCTCGTCGATGCTCGACAAGCTCGGCATCGAGTCGGAGTTCCGCGGCGGGCTCAGGGTCACGACCCCGGAGGCGATGGACGTCGTCCGGATGGTGCTGGTCGGGCAGGTGCAGCGCGAGCTCGTCGGCCTCATCAACGACCACGGTCCGCTCGCGGTCGGGCTGTCCGGCGAGGACGCCGGGCTGTTCACCGCCAAGCCGACCAACACGATCGTCGACGGCGAGGAGGTCGACCTCGGCCTGGTGGGCGAGGTGGACTCGGTCCGACCGGAGGCCGTCAACGACCTGGTCGCGGCGGGCCGGATCCCGGTGATCTCCAGCGTCGCGCCCGACGCCGCGGGCCTGGTCCACAACGTCAACGCCGACACCGCTGCCGCAGCGCTGGCGATCGCGCTCGGCGCCGAGAAGCTGCTCGTCCTCACCGACGTCGAGGGCCTCTACCGCGACTGGCCCGACAGCGACGACGTCATCCAGGAGATCAGCCCGGAGTCGCTCGCCGAGCTGATGCCGACCCTCGCCAGCGGGATGGTGCCGAAGATGGAGGCCTGCCTCCAGGCGGTCACCGGCGGGGTCGCGAAGGCCACGGTCGTCGACGGCCGCGAGCCGCACGCCGTGCTGCTCGAGCTGTTCACCGACGAGGGGATCGGCACCCAGGTGCTGCCCGGCGTCGCCACCAAGATCCGGAAGGCACTCGCATGACGGTCCAGGAGCGGTACGCCGACGCACTGATGAACACGTTCGGCCCACCCCGCCTCACGCTGGTGAGGGGCGAGGGCGCGCGGGTCTGGGACGACACCGGCCGCGAGTACCTCGACCTGTTCGGCGGGATCGCCGTCAACGCCCTCGGCCACGGTCACCCCGCGCTGGTCGACGCCGTGACCACCCAGCTCCGCACGCTCGGCCACGTCTCCAACTTCTTCGCGACCGAGCCGCAGGTGGCCCTGGCCGAGCGGCTGCTCGGGCTGCTGGGATCGGACGGCAGGGTCTTCTTCGCCAACTCCGGCGCCGAGGCCAACGAGGCCGCCCTCAAGCTCACCCGTCGGACCGGCCGCACCCGCCTGGTGGCCGCCGAGGGTTGCTTCCACGGCCGCACCATGGGCTCCCTCGCGCTCACCCACAAGCCCGCGTTCCGTGAACCCTTCGAACCCCTGCCCGGCCACGTCACCTGGGTGCGCTACGGCGACGAGGCCGCCCTCGCCGCCGCCGTGACCGACGAGACCGCCGCCGTCGTGCTCGAGCCGATCCAGGGCGAGGCCGGCGTCGTCGTACCGCCCGACGGCTACCTGGCGGCCGCCCGCCGGGTCGCCACCGAGCACGGCTCGCTGTTGTGGCTCGACGAGGTGCAGACCGGCATCGGCCGCACGGGGGAGTGGTTCGGCCACGACCCGGCCGTCCGACCCGACGTCGTCACCCTGGCCAAGGGGCTCGGCGGCGGCATCCCGATCGGCGCGTGCGTCGGCCTCGGCGACGCCGGAGCGCTGCTCGGCCCCGGACACCACGGCAGCACGTTCGGCGGCAACCCGGTGGCGAGCGCCGCCGCCCTCGCCGTCCTCGACACGATCGAGAAGGAGGCGCTGCTCGAGGCCGCGCGGGAGCGGGGCGCTCAGCTGGCCGACGCCCTGGTCGCGGCGCCGCAGGTCACATCGGTCACCGGCCGCGGCCTGCTGCTGGCCGCGCACCTCGCGGACGAGACGGCGGCGCGGATCGTGACACGCGGGCAGGAGCAGGGCTTCCTGCTCAACAACACCGGCCCCGACCGGCTACGGTTCGCGCCACCGTTGACCGTCACCGAGCGCGACCTCGCGCGGTTCGCCGATGCGTGGTGCGACCTCGTCACCCTCGAGGAGCAACCATGACCCGCCACTTTCTCGCCGACGACGACCTGACCCCGGCCGAGCAGGCCGAGGTGCTGGCACTGGCGGCGCGGCTCAAGAAGGCGCCGTACGACACGACCCCGCTCGCCGGCCCACGCACCGTCGCGATGATCTTCGACAAGCCGACGCTGCGCACCCAGGCCAGCTTCTCCTCGGGCATCGCCGAGCTCGGTGGCAACCCGATGCTCGTCGACGGCAGCCTGGCCGGGATCGGGGTGCGCGAGTCGATCGCCGACGTCGCCCGGGTCCTCGGCCGCCAGGCCGCCACGATCGTGTGGCGCACCTACGGCCAGGACCGGATCGAGGAGATGGCGGCGTACGCCGGGGTGCCGGTCGTGAACGCGCTGACCGACGACTACCACCCCTGCCAGCTGCTGGCGGACCTGCTGACGGTCCAGGAGCACCGTGGCACCCTCGCCGGCCAGACGGTCGCGTTCGTGGGCGACGGCGCCTGCAACATGGGCAACTCGTGGCTGCTCGCCGGGGCGACCGCCGGCCTCCACCTGCGGATCGGCGCGCCCGAGGGCTACCTGCCGGACCAGCCGATGGTCGACCGGGCCGCCGCGATCGCCGAGACGACCGGCGGGTCGGTGGCCGTCGACCACGACCCCGAGCGGGTCGTCGCGGGTGCCGACGTGGTCGTGACCGACACCTGGGTCTCGATGGGCAAGGAGGACGAGGTCGACGGCCGGCTCGCGGTGTTCGGGCCCTACTCCGTCACCACCGACCTCTTCGCCCGCGCCCGGGACGACGCGATCCTGCTGCACTGCCTGCCGGCGTACCGCGGGAAGGAGGTCGACGCCGAGGTGCTCGACGGACCGCGCAGTGTCATCTGGGACGAGGCCGAGAACCGGCGGCACGCGCAGAAGGCGATCCTCACCTGGCTGCTCGACGCGGGGGACGGCCATGACTGACGCCGCCCTGCGCCCGAGCACCAAGAACGCCCGCCACCAGCGGATCGTCGAGCTCGTCACCCATCAGGAGGTGCGCTCGCAGAGCGAGCTGGCCGACCTCCTCGGCGCCCACGGGCTGCACGTCACCCAGGCGACGCTGAGCCGCGACCTCGTCGAGCTCGACGCGGTCAAGGTCCGCGGTCAGTCCGGCGCGCTCGTCTACGCCGTCCCCGGTGAGGGTGGTGACCGCCGGCCGACGGCGCCGGGTGAGAGCGCCGCCTCGACCCAGCGCCTGTCCCGGCTCTGCAACGAGCTGCTCGTCAGCGCCGAGGCGAGCGACAACCTGGTCGTCCTGCGCACGCCGCCCGGTGCGGCCCAGTTCCTCGCGAGCGCCTTCGACAAGGCCGAGCTGCCCGACGTCCTCGGCACCATCGCCGGCGACGACACGGTGCTGGTGATCGGGCGGGTGCCCCACGGGGGCGACGCCCTCGCCCGCCACTTCCTGCGGCTCGCCGACTCCCACAGCACCGTGACCGCGACCCTCGTCACCCACGACCCCGAAGGAACCCGCTCGTGAGCAAGGTCCTCGTCTCCCTCCCCGTCGGCGAACGGGTCGGCATCGCGTTCTCGGGCGGTCTCGACACGTCCGTCGCTGTCGCCTGGATGCGTGAGAAGGGCGCGATCCCGTGCACCTACACGGCCGACATCGGGCAGTACGACGAGCCCGAGATCGAGAGTGTCCCCGACCGTGCCTTCGAGTACGGCGCCGAGCTGGCCCGGTCCGTCGACTGCAAGCCGCAGCTGGTGGCCGAGGGGCTCGCCGCCCTCGTCTGCGGCGCGTTCCACATCCGCTCGGGCGGCCGTGCCTACTTCAACACCACGCCGCTCGGCCGCGCAGTGACCGGCACCATGCTGGTGCGGGCGATGCACGAGGACGGCGTCGACATCTGGGGCGACGGCTCGACGTTCAAGGGCAACGACATCGAGCGCTTCTACCGCTACGGGCTGCTCGCCAACCCCGACCTGCGCATCTACAAGCCGTGGCTCGACGCCGAGTTCGTGAGCCGAGCTGGGCGGACGTACCGAGATGAGCCAGTGGCTCACCGAGCGCGACCTGCCCTACCGGGCCAGTGAGGAGAAGGCCTACTCCACGGACGCCAACATCTGGGGCGCCACCCACGAGGCGAAGACGCTCGAGCACCTCGACGTGTCGCTCGAGACCGTCGAGCCGATCATGGGCGTGCGGTTCTGGGACCCGCTCGTGGAGATCGCGCCCGAGGACGTGACGGTCCGGTTCGAGGGAGGGCGACCGGTCGCGATCAACGGGGTCCGCTTCGACGACCAGGTCGCACTCGTCCACGAGGCCAACGCGATCGGGGGCCGGCACGGGCTCGGCATGTCCGACCAGATCGAGAACCGGATCATCGAGGCCAAGTCGCGCGGGATCTACGAGGCACCCGGCATGGCCCTGCTGTGGATCGCGTACGAGCGCCTGCTCAATGCGATCCACAACGAGGACACGATCGCGCTCTACCACTCCGAGGGCCGCCACCTCGGCCGGCTCCTCTACGAGGGGCGGTGGCTCGACCCGCAGGCGCTGATGCTGCGCGAGTCGATCCAGCGCTGGATCGCGTCGCTGGTGACCGGCGAGGTGACCGTCCGGTTGCGCCGCGGCGAGGACTACACCGTGCTGCACACCGACGGGCCGTCGTTCTCCTACCACCCCGACAAGCTGTCGATGGAGCGCACCGACAACGCCGCGTTCGGCCCCACCGACCGGATCGGCCAGCTCACGCTCCGCAACCTCGACATCGCCGACTCCCGCTCCAAGCTCGAGCTCTACGCGCAGCAGCCGCTCGACGAGGGACAGGTGCTGGTCGAGCACGGCACGCTGTACGGCGAGCTGGAGCCCGGCGGCTTCAACCGCATCACCCACAACCCCGCGGGCCGCGATGCCGCCGACGAGGCGCTCGACCACGCGGCGATGGAGTTCGGGACCGACTGATGGCCGACCAGCACGGGACCAACGAGGGCAAGCTCTGGGGCGGCCGGTTCGCCGGCGGACCCTCGCCGGAGCTCGAGGCGCTCTCGCGCTCGACCCAGTTCGACTGGCGCCTCGCGCTCTACGACATCGCCGGGTCGCACGCCCACGCCAAGGCCCTCGCCGCGGCGGACCTGCTCACGGACGACGACGAGGCGGAGCTCCACCGCGGGCTCGACGCCCTCGCCGAGCGCTACACGGCGGGCGACCTGCACCCCGATCCCTCGGACGAGGACGTGCACGGGGCGCTGGAGCGGCTGCTGCTGGAGGAGGTCGGCCCCGACGTCGGCGGCCGGCTCCGGGCGGGTCGCTCCAGGAACGACCAGATCGCGACCCTGTTCCGGTCGTTCCTGCTCGACCACGCCAGGACCGTCGGCGGGCTTGTGCTCGACCTCGTCGACGCCCTCGCCACGCAGGCCCGCGGCCACCTCGACGTGATCATGCCGGGCCGCACCCACCTCCAGCACGCCCAGCCGGTGCTGCTGTCGCACCACCTGCTCGCGCTGGCCTGGCCGCTGCTGCGCGACGTCGACCGGCTGGCCGACTGGCGCCGACGTACGGCCGCGGAGTCGCCGTACGGCTCCGGAGCGCTGGCGGGCTCCAGCCTCGGACTCGACCCGCTGCTGGTCGCGGCGGAGCTCGGGTTCGAGGGCTCGTCGGCCAACTCGCTCGACGGCACCGCGAGCCGTGACTTCGTCGCCGAGCTCGCCTACGTCACCGCGCAGATCGGGGTGGACCTCAGCCGGTTGGCCGAGGACGTGATCCTGTGGTCGACCCGCGAGTTCGACTTCGTGGTCCTGCACGACTCGTGGTCGACCGGGTCGAGCATCATGCCGCAGAAGAAGAACCCCGACATCGCGGAGCTCGCCCGCGGCAAGGCCGGCCGACTCGTGGGCAACCTGGCCGGCCTCCTGGCCACCCTGAAGGCCCTCCCGTTGGCCTACAACCGCGACCTCCAGGAGGACAAGGAGCCGGTCTTCGACTCGATCGACACGCTCGGAGTGCTGCTACCGGCCGTGACCGGGATGGTCGCGACGCTGGCGTTCAACACCGAGCGGATGCACCACCTCGCGCCGCAGGGCTTCTCCCTCGCGACCGACGTCGCGGAGTGGCTGGTGCGCGAGGGCGTGCCGTTCCGGGTCGCCCACGAGGTCGCGGGTAGCTGCGTCCGCTCCTGCGAGGAGCAGGGCATCGAGCTCCACGAGCTCACCGACGACGACCTCGCCTCGATCTCGCAGCACCTCACTCCCGCGGTCCGCGACGTCCTGACGGTCGAGGGGTCGGTGGCCTCACGCCGCGGGCGCGGCGGCACCGCGCCTGAACGGGTCCGCGAGCAGCTCGCCGAGCTGGCCGCGGTCGCGGGCCGGCACCGGGATGCTCTTGCCTGAGCTCCGGGACGTCCTCGCCGGGCCGGTGCTCGAGGCCGCGCCGCGGCTGCTCGGCGCGACGCTGCGTCACCGTGACGTGGCGCTCCGGATCACGGAGGTCGAGGCGTACGACGGCCCCAACGATCCCGGCTCGCACGCCTACCGCGGGCGAACCTCTCGCAACGAGGTGATGTTCGGCCCGCCCGGCCACCTCTACGTCTACTTCACCTACGGGATGCACCACTGCTGCAACGTCGTCGTCGGCCCGGAGGGCACCCCCAGCGCGGTGCTGCTCCGAGCGGGGGAGGTGGTCGAGGGCCTCGACGTCGCTCGCGGTCGCCGGTCACGTTCCACCGAGCGCGACCTGGCGCGCGGACCGGCGCGGCTCTGCCAGGCCCTGGCCATCACCCTCGACCAGAACGGCGCCGACCTCACCTCAGGAGGGCTCGTCCTCGAGCTGGGAGCTCCCGTCGACCAGGTCGAGTCGGGCCCGCGGGTCGGCTTGCGGGGCGCCCCGGACCGGCCCTGGCGGTACTGGATCCGGGGGGAGCGGAACGTCTCTACCTACCGCCCGGCGGCACCCCTGCGGGGGCGTGCCGGTCCCGATGTGGGAGCCCCTCCGACCCGCTGCTAACGTTGCTCTCGCACGACGGCCCGCGAGGCTGGCACCGCCCTTGATACCAAGTTGACGGAGACCAGCCCGCCCGGTAAGTTTGTGCAGGTTGCCCCAACACCTGCCCGCGAGGGTTTGTGTCGGTGTGCGTGTGATGTTTGAGAACTCAACAGTGTGTTTATGTCGATGGAATTAGTTTGTGTGCCTTGTCGATGGCGCTGGTTTGATTCTGCCTTTTTGTGGGGTGGGGTTGGGTTGGTGTTGTTGGTTGGGTTGTTTTTGATGATTGATTCTGGACATGTGCCATGGCGATGTTCTGTTGCTGTCCTTTTTGGGGTGGTGGTGGGGGTTGTTGTGGTTTTGTCAGGGTTTGTTGTCAGGTTTTTGTTTTTCATAGGTTTTTCTATGGAGAGTTTGATCCTGGCTCAGGACGAACGCTGGCGGCGTGCTTAACACATGCAAGTCGAGCGGAAAGGCCCTTTCGGGGGTACTCGAGCGGCGAACGGGTGAGTAACACGTGAGTAATCTGCCCTTCACTTTGGGATAGCTCCCGGAAACGGGGATTAATACCGGATACGACCATTCCACGCATGTGGTGGTGGTGGAAAGTTTTTTCGGTGGGGGATGTGCTCGCGGCCTATCAGCTTGTTGGTGGGGTAATGGCCTACCAAGGCTTCGACGGGTAGCCGGCCTGAGAGGGTGACCGGCCACACTGGGACTGAGACACGGCCCAGACTCCTACGGGAGGCAGCAGTGGGGAATATTGGACAATGGGCGGAAGCCTGATCCAGCAACGCCGCGTGAGGGATGACGGCCTTCGGGTTGTAAACCTCTTTCAGCACCGACGAAGCGCCCGATGGGTGGTGACGGTAGGTGCAGAAGAAGGACCGGCCAACTACGTGCCAGCAGCCGCGGTAATACGTAGGGTCCGAGCGTTGTCCGGAATTATTGGGCGTAAAGGGCTCGTAGGCGGTTTGTCGCGTCGGGAGTGAAAACACCGGGCTTAACTCGGTGCTTGCTTTCGATACGGGCAGACTAGAGGTATGCAGGGGAGAACGGAATTCCTGGTGTAGCGGTGAAATGCGCAGATATCAGGAGGAACACCGGTGGCGAAGGCGGTTCTCTGGGCATTACCTGACGCTGAGGAGCGAAAGTGTGGGGAGCGAACAGGATTAGATACCCTGGTAGTCCACACCGTAAACGTTGGGCGCTAGGTGTGGGATCCATTCCACGGGTTCCGTGCCGCAGCTAACGCATTAAGCGCCCCGCCTGGGGAGTACGGCCGCAAGGCTAAAACTCAAAGGAATTGACGGGGGCCCGCACAAGCGGCGGAGCATGCGGATTAATTCGATGCAACGCGAAGAACCTTACCTGGGTTTGACATACACCGGAAACATCCAGAGATGGGTGCCCTTTTGTCGGTGTACAGGTGGTGCATGGCTGTCGTCAGCTCGTGTCGTGAGATGTTGGGTTAAGTCCCGCAACGAGCGCAACCCTCGTCCTATGTTGCCAGCACGCCCTACCAGTTCGGCTGGGGGTGGTGGGGACTCATGGGAGACTGCCGGGGTCAACTCGGAGGAAGGTGGGGATGACGTCAAGTCATCATGCCCCTTATGTCCAGGGCTTCACGCATGCTACAATGGCCGGTACAGAGGGCTGCGATCCCGTGAGGGGGAGCGAATCCCTAAAAGCCGGTCTCAGTTCGGATTGGGGTCTGCAACTCGACCCCATGAAGTCGGAGTCGCTAGTAATCGCAGATCAGCAACGCTGCGGTGAATACGTTCCCGGGCCTTGTACACACCGCCCGTCACGTCACGAAAGTCGGCAACACCCGAAGCCCATGGCCCAACCAGCTTGCTGGAGGGAGTGGTCGAAGGTGGGGCTGGCGATTGGGACGAAGTCGTAACAAGGTAGCCGTACCGGAAGGTGCGGCTGGATCACCTCCTTTCTAAGGAGCACGCACCCCTGTCCCGGACGGGTACGGCCAGCCATTTGGGTCTGGTCGGCTCGCGTCGGGGCGAGAATTGGTGGTGTTCATTAGTGGAAGTTCCGTCGACGCCCACTCCTTGCTGCATTTCGGTGCGCACCCGGGTCTGATCCGTCAGGCCGGTGGTGTGCCGGATGTGTGAGGGGTGGGGGCACACTGTTGGGGTTCTGAGACCTCATCCGCACCCCGCGGTGCTGGTCCTTCGGGCCAGGGTCGCGGTGGGGGGAGAGTTTTCGGTCCCGGCCACACCGTCACGCATGGGAGCCCTTCGGGGTGTGCGTGGCCGGTGGTGTGGGGTTGTTGTTTGAGATGTGGATAGTGGACGCGAGCATCATCTGCTGACGTGCGTGCCTGCCTGCTTCGGTGGGGGGTGTGTGGGTTGGTGGATTTTGTATCTGCGCACGACGACTGTGGCTGGTCCTGTTTGGGGCCGGTGGTGGTTGTGGTGCGAGTTTCTTTTGTGGCGTGTCACCGTGTGCTGGTGCCGTGCTGTGCCTGGGGTGATTCTGGGGTTGTGGTCTGTTGGGCTGCGGTCTGGGGTTGGGTCTGGGTGTGGTGTGGTGTTGGTGGTGGCAAGCTGTGAAGGGCACATGGTGGATGCCTTGGCATCGAGAGCCGATGAAGGACGTTGGAGCCTGCGATAAGCCCTGGGGAGTTGGCAACCGAGCTGTGATCCGGGGATGTCCGAATGGGGAAACCCAGCTGGAGTCATGTCCAGTTACCTGCGCCTGAATGTATAGGGCGTGTGGAGGGAACGTGGGGAAGTGAAACATCTCAGTACCCACAGGAAGAGAAAACAATTGTGATTCCGAGAGTAGTGGCGAGCGAAATCGGATGAGGCTAAACCTCAGGTGTGTGATACCCGGCAGGGGTTGCATCTGGGGGGTCGTGGGAGCGGCTGTATCGGGTCTGCCGGCCTGGTGCGCAGTAAGAAAGTGTGTGTGAAGGTGAAGTCCCTTGGAAGGGGGCGCCGGAGAGGGTGAGAGTCCCGTAACTGTAAGCACGTGCCTGTGTATGTCGTTTCCCAAGTAACACGGAACCCCTGAAATTCCGTGTGAATCTGGCGGGACCACCCGTTAAGCCTAAATACTCCTCGATGACCGATAGCGGACCAGTACCGTGAGGGAAAGGTGAAAAGTACCCCTGGCGGGGAGTGAAATAGTACCTGAAACCGTGTGCCTACAATCCGTCAGAGCCTGGCATTCCTCTTTTGGGGGGTGGGTGGGTGATGGCGTGCCTTTTGAAGAATGAGCCTGCGAGTTTGCGGTGTGTTGCGAGGTTAACCCGTGTGGGGTAGCCGTAGCGAAAGCGAGTCCTAATAGGGCGGTTGAGTAGCATGCTCAAGACCCGAAGCGAAGTGATCTATCCATGGGCAGGTTGAAGCGTCGGTAAGACGACGTGGAGGACCGAACCCACTTAGGTTGAAAACTGAGGGGATGACCTGTGGATAGGGGTGAAAGGCCAATCAAACTTCGTGATAGCTGGTTCTCCCCGAAATGCATTTAGGTGCAGCGTTGTGTGTTTCTTGCCGGAGGTAGAGCACTGGATAGCCGATGGGCCCGACCAGGTTACTGACGTTAGCCAAACTCCGAATGCCGGTAAGTGAGAGCGCAGCAGTGAGACGGCGGGGGATAAGCTCCGTCGTCGAGAGGGAAACAGCCCAGACCATCAGCTAAGGCCCCTAAGCGGTGACTAAGTGGAAAAGGATGTGGAGTCGCAGTGACAACCAGGAGGTTGGCTTGGAAGCAGCCACCCTTGAAAGAGTGCGTAATAGCTCACTGGTCAAGTGATTCCGCGCCGACAATGTAGCGGGGCTCAAGTCATCCGCCGAAGCTATGGCATTCACGCGCTACCCTAACCGGGTCGGTTCGCCGGCGTGGTTCAGGGGTGTGGATGGGTAGGGGAGCGTCGTGTCGCGTGTGAAGCTGCCGAGTGATCGAGTGGTGGATGCGACACGAGTGAGAATGCAGGCATGAGTAGCGAATCACGGGTGAGAAACCCGTGCGCCGAATGATCAAGGGTTCCAGGGTCAAGCTAATCTGCCCTGGGTAAGTCGGGACCTAAGGCGAGGCCGACAGGCGTAGTCGATGGACAACGGGTTGATATTCCCGTACCGGCAATGTAGCGACCCTGACGAGGTCGGTGATGCTAACCACCCGAAACCCCACGTCACCGCGGTTCCCTTTCGAGGGGGCCGTGGGTGTGGGGCGGAGCGTGGGACCCGAACCGGTAGTAGTCAAGCGATGGGGTGACGCAGGAAGGTAGCCCAACCACGGCGATGGTAGTCCGTGGCCAAGCATGCAGCACGAGTCCTAGGCAAATCCGGGGCTCTCACTTGGATGTGGAGTGTGAGGTGTGATGGGGAGCCATTTTGGTGAAGTGGGTGATCCTATGCTGTCGAGAAAAACCTCTAGCGAGCTATGCGCCGCCCGTACCCCAAACCGACTCAGGTGATCAGGTAGAGAATACCAAGGCGATCGAGTGAACCATGGTTAAGGAACTCGGCAAAATGCCCCCGTAACTTCGGGAGAAGGGGGACCCGGAGCGTGTACCCACTTGCTGGGGAAGCGTGAAGGGTCGCAGAGACCAGGCCCAAGCGACTGTTTACTAAAAACACAGGTCCGTGCGAAGTTGTAAGACGATGTATACGGACTGACTCCTGCCCGGTGCTGGAAGGTTAAGAGGACCTGTTAGACCGCCCTCGTGGTGGTCGAAGCGGAGAATTTAAGCCCCAGTAAACGGCGGTGGTAACTATAACCATCCTAAGGTAGCGAAATTCCTTGTCGGGTAAGTTCCGACCTGCACGAATGGAGTAACGACTTGGGCGCTGTCTCAACCATGGACTCGGCGAAATTGCAGTACGAGTAAAGATGCTCGTTACGCGCGGCAGGACGGAAAGACCCCGGGACCTTTACTATAGTTTGGTATTGGTGTTTGGTTCGGCTTGTGTAGGATAGGTGGGAGACTGTGAAACCCTCACGCCAGTGAGGGTGGAGTCAACGTTGAAATACCACTCTGGTCGTACTAGATGTCTAACCTAGGACCATGATCTGGTTCAGGGACAGTGCCTGATGGGTAGTTTAACTGGGGCGGTTGCCTCCTAAAGAGTAACGGAGGCGCTCAAAGGTTCCCTCAGCCTGGTTGGCAATCAGGTGACGAGTGTAAGTGCACAAGGGAGCTTGACTGTGAGACAGACATGTCGAGCAGGGACGAAAGTCGGAACTAGTGATCCGGCCACGGCATGTGGAAGCGTGGTCGCTCAACGGATAAAAGGTACCCCGGGGATAACAGGCTGATCTTCCCCAAGAGTCCATATCGACGGGATGGTTTGGCACCTCGATGTCGGCTCGTCGCATCCTGGGGCTGGAGTAGGTCCCAAGGGTTGGGCTGTTCGCCCATTAAAGCGGCACGCGAGCTGGGTTTAGAACGTCGTGAGACAGTTCGGTCCCTATCCGCCGCGCGCGCAGGAAACTTGAGAAAGGCTGTCCCTAGTACGAGAGGACCGGGATGGACGAACCTCTGGTGTGCCAGTTGTCCCGCCAGGGGCACGGCTGGTTAGCTACGTTCGGAAGTGATAACCGCTGAATGCATCTAAGCGGGAAGCACGTTTCAAGATGAGGTTTCCCACCGAGAAATCGGGTAAGGCCCCCACCAGAACAGTGGGTCGATAGGCCGGAGGTGTACAGCAGCAATGCCCAGCCGACCGGTACTAATAGGCCGAGGGCTTGCCCCACCCACACCACACCACACCACCCACACACCCGTGGGCACCGTGGACCGTGACCAGTGAGTGAACACGCCCCCAAAAGAAACCAAAACCAGAAAACCAGAGCTCTCAGACAAGAGCCCTACCGCGTCCACTAAACACATCCCAACCAACACACCCACCCACACCCCAACACCCCCACACAGTGGGCGTGAACAACCCGGGGACAGTGGAACAAGTGAACAGTTGGTACAAGAGTTACGGCGGCCATAGCGAACGGGAAACACCCGGACCCATCCCGAACCCGGAAGTTAAGCCGATCAGCGCCGATGGTACTGCACCCGAGAGGCTGTGGGAGAGTAGGACGCCGCCGGACATTCTTTGGTCGAGGGCCACCCGCGAGGGTGGCCCTCGACTGCATTTCAGGGCCGGCATGTTCGAGCCGCCGACTTTCCACAGTCACGCGCCTGTCCACCTCGTCCACAGCCCCGCGCGCCGGTCGTCCCGGTTGTGGGCAGCCGCAGGAATCGTCGTCGCCGAGGTGATGCGAGATGACGAAGTCAGGGGACGACGAGCCCGTCGTCGACGAAGTGAACGAGGTGCGGCTCGTGGGGAGGGTGTCCGGGGCCCCGCAGCAGCGAGTGCTCCCGAGCGGTGACGAGCTGTGGACGTTCCGGGTCGTGGTGCCGCGGCCGCCGGCCGATCGTCGGCAGCCCGTCGACGCGCTCGAGTGCGTCGCGTGGAGCGCCAGGACCCGGCGCAGCGTGTCGCGTTGGGCCGACGGCGACCTGGTGGAGGTCTCGGGGTCGGTCCGGCGGCGCTTCTACCGCGCGGGCGGGGCGACTGTGTCCCGGGTCGAGGTGGAGGCGGCGAAGGCCCGGGTCATCCGTCGAGCAATGAGCGCATGAGCACGCCCAGGCTCGGTTTGGGCTGGAACGAGGTCGCCTTCTCCGGGAGCAACCGATGAGTGGAGACGATCCGGTCGACCAGGTCGAAGTCCGGGGCCGGCAGGAGCACGGCCACCCGCCGACGCGGGGCCAGCCGTTCCAGGGTCTCCTCGACGGTGTGGTGGTAGCCGATCCGGCGGGTCCGGCCCGCGAGGCGGGGCAGCAGGTCCTCGTGCAGCACCTGCACCGCCGCCCGGTCGGCGTCGAGGGTGAGCTCGACCCGAGCCCACTCGCGGCCGTCAGTCACCACCAGCGTGCTGGGCCCGAGCGCCGCCATCGCGTCCGCCTCGTCGGCCGGTGCATACTCCGCGACCCCCTCGACCGCGGCCCGTAGGTCGCGCAGCCGGGTGTCGGCGAGCGTCCGGTGGACGGCTCCGAGGAAGAGCGGCGTGTCGTCCTGGTCGACCAACATGGCCAGCCCGCGGTCGGCGCCGGTCCCGGGTGTGCGCTCCTGCAGGCGGACGTACGCCGCGAGACGGTGGTGCCCGTCGGCCACCAGCGGTCGCGCCTCGGTGAGGTGCTCGCCGAGCTGCGCGACGAGCTCGGGGTCGCGGATGCTCCACAGCCGGTTGTGGCGCTGGGCGCGGTCGTGGAAGTCGCGCTCCGGCGGCTGGCTCATGACGTCGTGCACCAGAGCGCGCACCGCGGCGGGCCCGCGGTGCACGAGCAGGATGGGAGCGGGGTTCAGCTTCATCTCGGCCATCCGGGAGGACAGCTCTGAGGCCTGCGAGTCGTGCACTCCCTCGTGCGGGAGCACCACCCGGTCGGCGTGATCCCTGGACCGCCGTGACACGTCCAGGGCGCCGACGAGGCCCCGGACGGTGAGGCCACCCGACGTGTACTCGTGCAGGTAGAGGCCGGGCTCGGCGTCGCGCGTGATGTGCCCCTGCCGCTCCCACCGCTTCAGGCGGGCGGTGACGTCCCGGTAGGGACGCGCGAACGCGCGGGCCGACGCCGGATCGCCGACGCGACGAGGTGAGAGCACCAAGCCTCGGAACGGGTGCAGTCGGAACGGCCCGGCGACCTCGCCCGCGCCCTCCACGCGCCCTGGGTGCATCGGAACATCGTAGGGTGCGATTGCGGGCGCGGATCGGGGAGGTGACGGGGTGCTGGAGGCGAGCCGAGGGCGGCTGGTGGACGACTACGACCTGCTCATGTTCGACCTGGACGGTGTGGTCTACGTCGGCGACGAGGCGGTTCCGGGCGCGGCGGAGCACCTACGGCGAGCCCGCACCGAGGGTGGGCACGTCGCGTTCATCACCAACAACGCCTCACGGTCGCCCCAGGTCGTGGCCGAGAAGCTGACCGGGCTGGGGGTCGAGGCCGCGGCGTCCGACGTGGTCACCTCGGCGCAGGCGGCCGCGCACGTGCTGCTCGAGCGGCACGGTGCCGGAGCGCTGGTGGCGATCCTGGGCGCGGCGGGTCTGCAGGACGCCCTGGTCGAGGCCGAGCTGAAGCCGTGCCGGGTCGACGTGGAGGGCGCGGTCGCACTGGTGACCGGGTACGGGCCGGACGTGGTCTGGCGCGACATCATGCTGGCCGCCGTGCGGGTGCGCGACGGACTGCCCTGGGTGGCCAGCAACACGGACCTGACCCTGCCGACCGCCCGAGGTCCGGCCCCCGGGCACGGCGTGCTGGTCGACCTGATGTCGCGGTTCGCGGGCGTCGAGCCGACGGTCGCGGGCAAGCCGCGGCGACCGCTGCTCGACGAGACCGTCCGCAGGGTCGGCGGTGAGCGGCCGCTGATGATCGGCGACCGGCTGGACACCGACATAGCCGGTGGCCACGAGGCCGGCATCGACTCGTTGCTCGTGATGACGGGGGTCACCGGGCTCGCGGAGCTCGCGGCGGCCACGCCGCAGCTGCGTCCGACGTACCTCTCGCGCGACCTTCGGGGGCTCCTCGAGCGACACCCGGGGCCGCCGACGATGACGGAGGGGACGGCCGAGCTGGGGGGATGGCAAGCCAGCGTCGCCGACGGCCGGCTCAGGGTGGAGGGCGACGGCAACCCCGACGACTGGTGGCGCAGCCTGGCAGCGGCCGCGTGGGAGCACGTGGACCGCATCGGGGACGCGCCGGACACCAGCGGCCTGGTGCCGCCCGAGACGGACGCCGGACGGTAACCTCGCCGCATGAGTGAGGCGCACCCCGAGTCGACCGACATCGAGCCCGTGAGCACCGGCGTCGGGGAGGTCGACGCCGTCCTGGCGTCGCTCGAGGGGCTCGACGAGGCCGACGTCGCGGAGCACCCGGCGATCTTCGAGACCGCGCACGAGCAGCTGCGCGCGGTACTCGACGGTCGCGCCTGACCGACGTGCCGCCACGTCGCCTCCGGCTCGACGCCGAGCTGGTCCGGCGAGGCCTGGCCCGGTCACGTGAGCACGCGAGCGAGCTGATCGCCGCGGGACGGGTGACGGTGGGCGGGGCACGCGCCACCAAGCCTGCGACCGGGGTCACCACCGACGTGGCGGTGGTGGTGACCGAGGATCCGGGCCGGCCCGACTACGTCTCCCGCGGGGGGCACAAGCTCGCGGGCGCGCTGGAGACGTTCGGCGCGGCCGGGCTGGCGGTGGCCGGCCGCCGCTGCCTCGACGCGGGTGCGTCGACCGGCGGCTTCACCGACGTGCTGCTACGGTCCGGCGCCCGGGAGGTGGTGGCCGTGGACGTCGGGTACGGGCAGCTGGCCTGGCCGCTGCGCAGCGACGACCGGGTGGTGGTGCTCGACCGCACCAACATCCGGGATCTGACGCCAGAGCTCGTCGGCGACCCCGTGGACGTGGTCGTGGGCGACCTCTCGTTCATCTCGCTCCGGCTCGTGCTCGACCCGTTGATCGGGGTGACCGACCCGGCGGGGGACCTGGCGCTGATGGTCAAGCCGCAGTTCGAGGTCGGCAAGGACCGGGTGGGCAAGGGTGGGGTGGTGCGCGACCCGGAGCTCTGGGTCGACGCGGTCGCAGCGGTGGCGGGCCATGCCGACCAACGCGGCTGGGGAACCCGCCAGGTGGTGGCCAGCCCGCTGCCGGGACCGTCCGGCAACGTCGAGTTCTTCCTGTGGCTGCGCCAGGGTCGGGGGACGCTCGACCCGGAGGAGCGCGACGCGGTCGTCCGGTCCGGCACGGACCCGTCGGCGCCGGGTGAGAGGGTGGACCCGTGACCGCCGCCGCCGACACCCGCCGGGTGCTCCTGCTGGCCCACACCGGCCGCGACGAGGCGCGTCAGGTGGCGCGCGCGTTCGTCGACGGGCTCAACGGGCACGGCATCCTGGTCCGGCTGCTGCGCGCGGAGGCGGCAGACCTCGGCCTGGACGGCGAGGGCGCGGCCGGGCTGATCGAGCTCGCCGACGAGGAACCCGCCGCCGGGCACGGGTGCGAGCTGGCGGTCGTGATCGGCGGCGACGGCTCGATCCTGCGTGCCGCCGAGATCACCCACGAGAGCGGCACCCCGGTGCTGGGGGTCAACCTCGGCCACGTCGGGTTCCTCGCCGAGGCGGAGATCGACCACGTCGACACGACGATCCAGGCGATCGTGGACCGGCGCTACGCGACCGAGGACCGGCTCACCGTCGACGTCACCGTCCACCACGAGGGCGAGCTCGTGAGCAGCACGTTCGCCCTCAACGAGGCCAGCGTGGAGAAGGCGGCCCGCGAGCGGATGCTCGAGGTGGTGCTCGAGATCGACGGCCGCCCACTGTCGCGGTTCGGCTGCGACGGGGTGGTCTGCGCGACACCGACCGGGTCCACGGCCTACAGCTTCAGCGCCGGCGGCCCGGTCGTGTGGCCGGGGGTCGAGGCGCTCTGTGTCGTGCCACTCAGCGCGCACGCTCTCTTCGCGCGTCCGCTCGTGGTCGCGCCGACGTCTGTGGTGGCGGTCGAGGTGCTGACGCGCAGCGACGGCGCCGGCGTGCTCTGGTGCGACGGCCGACGCACGGTCGAGCTGCCACCGGGAGCCCGGATCGAGGTCCGCAGCGGCGCCCGCCCAGTCCGGCTGGTGCGGCTGCACGAGGCACCGTTCACCGACCGGCTGGTCGCCAAGTTCGACCTGTCCGTCGAGGGCTGGCGCGGCCGGCGGGTCGGGGACGTCGATGCTTGAGGAGATCCGGATCGGGTCACTCGGCGTCATCGACTCATCCACGCTCGAGCTCGGGCCGGGACTGACGGTGATCACCGGTGAGACAGGCGCCGGCAAGACGATGCTGGTCACGGCGCTCGGGCTGCTGCTCGGCGGCCGGGCCGACAGCGGCGCGGTCCGGACCGGCGCCCGGACGGCGAGGGTCGAGGGCACGGTCCTGGTCGACGCCGTGACGGGCCTCTCCGGCCTCGTCGACGAGCTCGGCGGCGAGGTCGAGGACGGGCGCGCCGTGCTCGGCCGCACCGTGAGCGCCGAGGGACGGTCGCGCGCGTTCGTGGGTGGCGCCTCGGTGCCGGTGAGCCGGCTCGCCGACCTGGCGGCTCCGTTGGTCGCCATGCACGGCCAGTCCGACCAGCACCGGCTGCTGAGAGCGAGTGCCCAGCGGGAGGCCGTCGACGCGTTCGGCGGCGAGGCCGTGACCGGACCGCTCGGGACCTACCGCACGTGCTACGAGGCCCTCCGCGACGCCCGGCGCGAGCTGGACGACGTCACCACCCACGCGCAGGAGCGGGCTCGCGAGGCCGACTTGTTGCGGTTCGGCGTGGGCGAGGTCGATGCCGTCACCCCGGCACCGGGTGAGGACGCCGAGCTCGCGGCCGAGGAGACCCGGCTCGGGCACGCCGACACGCTTCGCGCGTCCGCGGAGCAGGCGCGCGCCGCCCTGTCGGCCGACGACGAGCAGCCCGACGCGCTCGGCCTCACGGCCGCTGCCCGGACCGCCCTCGACGGCGTCCGTGAGCACGACGAGGACGCCGCCGGCCTGGCCGACCGGGTGGCCGAGGTCAGCTACCTGCTCTCCGACCTGGCGGCCGACGTGGCCTCCTACGCGTCGGGCCTGGAGACCGACCCCGCCCGGCTGGCGGCCGTCTCCGAGCGGCGTGCGGCGCTCACCGCCCTGACGCGCAAGTACGGCGACACCGTCGACGACGTGCTCGTCTGGCGTGACCGGGCTGCCGAGCGGCTGACCGAGCTGGACGGCACCGACGAGCGGATCGGCGAGCTCCGCGAGCTGACGGGCCGGCTACAGGGCCACCTGGTGGCGATCGCCACCGAGCTCACGGCGGCCCGGCAGGACGCGGCGTCACGCCTCGCGACCGCGGTCACCGACGAGCTGGCCGCGCTCGCCATGCCGCACGCCAGGTTCGAGGTGGCCGTCACGGAGCAGGACGACTTCGGCGCCAGCGGCCGCGACCGGGTCGAGCTGTTGCTCTCGGCCAACGTCGGCGCCGAGCCCCGCCCGCTCGGGAAGGGAGCCTCCGGCGGCGAGCTGAGCCGGGTGATGCTCGCGCTGGAGGTCAGCCTGGCCGGCACCGGCGCCGTCCCGACGTACGTCTTCGACGAGGTCGATGCCGGCGTCGGCGGTGCCGCGGCCGTCGAGGTCGGCCGCCGTCTCGCACGGCTGGCCCGGACCGCCCAGGTGCTGGTGGTCACCCACCTGCCCCAGGTGGCCGCGTTCGCCGACCGCCACGTCGTGGTCGCCAAGTCCGACGACGGCTCGGTGACGAGCGCCGGCCTGACCGTCCTCGACGACGAGGGCCGGGAGCGGGAGCTGTCGCGGATGATGGCCGGCCAGAGCGACTCCGACAGCGCGCTCGCCCACGCTCGCGAGCTCCTCGAGGCAGCCCTGCCGGCCCGCGCTGAGGGCTGACGCGCCGAGTCCGCCGGGATGCCACGGAGGGCGCCGAGCGGCTGACAGCATGGGTTGGTGCCAGTCCGAAACAAGTCCGCCCTCGACCTGCCGGGCCTGATCGCACCTGCTCGGGTCGAACGTCGTTCCAAGATGTTGCTACCGCGGCTCAAGCCCGGCGACGTGGCCGTGCTCGACCACCTCGACCTCGACCGCGCCACCGCGCAGGCGCTCGTCGACAGTGGGGTCGCCGCCGTCCTCAACGCGTCACCGTTCCTCTCCGGCCGCTATCCCGCCCTGGGCCCCGTGCTGCTCGCCGACGCCGGCATCGTGATGCTCGACCGGGTCGAGGGCGTGGACCAGATCCCCGACGGTGCGCGGATCCGGGTCCACGACGAGGTCGTGTACGTCGACGGCGCGGCCGTGGCGCTCGGCCGGGCGGTCGACGCAGACGTGCTGGCCGCGGAGATGGACCAGGCGCGCGCCGGGCTCGGCACCCAGCTCGACACCTTCACGCACAACAGCGCTGCCTTCCTGCGACGCGAGGAAGGGCTGCTGCTCCACGGCGAGGGCCTCCCGACGCTCGCGACCAGGATCGCCGGCCGGCCCGTGATCGTGGTCGTCGATGGTGCCGGGCTGGCCACGCAGCTGCGGAGGGTCCGGGCGTTCGTCAAGGAGCGGCGACCGGTCCTGGTCGGGGTCGACGGCGGCGCCGAGGCGTTGCGCGCGGCCGGCCACGCACCCGAGGTCATCGTCCTCACGACCGGACCGGACGCGCCGGAGCTGCCGTCGAAGGCGACGCTTCGCGCTGCGCGTGACGTGGTGGTCCGGGTCGAGCGCGGCGACCGACGGCCGGTCGACCAGCTCGAGCGGATCGGAGTCCGCGCAGCGCGCGTGGAGACGGCGGCCACGACCGAGGACGTCGCGCTGCTGCTGGCCTTCGCGTCCGAGGCGCAGGTGATCGTCGGGGTCGGCACCCACGCCACGCTGGACGAGTACCTCGACCGGCAGCGCTCCGGCCTCGCGAGCACCTATCTCACCCGGTTGCGGGTCGGTCAGCGACTGGTCGACGCGTCCGCCGTCCCCCTGCTCTACTCCGGCCGGCTGCGGCCGCGCCACCTGTTCCTGGCGATCCTGGTCGGCCTGCTCGCTGTGGCCGTCGCCGTTGCGACCACCCCCGTCGGGCGGGAGTGGCTGGCCGACCTCGAGACCTGGGTCCGTCAGGTCTGGATCGACCTGGGGTGGTTCGCGTGACGCTCGTACGCCGGCACCTCGTGGGTGCCCTCGTGGTCGTGCTCGCCCTCGCAGCGGGGATCGCCCTCGGTGGCGGCCCGCTCCAGCGGGACGAGGTCCGGCCGGCCGGCGCCACCACGGCGCCCGCCGCCGACGAGGACGCCGGCCCGTCCGCCGACGACGTCGCCGCCGCTGCCGCCGCGACCCTCCACGGTGCTCGGCTCGAGGGCCGCAGCGTCGCCGTCCTCACCATGCCCGGGGTGCCGGACGAGACCGTGGCAGCCCTCACCGCCGGGATCGAGTCGGCCGAGGGGTCGGTCAGCGGCACCTGGCGGCTCACCGACAACCTCACGGACGCGAGCGAGAAGGCCCTGGTCGAGACCATGGGCGACCAGCTCTCGGAGCAGCTCGCCGACAACGCGGCGAACCCCGACGCCCCCGGCTACGAGCGGATCGGACAGCTGATCGGCTCCGCCCTCGCCACCCGGCGTACGTCGCCGGTCGCGCCCGGCGACGACGCCCTCACGATCCGCCAGAGCCTGGCTGCGGCCGGCCTCGTGCGTGGCGACGGCGAAGCCCGACAGGCGCCGCTGGTGCTCCTCGCGCTCGGCAACGACCTCGACGACTTCGTGGTCGGCGGCATCGTCGACGGGCTCGCGGCGCGCGCCTCGGGTGTCGTCGTGGCGGCCCCGGCCCGCGACGGTGACCTGGCCGTGCTCGACGGGCTCGGGTCCGTCTCGACGGCCGACGGGCTCGACGGCGAGGTGGGACGGCTGGCGGCCGTGCTGGCTCTCACCACGGTCGAGGAAGCTCCTGGCGGTTCGTTCGGTGCGTCGGGCGCGGACGGTCTGCTCCCGCTCCGGTAGGATGGAACCCCGTGAAGCATGCGACGCCGGTCAAGCACGTGTTCGTCACCGGAGGCGTCGCCTCCTCGCTCGGAAAGGGCCTCACCGCCTCGAGCCTCGGTAGCCTCCTGAAGGCACGGGGGCTGCGGGTCACGATGCAGAAGCTCGACCCCTACCTCAACGTCGATCCCGGGACGATGAACCCCTTCCAGCACGGCGAGGTGTTCGTCACCAACGACGGCGCCGAGACCGACCTGGACATCGGACACTACGAGCGGTTCCTCGACACCGACCTCGGCCAGATCGCCAACGTGACGACCGGCCAGGTCTACTCGACCGTGATCGCCAAGGAGCGCCGCGGTGACTACCTCGGCGACACCGTGCAGGTGATCCCGCACATCACCAACGAGATCAAGGACCGGATCATCGCCATGGGCACCGGTGAGCAGCCCGTGGACGTGGTCATCACCGAGATCGGCGGCACCGTCGGCGACATCGAGTCGCTACCGTTCCTCGAGGCGGCCCGGCAGACCCGGCACGAGATCGGGCGAGACAACTGCTTCTTCATCCACGTCTCGCTGGTGCCCTACATCGGCCCGTCGGGGGAGCTGAAGACCAAGCCGACCCAGCACTCCGTCGCCGCGCTCCGCTCGATCGGCATCCAGCCCGACGCGGTGGTCTGCCGCGCCGACCGCGAGCTGCCCGACGGCATCAAGCGCAAGATCTCGCTGATGTGCGACGTCGACGAGGAGGCGGTCGTGACGGCCGCCGACGCCCCGTCCATCTACGACATCCCCAAGGTGCTGCACCGCGAGGGGCTCGACGCCTACCTCGTACGTCGGCTCGACCTCCCGTTCCGCGACGTCGACTGGACGCTCTGGGACGACCTCCTGCGCCGGGTGCACCACCCCACGGAGGAGGTCACGGTCGGCCTGGTCGGCAAGTACATCGACCTCCCCGACGCCTACCTCTCGGTCGCCGAGGCCCTGCGCGCCGGCGGCTTCGCCCACGAGGCCAAGGTCCACCTGCGCTGGGTCGCCTCCGACACCTGCGAGACGCCGTCCGGCGCGGCCAAGCAGCTCAGCGACGTCGACGCGATCTGCGTCCCGGGCGGGTTCGGGGTCCGCGGCATCGAGGGCAAGCTCGGCGCGCTCACCTACGCCCGGACCCACGGCATCCCCACCTTGGGGCTGTGCCTCGGTCTGCAGTGCATGGTCATCGAGTTCGCCCGCAACGTCGCCGGCCTCGAGAAGGCCGGCTCCACGGAGTTCGACCCCGACAGCCCCGAGCCCGTGATCGCGACCATGGAGGAGCAGAAGTCGTACGTCGAGGGGGCCGGTGACCTCGGCGGCACCATGCGGCTCGGGCTCTACCCGGCGACCCTGGCCGACGGCTCGGTCGTCCGCGAGGCCTACGGCGAGCCGACCGTGCACGAACGCCACCGCCACCGCTACGAGGTCAACAACGTCTACCGCGAGCAGCTCGGCGAGGCCGGCCTGGTGTTCTCGGGGACGAACCCCGACCTCGGGCTGGTGGAGTTCGTCGAGCTGCCGCGCGACGTGCACCCCTACTACGTGGCGACGCAGGCCCACCCGGAGCTGCGCTCACGACCCACCCGGCCCCACCCGCTGTTCCGGGGCCTGATCGGCGCCGCGATCGAGCGGCAGAAGGCCGAGCGCTTCCCCATCGACGAGACCGGCCTGCGCCGGCCGCTGGCCGACGACGAGGACTGACCGGCCGGCCCGCTCAGGCCGAGCGGGCCTTCAGCATCCGGCTGAGCGTGTCGGCCCCGGCCAGCAGCGGGCCGCGGACGGTCGGGTCGGTACCCGGCGCCTGCGCGACCTCGATCGATCGCGCGACGAACTCATCGGTCCCGACGATCGGGTACATCGAGCGGACCATCGACAAGATCGCCAGCAGCCCGCCGGACACCGTCGTCATCTCCTCGAGGTAGCGATCGGCGTAGGGCAGCAGCAGGTCGCGCTGACCCGGCCGCCAGAACGCCTTGGCGACGTGGAACGTGGGGTAGCCGGCCGGGACGGAGTGCTTCTCGAAGAGCTCGTGCCACACCTCGTCCTTCGCCGCCTCCTCGGGACGGGCGGCGGTCACGGCCACCGCGCGGGCCGGCGCATCCGGGTCGGGGTCGCGGGCGAGCAGGTCGGCCACGGTGGCCTCGTCGTACTGGCCTCGCTCGGCCCGGCGGATGGCGACCCGCCAGGCCAGGTCGACGTCGTCGGCAGACGCCTCGTCGAGCGCCTGGTCGTGGGCAGGTGAGGCGGCACACGTGGCGAGCACGTTGAGGGCCGGCCGGCGCTGCTCCTGGTCGCGGCTGAGCGCCAGCGCCTGGTCGGCGACCCGCGTCAGGGCCGCCTCCACCTGGTCTGGCGGGCACCAGAGCTCGGCGAGGTCGCGCGCGATCACCAGGAACGGCTCGAGGAGGGCCGGACTCTTCTCGGAGTCCAGTGCCCCGAGCACGCCGTCGAGCACCTCGGTACCGGTGAGCTCGCCCTTGCGCAGCAGGTCCAGACCCGAGGAGACGAGCAGGGCGCGGGCGGTCGGGTCGGGCAGCGACCCGGTCGTCGCCAGCAGCCGTCGCAGGGAGTCGTCCTCGCTCCGGATCGCGGCGAACGTGAGGTCGGTGTCGTTGAGCAGGTGCAGACCGTCGGGCAGGGTCGGCAGGGGAGTGCTGGGGCCGGACGTCTCGACCGGGGTGCGCTCCAGCAGCCCGCCGGCCGCGCTGTAGGTGCCGATGTCGATCCGGTGCGGCCGGGGCGACCCGCCGTCGGGGGCAGCCACCTCGACGGCGCCGCCGGTGAGGGTCAGGGTGTCGGTGCCGGAGCGGTCGAGCCAGTCGCTGGTCCACTGCTGCAGGTCGCGGCCCGACGCCCGCTCGACCGCCGCGATCAGGTCGGTCAGCCGGGTGTTGCCCCAGGCGTGCCGCGAGAAGTAGTCCTGGAGCGCGCGGGTGAACGCCTCCTCGCCGACGTACGCCATCAGCTGGTGCAGGACCGCCTGGCCCTTGGCATAGGTGATGGAGTCGAAGTTGGCGAGGGCGGTCGCGACGTCGTGCACCTCGTTGCGGATGGCGTGGGTGGCCGGCCCCATGTCGACCCGGTAGGCGTCGAGCTTGCGGCCCACCAGGAACGCGGCCCAGGAGTCGCCGTACTCGGTGGCCTCGGCGGCCGCCCAGGTCGACGCCCACGACGCGAACGCCTCGTTGAGCCACAGGTCGTCCCACCAGCGCATCGTCACGAGATCGCCGAACCACATGTGTGCCATCTCGTGCAGCAGCGTGATGGCCACCATCGAGCGCTGGCTGTGGGTGGGCGTCCCGCGGTGGAGGTAGCCGTCACCCCACGTCACGCAGCCCCAGTTCTCCATGGCGCCGCCCATGTTGGGCACGAAGACCTGGTCGTAGTGGGCCTCGGGGAACGGCTGCCCGAACTTGTCGCCGAAGAACGCCAGCCCGGCCTCGGTGAGGTCGAGCAGCGAGGGCGCGTCGCGCTCGAGGTTCGGGACGAGCGACTGGCGGCAGTAGAGCCCGAGGCTGTGGTCACCGCGCTGCTCGCGCACCTCGTGGAACGGCCCGGCGTTGACCACCGTGACGTACGGCGAGAGGGGTGGCGTGTCCGGGAACGACCAGGTGCGGGTGCCGGCGTCGGGCTCGGTCACCGACGTGGGCCGCATGTTGCTCGTCACGGTCCACGCCTCCGGCGCGGTGACCGTGAACCGGTGGAGCGCCTTCAGGTCCGGCTGGTCGAAGCAGCCCCAGAGCCGCCGGGCGTCGTCGCACTCGAGCGAGGTCCACACGTACACGAGGCCGTCGGTCGGGTCGACGGTCCGCAGGATCCCCGCGGAGCCTGCGGTCTCCCGCTGGGCCAGCGTGACGACGACGACGTTCTCGGCCGCGAGGTCCGGCAGCGGGATCCGCCCGTCGGCCATGGTCGCGAGGTCGACCTCGACCCCGTTGAGGCTGGCCGCGCCGACCTCGCCGACGGCGTCGAGGAACGTGCTCGCGCCGGGCTCGGAACAGCTGAAGGTCACGGTCGAGGTGGACTTCCAGACCTCGTCGTCGAGCAGCCCGGTCAGGTCGACCTCGATGTCGTAGCGGGAGACGGTCAGCAGCCGGGCGCGCGACTCCGCCTCGGTGCGAGTCAGACTCAGGACGGTCATGGGGCCACGGTAGCGTCCGGCCATGGATCAGCCGCCGCTCGAGGACACCCCGGCGACCTGGCCCGTGGTGGGCACCGAGGACCTGTTCCGCGACGACTGGGTGCTGGCGCTGCGGCGCGACGTCCTGCACGCGCCCGGTGGGGACGGGGAGCCGTTCAAGCGGCTCGTGCTCGAGCACCCGGGGGCCGCGGTCGTGCTGGCGGCCGACGCCCGCGGTCGGGTGTGCCTCCTACGGCAGTACCGCCATGCCGCCGGCGGCTGGTTCATCGAGCTGCCGGCCGGGCTGTGCGACGTCGAGGGGGAGGACCCACTGGTCGTCGCCCAGCGGGAGCTGCGTGAGGAGGCGGGGCTGGCCGCCCAGGAGTGGACGCTGCTCGGCTCGACGTACTCCTCGCCCGGCATCACCACCGAGCGGGTCCACGCCTACCTCGCCGAGGGACTCACGGAGGTCGGCCGTGGCGACTTCGAGCCGGCGCACGAGGAGGCCGAGATGGAGGTGTTCTGGGCGCCGCTGGCGGACGTCCTGGAGGCGATCCTGGACGGTCGCGTGGCCGACGGTCCGACGGTCATCGCGGTGCTGCTCACGGTCACCCGGACCCTCAGCGGTCGCGGGGCGCCGCGGGAGTAGTGTCAGCAGCCGTCGCCACGTTCGTGGCGGCGGTCACACGTCGCAGGTGAGGGAGAACAGGGTGAAGATCGGCGTTCCCAAGGAAGTGAAGAACCACGAGTACCGCGTCGCGCTCACCCCGGTCGGTGCGCACGAGCTGACCCAGCACGGCCACGACGTGGTGGTGCAGCGCGGTGCCGGTGTGGGCTCGCAGATATCCGACGAGGAGTACGTCGCGGCCGGCGCGAAGATCCTGGACGGCGCCGACGACGTGTGGGGCAGCGTCGACA
The DNA here is from genome assembly GCA_963718725.1 of uncultured Actinomycetota bacterium. Lineage (GTDB taxonomy): Bacteria > Actinomycetota > Actinomycetes > Propionibacteriales > Nocardioidaceae > Nocardioides. The sequence continues at coordinate 1,042,148 of OY970374.1, forward strand.
TGGTGCTGAAGGTCAAGGAGCCGGTCGCCGAGGAGTACCACCGGCTGCGTGAGGGCCTGACCCTGTTCACCTACCTGCACCTGGCGGCCGACCAGCCGCTCACCCAGGAGCTGGTCGACCGCAAGACCACCGCGATCGCCTACGAGACGGTGCAGCTGCCCTCCGGGGGCCTGCCGCTGCTCTACCCGATGTCGGAGGTCGCCGGCTGCCTGGCGCCGCAGGTCGGCGCCCACTCCCTGATGAAGGCCCAGGGCGGCCGCGGCGTGCTGATGGGCGGCGTGGGCGGCGTCGCCAACGCGAAGGTCGTCATCATCGGCGCCGGCGTGTCGGGGCAGAACGCCGCCAACATCGCGCTCGGGATGGGGGCCGACGTGACGCTGCTCGACACCGACCTCGACAAGCTGCGGATGTCGTTCTGGCGTTACAACAACCGGGTCCACGGGCTGGCGTCGTCGAAGCTGGCGATCGAGCAACAGGTGATGGAGGCCGACATGGTGATCGGCGCTGTGCTGATCCCCGGCGCGGCCGCCCCGAAGCTGGTCTCGAACGAGCTGGTGTCCCGGATGAAGCCCGGATCGGTGCTGGTCGACATCGCCGTCGACCAGGGGGGCTGCTTCGAGGACACGCACGCCACCACGCACGCCGACCCGACCTACGAGGTCCACAACTCGGTGTTCTACTGCGTGGCGAACATGCCGGGCGCGGTGCCCAACACCTCGACGTACGCGCTGACCAACGCGACCCTGCCCTACACGGTGGCGTTGGCCGACAAGGGCTGGGCCCAGGCGTGCCGCGACGACCACAGCCTCGCGCTCGGCCTCAACACCCATGCCGGTGACCTGACCAACGCACCGGTCGGCGACGCCGTGGGCATGACGGCCACGAGTGTCGAGGAGGCGCTGGACGGCGCCGTTGCCTGAGCTCGCGCCCGACCCGTCGCTGGTGCGCGCCCTGCGCACCTATCTCGACCACCTCACGGTCGAGCGCGGGCTGGCAGCGAACACCCTCACGTCGTACCGGCGCGACCTGCGGCGTTATCTCGAGCACCTGGCGGGGTCCGGGGTCGTCTCCCTCGACGGCGTGACGGAGGCGACCGTGACCGGGTTCCTCACCGGCCTGCGGGAGGGGGACGCCGACCACCCGGCACTGTCCGCGACGTCGGCGGCCCGCACCCTGGTGGCGGTCCGCGGCTTCCACAAGTTCTGCCTCAGCGACGGGCTCGCGGCCGCCGACCCGGCGGCGGGCGTCAAGCCGCCGACGCCCGCCAAGCGCCTGCCCAAGGCGCTCCCACTGGCTGACGTCGAGGCGATCCTCGAGGCCGCCGGCGCCGACGAGACCGTGCTGGCGATGCGCGACCGGGCGCTCCTGGAGGTCCTCTACGGGACCGGCGCCCGGATCTCCGAGGCGGTCGGGCTGGACGTCGACGACGTGGACCTGACGGACAGCACGGTGCTGCTGCGTGGCAAGGGCTCCAAGGAGCGGCTCGTGCCGTTCGGCTCGTACGCCGCGAAGGCCGTCGACGTCTACCTGGTGCGGGCCCGCCCCGAGCTGGTCTCGGCCACCACGCCGGGCGGCGCGCTGTTCCTCAACTCGCGCGGCGGGCGGCTGTCCCGTCAGAGCGCCTGGGCGGTGCTGACCCGGGCCGCCGAGCGAGCCGGCGTCATCCGCGACGTCTCCCCGCACACGCTGCGCCACTCCTTCGCCACCCACCTGCTCGACGGGGGAGCCGACGTCCGGGTCGTCCAGGAGCTGCTCGGGCACGCGTCGGTGACGACGACCCAGATCTACACCCTGGTGACGGTCGACAACCTGCGCGAGGTCTTCGCGACCGCGCATCCGCGGGCTCGCGGATGACGCCGGACGAGGTCTACGCCGAGGTCGTCGAGCACGCCGCCCGCGCGGGCCTCGAGCTGTACCCGCACCAGGACGAGGCGATCATCGAGCTGCTGGCGGGGAGCAACGTCGTGCTGGCCACGCCGACCGGGTCGGGCAAGTCGCTCGTGGCCGAGGCCGCGCACCGCGCCGCGCTGGCCGACGACCGGGTGAGCTTCTACACCGCTCCCATCAAGGCGCTCGTGAGCGAGAAGTTCTTCGCGCTCTGCCAGGTCTTCGGCGCCGAGAACGTCGGGCTGCTCACCGGGGACGCGGCCGTCAACGCCGACGCCCCGATCATCTGCTGCACGGCCGAGGTGCTCGCCAACATCGCCCTGCGCGAGGGGTCGAGGGCGGACGTCGGCCTGGTGGTCATGGACGAGTTCCACTTCTACGCGGAGCCCGACCGCGGCTGGGCCTGGCAGGTGCCGCTCCTGGAGCTGCCGCAGGCGCAGTTCGTGCTGATGTCGGCGACGCTCGGCGACGTCACGGCGATCGCCGAGGACCTGACGCGTCGCAACGGCCGCGAGACCGCCATCGTGGACGAGGCCGAGCGGCCGGTGCCGCTGTCCTACACCTGGTCCCTCGACCCGCTCGACGAGACGCTCGAGGAGCTCGTGACCACCGGGCAGGCGCCCGTGTACGTCGTCCACTTCACGCAGGCGGCCGCCGTCGAGCACGCCACCGCCCTGCTCCGAGGACGAGGCGACTTCCGGGTCGACAAGGAGGCGGTCGCGGCCCGGATGGCGGCGGTCCGGTTCGGCGCCGGGTTCGGCAAGACGCTGTCGCGGCTGCTCCGCTCGGGGATCGGGGTGCACCACGCGGGGATGCTGCCGAAGTACCGGCGGCTCGTCGAGAACCTCGCCCAGGCCGGCCTGCTGACGGTCATCTGCGGCACCGACACCCTCGGCGTCGGCATCAACGTGCCGATCCGGACCGTGCTCTTCACCGGCCTCGCCAAGTTCGACGGCAACCGGCAGCGGGTGCTCAAGGTGCGTGAGTTCCGACAGATCGCCGGGCGGGCCGGGCGGGCCGGCTTCGACACCATGGGATACGTCGTCGTGCAGGCGCCCGAGCACGTGATCGAGAACGAGAAGGCCAAGGCGCGGTCCGAGGCGCGCAACGCCGCCAACGCGAAGAAGAAGTCGAAGCCGCAGCTGAAGAAGCCGCCCGCGGGCACCGTCGTGTGGACCGAGCAGACCTTCGACAAGCTCGTCTCGGGCGATCCCGAGCCGCTGGGCTCCCGGATGAAGGTCGACAACGCGATGCTGGTCAACGTCGTCACGCGGGAGGAGGACGCGTTCCCCGTGATGCGGCGGCTGCTCACCGACAACCACGAGGAGCCGAAGCAGCAGCGACGGCTGTCGCGCCGGGCGCTGCGGCTGGCGCGCTCCTTGCTCCGGTCCGGCACCCTCACCCGGCTCGACGTGCCGGACGAGCACGGGCGCCGTTACGTGCTGACGGTCGACCTGCCGCCCGACTTCGCGCTCAACCAGCCGCTCGCCCACTTCGCCCTGGCCGCGTTCGACGTCCTCGACCCGGAGGTCGCGACGTACTCCCTGGACGTCGTGTCGGTGGTGGAGGCGGTCCTCGAGGGCCCGCGCCAGGTCCTGTTCGCGCAGCAGCACGCGGCGCGCGGCGAGGCGATCGGCGAGCTCAAGGCAGACGGGGTCGAGTACGACGAGCGGATGCGGATCATCGAGGAGATCACCTGGCCGCAGCCGCTAGGTGACTGGCTCGAGCCGCTGTTCGAGACCTATCGCGAGACGCACGGGTGGCTCTCGCCCGACGCCCTGCAGGCGAAGTCGATCCTCCGGGAGATGTGGGAGCAGGGCATGGGGTTCTCCGACTTCGTCTCCCGCTACCAGCTGGCCCGGTCGGAGGGCCTGGTGCTGCGGTACCTCACCGACGCCTACCGCACGCTGCGCCAGACGCTGCCCGAGCGGCACCGGACTCCCGAGGTGGAGGACCTGGTCGACTGGCTGGGGGAGACGATCCGGCAGACCGACTCGTCCCTGCTCGACGAGTGGGAGTCGCTCTCCGACCCCGAGCACGCCCCGGCGGACGTGCTCCAGCACGACGCACCGCCACCGCCGCGACCGCTGTCCCGCCAGGAGCGGACGTTCGCGGTGATGATCCGCAACGCCATGTTCGCCCGGGTCCAGCTGTGCGCCCGCGACGACCTCGACGGGCTGGTCCGGATGGAGCGTGAGGCCGCCGACCGGGTCGACCCGCCCCGGGCGGTCGTGATGGGCCGCTCGGCCTGGGACGCGGCGCTCGAGGAGTACTTCGCCGAGCACGACGGCCTCGGCACGGACGCCGACGCGCGGGGACCGTCGCACCTCACGCTCGGTCCGGAGGAAGTGGGGGAGCCAACGGGCGCCGAGGAGGGGACGACCGCGCGGGTACGTCGCGTGGTGCAGACGCTCGCCGACCCCGCGGGCCATCACGACTGGGTGATCGAGGGCCTGGTCGACTGCGACGCGTCCGACGCGGCGGGCGAGCTGGTGCTCGCCGCGACGTCGCTGCGCGCCCTCGGGGACGGCTAGCCCCTCCACACCTTCGTGCACAGGCGACCCGTCAGCTGTGCACCTGCTCCCGGCGTCCTCAACAGATTCCAGATTGTTCCTGGGGGTATCGGTGAGTCGGTTGAGTCCCGGCTCCGGCGCGGTCTAGCGTCACGAACAACTCGGCCAGATGTCGCCGAGTCGACAATTGCCCAACCAGTGGCAGGAGAGTCAGATGAGTGGTGGCGGGTCCTTCTCGGGACTATTTCACAAGAAGGGGGCCGCGGCCCCCGAGATGCCGCCGCTGGTCCGACCGCAGCCCGGTCCGGCGAACGCCCCGACCGACACGACCCCGGAAGTCGACGACCACGTGGCTGAACCCCTCCCCTTCGAGCGCAGCCCGATCGAGCCGGCCGCCGCGGAGCCGGCGGCTGTCACCGAGCCCGCGCCGGTGGCGGTCCAGGTGGAGGAGCCGGCCCCGGCCGAGCAGGTCCTCGGGCCGACCGGCCGCCCGCTGCCGTCGTTCCCCGACCCGCGTCCCGTCACGGTGCACGGGAACGCCCGGGTGATCTCGATGTGCAACCAGAAGGGCGGGGTGGGCAAGACGACGACCACCATCAACCTCGGGGCGTCGCTGGCTGAGTTCGGCCGCAAGGTGCTGCTGGTCGACTTCGACCCGCAGGGCTCGCTCTCGGTCGGCCTGGGCCTCAACCCGCACGAGATGGAGTTCACCGTCTACAACCTGTTGATGCAGCGCGACGTCACGCTCGACGAGGTCGTCGTCCCGACCGGGGTGCCCGGCATGGACCTGCTGCCCTCCAACATCGACCTCTCGGCCGCGGAGGTCCAGCTGGTCCATGAGGTCGCCCGGGAGCAGACGCTCGCCCGGCTGCTGGCGCCGGCGCTCGCGTCGTACGACGTCATCCTGATCGACTGCCAGCCGTCCCTCGGTCTGCTGACCGTCAACGCCCTGACGGCGTCCGACGGCGTGATCGTGCCGCTGGAGTGCGAGTACTTCGCGCTGCGCGGCGTGGCGCTGCTCAAGACCACGATCGACAAGGTCCGCGAGCGGCTGAACCCCAAGCTCGAGATCGACGGCGTGCTCGGCACGATGTACGACAGCCGGACCCTCCACGGCCGTGAGGTGATGGAGCGGCTGGTCCAGGCGTGGGGCGACCTCGTCTTCCACACCGTGATCCGTCGTACCGTGAAGTTCTCCGACTCGACCGTTGCCGGCGAGCCGATCACGTCCTACGCCACCACCTCGCCCGGGGCGGACGCCTACCGGCAGCTGGCCAAGGAGGTGGCACTGCGGTGCCTCGACGGGTGAGCCTCCCCACCGCCGACGACCTGTTCCGCCCCACCGACGAGCAGGCGCGCGTCCGCGCCGTCCCCGACGCTCCGGAGCAGTCCGAGCCGGAGGGGGCCACCGAGGAGCCGGCCGAGCCGCACCAGCCGAGCGGCCGGGTCCGGCACGACGAGAAGATGACGGTCTACGTCACCTCCGGTGAGCTGCTCGACCTCGAGCACGCCCGGCTGGCGCTGCGCCGCGACCACGGCCTGGCGCTCGACCGCGGCCGGCTGGTGCGTGAGGCGCTCGCCCTGGTGCTGCGCGACTTCGACGAGAAGGGCCGCGACAGCGTCCTGGTGCGACGGCTGATCGAGGAATGACCGACCTGATGGACTCCCCGGCCGGGCTCGACGAGGCCGCGGCCGGCGACCAGCCACAGCCGGCGTTCGCCGTACGCCTCGACAACTTCGAGGGGCCGTTCGACCTGCTGCTGAACCTGATCGCGAAGCACAAGCTCGACATCACCGAGGTGGCGCTCTCGCGCGTCACCGACGAGTTCATCGGTCACGTGAAGGTGATGGGCAAGGCGTGGGACCTCGACCAGACGACCTCGTTCCTCGTGGTGGCCTCCACGCTGCTCGACCTCAAGGCCGCCCGGCTGCTGCCGCAGGGTGACGTCGAGGACGAGGAGGACCTCGCGCTCCTCGAGGCGCGCGACCTGCTGTTCGCGCGGCTGCTCCAGTACAAGGCGTTCAAGCAGGTCGCCGGCGTCCTGGAGCGACGACTTGCGGCGGAGTCCAAGCGCCACCCGCGTGCGGTCGGGCTGGAGGACCGGTTCGCCGGGCTGCTGCCCGAGGTGCTGATCGGGATCGGGCTCGACCAGTTCGCCTCGATCGCGGCCAAGGCGCTCGAGCCGAAGCCCGAGCAGGAGCTGTCGCTCCAGCACATCCACGCGCCCGCCGTCTCCGTGCGCGAGCAGGCGGAGCTGGTGGCCGACCGGCTACGCCGGAGGCGCACGATGACGTTCCGGGCCCTGATCGGTGACTCCCCGGACATGCTCACGACCGTCGCCCGCTTCCTGTCGCTGCTCGAGCTCTTCCGGGAGGGCGCGGTGGCGTTCGACCAGGTCACGCCGCTCGGCGAGCTCACGGTGCGCTGGACCGGCGGGGAGCTCGAGGAGTTCGAGATCGACGAGTTCGACGGCGCCGTGCCCGAGGACGAAGGCGCGGCCGACGACCAGCCAGCACCCGAGCGGGAGAACGACGATGACTGAGACCGAGACCCTCGACGTGGCGGTAGCCGAGCTGCGCCCGGCGCTGGAGGCGCTGCTGATGGTGGCCGACCAGCCGCTCGACGTCGCGACCCTGGCGTCCGCCGCCGGCCACCCGGTGGTGGCGGTCGAGGAGGCCCTGGGCGACCTGGCCCGCGAGTACGACGAGCAGGGCCGCGGCTTCGAGCTGCGCAACGTCGCCGGGGGCTGGCGCTACTACACGCGCGAGGAGCTCGCCGCGGTCGTGGAGGGGTTCGTCCTCGACGGGCAGCAGGCCCGGCTCACCCAGGCCGCGCTCGAGACCCTCGCGGTCGTCGCCTACAAGCAGCCGGTCTCACGTGCTCGGGTCTCGGCGATCCGCGGCGTCAACGTCGACGGCGTGATGCGCACCCTGCTCACCCGCGGCCTGGTCGAGGAGGTCGGCCACGACGGCGAGCACGGGGCGACTCTCTACCGCACCAGCAGCTACTTCCTCGAGCGGATCGGGGTGACCAGCCTCGACGACCTGCCCGAGCTCGCGCCGTACCTGCCCGACATGGACGACTTCGAGGACGACCTGGCCGAGGCGGTCGCGCGCGACAACCGCCGCAGCGAGCCCGACGAGCCGGTCGCCGACAGCGCGTGAGCGAGCCCGACGACGACGGGCTGGTCCGGCTGCAGAAGCTGCTGGCCCAGTCTGGCGTCGCCTCGCGCCGCAAGTGCGAGGAGCTGATGCTGGCGGGCGAGGTGGAGGTCGACGGCGAGGTCGTCACCCGGCTCGGCACCAAGGTCGACCCGCGCACCACCGTCATCCGGGTGTCCGGTCGCCGGCTGCCACCGGTCTCGCCCCACGCCTACCTCGTGCTCAACAAGCCTCGCGGCGTCGTCTCGACCATGTCCGACCCGGAGGGCCGCCGCAGCCTGACCGACGTGCTCGAGGAGCGCGCACCCGGCTACGGCCGGCTGTTCCACGTGGGCCGGCTCGACACAGACACGTCCGGGTTGCTGCTGCTGACGAACGACGGCGACTTCGCGCACCGGATGGCGCACCCGTCGTACGAGGTCGACAAGACCTACGTCGCGGAGGTGGAGGGCGACCTGAAGAAGCCTGTCGTCCAGCAGCTGCTCGCGGGCGTGGCCCTCGACGACGGGCCCGTCAGCGTCTCGTCGGCACGGATCGTCACGCGCGGGCCGGGCGGCCGCGGCACGATCGTCGAGCTGGTCATCCACGAGGGCCGCAACCGGATCGTGCGACGGCTGCTCGACCACGTGGGTCACCCGGTGCGGCGGCTCACCCGGACCGCGTTCGGGCCCGTGAGCCTCGGGCAGCTGAAGGCCGGGGACCTGCGTGAGCTGACCAACGACGAGCTGGGCGAGCTGCTGGACAGCGTGCGGCTGTGACGAACCCGGACGATGACGAGCACTGGCTGGTCATCGGTGGCCGGCGGTGGCGACGCCAAGACCCCTCCCTGCCCGACGAGGTCGCGGATCGACTGCGGTCGCACCTGGGCCGGGGCCGGAGCGACACCCGGGCGGCGCGGGACGCGGCGGACGGGGAGCGGGAGGAGCGGGCCCGGCGCCGAACGGACCTGGCCAAGCACGGGCTGGGCGAGCGGGGGACTCCGTGGTGGGAGCAGTCCGAGCCCGAGCGGCGGCGACGCTGGCGGGACGCGCTGGCCAACCTGGACGACCTGGACGACCTGGACGACCTGGACGCGCACTAGTGGACCGGGACCCACGCACTACTGTTTCCGGGTCGGCAGTCGAGAGGAGGCGCCGTGGCGGTGCGGGCGGTGCGAGGCGCCACCCAGCTCGAGAGCGACGACCGGGAGCACATGCTCGACCGGGTCGCCGAGATGGTGCTGGACGTGATGGCCTCCAACGGGCTCACCGTCGACGACTTCATCTCGGTCATCTTCACCGCGACCTCCGACCTCGTGTCCGAGTTCCCGGCCTACGCCGCCCGTCAGCTCGGGTTCGGCGACGTGCCCCTGATCTGCGCGAAGGAGCTCGAGATCGCGGGCTCGATGCCGCGGGTGGTGCGGATGCTCGCCCACGTCGAGAGCGACCTGCCGCGCGCCGACGTGACCCACTGCTACCTCCACGGGGCCGCTGCGCTGCGCAAGGACCTCACCCGCACCCGCGAGGTCCCCGACGATGAGTGAGCTGCTCACCGGGCCGGTCGAGATCGTCGGCACCGGCCTGCTCGGGACCTCGATCGGGCTGGCCTGTGGCCGGGCCGGGATCGAGGCGCTGCTCGGTGACACTGCCGAAGAGCACCTGCGGACGGCGTCTGGCCTCGGTGCCGGCCGGGTCCGCCGCGACGGCGACCGTGCGCAGCTCGTCGTGGTCGCGGTGCCCCCGGACCACCTCGGCTCGGAGATCGTCGCCGCGCTCCGCCGTACCGACGCCGTGGTGACCGACGTGGGAAGCATCAAGTCCGAGCCCCTCCGGACCGTGGGGGAGGAGGAGCCCGGCCTGGTGGAGCGGTACGTCGGCGGGCACCCGATGGCCGGCAGCGAGCGGTCGGGACCGCTGGCGGCGAGCGCCGCGCTGTTCGACGGCCGCCCGTGGGCGGTCACGCCGCACGACGAGGCCGCGCCCGGCGCGGTGGCGCTGGTCGAGGAGCTCGCGCGTGTCTGCGGCGCGGTCCCGGTTCGCCTCGAGCCCGGGGAGCACGACCGGGCGGTCGCACGCATCTCGCACCTTCCCCACCTGCTGGCGGTGCTGGTGGCCGGCCGGCTGGCCGGTGCCCCCGAGGCCCACCTGGCCCTGTCCGGTCAGGGCGTCCGCGACGTCACCCGCGTGGCCGGTGGCGACCCCGCCCTGTGGAAGCAGATCGTGACCCTCAACGCCGAAGCGCTGCGGGGTCCGCTCGCCGAGGTCCGCGAGGAGCTCGACACCCTCCAGAACGCGCTGAGCGACGGGGACCGCGACGTCCTGGGTGCGCTGCTCGCGCGCGGTGTCGCCGGCACGGAGGCGATCCCGGGCAAGCACGGCGGCCCGGCGCGCGCGACCCGGTCGGTGTTCGTCTCGGTGCCCGACCATCCCGGCGAGCTGGCGCGGCTGTTCGCCGACGCGGGCGAGGTCGGCGTCAACATCGAGGATGTCCACATCGACCACGACCCCGGCCGGCCGGTCGGCCTGGTCGAGCTGCTGGTCGAGGAGGCGCGGGCCGAGCACCTGCTGGCGTCGCTCGAATCACGTGACTGGGTGACCCACCGGTAGTCTTACGCCCCGTGTCCGTCAGCCCGCCCGACTCCCGCTCGACCCTGGTCGTCGCCGTCGACGGCACCTCCGGGTCCGGGAAGTCCAGCACCTCCCGCGCGGTCGCCGTCCGGCTCGGGCTGCGCTACCTCGACACCGGCGCGATGTTCCGCGCGATGACGTGGTGGCTGCTGCGCCAGGGCGTCGACGTGCGCGACGCGACCGCGGTGGCGGCTCGGTGCGAGGAGCCCGAGATCCTCTCCGGCACCGACCCCGCAGGCCCGTCGATCGTGGTGGACGGCGTCGACGTCGGGACGGCGATCCGCAGCGACGAGGTCAACGCCGCCGTCTCGCCCGTGAGCGCCGTTCCCGAGGTGCGTGCCCGGCTGCTGGAGCTCCAGCGGGCCGTGATCGGGGCCGGCGGGATCGTGGTCGAGGGGCGCGACATCGGGTCGGTCGTGTGGCCCGAGGCCGAGGTGAAGGTCTACCTCACCGCCGACCCGTCCGCGCGCGCGGTGAGGCGAGCCGCCGAGACGGGGAGCCTGGACATCGTGGGCACCCAGGAGTCGCTGCTCGCCCGAGATCGGATCGACTCCGGCCGGGTCACTGCCCCGTTGGTCATGGCCGCCGACGCGGTCCACCTCGACACCACCCCGTACACCCTCGAGCGAGGTCGTCGAGCAGGTCGTCGCGCTCGTCAGTGACCGGCCGGCGGAGCCCGCGTGAGCCACCACGAGCACCCCAGCAGCGCCCACGTCCCGCACCCGCCGCGGCTGATGCTGACCCGGCTCCGGATGCCGGCGGCGACCTACTTCCGGCGTCGGTACGTCGTGCGGCAGCACGGTCTCGACCGGGTGCCGGCCACCGGGCCGGTGATCTTCGCGGCCAACCACATCGGTGTGCTCGACGGCCCGATGCTCGCGATCTTCGGCCCGCGGCCAGTGCACGCGCTCGTCAAGGGAGAGATGTTCGTGGGACGCATGGGCCGGCTCCTGCGCCGCGCCGGGCAGATCCCGCTCGACCGGTACGCCACCGATCCACGCGCGATCCGCACGGCCCTGCGGGTGCTGCGCGACGGGGGAGTGGTCGCGGTCTTCCCCGAGGGCAACCGCGGCGACGGCGAGCTCCACCGGTTCCACCACGGTGGGGCGTACCTCGCCCTCGTCAGCGGAGCGCCGGTCGTACCCGTGATCTTGATGGGCACCCGGGTCCCCGGCGGCGGCATCGGATCGGTCCCGCCCCGGGGTCACACGATCGACCTGGTCTTCGGCGAGCGGGTCGACGTCGCTCCGCGACCGTGGCCACGCACGCCGGGAATGGTTCGCGACACCTCGGCGCTGTTGCGGGAGCGGATGCTGGCCACGCTGGACGAGGCGCGCGCGACGACCGGCCAGGAGCTTCCTGGCCCGCTGCCGGCCGGACAAGCCGAGGACGACCCCGACACCGGGCTCGTCGAAGAGGGAGACAGATGAGTGACGAGCACCCCGAGGCCGACGAGAGCCTCGGACCGGTGCCGGTGCTGGCCGTCGTCGGCCGTCCCAATGTCGGGAAGTCGACGCTGGTCAACCGGATCATCGGCCGCCGCGAGGCGGTCGTGGAGGACGTCCCGGGCGTGACCCGCGACCGGATCTCCTACGACGCCAACTGGGCAGGCCGTGCGTTCACCGTCGTCGACACCGGCGGCTGGGACCCCGACGCCCGCGGGCTCGCCGAGCGGATCCGGGCCCAGGCCGAGATCGCCGTCGGCCTGGCCGACGCCGTGCTCTTCGTGGTCGACGCGACCGTCGGCATCACCGACGCCGACGAGTCCGTCGTGAAGATCCTGCGCAGCTCGAAGAAGCCGGTGGTGCTGGCCGCCAACAAGGTCGACGACGCCCGCACCGAGGCGGAGGCCCACGGGCTCTGGAACCTCGGCCTGGGCGAGCCGTACGCCGTCTCCGCACTGCACGGCCGGGGTTCGGGTGACCTGCTCGACGCCGTCCTCGCCGCACTCCCCGAACCGCCGCCGGAGCGGGAGACCGAGCTGGGTGGTCCCCGCCGGGTCGCCATCGTGGGCAAGCCCAACGTGGGCAAGTCGTCGCTCCTCAACCGGCTGGCCGGTGAGGAGCGGGCGGTCGTCGACAACGTCGCCGGCACCACCGTCGACCCGGTCGACGAGCTGGTCGAGCTGGGTGGGCGCACCTGGCGCTTCATCGACACCGCCGGCATCCGGAAGCGGGTGAAGGAGGCGTCGGGCCACGAGTACTACGCGTCGCTGCGGACCTCGACCGCCATCGACCGCGCCGAGGTGGCCGTCCTGGTGATCGACGGCGGGCAGGCCATCTCCGAGCAGGACGTGCGGATCCTCCAGACCGTGCGCGAGGCCGGCCGGGCGCTGGTGATCGCGTTCAACAAGTGGGACCTGGTCGACGAGGAGCGGCGCTACTACCTCGAGCGTGAGGTCGAGCGCGACCTGGTCCAGGTCCGCTGGGCGCCCCGGATCAACGTGACCGCCCGCACCGGGTGGCACGTCGACCGGCTCGTGCCGGCCCTCGACGCAGCCCTCGACGGCTGGGAGACCCGGATCTCGACGGGTGCGCTCAACTCCTTCCTCGGCCGGCTCGTCGCCGAGCACCCCCACCCCGTCCGCGGCGGCAAGCAGCCGAAGGTGCTGTTCGCCACTCAGGCCGGCACCGCCCCGCCGATGTTCGTGCTGTTCACGAGCGGCAAGCTCGAGGCGTCGTACGAGCGCTACATCGAACGGCGGCTGCGAGAGGAGTTCGGGTTCGTGGGCACGCCGATCGTGCTGCAGCAGCGGCCCCGGGAGAAGCGGAAGCGCTAGCGTCGGGCCATGCGCACCCTGACCGCCGGCCTGCTCGTCCTCGCGTTCAGCGGGTGCGGTGGTGCCACGGTGGTCGCCCGCGGGCCCGTCACGGCGCCGGCCCAGGTGAGGGTCGTCGGCGGGTGCGGCGTGTTCCCGGCCGACAACTACTGGAACGCCGACGTGTCGGGGCTGCCGCGCCATCCCCGCAGCCGGCAGTGGCTCCGCCGGATGTCGCCGACGTCCAGGCTGCACCCCGACTTCGGTCCGTCGTACGGCGACGGACCCAGCTACGGCATGCCGATCACGGTCGTGGGCAGCGGCCATCGCAAGGTGCGGGTCCGGTTCGGCTACGCCTCGGAGAGCGACCGGGTGCGCTACCCGTTCGGCCGGGACACCAAGATCGAGGGCGGCCGGAACTCGGCCGGCGACAAGCACGCGATCGTGGTCGACCGCGGCAGGTGCCGGCTCTACGAGACGTGGAACACCCGGGTGCGCGACAACCGGTGGCGCGCCGGGTCGGGCGCCACGTGGCTCCTGGACAGCAACGACCTGCGGCCGAACGGGTGGACGTCCGCCGACGCGGCGGGGCTGCCGATCCTGCCGGGACTGCTCCGTTGGCGCGAGGTGCGCAACCGGAACGTCGACCACGCGATCCGCTTCACCACCGACGTCACGTCGCGCTGGCACGTCTGGCCGGCGCGGCACGACGCGGGCTCCCGACGTAGCCACAAGTTCCCGCCCATGGGGGCACGCTTCCGGCTCAGGGCCGGCTACGCCCCGAGGGGCTTCGCCCCGGCCGCGCGCGAGGTGGTGCGGGCCATGAAGACCTACGGCCTCGTGCTCGCCGACAACGGGTCGCCCTGGTTCTTCCAGGGGGAGCGCAACCAGGGCTGGCCGGACCGCCTGATCTCCGACCTGAAACGGATCCCGGCGTCTGCCTTCGTGGCCGTCGACACCAGGCCCCTGATGGTCGACCGGGACAGCGCCCAGGTGCGGTGATCCCGATTCCGGACCCGCCCGATCGCTGCGGTAGGGTTCACGTCGCTCGACCGGCGATCCCGGGAGGGCTTCGGGCTGTGGCGCAGCTTGGTAGCGCACTTGACTGGGGGTCAAGGGGTCGCAGGTTCAAATCCTGTCAGCCCGACCAAAAAACTGCCTCTGACCTGCGGAAACGCGAGTCAGAGGCGGTCTTGATTGTGACGTGGACGCGCGGAAGGTCGTCTAGTCGTCAACGATGTGGGCGGCCTAGGAATCTGCGCTCGTGTCGTCGCTGTCAGCGAGGACCCGGAGAGGTCGGCGGAGACCGGGGGCCTGGCGATGTAGTGGTCGCGAGTGGCCTGGGTGTCAGGCAGGGGTGAGACGCCGCAGCTCATGCCGCGTTCGCGTCAGGCTCCATCGGGTGAGATGCCGAGCACCAGCAGGCCAGGTTTCACGCTTGCCGGTGCTTCCCAGCGGGTCACGTAGTGGTCGAGGAAGATCTGCCCGACCAGCTCGCCTCGGCTCCGCACGCCGGTCTTGTCGAAGATCGACTTCAGATGGTCCTGGACGGTGTACGGCGAGAGCGACAACGCGCGGGCGATCTCCTTGGTGACCCGTCCCTGTACGCACTGCATGGCCACCTGACACTCACGCTCGGTCAGGCCGTAGGACAAGGCGATCACTGGTGCCACGTCCTGAGGAGTTGCGGGGTGGATGATGACGGCGGTCCGTCCGTCGGATCCCCCGCTCAAGCGCGTGCCGTAGAGCAGCAACCATGTCCCAGATCGAGTGCGCACCCGCGCCCGCGCGGCCAGCTCGAGGGGGTCGGTCCCAGCCGCGATGGTGCGGGCTCGGGCCGCGACTGCCTGCACGGTCTTCGACTCGGTCGGGATGCTCGGCGGAGGGTCCTCGATCAGCTCGCTGACCCAGCGTTCAGCGGCGGGCGAGATCGACTCCGGCTCCCCGTTGGCGTCGAACACGACGACGCCCGGGCCGTGCTCGACCGGGCCCAGGTCGTGCCACGACCCGGGCGGCGCCAGGAGGGTATGACGAAGTCCGGCACCGATCACTGGCGCGAGCTCGACCAGCCTGCGCACGTCTGCCGCTGTGAACCATGGTTCGTCCTGGTGGCGGAGGAACGCCGCGGCTCCCCAGTAGATCCCGTCCACCACGAGGGAGACCCGCAGCTCGTCGCCGAATCCCGCTGCCTCATGGGTCCCGTGCCGGGTCGAGCGAGCGAGGTCACCATGCGTGTCGATGCTGCTCGCACCCGCGAGCCGGCCGCTGTGGGCCAGGTACGACCACTTGTTGACGTCTTCGACCACGTACTCGTGGTGCGCGAGCCAAGAGCCGGAACAGCCGACGTTCCGGTTGACGCTCCCGGTGAAGAGGATCGTCCCCGGATCGACGGTGTGCCAGCAGTACGCGTCGAAGGCCGTGACGGTTGCCAGCGCGTCCGCGACGGCAACCCCGTAGTCGACCCAGGTACGCTCGCTCGCACCCAGCCGCTCGATGTCATCGGCGACCCGCGGCACCAACGCTCCGGTCACCCCTCGAGGGTACGGCGGTCGCATGCAGCGAGGCACCCCCAGAATCGTGGGATGGCGATGCACGTCCCTGGTGCGCACGCTGGACACATGACGACCACAAGCGAAACCCCCATCAACAGTCTGGTGACACCCGAGCGCATCTTCGAGATGGCGCAGGGCTTCATGACCAGCAAGCACCTGTTCGCGGCGAGCGAGCTCGGTCTCTTCGAGGCGCTCGGCGAGGGACCGGCGGACCTCGACAGCCTCGCTGCCCGCACCGGTCTGACCTGTCGTTCGGCCCGCATCAGTGCGGACGCGATGGTCGCAATCGGACTTCTGGAGAGGAGTGGCAACCACTACTCGAACAGTGCCGTGGCAGCCACCTTCCTGGCCGGGCGTACCCCGGCCGACCTTCGCCCCCTCCTCAAGTTCTGGGACCGACTGAGCTATCCCGCCTGGACCGACCTTGCCGGCGCCCTCGGCCGCGGCCGTCCGGCACACGAGATCTTCGAGATCGACGACGAGATGGTGCCGATCATGTCCAACGGCATCGCGGCAGCCACCACGGCCGCCTGCCGTGCCCTTCCGCTCGCAGCATCACTGCCCACGGCGAGCCGGGTGCTGGACATCGGGGGCGGCACCGGCTCATGGTCAGTCTCGCTCGCGGCTGCCGACTCCGGACTCACGGCGACGGTGTTCGAGATCCCCGAGGTCGCCGCCGTCGCCCGGGAGACGTTGCGCGCAAGCGGCTTCGCCGACCGGGTCGATGTCCATGAAGGAGACGTCCTGGTCGACGAGGTACCCCACGGTTACAACGCTTTCCTCCTCGCCAACCTCGTCCACTACTTCACTCCGGACACCAACCTCTCGATCCTGCAGCGGATCAGGGCAGCGGCAGAGCCGGGCTCCCGAGTCCTGATCGCCGACTTCTGGACAGATGAGACGCACACCCAGCCGCTGGCCGCAGCGCTCATGGCCGGTGAGTTCGCCATCCACCTGAATGACGGCGACGTCTACAGCGTCGACGAGGGCACCGCCTGGCTCGATGCCGCAGGGTGGAAGACGACCGGCCACGCACCGCTCGCCGGACCGATCAGCCTCGTCACCGCCGAGGCGGTGTAACCGCGCCGGGTCCGCTGTAGCTGAATGGCAGCCGTGGCGCTCAACATCGGTCCGGTGTCGCTGGCGGGCCCGTTCGGTATCCCACCCGTCCTCCAGCGGCACGACTGGGTTGGAGATCACCAGACCGCTGCCAGCAATGAAGCCGATCCTGACCGTGATCACGTCGGCACCCTGCTCGGTGGCGTAGCGGGTCGCCGCGGCGAGGTCGCCTCAGCTGGCTGCGCTCAGCAGGGACGCTAGCGCGTCCGGGTCGGCGACAGTCATGGTGGCTCCCGGGTGTCGGACTCGGCCGGTGGGATCGATTCCCTTGACGGGTTCACGGAACGTCAGACAGACACCGCGATCACCATTGGTGGCGAAGGTGACGCCGCGGTCGGTGAAGGACAGATGGGCCGGGCCGGCCGTCTTCAGGAAGGAGTAGCCGCCGCTGACCTGGACGTCGGTGATGTTCGTTCGCTGAGTTCGCAAGCTCCACGGGCCGAACCGCACCCGCAGCTCGTCGGTGGTGACCTCCACCCAGGCAGTCCACGGTGTCACTCCGAAGAGCAGCGCCGGCAGACGATAGCTGGAAGCGAACGCGAACTCGAAGCGCTCCGCGCTCTCGGACGATGGCATGCCCCGATGCTAGCCAGGGCCTGCGGGGGGCGACGCGGCGTACCGCCATGGTCGAGCGTCGGGCCCAGTGACCTATGCGAAACAGGCGAAGTCGACCAACCAACGACCAGCCCCCGCATAGGCGAGCGGCGCAGCCCACGCCCCAACGACCCAGGGCCAAGGGCTGCGAACGATGGCGCCGACCGTGAGCCCGAGCACGTAGGCACCGGCGCCCACCAGGGCAGGCACTATCAGTGCTGCTCCCGCCGGGGCACACAACGGCAGGATCAGCCAGGTGGTGGCCTCGGACCCCACTCGCCCGCCCGAGACAACAGCCAACAGCGCTGGCAGCCACAGCCCTGTCACTGCGAGCCCCGCGCACAGGTGCCCGAGGTTCGGGGAGGTCTGAGGCCAGAGCCGGGAGCGGGCTCGCGCCGCGAGGAGCGGCAGTAGCAGGGACGCCAGGAAGCCGACCGGAGGAACAGTGAGGGCCAGGACCACGGGTACGGCCAAGCTGGCGACGCTGCGCGCTCGGACCAGACGTGCCCCGGTTCGGGTCGTGGCCACACTCATGATCTACTCCCTTGACGTTGATCGCCAGGCTATTGGTTTCCAACTCGAGGGAGCTGAGTACTCGGACTCAAGTCGTGGGCCCGGTCGTTCCGACGCTGAAGCGAACCCCTTCGCGCCGGAGGGCGAGCCGGCTCGGCCGACGCGACGAGGGCGGCCTGCCAGGAGACCATCCGGCCCGGACCGGGCCTCCCGGCCGCGTGGGGGACTGAGGTGGCCGCGCCGACACCAACCCGGCCGGGCGCCCAGCCGTCCTCGCTACGACGCCAGCGAGCCGGCGAAGATCTGCCAAGCGAGAGCCGACTTCGCCACCAGGCTGAGCACCAGGTAGACCTTCTCGCCGTACGCGTAGGTGCGCCAGGGCCCGATCCGCCGGTACTGCAGCCACTGGTTGAGAGCGAAGCTGCTGAAGAAGACGAACAGTGACACGAAGATCCCGATCACGAAACCGGGGACCTGCTCGGCAGCCACCAGGTTGTAGCCGATCGCGACCCAGGGCGCAGCTCCCGCGACGCAGCCGAACCAGAAGGGCCTCATCGTCACCGCGGAACCGGCCGCAGGATTGGAGCTCTCCTGCAGCCAGCCGAACAGGATCATGGCGACGTTGCTGCCCGCGATGGCGATGAGAGCCGAGATCCCGTCGATGCCGGTGTACAGCGCGATGAGGACCACCATGAGCGTCGCGCTGAACGAGTACTCCACCCACCGGAACCGGTTGATCCCATTGCGAAGATCGCTCTCGTAGGTGCGGCGGAAGACCGTCGCTGTGAGCAGGTGGTCGAGTGCGGCGAGCGCGAGGAACGTCGCGACGGCGGCACCGATCGGAAGGTCGAAGAGATCCTCGGGCGATCCCGGCGGCGTCCCCGGAGGACCGGCGGGCAGCGACCGGGTGACCGTGACGGCGAAATCTGTCGCCAGCGCGAGGACCGCGACCGCCTGTCCGAGGTGCACCAGGGTGAGCGCCAGGTTCCAACCGCGCATGGACCGCAGGCCGCGTTCGGTGACACCAACCGAGCTCGTGCCGTTGCTCCCCATGGCGCCATCATGCACCGGAGGTCGCCACTACGTCCGGGTGGTACCCATCCGCCCTCTCGTTCAGGACCGGCCGAAGAGCTTGCCGAAGAAGCTCCCGCCGTTCGATCCGCTGGCCGCGGCCTTCTCGGCCTTGCTGTGTCCGCCCGGGCACCAGTGGCCAGCAGGGACACCAGCCTTGACCTTCGCGATGTGTTGGCCGCATCCGGCCCAAGTGGTCTTGCCGCAGGTCTTGCATCGGACTGCTCGGCACATGGGTGCCTCCATTCCTGGTGGGTGGGGAGAGCTCGTGTCGTGGGTGAGGGGGATCGTGGGTGAGCGGCTCAGATGAGCGCGGGTAGCGCCTGGGTGGTGGTGTAGAGGGCTACGCCGAGCACCAGGACGGTGAAGGCTGCCGAGAGCTTGGTGGTGTCGACGCGGTCGGCGAGTCGGGCGCCGGCGACGCCACTCACCGCGGAGACGGCGGTGAGGACGGCGACCACGGGCCAGTCGGGTGCGGATCCGACACCGGTGCGTACTGCGAGGGCAGCGGCGCTGGTCAAGGTGATGACGACCAGCGAGGTGCCCACGGCGTAGGTCATCGGCAGCGCGAGCGCGAGGACGAGAGCGGGTACGACCAGGAACCCGCCCCCGACACCGAGGAACCCTGTGAGCAGGCCGACGGTGGTCGCCGTGATCAGGACCTTGGCCGCACGGGGGCAGTTGCACGTGAACCCCGCGTGGAAGGTGATGATCGGGTCGTCCAGCGTCGGCCGCCCCGACGCATGGGTGCCCGGTGGTTCCTGCTGGGCGTCGCGGGAGTGGCGCAGGTGCTGGAACTGTCGCAGTGCCATCAGTCCGCCGACGAGGAGCATCAGCATGGCGAACGCGGCGAGCAGCACGGCGTCGGCCACGTGGGCCGAGGCCTTCGCGCCCGCGGCGGCACCCCCGATCGCCACGATGCCGAAGGTGACGCCGCGGCCGAGCATCACGTTGCCTGCTCGGTGGGCGGTCACCGCACCGATCAATGAGGTGACGCCGACGACGACCAGGGAACCGGTGGTCGCCTGCGCTGCGTCCTGACCCAACAGGTAGACCAGGACCGGTACGGCGAGGATGGAGCCGCCGCCGCCGAGCGCGCCGAGGCTGAGCCCGATGAGGACCCCGGCGACGATCGCGAGCAGCAGGGTCACGCCTCGGTGCCGACCAGGTGCAGGCCGACCTTCTCGGCGTTCTCGAAGCTGTCGTCGATCGCGACCAAGCTCCGGCCGGCCGCGTCGAGGACCGAGGCAGCCACGCTGGCGCGGTAGCCGCTGGCGCAGTGCACCCACAGCTCACCCTCGGGCACCTCGTCGACGCGGCGGGGCAGCTCGTGGATCGGGATGTTGACCGCACCCTTGATCTGGGTCTTGTCGTACTCGTCGGCGCGGCGGACATCGAGGACGGTCACCGGGCGGTGGCGGCGGACCTGCTCGAGGTCGGCGAAGGTGCCGGTCGGGAACGACCCGAGTGGCTCGTCGGACCAGTTCTCGGGCCCGCCCGTGGCCTGCGCAGCGGGGCGGTCGATGCCGATCCGGACGAGCTCGCGCTGGGCCTCGGCCACGTCCTCGGGGGTGTCGCCGAGCAGGGTCACCGGCGTCCCCCAGGTGATCAGCCAGCCCAGGTACGTCGCGAACGCGCCGTCGAGGCCGAAGTTGAGTGTCCCCGGTGCGTGGCCCGCGGCGAACGCGGTCCGGTTGCGCAGGTCCACGACCCACTCGCCGGCCTCGATGCGCTGGCGGAGCTCTCGGGGGTCGGCCGCCGAGGGCGGAGCGAGGTCAGGCTCGGAAGGACCGGCCGCGTTGGCGGGACTCATGTGGGCGTAGTACGCCGGGAACGCACCGAGTCCGTCGAGGAGCTCGCGGACGTAGGTCTCCTCGTCCTGGGTGAGCACCGGGTTGGACTGCTTCTCCTGCCCGATCGTGGACTCGGTGGCATCGGACTGGGTCGCCGCGCAGAACGATCCGAACCCGTGGGTGGGGAAGACCTCAGCCGGGTCGGGCAGCAGGTCGACCAGCTTGTGGGCCGAGGTGTGCTGGTGGCGGGCCAGTGCGTCGGCGTGCTCCTCGCCGAGCAGGTCGGGCCGCCCGGTCGCGCCGTACAGCAGCGAACCGCCGGAGAACACGCCGACCGTGCCGTCGCTGCCTGCCGAGGCGTGCTCGTCGGTCAGGACGTAGGAGAGGTGGGTGAAGGTGTGGCCCGGTGTCGACAGAGCCGTGAGACGCATCCGGTCGCCGATCGTGACGGTGTCGCCGTCCTGGATCGGGGTGCGGTCGAACGACACCTCGTCCTCCGCGTTGACGTGGTACGCCGCGCCGGTGCGCTTGGCGAGGGCGAGTCCGCCGGTGACGTAGTCGTTGTGGATGTGGGTCTCGAGCACGTCGGTGAGCCGCACCCGGTGTCCTTCCAGGACGTCCAGGACGCGGTCGATGTCGCGTTGCGGGTCGACCACGAAGGCGACCTCCCCGTCGTGGACCACGTAGGTGCGATCGCCGAGCGAGGGCGTCTCGATCGGGATGATCGTCAGGTCGGTGCTCATCAAGGGCTCCTGTTCGTCGTCGGATGCTCCTGGAACTCAGCGGCAGCGGTGAGGAGCTCGCCTCGGGTGGCCGCCCTGCCGTGCCGCACAGCCGGGGATCCCTCTGGGTACCCGGATACCGGTCGGGGTATTCGACCAGCCACCGTACACACCCCCGGGGGTATTGCCCAAACGGCCGGGGCAATACGGAGGGGGGTATAGTCGGACGCGTGCCTACACCGGGCCCTGAGCCGTGTCCGTCCCTTGCCGAGCAGAAGAGGATCCGCCGGATGAACGACTACACCATCGCCACGACCGTGGCCCGCCCGTACGACGTCACCGTCCAGATGGTGCGCACGGCCCTGGAAGAGCAGGGGTTCGGGATCCTCACCGAGATCGACCTCAAGGCCACGCTCAAGGCCAAGCTCGACGTCGACGTCGCGTCGCAAGTCATCCTCGGGGCGTGCCGTCCCGCGCTCGCCCACGAGGCACTGATCGCAGAGCCGTCGATCGCCGCGGTACTGCCGTGCAACGTGGTGGTCCGCGGTGTCGACGAGGACACCACGATCGTGGAGGCGTTCGACCCGGACGCGATGGCGGGACTGGTCGACAGCGAGTCCTTGGACACCGTTGCCGCGGACGCCAAGCAGCGGCTCACCGCCGCGCTGGTTTCCTTGGACTCACCCGACGGAGAACGCTGATGGAACTGGATCCCGGCGAGATGACACCGATCATCAATCGCATCAAGCGCGCCCGCGGGCAGCTCGAGGGGGTGCTGAAGATGCTCGAGGGGGGCCGAGACTGCGAAGACGTCGTCACTCAGCTCGCGGCAGTCTCCCGCGCGCTGGACCGAGCCGGTTTCGCGATCGTCGCCACCGGGCTGCAGCAGTGCCTGACCAACGGCGACGACATCGACAGCGTCGACGTGAAGAAGATGGAAAAGCTCTTCTTGTCCCTCGCCTGAGCGATCTAGAACGCCGACACGGGTCGGTGACGAGTTCGGGGTCGTCCTCCGCACGGGATGCCCGCCTGGCCGACGCTTCGTCGAGCTGGCTGACGGTGTCGACCCGAGGTCAGCCCGCGGCCGAGCGTCCCGGCCCGACCGAGGTGCGACGGGACTGGCAGCATGTGCCTGCGGCGCGCCCCCGACCGTGCGGCCGTTCGGCGGACTTTGTCCACTTCATGACTAGACTTTTCGCGGCGACGGCGGCGGCGGCCTTCTGGAAGGAACCATCGTGACCGGTGAGGGTGGCGACGTACGAGACGTCGTGCCGTTCCGGGAGGCGGTACGGGCGTGGTTCGCCATCTCGCTCCAGACGTTCGGGGGGCCAGCGGGGCAGATCGCGGTGATGCAGCGCGAGCTCGTGGAGGAGCGGCGGTGGATCGGGCAGCGCCGGTTCCTGCACGCTCTGAGCTTCTGCACGCTGCTGCCCGGTCCTGAGGCTCAACAGCTGGCCATCTACGTCGGATGGCTCCTCAACGGGGTTCGCGGAGGCCTCGTCGCGGGGGTGCTCTTCGTGCTGCCGGGCGTCGCCGCCCTGCTGGCGCTGTCGGCGATCTACGTGGGGTACGGCGAGACCACCGCCGTCGCGGCCGTGTTCGCCGGGCTCGCCCCGGCGGTGCTGGCGATCGTGGCCCAGGCCGTGGTCCGGGTCGGCAGGCGGGCGCTCGGCCACCCGGCGCTGGTCTCGCTCGCCGTGGCCGCGTTCGTCGCGCTGACGTTCGTGCGGGTGCCGTTCCCGGTCGTCGTCGCCGTCGCCGCCGTCCTGGGACTGGTCGTCGGGCGGTGGGCGTCGGAGGCGATGACCGCGAGACCCAAGGCTGAGGAGGACGGCCCGGCGCCGTTGGTGCCGGACGACCAGCTGCACGCGGAACGGCCGAGCGGGCGTCTCGCGGCCCGGGTCCTCGCGGTGGGCCTGGTGGCCTGGGGAGTCCCGCTGGGCTTCGTGGCGTGGCTGACCGGCGTCCACTCGGTCTTCACCGAGCAGGGGCTGTTCTTCTCGGGGGCGGCGCTGGTCACGTTCGGCGGCGCGTACGCCGTGCTCGCCTACGTGGCGCAGAAGGCGGTGGAGGTCTACGGCTGGCTGGCGCCGGGGGAGATGGTGCGGGGGCTCGCCCTGGCGGAGTCGACGCCCGGCCCGCTGATCATGGTCGTCCAGTTCGTCGCGTTCGTGGGCGCCTACCGCAACCCCGGCTCACTCGACCCGTGGCTGGCCGCGGTCCTCGGAGCGTTGCTGACGACCTGGGTCACGTTCGTCCCGTGCTTCGTCCTCATCTTCCTCGGCGCGCCGTACGTCGAGCGGCTGCGCGGCAACCGGACGCTGTCGTCGGCGCTCACCGGCATCACCGCCGCGGTCGTGGGCGTCATCGCCAACCTGGCCCTCTTCTTCGCGCTCCACACGCTGTTCGCCGTCACCGAACGGGCGAGCTGGGGTCCGCTCACGGTCGAGTGGCCCGTGCTCGACACCCTGCGGTGGGTGCCGCTCGCGATCAGCATCGTGGCCGGGCTCCTGATCTTCCGGTGGCGGTGGTCCGTGCTACGGACCCTGGGGCTCTGCGCGGTGCTGGGCCTGGCCGCCGGGCTGGCCGGCCTGCCGGTGACCTAGCCCGCGCCAGGCGGTGTTCTCACGGGTCGAGTTCGCGCAGGTTCCGCGACGGCGTCGAGCCACGGACCGGTGGCCGCACGGCGGCAGTGTGTGCGGCCGGCCATGGGAACCGAGGTACGACGGACCTGATCGGCTACGTCGAGGGAGAGTCCGAGCTGTTCGGCGGTGACGAGCGAGACCCGTTCGAGACCGACGGTGGTCAACCGGTGCCAGCGACCCCGGACCGGGACGTAGTGCTCGCTGCGAAGCCGGGCGGCCAGTGAGCGTCGCTGCTCGACGCTCGTCAGCAGGGAGATCTCACACCGGGCCGGCCGTCGTCGCAGCCGCACCACCGTGGCGTCGACAGCACCCTCCTCGACGATGTCGAGGACGCGCGGCACCACCCCCAGTCCGGCTCGCCGCCACAACGCGGGATAGGCGGACACCGCCGCCGCGCGCAGTCCGCGCGCCAGGCGTGGCGTAGCCTGGCCGGCTCCGCCGCGGCGCCGCTGCGTCAGCGGACCGGGAGCAGACGCCGCCGATTCCTCTCTGGCAGACCCCTCGCCGGGGCACAGGATCAGTCGTCCCGCCGCGGTCAGTGCCTCCCAGTCGCGGTCGAGCACCTGGGCGACCGCCTCGTCGGCGGAGTACCCCGGAGGGCACAGCGAGTCGAAGAACTCTTCGCCCGCGCTCGGGCGAACGACCTGCGTCACGACCGACTCCAGCTCCGCGGCGCGGTGTGGTGCGACGTGGCGCTTGTCCAGCAGGCAATGCAGGAGCACCGTCCAGAAGTGGTCGGTGGGGTCGAGGACGTGCACGCCGCCGTCCTCGACTCGCCTCGCCAGGCAGCCGTCCTCGAGCTCCGAAACAAGCTTCTTCTGCTTGTTGTAGACGAGCTGAGTGACGACGTCGAGCTTGAGGGACACCCCGGACGAAGGCGTCGACACCACGTAGAAGCGGTGCCATGAGTGACGCAGGACCGCCCGGGACCACGACGTGGGCACCCGCATCCGGGGGAGCACGAACGCCCCGAGCTCGAACACGACATCCTCGAAGGAGTCGAGGTCCTCCGCGGCCACCAGCAGGTCCACGTCACCACCCGGCTCGCCCAAGGTCGAGCGTCCGCGCAGCAGGGCCCATCTCACGCCCGCCCGGTCTAGTCCGTCGAAGACTGCGGCCGTCAGGTCGTGCTCACCGCCGACGGGGGCAGGCTCGGACGCACTCCCGTCCTCGATGGACGCCATGGTGCTCCCCCTTCGACGTGCCGCGTCAGTCTAGGACGGCCCTGCGGGCCGCGGACGAAACGGGCGAAAGTCAGCAGAATCTGTCGGATAGATTGCCAAACGACAGGTGAACGGCCCACGATGGGTCGGTGAACCCGCGGGGGACGGGTTGGCCTAGGGGGAAAAGGCATGTTGTGGTGCGCGGATCAGCTCAGGGATGAGCCCGAACCGACGCGGGGCGCTGCCCACGACGTCGACCTCGCCGGGACGCCCGCATGAGGCGCAACGTGGCAGTGATCCTAGCCGGCGGCGTCGGCGCACGGATGGGTCTTGGCATCCCCAAGCAGCTCATCAAGATCGCCGGCCGCCCCATCCTGGAGCACACCGTGGCCGCGTTCCAGGCTCACCCCGCGGTGGACGAGATCATCATCATGATGGCTCGTGGTCACCTCGACGCGGTGCATGCTCTCGTCCGGTCGGGCGGGTACGACAAGGTGACGCAGGTCCACGAGGGCGCGGACACCCGCAACGGCACCACGCTGCGGGCGCTCGACGCGATCGGTGACGTCGACTGCAAGATCCTCTTCCACGACGCCGTGCGGCCTCTCGTCAGCGCACGGATCATCACGGAGTGCTACGACGCTCTCGACCGCTACGACGCTGTCGACGTCGCGATCCCGTCAGCCGACACGATCATCGAGGTGACAGAGGAGGGGACGATCAGGAACATCCCGCCTCGCGCCGCCCTCCGTCGAGGTCAGACGCCGCAGGCATTCCGGGGCTCTGTACTACGTCGCGCCTACGCTGCCGCGGCCCAGGAGCCGGACTTCCTCGCCACCGACGACTGCGCGGTCGTGCTCCGGTTCCTCCCCGACGTACCGATCTGGGTCGTCGATGGCGATGACCGGAACATGAAGGTCACCGAGCCGATCGACGTCTACATCGCCGACAAGCTGTACCACCTGACCAACCAGCAGGCGCCCTCACGACGCCTGCCGGCCGACTCGAGCTCGCTCACGGGCAAGACCGTCGTCGTCTTCGGAGGCAGCTACGGCATCGGCAAGGGCATCGCCGACCTCGCTCGAGAGCACGGTGCCGATGTCTTCACGTTCAGCCGGTCATCGACCGGGACGCACGTCGAGCGCCGCAAGGACATCGCCGCGGCCGTGGCCAGTGTGCTCGCGGCCACCGACCGCGTCGACATGGTCGTCAACACCGCCGGGGTCCTGCCGCGAGGACCCCTGACCGAGACGTCCGAGGAGACCGTGTACGAGGCCACGGAGATCAACTACTTCGCTCCTATCTTCATCGCCCAGGAGTTCTTCCCGCACTTGGCCAGGACCCAGGGCAGCCTGCTCCTGTTCAGCTCGAGCTCGTACACCCGTGGGCGCAGTGGGTACAGCCTCTACTCGTCGGCAAAGGCGGCCGTGGTCAACCTCACGCAGGCGTTGGCCGAGGAGTGGGCGCCGTACGGCGTACGCGTCAACTGCATCAACCCCGAACGCACCGGCACTCCGATGCGGACCAGGGCCTTCGGGGAGGAGCCGGCCGACTCCCTCCTCGACTCCGACGTGGTGGCGCGCCACTGCGTCGAGGCGCTCGTGTCGGGGGAGACCGGCCAGCTCATCGACATCCGGCGAGACGATCCGCTGGCCAGCCACGTGGCGGCCTCCGAGGCGGCCCGCGAGCTGAAGGCTCCTCCCACCTCGTTGGCGGAGATCAGCGTCACCTCCTCGCTCGCCTGGTCGCGCACCGCGCCGAGCACATGACCGTGGCGGCCCTCGGGTTTCCGGATCCGGGGTGGCCTCTGGGTCGCAGGGGCGGAACAACACCGGAACAAGATTGCCAACGCCGCACATCCGGGCGCAGCGCTGACTAGTGTTGCCACGTCACCGGTCGCCGTGCGGCCGGTGCTCGAGCATTCAGTGAAGTAAGGGTGGCCCACATGTGGGCCGGGCAGCAGCCCGGAGGGTCATGGCAGGCACAGGGGGACAGCGCATGGGAGAGATCGGGGACTCCACGTCGACCCTGCAGGCGCGCCCGTCCCCGGTCTCGCTGCTGCGGGCGCTGGCCTACTTCGTCCCGTCGTACGCGCTGGCGATCGTGGGCTACCTGGCGGTCAACGTCATCGCCGCGCGGTTGCTGGGTCCGTCCGGCTTCGGCCACCTCGTCGTGCTGCTGACGGTCTCCGGCCTCATCGCCCAGCTGGCCCTCCTGGGGCTACACCGAGCGGGTCTCCGCGAGGCCTCTCGCGCCCAGGACACGAAGACCCTGCTGGCGCTACGGCAGCAGGTCCGGGCGGTCTTGCTCGTGCCGCTACCCGTGGCGTCGGCCGCCACCGGTGCCGTCGTGTGGCTGATCAGTCCCGGCGAGGACCTGGAGGTCCTGACCGCCGTCCTGAGCGGGGTGCTGGTCTACCAGTCGGGCTACCAGCTCCTCAGCGCGAACTTCCTGCGCGGCCTGGGCCACATCCGGACCGCCAGCCTGCTGAGTGGGCGCTCTGGCGGCGCGATGGTGGCGCTCACGCAGGCAGCCGGGGTTGGTCTGGTGGCCTACTTCGCTCCGAGCTTGGGACTGGCGGGAGTGCTGCTCGGCATCGTCGCCGGTTATCTCGTCCCCTTGTGCTACGTCCAGCGGGTGCTGAGCCGGAGCTGGCCGACGACGACGGCACCGCATCACACGTTCCGCCAGCTGCGGATCATCCTGAGGAGGGACTGGCGCTTCAGCTTCAGCCAGAGCGGCGGCTACCTGAACTCGACCGTGGAGCTGTGGCTGGCCGGAGCCGTCCTGTCCGCGGGCTCGACGTCGTTGTTCGCCGCCAGCCAGCGCCTCGGGCGGTTGCTCGTGATCCCAGCCACCTCCCTGGCGACCGTCTTCAGCCCAGCGATCGCGCGGCTGTCGTCGGGCGGCGAGCGGACGAAGCTCCAGACGCTGATCCGGACGGCGGCCTCGGTCACCACCGCGTTCAGTGCGGTGCTGTGGCTACCGATGGTGATCGCGCCGGAGTTCGTGCTGCGCACGGTGTTCGGTGCGGGCTTCGAGGGCGCGGCGCCCGCCCTCATGCTGATCGCCACGGGGTACCTCGCGAGCTCGCTGAGTGGCATGTCCGGCAAGGCGCTCTCGATGTCGCACCACG
The DNA here is from genome assembly GCA_963718725.1 of uncultured Actinomycetota bacterium. GTDB lineage: Bacteria > Actinomycetota > Actinomycetes > Propionibacteriales > Nocardioidaceae > Nocardioides. The sequence goes on from OY970374.1 coordinate 1,070,382, forward strand.
AGGGCGACCTGGCCCTCATCACCTGGACCGTCGTGGCGACCCGGGTGGTCTCCGGCGTGGTCTGCGCCTCCCTCTGGGGCATCACCGGCCTCGCCGCGTCGGCCCTGGTCATCTCCGTGGCCTACTACCTGGCCAACTGGGCCGCCGTACGACGGCGGCTCTCCATCTCGACGCACGCGACGCTGCGTCCCAACCTGAGGATACTGGCCCGAATTTCGGGATGACGACCATGAATCGTGAGACGAGTGAACAAGAGGCCGACGTGGAGATGATGACTCTTCGTCAGGAGACGGCTGAGGCCATCGACGCCGTGGCCACGGGGCCCGTGCTGGTGGAGGGCTCCGCGCCGCCCTGTGGTCGAGACCTCGACCTGGTGGCCGCACCCCATGACCACGCGGCCATCACCAGCTGGCTCCACGCCGCCGGCTTCATCCGCTGGGGCCATGCCTGGGCGAGGTTCGGCCCGCCGGGGGCCTACGGCGTCGAGCTGTCCTCGACCGAGCGGTGGCGGACGTCGGAGTCCGATGCCTCGTCGCTGTTCCAGGACGCCGAGCCGATCCCGGGCTTCCGCCACCTGGTGATGCCGAGCCCGGCCGTCGTGCTGCTGCTCGCGGCCCGAGGCACCGTGACCCGCCGCGGGGGCTTGACGCCGAAGGCACGCAGCCGCGTGTCTGGAGCGCTCGCCCGCGATCCCGGCGCCTGGGAGGCCTCGCTGAGACTGGCCGGGCCGCTGGGCATGGCCGGCGCGGTCGAGCTGCTGCGCCGTGCCTACGACTCACCGGGCCCGCTCCGGCCGTCGGCTCGTGTGGCCGGACTCGCGTCGGTCGTGCTGCGCGACGGACCGGTTGGCGCGAAGGCGCGCGTCCTGCTGGGTGCTCGCCCCCGGAGGCTCCGGCCGGCGGTGGTGTCCTTCTCCGGGCTGGACGGTTCCGGCAAGAGCACGCAGGTGACGAGGCTCAAGGACGAGCTGGGTGAGCTGGGCGTCGCATCGGTCGACCACTGGGCGGGGTTCAAGAACGCTGCACTGCTCCGAGTGAGGTTCCCGATCCTCGACCGCCCCAGCAGCGCGTACGCCGGCACGGAACGCGACCAGCTGATTCCGCATGCATTGCACGGGAGCCGGGTCGGGACCACAGCCTGGGGCTACGTGGTGGTGCTGTTCAACTGTGCCCACCTGTGGCGGTTCGTGCTGTGGCGGCCTCGTGGCACCAAGCTTCTGGTCTTCGACAGGTTCAGCCCCGACACGATGGTCAAGCTCGACCTGCGCTTCACCCGCATGCGCGGCATCGACATCAAGTGGCAGCGCAAGCTGTTCGAGGTGATGAGCCCCAAGCCGGATGTCGGGTTCCTCGTCGACGTCTCCAGCGAGGTCGCGTACGGGCGCCGGCAGGAGCAGACACCGCAGGAGCTCGCGGACATGGCCGAGCTGTACCAGGAGCAGGTGCCCCGCTACCGCCTGCACCGGCTCGACGGCACCCGGCCGGCCGACGAGCTCGCGAAGGAGATCGTGACGACGGTCTGGCGAGGGCTCCGGTGAGAGGCGGCCAGTGGCGCCCCCCGGCGCAGGTGGACGGCGGGCGGCTCGTCCCGGGTACGCCGAGTGAGGAGGTGCTGCAGGCTACGGCGCGCGCGGTGGGACTCCCGATCGGGTCCGGGGGCGGCCTCACCATCGAGCGGCAACGACTCGCGGGGCGATCGAACATCTACGTGATCGGCTCACCTGGATCCACGCTGGCGGCCCCTCGCTGGATCGTCAAGCAGCCTCACACCGCGTGGTCCCAGGACGATGTCTCGAGTCCGCTGAGCGCCCGGGAGGAGTTCGACGCACTTCGGCGGCTTCACGAGCACTTCGCCCGGCTCGGCCTGGCGTTCCGGGTACCGGAGCCCGTCGCGTTCCTTCCCGACGTCGACGCCCTCGTGATGGAGTACGTCGACGGAGGGACGGTCAAGGACCTGCTGGGCTACGGCAGCCTGCGCCGGCCCACGACGCTGCTCGACGGGCTCTCCGCCTCCGGCACCTTCCTGAGACACCTGCACACCCTGGATCCCCTGCCACCGGTCGAGGTCGACCTCAAGGCGCAGGCCGAGCAGGTCCTCGCGGTCGCCGAGGAGAAGCTCCACCCCCTCGGCCTGGACCTGCCCGAGCAGGTCCGGCGGACGCTGCAGGAGTTCCCACGACAGCTGGCGACGTCTCGGCAGGTGCGGTTGCACGGGGACTTCGGCCCCGCCAACATCCTGCTTGCGCGGGACGGCTCCACGGTGGGCCTGGATGCGTCGCTGGAGGCCGTCGGCCTTCCCGAGGACGACCTCGTCCGGTACGTCGCTCTCACGTCGGGGATCATCCGGCTCGCGCCCGAGCTGGTGCTGCCGCCGGTCGCGGCCGTGCGCCAGCGCATGGAGGATCGGCTGCTGACGGGCTACTACGCCGGGCCGGCACGCCCGCCGCTGTTCGAGCTCAAGTACCTCCACCAGCTCTGCCGACGGTGGTGTCGGATGCGGGAGCTGGCTGCCCAGAACGATGGCCAGACCCGCCTGGCCGTCAAGCTGCGAGTCATCGGCGCCCACGCGCGACTGCTGATGCGCGACAGCGAACGTCGCCTCGTCCACGCCCTCGAGGCATGAGCGATGCGTACTGAGGAGCTGAGGACCGGCGGGGAGCTGCTCCTGCTGCGGCTGGCGCTCTCCGTGTTGCCGGCCCGCCGACACGCCGTGGTCGCCGGCTTTCCCGACGAGGAGGGCAACAGCGTGGAGACGGTTCGGGCGCTGGCGAGGCGTCTTCCCGTGTACTGGCTGATCAACAGTCCGCCGGAGTCGGTCGAATGGCTCCTGGCCGGCGCCGAGGGGCGCGACCGGATTCGTCTGGTCCCCAAGGATTCCAAGAAGGCATTCCTCGCCTACGCCACGGCCCGCTACGTCTTCTTCACCCACGGCCTCTATGGATCGCCTCCGGCGCCGCGGCGCCGCACGTTCGTCAACCTCTGGCACGGCGACGGTCCGAAGATGAGCAAGCGGTTCGCCAACGTGCGGTCGACGTACACCGTGGCCGGGACCCAATTGTGGGGGGAGCAGCGCCCGGTCTACTTCGGCGTCGCCCCGAGCGGCGTCCTGGTGACCGGGAATCCGAGGATCGACCAGTTCGAGCGGCCCCTCAGCGACGAGGAGATCCACGCGCTCGGACTCGATCCGGAGAAGCCGTTCGTCCTGTGGATGCCGACGTACCGTCGGACCGAGTACCGCGGTCGGCGGCTCGCGAAGGTGCGTAACTGGGCGGATGCCGCGGACCTGTCCGAGTCCGAGCGGGTCCGTCGCCTGCTGAGTGACGTGGCGCGCTCCGCCGACCGGCTGGGTGTCACGGTTGTCGTGAAGCCGCACCCGCTCGATGCCGACGACTACGGCGCCACCGGCCTGCACGTGATCGACGGCGAGGTCCTCCAGCGCGCGCAGGTGACCGTCTACCAGCTGTTGGGGCGCAGCCACGGGCTCATCACCGACTACAGCAGCGTGTGGACGGACTACCTCGCAGTCGATCGACCCATCGGGTTCTACTGTCCCGATCTCGAGCAGTACGAGACAGCGCGCGGCCTCAACGTCGAGGGCTACCGGGACCTGATCCCCGGGCCGCTCCTCGACACGGCGGCCGACTTCGAGCGGTTCCTGGGCGAATGCCTCGCGGAGTCAGCGAGCTCGAGGGACCGTCGGGCCCAGGCAGCGAAGGCCATCGGCGCCGAGACGCGGCTCGGGGCCAGCGACCGGTTGCTGGACGCCGTCGGAGTCGCTCGCCGTCGCCGCTCGTGACTACCCGATGTCGACGATGACCTCGTCCAGCGTGCCCTGCAGCACGTCGTCGCCCGACATCTTGGCGCCGACGACGACAGGCTGGTCGTTGGCGATGCTGCCGGAAGCGCCGCTCTTCGTGAACGCCCTGCCGTCCACCAGCGCGGTCACCCCCGTCGAGGTCCGGAGACACTGCAGCGTGTGGGTGCGCCCATCGATGATGTCCACCTGGGCCACCCGCGCCACGGTGCGACGGCGGCCGTCGGGCAGCACGCCCTTGAAGCTGCAGTGGAGTCGGCCCACCGAGTGGTTGTTGGGGTTCCGCTTGATCTCCATCTTCCAGTCCCCACCGCGGGTGGTGGAGTAGCCCTTGCGCACCAGGTCGTAGCTGTCGTCAGGCATCGGCACGTTCACGGCGAGCACCGTGGCGGTGAGCCTGATCGTGCTACTGCCCGGGTCGAGTCCGTCGGCGTCAGGCACCTCCACGTACGCGGTCTCGCCCGAGAAGCTGTAGGCGTTGCCGGAGACCAGTCCCGGCACCCCCGTCGTGACGTTCACGATCGTGCCGTGGTTGTCTCCGCCCAGCGGGGCCGAGTCGATCATGACCGCGGCTCCGGCCCCCTCGTCCATCTGCCAATGTGCCACCACGTCCGCCGAGGCCGCCGTCGGCGCCACCGTCACCGCCGCGGCAAGAAGCGCAGGCGTTATCCATGTCCTCATTGTCTGACCCCCCCAGGCCCCCGCCGATGCGAGCTCTCCCTGAGTGAAGCACCCGCTGCAGCGTCTGGCAAGGACCGGGACGTCAGCCGTCCAGGATTTATACCGTGGCCAGGACGCTCCGACGGCTCCGGCCGAACCGCTGGTAGAGCGACGGCAGCAGGAACAGGTTGAGCAGGGTCGAGGTGACCAGTCCTCCGAGGATGACGATCGCCATCGGATGCTCGATCTCGTGCCCTGGAATACTGCCCGCCACCGCGAGCGGGACCAGCGCCAGTGCCGTTGCCGTGGCCGTCATCAGGATGGGTGCCAGCCGCTCGCTCGCCCCGCGCAGCACGAGCTCGGGACCGAACTCGTGTCCCTCCTGCTCCAGCCGCTGGAAATGGCTGATCATCAAGATGCCGTTGCGGGCGGCGATGCCGAACACGGTCAGGAACCCGACCAGGGAGCCCAGGGACAGGATCCCGCCCGTGAGCCAGACCGCGAGCGCACCACCCACGAGCGCGGTCGGGAGCAGGATGAAGGTCAGCACCGCGAGCCGGAAGCTGCGCAGGGCGGCCTGCAGGAGCAGCAGGATGACGATGGCCGCCGCGAGGCCGAAGATCCCGAGCCGGCTCTGGGCCGCCTTCAGCTCCGTCGACTCCCCGAGGACCTCGTAGTGGTAGCCCAGTGGCAGGACGACCCCGTCGAGGCGGTCCTCGATGTCGTCCATGGCCGAGGAGAGGTCCCGGCCCTCCACGTTGGCGCCGACGTCGATGTACCGCGACTGCTGCTCACGGTGGATCGAGTTGGGCGTCGGCCCCATCCGGACGTCGGCCACCTGCTCCAGCCGGACCCGCTCACCGCCCGGCGTGTCGATCCACATCTGTTCGACGTCCGTGAGGCTGTCGCGGGCCGCCGGGATCGCAGTGACGTGGACGTCGTAGGCCCGGCCACCGGCGAAGATGTCGCCCACCTCTTCGCTCGCGATCTGGGTCGAGGTCTGCCGGCGGATGTCGCCCGACGTGAGCCCGTACTTGCGCGCCTGCGCGAGATCGGTCTCCACCTGGATGTGGGGCACGTCGGTCTCCAGGGACGCGTGGGCGTCCACGATCCCTTCGACGCCGGCGATGTCGGCGGCGATCTCGTGCGCCTCCTCCCGGAGGGTCGCGAGGTCCTCGCCGTAGATCCGCACCACGATGGACTCGCTGGTCCCGGTGAGGACCTCCTTGATCCGCTCCCGCAGGTAGGTCTGCACGTCACGGTAGAGCCCGGGATAGCTCTCGACGACGTCATGGACCTTCGCCAGGGTCTCGTCGTAGTCGACCTCCGGGGAAACGCTGATCCAGTTCTCACCGAAGTCGACGCCGTAGACCTCGTCCGCCAGGAAGGCCTGACCGATGTGTGCGCCGCAGTTCCGGACTCCGGGGACCTCCTCCAGGTCCTGGCACGCTGCGACCGAGACCCGGGTCTCCTCCTGGACCGACGTCCCTGGTTGCGTGAGCCAGTGCATCAGGAAGTCGCGCTCCTTGAAGTTCGGGAGCAGCTGCGTGCCCAGCAGCGGGTAGACGACCACCCCGACGACGGCAACCGCGAGCGCTCCGGCCATCGCCGGCTCCGGTCGCCGTACCAGGGGTGTGAGCACCTTGCGGTACCCCGCCCGGAGCACCCGGAGCAGCGGCGACTGGGTCGTGCGCAGCTTGCCCTTGGACAGGAGCAGGAAGCACAGCGCGGGCGTCACGGTCACGGCGACGAGCATCGAGACCAGCACGGCGAGTGCGTAGGACAGGACCAGCGGCTGGAAGAAGGACCCCGACAGCCCCTGCAGGAACAGCACCGGGACGATGGCCACCACGTTGATCACCGTCGCGTAGGTGATCGCGGAGCGGACCTCGACCGACGCGTCCAGGATGAGGGCATACGTCGTCCGGCTGCTGCCGTCGCCCCGGGCCTGTCGCAGCCGTCTGACCACGTTCTCGACGTCGATGATGGCGTCGTCCACCACCACCCCGATGGCCACCACCAGCCCGGCGAGCACCATGACGTTGATCGTGACGCCCTGCAGGTCGAGGACGACGATCGCCGTGACGAGGGAGAGGGGGATGGCCATGAGGCTGATGAAGGCGGTCCGCCACTCGTACAGGAAGGCGATGATGATCACCATGACCAGGAGGATGCCGATCAGCATCGCCTCGGTGAGGTTGTCGATCGACTGCTCGATGAACGTGGCCGGCCGGAAGATCGTGGTGTCGACCGTGATGCCGGGAAGGCCGGGCTGGAGCTTGGCCATCGCGTCCTCGACGCCGCGCGTGACCTCCATGGTGTTCGCGCCGCGGTACTTCTGGATGATCAGCATGATGCCGGGCCCACCGTCGATCACGGCGTCCCCGATGAGCGGGCCGTGGTCGATGAGCACGTCGCCGAGGTCATCGAGCCGGATCACCTTCCCGTCTCGTTCGACGACGGGCACCTTTGCCAGGTCGCCGGGCCCGAAGATCGGCTGCACGTTGCGGATGTTGAGGCGTTGATCGGCCGTTTCCACCCAGCCGCCGGTGCCGATGACCGAGCCTTCGGAGTACCGGAGCAAGCCTGCGTCCAGGGCGTCTCCCGTCGCGCCCATCACCTTGTCGAGCGAGATGTCGTACTTCCCGAGGAGGGCCGGGTCGACCTGCACGTGCCGTTGCGGGAGGCGTTCACCCCAGATCGCGACCTGGGCGACCCCGGGTACGCGCAGCAGACGGGCGCGGATCTTCCAGTACGAGATCGTCGACAGGTCGATCGGGTCGACCGTGTCGGAGGTCAACCCGATCTTCATGATCCGGCTGGTCGACGAGAGCGGTGGCATCATGAACGGTGGGCTGGCCCACGTCGGCAGGGTGGCCGTGATCTGAGCGATCCGTTCGGCGACGAGCTGGCGGGCCTGCAGCTCGTCGGTGCCTTTCGCGAAGATCAGCCGGATCGAGGACAGCTGCGCCACCGACTTGGACCGCATCTCCTGCAGTCCTTCGATGCCGTTCAGCTGGTTCTCGATCGGGATGGTGATCAGCTCCTCGACCTCGTTCGAGGAGTTGCCGAGGGCAATGGTCTGGATCTCCACCTGTGGCGGCGCGAACTCGGGGAAGACGTCGACCTTGGTGTTCGGGATCGCGGCGAAGCCGATCACGAGCATGGCGCCCGCGGCGAACGCCACCAACCAGCGGAAGTGCAGGCTGGCGTTGACGATTCCCCGCATCATCCTGCCGTCGCGGTCATACATCAGTGACCTCCCGCGATCTCGAGCTCGGCGCCGTAGACCTCTGAAGCGCCCGTGGTCACCACCTCGGTACCGATGGTCGGACCGGAGCGCAGCAGCACCCGACCGTCCACGATGCGCGCCACGTCCACTTCCGTCCGGACGTAGACCAGTGGCTCTGGGCTCGTGTACACCCAGGAGGCGCCTTGGCCGTCGTAGATGAGCGCGGCATACGGGACGACGGTGAGGCGCCCCTGCTGTTGCACGGATTCCGTCTGGAGAGCGACCTGCTCGGCCGCACGCTCGTCGAAGGTCACCTGCTGCACCTCGGAGCCGTCGATCGGCTCCAGGTGTGACGGCTGGTGGACGTGCGGCGCGGCGGCCTCCACCTCGGTACAGCCGGTGGCGCCGCCGGCCGCGATCGCCAGGACCGCGGCCAGCGCGCCCACGTCACGCCTCATGAGGTGCTCCGCGGTGTGCGTCCGTGACGCGTGCCTCGACCGGATCGGGCTCTCCGTCACCGGTCCCGGTGGTCTCCGGCTGTGGATGCCTACCGGTCAGGGTGAGGCTCGGGATCAGCAGCAAGGTCACCAGAACCACGGTGACCAGGCCACCGAGCAACACCTGTGCCAGCGGATGCACGATCTCCAGGCCCGGGCGCGGACCGAGGACGACGAACGGGAGCGCGAGCACCGCCAGCGCGATCGTGGAGGTGAGGAGCGGTGCCAGACGTTCGCGCACGGCCCGACTCGCGAGCTCGGCCCGGGAACCGTCCTCCGGTGTGTCGTGCTGCAACGACTGCAGGGTCACCACCATGAGCAGGCCGGCCCGGGTCGCGAACCCGAACACGGCCAGCAGGCCGACCGCCGCCCCCAGGGTCAGGTCCGCACCAGCGATCAGGATCGCGGCCACGCCACCGACCAGGCTGACCGGGAGCGCCGCGAGCACCAGGGCCGCGAGTCGCCAGCTCCGGAACGCCGACTGGAGCAGCAGGAAGATCGCCATCACGACGCCGGCCGCGACCCCCAGCACCCGACCGAACCCGATCTCCTCGCCGGTGCTCTCGGTCACGACCTCGGCGTGGTACTCCAGCGGCAGCTGGCTGTCGGCGATGCGCTGCTCGAGGTCGGCTGCCACCGCATCCACGCTGCGCCCGTCAAGGACGGCCTCCACGTCGATGTAGCGCGAGACGGAGTCGCGCGTGATGACCGAAGGGGTGGTGGCGATCCGGACGTCGGCGACCTGGCCGAGCTGGATGTAGCCGCCATCCGGCAGCCCGATGCTCAAGTCCTGGATGTCCTCGACGCTTCCTCGCGTGTCCTCGGTCCCCAACACGATCACGTCGAAGACCTTCTGGTCCTCGAAGACGCTGCCGACCTGGATCCCCTGCAGCAGCGTGGCCTCGGAGCGCCGCACGTACCCGGGGGTCACGCCGAACTGCTGTGCCTTGTCGAGGTCGACCTCGATCTCGATGTTGTCGTGCACGGGCGGCAGGATCGTCCGGGCCTCGGTGATCCCGTCGACCTCGTTCATCATCGCCTCGAGGTCCACCGCCTGCTCGCGCAGCACCTCCTGGTCCTCCCCGAAGATCCGGACGACCAGCGGGCGGTCCGTGCCCGACAGCACCTGGATGTCACCGTTCGCCGAGGACGCGTTCTCCCCGCTGGCGAGGGCACCGATCTCGCGGATCCGGTTGTTGGCGTACGTCGACACGGCGTGGTCGACGTCGCTCACCTCTTCGGAAGCCTGTTCGATCGCCCGGAGGGTGTCGCCGTAGTCCGCCTCATCGTCGATCTGGACCCACACGCTGGCCGTGCTGACGTCCGTCACCCGGTCGCCTGTCAGTGCTCGACCGATGTGCGCACCCGTGCCGGCGACCCCGGGGATGTCGAGAAGCCGCTGGCTCAGCTCGGTGCTCGCTGCGGTCATCCGTTCGCTGGAGGCGCCGGGCTCACCGGCGAGCTCGATCTGCACGTTGCGATCCTGGAGGCTGGGCACCAGGGTCACGTTCAGGAACGGCAGCGCGGCCACCATCAGCACGGCTGCCACCACGGCCACGGCCACCACCCGGGCAGGGGTGATCGCGATGCTGCCCGCGACGCGAGTGATCCGGTCCGCCGATCGACCCATGCGGCCCGGACTGGGAGGCTTCCATCCCGACATCAACAATGACGTCAGCGCCGGCGTCACGGTGAGGGCGACCACCATCGCGGCCACCACCGCCACGGCGTATGCGGTCACCAGCGGTCCGAAGAAGTCGCCGGGAGCGCCCACCATGACCACGACCGGAACGACGACGAGCAGGCTGATGAGGGTCGCGTAGACGAGCGGTCGACGTGCCTCGGTCGACGCGTCGAGGACGATCATCGACGTCACCGTCGTGTCTCCTGCGCGGCGCCGCTGGCCGAGGCGGCGCAGCACGCGGTCGGTCGGCGCGACCGCCTCGTCGACGACGATCGCGACGGCAGCCGCCAGGCCGGCGAGCGTGATCACGTTGAACGTCTGCCCCATCAGGTACAGGACGAGCGCCGCCGCCATCAGCGACAACGGGATCGTGACGAACGCGATGAGGGCCGAACGCCACCGGAAGCGCAGCGCGAGCAGGGCCAGGACCAGGAGAGCGAAACCGACGAGGCCGGCCAGGGCCAGGTTGTCCAGGGCCGAGCTGACGTAGTCAGCGGGCTGGAACGACGTGGTGTCCATCTCGAGGGATGCCAACCCCGGCTGCAGCTCCTCGAGGGCGTCCTGCACCCCTTCGCTGACCTCGACGGGGTCGGCGCCGGGGAACTTCTCCACCACCAGGAGCACACCCTCGCCACCGTTGACGACGGCGTTGCCGATCAGCGGTTGGTGCCCGATCGCCACGGTCGACACGTCCGTCAGACGGAGTTGGCCCTGCGTCCCCTCGATGGGAACCTTCCCCAGCGAGACGGGGTCGGCGATCTTCTCGATGAGGTGCCGCACCTGGAGGCGCTGCTGAGGTGTCTCGATGAAACCTCCGGTGCCGGGTGTCGACGCCTCGAGGAAGGTCAGCGGGGAGACCACCTGGGCGTTGCCAGCCGTGGCGACCACCTGCGAGAGGCTGACGCCCTTCGCCCGGAGCTCGTCCGGATCGACCTGGACCTGGAGCTGCTGGTCGCGCATGCCCCAGATGGAGACGTTCGCGACCCCGGGAACTCCCATCAGGAACGGCCGGATCACCCACCGGGAGATGACGGACTGATCGATCAACGACAGCTCGGACGAGGACAGGCCCACCATCAGCACGCGGCTCGACGCCGACAACGGCTGTAGCAGCTCGGGTGGTTTCGACACGTGAGGCAGTGCGTGTGCCTGGGTGAGCCGCTCCTGCACCAGCTGGCGCTGCTCGTAGAGGTCGCTCCCGGGCTCGAAGACCAGCACGATGGACGACAGCCCGGGGACGGACTCCGAGCGGATCACGTCGATCCCCTCGACGCCGTTGAGCAGGTCGGCCTCCATCGGGACCGTGATCAGCTGCTCGACTTCCTCCGCGGAGAGGCCGAGCGCCTCGGTCTGGATCTCCGCATAGGGCGGCGCGTACTCTGGCAGAGCGTCGACCGTCGCGCCCCGCAGCTGGATGACCCCTACGGCCATCACGCCGAACGCCGCCGCCAGGACCAAGAGCCGGAACCTCAGCGACCAACCAAAGATAGAACTCATGTTCGGGACCCCCCCAGAGCCGCGGGGTCCCTCAAACATGCGCGGGAGTTCCGGTCGATCTGGTGGAATCCCCCGTTGAGCAGTGTTCGTCGATCCCCCAATGAACGCCTTGATTGTGACCTTGTGAGTCCCGTTTGTCGACAGGCGTAGGCAAAACTTTTGAGAAGCCGCCCGTCGCGCGAACCACCCTCGTCAGATCCGGGTGCGTCCGGGGGCAGCTCGAGGACGCCGTGGAGTGCGACCTCGACCAGGCCACCGATCGGTACCAACCCACCAGCTGGAGATGAGTGACCAGTTCCCGGCGCATGGTCGTCGCGGACGTCGGCGGCCAGCCCGGCCCTGCCGGTCGATGGTGGGATGACGCCGGGGACCGGATCCTCCCGGCGGAACCGGTCCACGGCGACTTCGCAAGCCTCAGCGGCCCGGGTCGCGAGCCGTAGCCGAGCGCGGTCGGAGCGTAGGAACGCGGGGTCCGGCGGGTCACTCCACGGACAGGTGACGGGGGCGGGAGACCGGTCCGGTCAGGTCGCCCGCATGACGCCCAGCGGCTCCGGCTGGAACTGGGGGAAGACCGAGGCGGTGCTGACGCCGAACCGGGTCGAGACGACCTCGGACAGCACCGATCGGTAGTCGGTCGTGACCAGCAGGTCGGAGTCGATGTCGTTGGTGAGCCCCGGCCAGGTGCCGTAGTACTGGCCACCCTTGACGCCCGCGCCGAGCACGAACATCACGTTGCCGTAGCCGTGGTCGAGGCCCTGGTTCGCGTTCTCCTTGACACGTCGCCCGAACTCGCTCAGCACCACGACGGTGACCCGGTCGCCGGCCGTGCCCAGATCGGTGAAGAAGCCGGCGAGGGCCTGAGAGAGCTCTCGCGCGTTGCGCTGCATGCGACCCCACTCGAGCGTGCCGAGACCGGTGTGCATGTCCCAGTCCCCGTGGTCGACGGTCATCACCTCGACGCCCACGTCGCCCTTCACCACGCGCGCGGCCGTCTGCATCGCCCGGCCGACGTCGGAGTCGCCGTACTGCGCGCCGTTGGCCGGGGCCTCGGGGGTCGCTCGGACCGGCTGGAACTCGGCGTTGGCGCGGAACGTGGACGCCATCGGCCCGGCGAGCACCGAGCTGGACCGGTCCCAGAGCGTGTGGAGCGAGCGGAGGCGACGGCTTTCGGGATCCCACTCGTCGTCACCGGGGATCTGGAGGTCTCCGACGCTGCCGGCCGACAGGAAGGGCTGCGGGCCTGCCAGGGATGCGGGGGCGACGCCCCCGCCCACGCTGAACGCCTGGAGCGGTGAGGCGTCGGAGTCGAGGCCGATCAGCCGGTTGAGCCACCCGACGCGGGCGCTCGAGCCCGGATCGGCGTCCTCGACCTCCTCCATCGCGGAGAAGTGCGAGCGGTTCGGCACCGGCAGGCCGGTGGCATGGACCGCGGCGAGCTTGCCGGTGGTCCAGAGCGGGAGCAGCGGAGCGAGGTTCGGATGGAGACCGAAGAACGCGTCCTTGGCGAGCAGGGAGGCGCTCGGCACCGCGATCCGGGGCCGGGCGGCGTAGTACGTCGGGTCGCCGTGCGGCACCACCAGCGACAGCCCGTCGGCGGCGCCGCGCAGCGACACCACCACGAGCGTGCCGCGACCGGTGGCCGCCGCGGCGGACGAGACCGTGAGGAGGGTCGTCCCGAAGACCGTGCTCGTCCCCGCCAGTGCAGCGGCGCCGGTGAGGAAGCCGCGGCGCGACAGCCCGGCGAACTCGGTGCAGCACGCTCCCGTCGCGGAGTCAGGGGTGGCGGCGTACGTCATGGCGGTCACCTCGTGTAGAAGGCGGGGGAGTCGAGGAAGGTGGTGAGCAGCCGCGGCATGCCCCACTTGATGAGGCCGTGCTCGCGGGTGATGCGTTCGCGAGGGGTGACGTCGAGGGCCTGGCAGCACGCCTGGAGCAGCGTGTCGCTCGCGCGGCGGTGGAGGAGGGTCTGCGACAGGTGCTCGACCAGGTCCTCGAACCGGATCGGGTAGTCGGGTGCCCACGAGGCCGGGCCGCGGTACCTCGCGTCCACCTTCGGCCACCAGCCGCCGCTCATCGAGTAGTGGACGCGCATCGAGCCCATCAGCCGGGCCGCCGTGGCCCACGCCTGGTTGGACTGCGGCATGCCGTCGGGGCGGGGCCAGCCGAGTGGGCTCGCGCCCAGCCCGGAGGTCTGCCACAGGATCGCGTTCGCCGCGCTGTTGTCGCTCGTGGGCCGCTTCACGCGGACCCCGAGCACCCGGTAGGTCGCCACGACGTCGTCGACCGGGGTCCGGATCTTCAGGCCGGCCGATGCCTGGAACTCCGCCGACGCGACCAGCGCCCGGAGCACCGGGCGGATCGCGGTGCCGTGGTCGAGGTAGACCTGCGCCAGCCGGTCGACCAGCGCCTGCGACGGGTCGTCGCGGACGAACCGCACCGCCAGCTTGCGGGCGATCCGCTGCGCCGTCAGCGGGTGCCGGGCGAGGTAGCGCAGGAACCGTCGCGTCACGTCCTGGCCGTCGCGAGCAGCGTTCGCGTCGTTGAACCCGAGGACCTTCACCGGCCCGGTCCAGTGCGACGCCGGGTCGTAGTACACGTCCCAGCTGTTCCAGAGGTCCACCCGCCAGCCCGTCAGGATGCGGGCGGTGTTCTTCACGTCGTCCTCGTCGTGGTTGCCACGGCCCACCGTGTGCAGCTCGAGCAGCTCGCGCGCGAGGTTCTCGTTCGGGTGCTTGGCGGTCGAGACGGCGTTGTCGAGGAAGATCAGCATCGCCGGGTGGGTGATCGTCGCCTCGAGCATCTCCTCGTAGGTGCCGAGGGCGTGCTTGCGGATCGTGTCGCCGTAGCGCTTGCGGTAGGTGAAGCAGGGCTCGCCGTTCGTGGGGACGTGGAGGTGGTGCTCCCAGAACTCGGTCATGATCTCGTGCACCTGGCGCTTGCTACGGATCCGACGGAGCAACACCCATCGCTGGTAGTTGGCCATCAGCACCCAGCCCGGCTCGGCGCCGTTCGCATGGCGCGCCCAGGCCTGCGGACCGGAGTACTGGAGGCCGGGCCACCAGTCCGCGAGGTCGGCGCCCGCGCGGTCCCGGACGGAGGAGGGCTCGAGCTGCCACTCGAACCACGCCTGGGCGCCGCCGCGAGCGACGACCTGCTGGGCGAGGCCGGGTGTGACCCCGTACGAGAAGCGGCTCACGAGGTGGCGGGCGGAGCTGCTCAGCAGTGGGCGCACGCGGGCACGGGTGGGCTCGTCAGCGGCGAGCGCTTCGCCTGCTGGTTGCCGGGGGGAGAGTGGCATGGCTGCTCCTGCTGCCACGGCGGGGGGTGACCGCGGCCGCCCCATCCTAGGGAGCCTCACGCCGATGCGAGGCGGATTCCGGGAACTCAGTACAGTGGTGGCGACCGACCCCGACCGAAGGACCGACGACACTTCATGGACGGCTCTCAAAGTCGCCTCTTACTCTGTCCTCGTCAGCCGGAGCGCCACTCGTGACCGAGTGGGTGTTCCTCGGCATCTCCCTGCTGCTGATCCTCTCCTGCGGGCTGTTCGTGGCCGCGGAGTTCGCGTTCGTCACCGTCGACCGCGGCCAGGTCGAGCGCGCCGCCGCCTCCGGTGACGTCGCCGCACAGGGCGTCCAGAAGGCGCTGCGTGGCTTGTCGACCCAGCTGTCGGGCGCGCAGGTCGGCATCACCGTCACCAACCTCGCGATCGGCTTCCTGGCCGAGCCCGCGATCGCTCGGCTGATCGACGGCCCTCTGACGTCCGCGGGCGTGCCGGACGGCGCCGTGCACCCGCTCGCCATCGGCATCGCCCTGACGGTCAGCACCGTGCTCACCATGCTGTTCGGCGAGCTGGTGCCGAAGAACTTCGCGATCGCACGACCGATGGAGACCGCGCGGGCGACCCAGGGGTTCATGCGCGGGTTCACCGCCGTCAACAAGTGGCTGATCCGGCTCCTGAACGGGTCGGCCAACGCGCTCGTACGTCGGCTCGGGGTGGAGCCCCAGGAGGAGCTCCGGTCCGCACGCAGCTCGGCCGAGCTCGCGTCCCTGGTGCAGCGCTCCGCCGACCAGGGCACGCTCGACGTCGAGACCGCGGAGCTGATGGAGCGGTCCGTCGAGTTCGGCACCCGCACCGCGGGCGAGATCATGACCCCCCGGGTGCGGACCCAGACCCTGGAGGCCGCCGACCGGGCCGCCGCCGTCATCGAGCTGGCGCGCCAGAGCGGCCACTCCCGGTTCCCGGTGCTCGACACCGAGGACACCGTCGTCGGCACGGTGCACGTCAAGCACGCGGTCGCGCTGCCCGTGGGCGAGCGGTCCACGACCCGGATCAAGCACATCATGGTGAAGCCGATCGTGGTGCCCGACTCGATCCGGCTCGACCCGCTCCTCGCGCTGCTGCGACAGGACGGGTTCCAGATGGCGGTCGTGCTCGACGAGTACGGCGGGCACGCCGGCATCGTCACCTTGGAGGACGTGGTCGAGGAGATCGTCGGCGACATCAGCGACGAGCACGACCGGCTCGGGGCGAGAGCCCGCCAGCGACCCGACGGCAGCTGGATCCTGTCCGGCCTGCTGCGCCCCGACGAGGTCGAGGACGTCACCGGCATCACGCTGCCGGAGGGCGAGGACTACGACACGATCGCGGGGCTGGTGCTCGCCGTGCTCGGCCGGGTGCCGGCGTCCGGTGACGTGGCCGAGGTGCCGGTCCCGGACCGCAGCGACCCGGAGGAGCCGCGCCAGCAGCAGGCGTCGCTGACCGTGCTGCACATGGACGGGCTCCGGATCGACCGGCTGTCCCTCCGGGTCCTCGGCGAGCAGGAGGCCGGCCGGTGAACAGTGCCCTCCTGCTGGCCCTCACCGCCTTGCTGCTGATCGGGAACGCGTTCTTCGTCGCGACGGAGTTCGCGCTGATCTCCGCGCGTCGCACCCAGATCGAGCCCTTGGCCGCGGCCGGGTCCAGGTTCGCGCGGACCACCCTCAAGGCGATGGAGAACCTGCCGCTCGTCATCGGCGTGATCCAGCTGGGGATCACTGTCTGCTCCCTGCTGCTCGGTGCGGTCGCCGAGCCCGCGATCGCCCGGCTGATCGAGCCCGGTCTGCACGCGCTCCACGTCCCGGAGCGACTGCTGCACCCGATCGCATTCGCCCTGGCCCTCGCCGTGGTGGTCTTCCTGCACGTCGTGCTCGGGGAGATGGTTCCCAAGAACCTCACGCTGGCCGGCCCCGACCGCGCCGCGCTCGTGCTCGGTGCGCCGATCTGGGCCGTGGTCGCCGTGCTGCGACCGGTCATCGTCGTCATCAACGCCGCCGCTCGCCTGGTGCTCAAGACGGTGAACGTCGACCTGTTGGACGAGGTGAGCTCGGCCTACACCCGCGAGGAGGTCGCGGCCCTGGTCGAGGAGTCCCGGGGCAAGGGGATGCTGGCCGAGGAGGAGTACGGCCGGCTGGCCGGCGCGCTCGGCTTCACCGAGAAGACGATGGCCGAGGTGCTGATGCGGGTCGAGGACCTGGAGACCGTACGTCGAGGAGCCACCGCGGCCGACGTCGAGGCGCTGTGCGCGGCCACCGGCTACAGCCGGTTCCCGGTGGTGGCGGAGGACGACACGCTGCTCGGCTACCTGCACATCAAGGACGTGCTCGAGACCGACGAGGCCCGCCGCGTGCGGGTCGTCGACGACAAGTGGGTCCGGCCGTTCGCCCCCGTCCGGGTCGACGAGCCGCTTCACGACGCGCTGGCCCGACTGCAGCAGCGGGGTGCGCACATGGCGCTCGTCGTGGACGCCGGCGGCGGTGTCCTGGGGCTCGCCACGCTCGAGGACGTGATCGAGGAGCTGGTCGGCGAGATCCGCGACGCCGCACACCAGGACGAGCCCGCATGACCGTGCCCGGGATCGCCCGGGGCGACGGATAGGGTGGCTGCGACCGCGGGGTCCCAGGGGACTCCGGCACGCCAATCCGAGGAAAAGCAGGACGAGACGTTGGCCGACGAGGCGACCCGCACCGAGCGCGTGTGGACCGTGCCGAATCTGCTCAGCATGGCTCGGCTGGCCGGCGTACCCGTGTTTCTCTGGCTCGTGCTGGGCCCGGAGGAGGACGGCTGGGCGCTGGTGCTGCTCATGGTCTCGGGCATCACCGACTACCTCGACGGTTACCTCGCCCGCAAGCTCAACCAGATGTCCCGGTTCGGGCAGGTGCTCGATCCGGTGGCCGACCGGCTCTACATCCTGGCCGTCGTGATCGGGCTGGCGCTGCGCGACGTGATCCCGTGGTGGGTGGCGCTGATCCTGCCGCTGCGCGACCTGCTGCTCTGGATCCTGGTGCCGATCCTGCGCACCCGCGGCTACAGCGCGCTGCCCGTCCACTTCCTCGGCAAGGCCGCGACGTTCAACCTGCTCTACGCGTTCCCGCTGCTGCTGCTCGGTGACGGCGAGGGCGTGGTCGCGACGCTGGCCGACGTCTTCGGCTGGGCGTTCGCGATCTGGGGGATCGGCCTGTACTGGTGGGCGGGGATCCTCTACGCCTACCAGGTCTACCGCTTCGTCCAGACCACCCCCCGACGGTCGGTGGCGCCCGATGGCTGAGCGCGACGCCCGTGCCGAGCCGCTGCCCGAGCACGTCACGACGCCGCTGCTGTCGCGGATCACCCAGGGCGCCCTCGACTCCGACTACGCCGAGCTCGCCCGCCGCCGCGCCGACGGCACGGCGGGCCCGGAGCCCCCGCGCAACCGGCTCGTCGCGGCAGCCGCGATCGCCGTCGTCGGCGTGCTGCTGAGCGTCGCGATCGTGCAGAACACCCGCAACGAGGCGGTCGAGAACGCCGGCCGCGCCACCCTGATCTCCCGGATCGAGCAGGAGCGCAGCGTCCTGGAGGACCGGCAGGCCGAGATCGCCGACCTGACGCGCGAGAACCGACAGCTGGGTGACGCCCTGGTCGGCCTCGGGAGCGCTGCGACGAGGGCCGACGCGGCCGTGGTGCGGCTCGGTGCGATCAGCGGCTACGCGCGGGTCAGCGGCGAGGGCGTGCGGATCGTGGTCGACGACAACCCGATCGGCGACGACGTGCAGCTGGTGGCCGACTCCGACCTCGCGAAGCTCGCCGACGGACTGTGGGAGGCCGGTGCCGAGGCGATCGCCATCAACGACCAGCGGCTCACCCCGCTCGGCGCGATCCGCAACAGCGGCAAGGCGATCCACGTCAACACCGTGCCGCTGTCGCCGCCGTACGTCGTGCGCGCGATCGGGGACATGCGGACCCTGCAGGCCGAGCTGCTCGAGACGACGCACGGCGCGGAGTTCTTCTCGCTGGCCGACCAGCTCGGCTTCGTCTACTCCGTGGACAATGTCAGTGAGCTGGACCTGCCGGCCGCCCGGCAACGCCGGCTCAGCTTTGTCCGGACCGGGACCGCCGACCAGATGCGCGGTGGACTGGGAGCGGAGGAGGGTCAACCGTGATCGCCGCACTCGGGCTCCTGCTCGGCATCGTCCTCGGGCTGATCTTCCAGCCCGACGTCCCCCTCTGGCTCGAGCCCTACCTGCCCATCGCGGTGGTCGCCGCGCTCGACGCCGTGTTCGGGGGCCTGCGCGCCTACCTCGACGGCATCTTCGACGACAAGGTGTTCGTCGTCTCGTTCCTCAGCAACGTCGTGATCGCGGCGGCCATCGTCTACCTGGGCGACCAGCTCGGCGTCGGCGGCCAGCTCACGACCGGCGTGATCGTCGTGCTCGGGATCCGGATCTTCTCCAACGTCGCGGCGATCCGCCGCCACCTGTTCCATGCCTGACGACGACCGGACCCCTGGGACCGCCGCCCGGGACGACGGGGGCCGGAGCGGTCTGCGCCGGCTGCTGAGATCGCTGAGGGAGCCGTCTCGGCGGCAGGTCGTCGTCGGCGTGCTGCTGGCGGTCCTCGGGTTCGCCGCGGTCACGCAGCTGCGGTCCGCCCAGCTCAACGACACCTACGCCGGCTACCGCGAGCAGGAGCTGATCGACGTGCTCAGCGGCCTGGCCGGCACCACCCAGCGGGCGGAGGCCGAGCTGGCGCGGCTCGAGCAGACCCGGGAGCGGCTGCAGAGCGACACGAGCGCCGAGCAGGCCGCGATCGAGCAGGCCCGCACCGAGGCCGACACGCTCCAGGTGCTGGCCGGCGTCGTGCCCGTCACCGGTCCCGGGATCCGGATCACGATCACCGAGGAGACCGGTGCCGTCGACATCGACTCGCTGCTCGACACCGTCCAGGAGATGCGGACCGCGTTCGCCGAGGCGATGCAGTTCAACGGCCAGGTCCGGGTGGTCGCCTCCACGTCCTTCGAGGACGGGGTGGGCGGTATCTACGTCGACCGCATGCTGCTCGAGCCGCCGTACGTCATCGACGTGATCGGCGACCCGGCGACGCTCCACGGCGGCCTGACGTTCCCGGAGGGGCCGATCGCACAGCTGCAGGACGACGGCGCCCGGGTCGAGGTGGCGGAGCTCCAGTCGCTCGACATCGAGTCGGTCGCCGAGCCGGAGCAGCCGGTCTTCGCGGAACCCGGGAGCGCGGAGTGACCGGTGCTCGATAGCCTGCCCGTGTCCGTCGTGCCGACCGAGGAGGCCCCTTGTACCCCGACGACCTGAAGTACACCGCCGAGCACGAGTGGGTGCGCGTGCCGGGTGAGAACGACGGCTCCGTGCGGGTGGGGATCACCCACTTCGCGCAGGACGCGCTGGGCGACATCGTCTACGTCTCGCTGCCCGACGTCGGCGACTCCGTCGAGGCCGGCTCCCCGTGCGGTGAGCTGGAGTCGACCAAGTCGGTCAGCGACATCTTCGCCCCGGTCGGCGGTGAGGTCGTGGCCCGCAACGACGCGCTCGACGCCACCCCGGAGCTCGTCAACAACGACCCCTACGGCGGCGGGTGGCTCTTCGAGCTGGCGCCGTCCGACGGGTCGGCGGTCGACGGGCTGATGGACGCGACGGCCTACCAGGGGACGCTCGAGGCCTGAGGCGCCGCGACGGGCCGGGACCGGGTTGAACCGCCGTCACGGACTGATAGGTTCGGGGCAACCGTCAGCCTCAACCCCGAGGTGAGGGTTTGGACCGATCCGGAGGGACCCCGATGCCGTTCTGCACCGCCTGTGGCCGGCAGAACCCGGACGACGCCCGCTTCTGCGCGCAGTGCGGGACCCGCCTCGTCGCGACCGACGCCCCGGCCGAGCCGGTGGGCGAGTCGACGGCGACCATCACGTTCGGCGTCTCGCGCGAGAAGTCCGACACGTCCGACCGGCAGCTGAGCCCGGTCGACGCCGCAGCAGTCGATGCGCTGCCGCCGGGGCACGCCCTGCTGGTCGTGCAGCGAGGACCAGGTGCCGGCAGCCGGTTCCTCCTCGACACGGACACCGTGCACGCCGGACGGCACCCCGACAGCGACATCTTCCTCGACGACGTCACCGTGTCCCGTCGGCACGCGGAGTTCAAGCGTGAGGGTGAGCGCTTCACCGTCAGCGACGACGGGAGCCTCAACGGCACCTACGTCAACCGCGACCGGATCGACCGCGTACAGCTCAACGACGGCGACGAGGTGCAGATCGGCAAGTACCGCCTGGTGTTCTTCTCGGGTCACTCCCCTGAATAGGCGAGGTCGGTGATGTCGCAGGCACCAGCGGGTGCGCACGGGGCGCGGATGAACATCGGGGAGGTCCTCGACCGGCTCCGCCCCGACTTCCCCGGCATCACCATCCCGAAGATCCGGTTCCTGGAGGACAAGGGGCTCATCAAGCCCGAGCGCACGCCCGCCGGCTACCGGAAGTTCACGCAGGACGACGTGGAGCGGCTCCGCTACATCCTGAAGATGCAGCGCGACCACTACCTGCCGCTCAAGGTGATCGGTGAGCACCTCGCCGCGATCGACCGCGGCCTCGAGCCGCCGCCGATCGAGTCGGTGGTTCCCACCGTGCCGAAGGTCGCACTCGCGGCCGACGGTCTCCCGAGCGCGGAGTCGTTCCGTCGGCACGACGACGTGCGGCTCTCCCGCAAGGAGCTGCTGAAGATCGCCGAGGTCGACGAGGAGCTGCTCGAACAGCTCGAGCAGTTCGGCCTCATCGTGCCGCGACCAGGCACCGGTCACTACGACACCGACGCCCTGGTCATCGCCCAGACCGCCCGGGAGCTCGCCGACTTCGGCTTCGAGCCGCGCCACCTGCGCGCCTTCAAGACGGCTGCGGACCGCGAGGTCGGGCTCGTGGAGCAGGTGGTCGCCCCCCAGAAGCGGGGACGCGACGTGGGTGCCAAGGCCCGGGCGGCCGAGACGGTCAGCGAGATCGCGGCGCTGTCGGTGCGGCTCCATGCGACCCTGGTCAAGGCGGGCCTGCGCAGCCCGTAGGGAGTCGTCCGCACCCCACCACGACGCGAGTAGGGTGGCGACGTGCGCGAAGTCGACGTCATGGGCGTCCGGGTCGAGATGCCTTCGAACCAGCCGATCGTGCTGTTGCGCGAGGTGGCGGGGGACCGCTACGTCCCGATCTGGATCGGGGCGGTCGAGGCCACCGCCATCGCGTTCGCCCAGCAGGGCGTGGTGCCGCCGCGCCCCCTGACGCACGACCTGTTCAAGGACGTGCTGGCCGCCACCGGCAACGAGCTCACCGAGGTGCGGATCACCGACGTGAAGGACGGCGTCTACTTCGCGACGCTGGTGTTCGCCTCGGGCGCCGAGGTGAGCGCGCGGCCGTCCGACTCGATCGCCCTGGCACTGCGGACCGGCTCTCGGATCGTGTGTGCCGAGGAGGTGCTCGACGAGGTCGGGCTCGCCGTGCCGGCGGAGCAGGAGGACGAGGTCGAGCGCTTCCGCGAGTTCCTCGACCAGGTCACTCCCGAGGACTTCGAGGCGCCCGAACCCTGACCCTCAAGTAGAGCCTGAGGGTTGCGACACGCCGGGCGCGTCGTTGACCACCCTCAGGTTCCGCCTTACCTTGAACTGTCTTCGTTGTAACTCCACCGATGTGGTCATCTCTGGCCCCACGGCCCGCACTTCCCCTGCGGAGTTACGATCAGCGGAGTTAGCTGCAGGAGGAATCGCGTGGCCGGGAACGAGTTCGAGCCGGAGGCTCACGGAGCAGACCTGGACGCCTCCCTGGAGGCCGCCGAGGAGCAGGGTCTCCTGTTCACCGACGACGTCTCGCCCCTGCCCAGCGACACCGGCTACCGCGGCCCGACCGCGTGCAACGCCGCCGGCATCACCTACCGCCAGCTCGACTACTGGGCCCGCACCGGCCTGGTCGAGCCGAGCGTCCGCAGCGCCACCGGCTCCGGTTCGCAGCGGCTCTACTCGTTCCGCGACATCCTGATCCTCAAGGTGATCAAGCGGTTGCTCGACGCCGGCATCTCGTTGCAGCAGATCCGCACCGCCGTGCAGCACCTGCGCGAGCGCGGCACCGACGACCTGACGCGCGTCACGCTGATGAGCGACGGCATCTCGGTCTACGAGTGCACCAGCAACGACGAGGTCATCGACCTGCTCCAGGGCGGCCAGGGCGTGTTCGGCATCGCCATCGGCGGCGTCTGGCGCGAGATCGAGGGCACGCTGGCGGAGCTCCCGAGCGAGCGGACCGTCGAGGAAGAGGCTCCGGTCGCCGGCGACGAGCTGGCGGCGCGGCGCGCGGCGCGACACATCGGCTGACCGCAGCCCGACCCGCCCCCGGTGATACCGTGGCGGCGCTGACAAACCCGCACGGGAGAGTCTTCGCGCCGCGCGTTCTCGGGCGGTAGCGGAGCGCCGAAGGGGCAACCCCTCCCCGGAACCTCTCAGGCGCCAAGGACCGCGCGGACCAGGCAACTCTGGAGCAGACGTGACAGAGGGGGAGGCGATTCGATCGAGCGACGCCGATCCGAGGAGCCACCCGTGGCAGACCACGCCAGCCTGACCGACCTCGACGCAGCACTCCCGTTCGTCGACCGCCACATCGGGCTCCGCCCGGACGACGTCGAGCACATGTTGGGGGAGCTCGGGTTCGACTCCCTCGACGAGCTGATGGCGGCAGCGGTCCCGGAGACGATCGCGTCGACCCGGCCGCTGGACCTGCCCGCGCCGACGAACGAGGACACCGCCGCCCGCGAGCTGCGCGCGATGGCGGGCCGCAACCGTCCGCTCGAGGCGATGATCGGACTCGGCTACCACCCGTCGGTCACGCCGGGAGTCATCCGCCGCCGGGTCCTCGAGAGCCCTGCGTGGTACACCGCCTACACGCCGTACCAGCCCGAGATCTCGCAGGGCCGGCTCGAGGCGCTCCTCAACTTCCAGACCGTCATCGGCGACCTGACCGGCCTGCCGACCGCCAACGCGTCGCTGCTCGACGAGGGGACCGCGGCCGCGGAGGCCATGACGCTCGTACGTCGCGCCAACCGGCGGGCTGAGGGGCCGTTCGTCGTCGATGCCGACACCCTGCCGCAGACCGTCGACGTGGTGCGCACCCGCGCTGCGGCCATGAACATCGAGGTGGTCGTGGCCGACCTGACCGAGGGACTGCCCGACGGGCCGCTGTGCGGGGTGCTGGTCCAGTACCCCGGGGCGTCCGGGCGGGTGCTCGACCCGCGCCCGCTGGCAGAGGCGGCGCACGAGCGGGACGCGCTCACCGTCGTGGCTGCCGACCTGTTGGCGCTCACCCTGCTCGAGGCGCCGGGGGAGCTCGGCGCGGACGTGGTGGTCGGCTCCTCGCAGCGCTTCGGCGTTCCGCTCTGGTACGGCGGCCCGCACGCCGGGTTCATGGCGGTGGCCGCGGGGCTCGAGCGACACCTGCCCGGGCGACTGGTGGGCGTGTCCGTCGACGCCGAGGGCCGACCGGCCTACCGGCTGGCGCTGCAGACCCGCGAGCAGCACATCCGGCGCGACAAGGCGACCTCCAACATCTGCACCGCCCAGGTCCTGCTCGCGGTCGTCGCGTCCATGTACGCCGTCTACCACGGCCCCGACGGACTGCGGTCGATCGCGAGCCGGGTCCACCGCTACGCCGCGGTGCTCGCCCGGGCGCTGGCCGACGGGGGAGTGGAGATCGAGCACGCGCAGTTCTTCGACACCGTGGTGGCCCGGGTCCCCGGCCGGGCCTCCGAGGTCGTCGCGGCGGCCCGCGAGGCCGGCCTGCACCTGCGGCACGTCGACGACGACCGGGTCGGGTTCTCGACCTCCGAGGTCACCGGCCGGACGACCGTCGACCGGCTGCTCGAGGCGTTCGGGGTGACGGCTGACGTCGACGCCGTCGACCAGTCGACCGCGGACGCGCTGCCCGACGGGCTGCGCCGCAGCACGCCGTACCTCACGCACGAGGTGTTCGCGTCCCACCACAGCGAGACCGCCATGCTGCGCTACCTGCGGCGGCTCTCCGACCGCGACTACGCCCTCGACCGCGGCATGATCCCGCTGGGCTCCTGCACCATGAAGCTCAACGCGACCACCGAGATGGAACCGGTCTCGCTGCCGGGCTTCGCCGAGCTGCACCCGTTCGCGCCGCCGGAGGACGCCGAGGGCTACCTCGAGCTCGTCGACCAGCTCGAGGGCTGGCTGGCCGAGGTGACCGGCTACGACCGGGTGTCGATCCAGCCCAACGCCGGCTCGCAGGGCGAGTTCGCCGGCCTGCTCGCCATCCGCGCCTACCACCGCGACCAGGGACAGGGGGAGCGCGACGTCTGCCTGATCCCCTCGTCCGCGCACGGCACCAACGCGGCCTCGGCCGTGATGGCCGGGATGCGGGTCGTGGTCGTCAAGGCCGGCGACGACGGCTCTGTCGACCTCGACGACCTGCGCGCCCAGTGCGAGGCGCACGCCGACGACCTCGCGGCGATCATGGTGACCTACCCGTCCACGCACGGTGCCTACGAGGCGACGATCACCGAGCTGTGCGAGATCGTGCACGCCCACGGCGGCCAGGTGTACGTCGACGGCGCCAACCTCAACGCGCTGCTCGGCCATGCCCGGCCCGGCGAGTTCGGGGGCGACGTCTCCCACCTCAACCTGCACAAGACGTTCTGCATCCCCCACGGTGGCGGTGGGCCGGGGGTCGGCCCGGTCGCCGTCCGCGAGCACCTCGCGCGCTACCTGCCGACGCACCCGATGCACCCGGAGGAGCGCAAGCGCCAGGGGATCGGGGCGATCAGCGCCGCGCCGTACGGCTCGGCGGGGGTGCTGCCGATCTCGTGGGCCTACATCCGGCTGATGGGAGCGGCCGGCCTGACACGCGCCACCGCGGTCGCTGTGCTCTCGGCCAACTACATCGCCCGGCGCCTCGAGGAGCACTTCCCCGTGCTCTACCGCGGCCACGGCGGCCTGGTCGCCCACGAGTGCATCGTCGACGTGCGCGGCCTGACGCGTGACACCGGGGTCAGCGTCGACGACGTCGCGAAGCGGCTGGTCGACTACGGCTTCCACGCGCCGACGATGTCGTTCCCCGTCGCCGGCACGCTCATGGTCGAGCCCACCGAATCGGAGGACCTCGCCGAGATCGACCGCTTCTGCGACGCCATGATCGCGATCCGCGCCGAGATCGAGCAGGTCCGGGCGGGCGAGTGGAGCGCGGAGGACTCCCCGCTGCGCGCGGCTCCCCACACCACGCGCGCCCTGGTGGGCGACTGGGACCGTGCCTACGACCGGGCGCTCGGCGCGTTCCCGGCGGGCACCGACCCCGACAAGTACTGGCCGCCCGTAGCCCGGATCGACCAGGCGTACGGCGATCGCAACCTCGTGTGCGCGTGTCCGCCGCCGGAGGCGTTCGCGTAGCGGCGGCGCGCCGCTCACCTGACCGCCCCCTTGGAATGAGTCATCTAGCGTTGACGTCGTGACCGAACGCCGGCAGGTCTGCCTCGACGTGGCCCAGGCGCAAGGGCGCCTGACGTCGGTCGTGGGCGCCGTCTTCGACCGGTACGGCGTCGTCTGGGCCGGGTCGAGCGGAGCCGGCCCGGGCGTCCACGGGCAGTACCGCATCGGGTCGGTCACCAAGACGTTCACGGCCGTCCTCGTGATGCAGGCGCGCGACGCCGGGCTGCTGTCGCTCGACGACACCGTCGGCCAGCACCTCGGCGACGTCGGGTACGCCGAGGTCCCGCTGCGCCAGCTGCTGAGCCACACCTCGGGCATGCAGAGCGAGCCGGCGGGGCCGTGGTGGGAGCGGTCGCGGGGCACCGACTTCGCCCGGCTCGCCGAGTCGAACGACGGACGTGGCCGGGTCGCCGGCGCCGGGGCCTACTACCACTACTCCAACCTCGGCTACGCCCTGCTCGGCGAGGTGCTCGCCCGCGCCACCGGCCGGCCGTGGCGCGCGCTCGTCAGCCAGGTGCTGCTCGGTCCGCTGGGGATGACGCGGACCTCCTACCTGCCGCGGCCGCACGCGCAACCCGGCTGGAGCGTCGACCACTTCACGGGGGTCCGGACCCTCGAGCCGCTGACCGACACCGGCGCGATGGCCCCCGCGGGCCAGCTGTGGTCGACGGCGGAGGACCTCGTGCTGTGGGGGCAGTTCCTCGCGGGGTCGCGACCCGACCTGCTCGACCCGTCCACGCTCCACGAGATGTCGACCGAGATCACCGAGTCCTACGGGCTGGGTCTGCGGCTCACGGCCAACGCGGGCGGGGTGCTGGTCGGTCACAACGGGTCCATGCCCGGCTTCCTGGCCTCGCTGTTCGTCGACCCCGGCTCGGGGATCGGCGCGACGGTCCTCACCAACGCCACCACCGGCGTCGACACGGAGAAGCTGACGATCGACCTGATCGACGGCGAGTTCATCGACGACGTGCCGGCTCCCTGGCGACCCACCGTGGCCGTGCCACCGGAGGTGGAGGGGCTGCCGGGCCTGTGGTTCTGGGGCAACACCGCCCTCGAGCTGCGCTGGCACAACGAGGGCCTCGACCTGCGCGCGCTGGCGACGCCCGACCGCGACCCGTGGCGCTTCGAGCTGACTGACGGCGAGCTCGTAGGCGTGGCGGGCTACCACCGCGGCGAGACCCTCCACGTGCATCGTCGAGACGACGGCACCCTGGCCCACCTCGAGTGCGCCACGTTCGTCTACACCCGCACGCCGTACGACCCGGAGGCACCGATCCCGGGCGGAGCTCCGCGCTAGCGCGCCTGCGAGACGCTCGACATGTTGAAGTCGGGCACCCGCAGGGCCGGGGTGGCGGTCCGCGAGAAGTAGTCGTCGCCCCACTCCCGGCTGAAGCTCGGCACGGTCGCGCTCGCGTGCGTGAAGCGGTTGAGGAGATCGACCGGGCTCTCGTTCCATCGGTAGTTGTTGACCTCGCCGACGATCTCGCCGCCCCGGACCCGGTAGACGCCGTCGCGGGTGAGCCCGGTGAGCAGCAGCGTCTGCGGGTCGACCTCCCGGATGTACCAGAGGCACGTGAGGAGCAGTCCGTCGTCCATCCCGGCCACCAGGTCGTCGATGCCGCCGGTGGCGCCGTCGATCGTGAGGACCAGGTTGTCGACGTACGGCGTGACCGCCTGGCCGGTCAGCCCGGCGGAGTGCCGGGTCTGGAGCAGCGACGTGAGCGTGCCGTCGGCGATCCAGTCGGTGCGCGCCATCGGCAGGCCGTTGTCGAAGACCGACTGCAGGTTCGACGAGGACGTGGCGGTCACAAAGGGCTGGCTCTCGAGGCCCGGGTGGGCCGGGTCGGAGAAGAGCGTCACGCCCTCGCGTGCCACGCGCTCGCCGATCCTGGTGCCGCCGCCACGACGGCTGTAGACCGACTGACCGTCGTGAGCGTCGCGGGCGCCGGAGTACCAGTAGGCGTCGATCATCAGGTCGGCGACGGCACTGGGCGGGAGGATCGTGTCGTAGCGACCCGCCGGCAGCTCCAGCTGACGCTCGGCCCATCCGAGCCGCTGCGCGACCGTGGCCTGCATCGCCAGGGCGTCGACCTCGGCGAAGGTGCGGGTGGCGCCGCCGACCCAGGCGCTGCGGGTCAGGGTGCTGTCCTTGCCGGTGCAGGCGTAGTGACCGGTGGGCTGGACGTGGCGCAGCCGGAGTCCGGTGCTGGAGCCGAGGTACGTCGTGGTGTGCTCGTGACTCACGAAGCCGTAGAGGACCTGGCCGGCCGACCCGGCGAGCCCGAACGCCTCGCCCAGCGCGGGGGCGAACGCGTCGAAGACGTGGATGTCCGTCGGCTCGGGGGCGGCGTCCCAGTCGGTCGCCGCGTCACCTGTGGGCAGCTCCTGGGCATCCTCGGCCGCCGAGCCCGCACGAGCCTCGGCATCCGCCGCGGAGACCAGCTCCGTCACCTGCGCCTGGGTCGTGGCACAGCCCGACATGGAGCCCACGGCGACACCGCCACCGCCCCGGACGAAGCTGATCACGGTGACCTCCACCCCGTGCATGACGCCGTTGGTCGTCAGGGTGTTGTTGGCCCAGCGGAGGTTGGCGCTCGTGGTGTCGGTGACCAGCACGACGCAGTCGTCGGCGGTCGACGTCGCCAGCGCGTGCTCGACCAGGGACTGGGGGGTCCAGGCGGTGGGGACGCTCATCAGTGGCCTGCCTCGTCAGTGGTGTTGAGGATGCGGACGCCGCGGAACAGCGCGGTCGGGCAGCCGTGGCTCACGGCGGCCACCTGCCCGGGTTGCGCCTTGCCGCAGTTGAACGCGCCGCCGAGCACCCAGGTCGACGGGCCGCCGACGGCCTCCATCGAGCTCCAGAAGTCGGTCGTCGTCGCCTGGTAGGCGGCGTCGCGTACCTGGCCCACCAGCTGGCCGTCCTCGATCCGGAGGAACCGTTGCCCGGTGAACTGGAAGTTGAACCGCTGCATGTCGATGCTCCATGACTTGTCACCCACGACGTACAGCCCGCGCTCGACGCGGGAGATCAGCTCCTCGGTGGTGACGTCGTCGGGCGACGCCTGGAGCGACACGTTGGCCATCCGCTGGATCGGGATGTGGCCGGGGGAGTCGGCGTAGGCGCACCCGTTGGAGCGGCCATCGTTCAGCTCCGGCTTCAGGTGCCCCATCGGCCGGTCGAGCTGGTAGCCGACCAGCACGCCGTCGCGGACGATGTCCCACTGCTGGGTCTCCACGCCCTCGTCGTCGTACCCGACGGTGGCGAGGCCGTGCTCGACGGTGCGGTCTCCGGTCACGTTCATGACCGGGGAGCCGTACTGCAGTGTCCCGAGCTTGTCGTACGTCGCGAACGAGGTGCCGGCGTAGTTGGCCTCGTAGCCGAGCGCCCGGTCGAGCTCCGTGGCGTGCCCGATCGACTCGTGGATCGTCAGCCACAGGTTCGAGGGGTGGATCACCAGGTCGTAGGTGCCGGGCTCGACCGTCGGCGCCGTCAGCTTCTCCGCCAGCAGCCCGGGTACGTCCGCGAGCTCGGCGTCCCAGTCGTAGCTGCCGTCGGTGAGGTACTCCCAGCCCCGGCCGACCGGCGGCGCGATCGAGCTCATCGAGTCGAACACCCCCGTGGCTTCGTCGGCGCCCATCGCCTCGAAGTGGGGCTGCAGCCGGATCCGCTGCTGGGTGGTCCGGGTGCCGGCCAGGTCGGCGTAGTACTTGTTCTCCTGCACCTGCTGGAGCGACGCCGTCGCGTGCTGCACCGTGCCGTGGTCGAGGAGTCTCTTGGTCCAGTCGACCAGCAGGCCGGCCTTCTCCGACGTGGGCACCTCGAGCGGGTTGACGTCGTAGGAGGAGACCCACGTGACGTCGTCGTAGACCGGTTCGGGGGCGATCTCGACGGGGGTGGTGGTCATGCCCGCCGCGACGCCTGCCACCGCGACCGCCCGGTCGGCGACCGCGGCAGCCTCCTCCGTGGTCAGCACGACGCCCGCCGCGAATCCCCACGCGCCCTGGTGGATCACCCGGACGGCGAACCCGAGGTCCTCGGTGTCGGCCGCTCCTTGGAGCACGCCGTCGCGGACACCGAGGTGCTGGTAGCGAATCCGTTCGAACCGGAAGTCGGCATGGCTGGCGCCGAGCTCGCGCGCCCGCGCCAGGGCGACGTCGCCGAGGTCGCGGTAGGGCAGGGCCGCAAAGCTGGGATCGAGGCCGGGTGCGTTCATTCCTCAGACGTTAGCGTCAGCCGACCGCGAGCTGGTCGACGGTCGAGCCCGATCGGTGCTTGCGGACGTGGAGCTGGGTGGGGATCCGGTCGCGCAGCTCGGCCACGTGGCTGACGACGCCCACGACCCGGCCTCCGTCGCGCAGCGAGTCGAGGGTGTCCATCACGTCGTCGAGCGTGTCGGCGTCGAGCGTCCCGAACCCCTCGTCGACGAAGAGCGTGTCGAGCTCGCTCCCGCCGGCCTCGTGCGCGATCACGTCGGCGAGCCCGAGGGCCAGCGCGAGGGACACCACGAACGTCTCGCCGCCGGAGAGGGTGACCGGGTCGCGGGTCTCGCCCGACCAGTCGTCACGGACCCGCAGGCTGAGGCCGCCGCGCGCCTCACCCGCCCCGCGGTCGTCGCTGTGCTCCAGCCGGTAGCGGTGGTCGGTCATCGCGACCAGCCGCTCGTTGGCGGCCGCGACGACCTGACGCAGCCGGAAGGCCAGCACGTAGCCCGAGAGGCGCATCTTGAGCCGGTTGTCGGGGGAGGTGCCGTCGACGAGAGACGTCAGTCGGTCGGCCACGTCGAGCGCGTCGCGGGCCGGCGTCCACGCGGCCAGCGCCCGCCCGAGCTCGCCGTCGAGCGTGGCGAGCCGCTGGGCACGCCCCAGCGACACCGACGCGGCGGCCCTGGCCGCCGCCAGCTCGGCAGCCGCGGCCTGGTGGGCGGTGTCGAGGGCGGCGACGTCGGGGACGGCGGCGTGCCGGGCCTGCCGCAGGTCGGGGTCGGCGAGCGTCGCCTCGAGGGCCGTCAGCCGGACCTCGCGGTCGCGCACCGCGTCGGCGAGCTGCGCCACCTCCTCGGGGGACCGGATGGCCGCCCGTGCCTCGGCGACGGAGTCGAACCCGTGGGACCGGCACGCGTCCTCGAGCCGGGCGCTCGCCTGCTGCTCCGCGGCCCGGCAGCGGTCGACGTCGGCCGCGGCCCGCTCGAGGTCGACGCAGGCCCGGGCGAGGGTGTCCAGCTCGTCGGCGAGCTCCGTCAGCGACTCGCTGGCCGCGTCGGAGACCAGACCGGCCAGCTCGCGGGTGATCTCCTCGATCCGGGTGCGGTGCTCGTGACGCGCCGTCTCCAGCCTCGCGCGAGCGGCCGCCAGCTCGGACCGGCGGGCGGCGAGCTCCTCCAGGGTGGCCTCGGAGTCGCTGCGAGCGGCCACCGCTGCGTCGAGCGCCTGGGCGCCGGCGCGCAGCCGCTCGATCCGGGTCGCCAGGCCGGCCGCCTCACCCTCGAGGTCGGTGACCGAGTGGTGACCGGCCCGCTCGCGGGCGAGTGCGAGCCGGGCGTCGAGGTCGGCCACCGCTCCCGCGTGCGCGTGGCGGACCGCCTCGGCGTCGTCGACCGCCTTGCGGGCCGCGCGCTCGGCCAGGGCGTCGGGGGCGTCGGGAGCCGGCCGTGCGGGGGAGGGGTGCTCGGCCGACCCGCACACGGGGCAGCACCCGCCGACCGCCAGGCTGCCCGCCATCTCGGCCGCCATGCCCGAGAGCCGTCGCTCCTGGAGCGCGAGCCAGACCTCCTTCTGGTCCTGGACGAGGCCGACCGCGAGCCGGTGCTCCATCTCGGCCTCGTGACGCGCAGCGACCAGCGTCACGACCTGGCGGGCGGCGACCAGCCGCTGCTCCACCACCGAGACCTCGGCGCGGGCGAGCTCCAGGTCCCCGACGGCGCGGCGAGCCTCCTCCTCCGCCGTACGTCGAGCGGCGACCTCGTCGGGCAGCGCCTCGAGCCGGGCCGTCACGTGGGTCAGCTCCGCATCGACCGTCGCGAGGTCCTGCTGGAACGCGACCTGGAGCGCCTGCAGCTGGGCGCGCTCCTCTGCCCGTGGCTGCGCGGCCCGCACTCGCGCTGCGCGGTCGGTGAGCCGGCGCGCGCGGTCGGCGAGGCCCGGCTGCGCGGGGTCAGCGCCGGGATCTGCCGCGAGCAGGGTGGCTCGGGCGGCCGCGGCGCGCTGCTCGGCCGCGTGGACCTCGTCGGCCGCCCGGGCCGCGACGTCGCAGAGCGGCAACAGCGCCTCGGCGCGCCGGGCGGACTCGAGCCGCTGCACGGTGACGCGATGGGCGGGGATCTGGTCGGCGAGGGCGGACCGCTCGGCGCGGGCGCGGGCAAGCCGGCGCTGTCGGTCGAGCAGGGTACGGCCGGCGTCGAGCGCCTCACCCGCCTCCGAGGCTGCGGTGGCGGCTGCCGTGGCCCGCTCGCCGGCGGTCGCCGAGGCCAGCTCGGCATCGGCGCGCAGCCGACCGGCCCAGGGCCGCAGCCGGTCGGCCACCGGCTCGAGCCCGGCGATCTCCCACGTCTCGGGAAGCGCCTCCGACGAGACCTCGCTGATGCGGCTCACGAGATCGGCGACCCGGTCGTGGTGGTCGGCCGACGTCCGTCGCAGGGAGCGCCGGTGGTCGCGCAGCCACCGCTCGACGTCCTCGAACCGCGACGTGCGGAAGAGCCGCTGCAGGAGCCGCCGCCGGTCGTCGGACTCGGCCCGGAGGAACTCCTGGAAGCGGCCCTGCGGCAGCAGCTGTACCTGGCAGAACTGGGTCATGGTCATGCCCAGCAGGCCCGAGACCAGCAGGCCCGCCTCGTCGAGCCGGCTCGCCAGCGGCACCCAGGCGCCGGCGATCCGCTCCTCCACGAGCACGTGCGGCTGCTCGGTCGTCAGCCCGTGGCCACGCTTCTTGGCGCGCTCCCAGGCGGGGGAGCGCTGGATCCGGAACCGCCGGCCCTGCACCGTCAGCTCCATCCGGACCCCGGGCGCGACGCCTTCGGCCGCCTGGTCGGACCGCAGCCGCTTGGCCAGCTGCCGGTCGCCGGGCACCGCGCCGTAGAGGGCGAAGCAGACCGCGTCGAGGACGCTGGTCTTTCCTGCCCCGGTGGCGCCGGTGAGCAGGAACAGTCCGGCACTGCTGAGCTCGTCGAGGTCGATGGAGACCTCGCCCGCGAACGGCCCGAAGGCCGTGATGTCGAGCCGGTGGATCCTCATCGGTCGGCCCCGCTGGAGACGAGGACGTCGACGTCGGGGTCGTCGCAGCAGGCGTCCACGGCGTCGCGCAGCAGCGCGGACTCGGCGGTGGTGGCGCCGCGCCCGCGCAGCTCGGACACGAAGTCGAGGGTGATGTCGTGGTCGGAGCGGCCCGTGCGGCGGACCGTGGCGGGTGCGGAGTCGGCCGGCGGGCTCGACGGCTCGAACGCGAGCGAGAGGGTGTGGGGGAACCGCTCTCGGAGCCGGGCCATCGCCCGCAACGGACGCTCGTCGTCGGTGAGCGTGACCTGTAGCCAGGCGCGCTCGTGACCGGCCAGGTCGGGATCGCGCAGCAGGGAGTCGAGGTCGCCGCGCAGCACCGCAAGCGGGCGCGGGACCGGGGCCTCCACGAACTCGGCCGCGGCGTAGCCGACCGCGTCGAGGTCGACCAGCCAGGACCCCTTGCGCTGGCCGGCCTCCGAGAAGGAGTAGGCCAGCGGCGAACCGGAGTAGCGGACCGCGTCACCCAGGACGTGGCTGCCGTGGAGGTGGCCGAGGGCGACGTAGTCGACGCCGTAGAAGACCGACGAGGACACCATCGAGACCCCGCCGACGCTGATGTCACGCTCGGAGTCGCTCGGGGCGCAGCCGGCGACGAACGCGTGCGCCAGCACGACCGAGCGGGTGCCGACCCGCTGCCGCCCGAGGTCGCCACGCACCCGGAGCATGGCCTCGGCCAGGGCCGCCTCGTGGGAACGGGCGTACAGGTGCCACGGCTCACGCAGCAGCTGGGGGTCGAGGTAGGGGAGGCCGTAGACGGCCACCGGGCCGTGCGGGTCCTCCAGCAGCACGGGCGTGCCGACCCGGCCGGCGTCGGTGCGGACGTGCACCCCCGCCGCGTCCATCAGCCGAGAGCCGAAGCCGAGCCGCTGCGCGCTGTCGTGGTTGCCGCTGGTGACGACGACGGTGGCCCGGGAGGCGGCCAGCCGCGCGAACGTCTCGTCGGCCAGCCGGACGGCGTCGACCTGGGGGAGCGCCCGGTCGTAGACGTCGCCGGCCACCACGACCAGGTCGACCCGCTCCTGCTCGACGACGTCGAGCAGGTGGTCGACGTACGTCGCCTGCGCAGCGAGCAGCCCCTCACGGTGGAACGATCGGCCGAGGTGCCAGTCGGAGGTGTGAAGGATCCGCACGAGACGACCGTAGGCGGCCGGGCCGACAACGACGCGGACCCACGCCGCCAGTGGCGGCGTGGGTCCGACGGGTCGTGCGGGAGCTGTCTAGCCCTGTTGGGCGAGGGCGAACTCGACCTTGCCCTCGGGGTCGACCGCTGCGTCGAGGACCTTGTCGTCCAGGAGCACGGACGCGCTCTCGTCGAGGTAGACGGTGGCACCGTCCT
Organism: uncultured Actinomycetota bacterium; assembly: GCA_963718725.1. Taxonomy (GTDB): domain Bacteria; phylum Actinomycetota; class Actinomycetes; order Propionibacteriales; family Nocardioidaceae; genus Nocardioides. Next base: position 1,105,155 of record OY970374.1, read on the forward strand.
GCTCGAGCACGGCGTCGCCGGGCTCGGCGTCGGCGGCGGGGGCCACCTCGAGGGTCGGTGCGTCCTCGGGACCGCCGGTGATGCGAAGTCCGGTGGCGTCCGGGATCTGCTCCGCGAAGCCCTTGACCACGGTCGAGGCGTTGTCGGTGAGGATGAGCATGGTGTCCTTCCGATGGGGTGCAGGACTCTCCACCGTGGCAAATGTCGGCGCGAGACTCCAATCGGCGCGCGCCGTCAGCTACGCAAAGCGGACGGTACGGCGCTCCGACGTGAACCCGTAGAGCCCCAGTCCGGCCTCCTGTGCCAGCGCCACCGCTAGCGACGTGGGCGCCCCCACGGCCACCAGGGCCCCGACCCCGGCGGCGACCGCCTTCTGCACCAGCTCGAAGCCGGCCCGGCCGCTCACCACGAGCGCCGCGGCGGCCGGTGACCGGCCCGCCAGCACCCGCGCGCCGGTGACCTTGTCGACCGCGTTGTGACGCCCGACGTCCTCCCGTACGACGAGCAGCGAGCCGGTCTCGTCCGCCAGCCCGGCCGCGTGCACGCCGCCGGTGCTCGCGAAGAGCGTCTGCTGCTCCCGGAGCAGGCCGGGCAGGGCCCGGACCACGGCCGGGTCGACCTCCGGCCCGGCCCAGGCCGGGGCGCGGGGCGTGGTGAGCACCGCCTCGATGCTGTCCTTCCCGCACACCCCGCACGCGGACGAGCCGGTCGCGTGCCCGATGTGCCGGTGGGACGGGTCCGTGTCGGGGGGACGGTCGAGAGTGATCGTGACGACGTTGAACTCCTGGAGCGGAGTCAGGTCCTCGTCGGTGCAGTAGGCGACCGACCGCACCGCGTCGGGCGACGCGACGCCTTCGTGCACGGACCAGCCGGCGGCGAGCTCGAAGTCGTGGCCCGGGCTGCGCATCGTCACCCACACACGTCGGGCATCCGCACCGGGCCAGGCCAGCCGCAGCTCGAGGGGCTCCTCGGACGCGACCCGGTCCTCGCGGGACCGGGGCTCACCGCCGTGCTGGCCCCCGTCCTGACCACCATCCTGCTCACCGTGCTCGCGGACGTCGACGCGCACCGTCGGGCCGGGACGACGGAGGCTGGTCACCCCGCCAGCCTACGGCTCAGGTGGAGGCGCCGACGGCCGCCTCGCGTCGCTGGTCGCCGGCCGCCTCGACCAGCCCGTCCCCGGTGAGCAGCGCAGCGCCGACGCCGCCGAAGTACATGTGGGGCTCGGCGTACTCGTGACCAGGGAGGCCACTGCGCGTCACCGCGTCGGCGAGGTCCGGCTCGGCCTCGTACTCCGCGACGAAGCCGTCCTCGCCGCGGCGCACGTGGACCCGCGGCCGTGAGATCGCGTGCTGGAGGTCCGCGCCGTGCAGCATGCCCTGGCCGAGCACCAGCATCAGCGCCGTCGTGATCCGGTCGGCGCCGGGGGAGCCGATCGCCAGCGTGCTCCCGTCGGCGGAGCGGGCGGTCGTCGGCGCCATGTTGGAGGCCAGCCGGGTGCCCGGCTCGGTGGCGTGCAGGCCGTGGGCGTTGAGCTCGGTCTCCCCGAGGCAGTTGTTGAGGAGGATGCCGGTCCCGGGGATGCAGGACCCAGCGCCGTACCCGCTGCTCATGGTGATCGCGCAGGCGGTGCCGTCCTCGTCGACGGCCGAGATGTGGGCGGTCGAGCCCGAGCCGTTCAGCACGGCCAGCCCGCCGTCTCGCACCCGGTCGAGCAGGGCGACGCCGTCGGCCTCGAGGTCCCACGAGGTGTCGTGCACGTCGAGCCGGTAGGCGTGCACCGCGCGCTGGATCTCGATCGCGTCGCTCCAGGTCCACTGGCCCCGTCGTGCCAGCTCGCCGAGCATCACGGCCAGCATCGGGCCGCCCACGGCGGGTGGGGGGTTGACCGCGACGTCCCACTCGCCGACGTCGAGCCGGTACGCCGGGCGCTCGACCGGCCGGTAGGCCGCCAGGTCCTCGGCCGTGACGAGCCCGCCCTCCGCGATCATGTGGTCGACCAGCGCCTGGCCCACCGCGCCACCGCGGAACAGCCGTGGGCCGTCGGTGGCGAGCTGACGGAGCACGTCGGCCAGCGCCGGGTTGGTCGTCCGCTCGCCGCCTCCGAGGAGCCCGCCGCCGGGTCCGGTGAGGAGGGAGAACGCCTCGGGGTCGGGCGCGAACAGCGAGTCCGCGACGATGGACAGGTAACGGGCCGCGGCGGGACTCATCGGGTAGCCGTCGGAGACGGCACGGGTGGCCGGGACGATCAGCCGGCCCCAGGCGAGCCGGGCGAACCGGTCGTGCACCAGCCCGAACGCCGGCACGATCCCGGGCGTCGCCACGGACCCGGCGCCGGCATGCATCGTCAGCCCGCCGCCGTACGTCGTCACGACCTCGCGCACCCCGTGACCCCGCCGCTCCGGATCGGCCCCGCGCCCGGGCATCTCGACGTTCCCGTCGACGACGACCGGCTCCTCATCGGCCGGCCACACGGAGACGTAGCAACCCCCGGCCAGGCTCACCATCCCCGGCTCGGTGGCGAGGGCGACGAACGAGGCGGCGAGGGCGGCATCGACCGCGTTGCCGCCCTCGCCCGCCACCTCGAGGCCGGCCGCGAGCGCCTGGTGCCCCGTCGCAGACAGCGCGATCCGCATCGATCCGTCTCCCTTGATCGTGACCAGATCGAGACGCCGTCTGAGTACCCGTTCTCTGGCCCGCCCGACTTCGTACCACTGACAATCCATCAGCCGGTGAGGTCGGGCAACCATTTGCGCCGATCGCACGTCATACCGGTGTCAACGGGGGCGTTGCCTCCACTCGGAGAGGGAGACTCAAGTGAACAGAAGGACGTCACGAGGTCGCGGCGCTGCCGCGGCGCTCACCGGCCTGGCGCTGGTGGGAGGCGGCGCGGCCATCACGTCGTTGCCCGCGCACGCGGTGCCGCCGGTGGAGGACTGCAAGACCGCCTATCCGGTCGCGGACCTGGTGGCCGAGGCCCCGGTCACGGGACTCACGGTCGACACGGGTACCACGCCCGAAGGGTTCACCGGCGAGATCATCGGGGTGATCAACGACGGCATCGCGCCCGGGTTCCCGATGATCATGGCCCGACTCACGTCCGAGGAGATCGACCGGGTCGGGATCTGGCAGGGCATGTCCGGCTCGCCGGTCTACGCCGAGGACGGCCGCCTGATCGGCGCCGTCGCCTACGGCCTCGCCTGGGGGCCGTCCACGGTCGCCGGCATCACGCCGTTCGAGGAGATGGACAACTACCTGGACGCCCCGGTCCCGGCCACGGTCAAGATCGGCGACCGGCTCGCGCAGCGGATCGCGGACGAGACCGACGTGACCGTCCGGCAGGCGAGCCAGGGCTTCGAGCAGCTGCCCATGCCGATGTCGTTCTCCGGCGTCAGCCAGCGCCGCCTCGACCAGCTCCAGGGTGACGACGCCCCGAGCTGGATCAAGTCCCGCGGCGCGCTGGCGATGGGGGCCGCGTCCTCGGCCGCCGACGCCGCGCCCGAGGACCTCGTCGCTGGCGGCAACCTGGGGGCGGCGATCTCCTACGGCGACGTCACCGCCGGCGGGGTCGGCACGGTCACCAGCGTGTGCGAGGGCCGGCTGGTCGGCTTCGGGCACCCGATGGGCTACTTCGGCAAGACCTCGCTCGGGCTGATGCCGGCCGACGCGGTCTACGTCCAGGAGGACCCGGTCGGTCCGGGCTTCAAGGTCGCCAACATGGGGCTGCCGGCCGGCGTGATCGACCAGGACCGCCTCAGCGGGATCAGCGGCCCCCTCGGCGAGGGACCGGAGGAGACCCACGTGAGCTCGTACGTGGAGTACGACGGTCGTGACCGGGACGGCGAGTCGTTCTCGCTCGTGCCGTCGTACCACGCCGACGTCACGTTCTCCCAGCTGTTGGCCAACCACGACCGCGTGATCGACGCGTGGCAGGCGGGCAGTGAGACCTCGGAGTTCTCGATCACGGGCACCGACGCCGACGGCGAGGAGTTCGACGTCAGCTGGAGCGACCGTTACGTCTCGACGTATGACATCTCCTACGAGAGCTCCTACGAGCTCGCGGAGACGGTCTACCTGCTCAGCCGGATGAAGGGGGTCGACGTCGACGACGTCTCGGCCCGCGCCGAGGTCTCCGACGAGACCGCCACGTGGCAGCTCACCAGCGTCCAGCAGCGACGCCAGGGGTCGTGGGTCACCGTCGGGCGCCGGCAGCCCGTCGTCACGAAGCCGGGTGCGACCGTGCAGCTGCGGGTGCACCTCGCGAGCGGTGACGACAGGACCGTGGTCCCGTTGTCACTCGGCGTGCCCGAGCGTGCGACGCGCGGCGGCTACCTCGAGGTCCTGGGCGGCCTGTCGAGCTGGGACAGCGGCATCTACGACGCCCGCACTCCCGGTGACCTGGCGGCCGCCGTCGCGGCGATGACCAAGAACGACCAGGTCCTGGCGTCGATGCGGTTCTTCAAGCGGGGCAAGGACATCGTCCGCGAAGGCACGTCGGAGCCCCAGGACCTCGCCGTGCGGGGCCGGAAGTTCGCGGAGGTGAGGGTCCGCCGCTGACCTCGGGTCGTGGTGACCACGGACGGGTCGGGAGCTGGTGCTCCCGGCCCGTCCGGCGCGTGCGGGGGGTGGTGGACGTCACGTCGTCGTCGAGGCGGTCCTAGCGGTGACGAACCCGTAGAATGTAAGAGTCAGCGACGCAGAGTCGCATATTACATCGAACACGCGGGGACGAGCCCCGCGGAAGGGGCGAGAACCATCATGAGCACGCAGTACCTGTCCTACGGCATCGTCGGCGGACGGACGCACTCGGACCGTGAGCTCGAGCAGCTGCGCGTCCTGGAGCTCGCGCGGTCGGTTGCTCGCCGGGAGCGGCTCCGCCGCCTGCTCGGACGCTGAGCCGACCCCGGGCTCCGGCGGGGGAGTGGGCCGTGGTCTGGCAGGGTGGCGCCATGAGCAGCCAGCCCTCCGAGACCTACCGTGCCGTCGAGCTGACCAAGATCGGCGACGAGCGCTACAAGGCGACCAACGCCCGCGGTGGCGAGACGTTCTTCGGCAGTGGGGGAGAGGACCCTGACTTCACGCCGGTCGAGATGTTCCTCGCCTCGATCGCGGCCTGCACCGCCCTCAACGTCGACGGCATCTCCGGCAAGCGCGCCACGGCCGAGAGGTTCGACATGACGGTCTCGGGAGACAAGGTCCGCGACGAGTCCGGCAACCACCTCGTCAACCTGTCCGTGACGTTCGACATCCACTTCCCGGAGGGTGAGGCCGGCGACGCGGCTCGGGCGGTGCTGCCGCGGGCCCTGGAGCAGAGCCGCGACCGGCTGTGCACCGTCAGCCGGACGGTGGAGCTGGGGGAGCCGATCGAGCTGCGGCTTGCCTGAGGTCTCAGCTGCCGGGCACGGTGGCCGACTCGATGGCGACCTCCGTCAGGGGGAGGCCGTCGCCGGTGCCGTAGGCCTCGTCCGTGCCGTCCTGGGCGACTTCCCTGACCGTCTCCAGCGTCGCGTCGTCGACGGTCCCGAACACGGTGTAGAGCGGTGAGAGCTGCGTGTCCTCGTACACGATGAAGAACTGCGAGCCGTTGGTGTCCTCGCCGCTGTTGGCCATCGCGAGGGTGCCGGCGGGATAGGTCTCCTCGCCGGTCAGCTCGTCGTCGAACGCGTAGCCCGGGCCGCCGCTGCCAGTCGCGGTGGGGTCGCCGCACTGGAGCACGAAGATGCCCTGCGTCGTGAGCCGGTGGCACCGGGTGCCGTCGAACCAGCCCTGCTCGGCGAGGGATGCGAGAGAGTGGGCCGCACAGGGCGCCGCCGCGGCGTCGAGCGTGAGCGACAGGTTGCCGACGCTGGACGCCAGGGTGACCGGGATGGTGCCTTCGGCGACGGCCTCGGAGTCGGGCGGGTCGACGTCCTTGGCAGGTTCCTCCCCGGACTCGCGGTAGGTGCACCGCACCGTGTCGGTCGTCGGCTCGGCGCCGGAGTCCTCGGCCACGTCGGGGTTCTCGCTGCCACAGGCGGTCAGCGAGAGGGTGAGAAGGGGTCCGGCGAGCAGGGCGAGCGAGCGCGTCGACATTCCCCGATCGTAGGCGACGGGGAGTCGACCACGCGGGTACGGTCGACGCATGGCGAGGGTCGCGCTGGTGGGGCTGGTGGACGGGCGCGGTTGGCTCCTGCTGCAGGAACGCGACGACCGGGCGCCGGTCGATCCCGACCGGTGGTGCCTCGTCGGGGGTCAGGTGGAGCCGGGGGAGTCGGACCTCGCGGCCGCGCACCGCGAGCTCCTGGAGGAGACCGGGCTGGTGGTGGAGGAGCTGCTCCCCGTCGGGACGCTGACGCTCCCGTGCGACCTGCACGGGGAGGACGACGTCAGCTGCTTCACGGCACCGACCACCGCGTCGGACGTCGACGTCCGGTGTGGCGAGGGCCGACAGATCGTGTTCGTCGCGCCGCAGCGGCTGCCCGACCTCGACCTGACGCGGTCGACCCGGGCCTTCGTCGAGCACGTGCTCGCGGCCCACGGGAGCTGATCAGCGGCTCAGCTCGGCCACCTCGCCGACCCGGCCCAGCTTGTCAGGGTTGCGGATCACGAAGATGCGGGTGATCCGGCCGTCCTCGACCACGAACGTCACGGCGGAGCTGAGCTCGCCGTCCGCGTCGATCCAGGCGCCGACCGCGCCGTTGAGCCACAGCGTCGCCACCCGTGCGTCGGGCACGAACTGCGCGAACGCCGACAGCATCGTGACCACCTTCTTGCGGCCTTCGACGGGGCGCTTGACGGCCGGGGCGATGCCGCCGCCGTCGGAGACCATCAGGACGTCGGGGGCGAGCACGTCCATCAGGCCCTGGACGTCGCCGGTCGTGAGCGCCGCGAGGAAGCGCTCGACCACCTCCCGCTGCTCGTGGTGGCTGACGTCCACCCGCGGCCGTCGCGCGGCCACGTGCCGCCGAGCCCGCTGCGCGATCTGGCGGACGGCCGCGGGGGACTTGCCGACGGCCTCGGCGATCTCGCCGTACGGGACGTCGAACACCTCGCGGAGCACGAACACGGCACGCTCCGCGGGCCCGAGCGTCTCGAGCACCGTCAGCATCGCGATCGAGACGCTCTCCGCCAGCTCGACGTCGTCCGCCACGTCCGGGCCGGTGAGCAACGGCTCGGGGAGCCACGGCCCGACGTAGTCCTCGCGCTGCCGCGCCACCGTCCGGAGCCGGTTGAGGGCCTGCCTCGTGACCACCCGTACCAGGTAGGCGCGCGGGTCGCGGACGTCGTCGCGTGCGGCGTCCTCGAGTCCGGCCCAGCGCAGCCACGTCTCCTGCACGACGTCCTCGGCGTCCGCCGCGACCCCGAGCATCTCGTAGGCCACGGTGAACAGCAGGTTGCGGTGGGCCACGAACGGGTCGGTCATGCAGGCACGGCCCCCGCGGACGGCTGCGCGAGCGGCTCGAGCCCGCACGACGTCGCGAACTCCTGCGAGTGGATGCCCAGGGCGACGTTGTTCCGGGCGGTCGCGTTCATGAACCCCACTCTGGCACTCAGCTCGAGCAGGGCGGCCGGCCCCAGGTCCTCGAGCAGCGCCGCGGCGAGCTCGTCGGTGACCGCCACCGGGGTCTGGCTCATCGCCTCGGCATACTCCATGACACGTCGCTCGAGGGGCGTGAACACCTCGGACTCCCGCCAGCGGGGCACTTCACGCGCCTTGGCGACGTCCAGGCCCCGGTTGTGGGACATGAAGTAGTTGAGGTCGAGGCAGAAGCTGCAGCCGACGGCGGCGGCCGCCGCCATGTGGGCGTAGGACGCGAGGTCCTCGTCGATGAGGTCCCACTTCTCGATCTTCCGTCCGAGGCCCATCAGGTCCTTCAGGACCCGGGTGTTGTGCCAGGCGTACCCGATCGACTCGGGGACCTCGCCGAACATCTTGCGGGCGAACACCTTCACGAGTCCGCCGTAGAGACCGGTGACCTCCGTCGCCGGGATCCGTGCCGTGCCAATCATGTCTTCCTCCTGGTTGTCGTGGTCGTACGACATGAAGACACCGGCCGGGCCCGAGATGTGACATCGGGCCGGGACGCTAGCGGGAGCGGGCCGCCTCCAGGGCGGCCGTGAGCGGCTGGAGCTCCGCGACCAAACGGTCGAGGTCGCCCGGGCCGAGGCTGTCGTACGTCGGGGTGGCGAGGACGTCGGTCAGCGTCTCGATCCGCGCCTTGGTCTCCCGGCCCTCGTCGGTCAATCGGCCGACGGCGTCGACGAGGCCGCGGGCGCGCAGGCCCGCCATGACCTCGGCCAACCGGGCTGCGGGAAGGTGATGGATCCTGCCGAACGTCTCGGCCGGGTAGATGCCCTCGGCGAGGGCGTGGAGCACGTGCGCCTCGGTGCCGCCCACGCCCTCCGAGACGAGGGCCGCGACGTGGCCGTCCCCGCGGTGCTCGCGAAGCAGGGTGGCCGCGTGCCAGAGCCGGGCCACAGGCTCCGCGGGCACCGGGAGCGCACGGAGGGCGGCGTACAGGACGCGTCCCTCGGTCGGGGCACCGCTCGCCGCCGCAGCGGCGAGCTCGGCGGCCCGCACGAGACCGGGGGAGTCGGCGAGGTCGCCGAGGATCCGCTGCAACGCCGCGACGCTGCCCTGCTCGCGTGCCGCGAGCGCCGCCTCGGGCGTGGTCGACTCCCAGACACGGGGGAGGTGACGGGCCGCCTCCCCCTCGGCGAAGTTGTAGAAGATCGCGTGGACCACCTGGGGCGGGACCTGGCCGAGGGGTGCGGAGCGTCCTGCGAAGTAGCCGTCCCAGTAGTTGCGGAGCCCGAGTGCCAGCAGCGCCTCGGTCGGCTCGTCGGCGAAGTAGGTCACCAGGTGGATCGGTTCCACGAGGCCGAACAGGCGGCGGGCGGTCGGCTCAGCCATGGAGCGTCGGCCGGTAGACCAGCTCCTGGGTGCGGCCGTCGAGCGTCCGGGACTCCAGCAGCTCGAGGTCGAGATCGGGGGCTCCGCCGAAGACCGGGTCCACACCGGTCTGGCCGGTGACCACCGGGAAGACCGTCACCTGCACGATGTCGACCACGCCCGCAGCCAGCAGCGCCCGGTTCAGGGACAGGCTGCCGTGCGAGCGCAACGGGACGTCGGACTCCTGCTTGAGCCGGGACACGACGTCGACGGGGTCACCGCTCACGACGGTCGCATCGGGCCAGTCGAACGGTGGTTCGAGGGTGGACGACACCACGGTGGCCGGCAGAGCCTTCATCCGGGCGACCCAGGGGTCGGGCGTCTCCGAACCCTCGGAGGCGCTCAGCATCCGGGCCGTCGAGCGGAACGTGGTGGCGCCGAAGACCATCCGCTGCTCCTGCGCGTACGCGGTGAGCCGGTGCTCGAGCAGCTCGGGACCCTGTTTGCCCCAGTAGCCGGTCCAGTCGCCGCCGGCGGCGCCGAAGCCGTCCAGGCTGGAGAAGACGTCGAACGTGTACGTGGTCGCCATGCTGCCCTCCTCGGAAGCGCTGTCAGATATGTGGAACTGACTGTGCACCACGGTGGGACTCATCGGTCGGGGCAGGGGACGTGGCCCATTCATCGGTGGAGAATGACATAATGTCACTTATCGGCGATACCCAGGAGTCGGGGGCGTAGACCGCCAGGTGAAGATGCGGCGTCCCCCGACGCTGCCACTCAACCACCCCATGCCACCGCGACAACCCTGCTTCACGGAACGCCCGGTGCAGCCGAGCGCCCGCGTTCGCCCACGCACCGGTCGCTCGTGTCGTGCTCTACATGAGCGTCGAGGCCTTCCATCATGGCGCCGAGGTCTGCCTGCTTCGCGACCTCTACGGCAACCTCGCTTAGATCTGCCGCTGAGCGGCTGGCCGCCGACGCAACTGAGAGCCAATACCCCGGTGTACAGGTGAGGGTTAGTCGTCTGCTCGTGCCGATGAACGGGCACCTCGATCGACAGCCGTGCGGTAAACGACGGTGAGAATCCACGCCTGCCCAGAGCTCCTGCTCGGATCGAAGCGGCTCGCACAACGCCAAACGTCGATCAACGCCTCGCACATAGCTTCTTCGGCCAGGGTCCTGTCGCCCAGCACCCACAAACTCAGGTCGTAAGACCGGCGAGCAACAGCGTCGTATACGGACGCGAACGCGACCTGGTCCCCTTGCGCGCTGAGCACCAACAAGGCCCCGAGGTCATCGCGATCCCCGCGCACAGTGGTCGACTCGAAACTCATCGCACCCCCTCGTTCGCACGAGCCAGGCTGTCCAAGCCCCACGAAGGACCTAACACCGAGGTCTGGGGTGCGAGGCCCCTTACAGGGCCTTCCTCTCGCACACTACGCCTCGGACGGGAGATGGGCTCACCCGTCCGGGTGCCATGCCTGTCGCCCAAACCGTCAGAACCACCGCTCGCGCCGCTGAGCGGGCGTCCGCCACTTCACCAGCGCCGGTGATCGGAATGGAATCTTGAGAGATGGACGCAGCACCGTATACCCGTCGGTCCAGGCTGAGAGCATCTACGCGGCGGTTGACCTTCCACGCTGCTGCCAGCGCATGACAGAGGGGTCGACGGCGTGTTACTCGCGACCCGCCTAGCCGACGTAGTCGGCCAGGTGCTTGCCGGTCAGGGTCTTGGCGTGGGCGACCAGCTCGGCCGGAGTGCCCTCGAAGACGACGGTGCCGCCGTCGTGGCCGGCGCCGGGTCCGAGGTCGATGATCCAGTCGGCATGGGCCATGACGGCCTGGTGGTGCTCGATCACGATGACCGACTTGCCCGAGTCGACGAGCCGGTCGAGCAGGCCGAGCAGGTTCTCGACGTCCGCGAGGTGCAGGCCGGTGGTCGGCTCGTCGAGGACGTAGACGTCGCCCTTTTCGGCCATCTGCGTAGCCAGCTTGACCCGTTGCCGCTCGCCGCCGGACAGCGTCGTCAGCGGCTGGCCGAGCGTCAGGTAGCCCAGGCCGACGTCGACCAGCCGGGCGAGGATCTTGTGGGCCGCCGGCGTCGCGGCGTCGCCGTCTCCGAAGAACTCCTCTGCCTCGGCGACCGACAGGGCGAGCACCTCGGCGATGTTTCGCCCGCCCAGCGTGTACTCCAGCACCGAGGCCTGGAACCGGCGGCCCTCGCACTCCTCGCACGGCGACTCGACGGTTGCCATCACGCCGAGCTCGGTGAAGATCACGCCCGCGCCCTTGCAGGCCGGGCAGGCGCCCTCGGAGTTGGAGCTGAACAGCGCCGGCTTCACGTCGTTGGCCTTGGCGAACGCCTTGCGGATCGGGTCCAGCAGTCCGGTGTACGTCGCCGGGTTGCTGCGGCGCGAGCCGCGGATCGCGCCCTGGTCGATGACCACGACGCCCTCCTGCCCCGCCACCGACCCGTGGATCAGGGAGCTCTTGCCCGAGCCCGCCACGCCCGTCACGACGCACAGCACGCCCAGCGGCACGTCCACGTCGACGTCCTTGAGGTTGTGGGTGGAGGCTCCTCGCACCTCGAGCGCGCTGGTCGACTCGCGCACCGACTCCTTCAGCGTGGCGCGGTCGTCGAGGTGGTGACCGGTGGTCGTGTCACTCGCACGCAGCCCGTCGACGGAGCCCTCGAAGCAGATCGTGCCGCCACCGGAGCCCGCACCCGGTCCGAGGTCGACCACGTGGTCGGCGATCGCGATCGTCTCGGGCTTGTGCTCGACGACCAGCACGGTGTTGCCCTTGTCGCGCAGCTGGAGCAGCAGGTTGTTCATCCGCTCGATGTCGTGGGGGTGCAACCCGATGGTGGGCTCGTCGAAGACGTAGGTGACGTCGGTCAGCGACGAGCCGAGGTGGCGGATCATCTTGGTCCGCTGCGCCTCTCCCCCGGACAGCGTCCCCGCGGGCCGGTCGAGCGACAGGTAGCCCAGGCCGATCTCGGCGAACGAGTCGAGCAGGTGCCGCAGCCCGCTGACCAACGGGGCGACCCCCGGCTCCTCGAGGTCGCGCATCCACTCGGCGAGGTCGCTGATCTGCATCTGGCAGAGCTCGGCGATGTTCTTGCCGTTGATCTTCGAGGACAGGGCCTCCTGGGTGAGCCGGGTTCCCTCGCACTCGGGGCAGACGGTGAACGTGATCGCGCGCTCGACGAAGCGGCGGACGTGCGGCTGCATCGCCTCGACGTCCTTCGACAGCATCGACTTCTGGATCTTCGGGATCAGTCCTTCGTAGGTGAGGTTGATCCCCTCGACCTTGATCTTGACCGGCCCCGAGTAGAGGAGCTTCTCCAGCTCCTTCTTGGTGAACGCCGCGACCGGCTTGTCCATCGGGAGGCCGGCGCCGGCGAAGATCCGGCCGTACCAGCCGTCCATGCTGTAGCCGGGCACCGTCAGGGCGCCGTCCTCGAGGCTCTTCGACTCGTCGTAGAGGGCGGTCAGGTCGAAGTCGCTGACGCTGCCCATGCCCTCGCAGCGGGGACACATGCCACCCTGGTAGACGGCGTTCTGGACGACCTGCTTCTCCTCGCGGCCCCCGGACTTCTCCGTCTTCATGACGCCGCTGGCCGTCCGGGTCGGGACGTTGAACGCGAACGCCGTGGGCGGGCCGATGTGCGGCTTCCCGACCCTGCTGAAGAGGATCCGGAGCATCGCGTTGGCGTCGGTGGCGGTGCCGACGGTGGAACGGGGGTTGGCCCCCATCCGCTCCTGGTCGACGATGATCGCTGTCGTCAGCCCCTCGAGCACGTCGACCTCGGGCCGTGCCAGGGAGGGCATGAACCCCTGGAGGAACGCGCTGTAGGTCTCGTTGATCATCCGTTGCGACTCGGCGGCGATGGTCGCGAAGACCAGGGAGCTCTTGCCGGACCCGGAGACGCCGGTGAAGACCGTCAGCCGGCGTTTCGGCAGCTCGACGCTGACGTCCTTGAGGTTGTTCTCGCGGGCGCCCTGCACCCGGATCAGGTCGTGGCTGTCAGCCCGGTGATCCGCCGTGGTGGCCTCGCTCATCGTTCGGCTTCCTCTCCCCGTGTGCCCTGCTGCTCCAGCCGGCGTCCGCCGCGCATGAGCGTACGACCCGGGATCTCGTTCACCTCGCGCCAGGCCTGCAAGCGCACCGGTCGGAGCACGAGGAACTGGTAGCCGTCGCTCCGACGGGGGTCCCAGTCCGCCCGGGCCACGACTCAGCGCGTCTCGTTGATGCGGAGCAGGTTGCCCGAGGGGTCGCGGAACGCGCAGTCCCGGACGCCGTACGGCTGCTCGGTCGGCTCCTGCAGCACCTCGGTGCCACTGGCCTCGAGCTTCTCGAAGAGGCCGTCGAGGTCGTCGGTGGCCAGCGTCAGCGCGGCGTAGCTGCCCTTCGCGATCAGCTCGAGCACGGTCTGCCGCTCGTCGTCGGTCAGGCCGGGATCGATGGCGGGCGGCGTCAGCACGAGCCCGGTCTCGGGCTGGTTGGGCGGGCCGACCGTCAGCCACCGCATGCCCTCGTAGCCGACGTCCTGCCGGACCTCGAAGCCGAGGGTGTCGCGCCAGAACGCCAGCGAGGCCTCGGGGTCGGTGTGCGGGAGGAACGCGTAGTGAATGGTGATGTCCATGGCCGTCACGCTAGTGCGGGTCCGGAGTCGCGTGCTTCTTGATTCCTGATCGGTCGCATCACCTGCTTGGCGAGGCACGACGGGATCTCGGCGCTGCCGTCGGCGGCCCGCGCCCGGTAGGTGCTGGGAGACATCCCGACCAGCTCGGAGAAGCGGGTGCTGAACGTCCCGAGGGACGAGCAGCCGACCTCGAAGCACACCTCCGTGACGCTGCGCTCGCCGATCCGCAGCAGCGACATGGCACGCTCGATGCGGCGCGTCATCAGATAGCTGTAGGGCGACTCGCCGTAGACGCGCTTGAACTCGCGGCTGAGGTGGCCGGCTGACATGTGCGCACCACGCGCCAGCGCCTCGACGTCGAGCGGCCGGGCGTACTCCCGGTCGATCCGGTCGCGCACCCGGCGCAGCCGCTCGAGGTCGCGCAGCCGTGCCGTGTCTGCGCTGCTGGTCACCTGGGCGATCGTGCCACGTGCTTCCGCACGTTGCCTACGACGACTGGGTGCCCAACCAGTCCGCGAGCTGGTCCGCGAGCTCGTCCGGTGCGTCGAGCTGCACCAAGTGGCCCGCTCCCCCGATGACGTGGAGCGTCGACCCGGGAATCATCGACCGCAGCCGCGACGCCCGATCGACCGGGATCCAGGTGTCCTCAGCTCCCCACACGATCCGCACCGGCTCGGTGAGCCGGCCGAGCAGGTGCTCGATCTCCTCGGTGAACCACTCGTCGGCCTGCGCGATCTGTCGGTAGAACGCCGGCTGCCCCTGAGGAGTCGTCCAGGGGCCGACGAGCAGGGCGAGCGCGTCGTCCGTCAGCGGCCGGTGGGCCGCCCCGCGGATGTAGCCCTCCACCGCGCCGCGGTGCACGCCCGGAGGCAGCTGGGTGAACACGTCTGCGTGGTCCTGCACCAGCCGGAAGAACGGCGAGCCCCACGGTCGGAGGGCGACGACGTCGACCAGGCAGAGCGAGGCGTAGGCCGCCCCGTGGAGGAGGCGTGTGCGGAGCGCGACCGCCCCTCCGATGTCGTGGGCGACCACGTGCGGGCGGGCGAGTCCCCACTCGCGCAGCAGGTCGGCGAACAGCTCGGCCTGGGTGCCGAGGTCGACGGCGTGCTCGGGCAGCTTCGAGGACGCGCCGTAGCCCGGCATGTCCCACAGGTGCACCGTGAACCCCGTCGCGAGCTCGTCCGCGATCGGCCGCCAGAGGGCGGAGGACCAGGGGGTCCCGTGGAGGAGCACGACGTCCGGTCCGCTGCCGAGCACGTCCCAGCGCACCTCGCGCCCCCGCCAGGTGGTGACGCGCGCCAGCTCCCCGTCGTCCGTCACGCCTCCAGTCTCGCCTACGCTCACCGGGATGGAGCCGTTGCGCGTGGGTCTCGTCGGAGCCGGCCCGTGGGCCGAGGGCTACCACGTGCCGATGCTCGAGGAGCATCCCGACGTCGACCTCGTGGCCGGGTGGGCCAGGCGGCCCCCGGCCATGGCCCGGCTCGTGGGCGAGGAACGCACCGTCAGCGAGTACGACGAGCTGCTCGACCGGGTCGACGTGGTGGTGTTCTGCGTGCCGCCCGACGTCCAGGCCGACCTGGTGCCGGCGGCGGCCGCGCGGGGACGCCACCTGTTCCTGGAGAAGCCGCTGGGCTTCGACGTACGGCAGGCGGAGCGGGTGGCCGAGGCCGCGCGCTCCGTGACCTCCCTGGTGTTCCTCCGCACCCGGTTCGAGCCGGCCGTCGTGGACCTCGAGGCGTGGTGCGCGCGCGCGGAGCCGGTGGCCGCCACCGTGACGATGGTCTCGGGCGCGGGAGTGACCGGCGAGCCGTTCGCGACTCCCTGGCGGCAGGCGCGCGGGGCCCTCGACGACGTGGGGCCGCACGCGCTCGACCTCCTCGAGGCTCTGCTCGGGCCGGTGGCCGAGGTGTCGGCGGCGGGCGATCCGCGGCGGTGGGTCGCGGTCACGACCCGGCACCGCTCCGGCGCGGTCGGGCAGGCGTCGCTGTCCATCACCACTCCCCTCGCCCGCGGCGTGTCCCGGTGCGAGGTGTACGCCGGGGGCGAGGTCCGGGGCTTCGACGGGCACCGCGACTCCGACGATCCCGCCACGCGCCGAGCCGTCCTCGACGAGCTCGTGGCGGCGGTCCGGCAGGGCCGCCCCGCCCGGATCGACGCGCAGCGCGGGCTGCTCGTGCAGGGCCTGCTGGACGCGGCCCACGCGTCACTGCGTGGCTGAGTCAGCCCGGACCGCGCAGCGCCGCGGCGATCATCCGGTGACCCTGCTCCTCGAACCGCTCGTCGCCGACCTGGAACGCCCACACGGCGGTGCCGATGGCCTCCCGCACCTGCTGCCGGTGCCACGCCGCAGGCTCGCGCGGATCGGTGCCGTACCCCTCCAGGAAGGCGCTCTCCAGCCGCGCGTCACGGGCGAAGTCCTGCGCGGCCAGCCGGGCGAGGTCCGTGTAGCTCGGCCGCAGGTCGGCCCGCCCGAAGTCGATCACGCTGACCGTGCCGTCGTGGACCAGCCAGTTGCGCGGCTGCCAGTCGCCGTGGGTGGGCACGAGCGTCGCCCCCGGCGTCGGCCAGCTCGCGATCTCGGCGCGCAGCCGAGCCTCGACGGGCGGCTCGATCCGGTGCGCGCGGTCGAGCCAGGCGGCCATCTTGTGGTTCTCGCGATCCTCGTAGCCGTCGTCCGGCACCGCTAGCTGCCCGTGCAACAGTGCCAGCAGCGCGCCGGCCTGGCGGAACACGTCGGGGGCGTCGGCCTCGGGAGCGCCCTCGACCAGGCGCCCGGGGAGATGGTGCGTCACCACCAGCCGGGACGTGTCGTCGTGGAAGGCCAGCGCAGGCGCCCGACTGCGGGCGGTCCACGGCGCCAGCCACTCCCGGTGCGCGCGCAGCTCGCGCAGCATGTGGTGGTCGTCCGGGCCGCCCGCCTTCACGACGTACGTCGAACCGGCGTGCGTGACCTCGAGCACCGCCCGTTCCACGAGCCCCCAGCTGTGGTCCCGCACGACCACGGCGCCGGGGAGCCAGCCGGCCAGCAGCACGCGCTGCCGCTCGGACAGGGCCGGGTGCGAGTCGAGCGTGGTCACGGGCGCCGAGGTTAGCCGTCGCGGCCGGTCTGCTAGGAAACGCCCATGCCCTACGACGTCGAGACGGTCCGGTCCCACTACCCCGCCCTGAGCAGCGGCGAGGCGTTCTTCGACGGTCCGGGCGGCACCCAGGTGCCGCGCCCCGTGGTGGAGGCGGTGTCCGCGACCCTGGCGAGCCCGGTCTCCAACCGTGGCCCGTACTCCGCCCCGCAGCGGGCGTCCGACGAGATCGTCCACGCCTGCCGGGCCGCGCTCGCCGACCTGCTCGCGGCCGACCCGCGCGGCATCGTCTTCGGCCGGAGCATGACCGCCATCACCTACGACGTCTCGCGGGCGCTGGCGCGCACCTGGGGCCCCGGCGACGAGGTGGTCGTCACCCGGCTCGACCACGACGCCAACGTCCGTCCCTGGGTGCAGGCCGCCGAGGCGGCCGGTGCGACCGTGCGGTGGGTCGACTTCGACCCCGCGACCTCCGAGCTCGGGCCCGCGGACCTCGAGGCCGTGCTGTCCGACCGCACCCGGCTGGTCGCGGTCACCGCCGCCTCCAACGTGCTCGGGACGATGCCCGACGTCGCCGCGCTGGCCGCGCTCGCCCACGCCGCCGGCGCCCTGGTGTACGTCGACGGGGTGCACCACGCCGCCCACGAGGTCGTCGACGTGGCCGCTCTGGGGGCGGACTTCTTCGCGTGCTCGCCCTACAAGTTCGGGGGCCCGCACTGCGGCACGCTGGCCGCAGACCCGGCGCTGCTCGAGACGCTCCTGCCCGACAAGCTGGTGCCGTCGACCGACGCCGTGCCCGAGCGGTTCGAGCTCGGCACGCTCCCCTACGAGCTGATGGCGGGGACGACCGCGGCCGTCGACTTCCTCGCCTCCCTGGACCCGGCCGGCCGTGGTGACCGGCGCGCCCGGATCGTCGGAGCCTGGGCGGCGATCGCCGCCCACGAGGAGGTGCTGCGCGACCGGATCGAGACCGCGCTGCTGGACCGGCCCGACGTGACCGTCTGGTCGCGGGCCGCCCGGCGTACGTCCACCCTCTACTTCAGCCTCGACGGTCGCGCCCCGGGCGACGTGCACGCCGAGCTGGGGCGGCACGGCATCAGCGTCTCCTCGGGCCACTGCTACGCCTGGGAGCCCTGCCAGCGCCTCGGCCTGGGTGCTGCCGGAGCCGTCCGGGTGGGGCTCGCTCCCTACACGAACGACGAGGACGTCCACCGTTTGTTGTCGGCGCTACCCCGGGCTGACTAGGTCGGGGTGGTCACCCTGGGTCAACTTTCCCGTGGTCGGCCACGCGACCCCCGGTGCCGCCCCTACCGTGAGCGAGGCCGATACCAGGACTCGTCAGAGGAACAGCGTCATGTGGGACACCGCCGACACCAGCAGCAGCCGGGAGCACCTCTCGCACGACCTGCCGTGCTCGCGCTGCGGCCACGCCGTCCACACGTTCCTCGCCTGCTCCGACACCTGCGACTGCGAGCCGCGGCTCATGCCGGGAACGTTCCGGAAGCTGGCCGTCTGACCGGGACCGCCACCTCGGCGACCTCGCGCAGCACCGGGTCGTCGGGAGCGCGGCCCCTGACGTCGCCCGCCCACCACCGCATGATCAGCCCCCCGTCGTCCTGGACCGCCAGGAGCGCGAGGTTGTTGTCGTACCAGGGGCCGCGGTCGATCCTCCACGCCAGCGGCGACGACGGGACCTTGGCGGCCTTGGCGAGCCGCCGGACCACGCCACCGACCCGCCGGATGGCCGCCCAGCCGGTCACCCGCTCCATGAAGGGCGGAAGCGGGTTGCGGATGGGCGAGCAGGTCGCCTGCAGGATCTGACCGCTGATCGTGACGTCCGTGACGGCCGGGTCCGGCCAGGCCGAGCTCACGTAGCTGTGGTGCACGTCCCCCGACAGGAACGTGACGGTGTGGGGTGCCGGTCCGCGGGCACCCGAGGCCACCTCGAGGACGAGTCCGGCCACGTCGCGGAACCCCTGCTGGAAAGCCGCCCAGTGCTCGAGGTCGAGGGCGCGCCGGAGGCGCTCACCGGCCCACGTCCCTCCCCTCCCCCACGCACCGCTGCAGAGGCCCTCGCTGAACGCCTCCACGTGGTGGATCCCCGGTCCGAGCAGGAACGGCAGCGAGGTGCCGACGAGCACGTGCTCGAAGCCGCCCTGGAGCTGGTCGTCGAGCCACGCCATCTCGGGCGGGTCCAGGATCGAGCGGTCCTCCGGCTGCAGCACACGCGCTGCGCGCGAGTCGACGACCACCAGCCGCACCTGCGTGCCGAAGTCGCGGGCGTGGCTCCAGCGGTAGCTGTCGGGCTCGCGGTCGGCCCGTTCGGCCAGGGCGTCGAGCTGCTCGGTCAGGTCGAGCTCGGCGTCCCCCTGGTGGGTCGCGACCAGCTGCCACAGGTCGTCGGCGGCGCGGTCGGAGGCCGACAGGTTGCCCAGGTGCTGGTAGACCCAGTACGACCCCAGGCCCGACACGATCCGCAGCCGCCACCAGGACGTGTCGTCCATCTCCTCGCGCCAGGTCCAGCTCGTGTTCCAGTCGTCGCGGATGTCGTGGTCGTCGAAGATCATCGCGGTCGCGACCGTCGACAGCAGCCACCGGTTGGCCGGGTCGGACCAGGCGAGCTTGTAGAGGTGCGCGTACTCCTCGTAGTCCTTGAGCTCCTCGCCCGGTGGCTCCTCGAGGCTGCGCCGGGACGCGATGAACTCCCGCATCGCCTCGCTCGTCTCGTCCGCGTAGACCTGGTCGCCGAGGAACAGCACGAGGTCGGGCCAGCCCTCCGTCTCACCGCGGGCGAGGCCGAGCGCATAGGCGCGGAGGGCGTCGACCCCGAACGCCTCGTTGCCGTCCTCGTCGTGCGGCGCACTGACCCGGCACGACCCGAAGCCCATCCGCAGCGGCCGCCCCGGATCGAGCGTGGCGATCACCGGTGCGGGGAACGGTGAGCCGGGCTCCGGCCACACCTGCTCGCCGTCGACGTCCACGCGGTACGGCGTGCGGCTCCCCCGCGTCAGGCCGGTGACCTCGACCAGCGCGTAGTGATGACCGTGCGCGGCGAACGTCCGGGCCGAGGCCTGCTGGTCGCCGGCCGTCACGGTGACCGTGCCGGCGTCCTGCGTCTCGACCCAGATCGTGGCCGAGTCGTCGTCGACGTACCGCAGCATCGGCCCCAGCACCAGCGCTCCCATCCCGTCATCCAAGCACTCGCAGGACCGCTCGACCCGGACACCCGAAGGGATGGTGGCGCTATCTCATATCTGAGATACCGTGGCCGGCATGACTGAGGACTACAAGGGTCGGATCGGCAACCTCATCCGCGACGCGCGCAAGCACCGCGGACTCACCCAGCAGCAGCTCGCCGAACGCCTCTCCACCAGCCAGAGCGCCATCAACCGGATCGAGAAGGGCCACCAGAACCTCTCCCTCGAGATGATCGCCCGGATCGGGTCGGCGCTCGACTCCGAGATCGTCGCCCTCGGCGCCGGCCCCACGCACCTACGCGTGACCGGCCCCACCACCCTCTCGGGCAGCATCGCAGTCAAGACGTCGAAGAACGCCGGGGTCGCGCTGCTGTGCGCCTCGCTGCTCAACCGGGGCCGCACCACGCTGCGCAAGGTGGCCCGGATCGAGGAGGTCAACCGGCTGCTCGAGGTGCTCACCAGCCTGGGTGTCCACGCCCGCTGGCTCAACGACGACAACGACCTCGAGATCATCCCCCCGGCCGAGCTCGACCTGGCGAACATCGACGAGGCCGCCGCTCGCCGGACCCGCTCGGTCATCATGTTCCTCGGCCCGCTGCTCCACCGCGCCGAGAGCTTCCAGCTCCCCTACGCCGGCGGCTGCAACCTCGGCACGCGCACGGTCGAGCCCCACATGGCCGCGCTGCGACCGTTCGGGCTCGAGGTCAAGGCGACCGAGGGCAGCTACCACGCGCAGGTCGACAACCAGGTCACTCCCGGCCGGGCCATCGTGCTCACCGAGCGCGGCGACACCGTCACCGAGAACGCGCTCATGGCGGCCGCCCTCCACGTCGGCACCACCATCATCCGCAACGCGTCGTCGAACTACATGGTCCAGGACCTCTGCTTCTTCCTGCAGCGGCTGGGTGTGGACGTGCAGGGCATCGGCACCACCACCCTCACCGTGACCGGCCGCGACCAGATCGACCTCGACGTCGACTATGCCCCGAGCGAGGACCCGATCGAGGCGATGTCGTTGCTGGCGGCGGCGATCGTCACCAGCTCGTCCATCACCATCGAGCGGGTGCCGATCGAGTTCCTCGAGATCGAGCTCGCGCTGCTGGAGGAGATGGGGCTGCGCTACACCCGCTCCGAGGAGTACGTCGCCCGCAACGGCCACACCCGGCTGGTCGACCTCACGACCCATCCGAGCGTGCTGCACGCCCCGCTCGACAAGGTCCACCCCATGCCGTTCCCGGGTCTGAACATCGACAACCTGCCGTTCTTCGCCGTGATCGCGGCCGTGGCGCAGGGGCAGACCCTGATCCACGACTGGGTCTACGAGAACCGCGCGATCTACCTCACCGACCTCAACAAGCTGGGCGGCAAGGTGACGCTGCTCGACCCGCACCGGGTGATGGTCGAGGGTCCGAGCAGCTTCTCGGGCACCGAGATGATGTGCCCGCCCGCGCTCCGGCCGGCCGTGGTGCTGCTGCTCGCGATGCTCGCGGCCAAGGGCACGTCCGTGCTGCGCTCGACGTACGTGATCCACCGCGGCTACGAGGACCTCGCCGAGCGGCTCAACCTGCTCGGCGCGAACATCGAGGCGTTCCGAGACATCTGAGACGCCCAGCTGCGAGCGAGGGAACCGAGCTCGCGGCGTGGGGGCGGCCAGATCGAGCAAGCCTCGCGACCGACGGAGGAGGTCGCGACAGGCGCGTCGAAATCAGCAGGGTCGACGACGGGGACGTGACGCCTCGGACCTAGCGGAACAGGGTCTCCACCCACGCCCTGGCCGGCGTGCGGGACGACGGCGGCGCGACCATGTCGGGGGTGATCCTGGGCAGCGGCGCCGTGGAGTGGCTGGCGTTGCGGTGCCAGTCGCCCTCGGCCTCGATCAGGTTGCCCAGCTCGGCCCGCTCCAGGAAGACGCCGTGACCGTCCGGGCACTGGCTCACCTGTCCGGTGCCGAGCGGTCGGCTCACCATCTCGGAGCCGCAGCGGGGGCAGGTCAACTCGTCCATGCAGCGACGGTACTCCCCCGGACCTGGGACGTGGGGGTGGCACGCGGCGTACCGCCGACGACCCCGCGGGCGTGGATACTGCGCGGGTGAGCGCACCCCGGACCGGCTTCGCCTACCTCGACGACGACCCGCCGCCGCTGGCCTTCGCGCACCGCGGCGGCGCCGAGCACCCCGAGCTGCCCGGGCTGGAGAACACGCTCACCGCGTTCCGGCACGCGGTGGCGCTCGGCTACCGCTACCTCGAGACCGACGTCCACGCGACCCGGGACGGCGTGCTGCTGGCGTTCCACGACGACGTGCTCGACCGCGTCACCGACGGTTCCGGTGCGGTCGGCGACCTGACCCACGGCGAGATCAGCTCGCTGCTGATCGGCGGGGCGGAGCAGATCCCCACCTTCGCCGACCTGTTCGCCGCTCTCCCCCACACTCGCTTCAACATCGACCTGAAGTCCGAGGCCGCCGTACCGCTGCTTGCCCGGTTCCTGGACGAGCACGCCGCGCACGACCGGGTGCTGGTCGGCTCCTTCTCGCCGCGCCGGTTGGCGCGCTTCCGCCGGCTGACCCGGGGCCGCGTGGCCACGTCGGCTCACCCGCTCGAGGTGGTCGCGTTCCGGTTCCTGCCCTCGGGCCGCCTCGCCGACCTGGTCACCCGGCGACGGGTGGCGGCGCTCCAGGTCCCGCACCGGCAGCGCGGCCTCACCATCACCACGGCCGGGCTGGTGCGGCGCGCGCACGCCGCGGGTAAGCACGTCCACTCATGGACCATCGACGACCCCGCCGAGATGATCCTCTTGCTGGATCGTGGTGTCGACGGCCTCATGACCGACCGCACCGACATACTCAGGGACGTGCTCGCGCAGCGCGGCCAGTGGACCTAGACAGTGAGGGTGCAGCCATGAGTGCCTCGGGAGTCGCCGACCTCGGCCCGCTCAACCGGTCTCGCGAGCAGAAGGCCTGGTACTGGTACGACTGGGCCAACAGCGCCTTCGCGACCACCATCGCCGGTGTCCTCTTCGGTCCTTACCTGATCGCGATCGCGAAGGAAGCCGCGGTGAACGACGAGGTGTCGGTGTTCGGCATCGGGGTCGATCCCGGCGCACTCCCGGCGTTCGTCATCACGACCTCGACGATCATCTCCGCGGTGCTGCTTCCCCTGCTCGGGGCCATGGCGGACCGGACCGAGCGCAAGAAGGACCTGCTGGCCGGCTTCGCGTGGGCGGGCTCGTTCTTCGCCGCACTGCTGTTCTTCATGACCGGCGACAACTGGCAGCTGGGCGGCGCTCACCTTCATCGCCGCCAACCTGTGCTTCGCCGCCTCGGCAGTCTTCAACGACGCGATCCTCCCGCTCATCTCTTCGGAGGCCGAGCGTGACCGGGTCTCGTCGCGGGGATGGGCCTTCGGCTACGCCGGCGGCGGGCTGCTGCTCGCCCTCAACTTCGTCGTGGTCAGCTTCTACGAGACCTTCGGCATCACCGAGGGGATGGCGGTCCGGCTGAGCCTGCTGTCCGCGGCCGTCTGGTGGGCCGGCTTCACGCTGATCCCGTTCCGGGGCCTGAAGAACCATCCCCCCGCCGACGTCGAGCACGTCGAGGGCGGCGTGTTCGCCCGCTCGTTCGGGCAGCTGTGGTCGACGCTCAAGGACCTGCGCAACTACCCGGTGGCGTTGACCTTCCTCCTCGCCTACCTGTTCTTCAACGACGGGATCCAGACGGTCATCAGCCAGGCCTCGGTGTACGGCGTCGAGGAGCTCGACTTCGCCACCGGCACCGTCCTCGCCACCTATCTCCTCGTCCAGTTCGTCGCCGTGTTCGGCGCGATCGGGTTCGGAAGGGCAGCCGGGCGGTTCGGCGCCAAGCGCACGATCCTGGCGGGGCTGGTGGCCTGGATGGGCATCGTCACCGTGGCGCTGTGGGTGCCCGAGCGGGCGTTGGTCGCCTTCCTCCTGCTTGGCGTCGCCATCGGCATCGTGCTGGGCGGCACTCAGGCGCTCGCCCGGTCGTACTTCTCCCTCTTCATCCCCCGCGGCAAGGAAGCGGAGTACTTCGGCTTCTACCACGCGATGGATCGCGGAACGTCGTGGTTCGGCACCCTCGTCTTCGGCATCGTCTACAGCGTGACGGACTCCTACCGACCCGCGATCTTCGCGCTGATCGTCTTCTTCGTGCTGGGCGGGCTGCTGCTGATGCGGGTCGACACCGAGCGCGGCATCCGCGAGGCCGGCAACGAGGTGCCCAGCACGGTGTGACCGCTGGGGTGCGTGGGGCCCCTGGGCGCCGTGTCACCCGTTCGGGCGAAAGGATTCGGGGAATCTTGCCCCGCCCTCTACCGTTGAACCATCAGGACCCGGAACTGGACGATGATCCAGGCAACCGCATCATGACTTCGTGCGTCTTACGTTGCATAGGCGGGGTTCAACGGGGGACCCACAGGTTGAGGAGGTGGCTCATGGCGGAGCGCACATTGCGTGGCGCCCGACTCGGTGGCCAGAGTTTCGAGGACGAGCGCGGCATCGAGTTCGCGGCTCGGCAGCAGGTCGGCTATCGCTGCGACCACGGTCACGAGTTCGAGATCACGATGTCGGTCGAGGCCGACATCCCGGCGGTCTGGGAGTGCCCGCGCTGCGGCGCCGAGTCCCTGAGCGTCGCCGGCATCGAGCGTGAGGTGAAGGTCGAGAAGCCCGCCCGCACCCACTGGGACATGCTGCTCGAGCGTCGTTCGGAAAAGGAGCTCGAGGACATCCTCAAGGAGCGGCTCGAGCTGCTCCGCGGCGGCGAGATCGGCCCCGCCCACCTGCACCGGGCCTCGGCCCGCAAGCGCAAGGTCAGCTGACTCCCCCGGGCTGATCGCCCGGCGGGTCGTCGACGACTTCGCCCTGGATCACCGTGCCCCCTGCGGTGCCAGGGCGTCTCGGCGCGCCCGGACGGTGTGGGGTCGACAGCCCGGCGCCGAGCAGCCGGCGGGTCACGACCCGCGTCAGCACGGTCCGCGCCACCGGCCGCGTGATCGGGAGGATCAGCAGCACCCCGACGGCGTCCGTCACGAACCCCGGCGCGAGCATCAGCGTGCCGCCCACGAGGATCAGCGCACCGTCGGCGAGCTCACGGGCCGGCATCCGGCCCGTCTGGAGCGCCTCGCTCAGCGCCCGCCAGGCACGCCCGCCCTCCCGTCGGATCAGCCAGGTCCCGAGCACGCCCGAGACGACCAGCAGCAGGATCGTCCACCACGGCCCGATCACCTGCCCCACCTGGACCAGCACGAAGATCTCCAGCAGCGGGATCCCGATGAAGGCGGCGGCGAGCAGCACCCGCACCCAGCGACCCCGCCTCATCGACCTGCCCGCCGCAGCGCGCCCCACAGCTGGTCGGCGCGCTCGCGCGCGCCCCACCCGGTGATCCGGCGCAGCGACTCCACGGCCACGGCACCACTCATCTTCGAGTTCCCCCGCACCCGTTCGACGAACTGGATGGGCACCTCCCGCACGACGAGGCCCGCGCGCAGCGTCCGCGCCGCGAGGTCGGTCTGGAACACGTAGCCCGTCGACCGGACCGTCTCGAGCTCGATCTTCTCCAGGGTCTGCCGTCGGTAGAGCCGGTAGCCGGCGGTCGCGTCGCGCACGTCGATCCCCAGCAGCAGCCGGACGTAGAGGTTGCCGCCCCGCGAGAGCGCCTCCCGGTGCCGCGGCCAGTTCACGACCGAGCCGCCCGGCACCCAGCGGGATCCGATCACCAGGTCGGCGTCGGCGAGCGCCTCCCGCAGCCGGTGCAGCTGCTCGGGCTGGTGGGAGCCGTCGGCGTCCATCTCGCCGACCACGTCGTAGCCGGCCGCCAGCGCCCACCGGAACCCCTGCAGGTACGCCGCCCCGAGCCCGCCCTTGCGCTCACGGTGCAGGACGTGCACGCGGGGGTCGGCAGCGGCGAGCGCGTCGGCAACGGCACCGGTGCCGTCAGGCGATCCGTCGTCCACGACCAGCACGTCGACGTCCGGGACCGCGGCATGGAGCCGGCCCACGATCCAGGCGAGGTTGTCGCGCTCGTCGTAGGTCGGCACGACCATGACCGTCCGGTCGTCGCGCCACTCCTCGCTCACGTCGTCGCCTCCTCGTGCTTGCGGCGTCGACGATACGTGAGCATCGACCAGGCGACGCCGAGCATGGCGAGCGCCACGCACACCCGCCCCGGCCACGGCCCGACCCGGACGCCCGGCGTGACCTCGTCGACCAGCCCGACGTCCGCGCTGAGCACCGACTGGGTGCGGACCCCGGCGCGCTCGATCAACGTCCCGTCAGGCGCGATGATGCCCGAGACCCCGTTGATGGCCGCCACGGCGACGTAGCGCCCCGTCTCGAGCGCCCGCAGCCGGCTGATCTCGAACTGCTGCTCGATCTGGTTGGTGTGGATGAACAGCGCGTTGCTGGTCTGGACGGTGACGAGCTGACCGCCCTCGGTCACCTGGTCGTGGATGCCGTCGTCGTAGGCGACGTCGAAGCAGATGGCGGCCGCGATCCGGGCGCCGCCGATCGTCAGCGGCGTGACCCGGGTGCCGCTGAGCATGTCGCGCGGGATGAGCGCCAACCGGCCGAACTGCGCGTCGAAGAGCCCACGCCAGGGGATGTACTCGCCGAACGGCACCGGGTGGCGCTTGCTGTAGCGGTCCCCTCCTCCGGTCTCCGGCGCCCACACGATGCTCTGGTTGAGCACGTGCTCGCGGCCCGCGTCGACCATCGCGCCGACCAGCAGCGGGGTGTCGACGGCCGTGCTGGCCGCCTCGATGCCCCCGCCGATCTCGCCGTCGAGGAAGGGGTCGACGGCGGTGGAGTTCTCCGGCCAGATGACGAAGTCGGGACGCGCGACATCACCCGCCTCGATCCGGCGCGCGAAGTCGATCGTCGCCTGGACGTGGTTGCGCGTGACGGCGCGGTGGTCGAGCAGCACCTGGGTGCCGTCGCCCGGGACGTCGCCCTGGACCACCGCGATGCTCCGCTCGGCCACGACCGTGGGCTCGTAGGGCACCACCGCCGGCAGCATCGACAGGGCGCCGACGGCGGCCACGGCAGCGATCGCACGTACTCGTCCGTCACGCTCGGTGACGACCCGGGCCAGCAGCACCCCGACGAGCGCCAGGACGAACGACAGCGCCGCCATGCCGACGTACGGCAGGGCCTGCTGCCACGGCGTGCCGGCCACGGCGAACGTCAGCCGACCCCAGGGCATCCCTCCCAGGGGCCAGGTGGACCGGATGGCCTCGACCGCCACCCAGCCCGCCGCCACCCAGACGGGCCCGGCGCGGAGCCGCAGCAGCCACGGCACCGCGGCGCCGAGCGGCGCGAAGAAGGAGGCCTGCAGCGCGGCGAGCGCGAGCCACGCGTCGTATCCCACGACGCGCATCCAGAACAGCAGCACGAAGTGGAAGCCGATCCCGAACGCGAGCCCGGGCAGCCACGCCCGGCGCGCGGGCAGCCCGTGCAGCACCAGGACGAACCCGGCTACCCCGAGCGGCAGCAGCACTGCGAGCCCGATCGGCTCGAAGGCCTGCGCCAGCACGGCGCCGGCGAGCAGCGCGAGACCGGTCCGCAGGAGCACGGGGGCAAAGGTACCGGTGGACCGGGCACCGGCCGGACATGCAGGAGCGGAAGGGTCCCATCGTCCTTCGGGCCGACCCGGGACCGACCGGCTGCCGATCACGAGAAGTTGTCTAGGGACCTGGGACCCTTCCGCTCTCGCCCTCGCGGCCGTGGACCGGCCTGCGCGGATCACGTGGCGCGAGGGTTGGCTGGACCCCCGTCACGCGACCACTCGGACGCCGGTCCGCCGACCGCGAACTGCGGGGGCGAACAAGACAGAACCTTGGTCGCGGCGACCCGTCCTGTCAACCGGCTCGCGACCTGCGGGAACACGGAAAGACGCAGGTCAGCCACGTCGCAGGCGCACCGGAATCAAAAGGAAAATCTCATGCCCGGCGGCGTGTCGCGACCGACACACCGGCCTCGTCGCGCGCTGTGTCGTCAGTCATGCCGGGACGACGACCGTGCCGGTCGCGGTCGTGGCCAGCAGGGGCGGGTCGAGAACGCCCGCGGCACCCGGCTGCTCAGCCGTCGCGGCACCGCGCGCGACGACGTGGACCGCGAACGCCAGGTCGCGCGAACGGGTGCCGACGCGCGTGATCTCGCAGGTGATCTCGAGCACGTCACCGGCGCGCACGGGCGCGAGGAACTGCACGTCGCCGTACGACGCGAAGAGCCCCTCGTCGCCGTCGGTGACGATGCACAGCTCCGTGGCGACGTCGCCGAACAGCGCCAGGCTGTAGGCGCCGTCGACCAGGTTCCCGGCGTAGTGGGCGTGGGAGTAGGGCACGTAGCGGCGGTGCACGACCCGGCGTCCGACCTCGGCGCGGGACTGCGGTGACTCGGTCATCAGGACGCCTTCCGGTCGGCGGGGGTGGTGACGCGGTGGACGAGGAAGCTGGCGACCTCGCCCGGGGTCGCGCCGCGGGTGAACACGCGGTCGACGCCGAGCTCGCCGGCCATCGCCTCGTCGAAGCGTGGGCCACCGACGACCAGCAGCGGCCGCTTCCCGGCCGGGTAGGCCTCACGGAACGCCGCGGACATCTCACGGGTGTTGAGGAGGTGGGCGTCGCGCTGCGTGACGACCTGGGAGACGAGCACCGCGTCGGCCTTCTCGGCGATCGACCGGTCCACGAGCTGCGGGACGGAGACCTGCGCGCCGAGGTTCACGACCTTGACCTCGCGGTAGTACTCCAGGCCCTTCTCCCCCGCGAACCCCTTGATGTTGAGGATGGCGTCGATCCCGACCGTGTGCGCATCGGTGCCGATGCACGCGCCCACGACCACGAGCCGGCGGCGCAGCGACCGCTTGATCGCGGCGTTCGCCTCCTTGGGCGTCAGCAGCGGGAAGTCGCGCTCGACGACCTGCACCTGGCTCGGGTCGACCAGGTGGTTGACCCGCCCGTAGACGACGAAGAACGTGAAGTCGGGACCCATCGGCTTGCTGTGGACGACGAGCGCCGGGTCCATCCCCATCTTCGTGGCGAGCTGGAGGGCGGCGCCGTCGGCGACCTTGGAGTGGGGCATGGGCAGCGTGAACGACAGCTGGACCATGCCGTCACCGGTGGTGTCGCCGTACGGCCGGATGACGGTCATCGGGACGCTCCCTCGTCGAGCAGCTCGGTGGCGGGGTTGTAGTAGTCGCGGTCCTTGCGCGCGACGCCGTCGAGCCCGCGGCCGCTGTCGGCGGGCCGCTTCATGAGGCCGAACGTGCCGTCGGCGATGGCGGACAGGAGCGGCGGCAGGCCGGTCTGGCCCGTGTCGTGGGCGATGTCGTCGAGCAGCCGGATGGACTCGTCCAGCACATGGTGTGCCCGCTTCTCGATGAAGCCACCGGGGGCCGGTCGGAAGTCCTCGTGGAGGTTTCCTGCGGCGTTCATGACGTAGCGGACGTTCTGGAGGGCGAGGTCGCGGTCGGACAGCCACGGCGTCACCACCGCCTCGGTCATCATCCCGACCAGCAGGATGCTCTGGCCGGTCAGCGCGCCGACGAGGTTGAAGAACCCGTCGAGCAGGTAGCCCCGGAACACGTCGCCGGTCATGTGGCGGGTCGGAGGCATCCACTTCAGCGGTGCGTGGGGGAACAGGTCGCGGGCGAGCATCGCGTGCGCCAGCTCGAGCCGGAACGAGTCGGGGACGTCGGGGTCGATCTCGAACGCGTGGCCCAGGCCGAGCTGCCAGTCCTCGAGGCCGGCCTCCTTGGCGAAGTACTCGTTCAGGAGCTGGCTGGTGGTGACGGTGTGGGCGGCCTCGACCGCGTCGGCGGTCGTGAGGTAGTTGTCCTCGCCGGTGTTGATGATGATCCCCGCGCGGGCGTGGATCTGGCGGCTGAACCGCTGGTCGACGAACGTGCGGATCGGGTTGATGTCGCGGAAGAGGATCCCGTACATCGAGTCGTTGAGCATCATGTCGAGCCGCTCGAGGCCCGCGAGCGTCGCGATCTCCGGCATGCAGAGGCCCGAGGCGTAGTTGGTGAGCCGCACGTAGCGGCCGAGCTCCTTCGACGTCTCGTCGAGGGCCGCCCGCATCAGCCGGAAGTTCTCCTGGGTGGCGTAGGTGCCGGCGAAACCCTCCCGGGTGGCGCCCTCGGGGACGAAGTCGAGCAGCGACTGCCCGGTGGAGCGGATCACCGCGATCACGTCGGCGCCCTCGCGCGCGGCCGCCTGGGCCTGCGGGATGTCCTCGTAGATGTCGCCCGTCGCGACGATCAGGTAGATCCACGGCGTCCGCGGCGCGTCACCGACCTTCGTGACGAGCCGCTCCCGCTCCGTGCGTCGCGCGTCGATCCGCCGGAGCCCGGCGCCCACGGCCTTGCGCGAGGCAGTGGTGGCGCGCGTGGCGTCACGGCCCTCGGGAAGCCGGAACCGGACCGATCCCGCGCCGGCACGCTGGGCCAACGCGGCCAGGTCGTCGCCCTCACCGCGCAGGAGCGCGTCCCAGACGGGGAGCGCCACGCCGTGCTCGAGGCCGACGTCGGCCCGGACCGCGTCGACGAGCCGGTTGACCCACGGGGTGCCGTCGGGGTCGGCGCCGGCCAGCCCGGCGAGCCGGAGGGTCGCCCGCTCGACCGAGACGGTGGTGTGCTTCTTGGCCAGCGTGACGACGGGGCGGCCCACCTTGCGGGCGAGCGCGCGGGCCTCCTTGACGCGGGCGGGCTCGAGCTCGAGCCGGCCGATGGTGCGGGTCATGACAGTGCTTCCTCGCGGGTGTGGATGGTGCGCCCGGCGACGACGGTACGGACTGCCTCCGGCAGCCGGGCGCCGGGCGTGAGGTCAGGGAGCCGGTGCGGGTCGGTCCCGGGCGGGGCGTCCCAGACGACGAGGTCGGCGGGCGCGCTCCCCCGCGTCGGCTCGGAGGGACCGGCCATGGCGCTGCCGCGGGTATGGGCGACGTACGCCGTCCAGGGGTCGAGGCCGTGCTCGGGCGCGTGGTGGTGGACCGCCGCCCGGACCGCCGCCCACGGTCCCAGCGGGGTCACCGGCGAGTCGGAGCCGAGTGCCAGGGTCACGCCGGCGTCGGCCAGCGCGCGGAACGGGTTGGTGGCGCGCCAGCGGCCGGCCAGCCGGGCGGCGTACATGCCGTCGGGACCACCCCAGAGGGCGTCGAACATCGGCTGCACGCTGGCGACGACGCCGAGCCGGGCCATCGTCTCGATGAGCCGGGTCGACGGCAGCTCGACGTGCTCGAGGCGGTGCCGGGCCTCGCGGAGCGCTTCGGCGCCGAGGTCGCGCTCGGCAGCGAGCAGTCCCTCGTGGATGTTCTCGAGAGCGGCGTCGCCGATGGCGTGGAAACCGGCCTGGAGGCCCGCACGCGTGCACGCGACGACGTGGTCGCGCACCTGGTCAGCGGTGACGTACGCGTGGCCACAGCTGCCCTCGCTGTCGGCGTACGGCGCTGCGAGGGCGGCGGTCCGGGAGCCGAACGCCCCGTCGGCCACCAGGTCGCCCGCGAGACCGGCGACACCGAGGGCGCGCGCCTTGTCGACCGCCATCAGCTCGCCCCAGTAGAGGGTGGCGCGCAGCCCGGTCTCCGCAGCGGCCCGGCGCACCAGGTCGAGCTCGTACTCGGGGCCGATGTGGGGTGCGGCGTTCTCGTGGAAGCCGACGAATCCGTGGGCGGCCAGGTCGCGGCAGGCGTCGCGCGCAGCCGCGAGCCGCGCCTCGGGACCGATCAGCTCGGACAGGACGTCGCGGACGGCGTGGTGCGCGGCGCGCTCGACCCGGCCGTCGGGCGTGAAGCCGGGAAGGTCGACCAGCCCGGGCACCAGCTCCGCGAGGGCCGGGGAGACGACCGAGGAGTGGCCGTCGACCCGGGTGAGGTAGGTCAGGCGGCCGGGTGCGGCCCGCTCCAGCTCGTCGGACGTCGGGTGGCGCCGTTCGGGCCAGTAGGTCTCGTCCCAGCCCTGGCCCATGAGGACGTGCGGACCCGGCGTCCTACGCGCGTGCTCGGCGAGGGCGTGGAGGCCGGCCGTCAGGCTCGCGACGCCGGCCAGGTCGAGACCCGTGCGCACCAGACCGGTCCGGACCGTGTGGACGTGGGCGTCGGTGAAGCCGGCGGTGACGAGCGCGCCCCGCAGGTCGACCACCTCGTCGGCCCCGGTCCAGGCCCCGGCCTCGTCCTCGCCACCGACGAACGTGACGTGCTCGTCCTCCCAGGCGATGGCGGTCGCCCGCTCGTCGGCCCGGTCCGTGAGGACCGCGCCGTTGCGGAGCAGCACCCGGGTCATCGCCCGGCACGCCCCTCGAAGAGGCCGCGGACGCCGTCGTTGGCCCGTAGCAGCTCGAGGGCGTACGCCGCGTGCCCGGGCACGTAGCCGTTGCCGACCAGCATCGTCACGTCGGCGGCCAGGCCCTCGGCACCGAGCGCCGCAGCGGAGAACGACGTCGCCATCGAGAAGAAGATCACCGTGCCGCGCTCGGCGGTCGACAGGATCGCGCCGCCCTCGCAACCGGGGACGTCGACGCAGACGACCGTGACGTCGACGGGTCCGCCGACTGCCTCGACGACGGCGTCCCGGAGCGCGATCGGGTCACGGGCGTCGGCGACGACCACGTGGTCGGCCAGCCCGGCACCGGTCAGCAGGTCGGCCTCCGCCTGGTGCGGGACGACGCCGACCACGCGGGCCGCGCCGGCGTCGCGGGCGGCCGCCAGGCTCAGCGAGCCGGACTTGCCGGCCCCGCCGATCACAGCGACGGTCGGTGCGTCGTACCCCTGCACGATCCGCGACGTGAGGGCCGGCGCGCCGCACACGTCCATGACGGCCAGGCTCAGCTCGGGTGCGAGGTCGTCAGGGAGCACGGCCGCGATCGAGCGGCCGAACAGCACGGCGTACCCGTCGCAGGGCACCTGCTCGCTCCGTCCGTCCCACCGGGCGAGGCCGTCCTCGATGACGAGCGGGGTCAGGGACAGCGACACCAGGGTCGCAACCCGGTCGCCCACGCCCAGCCCGAGTGGGGACGCCTCCCCCACCGCCTCGACCGTGCCGAGGAGCATCCCGCCCGAACCGGTCTCCGGGTTCTGCATCTTGCCGCGCGACGCGACGATCTCGAGCACCTCGGCCCGGACCGCGTCGCCCGCGCCGTCGTGCTTGCGCTCGAGCTGGCGGAACGAGGCGGCGTCGAGGTTGAGCCGTTCGACCCGGATCCGCACCTCGTCGGGCCACAGCTCGCTGCGGGTGTCGAGCCGCTGGGCGGCCTGAGGCAGCACCATTCGCTCGTCGAGCACCCGGTGCAGGCCGGTGGGGTCACTGAGGACTTCTGTAGGCACAAGGTCAGCCTAACGAGAAATCTTCCGGCGTTGCATTCGACATCCCGGATTATTGCCGCTTACCCTGGTCTGGTGAGCAGTGACACCGCCGTCGGCGCCCTCGAGACGGGCCAGCCCTATCCCTATGCCCGCGTCGAGCTCGTCGAGCCCGACTGGACCCGCTTCCCCGGGTGGCGCGACGTCACCACCGAGGAGTGGGAGTCGGTCCAGTGGCAGCGCGCGCACTGCGTCAAGAACGTCCGCCAGCTCCGCGAGCTGCTCGGCGACCTCGTCGACGACCGGTTCTACGACGACCTCGAGCGCGACCAGGCCGAGCGCGCGACCATGTCGATGCTCGTGCCGCCGCAGATGCTCAACACGATGGTGCCGGGCGTCGAGCCGGCCGGGGCCGGGTCGCTGACGGAGGCGTTCTACGCCGACCCGATCCGGCACTACATGATCCCGGTCTTCAGCGACCGGCGGACCGACTGGTCCTCCCACCCGCACGCCACGCGCGACTCGCTCCACGAGCACGACATGTGGGTCGCCGAGGGCCTCACGCACCGCTACCCCACCAAGGTGCTGGCCGAGCTGCTCCCGACCTGCCCGCAGTACTGCGGCCACTGCACCCGGATGGACCTGGTGGGCAACTCCACCCCGGTGATCGACAAGCTCAAGTTCGTCGGCAAGCCGAACGACCGGCTCGGGGAGATGATGTCCTACCTGCGACGGACGCCGCAGGTGCGCGACGTCGTGGTGTCGGGCGGTGACGTGGCCAACATGCCGTGGCCCCGGCTCGAGGGGTTCCTGACCGAGCTCCTCGAGATCGAGAACATCCGCGACGTACGGCTGGCGACCAAGGCGCTGATGGGCCTCCCCCAGCACTGGCTGCAGAGCGACGTCGTCGACGGCATGGGCCGGGTCGCGACCATCGCCCGGGAGCGCGGCGTCTCGATCGCGATCCACACCCACGTCAACCACGCCAACTCGGTCACGCCGCTGGTCGCGAAGGCGACCCGAGCGATGCTCGACACCGGCATCCGCGACGTGCGCAACCAGGGCGTGATCCTCTCCGGCGTCAACGCCGACCCGCACGCCCTGCTCGACCTGTGCTTCCGGCTGCTCGATGGCGCGCAGATCATGCCGTACTACTTCTACATGTGCGACATGATCCCGTTCTCGGAGCACTGGCGGATCTCGGTCGCCGATGCGCAGAAGCTGCAGCACGCGATCATGGGCTACCTGCCCGGGTTCGCGACGCCGCGCATCGTCTGCGACGTCCCGTTCGTCGGCAAGCGCTGGGTCCACCAGCTCGCCGACTACGACAACGAGCGCGGCATCTCGTACTGGACCAAGAACTACCGCACCTCCATCGAGGCCGCCGACCCCGAGGCCCTCGAGCGGACCTACGAGTACTACGACCCGATCCACACCCTCCCCACCGAGGGTCAGGAGTGGTGGAACACCCACGGTCGGCTCGACGAGTCCGCTCTTCGTGCCGCCGAGGTCGCCGAGGCCTCCCGGCGTACCGCTGCGCTCCAGGCGTACTGAGCCCCAGACCGCTCCGCGGCGAGCGTAGCGATTACGCCGATCTGCGTATGTCCCCCACCTGTACCCAGCCCTAGGCTCGGCGTGCCCGGTATGACGGGCATGACTGGGGGGTCAGCAGCATGCAACAGCATGATCAGGTCGATGTGCCCGGGGGGGATCTCGACCGGAGGAACTTCGTACGTCGCGCCGCCGTCGTCGGCGCCGCGACGGCGTGGGCGACGCCTGTCGTCCAGTCGCTGTCCGGGCCGGCCTTCGCCGCTGGCTCCATCCCGAACTGCGTGGTGACGATCTCCGGATCGGTCCACGACAAGGGGAACTACGTCTACAACGGCAACGCTGGTTACTTCGCGTGGTTGGTCATCAACGGCACCATCGACGTCTACAACCCGGCAGCCGACAGCTCAGTCCGCGTCTTCACGAACCAAGCAAAGAGGCGACAAGGGCTTCGACCAGACGTTCACGGTCACCAGCATCACCCGGTCGACCGAGTCCTGCCCGAGCACCATCACCATCAACGGCACCGTCGGAGACTTCCGACTGGCTGCGACCCTGCGCTTCGACTCGATGGGGAAGGTCACCGACAGCGCGGGCGGCGTGGTGATCACCGTGACGACATCGACCGGCACGCCTGTGCTGACCGACACGCTCACGAAGAACGACAACGGTTCCTGGTTCTCCGGTGACCAGACGCATCACCCGCACCTGCACCGGGTGCCCGAGCTGACTTCGGCGTCACAACTAACTGGGGGTATGAGCAGATGACCGACGACATCCAGGACGGCGGGCTCGATCGTCGCACCGTCCTCAGGCGAGGTGCCATCCTCGGCGGCGCGATGGTGTGGACGGTGCCGACCGTCCAGTCCCTGGCCGGACCAGCGTTCGCGATCGGTACGGCTGAGATCTGTCAGGTCATCTTGGCAGGCCGCGTGGATGCCTACGGAACGTTCACCGAGACGAGCAGCGCCGGGGTCGTCCGGAACGACCGGACGGCCCGAGTGGACCTCTACGACCAGGAGTCCTTCGACATCAACAGCGAGGTGACGGGCCAGCACGTGCTGGTCCAGTCCCGCAACGCCGCCAACACGGCCGCCGGTGCCACCACGTGGCGGTTCCTCATCGACTCGGTGGGCTCCACCAGCAACGACACCGATCAGTGCCCCGAGACGGTGACGATCAACGGCACGGGCACTAGCGGCACGAGCTCCGCCTTCAAGCTGACCGCGGTCATCACCTACCCGAACACGCCCAACCCGACCGGACCGACCTCCGTGAGCGTCACGGTGACCAGGACAGGCGGTCCCTTCGCGACGCGCTTCACGGGCACAGGCGCTCCGACGAGCCCCCTCAACACACTCAGCCGGACATGCATCGGTTGCTCGTCGAGCGTGCCTGCGCGGCCAGCGCCGTAGCCAATCGACTGGAGGCCCCGGACTGCTGGTCCGGGGCCTCCGGCATCGTCCAGACCGCCGCGGACCGCGACATGATCTCGAGGCCCCGGAGCACTCGTCCCATGTCATGAGCACCTCGGCCCAGCACCGCGTCGGCCAGGGTCATGACCAGCGTGGCTCGGCCGACCACCCCAGCTCCAGCCGCCACGCCCCACGTGTTGACGCTCCGCGCCAGGCATACCTGTCGACCACCCAGCTGACGGGACATGCGCGCCAGGTCAGGATCAGCCAGGTCGTCGCTCACGGAGCCTCGAACGATGTCGAGACGATGCACTCTGGACGCTGCGAGAGTGAGCCCCCCCTTGGCCAGCTGACGTCGACGACTCAAGAGCAGGGAGTGCGTCCAGCCGGGCAGGATCATCGCGCCCGACTCGTTGCCCGTGACCAGCGAGGCGTAGATGTTGAGGGTGGCGGTCGCAGCCAGCTTGCTGGGCTCGTCCAGGAGATCGACCAGATCGAGCAGCAGGTCGGTGGGCCCTCTCGCCGGGCCACGACCTCGTGGTCCCGATAGACGAGGAAGAGGCGGCGAAGTCCCGCCTGAGGGTCCGCCTCGAGGCTGAAGTTCGGGGCGACGTCCCGGTCGTGCTCCGGGACCCGGATGGGCTGGAAGTGCTCCTCGACGACCGCCGCCGTCGCGGCGGTGTCGCACCGGACGCCGGCGACCCCGTCGCCGAAGCGCACCGCCAGGACCCGGTCCCAGGGCCGCTTGGCGTCCAGCCGGGCCCGGCACGGGGTGCAGTTGTCCGGCAGCAGGCGCGAGACGGATTCGGTGTCCGTCAACGCGAGAGCTCCAGCAGGTGATCGTTCACCATGCGTCCCACGCAGGAGAGGACGTCGACCTCGACCTCCTCTGCATCCGCACCGAACGCCTCGGCGAGGTCGGAGATCGTCTGGCTCAGCGGTGTCTGACCGTCGGCGAGCTGGAAGACGAGCGTCGCGATGCGGTCCAGCCGGTGCAGGCTGTCGGTCTGCTGGGACCAGGCCACGATCTCCTCGTCCACCTCCACCCATTCCAGCTGCGGTGACGGGATCCGACGCGGCACGTCGACGGGGGCCGGGTCGCGGCTCGCCTGCACGTGGACGTTCATGCGTCCTCCTGGAGGCTGTGCACGAGGTTCTTGATGATCGTCACCGCCTCGTCGAGATCCCCGATGATCAGACGGCCGCAGACGGCAGGGGCGACGACCCGGGCCAAGGTCGTGAGGTTCCTGGCTGCTCGCGCTCGGAAGTCGAACGTGGTGAGCGCCAAGCCGTGGACTGCCTCCGCCCTGCTGATGCCCGTCCACGTGGTGCCGGCGCCGGCAACGTACCGTGGCAGGACCACCACCTTCGCCGGAGGAACGTGCGCCGAGGATGCGCGAGAACCGAGCTCCTCCGGTGCTACGTACCACTGCGCCGAAAGCTCCCACTCGGGGCCGGGACGACAATCCTCGAAGAGACGCCACGAACCCGGGTCGAGACCGACCCGCTTCGGGAAGGACGAGACCCACGCAGTCTCGAGGTCGATGGCGACGGCCTCGTCGGTGACGTAGTCGAAGCCGGCGCGGAGGAGTCCGGCCACGGTCGTCGACTTCCCGCATTCCATGTCGGCCGCCAGGACGACGGTCACACCGGCGAACGTGGCCGCAGCTGCGTGGAGCAGGACCCGGTCCTCGACGGAGGTGCCGATCACCGCCTGGTTGATCTTGGCGGACAACGCTCCCATGAGCTCGGCCACCGAGCGGCCCCACCCTGCGACCTCGCCGTCTTCATACAGGGCGCAGGTCGCCACGCCCTGGTGTTGGCGGACGACCTGGTAGTGCGTTCGGCCGGCAACGGTGCGAGACGCTGATGGATGGAAGGGCCGGACGACGTGACGCACGACGTCCACGTCCTCCTCCGCCTCGACCGAGACGTCGAAGTGGTGGTCGAGCGCCGAGCATGCACCGCTCGACCAGGCCCATCGCGTCCGGTCGGCTGACGCAACAGGCGCCGTCACCGGACCACCCCCAGTCGGCGCATCTCGCTCAGCGCCGCCTCGACGTCCGACCGCGCCTGCTCGTCGGGGACGCCGAAGAGCTCGACCACCGCGCCGACCATCTCCCCCACCTGCGTCCTGCCGTCACAGAGCTCCCACAGAGCCAGCGCTGTGGGGTTCAGGGCCACCGTCGTGTCCGGTCGTCTGACGACGACCACCTGGCCCTCCACCCGGTCGACGTCGTCCGTCGTCCTCGTGGGGCACCACGTCATCCGCTCACGCATCGGTGGCGCCCCCCGTCACCGGCGCCAGGCCCACCCGGACCGCCAGCGCGGCGGCCTCGGCCCGACTTCCGAGCGAGAGCTTGCCGAGAAGCCGCGTCACGTGGGTGCGCGCGGTGTGGGGAGATATCACCAGTCGATCGGCGATCTGGTGGGTGTCGAGGCCTGAGCCCAGCAGGGCGAGCACCTCGTGCTCCCGAGGGCTCAGGCTCTCCACCGCCTCTGCCGCATGGGGCCGCTTCCTGCGCTCGACCACCAGCTCGCGCAGCAGCGTGCCCAGGAGGGCGGGGGGCACGTGGGCCTCTCCGCGCACCACGGCGCGGACCCCCTCGACCACCCCGTCGATGCCCTCCTGCTCGGAGAGCAGGCCCGTGGCTCCCATCGCCAGCAGCGGCAGCAGGT
This sequence comes from uncultured Actinomycetota bacterium, assembly GCA_963718725.1. Classification (GTDB taxonomy): domain Bacteria; phylum Actinomycetota; class Actinomycetes; order Propionibacteriales; family Nocardioidaceae; genus Nocardioides. The sequence continues at coordinate 1,143,897 of OY970374.1, forward strand.
CCTCGTCCGACGTCGAGATGACCAGCACCCGCGGCGACCCGGGCGCCGCGAGGAGCCCGTCGAGCTGCTCCTCGACCACGCACGCCTGATCCAGCACGACCACGTCGTTGACGCGGCGCTGCATTGCGTCCGGCAGCGTCGGCGCCGTGCTCACGCGAAGGCCGAGACGTGCTTCGAGGGCGGCCGCCAGACCGTCAGCGATCCACGGGGAGCGGTGCACGACCAGGACATTCATCCAACCTCCAGTCCGAGATCATGGAGCCGCTGAGGCACCGCGGCCCGGTGGGAAACGCCCAGACGCCCGAGCAGGTGCTGCACGTGGGTGCGGGCGGTGTGCGGGCTGATGCCGAGCGCCCGTCCGATGGCGTCGTTGCTGGCACCGGTGGCGACCAGGCGCGCCACGTCCCGCTGCCGGTTCGTCAGGGGGCCCGGGTGAGCTGGCACCACGCTCAGCAACCGCTCCGTCGAGGACCGTGTCCCCGCGCTGACCGCGCGCACGGCCGCGACGAGCTCCGTGGCGGTGGCACACCAGTCGAGCGAGATGACCGATCCCGTCCGGCCCGACGACACCGTGAAACCTGGCCCAGCGGATCGCGAGAGATCGATGACGACCTCGTCTGCGCCGGAGGCACCCGCGACCTCGAAGCCGGCCGCACGAAGGACTCCGATGGCGCACTCGCCAGCCATGCTCCCGGAGGGGAAGACCGTGACCTGTGCGCTCATGAGTCCACCTCAGCCGTGGACCGCGCCGCAGCACGCACCTCTCGAGCGTGGCCCAGCGCCCTGGTGACCCCCCGCGCCAGGAGACCGACCTGGGCCTCGGTCATGTGCGACCACAGCGGAGGCGAGATGACGGAGGAGGCGAGACGGTCGGTCAGCGGCAGGTCGGACGGCGGGAGTGCGGCGTACGCCTGCTGGCGGTGGATGGGTGGGTGGTAGTAGTGCCGCGAGTCGATCCCCTCTGCTGCCAGCGCTGTTGCGAGATCGTGGGCCGAGAGCCCGCAGACAGTCTCGTCCACGACGACGGTGAGGTCCTTGTACGTCGACACGTCGCCCTCGTCGAGCATCGGGCCACGCAGGCCTTCGACCCCACCGATCTCGTCCCAGAAGTGGCTCACCAGCTGGCGTCGACGCTCCAAGACGCCGTCGAGCATGGTCAGGGAGTGCAGCGCAGTGGCGGCGTGCAGCTCCGACATCCGGGCATTCAGGCCCACGAAGCGGCAGTCGTAGTCCCCCGGGTTGCCGTAGTCGCGCGCCCAGCGGAGGCGCGTGGCCAGCTCCCCGTCGTGGGTCGCAACGAGTCCACCTTCTCCGGCCACCACGACCTTCGTCGGGCTGAGGGAGAACACCTCGGCTGCTCCGAAGTTGCCGACGGCCACACCTTGCCGCACCGAGCCGAGTGCGTGCGCGGCGTCGTAGACCAGCGGCACCCCGGCCTCGTCCGCCACCTGCTGAAGCTCTTCGGTGCGACACGGGGTGCCGTAGACGTGGGTCGCCGTCATGGCCGTCGCCCGGTCACCCAGTCGTGCGAGCTGCTGCCGCGCCAGCTCCGCGTCCAAGGTGAGGGAGTCCTCGCTCACCTCCGCGAACGCGGGGGTGCCACCGGCCCAGACGACGGCGTGGGCACTCGCGGAGAAGGTGAAGCTGGGGAGGACGACGTCCCCGATGGCGCCGAGGGCCTGGAGGACCAGGGTCAGGCCGCTGGTGCAGCTGGCAACGCCCACGACGTGCGGGACCTCCAGCCGTCGTGCGACCTCCGCCTCCAGCTCACGCACGGTCGGTCCGTTGGTCAACATGCCCGATTCGAGGATCGCGGCGTACCGCCTCTCGAGCGGTGACCGGTCTCCCAGCATCGGCCGGACCAACGGGATCGTTTCCTGGAACAGCGGGGTCCCGCCCAGGAGTGCGGGTCGGCCGGTCCTCAGCAACGTGCTCACGTGGTCACCTCGCGCAGGTCGTTCGTCTCGATCGTGGGCTGGTCGGGCTCATCGGGAGGACGAAGAGCCAAGAAGGCGAGGACGAACGGGAGGACCTGCACCCGTTCGCGGACGAGGATCCCGAAGTTGGAGAAGTTCGAGAACGCGTAGATGAAGATGAGCGCGTAGACGAGACACATCAGGAGATAGGGCTCGCGTCGCAGGCGTCCGGGAACGTGACGCAACGACCGCCACGATCGCGCGGCGATGACCAGCAGCACTGTTCCCTCGACACCGGCGACCAGCATCTGGGGGTTCCCCGCCTCGAAGAGGAAGGGTCGGAACAGCACCGAGACGACCGCCACGGGCAAGTCGAGCAGGTGCCCGACGCCCTCAGCGTCGAACTCCGAGCCGCCCTGGCTGGTGCGGTCAGCGGTGTCCGAGATCGCGGCATCGACGTTCGACACGCTCACGTCGCCGACGTCGAGGAAGTCGGCGGCCTGGGTGACGGTCACGAAGGCCCCCACCGCGATCACGCTCGCCCCCACCAGGTAGGTGATCGGCGTGAGCTCGGAGGCCGGCTTGCCGCGACGCCGGAGCAGGTAGGCCGCACCCAGGCCGGCGAAGACGGCAGCAGTGACGTGCGGACGAACCAGCCCCGTAGCGAGCAGGCCCAGCACCAGTGGGATGAGTCCGCCTCGCTCGTCCATCAACAGCCGAGCGCTGCCATAGGCGACCAGTCCGAGCCCGAAGGTCACGAAGGCCTCCTTGCCGAGGCCCGATGGCCAGAAGAGCATGGAGGGGAGGAACAGGACCAGGACCGCGTAGCGGATCGCGTCACCGCGCGGTACCGCCACCCTGAAGGCACGGTAGAAGAAGTACAGGCCCCAGAACCCGAGCCATGCGTAGACGGCGTAGGCGACGAAGATGCTGGGTCCTGTGACCGCGTAGATGGCTCCGGTGAACGCGCGGATGAAGCCGGTCCCGATCAGGGGGCGGCCAAGGTCGGCGCCGAAGTCACCGACCCGGTAGTGCTCCGCCAGCCGAGCACCTTCGAGGTCGTACACGGTGGCGTCAGCCACACCGTCGTAGAGGACGAACGCCATGAGGTAGCGGGCGACGGTGGCGCAGCACTTGAGGGCGAAGGCCCAGGCCAACAGGGTCAGGAAGCGCGGATCCGGGTCTCGTCTGCCGGCGCGGAGGATCATGAGGATGCTCGCCAGGATCAGCATCGGCACGACGACCAGCCCGCCCCAGGCGTCGTACTCGGGCATCGACGCCGCCCTGCCGACCACCCAGGTGTAACCGCCGACGGCTGCGATCCCCAGGAGACCGACCCAGGTGGCAGGCTCGCCCCACCGGCGCATCAGAAGACCTCCAGATCGCCGAGGCTGAGCTCCCACTGGCGCGCGTCCAGGACGTCCGGGGGACAGCCCGGGCGTGGGTTCGCCACGAGCTGGATCCCTTGACCCGGCACCGTGACATACCCCGCCTGCGGCGCCACCCGCGCGATCTCGCTCCCGGGGGTGCAGTGCACCGCCACGTGGTCAGCACCAGCCCGTCGTGCACCGCGAAGGACCTGACGCGCCGACGACATGTCCCCCTCGGCGACCAGGACCTCGCCCAGCGTCAGCTCGGTGAGGCCGGCGCGGTGCCGGAGCCGACCGATGCCCAACCCGGTGAGGCGGCCGTGATGTCGCACCTCGACCACCCGGTAGTCGAGGCCGGGCGCGTCGCCGTACCGCCACTGGAGGTAGGACGTCGAGCGGGCAGTGTGCAGCCCGGTCGGCCGACGACCCGAGGCGAGCAGGTCCTCGAGGCCATCGACGCCGACGAGCACCTCACCCGCCGCAGGAAGGTCGCAGGACACCGGACGTGAGGTCGCCACAGGCGCGACCGCGTCAGCCGGCCCCGAGGCCGTCGCCCTCCTGGCCGCGGCGAGCCCGCGGACGAATCGCAACGGCCTCACCGGGCTGATCCGGATGGGCACGAGGCCGACGTCCTGCCATCCCATGCGCCGGTAGCCAGGGAGGCTGTCGGCGTTGGGAGTGTTGAAGACCAGGTGTAGGTCCTCAGTGCGATCGAGCTCTTCGAGCAACGACAACGTCAAGCGGGAGAAGATCCCCCGACGCTGGTAGTCCGGGTGGGTAGCGGTGTCCACGGCGCGTACTGCCGAAAGAGGGCGATCGCCGAACCGGAGCTGCCACCGCATGAAGAGGCGCAGGCCGACCAGGAGGTCGCCGTCGAAGGCGAGCAGACCCGGCGACGCCCCGAAGTGGTTACGGGTGTGCTTCCAGTGGAAGAAGTCCTCCGACCGGGTGCCCGTGGGCCCCCCCGCCATGGCCGTTGTCAGCAGCTGCAGGACCGCTGGCACGTCCGCGCGTGACATCCTTCGCAGCGCGAGGTCCGAGGTGGCCGTCATCCACCCACCCCCGCGCGGTGGCGACCGGCGTGACGGTATGCGTGCGCCAGGGTGTCAGCAGCAGTCTGTATCCCGAACTCCGCTGCCCGCGCCGGACCCTGGGCCGCGAGACGATCCCGAGTGCCCTGGTCGCTGCTGAGCTCGATCAGCTCACGCGCCAGGCCCTCGGGGTCGCGGGGAGGAACCAGGATGCCGTGATCGGGCGCTACGAGCTGTGGCAGGCCACCTATCCGGCTGCACACGACCGGGACGCCGGCTGCCATCGCCTCCAGGACCGCGATCGACAGCCCCTCGTGCCGGCTCGGCAACGCGAAGATGTCGAAGCCCGGCAGCAGGCGGGGGACGTCGGCTCGCATGCCGAGGAAGGACACCCGCACGGGAGCCCGAGATCGGCCACTTGGTGCTTGAGCTCATGCTCCAGGGGGCCGGTCCCGACGATGACCAACCGCGCGTCGGGCACCTGCCCGACCAGCCGGCCGAACGCCGCGATCAAGGTGCGCTGGTCCTTCTTCGGCGCCAGGTTGCCGACGGTACCGAAGACGAGGTCGTGCCGTTGACGCCCAAGCGCCGTCGCGCCTCGGCGCGTGACTCCGGCCCTCGAGGGCGTCCGCGGGATCGACGCCGTGCAGCATCACCTCCACCGGGTCGGGCCAGCGCCTCGGGACATCGAGTGCAGCACCTCGTCCGAGACGGCCCAGACCCGGTCGTTGCGGCGCAGGGTCCACCGGTTGACGAGCGGGTTGCCGGGTGGTAGCGGTCCCAGCTGTTGTGCTCGGTGTGAAGAAGATCGCGTTCCGCGGAGCCAGCAGGCGGGCGGCGCTGCCGACCAACGGTGCGTGGGAGTGCACGACGTCGAACTGCTCCCGGCTGAGAAGACGGAAGAGGTCCCGCCGCCAGGGACTGCCCGAGGCGCCCAGGGCGTGCACCGTGACCCGCAGGGAACGAAGGTCCTCCACGAGGGCGGCCTTGTGTGGGAGCCGGTACGCCACGTGGATGTCCGATCCGTGCGGTCCATCGCGCGCGCGAGCCCGACGAGGAGCATCTCAGCGCCGCCACGGCCCAGTCCCTTGACCAGCCACAGGACTTCGTCACCGAGGTTTCCTTACCTGACGCGCCCCGAAGCGGAGACGATCGATCCGCCCCTCGTGACGTCCGCCGACGTAGGACTTCGGGGCACCGCAGTGCGTAAAGGAGCCGCCCGGTCCCGCCAGGGCGGCAGGGCGCGGAGGGACGCCAAGGACTTCAGGGCATAGCTGGAGCCGCTGCATAGACGGCGAGGTCGGCGGCTCGCGGTGTCCAGCACGGTGCTCTCGGCCCACGCCGAGAGAGCCAGGACGTCGGCGATCTGCAGCCATGCCATGCGAGGGGACCGACTTCGCAGCGACCGCGTGTCCACCGCTCGAGGCGAGGAGGGCGTGGACCCGGTCGAGGTTGAGGCCCGGGGTGAGCGCCAGCTGAGCCACGTCTCGCAGCGGGACCAGGCGGGGACGACCTCACCGAGCGCTGCGTGGTAGCAGGCATGGACGAAGCGCTCCTCGGCCGGCAACGCCTGCAGCAGGTGTCGCCCAGCCGGAACTCTCCGAGCGCTCCCACACCGATTCGAGGTCGAGGCGCACACCGAACGGCCCCATGGTGAAGCTGCGGTGCAGGTCGATCTCGAGCCCGTCGGTGGTGCGGAAGCTGGTGCCCTTGCTGAAGCGGCGGTCGAAGCCGGGGCGCGGCTCGGGGTGGAAGCGCTGGTGGCCCGCTCGCCCAACGTCGACCGCGCGGTCGAAGTCCGACCCGGGCACCAGCAGGTCGATGTCGCCGAAGACCGTGCGACGGGTCCGGGTAGTCGAGGTGGGCGAGGGCGGTCCCCTTGAGCACCCGCACCTGACATTCCGCTGCTCGAGGATGTCGACCGTCTCCAGCAGCAGCCGCTCGAGGGCCAGGACGCCGGCCAGTGCCTCGACGTGAAGCCACTCGATGCGCTCGGCCTGCCGGCCGTGGCCACCAGTGGCCCTCCGCGACCGCATGCCAGAGCAGGCCGGTCAAGCGCTGGTGCTGACGGCGGCCAGCAGTTGGGCGAAGGCGCTGTCGTCGAGCGGCACTCGGGGCAGCTCGAGCAGGGCCGGGAACTCCCCACGCGGCGACGGCGCACACCTCGATCGAGTGGCGGGTGGGAGGCGGGTCACGGTCCTGCCCCCGGTCCCGGGTTGTCAGCGCACGGCCCCCGCCGTCCAGCGGGTCGCAGGCCAACAGGTCTCGTCGTGCGGGGCCTCACCGCGTCGAGAGCGAGCCGTTCCAGGATCTCGTGAGGGTCCGTGGCCGCTCGAGCAGCCGCCAGAGGCAGCTCCCCACCGCCGAGGACGAGGACCTCGCGCCCGACTCTGGTGGGAGCACGACCACGTGCACCCCCGTGTCGCGCCACAGCGCGTCGCCTCGTTCGAACCGGGGGTCCTCGTGCGCAGTCACAGGGTCACCACCGTCGCCGGCGCGTACCCGCAGCGCGTTGCGCGCGTCGAAGACAAGCCTGGCTGGCCGCGCACCAGGGAGGTCTACTGCCGTGTGGGGGGTGAGCACGACGACGCGTCTCGGCGGCCTCTGCTGCGGTCAGGGGGGAGCTCGCAGGGACAGGCCGTGGCTCCGAGCCGGGCACGTAGGGGTCGTGGTAGCTGACGTGCGCTCCATGCCGGCCAGCTGCGCGAGCGTCTCGACCGCCGCCGACTCGCGGAGGTCGCCGACGTCCGGCTTGTAGGTGACCCCGAGCGCGAGGACCTTGGCTCCCTCAGGGCGATGCCGCGCCGTCCCAGCGCGTCGATGATCCGACGGGTCACGTAGGTCGGCATCTCGGCGTTGATGTCCTGGGCCAGCTCGACCAGCCGGAACGGCCGACCGGTGTCGCGACGCGACTGCCACGCCAGGTAGGTCGGGTCGAGCGGGATGCAGTGGCCGCCGACGCCGGGGCCGGGCTGGAACGCCATGAACCCGAAGGGCTTGGTCGCCGCGGCCGGGATGACCTCCCAGATGTCGATCCCCTGGTCCGCACACAGCACGGCGAGCTCGTTGACCAGGGCGATGTTGACCATGCGGAAGGTGTTCTCCAGCAGCTTGGCCATCTCGGCCGACCGGCTACGAGACACAGGTGACGTCGTCGACGAGCGCCCGTAGAAGGCGGCGGCGAGCTCGGTGGAGCCTCGTCGATGCCGCCGACGACGCGAGGCGTCGTGCGCAGGCCGAACTTGAGGTTGCCGGGGTCGATCCGCTCCGGCGAGAAGGCGAGCCAGAAGTCCTCGGCCAGCACGGCCGCCCGCTCGAGCGCGGGGCAGCACCTGCTCGGTGGTCCCCGGGTAGGTGGTGGACTCCAGGATCACCAGCGGCCAGTGCTCAGCCGCTCCCCACGCCTCGCCGGCGGACTCGACCATCGACAGGTCCGGGCGGTGCTCGGTCACCGGCGTCGGCACGCAGATCACGACGACGTCGGCAATGTGTACGGCATCCGCGCGGGTAGTGAAACCGAGGCGTCCGCTCGCCATGCGCTGGCGAAGAGCAAGTCGTCGACCCCCGGCACAACGTGTTCGCGGCGTGAGAGAGCAGCGACCCTCTCGCGGTCGACATCGCAACCCGACCGTGAATTCCTCAGTGGCAGCCGCCGCCGCGAGCGTCAGCCCGACGTAGCCCTGACCGATCACACACACATGCCCGCGCCGCGATCGCGGCGCTGCTTCAGCCGTGTTCCTCGTCCTGTGCAGCCATGGCTCCCCGTTCTGTGTTAGTACAGTGAGTAGTCAGACATTTTCAGCACGTCGGTCGTGAAGCCCGTGAGGTCGCGCCCCAGCTGGGTAACGACCCTCCATCAGCGCGCCGTCCGGGTACCGACAGCACGGTGCCCAGGTCGGCGCCCCGACGCGGTCGAGGAGTCGCTGTGCCGCCGCCGTCTGCGCCGACCTGGTCCTGCCCACTCGACACACCAGGAGGGCTGGTCGACGTAGGGCATGAGATCGACGGCGTCCGAGCAGGCCAGCAGCGGCGGTGTGTCGATCAGGACGACGTCGGCCATCGCGGCCGCGGAGTCGAGAAGGTCTGCACCCCGAGCCAGCAGGGACCCGGGTGCTCCAGATGCTGCCGTGGTGACCAGGAAGACGCCGGGCACCTCCAGGTCCTGCACGACCTCGGTGAGCGCGGCACTCGAGTCAGGACCTCGGCCACGCCTTGCCGGTTGTTCACCTTGAAGTACTGGTGGATCCGAGGACTGCGGAAGTCCATCGACAGCACCAGCACGCGACGGCCCGCCTCGGCCAGGACCACGGCAAGGTTGGCGACCGTGGTCGTCTTGCCCTCACCTGGCACAGCGCTGGTGATGAGTGCCGCGATAGGTCGCGGCCCCGCGTGGTCCCGGCACCAGAGGGTCCGGCCAACAGCGCGGCCCGGAGTCGACGGACCGCTTCCGCCTCGGCACCTGCTGGCTCCGAAGCGGCCGCCAGCTCACAGCCCTCGCCGACCGGCCGGCCTGAGTGGGACCTCGGCCAGAACCGGTACGCCGAACGCTTCCTCCACCTGCTCGCGGCTCCGAGGCGGGAGTCCAATCTCTCGACCACGAGGGCCAGCGCGGCCCCCAGGAGCAGACCCAGGAGTGCTGCGATCCCCGGTCTCGTCCACGGACTCTGCGGGGCTGCGAACCCGCCCTCGGTCAGCTGCCGAACGGGTACCGCCTGCTGCAGGACCACTAGCGACTCGGGCCCGACAGGGTCTGGTTGAGCTGGGTGAGCTCACTGAAGAGGCTCGTGTACTGCGCCTGCACTGCCGCCAGCTCGGCGTCCTTCACCGGGTCGTCGCCGGACGCCTCGACCTGGAGGATCTCCAACCGCCTAGCCGTCGACCTGACCAGGCCCTTCAGCTGGTCGATCCGCGCTTCGGCGGCGGACTGCTTCTGCTGCTGGAAGTACTCGATCGTGGCGTCGGCGAACGCGTTGGCGCGATCGGCGGCCTGCTTGCCGCGAGGTCCGATGGCGGTGAACGCCAGGGTGCCCGTCTCCGCGGACGGGGACACCGACACCTGTGCGGCGAGCAGCTGTGGCTCCCCGTCGAAGGCCAGGACCTTGGCGGCTCGCGCCGGGATCTCTCCGTTCGTTGCGAACAGCGCCGCCACGTCCAGATTGACGGCGAGGGGAGTTCCCGCACTGTCGGGCGACTGGATCAAGGTGGCGGTGGCGGTGTAGGACTCGCGACGTCCTCCGGACCTGCCGCGGAGGTCTCCGGCAGGGTCAGGTAGGCCGCGACGACCGCGACGAAAACCGCGCCGGCGATCAGGAACCACCGGCGGCGCAGGATCTGAGGTAGTCGGCCAGCGTCATGAGACGGCCCCCTGGGGCACCTCGGACGCCGCCCCCGGCTGCGACATGTCCCCCTCGACCGTCGCTCGCGCTGCGAGCAGGAGCGCCAGCCCGTCTCTGACGGCTGATCGTCCTGCGTGTGCACCGCACGCGTGACTTGTGACAGCGCCGAACGAATCACACCGGTAGGGACCGCGACCGGGGTCAGGGCGACGATGGACGGGTGAGAGGTGGGGCGCTGGCGCTCCTCGGGGGTGGACAGCTGCTCGGACAGCTTCTCCCCCGGCCGCACCGAAGTCACCCGGATCTCGACGTCCGTGCCAGGGCGCTGGCCCGACAGCTGGATCATCCGGCGGGCGAGGTCCATGATCCGCACCGGCTTGCCCATGTCCAGCATGAAGATCTCGCCACCCTCTGACAGAGCGGCGGCGTGGAGCACCAACCGCACGGCCTCGGGAATGCTCATGAAGTAGCGCGTCATGCGGGCATCGGTCACGGTGACCGGTCCGCCCTCGCGGATCTGGCGGACGAACGTCGGGACGACACTGCCTCGGCTCCCCAGGACGTTGCCGAACCGCACGGCGCAGCTGTGGGCGCGACCCGACCCCTGGAGAGCCAGGTGCTCGGCCACGAGCTTCGTCGTCCCCATGACGTTGGACGGGCGCACCGCCTTGTCCGTCGAGATCATGACGAGCCGGTGGACTCCGGCCTCATCCGAGCACCGAACCACGTTCTCGGTCCCCAAGACATTGGTGTGGGCGGCCTGCACGGCGTGCGTCTCGAGGATCGGCACGTGCTTCAATGCCGCTGCGTGGAAGACGACGTGGGGACGAACCTGCTCGAAGAGCCGGGCGAGCGCCGATCGATCACGCACGTCGCACAAGCGCTGCTCGGCAGCGCCAGGACCGAGCCCCGCGACGGCGTCGAGGAGATGGGTCTCGTCATGGTCGACCAGCGTCAGGGATGCCGGTCCTGCCGCAGCCACCTGACGCGCCAGCTCGGACCCGATCGACCCACCACCCCCGGTGATCAGCACCCGGCGCCCAGCGACGAAGTCGCGGACCACCCCGAGGTCGGTCTCGACCTGAGCGCGCCCAGGAGATCGGCGATCTCGATGTCGCGCACGTCCTGCAACGAGACTTGTCGCCCCAAGAGTCCGCCGACGGCGGCACGATGCTCAAGCCCACGCCGAGGTCGCCGCACAGGTTCGCGGTCTTGCGCACCAGGCTGGGATCCGCATGAGTGATCGCGAGCACCACTCTCGTGGCACCTGTCGCCTCCACCACCTCCGGCAGGTCCTCGAGGGTCCCGTGCACGTCGACGCCCATCACCCGACGGTGCTGCAGGCCCCGCGCGTCGTCGAGGAACCCGACCACCCGAGCTGCATGGTGCAGCTGAACGTCCTTGGCCAATGCCACGCCAGCCTCACCGGCGCCGAGCACCAAGAGTCGTTCGTGGGCGGATCCCGACTCTGTGACGAGGCGCCAGCGAAGCAGCCTGGACCAGAAACGCAAGGCACCTGCCACGCCGCAGCCGAGCACCGTGGCCATGATCGGGACGGAGAGCGGAACGGGACGGTCTGCCATCCAGACGATCGGGAACAGGACGCTCAGGACGGCTGTCTGTGCCACCAGGATCTGCCGCGCCTCGAGCACGCTGGCGAACTTCAGCACGCCGGAGTAGAGCCCCACGACGCCGTAGGCGATCACGGTGATCAGGAGAACGACGGGCAAGAATGTCAGGTGGCTCGCCCACGCCTGTCGAGGGACGTCTCCGTCATAGCGCAGCAACAGGGCAGCCGACCACGCGGCCGCCGTCAGAAGGATGTCAGCCACGACCAGCGGCACGGACACCCCCCGTGTCGATGCCGCTCCCGCATGTATGAACTTCACAGGACAGGCCCCCCCTTGAATCGCCTAGTCCTTCCCCGTCGGACAATAGGCAGATTCGAGGGGCTAACGCCACCTCCTATCGCGCGAGAAGCCTCGCGTGTTAACAGGCCGTTCCCTTTGTTACTACCTTCAGCCGCGGACGTTGCTCCAGTCACAGCGGTACGGGAAATTTCGTGGACAGTGATTTCTCGCGAGACTCCAGGCGAGCCGGGTGGAGACTCCGCCTAGCGCTTTTCGGTTGGCCATCCCTCTAGGGATTTCATGGTCGGCGCCGCCGATCTCGCTGGCGTGGCCAGAAGGCCCCCGGACCGTGGGTCGCGCACTTCGTGGACCCGCACCACGCGAGCAGCCCTGGATACGCCGGACCATGGGATCGCGCAGCGAGCGATGCTCGCTCTGGTCGGTCTAGGCTGCGCGCGTGAGCCAGGATCATCCCAGGCCCGAAGCGCCGCTGGCATCGGTCATCGTGCCCACGCACAACCGACGAAACCTCCTGCATCGGGCAGTGGCGACCGTGCTCGCGCAGTCGTCGCACGACCTCGAGGTCGTCGTCGTCAACGACGGTGGCACGGATGGGGGCCGGTTCTAAGATCCGCGCGTCCGCGTCATAGCGCGCCCCGTGAGCGGTGGGGCGGCGAAGGCAAGAAACGAAGGCATACATCGATCCCGGGGTCGATACCTCACCTTCCTCGATGATGACGACGAACTCCTCCCCGATCGATTGGAGACGAGTACTCCGGGCGATTGACCGTGCGCCCGTGATCCTGTCCTGGAAGGCCCGCTTGGGCACCACTAGGCCGACGTGGTCCCGAGTGCTTGAGGGCCGGGTCCCCGGCGAACTGCTGAGCGGCCCCGTTCCCCAGTTGGGTTGCGCGCTCGTGGACAGGCGAGTCGCTCTGCCATTCGATGAGTCGTTCTCAGTCAGCGAGGACGTTGAGTGGTGGATCCGCATGGGTCAGGCCGTCAATGTGTATACGGTTCCGGCCGTCGGATACCTGCTGCGTGACCACGCCGGGCCGCGACTCACCGCCAGGACCGAGAGTCGGCTCGAGCATCGCCTGCGATTGCTGGAGATGCATGCAGGCTTCTTCGCTCACTACCCTCGTGCAGCCTCTTACCACTGGAGACGTGCCGGAGGATGGCCGCAGCCGTGGGCGATCGAGATCTGAGCCGTCGTTGCTTCTGGCGCTCATTCAGAGTCCACCCGTCACCCCGGACAGCTCGAGTGCGGCCAGGGTGTTCTCGCACCTTGCGCGATGAGGAATCCGGGCCTGGTCTCGTCCCATGTTCTCGCTGCTCAGCTGTCTCGCGAGATCTCGTCATCCTTGGGACAGGAGGCGAAGCGGGGCCTTGTTTGGACCACGTTGCAGTCCTTGATCAACCGCTTCAGCGGTTTCGTGGTATTCTCGTGCTTGCCCGGCTGTTGGAGCCGAGAGCGTTCGGCATCTTCGCCGCCGCAGTTGCCTCGTGACGCTGACGACCCTCGTCGCTGAGGCAGGGTTGTCACGAGCCCTGATCCAACGACCCGTGCTCACGGCTGCGCACCTGGACACGTCACTGGCGCTTACGACCATCTTGGGACTCGTACTGAGCGGGGTTCTCTTTCTGCTTTCTGTCCCGATCGGGGACTGGTTCGACATGGAGGACTTGACGCCGGTCCTCGCACTCCTCGCTGCTGTTCCCTTCCTGAGTGCCGTTGGGAGCGTTCCCGAGGGCCTTCTCCGTCGGCGGCTGAGCTTTCGTTCGTTGGCTTTGAGGAGCAGCGCCGGCGCAGCCGCAGGTGGGCTCTTAGGCATCGGTCTCGGCCTGGCAGGTTTTGGCGTATGGGCCTTGGTAGGGCAACTCCTGACGCAGTACGGCCTGTCGCTCGCGATGCTGTGGTGGGCGGTCCGGTGGCGTCCCGGCCTCCGGTGGGAAAGGCGCGCGGCGGTCGAGGTCTTGAGCCTGGGCGGGAGCTTCCTGGGTATTGGTCTGCTCAATGCACTCGCAAGACGAGCTCCCGACTTGATCATCGGAGCCCTGTTGGGGCCTGTCGCACTCGGGATCTACGCGGTCGCGCAGCGTGCGCCGATGCTCCTCACAGACCTCGTGCTGAGAAATGCGAACTCCGTCGCGATCCCGGTCTTCTCCCGCGGGGCGGCGCAACCGGAACGTCTGCGGAGAATGTACGTCCGGGCTCTCGAGGCGACTGCGGCGGCCGCGTTCGTGCTCTTCCTCACAGGCTCATTGGTGAGCCGAGACCTGGTGCCGCTCGTCTTCGGTGACCAGTGGTCCCGCGCCGGGGAACTGATGGCTGTGCTCCTCCTCCTGGGACCGGCGCAGAGCATGCTCGTCTTCACCAACTCCACATTGCTCGGCCTCGGGCGAGGGCGTCTGGCCCTTGGCTGGACGGCTACCTCCGTGGGGGTTCGGGTGAGTGTGGCACTGCTGGCCATCCCCCACGGCCTCATGTGGTTCGCTATTGCGAGCGCAACGGCTATCTGGCTACTCCTCGTGCCCAGCCTCGCTCTGGTCCGGAGAGTCACGGTCATCACAGTCCGTGACCAGTTTCGCGCGGTCCTGCCTCGCTGTGCAGCGGTGTTGCACTGCTGCTGGTCGGATGGACGGCGTCGATGCTCCTCGATGACAGCCGTCCCCTGCTTCGCGTCGCGTTGGTCGGGACTCTCGCCGTCCTGACCTATGCCACCGTGCTCCGGGTCTTGAACCCACAAGTTTTCCGGGCCCTCGCACGCCGGGCCCGTCGCCGAACGCTCTGATGGAGACTCGGTCTCCCCCACACGCTGACGGGTCGGGCGATGGCGCAAGCCACTTGCCCGCCGTCCGCCCCACGACAACACTGACCTAGCGCACTCGTCGGGCGACGTGCGCGATGAACGAACGTCCACTTCGCCAGGAGGACGGAAGGGGACCAGGGATGTCTTGCGTCAAGAAGGCTGTCCGGCCACTTCGCAACGCCGTCCTGCACGCGCGCTTCAAGGTGAGGGCTCCGGACATGTCAGGGCTGGAGTGGCTCTTCATTGCGACGTTGCCCAACGCTGGTTCCACCGCGACCGCGAAGTGACTGGAAACCGCCGACAGCGTGCACACGCTGCAGCCGCGTGGCGAGGGACAGTGGCTGGTGCCGCAGATGTGCCGGGATCGCCTACGGCGGCAACCAGACATGCCGTTGAACTACGGGTTGGTACGCGCTGTCTGGGTGCACGCCGCACTTGCACGTTCCGGTGGGCGCGGACTCATTCTTGAGAAGTCACCCCCGAACTTGGTCCGAATGCAGCCTCTCCTCGACGCCTTCTCCGACATGCCGGTCACGCTGATGGTGCTCACGCGCCATCCCCTTGCGGTGTGCGCCAGCTGGGCGAATAGATATTCGGCCTCTTCGCTTAAGGAGACGTGGCTCCCGCCAGGGTCGAGTCCAGATGTGGACACCACCTCTGGCTACTTTCGTACGCTCGGGAGGCTTTGCGGCGAACGCATGCAGATGCTTGCCGCTCTCAAACCTGTCGCGGCCTGCGTGGTGAGCTACGAACAGCTCACCGAGGACCGGACGGCAACTCACGCGGCGCTCCGGTCGTTACTGCCCTCGCTCGGATCCGTCTCGGCTGATGCTGACGTCTCGGTGAAGGACTATCGGCCGCAGGCATTACGCAACATGAACGAGGAACAGATCAGCACCCTAGCTCCTCGTCACCGTCACCTCATCGAGGAAGGCCTAGCCCCGTACGCTCCGGCCGTGGAGGCGCTGGGATACTAAACTCACCTAACTGAGGTGGCGGCCAGCATCGCGAGACAGAAGGGCGCCGCGTACTAGGAGAATCGGTAACCCAACTCCGTGATGACTCCCTGGAACTTCTGGGCGATGACGACGCGAGACTTCTCGTCCAGCACCTCGCTGTAGTGGCGGCGGTCCGTGCGTATCGTGCTCTTCGCCTTGGGCAGCTCGAGGGTCTCCGGGAGCCGAAGTTGTCGCGCGATGCCCGCGAAGTCGGTCGTGAGTGTCTCGTAACGACAGAGACGATCGACGGCAACATCTCCCCTCAAGGAGTAGATGTCGACGTTACGGGCCAGCACATCAAGGCCGTCGGACTGGACGAATTCGTTCAGGCTTCGAGTTTCCCCGCGTGCGCGACGCCAGAAGTAGAAGGACACGGCGGCATCCCAAGGGTTTCTCTCGATCGAAAACTTGTAGTACTCATTCCACACCCGACGGCCGACCAAACGGCGCACCTGGTCAGCCGGCATGTGGTGATACGCCGCGCGTGGACGGTGCCCCTTCAAGACCAGTCCAGCCCAGTTGCGGGCTCCGTATCGGTGCACAGGGATAGAGGTGTTTTGAGGGGGACGACCACCCATCCCCCGGCGAAGAACTTCATCTGGCTCTTCGTCAGGCGTAATGATGTCGTCAGGGCCGCAGAACCTGCTCAAGGCCAACTCGATGCTGGTCCCTGCGGTCTTCCTGGTCTTGAGGAAGATGAACTGGTGCTCGTGCGACACGATCACAGCCTCGACGTGCTTCCACTCGGCCTGACCAACGGCGTCGGCGAGTCAAGCATGATAACCCCATTGATGCATCTCTTCCTCGATCTGCGATAGATAGGGAGCCAGATCGTCGGCCGACGATCGCCATTTCTCGGGCGCGGCGGTGTGATGGCTCCTCGTACGCGGGTTGGGAGGGCGCGCGCGGCCTCCCCGATCTCGCTGGACGGCGACAGGTTGAGTTGACGCAGTAGGTCCTCCGAGACTCCTTCAGGGTCTCGCACAAGATCTTCGTACCTGACCACAACATCCGACGAGGTCAAGGCCGCACGCGCGGCCCGCGACGACGCCAAGTACTGCGAAGTCACGACAGCGGCGAGCTCGCTTCCCTGGAGGTCACGCCAGCCGGCGGGCAGGACGTAGCTCCACGCTCGACCCTCGTAGTCGCGCAGACGTAGACGCTCTGGCAAGTAGTACGAAACCCCGCGGCGACGGCGCCACCCCTCGAGAAGACTCGCTGCCGTCGCGCGACCGTCCCTGATGACGAACACGATGGTGGCCTCGGGAAGCAGGGCTCGCAGGTACGGAACCCTGAGGACGTTCTTCGGGGTCTTGTCCAGGGGCCGGGCGCCGCCGGGAAATCGTGCCAGCGTGGAGCGCACGTATCGCCTCTCGACCTCTGTGACGTCGTCGGCGCCCAAAGCATCGGATGACCACCCATGTCGTCGTGGGTGGTTGTACGCCGCCCACAGCACGTGCCCCTCTTGGTCGATGGCCGCGATCTCCCGGTGTTCTGCCAGGAGGGTGTACAGCAGGGTCGTACCCGAGCGCGGACACCCCACCAGCAGAATGGGTGGACTCTTCGGCTTCCGCGGTCGCATTCGAGCTGCAAGCTTGCGCCGAGCCGTCAGCGCTTCTCTTCGAAAGCTCACGCCTCAGAAACTGACCAAGGACCGCTACGTCACTCATCGCACTGCCTCCGCGAGTTCGTCCAGCCGACGCGCGACAGCACCCCAGGTGCCGTCTTGGAGGATGATCGCTCGCCCGGCGACCCCGAGGGCGCGGCCCCTTTCGGACGACGCATGCAGCTGTCGGATCGCTTCGTGCGCCGACGTCATGTCCCCAGCCTTGTAGAGAAGCGCAGACTCTTCATGCACAAGCTCTGGCGTCTGATTGCTCGCCGGCGCTACAACAGGACGGCCACACGCCAAGTACTCCCGTACCTTCAAGGGCGAGTAGTGCTCACTACCGCCTGGGCGAGACATCTGCAGGCAGACGTCAAAAGCGCAAAGCCACGCTGCGACTTGCTCCTGGGGTACCGGCGGGAGCAGCACCAAGGATGTGGATGTAACTCCCTCAGCGCTTCCAGCTACGTGCAGGAGAGGTCCGCTGCCCAGCAAGCACACGGTGGCGCCGGGGAGATCGCGCTCCACGAGCGGCAGCAGTGCGGCCAGTTGGTCAAGCCCGTGATACGGCCGGAATCCCCCCACCCACCCGATGAGGAATCTCCCACGAAGCCCGTGCGTCGCGAGCGCGTCCCATGGCGGAGGAGCGTCCGTCGGAACATCGTCGCGTCGACCCCATTGGGAATGGAACGCACACGACGCTCCTCTACGCCCAGGTCTATGAGGGACGAGACGAGCGGAGCCGAGACCGTGGCCACCGCATCCGCAGCTACGAAGAGTCGCCGTTCACCCCAGGTCCTGAGAAGACGTCCACTAAGCGGGCCACGCAAGCCCCAGTCCCTCTGCTCCTCGACTTCGATGCCTCGACCCTCAGCACGACCGGGCACCCCGCCCGCCGGGCTAAGACGGCCGCCCACGTCTTGGAAGCGGTGGTGGTACTGGACCACCAGGTCGAGGGGCTCAGCGACGACAACACGCCGGAGCCGACGACGTCGCTGCAGGGCGCGGACGTCCGCGAGAACCAGGCGCGCCCATCGGGGAAGCCGTCCCACCAGACGCCGCCGCCCCGTGTTGTCGCCGCGATCGGCCCGCACGAAGGTTTCGGAAACCTGCTCCACCGGGCACGGTCCGGCCGCGGTCACGAACACCACCTGCCACCCCTCGGCTCGAAAGCCACGCGCAAGGTTGACTGCGGCGAGTAGTTGAGAGTCGACGGCACCTGAGTGTGACGCACTGCGTGGCACGACGACTGCGACCCGTCGCCCTGCCCTATCGCTCATCGGCCGGCTCCGATGCTCATCCGGTCGATGCGACGCTGTCGACGGCGTCTGAGCAGCCGATGCCACGTCAGGCGGGATCTGTCGCGGACCGAAACGGGCGCCGCACCACCGCCTGTTCCGACATACCCCCACTGACCCATGATCTCACCGGCGATCCTCTCCACTTCAGCGACCTGTCGACTCGTGAGGGACGACTCCCACGCACTGATGCGGTCCAGTGACGCCGGTTGTAACGCTCTGCTCTTCCAGCTGAGCTCCCAGTCGGGAAACAGTTGTCTGGCACCAATCTGGAACTTCTTCACCGTGGGCGCGCGTGGAGTCGACGGCCAAGAATGCCGCTAACTGCTGCTGGGTAAAATGTGGATCCTGGACGACGTCTTCGTAGCGGAGGTCAAACATTTTGCTCGCCCAGGTAGCGGCGAGCCCGGTCACCGACCCGGGCATCCTCCACCCATTGGGACGCGATGAGGTCAGCGTGCTCCATGCCGAACGGCACGGTGAGCATGGAGGCGGCGACAGCACGAGGATCTCGGATCAGCCTGATGATCTTCAACTTGTCATCTGCTCGTGCCAGGGGGCGCCACCAGTGCAGGTGGTCCGGTGTCTTTTCCCCCACGACAGCGGCTGGTCCTGCTAGTTCTGAAACGACGGTCGCGAAGACCTCGTAGGGGTCAGCAGTGCGACCGGCCAGGCGAGCGAAGAGATGTTCAGGATCGAGGTCGAGCCCCGAGGTGAGCGGATGTTCGCAATAGGCCCTCAGCAGGATGCTCAGGCCTTCCCGCGAGCGAGGGAAGTTTCTTACTCCTCCCAGCTCTCCGTCGAGGAGCGGAAAGAAGTGCGTCTCAGGGGTGACGACGACACCGGGCAGCTCACTGGCCATCCGTTGCACGAGGGTGGTTCCCGACCAGGGGTTCCGACGCTCAGAAAATCCGACCCCGAGCGGATCATCTGGACACCCCGCTCCGAACAGCCGCCACCTCGCAAAGAACCGAGGCCCACTTGTCGGCGATGACAGTCAGACCGTAGTGCCCGAGTACGTGGTCTCGTGCACGGCGGCCCATGGCCCCTCTCTCGTCCCACACCTCGAGCACTGCATCGGCCAGCGCCCGAGGATCAGCGGGAGGAACGATGCGGCCCGTTACGCCGTCCAACACGATCTCTGCATTGCCTCCGCTGGTAGACGCAACGGCTGGGAGTTCGCACAATCCGGCTTCGATCAGGACTGCAGGGAGGCCCTCACCCTCGCTCGGGAGGACCATTACGTCGGCCGCAAGGTAGGCCGTCCGTACATCTTCTACCTGCCCCAGGACGCGCACCCGCCCCGGTGCAAGCGTCTCTGCCAGCACCTCGATCTGCGCCCGTAACGGACCGTCACCTACGACAAGCAACTGCGTGTCCGCAGGAAGGTGACGCAGGGCGCGAACCGCCGTATCTGGGTGCTTCTCAGGCTGAAGAGCCGACACCATCACACACACACAAGCGTCGGGGGTCAGGTCGAATGAGCGGCGAGCGGCTGCGCGCTCCTTCTCCGTCGGCGTGGGAAAATCGACCTCTCTGACACCGTTCCCGATGGTGACTATCTTGGCCTCGGGCAACGCGAGCAAGGTGCGCACGCGATCTGCACCGCCCTCCCACAAGGCCACCACGCGGTCATACCGACGCAGCAGCCATTTGACCCGCCAACGACGTAGCCCCGTCCACCAGTAGTCCGGGTCGCTGATGTTCCGGTAGACGAGAGGTACCCGTGTGCCCAGGCCGGCGAGAGCGCATGCCAGGAGGGTGCTAGATCCGTGCGCCACAACGGCGTCCGCCCCTCGCAGTCGGCGCCGCAATGCGATCAGGGTTCGGATGTCGTGTCGGGCATCGCCCAAGATGTCGACCTCGAGCTGGGCACCACGCAACCCTGGGCGGAGCGCAACCACCGAATGCTCGAACTGGTCGCTGAGCGCGTCCATGAGGTCCAGAGCAAAAACCTGCGCGCCGCGTCTGTCACTGTCCGTCAGCACGTGCAGCACTCGTCGTTGCCCGCGCCCCATCGATGCCTCCTCCAGACCCGCAGGACCTTCGTGAATAGATGACGCATGACTCGGCCGATCGCGACAGATCAGCACCGTAGCCCGTTCACCGGAATATCACCCTGGATTCGTTCGGAACTCCGCCAGGGCGTTGACTCAACTCTCCTGGCGACCAGACTGGCGCAGGCGCAACTCCGCGATCCGTCACCCGGTGCCACTAGTCCGAGTGCGCGGACTCGCATAGCCCACCTGAGCGGTCCTGCTCGGTCTAGCCACGCGAGATCCACAATTCGTCTACTTCCTGATGTCTTCCCGCATGGAGTCGTGGGCGACCTCTGCGCGCTCATAGCGTGGCCGGAAACGCCGTAGTCGCCCCCCCACTGACGCCTCGACCGTCGACCGCAAGGTGGCCCGTCCGTCACCGTCCCCAGTCCATCGACCCCACAGGGCGACCGATATCACCGCGCAGTTGAACGCATTCCTCTCCAGGCGCCTGCGGGTGCGGAGTCAATTTCCGCCACTGGTGATGTACCGCATCGACGAGTACTCAGATTGAAGGACAAGTGCGACTTTGTCCTTGACGGCAACGGCGCCCGTTTGTTCACCTCCTCTACCGGGTACCGAGAGCGCGCACGTAGCCATCGACGGCGGCCAGAACATCGTCATCAGGGAACTCGTCATCGAAGGCGGTCACCCGAACCCGGGACCTGACGGCAAGTACGTCGCCAGCCTTGAGGCCTAGCACGGCATCAGGATCCTGGGCAGCGATGGTGTCGTGTCAGTCAGACCACGATCAAGAACGTCTACGGCGATTCGTCTACCTGGGGCGCGACGAACGCTCACGAGCGGCGACCTACCGTCGGCCGGCTACCAACATCACCATCGTGGGAAACACCTTCACGGGTAGCGGGCGACAGGGCATCGCCTTGACCAACGCGGACCAGGTCGTGGTGAAGCGGAACGACATCTCGGAGATTCGTCGTTCGATCTTCGACTTCGAGCCCAATGCCTCAGACGGGACGGTCACCAACGTAAGGATTGCCCGGAATGTGATTGGCCGCGCCCGATTGAACTCGATTGCTGCGGGCGGCAAGGGCACCGTCGACAACATCATGATCCGAAACAACACGTTCGTGAAGCAACCCATGAACGCGATGATCAAGGCCAAGGAGGCTGTCTCCCGGTCGAACTGGTCCTTTCTCAACAACGTGTCAGACCGCGGTTTCGGGTCAACGCTTGGTGGGGTCATCTGGGCCGTGGGTGGCGTCAGACACCTTGAGTTCATCGGCAACACGCAACCGATGAACTGGAACAGGAAGATGGCTGGCGTGCAGTCAGACAACCTGAGTTGCGGAATCGTCGCCTACGACAACATCATGCGCTATGCGACTGCGCAGAGCCGGGGAGGCAGCGAGCCCTGCCCCTCCTGACCGCATGATGGGTCACGGGCGCACCCCCGGGGATGTCCCGCGTCGCAGGAGGAGCACTCCATGACTGAGCCCCGTAGGCCCGACTTCCTCATCGTCGGAATGTGCGCTGCGCCACGACGGTGCTGTCGTCATGGCTGCGCCATCATCCGGAAGTATTCATCCCTAGGGTCAAGGAGGTGCACTACTTCGACCGCTTCTACGACCGAGGACCCGAGTGGTACAGCGATCAGTTCTCAGCCTCACTGCCGGGCCAGCAGCGTGGCGAGGCCACGCCGAACTATGCCTACCGTCAGGACGCCTGGGATCGTGTGGTTCGGGACGTCCCCGACTGCCGGCTCTTGGTGCTGCTGCGAGACCCCGTCGACCGGGCGTACTCCCACTACCTGCACAACGTCGTCCGCGGACGCGAGGACCTTCCTCTTGCCGACGCGCTGGCTGCT
The DNA here is from genome assembly GCA_963718725.1 of uncultured Actinomycetota bacterium. Taxonomy (GTDB): domain Bacteria; phylum Actinomycetota; class Actinomycetes; order Propionibacteriales; family Nocardioidaceae; genus Nocardioides. Next base: position 1,165,982 of record OY970374.1, read on the forward strand.
GAACCCCTTAGGTTGGCGAGCGGCGATCAAGCGGCGCGGGACCACTTCTCGTACGTCGACCGGGGTCGCTACGTCTCCCAACTCACTCGCATTCTCGAAGGCTTCTCTGCGCAACAACTCAAGATCGTCCTGTTCGAGGATCTTCGGGACAACCCTCGAGAAACCTTCACGGATGTAGCCGCGTTCCTGGGTGTCGACGAGTGCAACGTGCCCCGAGAGGTGGGCAGCCAGGTGAATGCCTACCAACGGTTCCGCTCTCTCCGGCTGAGAAACTGGGCGAAGAGGCTGCCGAAGCCACTTCGTGACGGGGTCGGTCGGCTGAATCGGTCGCCCGGCGACAACTACCCAGATCTGCCGGAGACTATTGCCCGGCAGCTCCGGGACGAGTTCATGGAGGAACGTGACGAACTAGCCACTCTGCTCGATCGGGACCTCCACGAATGGCGCACCTGAGCCAGCTCGGGCGAAGCGGGTGTCGAGCACACGTCCAGGCGGCTACCGTGTCGCCGTGCGCGAGCGCGTGAAGCGGGGGCTGGCGGTCGTACCAGGGGGGACGCCGCGGGGCGCGAGCCTGCTCATCTACCACCGGGTGGGTGGGGGTTCGCGGGACGAGCTCGATGTCGGCGTGGACCAGTTCCGTGCCCAGGTCGACGCGCTGGCCGATCAGCGGGTCGTCAGCCTGGACGAGGCGGCCGACGCGGTCGAGGCCGGCGATGGACAGCACCGGGTGGTGCTCACGTTCGACGACGGGTTCGCGGACGTCTACGACAACGCCTGGCCGCTGCTGCGGGAGCGCGGCCTGCCGTTCACGGTCTACCTGACGACGGCGTACGTCGGCGGTGCGATGCGGTGGGAGGGGTCGACGGCCAAGGAGCAGGGGGCGCCGGGCCTGACATGGGACCAGCTCCGGGAGATGGTCGACTCCGGGCTCTGCACGGTGGGCAACCACACCCATACCCACGTCCGCCCCGAGGAGCTGACGGTCGACGAGCTCGACCGGTGCAGCGAGCTGGTGGAGCGTGAGCTGGGGGTGGTGCCGCGGCACTTCGCCTACACCTGGGGCGTCCCGGTGCCGGCTCTTGCGACCGAGCTGCGCGACCGGTTCCGGACGTCCGCAACGGGGTCACTGGGGCGCAACCTGCCCGGGATCGACCCGGTGGAGTGGCACCGGGTGCCGGTGCGGCGTACAGACCCGATCCAGTTCTTCGAAGCCAAGCTGCGCGGCAACCTGTTGCCGGAGCGCGCCTACGCCGGGATCGTGGCGGCGGCGAAGAAGGCAGGTCTTGGTGGTTGAGGCGGCGACGGGCGTCCTCCCGCGGTGGCGTGGCCCCGGAGGACGGCCCCTGCGGGTGGCCCACCTGACAACGGTGGACATGAGCCTGTCACTGCTCCTGGGCACCGAGCTTGCCGTCGATGTCGAGGCCGGGTGGCGGACGGCGGGACTCAGCGCCCCGGGCCCGTACGTCGACGCGTTGACCGCGCTGGGGGTGGAGCACGTGCCGCTCCCCTCGCTCACGCGGTCCTGGGACCCCCGACGCGACGTCCGGGCGACCCGAGAGCTGGTGGCCGCGCTGCGACGGTTCGACCCCGACGTGCTGCACACGCACAATCCCAAGACCGGCGTGATCGGTCGGGTGGCCGGCCGGCTGCTCGGCGTTCCCGTGGTCGTCAACACCTGCCACGGCATCTGGGCCTCCCCCACCGACCGGTGGCGACGCAAGCTGCCGGTCTACACGGCCGAGGTCGTGGCGTCCTGGTTCAGCCACGCGGAGCTCTTCCAGAACGGCACGGACCTGGCGACGTTGTCCCCCTGGCTGCGGCGCAGCCGCGCCACCGTGGTGGGCAACGGCACCGACCTGACCCGGTTCCGAGCCTCGAACGAGCAGCGCGCGCGATTCAGGAACGAGCTCGGCGTCGACGACGACACTGTCCTGGTCGGAGGGGTGGGCCGGATGGTGGCGGAGAAGGGGCTCGGGGAGTACGCCGAGGCAGCGGCCACCCTGCGGCAGCGGTACGGCGACCGGGTGCTGTGCGTCTGGGTCGGGCCCGACGATCCCGACAAGCCGGACGCCTGGCGGGCCGCGGAGGGCACGGTCCGCTTCCTCGGCCAGCGCTCCGACATGCCCGAGGTCTACAACGGGCTCGATGTCTTCGTGCTCCCGTCGTACCGGGAAGGCTTCAGCCGGTCGGCGATGGAGGCGGCCGCGTGCCGCACCGCCATGGTCCTCTCCGACATCCGCGGCTGCCGCGAGGTCGGCGACCACGATCGCCATCTGCTGCTCTCCCCTGCGCGGGATGCCGCCTCCCTCGGGCGCCACGTCGGCGAGCTCGTGGCCGATCCTGCCCGGCGCGAGCGGCTCGCGGCAGCCGCGGAGGAGCGCGCGCACGCCCACTTCGACCAGCGGCGGGTCGCTGCCACCTCGCTGCAGACGTACGCCGAGGTGGCGCGACGCCGCGGCCTCGGCTGGACCCGGGAGGGCACGTGATCCGGCGACTCGTCGACCTGGTGGTCGCAGGGGTGGCCGGGGTCGTGCTCGCGCCGGTGGTGGCCGTCACGGCGGCGCTGGTCCGGTGGCGACTCGGCCGCCCGGTGCTGTTCCGGCAGGAGCGGACCGGGCTCGGCGGGAGGCCGTTCCGGATCGTGAAGCTCCGCACCATGCTGCCGGAGCGCTACCCGGGGGAGCCCGACGCGACCCGCGACACCTCGCTCGGCCGGATGCTCCGCAGTCTCAGCCTCGACGAGCTGCCCCAGCTGTGGAACGTCCTGCGCGGCGACATGAGCATCATCGGCCCGCGCCCGACGCTGCCGGAGCAGGTGCGGCACTACTCACCGCGACAGCACGGGCGGCACGCCGTACGTCCCGGGCTCACGGGCTGGGCGCAGGTCAACGGCCGCAACTCGATCCCGTGGCCGGAGCGGATCGAGCTCGACCTCTGGTACATCGAGCACCGCTCCCTCGCCCTCGACGCCCGGATCGTCGCGCGGACGCTGCTGCGGCTGGTGCGGCCCAGCGGGATCTACGGCGAGGGCGGGGTCAACCAGGGCTTCCCGCTCCCGGACACGAGCGCAGCGCCGAGGACCAGCGACACCCCACCCAGCACCCATCCGAAGTGAAGGACGTAGTCGACGCTGGCCGGCAGCAGCAGGGTCGCCAGGAGGGGTGCGTCTCGACCCAGCATCACCGCGGTCCAGGCGACCGCGAGCGTCAGAAGCAGCAGCCCGACCAGCCCGAGCTCGGCGGCTGCCTGCAGCGCGTAGGAGTGGGCCCAGGCCAGATCGGCGTCGGCCGCCGTCGGACTGTGGCTCGAGAACGACCCTGGACCCACCCCGCGCACAGGATGGGTTCGCAGCAGGGCCGTCGCCTCGTCCCACAGGTCGATGCGCTCCTGGCTGAGCAGCGACACCACCGATCCGGGGACGGGCAGCCCGATCGACCACACCACTGGGAGCCCGGCCGGGACGGCGAGCCCCAGGCCGCCGACGGCGGTCCAGACCTTCCACGAGCCGTACGGCGCCACGACCACCCAGCAGGCGAGTGCCGCAGCCGCGACCGCCGAGGCCTGGGCCTCGATCACCCAGCAGACACCGCCGATCCCGACCACGGCGAGCGCGCCAAGCACGCGGAGGGCCAGCCCGCGCGAACGCACGGCCACCGCGACTCCCCCGGCCGCTGCGACGAGCAGGGCGCCGTTCGCGTTCGCATATCCCAGCGGGGGCGAGAGGGGGTTGTCGCGCAGCGACTCGGGCCAGTCGAGCCCGAACTCGATCGCGACGACTGTCGTCACGCCGAGCCCGATCAGTGCTGGGTTCCAGCGCCCTGCCAGCGCCCCGATCGCGATCCCTCCCGCCAGGACGAGGCAGGCGGCGGCCCCAGCACGCGACTCGGGAGCACCCGGAGTGGACCACACGTTCCAGAGCGCCAGCAGCACGATCAGTGACACGGAGCCGGACACGGCTCGGACACGCGTCATCAGACCCCCGGTGCGCAAAGATGTGGCGGTGATCATCGCAGGCGCCGGGGGCGTGGGTCGAGAGGCACTCGACGCCTGCCTGGCCGCCGGCGTCGATGTCACGCACTTCGTCGACGACGCCCTGGCCGGGACGTCGTCCCGGGGGCTGAGGGTCTCGTCACCGAACGATGCCGCTCGGGGCACGACGTACCTCGTCGGCATCGCCGCGCCGGACGTCCGCCGCCGCCTGGCAGGCCTGCTCGACGGACGCGGCCTCACGGCCGAGACGGTGGTGCACCCGAGGGCCGTCATCGGGCCCGAGACGACGCTGGGCGCGGGATGTCTGGTGCTGGCAGGCGCCCACGTGTCGAGCACGATCACGATCGGCAGGCACAGCCAGGTGCACTACAACGCGACGGTCGGGCACGACACACGGCTGGGTGACTTCGTGACCGTCTACCCGGGCGCCAACGTCTCGGGGTCGGTGACGCTCGAGGACGACGTCACGGTCGGCAGCGGAGCCGTGATACTGCAGGGCTTGATCGTCGGCGCCGGAGCGTTCGTCGGGGCCGGTGCGGTGGTCACGCGCGACGTGCCGCCGCGCGCCACCGTGGTCGGCTCCCCGGCGCGCCCGCTTCACCCCGCCGACTGACGGAACCAGTCGACCGTCGCGGCCAGACCGTCGACCAGCGGCAGCGGCTCGAGATCAGGGAACAGCGAGCGGAGGCGTCCCGGATCTGCTTGCGAGTGAGGTACATCGCCGGCTCGGGTCGGCCGGTGCTCCACCTCGACCGGATGGCCGAGCTCCGCCTCCAGCAGCGCGATCAGCTCCAACAGGCTGGTGGAACCGCCGAAAGCGAGGTTGACCGGGTCCGCCGACACCACGCGGTCATGCGCGGCCCGCGCCAGCACCCCGACGACGGAGCCGACAAAGGTGAAGTCGCGGGTCTGACTGCCATCGCCGTCGAGCGGTAGCGGCCGCCCCGCCATGGCCGCCGCAACGAACTGCGGGATCACGGCGGCGTAGGCATGGCCGGCGGCCTGGAGCGGTCCGAAGACGTTGAAGAACCGGAAGGGCAGCACCGGCAGGTCGTAGCAGTGGGCGAAAGCCACGGCGTACTGCTCTGTGGCCAGCTTGCTGACGGCGTAGGGCGACATGGGAGCGGTCCGCAGCCCCTCGTGCTTGGGCAGCTCCGGGTTGGCTCCGTACACCGAGCTGGACGAGGCAACCGTGACGTGAGGCGGTTCCGACTGCCGTCGAGCGGCGTCCAGCACCATCAGGGTGCCGGTGGCATTGGCGTGGTGGCTGGTGACCGGGTCGGCCACTGACCGCGGCACCGACGGTACGGCCGCGAGGTGAACCACCGCGTCTACCCCCTTCATCGCATCCTCGAGAGTCGAGGTGTCGAGGATCGAGCCGATCCGCAGGTCCACCTCGAGTCCCGCGAGGTTGCCGGCCGCGCCGCTCGAGAGGTCGTCGAGCACCACCACGGTGTCCTCGACCCGGGTCAGCGCGCGCGCCAGGTTGGCGCCGATGAAACCGGCCCCTCCTGTGATCAGTATCCGACTCACGTCACCGGCCGGTTCTCGTACGGCGTGGACAGCACGATGGTGGTCCGGGTGGAGACGTTGGCGGCGGCCCGGATCCGGGACAGGAGCTCCTCGAGGTCGATGGGGGCGGCGACCCGGACCTTGAGGATGTAGGACTCGTCGCCGGCGACCGACCAGCAGGACTCGATCTCGCTGATGGTGCGGACCCGGTCGGGGTAGTCGTCGGGCTGCGCGGGGTCGATCGGGGTGATCGAGATGAACGCCGTCAGCGGCAGCCCGATGCCGTCGTGGTTGATCGTCGCGCCGTACCCGGAGATCAGGCCGCGCTGCTCGAGGCGCTTCACGCGCTGGTGGACCGCCGACGTGGAGAGCCCGGTCGCCTTGCCCAGGTCGGTGAAGGACATCCGCCCGTCGACCGCCAGCAGCTCGAGGATGCGGCGGTCGGTGGCCTCCAGCTCCGTCGTCGTCACGGCGGACACCCTAGCCGCCCAGCCCGCCGCGGGTGTCGTGGCAGGATGCCCGACGTGACGAAGCGCCTGATGCTGCTGGACACAGCCTCGATGTACTTCCGGGCCTTCTTCGGGATCCCCGAGGTGAAGGCCGACAACGGGACGCCGGTCAACGCGGTGCGCGGGCTGATGGACTTCATCAGCCGGATGGTCGGCGAGTACGAGCCGACCGACCTCGTCTGCTGCTGGGACAACGACTGGCGGCCGCAGTGGCGGGTCGACCTGATCCCGTCGTACAAGTCGCACCGGGTCGTCGCCGTCCGCCAGGACCAGCCGGACATCGAGGAGGTGCCCGACCCCCTCGAGATCCAGATCCCCGTCATCCGCGCCGTGCTCGACGCGTTCGGGATCGCGATCGTGGGGGCCGACGGTTACGAGGCCGACGACGTGATCGGGACGCTCGCGACGAAGGCCGGCATGCCCGTCGACGTCGTGACCGGCGACCGTGACCTCTTCCAGCTCGTCGACGACGACCAGGACGTCCGGGTGCTCTACATCGCGCGCGGCGTCAGCAAGCACGAGCGGGTGACCGCCGCCGTCGTGCGCGAGAAGTACGACGTGGAGCCCGGCCAGTACGCCGACTTCGCCACTCTCCGTGGGGACGCCTCGGACGGGTTGCCGGGCGTCAAGGGCGTGGGTGACAAGACCGCGGCCACGCTGCTCCAGCGCTTCGGCGACATGGCGGGCATCCTCGCGGCCACCGACGACGACGACTCCGACCTCGGACCCAACCCGCGCAGCAAGCTCAGGTCCGCCGCCGACTACCTCGCGGTGGCTCCGCAGGTGGTCGCGGTCGCCCGTGACATCGACCTCGGCAAGCCCGACACCACGCTCCCCCACGCGCCGCGCGACCCCGAGCTCGTCGAGGCGCTGGCCGCGGAGTTCAACCTCAGCGGGCCTACCGAGCGGTTGCGCAAGACCCTGGCCGCCCTCTGACGGCTTTCGTCGCCTCGTACGGTGGACGGCATGACTCGGATCGCGATCGTCGGAGGGCACGGCCAGATCGCCCGGCTGCTGCACCCCATGCTGCTCGGCGCAGGCCACGAGCCTGTGGCCCTCGTCCGGCGAACGGAGCAGGCCGCCTCGCTGGAGGCGGGCGGGGTCGCGACGCGGCGGCTGGACATCGAGGCGGACGACGCCACGGCGTTCGCGGCCGCGTTCGACGGCTGTGACGCGGTGGTCTTCGCGGCCGGCGGCGGCCCGGACGGCAACGTCGAGCGCAAGCGCACCGTCGACCTGGGGGGTTCCCTCACGTCGATCGAGGCAGCGCGGCTCGCGGGCATCGCCAGGTTCGTGCAGATCTCCGCGATCGACGTCGACGAGCCCGTCGGCGATGACGCCTCCCCGGTCTGGAAGGCGTACGTGGAGGCCAAGCGGGACGCCGACGCGGCGCTGCGCGAGAGCGGCCTGGACTGGACGATCCTGCGTCCCGGCCGGCTCACCGACGACCCGGGCACGGGCCGGATCGCCCTGGGCGACGGACCCCGCGGCGACATCCCGCGCGCCGACGTCGCCGAGACCGTGGTCGCGGTGCTGGAGGACCACCGCTCGGTCGGCCACCAGTGGAACCTCGTGGGTGGCGACGTCGACGTCCGGGCGGCCGTGGCTGCTGCGAGCTAGCTAGCGCAGCATCTCGTCGACGACGAGCCGGGCCGAGGACGCGCATCCCTTCGTGAACCCGTAGAACGGGCCGAAGTCGCGGGTCGCCGCGAACCCCGTGACGTAGAGGCCCTCGAGCGACGTCTCGAACCCCTCGGACAGGTCCGGGAAGCCGTCGGTCACCGAGACCCGGTCGCGCACGCCCGCCAGCCAGGGCACCCGGCCGAGGTCGGCGACGTAGCCCGACGCGAGCACGACGTGGTCGACCTCGAGGCTCGACCCGTCGCTGAGCGACAGGGTCACGGGCCCGTCGCCGGACACGGCGACGACCGAGCAGCCGGGCCGGCTGGTGACCACCGCTGGGTCGAGCCGCGGCACGAGCCAGTGCTCCAGGGTGAGCCGGCCGACCTCCCAGAACTCGCGCGCGATCGCCTGCTTGCGCTCGGGAGGGAGCGAGCGCCACCACCCCCGGGTCGCGACCGTCTGCTCGACGTAGGGGTCGCAGAACGCCCAGCTGACCCGCGCGAAGCGGGGCGTGTCGTGGCGGTGGACGACGTCGACGCTCGCGGCGCCGTGGTCGCACAGCAGGGCCGCCCACTCGTAGGCGCTCTGCCGACCCCCGATCACGGCCACGCGCGCGCCGGCGAGGTCCGAGAACGTGACCCGGTCGACCGTGTGCGACCGGGCGCCCGGCGGCACCCGGTCGGCCCACTCCGGCAGGTTCGCGAAGTGCTGGATGCCCGGGCACGCCAGCACCCGCTCGGCCTCGATCACGGAGCCGTCGTCCAGGGTCGCCGCGAAGCGCCCGTTCGGCTTGACCAGCTCCGTGACGAATCGCTCGTCGACCTCGAAGCCCTGATGCTCCCGGAACCAGTCCGTGTGGTCGAGAAAGACCCCGATCGGGATCGGGTCGTGGTCGTCGGGAGCGAGCCCGCGGTCCTCGAAGTACGCCGCGAAGGTGTGCTCCCCGAGGACGTCGAGGTGCCAGTCGGGGCCGGAGCGCAGGAACATGTCAGCCGGCATCTGGTCGCGCCAGAACGACATCGGCCGTCCCAGGACGTGGGTGTCGACCTCGCGCGCCCGCGCGTAGGCCGCTGCTGCATAGGCGTAGGGCCCGGCCCCGACGACCAGGAGGTCGGTCCGCATGGGCGGGACGCTACTCACTGAGCGACGAGTAGGCGACGACGCCGCGCTTCAGGCTGCGGACGGCGGCTCGCGCGGTGTCGCGCAGGTCGCCGGCACCGGCGGCGTCCGCGACCTGACCGGTCAGGTCGAGCAGCTGCTTCATCCAGCGCACGAAATCGCCGGCCGCGAGGTCGGTGACGGTGAGGACGTCGTCGAGCTCGTCGCCCTCCGCCCAGCGGTAGGCGGCCCACGCGAACCCGAGGTCGGGCTGACGCAGGAAGTCGAGCCGGTGCGAGCGCTCGAGCGCGTCGAGCTCGCCCCAGAGGGTGACCATCCGGCCGATCACGTCGCGCACGGGGCCGCCGGGGAGCCGGGGTGACGACGCGTCGTCGGGGCGGCGCGCCTCGAACACCAGGACCGACAGCGCCGCCGCGAGCTCGGACGGGCTCAGGCCGTCCCAGAGCCCCTCGCGCAGCGACTCGGCGGCCACCAGGTCCATCTCGGAGTACAGGCGCCGCAGGTGCGCGCCCCGGGCGGTCACGGTGTCGCCGTCGAGGTAGTCGAGCGCCGTCAGGACGTCACAGACCCGGTCGAACTGCCGGGCCACGGTGTTGGTGCGCTGCTCGATCCGGCGCCGCAGGGTTGCGGCGTCCCGGTCGAGCTTGAACCACCGTTCGGCCCAGCGGGCGTGGTCTTCGCGGTCGGGGCACTCGTGGCAGGGGTGGTCCTTGAGCCGTCGGCGCAGTGCGTCGACCTCCCCCGACGGTCCACCCCCGGCCCGGTCCTCGCGCCGCCGACCCGGCGGCGGCATCAGGCCGTGGGTACGGCTGCGGAGCGCGGAGGCGAGGTCGCGCCGCTGCTGGGCGTTGCGGGCGTTGAAGGTCTTCGGGACCTTGAGCCGCGCGACCGCCTCGACCGGCGTCGGGAAGTCGATCGGGGCGAGCCGGCGCGCCTGCCGCTCGGCCGTGACGACGAACGGCCGCGGCTCGTCGCCGGCGTGGCCGGGGTCGATCACCACGGCGTACCCCGCGAACTTGCCGGCCGGGACCACGATCACGTCACCGTGCTTGAGGTGCTTGAGCGACTCGGTCGCCTCGTCGCGTCGGTCCGCGCGCTTCTGCCGGGCTGCCGACTTCTCGACGTCGGAGATCTCGCGTCGCAGCCGGGCGTACTCCATGAAGTCGCCACGGTCGCACGTCGCCGCCTCGGCGTAGCCGCCGAGCGCATCGTCGCTCTTGCGCAGCTGCCGGGCCAGCCCGACGACGGCGCGGTCGGCCTGGAACTGGGCGAACGACTGCTCCAACAGCTCACGCGACCGTGCGCGGCCGAACTGGTGCACGAGGTTGACCGCCATGTTGTACGACGGGCGGAAGCTCGACCGGAGCGGGTAGGTGCGGGTCGAGGCGAGACCGGCGAGCTCGCGCGGGTTCATCCCGGGCTGCCACAGCACGACGCCGTGGCCCTCGACGTCGAGCCCGCGGCGACCTGCTCGGCCGGTCAGCTGGGTGTACTCCCCCGGCGTGATGTCGGCGTGGGTCTCGCCGTTCCACTTGGAGAGCTTCTCGATCACCACGGTCCGGGCAGGCATGTTGATGCCGAGGGCGAGGGTCTCCGTCGCGAAGACGACCTTGCACAGCCCGCGCACGAACAGCTGCTCCACGACCTGCTTGAAGGCCGGCAGCATCCCCGCGTGGTGGGCTGCGACGCCGCGCGTGAGCCCGTCGAGGAAGTCGTGGTAGCCGAGGACGTGGCGGTCCTCGTCGGGAAGGTTGCGGCAGGCGGTCTCCACGAACTCGTAGACCTCGTCGCGCTCCTCGGGCGAGGTGAGCCGGACGTTGGCGGCCAGGCACTGGGTGACCGCGGCGTCGCAGCCGACCCGGCTGAAGATGAACACGATGGCCGGCAGCAGCCCCTCGCGGTCGAGCCGGTCGATCACGTCGACCCGGCTCGGGATCCAGACCCGACGGCCGTTGCCGACCTGCCGCGGGTTCTTGGACGAGCCCGGCCGGCCCTTGCGCGGCGACCGCCGGTCGCGCATCAGCCGGCTGCTGGCGAAGTCGTCGCGCGCGATCCGCTCCAGCTCGCGGTTGACCGGGGCACCCTCCTGGACGAACCCGGCAGCGGCGTCGACGTCGGAGACGGCGAAGAGGTCGTGCAGCCGACGGCCCACCATGACGTGCTGGAACAGCGGCACCGGCCGGCGCTCCTCCACGATCGTGGTGACCTCGCCGCGCACCGTCTCGAGCCAGTCACCGAACTCCTCGGCGTTGGAGACGGTCGCCGACAGCGACACCAGGGCGACCGACTCGGGCAGGTGGATGATGATCTCCTCCCACACCGCCCCCCGGTCGCGGTCGGCGAGGTAGTGCACCTCGTCCATCACCACGAAGCCGAGCCCGAGCAGGGTGCGGGACCCGGCGTACAGCATGTTGCGGAGCACCTCGGTCGTCATCACGACGATCGGCGCCTCGCCGTTGACCGAGTTGTCCCCGGTGAGCAGACCGACCTGGTCCTCGCCGTAGCGCGCCACGAGGTCGTTGAACTTCTGGTTGGAGAGGGCCTTGATCGGGGTGGTGTAGAACGCCTTCCGACCGGTCGCGAGGGCGAGGTGGATCGCGAACTCGCCGACGATCGTCTTGCCCGAGCCGGTCGGAGCGGCGACCAGCACTCCGCGGCCGGCCTCGATCTCGTGGCAGGCACGGACCTGGAAGTCGTCGAGCCCGAACGGGTAGTGGCCGGCGAAGTCGGCGAACACGGGGTACTGGCGGCGGGACCGGTCCGCGGCGTACGCCGCCGACGGGCTCAGCCGCGCGTCGGAGCTGTCGTCAGCCAAGGATGCTCAGCGCCCCCGGGTCGCAGTCGATGGTCAGCGGCAGCGCGCCGAAGCGCTCGCCGTCGGCGTACGAGACGATCCCCGGCGCGGCGACCGTGACCGAGCGGACCCGGTGGTGCTCGTACTGGGGATGGGTGACGTGGGTGCCCTTGAACAGCTTCGGGTAGGTCCGCACCAGCCCAGCCTTGCTCAACGGCTTGATGATCACGACATCGAGCAGCCCGTCGTCGAGCACGGCACCCTCCGCCATCCGGAGCCCCCCGCCGTAGGAAGGGCCGTTGCCGACCGCCACCATCATCGCGTCGAGCTGGAGGCGTCGGCCGTCGAGCTCCAGGGAGTACGGCAGAGGTCGGAAGGTGCGCAGCTCCGCCAGGGTGGCGATGTTGTAGCGCATCTGTCCCTTGGGCCAGGTCATCCGGTTGGCTCGCTCGTTGACGACCGCGTCGAACCCGGCGGCCAGCACGGTCACGAAGTAGCGATCACCGCTGCGCGCGAGGTCGATCCGGCGCGGCGTCGACGCGACGACCCGGTCGGCCGCCTCCGCCGGGTCGCGCCGGGGCAGGTCGAGGTAGCGCGCCACGTCGTTGCCGGTCCCGGCCGGGATCATGCCGAGGTGGATGTCGGTCCCGGCCACCGCCTGCGCGCCGAGGTGCACCATGCCGTCGCCGCCCACGACGACCACGGCCCAGACGCCGTCGGCGACCGCCCCACGGGCCAGGTCGAGCGCCTCGACGGCATCGGCGCCCTGGAGGTCACGGACCTCGAAGCCGGCCGCGCGGAGCCTCGGGAGCGCCGCGGCGCGAGCAACCGCACCCGTGCCCTTGCCGGACGTGGGGTTGGTCAGCAGGGCGATCTCGCGGGCCACGTCGCGAGCCTAGCGGCGGGCGGTTCCGAGCCGGAGCAGCACGGCCCAGTCGTCGGGCGGTGCACCGACGGCCTTCGCCAGCCGCGCGATCGCCTCGAGGACGAGGTCGGCGTCGAACCTGCGTCCGGGCACCGCCAGGGTGAGAGTCTCCGACCGTTGGACGAGCAGCACCTGGCCGTGCCGCCACGCCTGGTGGGCCCGGGAGCGGACGCCGTCCGGGACCACCGGCGCTGGATAGGCCTCGTCGACGGCGAGCAGCGTGCACGCCAGCCGGTCCTCACCCGAGTTGAGCAGCATGCCGGGCACGAGGTGCCCGCTCCGGAGCCCTTCGTCGGTCTCCCACACGACGTCGGCGCCGCCGAGCCAGTCCGGGAGGTCGAACGGGTCGACGTCGGCCGGTGGGTCCCCTGCGCTCACAGGGGCGATGCCTGGTCGTCGTCCCACACCCGCGCCGGGTCGGCCTGCGCCTTGCGCCGGTCGAGGAACCGGGCGATCACCTCGGAGATCGCGAACAGGAGCACCATCGGCACCGCCAGGAAGAGCATCGTGAACGGGTCTGTCGACGGCGTGGCGACCGCCGCGAAGACGAACGTGCCGATGATGACCCAGGCGCGATGGGCGCCGAGCGCCTTGCCGGGCAGCACGCCCGCGAGGTTCAGGAGGACGACGAAGACCGGGATCTCGAACGCGATCCCGAACACCAGCAGGGTGCGGATCAGGAAGCTGAGGTAGTCACCGAACTCGACCAGGTTCGTGAGGTCGGCCTGGGTGAGGCCGATCAGGATCTCCAGGCCCTTGGGCAGCGTGAAGTAGCCGACCGCCACGCCCGTCAGGAAGAGCGGTCCGGCGATGGCCGCGAACACCCGGCTCCACTTGCGTTCCTTGTCGTGGAGGCCGGGAAGGATGAAGGCCCAGATCTGGTAGAGCCAGAGCGGGCTGGTGAGGATCAGTGAGGTGGTGCCGCACAGCTTGAGATAGAGCATCAGCGGACCACCGACGCCGGCGATGGTCGCCACGCTCTGGATGTCGTCGGGCAGCGACTCGACCGCTGTCTCGTACGGCGCCAGGACCAAGGCGAAGATCGGCTTGAAGAAGAACAGCGCCACGATCATCCCGACGAACACGATCGTGACGACCTTCAGGACGCGCGCGCGCAGCTCCCGCAGGTGGTCGGCGAGAGCCATCCGGCCGTCGGGTCCGACCGGGTGACGGGGCTTGCCCGAGTAGAGGCCGAGGACGCCGGAGATCGACACCGGCGCCGGTCAGCTGGTCGTGCCGTCGCGCTGCTCGCGCACGATCGGGTCGTCGGCAGGCGTCGTCGTCGAGGTCTGGCTGTCCGCGTTGCTGGCCTCGATCGCCTTCTGCTCCGGCGTCTTCAGGTCGTCGTCGACCGGGTCGTCGTCATCGTCGACGAGGCCCTTGGTCTCGGCCTTGAAGATCCGTAGTGCGCGGCCGCTGCCCCGAGCCAGCTCGGGGAGCTTCTTCGCGCCGAAGAGCAGCAGGATCACGAGAACGACGAGGATCAGTTCCCAGCCGCCCGGAATGGCGACGAGTGCGGTCATGGTGTGTTCCTCACGTCAGGCATCGGACGCCGTCCATCCTACGCCGGGAGCCGAATAGAGGCTGAGCGCCTCCCGCGCCTTGGCCGTCACCGTGTCGGCCCACGCCTCGGGCCGGACCACCGTGCCGTGCGGCGCCACGCGCAGCAGCAGCCGCTCGAGCCACCGCCGGTCGGCCACCAGGAGGTCGACCTCCAGCGTCCCGTCAGGCTGCGGCCGGGTCTCCTCGACCTGGTAGTACTCCACGACCCAGCTCGCCGGCGGGGCGAGTCGCAGCGTCACGAGCTCTGCCTCCTCGCCGAACCCGAAGAGCACCTCGTTGAGGTCGGGCGGGTCTGCGTCGGGTCGGCTGACCGGCTGGTCGAGCACCGTGGCGGAGTGGATCCGGTCGAGCCGGAACAGCCGGTCGTCCTCGGCGCTGTGGCACCACGCCGAGAGGTACGACGCGCCGCCGGTCGTGACCACCCCGCGCGGGTCGACGACCCGCTCGGTCTCCTCGTCGCGGGCGGGCACCCAGTAGGTGAGCCGCACCTGGCGCTGGTCGCGCACCGCCTGCTGCAGGTCGGTCTCGAGCCGGGCCAGGAGGCCCTCGCGGGGCTCGACGCCGGGGTCGATCGGGACCGACCCGGCGCCGGACGTCGCCTCCTGCAGCTTGGCCAGCACGCGGTCGACGATCTCGCGGGTCTCGACCTGGGCGCCGTTGCGCAGCGCCAGCAGCGCGACCATCACGGCTGTCGCCTCGGTGGCCGTCAGCCGCAGCGGCCGCGCGAGGTAGTCGGCGTTCGACACCCGGATCACGCCGTCGGCCTCCGGGCCCTCGAGCGAGTCGAGGTCGACGTCGATCAGGTCGTCGGGATAGCCGCCCGGCAGCCCGCACATGAAGAGCACCTTGAGGTCCCTGACCACCTGCTGCGGCGGTACGCCGAGGGCCGTGGCGGCGTCCTCGACCCGCACCTGGCCCCGGGCGTGGAGGTAGGGCACCAGTGTCAGAAGCCTGGCCACCTGCTCGCGCGCTCCCCCGGTGCCGGTCACGACGGCTCCCCCGCCGACGTGCCCGCTGCCGCCCGGAGCCGGCTCACCACGTCCGCGCGGAGCGCGGCCGGCGCCTCGACGTACACGTCGGGACCGTGGGCGAGGATCTCCCCCGCGAGGTCGATGCCGCCCCGGTCGAGCACGATCCGGTCCCAGCCGGTCCGGTCGTCCGGGCCGGCCACGGCGCGCTCGAGCGCAGTCGCAGAGCGCCGGAAGCCGTGCCCGGCGCCCGCCCGGACGAGCAGCGTCGTGGGTTCCGCGTCGGGCGCCGGGGCGAGCCGGCGCGCCACGTCACGGATGTCGACCCCGGCCGGGACGTCGTAGGCGGCCGGCTGTCCGAGCGCCCGCGCGTTGCCTCGCACCCGCGAGAGCCGGAACACCCGTTCCTCGCCGCGGTGCTGGTCGTGCCCCACGACGTACCAGCGGCCGGAGTAGCGCACCACGCCCCAGGGCTCGAGCCGCCGGGTCGCGGGCTCGCCGCCGGGTCGCTGGTAGTCGAACTCCACGACCTGCCGGTCGCGGGCGGCCTCCCAGAACACGTCGAAGGCCGGCTCGTCGGCGCCGAGCCGCGGACCGACCACGTCGAGCGCGCCGACGTCGACCGGGACCCCGGCCGCCGTCAGCTTGCGGACCGCGCCGCTGGTCGCCTCCGCGAGCCGGGCGTGCTCCCAGACCTTGGTGGCGAGGCCGACGACCTGGGCCTCGTCGCCGGTCAGCTCGATCTGCGGCAGCTGGGCCTCGTCGGCCCGGATCCGGTAGCCGGGCTCGTCGTCGAAGTAGGCGTCGAGCTGGCCGACCTCGATCGGAACTCCGAGCGAGCGGAGGTCGTCCTTGTCGCGCTCGAACATCCGCTCGAACGCCTCGTCCGTCGAGTCGGGGTAGAGCAGCTCGCGGACCCGCTCCTTGGCGATGTAGCGGCGCTGCATGAGCAGCATGATGAGGAGGTTGAGCAGGCGCTCGCTCTTCTCGGCCGCCACGTCGCCCTCCGGATCAGGCTGCGCCGAGGATGTCGACCACGAAGTAGAGCGTGTCGGTGCCCTTGATCCCGGCGTCCTTGTTGCCCTGCTTGCCGTAGCCGAGCTCCGGCGGGATCGCCATGACCACCCGGCTGCCGACGGTCTTGCCGACGAGCACCTGGTCCCAGCCCTTGATCACGCCGCCGGTGCCGATCGCGAACGACGCCGGGTTGGCGGAGAAGCTCTCGTCGAAGGGCTTGGCGCCCTCGTAGACCTGGCCGAGGTAGTCGACGGCGATCGTCTGGCCCTGAGCCACGACCGGGCCCTCACCCTCGACCAGGGTCGCCTGCTGGAGCTTGTCGGTGGGCTTCGGGGTGCCGGCGAAGTCGAAGCCGGTGGGAGCCTCGTCGTCGCCCTCGAGGCCAGGAGCCCACGCGGGCGCCTTGAGCTCCTTGCCGTCCGAGTCGTCCTCGATGCCGCTGACGATGTCGATGATCGTCAGGACCGTGTCCTTGTTGCCGATGTTCAGCGAGGTGTTGCCCTGGGGCCCGAACGCGGTCTCGGCGGACGCCGCCAGCGCGACCCGCGAGCCGATCCGCTGACCTTCCACGCCCTCGAGGAAGAGCGGGCTCAGGGACTGGTCGTCGACCGTGAGCAGCTGCGGCTGCTGGCCGTCGTAGGTGCTGTAGGCCATCTCCTGCGTGGCGCCGTTGCCGATCCAGATGTGGGCGAAGACCTGGTCGCCGGTCTCGATCTCGTCGCCGTCGCCCTCGGTGACCACGGTCGACTCGACGTCGGTGGCCTCCAGCTTGCCGTCCCACGTGACCTCGGGGTTGGCACCCGGGTCGCCCTCGATCTTGAGTGACTCCAGCGTGGAGCCACCCCCGGAGCCGTTGCCGGCGGGCGCACCCGAGTCGTCATCGCCGCAGGCGGCGAGGGTGACGCCGAGCGTCAGCGCGAGGACGGGGAACAGGACACGACGGATCACGGAGAAGACACTTTCGTTGCGGGTGGGTCACGGTGCGACCGCTGACTCTATCCCGGCCGCCCAAGGGAACCCTGAGAGGTGTCCGGCGGGACCAGCCGGGCGTGTCACATCCCGTCGATCAGGCGCTGCACCCGCTCGTCGTGCGCCCGGAACGGGTCCTTGCACAGCACCGTCCGCTGCGCCTGGTCGTTGAGCTTGAGGTGCACCCAGTCGACCGTGAAGTCGCGGCGGCGCTCCTGCGCCTTGCGGATGAACTCGCCCCGGAGCCGGGCCCGCGTGGTCTGCGGGGGCACGGACTTGGCCTCGAAGATCTTGAGGTCGGTGGTCACCCGCGCGACCGCGCCGCGCTTCTCGAGCAGGTAGTAGAGCCCCCGGCCGCGGTGGATGTCGTGGTAGGCGAGGTCGAGCTGAGCGACCCGCGGGTGACCCAGCGGCAGGCCGTGCTTGGCGCGGTAGCGCTCGATCAGCTTCCACTTGATGACCCAGTCGATCTCGCGCTCGACGAGCCCGAGGTCGTCGGACTCGATCGCCTTGAGCCCGCGCTCCCACAGGTCGAGGCACTGCTCGATCACCCGGGTGTGGAGCTGGCGACGATCGACGAAGTCGCGCGCCTTGCTGAGGTACTCGTGCTGGATGTCGAGAGCGCTGGCCTCGCGACCGTTCGCGAGCCGCACCTTGCGCTGACCGGTCACGTCGTGAGAGATCTCGCGGATCGCCCGGATCGGGTTCTCCATCGTCAGGTCACGCATCACCACGCCCTCCTCGATCATGCGGAGCACGAGGTCGCAGCTGGCCACCTTCAGGAGCGTGGTGGTCTCGCTCATGTTCGAGTCACCGACGATCACGTGGAGCCGGCGGTAGCGCTCGGCGTCGGCATGCGGCTCGTCGCGGGTGTTGATGATCGGCCGACTGCGCGTGGTCGCGCTGCTGACGCCCTCCCAGATGTGCTCGGCGCGCTGACTGACGGAGTACGACGCACCGCGCGGCGTCTGCGTGACCTTGCCGGCCCCGACGATGATCTGCCGGGTCACGAGGAACGGGATCAGCACGTCGGCGAGCTTGCTGAACTCCCCCGCCCGGCTGACGAGGTAGTTCTCGTGGCAGCCGTAGGAGTTGCCCGCGGAGTCGGTGTTGTTCTTGAACAGATAGATCTCGCCGGCGATGCCCTCGTCGTGCAACCGCTGCTCGGCGTCGAGGAGCAGACCCTCGAGCACCCGCTCCCCCGCCTTGTCGTGCGCCACGAGCTCGGTGATGTCGTCACACTCGGGCGTGGCGTACTCCGGGTGGCTGCCCACGTCGAGGTAGAGCCGGGCGCCGTTGCGGAGGAAGACGTTGCTGGAGCGGCCCCAGCTCACGACCTTGCGGAACAGGTAGCGGGCGACCTCGTCGGGGCTCAGCCGGCGCTGGCCGCGGAACGTGCACGTGACGCCGTACTCGTTCTCGATGCCGAAGATCCGCCGGTCCACACCCCCACCCTAGGCGGCGCGTCCTACGAAAGGCGCGCAACGACGACCGAGTCGGACGGCGTTCTGGCGGGGGGTCAGAGCTCGGGGCCGGACGGCGCTCCGGGCGGTGGCGGCGCCACCGGCGGTTCGCCCGTCTGCGGGTCCTCCAGCGGCGGCGTGGCACCGCTGGTCTGGTCGGTCGGGTCGGCGGGGTCGTCGACCCCGCTGGGCCCGACCGCCGCGCCGCGCTGGTCGTCGGGCGCGGGCTCGGAAGGTCCGCGCTCGCCGAGCATCCGGCCGAGCGCGTCCGGCCGGATCCGGCGGAACTTGCGCGGCTGGCTGCGGGTGCGGTCGAGCACCGCGACCTCGAGGTTGCTGTCGGAGATCACCCGGTCGCTGCTGTCGGAGTGGCCGAGCGCCGCCACCGCGAGCTGCAGCGCGTCGTCGAGCGCCAGCCCCTCCTCGTAGCGGGACTCCAGGAAGCCGGCGACGGTGTCGACCGCGCCGCCCATCACGGAATACCCGTGGACGTCGGCGACCTGCCCGTCGTAGGTCAACCGGTAGATCTGGTCGTCGGCGGCGACATCGGCCACCTCGGCGACGAAGAGCTCGACCTCGTAGGGCTTCTCGCCGCCGCTGGAGAAGATCGTGCCGAGCGTCTGCGCGTAGGCGTTGGCCAGGCCGCGGCCGGTCACGTCGCGCCGGTCGTAGGCGTAGCCGCGCATGTCGGCTAGCCGGACCCCGGCGATCCGGAGGTTCTCGAACTCGTTGTAGCGGCCGACCGCGGCGAACGCGATCCGGTCGTAGATCTCGGAGACCTTGTGGAGCGCCTGGGACGGGTTCTCGGACGCGAACAGGATCCCGTCGGCGTACTGGACGGCGACGACCGACCGGCCCCGGGCGATCCCCTTGCGGGCGAAGTCGGCCCGGTCCTTCATGACCTGCTCGGGCGAGACGTAGAACGGCATGCTCATGCCGGGTCACCCCCGGTCAGGGCCGCGGCGGGTCCGTCGGGCCGCCTCATCCGGCCGGCGATCATCCGGTCGGCGATCTCGGCGACGACGGCGTCGTCGAGCCGGCTGCCGCCATCGGCACTGATCACCTGGACCACCGGGAAGATCCGACGTGTGAGGTCGGGTCCGCCGGTGGCCGAGTCGTCGTCGGCGGCGTCGTAGAGCGCCTGGACGACGACCTCGACCGCCTGGAGCTGGGTGAGGTCGTCGCGGTAGAGCTTCTTGAGCGCGCCGCGGGCGAACAGCGATCCTGACCCGACGGAGTGGAAGGCGGTCTCCTCGTAACGACCGCCGGTGACGTCGTAGCTGAAGATCCGGCCGCCGTCGGTCGTGAGGTCGAAGCCGGCGAAGAGGGGTACGACGGCCAGCCCCTGCATCGCGAGCCCGAGGTTGGCGCGGATGAGGGCGGCGAGCCGGTTGGCCTTTCCGTCCATCGACAGCGTGGTGCCCTCGATCTTCTCGTAGTGCTCGAGCTCGACCTGGAACAGCCGGACCAGCTCGACAGCGAGCCCGGCGGTACCGGCGATGCCTACCGCGGAGTACTCGTCGGCGGGGAAGACCTTCTCGATGTCGCGCTGGGCGATGATGTTGCCCATGGTGGCGCGTCGGTCGCCAGCCATGACGACACCGCCGGGGTAGGTCGCCGCCACGATCGTGGTGGCGTGGGGTGCCAGGTCGCCGGCGTGGCCCTGCGGGACGGTACGCCGCGAGGGCAGCAGGTCGGGGGCGGCGCCGGCGAGGAAGTCGGCGAACGACGACGTCCCGGGCTGGAGGAAGGCAGCAGGCAGGCGCGGCTCCGTGGTCACTGGCCGCCCTTCTGGATGAACGACTTCACGAAGTCCTCGGCGTTGCTCTCGAGGACGTCGTCGATCTCGTCGAGGATCGCGTCGATGTCGCCGTCGAGCGCCTCCTTGCGCTCGGTGACGTCGCTGTCGAGGTCGACCTCGGGAGCGGTCTCGCTCTCGGAGGCCTTGCGAGGCTGCTTCTGCTCCTGTGCCATACCCAGACCCTATCGACTGGGACCAGCTAGCGGGTGAGCGCTCGGACGAGTTCGTCGGCGGTGTCGCACCGGTCGATCAGGTCGCCGACGCTGGCCCGGCTCCCGCGCAGCGGGTCGATCGTCGGCACCCGCTGCAGCGACTCGCGCCCGGGGAGGTCGAAGATGACCGAGTCCCAGGACGCGGCGGCCACGTGCTCGGCGTACTTCTCGAGGCAGCGGCCACGGAAGTAGGCGCGGGTGTCCTCGGGCGGGTCGTGCATCGCGGCCTCGACGGACCGGTCGTCGAGCAGCCGCTCGATCCGGCCGAGGGCCACCAGCTTGTGGTAGAGCCCCTTCTCCGGCCGGATGTCGGAGTACTGGTAGTCGATCAGCTGCAGCTTCGCGTCGTCCCAGCCGAGGCCGTCGCGATCGCGGTAGTGCTCGAGGAGCTTCCACTTCGCCACCCAGTCGATCTCGGCCGCACACAGCATCGGATCGCGCTCGAGCCGGTCGAGCACCGACTCCCACCGGGCCAGCACGTCGAGGGTCTGCGGGTCGGCATCGGCCCCGAGCCGGTCCTCGACGTACTTCTTGGCGAGGTCGAGGTACTCGAGCTGGAGCTGGACCGCGGTCAGGCTGCGGCCGTCGGTGAGCGTCACCCGCTCGTGGAGCGTGGGGTCGTGGGAGATCGCCCGCAGCCCGGCGACCGCGCCGTCGACGGTGAGCTCCCGGCCGATGAACCGGTCCTCGATCATCGACAGCACCAGCGCGGTCGTGCCGACCTTGAGGTACGTCGTCACCTCGGAGAGGTTGGCGTCCCCAAGGATGACGTGCAGCCGGCGGTACTTCTCCGGATCGGCGTGCGGCTCGTCGCGGGTGTTGATGATCGGCCGCTTCAGGGTGGTCTCCAGCCCGACCTCGACCTCGAAGTAGTCGGCGCGCTGGCTGACCTGGAACCCGTGCTCGCGCCCGTCCTGTCCGATCCCGACGCGGCCGGCGCCGCAGATCACCTGGCGGGACACGAAGAACGGCGTGAGGTGCCGCACGATCTCGCCGAACGGCGTGCTGCGCCGCATCAGGTAGTTCTCGTGCGCGCCGTACGAGGCGCCCTTGTTGTCGGTGTTGTTCTTGTAGAGGTTCACTTGCGATCCGCCGGGCAGCTGGGAGGCCCGGCGGGCCGCGTCGAGCATCACCTGCTCGCCGGCCTTGTCCCAGCGGACGACGTCGAGCGGCGTGGTCACCTCGGGCGTGGCGTACTCCGGGTGCGCGTGGTCGACGTAGAGCCGGGCGCCGTTGGTGAGGATCACGTTCGCCAGTCCGAGGTCCTCGTCGGTCAACAGGCTCGGGTCGGCGACCTGGCGCGACATGTCGAAGCCGCGGGCGTCGCGCAGCGGTGACTCCTCCTCGAAGTCCCAGCGCGCCCGGCGGGCCCTGACCGTCGCGGACGCGTAGGCGTTGACCACCTGGGACGAGGCCACCATCGGGTTCGCCAGCGGCTGGCCCGGGACCGAGATGCCGTACTCGACCTCGGTGCCCATGACGCGCCGCACACTCATGGGTCGAGCGTACGCGGGGTGCGGTTCGTCTGAGTTCCGCGGCTCACACGAACCGGCCCTCGCGGCCGCTCTCCGATCAGCGCTTGCGCAGCTTGGGGACCAGGAAGAGCAGGACCAGGACGACGACGACGATGATCAAGATGATCTTCATGCCGTGAACCTACCCGGGTCTGCCGTCGGTCTAGGCTCACCCGCATGGGTGTGTGGTCCGATCGTGTCGTGCCCCGGCTGGCTGACCGGTCGTTGCGCCACCCGGCGCTCGGCGGGCTGCGCGCCGCCGCCTGCGCCCCGCTGCGGGGCCAGGTCCTCGAGCTCGGGTTCGGCGGCGGGTTGAACGTCCGCCACTACCCGCCGGCCGTGACAGCGGTCTCGGCGGTCGAGCCGTCCGACGTCGGGTGGGGCCTCTCGGAGCGTCGGCGGGCGGGCACGGACGTCCCGATCGCGCGCCGGGGGCTCGACGGGCAGCGCCTCGACGAGCCCGACGCGTCGTACGACGCGGTGCTCTCGACGTTCACGCTGTGCACCATCCCCGATCCGGTGGCTGCGCTGGCCGAGGCGAGACGGGTGCTGCGACCGGGAGGCGTGCTGTGCGTGCTGGAGCACGGGCTGGCGCCGGACCGGCGAGTGGCGGGCTGGCAGCGCCGGCTGGAGCCCTTCCAACGGCGGCTGGCGGGCGGCTGCCACCTCACCCGCGACGTCCACGCCCTGGTGAGGGCGGCGGGCTTCGGCGTCACCCACCTGGAGACGAGCTACCTCGACGGCCCGGTGCTCTCGCGGCCCTGGACCTACGGCTACCTGCTGGCAGCACGGTCGGGGAGCTGAGTGTGGCCGACCGTCTCACCCGCCGGGTCGCCCGGCGTCTCCAGCGCCGTGCCGCCTCCCCACGGCGCCGCCGCGACCTCGGCTACGTCTTCATCGTCACCTACGGCCGATCCGGCTCGACGCTGCTCCAGGGCGTGCTGAACTCGATCCCGGGCTACCTCGTCCGGGGCGAGAACCGGCAGGCGCTGCGCCACCTGCGCGCCTTCCACGAGGTGGCCGTCCAGGAGCGCCAGCGGCAGCGCCGCAGCCAGCGCCGCCGAGGTGTGGAACCCGGCAGCCACGACGCCTCGAGCGCGCACTACGGGATCGACCGGTTCCCGGTGCGCCGGAGCCTGGCCGGGATCCGCCGGCTCGCCCTCGACACCCTGCTGCGGCCCGAGCCGGACACCCGGGTGGTCGGGTTCAAGGAGATCCGCTGGGCGAGCACCGACGTCGCGACGTACGTCGCCTGGCTCCAGGAGGTCTTCCCGGGCGCCAGGTTCGTCGTGAACACCCGCGACCTTGCCTCGGTGAGCCGCAGCAAGTGGTGGGCCGACGACCCCGAGGCGCGCGACACGCTCGAGGCGGTCGAGGGGCGGCTCCTCGCGCTGTGCGAGTCGCTGGGCGACGCGGCGTTCCACGTCCACTACGACGACTACGCCGACGACCCGGCGGCCCTCCGCCCGCTCATCGACTGGCTCGGCGAGGAGTACGACGAGCTGCGGCTGCGGCAGGTGTTCGACACCCGCCACTCGTACTGACCGCGCGCGCCTAGAGGTACTGGCCGGTGTTGGACACCGTGTCGATCGACCGGCCGGGCTCGGTGCCCTCCTTGCCGGTGACCAGCGTCCGGATGAAGACGATCCGCTCGCCCTTCTTGCCCGCGATCTGGGCCCAGTCGTCGGGGTTCGTGGTGTTGGGGAGGTCCTCGTTCTCCTTGAACTCGTCGAGGCACGCCTGCATCAGGTGCTGCACCCGGATGCCGCGCTGCCGGTGCTCGAGGAAGTCCTTGATGGCCATCTTCTTCGCGCGGTCGACGATGTTCTGGATCATGGCGCCGGAGTTGAAGTCCTTGAAGTAGAGGACCTCCTTGTCGCCGTTGGCGTAGGTCACCTCGAGGAACTGGTTCTCCTCGGACTCGGTGTAGATCCGCTCGACGGTGCGCTGCACCATCCCGGCCGCCGTGGCGTCCTGGTCGCCCGAGAACTCCTGGAGGTCGTCGGGGTGCAGGGGCAGCGAGCCGGTGAGATACTTGCTGAAGATGTCGCGCGCCGCCTCGGCGTCGGGACGCTCGATCTTGATCTTCACGTCGAGCCGGCCGGGTCGCAGGATCGCGGGGTCGATCATGTCGGGGCGGTTGGTCGCGCCGATCACCAACACGTTCTCCAGCGCCTCGACGCCGTCGATCTCGCTCAGCAGCTGCGGGACGATGGTGTTCTCGACGTCGGACGAGACGCCCGAGCCGCGGGTGCGGAAGAGCGAGTCCATCTCGTCGAAGAACACGATCACGGGCGTGCCGAGGCTCGCCTTCTCGCGCGCCCGCTGGAAGACCAGCCGGATGTGCCGCTCGGTCTCACCGACGTACTTGTTGAGCAGCTCGGGGCCCTTGATGTTCAGGAAGTAGGACTTGCCCTCCTGGCCGGTCTTCTCGCTGACCTTCTTCGCCAGCGAGTTGGCCACCGCCTTGGCGATCAACGTCTTGCCGCAGCCTGGCGGACCGTAGAGCAGCACACCCTTGGGCGGCTTCAGCTCGTGCTCGCGGAACAGCTCCGGGTGGAGGTAGGGCAGCTCCACGGCGTCGCGGATCTGGTCGATCTGGTTGATGAGGCCGCCGATCGCGGTGTAGGCGATGTCGGGCACCTCTTCGAGGACCAGCTCCTCGACCTCGGACTTGGGGACCCGCTCGTAGACGTAGCCGGAGCGCCCCTCCAGGAGCAGCGAGTCACCCGCACGCAGGGTGGTGTCGCGCAGCGGCTCCGCGAGCCGCACCACCCGCTCCTCGTCGGCGTTGGCGATCACGAGCGCGCGCTCGCCGTCGGCGAGCAGCTCCTTGAACATCACGACCTCGCCGAGCTCCTCGAACTCGAGGGCCGCCACCACGTTCAGGGCCTCGTTGAGCATGACCTCCTGGCCACGCACGAGGGTGTCGAGGTCGACGTTCGGGCTGGCGTTGACGCGCAGCTTGCGACCGCCGGTGAACACGTCGACGGAGTCGTCGTCGTGCCGTGTGAGGAACGTGCCGAAGCCGGCCGGCGGCTGCGCCAGGCGGTCGACCTCCTCCTTCAGCTTCGTGATCTGGTCGCGCGCCTCGCGCAGCGTCTGGGCGAGCCGCTCGTTCTGGGACGTCACGGCCGACAGCGAGCGTTGCGTGTCGGCGAGCCGGAGCTCGAGCGCGCGGGAGTGGCCGGGCGCGTCTCCCAGCCGGCGGCGGAGGTCCGTCACCTCGGCCTCGAGGAAACGCACCTGGTGGACGAGCTCGTCGGGCGCCCGGCCGGACGTGCTCGGTGGCTGTCCTTCGGTGGACGACATCGGTGTCACCTCCCGCCTGCGACCCTACCCGCGACATCCCGTCACGGAAGGGCTTCCCACGCGTGCCGCGTCACGATTTGAGCGGCGTCGGGGACGGAGTCAGTCGGCGAACGGCTCGTCGAGCACCTGCGGTGGCAGGTCGGCGGGGCGCGGCCCGGTGTAGTCGGGCCCGTAGGCGCCCGGCGCGGGGCGGCGCTTCTTGACCGGCGGCCGCTCCCCCGGCGCCATCCGGCGGGCGGTCACCAGGAACGCGGTGTGACCGATCATCGAGTGGCCGGGGCGCACCGCCAGCCCCTCGACGTGCCAGTCGCGCACCAGGGACTCCCAGACCGCGGGCTCGGTGAAGCTGCCGTGCGCCCGCAGCGTCTCGACGAACCGCGACAGCTGGGTCGTCGTCGCGACGTACCCGCACACGATCCCGCCGGGGCGCAGCGCGCCAGCCGCGGCGTCGACGCACTCCCAGGGCGCGAGCATGTCGAGGATGATCCGGTCGACCCGCTCCCCCGAGCGCGGCAGCTCGTCGGCCAGGTCGCCGAGCGTGAGTCGCCAGGCCGGGTGGGTCCCGCCGTCCGGTGCCCCGAAGAACTGCGTGACGTTCTGGCGGGCCACGTCGGCGAACTCCTCCCGGCGCTCGTAGGACCGCACCGTCCCGAACGGACCGACCGCCCGCAGCAGCGAGCAGGTCAGCGCACCCGACCCGACGCCCGCCTCCACGACGTCGGCTCCGGGGAAGATGTCGGCCAGCGCGACGATCTGCGCGGCGTCCTTCGGGTAGACGACGGCCGCACCCCGCGGCATCGAGACGACGAACTCGGACAGCAACGGCCGGAAGACGAGGTACTGGCCGCCGGCGGAGGACATCACGGTGAAGCCCTCCTCGCGGCCGATCAGCTCGTCGTGGTCGAGGTGACCCTTGTTGGAGAAGAACCGCTTGCCCGGCTCGAGGCAGAGGTTGTGCCGGCGGCCCTTGGCATCGGTGAGCCGCACCCACTCCCCCGGGCGCAGGGGGCCCCGGTGCACGCCCGACCATGCCTCGGGGGGTACGTCGGGCGCGGGTGCGCTCTGCTCCGGCAGGTCCTCAGCCACGGCCACCGCCGTCGCGGAACGCCCGGTCGACGTCCTCGGTCGCCAGCACGCCGTAGATCGCGCCGTCGGCTTCGACGAGGAGGTACTCCTCGGCGGGGGTCCGCGTGATGGCCATGACCAGCTCCTCGCCGTTGATCCCGGCCGGCAGCTGGAGCCCGTCGTCCAGCGCCCGGCTCACGGCCGCGACCGACACCCACGGCCGCCGGTCCTCCGGCGTGGCGAGCACCGCCGCCTCGTTGACCAGCCCCACCGGGCGTCCCGAGCCGCTCACGGTGACGATGCTGCCGGCGTGGGCCTCGTTGGCCCGGCGGACGGCCTCGGCCAGCGGCGTGTCGTCGGGGACGGTGATGGTGCGCCGGGCCAGGTTCCGCGCGACGAGCGACGGCAGCCGGCGCCGGAGCCGCGCGGACGTCATCGCGGCGTTCGCACCGCTCCAGAGGAACAGCGCGATCACGAACGCGAGGACGAAGTCGAGGATCTCCGCCGGCTTGTCCGACAGCCGCTCGAGCAGCAGCGGGTAGAACAGCACGGCCACGGCGGTGAGCCGGCCACCCCAGCCGGCCACGATCGTCCCGGTGTGCATGCTGCCGGTCAGCCGCCACACCCCGGCGCGCAGCACCCGGCCGCCGTCCAGCGGCAGGCCCGGGACGAGGTTCATGACGCCGACGACCAGGTTCGCGACCGCCAGCGCTCCCGCCGCGAGCTCCAGAAGTCCCCCCGGAGCAGCCAGCGCGAGACCGAGTCCGACGCCGCCGACCGCGAGCGAGGTCAGCGGCCCGACGACCGCGATCAGGAACTCCTCCTTCGGCCGTCGCGACTCTCCCTCGATGGCGGTCATGCCGCCCAGGAAGTGGAGCGTGATCGAGCTGACGATGAACCCGAAGCGGCGGGCCATCACGGCGTGCGAGACCTCGTGGAGGAGCACGGAGGCGTAGAGGATCACGGCGAACGCGAGGCCGGCGACGTACTTGAGCGCGCCGAGCCCGGGCTCCGCCTCGTCGACCGTAGGGGCTGCCACGAACGCGATCAGGCCCGCGATGAGGAACCACGAGGAGGTGACGAGCACGTCGGTACCGGCGATCGTGCCGATCCGCAGCGTCCCGGGAGGCCGCGTCCGGCCCTCGGCGCCCGGGTGGGAGCCGGGCGCGGGTCGGTCGGGGTCGGCCACGCGACGAGGCTATCCGACCCCTCCGCAGCGGCTTCCGGCGACGGCCGCAGCCGCGGTCCGGCCCTGTCGGTGGGCTCACCTAGGGTGATCACATGACCGTCGGGGAGTCGCCGTCGATCCCGCTCTCCACCCCGGTGGACGGCGTGGACGTGCTGGGTGCGCTGTCCCCCAGCCGGGCGGGCGACTTCATGGCCTGCCCGCTGATGTACCGGTTCCGCACCATCGACCGGCTGCCGGAGCCGTTCAGCCCCGACGCCGTCCGCGGCACGCTCGTGCACAAGGTGCTGGAGGACCTGTTCGACCTCCCGGCCGCCGACCGCACGCCCGGCCACGCCCGCGACCTCCTGACCCCGGCGTGGGACGCACTGCTGGAGGCCGAGCCCGAGCTGGCCGAGATGTTCACCGGCGACGGGCCCGAGATCACCGGCTGGCTCGCGTCCTGCCGCGACGTGCTCGACCGCTACTTCTCGCTGGAGGACCCACGGCTCCTCGAGCCGGCCGAGCGGGAGCTCTACGTCGAGGCGCTGCTCGACAGCAAGCTGCTCCTCCGCGGGTTCGTTGACCGGCTCGACGTCGCCCCCGACGGCCGGATGCGCGTGGTCGACTACAAGAGCGGCAGGGCGCCCGGTGAGGGCTGGGAGGCCAAGGCGCTCTTCCAGATGAAGTTCTACGCGCTCGTGCTCTGGCGCATCCGGGGAGCCGTCCCCTCGATGCTCCAGCTGGTCTACCTCGGGAGCGGCGAGCTGGTGCGCTACGTCCCCGACGAGCAGGACCTCCGAGCCACCGAGCGCAAGGTGGAGGCCATCTGGCGCGCCATCAGGCTCGCGACCGAGTCGGGAGACTGGCGGCCGCACAAGTCACGGCTGTGCGACTGGTGCTCGTTCCAGGCGATCTGCCCGGAGTTCGGGGGCACCCCGCCGCCGCTGCCCGTCCGCGAGCCCGCCGACCCGGGCGAGCTCACCGCCGAGGACGTCGACCACCTGGCCTAGCCGCTCCCGTTCACGGGCAGGGTCCCGGGCGTGAGCCCGACGAGGCTGTCGCGGAAGACCCGCCGCTCCGCCTCGAGCACCGGCACGTGGTTGGGCACCACGAGCACCAGGCAGCCCGCCGCCTCGGCCGAGCGCGCGCCGGTGTTGGAGTCCTCGATGGCCAGGCAGTCGGCGGGCTCGACACGCAGCTCGCGGGCGGCCTTGAGGTACGGCTCGGGGTGGGGCTTCCCGTGACTCACCGAGTCGCCGGTGACGACGACCTGGAACGCGCCGTCCGGCAGGACGGCGAGGACCGGCGCGACGAACCGCCGGTAGGACATGGTGACCAGCGCCTGGGGCACACCCGCCTCCGCCAGCGCGGTCAGCAGCTCGGTCGCCCCGGGCCGCCACGGCACCTCCTCCTCGATCCGGGCCACCACGCTGTCGAGCAGCCGTTCCACGATCTCGGAGGGCTCGAGGTCGACCCCCATGTGCTCGCTGATGTAGCGGCCGGCGTCGAGCAGGTCGTGCCCGACGAGGTTCATCGCCTGCTCGGTCGACCACGTGCCGCCGTGCTCCTCGGCCAGCGCGAACTCCGCCGCGATCCAGTAGGGCTCGGTGTCGACGAGCGTGCCGTCCATGTCCCACAGGACCGCAGCAGGCCAGCGAGGCGCGTCCGGCACGCTCAGTCCTCCGGGTCGTAGCCGAGGTTGGGCGAGAGCCAGCGCTCCGCTTCCGCGAGGGTCCAGCCCTTGCGCTCGGCGTAGTCGGCGACCTGGTCGCGGCCGAGCCGCCCGACCACGAAGTACTGCGACTGCGGGTGGGAGAAGTACCAGCCGGAGACCGAGGCTCCCGGCCACATCGCCATCGACTCGGTGAGCCGCATGCCGGTGGCGTTCTCGACGTCCAGCAGCCGCCAGAGCGTCTCCTTCTCCGTGTGGTCGGGGCACGCGGGATAGCCGGGCGCGGGTCGGATGCCGCGGTAGCGTTCCTTGATCAGGTCGGCGTTGTCGATGTGCTCGTCGGGCGCGTAGCCCCACAGCTCCTTGCGGATCCGCTGGTGCAGCCGCTCGGCGAACGCCTCCGCGAGCCGGTCGGCCAGCGACTCCAGCAGGATCGCGTCGTAGTCGTCGAGCGCGGCCTTGAACTCCGTGATCTTGTCCTCCGAACCGATCCCGGCGGTGACGGCGAAGGCCCCGACGTAGTCGCGGATCCCCGTGTCGCGGGGTGCCACGAAGTCCGAGAGCGCCCGGTTCGGGACGCCGGCGCGGTGCTGGCCCTGTTGCCGCAGCGTCGCCAGCACGGCGTCGGGCTCGCCGCGTTCCTCGGTGAGGTAGACGTGGATGTCGTCACCGACGCTGTTGGCCGGGAACAGGCCGACCGTGCCGTTGGCGGTCAGCCAGCCCTCGGCCGCGACCCGGTCGAGCATCTCCTGCCCGTCCTCGTAGAGCTTGCGTGCGGCCTGCCCGCTCGTGGGGTTGTTGAGGATGTCGGGGAACGAGCCCTTCATCTCCCACGCGTTGAAGAACGGCTGCCAGTCGATGTAGCGGCGCAGCTCGGTCAGGTCGTAGCCGCGGAACACCCGCAGGTGCTGCGTCTCGCCCCGGCGACCGATGATCGGGGACACGTCCCGGTCCTGCTGGAGCAGCAGGTGCGGCCGCGGCGCGCGGTAGTCGCTCCAGTCGATCGGGGTGGCGTTCGCCCGGGCCTCCTCCAGGGTCACCATCGGCCGGTCGTGCTTGGCCGCGTGACGGGCGCGCAGGCTGTCGTAGTCGGCCTTGACGTCCGCCAGGAGACGCGGCCGCTGCTGGTCGTGGAGCAGCGCCGCCACGGTCGGCACCGACCGGGACGCGTCCTTGACCCAGACCACCGGGCCGTCGTACTTGCCGTCGACCTTGACCGCGGTGTGAGCGCGCGAGGTGGTGGCGCCGCCGATCAGCAGCGGGATCTCGAACCCCTGGCGCTGCATCTCGGAGGCCATGTTCACCATCTCGTCGAGCGACGGCGTGATGAGGCCCGAGAGGCCGATCACGTCCGCCTCGACCTCGCGGGCGGTCTCGAGGATCTTCTGGGCCGGCACCATCACGCCGAGGTCGATCACCTCGTAGTTGTTGCACTGGAGGACGACACCGACGATGTTCTTGCCGATGTCGTGGACGTCGCCCTTCACGGTCGCCATCACGACCGTGCCGTTGGTGTCCTTCTGCTTCGCGAGCGTCGGGTCCTTGGCCTTCTCCTCCTCGATGAAGGGGATGAGGTAGGCGACCGCCTTCTTCATGACGCGGGCGCTCTTCACGACCTGCGGCAGGAACATCCTGCCGGCCCCGAAGAGGTCGCCGACGACGTTCATCCCGTCCATCAACGGTCCCTCGATCACCTCGATCGGGCGACCGCCCCGCGCCTGGATCTCGGCGCGCAGCTCCTCGGTGTCGCTCTCCACGTGGCTGTCGAGTCCCTTGACCAGGGCGTGGGTGATCCGCTCCGAGACGGGCAGCTCGCGCCACTCCTCGACGGCGGCCTCCGTCTCCTCCGGGTCACGGTTGTAGCGCTCGGCGATCTCCAGCAGCCGCTCGGCAGCGTCCGGTCGCCGGTTCAGGACGACGTCCTCGATCCGCTCACGGAGCTCGGCGTCGACCTGGTCGTAGACCACCAGCGCCCCGGCGTTCACGATCCCGAGGTCGAGGCCGGCCTGGATCGCGTGGAACAGGAAGACGGCGTGGATCGCCTCCCGCACCGGGTTGTTGCCGCGGAACGAGAAGCTGACGTTGGAGATGCCCCCGGAGACCAGCGCACCGGGCAGGTGCTGCTTGATCCAGCGGGTGGCCTCGATGAAGTCGGCGCCGTAGGTCGCGTGCTCCTCGATGCCGGTGGCGACGGCGAAGACGTTCGGGTCGAAGATGATGTCCTCGGCCGGGAACCCGACCTCCTCGGTGAGGATCCGGTAGGCGCGCTGGCAGATGGCCTGCCGCCGCTCGAGCGAGTCGGCCTGGCCGTCCTCGTCGAACGCCATCACCACGGCGGCGGCACCGTAGCGGCGGCACAGCATGGCGTGCTCGAGGAACTGCTCCTCGCCCTCCTTGAGGGAGATGGAGTTGACGATCGCCTTGCCCTGCACGCACTTGAGGCCGGCCTCGATCACCTCCCACTTCGAGGAGTCGACCATCACGGGGACGCGGCTGATGTCCGGCTCGCTCGCGACGAGCTTGAGGAACCGGTCCATCGCCGCGACGCCGTCGATCATGCCCTCGTCCATGTTGACGTCGATGACCTGCGCGCCGTTGTCCACCTGCTGGGCGGCGACCGACAGCGCGGTGTCGTAGTCGCCGTCCTTGATCAGCGTCCGGAACCGGGCCGAGCCGGTGATGTTGGTCCGCTCGCCGACGTTGACGAACAGGCTGTCCTCGTCGATGGTGAACGGCTCGAGGCCGGAGAGCCGCATGGCCGGGGCGATCTCCGCCCTGGCCCGAGGCTCGGCACCCTTGGCCGCGCGGGCGATCGCCGCGATGTGCTCGGGCGTGGTTCCGCAGCACCCGCCGATCAGGTTCACCAGGCCACTCGTCGCGAAGTCGCCCAGCACCGCGGCCATCTGGTCGGGCGTCTCGTCGTACTCCCCGAACTCGTTGGGCAGCCCGGCGTTGGGGTGGGCGGCGACGAAGCAGTCCGCGATCCGGGACAGCTCGGCCACGTAGGGGCGTAGGTCGGAGGCACCGAGCGCGCAGTTGAGGCCGATGAGCAACGGGCGGACGTGGCGCACGCTGTTCCAGAACGCCTCGGTGGTCTGGCCCGACAGAGTGCGGCCGCTCGCGTCGGTGATGGTGCCCGAGATCCACACCGGCCAGCGCCGGCCCAGCTCGTCGAAGAGCGTCTCGAGTGCGAAGATCGCGGCCTTGGCGTTGAGGGTGTCGAAGACCGTCTCGACCAGCAGCAGGTCGACCCCGCCGTCGACCAGGCCGCGGGCCTCCTCGACGTAGGACTCGACGAGCTCGTCGAAGCTGACGTTGCGCGCGCCGGGGTCGTTGACGTCCGGGGAGATGGACGCCGTGCGGTTGGTCGGGCCCAGCGAGCCGGCCACGTAGCGCGGGCGCTCCGGCGTGCTGGCCTCGTCGGCGGCCTCGCGAGCGAGCACGGCCGCGGCCCGGTTGAGCTCGTAGCAGTCGGCCTCGAGCCCGTAGTCGGCCTGCGAGATGCTCGACGCGGTGAACGTGTTGGTGCAGACGATGTCGGCGTCGGCCGCGAAGTAGGCGCGGTGGATGTCGCGGATGATCTCGGGCTGCGTCAGGGACAGGACGTCGGAGTCGCCCTTGAGGTCGTGCCCGTGGTCGGCGTACCGGGTGCCCCGGTAGCCGTCCTCCCCCAGCTGGTGGCCCTGGATCAACGTGCCCATGGCGCCGTCGACCACCAGGATGCGCTCCTGCATCGCGGCGGAGAGCGCCTCCGTCGCATCGGGTCGGTGGTCCTGTGCGGGCACGGGTCTCCTCTCGGGGCGCGCGGGGTCCGCCGCGTCGGGCGGGGTGTGTTCCAGCCTAGGGACGCCGTCCGAGGTGTGGACGGAGTTCCCGGATGGTGACATCGCGCCGGTCTCGATCGTGACACCGGCCTGTCTGGACCGCGAAATCGCCGCGCGTGAAATGACCGTCGGGGCCGTGGTCCGGGTGATTAGGGTGACTGGGTGATCGAGATCGACGACGCCCCCGACCTGATCGACCCGATCGTCATCGCGGCGTTCGAGGGCTGGAACGACGCGGCCGAGGCGGCGTCCGCGACGGTCGATCACCTGATGCGGGTGTGGGACGCCCGCGTGGTCGGCGCGGTCGACCCCGAGGACTTCTACGACTTCCAGGTCAACCGGCCGATCGTCGGGACCGACGACAACGGGCACCGGCGGCTGACCTGGCCGAGCACCCGGATCGCGGTGGCCTCGCCGCCGGACCTCGACCGCGACCTGATCCTGGTCCGCGGGATCGAGCCCAACATGCGCTGGCGGCAGTTCGCCGCCGAGGTGCTCGCTGCCTGCGACGAGCTCGGCGGACAGCTGGTCGTGACGATCGGCGCGCTGCTCGCCGACACGCCGCACACCCGTCCGATCCCGGTGACCGGGACGGCGACCGAGGCCGATCTGGTCGACCGCCTCAAGCTCGAGCAGTCCAACTACGAGGGCCCCACCGGGATCGTCGGCGTGCTCCAGGACGCGTGCACCAAGCTCGACATCCCCGCCGTGTCCTACTGGGCGGCGGTGCCGCACTACGTGGCGCAGCCGCCGTGCCCGAAGGCGACCCTCGCCCTGGTCGGCCAGCTCGAGGACCTGCTGCAGACGAGCATCCCGCTGGAGGACCTCCCCGACGAGTCGCGCGCCTGGGAGCGCGGGGTCGACGAGCTCGCCGAGGAGGACGAGGACGTCGCCGACTACGTGCGGGCGCTCGAGGAGACGCGCGACACCACCGACCTGCCGGAGGCGTCGGGCGAGGCGATCGCCCGCGAGTTCGAGCGGTACCTCAAGCGCAACCGCCCCGACGAGACCTGAGCCGCCCTACAGCGAGAGCCCGAGCGAGGCGTCCAGCACCCGGTGGACGGCAGCCGCGGCGTCGGGGTCGCTGGTGTCGGCGAGCCCGCCCTGCCCGAGCGTGGCCGCCACCCAGGCGTCCACGGCCGCCAGCGCGGTCGGGGCGTCGAGGTCGTCGGCCAGGGCGTCGAGCACGGCCCGCACCACCGGCTCCGCCGGCGCGCCCGCCCCGAGTGCCAGCGCCCGGCGCCAGTCGGCGAGGGTGTCGACGGCCGCCCACAGCTCCGCGTCGGCCCACTCCCAGTCGGCGCGGTAGTGGTGGCGCAGCAGCGCGAGCCGGATCGCCATCGGGTCGATGTCGCTGTTGCGGAGCGCGCTGACGAAGACCAGGTTGCCCCGCGACTTCGACATCTTCTCGCCGTCGTAGCCGACCATGCCGGCATGCACGTAGGCACGCGCGAACCGGTGGCCCGGCTCGGCCACCTGGGCCTCGGAGGCGCACATCTCGTGGTGCGGGAACACCAGGTCGCTGCCGCCGCCCTGGACGTCGAACGTCGTGCCGAGATGCTCCAACGCGATCGCGGTGCACTCGACGTGCCATCCCGGGCGGCCGCGTCCGAGGGCGCTCTCCCAGGCCGGCTCGCCGGGCCTCTCGGCGCGCCACAGCACGCAGTCGAGCGGGTCCTTCTTGCCCGCTCGCTCGGGGTCTCCGCCGCGGTCCCCGAAGACCGCCAGCATCTGCTCGCGGTCCCAGCCGGACACCTCGCCGAAGGCCGGGTCCGCGGTCACCGAGAAGTAGAGGTCGTCGTCGACGCGGTAGACCGAGCCGGCCGCGTCGAGCCGCTGCACGAGGTCCACGACGAGCGGGATCGACTCCACGGCCCCGACGTACTGGTCGGGCGGGAGGACGCGGAGCGCTGCCATGTCCTGGCGGAAGAGCTCGGTCTCGCGCTCCGCGAGCTCGACCCAGTCGACCCCGACCTTCGTGGCGCGCTCAAGCAGCGGGTCGTCGACGTCGGTCACGTTCTGCACGTAGGTGACTTCCTGCCCGGCCGCGCGCCAGGCGCGGACCAGGAGGTCGAACCCGATGTAGGTGGCGGCGTGGCCGAGGTGCGTGGCGTCGTACGGCGTGATGCCGCAGACGTACAGCCGGGCCGGGCCGTCCTGGGGCGTCGCGGCCACGGGGGCGCCCGAGGCGGTGTCGTGGACCCGGACCGGCGGAGCGGTCACCGGGAGCCGAGGCACCTCCGGTGCGGTCCACGCATGCATGGGTCGAAGCGTATCCGGGACCGTCAGAAGGGCGGCCAGGGGATCACGGGCCAGTCACCGTGCGGATCGGGGAACCGGCCGCGCGCGGCCAGCCGGGCGCAGCGGGCCAGCGTGCGCTCGACCTCCGCCGCCGTGAGGTACTCCGCGAGGGTCTTCCCGAGGTCGCCGGCCAGGGCCTCCTGGAGCCGGTCCAGCCCGGCGACCTCCCCGTCGGCGAGCGGTTCGCCGGCCCAGCCCCAGAGCACCGTGCGGAGCTTGGGATCGGTGTGGAACGTGACGCCGTGGTCCACGCCGTACCGGTGCCCGTCGGTCATCTCCAGCACGTGCCCGCCCTTGCGGTCGGCGTTGTTGACGATCACGTCGAACACCGCCATCCGGCGCAGCGCCGGTGAGTCCTCGTGGACCAGCGAGATCGGCTGGTCGTGCTGGTCGACCCCGTCGAACACGTGCCGGAAGCCCGGCGGTACCGCGCCCTCAGGGACCAGCGTCACGGCGGCCTGCTGGTCGTCGGGCTCGCGCCACACCTGCACCATCCCGCGGCCGTGCGGGCCGTCCCGCAGGAACGTCCGGGGCACCAGGTCCCATTCGAGCGCCTCGGAGACGAGGTACGCCGCCACCTCCCGGTGCGCCAGCGTCCCGTCGGGGAAGTCCCACAGCGGACGCTCCCCCGCGATCGGCTTGTAGACCACCTGGGTACCGTCGACCTCGCCCACGAAGGTGGCGTTCGACGCGGGCATGATCCGCCCGTGCACGGTCAGATCCCCGTCGGTCACGCTCACGGGTCTCGGCGCTTGAACCCGTTGGCCCTCACGCAGAGGTGTCCGTCGGGGTCGACCGGCCCACCGCAGAACGGGCACGAGGGACGGCCGGCGTCGACGACCTTCTCGGCCCGTCGGACGAACGACCGCGCGGCGGCGGCCGGCAGCCGGACGACGAGCAGCTCCTCGGGCTCCGGCTCCTCGAGGTCCTCGTCGACCTGCTCGGGCGACACCACCGCAGCCTCGGTGTAGGGGAAGACCTCGACCACGATCCGCTCGTCGTCGGGGTCCCACGACAGGGTCATGGTGCCCGCGCGGAACTCCTCCACGATCGGCTGCTCGAGCGGCTCGGAGTCCTCGAGCGCGACCGGTGGCACCGCCGGCACGACCCCGCGGGTGTCGGCCTGCATCAGCTCGTCGAGGAGCTGGTCCATCCGCTCGGAGAGGGCGACCACCTGCTCCTTCTCCAGGGCGACGCTCACGACCCGGCCACCCTCGCGGGCCTGGAGGAAGAACGTGCGGTCCCCGGGCTCGCCGACAGTGCCGGCCACGAAGCGCTCGGGCGGGTCGAAGGAGTGGACGATCGGCACGTTCTCCACCCTAGTGACCGCTCCCAGACCGGCTCCGCGGCCCTGCTCCACCGCCGACCACGCCGGCGCGGGGCGCGCGGCCCTTCGTGCTGGGGGCCAGCCACGACAGGTCACCGGCGTGTGTGTTGGTCTGCAGCACGTACGCCGCGTCCGGGGTGTAGCGGATCACCGAGACGGAGGCGGGGTCGACGTGGATCCGCTGGAACTGGTCGAGGTGGAGCCCGAGCGCGTCGGCCAGGATCGCCTTCACCAGGTCGCCGTGGGAGACCGCCGCCCACACCGCCTCGGCCCCGGCCGCGTCCCTGACCGCTGCGTCGTGCCGGCGTACGGCGGCGACCGCCCGGGCGGACATGTCGGCCATCGACTCCCCGCCGGGGAACGTGACCCCGGCCGGGTGCCGCTGCACCGACTTCCAGAGCTTCAGACGTGCCAGCTCGCTGAGCTTGCGCCCCTGCCAGTCGCCGTAGTCACACTCGACCAGGCCGCGGTCGGTGGTGCTCCGCGGTCGGACGGGCTGCGCCGCGACCAGCGCCTTCGCCGTCTCGCGGCACCGCTCCAGCGGGCTGCTCACGACCGCGGCCAGCGGGACCGCGGCGAGCCGCTCCCCCACGCGCGCCGCCTGCTCCCGACCGGTCTCGTCGAGGTGGACGCCGGGCAGCCGGCCGGTCAGGACGCCGCTGACGTTGGCGGTCGACCGGGCGTGCCGGACCAGCACGAGCGTTGCCATGCGGGGGACTGTACTGGCGCTAACCTCGGAGCGTGATCGTCGACAGCGCGGTGTACCGCGCCGGCACCCGCGTACCGGTCGACTGCGACGTCGCCGACCTCGCGGCCCTGCGGGCCCGCTGTGAGCCTGGCGACTTCGTGTGGGTCGGCCTGCACGCCCCGGACGCGGCCGAGCTCGACGAGGTCGCCGACAAGTTCTCGCTGCACCCGCTCGCCGTCGAGGATGCCGTGAAGGCGCACCAGCGCCCCAAGCTCGAGCGCTACGACGACAGCCTGTTCCTGGTGGTCAAGACCCTCTGGTACGTCGACGCCGAGGACGCGGTCGAGACCGGCGAGATCAGCCTCTTCGTCGGACCGGACTTCGTCATCAGCGTGCGTCACGGAGAGGGCGGTGGCCTGCAGCAGGCCCGGCTGGACCTCGAGGCCCGCGAGGCGGTGCTCGCGCACGGCCCCTCCGCGGTCGTCTACGCGGTCTGCGACCAGATCGTCGACGGCTACGAGCACGTCACCGACGCGCTGGTGGAGGATGTCGACGAGGTGGAGCTGTCGGTGTTCTCCGAGACCCGCACCAACGACTCGGCCCGGATCTACGTGCTCAAGCGCGAGCTGTCCGAGGTACGCCGAGCCGTCCTGCCGCTGCGCGACCCGATCGGCCGCTTCGCCAACGGCACCGTGCACGGCATCGACCGGGAGGCAGCGCCGTACTTCCGCGACGTGGGCGACCACCTGGCGCGGACGGCGGAGACCGTGGACGAGCTCGACAGCCTGCTCTCCACGGCGTTCGAGGCGCACCTGGCGCGGATCTCCGTCCAGCAGAACGAGGACATGCGCAAGATCTCGGCGGGCGCCGCACTCGTCGTGGTCCCGACGCTGATCGCGGGGATCTACGGGATGAACTTCGACCACATGCCCGAGCTCCACTGGACGTTCGGCTACGCCTGGGCGATCGTCCTCATGGTCGGCGCGTCGGCCGGGCTGTTGTGGTTCTTCAAGCGCTCCGGCTGGCTCTGAGCCGTCAGGCTGACAGCACACCGGTCGCCAGCAGCAGCAGCGTCGCGCTGCCGAGCGCGACCCGGTAGAGCACGAACGGCGCGTACGAGCGGGTCGAGATGTAGCGCAGCAGCCAGGCGATGGCGGCGTACCCCACGATGAACGACACGACGGTCGCCACGATCGTGGGGCCCCAGCCGTAGGCGTTGTCGCCGTGCGGGATCTCCTTGAGCTCGAACAGGCCGGCGCCGACGACGGCCGGGATCGCGAGCAGGAAGGCGTAGCGCGTCGCCGCCTCCCGTTCGTAGCCAAGGAACCGTCCCATCGAGATCGTCGCGCCGGACCGCGAGACGCCGGGGACCAGCGCGCACGCCTGCGCGGCGCCCATGAGGACGGCGTCGCGTAGCGACAGGTGCTTGAGCTGCTTGTCGTCGCTGCTGAAGCGGTCGGCGATCCCGAGGATGATGCCGAGCACGATCAGCGTCGTCCCGATGATCCACAGGTTTCGGAAGTCCCGCTCGATGACGTCCTTCAGCAGCACGCCGAGCACCACGATCGGCAACGACCCGATGATGATGAACCAGCCCATCCGCGAGTCGAGGTGACCGCGGTACTCCGGGCGGTACAACGACCGCACCCAGGCCGAGCCGATCCGCCAGATGTCCTTGCGGAAGTAGATGAGGACCGCGAGCTCGGTGCCGATCTGGATCACCGCCGTGAACGCGGCGCCCGGGTCGCCCCAGCCGAGGAGCTCGGGGAAGATCCGCAGGTGCGCACTGCTCGAGATCGGGAGGAACTCGGTCAGGCCTTGCAGGGTGCCGAGCACGACGGCCTTGAAGAGGTCCCACACGGCGAGCAAGCCTACGGTTAGCCTTCTCGGCATGCAGCAGCGCGCCGTCGGAAACACCGGTCTGAAGGTCTCGCGGCTCGGTCTCGGCACCTGGACCTGGGGCACCCAGGTCGACGAGCACGAGGCGCGCGACCAGCTCGGCGCGTTCGTCGACGCGGGCGGCACCCTGGTCGACACCGCGGTGGGCTACGGCGGCGGCGCTTCCGAGGAGCTCGTGGGACGGCTCCTCGGCGACGTGGTCAGGCGCGACCAGGTCGTGCTCGCGACCAAGGCCGGGTTCCGCTCCACGGCCGACGGTCCGGTCCGCGACACCTCGCGGCGCGGTCTGCTCCGCGACCTCGACACCTCCCTGGACCGCCTCGGCACCGACCACGTCGACCTCTGGCAGGTGCACGTCTGGTCTGACACCGCTCCGGTCGACGAGACGATGGCGGCCATGGACCTCGCGGTCTCGTCGGGGCGGGCACGGTACGTCGGGGTGTCCAACTACGCCGGCTGGCAGCTGGCCGAGGCAGCGACCTGGCAGCGCGCCGTCCCCACCCGGGTGCCGCTCGCGTGCACCCAGGAGGAGTACTCGCTGCTCAACCGCGAGGTCGAGCGCGACGTCCTCCCCGCCGCCGCCTCGTCCGGCCTCGGGCTGCTGGCCTACTCGCCGCTCGGTGGAGGCGTCCTCACCGGGAAGTACCGCAGCGGCACCCCGACCGACTCCCGCGGCGCCGGCCGGCTCTCCGCCAGCGTCGACCGCTACCTCGACGAGCACGGCCGGGCGGTCGTCGAGGCGGTCGCCCGGGCGGCGGACGGCCTCGACTGGACCCCGGTGCAGGTCGCGCTGGTCTGGCTCCGCGACCGCCCGCAGGTGACGGCGCCGATCGTCGGCGCGCGCACCGCCGTCCAGCTCAAGGCCGCGCTCTCCACGGAGGACCTGACCCTGCCCGACGCGATCGTGGCCGCCCTCGACGACGTCTCCGGGGAGTGACGATGAGCACCCGGGTGACGGAGCGGCCGCTGAGGCCGGGGGTGGAGTGGCAGTTCGAGAAGCTCCTCATCTCGCGGGAGCTCTCTCGCAACGCGGTCACCCGGATGCTCGTCGACCGTGCCGAGCACGGCGGCTGGGAGCTCGACCGGGTGCAGGTGTCCGCCGACGGCACCCGCCGGGTGGTGCTGCGGCGCAAGATCATCAGGCAGCGGCCGACCGTCTACTTCGGCACCCTCGCCTGACGCCCCCGGTCAGACCTCGTCGAGGAACCGGTCGAACACCCGGGCACCGAACTCCAGCGCGCTGACCGGCACTCGCTCGTCGACCCCGTGGAAGAGGGCCGTGAAGTCCAGGTCGGCCGGCAGCTGCAGC
This sequence comes from uncultured Actinomycetota bacterium, assembly GCA_963718725.1. Taxonomy (GTDB): domain Bacteria; phylum Actinomycetota; class Actinomycetes; order Propionibacteriales; family Nocardioidaceae; genus Nocardioides. The sequence continues at coordinate 1,206,526 of OY970374.1, forward strand.
GGGGTGAAGCCGTAGGACCGCATCCCGAGCTTCCGGAAGTGCTTGGCGTCGGTGCCGCCGCTCATGAGGAACGGCGCGACGAGCGCCTCGGGGTCCTCGGCCAGCAGCGACCGGTGCATGGCACCGACCAGCTCGCCGTCGTACGGCGTCTCCCACGGCGCCTGGTTGGACAGGTACTCGACCTCGATGTCGTCGCCCACCAGCTCGGCGAGCGTCGCGAAGAACTCGTCCTCGTAGCCGGGCAGCGACCGGCCGTCGATGTGCGCGGTGGCCTCGGTCGGGATGACGTTGGCCTTGTAGCCCGCGCCGAGCATCGTCGGGTTCGTGGTGTTGCGGATGACCGCGCCCAGCATCCGCGAGGCGCTCCCGAACTCGTCGACGAGAGCCTCGGCGTTCTCCGGCGTCGCCTCGGTGCCGGCGAGGTCGGCGACCGTGGCGAGCAGCACCTCCATCGCGGGGGTGAGCCGGACCGGCCACTCGTGCGCGCCGATCCGCGCCACCGCGGTCGCGATCCGCGAGACGGCGTTGTCGGGGTTGATCATCGAGCCGTGACCGGCGCGGCCGCGCGCGGTCAGCTTCATCCAGGCCATGCCCTTCTCGGCCGCCTCGACGAGGTAGATCCGGCGGCCCCGCACGGTGGCGCTGAACCCGCCGACCTCCCCGACCGCCTCGGTCACGCCGTCGAAGTCGTCGGTGTGCCGCTCGACCATGATCTGCGCGCCGTGGTGGCCGCCGGCCTCCTCGTCCGCGGTGAACGCGAGCACGATCGGCCGGTCCGGCAACCGGCCCGCGCGGGTCCGGGCGCGCACGGTCGACAGCAGCATCGCGTCGAAGTCCTTCATGTCGACCGCGCCGCGGCCCCAGACGTAGTCGTCCTGGATCTCCCCGGAGAACGGGTCGACCTGCCAGTCCTCGGCGGCTGCCGGCACCACGTCGAGGTGGGCGTGCAGCAGCAGCCCCGGCCGCTCGGAGGTGGGCTGTCCCCAGTGGGCGATGAGGCTGGTCCGGCCGGGGGTCTCCTCGACCATCGTCGACGCGATCCCGACCTCGTCGAGCAGCGTCGCGACGTACTCCGCCGCCTTCCGCTCCCCCGGTCCGGACTGGTCGCCGTAGTTGGAGGTGTCGATCCGGATCAGGTCCCGGCACAGCTCCACGACCTCCGCGGTCGGGTCGTACGTGGGGTCCTGCCGTGCGTCCTCAGGTCGGTCCGCCATGACCCCATCCTGACACCGTTTCCGAGCGCCCTCCCGATGCGGGTTTCCCCTCGTCGCTTTGCTAAGGTTCCTGCGCACTCGTCCGGGTGGCGGAATTGGCAGACGCGCTAGCTTGAGGTGCTAGTGCCCGTATTAGGGCGTGGGGGTTCAAGTCCCCCCTCGGACACCCCAGGGTCCTCGGGCTTCTGCAGGTCAGAGGCCTGTGAGTTGGTCTATGTCGACGCCGCACCGGGTGCGAAGGCGCTCGCCGATCACGGCATGGATATCGCCGGAGGCGTCCGAGAACGCTGCGTCTGCGCTGTCCGAGTGCGAGGTTGGGCTCCGAGCCCCACCTCGGGGCGTCCTTAGACCGCGACGCCGTGCAGGGCGACCGACGGGAGCGCCACTCGGACCTTCGTCCCGCGGCCGTGCTCTGACCAGACGTCCATCTCCCCACCGTGACGAGTCACGATCGATGACGCGATGGCGAGTCCGAGGCCAGTGCCCTGGATCGCCTGGCGCTGGGCGGTCGAGGATCGGAAGAAGCGCGTGAACAGGTGCTCCTGCTCCTCGACGGGGATCCCGATGCCGGTGTCGCTGACCTCGAGGACGGCCCGGTCCGCCTCTCGTCTCACGGTGCAGCAGATCGAGCCTCCGTCCTCGGTGAACTTCAAGGAGTTGCTCATCAGGTTGAACAGGACCCGTTCCAGGTACTGCACGTCCCCGTTGGTCAGGATCGGTTCCGGCGGAATCGTGTAGCGGACGTCGAGGTCTCGTTCACTGATGACGGGACGGAGGGCGGCCTCGATGCGTCCCACGACATCACCCAGGTCGACCGGCTTCAGGTCCAGGTCGAACTCACCGGACTCCAGCCGGGCGACGGTGAGGAGGTTCTCGGCGAGGGAGGCCAGCCGATCGCCGTTGCGCTGCACGGTTCGGAGCATCTCCGCGTAGGCCGGATCGGCGTCCTCACCTTGGGCGTCGAGCAGCAGCTCGACGTAGCCCTTGATGCTCGTGATCGGCGTCCTCAGCTCATGGCTGACCGTCGCTACGAACTCGTCCTTGGCCCGATCCAGCTCTTGCAGTCGCCGTACGGCGTCCGCTTCCTTCTCCAGGCCCGCGACCAGGAGGTTGCGGCTCCTGTGGAGCTCGGCCGTCCGTTCCTCGACCCGGTGCTCGAGGTGGTCGGCCAGTGCCTGGTTCTCCAGCAAGGTCAGGACCTGACGCGCCACGAGCAGGACCATGAGCGCCGTGCGGATCCACGAGACGACGACGTCGGTCTGTCCGGTGCGCACCAGCTCGACGACCGAGGTCAGCAGAGCCACCGACACGGCGCAGTAGGGAAGCAGGTTGCCGAGGGGTCGGCCGGTCAGGTCCTGCTCGGAGTTCGCCGCCTCCTCCGGCTCCGGCCACAGGGCCGCAACGAGCAACAGCACGAATCCGGCGAACCAGCCGATGTCGATGACGTTGCCCGAGCTGTAGGCGCCGATGGTGGTCAGGTAGGTGAAGCCCGAGTCCGAGATCGCGAAGGCCAGCAGCCCGCTGCCGACCAACGGCAGGGACACCGGCAGGTGTCGGTGCAGGTGACGCGCCCTCAACCAGGTGTAGAGGACGAGGGTGATGACGATGACGTCACCGATCGGGTAGGCGAGGGAGATCAGCTGCACACCGAACGAGTCTGCGCCGGCCCGGAACACGGGCCCGAGCACGATGATCCAGCTGCACAGGAGCATGGAGGCCGCCACCATCAACCCGTCCAGGAGGGTGCGGACCCGGCCGGCCAGGCTGGGTGCAGCCAGAGGCAGTGACAGGAGGGCCGCCGCAGCGAGCGGTGGCAGTCCCAAGTACCCGACGTCGGCCAGTGACGGGAAGGGGACCCCCTGGCCGCGCACCGACTCGTAGTAGGTCCACACCATCTGCCCGGCCGACCACGAGAGAGCCGCAGTGCCCAGGAGCCGCCAGAACCGCGCGACGGAGCCCTGGTGCCGACGCGCGCGGGCCCAGGCAGCGCAGCCAGCCAGCAGGGCGGCTGCCGTCAGGCCGAAGTTGGACAGATGCTGGGCAGCAGGCGTCCCGCTGAGCACGACGATGCCGAGGACCCAGAACGCGGCAGCCACCAGCACCGCAAGCAGCGGTGTGGGTGCCCCGACAAAAGCCGGACGTCCTGTAGTCACGTTGCGATAGTGAGGCGTGCGCGACGTCATTTCTCGCGTTTCCCGAAATTCGTACTTCTCGCCTGCTGATAATGGCTCCATACGTCGCTGCATATGACCGGTGAGCTGTTAGTGGGAATTCCCAAAGGCGCCACCGGTTGCCCCCCTGACACGCGTGAGGAGACCCCCCGGATGAGCTCGACCCTGGCCGAAGAGGTTCGACAGCCTCAGGGTCTGCCGAGCCACTGGCCGCCCACCCTCCATCCCAGTGTCCTCAGCGGCCTCGACCTGCCCACGCCGTTCCTGGCCACCGACCTGCGGATGCTGGCAGATCGCCTGCGGAGCTTCACTGCTGCCCTGCCTCGGGTGCAGCCGTTCTACGCGGTCAAGTGCAACTCGGCTCCGGAGGTCCTCAACACGGTCGCGGAGCACGGCACCAGCTTCGAAGTCGCCTCACTCGGCGAGCTGCGCATGCTCCAGGAGCTCGGCGTCAACCCGACCGACGTGCTCTACAGCAACACCGTGAAGCCCGCGTCCCACGTGGTCGGGGCGGCCGAGGCCGGAGTCTGGCGCTTCGCGGCCGACTCGGAGGACGAGCTGCGCAAGATCGCACGATGCGCCCCTGGCAGCGCCGTCTACATCCGGGTGCGCGTCGACGACAGCGGCAGCGTCTTCCCGTTGTCACGCAAGTTCGGCGCGGAGGCTCAGGAAGCCCGTGCCCTGCTCCTCGCGGCTCGGGAGCTCGGGCTGGAGCCCTACGGCCTCACCTTCCACGTCGGGTCCCAGTGCATGGCCACCTCGGCCTGGGTCCAGGCCATCACCTCGATGGGTCGGCTGATGCGACAGCTCAGCAACGACGGCATCCAGATCACGATGCTCAACATGGGGGGCGGCTTCCCTGCCCGCTACGACGACCCGGCGCCCTCCATCGACGCGATTGGCGACGTCGTCAACCGCGCCCTGGACAACCTGCTGCCCTACCAGCCCGCGCTCATCGCCGCCGAGCCCGGCCGGCACATCGTCGCGGAGACGGCGGTCATGGTCGCGAGCGTCCTCGGCCGCGAGCAGCGGGCGGGTGAGGACTGGATCTACCTCGACGTGGGCGCCTACCACGGCCTCATCGAGACCCACCAGACCGTGGGTCAGTGGCGCTACCCGCTGTGGACCTCGCGCCACGACCACGGAGTGGCCGCGCACGTGCCGTTCACCATCACTGGTCCCACCTGCGACAGCGCAGACACCATGTTCTACGGCGCACCCCTGCCGTGCACCATGGCCGAGGGAGATCTGGTGTTCATCGCTTCCGCGGGCGCCTACACGCTGAGCTACGCCTCCCACTTCAACGGGTTCCCGCCGCCACGACCCTTCTTCCTGGGCAGCTAGCCAGATGGACCCGCAGGTCGCACGCCGTCGCCTGGTCCGGCTGATGGGGGCGGGGCTGGTGGACTCGCTGTGCCTCTCGGTGGCATGGACGGTGCTCATGCTGCAGGTCGTCGCGTCCTACGGTCTCGCGGCTGCAGGGCTGTGCAGCGCGGCGATGCTGATCGGCGTGGCGCTGTCCGCGCCCGCGGCCAGCTGGATGGCGTCGCTGCTCAGCGGCCGACACCTTCTCCGCGCCGCAGCGGCCGCCGAGGCGACGCTGCGCGTCAGCGTGTTCCTGCTGCTCTTCACCGATGCCCCGGTGTGGGTGCTCGCCCTGTGCATCTCGACCATGAACGTCACGGCCTGGACCGGGTACGCCGGCATGCGGGCCGAGGTGGCGGCCGTCAGCAGCGGCCCCACGGCCCTCACCTGGTACGGAACGATCGTCGCCTCCGTCGAGGCGGCCGGGGTCGCCGTCGCCGCCTTCCTGCCGGTTCGCGGCGGCGTCTCACCTGACACGGTCCTGCTCGCGGTGATGGCCGCCTACGTGCTCGCTCTGGTGCCCACGGTCATCGTGGCGGGTGGCTCGTCCATCGCCCCGAGCGGCCGGCGCATGCGAAGGCCTCACCTCCGACGGGGGGTGGCCTCGGCACCCACGATGGGCGGCACCGTCCTGATGTTCCTCGCCTCCGCGCCCACGCTGCTCGCGGTCGCCCTGGCTGCCGAGCTCCACGGACGGGGGGCTGTGGCCCCTGCCGCCATCGCCTTCACCGTCGGGTCGTTGGCCGCTCCGGCTCTCACCCGGCGCATCCCGGAGCACCGCACTGAACATCTCGGCCTGTGGATCGCGTGCGCGCTCGGCATGGTGGTGGGCTGGGTCCTGGCACCCGTCCACGTCGCGATGATGTGCCTGGCGCAGCTGTCATCCGGGTTGTTCATGACCGCCCTCGAGGGCCTGCTCGACACGTCTGCTGCCCGGCGTCATCCCGGACACGTGACCGGCGCCCTCGCCCGGGCCACGGCGGGACGAGCCTTGGGCTCAGCCGCCGGTACGGCGCTGTTGCCCCTGCTCGTGGTGGGGGTCAGTCTCGAGGCCACCACCGCCAGCATCAGCCTCGTGCTGCTGTCTGCCCTGGTCCTGACGACTCTGTGGGCGCGCACGCGCGGCGCTGCGGCCGTGCGCCCTCCCGGCGTGCGCCCTCTCGAGCCAGCTGGCGTTCGCTCGAGCATGCCGTCGATGACGCAGGCCCTGTAGAAGCCAGCGACACCGACAGGCGTCTGGGGCCTGGATCTGGTCGCTTACCGTCGTGGCGGGTGAGCGAGACTCTCTCCGACGTTGGTCGGCGGAGGGTCTCTTCGACATTCCCGGCGCCTGTTACTTGAACCGTTCAAGTAGAGCCGACATGCTGGGGCCCGTGACCGCGACCGCCGACCACGAGCGCCTCCTGCGCGACGCGTCCCTCCGGGTCACGCGGCCCCGACTCGCCGTCCTGCGGGCCCTGCACGCGGCCCCGCACGCCGACACCGACTCGATCATCGGCGCCGTCCGCGCCGACCTCGGGGTCGTCTCGCACCAGGCGGTGTACGACGTGCTGCGGGCCCTGACCGAGGCCGGCCTGGTGCGCCGGATCCAGCCGACCGGCTCGGTGGCACGCTACGAGGCGCGGGTCGGCGACAACCACCACCACGTCGTGTGCCGCACCTGCGGCACGGTCGCCGACGTCGACTGCGCGGTCGGCGACGTGCCGTGCCTGACGGCGGCGGACGACCGGGGCTTCATGATCGACGAGGCCGAGGTCGTCTACTGGGGCACCTGCCCCGACTGCTCCACTGCTCGTCCCTGACCACCCACCGTTTCTACGGAAGGAAGCACATGACCGAGAGCCAGGACCACCCGACCGGCAGCCCGCAGGGAGTGGACGACAAGGCGGAGGCCGGATACCCGGTGGCCCCCGACTCCGCGACCGCGAGCGGCAGCGAGAGCGAGAACCCGGCGATCGACTCGCCCACCCCCAAGACCGGGGGCCGCCCGCGCACCAACAAGGACTGGTGGCCCCACCAGCTCGACCTGTCCGTCCTCCACGCCCACACCCCGCAGGCGAATCCGCTGGGCGGCGACTTCAGCTACGCGGACGAGTTCGCCAAGCTCGACGTCGAGGCGCTCAAGCGTGACCTGATCGAGGTGCTCACCACGTCGCAGGACTGGTGGCCGGCCGACTTCGGCCACTACGGCGGGCTGATGATCCGGCTGAGCTGGCACGCGGCCGGCACCTACCGGATCCACGACGGGCGCGGCGGGGCCGGCGAGGGCAGCCAGCGCTTCGCACCGCTCAACAGCTGGCCGGACAACGCGAACCTCGACAAGGCCCGGCGGCTGCTGTGGCCGGTGAAGCAGAAGTACGGCCAGAAGATCTCGTGGGCCGACCTGCTGGTGCTCGCCGGCAACGTGTCCATGGAGTCGATGGGCTTCGAGACCTTCGGCTTCGGTTTCGGCCGCGAGGACGTCTGGGAGCCGGAGGAGATCATCTGGGGTCCGGAGGACGCGTGGCTCGGCGACGAGCGGTACGTCAGCGAGTCCGAGATGGCGCCCGAGGTGGGCGCGACCGAGATGGGTCTCATCTACGTCAACCCGGAGGGACCGCGGGGCAACGCCGATCCGCTGGCGGCGGCCCACTTCATCCGCGAGACCTTCGCCCGGATGGCGATGAACGACGAGGAGACGGTGGCCCTGATCGCGGGTGGCCACACGTTCGGCAAGACTCACGGCGCAGGCGTGGCCGACGACCACGTCGGTCCCGAGCCCGAGGGTGCGCCGCTGGAGGCGCAGGGGCTGGGCTGGCTGAGCACCCACGGCACCGGCACCGGGCCCGACACCATCACCAGCGGCCTCGAGGTCACCTGGACCGACCGGCCCACCGAGTGGAGCAACCGCTTCTTCGAGATCCTCTTCGGCCACGAGTGGGAGCTGACCACCAGCCCCGGCGGCGCGAAGCAGTGGGTCGCCAAGGACGCCGAGGAGATCATCCCGGATGCCTTCGACCCGCAGCGCAAGCACCGGCCGACGATGCTCACGACCGACCTGTCCCTGCGCTTCGACCCGACGTACGAGAAGATCTCGCGCCGGTTCCTCGAGAACCCCGACGAGTTCGCCCACGCGTTCGCCAAGGCCTGGTACAAGCTGCTCCACCGCGACATGGGTCCGGTGAGCCGCTTCCTCGGGCCGTGGGTCGCCGAACCGCAGCTGTGGCAGGACCCGGTTCCTGCGGTCGACCACGAGCTGGTCGACGACGCTGACGTCAACGACCTCAAGGCGAAGATCCTCGACACCGGGCTCTCCACCGCGGAGCTCGTCTCCACCGCGTGGGCCTCCGCAGCGAGCTTCCGGTCGACCGACAAGCGGGGCGGCGCGAACGGCGCCCGGATCCGGCTCGAGCCACAGCGGAGCTGGGAGGTCAACCAGCCCGAGCAGCTGGCGACGGTCCTGGAGACCCTCGAGGGGGTCCAGCGGGAGTTCAACACCGGTCAGTCAGGTGGCAGGGCCATCTCGCTTGCGGACCTGATCGTCCTCGCGGGGTCCGCCGCCGTCGAGAAGGCCGCGCGAGACGGTGGCGTCGAGGTGACCGTGCCCTTCCACCCCGGTCGCACCGACGCCACGCAGGAGCAGACGGACGTCGAGTCCTTCAGCATGCTCGAGCCCCGCGCCGACGGCTTCCGCAACTACCTGCGGGCCGGCGAGAAGCTGCAGCCCGAGACGCTGCTGCTGGAGCGTGCCTACATGCTCGACCTGACCGCGCCGGAGATGACCGCCCTGGTCGGCGGCCTGCGTGCGCTGGGTGCTGGCACCACGCGCCACGGGGTGCTCACCGAGCGGCCTGGCGTGCTCACCGCCGACGTGCTGGTCACCCTGCTCCAGCAGGGCACGACCTGGAAGGCGTCGGGATCCGAGGAGAACATCTACGAGGGCACCGACGGCAGCGGCCGGGTCGTCGCCACCGCCTCGGCGGTCGACCTGGTGTTCGGCGCGAACTCGCAGCTCCGCGCGATCGCCGAGGTCTACGCGAGCGACGACGCACGCGAGAAGTTCGTGCACGACTTCGTCGCCGCGTGGGTGAAGGTCATGGAGCTCGACCGCTTCGACCTCCGCTGACGCGAGGGTCGAACGCCCCCGGCCCGGTCCGGGCCGGGGGCGTCGCCCGGTCCGAGGACGGGTCACCAGCCGTAGACCCGGTCCACCCGGCGCCAGTAGCGGGTCGTGATCCGGCGGTTCTCGCCCGGGCCGGCCGCCAGCCGGTCCGGCAGCGCGACCCGGCACTCCTGGCCGATGCAGTCCTTGAGGTCCCACCACACCTGGCGGAGCGCGCGCCGGACGGACCGGTACTCCGGGGCGTCCCACCGGCTCCGGTTCTGCAGCGGGTCCTCCACGAGGTCGTACAGCTCCGCCCCGTCGCGGTAGCGGATCATCGAGTAGCGGGCGGTCCGCACCCCGATCGTCGTCCGCTCGTCGTCGAAGCCGCCGCCCTGCTCCCCGCCCGTGTGCAAGGCCTCGTAGAGGACCGGCGCCTGCCACCCGCGGTCGCCCCGGCGCATGGTCGGCACCCGGCTCGCGCCGTCGGGCGGGTACGGCGGACGCGCGCCGGCGAGGTCGACGATCGTCGCGGCCACGTCGACCGTGGTGATGGGGTCGTCGCGGAACCGCCCCTGCACGCCGCGCCCCCGCATGCCGGGACCGGTGACCAGGAACGGGACGCGCAGCGACGGCTCGTGTCCGAGCAGCTTCCCCTGCCGCACCCGGTGCTCGCCGAGGAAGTACCCGTTGTCCGAGGTGACCATGAACACCGTGTTCCGCCACTCGCCGGTCCGCTGCAAAGTGCGGATCAGCCGCCGTACCTGCACGTCCATCAGGAACACCGCCTCCGCACGCTGCCGCGTGACCTCGCGCATCGCCCGCCGCTCGCGTCCGGTCGGCTCCGGCAGCGCGCGGAGTCGGGGCGGCTTGTCCGCCATGTTCCGCTCGGCCGGGCCGCCCCCGCGGGGCAGACCGGACGCCCGCCGGATCACGCCGTCGAACCGGCCCTTCACCCAGCGGGCCCGGGCCGGGGTGACGAAGTGGACGGGGTCGCCGTTGCGGTCGAGCATCCGACCCGGGTCGTCGGCTTCCACGGGCGTGCCGTGGTGCGGCGCGACGTAGTTGACCGACATGAAGAACGGGGCGCGGGTGGACCCGAACCGGCGGGCCATACCAACGGAGAAGTCACCGACCACCGAGGTCTGGTAGCGGCCGCGGTAGCCGTTCCGCACCTCGCCGTTCACGTTGTAGGGCGTGTCGAAGTAGTTGTAGGTGCCGCCGTGGATGCTCGGAAGGCCCGGGTTCTCGAACGCCGCGCGCCAGTCGGTCCAGCCGCGCGGGACGTAGGTCCGCGACGGGGTGCCCGAGACCAGGGAGGTGTGCCGCCCGTAGCCGTTGAGGTACTTGCCGATGAAGCCGGTCCGGTACCCCGCATCGCGCAGCGCCGTGGCGATGGTGCGCGAGTCGTCGAAGACCCGGTACCCCCAGGGATCCCGGTGCGACCAGACCTGGTGCCGGTGGGCGTGGACCCCGGTGAAGAACGACGCCCGGGCGGGGCAGCACAGCGGGTACGACGAGAACGAGTTGCGGAACGTCAGCCCGTGCTTCCCGACTAGCCGGCGGATCTGGGGCGCGAACCGGAGGTCGTCGACCCGGAGGTCGTCCGCCATCACCACCACGATGTTGGGTCGGGCGGCTCGGGCCTGGGACTCGAGCGTCGCGGTCGATGTCCTCGTGGCCGGGGACGGCGCCGGCGTCGGGACGGTGCCGGTCAGCGCGAGGACGATGCCCAGCGCCGGTGCGAGGGCCAGCACGATCGTGTTCCGTGAGAGGCGGAGCATCCGGCGAGGGTAGCCGGACGGTCGACCATGATGGACTGACCCCCATGATGATCCGTCCCGCGGAGCTGATCGCCATCAAGAACGGCGAGCTGGACCTCGCCTTCAGGCGCTGGGACCGGCCGCGGGTCAAGGTCGGCACCCGGATGCGGACCGCGGTCGGCCTCATCGAGGTCACCTCGGTCGAGCCGGTCGCCATGTCACGGCTGCGCGCCGGGGACGCCCGGCGCGCCGGCGCCCCGTCCCTCGCCGCGCTGAAGGCGGCTCTGAGCACCCGCCCCGACCGCGGTGTCTACCGCGTCGGGCTGCGCTACGGCGGCGCCGACCCGCGCGAGTCGCTGCGCGAGCAGCTGCCGACCGAGCAGGAGATCCTCGAGATCCGGGCCTGGCTCGACCGGCTCGACGCGTCGTCGCGGATCGGACCCTGGACCCGCGCGTCCCTCGAGATCATCGACCGCTCCCCCGGCGTCCGCGCGCCCGACCTGGCGGCCGAGCTCGGGCGCGAGACCCACGAGTTCAAGGCCGACGTCCGCAAGCTCAAGGAGAAGGGGCTCACGGAGTCCCTCGCCATCGGCTACCGGCTCTCACCGCGCGGGGGGGCGGTGCTCGACCACGGCGGTCCCCCGCGCGAGCGCGCCCGGCCGGCCGGCACGCCCCTGCCCCGGACCATCGGGGCTCCCGCGACCGGCGCCCTGCGCGCCCAGGGGGTCACGACGCTGGAGCAGGTCGTGGACTGGCGCGCAGCCGACCTGCTCGCCCTCCACGGCGTAGGTCCGGTCGCGGTCCAACGCCTCGGCGAGGCGCTGGCCGACCGCGGCCTCGGCTTCGAGGACGCGTGATGAGGCTCGGCTTCGTGACGGGCGCGACCCCCGACAAGTGGGCCAGGGCGTGGCGCGACCGCCGCCGCGACCCGCTCGAGCTGGTCCCCGTCGACAGCGCCCAGGAGGCCGACTCGGGGCTCCGCAGCGGGAGCCTGGACATGTGCCTGGTGCGGCTGCCACTGGCCGACCCCGACGGCCTCCACCTGGTCCGGCTCTACGACGAGGTGCCGGTCGTGGTCGTGCCCGTCGAGCACTTCGCGACCGCCGCCGAGGAGGTCACCACTGCCGACCTCGCCGACGAGCAGCTCGTGCTCCCGCACCCCTCCGGCTGGCGCCCCGGTGCTCCTCAGCTCACGTGGGCGCCCATGTCGTGGCGCGAGGCGATCGAGGTCGTCGCGTCGGGCAGCGGGGTCGCGATCGTCCCGATGTCCGTCGCCCGGCTCCACGCGCGCAAGGACGTGGCCATGCGCCCGGTCACCGACCTGGAGCCGACCACCATCGGGCTCACCTGGCTGGTGGCGCGCGACGGTGAGGACAGCCAGGCCCTCGTCGGCATCGTCAAGGGCCGGACCGCCAACACCTCGCGCTGACCCAGGCGAGGATCACGCCGGGCACCTGCGTGCCCGGCGTGATCCGTTGGGGGACGGTCTGCGAAGCCCTAGGGCAGGGCGTTCGCGGCCGCCACGACATCGACCAGGCCGTGGCCCTTGTCGAATGACGAGCCGCCCGAGTACGGCGCCCCGAAGGAGTACGGGTGTGCGGTCGAGGTCAGCGCGTCCTCCACCTGGGCCGGCGTCGCGCCCGGCGCCTTCTGGAACAGCTGCGCCACGATGCCCGCGATGTGCGGTGCGGCCATCGACGTCCCGCTGATCGTGTTGTAGTCGCCGTTCTCGACCGGCTCGAGCCCGGTGCTGCAGATCGGCAGGTAGATCCGGCACGAGCTGGTGATGGTGTCGCCCGGCGCCGAGAGGTCGGGCCAGGTCGAGCGGTCGCCGGCCAGGCCGCGCGAGGAGAACTCGCTGAGCTCGCCGTCCCGGGTGCCGGTCTCGAGGTCGTTGTACGACGCCACGCTGAGGATCCCACCGGTCGGGTCCTGCCCCGGCGGGTTGGTCATGGTCTCGCTGCCGTCGCCGCCGTCGTTGCCGGCCGCCCACACGGTGACCACGCCCTCCGCCGCCAGCGCGCGCTGGAGCTTCACGGTCGCGGACTCGGGGTCGAACTCACCGCCCCCGCTGGGGCCGTAGGAGTTGTTGGTGACCCTGATCGGTGGGCACTCGGCGGCGGGGACGCCCTCGCCGCACGGCGCCTCGTGGTTCTCGAGGACCCAGTTGAGAGCCGTGTCGGCACCGATGATCACCAGGCCGGCGCCGGTCGACAGCGACACGAGCTTGGCGCCGGGGGCGGCACCGTGCAGGGTCGAGCCGTCGGCGAGCTCGGTCGGGCGGCCGGCGACGATCCCCGCGACGTGCGTTCCGTGCCCGCCCAGCGACAGCGTGTCGGTGTCGACGGTGGTGGGGAGGTTCACGACCTGGCAGAAGGCCTCCAGCGGGTCGCAGATCGTCTTGTTGTTGGACACGACGGCCGAGGTGCCGTCTGGCTCGGTGAGGTACGGGTGCGTCGGGTCGACCCCGGAGTCGATCACGCCGACGCTGATGCCCGTCCCGGTCAGTGCGGTTCCGTCGGCGCCGGTCAGCGTCTGCTGGGCCTCCGTGCCACGGGTCGCCGTGTTGGACGTGTACTGGCTGAACTCGATCGGCTGGTTGCCTTCGACGTACGTCACGCCGGGCTGCACACGCGCCAGTGCGATCTGGGCCCTGGTCCCGCGTGCGACGACCACACCGATCTTGTCGAAGCTCATGGTCCGGGTCATCCCGGCGGCTGCGACGGCACGGTCGGCCGCCGCGAGGTCGGTGCCGTGGACCATCACCGTGGTCCGCTCACCGAGGCCCAGCGTGGTGAGCTCGTGGGCGAGGAAGTCCGACACATTGGCCTTCACCAGCGGGAGCGCCGCGTCGGCACTGGTGGTCGGCAGGGCCGGGATGAGACCGACGGCAGCGAGCGCGGCGGCGGCGATGAGTCGTGGGGCACGACGCATGAGGGTTCCTCCTGTGTCACCGGATACGTGTCAGGGACAACGGCCCGGGGCGCGGGGGGTCACGCTCAGGTCGCGGAGACCCCGATCGCGCCGTCTCGGAAGGCGTCGACGAAGAGCGCGTGGTCGTCGCGCACGCGGACGGCGTAGGTCATCCCCCAGTCGGTCAGCCAGGCGGTGAACTCGCGGCGCCGGCGATCGAGGGAGTCGGCGATCACCTCCTCGACCTGGAAGTCGACCAGGTCCTGCTCGCTGTCCTCGTCCGAGGCGCAGTGGATCTTGGCGGTGGCGCGGCCGAGCAGGTCGACGACCTCGGCGATCTCGTCGGGCTCGGTGAGGTCGGACCAGTCGAGGTCCACCTCGTACGGCGACACCTCGCTCACGACGTACCCGACCCCGCTGAGGGTGGTGTAGCCGAGCAGCGGGTCGGTGTGGACCTGGAGTGCCCGCTGGCTGACCACCGTGCGGTGGCCCTCGTGGTCGAAGTAGTCGTCTACCTGGGCGCTGTCCACGAACCGGCTCACCGCGGGGATGTTCGCCTGCTTCATCGACAGCACGACGTCGTTGTCGAGCGCCTGGCTGTAGCCCTCGACGAGCAGGTTGTAGGCCGGCAGGCCGGCACTGCCGATGCCGAAGCCGGACTTCCCCACCACGTCACGGAGCTCGTAGAACAGGCCGCGGTCGAACCGCTTGTCCTCCGGGATCGTGTCGAGGTAGCGCTCGAAGGCCGCGACCACCTTCTTGCGCTCGGTCTTCGCGAGCGCGCGCACCGAGCCGTCGTCGCGGAACCTGCGGACTCCGTCATCGAGCACGGTCGTCTTGTCGAGCAGGTCGGCGCGCTGGTTGCAGCGCGCCGACACCAGCGCCCCCTTGATCGGGCCCGTCGTGTTGTCGAGGTGGAGCGCGAAGTCGTTGTCGTCCTCGCTGTGGCGGTAGTCGTCGACCTGGGAGAGGTAGGACCGCACGTAGCGGCCGATCAGTCGGCGCACGTCGTCCTCCGGAAGCGCCTTCTGCCACCCCACGAGCGCCAGGGACGCCGCGAACCGCTGGAGGTCCCACGTGAAGTGGCCGAGGTAGGCCTCGTCGAAGTCGTTGATGTCGAAGACCAGCCGGCCGTCGGAGTTCAGGTAGGTGCCGAAGTTCTCCACGTGGAGGTCGCCGTGGATCCAGATCGCGCCCGACCTCTCGTCGGCGTACGGGTCGTCCTCCTCCGTCACGTCCGCGTAGAAGAGGCACGCGCTGCCCCGGTAGAAGGAGTGGGGATCGCTCGCCATCTTGCGGAACTTCACCCGGAACGCTTGGGGGTCTGCCTTCATGAGGGGCGCGAAGGCGTCCTCCAGCACTCTGGTGATCAGCTGGCGGCGGTCGTCGGCGGTCGGCACCCGGTCCACCCTAGGCGGCGTCGCGGGGAAGCCGGAGGCCGCTGGCCCGCAGCTCGAGCTCGGCGAGCCGGTCGGTGACCTCCCGGTCCCCCGATCGCCACGCCCCGGCGGGGTCGTCGCTGATCCGGGCCAGCACGTGGAGCGGCTGGTGTGCCAGTGCACGCAGCGCGAACAGGTCGAGGTCGGAACCCGAGTCGACCAGCCGGGCGCCGGCGGTGGCACGGCGGGCGAAGCGCACCCGGCCGGGGACGTAGAACGCCGCCACGACCAGGATCGGGATCAGCGCCACCGCCAGTCCGAGCAGGTCGGCCAGCCGCTCCACCGCCCGCACCTCGGCCAGGCCCGCCGCGGCCAGCCGGTCGGCGGCACCGCTGGCCTTGTCGAACGGCGTCCGGGCCTCGTCACCCACCACGGGCAGGCCACCCAGCGTCCCGCCCGCCTCCGTCATCGCCTCCGCGATGCCCGAGGCCGACTCGGCGACCTGCTCGCCCGGCGCGGTCAGCTCCATGGTCGCGTCGTGGACGGTCAGCCCCGCCCACACCCAGAGCACGAGCCAGGCGACGAACGCGAGGTCGGTGACGACCTGTCGAGCGAGGTGACCGGGGCTGTCGGCGTAGATCTTCATGGACCCATCCGAGCACACCGGTTGGGTGCCGGTACTCACCCGAAGCCGGGTAGGAGCGCGGGTCCGCAGGCCGACCACCGCGGCCATGCTTCTCGGCATGGACACTCCGAACACTCCCAAGAACACCAACGCCTTCTACCTGCAGGCCGCGATCTCGTTCGCCGTGGCGCTGCTGACCATGACCTTCTCCGTCTTCTACCTGCCGGTGGACGTCTGGGTCCGCGCCTTCCTCGGCCTCGGGATCATGTACCTCACGACGTCAGCCTTCACGCTCGCCAAGTGCGTCCGGGACGCCCAGGAGAACCAGTCGGTCTACGCCCGGCTCGACCAGGCCCGGGTCGAGAAGATCCTCGCCGAGCACGACCCGTTCAAGGTCGCCGTCTGACCTGCTCCGACCACCTCGACCTCAGGGAGCAGCGGAGCCCCGCACCGGTCGGTGCGGGCTCCCGTGCATCCGGGTGCTGCGTCGTACGTCGTCCCCTACTTGAGCTCGGTGCTGCTCAGCCCCAGCAGCCGGCGGGCGACGATCAGCTGCTGGATCTGCTGGGTGCCCTCGAAGATGTCGAGGATCTTGGAGTCGCGCGACCACTTCTCGAGCAGCTCGGTCTCGGAGTACCCGACCGACGAGGCGAGCTCCACGCACGCGAGCGTGATCTCCGAGCCGACCCGGCCCGCCTTCGCCTTGGCCATCGAGGCCTCCAGCGAGTTCGGCCGGCGGTTGTCGGCCAGCCACGCCGCCTGCAGGGTCAGCAGCCGCGCGCCCTCCCAGTCGGCCTCGAGCTTGAGCAGCCGGGCGGCCGCGGCGTGCTGGACCTGCGCGGGCCGGTCGTAGTCCACGGCGACCCCCGCCTGCGCCAGCAGGTCGGTCGTCAGGTCGAGCGCGGCCCGGGCGCAGCCCACGGCCATCGCCGCGACGAGCGGCCGGGTGTTGTCGAAGGTCGCCATGGCACCGGCGAACCCCTGCTTCACGTCGACCTCGGGCGAGCCGAGGAGGTTCTCCTTCGGGACCCGGCAGTCGGTGAACGTGATCGCCGCGGTGTCGGAGGCGCGGATGCCGAGCTTGTGCTCGAGCCGCTCGACGGTCATGCCCGGGGTGCCCTTCTCGACCACGAACGACCTGATCGCCGCTCGTCCCCGGCTCCTGTCGAGGGTCGCCCACACGACGACGCTGTCGGCGCGCTCGCCCGAGGTGACGTAGATCTTCTCGCCGTTGATCACGTAGTGGTCGCCGTCGAGGACCGCCGTAGTCCGGAGGTTGGCGGTGTCGGAGCCCACGCCGGGCTCGGTGATCGCCATCGCCGCCCAGCTGTCACCGAAGCGCGCCCGCTGCTCCTCGTCGGCCACCGACGCGATGGCGGAGTTGCCGAGCCCCTGGCGCGGCATCGACAGCAGCAGCCCGACGTCGCCCCAGCACATCTCGGCGATCGACATGACGCTGGCGAGGTTGGCGCCGTTCTTGATGCCGGTCCGCTCGTCGGCGGACTCGTCGCGCCGTACGCCGGTGGCCCCCGCGCCCTCGCCGGCACCGGACTCCGCCAGCCCGTCGATCATGGCGGCGAGCATGTCGAGCTCCTTGGGGTACTCGTGCTCGGCGCGGTCGTACTTGCGCGACACCGGTCGCAGCATGTTCATGGCGACCTGGTGGGCCTGGTCACGGAGCGTCCGGAGACGCTGCGGGTCGTCGAGGTGGATCATCAGACCAGCACGCTCCCTTCCATCACGGCGATCGCTCTGAGGTCGCGGTACCACCGCTCGACCGGGTGCTCCTTCACGTAGCCGTGGCCCCCGAGCAGCTGCACGCCGTCGAGCCCGATCTGCATGCCCTTGTCGGCGCACAGCGTGCGCGCGAGCGCGACCTCGCGGCTGAAGTCCTTGCCCGCCGCCGCCCGCGACGCGGCCTTGTAGGTGACCAGCCGCATGGCCTGCAGCTCGATCGCGATGTTGGCGACCATGAACGCCACCGACTGCCGGTGGGCGATCGGCTCGCCGAACGCCTCGCGCTCCTTCACGTACGGCGTGACGTAGTCGAGCACCGCCTGTCCGGTGCCGACCGCCAGCGCGCACCACGCCAGCCGGGACAGCTGCACGCACTCGAGGTACGTCGAGCCGTCGGCCTCCCCCAGCACCGCGTCGGCCGGCACCCGCACGCCCTGCAGCGACAGCCGGGTGGCCGAGGAGGCCCGCACCCCCATGGCCGGGTCGCCCTCGACCGAGAGCCCGGCGGCGCCGGCCTCGACGAGCACCAGGACCGGCTGTCCGTCGAGGCGGGCGCCGACCACGAAGAGCTCGGCCTCGGCGCCGCGCGTCACCAGGGACTTCACGCCGTCGAGCACGAGCTCGTCGCCGTCGCGGACCGCGGACGTCGCGGGCTCCAGGGCGTCGAAGAGCACGGTGGGCTCGTTGAGGGCCAGCGCGGCGGCGGGCACGTCGTCACCCGTGAAGGCCGGCAGGTACGTCGCCTGCTGCTGCTCGGTGCCCCAGAGACCGATGGCCGTGGCGACCGCCCCGGGTGACAGGGCCGCGACCGCCAGTCCGAGGTCGCCGTGGGCGAGCGCCTCCGCGACCAGGGTTCCCGTCATCGCCGAGCGCTCCTCGGAGATCCCGCCGAGCGCCTCCGGCACCCCGAGGATCGGGAGTCCGAGGTCGGTACCGGCCCCGAGCACGGTCGCCGGGGCGGCACAGTCGTCGTCGGCCTGGGCCGCCGCCGGCCGCAGCACCTCCTCGGCGTACTCGCGGACGACGTCGACGAGCTGCTGCTGGTCATCGGTGGGCGTCAGGTCGAAGACCCCGGGCGGGGTGGCGGCGGGGACCCGGACGCCGGCGCGGCGGCTCGACCCGGCGCTGGTGAACGCTCGGCCGGCCGCGGTCGCGGAGCGGAAGCCGCTGCGCGTGACCGTGAAGACCGCCTGCTCAGCCTGCTTGCGCAGGCCCACCCGGTCGAGCAGCTCGCTCTGCGCCATCCGGTTGAGCGCCGCGACGGCGAAGCCGATCGGGTCGCGGGACTCACCGGACGCGACGCCGTGCTTCCCGCCGGGGCCGAGGTTCCTGGAAAGGGCCATGCTCGTAATGTAACTCTGAGTTACACCTTCCGCCATGACCTCCGCCGGTGTCCCGGCTCACACGAGCCACCGGGCCGTTCGTAGGATCTCGGCATGTCCGAGCAGACCGTGCACGCC
Source organism: uncultured Actinomycetota bacterium (assembly GCA_963718725.1). Taxonomy (GTDB): domain Bacteria; phylum Actinomycetota; class Actinomycetes; order Propionibacteriales; family Nocardioidaceae; genus Nocardioides. Next base: position 1,225,234 of record OY970374.1, read on the forward strand.
CCGTTCGGGCCGCTGCCGACCGGTGGCGAGGTGCGGCCGGTCACGCGGTGGGGAACGCCGGTCATGCACCGGCGGCAGCAGGCGGTCACGGCGTTCGACGACGACCTCCGCAGCCTGGTCGCCGACATGGTCGCGACCATGTACGCCGCCGACGGCGTCGGCCTGGCCGCGTGCCAGATCGGCGTCGACCTCGCGGTCTTCGTGTTCGACTGCCCGGACGCGGACGGCGCCCACACGGTCGGCGTCGTGTGCAACCCCGCCGTGACGACGCCCGAGGGACCGGAGCGGCGGCTCGACGTGGCCGACGAGGGCTGCCTGTCGCTCCCGGGCGGGTACGTGGAGTGTGCGCGTCCCGACCAGGCGACGGTGACCGGCACCGGCCTCGACGGCGAGCCGGTGACGTTCAGCGGCGACGGCCTGCTCGCGCGCTGTCTCCAGCACGAGACCGACCACACGCAGGGGACCGTCTTCGGCGACCGGTTGCCGACGAAGCTGCGCAAGAAGCTCCAGAAGGCGCACGAGAAGGCCGCGGACGACTACCCGGCCGACTGGCCTGCCTAGGGGGCCGGCTGGGTCTGCGGGTCCTCGTGGGGGTCGACGGCGGGCTGCGGCTCGGTCGGGATGGGCTCGGGGTCTCCGCTGGGCACGACGTCGGGGTCGCTGCCGGGTTCCTGGGGTGTTGTGGTCATGCCACCGACGTACCCGCTGGTCCGGCAGTCATGCGCCGGGGAACGCCGTCCCGCCGTCGGCCGCGAGCGACTCGGCGACGATCCGCAGGTGGTCGGACACCAGTTCCTGCGGCATCGCCGGGAGCACGTCGTCCCAGAACGCCAGCATCGCGCCGCGACCCTGCATCATGCCGGCCGGCCGCGCGAGCGCCCAGAGGTGGAAGTGCTCCGACCCGTCGCCCCAGCGGGCGAAGTGGCAGCGGGCGACCCCCGGGATCGACTTGACCGCGGCGCTCAGACGCTGCATCAGCGGCCCGAGGTCCGCGAGCAGCTCGACCGGAGCGTCCTCGAGCCGCACGTGGGTGCGCGGCGCGAAGCCTCCGACGAACGGGATCCCCATCCGGTCCCAGCCGGCGCGGACCTGCCAGTCGTCGTCCGCCCAGATCGTGTGCTCCGAGGGTCGGCAGTGGGCGCAGGCGGCCCGGTCGACGGTGCCCACCCGCGGCTCCTCGGGCACCAGCATCTCGGCCAGGGGGCTGAGCGTGACCGCCTCGAACGACGACAGCGGTCCCTCCAGGAGCGCGTCCGCCGGCAGTCGTTCCCCGATCGGGAGCAGCCGGTGGTACGGCGAGTCGGCGGGCCCGGTCTCGTGCTCGTCAGCCATGCGGGCGACCCTACCCAGCGCTCAGCGGCGGGCCGCGACGTAGCAGGCGACCGCTGAGGCGGCGGCGACGTTGAGCGAGTCGATCCCGGCCTGCATCGGGATGACCGCACGGCGGTCGGCGGTCTGCTGCCACCGGTCCGAGAGCCCGTGCCCCTCCGACCCGAGCACCAGTGCCAGCCGGTCGACGCCCGCCACCGCGTCCTCGATCGGCACGGCGTCGTCGGCCAGCGTGAGGGCCACGGTCGTGAAGCCGCGACCGGACACGTCCGGCAGCGCACCGTGCCAGTCCGGGAGCCTGGTCCACGGGAGCGCGAAGACCGCACCCATCGCGACCTTCACGGCTCGCCGGTACAGCGGGTCGGCGCACCGAGGCGCCAGCAGCACCGCGTCGACGCCGAGCGCCGCACCGTTGCGCAGGATCGCGCCGACGTTCGTGTGGTCGACCACGTCCTCGAGGACCAGCACCGTCCGGGCGCCCGCGAGCACCTCGTCGACCGACGGCAGCGGCCGGCGGTGCAGGGAGGCGAGCGCACCCCGGTGGACGTGGAACCCGGTGACCTCCTCGGCGAGCGCCTCGCTCACGACGTAGCAGGGCACGTCGGCACCGGCCATGACGTCGGCGAGGCCGGCCAGCCAGCGCTCGGCCATCAGGAAGGAGCGGGGCGCGAACCCGGCCTCGAGGGCCCGGCGCACCACTTTCTCGCCCTCGGCGAGGAAGAGCCCGCGCTCGGTCTCGAGGTGTCTGCGGAGCTCGACGTCACGCAGGTCGCGGTAGTCCGCCAGCCGGGGGTCGGCCGGGTCGTCGACCTCGACGTACGTCGCCATCAGCCGCGGCCGAACGCCGCTGGGTGCGCCACCGCCACGACCTCGCCGACGACGATGATCGCCGGTGGCCGGACCTGCTCGGCGTCGAGCCGCTCGGCGAGCGTGCCCAGGGTGGCGAGCACGGTGCGCTCGTTGGCCATGGTGCCCTCGCACACGACCGCGACCGGGGTCTGCGGGTCGCGACCGTGCGTGAGCAGCGCGTCCGCGATCGCGGGCGCGTGCTCGACCGCCATCATCAGGACGAGGGTGCCGCCCACGCGCGCCGCCGCTCCCCAGTCGACCAGCGAGTCGTCGTGCCCCGGTGGGAGGTGGCCCGACACCACGGTGAACGAGTGTGCGACGCCGCGGTGGGTGACCGGGATGCCCGCGGCGCCGGGCACGGCGACCGGGCTGGGGAGCCCCGGGATCACGGTCACCGGGACGCCGGCGTCCCGACAGGCCTGCACCTCCTCGAAGCCGCGGCCGAACACGAAGCCGTCGCCGCCCTTGAAGCGCACGACCCGCTTCCCGGCCCGCGCCCGGTCGACGATCACCCGGTTGATCTCCTCCTGCTGCGCCGAACGGCCGCGGGGCAGCTTCGCGACGTCGACCAGCTCTACGTGCGACGCGAGCTCGTCGAGCAGCTCACGTGGCGCCAGCCGGTCGGCCACGACGACGTCGGCGGACGCCATCGCCTGCCGGGCGGCGACGGTCACGAGCTGCGGGTCACCGGGGCCGCCGCCCACCAGCACCACGCCGGGCGTGTGGTCGAGCGCGCCGGACGTGGTGAGCCGGCCGTCCGCCAGGGCTCCGAGGATGTCGTCGCGGAGCGCCGCCGACTGGCGCGGCTCCCGGTTTCCCAGCACCGAGACCGTCACCTGCCCGTGCCGGCCGGACGCCGCCGTCCAGGCGGACGCCTCCCGGGCGTCGTCACTGCGGACGCAGAAGATGCGGCGCTCGTCGGCTCCCGTCAGGATCCGGGCGTTGACCGCAGGATCGTCGGTGGCGGCGACGACGTACCAGGACCCGTCGAGGTCGCCGTCCTCGAACTCGCGCAGCACCAGGGTGACCTCGCCGGCCATGCCCTCGAGCGCCGGCGTCACCTCCGGGGAGACCACGACCACGTCGGCCCCGGCCGCGACGAGAGCGGGCACCCGGCGCTGGGCCACGTGGCCACCGCCCACCACGAGGACCCGCCGCCCGCCGAGCCGGAGCCCGACGGGGTACGGCGGCAGCTCCCGTGCGTCAGTCACGGGAGGCATTCTCCCCGACCTTTGCGGTGGGTAGGGTCGACGTCATGAGCGTGGACACCACCATCGAGCGCCCCGTCAGCCCCGACCCCTACGACCTCCTGCCGGCCCGGCCGTCGTTCACCGTCACCAGCGACGACGTGACCGACGGTCAGCCGCTCGGCTCGGCCCAGGTGGCGGACGAGGGCAACACCTCGCCGCAGCTCTCGTGGTCGGGGGCTCCCGAGGGCACGAAGTCGTACGTCGTCACCTGCTTCGACCCCGACGCGCCGACCCCCAGCGGCTTCTGGCACTGGGCCCTGGTCGACCTGCCCGCCGACGTCACCTCGCTGGACGCAGGGGCCGGGTCCGGCAGCGCTCCCCTGCCCGACGGCGCCTTCATGCTGCGCAACGACGGTGGCGAAGCGTCGTTCATGGGCGCCGCGCCACCCCCGAACGACCAGCCGCACCGCTACTTCTTCGTCGTGCACGCGGTCGGCGAGGAGACGCTCGGGATCGACGCCGCGGCGTCGAACGCGGTGATGAGCTTCAACCTGGCGTTCAAGACCCTGGGCCGCGCGATCCTCCACGGCACCTACCAGCACTGACCGTAGCGGGCCGCTGTCCGGACGCCGAGCGGCACTGGGCGCCGGACCGCTGCAAGGGCGGAGTGTTCCGCCCCCCCTGGTACAACGATCCGGCCCCCGGTGCCTCGGCGCCTGGTGGGTTACATCCGCGCACGACGCAAAGACCCTCCGGACCAGGCAACGAACCTCGCGCGTGGAAGTTACGGGGTGGCGCTCACGTGGTCGGGGTGGCCGTGACGACGACGTTGCTGAGGTACTCCCGGCCGTCCCAGTCCTCGCAGGTGATGAGCACCAGCCGACCGCGCGTCTCCTGGCTGAACAGCCGGGCGGCGCGCTCGGCCAGCTCGCCCTTGCCGAGCACCACCACCGAGCGGACCTGGTAGCCGATCCGGCCGCGGTCGGTGCGCATCCACACGCGGTCGCCGGTGTCGAGCTGCTCGAGGTCGTCCATCGCGCCGCCGCCCGTGTGCACGGTGTGACCGGTCACCAGCGCCGAGCCCAGCCGGGCCCCGGGCTTGGCGCCGGCAGCCCACCAGCCGAGGACCTGGGGATCCACAGGCGGGGTCAGCACGCCACCGGGAGCCTCGATCGGCACGATCGACGCGTCGATCGAGAGCGCCGGCACCTCCAGTCGCCGTGGTGCCCCTGGTGTCCAGTCGGCACGCTCGGCCTCGGGCGGGTCGACCTGCTCCACGACCTCCTGCTCGGTCACGGTGTCGCTGGGCGTGTCGCTGGGCGTGTCGCTGGGCGTGTCGGTGGCGCGTCCGGGGTCACGCTCCGGTGAGTTCCAGGCCACGAGCCCGGCCACGAGGAGCACGATCCCCGCCACGAGCGGCCCGGCGGCGAGCCACCCGGGGCGCCGCGCTCGCGGGTGGTCGGGGTCCATCTGCCCAGTATCGGCGATGACCGGACATCCCGGAGTGCTTCTCGGGGCATCCGGATCTAGTCATTTCGTGCTATTGCTCCCGACCCCCTCCCGTTACCAAACTGTGTACGTCGCGTTCGCCATTCGTGGAACCGGCACAACCCCCCACAGGTGGCCGATCCCCCCGTCGGCCACCTCAGGCCGGCCCACCGGTCGACACCCACAGACGGCCATCCCGTTGGCCCCGAAGACGGAGCCCCCCATGCGACACCTCCTTCGCTCGATCGCGGTCGCAGTCGTCGCGGTCGGGCTCACCGCCGGCGGCACCGCCCTCGTGGGTGCCCCGGCCGAGGCCAGGACCTGGGTCGGCCCCACGTCGAACCCCGAGGTGGACCCGCTCCAGGACCTCGAGGAGTTCGAGAACCGAGTACTGGCCGAGATCAACGAGGCGCGCGTCGGCGCGGGCCTCCGCCCGGTGCGGGTCTTCCAGTCATGCGTGGACGGGTACGCCGAGCGCTGGGCGACCCACATCAAGAAGACCGGCGCGTTCGCGCACCGCCACCAGGTCACGGTCCTGAACGGGTGCGACCTGACGTGGACCGGCGAGGCCCTCGTGCGCGGCAGCGGCCTGACTCCCGAGGTCGCCGTCACCGCCTGGCTCAACTCGCCGAGCCACTACGCCGTGATCATGAAGAAGCGGGCCCGCTGGGCCGGGGTCGGCGTCCGGGTCGACGCGGACGGCCGCGTCGTCGGCGTCCTGAACTTCGGGGACCCGCGCTGACCGGCTGAATCGGATCCAGACGCGCCCCAGCCCCACCCGCGCCACCAGCTACCGAGGACGTGACCCATGTTGATCGGAACACTCGCCACCATCGCCGCCATCGCACTCATCGCCGCGTTCATCGACACCGAACGCAACGGCATCCCAGTCGAACCGGAGGTGAAAGCGGGACCGCGAGACGTCGTCCGGGCCGGACCGGTGGTGGGCCACCGGGCCGACCGCACGTAAGGGGTGACCGCGAGGTCGCCCGGCCGGGAACGGCGTGGCGCATCGGTGCCAGTGGGTGACACCGATCCGCCGCGCCGTTCCTGTGCGTGCGAAAGGGGCGGTCACCGTCTGGTGACCGCCCCCCGAATGAGCCGGTCGTGGGCTACCGGCTCACTCCGACGCGCCGGTCGTGGGCTACCGGGTTGCCGTCGTGCGCCGGCGCAGGCCGGCGGCTCCCATCAGGCCGAGCCCTCCGCCGATGGCCAGCAGCCACAGCGGGTCACGGGCTTCGCCAGACGGGACGTCGTGCAGGCCGAGCCCTGCGTCCACGACGGTCGGGACCGCGGGCGTGCCCGGGTTCTCGATCTCGTGGTCGGTCGGGGGCTCCTCGCCCTCGACCTCGGTGCACTGCTCGGCGAGCTCCTCGTCGGTGTAGGCGACGAAGGTCTCCTCGGTGCGCTCCGGACTGTTGGGCTCGCCGAGCTCCCAGGCGCTGGTCTGGACGTTCCACACGTACTCGGTCGTGTACACGTCCACCCAGGTCAGGCTGCCCCGGATCTTGCAGGACGCCTGCGCTCCGGCCACCTCGGTGACGATCGGCTCGGGCTGCACGGGTGCGCACAGCTCGAAGTTCTCGTCGTCGGTGTACGCCGTGAACTGCTCGTCGGCGCGGACCGGGCCGGTCTCCTCGCCCAGCTCCCAGTCACGGGAGTCGATGTTCCACACGTACTCGGTCGTGTAGACGTCGACCCAGCTTGAGACCCCGCCGAGCTCGCAGGAGGGCTCGGTCTGCGGCACCCGACGCTCGTCCGCGGCCGGCTGGCCCTCGGCGCACAGGTCGAAGTACTCCTCGTCGGTGTACGGCGCGAACGTGACGCCGCTGCGGACGGGGCCGGTCTCCTGGCCCAGCACCCACAGGTGCTGGCCCGCGTCCCAGACGTACTCGGTCGTGTAGACGTCGTCCCAGCTGGTCACCCCGGCCGGGTAGCACGACGGGTCGCTCTGCGGCACGCTGCGGGTCTCCGCCGACGGCGGGTTGTCCGCGCACAGGTCGAAGTACTCGGCGTCGGTGTAGGCGGCGAAGGTCTCGCCCTCGCGCACGGGGCCGGTCTCCTGACCGAGCACCCAGGCGCGCTCGGCGGCGCTCCACTCGTGCTCGGTGGTGTAGACGTCGGTCCATGACGTCACCCCACCCAGCGCGCAGGAGGGCTCGGTCTGCGGCACCCGACGCTCGTCCGCGGCCGGCTGGCCCTCGGCGCACAGGTCGAAGTACTCCTCGTCGGTGTACGCCGCGAACGTGACGCCACTGCGGACCGGGCCGGTCTCCTGGCCCAGCACCCACAGGTGCTGGCCCGCGTCCCAGACGTACTCGGTCGTGTAGACGTCGTCCCAGCTGGTCACCCCGGCCGGGTAGCACGACGGGTCGCTCTGCGGCACGCTGCGGGTCTCCGCCGACGGCGGGTTGTCCGCGCACAGGTCGAAGTACTCGGCGTCGGTGTAGGCGGCGAAGGTCTCGCCCTCGCGCACGGGGCCGGTCTCCTGACCGAGCACCCAGGCGCGCTCGGCGGCGCTCCACTCGTGCTCGGTGGTGTAGACGTCGGTCCACGACGTCACCCCACCCAGCGCGCAGGAGGGCTCGGTCTGCGGCACCCGACGCTCGTCCGCGGCCGGCTGGCCCTCGGCGCACAGATCGAAGTACTCCTCGTCGGTGTACGCCGCGAACGTGACGCCACTGCGGACCGGGCCGGTCTCCTGACCGAGCACCCACGCCCGCTGACCCGCGCTCCACACGTACTCGGTCGTGTAGACGTCGTCCCAGCTGGTCACCCCGGCCGGGTAGCACGACGGGTCGCTCTGCGGCACGCTGCGGGTCTCCGCCTGCGGCTGCTCGTCGGCGCACTCGTCGAAGTAGGTGCTGTCGTCGTAGGCGGTGAACGCCTCGCTCGCGCGGACCGGGCCGGTCTCCTGACCGAGGACCCACGCCCGCTGACCCGCGCTCCACACGTACTCGGTCGTGTAGACGTCGTCCCAGGCGGTCACGCCGGCCGGGTCGCACGACGTCGACTGCTGGGGCACGCTGCGGGCCTTCGCCTGCGGCTGCGCGTCGGCGCAGTTCTCGAAGAACTCGTCGTCGCCGTAGGCGGTGAACGTCTCGTTCTCACGGACCGGGCCGGTCTCCTGACCGAGGACCCACGCCCGCTGACCCGCGCTCCACACGTACTCGGTCGTGTAGACGTCGTCCCAGCTGGTAACGCCGGCCGGGTCGCAGGAGGGCGTGCTCTGCGGCACGCTCCGGACGTCCGCCACCGGCTTCGCCGGGGCGCACAGCTGGAAGTACTCGTGGTCGCCGTACGCCGCGAACTTCTCGTCGGTCCGCACGGGGCCGGTCTCCTGACCGGGCACCCACTTCTGCTGTGCGTCGCTCCACACGAACGGCGTGGAGTAGCGGTCCACCCAGGAGGTGACCCCACCCAGCGCGCAGCTCGGCTCGCTGCGGGCGACGGTGCGGGTCTCGGCTGCCGGCTGCGGCACGCAGTCGCGCAGGCCGGACGGCTGGGTCGGGAACGCGTGGGTGAACGTGACGCTGTTGGTGGCGTCTGCGCCGGCGATGATCGTCGATGCGGAACCGGTGTAGGTCACGGTGACGGTCTCACCGGGGTCGACGGCGCTGTTGGCGCCGAGCCCGGAGACGACCCGCTTGAGCCCGGTGTAGGTCGGCGCCTCGAAGGACGGGGCGAGGAAGCCGTTGGCCGCGGTGCACCGCTGGTCGTTGAAGGTCACGGCGACGTTGACGTAGGTCGGGATGGCACACCCGTTGGCGTGCACCTGCTGGCCGTAGACGGTCCAGTTCTGCCCGTTCGGCAGGAGACCCGGGATGGGCGGCACGATGTCCAGCCCGTTCTGGTGACCGAGGTCGGCGTGCCCGGACGCCTGACCCGAGTTGCTGGGCTTGTTGTAGACCCAGCCCTTGACGGTCTCCACGCTGGAGGCGCTGCCGGTCGCGTGGCACAGGTAGTAGCCGCTCGGCAGCGTCGAGTCGGCGGCGCCGGCCGGCGCCGCCACGACTACCAGGCCGAGCAGCAGCACGGCGAACGCCATGACGACGTTGCGCAGCTGGATGAGTACGAATCGCATGATTCCCCCTGACCCCGGCGCCTGAGGCAGCCGGCGTCATAGCCCACGGTTTCGGCCTTGTCCCCACATGGCCGGCATCGGTCGATGCACTGGTCAACCTAGGGAGCCCGGGGGCGGCTGAACCGCCGTTTAGGAGGGCCGTGGAAGACCTGTGGACGAATGGTCACGTGATTGTGGACGACGGCTGGGCACCACGAGTGGTAAGGGCTCGTCACAGCGGCGCGCGCAACGACAGCGTCACCGCGTACGTCGTGCCCGCGACATCCACCTCGTGGGTCCCCGAGCCCAGCCACGTCCGGTCGACGGGAGCCGGTGCGCGCACCAGGCCGAGTCCTACCGAGGCCCCCACCGTCGCCCCCCAGGCGGCGCTGGTGACCTGACCGCACGGTTCGCCGTCGCGCAGGAGCAGCTCCCCGCCCCACAGCATCGGCTCCGGGTCGGAGACCACCAGGCTGACTATCCGGCGGCGCGCTCCGCCCTCGGCCAGCCCGCGGCGGTGGGCCTCCAGCGCCTCACGCCCGAGGAAGTCCTTGTCGCCACTCAGGGCCGTGGCGAACACCAGCCCGGCCTCGACCGGGGTGTGGTCGGGGGTCAGCTCCCGGCCGAACGCTCGGTAGCCCTTCTCGAGCCGCAGCGCCTCGATCGCGTAGTAGCCGGCGTCGGTCGCGCCCCCGGTGCCGACGACCGCGTCGTAGACCGCCCCGGCGGAGCCGACCGGGACCACCAGCTCCCATCCGGTCTCCCCGACGTACGTCATCCGCGTCGCGCGGACCCGCACGCCCGCGAGGTCCAGCGCCCGCGACGTCGCGAACGGGAACCCCTCCTCGCTCAGGTCCGCGTCGGTGAGCCCCCCGAGGAGGTCGCGGGAGGCCGGCCCCATCACACCGATCACCGAGAAGTCGTCCGTGAGGTCGTCGATGTCCGTGTCCGGTCCACGGTGGCGTTGGAGCCAGTCGAGGTCGCGCACCGTGGTGGCCGAGGAGCTGACCACCAGGAACTCGTCGAGCGCGGTCCGGGTGACCGTGAGGTCGGCCTCGTACGTGCCCCGCGAGCCCAGCCACGGCGTGTAGACGCACGCACCGACGGGCACGTCGACGTCGGCCGCGCAGACCCACTGCAACGACGCGAGCGCGCCGGGGCCGGACACGGCGTACTTCGAGAACGACGTCTGGTCGAAGACCGCCACCTCGGTCCGGCACGCGCGCTGCTCCCGGAGGCAGTCGTCGAGCCACCCCGGCTTACCCCAGGTGTAGGCCGAACCGGGGTCCCCGGCCGTGAACACGTTCGGCCGCTCCCACCCCATCCGGGTCCCGAACCACGCGCCGCGCTGTGCCAGCCGGTCGTGCAGTGGAGAGCGGCGCTGGTCGCGCCCGGAGGTCATCTCGCGGTGGGGCCAGGGCACCGCGTAGTGCAGCCCGAGCACCTCCGCCACCCGCGAGCGCAGCCAGTCGACGTCGTTGTGGAAGGCGCCGAACCGGCGGACGTCGACCGCGACCAGGTCCTCTTGCGGCTCGCCCGCCGCCACCCACTCGGCGAGCACCCGGCCGGCCCCGCCCGCCGACGCGATGCCCACCGAGTTGAACCCGGCGGCGACGTAGTAGCCGCGCAGGCCCGGCGCCTCCCCCATCAGGAACTGGTTGTCGGGCGTGAACGACTCGGGGCCGTTGTAGAACTTCCGGATGCCGGTGTTCTCCAGGGCGGGCACCCGGCGCACGGCTTCGTCCATCAGCACGGAGAAGTGCTCCCAGTCCTCGTCGAGCAGCTGGAACTCGAACGGGTAGGGGACGTCGTCCGGGCCGGTCCACGGCTTGGCGTCCGGCTCGAAGCCGCCCACCACCAGCCCGCCGACCTCCTCCTTGAAGTACGTCCAGCCGTCCGGGTCGCGCATCACCGGCAGGTCGGGATGGGTGCCCTCGACCTGTTCGGTGACGACGTAGAAGTGCTCGGCGGCGTGCAGCGGCACCGTGACCCCGGCCAGCCGGCCCAGTGCGTGGGCCCACATCCCGCCACAGTTGACGACGACGTCCGCCTCGACGTCCCCCTGGTCGGTGCGGACCCCGGTGACCCGAGGCCCCGACGGCCCGTCGGCCACCGTGAAGCCCGTGACGCGGCACCCCTCGACGACGCGAGCGCCGCCGAGCCGGGCGCCCTTGGCGAGCGACTGGGTGAGATCGGTCGGGTTGACCTTGCCGTCCCCGGGCAGGTGGAGCGCCCCCACCAGGTCGTCGACCCGCATGGGCGGCCACAGCTCCTGCGCGGCCTCCGGGGAGACCAGGGTGCACGGCAGGTCGTACGCCGCCGCGTTGGCCGCCGTCCGCCGCAGTGCGACCATCCGGTCCTCGGTGCGTGCGACCACCAGGCCGCCGACGTTGCGGTAGCCGGTGGCGAGCCCGGTCTCCTCCTCGAGCCGTGCGTACAGCTCGGCCGAGTACTGCACCAGGCGGGTGCCGCCCTCGGTGGCGCGCAACGGGCCGACCAGCCCGGCGGCGTGCCAGGTGGTTCCACCTGAGAGCCGGCCCTGCTCGACGACGAGGACGTCGGTGACCCCGAGCCTGGTGAGGTGGTAGGCCGTGGAGCAGCCGATCACGCCGCCGCCGACCACGACCACCTGGGCGCGCGCGGGCAGCTCAGTCACCGACGGCCTCCTCCAGGAGCCGGTCGAAGCCGTCGGAGGTGAACGTGCGCGCCGCCTTCTCGAACCGGTGCATCCCCCAGTCGTGGAAGTCGAAGTCGAGCGGGCTGCTCGCCGCCTGGATGAAACCCCACAGCGCCCACCCGTACTCACTCCGGAGGGCCCCGAGCCGGACCCGGGCCAGGTCGCCGCGGGTCGGAGAGCCGTGGTAGGCCTCGGCGTACGCGTCGACCCGCTCGGGCGGGAACTCGCACTCGGTGCAGGTGTTGCCGAGCTCGAACGCGACGTCGTTGTTGCCGGAGTACTCGTAGTCGATCAGCCAGACCCGGTCGCCGTCGTCGATGAAGTTGCCGGCCAGCAGGTCGTTGTTGCAGGGCACCGTCACGCGCGGCCGGGCGGCTACGGCGCGCTTGACCGCCGCCCAGGCGTCCGTGTGGTCGGCGTACCCCGGAGGCAGCGGGAACCCCTGCTCCTCCACCGTCCGCAGGTACGCCGCCTGCCGGGCGAACATGTCGAAATCGTCGACGAATCGAGGACCGGCGTGCAGCCGGCGGCAGGCGACGGCGGCCCGGCCCAGCACGTCGGCGTCGGCGAAGGAGTCGTTCTCGAGCGACGTGCCCGTCAGGTAGCCGATCACCAGCACGCCCAGGTCGGGCCGGTAGTCGTGGACCGGTGCTCCCACCCCCGCCTCGAACGCGCACCTGGTGTTCGCCTGCTCGGCGTCGCGGTCGATCCCGAGCAGGGCGGCGTCGCTGCCGCTCCACCGGACGACGTAGTCGCCGTCCGGGGTCACGACCCGGTAGTTGCGGTTCGTCAGCCCACCCGAGAGCTCCTCGACCAGGACCCGTCGGGCCAGCCGAGGGACCTGGTCGAGGAGGTGATCGAGCTCCGCCGTCATCCCGGCGGGACCGTGTGGTGGGTGCTCACCCGTCGAAGGCCTCGATCACGGCCTCGTCGATGGTGTGCTTCGGACCCTTGAACCAGTGCTTGGCCGACGTGTGCCACCAGATCGCGAGGATCAGCAGCGCGCCGAGGGTCAGCACGGGTGCGTAGTTGACGAACTTCGGCGAGAAGTCCTCGCTGAACGGGCTGCCCTGCGGCACGAAGGGCAGCACGAAGTAGACGCAGATGATCGCGATCTCGACGACCGCCACCAGGTTCATCCACTTGTACTTGGCACCGTTGTTCCAGGCCCCCAGCTCGAACGCGTCGCCGATCTTCCAGCGCAGCCAGATCGGGATCAGGAAGGCGAGGTAGAGCCCGATCACCGCCACGGAGACCACGGCGTAGAACGCGGTGGGCACGATCAGCGGGTCCTCCGGCGTACCGATGTTGACCTCGATCAGCGCCGGGAGTGTGATCACGGCCGCCGCCACGGCGACCATCGTCACCGCGTTGGCGGGCACCTTCGCGCTCGACAGCTTCACCAACGTCTTCGAGCCCGGGATGGCGCCGTCGCGGCTGAACGCGAACGTCATCCGTGAGGCACTGGTCATGCAGGCGGTGGTGCAGAAGAACTGGCCGGCCGCCGAGATCAGCAGCACCAGGCCCGCGAGGTTCGTCCCGAGCGACTCGGTGAAGATGTAGGCGACCCCACCTCCTCCGACTCCGGCGTTGTCGGGCAGCCCGTCGCTGCCGTTCGGCACGGCGAAGAGGAACGCGAGCAGCAGGATCCAGCCGCCGATGGCGGAGTAGAAGATCGACTGCCAGATGCCCTTCGCGGCCGCCTGCGACGCAGCCGAGGTCTCCTCGGAGAGGTGGGCCGAGGCGTCGAACCCGGTGATCGTGTACTGGGTGAGCAGCAGCCCGAACGGCACGACCATCAGCCAGTAGAGCGCCGTGGACGTCGATCCGTCGCTGTAGCCCGAGTTGTTGAAGCGCTCGGTGAAGACGTAGCCGAACGACTGGTGCTGGTCGGGGACGATCACGAGGATCGCGACGATCACGGCGGCGCCGACCACGTGCCACCAGACCGAGACGTTGTTGATCACCGCCATCAGGTGGCCGCTGAAGATGTTCAGCACGGAGGCCGCGGCGAGCACGATCAGGAACGTGATGAACACCCGCGTCAGCGAGTAGCCGTCGCCGTAGCTGGCGGAGAACGTGCTCAGCGTCAGGTCGATGAACGTCGCGCAGCCGTAGGCGACGGACGCCGTCACGGCCACCAGGCCGATCAGGTTCAGCCAGCCCGTGAAGAAGCCGGCAGCCGGGCCGCCCAGCTTGGAGGCCCACCAGTAGATGCCGCCGGAAGTCGGGTACGCCGATACCAGCTCCGACATGGTGAAGCCGATGATCAGGATGAAGATGGAGATGATGGGCCAGCCCCACGAGATGGCGATCGGGCCGCCGTTGTTGAAGCCCTGACCGAACGTGGTGAAGCACCCGGCCAGGATCGAGATGATCGAGAACGAGATGGCGAAGTTGGAAAATCCTGACCAGGTGCGGATGAGCTCCTGCTTGTACCCGAGCCTCGCTAGGTGCTTCTCGTCGTCGGTCAGCTTGTCGATATCAGCCATGAAACCCTCCGGGCGCGACGGGATGCGATCGTTCGGAGGCTAGACCCCCGGGATTCCGTCGTCCAGAGGCCTGTGCAAAATTGGTATGAACTCCGACCATTGACACCGTCCACACCCCCTCCGGAGACTGACGCCCGTGACTGCGCAACCCGTCGAGCACCTCACCGGGGCCGTGCTGCGCCCGGTGCGCGGTCACCACGCCTTCGAGGCGTGCGTCGAGCAGCTCGCCACGGCCATCCGGCTAGGTGTCTACCCGACCGGGAGCACGCTGCCGGCGGAGCGTGACCTCGCCGCCCGGCTCGGGGTGAGCCGGGCGACCCTGCGCGAGGCGATGGCCGCGCTGCGGCAGGCCGGCCTCGTCGAGACCACCCGTGGCCGCACGGGAGGCACCGTCGTGACCCGGCGGGGCCGCGGGACGTTCGCACGCCGCACGGCGAGCATCACGCACGAGCAGCGACACGACTGGCTGGACGCACTCGACTTCCGCCGGGTCGTGGAGCCCGCTGCGGCCGCCCTCGCGGCCCGAGCCGATCTCGACGCCGACGAGCAGGCGACCCTCCAGACCGCGCACGACGCGGTCGCCAAGGCCAAGGGTGCCGGCGGCCATCGGCAGGCCGACTCCAGGTTCCACCTCACGGTGGCGGCCCTGAGCGGCTCGCCTCGCACCATCGAGGCGGTGACGTCGGTCCAGTCGTCGCTGCACGAGATGCTGCTGTCGATCCCGTTCCTCGGCGCGAACATCAGCCACAGCCACCTCCAGCACCGCGACCTGACCACCGCCATCCTGCGCGGCCGCTCCGAACGCGCCCACCAGGTCATGGCAGAACACTGTGACGACACCTCCGCCCTGCTGCGTGGGTTCTTGGGATGACACCGACCGATCAAGAGGAGACGACATGAGCGCACCCAACGACCGCTTCCTCACGCTGGACGGGCTGCGCCGGCGGATCGACGCCGGCGACATCGACACAGTGGTGCTGGCGTTCACCGACATGCAGGGACGCCTCCAGGGCAAGCGGCTGCACGCGGCGTACTTCCTCGACGTGGCGCTCGAGCACGGCACCGAGGGGTGCAACTACCTGCTCGCCGTCGACATCGACATGAACACCGTCGGCGGCTACGCCATGTCCTCGTGGGAGAAGGGCTACGGCGACATGGAGTTCGTCCCCGACTACGACACGCTGCGGCTGCTCCCCCACCTGCCGGGCTCAGCGATGGTGCAGTGCGACCTGGTCTGGCTCGACCACGCCCCGGTCGTCCAGTCGCCGCGCACCGTGCTGGCCCAGCAGCTCGAGCGGGCCCGTGAAGGAGGGTGGCAGGCGCTCGCCGGCACCGAGCTGGAGTTCATCGCGTTCGACAACGCCTACGAGGAGGCCTGGGACAAGCGCTACCGGGGCCTGACGCCGTCGAACCAGTACAACGTCGACTACTCGCTGCTCGGCACGTCGCGGGTCGAGCCCCTGCTGCGCGACATCCGCAACCACATGTACGCCGCGGGCCTCGACGTCGAGAGCGCGAAGGGCGAGTGCAACTTCGGGCAGCACGAGATCGGCTTCCTGTACGCCGAGGCGATGGTCACGGCCGACAACCACAGCGTCTACAAGACCGCGGCCAAGGAGATCGCTGCCCAGCACGGCAAGGCGATCACGTTCCTCGCCAAGTACAACGAGCGCGAGGGCTCCTCGTGCCACATCCACCTGTCGCTGCGGGGGCTCGACGGTGACGTCGTGTTCTGGGACGGCGACCAGAGGTCGGCCCTCTACGACTCCTTCGTCGCCGGCGTGCTCGCCACGATGCGCGACTTCACACTGCTCTACGCCCCCAACGTCAACTCCTACAAGCGCTTCGCGGCCGGGTCGTTCGCCCCGACCGCCATCGCCTGGGGCAACGACAACCGGAGTTGCGCCGTCCGGCTCGTGGGCCACGGGCCGTCGGCCCGGATGGAGAACCGGGTCCCGGGTGCCGACGTGAACCCGCACCTCGCCCTGGCCGCGATGCTCGCCGGCGGGTTGCACGGGATCGACGAGGGGCTGACGCTCGAGGACGAGCTCGTCGGCAACGCCTACACCTCCGACAAGGAGCACGTCCCAGGAACGCTGCGGGAGGCGCGCGACGCGTTCGCGTCGTCCGACCTCGCGCGCGCCGCGTTCGGCGACGAGGTGGTCGACCACTACACGAACATGGCCGACGTCGAGCTGGCCGCCTTCGATGCGGCAGTGACCGACTGGGAGCTCGTGCGCGGCTTCGAGAGGATGTGACGGCCCGATGACGCTCCTGATCAACCCCGCCACCGAGACCCCCCTCGACGTCGACGTCCCGTCGCACGACGAGGCGGCGACCGACGCCGCGATCGAGCGCGCCCACGAGGCCTTCACCTCGTGGCGTGCCGTCGCGCCCGGCGAGCGAGCCCGGCTGCTGCGCGCGTTCGCCGCCAACGTCGAGGAGCACCTCGAGGAGCTCGCCCGGACCGAGGTCGCCAACGCCGGCCACACGATCGGCAACGCCCGCTGGGAGGCCGGCAACGTCCGCGACTGCCTCAACTACTACGCCGGCGCGCCCGAGCGGCTGATGGGCAAGCAGATCCCGGTCGCCGGTGGCGTGGACATCACGTTCCACGAGCCGCTCGGCGTCGTCGGCATCATCGTGCCCTGGAACTTCCCCATGCCGATCGCGGGCTGGGGCTTCGCTCCCGCGCTCGCCGCCGGCAACACCGTGGTGCTCAAGCCCGCGGAGATCACGCCCCTGACGGCCATCCGGCTCGCCGAGCTGGGGCGCGAGGCCGGGCTGCCCGACGGCGTCTTCACGGTCGTGCCCGGGAAGGGATCGGTCGTCGGGCAGCGCTTCGTCACCCACCCACTCGTGCGGAAGGTCTGCTTCACCGGCTCGACGGAGGTCGGTCAGCAGATCATGGCGGGCTGCGCCCAGCAGGTGAAGCGGGTGACCCTCGAGCTCGGCGGCAAGAGCGCCAACATCGTCTTCGCCGACGCGGACGTGGCGAAGGCCGCGGCCGCGGCGCCGTACGCCGTGTTCGACAACGCCGGCCAGGACTGCTGTGCCCGGTCGCGGATCCTGGTGCAGCGCACGGCGTACGACGAGTTCGTGGGGCGGTTCGCAGAGGCGGTCCGCGCGGTCCGGGTCGAGGACCCCTCGGTCGACGGGAGCGAGATGGGTCCGATGGTGTCGGCGTCGCAGCGCGACGCGGTGCAGCGCTACATCGACGGCGCGACCGTCGCGTTCACCGGGCCGGCACCCGACGGGCCGGGCTGGTGGCTGCCACCCACGGTGGTCGAGTCGCGGTCGACCGACGAGCCGGTGTGGCGTGAGGAGGTGTTCGGCCCGGTCGTGGCCGTGATGCCGTTCGACGACGAGGACGACGCGGTCGCGCTGGCCAACGACACCGAGTACGGACTGTCGGGCTCGATCTACACCCGCGACCTCGGTCGTGCGCTCCGCGTGGCTCGGGGGGTCGAGGCCGGCAACCTGTCGGTCAACTCGCACGCCTCGGTGCGGTACTGGACCCCGTTCGGTGGCTACAAGCAGTCGGGTCTCGGCCGGGAGCTGGGACCCGACGCGCCCGCGGCGTTCACCGAGGAGAAGAACGTGTTCATCGCCACCGAGCAGGACGAGGAGTAGCACATGGCTGGGCGCATCGAGGGCAAGGTCGCGGTCGTGACCGGTGGCTGCTCCGGCATCGGGCTGGCCACCGTGGAGCGGTTCGTCGAGGAGGGCGCCCGGGTCGTCATCGGCGACATCGACGACGAGCGCGGGCACGCCGTGGTCGGGCAGCTCGGGGGCACCGACCTCGCGACGTACGTGCACGTCGACGTGACGAGCAAGGACGAGGTGGACACGCTGTTCGCCACCGCGAAGGACGCCTACGGATCGGTCGACATCGCGTTCAACAACGCGGGGATCAGCCCGCCTGACGACGACTCGATCCTCGACACCGAGCTCGACGCCTGGCGTCGGGTGCAGGAGGTCAACCTCACGAGCGTCTACCTGTGCAGCAAGGCCGCGTTGACGCACATGGTCGCCCAGGGCAGCGGCTCGATCATCAACACCGCGTCGTTCGTGGCGGTGATGGGAGCCGCGACGTCGCAGATCTCCTACTCCGCGAGCAAGGGCGGCGTGCTCTCGATGACCCGCGAGCTCGGGGTCCAGTTCGCCCGCGAGGGAATCCGCGTCAACGCGCTGTGCCCCGGCCCGGTCAACACCCCGCTGCTGCAGGAGCTGTTCGCGAAGGACGCCGAGCGGGCGGCCCGGCGCCTGGTGCACGTCCCGATGGGGCGGTTCGGCGAGCCGCGCGAGATGGCGAACGCGGTGCTGTTCCTGGCGTCCGACGAGTCCTCCTTCATCACCGCGAGCACGTTCCTCGTGGACGGGGGCATCCACGCGGCATACGTGACGCCGCTGTGAGATGGCCGGGATGAGTGCTGCGAGCCGGCCGGTCATCGGCCTCACGACCTACCGCGAGGAAGCCGCCTGGGGCGTGTGGCAGCAGCGCGCCGACGTGCTCCAGGCGGAGTACGCCGACACCGTGGTCGCGGCGGGCGGGATCCCGGTGCTGCTGCCCCCGGCGGCCGCCGACCCGGCTGCGGCCGCGTCGGTCGTGGCGCGCCTCGACGGGCTGGTGATCTCCGGCGGCGCCGACGTCGACCCGACCCGGTACGGCGCCGAGCCGCACGAGCGCACCGCGGGCTGGCGTCCGGACCGCGATGCGTGGGAGCTGGCGCTGCTCGACGCCGCGGACGCCGCCGCGCTGCCCGTGCTGGGCGTCTGCCGCGGCATGCAGCTGATGGCGGTGCACGCCGGCGGCGAGCTCGACCAGCACACGCCGGACCTGGTGGGCCACGAGCACCACTCCCCCGGCGGTGACGTGTTCGGCGACATCACGGTCAGCACCGAGCCCGGCTCCCGGCTGGCCGCACTGGTCGGTCCGCAGGTCGAGGTGGCCTGCCACCACCACCAGTCCGTGAAGGAGGCGCCGGGGTTCACGGTGACCGCGCGGGCCGGCGACGGCACGGTCGAGGCGATGGAGGCGGCCGGCGACGCGTTCCGCGTCGGCGTCCAGTGGCACCCCGAGATGCGAACCGAGCTGGCACTGCTGCGCGGGCTGGTCTCCGCTGCCGCCGGGTGACCGTCCCCCTACGATCTCCCCATGTCCCCCGCGACGGCAGTGACGACCGACGTCCTCGGCGAGCCCTGGAGCGCCGAGACCATGCACTTCCCGCCCGACGACGAGGGCCGGGTCGTCGCCACCCTCGTCTCCCGTAGGGCTCCCGTGCCCACCGGACGGGCCGTGCTCTACGTCCACGGATTCTGCGACTACTTCTTCCAGACCGAGCTCGCGCAGTGGTGGATCGACCGGGGCTACGACTTCTACGCCCTCGACCTCCGCAAGTACGGTCGCTCGCTGCTGCCGCACCAGCTGCCCAACTACGTCACCGACCTGACCGACCACTACGGCGAGATCGACGCCGCCTGGCACCGGATCACGGTCCGTGACGGACATGACCGCGTCGTCGTCTGCGCCCACTCGACCGGCGGGCTCACCACGTCGCTCTGGGCCGACCGGCGCCGCCCGGCCCAGCTCACCGCGCTGGTCCTCAACTCGCCCTGGCTCGACCTCCAGGGCAGCTCCCTGATGCGGACGCTCGGCACCGCCGCCCTCAAAGGGATCGCTCAGCGGGCGCCCCGCCGCGTCATCCCCCGCACCATCGAGGGGTTCTACGCCCGCAGCCTCCACCACGAGCACGGAGGCGAGTGGACCTTCGACCTCGCCTGGAAGCCGGTCGACTCGTTCCCCGTCTACGTCGGCTGGCTGGCGGCGGTCCGGCGGGGCCACCGGCAGCTCCAGGCCGGGCTCGACGTCCCCGTGCCCGTGCTGGTGCTGTCCTCCGACCGGACGACCTGGCCCAAGGAGATGGGCGAGGACGTCCACACCACCGACATCGTGCTCGACGTCGAGCAGATCCGCCGTTGGGCCCCGGCCATCGGCACCCACGTCACGTACGTCGCGGTGCCCGGCGCCCGCCACGACGTCGTGCTGTCGCGTCCCGAGGTCCGGGCCCGGGTCTACGACGAGCTGGAGCGCTGGGTCACGGCGTACGTCGACGAGGGAGCCCGGGCGGCGAGAGATACATTGCTGTGACGGCTGCCTCGCTCGTTGCAGCCGGCGTGCATCGATGTCGTGCGGACACCGACTAACTGATTGTTCAGTCACCCCTCGCAAACGGGAACCTCGCTGTCTAGACTCCCACGCATGCCGCGCGCCGAACCTGAAGCCCATCGCACCGGCGGCGGGGCGATCTCGATCATCGGTCTCCGCAAGGAGTTCCAAGGCGTCACGGCCGTCGACGGCATCGACCTCGAGATCGAGGCGGGTGAGTTCTTCACGCTCCTCGGTCCGTCGGGCTGCGGAAAGACCACCACGCTGCGCATGCTGGGCGGCTTCGAGCAGCCGACCGACGGCCAGATCCTCCTCGACGGGGTCGACGTCGCCCAGAGCCCCCCGCACAAGCGCCCGGTCAACACGGTCTTCCAGAGCTACGCGCTCTTCCCGCATCTCGACGTCCACAAGAACGTCGCCTACGGCCTGCGGTGGCGCAAGGAGCTCGACGAACGGACCCGGGAGGCTCGCGTCGCGAAGGTGCTGGAACTGGTCCGGCTGAGCGAGTACGCCCGGCGTCGTCCCCACCAGCTGTCGGGAGGACAGCAGCAACGCGTCGCCCTGGCCCGGGCCCTGGTCCTCGAACCCTCGGTCCTGCTCCTCGACGAGCCGCTGGGTGCGCTCGATGCGAAGCTGCGCCACTCGCTGCGGGCGGAGCTGGCCTCCTTGCAGCGCGAGGTCGGCATCACCTTCGTCTTCGTCACCCACGACCAGGAGGAAGCTCTCGAGATGTCGACCCGACTCGCGGTCATGGACCGTGGCCGGGTCGTCCAGCTCGGGACACCTCAGGAGGTCTACAAGGAGCCGCTGACCGAGTTCGTCGCGGACTTCCTGGGCGTCGCCAACCTGTTGGACATCGAGTGCCTCCCGGGTGGCGCGGCGACCCGCACGATCCGGTACGGCGAGTTCACCCTCGAGGCGCAGGCGCCGGTCGGCGACGAGTCGACGGCACGCCGAGCGGTGATCCGTCCGGAGTGCGTCGAGGTGCAGGAGCCCGGACTCACCGGGGTCAACCGGCTTCCCGGCATGGTCGACGGCGCCGTCTTCCTCGGGTCGACGACCCAGGTGATGGTCCGTCTCCCGCACGGTGCGGTCCTGCAGTCGCTGGTCACCAACAGCGCGCGGCACGACAACCTGGCCGCCGGGCAGCCGGTCACGGTCCACCTGCCGCCGCAGTCGCTGCGCGTCCTGGCCCCGGCCGATCAGGTCCCGGCCACGCTCGACAGCGCCGGCTGACCCGTCGTCGGGTGGCGATCAGCCGAAGTCAGCGAGGTCCTCGAGCGCCGATCGCGCATCGCGCCTCGCCCTCCGCAGGCCCACGTACGCGAGGATCAGGGCCAGGAACGACGCCACGAGCAGCAGCGTGGCCAGGGCGTTGAGCGCCGGGGTCGGGGCAGACCGGACGGCGTTGTACAGCTTGATGGGAACCGTGACGTTCGAGGCGTTGCCGAAGAGGAACTGGCTGACCACGAAGTCGTCCAGCGACGTGGCGAAGACCAGCATCGACGAGGCGAAGATCGATGGCATCAGAAGCGGAAGCAGGATCGTCCGGATCGCCTGGAGCGGGCTCGCGCCGAGGTCCTGGCCCGCCTCCTCGAAGTCCCCGCCGATCGCCAGCAGCCTCGACCGCACGATCACGAGCACGTACGAGATCGAGAACGTCACGTGGCCCAGCAGCATGGCCGGTCGCCCCAGCGGGACGAACTGGTACAAGTTGACCATCACCAGGTAGAGCGCCGAGCCGATCACGAGCTCCGGCGTGACCAGCGGGACGAGGGCGATGCCGTTGGCCACCTTGCTGCTCCGCGACCGCCATCGGGTGAGGCCCATCGCGAGCATGACGCCCAGCGGTGTGGCCACCAGGACCGTCGCAGCAGCGAGGATCAGGCTGTTCTGCAGCGCCAGCAGCAAGCTGGGGTCCTCGCCGACCGATCCCTCGGCGCAGCAGTACCACTGGGTCGAGAAGCCCTGCCAGCTGCTGCGCGACCGGCCGTCGTTGAAGGAGAACTGCACCGCGATCAGGACAGGCAGGAGCGACCACAGGATGTACAGCCAGGTGAGCGACGCGAGCACGTAGGGACGACGCCACGGATTGCGCCAGGGTGGCACCCAGCTGCGGGTGGGAGCGGTACGGGCTCCCGCGCTGCGCGGGTCCTGGGTGACCCTCATCGGGCCGCCTCCTTGCTCGCGCGCTGGGTCAGGATGAGGTAGTAGGCCATGAAGAAGAGCAGGACGAACGAGAGCAGCAGCACCAGGGAGGCGCCGAAGTTCTTCAAGGGACCCTGCAGGAGGAACAGCTCGATCTGGTTCCCGATCATCGTGGTGTTCGGGGAGCCGGACACGATCGTGTTGGTGTAGTAGTCACCGGCCATGGGGAGGGCCGTGATGACGAGCGCGGTGATCAGGCCCAGCTTCGACAGCGGCAGGGTCACGTGCAGGAAGGTGCGGACCGCGCCGACGCCGAGGTCGCGCGACGCCTCGAGCAGCCGCTGGTCGATCCGGTCCAGGGACGCGAACAGCGGAATGATGAAGAACGGCAGGTAGCCGTACGCGAGGGCGATCACCACGGTGACCGGGTTGCCGGCCAACCACGAGACCGGCGCGACGCCGAGGATGCCGATCACCCTGTTCACGTAGCCGTCGTCCTGCAGCAGGTTGACCCACGCCAGCATGCGGGTGATGTAGTTGATCCACCAGGGCGCGAGGATCAGGGCCAGGACCAGGCCACGTCTCTTCCCGGCCAGGCGGGCCGTGTAGTACGCCACGGGATAGCCGATGACGACACAGATGAGCAGCGCCCAGGCCGTGTACGTCGCGGTGCGGATCCACACCGCCTGGTAGGGGCCGGAGACGGACTCCGAGACCACCTGCCTGAACGTGGCGAACTGCCAGTGGAGCGGGTTCCACGCGGGGAGCGGCTCCCCGAAGACGTTGATGTTGCCGCTGAAGGCGACCGCCATGACGGCGTAGAAGGGAACCAGGAACAGCGCGACGAGCCAGAACGTCCCCGGGAGCGCGAGCGCCGGCCAGAGTCGCCGCGTCGAGCGGTCGCGGCCGGATCTCGGTTCAGCCACCGGCCTTGAACTGTGACCAGGACTGCCGCCACAGCGCCTCGGCGCTCGGGCTCACCTCGTAGAACGTGAGACCGGTGTCGAAGTCCTCCGGCAGCACCACCGAGTTCATCAGGTTCTCCGGGATGTAGCCCTCGTCGACCAGGTACGGGGCAGACAGCTTCGTCAGCGGTGGCTGGTAGCCGTTCCACCCGAAGTTGCGGAGGCCGATCTCGTTGTCGAGAAGGTCGTTGATCAGCAGGTGTGCCAGCACCGGCTTCTCCGAGCTCTTGGGGATGGCGATGTTGTCGCTCCCGATGACTCGCTCGGTCGGGTCCTCAGGTCGCCAGTAGGCCAGGACGTCGGTGGTCTCACCCTTGGGCAGGTAGTACTGACCGGCGATCGCGTCGCCCGACCAAGCCTGGTGCACGGTGGCGGTGCCCTCAGGGACCTCGGAGTAGGCGTTGACGTTCGCCTTGATCTTCACCAGGTCGATGAGCTCGATCAGCGAGTCCGTGGCCCGTCTGACGAGGTCGGGATCGCTCGTGTTGATGTCCGTGGTGATCTCGTTGCGCAGCAGCGACATGCCGATCGCTTCCCCGAGGTCGTCGAGGAGGTAGACCTTGCCCGAGTACTGCTCGTCCCAGATCAGGTCGTAGCCGTTCTCCGGCACGCTCGACACCCGGTCTGCCCGATACAACACCCCTGTGCCGTAGATCGTGTAGGGCACCGTGTACCTCGCGCCCTGGTCGTACCAGGGGTCCTGGTAGCTCGGCCAGAGGTTGGTGAGGTTGGGGACGTACGAGTGGTTGAGCGGCTGCAGCAGCTCGGCGTACACCATCTTGCTCATCACGCTGGGTCCGGGGAAGACGAGGTCGAACGACTCGCCGGATGCGCGGATCTTCGCCAACATCTCGTCGTAGTTGGCGTACGGCGTCACCTGGACCTCGACGCCGTGCTCCTCACCGAACGTCCTCATGACGCCCGGCGCCATGTACTGGTCGTAGTTGAGGATCTTGAAGACGCCGCCCGTCTCGGGGTCGAGGCCGGCATCGATGGGTGGGTTGCTGTCCTTGATCGGCAGGGTCACTGGACTGTCGGGCCGGGCCAACGGATAGGGCGCAGCGCCATTCGGCGCCTGCTGCCCGTCGCCCCCACACGCCGCGAGAAGCGGTCCCGCCCCCAGCCCGACGCTGAGCCACAGGCCACCCCGCAACACCTCCCGGCGGGCCAGCTGTGGTCTGGGTGCCCTGCGACGCAGGGCCGGATCTGTCGGGTCGAAGTTCATGCCAAGCCCCTTCACGCTGGATCTCAGACGTCGCGCTGTCGCCCCCGCATGACCGTTAACTGACTGTTCAGCCAGTTGCTGGCATTCTGACCGACGAAGCGGTAGGTGTCGAGCCTTGCGTATCACGTTCTCCGGGCCGAGGTTCCACCAGCACCTCGAGGCGGCTGGCCGGAGAAGGTCGGTCAGTCGGACAGGAACACGGCGAGCGCCGTGATGCCCACGACCACGATCACGCCGCGCAGCACCAGGTCCGGCAGCCGCCGTCCCACGGTCGCACCCAGCTGGCCCCCGACGATCGAGCCGGCCGCGATCAGGCCGGCGACCGCCCAGTCGACGTCCGCCACCGAGATGAAGATGACAGCGGCCACCGCGTTCACGATCCCGGCCAGGACGTTCTTGGTGGCGTTGTGGCGCTGCAGCGAGTCGGCGACGCCGATCCCGAGGATGGCCACGAGGAGCACGCCCTGCGCGGCGCCGAAGTAGCCGCCGTAGACACCTGCGACCGCCACCGCCGGCCACACCCACACGGCCCCGTGCTCCAGCGACTGGTCGCGGGCGGCCGCGCGCGCGGTGACGCGACGCGAGATGGCCGGGCCGAGCACGACCAGCAGGACGCCGAGCCCGACCAGGACCGGCACGATCGTGTCGAACGCCTCCGACGGCAGCCACAGCAGCAGCCCGGCCCCCAGGGCGCCGCCCACGAGCGACGCGCTGCCGAGGCGGACCAGCCGGTCGCGCTGCCCGGTCAGCTCCGCGCGGTAGCCGATCGCACCGGACACCGACCCGGGCACGAGACCGACGGTGTTGCTGACGTTGGCGGTGACGGGCGGGACGCCGAACGCGAGCAGGGTCGGGAACGTGATCAGCGTTCCCGACCCCACCACGGTGTTGATGGTGCCGGCGGCCACCCCGGCGAGCAGGATGGCCGCGATCTCGGGTCCGCTCACGTGGTGGGCGGCTCCCCCGGCGACGCCTCATCCGACGGCGGCGCGTCGGGCTGGCCGGGCTCAGGCGCAGCAGGGTCGGGGGGCAGGGCGGTCCGCCCCGAGACCGCGGCGCTCTCGGCCGCCGCGATCGCCTCCTTGACGGCCTCGTTGGCCCCGCTCAGCTCGCGGTCGGCCGACGACTGCGGCAGCTGCGGCTCGGTCGGGCCCATGTCGACCCGCTTGGTCGGCGTGGCGTCCTTCGGGATCCCGGCGATCTCGTGGATCGACGACCCCAGGCCCTCGAGCGCCTTGGTGATCTCCGAGGGGATGATCCACACCTTGTTGGCGTCGCCCTCCGCGATCTTGGGCATCATCTGGAGGTACTGGTAGGCCAGCAGTGACTGGTCGGGCTTGCCGTCGTGGATCGACTGGAACACGGTCTGGATCGCCTGGCCCTCACCCTGGGCGCGCAGGATCTGGGACTCCCGGTCGGCCTGGGCGCGCAGGATCTGCGACTCCCGGTCGCCCTCGGCGTTCAGGATCGCGGACTGCTTCGAGCCCTCCGCGGTCAGGATCGCCGCCTGCCGCTGGCCCTCGGCGGTGAGGATGACGGCCCGCTTCTCGCGGTCGGCCCGCATCTGCTTCTCCATCGAGTCCTTGATGGACGGCGGCGGGTCGATCCCCTTCAGCTCCACCCGGTTGACCCGGATGCCCCACTTGCCGGTCGCCTCGTCGAGGACGCCGCGCAGCCGGCTGTTGATGGCGTCGCGGCTGGTCAGGGTCTCCTCGAGGTCCATGCCGCCGACGATGTTGCGCAGCGTGGTCATGGTGAGCTGCTCGACCGCCTGGATGTAGTTGGCGATCTCGTACGTAGCCGCGACCGGGTCGGTCACCTGGAAGTAGATGACGGTGTCGATGGAGACGACCAGGTTGTCCTCGGTGATCACCGGCTGGGGCGGGAAGCTCACGACCTGCTCACGCAGGTCGATGAGGTAGCGGACCTTGTCGATGAACGGGACGAGCAGCTTGAGGCCGGCGTCCAGCGTCAGCTGATACTTGCCGAAGCGCTCGACGACGCCGGCGCGCGCCTGCGGGATGATCTTGACCGTCTTGGCCAGCATCACGATGGCGAACAGCGCCAGCAGCGCGACGATCACGAGCACGATCATGCGGGTCTCCTCTTTCGGTGGAAGGCCCTCAGGCCTCGAGTCGGGCGACGGGGTGGACGTACGCCGTAGCGCCGCGGATCTCGAGCACCTCGACCGTCTCCCCCGGTTCGATGGTCAGGGTGTCGTCGTACGGCTGGGCCGACCAGATCTCTCCGGCCAGCTTGACCCGGCCGGGCGTGATCGCGGTGACCTGCTCGGTCACCAGCCCTTGTGCGCCGACCAGCTTGCCGTGGCCGAGCCGGAGCTCGGGGCCGTGGTGGAGGCGGCGGGCCAGTCCGGGTCGCACCACGGCGAGCATCCCGACCGAGACCGTGACGGCCACGAGGAACTGCACCACGACCAGGTCGGTCACCAGGCTGGTCGCGGCGCCGCCGAGGGCGCCCGCGGCGAGCATGATGAGGACCAGGTCGAGGCTGAACATCTCCGCGATGCCGAGCACCGTCGCGAGCGCAAGCCAACCGCCCCACATGTTGTCCTGGAGCCAGCTGACGAAGTCCTCCATGCCGTCAGCCTATCCGGAGGGGCCGCACGCGAAACGCGCCGCGCGGTCAGCCGACGTGGCGACGGGCGCGACGGCGGGCGCTGAAGCGGCCCGCCTCGTAGCGCAGCACGAGAGGCAGCCCGAACGTGGCCGACAGGTGCTCCTCGGTGATCACGTCGCGCACCGGCCCGGACGCGACCACCCCGCCGTCACGGAGCAGCAGCGCGTGGGTGAACCCCGGCGGGATCTCCTCGACGTGGTGGGACACCAGCACCGTGGCCGGGGACGAGTCGTCGTTGGCCAGCACCGACAGCGTGTTGACGAGGTCCTCGCGACCACCGAGGTCGAGCCCGGCGGCGGGCTCGTCGAGCAGCAACAGCTCCGGGTCGGCCATGAGGGCGCGCGCGATCTGCACCCGCTTGCGCTCACCTTCGCTGAGGGTGCCGAACGTGCGGTCGGCGAGCCGGTCGACGCCGACCTCGACCAGCAGCTCGCGGGCACGCTCGTGGTCGAGCTCGTCGTAGGCCTCCCGCCACCGGCCGACGACGCCGTAGGACGCCGACACCACCACGTCGCGCACCCGCTCGTCGCGCGGGATCCGCTCGGCGAGGGCGGCACTCGTCAGCCCGATCCGCGGCCGCAGCTCGAAGACGTCGACGGTGCCGAGAACCTCGTCGAGGATGCCCGCGACGCCCGCCGTGGGGTGGATCTGGGCCGAGGCGACCTGCATCAGCGTGGTCTTGCCCGCACCGTTGGGCCCGAGCACGACCCAGCGCTCGTCCTCGCGCACCGACCAGTCGATGCCGTCCAGCAGGGTGGCCCCGCCCCGACGCACCGTGACGCCTGCGAACTCGAGGACGGCGGACATGGCGGCCACCCTATCGACCGACCCGCGGTCGGCCGCCGCGTATCGTCGCGCGCCGTGACCACTTCCTTGCCGGCCTCGGCCGCGCTCGCCTGGCACGCCACGTCGTGGCTGCGCGGGCACGGGTCGACCGACCAGCTGACGTCGACGTTCGGGCTCGACCTCGACCAGCTCGCGGCCCTGCGGCGCAGCGGCGCCGACGGGCTGGGACTCGCCCTGCCGCGTCCCGGTGACCCGCTCGGGCTCGGCGGTCCGGCAGAGCTGACGGCGGCCGCGCTGGACGCGGGCGAGGCAGCGGTGGGCCGCGGTGTGGCCCTGGTGCCGCGGCGGCAGGGCTCTGCGGTGTGGTGGGAACAGCACGACGCCCAGCCCCGCCAGCTGCCGGACCTCGGGGAGGCCGACCGGGCGCTGCGCGCCGAGGTCCTGAGGGCTGCCGACACGCTCGCCAGGCTCGACGTCGCGCGGTGGCAACCCGCCCTGGCCGACGAGTTCCTGGACCTCGCGCGCCCCGCCGAGCTCGCCGGCCCGGCGGGCATCCCTGCTCCGGCCGTGGCGCTGGCTGGTCGTGCCCTGCGCGGACTGCGGATCGCCGAGCTGGGACTCGCGGACGACGGGGGTGCTGGGACGGCTGCCGAGATCGCCGCCCGCCGGGAGGTGCTGGCCGGGCTCGAGCGGACGGCTCGCCGCGCGCTGGTCGCCGCCTGCTCGCCCGAGGTCTGGCCTCCGGGCTGACTCAGTCGCTCTGGAACACCCCGAGCACGGTGCCGGCCGGGTCGGCGAACGTGAACCGACGGCCGCCCGGGTAGGACTCGACCGGCGTCACCACCCGGCCTCCCGCGGCCTCCACCGCGGACA
Organism: uncultured Actinomycetota bacterium; assembly: GCA_963718725.1. Taxonomy (GTDB): domain Bacteria; phylum Actinomycetota; class Actinomycetes; order Propionibacteriales; family Nocardioidaceae; genus Nocardioides. Next base: position 1,254,125 of record OY970374.1, read on the forward strand.
GCGACGCGTCGACGTCGTCGGACACCAGCAGCACCAGGGCGCCACCGGGACCGCCGTCGCCGTGCTGGTTGAGGCCACCGACCTCGCCGTCACCCGAGGCGGAGCGGATCCCGGCGTAGTCGGGACCGTAGTCGTTGAAGCTCCAGCCGAACGCGGCGCCGTAGAACGTCTTGGACGCCTCGAGGTCGTCGGCGGCGAGCTCGATATAGCTGATCGTGTGGTGTGTGGACGCCATGCCTGCTGAGGCTAGGAGCCACCACCGACATCCGGGCCCGCGCCGTCAAAGACCCGTTCGGCAGGCGTCGCGGGGTCGCCCGACCACTCCCAGACGTCCTGGTGCCGCGCGGTGCTCCCCGGCGCCACCACCCCGCCGGTCAGGACCACGACGTCCCGCTGGGCGTCGTACCCGATCCCGAACGCCTGGCGTTCCGGGAAGACGTCCTCCGCGAGCAGCTCCCAGCGCTCGCCGGCCCACCGCCACACGTCGCCGTTCGCGGCGTCCATGTCCGAGCCGCCGACGACCAGCGTCCCCAGCGTGGGGTGCTCGACGGCGCCGCCGTTGACGAGCACGCCCGGTCCGCCCGCGTCCGGCACCGGGCGCCAGCGACCGTCCCAGACCCAGGTGTCGGCGAGGGCGGGAGGCAGGTCCTCGACGATCTGGTGCCCACCCAGGAGGACTACCTCCTCCCCCGCCCCCACGAACGCCGCCGGCCAGCGCACCGGCTCGGGACCGCGGACGGCGAGCCGCGTCCACCCCGCGCCGTCCCAGCCCCACGTGTCGCCCTTCACCTCGCCCCCGCTGTCACCGCCGTAGAGCACGACGGACCGCGCTCCGGCGTCGTACGTCATGGCCGCAGCCATCCGGGGTTCCGGGCCTGCGGGCCGGGACGAGGACCAGCCCTCGCCGTCCCACTCCCACACCGTGGTCGTCTCGGTGTCGACCGCGTCGCCGCCGTACAGGACGACGACGTCGCGATCCTCGTCGTAGGCGGCCGAGAAGTAGTTGCGCGTGACCGGTTCCGATTCCGACCGGTCGTGCCAGGCGCTGCCGTCCCACTGCCACACCCCGAGCCCGTCGTCGTCGGACGGGGCTGTCTCCGGCGGACCGGTGAGCAGCACCAGCCCCTCGCCGCCGGGCATCGGCAGCAGGACGTGACTGGCACCGAGCACGGGTGCCGGGTCGGGCTGTTGCGGCCGGGTGACCGGGTCCTCGCTGCTGCAGGCCGAGGCGAGCAGCACGAGGACTCCGGCCACCAGTGCGCTCCCCCGCATCCGTCCACGGTGGTGTCCACGAGCGGGCGGGTCAATCACGGCGGGATAACGAAGCGGCTAGCCTCGTGCCGTCATGGACGAGGCGCCGAAGACCCTGCTCATCACGCTGAGCGGCAAGGACCGACCGGGCGTGACGTCGGCGATCTTCGCCACGCTCACCCAGGCCGGCGTCGAGGTCGTGGACGTCGAGCAGATCGTGCTCCGGCGCCGGCTCGTGCTCGGCGTCCTCGTGACCGCACCGCGCGACTGGAAGAAGCTGCGGGCCGCGGTCGAGGCGACCGCGGCGACGCTCGACATGGCCGTCGACGTGGACCGGGGCGTCGGGGACAACAAGGCGCGCAAGCACGGCCGGTCCCACGTCACCGTCATCGGCAGCCCCCTCAAGGCGGCGCACATGGCGGCGGTCGCGGGCCGGATCGCCGACTGCGGCGCCAACATCGACCGGATCGAGCGGATGGCCCGCTACCCCGTGACCGCGATCGACCTGCACGTCTCGGGGGCCGACACCGAACGGCTCCGCACCCTGCTGGCGCCGGAAGCCGCCGCCCACAGCATCGACATCGCCGTCCAGCCCGCGAACCTGCTGCGCCGCGGGATGCGGCTGATCGTCCTCGACGTCGACTCCACCCTGATCCAGGGCGAGGTGATCGAGATGCTCGCCGCCCACGCCGGGCAGCACGACGCGGTCGCCGAGGTCACCGCCGCCGCGATGGCCGGCCACCTCGACTTCGAGGCGTCGCTGCGGGAGCGGGTCGCGCGGCTCAAGGGCGTTCCCGCGTCCGCGATCGGCGCGGTGTACGACGACCTGGTGCTGTCCCCCGGCGCGCGCACGATGGTGCGGACCCTGCGCCGGCTCGGCTACCGGTTCGCGCTGGTCTCCGGCGGGTTCTCCCAGATCACCGACCGGCTGGCCGAGGACCTCGGCATCCACTACTCGCGAGCCAACGAGCTCGAGGTCGTCGACGGCGTCCTCACCGGCCGGATCGTCGGCGACGTCGTCGACCGGGCCGGCAAGGCCCGGGCCCTCAAGGAGTTCGCCGACGCCGTCGGCGTCCCGCTCGAGGCCGTGATCGCGATCGGGGACGGCGCCAACGACCTCGACATGCTCAACGCCGCCGGACTCAGCATCGCGTTCAACGCGAAGGCGGTCGTGCAGGCCGCCGCCGACACCACCGTGAACGTCCCCTACCTCGACACGATCATGTACCTGCTCGGGATCTCCCGGGAGGAGATCGAGGCGGCCGACGCCGCTGCCGGCATCACCACCCCCGCGCCACCGCTCTGACTGGGTGCGTCCCTCTTCGGCGGCACGATGGAGGTGCCGCCACATACCGATGAGCGGATCGTGAACCTTCCGCACTCATCTCCGAGAGCGTACGGTCGACAGGGCTCCCGGTCCGTGTGACCTTCGTCGAGGACTTGGCTCTTGATGGCTCGGAGGAGACACCCTCTCGGGTGTTTCACCACCGCCCGTCATCCACAGAGAGAGCACACCATGTCCAAGTACATGATCAAAGCTTCGTACTCACCCGAAGGAATCAAAGGCGTCATGGCGAAGGGCGGCTCCGCCCGCGCGGAAGCCATAGAGAAGCTCGCCGCGGGCGTGGGCGGGTCGGTGGAGTGTGTCTACTTCTCGTTCGGTTCCGACGACCTCTTCGCCATCGTCGATGCGCCCAGCCATGAGGCGATGGCTGCTATCGCCGGCACGGTCGGACAGACCGGTGTGCTGAGCCACTACGAGACGGTTGTCCTGTTGACGCCGGGGCAGCTCGACGAGGCGTCACACATAGCGGTCGACTACACGCCGCCAGGAAGCTGACTGCTGAGTTCCGGGGGACTTCGGCGGAAGCCTGTTCCCCCGCGCGTCGCACGTAGTCCAGCGGGCACAGCACGCCCACCCCGATTCGGTCCACGCCTGGGCGCACGGCATCCGAGGTCGTTGTGCCCGTTCGTCTACGCGGAGCAGCGCACCGACGGACCTGTCCACGGGGTGTCGCCCTCGACCCGCTGAGGACCAGCGCGAGGGGTCAGGCCCGCCCGACGTGGAAGCCGGTCAACCGCGCCCCGGTGAAGGCCAGGTCGGGCCACGCGCCCTCGACCTCGAACACCACCAGCGAGCAGGTGGGCAGCCCGCCCGACAGCATGTCGGCCGACGCGGACGGGTCGCCCTCGCCGTCGTCGAGCAGCTGGGCGAGCGTGGCCATGGTCGGGTTGTGACCCACCACGACGACCGTGCGGGCGTCTGCCGGCGCCTGCCGGAGCAGGTCGAGGGCGGTCTCGGGCTCGGCGACGTACAGCGCGCGCGAGGTGTCGGGCGTCAGGTCCCAGCCCGCGCCGGTGCTCAGGGCGTCGTAGGTCTCCTGGGCTCGGAGGGCGGTCGAGACCAGCGCGTGGTCGGGCACGATGCCGGACGACGCGAGCCAGGCTCCGCCCGCGAGGGCGTCGTCACGGCCGCGCTCCGCCAACCGTCGCTCGTGGTCCGAGGACCCTTGCGCTTCTGCCTTGGCGTGCCGGACGATGACGAGGCGACGTGACTCCTGCACGGGCTCACTCTTTCAGCCGATAGCCTCGCTGTCATGCCGGGACCCCTCATGATCATCGGCGGTGCGGAGGACAAGCTCCGCAAGCGCGCCATCCTCAAGGACTTCGTCCAGGCCAGCGGCGGCATCCGCGCCCGGATCGCCGTCATCCCCACGGCCTCCTCCCTCGGCGACGCCGTCGTCGAGGTCTACGACGCCCTGTTCCGCTCGCTCGGAGCCGACGACGTGATCGCGATCCGGCCCGAGTCGCGGGACGAGGCCCACGACCCCGACCTGGTCGCCCGGCTCCACACCGCGACCGGCATCTTCATGACCGGCGGCAACCAGCTCAAGCTCTCCTCGGTCGTGAGCGGTACGCCGCTCGGCCAGGCGATCCGCGAGGCACACGCCCGCGGCGTCGTGGTGGCGGGCACCTCCGCGGGCGCCAGCATCCAGTCGTCCCACATGGTCGCCTTCGGCGGCCCGGGCGCGACCCCGAAGCAGCGGATGACGCAGGTCGCGGCCGGTCTCGGGCTGCTGAAGGACGCCGTCATCGACCAGCACTTCGACCAGCGCAACCGCTACGGCCGGCTGCTCATGATCGTGTCGCAGTCGCCGCAGCTGCTCGGTCTCGGCGTCGACGAGGACACCGCCGCAGTCGTCACCGAGGAGGAGGGCCGGCAGCTGTTGAGCGTCCTCGGCAAGGGCGCGGTCACCGTCTTCGACCCGGCCCGGATGGTGACGAACGCCTACGAGGCGAAGCGGTCCACCCCGCTGCTGGCCAGTGGTGTCGTGCTCCACGTGCTGCCGAGCGGGTCGGTGTTCGACCTGACCGCGCGGCAGCTGGTGCCGCAACCGCCGCCGGTCGACCCCGAGGATGCGGCCGAGCTGGCCGAGGCGCAGCGCGACCTGAGCCGGATGGCCCGCGACATCGCGGCCGAGGACGTCTCGCCCGGCACGCTCAGACGACGCCTGGCCCGCACCCGCCGGCGGCCCGAGTCACACCAGGAAGGAGCGTCCCGATGACCGCCCGCCCCACGCCGGACCTGAGGATCGAGGAAACCCGCGTCTACCGCGGCGCGAACGTCTGGTCCTACGAGAAGTCCATCCACCTCGTCGTCGACCTCGGCTCGCTGGAGGACTACCCGACCAACGCGCTGCCCGACTTCACCGAGCACCTCCTGCAGCTGCTGCCGGGGCTCCGCGAGCACTCGTGCTCCCGCGGCCGGCGCGGCGGCTTCGTCGAGCGCCTCAACGAGGGCACCTGGCTCGGCCATGTCGCCGAGCACGCCGCGCTGGCGCTCCAGCAGGTGGTCGGCCACGACATCCGTCGCGGCAAGACCCGCGGGGTCAAGGGCCGGCCCGGGGTCTACAACGTCATCTACGGGTACGTCGACGAGCAGGTCGGCCTGGCAGCCGGCCGGCTCGCCGTACGGCTGGTCAACCACCTCGTCGAGGGCGACCCGGACTTCGACTGGGACGCCGAGCTCGAGGCGTTCATCAAGCGCGCCGAGCGCACGGCGTTCGGGCCGTCCACGCAGGCGATCGTCGACGAGGCCGTCTCGCGCGACATCCCCTGGATCCGGCTCAACCAGCACTCGCTCGTCCAGCTCGGCCAGGGCGTCCACGCCAAGCGGATCCGCGCCACCATGACCTCCGAGACCGCCTCCATCGCCGTCGACATCGCCTCCGACAAGGACCTGACGACCCGGCTGCTGGGCGCCGCGGGCCTCCCGGTCCCCAAGCAGGACTCCGTGCGCACCGCCGACCAGGCCGTCTCCGTGGCGAACCGGATCGGCTTCCCCGTCGTCGTCAAGCCGCTCGACGGCAACCACGGGCGCGGCGTGTGCCTGGACCTCCAGGACGAGGCCGCCGTCCGCGAGGCGTTCCCGATCGCGGAGGAGCAGTCCCGTCGCGGCTGGGTCATCGTCGAGAGCTTCGTGACCGGCAAGGACTACCGGTGCCTGATCATCGACGGCCGGATGGTCGCGATCGCCGAGCGGGTGCCCGCACACGTCGTCGGCGACGGCACCTCCACCGTGGAGGAGCTCGTCGAGCTCACCAACGCCGACCCGCGCCGCGGGGTCGGTCACGAGAAGGTGCTGACCCGGATCAAGATCGACGCGGCGGCGGATGAGGTCCTCGCCGGGCAGGACCACACGCTCACGTCGGTCCCGGAGCAGGGCGAGATGGTCAAGCTCGCACTGACGGGCAACATGTCGACCGGCGGCATCTCGATCGACCGCACGTTCGACGCCCACCCGGAGAACGTCGACATCGCCGAGGAGGCGGCCCGGATGATCGGCCTCGACATCGCCGGCATCGACTTCATCTGCCCCGACATCACCGAGCCGGTCCGCGAGACCGGCGGAGCGATCTGCGAGGTCAACGCGGCGCCCGGGTTCCGGATGCACACCCACCCGACGATCGGCGAGCCGCAGTTCATCGCCAAGCCGGTCGTCGACATGCTCTTCCCGCCAGGTGCCACCGCGCGGATCCCGATCGTCGCCGTCACCGGCACCAACGGGAAGACGACCACCTCGCGGATGATCTCCCACATCTTCAAGGGGATGGGCCGCAAGGTCGGCATGACGTCCACCGACGGGGTCGTGATCGACGAGCGGCTGCTGATCCGGGCCGACGCGTCCGGTCCGCGCTCGGCGCGGATGGTCCTCCAGAACCCACGCGTGGACTTCGCGGTCTTCGAGGTCGCACGCGGCGGCATCCTGCGGGAGGGCCTCGGCTACGAGCGCAACGACGTGGCCGTCGTCCTCAACGTCCAGCCCGACCACCTCGGTCTGCGCGGCATCGACACCGTGGAGCAGCTCGCCGACGTCAAGGCCGTGATCGTCGAGGCGGTCCCGCGCACGGGTGCGGCCGTCCTCAACGCCGACGACCCGCTGGTGCGCGCGATGCGACGCAAGTGCAGCGGCGAGGTCATCTGGTTCTCCATGGAGGAGCCGGGCAGCGAGACGCGGGAGATGATCGAGGCCCACTGCCGTCGCGGGGGCAAGGCACTGGTCCTGAACCCTTCCGACCGCGGCGAGATGATCGTCGTGAAGCACGGCCGGCGCGAGATGCAGCTGGCCTGGACCCACCTGCTGCCGGCGACGTTCGGGGGCCGGGCCCGGATGAACGTCCAGAACTCCCTCGCAGCGGCGGCCGCCGCGTTCGCGGCCAACGCTCCCCTGCACGACATCCGGCAGGGCATGCGCACGTTCTCGACCAACTACTACCTCTCCCCCGGTCGGCTCAACGAGGTCGAGGTCAACGGCATCAACGTCATCGTCGACTACTGCCACAACGCGCCCGGCATGCGCATGCTCGGCGACTTCGTCGACCGGGTCGGCGAGTCGCTGTCGTCATCTCACGACCTGGCGCGACCGTCCCGCATCGGGATCATCGCGACCGCCGGGGACCGGCGCGACGCCGACATGGTGGAGCTCGGCGAGATCGCCGCCGCCCACTTCGACGTCGTCGTCGTCCGGGAGGACGAGGCCTTGCGCAGACGCGAGCGCGGCGAGGTCGCCGGGCTCGTGAGGCAGGGCGTCGAGTCGGCCATCGCGGCCGGCGCGCGCTGCAAGCAGGTCGAGGTCGTGCTCGAGGAGATCGAGGCCGTCCGCCACGCGATGAGCCGCGCCAACAAGGGCGATCTGCTCGTGGTCTGCGTCGACAAGCACGCCGCGGTGATGAGCGAGCTGGAGAACTGGTCGAACCAGGCGTACGCCGGGGCGGGGGCCACCGCCGACGCGCCCGCGGCCGACCCGGACTACGCACCCGCGCCCGCCGACGCCTGAACCGGCCCCGCCAGGAGACCCGCCGCGTTCGCCAGCGGCAGCCGCGCCACCATGCTCGACCTCGCGACGCGGCTCGACAACGACAACAACCTCGCGGAGTGCCCGCTGAGCTGAGGCAGTGACACGAGTCTCGACTGTGCGCCAGCGGTAGGGGAGGCCCGCCGGCGCTCAGTCGCGCCCGAGGGCGTTCAGCGCCACCGCCTCGACGCCGCGGTCGATCGCGGCCAGCGCCACCGCCGCCCGGTTCCGCGCCGGGTCCAGCACCACCATGCTGCGGAAGCCGGCGGTCCCGCCGTTGTGCCACCACACGCCGCGGTGGCGGCCGTGGGGTAGCGGCTGCCAGGCGAGAACCGGGTCGGCGAGCACCCGGCGCAGCGCGTCGCCGAGCATGCCCTCGGGGGGCGACAGGTGGGCCTGCAGGTAGGTGAGGACGTCGTTGCCCGTCGACCACAGCGACCCGGCACCGGCGAGCGCGTCGAACTCCCAGGCCACGTCGCGCGGGCGGCCCCGTCGCCGGTGGCCGGTGGCGAGGCGGGTCCGCTGCCCGTCCGCCGGCACCGCCGTGGTGTCGACGAGTCCGAGGGGCTCGCAGATCTCGGCGCGCACCAGGGCGTCGTACGTCGTCCCCGCGGCGGTGGCGAGGGCGTGACCGAGCAGGCCCGCGCCGAGGTTCGAGTAGCGGGTGCGACCCCGTCTCCGCAGCCGCACCCGCGCGAGGTCGCCGGCAAGCCGGTCGTCGTCGTAGTCCTGGTAGGGGTTGTCGTCGAACGTCAGGGCGCGTCGCCACAGGCTCGCCGGGACCCGGGGCAGCCCCGACGTGTGCGTAGCGAGCTCGCCCACGGTCACCGGCCGGTCGGCTCGGACCGCCGAGGCGATCGGGAGCAGCTCGGCGACCGGCGTGTCGTACGTCAGCTCACCGGTGATGAGCCGTCGCGACAGCAGCAGGGCCGTGAACGTCTTGGTGACCGATCCGATCTGGAACAGCTGGTCGGGCGGGAACGGCTCGGGACCCCGCAGGTCGAGGTGCCGCTCCTCCTCGATCACGGTGCCGACGACGAGCGGCCCCGGGTGGCCGGTCACGGCCGGTCCGCGGCGCGCACCTTGGCGGCAAGGTGCTCAGGACTGTCGGAGGTCCCCCCGTGCTCCGCGAGCCACGCGTAGACCGCAGGGCGCTCGGCGTGGCACATCAGCCCGATGACGTCGCCCGGCTCGGCCTGCGCGACCAGCGCGGCGAGCCCCTCGACCTCCGTCGCGTACGCCGGGACGTCGTGGACTCCCACCCGCTCGGCGCCCGCCCGCAGCAGGCCTTCGAGCTCCTCGAGGGTGCGGCCGCGGAGGTAACGCTCCTTGTGGCAGATCGCGACGACGTCGCTGCCCATGGCGCCGATCTCTCCCAGCCGCTCGATCAGGTCGTCGGTGCGGTCCCCCACCGCGCCGAGTCCTAGCAAGGAGCGACCGCCCGCGCGGCGTACGCCGACCATGATCTCGAGCAACGCCTCGAGCCCGGCCTCGTTGTGGGCCAGGTCCACGACCACGGTCACCTCGCCCACGGAGAAGATGTTCATCCGACCCGGGTTGTGCTCCGCGTCGGGCCGGAAGCTGCGCAGCCCCTCGACGACCACGTCGCGCGGGATGCCGACCGCGAGCGCGGCGGACGCCGCCGCCAGGCTGTTCTCCACGTTGAACCGCGACAGCCCCGCGAGGGTCATCGGCACGTCGACGAGCTCCACCAGCGGGTCCGGGTCGCGGTTCGGCACGAGCACCGAGAGCCAGCCGTCGATGACGGTGGTCGCCCGGCCGCCGTGGGACAGCACGTCGCGGATGGCCGGCGAGTCGGCGTCGCGGCCGAACACCCACGGCTGCGCCTTCACGACCGAGCGCATTGCGAACACCCGCGGGTCGTCGGCGTTGAGGACCGCCCACCCGTCCTTGCGCGTGATCCTGGGCACCACCGCCTTCACCTCGGCGAGCTGGTCGACGGTGTCGATCCCCTGGAGCCCGAGGTGGTCCGCGGAGACGTTGGTGACGACCGAGACGTCGTTGCGGGTCAGGCCGATCCCCTTGAGGAGGATCCCGCCGCGTGCGGTCTCGGTGACGGCGAGCTCGACGCCCTCGTGTGCGAGCACCCGCCCCGCACCACTGGGGCCGGAGTAGTCGCCTGCCTCGACGAGCTCGCCGTCCACGTAGATCCCGTCGGTGTTCGACCAGCCCACCAGCCGGCCGTCGGTCTGCGCGATGTGGGCGATCATCCGGCTCGTCGTCGTCTTCCCGTTCGTGCCCGTCACGGCCACGACCGGGACCCGGGGCGTCAGGGTGCGGGGCCCCTCCCCCGGCTCCGACGCCGCGACGGTGGCCGCCGCGCGGGCGACCACCTCGTCGACGTCCGCGCTGGGGACGGCGTCCAGCACCTCCGCGACGGCGTGGCCCATCACTTGGGCGCGCTCCCGGTGCCGCCAGGGGTAGGCGACGACCAGCTGGTGCTGGTCGCTGGTCGGGCGCACCCGGACGGCGAGCCGCGCAGTGCCGCTCTCGGCCGCCAACGTGCGCACCAGCCGGGCCACGGCCCGGATCGCGAACCGCTGGCGGAACCCGGTGCCGGGCTCGCCCGGCCGGGCCTCCGCGAGCCCGATCCGGCGTGCGAACCGGGCCGCCGTCTCGGTCGGCACCGACGCCAGGGGCGTGATGTCCAGCGTCAGCTTCACGGCCGCGCGCGGGAAGTACAGGTTGGGTCCTTCGAGGACCCGCAGCTCGACCAGGGACGTCACGCGGGCGACGCTACCGAAGGGTCAGGCACCCATCGCGTGGAAGCCGCCGTCGACGTGCACGATCTCGCCGGTCGTTGCCGGGAAGAGGTCGCTGAGCAGCGCACAGACCGCCCGCGCGGTCGGGTCGTGGTCGCCCTCGTCCCATCCGAGCGGTGCCCGATCCTTCCACAGCGACTCGAGCTCCTCGAAGCCCGGGATCGCCTTGGCGGCCAGGGTCTTCAACGGACCGGCGGACACCAGGTTGCACCGGATTCCCTCCGGCCCGAGGTCGCGGGCGAGGTAGCGGGAGGTGGACTCCAGACCGGCCTTGGCCACGCCCATCCAGTCGTACGCCGGCCAGGCCGACGTCGCATCGAACGTGAGACCGACGATGGAGCCGCCGGACTGCATCAGCGGCCGGGCCGCGACCGCCAGCGCCTTGAGGGAGTACGCCGAGACCTGGAACGCCTGGGCGACGTCCTCCCACGGCCCGTCGAGGAACTTGCCGCCCAGCAACGTGTCGGGGTTGCCGTAGGCGATCGAGTGGACGACCCCGTCGAGCCCGTCGACGTGCTCGCGCACCGCGGCGTCCAGCCCGTCGAGGTGCGCCTGGTCGGTCACGTCCAGCTCGAGGACCGCTGGCTCGCTGGGGAGCCGCTTGGCAATCCGCTTGGTGATGCCGAGCGCCCGCCCGAAGTTGGAGATGAGCACGGTGGCACCCTGCTCCTGCGCGACCCGGGCGGTCGCGAACCCGATCGAGGAGTCCATCGTCACCCCCGCGACGAGGATCCGCTTGCCGTCGAGAATTCCCATGTCAGTGCCCCATTCCGAGTCCGCCGTCGACCGGGATCACGGCTCCGGTCACGTAGCCGCCACCGTCGCCGGCCAGCCACACGACGGCTGAGGCGACCTCCTCGGTGGTGCCGTAACGCCCGAGAGGCACCTGGCCCATGATCGCGGTCTTCTGGTCGTCGGAAAGCACCGCGGTCATGTCGGTGTCGACGAAGCCCGGAGCCACGACGTTCGCCGTGATCGAGCGCGAGCCGAGCTCGCGCGACAGCGACCGCGCCATCCCCACGAGGCCCGCCTTGGACGCCGCGTAGTTGACCTGCCCGGCCTGACCCGTGAGCCCCACCACGGAGGAGATGAAGACGATCCGGCCCCGCCGCATCCGCAACATGCCCTTGGCGGCCCGCTTGGCCAGCCGGAACGACGCCGTGAGGTTCGTGTCGATGACCCGGGACCAGTCGTCCTCGCTCATCCGCAGCAACAGCGTGTCAGCGGTGACCCCGGCGTTCGCGACCAGCACCTCCACCGGGCCGTGCTCCTCCTCGATCCGTGTGAACGCGGCGTCGACGGCCTCGGGGACGGTGATGTCGCACGTCAGGTCGAGGGCGCCGTCGGGCCCACCCCCGCTGCGACTGGTGACGGCGACCCGGTCGCCCTGGGCGAGGAAGGCCGTGGCGATCGCGTGGCCGATGCCACGGTTGCCACCGGTCACGAGCACGGATCTGGGTTCGTGGTCAGTCACGGTCAACGACGCTAGTGATTACCGGCCGGTAGCCCGAAATGGGCTCGGGCAGCCGTCACTCGTCCTCCAGCCGGAAGCCCAGCTTCATCCCGACCTGGAGGTGCTGGACGCCCCCGTCCTTGACCTGGCCACGGATCTGGGTGACCTCGAACCAGTCGAGGTGGCGCAGCGTCTTCGACGCCCGCTCGATCCCGTTGCGGATCGCCTGGTCGATCCCGTCGGGTGACGTCCCGACGATCTCGGTGACGCGGTAGGTGCGATCGGACATGGTTCCTCCGGCTCGGCCTGGACCGGGCGCCTGGTGGCGACCCTGGGACGTCGATGGTAGCGACGTACGATCGAGGCATGACGCGCGAGCGCGAGGCCCACGAGGCGGCCATCCGCATCACCACCGCGTCGACGAGCCGTCACGACGAGATCGCCGCTCGGCAACGCCGTTACGTGTTCTCCATGTCGGTGCGCACCGTCTGCTTCATCGGTGCGGTGCTCACCGAGGGGTGGCTGCGGTGGGTCCTCGTGGCGGGCGCCCTCGTGCTGCCGTACGTCGCGGTCGTGATGGCCAACGCGCGATCCACGAAGTCCGACGGATTCGCCCTGACCGACGGCCAGGACGCACGGCATCAGTTGCCCCCGGCGACTAAATCCGAAGGTCTGCCGCGGTCCGAGAACATTTGACTTCCGGAACGCGAAGCCGGAGACTCGAACCCGGACTGTGTCTCCCCCGTCGCAGTTCAGACACGGTGCCGGATGCCCACGTGGTGTCCGGCACCGCCTGTGTCCGGCCCCTGTCGCCGCGCCCCGTCAGGGCCCCCGTCCAAGGTCCTCTCACGGCCCTGGGACGATGCTCGGATGGACGCCGAGGACGTGCCGACCTGCAGCGCCAAGGGCTGCCCGCGTGCCGCGACGTGGGGCCTGCTGTGGAACAACCCGAAGCTCCACACGCCTGACCGCCGCAAGGTGTGGCTGGCGTGCGACGAGCACCGGACGACCCTCGGCGACTTCCTCGGCGCCAGGCAGTTCCTGCGGGAGACCGTCCCGGTCGACGAGATCCCCGAGACCGCGGGCTAGCTAACCCCCGATGGCCGACATCGGCCGGTCGGGCTGGAGGAACGTGGGGTCGTCGATGCCGTGGCCGGCGCGCTTGCCGCGCATCGCGACCACCCATCGCTCGGCGAGGTCATCGTCGGACGCTCCGTCGCGCAGCGCGGCGCGCAGGTCGGACTCCTCGCGGGCGAACAGGCAGTTGCGAACCTGGCCGTCGGCCGTCAGCCGGACCCGGTCGCAGTCGCCGCAGAACGGCCGGGTGACCGAGGCGATGACGCCGACCGTGGCCGGACCGCCGTCGACCGTCCAGAGCTCGGCCGGCGCGCTTCCCCGCGGCTCGGAGGCCGGCGTGAGCGTGAACTCCTGCTCCAGGCTGGCCAGGATCTCCTCGGCCGTCACCATCTCGGTCCGGCTCCAGTCGTGCTGCGCGTCCAGCGGCATCTGCTCGATGAACCGGAGGGCATAGCCCTCGGCGATCGCCCAGCGCAGCAGCTCGGGCGCCTGGTCGTCGTTGGTGCCCCGGAGCAGCACCGCGTTGATCTTGACCGGCGTCAGGCCAGCGGCGCGAGCGGCGGCGAGGCCGGCGATCACGTCGTCGAAGCGGTCGCGACGGGTGATGGTGTGGAACGTCTCGCCGCGCACCGTGTCGAGGCTGACGTTGACCCGGTCGAGCCCGGCGTCGGCCAGGGCCTGCGCGGTCCGCTGCAGGCCGAGGGCGTTGGTGGTGAGGCTGACGTCGACGGTCGGGTCGAGCGCCTTCGTACGGCGCACGATGTCGATCAGACCGCGGCGGACGAGCGGCTCGCCGCCGGTGAACCGGACCTCGCGGATCCCGAGGTGCCGCACGCCGATCCCGACCAGCCGGACGACCTCGTCGTCGGTCAGGATCTCGTCGCCGGGCAACCAGTCGAGCCCCTCGGCGGGCATGCAGTAGGAGCACCGCAGGTTGCAGCGGTCGGTCAGCGACACCCGGAGGTCGGTGGCGACCCGCCCGTAGCGGTCCTCGAGAGCGATCTGCTGCATTCCCCGAGTCTACGGCCGACCCGGGCACCGGCGGACGGCGCCCGGTCGCCGGATCTCGAGACGGCGAGCGCAAGCCCCTCGCTGCGCTCGGATCTTCCGACGCCTCCTCGATCTCCTCGCCCTGCGCCCGTCCCTCACTGCGTTCGGGCCGAGCGAGCTCGGATAGCCTCGCCGGGTGCGCACGTGGCGGTTCCTGCTGAGCCGACGCTGGATCGGCTTCGCGGTCGTGGTGGTGCTGCTGGCGTGGGCCGCGTGGTGGCTCGGAGAGTGGCAGTTCCACCGGCTCGAGGAGCGCAAGGCCCGCAACGCCGTCGTGGAGCGGAACGAGACCCTGGCGCCCGCCCCTGCCAGCGACGTCCTGCCCGTCGAGGGCGGGGTCGCGACGGACGACGAGTGGCGGCTCGTGACCGCCACCGGGGAGTACGACGCGGCCGACACCGTGATCGTGCGCTACCGCACCCGCGACGGGGCGTCGGGGGTCGACGTGGTGGTCCCCCTCGAGCTCGACGACGGCACGTCGGTGCTGGTCGACCGCGGCTGGGTGCGGGCCGACAACCGCGGCACCGACACCGGCGACGTACCGGCTCCGCCGGAGGGCGAGGTCACGATCACCGGCTGGGCCCGCGCCGACGCCTCCGGCGACAGCGCGGAGGTGGTCGACCAGTCGACCCGGGCGATCTCCAGCACCGAGATCGGCCCGGCCCTGGGTCGCGAGGTGCGCCGCGGCTTCGTGGAGCTGCGCTCGGAGGATCCGCCGCCGGACGTGACGCTCACCCCGGTCGAGCTGCCCGAGCTCGACAACGGCCCGCACTTCTTCTACGGGCTGCAGTGGTGGTTCTTCGGACTGCTCGCGCTCTTCGGGTTCGGGTACCTGGCGTGGGACGAGCGCCGCGGGCCGCGCTCCTCGCGGGCGTCACGCGCCACGTCACAGCGCCCGCAGCATCCCCCCGTCGACGGGGAGCATCACCCCGGTGACGAATGAGGCAGCCGGCGAGAGCAGGAACGCGGCCACCCGGCCGAACTCCTCGGGCTCGCCGTACCGCCCCAGCGGGATGCCCCTGATCGCCGCGTCCCGGGCTGCGTCGGCGTCCCCCGTGGATGCGTCGAGCTCGGCCACCCGCTCCGTGCCGACGCGACCGGGGAGCAGGCCGTTGACCCGGACGCCGGCCGGCCCCAGCTCGTCGGCCAGCGTCTTGGCGACCATCGCCAGGCCGGGACGCAGCCCGTTGGAGACGGCCAGGTTGGCCAGCGGGGCACGGACGCTCGACGAGAGCACGTAGGCCAGAGAACCTCCGGGGGGCAGCGCCTCCCCGATCTCTCGGCCGAGCCGGACCCCTCCGAGGAAGACCGACTCGAAGGCCGACGACCACTGCTCGTCGGTGACCGACGTGACCGTGCCGACAGGCGGTCCCCCGACCGAGATCAGCGCTCCGTCGACCTGGCCCCACGTGTCACGGGCGGCCTCGACCAGGCGCCGTGGGGTCTCAGGGTCGGCGTTGTCGGCGACCAGGCTCAGGGCCCGGTCGCCGAGCTCGGCGACCGCGGCCGTCAGCGACTCGTCGCTGCGGCCCGACAGGACCACCCGGGCCCCCTCGGCGACGAGGCAGTCGGCAGTGGCACGGCCGAGCCCACGGGCCCCGCCGGTGACGATGTAGACACGGCCGTCGAGATCCAGATCCATACCTAGGACCCTAGGGGAGCCACGTCCTCGAAGAACTGGGTGCGGTAGAGGTCGGCGTAGAGGCCGCCGGCCGTGAGCAGGTCGGCGTGCGTGCCGGACTGGACGATCCGGCCCTCGTCGAGCACCAGGATCAGGTCGGCGTTCCGGACGGTGGAGAGCCGGTGCGCGATCACCAGGCTGGTGCGCTCGGCCAGCGCGGCGTCGAGCGCTCGCTGGACCGCCGCCTCCGACTCGCTGTCGAGGTGGGCGGTCGCCTCGTCGAGGACGACGATCGACGGCGCCTTGAGCAGCAGCCGCGCGATCGCGAGCCGCTGGCGCTCGCCGCCGGAGAGCCGGTAGCCCCGGTCTCCCACCACGGTGTCGAGCCCGTCGGGCAGGCTCCGCACGAGCGGCGCGATCTGAGCCGCCTCCAGCGCGGCCCACACCGCGTCGTCGGACGCGTCGGCACGCGCGTAACGGAGGTTGGCGCCGATGGTGTCGTGGAACATGTGGGCGTCCTGGGTGACGTAGCCGACGACGTCCTCGAGGGACTCGAGCGTCACGTCGCGGACGTCCTGGCCACCCACCCGGACGGTGCCCTCCGTCGCGTCGTACAGCCGCGCGACCAGGTGGGTGACGGTCGTCTTGCCGGCGCCGGACGGGCCGACCAGCGCCACCATCTGACCGGGCTCGGCGCGGAACGAGATGTCGCGGAGCACCTGGCCGGTGTCCCGGCTCTCGGTGCGCGCGACCGTCTCGAGGGACGCGAGGGAGAACTCGTCAGGACGCGGGTAGTGGAAGCCGACGTGCTCGAACTCGAGCGTGGCGGCGGTGCGGGGCACCGCGACGGCGTGGGGCGACTCCTCGATGAGGGACGGCAGGTCGAGCACCTCGAAGACCCGCTCGAAGCTGACCAGAGCGGTCATGATGTCGATCCGGACGTTGGAGAGGCTCTGCATCGGCCCGAGCAGCCGCACGAGCAGCGTGCCGAGGGCCAGGAGGGTGCCGACGGTGAGGGTGCCGTCGATGGCCAGGTGCCCGCCCACGCCGTACACGACGGCGAGCGCCAGCGCCGGCACCGTGAGGACCGCGGCCATGAAGATCCGCGTGATGAGGGAGATCCGGATCCCGAGGTCGCGCACGTGGGCGGCCTTGGTGGCGAAGATCCGGTCCTCGGTGCCCCGGTGCCCGAAGAGCTTGAGCAGCATCGCTCCGCCCACGTTGAACCGCTCGGTCATGGCGTTGCCCATGTCGGCATTGCCGTCCATCTGCTCGCGGGTCAGGCTGGCCAGCCGGCCGCTGACCCAGCGGGACGTGAGCAGCAGGATCGGGAAGAGCGCCAGGCACAGCAGCGTGACCTGCCAGCTCAGGGCCACCATCGTCACGCCGACGACGATCACCGAGATCACGCTGGACACGGTGTTGGACAGGGTGGAGGTGAACGCCCGCTGGGCACCGATCACGTCGTTGTTGAGCCGGGACACCAGCGCACCGGTCTGGGTCCGCGTGAAGAAGGCGAGCGACTGCCGCTGGACGTGCCCGAAGACGCGGGTGCGGAGGTCGAAGATCAGTCCCTCGCCGATCCTGGACGAGAAGAACCCGCCGAAGACCGACAACACCGCGCCGACGAGCGCCGTGGCCGCCATCGCCAGCGCCAGCATGGTGACCAGGCCGGGATCCTTGCCGATGATGCCGTCGTCGACGATGCGCTGCACGAGCAGCGGCGTCACGACGACCAGGAGCGAGTCGACGACGGTGACGAGCAGGAACCACCCGATCGTGCGCCGGTGCGGGACCGCGAAGCCCATGACGCGGCGGACCGTGCCCTTCTCGACCCGGCTCTTCACCGAGTCGCGGTCGGTCCGCATGTGGCGCCAGGCCGGCCCCATCCCCATCGACAACGACACGCGCACCTCCCTCTCCCCCGGGCGTCCGCCCGACCCTGCTACCCGACCCTGCTACCCGCCCTGCTACCCGCCCAGCATCGCGGCGAGCTCGCGGAGCCTCCGGACCTGCGCCTCCCGCTCGGCTTGCCGCTGGTCGTCCAGCGAGCGGCCGGTCGCGGCCTGCAGCAACGCCTTCGTCTCCGAGACCGCGCCGGCCATCGGAGCGGTGAGGGCGTCGACGAGGTCGGCCACCGTGTCGTCGAGGGCGTCAGGCCCGACCGCCAGCAGTGCGAGCCCGAGGTCCACGGCCTCGGCGGCGCCGACCATCCGTGCGGTTGCACAGATCTCCAACGCCCTGGCGTACCCAACGCTCTCGACCAGCGGTCTTGTTCCCGTCAGGTCGGGCACGAGGCCCAGCGCCGGCTCCTTCATGCAGAACTGCGCGTCGTCGGTCACCACCCGCAGGTCGCAGGCAAGCGCGAGCTGGAAGCCGGCGCCGATGGCGTAACCCTGGACAGCCGCGACCGAGACGAAGCGTGGGTCGCGCAGGAACGTGAACCCGCGCTGGTACTCGTCGATCGTGGCCGACATCTCCCCGTCGCTGAGGGCGAGCAGCCCGGCGAGAGTCTCCTCGCCGTCATCGCCGCCGGGCTCCAGCATCGAGCGGTCGAGCCCGGCGGAGAAGGAGTGGCCCTCACCGCGGACGACCACGACCCGCACCTGGTCGCCGATCGACTCGCCGAGCCGTGCCAGCGCCCGCCACGTAGCCGGCGTCTGCGCGTTCCGCCGCTCGGGCCGGTCGAGGGTGATGGTGGCGACGACACCGTCCTCGGCGTACCGCAGTCCGGCCTGGGCGAGCTCCTCCGGGGTCATGCGCGCATCCTCGCAGGGCAGGACCGGCCAGAGGAGGTCAGGCCAGCGAGACCAGGTCGGCGTAGTCGGCGGTCCAGAGGTCCTCGACGCCGTCGGGCAGGATCAGCACCCGGTCCGGCTGGAGCGCGGTGACGGCGCCCTCGTCGTGGGTCACCAGGATGATCGCGCCGGCATACTCGCGGATCGCCGCGAGGACCTCCTCCCGCGAAGCAGGGTCGAGGTTGTTGGTCGGCTCGTCGAGCAGCAGCACGTTGGCCGACGAGACCACCAGGATGGCGAGCGCCAGCCGGGTCTTCTCGCCACCGGACAGCACGCTCGCCGGCTTGTGCGCGTCGTCCCCGGAGAACAGGAACGAGCCGAGCACCGAGCGTGCCTCGGTGTCGGTGAGCTGCGGGGCGGCGGCGTGGAGGTTCTCCAGGACGGTCCGGTGGACGTCGAGCGTCTCGTGCTCCTGGGCGTAGTAGCCCAGCTTGAGTCCGTGGCCCGGCGACACCTCGCCGGTATCGGGGGCGTCCACGCCGGCGAGGATCCGCAGCAGCGTCGTCTTCCCGGCGCCGTTGAGGCCGAGGATGACGACCCGGCTCCCGCGGTCGATCGCCAGGTCGACGTCGGTGAAGACCTCGAGCGAGCCGTAGGACTTCGAGAGCTCGGCGGCCGTGAGGGGCGTCTTGCCGCAGGGGGCGGGCGCCGGGAACGCGATCCGGGCGACCCGGTCGGCCCGCCGCTCCCCCTCGATCCCTGCCATCAGCCGGTCGGCGCGCTTGAGCATGCTCTGGGCGGCCTGGGCCTTGGTGGCCTTCGCACGCATCCGGTTCGCCTGGTCGGTGAGGGCCTTCGCCTTGTTCTCGGCGTTGGCGCGCTCGCGCTTGCGCCGCTTCTCGTCGGTCTCGCGCTGCTGCAGGTAGGCCTTCCAGCCCATGTTGTAGACGTCGATCTCGGCCCGGTTCGCGTCGAGGTGCAGGACCCTGGTCACGGTCTGCTCGAGCAGGGCCGTGTCGTGGCTGATGACCACCAGCCCGCCGGGGTGCGCCTTGAGGAAGTCGCGCAGCCAGACGACGGAGTCGGCGTCGAGGTGGTTGGTCGGCTCGTCGAGCAGCAGCGTGTCTGCCCCGGAGAAGAGGATCCGGGCCAGCTCCACCCGTCGACGCTGCCCGCCGGACAGGGTGCGCAGCGGCTGGTGGAGGACCCGGTCGTCGATGCCGAGGCTGTGCGCGATCTGCGCCGCCTCCGACTCCGCGGCGTACCCACCGCCGGCGTGCAGCTCCGCGTCGGCCCGCGAGTACCGCCGCATCCCGCGCTCCCGGACCGTCGGGTCGTCGCTGGTCATCTGCTCCTCGGCCGCCCGCATCCGCCGTACGACGTCGTCGAGACCGCGCGCGGACAGGATCCGGTTCAGGGCGAGCACGTCGGGGTCGCCGGTGCGCGGGTCCTGCGGCAGGTAGCCGACGTCGCCGGTGCGCAACACCTGGCCACCGGCCGGGACGGCTTCCCCGGCCAGGATCTTGGTGAGCGTCGTCTTGCCGGCGCCGTTGCGGCCGACCAGTCCGACCTTGTCCCCCGCGGCCACCCGGAAGCCGACGTCGGCCATCAGGAGTCTGGCACCGGCCCGGACTTCGAGGTGCTGGGCGGTGATCATGAGGATGGTTAGTGTAGGGCCGCGGATCGGGCCGACGACGGCCGGACCGCCGAACGACGAGGGGGCCCGATGCGCTTCAACCCGAAGGCACGGTTGGACACGTCCCGCGTCCGCGACAGCGGGCGGGGCGGTGGAGGCGGGGGTGGACTCGGGGGCGGCGGGATGCGGATCCCGATCCCCGGCGGAGCCAAGGGCGGCAGCAGCATCGGCGGGTTGCTCGTGCTGGTCCTCTTCCTGGTGCTGACCCAGTGCGTCGGCGGCGGCCAGGGCGGCCTGCCGCTGCCGGACACCAGCCTCGACACGTCCCGGGTCGCCGCGGCCGACAGCGACCGCTACGCCAACTGCCAGACGGGGGCCGACGCCGAGGAGGACGTCGACTGCGCGCGGGTCGCCGTCGAGAACTCCCTCACCGACTACTGGTCCGAGACGCTGCCCGCGCAGTCGGGCACGCAGTTCCGGCCCCAGAAGGTGATGCAGACGTTCACCGGCGCGGTCGACACCGGCTGCGGCCAGGCGTCGTCGCAGGTCGGGCCGTTCTACTGCCCGGTCGACGAGGGCATCTACCTCGACACCAAGTTCTTCGAGGAGGTCCTGCAGGGTCAGCTCAGCGGCCCGGCCGGCGAGTTCGTCGAGCCGTACGTGCTCGCCCACGAGTACGGCCACCACATCCAGAACGTCCTCGGCACGATGGGCCGGGTGCGCACCCAGCAGGGCGCCGAGAGCGACGCGGTCCGGCTCGAGCTGCAGGCCGACTGCTACGCCGGCATGTGGACCGCCAACGCCACCGGCACCGACGACACGGGAGGCGAACCGCTGATCCTGGAGCTGAGCGAGGAGGACATCAGCCAGGCGGTCGCCGCTGCGAAGTCCGTCGGGGACGACCGGATCCAGGACCAGACGACCGGCCGGGTGAATCCGCGCGAGTGGACGCACGGCTCCGCCGAGCAGCGGATGCGTTGGTTCATGACCGGCTACGAGCAGAGCTCGCTCGAGGCCTGCGACACGTTCACCGCCTCCCAGCTGTAGCGCCGGAGGCCGAGCCTGTGCCTACCTCGGGCGCGGCGGGCCAGTGGTCTCGTGGCTCAGGCGTTGCACGCCTTCGCACCTCAACCTCCGGCGCCTCACCCGGCGTCGAGGAGCGCCTCGATCTGGGGGTACTGCCGTTGCAGGGTCCGCAGGTGCGGCGCCACTGCAGGGTGCCGGAACTTCGCGGCCAGCGCACCCTCGCCGCCAGCCACCCGCTCGAGTGCCCACTCGGCCCGGTTGAGGGCCGTGAAGACGGCGCTCACGCGCGCCCCGAGCAGCACCTCGTCGCGCTCGGCGACGCCCGGGTCGAGCCCCATGAGGTACGCCTCGAGCAGCGGGTCGAACTCCTCGCGCGCGCCGAGCGCGAACTGACCGAGGTCGCTGCCGACCGGCCCGACGCCGAGCATCGCCCAGTCGATCGCGACCACCTCGTCGGCGACCCGGCCGGGCAGGTTGACCGCCGTCGCGTCGCCGTGCTGGGCGACCTGGGGCAGCTGCTCGACGCGGTCGACGAACGCCGTACGCCGCTGCCAGAGGTGGTCTGAGACGTCGGCGACCGCGGTGCGGGCCAGGGTGGGCCAGCCGCCGCGCCGCTCGATCCGGGCCAACCGGTCCCGGAGCTGGTGCCGGGCGAGGAACCGGGGCCGGGCGGTGAGGCTTCCGGCGAACCGGCCGAGGCCCATCGCGACGAACAGCCCGCTGCTGGACGCGTCCTCGACCCACTCGCGCGTGATCGTGATCCCGTCATCGTCCTCCTCGACCGCGGCGGGTACCGCGCGCAGCCCGGTGGTGCCGCCGAGGATCCCGGTGGACAGCACGTCGGCCTCACGCCGCCAGTAGGCGAAGTGCTCGGGCTCGCCAAGCTCGGCCGGGTCGTGGGGCGCCGGGCGCGCCAGCCGCTTGATGACCACCGGCTGGTCGCCGTGGGCCGCGCGCCAGACCCCGACGGTCGACGTGCCGGTGCCACCCGGCAGCGGATGCCAGTGCGGCTCCGGCTCCCACATGGTGGGGACGTTAGCCGACGTCACGCCTCGTGAGCGCGAACCAGCCGCCGAGGCCGACAGCGTGGCGGCCGCGCCCCGCCGACGGGCTAGCGTCGTACCCGTGACCGTTCCGCTGCTCGACCAGACCACCCGCGCCCTGCGCAGGATCGCGCTCGACAAGCAGCGGTCTGGCCGGGTGCCCGGGCTGTACGCCGCCGTCCACCGGCACGGGGAGCTGCTCTGGGGCGACGCAATCGGCGTGGCCGAGGTCGGCGCCGAGCGGGCGCCCGGGCCGGACGACCAGTTCCTGATCGCGTCCAACTCCAAGACGTTCACCGCCGTGATGGTGCTGCAGCTGCGCGACGAGGGGCGGCTCGGTCTCGACGACCGGATGGCCGACCACCTGCCCGAGGTGACCCACCGCGCGACCGTCCGGCAGGGGCTGGCGCACGTCTCCGGCCTCCAGCGCGAGCCTGTCGGGAACATCTGGGAGACGCTCGAGCAGCCGACCACCGAGGAGCTGCTGAGGGGCTTCGCCGACGCGGAGGTGATCGGCCGTCCCCACGACCGGTGGCACTACTCCAACGTCGTCTACGCCGTGCTGGGCGAGCTGGTCGCCCGGCTCGACGGCCGCAGCTGGGAGGCGTCGCTGCGCGCGCGGCTGCTCGACCCGCTGGAGCTGCGGAGGACCTCCGTCGGCTTCGACGGCGGACCGCACGCGACCGGCTACTACGTCGCTCCCTTCGACGACGTCCCCCGCCCCGAGCCGGTGCTCGACCTGAAGGCGATGGCGCCCTGCGGCGGCCTCGCCAGCACCGCCGACGACCTCGTCCGATGGTCCGCGTTCGTCGCCGACCCCGACCCCGACGTGCTCTCCCCCGACACCCTCGAGGAGATGTGCCAGCCACAGGCGCTCCGGGACGTCGACGGTTGGACCACCGGGATGGGCCTGGGCTTCTTCCTCGTCCGGTCCGGCGCCGGCCGCACCTGGGTCGGTCACACCGGCGGCATGCCCGGCCACATCACCGGGCTGTTCACCCACCGCGAGTCCGGCACGGGTGCCCTGGTGCTCATGAACGCGTCGGTGACACCGGCGCCCGACCAGCTGGCGGTGCAGCTCGGCGAGCACGTCGTCACCCACGACCCGGCCGAGCCCGAGCCGTGGTCGGCCGGCACCGAGCTGCCCGCCGAGCTCGCCGGCGTGCGAGGCGTCTGGTTCCTGGAGGGGTCGCCGTTCGTCTTCTCGGTCGTGGGCGGAGGGCTCCAGGCCCGCCACCAGGACCTGCCCGCCACCAGCCCGCCGTCGGTCTTCGAGCGGCTCGGCGACGACCGCTTCCGCACCGTCGAGGGTCGGGAGCGCGGCGAGCTGCTCCTCGTGGCGCGGGACGAGCAGGGGCACCCCGTGAAGCTCACGTGGGCCGGCTACCGGGGCACGCGTGAGCCGCTCGCGTTCGGTGAACCGCCCTCGACGTCCTAGCGATCGGGTCAGGACACGTTGTGGACCTCGACCGCGACGGAGCACGCGTCCCCGATCGCAGCGTCGAGCTCGCGGCGGCGGGGGTCGGGCACAGGTAGCCACGGGCCCACGACGGCCAGCCCGGCCAGCCGCGGGTCGGCGAGGACCGCCGCGACCGCCGCGTGGTCCCCACCGGTGACGACCGGCCCGGGCCGCAGGATCCGCGCCGCGTGCTCCGCCGCCGCCTCGTACGCCGCCCGCGACTGGTTCGCGCGACGCCGGGCGAACCGCTGCTGGCTCTGCCCACCCGCCTTGGTGCGGCCCTGGACGTGCCGCTGCCCGACCTTGTGCTCCGCCAGCTCGGCCCCGACGAGCCGAGCGACGGCGAAGCCGCCCTTGCGCACCAGGAGCACCCCCCACGACCGGGGCGGCTGCGCGGCGCCCGCAAAGGCGGCGGGATCGGCCTCCCCGGCGTACTCGAGGTCGAACGGGAGGCGAGCCGCGAACATGGATCCGTCCGGCGCCACCCCGCGCAGGTCCGCGCCGGCCGTCAGGGAGACGCCGCCGTGGCGGCTCGCGAAGTTCTCGACCCAGCGCGCCCACCGGGTCGGCGGGACCAGGACAGCGGACACGACTAGATGAACTCGTAGGGGTCGAACTCGTCGATCGGGATGATCCGGACCCGCGGCAGCCGGGTGTTGAACGAGCCCACGTCGTACTCCAGGTCGAGCAGCTCGACTCCCGGAAGCGCGCGCAGGCTGGTGCTGGTGAACTCACCGAACCCCAGGAGTCCGACCCGGCGGCTGCCGTCGCACAGGTCGCGCAGCTGCGGCTCGAAGTCGCCGTCGTGGCTGGCGAGGACGACGTCGGCGTCCCGGTCGCGCAGCGCCGCGAGGGTCCGCTGGATCGCGATGTCGACGACCTTCCCCGCCCCCTGCACCGGCACCGGCCGGTAGTCCATGGCGAGGATCGCCTGCACGAACCCGGCCGGCAGCTCGTCGGCGACGGCCAGGAAGAACAGCCCGCGGACCGGCTTCTGCCAGTGCTCGCCGACCAGCTCGAGCACCCGGCTCCACCGCGGCCGCTCGTCGGGCTGCGGTCGCCGGCCCAGGATGCCGCCGAGCGTGGCGTCGATGTTCTCGCCGTCGATCAGCAGGTATGTCGACGGCGCTCCGGTCTCCGGCATGCCCGCGACACTAGTCGCCCGCCCCCGCACGGGGTGGGCGACGCCCATCAGGCCTGGTAGACCACCCGGAACCGTTCCAGCACGATCGGCATGTCCGGCGCGAAGCCGCGGTCGTGGCTCGCGTGCTCGGTGAAGAACCGCTCGTGCACCTCTCGCCAGTGGGCCAGGGTCCGGTCGCCCTCACCCTCGAGCCGCGCATGCTCCTCGTCCACCTCGTCGAAGGGCACCACCGTGACCTCGGTGGTCTCGATCAAGGCGTGCGGATGCCCGGCACCGTCCAGGATGATGCTGAGCGACCCGGCCTCGGGCAGGGCCTCGCCGTCGGCCTCGAAGTCCCAGAGCGCCGACGCGGTGGCCGTCTTGGTGCCGTCGAGCACCAGCCGGAGCAACCCGTCCGCGTGCTCGGCGTTCGCCCCGAACGACCAGGCCGGGGGCGGCACGACCTCGAGCGTGGTGGGACCGAAGTACGTCGGGGCCGCGTTGAACTTCGCGTGGAACCGGGCGAGGTTCCAGAACGCGTCGACATCGGTCGGCAGTGCGGGGTCGGTGTTCACGCGCTCACCGTACGCGGCGAGCATGTCCCCGCTACGCTCGCGGCTCAGGTCTCGACCCGCCCGTCGCGGGCTCGCACGCTCGCCCGCGGGGCTCGCTCGACCTCTCCGCTTCGCACCCGCGTCGCTTCGCTCCGCGGTCGCGGCTCAGACGTTGAAGCCCAGCGCTCGCAGCTGGTCCCGGCCGTCGTCGGTGATCTTGTCGGGACCCCAGGGCGGCATCCAGACCCAGTTGATGAGCACGTCGCCGACCAGGCCCTCGAGGGCACTGTTGGTCTGGTCCTGGATGACGTCGGTCAGCGGACAGGCCGCGGAGGTGAGCGTCATGTCGAGGACGCAGTTGGTGTCGTCGTCGAGGTGCACGTCGTAGACGAGGCCGAGGTCGACGACGTTGATGCCGAGCTCGGGATCGACGACGTCCTTCATCGCCTCGGTGACGTCCTCGACGGTCACGGTCGAGGTGCCGCCTCCGGTGGCCTCGGGCACCTCGGGCAGGTCACCGTGGTCGGGGGTGTGAGCGGGCTGGGTGGTCATGCGTCCTCCTCCTGGGAGTCGACTCGAGCGGTGGCGTCCTTCCAGGCCATCCAGGGCAGCAGCGCGCACTTGACGCGCGCGGGGAACTTGGCGACGCCCGCGAAGGCGATGCCGTCCTCCAGCACGTCCTCGTCCGGCTCCACCTGGCCCTTGCCCTGCATCAGGGTCAGGAACGTCTCGTGGACGGCGACGGCGTCGTCGACCTTCTTGCCGATCACCAGGTCGGCCATCACCGAGGCCGCCGCCTGCGAGATCGAGCAGCCGATCGCGTCGTACGACACGTCCTCGACCAGGCCGTCGGCCAGGTGCACCCGCAGCGTGACCTCGTCGCCGCAGGTCGGGTTCACGTGGTGCACCTCGGCCTCGTACGGCTCACGCAGGCCTGCGTGGTGCGGGTTCTTGTAGTGGTCCAGGATGATCTCCTGGTAAAGAGAATCCAGCTCTGCACTCATGGGATCACCCCAACCTGAAGTAGGACCGGACGTATTCCAGGCCTTCGACGAAGGCGTCGATCTCGGCGGGCGTCGTGTAGAGGTACGACGACATCCGGGTCGAGCTCTGCACCCCGAACCGGGCGTGGGCGGGCTTCGCGCAGCTGTGGCCGGCGCGCACCGCGACGCCGCGCGAGTCCAGGACCTGCGCCACGTCGTGCGGGTGGACGCCGTCGATCTCGAAGCTGATCGCGCCACCGCGCTGCGTGACGTCGAGCGGACCGAGCACGGTCAGCCCGGGCACTGTCGCCAGGCCGTCGAGGGCGTAGGCGGTGATGGCCTGCTCGTGGGCGTGGATCGCGTCCATGCCGACGTGCCCGAGGTAGTCGACCGCCGCGCCGAGGCCGACCGCCTCGACGATCGGCGGGGTGCCGGCCTCATACTTGTGGGGCGCCTTCGCGTACGTCGAGCGCTCCATCGTGACGGTCTCGATCATCTCGCCGCCGCCGTGGAACGGGGGCAGCCGGTCGAGCAGGTCGGACGTGCCCCAGAGCACCCCGATCCCGGTCGGGCCCACGCACTTGTGGCCGGTGAAGGCCACGAAGTCGGCGCCACTCTCGACCACGTCGACCGCCAGGTGCGGGACCGCCTGGGCGGCGTCCACGATCACCACGGCGCCCACCTCGTGGGCCCGGTCGGCGATCTGTCGGATCGGGTTGATCGTCCCGAGCATGTTGGAGATCCAGGTCAGCGACACCACCTTGGTGCGCTCCGTGATGAGCTCGTCGATGTTCGACAGGTCGAGCAGGCCCCCGTCGGTGATCCCGAACCACCGCAGCGTCGCGCCGGTCCGCTCGGTGAGCAGCTGCCACGGCACGATGTTGGAGTGGTGCTCCATCTCGGTGATGAGGACCTCGTCACCCGGGCCCACACGCAGGTCGTCATCGGCCCAGGCGAACGTGTTGGAGAGCAGGTTGAGGCCCTCGGTGACGTTCTTGGTGAAGATCACGTCGTCGCGCGACGGGGCGCCGATGAAGCCGGCGACCTTGTCGCGGGCGCTCTCGAACGCCTCGGTCGACTCGGAGCCCAGGGTGTGCATCGCTCGGGCGATGTTGGCGTTGTGGCGCTCGAGGTGGTCGACCATCGTGTCGATGACGACCTGCGGCTTCTGCGACGTGTTCGCGCTGTCGAGGTAGATCAGCGGCTGACCGTCCGCGACCGTGCGCGTGAGGATCGGGAAGTCCTTGCGCAGGACCTCCAGATCGGGGAGCAGGCCGGGGAGCGTCATCAGACCGCCGCGGCCTTCGTGTACTTCTCGTAGCCCTCGGCCTCGAGCTGGTCGGCGAGCTCCGGGCCGCCCTCCTCGGCGATCCGGCCGGCGACGAAGACGTGGACGAAGTCGGGCGTGATGTAGCGCAGGATCCGCGTGTAGTGCGTGATCAGCAGCACCGCCTTGTCGTCGTCCTCGGCGAACCGGTTGACGCCCTCGGAGACGACCTTCAGCGCGTCGATGTCGAGGCCGGAGTCGGTCTCGTCGAGGATCGCGACCTTGGGGTCGAGCAGCTCGAGCTGCGCAATCTCGTGGCGCTTCTTCTCGCCGCCCGAGAACCCCTCGTTGACGTTGCGCTGCGAGAACGTCGCGTCGAGGCCCGCCTGCACCATCGCGCCGTTGACGTCCTTGATCCACGTGCGCAGCTTGGGAGCCTCGCCGTCGATCGCGGTCTTGGCGGTGCGGAGGAAGTTGGCGACGGACACGCCGGGCACCTCCACGGGGTACTGCATGGCCAGGAACAGGCCGGCGCGGGCGCGCTCGTCGACGGACATCGCGAGCACGTCCGCCCCGTCGAGGGTGACGCTGCCGCTCGTGATGTCGTACTTCGGGTGGCCGGCGACCGAGTAGGCGAGGGTCGACTTGCCGGAGCCGTTCGGGCCCATGATCGCGTGCACCTCGCCGGCGCGGATGGTCAGCGTGACGCCCTTGAGGATCTCCTTGGGGCCGTCCTCGGTGTTGACGCTGACGTGCAGGTCCTTGATCTCCAACGTGCTCACTGCGGGGTCACTCCGTTCAGGGTGGTCGTGGTGTCGACGTAGACGTCGCCGTCTCTCACGTCGACGGGGAAGGTGGCCACGGGCTCCGTGGCGGGGAGGCCGGTGGGCTTGCCGGTGCGGAGGTCGAACCGCGAGCCGTGGAGCCAGCACTCGACGGTGCAGTCCTCGACCTCGCCCTCGGAGAGCGCGACGGCCGCGTGGCTGCAGATGTTCTCCACGGCGAAGACTTCCTCGCCGTGCCGGGCGACCGCGACCTCGTAGGCCCCGACCGTGACGCCGAGCGCCTCGTCCTCGGCGACGTCACCCAGGGAGCAGGCTCGTTCGAAGGCCATCACAGCACCCTCTCGGAGACGTTCTTGGCGAGCTCGGCCTCCACCGTCGCGACCAGCTTCTCCTCGATGGCGGGGACGCCGATCTTGCGGATCAGGTCGTTGAAGAAGCCGTGCACGACCAGCCGGCGCGCCTCGTGCTCCTCGATCCCGCGCGACCGCAGGTAGAACAGCTGCTCGTCGTCGAAGCGGCCCGTGGCCGACGCGTGGCCGGCGCCCACGATCTCCCCGGTCTCGATCTCCAGGTTGGGGATCGAGTCGGCCTGGCAGCCGTCGGTGAGGACGAGGTTCCGGTTCTCCTCGTAGGTGTCGATGCCCTCCGCGATCTTGCGGATCAGCACGTTGCCGACCCAGACCGTGTGGGCACCCCGGCCCTGCAGCGCGCCCTTGTAGCTGACGCGGCTGCGGGTGCGGGGAGCGTTGTGGTCGGCGAACAGCCGGTGCTCGATGTGCTGGCCCTCGTCGGCGAAGTAGAGGCCGAGCATCTCGGCGCTGCCGCCCGACCCGTCGTACGTCACGTTGGCGTCCATCCGCACGACGTCGCCGCCGAAGCTGATGGCCGCGTGCTTGTAGGTCGCGTCGCGACCCACCAGCGCCTGGGTGTGGGTCAGGTGGACGGCGTCGTCGGCCCAGTCCTGGAGCGACACCACCGTGACGTCGGCGCCGTCGCCGACGGCGACCTCCACGACCTGCGCGAGCGACGCGCTGCCGGTGTGGTTGAGCACC
Organism: uncultured Actinomycetota bacterium; assembly: GCA_963718725.1. Classification (GTDB taxonomy): domain Bacteria; phylum Actinomycetota; class Actinomycetes; order Propionibacteriales; family Nocardioidaceae; genus Nocardioides. The sequence continues at coordinate 1,283,381 of OY970374.1, forward strand.
ACGGTGGCGCGGCTGTGCGCCCCGAACCGGAGAGCGACGTGGCCGGCCTCGGTGCCTGCGGCGTCGGCACCCGTCAGCTCGACCAGCACCGGCTCGTCGGCCTCGAGGGCGGCGGGCACGTCGATCAGCAGGGTCGACGGCACCTCGGCCAGCACTCGGGCGGTGAAGCGGTTGTTGGGCACGAGCCCGGAGACGCCGCGCAGCGCCCGCGCTTCGTCGCCGTCGACGGTGGCGACCCGGACGCCGTCGGGGGTGTTCCACTCGACCTTGGTGGTCGAGGCACCGAACACGGCGTCCGCGTGCAGGTCGCGGAGGCGCTTCAGCGGCGAGAACCGCCAGATCTCCTCGCGGCCCGTCGGGACGGCGTGGTCGGCCACGTCGAACGACCCCTGCGGGTGCAGGTGGGACTCCACCCTCGACATCTCGAGGGCGTCAGTCATGGATTCAGTCAGGGTCACGGATCAGCTCTCTGGGTGGAAACGTAGGTCCGGCACGCGCTGTGCCATGGGCGGCGCGGAGCGCCGCCGGGCATCCGTGGGAGACGCGCGAGGCGCGTCATCCCACGGCTCCCTCCATTTGCAGCTCGATCAGGCGGTTGAGCTCGAGGGCGTACTCCATCGGCAGCTCCTTGGCGATCGGCTCGACGAAGCCGCGGACGATCATCGCCATCGCCTCGTCCTCGGCCATGCCGCGCGACATCAGGTAGAACAGCTGGTCCTCGCTCACCTTCGAGACGCTCGCCTCGTGACCCATGGACACGTCGTCCTCGCGGATGTCGACGTAGGGGTAGGTGTCGGAGCGGCTGATCTGGTCGACCAGGAGCGCGTCGCAGAGCACGTTGGACTTCGAGCCGTGGGCGCCCTCGTTGATCTGGATCAGGCCGCGGTACGACGTCCGGCCGCCGCCACGGGCGACGGACTTGCTCAGGATCGAGCTGGAGGTGTGAGGCGCTGCGTGCACCATCTTGGCCCCGGCGTCCTGGTGCTGACCCGCGCCGGCGAACGCGATCGAGAGCGTCTCGCCCTTCGCGTGCTCGCCCATGAGGTAGACGGCGGGGTACTTCATGGTGACCTTGGAGCCGATGTTGCCGTCGACCCACTCCATGGTGGCGCCGGCCTCGCAGGTCGCCCGCTTGGTGACGAGGTTGTAGACGTTGTTCGACCAGTTCTGGATGGTCGTGTAACGGCACCGGCCGCCCTTCTTCACGATGATCTCGACGACCGCGGAGTGCAGCGAGTCGGACGAGTAGATCGGCGCGGTGCAGCCCTCGACGTAGTGCACGTAGGCATCCTCGTCGACGATGATCAGGGTCCGCTCGAACTGGCCCATGTTCTCGGTGTTGATCCGGAAGTAGGCCTGCAGCGGGATGTCGACGTGCACCCCCTTCGGCACGTAGATGAAGGAGCCCCCCGACCACACCGAGGTGTTGAGCGCGGCGAACTTGTTGTCGCCGACCGGGATGACGGTGCCGAAGTACTCCTGGAACAGCTCGGGCTGCTCACGCAGCGCCGTGTCCGTGTCGAGGAAGAGCACGCCCTGCTCCTCGAGGTCCTCGCGGATCGAGTGGTAGACGACCTCCGACTCGTACTGAGCGGCGACGCCGGAGACCAGGCGCTGCTTCTCCGCCTCCGGGATGCCGAGCTTGTCGTAGGTGTTCTTGATGTCCTCGGGGAGGTCCTCCCACGTCGCCGCCTGCTTCTCGCTGGACCGGACGAAGTACTTGATGTTCTCGAAGTCGATGTCCGAGAGGTCCGAGCCCCACGTGGGCATCGGCTTGCGGTGGAAGAGCTTGAGGCCCTTCAGGCGCAGGTCGAGCATCCACTGCGGCTCGCTCTTCTTCGCGGAGATGTCGCGGACGACCTCTTCGCTCAGGCCGCGCTTGGCGGCCGCGCCCGCGACGTCGCTGTCGGCCCAGCCGAACTGGTAGCGCTCGCGAAGCCCCTTGAGTTCGGGGTTGAGCTCTTCGATGGAGGTCATGGTGTCTTCCTCTCCTTGGTGACGACGGGGATGCAGGTGGTGCAGACGCCGTCGCCGTGGGCGATCGTGGCGAGTCGTTGGACATGGGTGCCGAGGATCCGGCCGATGGCCTCGGTCTCGGCCTCGCACAGCTGCGGGAACTCCTGTGCGACGTGGGCGACCGGGCAGTGCTGCTGGCACAGCTGCTCCCCCACGCTCCGCTGGTCGACGAGCGGGAGCTGACGCACGTTGGCGGCGTACCCCTCGTCTGTGAAGACCTTCGCGAGCGCCTCCGCCGGCGACAGCGCGGGGTCTGCGGCGACGACGTGCTGGTAGTCACGCTCGATGAACGACATCCGGCGGCGGGCGAACTCCATGACGGCGTCGTCGCCGGCGGTCTCGGCGAGGAACCGCAGCGCGTCCGCCGCCAGGTCGTCGTAGGCCTGGTCGAACGCGTCGCGACCGCTCTCGGTGAGGGCGAACACCTTCGCGGGGCGGCCCCGGCCGCGGTGGCCGTAGACCCGCTGGTCGCGCGGCTCGACCGTGCCCTCGCTCACGAGGTGGTCGAGATGGCGGCGCACGGCAGCCGGCGTCAGGGCCAGCTGCTCGGCCAGCACGGCGGCCGTCGAGGGTCCGCTGACCAGGATCGCGCGTGCCACGCGGTCCCGGGTCGGGTGCTCCTCGACGATTTCCACAACACCAGTGTGCCGTTAATGAGGGGAGTGGTTCAAGTAAGGGTCGGCTTACCGCGCCCGCCCCCTCGCGCGCGTGGGCCGCGCCACTAGGGTCGACGCCATGGCTGGATCGATCCTGGGCACCGCCGTCCGTCGCGTGGAGGACCCCGAGCTGCTCCGCGGCCGTGGCAGCTTCGTCGACAACCTCTCGCGTGGCCGCTCGGACGCGCTCCACGCGGTGTTCGTGCGCAGCCCGCTCGCCCACGCGGACGTGACGGGGATCGACCCGGCCGAGGCACTCGCCGCCCCCGGCGTGGTGGGCGTCTTCACCGCCGACGAGCTCGGCGAGCAGCAGGTCCCGATGTTCGCGCAGGCCAACGACGCAGTGCCGCGCTACGCCCTGACGGGCGACCGGGTGCGGTACGTCGGCGACCCGGTGGCCCTCGTCGTCGCCGAGACCCGCGCCCAGGCGGTCGACGCCGCGGAGCTGGTCGACGTGGACTACGAACCGCTCCCGGGCGTCATCGACCCGGAGGCCGCGGCCGACGCGGGGGCGCCCGAGATCCACGCCGAGCTCCCGCGCAACATCGCGATCCGGCGGCTCGGGGAGGGCGACCCGCTCGACGACGCCGAGGTCGTGGTCCGGGCTCGGATCGAGAACAACCGGCTCGCGACCGCGCCGATCGAGGGCAACGCGATCCTGGCCGACCCGTCCCCCGACGGGGCGGGTCACCGGCTGACCGTCTGGGTCTCCACCCAGCACCCGCACCTCGGTCAACGCCTGCTCGCGAAGTTCACCGGGATCGACAAGGCGGAGATCCGGGTCGTGGCTCCCCACGTGGGTGGCGCGTTCGGAGGCAAGGCCGGCATCTCCCCCGACCACGCGGCGGTCGTCGGCGCCGCGCTGGCCCTCGGCCGGCCGGTCGCGTGGACCGAGACCCGCAGCGAGGCGATGTTGTCGATGCACGGCCGCGGCCAGGTGCAGTACGCCGAGCTGGGGCTCACCCGCGACGGCCGGATCACCGGCCTGCGGGCGCGGGTCGTGGGCGACTGCGGCGCCTACGCGGGCTTCGGCGGCAGCTTCGCGGCCGGCTCGACCCGGACCATGGGCCAGGGCCCCTACCGGATCCCGCGCGTCCGGTGGGACGGGTTGAGCGTCGTGACCAACACCAGCCCGGTCGGTGCCTTCCGCGGCGCCGGGCGGCCCGAGGCGGCGGCCCTGCTGGAGCGCCTGCTCGACCTGGCGGCCGACGAGCTGGAGCTCGCACCCGAGGAGATCCGGCGCCGCAACTTCGTCGCGCCCGACGACTTCCCCTACCAGACGCACGCCGGAGCGACGTACGACTCCGGCGACTACGACCTGCCGCTGACCGAGGCGCTCCGGCTCGCCGACGTCGACGGGGCGCGGGCGGAGCAGGCGCGCCGCCGGGAGGCGGGTGACGTCCGCCAGCTCGGCATCGGCCTGGGGTCCTACGTCGAGATCACCGGCTTCGGCGGGCAGGAGCTCGGTGTCGTGGAGATCCACGGCGACGGCTCCGCGACGGTCCGGGCCGGGACCTCGGCCCACGGCCAGGGCCACGCGACGGCGTTCTCGATGATCGTCGCCGACCGCCTCGGCCTCGACCTCGACCGGATCACCTACGAGCAGTCCGACACCTCGGTCGTCCCGCGCGGCGGTGGCACCGGCGGCGCCCGGTCGCTGCAGATGGGCGGCCAGGCCGTCTCCCAGGCGGCCGGCGAGCTGCTGGAGCGGGCGCGGGTGCTCGCCGCGGAGCTGCTCGAGGCGGCCGCCGACGACGTGGAGGTCAGCGAAGGCGGCGGGCTCGCCGTCCGGGGCGTGCCCACGAGCTCGGTCAGCTGGGCCGACCTGGCGACGAAGGCCGCCGAGCGGGGCGAGCCGCTCCTGGTCAGCTCCGACTTCAAGCAGGAGCACGCGACGTTCCCGTTCGGGACGCACGTGGCGGTGGTCGAGGTCGACACCGAGACCGGTCTCGTCACCCCGCTGCGGCACGTCGCCGTCGACGACTGCGGCCGGGTGGTCAACCCGCTGCTGGTCGCAGGTCAGCAGCACGGGGGTGCCGTGCAGGGCATCAGCCAGGCGCTCTGGGAGGAGTTCGTCTACGACGAGGAGGGCACGCCGCTGACCTCGACCTTCGCCGACTACGCCCTCCCCACCGCGGCCGACACCACCTCGGTCGAGGCCCACAGCACCGAGACCCCGACGCCCTACAACGACCTCGGCGTGAAGGGGATCGGCGAGGCGGCGACGATCGGCGCGACCCCCGCCGTGCAGAACGCGGTCGTCGACGCGCTGTCGCACCTCGGGGTCCGCCACGTCGACATCCCGTGCACGCCCGCGCGGGTGCACGCGGCCCTGCGGGCCGCCGAGGCCGGCGACACCGACCCGTGGCGCGAGCCGCCCGCAGTCTTCTCCGACAGCACGCTCCAGGACGAGGAAGCCCCCGACGACGTCGAGGTCTGACGCGCGTTCCTACACTTCACCCGTGTCCGCCGCCGCTCCCGCCGTCGAGATCGACGGCTTGATGATGCGGTACGGCGACACCCTGGCCGTCGACGACCTCTCGTTGACGGTCGAGCGCGGCACCGTCACGGCGGTGCTCGGGCCGAACGGCGCCGGCAAGACCACCACGCTCGAGACGTGCGAGGGCTACCGCGGTCCCCAGGGCGGCACGGTCCGGGTGCTGGGCCTCGACCCTCGCCGCGACCGGCGCGACCTGCTGCCGCGGATCGGGGTGATGCTCCAGGCCGGAGGCGCCTGGTCGGGGGTCCGTGCCCGCGAGATGCTCGACCACGTCGCCCGGCTGCACGCGCACCCGCTCGACACCGACGCGCTGAGCGAGCGACTCGGGCTCGGCGACTGCGGACGGACGCCCTACCGCCGGCTGTCCGGCGGGCAGCAGCAGCGGCTCGGGCTCGCGATGGCACTCGTCGGCCGGCCGGAGCTGGTGTTCGTGGACGAGCCGACCGCAGGGATGGACCCGCAGGCTCGACGTACGACCTGGGAGCTGCTGGCGGAGCTGCGCGCCGACGGCGTGACGGTCGTGCTGACCACCCACTACATGGAGGAGGCCGAGCGGCTCGCCGACCGGGTGCACATCATCGACCGGGGCCGGCTCGTGGTGAGCGGCACGCCGCTCGAGCTCACCCGGGGCGGCACGGTCTCGACCATCCGGCTGGTGGTGACGAAGCCGTTCCCGGCCGGGGCGCCGGACTCGCTGCGCGCGCGGCTCGGCGACCGCACCGAGGTCACCCAGCTCGACGACGTGAGCCTGCTGGTGACCGGACCGGCCGACTCCACCACGCTCGCGAAGGTGTCGGCCTGGTGCGAGGAGCACGACGTGCTGCCCGAGACGCTGTCGCTGGGCCAGCGGACCCTGGAGGACGTGTTCCTCGAGCTCACCGGGCGGGAGCTCGTCCCGTGACCGGCTTCGCGCCGCAGCCCGGCGCCGCGCCGTTCCCTCGGATGGTGCTCGCGCAGGCGTCGATGGAGTCGCGGCTGCTGGTCCGCAACGGCGAGCAGCTGCTGCTCGCGATCGTCATCCCCGTGATCGTGCTGGTGGGCGCGGTCGTCGGCGCGGACCGGCTCGGCCTCGACCTCGGCAGCCGCCCGGTCGACGTCCTCACCCCCGGCGTGCTGGCCCTCGCGGTGATGTCGACCGCGTTCACCTCGCTGGCCATCGCGACCGGCTTCGAGCGGCGCTACGGCGTGCTGAAGCGGCTGGGGAGCTCGCCACTCCCCCGGTCCGGGCTGCTGCTCGGCAAGGTCGGCGCGCTGCTGCTCGTGGAGCTCGGCCAGCTCCTGGTGATCGGCGGGGTCGGGCTGGCGCTGGGCTGGCAGCCCGCGCCCGGCGGCGCCGGGCTGCTCTGGTCGGTGCTCGCCGCGCTGGCCGGGACGTTCGCGTTCGCAGCCCTCGGGCTGTTCCTGGCCGGCGTGCTGCGGGCCGAGGCGACGCTCGCGGCCGCCAACCTCGTCTACCTGCTGCTGCTCGCCGGCGGGGCCGTGGTGCTGCCCGCGTCGTCGTACGGCAGCTACGGCTCGGTCGCCCAGTGGCTGCCCTCGGGCGCGTTGGGCGAGGCGATGCGGGCGGCGCTCACGTCCGGCACGTTCCCCGGCGTCGACCTGCTCGCGCTCGTCGCCTGGGGCGCGGTGGGCACGGTCCTGACGGCGAGGACGTTCCGATGGGAGTGAGCCTCGCCGCGCTGCCGCGGCTGCTGTGGCCGCTCGCGGTGGCGAACCTGGTGGCGAACGTCGGGATCGTCGTGACCGGCGGTGCCGTCCGGTTGACCGGCTCGGGCCTCGGCTGCCCCACCTGGCCGCGCTGCACCGACGGGTCCTACGTCCCGCACGGCGAGCTCGGCGTGCACGGCGCCATCGAGTTCGGCAACCGGATGCTCACGTTCGTGCTCGCCGCGGTCGCGATCACCTGCTGGCTGGCGGCGCTCGTCGCGTCCCGCCGCGCCGACGCCGGCCGACGGCCGTTGGTGCTGTCGACCGTCATCGCGCTCGGCGTACCGTCCCAGGCGCTGATCGGCGGCGTCACGGTCCTCACCGACCTCAACCCGTGGATCGTGTCGTTCCACCTGCTCGTCTCGATGGCGATCATCGGCGTCTGCGTGCTCCTGCTCGACGAGCTCCGCGGACCGGTCCGCCACGGAGCTCCGCCGGGCGTGCGCCGCCTCGGTGGGGCCGTCCTCGGCGCCGGCTGGGTGGTGCTGTACGTCGGCACGGTCGTGACCGGCTCCGGCCCGCACGCGGGCGACCTCGACTCCCCCCGCACCGGCCTCGACCCGCTCCAGGTCAGCCAGCTGCACGCCGACGCGGTGTTCCTGTTCGTCGGCCTCACCGTCGGGCTGGCCCTGACCGCGCCTGCGGCGGCCCGGCGGGCGGTGCGGCTCCTGCTCGCGGTCCAGCTGCTCCAGGGCACGGTCGGGTTCGTGCAGTACTTCACCGACCTGCCCGAGGTGCTGGTCGGGCTCCACCTCTTCGGGGCCGCGCTGATCGCCGCGGCGATGACCTGGGCGCTGCTGTCGCTGCTGCCGCGGACGACGTCCGGGGCCGACCTGGCGACAGCGCCCTGATCCGCACCCCCGTGGGCGGACAGGGCGCTGTCATCCCCTACGACGTCGTGGCCCGCGGGTTGGTTGCACGGGGGCGCGAACTTCTCGAACTTCTTTCGCGCGGCGGCGGTCAGCGCGTGAGCAGCGGGTCGAGCGCGACCGCGACGAAGAGCAGCGAGAGGTAGAGGTTCGAGGAGTGGAAGAGCCGCATCGGCTGGATCGCGATGAGGTCCTCGGTGCCGCGCGTGCGCCTCCACATCCGGTGTGCCTCGACGAGGAAGGCCGCGCCGAGCCCGGCGGCGGCGACCGGGTAGACCCAGCCGGTGCCTGCGACCGGCCACAGCAGCAGCGACGTCGCCACCATCGCCCAGGAGTAGAGCACGATCTGGCGGCCGACGACCTCGGCGCGGGCGACGACGGGGAGCATCGGCACGTCGACGTTGGCGTAGTCCTCCCGGTAGCGCAGCGCCAGCGCCCACGTGTGGGGCGGCGTCCAGAAGAAGACGACCATGAACAGCACCACCGGTGGCCAGGCCAGCTCACCGGTGACCGCGGTCCAGCCGATCAGGGCGGGGAAGCAGCCGGCGAGACCGCCCCAGACGATGTTCTGCGTGGTGCGGCGCTTGAGCAGGACGGTGTAGACGACCAGGTAGAAGGCCTCCGCCGCGAGCGCGAGCATCGCCGAGAGCGGGTTGACCCACGTCCAGAGGACCACCGTCGCCAGCACGCCCAGCACGACGCCGAACCCGGTCGCCGAGATCGGGGACACGATGTGGCGGGGCAGCGCCCGGCGCCGGGTGCGGCGCATCTGCTCGTCGATGTCGCGGTCGTAGACGCAGTTGAGGGCCGAGGCCGAGCCCGAGGAGAGCGTGCCGCCGACGACGGTCGCGATCACCAGGCCGAGGTCGGGCACGCCCCGCGCGGCGAAGAACATGACCGGCACGGTCGTCAGCAGGAGCAGCTCGATGACCCGTGGCTTCATCAGTCCGACGTAGGCCGCGAGGACGTCCTTGAGCGTCGCGGGCGTCGGCTGCGGCTGCGAGATCGCAGAGGCCGAATGGCCGACGAATGTCAACGGGAGTCCTCGGGTACGGGAGCCGGGTGATGGGCGCTGATGCGCCTCGCAGTCTATCGCCCCGCATGAGTAGGCTCGCACGTGAGGCGCACTCGTCCCGACCCACCAACGGCACGGAGAGGACCCCTGTGACCACACTCGACTGGACCGATCTCGACGCGAAGGCCGTGGACACCGTCCGGGTGCTCGCCATGGACGCGGTGCAGAAGGTCGGCAACGGCCATCCCGGGACGGCGATGAGCCTCGCGCCGGCGGCGTACCTGCTCTTCCAGAAGGTGATGCGGCACAACCCGGCCGACCCTCACTGGCCCGGCCGCGACCGGTTCGTGCTCTCCTGCGGGCACTCGAGCCTCACCCTCTACCTCCAGCTCTACCTCGGCGGTTGGGGCCTCGAGCTCGAGGACCTCGAGGCGCTGCGGACCTGGGGCAGCAAGACCCCCGGCCACCCCGAGTACGGCCACACCGCGGGCGTCGAGACCACCACCGGTCCGCTCGGCCAGGGCATCGGCAACGCGGTCGGGATGGCGATGGCCGCCCGCCGCGAGCACGGCCTGCTCGACCCGAACGCAGCGCCGGGTGAGTCGGTCTTCGACCACCGCATCTACGCCTTCGCCAGCGACGGCGACATCCAGGAGGGGGTCTCGTCCGAGGCGTCGTCGCTCGCCGGCACCCAGAAGCTCGGCAACCTCACGCTGATCTACGACGCCAACAAGATCTCCATCGAGGACGACACGGACATCGCCCTGTCCGAGGACGTCGCCCAGCGCTACGACGCCTACGGCTGGCACGTCCAGACCGTCGACTGGACCCACGACGGTCAGAAGTACGAGGAGGACGTGCCGGCCCTCCACCGGGCGCTCGAGAAGGCCGAGCGGGTCACCGACCGGCCGAGCCTGATCGTGCTGAAGACGATCATCGCCTGGCCCGCGCCGAACGCCCAGAACACCGGGAAGGCCCACGGGTCCGCACTCGGCGAGGACGAGGTCGCCGCGACCAAGCGGGTGCTGGGCTTCGACCCCGACCGGACGTTCGACGTCGACCCCGCCGTCCTGGCCCACACCCGCCAGGCCGTCGAGCGCGGCAAGGCCGCGCAGGCCGAGTGGGAGAAGCGGTTCCAGGCCTGGACGAAGAAGCCGTCGGCCGACGTCGCGCTCTACGAGCGGCTGCAGACCCGGACCCTCCCTGAGGGCTGGGACACCGACCTCCCCACGTTCGACGCCGACCCGAAGGGCGTCGCGACCCGCAAGGCCTCCGGCCAGGTCCTCAACGTGCTCGCCGAGCGGATCCCCGAGCTGTGGGGCGGCTCGGCCGACCTCGCCGAGTCCAACAACTCCACGATCGAGTCGGCGCCGTCCTTCGCACCGGCGGAGCGCTCCACCGGGATGTGGAAGGCCGACCCGTACGCCGGACGGGTGCTCCACTTCGGGATCCGCGAGCACGGGATGGGCGCGATCCTCAACGGGATCGCCGTCCACGGCGGCAGCCGCGTGTTCGGCGCGACGTTCCTGACGTTCTCCGACTACATGCGGCCCTCGGTGCGGCTGGCGGCGATCATGCAGCTGCCCGTCACCTACGTCTGGACCCACGACTCGATCGGTCTCGGCGAGGACGGCCCGACCCACCAGCCGATCGAGCACCTGGCCGTACTGCGCGCGATCCCCGGGCTCGACGTCGTGCGGCCGGCCGACGCCAACGAGACCGCCGCCGCGTGGCAGACCGTCCTCGCTCACAACGACCGGCCCGCCGGACTCGTCCTGACCCGCCAGAACGTGCCGGTCTTCCCGCGCGGCGTCGACGGGTTCTCCGACACGAGCAACGTCCACCGTGGCGGCTACGTCCTCATCGACGCGCCCGACCTCGACGGCCGTACCGGCATGCCCGACGTCGTCCTCGTCGGGACCGGCTCCGAGGTCCAGCTCGCCGTCGAGGCGCGCACGATCCTCGCCGAGCGCGGCGTCCGGGCGCGGGTCGTGTCGATGCCGTGCCGTGAGTGGTACGACGCCCAGGAGGAGTCCTACCGCGAGACCGTGATCCCGCCTGGGGTGAGGGCCCGGGTCTCGGTCGAGGCCGGGATCGCACAGGGCTGGCGGGAGGTCGTGGGGGACCACGGCCGGATCGTCTCGATCGAGCAGTACGGCGCGTCCGCCGACTACGCCCGCATCTACCGGGAGTACGGCGTCACCGCGGAGGCGGTCGCGGACGCGGCCGACGACAGCATCCGAGCGGCCGGCGGCTGACCGCCGCGGCTTGCCGGCCCACGAGAGGGAGGAACACCCGATGTCCACCAACCCACTGCAGCAGCTCACCGAGGCCGGGGTCTCGATCTGGCTCGACGACCTGTCCCGCGAACGCCTCGAGACCGGCAACCTGGCCGACCTGATGAAGAACAGCCACGTGGTCGGCGTGACCAGCAACCCGGCGATCTTCCAGGCGGCGCTCGCCGACGGCGAGCGGTACGACCAGCAGATCCGCGAGCTGGCCGCCGCCGGCGCCGACGTCGACCGCGCGGCGCGCGAGATCACCACCGACGACGTCCGTGACGCCTGCCGCGTGCTCCGGCCGGTCTTCGACGCGACCGACGGCGTCGACGGACGCGTCTCGATCGAGGTGTCTCCCGGGATCGCCCACGACACCAAGTCGTCGGTCGGCGAGGCCGCCGACCTCTGGGAGACGGTGGGCGAGCCCAACCTCTTCATCAAGATCCCCGGGACCAAGGAGGGCTGGCCGGCGATCACCGAGACGCTCGCCGCCGGCATCTCCGTCAACGTGACCCTGATCTTCGGGCTCGAGCAGTACCGCGAGGTCATGGAGGCGTACGTCGCCGGCCTGGAGCAGGCGGCCGACAACGGCCACGACCTCAGCGGGATCCACTCGGTGGCGTCGTTCTTCGTCTCGCGGGTCGACACCGAGATCGACAAGCGACTCGAGGCCGCCACCTCCGGCCCCGGCACCGACCCCGACCTGCGTGGGAAGGCAGGCGTCGCGAACGCCCGGCTGGCGTTCCAGATGTTCGAGGAGTTCTTCTCCGGCGACCGTTGGGAGGCGCTGGAGGCGAAGGGCGCCCGCAAGCAGCGCCCGCTGTGGGCGTCGACCGGCGTCAAGAACCCCGACTACGACGACACCATGTACGTCGTGGACCTGGTCGTCGAGGACACCGTCAACACCATGCCCGAGGCCACGCTGGACGCCGTCGCCGACCACGGCGAGATCCGTGGCGACCGGGTGCGCCCCTTCTACGACGACGCCGACGCGCACATGAAGGCGCTGGCCGAGGCCGGGATCGACTACGACGACGTCATCCAGGCCCTCATCAAGGAGGGGGTCGAGAAGTTCGTCACGGCCTGGGACGCCATGCTCGAGACCCTCGAGGAGTCGCTGGAAGCGGCTCGCCGGTGACGGCAGGCGCGGAGGAACGCACCCTCGACCCGACCACGACGGCGGCATGGTCGCGCCTCGCGGAGCTCGCGGCAGGCTTCTCCCCCGACCTCCGCGCCTGGTTCGCCGACGACCCCGGCCGCGTCGAGCGGCTCACGCTGACGGCCGCCGACCTCTGGGTCGACCTGTCGAAGAACCTGCTCGACGAGGCCGTGCTCGCCGCCCTGCTCGACCTCGCCGACGAGGTCCGCCTGACCGAACGGCGCGACGCGATGTTCGCCGGCGAGCGGATCAACGTCACCGAGGACCGGGCGGTGCTCCACACCGCGCTCCGGCTGCCGGCGGACGCCCGGCTGGAGGTCGAGGGCCAGGACGTCGTGGCCGACGTGCACGAGGTGCTCGACCGGGTCTACGCGTTCGCGGAGCAGGTGCGCTCCGGCACGTGGACCGGGGTCACGGGCGAGCGGATCCGCACCGTCGTCAACATCGGGATCGGCGGCTCCGACCTCGGCCCGGTGATGGCCTACGAGGCGCTGGCGCCGTACGTGCAGGACGGCCTGGAGTGCCGGTTCATCAGCAACATCGACCCGACCGACTGCGCCACCACCCTGGCCGGGCTCGACCCCGCGACGACACTGTTCATCGTGTCGAGCAAGACGTTCGGCACCCTCGAGACGCTGACCAACGCCCGGCTCTGCAAGGCCTGGCTGCTCGACGGGCTCACCGGCCATGACGAGGACGACGCGGTCGCGCAGCACTTCGTCGCGGTCTCGACCGCGCTCGACAAGGTCGCGGAGTTCGGGATCGACCCCGACAACGCGTTCGGCTTCTGGGACTGGGTCGGCGGTCGCTACTCCCTGGACTCCGCGATCGGTACGTCGCTGGTCGTCGCGATCGGTCCCGACCGGTTCGCGGAGCTGCTGGCGGGCATGCACGCCATCGACGAGCACTTCCGCACCACCGAGCTCGCCCGCAACGTCCCGGCGCTGATGGGCCTCCTCAACGTCTGGTACACCAACTTCCTCGACGCGCAGACCCACGCCGTGCTGCCGTACACCCAGCTGCTGCACCGGTTCGCGGCGTACCTCCAGCAGCTGACGATGGAGTCCAACGGCAAGGGCGTCCGCTGGGACGGCACCCCCGTCACCACTGACACCGGCGAGGTGTTCTGGGGCGAGCCGGGCACCAACGGGCAGCACGCGTTCTACCAGCTGATCCACCAGGGCACCCGGCTGGTGCCGGCCGACTTCATCGCGGTCGCCCGCCCGGCGTACCCCCTGGCTGACGGTGGCACCGACGTCCACGACCTGTTCCTGGCCAACTTCTTCGCCCAGACGAAGGCGCTCGCCTTCGGCAAGACCGCCGACGAGGTCAGGGCCGACGGCACCGACGAGGAACTGGTGCCGGCCCGCGTCTTCACGGGCAACCGGCCGACCACCTCGATCATGGCTCCGGAGCTGTCCCCGTCGGTGCTCGGGCAGCTGATCGCCCTCTACGAGCACATCACGTTCGTGCAGGGCGTCGTCTGGGGCATCGACAGCTTCGACCAGTGGGGCGTCGAGCTCGGCAAGCAGCTCGCGCAGCAGGTGACCCCGGCGGTGGCCGGCGACGCCGACGCCCTCGCCGCGCAGGACGCCTCGACCCGGTCCCTCATCGACTACTACCGCAGGGAACGGCCGCGATGACTGCTGCCACCCGGCCCAACCCGCTCCGCGACCCGCAGGACCGGCGGCTCCCACGGATCGCCGGACCCTGCGGCCTGGTCATCTTCGGAGTCACCGGCGACCTCTCGCGCAAGAAGGTGATGCCGGCGATCTACGACCTCGCCAACCGCGGGCTGCTCCCGCCCGGCTTCAGCCTCGTCGGGTTCGCCCGGCGCGACTGGGCCGACCAGGACTTCGCCCAGATCGTGCACGACGCGGTGAAGCAGCACGCCCGCACCGAGTTCCGCGAGGAGGTCTGGCGACAGCTGGCCGAGGGGTTCCGGTTCGTGCCCGGCGACTTCTCCGACGACGTCGCGTTCGACCACCTCCGGCGCACCATCGAGGAGCTCGACCAGGTCCGCGGGACCGACGGCAACCACGCGTTCTACCTCTCGATCCCGCCCAAGTTCTTCGGGGACGTCGTGCAGCAGCTCCAGGAGCACGGCCTGGCCGAGCCGGGGCCGGGCAGCTGGCGCCGGGTCGTCGTGGAGAAGCCCTTCGGGCACGACCTCGAGTCGGCCCGCGCGCTCAACGACACGCTGGCCGCGGTCTTCCCGTCGGAGTCGGTCTTCCGGATCGACCACTACCTCGGCAAGGAGACGGTCCAGAACATCCTCGCGATGCGCTTCGCCAACGCGATGTTCGAGCCGATCTGGAACTCCCACTACGTCGACCACGTCCAGATCACGATGGCCGAGGACATCGGGATCGGCGGCCGGGCCGGCTACTACGACGGCATCGGCGCGGCCCGCGACGTGATCCAGAACCACCTTCTCCAGCTGATGGCGCTGGTCGCCATGGAGGAGCCGACCGACTTCGACGCCGGCAGCCTGCGGATCGAGAAGCAGAAGGTGCTCGCGGCGATCACCCTGCCGAAGCGGCTCGACCTGACCACGGCGCGCGGGCAGTACGCCGCCGGCTGGTCCGGCGGGGTGAAGGTCGGCGGGTTCCACGACGAGGAGGGGATCGCGAAGCGGTCCACCACCGAGACGTTCGCGGCGATCAAGCTCGAGATCGACAACCGGCGCTGGGCCGGGGTCCCGTTCTACCTGCGGCACGGCAAGCGGCTCGGTCGCCGGGTCACCGAGGTGGCGGTGGTGTTCAAACGTGCCCCCCACCTGCCGTTCCACGCGAGCGCCACCGAGGAGCTGACGCAGAACGCCCTCGTCGTACGCGTGCAGCCCGACGAGGGGCTCACGCTCCGGTTCGGCTCCAAGGTGCCGGGAACCTCGATGGAGATCCGCGACGTCACCATGGACTTCGCCTACGGCGGGACGTTCACCGAGTCGTCGCCCGAGGCCTACGAGCGGCTGATCCTCGACGTGCTGCTCGGCGACCCGCCGTTGTTCCCGCGGCACGAGGAGGTCGAGCTCTCGTGGAGGATCCTCGACCCGATCCTGGAGCACTGGGCGAAGCAGGACGACCGCGGCAGGGCCCGGCCCGAGGACTACGAGGCCGGCACCTGGGGGCCGGCGTCCGCCGACGCCATGCTGGCCCGCGACGGCCGCACCTGGCGGCGGCCATGAGTGGAGGCACCCGATGATCGAGCTCACCGACACCAACGCGTCCGAGATCGCAGCGGAGTTCGTGCGCGGACGGATCCGGGCGGGCAGCCCGGCGATGGGCATGGTGATGACCCTGATCGTGGTCGTCGACGAGGACGACGCCGAGACGGCGATGGACGCGGCCAAGCAGGCATCCCACGAGCACCCGGCGCGGGTGCTGGGCGTGATCCTGGGCGACGGTCGCGGCGCCGCGCAGGTCAACGCACAGGTCGCGATCGGGCAGGGTTGGACCGGCGAGACGGCCCTGATCCGGCTCAAGGGAGAGGTGGTCAAGCACCCCGAGTCGGTGGTGCTGCCGCTGCTGCTGCCCGACTCCCCGGTCGTCGCCTGGTGGCCCGCAGACCACCCGGAGGACCCCGCGTCCGACCCCCTGGGCAGGCTGGCCCGCCGCCGGATCACCGACTCCGCGTTCGTGTCGCGCGGCAAGCTCAAGGCGCTGCGCGAGCAGTGCGCCGCCTACTCCCCCGGCAACACCGACCTGGCCTGGACCCGGATCACCCCGTGGCGGGCGCTGCTCGCGGCGGCGCTCGACCAGCAGCCGCTCAAGGTCAGGCGCGTGGTCGTCTCGGCGGAGCGGATCAGTCCGAGCGCGGACCTGCTGCTGGCGTGGCTGCACGAGCGGCTCCGCGTCCCGGCCGAGCGCAAGAACACGAAGGGGCCCGGCATCACCGAGGTGGTGATGGAGACCGCCGACGGCGACATCCGGATCAGCCGCGGCGACGGGAAGCTGGCGATGTTCTCCTCGCCCGACCGCCCCGACCGGCCGGTGGCCCTGAAGCGGCGTGACCTGCCCGAGCTGCTCGGTGAGGAGCTGCGCTGGAGCGACGAGGACGACATCTACGCGGCGACCGCCCAGCGGCTGCTCGCGATGGACACGCCCTGATGTACGAGCCGGACATCGAGGTCCACGAGGACGCGGCCCGGGTCGCGGTCGCCGTCGCCGGTGAGCTGTTGCGGCGGCTGGAGGCGGCCCAGGCGCGCGGCGAGGTGCCCCACGTCGGGCTCACCGGCGGTAGCATCGCGAACCGGATCCACGAGGAGCTGGGCCGCCGCGGGGCCGACTCGGACGTGGACTGGTCGCGGGTCGTGTTCTGGTGGGGTGACGAGCGGTACGTCGCGGCCGACAGCGACGACCGCAACGCCCGCTCGGCCCGGACCGTGTTCCTCGACCGGCTCGGCGTCCCACCCGCCCACGTGCGCGAGGCACCCGCCACCGACTCGGGCCTGTCCCTCGACGAGGCCGCGGCGACGTACGGCCGGGAGCTGCGGGAGGACGGCGCAGACGCGTTCGAGGTGCTGATGCTGGGCATCGGACCCGACGGCCACGTCGCGTCGCTCTTCCCGGGCCACCCCGCGCTCGCCGTCGCCGACCGGGGGGCCGTTGCCGTGCCCGACTCCCCCAAGCCGCCGCCGGAGCGGATCAGCCTGACGTTCGGTGCCCTCGACCGCACCCGCGCACTGTGGTTCGTGGCCAACGGCGAGGAGAAGGCCGACGCCGTCGGGCGCGCGCTCGCCGCCGACGGCTCCGTCGAGGAGACCCCGGCCCGCGGGGTCGCCGGGCTGCCCGACGGTGGCACCGCCGTGACCTGGTTCCTCGACCACGCGGCCGCCTCCCGCCTCTGACCGGGCACACAGTGCGCCCACCACAGCCTGACCGGGCAGAAAGTGCTCCGCGGACGGCCGTGAGCAGGCGCTACTGCAGGTAGTGCCCCTGCGGAAGCCAGGCTCCGACCCGACGCCGGGCTGCTTCGAAGCCCCGTCGCAACCGGGTGGCGGGGTCGGCGCCGGTCGCGAAGACGTCCGGCTGGCCGAACACCTCGATCAGCCAGCGCCTTCTCGACAGCCAGTCCCGCCGCCGCTGGTCGTGCGCCGTCTGCTCCGGGCCGTGGAACGCGCGGCCGTCGTACTCGGCGCCGTAGCGCAGCTCCTCGAGCCCGAGATCGATCCGGTACGTCGGGTCACCCCACTCGTCCGCCACCCAGATCTGCAGGTCCGGGGGCGGAAGACCGGCGTCGAGCCAGTGAAGTCGCAGGACGGACTCCGCAGCCGACTCCGCACGGGCGTCCGCCAGCGGTGCGAGCCAGCGCAGCTGCACGACGCCCCGGTCGCCCTTGAAGCGCTCCACGTTCGCGAGCAGCTCGTCGTGGTCGACGCCGGCGCGCAGCAGGCCGTCGAGTGCTGCCAGCGCGTCGAACCGCCGCAGGTGGCGTCCGAGGTCGAGCGCGGTCCGCAGCGGCGTCGTGACCAGCAGTCCGTTGACCACGCTGACGTCGGAGTCGAGCAGCTGCCGGATCCCGCTGGCGACGCCCGGGCGCCGGAGCCGCGACCCGGCGCGGCCGAACATCTGGATCGGTGGCATCTCGTGCACCGCCGACCGCGGCAGCGCATCGACGCCGTGCAGCCAGGCCGCGGTCCGGTCGGTGATGACCGCCGTCTCCGGCACGACGAGCGACAGCGCGTCGGCCCGCAGCTCGATCGAGTCGACCACCTGGGCCGCGACGTACACCCCGTGCACGACTTGCCGGATCAGCGCTCGCCGTACGAGCGTGTCGAGGACCGAGCGCGGAACGCCGAGCGCCGCCGCCTGCGCGCGTGTGAACGGCCGGTCGAGGGGCAGGGGACATCGGTCGTCCAGCAGCACGAGGTCGGCCGGCAGCCACGACGGTCGAGTGGTCACCGCGCCACTGTGGCGACGAACGGCTTCTCGTGGCGAGGTTCATCCACAGGTGCCGCGAGCGCGGCGTGCAGATGCGCCCGGTCGCCCAGCGATCACGAGCACTTTCTGCCCGGTCAGCTCAGAAGATCAGGTCGCCCGACTTGCGGCGGGAACGCAGCAGCTGCAGCGCCTCGTCGAGGATGTCGGCGGCCTCGGTGTCGGAGCGACGCTCCTTCACGTAGGCCAGGTGGGTCTTGTAGGGCTCGATCTTCGGCGCGGGCGGCGGGTTGTCCGAGTCCATGCTCGCGGGCAGCCCACACTTCGGGCAGTCCCACGAGTCGGGTACCGCGGCCTCGACCGAGAACGTCACGACCGAGCGGTGCTGGTGCGAGCAGTAGTAGGCCACGGCCTGCCGCGGCGCGGCCTCCCCACGCTCGGCCTCGCCCATCGGGCCGGCACCGACCCGGCTCCCGCGAATTGCGTTTCCACCTCCAGCCACGAGCGGGCTCCTCTCAACTCTGGTAGGCCAAGATCAGGCCCAGCGCGATGATGCACGCGAACCAGATCACGCCGATTCCGATGGTGATCCGGTCCAAGTTGCGCTCTGCGACCGAGGAACCGCCCAGGGAGCTCGAGACGCCTCCGCCGAACATGTCGGAGAGACCACCGCCGCGGCCCTTGTGGAGCAGCACCAGCGCGATCAGGAGCAAGCTCGTGATGACGAGCAGGATGGTGAAGAGCAGAGTCACGGTCGTGAATCCTACGTCACGCTCGGCCGGTCACAGCAGAGGCATGTCGTAGAACCGGCAGATGCCACCGAACTCGTCGGGTTCGAGGCTGGCACCACCGACGAGACAGCCGTCGACGTCGTTCTTGTCCATGATCCCGGCGACGTTCGCGGCCTTGACCGAACCTCCGTAGAGGATGCGTACGCCGTCGGCGGCGGCGTCGTCGTGGACCTCGCGGATCCGCTCCCGGATGGCCGCACACACCTCCTGCGCGTCGTCGGGAGTCGCCACCTCGCCGGTCCCGATCGCCCAGACCGGCTCGTAGGCGATCACCAGGTCGGCGACCTCCTGCGCGGAGAACCCGGCGAGGGAGCCGTCGACCTGCGCGAGCGTGTGGGGCACGTGCTCCCCGGCCTGGCGCACCTCCAGGCCCTCGCCCACGCAGACGATGGGGACCATCCCGCCGTCGAGGCTCCGACGGGCCTTGGCGTTGACCACGTCGTCGGTCTCGGCGTGGTACTCCCGGCGCTCCGAGTGACCGACGACGACGTACGAGCACCCCAGCTTGGCCAGCATCGCGGCCGAGATCTCACCGGTGTAGGCGCCGCCGTCGTGGACCGACACGTCCTGCGCGCCGTACTTCACGAGCAGCTGGTCGCCGTCGATGAGCGTCTGCACCGAGCGGAGGTCGGTGAACGGCGGGACGACGACGACCTCGGCGCGACCGTAGTCGTGCTTCTTGTCGGCGAGCGTCCAGGCGAGCTTCTGGACCAGCACCACGGCTTCTTGGTGGTTCTTGTTGCTCTTCCAGTTGCCGGCCATCAGTGGCGTGCGGGACATGGGAACTCCTTGGTCGTGAGGATGGGCCGGGCGTCAGCGCTCGAGCACCGAGATGCCGGGGAGCTCCTTGCCCTCGAGGTACTCGAGGCTGGCGCCACCGCCGGTGGAGATGTGACCGAACGCGGCCTCGTCGAACCCGAGGGAGCGGACGGCGGCCGCGGAGTCGCCGCCGCCGACCACCGAGAGCCCGCCGACCTTGGTGAGGGCCTCGGCGACCGCCCGGGTGCCCGCCGCGAACGCGTCGGTCTCGAAGACGCCCATCGGGCCGTTCCAGAAGACCGTGCTGGCGGCCGCCACCGCCTCCGCGAACCGGGCCGCCGACTCCGGCCCGATGTCGAGCCCCAGCGAGTCGGCCGGGATCGCCTCGGCCGAGACCACGCGCGGCTCCGGCTCGCGGTCGTCGGAGGGGAACGCCGTGTCGACGACGATGTCGGTGGGGAGCAGGATCTCCACCCCGGACTCCTCCGCCCGCGCGAGGTACTCGCGACACACGTCGAGCTGGTCGTCCTCCAGCAGGCTCTTCCCGACCTCGTGGCCCTGGGCCTTGAGGAACGTGAAGACCATGCCGCCGCCGATCAGCAGCCGGTCGGCCTTGCCGAGCAGGTTGTCGATCACGCCGAGCTTGTCGGAGACCTTCGACCCGCCGAGCACCACGACGTACGGGCGCTCCGGCTCGTGGGTGAGCCGTCGCAGCACGTCGATCTCTGCGGCGACGAGGCCGCCCATCGCGGCGGGCAACCGCAGCGCCACGTCGTAGACCGACGCCTGCTTGCGGTGGACGACTCCGAAGCCGTCGCTCACGAACGCGTCGGCGAGCTGCGCGAGCTGGTCGGCGAACCCGCCGCGCACGTCGTCGTCCTTGCTGGTCTCGCCGTCGTTGAAGCGGACGTTCTCGAGCACCGCGACCTGGCCGTCCTCGAGCCCGGCCACCGTCTCGGAGGCAGACGGGCCCACGGTGTCGGTGGCGAACCGGACCTCCTGGCCGAGCAGCTCACCGAGCCGACCGGCCACCGGCTCCAGGGAGTACGCCGGGTCAGGCTCACCGTCCGGGCGGCCGAGGTGGGCGGTCACGACCACCCGGGCGCCGGCCTCGGCCAGGGCGCGGATGGTCGGCACGCTCGCGCGGATCCGGCCGTCGTCGGTGATCGTGCCCCCGTCGAGCGGGACGTTCAGGTCGGACCGGACGAGGACCCGCTTTCCCCGGACGTCCCCGAGCTCGCCGTACTCGCCCACGATCAGAGCGTCGCGCCGATGTGGACGATCAGGTCGGCGAGCCGGTTGGAGTAGCCCCACTCGTTGTCGTACCAGCCGACCACCTTGACCTGGTTGCCGATCACCTTGGTCAGAGGTGCGTCGAAGATGCAGGACGCCGGGTCGGTGACGATGTCGGTGGAGACCAGCGGGTCGGTCGAGTAGCGCAGGTAGCGCCCGTCGGCCGCAGCCTCGACGGCAGCGTTCACCTCGTCGACCGACGTCTCACGGCCGGCCTCGAACGTCAGGTCGGTGGCCGAGCCGGTCGGGACCGGCACCCGGATGGCGTAGCCGTCGAGCTTGCCCTTCAGCTCGGGCAGCACCAGGCCGATCGCCTTGGCGGCACCGGTCGAGGTCGGGACCAGGTTCAGGGCGGCGGCGCGGGCACGCCGCGGGTCCTTGTGGATGTTGTCCTGGAGGTTCTGGTCCGCCGTGTAGGCGTGGATCGTCGTCATCAGGCCCTTGACGATGCCGAACTCGTCGTTGAGCGCCTTCGCCATCGGGGCCAGGCAGTTGGTCGTGCACGAGGCGTTGGAGATGACGGTGTGCTTGGCCGGGTCGTAGTCGTCGTGGTTCACGCCCATCACGACCGTGACGTCGTCGTTGGTGGCCGGCGCCGAGATGATGACCTTCTTGGCGCCGCCGTCGACGTGGGCCCGCGCCTTCGTCGCGTCGGTGAAGAAGCCGGTCGACTCGACGACCACGTCGGCGCCGATGTCGCCCCACTTCAGGTTCGCGGGGTCGCGCTCGGCGAACGCGGTGATCTCCTGGTCGCCGACCCTGATCGCGGTGTCGGTGCTCGACACGTCGGCGTCGAGCCGGCCGAGGATCGAGTCGAACTTGAGCAGGTGGGCGAGCGAGGCGTTGTCGGTGAGGTCGTTCACGCCGACGATCTCGATGTCGGCACCCGAGGCGCGGACGGCGCGGAAGAAGTTTCGGCCGATCCGGCCGAAGCCGTTGATGCCTACGCGTACGGTCACAGCTGCACTCCTGGGTGGATGGGTCGGTACGCCGCGACCCTACCGCCCGACGCCTGGCCCGATCACGCCCGTCCCCCGGTACGAACGAGTAGGTTTGATCGATCCAACCTGTGCTAGAGCAGCCGGGTCAGGCCTCGTCCGCCAGCATCTCCGGCGTCAGGGACGCCTCGGTGTCGGGGATGCCGAGCTCCTCGGCCCGCTTGTCGGCCATCGCGAGCAGCCGCCGGATCCGGCCGGCGATCGCGTCCTTCGTGAGCGGCGGGTCGTGCAGCGCGCCGAGCTCCTCGAGGGATGCCTGCTTGTGCTCCAGCCGCAGGTAGCCGGCCAGCTTGAGGTGGTCGGGCACCTCCTCGGCCAGGATCTCCAGCGCCCGGTCGACGCGGGCACCCGCGGCCACCGCGGCCCGGGCGGATCGGCGCAGGTTGGCGTCGTCGAAGTTGGCCAGCCGGTTGGCGGTGGCCCTGACCTCGCGCCGCATCCGGCGCTCTTCCCAGGCCATCAGGGACTCGTGGGCGCCGAGCCGCGTGAGCAGGGCGCCGATCGCATCGCCGTCGCGGATCACGACTCGGTCGACGCCGCGCACCTCCCGTGCCTTCGCGGAGATCCCGCCGAGCCGCCGGGCCACGCCGACGAGGGCGAGCGCCGCCTCGGGACCGGGGCAGGTGACCTCCAGGGACGACGAGCGACCCGGCTCCGTGAGCGAGCCGTGGGCGAGGAACGCACCGCGCCACGCGGCGACCGCGTCACAGCTGCCACCTGAGACGACCGCCGGCGGAAGGCCGCGCACCGGCCTCCCCCGCTGGTCGAGCAGCCCGGTCTGGCGGGCCAGCGCCTCGCCGTCCTTGACGATCCGGACCAGGTAACGGCTGCCCTTGCGGATGCCGTTGCCCTGCACCATCACGACGTCGGACTGGTGGCCGTAGACCTCGGCGATGTCCTTCCGGAGCCGGCGCGCAGCCGCTCCGGTGTCGAGCTCGGCCTCGACGACGATCTTCCCACTGACGATGTGGAGGCCACCCGCGAAGCGCAGCATGGATGCGACTTCGGCCTTGCGGCAACAGGTCTTCGTGATCGGGGTGTTGGCCAGTTCCGCCTTCACCTGAGCCGTCATCGCCATGCGGCCGATCCTGCCATGCACGTCAACAACCCTCGGCCCCGGACGGGCAGCCCTCACTCGTCGTCGAGGGCCTCGAAGACCGAGCGGTACGCCGACGCGAGCTGCTCGGGGTCGTGGCGTGCCATCGGCCCACCGGACTCATCGAGGGCGGCCAGGTCGGCGATGACCAGCCGACTCCCGGCCGAGGCCACCGCAGCCGCCAGCGTTTGGGGGTCGGCCACGCTCCGGCGCTCGGCGACCACGGTGTGGATCCGCAGGTCGGGGGCGTGCTCGAACAGCGCGCCGAGGTGGTCCTCGGGCCCGTAGCCGTGGGTCTCCCCCGCCTGCGGCTCGAGGTTGAGCACCACCACCAGCCGGGCGTCGGTGTGCTCCAGCGCGTCGCGCAGCGTCGGCACCATCAGGTGCGGGATGACCGAGGTGAACCAGGAGCCGGGTCCGAGCACGACCCAGTCGGCGTCGCGGATCGCGGCCACCGACTCGGGGCAGCCGGCCGGGTCGGGCGGGTCGAGCGCCACGGAGACGATCTCGCCGTCGGTGGTCGCCACCTCGACCTGGCCGCGCACGGTCCGGATGACCATCGGGTCGACCGGGTCGAGCCCGCGGACCTCGGCGGTGATGTCCAGGGGCGTCAGCGCCATGGGGAGCACCCGACCGTGCGCGCCGAGCAGGCGACCCACCCAGTCGAGTGCGCGGACGTGGTCGCCGAAGCGCTCCCAGAGGCCCACGATCAGCAGGTTGCCGATGACGTGGCCACGCATCTCGCCGTCCCCGGCGAACCGGTGCTGGACCACGTCGGCCCAGGTGCGGCCCCAGTCGTCGGAGCCGCAGAGGGCGGCCAGCGCCATCCGCAGGTCGCCGGGCGGCAGCACCCCGAACTCGCCTCGGAGCCGGCCCGACGAACCACCGTTGTCGGCGACGGTCACCACCGCCGTCACCCGGTCGAGGGTCAGGTCGTCGTGCAGCAGCCGGAGCGCGCTCAGGGACGCGTGCAGCCCGTGGCCCCCTCCGAGGGCGACCACCGACTGGGCGGTCGGCCGCACCCTCACTCCCGCCCGAGGTCGCGGTGGGTGGCCCGGACGTCGTACCCCTGCAGCGCGAGCCGCGCGGCGATCTCCTCGCTCATCGCGACGCTCCGGTGCTTGCCGCCGGTGCAGCCAACCGCCACGGTCATGAACCGCTTGCCCTCGTTGAGGTAGCCGTCGGCGACCTGCCGCAGCACGGGGAGGTAGCCGTCGAGGAACTCCGCGGCGCCTGGCTGGCTCGTGACGTAGTGGGCGACCGGCTCGTCGCGGCCGGTGAGCGGCCGCAGCTCCGGCACCCAGTGAGGGTTGGGCAGGAACCGCATGTCGGCGACGAAGTCGGCGTCGACCGGGATGCCGTACTTGAACCCGAAGCTGATGACCGTGACCTTGAGCTGGGTGGTCTCGTCGGTGCCGAACGCCTCCGCGATCCGGTCGGTCAGCTGGTGGACGTTGAGGTCGGAGGTGTCGATCACGAGGTCGGCGTTGCTGCGGACGTCGCCGAGCACCACCCGCTCGCGCTGGAGCCCGTCGAGCAGCCGGCCGGCACCCTGCAGCGGGTGGGGCCGGCGAGCGGCCTCCTGCCGGCGCACGAGGACGTCGTCGGTGGCCTCGAGGAACACCAGCGTCGCCTTCCGGCCGGTGGCGCCCTGCGCGAGGTTGGCGGTCAGCGACTGGAAGAACGCGCCGGAGCGGACGTCGACGACCACCGCGATCGGCTGCTGGACCCCGCGGGTCTCGTCGACCAGCCGGACGACGTCACGGAGCAGCGACGGCGGGAGGTTGTCGACGACGTAGTAGCCGAGGTCCTCGAGCTCCTTCGCGGCGGTGCTGCGCCCGGCGCCGGTCATGCCGGTCACCACGACGAGCTCACCGGTGGTCGTCCGCTCCATCACGCCTCCTCCACGATCTCGCCGGTCGCGGTGTTCACCGTGACATTCTGTCGGGCCGTCGTGGCCACGGCATCCTTGATGGCGGTGGCGGTGCGTTCGCCGATCCCGGGCACCTCCGCGATCTCCTCGACGGTGGCGGCCCGCAGCTTCTTGAGCGACCCGAAGTGCTTGAGCAGCGTCTTGCGGCGTACCTCGCCCAGGCCCGGGACGTCGTCGAGCAGGCTCTCGACCATCGACTTGGACCGCCGCGACCGGTGGTGGGTGATCGCGAACCGGTGGGCCTCGTCGCGCACCCGCTGGAGCAGGTAGAGCCCCTCGGACGTGCGCGGGAAGATGACCGGGTCGTCCTCGTCGGGCACCCACACCTCCTCGAGGCGCTTCGCCAGGCCGCACACCGGGATGTCGGCGAAGCCCAGCTCGGTCATCGCCTCCCGGGCGACCGCGACCTGCGGCGGACCGCCGTCGACCACGACCAGGCCCGGCGCGTAGGAGAACGAGCGGGGCCGGCCGGTCTCGGGGTCGACCAGCATCGGCCCTGACTCGACGTCCGCCGTGTCTTTGGTGGTCGAGCCGCCGAGCGCCAGCGAGGCGTGTCGAGACTCGTCGATCAGCCGCTTGAACCGGCGGGAGATGACCTCCCGCATGGCCGCGACGTCGTTCTGGCCGTCGACGGACCGGATCACGAACCGGCGGTACTCGCTCTTGCGAGCCAAGCCGTCCTCGAAGACCACCATCGACGCGACCACCTCCGTGCCCTGCAGGTTGGACACGTCGTAGCACTCGATCCGCAGCGGCACCTCCGGCAGCTCGAGCGCCAGCTGGATCTCCTCGAGCGCCCGGTTGCGGGTGGTCAGGTCGCTGGCGCGCTTGGTCTTGTGGAGGGCGAGCGCCTCGGCCGCGTTGCGGGCGACGGTCTGCTGGAGGGTCCGCTTGTCACCCCGCTGGGGGATCCGGATCCGCACCCGGCTCCCCCGCTGGTCGGACAGCAGCTCCTCCAGCGTCTCGGCGTCGGGGGGCAGCGCCGGCACCAGCACCTCGCGCGGGATGGTGTCGTCGTCGTCGGCGCCGCCGTAGAGCTGGAGCAGGAAGTCCTGCACCAGCTCGGGGGTGCCCCCCTCGGCGACGCGGTCGGCGACCCAGCCGCGCTGCCCCCGGACCCGGCCGTTGCGGACGTAGAAGATCTGGACGGCGACCTCGAGCGGGTCCTCGGCGAGAGCCACGACGTCGGCATCGGTGCCGTCGCCGAGCACCACCGCCTGCTTCGCCAGCGCCTTCTCGAGCGCCCCGAGGTCGTCGCGGAGCCGCGCCGCCCGCTCGAACTCCTCGGCCGCCGACGCGGCGTACATCTCCTGCTGGATCCGCTTCACGAACGCCGCGGTGCGGCCGGCCATGAAGTCGCAGAGGTCGTCGACGATCTCGCGATGCTCCTCGGCCGACACCTTGCCGACGCACGGCGCGGAGCACTTGCCGATGTAGCCCAGCAGACAGGGCCGGCCGATCTGGCCGTGCCGCTTGAAGACGCCGTTGGTGCACGAGCGCATCGGGAACACCCGGAGCAGCTGGTCGACGGTCTCGCGGATGGCCCAGGCGTGGGAGTAGGGGCCGAAGTAGCGGGTGCCGCGCTTCTTGGCGCCGCGGCCGACCATGACCCGCGGGAACTCGTCGCTCAGCGTGACGGCCAGCCAGGGGTAGGACTTGTCGTCGCGGTACTTGATGTTGAAGCGCGGGTCGAACTCCTTGATCCAGGAGTACTCCAGCTGCAGCGCCTCCACCTCGTTCTTCACGACGGTCCACTCCACCGACGCTCCCGTGGCCACCATCGTGGCCGTGCGCGGATGCAGGTTCGAGAGGTCCTGGAAGTAGGACGAGAGCCGCGAGCGGAGGTTGATCGCCTTCCCGACGTAGATCACACGGCCCCGTGCGTCGCGGAAGCGGTAGACGCCCGGCTGGGTCGGGATCGACCCCGGTTCCGGGCGGTACGACGCAGGGCTGGCCACGTCTCCCACCCTACGGGCGGGGTCCGACGCTCTGCCGGTTCGGTGGGCTGGTCCCCGACCCCGAACAATCCGATCGTCCCGTGACTACGCGCTGCGTCCGACCGACCTCTGAGCAGCCACCTCGGGAGCCCCGTCGCGGACGCGGCGGGGCGCCCGGGCGTCAGCCTCAGGATTCGGCTAGGCGCGGACGACCTGGTCGCCCTCGACGGTGACCTCGACAGCCGGCAGGTCGGCGACGCTGCCGGGGGGATCGTCGTTGGGCCCGCGGAGGTTCTCGCCGCCGTCGATGGAGAACTGGCTCCCGTGGAGGCTGCAGGTCATGACCCCGTCGGCGCTGACGTCGGCGACCTTGGCGCCCTGGTGGGTGCACGCGGTCGTGAACGCGACGAACTCGCCCTCCGTGGGCTGCGCGACGATCACGTCGTCGAGCACCACCCCGCTCCCGACCGGCACCTCGGCCGTCGGGACCAGCGCCTCTCCCGCGCGGCCACTGGCCACCGGGCCGGTTCCGCCCGGGGTGGCCTCGTCGGAGCCGCACGCGACCAGGACCGGCGCGGCGCCGCACAGGGCCGCGCACTTCAGCAGGCGCCGCCGGTCGACGAGATCGGGGCTTCCCGCACGGGCACTGCTGGCGCTCACGGCACGCTCCTCGGATAGCTGGGCCTGACTGCTTGGACCCTACCCAGTTGATGGAGAGGTCACTGCGGGGCGACGCGCCGGGCTAGTAGCGCGCGATCTTCTTGGCCGCGGTCTTCTTCACGGCAGTCTTCGTCGCGGCGGACTTCTTGGCGGCCTTCCTCGTCGACGTCGCCTTCTTGGTGGCCGACTTCGTCGCGGGTGCGGCCGCCGCGGCGGCCCGGCGGCGGGTCGGCTGCGCGGCGGCCCGGCCCTCGAGCAGCGGCGCGAGGAACGTGCCGGTGTGGGAGTCCGGGTGGACGGCGATCTCCTCGGGCGTCCCCTCCGCCACGACGAGCCCGCCGCGCGAGCCGCCCTCGGGACCCATGTCGACGATCCAGTCGGCGGTCTTGATGACGTCGAGGTTGTGCTCGATCACGAGCACGGTGTTGCCCTTGTCGACCAGGCTGGACAGCACGCCGAGCAGCTTGCGGATGTCCTCGAAGTGCAGGCCGGTGGTGGGCTCGTCGAGCACGTAGACGGTGCGGCCCGTGGAGCGCTTCTGCAGCTCGCTGGCGAGCTTGACCCGCTGCGCCTCACCGCCGGACAGCGTCGTGGCCGGCTGACCCAGGCGGACGTATCCCAGCCCGACCTCGCACAGCGTCTTCATGTGGCGGGAGATCGCGGGCACGGCCGCGAAGAAATCGGCGGCCTCCTCGATCGGCATGTCGAGGACCTCGGCGATCGTCTTCCCCTTGTAGTGGACCTCGAGCGTCTCGCGGTTGTAGCGGGCGCCGTGGCACACCTCGCACGGGACGTAGACGTCCGGGAGGAAGTTCATCTCGATCTTGATCGTGCCGTCGCCGGAGCAGGCCTCGCAGCGACCGCCCTTGACGTTGAACGAGAACCGGCCCTGGAGGTAGCCCCGCATCTTGGCCTCCGGAGTGGAGGAGAAGAGCTTGCGGACGTGGTCGAAGACCCCGGTGTAGGTCGCCGGGTTGCTCCGGGGTGTCCGGCCGATGGGCGACTGGTCGACGTGGATCACCTTGTCGACCTCGTCGACGCCGGTGATCTTCTGGTGGCGGCCGGGCACCGTGCGGGCGCGGTAGAGCTGCTTGGCGAGTGAGGTGTAGAGGATGTCGTTGACGAGCGTCGACTTCCCCGACCCGGAGACGCCGGTCACCGCCACGAAGAGCCCCAGCGGGAACGCCACGTCGATGTCGCGCAGGTTGTGCTCGCGGGCGCCCTTGACGACCAGCTCACGACCCGTGGTGCGCGGGCGGCGTACGGCGGGGACCGGGATCTCGCGTCGGCCGGAGAGGTACTGGCCGGTGATCGAGTCGGCGTGCTCGAGCAGCCCTGCGACGGAGCCGGAGTGGACGACCTGGCCGCCGTGCTCCCCCGCGCCCGGGCCGATGTCGACGACCCAGTCGGCGGTGCGGATCGTGTCCTCGTCGTGCTCGACCACGATCAGGGTGTTGCCGAGGTCCTTGAGGCGCTTGAGCGTCTCGATCAGCCGCTGGTTGTCGCGCTGGTGGAGCCCGATCGAGGGTTCGTCGAGGACGTAGAGGACGCCGACCAGGCCGGCGCCGATCTGTGTCGCGAGCCGGATCCGCTGGGCCTCGCCGCCCGACAGCGACCCGGAGGGCCGGTCGAGGGTGAGGTAGTCGAGGCCGACGTCGAGCAGGAAGTTGAGGCGCTCGAGGATCTCCTTGAGGACGCGCTCGCCGATCTGCTTCTCGCGTGGGCTCAGGTCGAGGCCACGCAGGAACTCGGCGGACTCGTTGATCGGGAGCCGGCAGACCTCGGCGATGTTGTGCTCGCCGATCGTCACCGACACCGAGACCGGCTTGAGGCGCGACCCCTCGCACGCCGGGCACGGCACCTCGCGCATGAAGCCCTCGAAGCGCTCGCGGCTCGTGTCGGACTCGGCCTCCCGGTGGCGGCGCTCGATGTAGCTCTGCACACCCTCGAACTGGGCGTAGTAGGAGCGCTCGCGGCCGTAGCGGTTGCGGGTGACGACGTGCACCTTGGTCGGGTGTCCCCAGAGCAGCGACTTCTGTTGCTTGGCGGTCAGGTCGCCCCACGGGGTGTCGAGGTCGAAGCCGAGCTCGTTGCCGAGGGCCTCCATCAGCCGCTGGAAGTAGTCGGCGACGTGGGCCTGGCTCCACGGCTGGATGGCGCCGTCGCCGAGCGACGCGGTCTGGTCGGGCACGACCAGGTCGGGGTCGACCTCGAGACGGGTGCCCAGACCGTGGCACTCGGGGCAGGCGCCGAAGGGGCTGTTGAACGAGAACGACCGCGGCTCGAGCTCGTCGGTGTCGATCGTGTGGTCGTTGGGGCACGACATCTTCTCGGAGAACCGCAGCTCGCGGCCCGGGTCCTTGGCGTCGAGGTCGACGAAGTCGAGGACCACGAGGCCGCCCGCGAGGTTGAGCGCGGTCTCGACCGAGTCGGTGAGCCGGCGCTTCGCGGACTCCTTGACCGCGAGCCGGTCGACGACCACCTCGATCGTGTGCTTGCGCTGCTTGTCGAGCTTGGGCGGGTCGTCGAGCGAGGAGGTCTCGCCGTCGACGCGTGCCCGGGAGAACCCCTGGGTCTGGAGCTGCTTGAACAGCTCGATGTACTCGCCCTTGCGGCCGCGGATCATCGGGGCGAGCACCTGGAAGCGGCGACCCTCCTCGAGCGCGAGCACCCGGTCGACGATCTGCTGCGGCGTCTGCCGCTCGATCGCCGCGCCGCACGTGGGGCAGTGGGGGTGGCCGATCCGGGCGAAGAGCAGCCGGAGGTAGTCGTAGACCTCGGTGATCGTGCCGACGGTGGAGCGCGGGTTCTTCGACGTGGACTTCTGGTCGATCGAGACGGCCGGCGACAGACCCTCGATGAAGTCGACGTCGGGCTTGTCCATCTGGCCCAGGAACTGGCGGGCGTACGCCGAGAGCGACTCGACGTACCGCCGCTGGCCCTCGGCGAAGATCGTGTCGAACGCGAGGCTCGACTTGCCCGAGCCGGACAGCCCGGTGAAGACGATCAGCGCGTCGCGAGGCAGGTCGAGCGAGATGTCCTTGAGGTTGTGCTCCCGGGCACCCCGGATGATGAGCTGGTCGGCCACTGCGGTCCCGTCGTCGTGCTGCGTGCTTGGCTGTCGTCCTGCTGTCGAACACATGTTCGTACGCCGGTGTCCGGGCCGCAACCCGGCACGCCGACCTGTCCAAGACTAAGACCCACCCCTGACAACCCGCTTCGCGTGATCGGGTGAGTGGACAAGCCGCCCGTCTCCGGGGTCGGATGTGCGGCATGGAGCATCCCCTGGACCTCGACCACCTGGCCGAAGCCGGACAACGGCTCACGCGCACCGTCGACGGCCTCCACGACGACGACTGGGACGCCGACTCGCTGCTCCCGGGCTGGAGCCGCGCGCACGTCGTCGCCCACCTGGCCCTCAACGGCGAGGCCCTGGCCGGCGTGCTCGCCGGGGTGCTCGACGACGAGCAGGTGCCGATGTACGCCTCGGCCGACGCTCGGGAGCGGGACATCGAGGAGCTTGCCGCCGCCGAGCACTCCGAGCTGCGGGGACGCCTGCTGGCGTCGCTCACCACGTTCGCCGACACGGTCCAGGCCGTCCCGGACGACGCGTGGTCGG
Source organism: uncultured Actinomycetota bacterium (assembly GCA_963718725.1). GTDB lineage: Bacteria > Actinomycetota > Actinomycetes > Propionibacteriales > Nocardioidaceae > Nocardioides. Next base: position 1,314,547 of record OY970374.1, read on the forward strand.
GCCGGTTCGAGCGGGTGCCGGACGGCCCGACGTTCCCGCTGGACGCCCTCCCGCTGATGCGGGTGCGCGAGATCGAGATCCACCACGCCGACCTGGGGCTCGCCTACACGGCCGACGACTGGCCCCAGCCTTTCGCGGAGCTGGTCGTCGACGGCATGGTGCGCCGGCTCGACCCGGAGCCGGGTTTCCGGGTCACCCCGCTGGACTCCGACCGGACGTGGGACGTCGGTGCCGTCAGCGGCGACGGGATGGTCGTCACCGGTCCGGTCGCCCACGTGGCGTGGTGGCTGACAGGGCGGCGCGCGAGCGACCAGGTCACGAGCAGCCGCGGTGAGCTGCCGAGGATCGAGGGCTGGTGATGGCCTACACCGGCGACGTCACCCCGCGCGGCCTCGCCGACGTCCGCGAGCTCGAGCACCTGACCATCACGAAGTACGCCGTCGACCCCGAGATGGCCAACAACTGCTACCTGCTCCAGTGCCGCGCCACCGGCGACCAGCTGCTGGTCGACGCGGCCGACGGCGCCGAGAGCCTGGTCCAGCTCGCCGACGGCCGGCTCGACACCATCGTCACGACCCACCAGCACTGGGACCACCACCGCGCGCTGGCGGAGCTCGTGTCGATCACCGGTGCCACCACGGTGGCCGGGGCGCCCGATGCGGGAGCGATCACCGAGCAGACCGGCGTCCCCGTCGACCGCACGGTCGCCGACGGCGACACGGTCACGGTCGGATCGTGCGAGCTGCGCGTCATCGCGGTCGCCGGCCACACCCCTGGCTCGATCTGCCTCGTCTACGACGACCCCGCCGGTCACCCTCACCTGTTCACGGGCGACTCGCTGTTCCCGGGCGGCGTGGGAGCGACGTTCGGCGACGACGCGGCGTTCCGGCAGCTGGTCGACGAGGTCGAGACCAAGCTCTTCGGAACGCTGCCGGACGACACCTGGTTCTACCCCGGCCACGGGGGTGACTCGACGCTGGGCGCGGAGCGGCCGCACCTGGCGGAGTGGCGGGCGCGGGGGTGGTGACCAGGCCCTACAGGTAGGAGTCGGGTACCGGGCCGAGGACCTCCATCGCGTGCCGCTCCGCGATCCGGTCCAGCCGCTCGGGCGTCGCCGTCCCGTCGGCCTCCGCCGCCGACAGCTCCTCGAAGAACCCGACCATGGCGGCGGGAGCGAACAGGTTCAGCTTCCGGCCGGGGACGTCGGAGACGACCTGGAACGTGTGCGGCACAGCACGCGGCACGTAGACGAACGTCCCTGGAGGACACAGCTCCTGCCGGTCCTCGAAGAACATCTGGTAGGTGCCCTCGAGCACGTAGAAGGCCTCGGCCGCGTCGACGTGCTGGTGCAGCGGCGGGCCGAAGCCCGGCGGCTCCTGCTGGGTCCGCAGCAGCGAGAACTCCTCGTCGGTGTCGCCGCCCTCGGCGAGCACGACCGCCTCGAACGTGCCGAGATCGAGCAGCCGGCCCCCGTCGGGTGGCACCGTGAACGGGACGCTCATGGCCCCCAGCATGGCGCTCGCGAGCGTACGCCGCTAGCCGCCGAGGGGATCGTCCGCCGCAGCCAACGTCGCCTGCGCGGCCAGCACCTCACCCACGTCACCGAACGGGTTGCCACCCAGCGAGACGAACTTCTCCTGGTGGCGGCGGGCCCGCGGGAACCCCAGCTCCTTGAGGACGGCGATGGTCGCCTTCATGAAGGGGGCCGGGCCGCAGACGAAGGCGTTCCAGTCGAGCCGGTCGGCCGCGAACGCCGCGAGCTGCTCGGGCGTCGGAAGGCCCTGCGCCGACTCGAGCCAGTGGACGACCTGCAGCCGATCGGGGTGCGCCGCGGCCAGCTCGCGGAGCGGCTCGGCGAAGATCACCGACCGCTCGTCACGGTTGGCGTAGAACAGCACGACCCGGCCGGTCCCGTCGCGCAGCGCCGTCCGCGTGATCGACATGATCGGCGTGATGCCCGACCCGCCGGCGTACAGGAGCAGGTCCTCGGAGAGGTCGTGCGGGGTGAAGATCCCGCTCGGCGGCAGCACCCGGATCCGGTCGCCCACGGTCACGTGGTCGTTGATCCAGTTGGACGCGTAGCCGTCGACGGTCCGCTTGACTGTCACGTTCAGCGGCTCCCCCGGCGGCACGTTGATCGAGTAGCACCGCGCGACGATCCCGGTGAGCTCGGAGGGGACGCCGAGCGTGAGGAACTGGCCCGGTGAGAACGCGAACACGTCCGCGTGCTCGTCGGGCACGTCGAACGTCACCGACACGGCATCGGCGGTCTCGCGGCGCACGCCCGCGACGGCGAGGAGGTAGGACTGCTCGGTGGGCGTCACGGGGGCGATTCTGCACGGAGTACCGCCATACTCGCTGCGTGGCCGACGACCTCGAGACCCGGATCCGGCGCTGGCGGCCCGATCTCTCGCCGAGTCTCCGCCGCCTCTGGCCACAGCTCGACGACCGGGCGGCGGAGTCGCTCTGTGACCGGCTGGTCGCGATCGCCCGCGCCGGGCACGCCGACCGGCCCGCCGACCTGCGTGCCCTCGACGACCGTCGGCTGGCCGCGCCCGACTGGTTCCAGCGGCCCGACATGCTCGGGTACGCCGCCTACACCGACCGGTTCGCCGGAACCCTCGCGGGCGTGGCCGAGCACGCTGACTACCTCGCCGACCTCGGCGTCACCTATCTGCACCTGATGCCGCTGCTGACCCCCCGGCCCGCGCCCAACGACGGCGGGTACGCCGTGGCCGACTACCGCACCGTGCGGCCCGACCTCGGCGACACCGATGACCTGCGCGTCCTGACGACCAGGCTGCGCGAGCACGGGATCAGCCTCTGCCTCGACCTGGTGCTCAACCACGTCGCCCGTGAGCACGCGTGGGCCGAGGCCGCCCGGGCCGGCGACGAGCGGAAGCGGGCCTACTTCCACGTCTTCCCCGACCGTGGGACGCCGGATGCCTACGAGGCCTCGCTGCCCGAGGTCTTCCCGGACTTCGCGCCAGGCAACTTCACGTGGGACGACGGCCTCGACGGCTGGGTCTGGACCACGTTCAACGACTACCAGTGGGACCTGAACTGGGCGAACCCCGACGTGGTCTGCGAGTTCGCCGAGATCCTCTGCCACCTCGCGAACCTCGGGGTGGAGGTGTTCCGGCTCGACGCGATCGCGTTCCTCTGGAAGCGGCCCGGCACCACCTGCCAGAACCAGCCGGAGGTGCACGACCTCACCCGGCTGCTGCGCACGGTGGTGCGGATCGCGTGCCCGGCCGTGCTGTTCAAGGCCGAGGCGATCGTAGGCCCGGACGACCTCCCGGCGTACCTCGGCCTCGGCGAGCACGCCGGCCGGGTCTCCGACCTCGCCTACCACAACGGCCTCATGGTCCAGCTCTGGTCGATGCTCGCCACCGGCGACGCACGGCTCGCCGCCGTGGCGCTCCAGCAGCTCCCCCAGCCGCCGGGCAGCACGTCGTGGCTGACGTACGCGCGCTGCCACGACGACATCGGCTGGGCGATCGACGACACGGACGCCTGGCGGGCCGGGCTCGACGGGGCGGCGCACCGGCGGTTCCTGTCGGACTGGTACGCCGGGATGCACCCCGGCTCCTGGGCGCGCGGGCTGGTGTTCCAGGACAACCCGGCGACCGGGGACCGGCGGATCTCCGGGTCGCTGGCCTCGCTCGCGGGTCTGGAGACGGGCGACCCCGGCTCCGTCCCCAGGATCCTGCTCCTGCACGCCGTGCTGCTGGGGTTCGGCGGCCTGCCGATGCTGTGGATGGGTGACGAGCTCGGAGTTCTCAACGACCTCGGCTGGGCCGACGACGAGGCGCACGCGGGCGACAACCGCTGGGTGCACCGGCCACGGATGCCGTGGCGTCAGGGTCGGCCCGTCGTCGCCGACGACCGCGCGCCGATCCTCGAGGGGATCCGGCGGCTGACCCGGGTCCGGGCCACGCTCCCCCAGCTGCACGCCGCTCGGGCGACCGAGGTCTGGGACCCGCGCGACCCGGGTGTGCTGCTCGTGGTGCGCCGGGCACCGGAGGGTCCGTTGCTCATGGCCGCCAACGTCGCGGCGGAGGAGCGCTGGGTGACCGACGACGTGCTGCACTGGCTCGACCTGCACACGGACGGCCTCCACGACGCGATCACGGACGAGCGGCCCGACCTGCGGCTGGGTGCGGTACGGCTCGCGGCGTACCAGGTGGTCTGGCTCTACGACCGCCAGGCGGCCGCGGTCTCCTCGTCGAAGTAGCGGGTGAAGCCGCATCCCCACGCCACCGGGTCCTCGCCACTGACGAGCAGCCGGGTGCCGACGGAGTACGACGGCGACGACTCGCTCCGGTCCGACTGCGTCGGGCCCGCCAGCTTGAGGCTGACGGTCGGGGCGTCGCCGCCCGCGAACCACTCGTGGACCTCGAACGTCACCCCGGCGTCCCCCATCGCGACCACCGTGCCGTCGAGGGCGAAGCCCCGTTCCTGGACGGCCCGGACCGAGTAGCGGAGCGTGCACCCGCCGCCGCTGGCGAGCTCCACCGCCCCGGACCGGGTGTCCGCCACCGGGCCGTCCGCCGGTGGCTGGCCCTCGGGCACGTCCGGTGCGTCCGGCTCGTCGGCGCCCTTCGTGGGGGCCGGACCCGAGGACGCGGTCACCTCGGGCTCGGCCGTGGGCGAGGCGGCGGGCTCGCCGCACCCTGCGACCACCAGCAGCGGGATCACGAGCGCGGGCAGGAGGAAGCGCGTCATGGAACTCAGACGTACGGCAGCCGGGCGCGGTTCCGCAACCCGGCGGTCCGGTCAGAGCATCCGGGCGAGGATCCGCGGCCTCAGGTTCGTGAACAGGTGGGCCGCCAGCGTGGCGAAGAACGCGACGTGGGCGGCGATGTGCACCCCGAGCAGGGCGTCGTCGCCGGTCGCCACCAGCGCCAGGCCACTGATCGGCACCACGAACAGGAGGGCCAGCAGCGCGCGCTCGGTCCAGTGCACCAGCCGGCGCTCACCCTCCGAGAGGTGCTCCGACCACGGCGGCAACCCGTCGAACCGGCGGCGCGCCAGCCGGAGGACCCCCAGCGCGAGCACGGACGCCCCCAGCCCCAGGTGCACCTCGGGGAGGTCCACCGGCCCTCCCACGAGCGCCAGCTCGTCGGCTCGGGCCTCGCAGCGTTCCTCGATCCGGTCGAGACGTTCCTCCTGCGCGTCGCTCGTGTCTCCCCCGCTGCGGCTCTCCCCGGGCGGGTCGCACGCGGCGTCGAGGTCCATGGAGTACCCGACGACCAGCTGGGCGGCGACCACGACGACGGTGAGCCAGTGCAGGACCTTGGCCAGCCAGCCGTAGCCAGCGTCCCCGCTCCGCAGCGCCATGCGGTCACCCTACGGAGCCGCGCCGCCTGCCGGATCAGTAGTAGCCGAGCTCGCCGTCGAGCAGCTCACGGATCAGGTCGAGGTGACCGGCGTGCCGGGCCACCTCCTCGAGCATGTGGAGCAGCATCCACTCCAGCGTCGCGGACGCGGAGGGGAACCCCCGGCCCGAGCGGGCACGCTCACCGGAACGTGAGCGCGGCTGACTCCACCCGCTCGACGTAGCCGGCCCAGTCGTAGTCGTCGCCCGGGCGGTTGCTGTTGTCGGCGCGCAGTCCGGTGGCGCCGTCGACCGTCTCGCGGAGGATGTCCATCTGGCCCGCGTGCCGGTTGGTCTCGGCGATCACGTGGACCAGCAGCCTCCCGAGCGTCACCCGGTTGCGCGAGGGATCCCACCACGGCACGACCCCGATGCTGTCGAGGTCGCAGTCGGCGAAGGTCCGGGCGGACTCCTCCCACGCCAACCGGTAGTAGCCGAGGACGTCCTCTCGCGACTCGTCCACCGTCGCGCACAGGTCGGCGTGGGGGTCGGCGTCGGGATCGGCGAACAGGTCGGGCAGCGGCATCGGCCGGCCGAACGTCGTCACGAAGTAGCCGAGCTCGATGTAGGCGAGGTGCTTGACCAGTCCCAGGAGGTTGCTGCCGGTCGACGTGAGCGGACGGCGCACGTCGTACTCACTGGCGCCGTCGAGCTTCCACACCACCGCGTCGCGGATCGTCTGGAGGTAGTCGAGCAGGATCTCCTGCTGGCTCTGCGCCTGGCTCACGCTCCCTCCTCCGGCTGGTCCGGCGCCAGCACGCAGAACTCGTTGCCCTCGGGATCGGCGAGCACCGCCCAGCCGCGGTCCGGACCGTTCCTGCGGTCGTGGGCGAGCGTCGCCCCGAGCCCCAGCAGCCGCTCGACCTCCTCGTCGCGGGTCCGGTCCGTGGGCGTGACGCACACGTGCATCCGGTTCTTCACCGTCTTCGGCTCGGGCACCTTGAGGAAGATCATCGCCCAGTCCTCGGGGCCGACCAGCCAGCACTCCTCGTCGTCCCAGGTGGCCAGATCCTCCTCCGGGGGCAACGTGAAGTCGTCGAGGGCGTCCGCCCACCAGCGGGCCTGCGCGGCCGGGTCGTGGGCGTCGATGCAGAAGTTCGTGGTGCGAGAAGCCATGCCGCCACCGTGTCAGCCACCACCGACACCGGCAACCGGATTCCCGCCGCCGTCCGACTACCGTGGGGCGCACCCATCGAAAGGAGCTCACCATGGCCACTCGCAGCGCTCGCACCTCCTGGAGCGGCGGCCTCATGGACGGTTCCGGTCAGGTCGAGCTCACGAGCTCGGGCGCCGGCACCTACGACGTCACGTTCCCACGACGCACGGCCGACGCGGCCGACGGGACCACCAGCCCCGAGGAGCTGGTCGCCGCGGCGCACTCCTCGTGCTACTCGATGCAGCTCTCGGGCCTGATCGGGCGGGCCGGTGGCACGACCCGGTCCCTCGACGTCACGGCCGACGTCAGCCTGGGCGAGGACCCCGCCGGCGGGCTGCGGATCACCGGCATCGCCCTCACCGTCCGCGGCACGGTCGACGGACTCGACGAGGCCGGGTTCCTCGAGGCGGCCGAGAACGCCAAGTCGACCTGCCCGGTCAGCAAGGCCCTCGCGGCCGTCGACATCACTCTCGACGCCGCCCTCGCAGGCTGACGGCCGGGGCCTCCACCCGTGATGCCGCCCGACCTGCTCGCCCGGGCGCGGGCCGCGACGGGCTTCATGCCGGACGACGAGGGCCTGCTGCTCCATCGCCGGGCGGTCGAGCGGGTTCCCCACGGACCGGTCCTCGAAGTCGGTACCTACTGTGGCAAGTCCGCGATCTACCTCGGCGCCGCCGCCCGGGAGGCGGGGGGCACGGTCTTCACCGTCGACCACCACCGCGGCAGCGAGGAGAACCAGGTCGGCTGGGAGCACCACGACCCGACCCTGGTCGACCCGGAGGTCGGGCTGATGGACACGCTGCCCGTCTTCCGGAGGACGATCCACGACGCGGGCCTCGAGGACGTCGTGGTCGCGGTCGTGGGGTCCTCGACCACGGTCAGCACCCACTGGCGCACCCCGCTGTCGCTGCTGTTCGTCGACGGGGGTCACGGTGAGCAGCCGGCGCACGACGACTACGCGGGCTGGGCGCCCTGGGTGATGGGGGGCGGGCTGCTGGTGATCCACGACGTCTTCCCCGACCCCGCCGACGGCGGCCGACCGCCGTACGAGCTGTTCGTGCGGGCGCTCGACAGCGGCGCCTTCACGGAGGTCGAGGCGCTCGGCTCGATGCGCGTGCTGGAGCGGGCGTCAGGGTCGGCCGGAGAGCCGGTCGGCTGACGCGCAACCGCAGTCCAGCCCGATCTCCGCGAACGTCCTCAGGGTCGTGCCGCGCATGATGGTGGCTCCGGGCGTCGTCAGCGAGAGCGCGTCGGCGGCCAGGATCATCGCCGCCGCCGTGTAGGTCGTGCGCTCGTCGGGCCAGTTGACGTTCTCGGGGAACACGAGGCCCGTCCAGTAGGACCCGTCGTCGTGGCGCAGGTGCTGCACGTCGCCGAGCAGCCGCAGCGCGCGCTCGCGGTCCCCGAGCGCGTCGAGGGCGAGCACCAGCTCGCACGTCTCCGCCCCCGTCACCCAGGGGTTGCGGCTCACGCAGCGGATCCCGAGGCCCGGCTCCACGAACGTGTTCCACCGCGCGTCGACCAGCGCCCGGCCCGCCTCGCCCCGGACCACCCCGCCCAGGACCGGGTAGTACCAGTCCATCGAGAACTCGGACTTGTCGAGGAACCGGTCCGGGTGGTCACGCACCGCGTGCGCGAGGCGGCCGCCGGCCAGCTCCCACTCCGGCTGCGGGTCGCCGAGCAGCTCGGCGAGCGCGACCCCTGCCTGGAGCGCGTGGTGGATGCTCGACGAGCCTGCCAGCAACGCCTCGCGGTTGACGGCCGCCGGCCGTCCGTCGCGCCACTCCTGTGACCAGGCCACGCCTCCCCAGGGCAGCTGCATCGAGACGGCGAAGTCGAGCCCCCGGCGGACGACCGGCCAGAACAGAAGTACGAACCCCAGGTCGCGGCGGACCAGCCAGTGGTGCCAGACGCCCACCGCGAGGTACGACGACATGTTGGTCTCGCCGCTGGCGTCCTCGACCTCACCCCTCACGATCTTGAGGGGGACCGACCCGTCGGCGCGCTGCACGGTCGGGACCCACGCGTAGGCCCGCTCTGCCGCCTCGACCTCGCCGGCGGCGAGCAGCGCCATCGCCGACTCGACGTGGTTCCAGACGTCCGTGTGCTCGCCGGCGCGCCAGGGCACTGCGCCCGACCGCTCCTGGTCCGCGACGATCGCCCGCGCGGTGGCGCGCACCTCCCGCGCCGGGAGGAGCCCGTCGAGGCCAGGGACCTCAGCCGGCATCGGGCTTGCGGAGGTAGAGGACGAGCGACTTGCCGATCAAGGGGTCGAGCACCCGTCCTGCCCACCGCAGGACGCGCGGCTGCTTCATGATCTCCCACACGAGCAGCCGGTGGTACGCCTGGGGGAGCGGGTGGTCGTCGTTGGTGACGCCGACGGCGCACTTGAGCCACCAGTACGGCGAGTGCAGCCCGTGGGCGTAGCCGCGCCCCTCCAGCACGAGACCGGCACCCGTGGCCTTCGCGATCAGCTCGGCGTCGGTGTAGATCCGGATGTGGCCGCCGGGCGCGTCGTGGTACTCGGTCGACAGCTTCCAGTTGATCGCCTCGGGCAGCCAGCGGGGGACCGTGAGGGCGACCGCGCCACCCGGGCGGGTGACCCTGACGAGCTCGCGGAGCGCGCCGAGGTCGTCGGGGACGTGTTCGAGGATCTCGGCTGCGACCACCCGGTCGAACTCGCCGTCGGCGAAGGGCAGCGACTGCGCGTCGCCCTCCTTGACGTCGGCCTCGGCCCCGTCCGGCACCTCGCCGGCCTGACGCATCGCGACGAACAGGTCGCGCACCGTCGCCAGCTCGTCGGCGTCCTGGTCGAACGCGATCACGTCCGCCCCGCGCCGGTACATCTCGAACGCGTGACGCCCGGCACCGCAGCCGAGGTCGAGCGCCCGCTCGCCGGGCTGCAGCCCCCAGCGGTCGAAGTCGACGGTCAGCACCGGATCGCCTCGTCGTACGCCGCCGCCGTCGCCCGCGCCACCGCCCGCCAGCTGAAGTGCTCGAGCACCCGCTGCCGGCCTGCGGCGCCCATCCGGGCCCGGCGCTCCGGGTCGTCCAGCAGCGCCTCGAGGGCGTGGGTGAGCTCGCCGACATCGCCCGGCTCGACCAGGTCGGCGCAGTCGCCGTCGGCGCCGACGACCTCGGGGATCGCGCCCGCCCGCGACACCACCAGCGGGGTCGCGCACGCCATCAGCTCGGCGGTCGGGAGGCTGAAGCCCTCGTAGAGAGAAGGGACGCACGCCAGCTCGGCCGAGCCCATGAGGTCCACGAGCTGCACCTCGGTCAGGCCGTGGACGAACCGCACCGCACCCTCCAGCCCGAGCTGGTCGATCAGGCGCTCGGTGCGGCCGCCGGCGACCGGCTTCGTCACCAGCACGAGCTCCAGGTGCGGTCGCTCGACCCGCAGCTTCGCGAACGACTCGAGCAGGGTCGCGATGCCCTTCATGGGCGCGTCGGCGCTCGCCATGGCGAGGATCCGACCGGGTATCCGGGGCTCGCTCGGCGGCACGAAGCCGTCGTCGACCCCCAGCCGGATCGTCCGCATCCGCGCCGGGTCGACCCCGAAGTCCGCCGCGATGTCGCGCCGCGACGCATCGGACGGCGTGAGGATCAGCCGTGCCTCTCGCGCGACCTTGCCCTGCATCCGCAGGAAGCCGTACCACCGTCGCAGCGTCAGCCGCTGGCGCCGGGTGGTGGCCGCCGCCAGGTCGATCCGGCGGTCGAACGTGATCGGGTGGTGGATGGTGGTCACGACCGGCAGGCCGAGCTTGCGCTCGATGTCGAGGATGCCGTAGCCCAGCACCTGGTTGTCGTGGACGACGTCGAAGTCGTCGACCCGGTCGGCGAGCAGCCTCGCGACGCGGGTGCTGAACGTCTTCGGCTCGGGGAACCCGGCCGTGCACATCGTGAGGAACTCCTCGACGTCGACCCGGTCGCGGAACTCCCGCAGGTGGGGCATCCGGAACGGATCCGGCTCGCGGTAGAGGTCCAGGCTCGGCACCCGGGTCAGCGCCACGCCCTCGTCGAGGTCTGGGTACGGCGGGCCGGAGAACACCTCGACGGTGTGCTCGAGCCGGGCCAGCTCACGGCTGAGGTGCCGGACGTAGACGCCCTGGCCGCCGCAGTGCGGCTTGCTGCGGTACGACAGCAGTGCGACTCGCACGCGGCGCTCCCCCTTCGTGTCCCCGGCCTGGCCGGACGTCGCCCCATTCTGGGGCACGGCGCGACCGGGGTGTCAGTCGGCCTCCAGCAGGCTGATCGCCTGCGTGGGGCAGGCGGCGACCGCCCGACGAACGTGGGCCTCCTCGTCGGGGCCGACCTCCTCGTGGTGCAGCTGGAGGAAGTCGTCGTCGTCGAGCCAGAAGACCTCCGGGGCCAGCGCCTCGCAGAGACCGTTGGAGTCGCAGAGGTCGAAGTCGACCTTGACCTTCATCGGGATCGTCCCTTCCATGTGGACATCGTGGGCCCGTGCGGGCCTACGTCAGGTTCCCTCGCTGGAGTGGCCGGGGAACACGTGGGCCGACGGGTCGATGGCGACCGCCGCGTTGTTGACGGCGGTCGCGGCCTCGCCGAAGCCCACGGCGATCAGCCGGACCTTGCCGGCGTACTCCGTGATGTCGCCGGCCGCGAAGACCCGCGGCAGCGAGGTCTGCATGGAGGCCGACACGACGACGTGCCGCTTCTCGACCTCGATCCCCCACTCCTGCAGTGGGCCGAGGTCGGCGATGAAGCCCAGGGCCGCCACCAGCGCCTGCGCCGGCTTCACGACCGGCTCCTGGCCGTCCACGGTGATCTCGACCTCGGCGAGCGTCTCCTCGCCCCGCAGCGCGGTGACCTGGGCGCGGGTCACGATCTCCACCGAGCTGTCGCGGACCGCCTGGACCGTGCGCTGGTGGGCGCGGAACGCGTCGCGGCGGTGCACGAGGGTGATCGACCGCGCGACGGGCTCGAGGTGCTGCGCCCAGTCGAACGCGCTGTCGCCGCCGCCGACGATGACGACGTCCTTGCCGGCGTACGGCTGGAACGACGGGACGAAGAACTCCAGGCCCCGGCCGAGCCAGCCCTCGCCGGCGGGCAGCGGGCGCGGGCTGAACTTGCCGATGCCGGCGGTGATGATGACCGCACCGGCAGTGATCTCGGTGCCGTCGTCGAGCCCGATCGTGACCGAGTCGCCGTCGTGGCGCAGCGTGCGCGCGGTCCGGTCGAGGAAGTACTCCGGGTGCGCCGTGGAGGCCTGCGCCACCAGTCCGTCGACCAGGTCGCGTCCCTTCACCGTCGGGAAACCGGCCACGTCGAGGATCGCCTTCTCCGGGTACATCGCGGTGATCTGGCCGCCGAGCTCCGGCAGCGAGTCGACGACGGCGACGCGCAGGCCGCGGAACCCCGCGTAGTAGGCGGCGAAGAGACCAGTGGGGCCGGCTCCGATGATGAGGACGTCCGTGTCGTGGGCCACGGGGTGATCCTTGCCGTCGGACGCGGCCGACTCAACCGTCATCGGGTGCGGATGTCGGAGACGAGCCAGCCGCTGCGCTCGTCGCGCACCACGGTCACGAGCGCGCGGTACGGCGTGATCGCGGTCCCCTGGCCCGCGCGGGCGACGTGCCGCTCGAGGAACAGCAAGGCCTCGACCTGCTCCTCGGACGCCGTCACGACCGCCGTCGCCACCACCCGGACCTCCTGCGTCATCCGCTGCCGGGCGAACCGTGGCCGGACGTCGGCCGTCGTCTCCCGGAACTCCCGGGCGAACGTCGTCGTCATCTCCTCGGCCGCCGCCTCGACCTGTGCGTCGAAGTCCTCGTACCCGTAGGAGAGGATCTCGGCGGCGCTCCGCGCTGCCGCCGCGACCGCCGTCCGGTGGGCCACGGTGCCCGTGGTCACCGGTCGCTCCGCCGACACCTCCGGATCACCCGTGCCGTAGACGAACCAGGCCTCCACGGCGAGCAGCACGGCCAGCACCACCGCTACCGCCCACGTCACCGAGGTGCGCGGGCGCCCTCCGTCGGTCATGGCGTCACCTCACCTCACGATCCGCAGGTCGCTGGTGAGCCAGCGGCCGTCCTCGAGGACCAGGTCGAGCCGGAGCCGGAAGTCGCGCGGCACCGGCTGGCCCCCGGTCCGCCGGCTGGTCACCGTGCCGGTCGTGGCGGCGATCACCGTGGCCCGGCCGCCGTGGAGGTCCACGACCCCGGCCCAGAGCACCTGCCCGGCCAGCACCGACCGGTCCCGTTCGAGCGCGGCGACCACGCGGTCCCGAGCCTGCGTGTAGCGCTCCCGGAACTCGCCGGTCGCCCCGGCCGCGATCCGGTCGACCCCGGCCCGGGCGTCGTCGTGCCGCAGGTTCACGAAGGCGTCTGCCTGCGCGGTGGCCGACGCCAGGACGTCGCCGTACCGCTCCTGGGCGGCCGCGGCGTGGTCCCGCTGCTGCTGCGCGTGCCAGGCCAGCACGCCGCCGAGCGCCACCGCGACGGCCAGCAGGACGACCAGCGCCAGCAACGGCAGGCTCGCCCCCCGCCGCGGGACCTGCTCGGTCGCGACCACGCCCACACCCCACCTCCCAGCCGGTCGGAGGTGCCCCGGTGCGGGAATCGTACGGCGACGGGCGGGCGCCCTGCGGTGATCCGGCCCGGCGGGGCGCCTACGATGCCGACCGTGAAGGCGGTCCGGGCATGAGCGTGGTCGACGTCCTGCGACGGCACCCGTCGGGCCTGCTGCTCGGGGGCCAGCTGCTGGCCATCATCGCCTACCCGTTCATCGGCAGCTCGATCCCGGGTCGGGCAGCGCTCGGGGCGATGAGCACGGTCCTGGTGCTGGTCGCGCTCTACGCCGTGCGCAAGACCCCGGCGCTGGCCTGGGTGGCGCTGATCCTCGGCGCCCCGGCGGTGCTCTTCAACGCGCTCGAGGTCGTCCTTCCCGAGAGCGACGTCGTCCTGCTCGGCTCGGCGCTGCTGCACGCGCCGTTCTACTTCTACGTCTCCTACGGGATGATCCGGTACCTCTTCCACGACGACCGGGTGACGCGTGACGAGCTGTACGCCACCGGGGCCGCCTTCACGGTGGTGGCCTGGGGTTTCGCGTACCTCCACGCGGCGGTCCAGGTGATCTGGCCGGAGTCGTACGGCGGTGAGCGCTCGTTCTTCGAGCTGCTCTACCTGTCGTTCACGACCCTCACCAGCGTCGGCCTCTCCGACATCGTGCCGGTGCTCCCCCACGCCCGGTCACTGGTCATCCTCGAGCAGGTCGCCGGCGTCCTGTACGTCGCGCTGGTGGTCGCCCGCCTGGTCGGCCTCACCGTGACCAGGGCGGCGAACAACCGGCCACAGGCCTGACCCGGGTCAGACGTCCTCGCAGATCTCGGTCATCTCGGCGAGGTAGTCGTCCATCGGCTCCAGCCCGGCCTCGGCCCGCAGCTCGTCGAGCGCGGCGGGGTCGGCGATCGGGGTGGGCGGCACCGGCTGCTTCTTGTCGCAGCGGATCTGGGTGCCGTAGGTCTGCGGTTCGCCCTTGGCCACCGCCACCCGGTCAGTGAGGTAGGCGAGGTCGCCCGGCGACGCGTCGTCGTCGGCGACCGCCTCCGTGAGCAGCTCGAGCGCGCGCTCCTGGAAGGCCAGGTCGAGGTCGGAGTGCTGCGCGATCACCCAGGCCGCGGTCGAGCCCTCCTCGCCCACCAGGTCGTGGCCCGGCCAGCCGTGCTCGTCGAAGATCTCGGCCAGCCGTGCCTGGCGCTCCTCGTGGAGGCCCGACGCCTGCTGGTCGGCCTCCTGCATCGCGATCAGCTCGTCGCTCAGGGCCTGGTCGAACTCGACCGGCCCCTCGTCCGACGGCGTGCTCGTGCCGGGCCCGGCACCCGGCGGGTCCTCCGATCCACTGCACGCGGCGGTCCCGGCCAGGAGCACCGCCGAGACGGCCACGACGACGAGGTGGTGGCGCATGTCAGGCCTCCCAGCCCTCAGGACGAAGCTTCTTCGGAAGACCGGCGACGACGCGCCGGTAGGACTCGTCGACCGCCGCGACGAGCTCGTCGTCGGGGATCTCGCCACCGAACGCCAGGTCGTTCCAGCCGGAGCGCCCGATGTAGGCCATCACCGTGGCGTCGCCGGGGAACCGCGCGAGCCACTCGTCGGCCTCCTCGCGGCTGCCACCGGCCTTGATCCCGATCCCGTGGACGCCGAGGAACGCGAAGATCTTGCCCCGCTCCCCCGGCCCGACCTTGAACACCGGGTGCTCGTGATCCCAGGGGTTGTCGGGCCAGGCGCCGGGCTTGGCCGCGCAGTGCGCGTGCATCCCCTCGACGTCCACGCGCCGCAGCCTACGATGCACCGGTGACCTCACCCGAGATCTGGCGCCGGTTCCACCACGACCCGCGCACCCCGGCGTACGCGTCCATGCGCGCCTCGGACGCCGACCGCGACGTCGTGCTGCAGGCGCTCGGCGAGGCGTACGCCGAGGGTCGGATCGACGCCGACGAGTTCGACGAGCGCACCTCGGGCGTCCAGGACGCGCGCACCCTCGGCGAGCTGCCCCCCTTCCTCACCGACCTGGTGCCGGCCGCGGACGCGCCGCCGACCCTGGCGCTCACTGCCCTTCCGCCGCTCACCCCCGAGCGGGTCGAGTCGGAGGCCGTGGCGCGCTGGGAGAAGAGCCGCCGCGAGGCGCTGACGATGTGGGTGTTCGTCTCGGTGGTGTGCTGGGTGATCTACCTCGCGACCAGCCTGGGCAGCGGCGGGCTGTACCACCCGTGGCCGATCTACCCCATGGTCGGGACGTCGCTCCCGCTGATCGGCACGACCCTCCAGCGCAAGGACATGATCGAGCAGAACAAGCGCCGGATCGTCGCCAAGCACGAGAAGGCGGTCGCCAAGGCGCAGAAGAAGGCCGCGCTCGAGCGGCGCCAGCTGCGTGAGATCGAGGGCGGACCGGACCAGGGCTAGCTCTGGTCCGCTTCCTCCTCGTCGTCGTCCTCGTCGTCGAGCAGGCCCTCGCCGCGGGCCGCGGCCACGATCCGCCGGACGTTCGCGAGTGACCCGCAGTCGTCGTCGAGCTGCCGGTTGCGCTCGTCGGCGAACTGCTCGCCGAGGTCGGAGCGCACCTGCTCGCCGATCTCCTCGCGCGCCGGGTTGAGGATGGTCAGCTCCTCCTCGGTGAGGTGGTGGTTGACGGCGGTGGCGAGGTCCTCGACCGCGTCGTCGAAGGCCTGGGTGTCGGTGCCCTTGAGCTCCAGCACCGCGAGCAGCGCCTCGTGTCCCTCGGCGTGCTCCTCCTGCCCGTGCTCGGCCTCGTGCTCGCCCACCGCACCCTGCCGACGCAGCTGGGGGTAGACGTGCTTCTCCTCCGCCAGCGCGTGGGCGACGTGCAGCGCCGAGAACGCCTTCCGGACGGCATCGCGGTCGGCACTGCTGTCGCGCAGGTCGCGCAGCAGCGCCTCGAACCGGCGGTGGTCGTCGAGGATCAGTGCAAGGACGTCGCCGCTGACAGGGCGGCCGAGATCGATGGTCGTCATGTGTCGACCCTAGCCAGCAACCGGCGGCGTGCTACTTCGTCGCCTCCATCATCTGGCGGAGCTCCTTCTTGAGGTCGCCGATCTCGTCGCGCAGGCGCGCGGCCACCTCGAACTGCAGCTCGGCGGCCGCCGCCCGCATCTGCTCGGTCAGCTCCTGGATCAGCTCGGCGAGCTCGGTGCTCGGCAGGCCGGCGAGGTCGGGGTGGTGGCCGTCACCGCGCAGCTTGGACAGACCGGGGACCGGCGCCTTCTTCGAGCGCGGGTCGAGGTGCTGCCAGGTCTCGAGCAGCTCCTGGGTGTTCTCGTCCTCGCGCGCGAGCATCTCGGTGATGTCGGCGATCTTCTTGCGCAGCGGCTGCGGGTCGATCCCGTGCTCGGTGTTGTAGGCGACCTGCTTGGCCCGGCGCCGGTTCGTCTCGTCGATCGCCGACGCCATCGACGGGGTGATCTTGTCGGCGTACATGTGCACCTGGCCCGACACGTTGCGGGCGGCCCGGCCGATCGTCTGGATCAACGACTTGTCGGAGCGCAGGAAGCCCTCCTTGTCGGCGTCGAGGATCGACACCAGCGAGACCTCGGGCAGGTCGAGTCCCTCGCGCAGCAGGTTGATGCCGACGAGGACGTCGTACTCCCCCAGCCGGAGGTCGCGCAGCAGCTCGATCCGCTTGAGGGTGTCGACCTCGGAGTGGAGGTAGCGGGTCCGGATCCCGGCGTCGAGGAGGTAGTCGGTGAGGTCCTCGGACATCTTCTTCGTCAGCGTCGTCACGAGGACCCGCTCGTTCTTCTCGACCCGCGTGTTGATCTCGCTGATGAGGTCGTCGATCTGGCCCTTGGTGGACTTCACGACCACCTCGGGGTCGATCAGGCCGGTCGGCCGGATGATCTGCTCGACCGTGTCACCGCCGACCTTGTCGAGCTCGTAGTTGCCCGGCGTCGCGGACAGGTAGATCGTCTGACCGATCCGGTCGAGGAACTCCTCCCACCTGAGCGGCCGGTTGTCCATCGCGCTGGGGAGCCGGAACCCGTGGTCGACCAGGTTGCGCTTGCGCGACATGTCGCCCTCGTACATGCCGCCGATCTGCGGCACCGCGACGTGGGACTCGTCGACCACCAGCAGGAAGTCCTCGGGGAAGTAGTCGAGCAGGCAGTTGGGGGCCGACCCGCGGCTGCGGCCGTCGATGTGCATCGAGTAGTTCTCGATCCCGGCACAGGACCCGACCTGGCGCATCATCTCGATGTCGTAGGTCGTGCGCATCCGCAGTCGCTGGGCCTCGAGCATCTTGCCCTGCCGCTCGAAGGTCTCGAGCCGCTCGGCGAGCTCGGTCTCGATGCCCCCGATCGCCCGCTCCATCCGCTGCGGGCCGGCGACGTAGTGGGTCGCGGGGAAGATGTAGAGCTCCTGGTCCTCGGTCAGCACCTCACCGGTGACCGGGTGGAGGGTCATCATCCGCTCGATCTCGTCGCCGAAGAACTCGATCCGGATCGCCATCTCCTCGTAGACCGGGAACACCTCGAGGGTGTCGCCGCGGACCCGGAACGTCCCGCGCGTGAAGGAGAGGTCGTTGCGGGTGTACTGGATCTCGACCAACCGCCGGAGCACCGCGTCGCGGTCGTGCTCCTGCCCGACGCGCAGCCGCAGCATCCGGTCGACGTACTCCTGCGGGGTGCCGAGGCCGTAGATGCACGACACCGTCGACACCACGATCACGTCACGCCGGGTCAGCAGCGAGTTGGTCGCGGAGTGGCGCAGCCGCTCCACCTCCTCGTTGATGGAGGAGTCCTTCTCGATGTAGGTGTCGGTCTGGGGGACGTAGGCCTCTGGCTGGTAGTAGTCGTAGTAGGAGACGAAGTACTCGATCGCGTTGTCGGGGAACAGCATCCGCAGCTCGTTGGCGAACTGCGCGGCCAGCGTCTTGTTGGGCTGCATGACCAGCACCGGTCGCTGGAGCTGCTCGGCGACCCAGGCGACGGTGGCCGTCTTGCCGGTGCCGGTCGCGCCGAGCAGCACGACGTCCTGCTCCCCGCCCTCGATCCGCTTGGTGATCTCGGTGATCGCCGCCGGCTGGTCACCGGACGGTTGGTAGTCGGACACCACGGTGAAGGGCGCCACCCGGCGCTCGAGATCGGTCACAGGCCGCATGGATGGAGCGTACGTCGGAGCACCGACAAGGGTTTTCTCTCGTTCTGGGGACGACGACGCTGCCTTTCCTTACGCTGGGCTGGGAGCGACGGTCCCCCCGACTTCAACGCCGACCGTTTTCCACCCCCCGAGCAGGTGAGGCACGATGCACGAGACGCTTGACTCAGGTGCCCAGCGCACGCATCGCCCGACGGACGTGTCCGAGTGGCCGGTCCGTCGCAAGGTCGCGCTGGTGCTCGCCGTTCCGCTGCTGCTGGCCGCCGTCCTCGGCGGCCTTCGCGTCCAGTCGGCCCTGGCCGACTCCTCGGCCGCCTCGGCGACCTCGAGCCAGGTGACCGTCCTCGGGCCGTCGGTCGCCTACCTGTCCGCCGCCGAGGACGCCGCGATGGTGTTCCGCGAGACCGACGACCAGCAGCAGCGCGACGCCGCCCTGAAGCTCGTCAACGACGCCGCGGCCGACCTCGAGACCGCCTGGGCCGCCGCCGACCTGTCCGAGGCCGAGCGCGCGCAGGTGCGCGCGCTGCTCACCAGCACCCAGGGGCTGCGCGACGGCTCGTCGTACAACCTCGTCTCCACCGCGGTCGACGCCCTCGAGAAGCTGGAGGCCGATGTCACCCTCGGCATCGCCGGCATGACCGAGACCGGCTCGCGGACCGAGTCGCAGATCCGCCTCGTCGGCCAGCTCAACCAGGGCCGTCTCGCCGTCACGCAGCAGCAGCTGCTGGTGCTGCCGACGCCCGAGCTGATCCCCAAGAACGAGCTCTTCGGCCACCTCGGCGTCGAGTCCGCCGCGATCGGCAACCTGGAGCTGCAGCTGCCGGGCAACGAGGACGTCGCCCTGCTGCGCGAGTACAACGCCAGCAACGCCGGACTCCTCGGCATCGGCACGCCGGACCTCAAGGGCTCGGCCCCGCTCCGGCTCTACGACAACCTGACCAGCAGCCTGCTGACCCAGATCGAGGACCGGCTGGCCGACGCCGCGTCGGCGTCGCAGCGCGAGGCGATCCTGGTGGCAGGCCTGACCGCCCTGGCCCTGCTGCTCGCCATCGTGCTCGCCGTCGTGGTGTCGCGGTTCCTCGTGGGCCCGATCCAGAAGGTGCGCGACGGCGCGCTCGCGGTCGCCCAGGAGCGCCTGCCCGAGACCGTCCGCCGGATCCGCGCGGGACAGGACCCGGGTGAGATCGAGCCGATCGCCGTCACGACCCACGAGGAGATGGGCCAGCTGGCCCGAGCGGTCGACGACCTGCACAGCACCGCGGTGCGGCTGGCGCAGGGCGAGGCCGAGCTGCGGTCGCGCGTGGCCGACATGTTCGTCACGCTGTCGCGCCGTAACACCTCGCTGGTCAACCAGCAGCTGCGCCTGATCGAGAGCCTCGAGAGCGACGAGGAGGACCCGCAGCGTCTGGAGAGCCTGTTCCGGCTCGACCACCTCGCGTCCCGGATGCGCCGTACGGCGGAGAGCCTGGTCGTCCTCGCGGACGCCCCGACCCAGCACAGCGAGCAGGACTCGCTGTCGGTGGCCGAGGCGCTGCAGGCCGCGACCGCCGGTGTGCAGGACTACCAGCGGGTCCGCCTCGGGCCGGCCCCCGACCTGCGGCTCTCCGGAAGCGCCGCGCCCGACCTGGTGCACCTGTTCACCGAGCTCGTCGACAACGCGCTGACGTTCTCGCCGCCCACCGCGTCGGTGACGGTCACGACCGAGACCCCCGCCGGGCTGGTGCTCGTCGAGATCCACGACCAGGGCCTCGGCATCGACCAGGCGGCCTTGCTCGAGCTGAACGAGACCCTGCGCACGGGCGCCGACGTCACCGCCGAGACCGCGCGCCGGATGGGTGTCTTCGTGGTCAGCAGGCTGGCACGCCGGCACGGCATGACCGTCACGCTCGAGCGGAACGCCGACGGCGGCACCACCGCCAAGGTGTTCATCCCGCGCACACTGCTCGCCGCCGCCGCCGCTCCCGAGCCGGTCGTCGGCGACGCCGCGGCCGTCGCGGAGCCGGTCACCCCGGTCACGGTGCTGGGTGACCCCACGTTCCGCCGCCCCGAGGTCGAGGTCGACGCGGAGGAGCCGCCGACGACCGAGCCCGAGCGCGAGGAGACCGTGGCCCGCGAGAGCGTCCCGGCCGCACCGTCGGGCAACCCGCTCGACGCGCTCTCGGCCGTGATCAACGCCAACATCCGGCTGCCCCAGCGGCAGCCCGGCACCGCCGACCAGCCGTCGGAGCTGACTCCGGTGCTGTCGGTCAACACCCCGAGGACGCCGCTCGAGCGCGCGCCCTGGCAGGCCCACGAGGCCGACGAGAGCGACGAGCCGGCCGAGGAGACCGTCGACGAGCCCGTGGTGGCCGAGCTCGACGAGCTCCCCGAGCCCGAGGCCCTGGTCGACGAGATGGCCGGCGAGATGGACGACGAGATGGACGACGAGGTGGCCGTGCTCGACGAGCCGGCCGAGGAGCTCCACGAGGAGCCCGCGGCAGCCGTCGAGCCCGTCGAGGAGCCGGAGCCGGCGTCGAGCCCGAGCGGCTCCCGGCGCCCGCCTTGCCGACCCGGCCGATGTCGGTCGTCCCCGACCTCACCTCGTCCGAGCCCGCCCGCAAGGGCGTGTCCAACGGCGTGTCCAACGGTGTGTCCAGCGGCGTGTCCAACGGTGCCGGAGTCCCGACGCTGCGGGCCGACCCGCTGCTCGACAAGCTGACGTCGGTCCCGTCCGGCGACGACGACTCCCCGCTCTACCAGCTGCTGCGCTCGAGCTGGTTCAGCACCGAGGGCGACACCAAGGGCTGGGACAGCGGCGAGGCCGACGCGGGCTGGCAGGCCGCCGACCGCGCCAACGAGTCCGCTCCGTCGCGGCTGACCCGTTCCGGGCTTCCGGTCCGCGACCCCGGGAACCGGCTCGTGCCGGGCGGTGTGACCACCGCGACCAGCGCCGTCCGCCGCGACCCGGAGGCGATCCGGGCCCGGCTGGCGGCCCACGCCGCCGGCGTGGCCAAGGGCCGCCAGGCCACCGGCTCCGACCACACTCTCGACAGCACTGAGGACGTGACCCCCTGATGAGCGAGACCTACTCGACCTCCTCCGCCCGCACCGAGCCACGTGAGCTCGACTGGGTGGTGGGCCGGTTCATCGACGAGGTGCCCGGCACCGCGCACGCAGTCCTGGTGTCGGCCGACGGCCTCCTCACGGCGGCCAGCGCCCTCCTGCCGCCCGACCGTGCCGAGCAGGTCGCGGCGGTGGCGTCCGGCCTCGCCAGCCTCGCCGTCGGCGCCTCACGCCTGTTCGACGGTGGCCAGGTCATGCAGACCGTCGTGGAGATGCAGCGCGGCTACCTGCTGCTCATGAGCGTCGGCGACGGGTCGCACCTCGCCGTCCTCACGCAGGAGACGGCCGACATCGGTCAGATCGGCTACGAGATGGCGCTGCTGGTCGAGCGCGTGGGCCAGATGGTCCAGGCGCAGGCCCGGACTCCGCTGTCGGGCAGCTGAGGAGGTCCCCGTGACGCCGACCGATCCGCACCGCCCCGAGCTGGAGGACCACGGTCCCCCGGCCCGGCTCGTGCGCTCCTACACGATCACCTCGGGCCGTACCAAGGCGGACGTCGACCTGCCGATGGAGGCGACCCTGCGACGCCAGGGGTTCGACGACGAGCCCGGTGACGGTCCGCGGCAGCGGATCCTCCGGGTCTGCGACACGCGGTCGGTCGCTGAGGTGGCGGCGCTGGTGAAGATGCCGATCGGCGTCGTCCGGGTGCTGCTGGGGGACCTCGTCCAGGAGGGAAAGGTGCGCGTCCAGGCCACCTTGACCGACACGTCGTCGCGCGACGAGCGACGTGATCTGATCGAAAGGACCCTTCGTGGACTCCGTGCGCTCTGACGGCCCGCCGACCGATCGGCGCTCCGTCACCTCGACCAAGATCGTCATCGCCGGCGGCTTCGGCGTCGGCAAGACCACCCTCGTCGGGTCGGTCTCCGAGATCATGCCGCTGCGCACCGAGGCGCTCGTGACCAACGAGTCCGAAGGCGTCGACAACCTCGCGTCCGTTCCCTCGAAGTCGACCACCACGGTCGCGATGGACTTCGGCCGGATCACGCTCGCCGAGGACCTCGTGCTCTACCTGTTCGGGACCCCGGGCCAGAAGCGGTTCTGGTTCATGTGGGACGACCTGTGCGTGGGCGCCATCGGCGCCATCGTCGTGGTCGACACCGAGCGCCTCGACGAGGCCTTCTCGCCGCTCGACTACTTCGAGGCGAAGGGGATCCCCTTCATCGTCGCGGTCAACCAGTTCGAGGGCACTCACTCCTACTCCCTGGAGGAGGTGGCCGGCGCGCTGGCCCTGTCGTCGGCCGTGCCGATCATCGGCATCGACGCCCGCGACCGGGAGTCGGCGAAGCGGGCGCTGGTCCGGATCACCGAGTACGCCCTCGAGCGTCTGACCGGCGACGTGGCGGTCGCGCGCTGACCGGTTCACCGGCTCAGCGGTCGGGCCGCCAGATCCAGGTCTCGGCCACCAGCTCCCCGGTCTCGTCGCCATCCCAGCGCTGACCGCCGAACACGGCCAGCGCGCCCCCGAGCGCCGTGACACGCTCGTCGTACGCCGGCGACGGCCGTTCCGGGACGCGCAGCCAGGCGTCGAGCTCGGTGTCGCGGACCCAACCGGCGGAGTACTCGAACGTCGCTCCGCCTCCATGGATGACGCCAGCCAGATCCACGGCGTCGTCGTCGCCGAGTCCCGGTGGCCGGTCGGGGAACGGATGCCACTCGTCGGTCCGGAGATCCAGGACTCCTCCCCCGGCGGAGAGGAAGTGGGGATTGAGCCATGCCTCGTCGCCGCTGGCCCAGACCTGGTAGCC
Organism: uncultured Actinomycetota bacterium; assembly: GCA_963718725.1. GTDB lineage: Bacteria > Actinomycetota > Actinomycetes > Propionibacteriales > Nocardioidaceae > Nocardioides. The sequence goes on from OY970374.1 coordinate 1,337,563, forward strand.
GGTGCTCGGGGCAGGAGGCAGTGCTGACCACGTCCGGGACGTGAGGTCGTAGGCGACGCCCACCTTGGGTTCTGCGTGCGTACCGGGTGAGGCGAACACGAGCACCCGGTCACCGTCGGCGACCGCGAACCGGCCGTAGACCCGCGGCAGCGGGTCATCAGGCAACGCCTCCCACGTTCCCGCGGCCGGGTCGTAGAGGTGGTCGGGCCGCTCACCGTTCTCGTCCGAGTCGGCGAGCACCAGCAACCGGTCCCCGACGCCGACCAGCGCCGCGTACGACGGCGCCGGTCGCGGCACGGCGCCCAGCTCTTCCCACCGGTCGGCCGAGACGTCGTACCGGAGCAGCTCCAGCGGGTTGAGGCAGTGGACGGACCCGCGGCAGCCGGTGAGGACGTACACGTGGTCGCCGAGGGTGACCGCCTGAGCGACGTGGAACCCGAAGGGCGCCTCGGCGACCGGCCGCCACTCCTCCGTCGCCACGTCGAGCATCGCACCGTCGCGGCGCATGGGGACGGTCGGGGCCGAGCAATCCGCGTTCGGCGGGCACAGGAACTCCCAACCGCCCGTGACCAGCAGCTGCTCGCCGACCGCCACCACCGTCGCGCCGGTGCGCCCCGACAGAGGCGGGTCCGGCAACCGCTCCCAGTGCCCCGCAGCCGGAGCCTCACCGGTCCCACCGCCGCACCCGCCGGCCAGCAGTGCGATGGCGAGCACCACCCAGGGACTCCTCATGCCCGGTGGGACGGCACCCACGGGCGATCGGTTCCGGGCGCTGGCAAGATGGCGACGTGCCTGCGCTGCCCCCGTCGACCACCGGCTCGACCGCCGACCGGCTGTTCCGGGTGCTCCGGCGCTCCCTGCTCACGGTGCTCGGGGTGCAGCTGGCGCTCGCGATCGGGATGTCGCTGGTCGACTCCTACCGGCGCCGCGGCAAGAAGGCGAAGCCGTTCCCGGTCACGCCGCCGCAGACCGTCGAGGTCGGCGAGAGCGGCGGCGCGGTCACGACGTACGCCTACGGGCAGGACCTGTACGACGCGATGCTGGCCGCGATCGCGGGGGCACAGCGGCAGATCCTGTTCGAGAGCTACATCTGGAAGGGCGACGAGGTCGGCGAGCAGTTCAAGCAGGCGCTCGCCGACGCGGCGGCTCGTGGTGTCGAGGTCTACTGCATCTACGACAGCTTCGCGAACCTCGTCGTCTCGCCCCGGTTCAAGCGGTTCCCGGCCTCCATGAAGGTGCTGCCCTACCCCGTCTACAACGCCGGCTGGCGGGTGCTCGACCTGCGCCGCTACGGCCGCGACCACCGCAAGATCCTGGTCGTCGACGACGCGGTCGGGTTCGTCGGCGGCTACAACATCGGGACGGCGTACGCCACCGAGTGGCGCGACACGCACATCCGCCTCAGCGGGCCGGCCGTGTGGGACCTCAAGCGGGCGTTCGCCGACTTCTGGAACCTGAACCGGCGACGGATCCTCGGCACCAGCGAGCGACCGCTGCTGCTGGAGACGAGCCCGGCGTGGGAGCCGCGGATCCGGGTGCACCGGAACGTGCCGCGGCTGTGGATGTTCCCGATCCGCGGGATGTACCTCGAGGCGATCAACCGGGCCGGCCGCAACCTCTGGCTCACGCAGGCCTACTTCCTCCCCGACCAGGACTTCGTCGACGCGCTGGTCGCGGCGGCGCAGCGCGGGGTCGACGTCCGGCTGCTGGTGCCGCTCAAGTCCAACCACGTCGTCGCCGACTGGATCTCGCGGGGCTACTACGACCAGCTGCTGCGCGGTGGCGTGCGGATCCTGCGGTTCCAGGGCGCCATGGTGCACGCCAAGACCGCGACCGTCGACGGGTCGTGGTCGACGGTCGGCACCGCCAACATCGACCGGCTCAGCCTCCAGGGGAACTACGAGATCAACGTCGAGGTGATCGACGAGGAGCTCGCCGCAGCGCTCGAGAGGATCTTCGAGACCGACCAGCAGAACTGCCTGGAGCTCACGTTGTCCGAGTGGGAGGCACGGGACCTGCACCGCCGCTTCACCGAGGGCCTGCTGAACCCGCTGCGGCCGCTCCTGTGACCGGTGCCGTGACCGGGCCGGTCGTGCTCGACGGCGGGCTGTCGACCGCGCTGGAGCAGGCCGGCGCCGACCTGTCCGGTGCGCTGTGGACGGCGCGGCTGCTCGGCGAGGAGCCGGAGCTGATCGCCGACGCGCACCGGGCGTTCTACCTGGCCGGCGCCCGGGTCGCGACCACCGCGAGCTACCAGTGCAGCGTCGAGGGGCTGGCGGCGGCCGGCTACGACGCCACGGTGGCGCGCGCGCTGATCACGCTCAGCGTGACGCTGGCACGCGACGTGCGGGACTCGCTCGCGGACAGCCGTCCCGGGCTGCTGGTCGCGGCATCGGTCGGCCCCTACGGCGCGTTCCTCGCCGACGGCTCGGAGTATCGCGGCCGGTACGGCGTGCCGGCGGCCCGGCTCCGTGACTTCCACGGGCCACGGCTCGAGCTGCTGGCCGCCGCCGGGCCCGACCTGCTCGCCGTCGAGACCGTCCCGGACGTCGACGAGGCCGAGGTGCTGGTCGACCTGCTCGACGACATCGGCGTGCCGGCCTGGTTCAGCTACACCGTCCGCGGGGAGACCACCGCCGCCGGCCAGCCGCTCGCCGACGCGTACGCCGTGCTGGCGGGCCGCGGCCCGCTCGTCGCCGCGGGAGTGAATTGTTCGGACCAGTCCGACGTGCTGGGCGCCCTGGACGCCGCTGCGGCTGCCACCGGCCTGCCCGGCGTCGCCTACCCCAACCGCGGCGGGTCGTGGGACGCCGAGGCGAAGCAGTGGTCCTACGGCGACCCGATCGACCCCGGCCTCGTGCTTCGCTGGCTCGACGCCGGTGTCTCCTACGTCGGCGGCTGCTGCGGGAACGGGCCGGCCGAGATCGCGGCGCTCGCCGGGCTGGTGGCCGGGCGCTCCTAGCCGATCAGGTCGCCTGCGGGATGTCGATCACGCTGCTGAGCTGCAGCGCCTTGGCCTGGTCACCCTGACCTTGAGCCGTCCTCGCAGCACGCCGAGGACCCCTCGAAACCTCACCACGCCGCGCAGCGCAGCCAACCGGTCGGGCACGGCGTTGCGGGGCAGCCGCGCCAGGATCTCGGCGAGCGGCTCGGTCACCCGGACACCCTGGCACACCCCGTCCGGGTCAGCCGGCACCCCGGCGGGTGGCGGCCAGGATCCACGCGGCGACCACGCCGATCACGGCCAGGCCCGCGACGTACCCGACGGCGGTCGGGCTCGACCAGGTGAGGTCGTCCCCGTGCCGCACCAGGGCGATCGCCTGGAGCACGACGAACGTGGCGCCCGTGAGCCCGAGCGGGCGGATGGCGGGCAGGTGGTCGATGAGCAGCGAGTGGGCGCCGGCCCAGCCGAGCCCGACCAGCCACGCCCCGACCGCGCGGCCCGTGAGCTCGGTGAGCGGCCACGGCCACAGCCGGGCCGCGTCGAGGGGCGAGACGAGCAACGCCACCCCGAGCCCGAGCAGCACGACCGCGAGGAGCAGCAGCAGGCCGCGCAGCACGAACGGCGGCCGGTCGCGCCCGCCGGGGACGACCGCCCGCGCCTGACGGGTCTGCTGCCACGCCAGCACGACCATGAGGACGGGGACCAGTCCGTAGACCGCGAGCCAGCCGACCGTCACTCCCCGGGCGCTGGTCGGGTGCTCCGCTCCGAGGTGGAACTTGTCGAGGTGGACCAGGGTCACGACCAGCGTCAGCGTGGTGAACACCAGCACGGTCCACACCGCCAGGCGGGCGCGGTCCCAGCCGCGCGAGCGGGCGCCCGCGACCTCGAGGACCGCGCTCGACCAGTACGACGCCCCGAGGAAGACGGCGGTCATGGGCACGTCGATGGTCCAGGAGAACCAGTCGGCGGTGCGCAGCGGGAACACGAAGAGCTGCAGCCCGGCGAGGAACACCAGCACCGCGGCGACGAGGAGCAGGCGGCGCATGCCGGGCGCCAGTGGCGCCTCGTGGTCGACCCCGCTCATCCGCGGCGCTCGGTGAGATAGCCGTGGATGCGGGAGATCACGGTGGCGCCGTCTCCGACGGCGGTGGCCACGCGCTTCACGGATCCGGCGCGGACGTCGCCGATCGCGAAGACGCCGGGCAGTGTGGTCTCCAACAGGTGGCGCATCGTCCCGTCCGGATCGTCGGCGTCGGGCCCGGTCCGCACGAAGCCGGCCGGGTCGCGGCGTACCTCGTCCGGCAGCCACGACGTCCGCGGCACCGACCCGATCAGCACGAACAGGCCGGTCGCCTCCAGCTCCTCCGTCGCCCGCCCGTCCGGGTCGCCCACCGTGATCGCCGCCAGGCAGCCGTCGACCTGGCGGCCGCCGTGGACCGCCGTGCGGTAGCGGATCGTGACGTTGCGCGTGGCCGCGAGCTGGGAGATGAGGTACTCCGACATGCTCGCGGCGAGCGACGGCCCGCGCACGAGCAGCGTGACGTGCTTGGCGTAGCGCGCGAGGTGGAGGGCGGCCTGGCCGGCGGAGTTGCCGCCCCCGATCACGGCGACCTCCTGGCCGGTCATCGACGGCGCCTCCGCGACCGCCGCCCCGTAGAAGACCCCGCGGCCGATCAAGGCCTCGAGCTCCGGTACGTCGAGCCGGCGGTAGTCCACCCCGGTGGCGACGACCACGCTGCGGCCGCGGGCGACGCTGCCGTCCGACATCGACACGGTGCGCAGGTCGCCCTCCACGCCCAGCCCCTGGACCACCCGCATGAACGAGTACTCCGTGCCGAAGCTCCAGGCCTGTTGGAACGAGCGGTAGGCCAGGTGGGCACCGCTCACACCGCGCGAGAACCCCGGGTAGTTGCGGATCAGCGAGCTGGTGCCGGCCTGGCCGCCGACGGCCTGCTGCTCCACGACCAGCGTCGACAGGCCCTCCGAGGACGCGTAGACGGCGGCCGCCAGCCCGGACGGCCCGGCACCGACCACCACCACGTCGTGCACGCGGTCGGCGGGGAGCGGCGCCATCAGTCCGAACGCGTCCGCGATCTCGAGGTCGGTGGGGTTGACGAGGGTCGTGGGCGGCGACGTGAACGAGAGCACCACGACGGGCAGCTCGGGGTCCTCGAGGCCCAGGCCGGCGATCATCCGCTCGGTCGCGTCCGTGCCGACCTGGTGGAAGGACAGCGGGATGTGGTTGCGCCCGAACGAGTCGCGCAGCGAGTGGGTGCGCTCGTCGCGCTGCTCGCCGATCAGTCGCACGGCCGCGAACCCGGCGCCCTGCGCCAGGTGCCAGTCGTCGAGCGCGTCGGTCACGGCACCGTGGAACTCCTCGTCGCGCGGCCGCTCCGGCCGCAGCAGCGAGAGGTCGGCGTGACCCTGCGCGATCGCGCCGAAGACCGTCGGCGCACTGGCGAAGTCGCCCCACGTGACGCCGACCGCGCGCTTGGCCGCCGGGTGGAGGGTGTAGGCGCGACGCAGGAAGTCGAGGCCAGCGCGGTCCTCGGGGCCGTAGTAGCCGATCACCAGCGCGACCGTCCGCTCCCACCGTCGCAGGCCCTCGAGCACCGCCCGCGCGTGCGCGTAGTCGGCGCAGACCACGACCTCGTAGTCGGCGCCGTACCGCCGCCGCAGCTCCGAGCCCAGGACCTCGCGCGAGGTCGGGTCGGTGGTCGCGAGCAGCATCACCGGAGACGTCTCGTCCACGGCCGCCCCCTCCCTGGCGGTTCGCTGATCGACGACCAACGCTACCGGCGCCGGTCCGGCCCGGCGAGGGGTTATCCGCCGCCCGGGCTCAGCTCGGCAGGTGGGTCCGCGGCGCCATCCGCGGCCCGAGCCGCGGCCGGTGCAGACCCGCCAGGGCGACCAGCGCCTGTACCCGGTAGCGGTGCGGCCGGTACTGCTCGAGGAAGTCCGCGAGCTCGTCGTCGTCGAACGCCGTTCCGGTCAGCGCCCACCCGATGTCCTTCGCCACGTGGTAGTCGCCGAACGACACCGCGTCGGGGTCGCCGAAGGCCCGCTGCTGCACCTCGGCGCTCGTCCATACGCCGATCCCCGGCAGGGACCGCAGCGCGCGGCCGGCGTCGGCGGGCGACAGCCCCGCGGTGCGCTCCACGGCGTGCGCCACCCGCGCACACGTGACGACCGCCTTGGAGCGCGCCGGGTCGATGTGGAGCTTGAGCCACTCCCACGACGGGATGCTCCGCAGCGTCTCCGCGTCCGGCTGGACCCACACGCCGAGGTCGTGTCCGGGGCCTGGCGCCCGGTTGCCCCACCGGTGCACCAGGTTCCGGAAGCCGGCGAACGCCTCCTGGCCGGTGACCTTCTGCTCGATGATCGAGGGCACCAGGGCCTCCAGCACCAGGCCCGTGCGACCGATCCGCCAGTGGCGGTGGTGGCGCCAGGCGTCCTTCAGGATCTGGTGGGTGGGCTCGAAGCCGGTCGGGTCGTCGTCGGCGCCGAGCAGGGTCGGCACCGCCTCGAGCACCCAGTCGGCGCCCTCCCCCCACGCCGCGGCGTACACGCGGCCCTCCCGCGGCCGGGTCTCGACCATCAGCGTGGCCACGCCGACGGGAGTCCGGATGCCGCGCCAGTGACGGCCCTGGAAGTCGATCTTGTACGTCGGGTCGGAGCCGCCACGCCGCTGCTGGCTCATGATCTCGTGGACCGGCACCGGCCAGTCCGGGACCCACAGCCGCTGCTTGTTGCGGCTCGTGGCCGGATCGGGCGGGGTCGTCACGGCCCCGAGCGTAAGCCACGCTCCGCGACGGCGGATGCTCATCGCGCCGTGCCCCGGTACTAAGTTGAGCGGGTGTCCGACACCTCACGCGATCTCGAGCCCGGGATCGAGACCGACTTCCGCCGGCAGATGTCCTACGGCGACTACCTGTGCCTCGATCAGCTGCTCGCCGCGCAGCGGCCGCAGAGCGATCCGCCGCAGCACGACGAGCTGCTGTTCATCATCCAGCACCAGACCTCCGAGCTCTGGCTCAAGCTGCTCGTCCACGAGCTGCGGTCCGCCCGGTCGCTGCTCGCCGCCGACGACCTGGCGCCCGCACTCAAGCGGCTGGCCCGCGTGAAGCACGTGCAGCGGGTGCTCACCGACCAGTGGTCGGTGCTCGCCACGCTGACCCCGAGCGAGTACGCCGAGATCCGGCCGTTCCTCGCCACGTCGTCGGGTTTCCAGTCGGCGCAGTACCGCGAGGTGGAGTTCCTGCTCGGCAACAAGGACGCCGAGATGGTGCGCGTGCACGCCCACGACCCGGCCGCGCAGGCCGAGCTCGCCCGGCTGCTGGAGGAGCCGTCCCTCTACGACGAGTTCCTCCGCTACCTCGCCCGCCAGGGGTACGCCGTGCCGCCGGGCCTGCTCGACCGCGACCTGACCCGCCGCCACACCTCACACCCGGCGCTCGTCGACGTGTTCGCCACCGTCTACGCCACCCCTCGCGAGCACTGGGGCGTCTACGAGACCTGCGAGGAGCTCGTCGACATCGAGGACAGCTTCCAGGAGTGGCGGTTCCGGCACCTCCAGGTCGTGCAGCGCACCATCGGCCACAAGACCGGGACCGGCGGCTCCTCGGGGGTCGACTTCCTGCGCCGGGCGCTCGACCTGACGTTCTTCCCCGAGCTCTACGAGGTGCGCACCCGGATCGGCGGCTGAGCCTGTCGGGCTGCGCGGCTAGCCTGACGCCGTGCTGATCGCAGAGCTGGTCGAGACGTCCACGGCGGTCGCCGCGACCCGGTCGCGCAAGGCGAAGACCGCCGCGCTGGCGGCGACCCTGGCGCGAGCCGACGGCGACGAGCTCCCTGTGGTCACGTCCTACCTCGCCGGCTCGCTGCTCCAACGGCGCACCGGCCTCGGCTGGCGTGGCCTCCAGACGATGCCCGACCCCGCCGCCGAGCCGTCGCTGACGGTGCTCGAGGTCCACGAGGCGTTCGACCACCTCGCGGGACTCGCCGGCTCCGGCTCGCAGCAGGCCCGGGCGGCCGCGGTCGCCGACCTCTTCGGCCGCGCGACCGGCGACGAGCAGCGCTGGCTGCGCGGCCTGGTCACCGGCGAGGTCCGGCAGGGCGCGCTCGACGCGCTCGTCCAGGAGGCATTGGCGGCGGCCGCCGAGGTGCCGCTGCCCGCCGTGCGGCGGGCCGCGATGTTGTCCGGCTCGACGGTGGCGATCGCCGCGACCGCGTTCGAGGGCGAGGAGGCGCTGGCGACGATCGGGCTGGAGGTCGGCCGGCCGGTGTCACCGATGCTCGCGTCCAGCGCCCCCGATCTCGCGGCGGCCCTGGCCAAGGCCGGACCCGACGGCGCCGCGGTCTCCGTGGACACCAAGCTCGACGGGATCCGGATCCAGGTCCACCGCTCCGGTGACGACGTCGTCATCGCCACCCGCAGCCTCGACGACATCACCCACCGCCTCCCCGAGGTGGTCGCGCTGGTCCGGTCGCTCCCGGCCACCGACCTGGTGCTCGACGGCGAGGCGCTGGCCCTCGACGACGAGGGCCGGCCCCGGCCCTTCCAGGAGACCGCGTCCCGCACCGCCATGACTCTGCCTGATTCGGGTGGCGGAGTCGCGGTCACCGCCTACTTCTTCGACCTGCTGCACCTCGACGGCCGCGACCTGCTCGACTCACCCGGCGACGAGCGGCACGCCGCCCTCGCCGCGCTGGTGCCGCAGGAGGCGCTGGTGCCGCGGATCGTGACTGCCGACCTCGACGAGGCGCAGCGGTTCACCGACGCAGCCCTCGCCGCCGGCCACGAGGGCGTCGTCGTCAAGGGTCTCGCCGCGCCCTACGCCGCCGGCCGTCGCGGCGCGAGCTGGGTCAAGGTGAAGCCGGTCCACACCCTCGACCTGGTGGTGCTCGCGATCGAATGGGGCTCGGGCCGTCGCCAGGGCTGGTTGTCCAACATCCACCTCGGTGCCCGCGACCCCGACAGCGGGGGCTTCGTCATGCTCGGCAAGACGTTCAAGGGCATGACCGACGAGATGCTGGCCTGGCAGACCGAGCGGTTCACCGAGCTCGCCACCACCCCGGCCGACGGCTCGGCGTACGTCGTAGAGGTCCGGCCCGAGCAGGTCGTCGAGATCGCGTTCGACGGGCTGCAGCGCTCCACCCGCTACCCCGGTGGTCTCGCGCTCCGGTTCGCCCGGGTGGTCCGCTACCGCGACGACAAGACGGCCGGCGAGGCCGACACGATCGAGACCGTCCGGTCGATGGCACGCTGACGAACTCGTCACATGCGTGCAACGCAGTGTTGCAATAGTCTGGACGCCATGAACGCGGTGCCCGAGACCGACGGCCGGCGCACTGCCGCGGCCGCGCGGCGGCGTCGGCGCGAGGCCGAGATCATCAGCGCCACCCGGGGGTTGTTCGACCGGAACGGGGTGCGGGACGCCCAGGTCGACCAGGTCGCGCAGGCGGTCGGCATCAACCGGGCGATCGTCTACCGACACTTCACCGGCAAGGAGGAGCTGTTCGCCCTCACGCTGGTGCAGTACCTCGACGAGCTCCGGGTGGCGCTGACCGAGGCCGACGCGGTCGGCGGCACCCCCAGCGAGCGGCTGGCCCGGATCACCGAGGCGTTCGTCGACTACGGCCTCGAGCACCCGGCGTTCGTCGACGTCGCGCAGACGCTGATGCGCCGCACCGGTCCGGAGCTGCTCGAGGAGATGTCGGAGTCGGCGGTGTTCCGGCTCGGCCGGGCGATCTCGACCTGCCTCGCCGTGCTCGAGGGCACGCTGCAGACCGGGGTCGACGACGGCGACTTCACGGTGAAGGACCCGACGCTGCTCGCGAACCTGCTCTACGCGAGCGGGCTGGGGGCGCTCCAGCTCGCCCGGGTCGGGATCCTCGTCAAGGAGTCAGCGCCCGGCGTACCCGCGGTCGGCGAGATCTCGCACGAGCAGGTGCGCCGCCACCTGGTGACGAGCGCCCTGGCACTCGCCACGCGCTGAGCCACGACTCGATCCGAATCAGGCACGACTCGGCGGGATTTCCCCACGACTCGGCGGGATTTCCCCACGATTCGGCGTCACTTCTCGAGGATCGCGACGACGCCCTGGCCGCCCGCGGCGCAGATCGAGATCAGGCCCCGACCGGAGCCTGCCTGGTCGAGCAGCTTCGCGAGCGTGGCCACGATCCGGCCGCCGGTCGCGGCGAACGGGTGACCGGCCGCGAGCGAGGAACCGTGGACGTTGAGCCGCGTGCGGTCGATCGACCCGAGGGGCGCATCGAGGCCCAGCCGCTCCTTGCAGAAGATCGGGTCCTCCCACGCCTTCAGGGTCGACAGCACCTGCGAGGCGAACGCCTCGTGGATCTCGTAGTAGTCGAAGTCCTGCAGCGACAGTCCCTCGCGCTCGAGCATCCGGGCCACCGCGTAGGCCGGGGCCATGAGCAGCCCCTCGGCGCCGTGCACGTAGTCGACGGCGGCGGTCTCGTAGGCCGTGAAGTAGGCCAGCACGGGCAGCTCGCGCTCGGCCGCCCACTCCTCCGAGGCCAGCAGCACCACCGACGCGCCGTCGGTCAGCGGCGTGGAGTTGCCGGCCGTCATGGTCGCGGCCTCGCCCTTGCCGAAGACCGGCTTGAGCTTCGCGAGCTTCTCGGCGGAGGAGTCGGGCCGCAGGTTGTTGTCGCGGTCGAGCCCACGGAACGGCGAGACCTGGTCGTCGAGGAATCCGGCGTCGTACGCCGCGGCGAGCCGCTGGTGCGACGTGGCGGCCAGCTCGTCCTGCTCCTCGCGGCCCACCTGCCACTCCAGGGCCGTCAGCGCGGCGTGCTCGCCCATCGAGAGCCGGGTGCGCGGCTCGCCGTTCTGGGGGATCTCGAGGCCGATGTCGGTCGGCCGGATCGCGCCCAGCGCCTTGATCCGGCTCGCGGTGTCACGTGCGGCGTTCACCCTCATCAGCTTCTTGCGCAGCTTGTCGCTGATCGCGACGGGGGCGTCGGACGTGGTGTCGGTGCCGCCGGCGATGCCGACGTCGATCTGGCCCAGCGCGATCTTGTTGGCGACCTGGATCGCGGCCTGGAGGCCGGTGCCGCACGCCTGCTGGAGGTCGGTCGCGGGGGTCTCGGCCGACAGCTTGGACCCCAGCACCGACTCGCGCACCAGGTTGAAGTCGCGGGCGTGCTTGAGCACGGCGCCGGCGACGACCTCGCCGAGCCGCTCGCCCTCGAGCCCGTAGCGCGTGACCAGGCCGTCGATCGCGGCGGTGAGCATCTCCTGGTTGGAGGCGTCGGCGTAGGCGGTGTTGGAGCGGGCGAACGGGATCCGGTTGCCACCGATGACGGCGACCCGACGAGTCTTGGTCTGCATGGTCCCCATTGTGACTCGCGAGTAGCCTCAGGCGAAACGGACTGAGTTGCACGTCACGAAATGTGGACGTTGCGTGACACAGGGAGTTACATGTCTCGGCACGGGCTCACTGCGCTCGCCCGGCTCGACAACCGAAAGGCAGAGATGAGCGACCGCTACCTCGGCTTCACGGGCACGCCCGTCGGCCGGCTCCTCGTCAAGAACCTGGGCCTCCCGAGCCCCACCCCGCTCCGGCGTCACGAGCCCGGCGCCCCGCTGGTCGACGGCACGGTCGTCGTCGGTGGCACCGGCCGGCTCGTCGAGTCGCTGCCGGCGCTCCTCGACCAGCTCGGCATCGCCAGCACCACCTCGGGTGACGCCGCCCAGCAGTACGCCGGGCTGGTCTTCGACGCCACCGGTCTCACCGACGCCGCGCAGCTCGGCGCCCTCCGCGACTTCTTCACCCCGCTGCTCCGTAGCCTGCAGACCTGCCCCCGGGTGGTCGTGCTCGGCACCCCGCCGGAGCGCGCCACCGGCAGCGCGCGGGTGGCGCAGCGGGCACTCGAGGGCTTCACCCGCTCGCTCGGCAAGGAGCTCGGGCGCGGCGGCACCGTGCAGCTCGTGTACGTAGCCGAGGGCGCCGAGGGCGCGGTGTCCTCCACCCTGGGCTTCCTGCTGTCGCCGAAGTCGGCGTACGTGTCCGGCCAGGTGGTGCGGATCGGCACTCACGCAAGCGCGGCCGAAGACGTCGCCGACCCGGAGCGGCCCCTGGCCGACCGGGTCGCGCTGGTCACCGGCGCCAGCCGCGGCATCGGCGAGCAGATCGCGCGGGTCCTTCACCGCGACGGCGCCATGGTCGTCGGGCTCGACGTGCCGCAGGCCGCGAGCGAGCTGCAGGCGCTGATGCGGGAGCTGGGCGGCGACCATCTCGTCCTCGACATCACCGCGAAGGACGCGCCGCAGCGGATCGCGCGCCACCTCAGCGAGAAGCACGGCGGGGTGGACGTGGTCGTGCACAACGCCGGCATCACCAAGGACAAGAAGCTCGCCAACCTGGATGCGGACCGCTGGAACGCCGTCCTGAACGTCAACCTGGTCGCGCCGGAGCGAATCAGCCGCGAGCTGCTCGCCCAGGGAGTTCTCCGCGAGAACGGCCGGATCATCGGCGTCGCCTCGATCGCCGGGATCGCCGGGAACGTCGGGCAGACCAACTACGCGACCTCCAAGGCCGGCGTGATCGGGCTGGTCGACTCGCTGGCCGGCGAGCTGGCGGACGGGATCACGGTCAACGCCGTCGCGCCTGGCTTCATCATCACCCAGATGACGGCCGCGGTGCCGTTCGCGACTCGCGAGGTCGGGCAACGGCTCAACGCGATGGCGCAAGGTGGCCTGCCGGTCGACGTCGCCGAGACCATCGCCTGGTACGCCGACCCCCGGTCGACAGCCGTGAACGGCAACGTCGTCCGGGTGTGCGGCCAGATGATGCTGGGGGCCTGATGCCGGTCCCGACGATCCTCCGGGCCGCGCTGCCCTCGATCCCGGGTGTGAACCGGCTGCCCGGGATCCGCAAAGACCCCGGCGCTGACCCCAGCACGCTGTCGCTGACGCGGTCCGGGCTGACGATCGACCGCGGCCACGCGGCGGCGTACGCGCGGGTGTGCGGCTTCGAGCAGCGGGACACCGTGCCGCTCCCCTACCCGCACCTGCTGGCGTTCCCGCTCCACATGGAGGCCCTCACGAGCCGGCAGTTCCCGTTCCCGGCCATCGGCACGCTCCACCTCGAGAACACGATCACCAGCCACCGGCCGCTGCGCCCCGGCGAGCGGGTCGACGTGGCCGTGCGGGTGTCGACGCCCCGGGGGCACGCCAAGGGCACGGTGGTCGACTTCGTGGCGGAGGCCAGGGTCGGCGACGAGACGGTGTGGGAGTCGACGTCGACGTACCTGCGCCGTGGGCGCGGCGACGAGACCGCCGGCGGCGGGTTGTCGTTCGACCGGACGCCGTCCGGCACGATCGAGTGGCGCCTCCCTGGCGACCTCGGCCGGCGGTACGGCGCGGTGTCCGGTGACCGCAACCCGATCCACCTCTATCCGCTGACGGCGAAGGCGCTGGGGTTCCCGCGCCAGATCGCCCACGGCATGTGGAGCCTGGCGCGCTGCGTCGCGGCACTCGATAACCGGCTGCCGGACGCGGTGACGGTCGAGGCCGCGTTCAAGAAGCCGGTCCTGCTGCCGGGGACCGTCGGGTTCGGCCACGAGGCCACCGCGACGGGGCAGGCGTTCGCCCTGACGAGCCCGAAGGACGGCGCGCCGCACCTGGTCGGGCGGGCCCGGACCTAGGCTCCGAGGGCGTCCCAGAGCCGCTGCTCGGCGGCGGCGTCCATCCCCGTGCCGGCCCGCTGCGTCGCGGGGTCGGGAACCCCTTCGCGCTCCAACCAGGCCCAGGTCTCGGCCACGGTCTCGGTCGCCGGCCGGCACACCAGGCCGGCGGCGTACGCCGCGGAGACGTCGCAGTCGTGCAGGGCGGCGAGCTCGCCCGTGGGCGGCGTCCAGATCGGCAGCTCGGTCCACGGCGCTACGCCCGACGTGGCCACCTGCTCGGGGGAGAGCCAGACGAGCTCCGCGTCCGCACCGGTCACGCGGACGCACGCCTCCAGCACCTCGCCGATGGTCGTGTGTCCCGGCACGCTCACGGCGTTGAGAGCGCCGGTGGGCCGGTGGTCGACCAGCCACGCCGCCAGGTCGCGGGCGTCGATCAGCTGGAGCGGCCGGTCCGGCGGGCCCGGGACCGGCACCCGGCCGCCCCGGGCGACCCGGTTCAGCCAGAACGGCAACCGGCCGACGTTCTCGTAGGGGCCGAGGACCAGACCCGCTCGCAGCAGGCCCGAGGGGCCGTCGAACTCCTGCTCCACCCCCAGCTCGCCGCCGCGCTTGGCCGCGGCGTAGTCGACGGCATCGGTCGACGCGGGATCGGCGTCCACGACGGTCGCCGACTCGTCCAGGCCCAGCGGCGGTGGCCACAGGTAGACCGACCGCGAGGAGATGTAGCCGTAGTAGCCGGCACGCCCGGACAGCAGCCGGGCGCTGTCGCGGACGGCGACGGGCGCGTGCGACCAGGTGTCCGCCACGAGGTCGAACGAGTCGTCCCCGAGCGCCCTCGCGACTGCGGCGGGGTCGAGCCGGTCGGCGTGGCGGGCATCGACGTCCGGGTTCGTCACCCCGCTCACGCCGCGGTTGAGCGTGACGACGTCGTACCCCCGGTCGAGGCCGGCCTCGACAGCGGCCCGGCCGACGTGATGGGTTCCCCCGAGCACCAGCAGCTTCATGGCCGCCATGCTCGCGCTCTGCGGCGCGTGCAGGGAAGCGCGTTCGCCAGCGGCGGAACCGCCCAGGGCGCGTCGTCGTCAGCGCGGCGTGCCGAAGACCGCGTGGGTCACCCTGGCCCGGCTCGCGCTCGGCGAGGCCGCCCGCCGCTGCGCGAACGTCGCGGTCGCCGGGCTCCAGACACCGAGGTCGGTCCGGCCGTCGCCGTCCCAGTCGCCCACGAACGGCTGGTCGGTCGCGTTCCCGAACGGGATCTCCGCCGGGCCTGTCCGGGAACTACATCGGCGTGATTGACAAATCGCCGGGCGCGGCGCGCTCAGCGGTCGCGACGGGGCCTGATCAGGCCTTCCTGGGCCGCGGTCGCCACCAGCCGGCCGTCGGTCGTGAACACCTTCGCCAGCGCCAGGCCACGGGCGCCCTGGGCCGACGGCGACTGCATGTCGTAGAGCCACCAGTCGTCGGCCCGGAACGGCCGGTGGAACCAGATCGCGTGGTCGAGCGACGCCATCTGCACGTCCATCGGGGTGACGTCGTGGGCGGCGAGGCTGGCGCCGAGCAGCCCGATGTCGCTCGCGTACGTGAACGCCGCCAGGTGGATCTGCGGGTCGTCGCCGAGGCCGTCGCCCACCCGGATCCACATCCGGACCCGCGCCGGGTGCTCGCCGTCGTCCGTCAGGTTGAAACGCGAGTGACCGACGTAGCGCGCCTCCAGCGCGGCCCACTCCTTGGCGAGGGCGTCGGACTCCTGGTTGCCGCTGCGCCGCATCAGGTCTGCCATGTCGAGGCCCGATGCCGGCTCCGGTACCTCGGGCATCACGTCCTGGTGCTCGTAGCCGTCCTCGGCCCGGTGGAAGCTGGCGGTCTGGAAGTAGATCGCTCGCCCGTGCTGGCGCGCCACGACCCGCCGGGTCGCGAACGAGCGACCGTCGCGCAGCCGTTCCACGTCGTAGACGATCGGCACCGCGGTGTCGCCGGGCAGCAGGAAGTAGGAGTGCAGCGAGTGCACCCCGAACTCGGGGTCGACGGTGCGGGTGCCCGCGACCAGCGCCTGCGCGGCCACCTGGCCGCCGAAGACCCGCTGCCGGTCGGTGTCGGGCTGACGACCTCGGAACAGCGTGGTGTCGATCCGCTCCAGGTCGAGCAGGTCGACCAGGGCGGCGGCGGAGACGGTCACCGCGGCTCCCTCGGGTCGTCGGCGTCGGGGCCGTCGAGGCCGGCCAGGAACTGCTCGAACTGCAACCCGATCTCCTCGCCCGTGGGCAGCGGCTGGTCGGCCGCCAGCAGGTTCGAGCCGGCGCTCTCGGCCCGCTCGAACGCGTCGTACTGCTGCTCCAGGGCGGTGACGACGTCACCCACCTCCTCGTTGGCGGCGAGGTAGCGGGCGACCTCGGCCTCGCGGTCCTCGGCCTCGGCCCTGAGCCCGGACAGGTCGACGGTCAGCCAGCCGGCCCGCTCGACGTGCTCGAGGAGCGCGATCGACGCGGCGGGGTACTCCAGCTGGGCGAGGTAGTGCGGGACGTGGGCGACGAAGCCCATCGCGTCGTGCCCCCACTCCCCCATCCGCAGCTCGAGCAACGCCTGCGCCGACGACGGGATCCGCAGCTCCCCTCGCCACGGGCTCTCACCGGTGAGCAGCTCGGGGTTGTTGGCATGGTGGGTGATCGCGATCGGCCGGGTGTGAGGGACCGCCATCGGCACCGACCCCATCGACACCACCCGGGTGACACCGAACCGCTCCACCACCGAGCGCACCGCGCCCGTGAACGCCTCCCAGCGGTTGTCGGGCTCCGGCCCGTGGAGCAGGAGGTACGGCGTGCCGCCGGTGTCGCTCAGCAGCCGGACGACCAGCCGGGGCGCGTCGTAGGCCTCGTAGTGGTCGCGGACGAACGACATCGGGGGCCGGCGGGCGCGGTAGTCGTGGAACTGGTCGATGTCGAACGTCGCGACCACGCGGGCCTCCGCGAGGTCCACGAGATGCTGGGCGGCGCGGGCGGCGGCGCTCCCCGCGTCGAGGAAGCCGTCGAGGGCCACGACGAGTGGCAACCGGTCGGCCCCTGCCAGCTCCGGCACCTCGTCGACGATGTGCACCAGGGGTTCCCTCACCACGCGGTCGATCCTACGCGGGCGGCCTCGCCGGCTCGTCCGCTGCCAGCATGAGGGCACCGGCACGCCGAGGACCAGTGCGAGCGCGGGCGCCACGGTGCCTGCGAGGGCGACACCTGGGTCAGGGCGTCTCGGCATCAACTGGAGAACGAGTCTCCGACCGTACCGTTACGTCCGGCGCGTCGGTCGAGACCTCCTCCACGATGCCGCGGGCCAGCGACTGGGCGTCGAGGCCGATCCGGTCGAGGATCACCCCTCGCTTCGCGTGGCCGAGGAACTGCTGGGGGATCCCATGGATCCGCACGGGGGTCGTCACGCCCGCCTCGTTGAGGGTCTGGAGCAGCCGCGAGCCGCAGCCGCCGACGACGCCGTTGTCCTCGAGGTGGACGACCAGCGCGTGGTCGCGCGCGAGGTCGACCAGGGCTGCGTCGACCGGCACGACCCAGCGCGGGTCGACCACCGTGACGCCGATGCCCTGGGCGACGAGGCGCTCCCCGACCTCGACGGCGGTCGTCGCCATCGCACCGACGCCGACGATGAGCACGTCACGCGTGCCGTCGCGCAGCAGCACGTCGACCCCGCCGACCCGGTCGACCGCGGCGACGTCCTCCGGCGGCGGCCCCTTCGGGAACCGCACGACGGTCGGCGCGTCGGCGACCTCGATCGCCTCGTTGAGCAGCTCGCGCAACCGGGTCGCGTCGCGCGGCGCCGCGAGCCGCAGGCCGGGGACGACCTGGAGCACCGACATGTCCCACATGCCGTTGTGGCTGGCGCCGTCGTCGCCGGTGACTCCGGCCCGGTCGAGGACGAACGTCACCCCGCAGCGGTGGAGCGCGCAGTCCATGAGCACCTGGTCGAAGGCTCGGTTGAGGAACGTCGCGTAGACCGCGACGACCGGGTGCAGGCCGCCCATGGCCAGGCCGGCCGCGCTGGTCGCCGCGTGCTGCTCGGCGATGCCGACGTCGAACGTCCGGTCCGGGAACCGCGCCTCGAAGTGGTGAAGCCCGACCGGGTGCATCATCGCGGCCGTGATGGCGACGACGTCGGGACGGCGCTCGCCGATCCGGACCATCTCCTCGCCGAACACGTCGGTCCAGATCCCGCCGGTGGGGTGCTCCTCGCCGGTCTCGACGTCGAACGGTCGCGGCGAGTGGAACTGGTCGGCCTCGTGCTGCTCGGCGGCGTCGTAGCCGAAGCCCTTGCGGGTCAGGGCGTGCACGATCACCGGCCCGTTGAACCGCTTGGCCTGCGCCAGCGCCTTCTCGACGGCGGCGAGGTCGTGACCGTCGACCGGTCCGACGTACTTGAGCCCGAGGTCCTCGAAGAGTCCTTGGGGCGCCAACGCGTCCTTCATGCCCTTCTTCATGGCGTGCAGGACGTCGTACGCCGCCGGGCCGACGCCCCGCACCGCGGTCAGCCGCCGCTTGACCTGGTCGAGGACCTGCTCGTAGCGCGGGTTGGTGCGCAGCGTGGCCAGCGCCGTGGCGAGGCCGCCGACCGTCGGGGTGTAGGAGCGCTCGTTGTCGTTGACGACGATCACCAACCGGCTCTGCTTGGCGATCGCGATGTTGTTGAGGGCCTCCCAGGCCATGCCGCCGGTGAGAGCGCCGTCGCCGATGACCGCGACCACGTGCCGGGCCTCCTTACGCACGGCGTACGCCTTGGCGAGCCCGTCGGCGTAGGACAGGGCCGTCGACGCGTGGGAGTTCTCGACGAGGTCGTGCTCGGACTCGGCCTGGCTCGGGTAGCCGCTGAGGCCGCCCTCCTGACGGAGCTTCTCGAAGCCTGCCCGGCGTCCCGTCAGCAGCTTGTGGACGTAGGCCTGATGACCGGTGTCGAAGACGATCCGGTCACGCGGACTGTCGAAGACGCGATGGATCCCCATCGTCAGCTCGACGACGCCGAGGTTGGGGCCCAGGTGTCCACCGGTGCGCGAGCACGTCTGCACGAGGAAGTCGCGGATCTCGGCCGCGAGGGTGTCGAGCTCGGCCTGCGAGAGGTCGCGCAGGTCGCGCGGCGTCGCGATCGAGTCGAGCAGGCCCATGACAGATCAGCCTACAGACGGATCCTGGCGATCCCCGCCCGTGTAGGCGATCTCGGTGCGCCACGAGCCCGGGTCCTGCCGAGCCGCGGCGTGCAGCGCCTCCGCCACCCGGTCGGCGGTGAAGGCACCCTCGCGGGAGAGAGTGCCGCGGACCGTGACCGACACCGCGCGGATCCCGTCGGGTTCGAGCGTCGCGTCGATGCTGTGGACGAGGTTGCGCAGCCCGGCCTTCTGGACGCCGAGCGACGCGGCCCGGTTCCACGGCTTGTCGGCGGCCATGCTGCCGGTCGCCGTCACCCGGCCTCCCTCGGACATGAACGGGCGCGCGGCCTGGAGGGCGGTCAGGAGCGCGGCCACGCCGAGCCGGACGTCCGCCAGCAGGTGGTCGGCGGTGAGGGTGAGCGGGTCCTCCTCGCGGAAGGCGCTCGGGTTGAAGTGGAGGACGTCGATCCGACCGAACCGCTCGCACAGGCGGGTGACCGCGGCGGCGCAGGCCGGGTCGTCGGTGATGTCGGCGACCGCGTGGGCGACCGTGGCGCCGCGCGACCCGAGGTCGGCGGCCAGCTCCGTCAGCTGGTCCTCGTCGATCCCGACCAGGCCGAGGTCGTGGCCGTCGTCGGCGTACCGGCGAGCCAGCGAGCCGCTCACCCCCGGCCCCGCGCCGATGATGACGATGACAGGTCTGCTCATGCTGGCGACGTTACAACCGGGCGACGTAGCGCCGCCCGCGCAGCGCCTCCTCGACCAGTCCGGCGGCCCGGCGGACCGCGACCAGCCGTGCCTCCTCGAGCTGGAAGGTCTGCAGCGCCGCGTCGACGACGTCCAAGGACGCGACCTGGCCCAGGTCGGCACGAGCCTCGCTCAGCCCACGACGACAGGCCGCCTGGTTGGCCTCGACGTGCAGCACGGCGAACCGGGCGAGCACGACCACGTGGCGCCGCAGGCCGGCGTACCGGCGGTAGTCGGGCGGGCACAGGTCGAGCAGCCAGGCGGCGGCCGTCCGCTCCCAGTCGGGCGCGTCGGGCGGCCGGACCTGGGTCGGCCAGCCGGGTGGTGCGGGCAACTGCGCCATCGCATCATTGTACTCGAACACGTGTTCGAGCGTCACCTGCGTCATGGCTCCTCGGTTGGTCCGTCAGGTCTGTGTCGGAAGCGAGGGGGTGTCGCGATGGCGAACAGCCCGGTCCGGAGCGACCATGTGGGGGTGACGCCCCAGGTAGCAGCGGAAGAGGAGCTGCCTCCGGAGGCCACCAGTGCCGGTCGCGCCCGCGCCCTCCTGCGCCGGGCCCTGGCCGGGCACGAGCGCGAGGACGCGCTCGACCCCGCTCAGCTCGCCATGAGCGAGATCGTCACCAACGCGCTCGTGCACGCCGGCACGTCGATGCGACTCCGGATCCTGCTCGCCCCGCACGGCCTGCGGGTCGAGCTCGCCGACGGCAGCCACCGGATGCCGGCGCGCCGTGACTTCGGGACGACGGCCGCCACCGGCCGCGGCCTGCTGCTCGTGGAGGAGCTCGCCACCCGGTGGGGCGCCTACCCCGTCGACGAGGGCAAGATCGTCTGGTTCGAGTTCAGCGAGGACGAGCACCTCTGGGACCGGCTGCAGCACGCGGAGACGGCCGACGACCCGAGCATCGTGGTCGTCGAGCTGCCCCACATGCCGCTGCTCATGCACCACGCGTGGCAAGAGCACGCGAGCAGCCTGCTCCGCGAGCTGCTGCTCGTCCGGCTCGACGCCGAGCTGAGCGCCCTGGAGGAGCACGCCAGCGCTAGCGACGCCCTCGCGCTGCTGGCCGAGCAGGTGCCCGCGCCCGACGTCGGGATGGACCCCCACTCCGTGATGTCGATGGCCACCGAGCCTGCCGTCTCCGACGCCGACCTGCGGCTGCTCGTGCCGCGTACGTCGGTGCCCAACTTCGCGGCGCTCGACGTGATGCTCGACGAGGCGATGCGGCTCGCCGAGCACGGTGAGCTGCTGTGGCCGCCGACCCAGCCCGAGATCCAGGCGATGCGGTCGTGGATCTGCGAGCAGGTGCAGTCGCAGGCAGTCGGTGGCCCGGCCACGGCGTGGGCGTCGTTGTCCACCGCTCCCCCGCCCGAGCACGGCTCGGCCGACGTCGAGTGGGACGACCGCGCGGTCCGCGAGTCGCCGCACGCGCTGCTGGCCGCTGACGACGCCAACCGGATCATCGCGGTCAGCCGCTCCACCCTCGACCTGCTGGGCTACGACGACCCCGACGAGCTGGTGGGCCACCGGCTCGTCACGGTCATCCCCGAGCGCTTCCACCAGGCACACATCGCGGGCTTCACGCTCCACCTCGTCAACGGCCGGAGCCCGCTGATCGGGCGCCGGTTCACCGTTCCGGCCCTCCGTCGCGACGGCACCGAGGTGGAGGTCGGTCTGCAGATCGACTCCCACCTGCTCCCCGAGGGCCGCACCTTGTTCACCGCCCGGTTCTACGCCTGATCCCCGTGGTCGAGGCTGGCACGCACCTGCGCCAGAACCTCGCCCCGGAGCCCCACCGCGTCGTGCCTCCAGAACGCGTCCGGGTAGACCAGCCGCCCGCGCAGGTCGCGGTCGTCCAGGACGGCGACCTGGAACGCCGGCTCGGGGATCCGGTCAGAGGGCCGCAGGAAGCCGCGCGGCCCGGCCGGCTCGAAGCCCCGGGCCGCGTAGTAGTGAGGTGAGCCCTCCAGGAACACGTACGGCTCGCCACGCTCACGGGCGGCCGCGAGCGCGGCCGCGACGAGCCGGGTGCCCAGGCCGGCGCCCTGGCGGGCCGACGCGACGCTGAGCGGGCTCAGCACCAGGACGTCGGCCAGCGCGTCCTCGGCGTCGACCCAGCCCCGTTCGAGGGCGACGTGCGCGACGACGGTGTCGGCCTCCACCGCCACGAGCTCGACCTCGACGCTGCCCGACCCGCGCAGGGCCACGACCAGGTCGGCCACCGCCTCGTGCTCGCTGAAGGCGTCCCGCACCACGGCGTCGATCGCGGCGTGGTCGCGCGCCCCGGCCTCCCTGACGTCCACGTCACCCGGCCAGGAAGGACAGGCGGACGTCGCGCTCGGCGTTGTCGACGTTGAGGTCGACCAGGCAGATGCTCTGCCAGGTGCCGAGCGCCAGCCGGCCGTCGAGCACCGGCACCGACGCGTACGGCGGGACGAGCGCCGGCATCACGTGGCTGCGACCGTGCCCCGGGCTGCCGTGGCGGTGCTGCCAGCGGTCGTCGCCGGGGAGCAGGTCGCCGAGCGCGGCCAGCAGGTCGTCGTCGCTCCCGGCGCCGGTCTCGATGATCGCGATGCCGGCGGTGGCGTGCGGCACGAACACGTGCAGCAGGCCGTCGCCACGGTCACGGACGTGCTCGGCACAGTCCTGGGTCAGGTCGAGGACGCGCTCGGCGCCTCCGGTCCGGTAGCTGCGGGTCAAGGAATCCACTCCCCGATGGTGCCATTCCTGGTTCAGTGTGGTCGTGGACGTTCACTCCCTCGGCTTCCGGACCGACCTGGCTTTGCTGCGGCTCGACGGCAGCGAGATCGAGGACCACGGGGACTACCTCACGGTGCGGACACCCGACAACCCCTCGTACTACTGGGGCAACTTCATCCTCTTGTCCGCACCGCCGCGCGCCGATGCCGTGGACGAGTGGCTCGGCGTCTTCCGGCGGGAGTTCCCGGACGCCGCGCACGCCGCGATGGGGATCGACCGGCCGAGCCGGGGACCCATGACACCGCTGCGCGAGGCCGGCTGGCGGGTCGACCGGGTGGTCGTGATGACGGCGACCGCGGTACGCCGGCCGAAGCACCCCACGAGCGCGGAGATCCGCGTGCTCGGCGGCGACGACGACTGGGCACAGCAGGTCGAGCTGTCGCTGGCCGGCGAGTCCGACCCGCACATCACCCGGAAGTTCTCCTCGCGCAAGGACGCGTCGTACCGCCGGCTGGTCGAGAACGGGCACGGCCACTGGTGGGGGGCCTTCGTCGACGGGATGCTCGCCGCCTCCCTCGGCATCATCCGGACCGGCGAGGGCCTCGCGCGCTTCCAGCACGTCAAGACCCACCCCGACCACCGTCGCCAGGGACTGGCGGCCAACCTCGTGCACGCCGCCGCGACCGACCCCTTCATCCGGGTCGGTGCGCGCCGCCTGGTGATGGTCGCCGACCCCCACTACGACGCGATCCGGATCTACCGGTCGCTCGGGTTCACTGACGGCGCCCCGCACGCGGAGGCGACGCTGCTGCCGGACCTGGCGGAGCCCGAGTGACCCGGACCGTCCATCCTTCCGGGTGAGTTCTCCCCACAGGCGGGGAACGAGTTCGCTCCAAACGGCCCACACCGGCCTCCCGGCTTCGACAAGGCTGCCACTCTCGACTTACGGTTCACGGACCGATTGTGGGATCGCCGGGCCGGGAAGCCCGTTACTTGTGGGGGACGAACATATGTGGGTCAAGAAGACTGCGAGTGCGCTGGTCGCACTCCTGCTGGCCGTGTCGATCGTGGCGGTGCTCTCCGGGTCGACCGGAGCGGCTGAGTCCGCGGTACGGAAGCCGTGCAAGAACATCGCTCACCGTGCGATGTGGAAGCACACCGAGGAGCAGGTCCGCGGGATCAAGAAGAACTCCAACTGGGGCTTCAGCGAGATCGACGCTCGCATCACGGCCGACAACCGGATCGTCGCCCTGCACGACTTCACCCTGGCGCGCGCCACGAACGGCCGCGTGAAGAAGCCCGTCGGCTCCTTGACGCTGCGCCAGATCCGGCGGAAGAACTTCGTTCTCGGTCGTCGGGTGGAGCTGACTCGCAGGCTGATCAACGTGTCCGCCAATCGCGGCGTCCCGGTCATGGTGACGATCAACTCCTACGCCCGCTACAGGGACGACTGGGACGACTTCGGCCTGGAGGCGCTCTACAAGGCCGCACAGCGGCACCCGGACCCGTCGAAGGTCTACTTCGGTGGCCCCGGCGGCGAGAAGGCCATGCAGAGCATGTTCCCGGACGCGAGTATCTTCCACCGTTACTCGTCCGGTGCCTCGATCCTCGAGCACGCGACCTCCAACGACATCGCGCTGGCCGGCATCCCGCCGAAGCAGTTCGGTCGTCAGCTGGTGAGGGACCTGCGCGCGGCAGGGATCCGGGTCGCGACCACCCAGCTCGAGCGCAAGCGCGCCGTCCGTCGGGCCAACCGCGTCGGCATCAAGCTGGTGCAGACGGACCGGGCGCGTCGGACCGTGCTCGAGTGGTGCCGCCGCTGACGGCAGCCTGCTCGTGGCCGTCGAGATAGGCCACGACCAGACCGCCGAGGCTCGGCAGGTGGTAACCGCCCTCCTGCACGAGCACGGACGGCAAGCCCAGCCCGCCCAGGAGCGTCCCCGCGTCGCGGTAGCCCGCCGCGGTGACCTCCAGGGGGCTCTCGGGGTCTTCGGCGGCCGCGTCGACGCCCAACGACACCACCAAGGCGTCGCAGCCGGCGCCGGCGACCCAGTTGCTGAGCGCTGACAGCGCCTCCAGCCAGCCGGGGTCGCCGGTGCCGGGTGCCAGTGGCAGGTTGCGCGTCGCGCCGCTGCCGGCACCCGCGCCAGTCTCGTCGGCGTACCCCAGCACGTGCGGGAACCAGCCCGCGCCGGGGTCGACGTGCAGCGAGCCGTAGAGCACGTCGGGGCGCTCCCAGAAGACGGCCTGCGTCCCGTTGCCGTGGTGGGCGTCCACGTCGACCACAGCGACCTTCTCGTACCCGGCGTCGCGCAGCGTCTGCGCCGCCAGCGCGGCATTGTTGAGGTAGCAGGAGCCGCCGTAGCCCGCAGGCGTGGCATGGTGACCCGGCGGCCGCGCCAGCGCGTACGCCACCGGCGTTCCCGAGGCCACGAGCGCGGCCGCGGTCAGAGCGCAGTCGGCGGCGGCCGCGACGGCGCGCCAGGTGCCGGGGCCGATCGTGGTCATCGTGTCGTAGGCGAACCTGCCCGCCAGGGCGTGCACGGCGGGCGCGTCCCGGATCGGCATACCCGACGTCATCGCGGGAGTCGGGAAGAAGTAGGGCACCACGCGGTCCTGGCCGACCTCCTCGACGTACTCGCCGGCCAGCCAGCGCTCGTAGACCGAGGCGAGGAAGTCGACCAGCGTCGGGTCGTGGACCCTGTGCAGCGCGGCGGCAGGGTGCGGGACCGCCTCGACGCGTGGCCGCCCGGTCAGGGCATCCAGGATCACGTCGACCCGGGCCGAGACCTCGGTCCCGGGGGTCGGCACGCCGACCCAGATCTCGTGCCTGGGGTCGTGCTGGCGGGTGTCGGGTGACCAGACGACGGGGGTGGGGTGGACGAATCCGGCGCTCACGGAACCAGCATCCCACCCACGGAACCCGACTCCGGCAGGATGTGCTCATGCCTCGTGCGCGCGACCTGGGGGTGGTCATCGGCGTCCTGCCGACTGGACCGACGAACTCCGTGCTTGACGTGGCCGGGGTGGGTCTCGGGCACGCCACCGTCCATCGCGACGAGCCGCCCCCGCCGATCGGGCGCGGCGTCGCCCGGACCGGCGTCACCACCGTGCTGGTCGCTGAGGATGCTTACTTGCGACCGGTGCCTGCCGGTGGCGCCGTCCTCAACGGTGCCGGTGAGTGCACCGGGTTCCTGACCGCGGCCGAGTGGGGCGCGGCCGAGACGCCGATCTACCTCACGTCCACGATGCAGCTCGGCCGGGTCTACGACGCCGCCTGCGAGATCGCTCTCGAGCAGCACCCGGTCGTGGCCGACGACGTGGTGATCCCGGTCGTCGGCGAGTGCGACGACTCGTTCCTCAACGACTGCCGCCGGATGCAGGTCACGTCCGACGACGTCCGAGCCTCGTGGCGCGCGGCTCTCGACTCCCGCGGCGCCGCGACACCTCCGGACGAGGGTGCGGTCGGGGCGGGGACCGGGATGTCGTGCTTCGACTTCAAGGGCGGCATCGGGACCGCGTCCCGCGTCGTCGGTGGCCACACCGTGGCCGTGCTGCTTCTGACGAACTTCGGGGCGCGGGAGGAGTGCATCGTCGGCGGCGTCCCCGTCGGCCGGCTGCTCGGGCCGGCCCCCTCAGGCCCGCACGCGCCGGCCGGGTCGTGCATCGGGGTCGTCGTCACGGACGCTCCGGTCGACGGCGCCGGCTGCGCCAGGCTCGCGCGCCGGATCGGGCTCGGCCTCGCCCGAGCCGGGTCGGTGGCGCACCACGGCAGCGGTGAGATCTTCCTCGGCGTCGGCACCGGCATGCGGCTCGACCGCGCCGGCATCCCCGACAGCACCGACCTGACGACCGGCCGGGCGCTCGACCCGTTGTTCGGGGCCGTCGTCGAGGCTGCGGAGGAGGCGGTGCTCAACTCGATGTTCGGGGCCCCCACGACCGTCGGCCGCGACGGGAACTCCAGCGAGTCGTTGCACGACCCGCGGGTGCTGGCGCTGCTGGAGCGTCAGTGACCGGGGTGCCCGTGCTGTCTAGTCCAATCGGCTAAATCCAGTCGATCAGGCCTACCGGACGACCTGCTCCAGGGTTACATTCCCTGCACATCGAACGCCGGGGGGGCACTGATGATGCAGCGTCGTGATGTTGTCGCCTGCGCGGCCTTGGCCGTCGCAGGCTCTCTGTTGCTCGTGGTACCGGCCCAGGCCGCCGCCGGACCGGTCGTGATCTCCGAGCTGAACTACCACGCCTACACCGATCTCTCGACCGACGACTTCCTGGAGCTGACCAACGTCGGCGACCAGCCCCTCGACATCTCCGGGTACTCCTTCACCGCCGGCGTGGGCGGGGTCCTGCCTGCTGCGTCGGTGATTCCCCCCGGCGGGCGATTCGTGGGCTCGCCCGACGCCGCACGCTTCCAGGCCGTCTACGGCTTCGCGCCGGACTTCGTCTACACCGGGAACCTCAGCAACAGCGGCGAACAGGTCGTCCTCGCCGACGGAGCGCTCGCCGTCGTCGACACGGTGACGTACGCCGACACCGGCGAATGGCCGGCCTCCCCCGACGGCACCGGCCCGAGCCTGGAGCTCCGAGGACTGCTGTCGGACAACACCGACCCGACCAACTGGGGCGCCTCCACCACCACCGGCGGGACACCGCGGGCGGTCAACACGTTGGACGGCACGGCGCCGCCCCCGACCGTCAAGAGTCTCGTCGTCACCCCGGTGCGGCCCGACCCCGGGCAGGCCGTCACCGTCTCCGGCCGGATGCCGGTCGGGTCGACCGCGACCCTGACCTACAAGGTGATGTACGGCGCCGAGCAGACCGTTCCGTTCCTCGACGACGCTGCAAGCCCCGGAGGGGCGGGCGACGGCGTCTACGCCGCGTCCCTCCCCGGCCAGGCGGCGGGTCAGCTGGTCCGCTACCGCATCAGTGGCACGTTCCAGGGCGTCGACTTCTCGGCGCCCGCGGCCGGCGACACCATCAACTACGAGGGGTACGTCGTCCGCAACCCCGCCGTCGTCACCAACCTGCCGGTGATCGAGTGGTTCATGAGCGACGCGGTCTACGCCGACATGCTCGCCAACCACCGCTACGACGACTTCCTGACGTCCGTGCCGGTCGCCTACAACGGCCTCGTCTTCGACAACGCGATGTTCCGGATCAAGGGACAGTCGACCCGGTCCGCAGCCAAGGTCAGCTGGGCCGTCGAGCTTCCTCCGGGGCACACCCTGGACTGGCCGAGCATCCCGTACCCGGTCAAGTCGTTCGACCTGCAGCGCGACCCGGAGCCGAACGCCCAGATGGCCTGGGACGTGATCCGGGACGCCGGTGCCCAGTGGGTCACCGTCGACCGGATCCGCACCCAGCGCAACGGCCAGTTCCACAGCGTCGGCGGCTTCCTGCAGGACGACGACAGCTTCTGGCGTCGCTACTGGGGCGTCGACGACTGGGCGATCTACAAGGGCGACCAGGGTGCCCTGGCGAAGACCTCGTCCCCGGCTGCGCTCGAGGCGAAGCTCTGGCTCGACAAGAAGGAGCGCGAGGACGAGGACTTCACGGACGTCTGGCAGCTCAGCCAGGTCGTCGACGCGCCCGCCTCGGCAACCCAGCAGCGCTGGATCTCCAACAACGTCAACGTCCCCGAGCTGATCAACTACATGGCGATCAACTCCCTCATCCGGCACACCGACTCGGGCCACCACAACTGGTTCATCAGCCGCGACACCGAGGGCACCGGCCGTTGGGAGATGTGGCACTGGGACCTGGACGTGACGTTCTTCAACGTGTCCACCGACAAGTTCGGCACGTTCCTCGACCCGGCCGGGGCGAACCGGCTCAACCGGGCGATCATGGCCTACCCCGACTTCCGTCAGATGTATTTCCGGCGGTTGAAGACGCTGATCGACACCTACTACCGGAACGGTGAGCTGGAGGCGCGGTACGACCAGATCACGACGCCGTACCGCACACCCGACTGGGGCCTCGAGAACGCCAAGTGGAACCTCGGGACGTGGCAGACCTTCCGCCGCAACTTCCACCGGGCGACCGGCGACCGCCGCGAGGTCTTCGCCGACAACACCGGGGCGGGCCGCCTGATCCCGGTGTCGCAGACGGCGGCCCCACGCGTGGTCATCTCGGAGGTCAACTACCAGCCGAGCAACCCCGAGGCCGAGTACGTCGAGCTCTACAACCCGACCGACCAGGCTGTGGACCTCTCGGGCTGGACGCTAGACGGGGTGGGCCTGGTCATCCAGTCCGGCACCGTGGTGCTCCCGGGTCAGCGTGTGGTGCTCGTCGCGAACGATTCTGTCTTCCGCGCGCAGTTCGCGCCCGGCACGGTGCTCGTGGGTGGCCAGTACTCCGGCCGGCTCGCCGACGAAGGAGAGACGCTCACCCTCAGCCAGGGCGCGCGAGTCGTCGACACGGTGACCTACTCGCCGGCCGCGCCGTGGCCGACGGCTGCCGCCGGCGGCGGCTCCAGCCTCGAGCTGCTGGACTCTGGATTCGACAACGACCAGCCCGCGTCGTGGTCCGCCTCCTCGGGAGCAGGGACGCCCGGGCTGCCCAACTCGCAGGTGGCGCCGGCCGACGGCACCGACCCGACGGCCCCCACGACCACGAACGCGACGCAGGTACGCACCGGCGTTGCGGTCGAGTGGGCGGCAGGCAGCGACGACCGGGCGGTGCAGCGGTACCGGGTGCTGCGCGACGGCGCGTCGATCGGTACCGTCGACGCCGAGCTTCTCCGCTTCGTCGACACGGGTGTCGCGCCCGGCACTCCGCACGTCTACACCGTGCGCTCGATCGACGGCGCCGGAAACGAGAGCGACCCCGGACCGTCGACGGCCATCGTCGCCGGCAACCCGGTCCTCGCGTCGTTCGACGACTTCAGCCTCCCGGACGGGGCCGCCTGGTCCAACGCCTGGGCGACGGAGGACCTCGCCCCCTCCGCGATGGACGTCCTCGGCGGACAGGGCCGGCTGAGCGTCGGGCCGGGCTCGGGCACCTTCGCCCGAGCCAAGCTCCTCGAGCCGGCGAAGCAAGCGGATGGCACGCTGCTCGCGAGCTACACCTGGGGACCGGGCACCGCACCCGCAAAGCTGACCTTCTGGCTGCGTGCGTCCGGCGGCTGGAAGACCGCCTCGGCACCCGTCAACGGGTACGCGGTGAACCTCGCGTCCAGCTCGACGGGCGCGACAGTCACGCGGATGTCAGGAGGCGCCAGCGGCTCACTCGGGTCGACCACCAACGCCCAGGTGACGACCGCCGGGGTGAAGCAGTGGGTGCGGTTCCAAGTGGTCGGGTCCACGGTGCGCGTCAGGTTCTGGCGTGACGGCCAAGCCGAGCCCTCGACCTGGAAGGCGTCGTTCACGAACACGGCGGTGACCGGTGCCGGCCGGGTCTACCTCGCCGGATACGGCTCGCCCAAGACGGCGCGCACCGTGCTCGTCGACGACGTAGCGCTGTCGGCCAGCTGAACTCGCAGCGAGCAGCCATGGACGGGTCCGCAGAGGTGCGGATCCCGGTCGCCGACGGCTCGTGGCTGGCCGCCACCCTGTACCTGCCCGACCCGGTCGCCGGACCGCAACCGTGCCTGCTCGAGGCGCTCCCCTACCGCAAGGACGACCTGACCTCGTCGTACGCCGAGAGCTACGTCGGGCTGAGAAACCGGTACGGGTACGCCGTGTGCCGGGTCGACCTCCGCGGCACCGGCTCGTCGCCGGGCGACGCCACCGACGAGTACCCGGCGGCCGAGCAGCGCGACCTCGCCGACGTCATCGCGTGGCTCGCGGAGCAGGAGTGGAGCGACGGCCAGGTCGGGATGTTCGGGACGTCGTACTCCGGGTTCAACTCCCTGCAGATGGCGTGTGAGCGACCGCCGGCACTGAAGGCGATCTGCGCCATCTACGCGACCGACGACCGCTGGACCGACGACGTCCACTGGCGCGGCGGCGCACTGCGCCTGGTCGACCTCGTCGACTACTGCCACTACATGACCCCGATGTGCGTGCTGCCGCCCGTCCCCGCGGTCTGGGGCGAGGGGTGGCGCGAGGAGTGGCTGCGCCGGCTGGCGACGAACGAGCCCTGGCTGCACACCTGGCTGCGGGAGAGTCGGCACGGCGAGTACTGGGACCACGGCTCGGTGCGGCTCGGGGGCACCACGGCCGGCTACAGCCGGATCGAGATCCCGACGCTGATCGTGGCCGGCTGGGCCGACGGTTATCGCAACAACTCGTTCCGGACGATCGCGCAGCTCAGCGCGCAGGGCGTGCCGCACCGCCTGCTCGCCGGGCCGTGGGCGCACGCCGACCCGACCACCGCGATGCCGGGCCCGCGGATCGACTTCGACGCCGAGCTCGCCGGGTGGTTCGACCTCCACCTGCGCGGGCGCGGCAGGCACACCGACCGGTGCGACGTGTTCGTGCGGAGCAGCACCCGGCCGGCGCCCGCGCTCGACCTGCACGAGGGCCACTGGCTGTCGCTGCCGAGCGTCCCGCCGGTCGTCACCGCGTCGGTGCCCCTGGCCGGTCCCCGCTCGCTCGAGGTCGACCCGGCCGTCGGCACCACGGCCTGGATCGACTGCGCCGGCCACCTGCCCTGGGGGCTGTCCCTGGACCAGCGGGCAGACGACGTGCGCTCGCTGACCTGGGACTCGGCTCCGCCCGAGGGCCCGGTCGTGGGCTACCCGGTGGCGCGGCTGCGGGTCTCCGCCTCGGCACCCGCCGCGTCGTTGTCCGTCAAGCTGTGCGACGTCTTCGCCGACGGCACGTCCGCTCTCGTCAGTCGAGGCACGATCGACCTGGCGTTCCGCGACGGAGTGCACGGGGCGCCTGCACCGTTGGAGCCGGGGGCGGTCTACGACGTGGAGGTCGTGCTGGACGCGTGCGCGTACGAGTGGTCACGGGGGCAGCGGCTGCGGGTCAGCATCGCCGGCGCCGACTGGCCGAACACGGTCGCCTCACCCGCGCCGGTGACGGTGACCGTCCACGACGGTTCGCTCGAGCTGCCGGTCCTCACGGGGTCGCACGAGGCCCCGTCGTTCGGAGCAGGAGCCGCACACTCGACGGAGTCGCCGGACGGCGTGACGTGGACCGTGACCGACGACGTGCTCGCCGGGGTCACGCGGGCCAGGACCGGCTCGCAGTCGACGTACGACACCCCCTACGACGGCAGCGCGACCGAGGACTACCAGGGCGAGGTGTGGGTGGACCGGGGCACGTTCGCCCAGGGGGCCGACGCGACCACGCGCTTCGAGCTGTCGTGGCCCGGGGTCGACATCGAGGTGGTGTCGACACTGATGCTCCGGGTGACCGACGGCGAGGTGCAGGCGACCTCGCACACCGTCGCGACCGAGAACGGCGAGGTCGTGAGCGAGCGGACCCATCAGCAGGTGACCACGTAGTCGGCACGGACGGAGACCCTTCGGATGGCGAGCGGCGCAACGTCGTGCGAACGGCGGCGCCAGGACGGCCGCAACGTATGACGTCCCGCTGCACGCCGTTGTCGTCGGGTGGGCACCGGAGTAGCGTCGTGGGCAGGCGATCTCGGGCGGCACCCGCGCTCTGGAGGAGGTCTCCATGTGGTACTACGTGATCCTGATCCTGCTGCTGGTGGCTGTGACGACGTACGTGGTGGTTCGTCAGAGGCACCACCCGGACCCCCCCGGCGGGGCGCGCGGTGGTGGCCAGGGCTGGGGCAACACCTGGCCCAGGTAGCCGCGACGAACCCGCCCACCGGCCGCGCTGGTGTTCGTGGACGTGACGCGCGCCTAGCCCGCTGACTGAACGTTCAGTAATGTGGTCGGGAAGTCGCGACCCCGACGAAGGACGGTCGACGGATGATCAGGACCACCCCGTTCCACGAACGGCTCGAGCAGCTCAACGTCACCCAGCGCTGGGGCCACTGGTCCGGCTACCTGTCGGCCCTGAAGTACACGATGTCGGCGAAGCACGAGTACTTCGCGGTCCGCAACAGCGCCGGCTTCTTCGACACCTCGCCGCTGTACAAGTACCGGATGGTCGGCCGCGACGCCGAGCGCTTCCTCGGGGGCGTGATGACCCGCGACATCCGGGCCTGCAAGCCCGGCCGCGCGCAGTACACGCTCTGGTGCGACGACGGTGGCTACGTGCTCGAGGACGGCGTGGTCTTCCGCCACGGCGCCAACGAGTTCCTGCTGACCTCGGCCGAGCCCAACCTCGGCTACCTCCAGGACCTGGTCGGCCGGCTCGAGGTGCGGATCGAGGATGTCACCGAGGAGTACGGCATGCTCGCCGTCCAGGGCCCACGCTCACGAGCGATCCTCGGCAAGCTGGCCCCCGAGATCGAGGGTGTGCCGTACTTCGGGCACGCCGAGGCCAAGATCGCCGACGCCCCGGTCACGATCTCGCGCACCGGCTACACCGGCGACCTCGGCTACGAGGTGAGGGTCGGCAGCGATGACGCGCTCGCCGTCCTCGACGCGGTGATCGAGGCCGGTGAAGGGCACGGCCTACGGCCGTTCGGCGAGGAGGCGCTGCTGATGACCCGGATCGAGGCGGGCTTGGTGCTGATCAACGTCGAGTTCTCCTCCAGCCGCCTCGCCTACACCGACCATGACCGGATCACGCCGCAGGAGCTCGGCTTCGGCTGGATGCTGAAGAGCATCGATGGCGAGGACCGGCCCTTCATCGGGCGCAACGCGATGAGGCGCGAGCTCGCCGAGGGCGCCTCGCGGTGGGCCTCGGTCGGCATCTTCCTCGACTGGGCTGACTACGACCGGGTCTACCACGAGGCCGGGCTGGTCCCGCCCAAGGACGAGACGCCGCTGGAGTGGGAGTCGATGCTGTACGACGACGAGGGCGAGCGCGTCGGCTACGCGACCAGCCTGATGTATTCGCCGATGCTCCAGCGGCACATCGCGATGGCCCGGGTGCGACCCGATCTCAGGGACCCGGGGACGAAGGTCAACATCGAGCTCACGATCAACCACGAGTACCAGACCGTGGCGGCCGAGGTGACCCGGCTCCCCTTCTTCAACCCTCCACGAAAGACGGCCTGACATGACAGCCACGGGCAAGTCCAAGGACCAGGCCTACGACGTCATCGTCGTCGGAGGCGGGCACAACGGCCTCGTCAACGGCGCCTACCTCGCGAAGGCGGGACTCAAGGTGCTCATCCTCGAGCGCCGCCACATCGTCGGCGGCGCCGCGATCACCGAGGAGCTGCGCCCTGGGTTCTCGTTCACGTCGTTCTCGTACGCGCTGAGCCTGCTGCGGCCCGACATCGTGCAGGACCTCGACCTGGTCCGGCACGGCTTCATGCCGATCCTGATGCCGACCTCCTTCGCGCCGATGGAGAACGGCGACTACCTGCTCCTGGGCCAGGACCGCGAGGACAACATCAAGGAGATCATGCGGCACTCGTCTCACGACGCCGACGCGATGGACCGCTACGAGTACGACATGGAGCGGGTCTGCCAGCTGGTCAAGCCGCTGCTCGACAAGGTGCCGCCCAACATCTTCGGCACCAGTGACGAGGACCTCGAGGCGACCGCCGACTTGGTCTCGCACCTCAAGGGCGTGGACCAGAAGGTGATGCACGACCTGGTCCGGCTGCTGACCGGCAGCGCCGCGGACTTCCTCGACGACTACTTCGAGAGCGACATCCTCAAGGGCTACCTCGCGTCGTTGGGGATCACCGGGACCAAGGTGGGGCCGATGTCGCAGGGCTCCGGACTGGTGCTGCTCTACCACACGCTCGGAGAGCACGACGGCCACTTCGGGGCCTGGTCGTTCCACAAGGGCGGCAACGGAGGGTTCACCCAGGTCCTCGCCCGGGCCGCGGAGTCCTTCGGCGCGGAGATCCTGCTCAACGCCCACGTGGACTCCGTCATCACGAAGGGCGGTCGCGCCGTCGGCGTGGCCCTCGAGGACGGCACCGAGCTCTCGGCGCCGACCGTGGTCAGCGCGCTCGACCCGCGTCGCACCTTCATGCAGCTGGTCGAGCCCCGCGAGCTGCCGGCGGAACTGGTGGAGAACATCAACCGCTTCCGCTTCCAGGGCACCTCGGCGAAGGTGAACTTCGCCCTCGACGGGGCTCCGCGCTACCCGGTGCTGGGCGACCGGACCGACCAGTACGGCGGCTTCGTCAACATCGGTCCGTCGATGAAGTACCTCGAGAAGGCCTTCGACGACGCCAAGTACGGCTGGTACAGCCAGCGCCCGTACATCGACTGCGCGATCCAGTCCTTCGTCGATCCCGACATGGCTCCGCCGGGCAAGCACGTCATGTCCTGCTTCGTGCAGTACGCGCCGTACCACCTCGAGGGGAGCGACTGGGATACAGAGCGGGAGAACTTCGCCGACACGGTGCAGGCCACCTTCGAGTCGTTCTTCCCTGGCTTCGGCGAGCTGGTGCTCCAGCGCGAGGTGCAGACGCCGTTGGACATCGAGCGCACGGTCGGGCTGACCGAGGGCAACATCTTCGCCGGCGAGTTCCTGGCGCCTCAGATGTACTTCTTCCGTCCTG
Source organism: uncultured Actinomycetota bacterium (assembly GCA_963718725.1). Lineage (GTDB taxonomy): Bacteria > Actinomycetota > Actinomycetes > Propionibacteriales > Nocardioidaceae > Nocardioides. The sequence goes on from OY970374.1 coordinate 1,372,246, forward strand.
CGCCGGGGTACGCGCAGTACCGCACGCCGATCGAGGGGTACTACCAGTGCGGCTCGGGCACCCACCCGGGCGGCTGCGTGATGGGCGCTCCAGGCAAGCTCGCGAGCCAGCAGATCCTCAAGGACCTGAAGAAGTAGACGCTCCACGTGGCTCTCGGTGTGTGACCGCTGCGCGGCAGATGAGGGCCGGCGGTGCGGTTCCTGCGTAGACGAACAGGCACAACGGGCCTGGATGCCGCGCGCCAGGCGGGGACCGCACCGAGGTGGGCTCGTTGTGCCCGCCGGTCTACGAGCAGTGCGGGCCGCCGAGCTGAGGACCGAGCAGTGCCTTCGTCGCGCACTCCCCCGCATGCCCGGCTGGGCTAGCGTGGCCACCATGACGATCACGCTGCGCGAGATCAACGAGCACAACGCCGGGTCGGTCCTGGCGCTGCGCACCACGCCCGAGCAGGAGCAGTTCGTCAGCACGGTGCCGGACTCGCTCGAGGAGGCGGTCGACAACCCCGAGGGCAACCCGTGGTATCGGGCCGTCTACGCCGACGACGAACCGGTCGGGTTCGTGATGCTGAGCTGGGACGTCGAGCCGCAGCCGCCCGACATCAACGGTCCGTGGTTCCTCTGGAAGCTGATCATCGACCACCGGCACCAGCGGCAGGGCTGCGGCCAGGAGGTCGTCCGCCAGGTCGTGGAGATCGTCCGCCGCGAGGGTGCCTCCGAGCTGCTCACCAGCCACGTGCCGGGCGAGGGCGGGCCGGCCGGCTTCTACGCGAAGCTCGGCTTCGTCCCGCGGGGCGACCTCGACCCGCAGGGCGAGATCATCCTGCGCCTGCCCCTGACCCGGGGCTGAGGACGACCACCGGCGGCGGCGCGCTTGGGCGCTCGCCCCCGCCCCCGACCGCCCGCGGCGAGTTCACCCTCCCGCTGCTGACCGCCGTGCACCGGGTCCGGCGGCTGGACGTCTCATGACCGACCGGGCAGCTCCCGCGTCAGCGTGACCTCGTTGACCGCGTAGCCGAGTCGCTCGTAGAACGCCCGCGCCCCCTGGTTCGCGGCGCCGGTGCTCAGTCGCACGTGGCGGAGCCCTCGCTCGGACGCCCAGGACTCGACGTGCGTGATGAGCGAGCGGGCGATGCCATGCCCTTGGTGCTGCTCGGCGACCATCAGCTCACCGATCCAGGCGTCCGGCTCGCCGGACCAGTGCTCGTCCTCGCCCACCGACACGAAGCCCACGACGCGCTCGTCAAGGACCGCGATCCAGCCGGCGTGGCCCTCGGTCGAGGCTGCCGTCACGGAATCCCGGACCCAGCCCTCGATGGCGTTTCGCACCCCGTCGGCCGGCCGCGACCGGTCCACACCGACCAGTAGTCGCGGTGCCAGCAGCATCACGGCCTCGAGGTCGCGCGGCTCGACGTGTCTGATCGCTGCCTTCATGAGGCGAGCGTGCCACTGGGACCCGGTGCCGGAAAATGGCTCTAGGGTGGCGAGCTGACGCCATCGGGGGTGGGCATGGACAGCGAATCGCAGCCGGACGGGCGGTCGGACGACGAGGGACCCTTCTTCCACGGCACCAAGGCCGAGCTCCAGAGGGGCGATCTCCTGTCGCCGGGCTACAGCTCCAACTACGGAGGCCGCAGCAGGGCCAGCTTCGTCTACTTCACCGCGACCCTGGACGCCGCGATCTGGGGCGCCGAGCTGGCCGTGGGCGAGGGCCGCGGCAGCATCTACCGCGTGGAGCCGACGGGACCGTTCGAGGACGACCCGAACCTGACGGACCAGCGGTTCCCGGGCAACCCGACGCGGTCCTACCGGACCCGCGAGCCGCTGCGCGTCCTCGGGACGGTCGAGGACTGGGAGGGCCACTCCCCCGAACAGCTCCGGGCGATGCACGACCACCTCGCCGAGCTGGACCGTCAGGGTATCGAGGCCGTCGACGAGTGAGCCTCAGACCATCCAGTTCGCGATGTACGCCGGATCCGTGAGCGCCGGGCGGTCGAACCGGAACGGTGCGAGGTCGGTCGTCGACGTGCCGGTGACCGACAGCTCGGCCAGCAGTCGGCCGAAGGTCGGGGCGAACTTGAACCCGTGCGCGGCGCCGAGCCCGACCACGACACGGGGGTGGCCGGGCACCGGCGCGATCACGAAGTCGCGGTCGGGCGTCAGCGTGTACTGGCAGCGCAGCGAGCGCACGGTCGGGCCCGACCCGGGCAGCAGCGACGCGACGAAGCCGGAGAGCCGTGCGAGCATCCCGGGATCGGGCTCGTTCGTCCGCGAGTGCGGAGCCACCACCGGCCCACCGCAGTCCTCCGCGGCCTTGATGGTGTCCTCGCCGTAGCAGGGGAAGCCGTAGTAGGACGGGTCGTCCATCCAGATCCACAACGGCAGCGCCCCCTGCCGGAAGGGAGCGGGCGTGGGAGGTGAGAAGTAGGTGACCTGCTCCAGCGTGGTCGTCAGCGGGATCGAGACGTCGAGACCCGCGAGCAGCTCGTTGGTCCAGGCGTCGGCGCAGACCACCACCCCGTCCGCGAGGTACGTCGAGCCGGCGGTCTCGACGCGCACACCCTCGTCCGAGTCGGTGATGCCGAGCACCGGCGTCCCGTCGACCAGCCGCGCCCCCGCAGCGGCGGCCTGCCGCTGCATGACCGACGTGCCGTAGCCCGCCGGCACGATCGCCCCGCGCTCCTGGAACAGCCCGACGGTGCCGGCGGGCACGGAGAGCTGTGGCCACCGCCGCGTGACCGCGTCGGCCTCGAGCAGCTCGAAGGCGATGTCACAGGCCGTGAGCGAGTCGACGTAGTCGTCGATCGAAATCGCGCCCCCGGCCGGGAAGAGGTCGAGCCCACCCACGACGGTCACCAGCGACTCCCCCGACACCGCCTCGAGCCGGGACCAGTCGTCGTAGGCCTGCTTCGTCAGCTCGACGTAGGCGGGCGTGTGGTAGCTGTGCCGCAGGATCCGCGACGTGTCGTGGGACGCGCCGCGGTCGTGACCGAGGGGGAACTGCTCCAGCCCGACGACCTCGTGGCCGGCCTCCGCCAGGTGCCAGGCGGTCGCACTCCCCAGCGCACCCAGCCCGACCACGACGTACCCGACGCGCTCGACGGTCACCGGTCACCCTCGAGCCGCGGCACCAGCCACCGTCGGATGTCGGCGCTGTCGTCCTCCATCGGCGCGAACCAGCCGTGGGTGTAGGCCCGCGAGGACATGCCCCGCTGCACCGACTCGCAGATCGCCCAGTCCTGCCGGTTGACGAGGTCCCACAGGTCGCCCGCGTCGCTCGGGTCGAACGCGGGGTCGGCCACCGCGTCGGCGGCGAACAGCAGCAGGCACTCGATGGAGGTGCGGTCGGCCGCCTGCGGCCTGAGGACGAAGGCGGCGACGTGGTCGGCCGAGCACGACAGCATCAGGTTGGGGTAGACGAGCTCGCCCTTGTGGTGGGTGCGCTCGGTCTCGTCGAGGCCGGGCAGCGGCGCCCGGTCAGTGGTGCCGGTCATCGTGAACGTCCACGCGCCCTCGCGATGGGGGACGCCGTGGTCCCAGTCGATCCCGCTGCCGCCGGCGCCGAACGCGGGCACGAGCCGCGACAGCTCCGGGTGGACCGGGCCGCAGTGGTAGCACTCGTTGTAGTTCTCGGCGAGAACCTTCCAGTTCGCCGCCACGTCGTACTCGAACCGCAGCCCGGTGACGAGGTCGCCCAGCCCGTAGCGCGCGAGGGTCTCGGTGGGTCGCGAGACCGACTCCGCCAGTGGTCCGGCCGCGTCGGGCGTCAGGTGCACGAAGACGAAGCCGCCCCACTCCTCGACCGCGACCGGGTGGAGCGCGAACTCCGACAGGTCGACGTCGCCGCCCTCGGTGTGCGGCGCCCGCAGCAGCCGACCGTCGAGGGCGTAGGTCCACGAGTGGTAGGGGCAGCGCAAGGCACCGACCTCGGAGCACGCGGGCGGGCTGCCCGGCAGCGTCGGCACGATCTGCGAGCCTCGGTGACGGCACACGTTGTACGCCGCGTGGAGGGTGCGCTCCTCGTCGGACGTCAGCAGCACCGATTCCCCGACGACGTCGACCACCACGAGTCGCTTGGGCTCGCCGAGCCCGAGGTCGACGCGGCGGCCGACACACGTCCACTCGCGCAGCAGCACCTTCTCGCGCTCGGTGCCGTAGGCCGCGGGGTCGACGTACCAGGCCCGCGGCAGCGCCGCCTGGAGACTCATGGCTGCACCCCCCGCAACGCCTGCACGGCGGCCAGGTGACACGCCACGTGGTGGCCGTCGGCGTCGCCGGGCAGCACCGGCAGCGTCACGGCCCGGCAGTCGTCGTCGACTCCCGCCGCCGCAGCGGAGCCGTCGGTCAGCGCCGGGCAGCGCGGGTGGAAGCGGCACCCGCCGGGGATCCGCGTCGGGTCGGGGATCTCGCCCCGCAGCACGATCGGCTCCATCTGGTCGATCTCCGGGACGACCGACAGCAGCGCTTGCGTGTAGGGATGCCGCGGCCTGGCCAGCACCTCCTCCGTCGGCCCGGACTCCACGACCCGGCCGAGGTACATCACGGCGATCCGGTCGGCGATGTTCCACGCCAGCCCGAGGTCGTGGGTGACGACCAGCACGCCGAGCCCGAGCTCCCTGCGGAGCTTGAGCAGCAGCGCCAGGATCTCGCCGCGGATCGAGGCGTCGAGCGAGGACACCGGCTCGTCGGCGACCAGCAGCTCGGGTCCCATCGCGAGCGCGCCGGCGATCAGCACGCGTTGCCGCTGCCCGCCGGACAGCTCGTGGGGGTAGCGCAGGAAGAGCGCCTCCGGCGGGCGCAGCCCGGCCGACGCCAGGGCGGCGGCGACCAGCTCGGCCTCGGTGCGGCCCTCCGGGTCGGCGTCGACCAGACGGTGGATCCGCAGTCCCTCGGCGACCGACTCGTAGACGGTGTGGCGGGGGTTGAGCGCACCGGCGGGGTCCTGCAGCACCAGCTGGACCCGGCGCCGCACAGCCCGGAGCCCGCGGATGGAGTAGTCGAGGGGCTCCCCGTCGAACCGGACCTCTCCGGCGGCCGGCCGCTCGAGGCCGAGCAGGGTCCGAGCGAGCGTGGTCTTCCCCGAGCCCGACTCGCCGACCAGCGCCAGGACCTCTCCGGGCGCCAGCTGGACGTCGGCCCCGTCGAGGGCGCGGGCCATCTCGCCGCCACGGGCGGTGAACTCCACGGCCAGGCCGTGGCCGGTCAGCAGCGCGTCCCTCACGGCTCCCCCACCCTGATGCAGGCGGCCGCCCGGCCGGCGCCGTGCGGCTCCAGCCGCGGGTCGGTCTCGCGGCAGGCGGCCACTGCTCGAGGGCACCGCGGCTCGAAGGAGCACCCCGGGGGCAGCAGCCGCAGGTCGGGCGGGTCGCCGCCGAGGCCGGCGGGCGCGTAGCGGGCCGCAGGGTCGCCGATCCGCGGGAACGCCGCGGACAGCGCGCCCGCGTAGGGGTGCAACGGTCCGCTGAAGACGTCGCCGGCACTGCCGACCTCGACCACCCGCCCGGCGTACATGACGGCGATCCTGTCGCACAGGTCGGCCAGCACGGACAGGTCGTGGCTGATGATCATCATCCCGACACCGAGGTCGTTGACCAGCCCGGACAGCACGTCGAGCACCTGGCTCTGCACCATCACGTCGAGCGCCGTCGTGGGTTCGTCGGCGATCACGAGGTCGGGCTTGCACGCGAGCGCCATCGCGATCATGACGCGCTGGCGCTGACCGCCGCTGAGCTGGTGGGGGTACGACGTCGCCCGCTCCGCCGGAAGTCCGACCTGCTCGAGGAGGTCACCGATCCGTCGGTCGACGTCGGCGTCGGACAGCTCCGGCTCGTGGAGCTCGATCGGCTCGGCGATCTGCGCCCCGACCCGCTGCACCGGGTTCATCGAGTGGAGCGCTCCCTGGAAGACGATCGAGGCGCCCGCCCACCGCAGCGCGCGGAGGTCGCCCCACCGCATCGTGAGTGCGTCCTCACCGTGCACCAGCACCCGACCCTCGACGCGTGCGCTCGGCGGCTGCAGCCGCAGCACGGTCGAGGCCAGCGTGGACTTCCCGCACCCCGACTCCCCGGCGACCCCGACGATCTCGCCGCGGTCGACCGCGAGGTCCACGTCGCGCACGGCCGGGACGTCGCCCTCGCTCGTGCGGTAGGTGACCGAGAGGCCCTCGATCCGCAGCAGCCGGTCCGCCGTCGGCGACGCCATCAGCGGTCCTTCAGCCGCGGGTCGAGGACGTCCTCGAGGGCCTGGCCCACGAGCGTGAAGCTCAGCACCACGAGGACGACGCACACGCCCGGCGGCACGATGTACCACCACGACCCGGTCGTGATCGCCCCGATGCCGTAGGCGTCGTCGAGCATGGACCCCCAGGAGATCCGGGTCGGGTCGCTCAGCCCGAGGAAGCTCAGCGTCGTCTCCGACAGGATGGCGATGGAGACGGTGAGGGTGGTGTTGGCGAACACCATCGGCATCACGTTGGGCAGGATGTGACGGCTGATCTGGTGCCAGCGGCCCGCGCCGAGCACGCGCGCCCGCTCGAGGTAGGGGCGTTCCTTGATGGACAGCGTCTGGCTCCGGATGAGCAGCGCCGTCCCGGGCCAGGACGTCACGCCGATCACGAGGGCGATCGTGAGGAGGGACGGGCCGAGCACCGTGGCCAGCACGATCGCCAGCGGCAGGAAGGGGATCACGAGGAACCACTCGGTGAGCCGGAACAGCACCGCGCCGGTGCGGCCGCCGAAGTAGCCGGACAGCAGCCCGATCAGGGTGCCGATCACCATCGAGATCACGGTCGCGAGCAACCCGACCATCAGCGACACCCGGGTGCCCCAGATCAGCAGCGTCAGCACCGACCGGCCCTTGTCGTCCGTGCCCAGCCAGAACTCTCCGGAGGGCGCCTCGAGGACTCCGCCGGTCGCACCGCTCAGCTTCAGGCCCTCGGCGTCGGCGATGAGGGGGGCACCCACCGCGAGCACCACGAAGCCGGCCAGCACCACCAGCCCCGCCATCCCCGACCGGTGGGACCGGAAGTCGGCCCAGTTGCGCCGCCACGACTCACGCCGCCGCTGCCGGCTGACCTGCTTGGCCGTCAGCCGGACCGGCACCTGCCCGGTCGCCGCGCTCATGTCCGGACCCTCGGGTCGAGCAGGCCGTAGAGGAGGTTCGCGGCGAGGTTGGCGAAGATCACAGCGGCCGTCGACACCAGCAGCGTGCCCTGGAGCACCCAGTAGTCGGGCACCGTCAGCGCCTCCGTGGCCAGCAGGCCGAGGCCGGGGATCGAGAAGACGGTCTCGACCGTGATCGCGCCGGTCACCACGAAGCCGAAGCTCAGCGCGGTCACGGTGGTGGTGGGCAGCAGCGCGTTGCGGACGGCGTGCCGGTTGCGGACCTGGACGTCGCGCAGCCCCTTCGCACGCGCGGTCGTCACGTAGTCCTCGCCGATCTCGTCGAGCAGGGAGCTTCGCATGATCAGGGCGTAGTCGGCCAGGTAGGCGAGCGTGAGCGTGAAGACCGGCAGCGCCAGGTGCCAGGCCACGTCGGGGATGCCCGACCACGATGTGGGGTCGACGTCCGGCGAGTAGAGACCCCCCGTCGGGAACAGGCCGGGGAGCGGGCCGGGGCCGACCGCCAGCAGGTAGATGAGCAGCAGGCCCAGCCACCACTCGGGCATCGAGTAGAGCGTCAGGGACGAGCCGGTCGCCGTCCGGTCGAAGCGGCTGCCACGGCGCCAGCCGCTGTTGACGCCGAGCCAGATCCCGATCACCGCGGCCAGGATCGTCGACGTCCCGACCAGCAGCAGCGTGGGCCACATGCGGTCGACGATCAGGTCGGCGACCGGCACCCGGTAGCGCAGCGAGATCCCCAGGTCACCGGTCAGGGTGTTCTGGATGAACGTCAGGAACTGTTGAGGCAGCGGCTGGTCGAGGCCGTAGGTCCGGTTGAAGTCGGCGAGCTGCTCAGCGGACGTGAACCGACCGCGACCCAGGGTGCGCGCCGGGTCGCCGGGCAGCACGCGGAACAGGAAGAAGTTCACGACCAGCATGAAACCGAGGCTCCCGAGCGCACCGAGCAGCTTGCCGCCGGCGTACCGGCCGTAGGAACGACGTGTGACCCGGGGCGGCGCCGGCGCCTCCGTCACCGCCCCGATGGTCACTCCCGCTCTCCCACCGTTCCGCGCCGCCGCGCGGCCACGACTCCGCCGGCCGCCAGCAACGCCACGAGGACGGCACCGCCGCCGACGAGAACCCCGGTGCTCACGCCTCCGTCACTGCCCTGGTTGTCGCTGAGCTGGGTCGAGCCCTCCTCGCCCGCGCACTCGTCGGCCTCGGACGCCGGCCGCATGTTGACGTAGTTGTGGACGCCGTACTGGATCAGGTAGACGCCGCCAGGGTCCGGCTGCTGCCGCAGGCAGGCGAACCGGTCGCTGCGCCAGGCCTCGCCGACGGTGCTGTAGGCCGTCACGAGGTAGGGCGCGTCGTAGTAGAGCATCTCCTGCATCTGCTGGACCTGCTCCTCGCGCGCGGCGTCGTCCTGCTCGACCCGCTGCTGCTCGAAGAGCGCGTCGTACTCCTCGTTGCAGTACCACGAGTCCGACCAGTTGCCGCGCTCGCCGCACGTCATGTACGAGAGCATCGAGGACGGGTCGGGCTCGACGTACCAGCCCCACTCGAAGGCGTCGAACGTGCCCTCGTAGATGATGTCTGTCAGCTTGCTGCTCTCGAACGACCGCACCTCGGAGTCGATGTCGACGCCGGCGAGCCACTCGGAGAAGAGCTCCATCACGTCCACCGACGTCTGCGAGTCGCTGCGGGCGTAGAGCCGCAGCTTCCCGATCGGGTCGCCGTCGGGCAGCGTGCGGAACCCGTCGTCGCCGACGTTGTAGCCGGCCTCGTCGAGCAGCTGGGCCGCGCGCTCCGGGTCGAAGCTGATCGCGTCCTCCTCCGGCGGCTCCCACCGGTAGCCGGAGTAGGCGGGCGGGATGATCGTGTCGCCCGGGATGCCGGCACCCTGGTAGGCCGTCTCGATGATCTGCTGGCGGTCGATCGCGAAGTTCAGGGCCCAGCGGAACGCCGGATCGAGGACGGCTGGGTTCGGGTCGCCGAGCGGCTCCTCGGTCTTGGTGTTGATCGACCCGGTGTTGAACGCGATCTCGTCGAAGCCCGGCGAGTCACCCATCTGGGCGCTGATCCCGTCGCGGCCCTCGAGCGCCTGGACCTGGAGCGCGTTGATGCCCTCGACGAAGTCGACCTCACCGGTGATCAGCGCCTGGATCGCGGGGTCCTCGGACTTGAAGACCCGGAAGACCACCTCGTCGAGGTGCGGGGCGCCGCCCCAGTAGTCGGGGTTCACCTCGAAGCGGTACGTCGAGCCACCCGCCGTCCCGTCGACCAGCCGGAACGGCCCGGAGCCGACGACCGGTTCGCCGCCCGAGGGCTCGTTCCCGAAGCTGCGGATCTCCTCGTCGGACACGTCGGTCCACACGTGCTCGGGGACGATCGGGATCGGGAGCAGCGGCAGCAGCGCGCTCGGCTGCTCGAGCTCGAGGACGATGGTGGTGTCGTCGGGCGCTGTCACCGAGGAGACGCCCTTGAGGTAGACGCCCCAGGTCGCGCGCTCCGGTCCGCCGTCGCGGATCCGCTCGTAGGTGTAGAGGACGTCCTGGGCCGTGAGCGGCTCACCGTCGGACCAGGTGACGTCGTCGCGGATCGTGAACGTCCACGTCAGGCCGTCGTCGGAGGTGACCCACTCGGTGGCCAGCGCCGGGGTCGGCTGCATGTCCTCCATGGCGTAGCCGGTCAGCGAGTCGTACATCAACCCCCACATCTCGAACGAGGAGGCCTCGATGCCGAGGAACGGGTTGAACGAGTCGACCTCGTTGAGGAACGCGACGGTGAAGGTGACCGGCTCGTCGTCCTGCGCCTGGACCGGGGTCAGCGCGAGGCCGGGTGCGAGCGACGCCAGCAGGAAACCGCCGAGCGCGAGCAGGCGAGCAGCGCTACGTTGGCGGCCGTGACGACCGAGCAGCCGCCCACCGCGCCCCAGCAACCCGTGGTCCACCGCGAGCACGGGGTCGAGCGCGTCGACCCCTACGCGTGGCTGGCCGAGGCCGAGTCTCCGGCGGTGTTGGCGCACCTCGCGGCCGAGCGGGCCTGGTACGACGCTGCGGTTGCTCATCTGGATCCCCTGACTGACGAGCTCCGGACCGAGATGGTCCGACGCCTTCCCGCCACCGAGCGGTCCCCGGTGTGGAACCGTCGGCGTTTTTCCTACTACACCGAGACTCCGACGGGAAGAGACTACCCACGGATCCGGCGAACGAATCGTCACGATTCGGTGTCGGCAGCAACGATTTCTACACACGACGGCAGCCTCGACAACGATTTCCGCAGCAACTCGGACGAGTCCGCCGAGACCCTGCTCGACGTCACGGAGCTCGCCGAGGGCCACGACTACTGCGAGCTCGGGGTGACCCTCGTGAGCCCCGACGAGACGGTGCTCGCCTACTCCGTCGACCACGACGGCGACGAGGTCTACGTGCTGCGCTTCCGCGACCTCGCGACCGGCGACGACCTCCCCGAGGTGATCGACCGCAGCTACTACGGCGGCGCCTGGAGCGCCGACTCCCAGTGGTTCTTCTACTCGGTCCACGACGCCGCCTACCGGGCGTTCCAGGTCTGGCGCCACCGTCTCGGCACCTCGGTCGCCGACGACGTCCTGGTGGTCGAGGAGCCGGACGAGCGGTTCGACGTCCTGCCGCGCGCGAGCCGCTCGGGCGACTGGGTGGTCCTGACGTCCGAGAGCAACAGAACCGCGGAGGCCTGGCTGGTCGACGCCCGCGACCCGGAGACTGCTCCGCGGTCCGTCGGCGGCCGGCGCGAGGGCGTTCGCTACCGGGTCGACCCCCGGCGGACGGACGCCGGCCATGACGTGCTGATCGTGGTCGACGACCGGGTCGAGTGCCGGCTGATGACCGCGCCGGTGCCCGGTCCCGAAGGCCAGGACCACACGGCCTGGCAGGAGGCGCGGCCGGAGAACCCGCGGGAGCAGCTGCGACGGGCCGACGCCTTCGCCGGCGGGGTCGTCCTCGCGCTGCGCGCTGGTGGCCGGCACCTGCTGCGGGTCGTCGACCACGACGACCTCGCCGGCCCCGGTCGCGACCTCGCCGCGTCCTCCCCCGGCGGCGGGCTCCACCTCGCCCGCACCACCGACTACGACACCGCGGCGATCCTCGTCGAGGACGAGTCGTGGCTGTCGCCGCCGGTCTGGAGCGAGGTCGACCTCCGGACCGGGGAGCGCACCGAGGTGCTGCGCCGCGAGGCGCCCGGCCACGACCCGGACGGGTACGTCGTCGAGCGGCACGAGTTCCCCTCGGTGGACGGCACCCCGGTGCCGGCCACGGTGATGCGGCACCGCGACACCCCGCTCGACGGCACCGCGCCGGCTGTGGTCTACGCCTACGGCGCCTACGGCTACACCTTCGAGCCCGAGTGGGACCCGGCGCTGCCGTCGCTGCTGGACCGCGGGGTCGTCTACGCGCACGCCCACGTCCGCGGCGGCAGCGAGGGTGGTCGCGCCTGGTACCTCGACGGCAAGCTGGCCGCGAAGCAGCACACGTTCGACGACCACGCGGCGGTCGCCGACGGTCTCGCCGCTGCGCGACTGGTGGACCCCGACCGGATCGGCAGCCGCGGCCTGAGCGCCGGCGGTCTCCTGCAGGGCGCGGTCTTCAGCCAGCGTCCGGACCGGTGGCGTGCGGTCGTCGCCGAGGTGCCGTTCGTCGACGTCGTCACCACGATGTTCGACGAGGCGACGCCGCTCACCATCACCGAGTGGGAGGAGTGGGGCGACCCGCGGATCCGCGAGCAGTTCGACTGGATGCTCGCCTACTCGCCCTACGACAACCTGCCACCCGCTGGCGGCCGGCCCGACCTGCTGGTGACCGGGGCCGTGCACGACCCCCGGGTGATGGTGCGCGAGCCTGCGAAGTGGGTCGCCGCCCTGCGCGTGTCCGACCCGGAGTGGTCGCCGCGCTGCCTGTTCCGCGTCGAGGTGGGGGCCGGTGCCCACGTCGGCCCGTCCGGCCGGTTCGGCCACCTCGCCTACGAGGCCGAGGTCTACGCGTGGCTGCTCGACCGGCTGACGACCACGACCACGACCACGAGGAGGACGGGGGACCGATGACCGGCATCGAGGACGAGGCAGTCGAGCTCACCCGGGCGCTGATCCGGTTCGACACCACGAACTACGGCGACCGCGGGTCGGAGACGCTGGCCGCGGCGCACCTGCTCGACTACCTGAGGGACGCCGGGGTGGAGGCCGAGCTCGTCGCCCGCGAGCCCGACCGGGCGAACATCGTGGCCCGGATCCCCGGCACCGACCCCGGCGCGCCGTCGCTGGCCTTCGTGGGCCACACCGACGTCGTGCCGGTCGAGGGCCAGCGTTGGACGCACCCGCCGTTCGAGGCGGTGGTCGACGACGCCGGTTATCTCTACGGCCGGGGCGCGATCGACATGAAGAACGAGGTCGCGGCCCGCGCGGTCGCGATGGCGCACCTCGCGCGCGAGGGCTTCCGGCCCCGCGGCGACCTGTGGTTCGTGGCGGTCGCCGACGAGGAGAACGGCGTCGCGGACGTCGGGATGCGGTGGCTGCTCGAGCAGCGACCGGACATCCGGCCGACGATGGCGATCAACGAGGGCGCCGGGGAGCGGTTGCCGCTGACCGACGGCCGGGTCGCGCTGACGCTCTCGATCGGCGAGAAGGGCACCTGCCCGGTCCGGGTCGTCGCCGTCGGCGAGGCCGGTCACGCGTCGATGCCGGAGCTCGGTGACAACGCGGTGCCGTTGCTGGCCGAGCTGATCCGTCGCGTCGGCAGCGGCATGCCCGACCTGGTGCGCTCCCCCGAGGTCGACGCCACGCTCGAGGTGCTGCTCGGCCGCCCGGTGGGTGACCTGGCCGACGACGTGGCGGAGGCAGCAGCGCTGCACCCGGCGATCCGGATGTCGCTCCCTGCGACACCGGGCACGACGATGGCCCCGACCGTGCTCGCCGCGTCCCTGGCCCGCAACGTGATGCCCGAGCGCGCGTCCGTGGAGCTGGACTGCCGGATCCTCCCCGGCACGAACGGCGACGACGTGCTCGCCTCGGTCCGTTCCCGGCTGGGCGACGACGTCGCCTACGAGCTGGAGCTCGCCGACGAGCTCGTGCCCGGCAGCAGCTCGCCGCCCGACGGCGCGCTGCCCGAGGCGGTCGCCGCCGTGCTGGCCGAGGCGGGCGACGAGGCCTTCGTGCTGCCGGTGCTCTGCCCGGGGTTCACCGACTCGTCGTACCTGCGGGCGGCGGGCAGCACCGCGGCGTACGGCTTCAGCCCGTTCCGCGCGACCCCGGCCGAGGTGCTCGCGGCGGGATACCACAACGCCGACGAGCGCGTGCACGTCGACGACATCGGGCTCTCGGCCCGCTTCCACCGGGCCCTGGCGCTCCGGCTGCTCGGGTAGGTTCGGGCCGGTGACCGATGCCGAGGACCTGCCCCCGCTCGACCCGTCGTTCGTGGTCGTGCAGCCGTTGCGCGAGGCGATGGCCATGGAGTTCACGAGGCTCGACGCCGACGGGGTCGACGCCACCTGGTCGGTCACGCCCGAGACCCATCAGCCCTACGGGCTGCTCCACGGCGGGGTCCACTCGCTGGTCAACGAGGGCCTCTGCAGCATGGCCGCCGCGTTGTGGCTCGCCGACCGCGGCCAGGTGGTCGGCGTCAACAACAACACCGACTTCTACCGGGGCGTCACCGCGGGCCGGCTGACGTCGACCACCCGCCCGGTGCACCGGGGCCGCTCGCAGCAGGTCTGGGCGGTCGAGACCACCGACGCCGACGGCCGGCTCGTGGCCCGCGGCCAGGTGCGGCTCCAGAACCTCACCGGCTAGGCGAACAGGGACCGCACCAGCAGGGCCAGCGCCGACGCGGCGCACACGACGAGGACCGCTGTACGCACCTGCTCGCGAGGCAGCCGCCGCCGGACCGAGACCGAGAGCAGCACTCCGACGACGAGCAGCGGACTCAGGAGCAGCGACAGCAGCAGGACGTCGATCCGCAGCTCCCCCGCGATGCCCAGGCCCGCGAGGCTGAACGCCGCCCCGAGCATGAAGTACGCGGCCAGCGTCGGTCGCAGCACCGACGGCGGGTGGTGCTGGTAGAGGAGCGCCAGCGGCGGACCCCCGATCGAGGTCGCTGTTCCGGTGATGCCTGAGACGAAGCCGGCGACCGGGAGCGTGCCGCGGTTCACGGGGAGGTGGACCGTCCGGACGGTCAGCAGCACGCTGAGCAGCACCATCCCCCCGACGGCCAGCCCGATGAGCCGGTCGGAGGCGACCGCGACGACCCAGACACCGAACGCCGTTCCGAGGACCCGCGGCGGCAGCGCCCAGGAGAGACCGCGCCAGTCCGTGCCGCGATGCTCGGAGAGCAGCGTCTGCGACGCCATCGCGAACGCCAGCCACAGCAGGAGCTCGGGCACGAGGTCCGGCGCGACGAGCGCCGCGACGGGAGCCGCGACGAGACCGAGCCCGAGACCGACGGTTCCCTGGACGACAGCGCCGACGAGCACGGCCACCGCGAGGACGGCGACGGTCCCGCTCTCGATCCCGAGGATCACGTGAGGAGCCGGCGGACCCGGTCGGCCCGCTCGGCGTACTCCTCCTCGGGCACGGGCGGCAGCATGTCGGCCCAGGTCGCGAGGTTCGACCCGCGCAGCTGGAGCACTCCCCGCGGCCGCGCGAGCAGCACCACCGCGAGGTGGCCGGTGCCGTTCTCCCACTTGTTCACGTGGACGTTGCCGACCTCGGGCAGCTGCTTGAGGGCGCGGTAGGTATGGCCGACGAGCAGCCCGAGCTCGGCCAGTCCGTCGTCGGCGAGGTCGTCCAGCGGGGCGTGCGCGCGGGACACCACGTTGGCGGTGAACACCAGGCTGGTGCCGCCGGTCCGGATGGCCGTCAGGTGCTCGCCCTCGCGCAGCACGAGCTCGGGGCGCGCCAGTGCCTGGCAGACCTTGCAGTCGGCCGGGTCCTTCCGGCGGTCGGGCTCCGGGTCTGCGTACTCCTCCAAGGGACGGACCCGGAGCGAGTCGGCCTCGAACGGGAAGACGTCCCAGGCCGGCATCGACCCGACCGGCAGCCGGCCGTCGGTGGCCGCAGCCCGCGCGCGGTCGAGGAAGTCCTGCATCGGCTCAGTCGCGGAGCAGGCTCCGCAGTACGTACTGCATGATCCCGCCGTTGCGGTAGTAGTTGGCCTCACCCGGGGTGTCGATCCGCACGACGGCGTCGAACGTGGTGTCGTCCGCGGCGACCTTCACGGTCTTGGGCGTCGTGCCGTCGTTCAGCGCGGTGATCCCGCTGATCGAGAACGTCTCCTCACCGGTCAGCCCGAGCGACTCGGCGTTCTCGCCGGCCGGGAACTGGAGCGGGATGACGCCCATGCCGATCAGGTTGGAGCGGTGGATCCGCTCGTAGGACTCGGCGATGACCGCCTTGACCCCGAGCAGCGACGTGCCCTTGGCCGCCCAGTCGCGCGAGGACCCGGAGCCGTACTCCTTGCCGCAGAGGACGACGAGTGGGGTGCCCGCCTCGGCGTACGCCTCGGCGGCCTCGTAGATCGTGGTCACGGGCGCGTCGTCGCCCTCACCGCCGGTGAAGTCGCGCGTGAAGCCGCCCTCGGTGCCGGGCGCGAGCTGGTTGCGCAACCGGATGTTGGCGAACGTGCCGCGGATCATGACCTCGTGGTTGCCGCGGCGCGAGCCGTAGGAGTTGAAGTCCCGCTGCTCGACACCGTGCTCGGCGAGGTAGGCACCGGCCGGGCTGTCCTTCTTGATCGCCCCGGCCGGGCTGATGTGGTCGGTCGTGACCGAGTCGCCGAGCTTGAGCAGCACCCGGGCGCCCTCGATGTCGGTGACCGGCTCCGGCTCGTCCGGCATGCCGTCGAAGTACGGCGGCTTCCGCACGTACGTCGAGTCCTCGTCCCACGCGAACGTCTTGCCCTCGGGCGTCGGCAGCGAGCGCCAGGTCTCGTCGCCCGCGAAGACGTCCTCGTAGGAGTCGCCGAACATCTCGGAGCTGATCGCCTCGCCGATCACGCGCTCGACCTCGGACGGCGAGGGCCAGATGTCCTTGAGGAAGACGTCGTTGCCGTCGCTGTCCTGACCGAGCGGGTCGCCGAACAGGTCGAGGTCCATCGACCCGGCCAGAGCGTAGGCCACGACGAGCGGCGGCGACGCGAGGTAGTTCATCTTGATGTCGGGGTTGATCCGGCCCTCGAAGTTGCGGTTGCCGGAAAGCACCGACGTGACCGCGAGGTCAGCCTCGTTGACGGCCGCGCTGACCTCGGGGATCAGCGGGCCGGAGTTGCCGATGCAGGTGGTGCAGCCGTAGCCGACGAGGTTGAACCCCAGCTTGTCCAGGTACGGCGTGAGGCCGGCCTTCTCGTAGTAGTCGGAGACCACCTTCGAGCCCGGCGCCAGCGTCGTCTTCACCCATGGCTTGCGCGCCAGCCCCTTGTCGACGGCGTTCTTGGCGAGCAGGGCCGCCGCGATCATGACCGACGGGTTGGACGTGTTGGTGCACGACGTGATCGCCGCGATCGTGACGGCGCCGTGACCCATGGTGAGCGCCTGGCCGTCGATCTCGAAGTCGATGGTCCGATCGGGGTCCTCGGTGTAGTCGCCGAGCGCCTCGCGGAACTTCGGACCCGCCTCGCTGACCGCGACCCGGTCCTGGGGGCGCTTGGGGCCGGCCAGGCTCGGCACCACCGTGCCGAGGTCGAGCTCGAGCTTCTCGGAGTAGCGCGGCTCGGCGTCGGGATCGTGCCAGAGGCCCTGCTCCTTCGCGTAGGCCTCCACCAGGTCGAGCTGCTCGTCGGGGCGACCGGTGAGCCGGAGGTACTCGATCGTCTGCTCGTCGATGGGAAACACCGCGATGGTCGAGCCGAACTCCGGGCTCATGTTGCCGATCGTCGCGCGGTTGGCCAGCGGCAGCACCGAGACACCGGGGCCGTAGAACTCGACGAACTTCCCGACGACGCCGTGCTTGCGCAGCATCTCGGTGATGGTGAGGACCAGGTCGGTTGCGGTCGACCCCTCGGGCAGGTCACCGTTGAGCTTGAAGCCGACCACGCGCGGGATCAGCATGCTGACCGGCTGACCGAGCATGGCGGCCTCGGCCTCGATGCCGCCGACGCCCCAGCCGACGACCCCGATGCCGTTGACCATGGTGGTGTGGGAGTCCGTGCCGACGCAGGTGTCGGGATACGCACCCTGCACACCGTCATCGCCGTCACGCACCATCACGACCCGCGCCAGGTGCTCGATGTTGACCTGGTGGACGATGCCGGTGCCGGGCGGGACGACCTTGAAGTCGTCGAACGCCCCTTGGCCCCATCGCAGGAACTGGTAGCGCTCGCGATTGCGCTCGTACTCGATCTCGACGTTGCGCGCGAACGCGCCAGGGGTGCCGAAGACGTCGGCGATGACGGAGTGGTCGATCACCATCTCGGCCGGCGCCAGCGGGTTGATCTTCGTCGGGTCGCCGCCCAGGTCGGCCATCGCCTCGCGCATGGTGGCGAGGTCGACGACGCACGGGACGCCGGTGAAGTCCTGCATGATCACGCGAGCCGGCGTGAACTGGATCTCCTTGTCCGGCTCGGCGTCGGCGTCCCAGCCGGCCAGCGCCTTGATGTCGTCGACTGTGATGTCGGCGCCGTCCTCGGTGCGCAGCAGGTTCTCGAGCAGCACCTTGAGCGAGAACGGCAGCGAGGCGACGTCGATGCCCTCACCGGTCACCGCGTCGAGACGGAAGATCTCGTAGTCGCGCTCCCCCACGCTGAGGGTGCTCTTCGCGCCGAAGCTGTCCTGGCTGGCCATTGCGTCTCCTCGATCGGCTCTGGGTCGTGCCGGGGTCGTCGTCCATCTTGCCGCCGCGGGCGGCCACTCTGGAAGTGAGGACAGCCTTACCGGCGGCAAAGTCTCTTGACGTCAAGATATCACATCGACGGCTACGTCACGGGCGTGACCGCGTCCTCCTCCGACCTGCTCGTGCTGCACGAGGACCTGCTCGCCACGCTCGGGATCGCTCGCGGTTCCGAGCCCGGCTGATCCCCGGAGGGTCCTTGCGCGTCGGTCGTTCGCGGTGGAAGGTCTGCCCATGACGATCGAGACCCGGATGAACGGCATCATCCATGCCGCCCTGCGGCGCGACCTCGACCGGCTGGCGCTGCTGCTCGGGCAGCCCGAGGACCTCACCGACACGCGGCTGCGCGCGCTCGGGAACCACGCCCGCTGGCTCATGGACGTGCTCCACGAGCACCACTCCGGCGAGGACGACCGGCTGTTCCCCATCATCCGCCGCAACAACCCGGGGACGGCAGAGCTGCTCGACGCCATGGCGTCCGAGCACGAGGCGATCGCCGAGGCCGTGCACGCGCTCGAGGCTGCGGGAGCGAAGGCCGAGGCCGGCGTCCACGACGCCGCCACCTCCCTGCGCGACGCGGTGGCGGGGCTGCGCACGGTGCTCGACCCGCACCTCGAGCACGAGGAGCGCGACCTCAACCCGCTCGTGCCCCAGAGCGTGACCGAGGCCGAGTGGGCGGCGTTCGAGCGCAGCAACACCGAGGGCCGGAAGCCACCCGAGCTGGCGTTCCGGGGTCACTGGATCATCGACAACCTGGACGACGAGGGCGTGGCGGTGGTGACAGGCCTGGTCCCGGCCGTCCCGCGCTTCCTCATGCTGCGCTTGCTCGGCGGCCCCTACCGCCGCCGCCGCGAGGAGCTCTGGGGCGGGACCCCGGCGCTGGCGGTGCGCTCCCAGCCCCGGCCGGCGTGAGCTGAGCGTCAGCCGCTGACGCGGTCGAGGTGCTGCAGCAGGTCGTGAGCGGCGAGCTCGACCTCCTTGTGGCGCCACTCCGAGGCCCGGTAGACGCACGCGACCAGCGCGGTCCGGTGGACCCGGCGGAAGTCGCCGTAGACGAAGGCGTGCCGCGCCTTGGTCTCATCGTTGGCGCCCTCGGTGAGGCCGAGGTGCCAGGCGGCGTACTCCTCCCAGGAGTGTCGCTCCAGGAACGCGTTCTGGGCGTCCGCGTCGGGCTGCACCTCCCCCCAGTCGCTGTCGAGGACGTACTGCCGCTTGTCGATCAGGTCACGGGCGTGCGCCACCGCTGCGTGGTTGACGTCGTAGCTGGCCATGCCACTCATCGTGGCACGCGGGGCGTCAGGGCAGCCGTGCGAACGCCCGGACCGGGAGCGTCGCCATGCCCGCCACCTTGACCGGGACGGCGGTGAACGTCGCGCCTGTGGCCGGGAGGACGTCGAGCCGGGTGAGGTGCTCCACGACCGGGATGCCGGCCGCCAGCAGCCTGGTGTGAGCGGGGCGTTCGCCCCCGCGGGTGTCGTCGATGTTGACGCTGTCGATGCCGACCAGGGCCACACCGGCGTCGACCAGGTGCGCGGCGCCGGCCTCGTCGAGGAAGGGGTGCTCCACGTCGCCGTAGCGGTCGGAGCGCCAGTGCCGGTCCCAGCCGCTCCGCAGCAGCACTGCCGCGCCTGCGACGTCGAGCCCGTCGAACGAGCCGGGGCCGAACCGGTCGCCGTCGACGACGACGGCCGGCCGGTCGACGCACTGCTCGAGCCGCAGCCCGGTGGTGTCCCAGCCGCCGCGGTGACGGTGTGCCGGCGTGTCGAGGTAGGTACCGGTGTTGGCGACCATGGTGAGCCGGCCGATCGTGAACTCCGTGCCCTCGTCGTAGGTCGCGTGGGAGTCGTCGAACGCGAGGTGGACCCCCACCTCCGGTCCCGGCAGACCCGGGTACGTCGTCATGCCGTGCTCGATCACGTGCGACAGGTCCACCAGCTCCATGCCGGTGACAGTACGACACATGGACGGCCGGCACGCGGGCGGAGAAGGTTGAGCGATGGAGCAACCATTAGCGCCGCTCGATGCGTAGGAGAGCCATGGCCGAGAAGCCGGAGTTCGATGCCTTCGTGGTGGCGAGGTGGAGCGCGCTGCTGCGCACGGCGTACCTGCTCACCCGCGACGAGGGGCGGGCCGAGGATCTCGTCCAAGCAGCACTCACCCGGCTCTGGTTCGCCTGGGACCGGGTCGAGGGCGACCCTGAGCCCTACGTGCGTCGGATCCTGGTGAACACCCACACCTCGTGGTGGCGGCGGCGCTGGTGGTCCGAGCGAGCCACGGACCGGGTGATCGAGCTCGCAGAGCGCGACGCTCCTGCCGAGGTGACCATGGACTTGTGGACCGCCCTCGGGCACCTGCCACGAGGGCAACGAGCGGTCGTCGTGCTGCGGTACTTCGACGACCTCACCGAGGCCCAGACCGCCGCGCGCCTCGGCTGCTCGGTCGGCACCGTCAAGAGCCAGCACGCCAAGGCTCTGCGACGGCTACGCGACGACGTCGCGATGGTGACCAGCACAGAGGAGGCTTCGTCGTGAACCCGGACGTGATCAGTCGGACGCTCAACGAGCATGCGACCGCCGTCGACCACCGTGGCCCTGACCTCGACTCGCTGCACGCGCGAGTATCCGCTGTCCGGCGCCGGCGGCACGCCGCAGCGGGCGTCGCCGCTGCCGTGATGGTCGCAGCCGCCGCGATGACTGCCGGGGCGATCATGGGCGGCGACGGCGGCGTGCCCGAGCCCGCGCCGTCCCCGACCCTCCCCACACCGTCGGAGTCAACGGCCACGGTACGCACCGAGGCGGTGGAGGTGACCCCGCCGGCCGGCGCCCGGGAAGCCGCGCAGCGGATGGGGCTGGTCACCCATCAGCGCAACGAATCGGGTCAGACCGAGCTGCGGTTCGAGCTGTCCTTGAACGACACCTACACCGCCGACGAGCTCTACTGCGGTGGCGCCCCGGGGACGTGGCTGGTCGCCGCCACCCCGACAGGCGCGCGCGCGACCCTGCCCTGCGACGGTCCGGTCAGCTTCCCCAGTCCGTGGCCAACTCAGCCCTTCCTGCACGGCACGGCGAACATGCTCGCCGAGGACGACACGGTGACGTCGGTCCACCTCTTCGTCACCACGGCCGACGCCAGCCGTGGTCGGCTCCGGGACTGGCGGGCGGGCATCCCCTCGACCACGACCGCGGAGTTCGGCTTGATGATGTACGGCCAGACGTCTCCCACCGTCGGCACCATCGTGGGGCTCGACGTGTCCGTGCTGGGCGAGTACGACGGTGACGACTGGTGGTTCGTCCGCGGTGTCGAAGCGCCCACCGGGGCACGCAGGCTGACCGTCGAGCTGCCGGCCTCCCCGCACGACCGGATGGTGCAGCCTGTCGTGGGTACCCCCACGTCGTGCTGTCCTCCCAGCCCCAACCCGTCCGTGCAGATCTACCTCGACGGCCGGGCGGTCGACCACCGCTTCGACGAGCCCACCGTCGCCTTCCTGGATGAGACCACCGCCTACGTTCCCGCGGGCGCCTCTCACACGATCCAGATCCGGGTGACCGACGGGTGGACCGACGATGCCGACTTCGGCCTCGCGATCTTCGAGACGGACTAGCGCTGGGGCGGTCACCGCAGTCCGATGTCGGTCGGCTCCGGGGACCGTCGGGTCGTGCGGCTGGAGGCGCGGTCGGCGAACGCTTCGAGCGCCCGTGCGACCGCCGTCCGGTGTGCAGGTATGGCAGCGTCGGAGAGGTCGCGCAAAAGGACGCCGAGGCGCTGCTGAACGCGTTCGACGTCTGCCCCGCAGTGTGCGATCTCGTCGATGGCCAGGGTCAGGTAGTCAGCAAGGCTGGGTTGCGGCACGTGCACGGCCAGTCGGCCAGCATCGGTCACCTCCTGCCGGGGCAGCAGCGGCCTCGTTGCTAGTCGGCGGAGCAAGTCGTGGAGCTGGTCGATGACCTGGACGGCCGTGGTGGGGTCGTTGACTCCGGGCGACAGGGCACGCTCGGCGATGTCGACGAGCTGTCGAAGCCCGAAGCCGACGTCCTCGTCCAGGGTCCGTTCCTTGCCGAGGTGCACGCCCGAGCGGAGGGTGTCGTCGTCAGGAAGGTTCTCGCCGTGGACCTCCAGCAGTGGTGCACCCTCTGGCACGAACTCACCGATGGCGCGCAAGAGGCAGACGGTCGCGCCGTGCTCCTCGGCCAGGTTCAGCAGTGCCTGGGCGTCGACTTGCTGAACGACCCCGGGCGTGTCCGCCGCGACGACGTGCCCGCCGGTGCTGGGTGGGTCCAGCGGCGTCTGGTGCTCGGCGTCTGGGGGGTGTCGCTGCTCGAGGACTTTGCGTGTCTCCTGCGCGATCCGCGTGACGATCGAGGCCGCCCGGATTGACTGGGCGATGTGGTCGATGTAGATCAGGAACACCACGACGCTGGTCAGCACGAAGCCGAAGGCCGCGGTGACGGCGATCTGGGGCACGAACGCCTCGGTCTGCGCGGTGCCGCGCACAGCGCGCAGCACCACGAGCGCATAGACGAACGTGGCGACGAACACGCCCAGCGCGATCTGGTTGACCCAGTCTCGCAAGAAGGTGCGTAGTACCCGGGGTGAGAACTGGCTGCTGGTCAACTGGAGCACGACGATCGTGATCGAGAAGACCAGGGCGGTGAAGGAGATCATCGACGTGATGATCGCCGCGAGCAGGGCACGCGCGCCTTCGGGTCCACCGGCGAACAGCAGGGGGAACGTGAACGAGGTATCAAGCCAGTCGTCCAACGCGGTGAGCCCAAGCCCCAAGAGGGCGGCGACCGCCGCGAACAGGAGGGGCACCACCCAGAACTTGTCCCGCAGGCGTGTCCAGAACCGGGTCATCGGCCCGTGTCCACGGAGGGTGTCTCTGAGAGGAGGCTCAAGGTCCCGTCCGTCTCCAGCACGACCGCACCGACTGAACCGAGGTTGGCGTGCCCCTGGCCACGCGCCGCCTGCTTCACCTCGTCCTCTGTGACGCGCTCGCGGCGCATCGCCTCGTGCAGGAAGCCTTCGCGATACAGCAGGGTCGGCTCGGACTTGACGAAGCGTTCGACGCGTCGGCTGCGCACCGATGCCCACGCCACGGCGTACTGCAAGGCCACCAGCAGCGCCAGTGCGGTCACACCCTCGACCAGCGCCACCGACGAGGACAGAAGGACCGTCGCCAGCGTCGAGCCAAGCGCGACGGACACGACGAAATCGAACGCATTCAACTTGGCCAACGTACGCTTGCCCGAGATCCGCAGCAGGGCGAGCAACGCGACGTAGGCGCACGTGCCAACGACGGCAACGCGCACCAGACCGTTCCAGCTGTCGAAGTACATGGGCATCCCTCCCGGGTGGGCGGTGCCGAGTCCCGGCACACGAGCATGCTGGGACCACCTTGTCACCCGGGCCCTCGCGCACCTGCTGCGCGAGACTCCGAGGCTGTGCCGTGTCACTTGCCCCTCCATCGCCCCATGACGGGGCCCCCAAGGTCCCCGACCTCGCTCGACGCCTGTTTTCGCAGGTCAGCTACGTTCCAACAGCGCCACGCATTCGACGTGGTGCGTCATCGGGAACAGGTCGAAGGCGCGCAGCTCGCGCAGCGCGTACCCGTGCTCACCGAAGATCGCGACGTCGCGAGCCAGGGCGGCCGGGTCGCACGCGACGTAGGCGACCGACCGCGGAGCGCGGTCGGCGACCTGCTCGACGACCTTGCGCTTCGCACCTTCGCGGGGCGGGTCGAGCACGACCAGGTCGAAGTGCTCGTCGTACGCCGAGGCGAGCACCCGGTCGACCGCTCCGGCCGCCACCTCGACGGCCCGGCCGAGGTTGCGCTGCGCGTGCCGGCACGCCTCGCGGTCGCCCTCGACGGCCACGACCCGCGCGCCGTCACCGACCGCCTCGGCCAGGAACGCCGCGAACAGCCCGACCCCGGCGTACAGGTCGAGGACGGACTCCCCCGCCGCCGGGTCGAGGAGCGCCAGCACCGTGTCGACCAGCACCGTGGGCGCGCCCGGGTGCACCTGCCAGAACCCGCCCTCGGCGACCGAGAACTCGCGGCCCCGGACCCGGTGGACCGGTGGCTGCGGGGCCTCGATCAGGCACTCGTCGACCGGCACGACGTCGTGCGAGCGATGCTTGCGCATGCCCCGCCGCCCGTCAGGCAGCGCCACGTAGCGCTGCCGGGTGCGCCAGTGGAGGCCGTCGTCGTCGCCCGGCACGGGCTCCACCGTCACGTCGACGTCGAGTCGAGCCAGCCGGGCCAGCTGCTCGCGGACGACCGCCGCCTTGAGCGACCGCTGGGCCGGCAGCGCGACGTGCTGGAAGTCGCAGCCACCGCACGCGTCCGGGCCGGAGAAGGGGCACGGGGGCGGCACCCGGTCGGCCGACGGGTCGATCACCGACACGGCGTCCGCCCGCCAGAACCGGTCCTCGTCGCCGCCCTCGGTGACCACGACCTCGACCGTCTCACCCGGCAGTGCGTGCCGCACGAACACGACCCGCCCCTCGGCCCGGCCCACGCAGTGGCCGCCGTGTGCGACCGGCCCGACGTCGATCGTGAACCGCGCCCCCACCCGCGACGCACCGCGGGTGGTGCGCGGGCGGGCCGCCTGGTGGCGACGGTGCGGCGGGGTCACCGCGGCACTTGCCCGCCGGGGCCGCCGTTGCGGACGTTGCCGCGCCGCAGGTCGCCCGACCGGACCCGGCTGTCGTTCTGGAGCTCGCGCTCGGCGGCAATCTGGGACGACCGGAGCTGGTAGGGCACGGAGATCACCATCACGCCCGGGCTGAACAGCAGCCGGCCCTTGAGCCGCAGCGCCGTCTGGTTGTGGAGCAGCTGCTCCCACCAGCGGCCCACGACGTACTCCGGGATGTAGACCGCCACCACTCCGCGCGGGTTGGCCTGCCGGATCTCCTGGGCGTAGTCGGAGATCGGCCGCACGATCTCGCGGTAGGGCGAGTACAGGACCTTGAGTGGGACGTTGAGGTTGCGCTCGTCCCACTCAGCGAGCAGCCGGTTCGTGGCGCCGGTGTCGGTGCCGACGTACACGCCCTCCAGCACGTTGGGGCGGGAGGCCTTGGCGAACGCGAGTGCTCGCAGCGTCGGCTTGTGCAGCTTCGACACGAGCACGATCGCGTGCACCCGGGTCGGGAGGACCTTGTCCTCCTCGTCGGCCGCGAGCTCGAGGGCGACGTTGCTGTAGTGCCGGTGGATGGACTTCATCACCAGGAAGAACGACGCCATCGCCAGGATCGCGATCCACGCCCCGGCGAGGAACTTGGTGACGAGCACGACGACCAGCACCACGCCGGTGAACGTGAGGCCGACCGCGTTGATGAGCCGCGAGCGCTGCATCCGCCGCCGCTCCGCCGGGTCCTTCTCCGTGCGCAGCTGCCGGGTCCAGTGGCGGATCATGCCGAGCTGGCTGAGATTGAACGACACGAAGACGCCGACGATGTAGAGCTGGATCAGCCGGGTCACCTCGGCGTCGAACGCCAGGATCAGGATGATCGCCATCGCCGCGAGGAACACGATGCCGTTGCTGTAGGCGAGCCGGTCGCCGCGCGAGCCGAGCGCCCGGGGAAGCAGCCCGTCCTCGGCCAGGATCGACCCCAGCACCGGGAAGCCGTTGAACGCGGTGTTGGCAGCCAGCACGAGGATGACGCCGGTGACGATGACCACGAAGTAGAAGCCGGGCGGGAAGCCCTCGAACACCGCGTCCGCGATCTGCGCGATCAAGGTGTGCTGGTCGTAGTCGGCCGGCACCGGGCTGCCGTCGGCCTGGGTGAGCCGGTCGAGTTCGTGGGGGTCGACGTAGCGGAGCCCCATCTGGCGCGCGAGCGTGATGACGCTCAGCATCATCGAGATCGCGATCAGCCCGAGCAGCAGCAGGGTCGTGGCGGCGTTGCGGCTCTTGGGCCTGCGGAAGGCGGGCACGCCGTTCGAGATCGCCTCGACGCCCGTCAGCGCGGCACACCCGGAGGAGAACGCGCGAGCCAGCAGGATCATCAGCCCGAGCGTGGTCAGCTCGCCCTCGTAGCCCGGAGAGGCCTCGATCTGCAGGGACGCGCTCTCCACCTCCGGGAGCCGCCCGACGATCATCAGGTAGAGGCCGGTGCCGCACATCGCGGCCATGCCGATGATGAAGAGGTACGTGGGGACCGCGAAGATCGACCCGGACTCGCGGATGCCGCGCAAGTTCATCGTCGTCAGCACGACCACGAGGGCCGCCGCGAACGTCGCCTCGTGCTGCTCCAGCGGTTCGATCGCAGCCGCGGCGTACTGCGCCGCGGACGAGATCGACACCGCGACCGTGAGGACGTAGTCGACGAGCAGGGCGCTGGCCACCGTGATGCCGGCGCTCCGCCCGAGGTTGACGGTGGCGACCTCGTAGTCGCCGCCGCCGCTGGGGTAGGCGTGCACGGTCTGCCGGTAGGAGGCGATCACGGCCGTCATCACCAGGGCGACCGCGATGCCGACCTTCCACGACCAGGTGTAGGCCGACACGCCCGCCGCCGACAGCATGATGAAGACCTCGTCGGGGGCGTAGGCCACGGACGAGAGCGCATCGCTCGCGAACACGGGGAGCGCGATCTTCTTGGGGAGCAGCGTCTCGCCGAGCTGCGAGCTCCGGAGCTTGCGTCCCAGCAGGATCCGCTTCGAGACGTCGCCGACACCCACGACGGGAAAGGCTAGACCCTGTGGTCCCATCTGGCGGTATCGACTGGGATACCGTTCGTGTCGTGCACGTCGTGATCATGGGCTGCGGCCGCGTCGGCTCGACGCTCGCCCGCAGCCTCGAGGACCGCAACCACACGGTGTCGGTGATCGACAGCGAGCCCGACGCGTTCCGGCGGCTCGGTCCGTCGTTCAACGGCGACAAGGTCACCGGCTTCGGCTTCGACCAGGAGGTCCTGGAGAAGGCCGGCATCCGGCGGGCCGATGCCTTCGCTGCCGTGTCGAGCGGTGACAACTCGAACATCATCGCGGCCCGCGTCGCGCGCGAGGCGTTCGGTATCGAGCAGGTCGTGGCCCGGATCTACGACCCGGGGCGGGCTGAGGTCTACCAGCGGCTCGGCATCACCACCGTGGCGACGGTGAAGTGGACGGCTGACCAGGTGCTGCGACGGCTGCTGCCGGCGGGGGCCGAGCCCGACTTCCGCGACCCGTCCGGCACGATCCGGGTCGACCAGCTCCCGGTGCCCACGGCGTGGATCGGGCAGGGGACGGTCGAGCTCCAGGAGCAGACCCAGGCCCGGATCGCGTGGATCGACCGGCTCGGCGAGGGCATGCTGCCGGGCCGCGAGACCGTCGTCCAGGAGGGCGACCTGCTGCACCTCGTGATCCGCGAGGAGAACGCCGCACAGGCCTACGCCGTCCTCGAACAGGGCCCCGAGGACGACTGATGGGAGATCAGGCATGAAGGTCGCCATCGCCGGAGCCGGAGCCGTGGGCCGCTCGATCGCGCGCGAGCTGATCGGGAACGGCCACCAGGTGCTGCTCATCGACAAGAACGCGGCGTCCATCAAGCCCGAGCGGGTCCCCGACGCCGAGTGGCTGCTCGCCGACTCGTGCGAGCTGTCGTCGCTGGAGGAAGCGCGCGTCGACCAGTGCGACGTCGTGATCGCCGCCACCGGCGACGACAAGGCCAACCTCGTGACGTCGCTGCTGGCGAAGACCGAGTTCGGCGTACCCCGCACCGTGGGCCGCGTCAACCACCCCAACAACGAGTGGCTCTTCACCGAGGCGTGGGGGGTCGACGTGAACGTGTCGACCCCGCGGATCATGTCGGCGCTGGTGGAGGAGGCCGTGACCATCGGCGACCTCGTGCGGCTGTTCACGTTCCGGCAGGGCAACGCGAACCTGGTGGAGCTCACGCTGCCGGAGGACTCGCCGTTCGTCGGCAAGCCGGCCGGCCTGATCCCGTTCCCGGAGAACTGCGCCCTCGTGACGATCCTGCGCGACGGGCAGGTCTACACCCCCGACAACGAGCAGCCGGTCGAGGCGCACGACGAGCTGCTGTTCGTGGTCAGCGCCGACGTCGAGAACGAGCTGGAGCGGCTGCTCGCCCCGTCACTGCACGGCGGCTGAGGTCTCGAGACCCGCGCCGGGTTCGCGCCTCACGCGACGCTGTGTGTCACAGGCGTGTGGTTGCGACCGAGCAGCCACGCCATGGCTGCGAACGATGCGACCTGCAGCGGCCAGCCGAGCCCGACCTTGAGCACGCCCAAGAGGGCCACCGCGGTCTGCGGGTCGATCGCGCCCGAGTTGCCCGCCAGCCAGATCGGTGCCTGCACGCCGGCGCGCAGCACGCACGGCAGGACGAGCAGCCACGTCAGGCGACTGCACAGCCGCACGATCTGCTTGTCGTCGTGCCAGGCGGTCGGATCACCGGTGACGCTGCCCACCATGAACCCGACGAGCGGCCACCCGATGAGGCAGGTCGTCGCCATCAGCACGGCGTACCCGCTGTTGTAGAGGATGCCGGGCAGGAAGTACGCGAGCGCCTGCTCGTCCTCGCTCGCCCCGCCGCGGGCGGACAGCGTCACGAACAGCCAGCCGATCCCGATCCCGACGAGGGCGTTGACGACGAACTGGGGGGTCGAGCGCTGCACGAGCCGCACGACCAGCAGCAGCAGCGCCACCGCGACGCTCACGAGCAGTGCCGTGCGCAGGTCGTCGGCCGTCAGGTAGGTGACCGTGAACAGGATGGTCGGGACCGCCGCCTCGACCATGCCGCGCCGGCCGCCGAGCGCCTTGGCGAGCTGGGCGCGCACGATCTGCTCGACGGACTCCGCGTGCGTCGGCGCTGCCGGTGGGTGCTCGGTCACGGCAGCAGCTCGTAGCGCGGGTTGTACATCAGACGGGCGCCCTCGAGGAGGCCGATCCGACCCGTCACGCGGAGGTTGCGGCCGGGCACGATGCCGGTGATCTGACGGCGCCCGAGCCACACGACGACGAGCACCGCGGAGCCGTCGAACAGCTCCGCCTCGAGCGCGGGCACACCACCACGTGGCCGTAGCGTGACCGTGCGTAGCTGGCCCTGGAGCGTCACGCGTTCACGGTCGGGGGCCTCGGCGATCGTGTGCTTCGCCTTCGCCCCGATGTCGCGCCGCAGCTCCTGGGCGTGCAGGTCGCTGCTGTTGCTGGCCCAGCGGCTCAGGCTGCGGCGCAGCTTGCTCTTGTCGGCCACGTCACGAGCCCTGCCCGGCGTCCGGAGCGGCGTCGGCGGGACCGCTGATCCGGCGCGCCTCCTCGGGCAGCGTGACCGGCAGCGGGTCACCGACGGGCATCGCGTGGTCGCCCCGGCGTACGGCGACCTGGGTCAGCGCGTCCTCCCAGGAGGCGGCGGTCTCGTCGTCGACGGCCGGCTTGCCCAGGAACGTCGCCCGCAGCAGCCACCGCGAGCCGTTGATGCCGACGATCCGAGAGGCCTGCTGGCCGGTCCGCCCGTCGGGGGTCTGCACGGTCAGCTGGCAGACGAGCTCCGGGCCGAACCGGCCCTCTCGCTCGGTGGCGGTCCCGCCGCGGCGGGCCATGTCGGCCGCCAGCTGCGGCCGGACCTCGCTCCACAGGTCGCCGTTGCGCGGGGCCGCGAACGCCCGCAGCTCCAGCGCGCCGTCGGTCGCGGCGAGCAGCACCGACTGGACCTGCTGGGTGCGCTCGTCGACCTGGAGCCGCAGCTCGCTGCCCGGCACCGGCGCCACCAGCATCGACCCCAGGTCGACCCGCGACACCCCGTCGTCGGGGACGTCCTCGGCGTCGAACGGGCCGGTGGCCGACGCCGCGTCCGGCTCCGACTCGGCGGGGGTGACCGCCTCCCCGGGTGCCGGGGTGGACCTGCGACCGAACTTCACTACTTCTCCTCCGGACCGGTCACGGGCGACCGAATCCTCCGGTAGAACCGTAGCCCCCTTCGCCACGCGCCGAGGCGGGGAGTTCGGGGACCTCGGAGAACCGCGCCCGCTCGTAACGTTGGATCACCAGCTGCGCGATCCGGTCACCGCGCGTGAGCTCGACCGGTGTCGCCGGGTCGTGGTTGATCAGCATCACCTTGATCTCGCCGCGATAGCCGGCGTCGATCGTGCCTGGAGTGTTCACGATGGACAGCCCGTGCCGGGCGGCCAGCCCCGAGCGCGGGTGCACGAACGCGACGTACCCGTCGGGGAGCGCGAGCGCGATCCCGGTGGGGACCATCGCGCGCTCGCCGGGCGCCAGCGTGACGTCGACCGTCGTCGTCAGGTCGGCGCCCGCGTCGCCCGGGTGGGCGTAGCCGGGCATCGGCACGTCGGGATCCAGGCGGACGATCTGGATCTCGAGGTGGGCGTCGGGGTCGGCGTCAGCGGGCACGGGCGGTGACACTACCCGTGGCGTGGACTCCTACGATGCAGCCCGTGGAGGTGCCGCCCGTGGAGTACGCCGAGCGCCTGGCCGTGCCGCTGCGGTGGTGGGTCCAGGGGACGATGCTGGTGGCGAGCCTCTGGCTCGCGACGATCGTCGCGCTGCCCCCCGTCGCCGCGTGGGCCGTGACCGCCGTCGCCCTGGGCCTGATGGCGGCACTGCTGCTCGGCTACGGCCGAGCGCGGATCTCGGTCGCCGGCGACCGGCTCTCCGCGGGCCGGGCGCAGATCGGGGCCGAGCACCTCGGGCCGGCCGTCGCGCTCGACGCCGACGCGACCCGCCGGCTGGCGGGGCCGGAGGCCGACGCACGCGCGTACCTGCTGCTGCGGCCCTACCTCAAGCGCGCGGTACGGGTCGACCTCATCGACCCGTCCGACCCGGCGCCGTACTGGCTGCTGAGCGCTCGTCGGCCCGACGAGCTGGCCGCCGCGATCAACTCCTTGCGGGGGAACCGGAGCGCGTGACGGCCCGTTAGGGTCGAGGGCATGGCATCCGGAGATTCCTCGAAGGTCTGGTCCGCGTTCTCGCTCGTCGCCGTGCTCGGCGCTGCCGTCGTCGCGAAGAAGGCCCTCAACACGGGCTGGAAGGCGGCGACCGGCAAGACGCCGCCCGCCAACCCCGCCGATCCCGACGTGGAGGTCAAGGAGGCCGTCGCCTGGGCCGCGATCAGCGGCGCCCTGATCGGGCTGGCCCGGATGTTCGCGGCCCGCCGCGCCGCCGGCTACTACGCCAAGTCGACCGGCACGCTGCCGCCGGAGCTGCGAAAGGACCGCCAGGACCCGGACGCGCCGACCCCCACGACCTGACGAGTCAGGCGCTCAGGCGCAGTCCTTGCAGATCATCTTCTTCTCGTTGGCCAGCTGGCTGCGGTGGTGCACCAGGAAACAGCTCATGCAGGTGAACTCGTCCTCCTGCTTCGGCTTCACCTCGACGGCCAGCTCTTCGTGGGAGAGGTCCGCGCCGGGGAGCTCGAACGACTCGGCGGCCTCGGCCTCGTCCTCGTCGACCTTGCCGGAGTTCTTGTCGTGGCGACGCGCCTTGAGCTCCTCGATGCTCTCCTCGGACTGGTCTTCCTCGTTCTTCCGAGGTGCGTCGTAGTCGGTCGCCATCGTGTCTCCCACTCCCCGATCTGCTGCCCGGCCCGTGACAGCCTCACCAGATGCTCGTTCGTCGTGTCGTCACCGTCGTCGGCGGCCAAAGTGTGCACCATCCGGAGGGTCGCGTGCACACCGGTTCCACGACGTGTCGCATGAACGTCGTCGGGACGGCTGCTATTCCACCCCTGCGGGTGCTTCCGGGGTGACGAACCCGCAGTCGGTCAGGAGGTCGACGAAGTCGTCCCAGCCCTCGGCCGGGGCGGCCGTCACGACCCATCGGTCAGGTTCCCCGGCGAGGTCGGCCGACGGTGCGCCGGGGAACAGCCCGAACCGGGCGCCCGCCTCGGTGGCCACCAGCGACCCGGCCGACCAGTCCCAGGGGTTGGGTCCCTCCTCGACGTACCCGTCGGCGGAGCCCTCCGCGACGTGGCAGAGGTCGAGGGCGCACGAGCCCATCCGACGGATGTCGCGGACCTGCGGGAGCATCCGGGCGACCCGCTCGGCCTGGACGGCGCGGACGTCAGCCCGGTAGCCGAACCCGGTGAGGATCAGCCGCTGGGCGACCGGCGGACTGGGACGCACGCGCAGCGCGACGCCGTCGCGGGTGGACCCGAGGCCCCGCGCCGCGGCGTACTCGACCCCGGTGGCGACGTTGAGCACGACACCCGCGACGACCTCGCCCCCGACCTCGGCGGCGATCGAGACGGCGTACTCCGGCAGCCCGTAGAGGTAGTTGACGGTGCCGTCGATCGGGTCGACGACCCACCGCACGCTGCTGGTGCCGTCGTGGTCGTCGCCCTCCTCGCCGCGCACCGAGTCGCCTGGCCGGGCGTCCAGGAGCAGCGACCGGACCAGCTCCTCGCTGGCACGGTCGGCGTCGGTGACGACGTCGACCGAGCTGCTCTTGGTGTCGGCCACCGTCACGCCGCCCGTGCGGGGCCCGCGGACGAGCGTGGCGGCGGCCCGGGCCACCGTCAGTGCGAGGTCGCGCAGCTCGGCCGGGTCGGCCGTCATCCGGTCTCGCTCCCCACCACGGGGCGCTCGCCACGCGGGTTGGGGCAGCAGCCGGGGGCGCACCGGTCCCAGGACGCCGGCAGGACGCCGACGTGCGGCCGGGCGGGTGCCTCACCTCGCTCGGCCGCCGCCCGTTCCACGAGCAGGTCGCGCACCAGCGCGACGAACCGCGGGTCGACGCCCGGGGTCGCAGCCCGCACGGCCGGCAGGCCGAGGTCGCCCGCCGTGGCGAGCGCCTCGGTGTCGAGGTCGTAGACGACCTCCATGTGGTCGGACACGAATCCGATCGGCACGATCACCGCGCCGCTGGCGTGCCGCTTCGCGAGCACCTCGAGGTGGTCGTTGACGTCCGGCTCGAGCCACGGCACCGTCGGCGGACCTGAGCGCGAGCAGAAGACGAGCTCGTGGGGGAACCGGTGCCCGGTCTCCTGCCGCACCCGCTCGACCACCTCGGTCGCGGCGCTGGCGTGCTGGCGGACGTACCAGCCGCCGTCGGGACCGCTCCCGTCGTTCATGGCGTCCGGGATCGAGTGCGTGACGAAGACCAGGTGGGCCTCCTCGCGGGCGGTGTCAGCCAGCTCCGCGAGCGCGGAGAGGGTCGCGTCAACCACCGGCTCCACGAAGCCCGGGTGGTTGAAGTAGTGGCGCAGCCGGTCGAGGGCCGGTGCGCCGGGCACCGCCGCGGCGGCCGCCGCGAGGTCCTCGCGGTACTGCCGGCAGCCGGAGTACGACGAGTAGGCGCTCGTCACGAAGCAGGCCGCCCGGGTCACGCCGTCGGCGGCCATCTCCCGGAGCGCGTCGGTGAGGTAGGGGTCCCAGTTGCGGTTGCCCCAGTAGACGGGAAGGTCGATCCCGGCCCCGGCGAGGTCCTCCTCGAGGGCCGCCCTGAACTCCCGGTTCAGGTCGTTGATCGGGGACCGTCCGCCGAACCCGTGGTAGTGCTCACCGACCTCCGCCAGCCGCTCCCGCGGGATGTTCCGGCCGCGCGTCACGTTCTCCAGGAACGGCAGCACGTCATCGGGTTTCTCCGGGCCGCCGAAGGAGACGAGCAGCAGGGCGTCGTAGGGACGCACGTCGACGGTCATGACCCCATCGTATTTGGGTTGGGTCCGGCCCCGCCGGTGGCCCTAGTCTCTCCTGACCATGCTCGCCACCTACCGCAGGATCCTCGTCGTCCCCGGGGCCCTCCTGTTCTCGGGAGCCGGGCTGGTCGCGCGGCTGCCGATGTCGATGGTGGGGCTCGGGATCGTGCTCCTCGTCGAGGCCGCCACCGGGTCCTACGGGCTCGCCGGCGCGGTCTCCGCGACCTACGTCGCGGCCGAGGCCGGTTTCGCGATCCTGCAGGGCCGGTTGCTCGACCGCCTCGGTCAGGCGCGGGTGCTGGTCCCGGTCGTGCTGGTCTTCAGCACCGCCGTCGTGCTGCTCATGGTCTCGGTGCAGTCGGACTGGCCGGCCGTCACGACGTACCTCCTGGCGGCGGTGGGTGGCGCGGCGCTGCCCGCAGCCGGCTCGTGCGTCCGTGCCCGGTGGTCCTACGCGCTCACCGGGCGGCCGGCCGACCTCCAGACCGCCTTCGCGTTCGAGGCGGTCGTCGACGAGAGCGTCTTCATCGCGGGCCCGATCCTGGTCACCGTCCTCGCGACGGCGATCCACCCGGTCGTCGGGCTCGGCACGGCCGTCGTGGCGGGCCTGGTCGGCACGACGTTCCTGGCAGCTCAGCGGCGCACCGAGCCGCCGGCCCATCCGCGGGACCGCGGCGTCGTCCGTGGCCGGCTCCCCTGGCGCACGCTCGGCCCGCTGAGCGTCGTCACCCTCGCGCTCGGGTCGCTCTTCGGCGCCGCCGAGGTCGTGACCGTCGCGTTCTCCGAGGAGCAGGGCAACCAGGCGTACGCCGGGCCGCTGCTCGCCGTGTGGGCGCTCGGCAGCCTCCTGGCCGGCCTCGTCACCGGCGCGATCCAGTGGCGCACCGGCCCGGCCGGCCGGCTCCGGCTCGGCGCGCTGGGGATGTTCGCCGCCATGCTTCCGCTGCCCTTCATCGGCTCGGTCCCGGTGATGGCGCTCTTCCTGCTGGTCGGCGGGTTCGCGATCGCACCCAGCCTGATCGCGGCGACCTCGCTGGTCGAGCAGGTGGTGCCGCCGTCACGACTGACCGAGGGCATGGCGTTCATCCACACCGGGATCGTGGCGGGGGTGGCGCCGGGCGCCGCGCTCGCCGGTGTCATCGTCGACCACTCCGGCGCCTCGGCGGCCTACGTCGTCTCGGTCGGCGCCGGTCTGCTGGCGGCGGTGATGGCCCTGGCCGTGCCGCGGACCAGCAGCCTGGCCACCGAGCCGGCTCAGTAGATTCGCGCCCATGGAGTGGCGCAACTGGTCCCGCCTCGAGGCGGCCCGGCCCGAGGAGGTCTACGCCCCGCGGGACGTCCAGGACGTCGTGACCGCGGTCCGGGCGGCTCGCGAGCGCGGCACGACCGTGAAGATGGCGGGCACCGGCCACAGCTTCACCGGCATCGCCGTCCCCGAGCACACGCTGCTGCTCCCCGACAAGCTGACCGGGATCCTCGTGGTCGACCGCGACGCGATGACCGTGACCGCCCGCGCCGGTACGCCGCTGCACGTGCTCAACGACGAGCTCGAGCGGCTCGGGCTGTCGCTGCACAACATGGGCGACATCGCGGAGCAGACGATCGCTGGCGCCGTTTCCACCGGCACCCACGGCTCCGGCGGCCGGTTGGCGTCGCTGGCGGCGCAGCTCGCCGGCTTCGAGGTGGT
The DNA here is from genome assembly GCA_963718725.1 of uncultured Actinomycetota bacterium. GTDB lineage: Bacteria > Actinomycetota > Actinomycetes > Propionibacteriales > Nocardioidaceae > Nocardioides. Next base: position 1,407,468 of record OY970374.1, read on the forward strand.
CACCGGCACAGGTGAGTCGCTGCGGGCCTCCACGACGGAGAACTCCGACCTGTTCGAGGTCGGCCGGGTGGGCCTCGGCGCGCTCGGCGTCCTGACGAGCCTGACGTTCCACGTCGAGCCGCAGTTCGTGCTGCGGGCGCACGAGCGGCCGGTGACGTGGGACGAGGGCATCGGCTCGCTGCTCGACCTCGCCGAGGAGCACGAGCACGTCGACGCCTACTGGTACCCCCACACGAACCGGATGCAGGTCAAGACCAACGACCGGGTCGAGGTCCTCGACCCGCTCCCCCGCTGGCGGCGCTTCGTCGACGACGACCTGCTGGCCAACCGGACGTTCGAGCTGCTGAACCGGGTGGGCCGGGCGCTGCCCGCGACCGTCCCCGCCATGAACCAGGTGTCCGCGCGGGCGCTCGCCGAGCGCAGCTACGCCGACGTGGCGCACCGGGTCTTCACCACCCCGCGCCAGGTCGTCTTCACGGAGACGGAGTACGCCGTGCCGCGCGCGGCCGGGCTGGAGGCGCTGCGCGAGGCGCGACGGGCGATCGAGGCGTCGGACTGGCGGATCACGTTCCCGGTCGAGATCCGGGTGGTGCCGGCCGACGACATCCCGCTCTCGACCGGCTTCGACCGCGACAGCATCTACCTCGCGTTCCACACCTACGTGGGCGTCGACCACGTGCCGTACTTCCGTGAGGTCGAGCGGATCATGCGTGCGCACGACGGCCGCCCCCACTGGGGCAAGGTGCACACGCTGACCGCGGCCGACCTCGCGCCGTCGTACCCCCGGTTCGGCGACTTCCTGGAGATGCGCGAGCGGATCGACCCCGACCGGGTCTTCACCAACGCCTACCTGCGCCGGGTGCTCGGCGACTGACTGGGCTCAGACGCTGGCCGACCCGCGCGGGCGCGGCGCCTGCCAGTCGCGGCGGATCGCGAGCAGCCGCCAGCCGAGGCAGACGCCGGCACCGAGCAGCGCGCTGAGCAGCACCGGAGTGCCGAGCTGGTCGCCGACGACGGCGATCGCCGCACCCGTCAGGGCCGGGGTCGCGTAGAGCTCGCCTCGGAAGACCAACGGCACGCGACCGGTCAGGAGGTCGCGGGCCATGCCGCCGCCGATGCCGGTCACCATGCCCATGAGTGCGGCCGGGAGCGGCCCGAGCCCGTACTCCGCCGCTTTGAGCGCGCCCGTCACGCAGAACAGCGCCAGCCCGAAGGCGTCGAAGACGTTGACCCCGCGCTCGAGCCGGTGGACGAAGCGGTGGAACCGGAACGTGACCAGCCCAGCAGCCGCCGGGACAAGCAGGTAGCGCCAGTCGGCGAGCGCCGCCGGCGGCGTCGCCCCGATCAGCACGTCGCGCAGGAAGCCACCCCCCAGCCCGGTCGTGCCGGCCAGCACGAGCACCCCGAAGAGGTCGAGGTCCTTGCGGACGGCGACCAGCCCGCCGGAGATGGCGAACACGAAGATGCCCACGAGATCCAGGGGCACCAGGGAGGCCGAGCTCACGCCCGGAGGTTACCGGGGCGCGCCGGGTGACGATCGCTCCCGGCCACGCTCCGCTGGCGTAGGCTCGGCCCCATCCGGAGCAGCACCCGGACCGCACGATCGACCAGGAGAACGACACCCGCGATGGCCCACCTCACGCTCGCCGGACTGAGTGGTGACGGGAAGCGCCTGCTCCTGGTCAGCGACAAGGGTGTCGAGTTCACCGTCGACGTCGACGAACGGCTCCGGGCCGCACTCCGCGGCGACCATGCACGCCTTGGCCAGTTGGAGATCAAGATGGACAGTGCTCTTCGCCCCCGCGACATCCAGACCCGGATCCGGGCGGGCGAGTCGCCCGAGTCGGTGGCCCAGGCGGCCCACACGACCGTCGACGCGATCATGCCCTTCGCGGCGCCCGTGCTCGCCGAGCGGCAGCACGTCGCCGAGCGGGCGCAGCGGTCGTCCGTGCGGCGGACCGGCCAGGCCGGGGGTGCCCGCACCCTGGGCGACGCCGTCGGGCTCCACCTGCGCGGCCTCAACGTCGACCCCGACAACGTCTCCTGGGACTCCGCCCGGCGCGAGGACGGCAAGTGGACCCTCACCGGCGAGTACGTCGCGGGCGACCGGAGCGGGATGGCTCGCTTCACGTTCGACGCCCCGGGCAACTACGTCGTGGCCGACAACGACGACGCCACCTGGCTGCTGGGTGAGGGCGCCTCCGCCGCGGCCGCCGCGCCGGCCCCGTCCAACGACCTGGAGCGCGCCCGGGCCCGCCGGCAGGCCACCGGCGTCGGCGAGCAGGAGCTGCCCCTGGGCGACGACGCGATCTCGATGGTGCGCGGCGGCGACTCGATCGGTGCCGAGCAGCCGGTGGAGGCGTTCCTCGACGACGTACCCCCGGCAGAGGTGGACGAGCCCGAGGCCGACGGTGACGTCGTGGCCGAGCTCGACTCCGCCGAGCAGGCCGAGACCGACTCCAGCGAGGACCCCTCGGGCGAGGAGACCTCCGAGCCCGTCCGCCGCAAGCCCGCCAAGAAGCGCGGCCGGGCCTCGGTCCCGAGCTGGGACGACATCATGTTCGGCGGCCCCAGCGGCACCGACAACACCTGAGCCGGATCCACGGCGCGGACTCCCTCTGACAGGTGTGCCCGCGGTTACCCAGCGGTAGTCTCCGGCCATGTCGTACTTCGTCACCGGCGCCACCGGCTTCATCGGCCGCTTCCTCGTCGCGGAGCTGCTCGACCACCGGGACGGGGACGTCTTCGCCCTCGTGCGGGCGTCCTCGCTCCCCCGGCTGCAGCGGCTGATCGACCAGTGGGACACCGACCGGGTGGTCCCGGTGGTCGGCGACCTCGGGGCCGAAGGGTTCGGGGTCGACGCGGCCTGGCTCGACGAGCACCGCGACGGGGTCGACCACTTCTTCCACCTCGCCGCCGTCTACGACATGACCGCCGACGACGCGACCAACGAGGCGATGAACGTCGGCGGCACCCGCAACGCGCTCCAGCTCGCGGAGGCACTCCGGGCGGGCTGCTTCCACCAGGTGTCGTCGGTGGCGGCGGCCGGTGACTTCCGCGGCCACTTCGACGAGGCGATGTTCGACGAGGGCCAGCACCTGCCGTCGCCGTACCACCGGACGAAGTTCGAGTCGGAGAAGCTCGTGCGCGAGGCGTCGGCCGTGCCGTGGCGGGTCTACCGGCCGGCGATCGTGGTCGGCGACAGCCAGACCGGCGAGATGGACAAGGTCGACGGCCCCTACTACTTCTTCCCCCTGATGAAGCGGCTCCGCGACACCCTGCCGGGGTGGCTGCCGCTGGTCGGCGCCGACCTCGGCGACACCAACACGGTGCCCGTCGACTACGTCGCCAAGGCGTTGGACCACCTCGCCCACCTGCCCGACCGTGACGGCGAGGCCTTCCATCTCGTCAACCCGGAGCCGCAGCCGGTGGTCGACGTCATCAACCTGTTCTGCGCGGCGGCCGGGGCACCGACGTTCGCGACCCCGATCGACCGCGGCGTGACCACCGCCGGCCCGCTCGGCCTGATCCCGCGCGCGCTGCGCCCGTCCTCACTCCTCACCTCGGTGGCGAGGTCGGCGCCGGCCCAGCTGCTGCTCGACCAGTCGATCGGCCGGCTCGGCATCCCGGCCGAGGTGCTCGCTCACACCAGCTTCACGGCCACGTTCGACTCCCGCCGCACCGAGCAGGCGCTGGCCGGGTCGGGCATCGCCGTGCCCGACCTCGAGTCCTACGCCCGCACCCTCTGGGGCTACTGGGAGGACCACCTCGACACCTCGACCGGTCGCGACGCCGCCACCCGCGCCGCGCTCCAGGGAAAGTACGTCGTCATCACCGGCGCCTCCTCGGGCATCGGACAGGTGACGGCGCTCAAGGTCGCGCAGGCGGGCGGCGTCCCGGTCCTGGTGGCCCGCGGCCGCGAGAAGCTCGAGGACACCCGGTCCCAGATCGAGGCGCGCGGCGGTACGGCGTACGTCTTCCCCTGCGACCTCTCCGACCTCGACGCCATCGATGCCCTGTGCAAGGAGATCACCAGCGTGCTGCCGTCGGTCGATTTCGTCGTCAACAACGCCGGCCGCTCGATCCGGCGCTCGCTCAAGCTGTCGCACGACCGGTTCCACGACTTCGAGCGCACCATGCAGCTCAACTACTTCGGCGCCATCCGGCTCGTGATGGGGCTGGTCCCAGCCATGCGCGAGCAGCGCAGCGGCCACGTCGTCAACATCTCGTCGATCGGGGTGCAGACGAACCCGCCGCGCTTCTCGGCGTACGTCGCCTCCAAGGCCGCGCTCGACGCCTGGAGCAACGTGGTCGCCTCGGAGCTGGTCGGCGACGGCATCACGTTCACCGGCATCCACATGCCGCTGGTGCGGACGCCGATGATTGTCCCGACGAAGCTGTACGACAAGTTCCCCACCATCTCGCCGGCCCAGGCCGCCGACCTCGTGGTGAAGGCGATGGTCGAGCGGCCGCACGAGATCAACACCATGCTCGGCAACGCGGGCGCCGTGCTGCACACGGTCGCACCGAAGCTCGCGTTCCGGATCCTCAACATGGCCTACCACGTCTTCCCGGACTCGGCGGCCGCCAAGGGCCAGGACTCGTCTCACGGCACCCGCGAGTCCGAGCAGATCATGCTGGCCAAGGTCTTCAAGGGTGTCCACTGGTAGGCGGTCAACCCTCTTACTGGGTGTGTCCCTATTGGCTGGGCGAGTTGCGTAGGCACCGTGCGCGGCATGCCGTACCCAAGTGATGTGACAGATGAGCAGTGGGCCCTGCTGGAGCCCGTGTTCAACCCGCCGGGCAAGCGAGGTCGTAGGCATGCCGATGACCTGCGGAGCGTGGTGGACGCGATGTTGTACATCGCCCAGACCGGTTGTCAGTGGCGCTACCTCCCGGAGTCGTTCGGGCCGTGGACGCGGGTCTGGTCGCAGTTCCGCCGCTGGTCGCGCAACGGCACCTGGGCGCAGGCCCTGACGGTGTTGCACGCAGCCGCGCGCCGACAGGACGGACGGGCGGAAGAGACGCCCTCGATGGTAGTCATCGACACTCACCTGGCACGCGGTGCCTCGAATGGCGGGTCCACGTTCCACGACCGGGGCGGGCCCTACGGCCGCACCAAGGGCGCCAAGCGTGTCGTGGCCGTCGATGTCACCGGCCTTCCAATGGCGGCCCTGGTCGTGCCCGCGTCCACCCACGAAAACCGGGCCAGCGACCTGATGCTGGAGCACCTGACCCAGCAGGGCCTCACGGCCCGGCTCGAGCTCGTCCTGGTGGACCGCGGGGTCACCGCGGCCGCCGCGCGGTGCCTCGGCCGGGAGCACGACGTCGAGGTCCGTCGGGTCGGGTGGGATGACAAGCAGCCGGTGTTCCGCCCCATCCGACACGCCTGGCGCGTCGAGGTCGCCCACGGCCGCCTCGGACGCTCCCGCCGTTTGGCGAAGTCGTTCGAGAACACGACCACCTCCGCAACGGGCTGGCTGCAGGTCGCCTGCATTGCCACAACGTTGCGCCATCTGTCCCGGGAACGAGCGCGGTGTCGGCGGCGCCCAACTGCCCTCGCAGCCTGACGTGCTCGTGCGGACCGCCCTCAGCGCCGTATGTGCGGTTGTTTCGTCTTGGCCGGCTCCCTGATGACGCGGTCGTCACGTTGCCTTCGTCCTCACCCGGCCGACTGGGCACTCATCACCGACTTCGTTGACCAGCGGGGCTGACGTGTCGTGCTGCGGTGGCGCAGCCTGGTGTTGCGGGTGCACCTCAGAGCGTCGCGTCTCGCTTGTCGCGGTCACGCGTCACCCGGCGGGGTGAGCGCCTCCACGAAGCGCCCGAGGGAGGTCGGGTCGGACGCGGCGTGAGCGGGCACGAGCTGCCCGATCGACATCCCGATGAACCCGGGCTCGCGCCACAGCGCGGTCAGCACCTCACCCAGCTGGATCAGGGTCGGGCCCGAGTTGCGACCGTTCACGTTCTCAGCCAGCGGGGCGTCGAGGAAGTCCAGCACATCCACATCGACGTGGACCACGAACGGCCCGTCGGGCAGAGCGCCTCTCGCCTTGAGCGCGGCCGCCGTCGGATCCGCGACCAGCTCTGCCTGGGTGGTCACGGAGATCCCGAGGCGGTCGACCTGATCGCGCTCCCAGTCGGTGGTCTCGACGGCGGGCTCGACCCCAAGGTAGCTCAGGTGCTCTGGCTGCAGGAGCGGGGACTGGCTTGTCAGCCCGACCAGCGACTGCTCTGCGCCAGGTACGCCGAGCACGTGAGCCATGCCCATCCAGCTGAGCGAACCCTCGGTGGTCGAGTCGGGCGTGTTGAGGTCGAGGTGTCGGTCCACGTAGACGAGGTGGGGCTCGATCCCGGCGTCTGCCACAGCCGCGCACAGCCCGAGCGCCACCGTGCAGCTCCCACCGAGGACGAGCAGGCGGGCGTCGGTCGCGACGAGCGGTGTTGCCACATCGGCCAGCGCGCGAAGGGCTGCGACCTCTTCGTCGAGGTTCTGAACCCGTGGTCGCTCCCGGTCCGGCTTCCAGAGGTGGACGGGGAGGTCACCCAGGTCGTTGACCTGATGCCCCGCGGCCTGCAGGGCAGCCACCAGACCGGCCTCGCGGAGAGCGGCCGGCGCATGCTCGACGCCGACACAGTAGGCAGCTGCGCTGCTGGGGTAGCCAAGGACGTTGATGGTCACCATCCCTCGAGGATGCCCCATCAGCGCGCCGGTAGTGCGACCACCGCCCGGTAGCCGAGGCCGTTCGTCGAGGTTTGGAGTCGCTGACACCATCCCTCATCGGAGATCCGGTACTTGACCTAGCCAATAGGGACACACCCAGTTACAGCTGACCTCTGGAACGCACTGTCCACGGCTGCGTCCGCCTGCCTCTGGTGTGGGTGGCGGTGCGATGGCTGCAGGCATGACCGCAGCCGCTCTCCTCAGACCCGGTGTCGTCCGTGCTGGCGTCGGTGCGAGCCGCGCTGGGGTCGGTGGCGTGTACGCCGGCGTGGTCGACGCCGCCCGACGAGCTCTGGTCGACCCTAGTGGAGGTCGCGCGGGGGTTGGCCGAACCCCGCGCTGGGTACGTGCGTTGTCATGCCCACTCTTCCCGACGCCATCGCCGGCCGCTACCGCGTCCTCGAGGAGGCAGGACGCGGCGGCATGGGTGCGGTCTACCGCTGTGTCGACGAGCGCCTCGGCCGCGAGGTGGCGGTCAAGCAGGTCGGCCGGATGCCCGGCGAGTCGGTCACCGACCAGGCACGTGCGTTGCGGGAGGCCCGATCATCGGCGGCCCTCAACCACCCCAACGTCGTCTCCGTCTACGACGCCATCGCGGAGGACGACCACATCTGGCTGGTCATGGAGTACGTCCGTGGCCGAACCCTCTCGCAGATCCTCCGCCAGGACGGGCCGATATCACCGGCGCGCGCGGCGAGGATCGGTGCCCAGGTCGCCGACGGGCTTGCGGCCGCCCACGAACGGGGCACGGTCCACCGGGACGTCAAGCCCGGCAACGTCCTCGTCGCCGAGGCCGACCTCGCGAAGATCTCCGACTTCGGTATCGCCCGCACCGCTGGGGACACCAGCCTGACCCAGACCGGCATCCTCACCGGGACGCCGGCGTACTTCGCCCCCGAGGTCGCGCGCGGCGGTGACCCCGGCACCGCGTCGGACGTCTGGGCGCTCGGCGCGACGCTCTTCGCCGCGGTCGAGGGGCGACCCCCGTTCGAGCACAACTCCAACGCACTGGCGCTGCTCGCGACCATCGCCTCCCAGGAGCCGCCGTCGCCGGAGCGGGCCGGAGCCCTGACCGGGCCGATCGATCGGATGCTGGACCCCGACCCGGCTGCCCGGTGGTCGATGGCCGATGTCGCGCACGCGCTGCACCGGGTGCACGAGCAACTCTCCTCCGGTGGGGACGAGACCAGGGAGGACACGAAGGCGCTTGCGCCCTCGGCGCCGGTCGGGGCGGCGGCGGCTGCCGGCACCAACTCGGAGACCGAGGCCGACGGGGCCGTGAGGGCCGACGGCACCGCCGACACCGCTGAGGAGCCCGTCTCGCATGCCGGTGCCGAAGCACCGGTTCCGAAACCCGCCAGCGCCCCCGTCCCGCCGTCGGCCCGTCGGCGCGGCAAGGGAGTCCTGCTGGTCGTGGTCCTGGTCACGTCGCTTGCCGGAACGATCGCAGCCCTGCTCCTGTTCGGGGACGACCCCGGAGGGCCGCCCACCGCCGGCGAGCCGAGCAGCGGGGCGTCGTCCCCGGAGTCGCGCGCCTCGGAGCCCAGCGGGTCTCAGAACACCACGCCCCAAGACACCGAGTCCGCGCCCGAGGACCCGCCGGAGACCGAGAACACCCCCGCGGGCGGTGGCGCAGCCAGCCGTACCGCCTTTGTCGAGGACTACTACTCCGTGCTCCCGGACGACACCGAGACCGGCTGGTCGCTGCTCAGTAGCTCCTATCGATCGACCACGAGCTTCGGGGACTACGACGCCTTCTGGGACACGATCGCCGAGGTGACCGTCCAGGACACCGCCCCCTTCGGCCGTGCCGCGGTCGACGTCACGCTGCTCTACGACGGCTCCGACGAGGAGGTCCGACGGATCTACCTCGAGCGAGGCGAGGACTCCTGGCTGATCGCGGACGACGAGATCGTCGACTGACCCTGCCCGGAGGCCGGACGAGGACGACGCGACGGTGTGTCGCGTCGAACACCGCCGCCAGCAGTCGGCGGACGACCTGCTGCAGCGGCTCGTGGCGGAGTACGTAGGTGGGGCTGTCACATGGGGTCTGGCAGTAGAAACTCTCCTGACACGAGCCACCACACCACGTCCGTTGCCATGACCAGTCCCGCTAGGGCCAGCGCCGCTGTAGCGAGCCGCCCGAGAGCCGGTCGCGCCCGGGGCATGAGATCGCGCAGCCACGCGACCGCGCGATCATGACGACGGAGGATGATGGCGACGGCCAAGGCGACCAGTGGCAGCTGACTGACGCCAATCCACGTCACGTGGGCGAGCCCAACCGCGGGCACCGATTCGCCCCGTCCAGCGAGAACGACAAGGCCCACGAAGGTCGGATCGAGCGGAGCAGACACAGCGAACAAGAGGCCGCCCCCCAGGAGCGCCGTACTGGTCCGACCGCGCTTGGAAGGTCGTGGCGGTCGCGCGTCGGGCCGACGGAGCCGAACCATCATCCACGTCAGTAGGGCTGCGGCGAGCAGTGCCTCAATCGCTGCTCCCAACCAGTCCGGTGGGAGCAAGGATGTCCAGTCAAAGTCTTGCAACTGCTGACCGAGGGTCAGCGTGAGAACCGTTCCCAGCAGCGCCGTCCCTGCGACCACGATGGCAGCGAAGATCAACACCGTCCGCTCACGGGCGCCGGCCGCAAGAGAACTAAACGCCAAGAGCAGTCCCGCAGGGAGGTGGTTCATCTCCACAAGTCGACGGTCGCCACCTGGTCAGCCGGTCTCGACCGGCCGGTCGGGGTCGGTGATCCACCCACTGAAGCTGCCGGGGTAGAGCGACGCCTCGATCCCGGCCAGCTCGAGTGCCAGCACGGTGTGGCAGGCGTTCACGCCACTGCCGCAGTACGCCGCGACAGAGCGGTCGGCGGAGATGCCCGCGGCGGCGAAGACGTCGCGGAGCTCGTGCACGTCGCGGTACCGACCGTGGTTGTCGAGGGTGCGGGCGACCGGCACGTTGACCGCTCCGGGGATCCGGCCTGCGACCGGGTCGATCGGCTCGGTCTCACCGCGGTAGCGCTCGGGCACCCGGACGTCGACCAGGACGTCCACGTCGGGCACGTCGCCGGCGGTCACGACCGGCATCCGAGCGGGTCCTCCAGCGAAGTCACCCAGCGCCGGCCGCGGGACCTCGGACGTCACCGGACCCCCGGCAGCCCGCCAGGCGGCCAGACCGCCGTCCAGCAGCTGCACGTCGAGATGGCCGTGGTGACGCAGCAGCCACCAGCACCGGGCCGCCGCCTGGCCGGCAGAGTCGTCGTAGACGACCACCGGTCGCGAGGCGGACACGCCGGCCCGCGCCATCGCGTCCTCGAACCGGCCAGGGCTGGGGAGCGGGTGCCGGCCGCCGGCTCCGGGCGGGTCAGCCAGGTCGGCCTCGAGATCGACGAACACCGCGCCCGGCAGGTGGCCAGCGCCGTACTCCGCGCGACCCGCAGGACCGCCGAGCCGCCAGCGCACGTCGAGCACGGTCACGTCGTCGAGCCGCTCCCCCAGCTCCTCGACCGAGATGAGTGGTGAGGCCATGCCTCCCATCCTGCCGCAGCCGGTGTGACAGGATCGCGCTCCGTGGCGGAACTGCACTTCTTCACCGGAACCATGGACTCGGGCAAGAGCACGCTGGCCCTGCAGACCAACCACAACCACGCGGCGCGTGGCCGGGTCGGCCGGATCTTCACCACCCACGACCGCGCCGGCGAGGCGACGCTGTCGAGCCGGCTGGGCCTCCAGCACGATGCGATCGAGGTCGAGCCCGGGTTCGACTTCTGGCGCTACGTCGTCGACACGCTGACCCAGGGCGGGCGGATCGACTACCTGATCTGCGACGAGGCCCAGTTCTACTCGCGCTCCCAGATCGACCAGCTGGCCAAGGTCGTCGACGAGCTCCAGCTCGACGTGTTCGCGTTCGGCATCCTCACCGACTTCCGCAGCCTCCTCTTCGAGGGCAGCGGCCGGCTCGTGGAGGTCGCCGACCGCGTGCACACGCTGCAGGTGGAGGCGCTGTGCTGGTGCGGCAAGCGCGCTACCCACAACGCACGCACCGAGAACGGCATGATGGTGACCGAGGGCGAGGTGATCGTCGTCGGCGACGTCGACGACGCCGACCAACCTCCCGCCGATGTCGCCTACGAGGTGCTCTGCCGCCAGCACCACCGCAGACGGATCACCGCGGCACGGGCGAAAGCCGTCTCGTTGGCACCCGAGCCGCTCCCGTTCGGCTGACGACTGGTCCAGACCAGGTCGGAATGTGCTTGGAACCGCCTCGCGTCTGTTGGATTCTGATCCTGCTCGGGCGCGCACCGATCACGCGCTCGCAAAGGGGGACTCACCATGAGAAGCGCATACAAGTTCTTGGCCTACACAATATCGGTGCTTGTCGTCGTCCAGGCGGGTGCCATCGCGTGGGGGTTCTTCGGCCTGAGCAAGTGGATCGAGAACGACGGCGGTGTCGTCGACAAGTCCTACCTCGAAGCGGAGGGCCAGGACATGGCCTTCACCGCCGAGTGGGGGTTCGCCATCCACATGTTCTTCGTCGGCTTCGCTCTCTTCCAGCTCGTCGCGCTGCTCTTCCTCATCACCTCGTTCTTCGCCAAGGTGCCGGGTGGCGTGGCGATGGCCGCCGGCCTGGTGGGGCTGGTCATTCTGCAGGTGTGGGTCCTGCCGCTGCTCTCGAGTGAGGTCGGCTCCGGCTTCGGCGCGCTGCACGGCGTCAACGCCCTGTTGATCCTGGGCCTGTCCTTGATGGCCGGGAAGCGGGCAGCCGCCGAGCGGACCACGCCCACGTCATCGACGACGGTGCCTGCCTAGCAGGTGTCGCTACCCGGTCGTTGGCGGCCCTGGCTGGCACTTGCCGCCACAGCCGCCCTCGTGCTGCCGCTGGCCTGGCTTGCGTGGTCCAGCCTCCTACCGGACAAGTACGACATGGCCGAGATGGGGTACGCCGACTGGGGCGGCGGGCCGGTCGGCGAGCACGCCGGGGCGGCCGGCCACCACGGCACGCCGGTCGCCGAGCTGACGGCCGATCCCGACCGCCCGGCCGACGTACGCGAGACGCTGACGGTGCACGATGACGGTCGGCGGATCACGGTCAACGGCAGCACGCCCGGCCCGACGATCCGGGCCCAACAGGGTGACCTGGTCGAGGTGACTCTCGTCAACGACAACGTGGCCGACGGGTCGACGATGCACTGGCACGGCGTCGACGTGCCGAACGCCGTCGACGGGGTCGCCGGGGTGACCCAGGACGCCGTGATGCCCGGCGAGCAGCACGTCTACCGGTTCGTCGCCGAGGACGCCGGCAGCTACTGGTACCACTCGCACCAGGTGTCGCACCAGCAGGTGCAGCGCGGGCTCTTCGGGGCGCTCGTCATCGAGCCGACCGGCGTCGAGCCCGCCGACGTCGACGAACCGATCCTCGTGCACCGGTACGGCGCTGGGACCCTCAACGGCGTCGAGGGCTTCACGTCGCTGGACGCAGCGCCCGGCGACGAGGTGCGGCTGCGGATCGTCAACACCGACAACGGTCTCGCCACCGTGTGGCTGCCGGGCACGACATACCGGGTGCTGGCGGTGGACGGGACCGACGTCCACCAGCCCGGCGACCTCACCGACGTGACCATCCCGCTGCCGGCGGGCGGCCGGGTCGACGTCGGGCTCACGGTCCCCGACGGCGGGGTGCAGGTCGAGTTCTCCGGCGGGCCGTCGCTCGGCGTCGGACGGTCCGACGCCGCCACCCGGAGCCGGGCGCCCTCCGAGACCCTCGACCTCCTCACGTACGGCGAGCCGGCGGACACGCCGTTCGACGTGACGGCCCCGGACCGCCGGTTCGACTACGACATCGACCGCAAGCCGGGCTTCCTCGACGGCCGACCCGGACTCTGGTGGACCGTCAACGGCGGGATCTTCCCGGACGTACCCATGTACCTCGTCACCGAGGGCGACGTGGTCGTCTTCGAGATCACCAACAACAGCGGCGACGCCCACCCGATGCACCTCCACGGCCACCACGGGCTGGTCCTGAGCCGCGACGGCGCTCCCGCGACCGGCAGCCCCTGGTGGACGGACTCGCTCGAGGTCGGCGTGGGCGAGACCTACGAGGTCGCGGTGCTCGCGGACAACCCCGGCATCTGGATGGACCACTGCCACAACCTCCCGCACGCCCGGGAGGGCCTGGTCGCGCACCTGATGTACGACGGCGTCTCGTCGTCGTACCTCGTGGGTGGCGACCACGGCAACCGGCCCGAGTAGCCCGGCGGCCGATTCGTGCCTCATTCCGATCGATTCGTGCCTCATGTCGGAATTACTCACGACTCGGTCCGAATCAGGCACGACTCGGCCAGATTCAGGCACGACTCGGGCTCAGGCCACGACGACCGGGATCAGCATCTCGGCCGGCGTGAGCGACCCGTGCAGGCCGACCAGCGTGGCCTCGTACGGGAAGGCGGACGTCGACAGCACGGCGGTGTCCCCGGTGCACGCGACCACGACGTCGCCGAGCCGGGGGCGGACGGCGGGGTCGACCGCGCCGAACCAGCCGCGGGCGATCGCCTCGTCGCGCAGCAGCACCTCGGCGCGGTCGGCGAGGACCGCGCGCCATGCCGAGGCGACGTCGTCGGCCGCGGCTCGGGAGACGTACAGGTGCCGGAACCGGGCCTCGCCGCCCAGCAGCACCAGCCCCTCGCGCAGCTCGGGATGGTCGTCGACGTCGATCCGGCTCTCCCGGGGCGAGTCGACCATGCCGTGGTCGGCCACCACCAGCAGCCGCGTGTGCGCGGGCAGCGCGTCCCGCAGCTGCTCGGCCTCGGCGTCGACCATGGCGAGCTGCTGGAGCCACTGGCTCGACGCGACCCCGAACCGGTGTCCGGTCCAGTCGAGGTCACCGTCGTAGACGTAGGTGAGGGACGGGCTCGGCGCGGACGACGCCAGTACCGCGGCGATCCGCTCACCCACCCGGTCGGCGCCCACGAAGTCGGCACCGCGCTGGGACGCGACGGTCAGCCCGCTGCCGCGGAACTCCCGCTTGTTGACGGACGTCACGGAGACGCCCAGCGCTGCGAGCCGGCCGAACGCCGTCGGGTGCGGTTGCCACTCCACCGGGTCGACGGCGGCGTCCCACTGGAGCGCGTTGAGCAGCGTGTTGGTGCCGGGCACCCGTGACGTGAAGCCGACCAGCCCGTGCGCGCCCGGGGGCAGCCCGGTGCCGAGCGAGGTGAGACTGGTGGCGGTCGTCGACGGCACCCCAGCCGTCGCCGGCTCGCCGGTTGCGAGCCCGGCCAGGAACGGCGCGGCGTGCGCGTAGCGCTTCAGCAGCTCCGACCCGAGCCCGTCGACCAGGAAGACGACGTACGACGGAGCGGGCGGGAGCTGCAGGTCGCTGGGGCGCTCCGCCAGCGGGGTGCCGAGCGCGACCGCCACGGCCGGCACGACGTCGGCCAGCGACCGCGTCCGGTAGGCAGGTTCGACGAAGCCGGCCGGCGTCACGCGATCAGGCCGGCCGGGTGAGGGCCGACAGCGACTCGGCGAAGGCCAGCAGGCTGCTCACCGCGTCGGCACCCTCGGCCGCCGCGGAGACCCGGAGCGAGAAGTCGTCGGAGGAGAAGCCGCCGGTGTAGCCGTGGTCGGCGTCGCACTGCGGGTCCTGGCAGCCCGCCGGCTCGAGGTCGAGCCGGCCCGCCCCGCCCCAGCCCAGCGTCAGCACCGCCTCCGCCGCCTGGTCCGGACCGGCGGCCGGGTTGGTGATCATCCGGGTCACGACCACGGACTTCAGCGCGGACAGCGCGATCGCCTCCGTGGACGTCGACGTGTAGGGCTCGGGCAGCAGGTCGTCGCCGGCGTGCTCGTCGGTGTGGGCCAGGATCAGGCGGCTCGGGGTCAGCACCACGACGGTGAGGTGCCGGCGTACCTCCTCGCGGTCGAACGTCGGCTCGTGGTGCACGTAGAACGACACCACGTCCTCGCCGGACACGGCCGACGCGACGCCGTCGGCGACGACCTCCGGGTAGTAGCCGGTCCGCTCGATGGCCCGCTCGAGGTCGGCCGCGGGGTCGCGGTCCTGGCTGCGGGTGCGCATGACGCGCAGTCTGTCAGAGTGGCCCGACTCAGCCCGGGTTGGTGTCTCCCGCCTGGCTGGGCAGCCGGCGGGCGAACCAGTCGGACCGGCCACGGGCCACCGGGTCGAGCCGCACCGAGGCCCGCAGCACCGACGAGCGCTCCGCTCCGGCCAGCACCAGCGGGAGCTCCAGCGTGCTCACTTGCGGCAGGTCGTGCTGGAGCTGGGCGACCCGGAGGATCAGCTGCTCCACCTGGGCGACGTCGACGACCTCGGAGCCGCGGTAGCCGAACAGCATCGGCGACGACTTGATCTCCCGGACCATCGCCGCGGCGTCGTGCTCGCCGATCGGCGGGATCCGGTAGGACCGGTCCTGGAGCAGCTCGATCGCCGGCCCGGCGATGCCGAACGACACGACCGGCCCGAACAACGGGTCCTCCAGGCTGCTCAGGGCGACCGGCACCCCGGGCGGGGCGTTCTTCTGGACCACGAAGCCCGCGTCGTCCGTGCTGGTGATCAGCGCGTGCAGCGCCTCCCAGGCGGCGCGCATCTCCGCCGCGGAGTCGATGTTGCGCCACACGTGGGCGAGGTCGGGGCGCTCCCGCAGGTGCCGGGCGGTGGCCTTGAGGACGACGTCCCACCCCAGCTCCCGGCCGGCCTTCTGGGCAGCCGGGAGGTCGGCGACCGGCCGCTCCGACCAGCTCTCGATGCCGTACGCCGCGAGCAGCCGGCCCGTCTGCTCGTCGTCGAGGTCGACCCCGTCGGGATGGTCGCGCAGCGCCTCGTGGACGATCGTTCGCGCCCCGGCCACGTCGAGGTCCGACGGGTCGAGGGCGGCACCGTCGGGGGTGCGCAGCCACACGGCGTACCCGACCACGCGCGCGAGCGCCCGCACGGCGGCCTCGACGGCGGGGTAGGACGGCACGGAGCCGCGGCCGGCCGAGCGCCCCGCGACGTCGGGCACGCGCAGCAGCTCGGGCACCCCCTCGGCGCCGAGGAACGTCGAGACCAGCGGCTTGTCGGACTGCTCCCCCACCGCCGCCAGCACGTTGGCGACGTCCTCGCCGGACACGTTGAGAGGCGGGATGTAGACGGCGACGACCGCGTCGACGTCGGGGTCGTCGATCGCGCGGTCGAGCGCGTCCTCGAAGTCGTCGGCGGTCGCGTCGGCGCCGAGCGGGACGGACTTGTTGACGACGAGCCCGACCGCGGCGGCCGCGTCGGCGGCCAGCAGCCCCAGCGCGTCGGAGTTGCCGACCACTGCCACCCGGCGGCCGCGCGGCAGCGGCTGGTGGGCCAGCAGCTGGGCGACGTCGAACATCTCGTCGAGGGTGTCGACCTGGATCACCCCGGCCTGCCGGAACATCGCGTCCACCGCCTGCTGCGGCGCCACGATCTTGCGGACCGCGTGCCCCATGGGGACGCCCTGGGTCGTTCGGCCCGATCGCACGGCGATGATCGGCTTGCGCAGCGACACCCGGCGCGCGATCCGCGAGAACTTCCGCGGGTTGCCGATGGACTCCAGGTAGAGCAGGACGACCTCGGTGGTGTCGTCCTCCTCCCAGTACTGGAGCAGGTCGTTGCCGGACACGTCGGCGCGGTTGCCCGCGCTGACGAACGTCGAGAGCCCGAGACCCCGGCTGTTGACCTTCTCGAGGATCGCCGAGCCGAGCGCGCCGGACTGGCAGAAGAAGCCGGCTCGGCCGCCGGTCGGCATCAGGGACGACAACGACGCGTTCAGGGACGTCGCCGGATCGGTGTTGATCACGCCGAGGGCGTTGGGACCGATCAGGCGCAGCCCGTAGGAGCGGGCCAGCCCGACCAGTCGACGCTGCCGCTGCCGGCCCTCCTCTCCCGTCTCGGCGAAGCCCGACGAGATCACGAGCAGGCCGTGGACGCCCTTGGCTGCGCAGTCGAGCACGACGTCCTGGACCGCGTCGGCGGGGACGGCCACGATCGCGACGTCCACGTCGCCCGGGATGTCGTTGACCGAGGCGTACGCCGGCATGCCGGACACCGCGTCGGACGACGGGTTCACGGCGTACACGCGACCGGTGAAGTTGCCCATCACGAGGTTGCGGACGAGCGCCTGGCCGATGGTGTCCTGCCGACGGCTCGCGCCGACCACGGCGACCGAGCGCGGGTGCAGGAACCGCTCGATCGACGCTGCCTCGGCGCGGTGCTCGCGGGAGACCATCACGCCGACCGACGTGTCGGTCGGGTCGATCGGGAACTCCAGGGCCATGACCCCGTCGGCGTACCCGCTGCGGATCCGGTAGCCGGCGTCGCGGAACGTCGAGATCATCTTCTGGTTGTCGGGCAGCACCTCGGCGACGAACCTCTCGACGCCGCGCTCGCGGCCGGCCTGGGCGAGGTGCTCGAGCAGCAGCTGGGCGATCCCACGGCCCTGGTGACGGTCCTCCACGAGGAACGCGACCTCCGCCTCGCCGTCCTGCACGACGTCGTAGCGGCCCACCGCGATCATCAGACCGCCGAGCTCCATCACGAACGCCACCCGGTCGTGGTGGTCGACGTTCGTGAACCGCCGCACGTCCTTGTCGGACAGCGTCGGCATCGGCGTGAAGAACCGGAAGTACTTCGACTCCTCCGAGACCCGGCCGTAGAAGTCGACCATCAGCTCGGCGTCGTCGGGCCGGATCGGCCGGAGGTGCGCCGTGCGCCCGTCACGGAGCAGCACGTCGGCCTCCCAGTGCCTGGGGGGCTGCGGCGCCTCCTGCTCGACGTCGGGCATGAGGCGAAATCTAGTCCGTCCGGGACCGGCACCGCTGGTCGAGGTGTGCTGGCCGGGGTGGCGTCGCGGGCTGGTGGGCGTGACGGGACACAATGACCGGCATGGCACGGCGTACCACGAAGACCCCACCTCCGGACGACTTCGAGGAGCACATCCTCGACACCGACATCCGCGACGAGATGCAGACCTCGTTCCTGGAGTACGCGTACTCCGTCATCTACTCCCGCGCGCTGCCGGACGCGCGCGACGGTCTCAAGCCCGTGCAGCGCCGGATCCTCTACACGATGAACGACATGGGCCTGCGGCCCGACCGCGGGCACGTGAAGTCGGCCCGGGTGGTCGGCGAGGTCATGGGCCGGCTGCACCCGCACGGCGACGGCGCGATCTACGACGCCCTGGTGCGCCAGGCGCAGCCCTGGTCGCTCCGGCTGCCGATGATCGACGGCCACGGCAACTTCGGCTCGCCCGACGACTCCCCCGCCGCGATGCGCTACACCGAGTGCCGGATGGCCCCGCCCGCCGTGGCGATGACCGACTCGATCGACGAGGACACCGTCGACTTCAAGCCCAACTACGACAGCCGCGAGACCGAGCCCGTCGTGCTGCCGTCGGCCATCCCCAACCTCGTCGTGAACGGCACGACCGGCATCGCGGTCGGGATGGCGACCAACATCCCGCCCCACAACCTGGTCGAGGTCGTGCAGGCGCTGCGTCACTTGATCCGGCACCCCGACGCCTCGCTCGACGACCTGATGCGCTTCATCCCGGGCCCCGACCTGCCCACGGGCGGCAAGATCGTCGGCCTCGACGGCATCCGCGACGCCTACGAGTCGGGCCGGGGCAGCTTCAAGATGCGCGCCAACGCCCGGGTCGAGACGGTCGGCCGCCGCAAGGGCATCGTCGTCACCGAGCTGCCCTACGGCGTCGGCACGGAGAAGGTCGTCGAGCGGATCAAGGCCCTCGTGCAGGGCAAGAAGGTCCAGGGGATCGCCGACATCAAGGACCTCACCGACCGCGAGAAGGGGCTGCGGCTCGTCATCGAGGTCAAGAACGGCTTCGTGCCCGAGACCCTGCTCGAGCAGCTCTACCGCCAGACCCCGATGGAGGACAGCTTCGGCATCAACACCGTCGCGCTCGTCGACGGCCAGCCCCGCACGCTCGGCCTCAAGCAGCTGCTCGAGGTGTTCCTCGGCCACCGCTACGAGGTCGTCCGCCGGCGGTCGCAGTTCCGGCGCGACAAGAAGGCCGAGCGGCTGCACCTCGTCGACGGGCTGTTGATCGCGCTGCTCGACATCGACGAGGTGATCCAGGTGATCCGCACCTCCGACGACACCGCCACCGCCCGCGCCCGGCTGATGTCGGTCTTCGACCTGTCGCAGGCCCAGGCCGAGTACATCCTCGAGATGCAGCTGCGGCGGCTCACGCGTTTCAGCCGGATCGAGCTGGAGAAGGAGCAGGAGACGCTGCGCCACGAGATCGAGGAGCTCGACGCCATCCTGGCCGACCGCGAGCTGCTGCGGACCGTCGTCGCGCAGGAGCTCGCCGACGTCGCCTCCACGTTCGGGACGCCACGCCGCACGGTCCTGTTGGAGTCGGCCGGGACGGCGGCGATCACGGCGGCCGCGGCACCCCTGGAGGTCGCCGACGAACCCTGCTTCGCCTACCTGTCGTCCAGCGGGCTGCTGGCCCGCACGACCAGCGACGACCCGCCCGGTGCGGGCGGCGCCCGCTCCAAGCACGACGTCGTCGTGTCGGCGGTGCGCACGACCGCCCGCGGGACCATCGGGCTGCTCACCACCCGGGGCCGGGTGGTCAAGCTCGGCGCGCTCGAGCTGCCGACGCTGCCCGCCTCCGCCAACGACCCGCACCTGTCGGGGTCCAACCCCGTCAGCGAGTTCGTGTCGCTCGAGCCCGGTGAGCGGGTGCTCGCGCTCACGTCGCTGCCGGCCGCCGGGCCGGGACTCGCCCTCGGCACCCGCCAGGGCGTCGTGAAGCGCGTCAACGCCGAGGTGCTCGCCCGCGACGAGTGGGAGGTCATCGGGCTCAAGGACGGCGACGAGGTGGTGGGAGCCGTCGAGCTCACGACCGGCGACGAGCAGCTCTGCTTCGTGACGTCCGACGCCCGGCTGCTGCACTTCTCCGCATCGTTGGTGCGGCCCCAGGGCCGGGGAGGCGGCGGCATGGCCGGCGTGAAGCTCGGCGCCGACGACCGGGTCACCTGGTTCGGGGCGGTCGACCCCGATGACGCCGTCGTGGTCACGTCGAGCGGCTCCTCGACCGCGCTGCCCGGCACCGAGCCGGGCTCGGTCAAGGTCACCCCGTTCTCGGAGTACCCCACCAAGGGCCGTGCCACCGGCGGGGTCCGCTGCCACCGGTTCCTCAAGGGCGAGGACGCGCTGGTGTTCGCCTGGGCCGGCGCCGCTCCCGCCCGGGCCGCGGCGGCGAGCGGTGCCCCGATCGAGCTGCCGGAGGCCACCGGGAGGCGGGACGGCTCGGGCGTGCCTGGCAGCCAGCCGATCGCCGCGTGCGCCGGCCCCGTCGCCGCCTGGCTCGGCACCACCGGTGTGGAAGGCTGACTCCGTGCGTGCGCGTGGAGCAGCCCTGGCCCTGGCGACCCTGCCACTGCTCGCCCTGGTCGCGTGCAGCGACGACGAGCCACCCGCCGCCGAGGGGGCCACCCCCGAGGAGGTGATGGCGCTCGCGAAGCAGACGCTCGACGAGACGAGCGGGGTCCGGCTCGACCTCCGGACCGAGGAGGTCCCCGCCGGCGTCTCCGGGGTCTCCGCCGCCACCGGGGTCGGCACCCACGCCCCGGCCTTCGACGGCACGCTCACCGTGGTGCTCGCGGGGCAGGCGTTCGACGTGCCGGTGATCGCGGTCGACGGCACGGTCTTCGCCCAGGTCCCCCTGACGCCGGGATGGCAGGACGTCGACCCCGCCGACTACGCCGCTCCCGACCCGCTGCAGCTGATGTCGACCGACGCGGGGTTCTCCTCGCTGCTCACGGAGACCACCGGGCTCGAGGAGGGTGAGAGCGTCCGTGGCGGCGAGAACAACTCCGAGGTGCTCACCGAGTACACCGGCTCACTCCCCAGCTCGGTCGTGACGAACGTGATCCCGAGCGCCTCGGGGGACTTCGACGCGACCTACACGATCAGCGACAGCGGCGAGCTGCGCACGGTCGCGCTCACCGGCGTCTTCTACCCCGACACCGACCCGATCACCTACACCATCGGCTTCGACGACTACGGCATCGAGCCGGACATCACTGCCCCATGAGCGAGCCGGTCGCCGGCGGTGTCGACGGCCGCGCCCGGCTGCTGCTGGTCCTGGCGTCCGTCGCGGTCGCCTTCGCGGCCGCCGACACCTACGTCGTGGTGCTCGCACTGCCCGACATGATGGCGTCGGTCGGGGTGCCGATCGACCAGCTGCAGCGGGCCGCCCCGATCGTCTCCGGCTTCCTTCTCGGGTACGTCGCGATGCTGCCCCTCATCGGGCGGATCGCCGACCTGCGGGGCCGGGTGCCGGTGCTCGTGGCCGCGCTCGCCCTCTTCGCCGTCGGGTCGCTCGTCACCACGCTCGCCTACGACATGCCGTCGATGGTCGGCGGCCGGTTCCTCCAGGGGGTCGGCGGTGGCGGGCTGGTGCCGGCGACGCTGGCGCTCGTCGCCGACCTCTATCCCGTCGAGCGGCGCGGTGTGCCGCTCGGGGTCGTGTCGGCCGTCCAGGAGCTCGGCAGCGTGCTCGGACCGCTCTTCGGCGCGCTCGTCCTGGCCGTGGCCGACTGGCGAGCGATCTTCGCGATCAACCTCGCGGTCGGGCTGGTGCTGGCGGCCGCGATCCGCACCGCCGCGCCAGGCGTGGAGCGGGCCGGACGGCTGCCGAACGCGTCGAGCCGGCCGGGGCCTGACTGGCTGGGCCTGCTCCTGCTGCTGGTCACGCTCGTGACGGGCTCCCTGGTGTTCCTCCAACCCGCCCAGCTGCTGCGCGACCTGACGTGGGGGCAGCTCTTCATCCCCGTGGCGGGCGAGGGTCGCTGGTTGACACCCCTCGGCCTGCTCGCCGTCGCGGGGCTGGTCCTGTTCCTGGTGCGCTGCCTGGTGGCGGCACGGCCGCTGGTCGACCTCCGCGGGTGGTGGACCTCGATGCGCGAGGCCGACCTCGCCGGTGCGCTGCTCCTCGCCGTGGCGCTCGCCGGGGTGATCCTGGCGTTCGCCACGGCCGACCCGCGGATCCAGGTCTTCTCCGAACAGGGGATCTGGTACCTCGTGGGAGCAGGGGCCGCCGCCGTCGGGTTCGCCGTCCACCTTGCCCGCGCCGACGCGCCGCTCGTGCCGCGCGGCGCGCTCCGACGTACGCCGGCGTGGGGGTCGATGCTGGTGAGCTTCTTCATCGGGGCGGCGCTGATCGCGGCCTTGATCGACATCCCGATCTTCGCCCGGACCACGATCTACGGCGACAGCCAGCTGATGGCGGCGCTGGTGCTGGTGCGGTTCCTGGTGGCGCTGCCGGTCGGCGCGGTCGTCGGTGGCTACCTCACCCGCAGCCTTCCTGCCGGCGTCGTGACGGCGATCGGGATGGCCTGCGCGGCGGTGGGCTTCATCGGCATGAGCCGCTGGGACCTGACCTCGCTCGAGAGCTGGACCGCCACCGTGCCGCTCGTGCTCGGTGGGTTCGGGTTCGGGCTCGCCCTGGCGCCCGTCAACGCCGCGGTGCTCGCCACGACCGACGACGACGTGCACGGGCTCGCGTCGGCCTTCGTGGTGGTCGCCCGGATGGTCGGCATGCTGGTGGGCATCTCGGCGCTCACCACGATCGGCCTCCGCAGCTACTACGCCGAGCAGTCCGACCTCCCCACCGCGCGCGAGGTCTGTGACGGCGCCAGCCGGTGCAAGGAGTTCACGCAGCTGCTCAAGGAGGCGGGGATCGCCCAGGAGCACGTCGTCTTCCTCGGTGCCGCGTGGTGCGCGGTCGCGGCCGGGATCTTGGCCCTCGTCCTCTTCCGCAGCGCGCCCACCCGCTCCGCTACCGTCTCCCCGTGGCCGACTTCGACGACCTGATCGCCGCCAACCGTGCCTTTGCCGAGACCTTCGACCTGGGTGGCTTCGACGGCGTGGCCCGGGCCGGCGTGGCGATCGTGACCTGCATGGACTCGCGGATCGACCCGCTGCGGATGCTCGGCCTGACGGCCGGTGACGCCAAGATCTTCCGCAACCCCGGTGGCCGGGTCACCCCGCAGGCGCTCGAGGCGCTGGTGCTCGGCGTCCACCTCCTCGGCGTACGCCGGGTGCTGGTGGTGCCGCACACCCGGTGCGCGATGGCGTCGGCGACCGAGGCGGAGCTGCGCGAGCGGGTCGGCGAGTCCGCCGGGACCGACGCGTCGTGGCAGCACTTCGGGGTGGTCACCGACCAGCTCGCGGCTCTCGACGCGGACGTCGCCACGGTGCGCTCGCACCCGCTGATCCCGGACGACGTGATCGTGGGGGGCTTCGTCTACGACGTCGACACCGGCCTGCTCGAGCGCCGTCTCTGACCGGTCTGGACCACCCCGCCCTTCGACGGTCCCGCGACGCACAATGCCGGGATGGACCTGCTGGAGCGCGAGCAGCAGCTGCACGCCCTCGGACAGTACGCCGACGACCTCGAAGGAGGTGACGGCCGACTGGTGCTGGTCTCCGGCGAGGCCGGGGTCGGGAAGTCGACCCTCGTCGAAGCGGCGGAGCGAGCGCACCCGGACCTGCGGTGGGTGTGGGGGCTGTGTGACGGGGGTTTCACCCCGCGGGCACTCGGTCCGCTGTTCGACGTAGCCCCCCAGCTCGGCGGTGGCCTCGCTGCAGCGGTCGCCGAGCAGGCGGGGCGCGAGCGGCTCTTCGGCGCACTCCTCGAGGTGTTGGTCGAGCAACCCACGGCGCTGGTGCTGGAGGACGTCCACTGGGCCGACGAGGCCACGCTCGACCTGATCGGCTTCCTCGCCCGTCGGCTGCCACGAGCGCCGGCGCTGGTCGTGGTCACCTACCGCGACGACGAGCTCGGCGCGTCGCACCCCTGGCGGCGCGCCCTCGGGACGCTGGCCTCACTCCGCGCGACCCGCCGGATCGACGTACCGCCGTTGGGGCTCTCGAGCGTCGCCCGGCTGGCCGCCCCGGTCGGCCTCGATCCGGCCGAGGTGCATGCGTTGACCGGCGGCAACCCCTACTTCGTGAGCGAGCTGCTGTCAAAGGGCTCGTCGACGCCGACTCCGTCGGCGCGCGACGCCGTGCTGGCGCGGGCTGCGGTACTCAGCCACTCGGCACGCTCCGTCCTGCATGCGGCAGCCACCATGGGCACCCGCGTCGACCTGGAACTGCTGGAGGCCGTGACGCCCGTCCGACCCGCCGACCTCGATGTGCTGCTCGACTCCGGGCTGCTGGTCCCCGGTGACGGCACCGGTGTCCGGTTCCGGCACGAGCTGGCACGGCTCGCCGTCCTGGAGTCCGTTCCCGCGCACCGCCGGACGGCCCTCCACCGCCGGGTCTACGACGCCCTCACCGCCCACGGCTGCACCGAGCACTCGGTGCTGGCCCACCACGCCGAGGGAGCCGGCGACGCGCTGGCGGTCACGCGGCACGCCCTACCCGCCGCCGAGCGGGCCTCCAGGCTCTCTGCGCACCGCGAAGCGGCCGTGCAGTACGAACGCGCCGTCCGCTGGGTCGGGGGCGACGACCAGGCCCGCGCCGCCCTGCTCGACGCGCTGGCGACCGAGCTGGGGCTGCTCGATCGGTGGCAGGAGTCGGACACGGTCCGTCGAGACGCGCTCGAGCTCTGGCAGGTGCTCGGTGACCCGCTGCGCGAAGGTGCGTGCCGGCTCATGATGGCGAAGACCGTGTGGCGGCTCGGGGACGGCGAGGAGTCGAACGAACAGCTGCGGATCGCACTCGAGCTCCTCACTCCGCTCGGACCGACGCCCGAGCTGGCGCGGGCTGTCGCCACGAAGTCCGGCCAGCTGATGACGAGCGGCGCTCACGCCGAGGCGGTCCGCTGGGCGGAGCGAGCGGAGCGGCTGGGGTACGAGCTCGAGCTTCCCGACGTCGTGGCGGACGCCCTGAACAACCGCGGCAGCAGCCTGCTCGGGCAGGACGGCGACTGGGCGGGCCTGATCCGTCAGTCGGTCGCCGTCGCCACCGAGGCCGGGCTGGGCGAGCAGGCGGGCCGCGCCTTCGTCAACCTCCACGCCGGCTTCAAGGACGCGCTGCGCTACGGCGACGCCGACCGCTCATTCCACGAGGCCTGGGCGTGGTGCGAGGATCACGACGTACCCGTCTACGGGAACTGCCTCTTGGGCGACCGGTCCGAGTTCCTGGAGCGCACCGGTCGGTGGGCCGAGGCGGAGGAGCTGGCGCGCGAACTGCTTGTCAAGCCGGACCTCTCCCCCGTCAACCGGATCCACTCGCGACTCGTCCTCGCACAGCTCGGTATCCGACGGGGCGACCCGGAGACCGCGCAGCACCTCGCAGCCGGGTCCGAGCTGGCCCACGCGCTCGAGGAGGCTCAGTGGATCGTCCCGTTCGGGCTGACCGGGGTGGAGGCGTCCTGGACCGCAGGTGACGACGCCGCAGCGGTCGCACAGCTGGCGTCCGTGACGCCGCTGCTGGCCAAGTGCACCCCGTGGTTCCGCGGCGCGCACGCGGTCTGGGCCCACCGGCTTGGCGTGGTCGCCTCGACCGACGTGCCGGAGCCGTTCTCGCTCGAGATCGGCGGAGACGCCGCTGGGGCGGCGCGGAGGTGGCAGAGCCTCGGGGCCGACTACCAGGCGGCTCTCACACTCGTCACCGGGAACCACGCGGACGGCTGGCGTGATGGGCTCGACCTCCTCGACCGGATCGGGGCGGAGGCGACCGCGCGTGGCGCCCGGAGGCGCCTGCGGGCGGCGGGCGTCCGTGGGCTCGACCGCGCCCGGCGTAGCGACACCCTCGCGCACCCAGCGGGCCTGACCCGCCGGGAGCAGGAGGTGCTGGTGCACCTGGCCGACGGCCGCACGAACGACGAAATCGCCGCCACCCTCGTCATCTCGTCGAAGACGGTCGACCACCACGTCTCGGCGGTGCTCGGGAAGCTCGGCGTCCCGAACCGCCGCGACGCCGCCACCGCCGCCCGCGAGCGAGGGCTGCTCGCCCTCGATGGGGAGCGCGCGGCCGCAACATAGGGAGTCGCTCCCGATCCTCCTGGCCACGCCGGTGCCTAGCGTCGGGGACGTGGCCGCGGACCGCCCGCGGTGCGTAGAGGAAGGAACCGTCATGCCGCTGTTCATGGACGTGCACAAGCTCGGGGACGCCGTCGGGATCGACGACGTCGCCAAGGCCCACATGGCCGACCTGCAGGAGCAGGACAAGTACGACGTGAAGTACCTGCGCTACTGGGTGGACGAGTCCGCGGGCACCATCTTCTGCTTGGCCGAGGCCCCGTCGGCCGAGGCGGCCGCGACGGTGCACCGCGAGGCCCACGGCCTGGTGGCGCAGGAGATCTTCGAGGTCAAGGAGGGGTCGTGAACCATCGGCTGGCGCTCACCGGGGTCGCCGCCGCGGTTCTCGTGACGGTCGCCGCCGTCCCGGCGGCGACGGCCGAGCAGGGCGGGCGGCAGCTGCGGGACCTGCGCGACGCCACCGCGGCGTACCACGACTTCGACCGCGCGGAGGACGACGGCTTCTCCGTCGTCGTCGACCTGGCCGGCCTGAGGTGCATCGACAGCGGGACCGGCGCGATGGGGACCCACTACGTCCTGCCCTCGCGGCTGTTCGACGGCGAGATCTCGACGCTCGAGCCGGAGATCCTGCTCTACGACGAGACCGGTGACCGGCCGGTCCTCCTCGCGGTCGAGTACCTCGTGGCGGCCGACGCGTGGCACGCCGCGCACGGGACGCAGCCGCCCAAGCAGTTCGGCAAGAAGTTCACGCTGGTGCCGGAGGGCAACCGCTACGGGCTGCCCGCGTTCTACGAGCAGCACGTCTGGTTGTGGGAGGGCAACCCGGCCGGCCTGCTGCAGGACTGGAACCCCGAGGTGTCCTGCTGACCTGACTACGGTGTGCGCATGTCGTTGCCGCTGAACGTCTCACCCGACGTCACCCGAGCGCTGGAGGCCGGGGAACCGGTCGTGGCTCTCGAGTCGACCATCATCAGCCACGGGCTGCCTCGGCCGCGCAACCTCGAGGCGGCCCGGGACTTCGAGGAGATCCTCCGGGGGCGCGGGGTCACCCCCGCCACCGTCGCCGTCCTCGACGGCGTCCTCAAGGTCGGGCTCACCGACGACGAGCTGCGCCGGGTGGCGGAGGAGGACATCGTCAAGCTGTCGGCGCGCGACCTGCCGGTGGTGGTCGCCCGCGGCGGCAGCGGCGCCACCACCGTCGCAGGGACGGCGTTCGTCGCCGCCCTCGCCGGCGTCCGCGTGTTCGCGACCGGTGGGCTGGGCGGCGTGCACCGGGGAGCCTCGGCCACGTTCGACGAGTCGGCCGACCTGGGGGTGCTGGCGCAGGTGCCGATCACGGTCGTCTCGGCCGGCGTGAAGTCGATCCTCGACATCCCGGCGACGCTCGAGCGGCTCGAGACGCTGAGCGTGACGGTGGTCGGCTACGGGACCGACGAGTTCCCGAGCTTCTGGCTGAGCACCTCCGGGGAGCGGCTCGACTGGTCGGTCCCCGACGGGGCCGCGGTGGCGGACGTGATGGCCGCGAACGACGCGCTCGGCCGGCGGTCGGCGATCCTGGTCGCGAACCCGCTGCCGCCGGAGCGCCAGCTCGACCCGGCGGTGCACGACGCCGCGCTGGAGCAGGCACTCGCGGAGGCGTCCGGGCTCAGCGGCAAGGACGTGACGCCGTTCCTGCTGCAGCGGATCGTCGAGATCACCGCCGGCACCAGCCTCGAGGTGAACCTCGAGATCGCCGCCAACAACATCCGGGTCGCCGCCGACATCGCCCTGGCCTGGGTCGCCCGCGGATGACTCGCATCCTCGTGGTCGGCGACGTCGTCGACGACATCGTGGTCCGGCCGCTGGGATCGGTGAACACCGCCAGCGACACCGAGGCAGAGATCCGGCGCACCGCGGGGGGGTCCGCCGCCAACGTCGCAGCGTGGCTCGGCGAGCTCGGCGCCGACGTCCGGTTCGTCGGCCGCGCCGGGGTCGAGGGCGCGGCGCGGCACCGGGAGGCGCTCGCGGCGTACGGCGTGGACGCGCGGGTGACGGCCGACCCGGACGCCGAGACGGCGACGATCGTCCTCAACCTCGACCCGGCCGGAGAGCGGACGATGTTCGTCGACCGGGCCGCGAACGCCCGGCTCTCCCCCACGGACCTGCCGCCCGCGGTGCTCGACGGCATCGGCTGGCTGCACCTGACCGGCTACTCGCTCTTCGACGAGGCCGTGCGGCCCGCCGCCCTCGACCTGCTGACGCGAGCCCGGGCCGCCGGGTGCGGGGTCTCCGTCGACCCGAGCTCGACGGGGTTCCTGGAGCGGTGCGGCTCGGACACGTTCCTCGGCTGGGTGGCGCCCGCCGACCTGCTGCTCCCGAACCTGCTGGAGGGCCGCGCCCTCACCGGGCTCCGGCAACCGGACGCGATCGCGGCCGCGCTGGCGGAGCGATTCCCGGCTGTGGTGCTCACGTTGGGTGCCGAGGGCGCGCTGCTCGTCGCGGACGACGGCACGTCACGCGTTCCGGCCGTCCCGGCCGACGTCCTGGACACGACCGGTGCCGGCGACGCGTTCTGCGCCGGCTTCCTCAGCGTCTGGACAGCCGGTCGCGACCCGGCCGCCGCGCTGGCAGCCGGTGCGGCCGCTGCCGCCCGGGCGATCGAGGTCCTGGGGGCACGGCCGGTCCGTCGAGCCCGCCCAAGCTGAACGATGAGGACGTTGCGCCCGCGGAACCGACGCGAGTAGCGTTTCCCGGCGACATCCCTGTCCGTCCGCCCGAGGGGAGGGCACCCGTGACGAACCAGCTGAAGAGGTTCACCCTCTGCCTGGCCAACCACAAGTGGGTGAAGGTCGGCTATCCCGCAGGTGCCGACGGGGAGTCCTCGGGCACCTTCCTCCGGTGTCGGCGGTGCGGCCTGGAGAACCACGACGCCGGAACCGTGGCTCGTGGGGGCGGCAGCATCATGTGATCCGGGCCCGCGCCCACTCGCACCGGCCCGGCACCTCAGGCCTCCCCGATGTAGCCGGTGGCCGGGTCGATCATGGAGAGGAATCCCCGGACGTTGTCGCGGTGCTCCTCGGCTGACTCGGCCGTCGGGCTCATGGTGAAGCCGTACCCGGGGTTCGGCCCACTGACCCAGTCGTAGTGCGTCCCACCCCGGCCATCGGGCCGCAGCTCGAAGACCTCCCCGTCCACCTCGAGAGTGGTGGCCTCTCCCCCACCGGCAGCGCCGGACGGGCTCACCCCGGGGACGGCCGCCCATTCTCCGTCATCGCGTCCGGCCATGCGCCCAGGATGCCAGCCGGGTTCCTCACCGGGGCCGCTCAGCGGTTCCGCTCGTTGGCGAGGGCGTACGCCGACACGATCATGGCCACCCCGAGCGTGCCGAGCACCCAGGCGGCGTCGACGTGCGTGCGGAAGGAGCCGCCGCTGGTGTCGACGACCTCGCCGGTGGCGAACGCGACCACAGCCGCCACCACGCAGACGAGCCCACCGGCCAGGAGGGCCGAGGCCCCGGCGACGATGTAGTCCGGCTCGCGGCGCGGCTCACGCATCCAGCGCCTCGAGGTCCACCTCGTAGGCCCCCTGCACGATGAACTCCTTGCGGGGCGCGACGTCGGAGCCCATCAGCAGGTCGAAGACCCGGGCGGCCTCGTCGGCGTCGTCGAGCGTCAGCCGGCGGAGCGTGCGGTGGCGAGGGTCCATCGTCGTCTCGGCCAGCTGGTCGGCGTCCATCTCGCCGAGGCCCTTGTAGCGCTGGACCGGGTCCTTCCAGCGCACCGCCTTCTTCGTCAGCTCGGCCAGCGTGCGCTGCAGCTCGGCGTCGGAGTAGGTGTAGACGTACTTGTCCATCCCCTTCTTGGGGTTGGAGAGCTCGATCCGGTGCAGCGGTGGCACCGCGGAGTAGACCCGGCCGTCCTCGACGAGGGCCCGCATGTACTTGAAGAACAGCGTGGTGAGCAGGGTGCGGATGTGGGCACCGTCGGAGTCGGCGTCGGCCATGAAGATGATCCGGCCGTAGCGGCGGGCCTCCACGTCGAAGTCGCGGCCGGACCCGGCGCCGACCACCTGCAGGATCGAGGCGCACTCGGCGTTCTTGAGCATGTCGCCGACCGACGCCTTCTGGACGTTGAGGATCTTGCCGCGGATCGGGAGGAGTGCCTGGAACTCCGAGTTCCGCGCCAGCTTGGCGGTGCCGAGCGCGGAGTCTCCCTCGACGATGAACAGCTCGGTGCGCTCGTTGTCGGTGGCCCGGCAGTCGGCCAGCTTCGACGGCAGCGCGGACGACTCGAGGGCGTTCTTCCGCCGCTGGGTCTCCTTGTGCTGCCGGGCGGCGATCCGGGTCTTGGACGCCGAGACGACCTTCTCCATCAGCCGCTTGGCCGTCGCCTTGTCGGCCCGCTTGGTGGAGGTCAGGAACTTCCTGAGCTCGGCGCTGACGATCTTCCGGACGACGGTCCGCACCGCCGGCGTCCCCAGGATCTCCTTCGTCTGGCCCTCGAACTGCGGTTCGGCGAGCCGGACCGTGACGACGGCGGTCATGCCTTCGAGGACGTCGTCCTTGGTCACGTCGTCGTCGTTGACCTTGAGCGCCTTCGAGGCGCGCATCGCGTCGTTGAACGTCTTGGTGAGGGCCGCCTCGTAGCCGCTCACGTGGGTGCCGCCCTTGGGCGTGGCGATCACGTTGACGAAGGAGCGGACCTCGGTGTCGTAGCCCGTGCCCCAGCGGACGGCGACGTCGACGGTGAGCTCGCGCTCCACCTCCTGCGGGGTCATGTGGCCGTGGTCGTCGAGCATCGGCACGGTCTCGGTGAAGTTGTCCTGGCCCTGCAGCCGCAGCACCTCGGTGACCGGCTCGTCGTGGGACAGGAACTCGACGAACTCGGCGATGCCGCCGTCGTGGCGGAACTTCTCCTCCACCGGGGTGTCTCCCCGGAGGTCGCGGATCACCAGCTCGAGCCCGGGGACGATGAACGACGTCTGCCGCGCGCGCCCGAGCAGCGCCTCGAACTCCACGTGGGCGTCCTTGGTGAAGATCTGCCGGTCGGGCCAGAACCGGATCCTGGTGCCGGAGCTCCCCTTGGCCACCCGCTTGCCCTTGCGCGTCAGCCCCGACGTCGGGGTGAAGGCGCCGCCGGGTCCGGCCGCGTCGAACACCCCCGGGACCCCCCGCTGGAAGCTCAGCCCCTGCTGGGACGGCGACCGGTCGACGTCGATGTCCATCCGCGACGACAGCGCGTTGACGACGGAGAGACCGACGCCGTGCAGACCGCCCGTCGCGACGTACGAGCCGCCGCCGAACTTGCCGCCCGCGTGGAGCTTGGTGGCCACCACCTCGACCCCGGGCAGGCCCGTCTTGGGCTCCTTGTCGGTCGGGATGCCGCGGCCGTCGTCGTGCACCTCGACGGAGTCGTCGGGGTGGAGCGTCACCTCGACCCGGTGCGCGGAGCCCGCCAGCGCCTCGTCGACCCCGTTGTCGATGATCTCCCACAGGCAGTGCATGAGCCCGCGGGTGTCGGTCGACCCGATGTACATGCCGGGGCGCTTGCGCACCGCCTCGAGCCCCTCCAGGACGAGGAGGTGGGCGGCGTTGTAGGTGTGGTCGGCGATGGTGCTGCTCCGTGTGGTGGTCTCCGGCAAACCGGTCGGCTGTTGGTTCCGAATCTACCCACGACACGCCGTATGCCGACGGAGGCACGCCTGCCGCGGGATCGCCGGAGCCGGGTCTACCGTGGATCCACAGCACCACCCGTGGGCCAGGTCACGATGCGGACAAGAATCCTCGGTGAGGTTTCGCGTTTGGCAACCGGCGGGCCCGCGATCGCGTCACACTCGACATCAGGGCACCGGACTTACGAGGAGGATCAGCTCATGGGATCTCTCTCACCGCGATTTCGGGGCCGTGGTTGGATTGAGGTGTCGGGCGACACGTTCCGGCGGGAATCTTTGGGTACTGCCACTACGTTCACCAGACACCCGAGAAAGCAGAAATGAGGCCGATGTGACTACTGCCGTTGCCCCCGGTGCAGCCGCGCTGAGCGCTGCAGATCGCTGCGACCGCTGCGGTGCGCAGGCCTACCTCCGCGTCGAGCTCCAGTCGGGCGGTGAGCTGCACTTCTGCGCCCACCACGCCCGCGAGCACGGCGATGCTCTCCGCGACGTCGCGGTGTCGTTCCAGGACGAGACCGACAGGCTCAGCGACCGCCCGCGCATCGCTCCCGACCCGGAGCACTGACGACCCACCGACCATCGACGACTGCAGGCCCCGGACCGCTGGTCCGGGGCCTTCGTCGTTCCGGCCAGTCGTCGCTGCGGCCGGCCGTCGGTTCGCGGCGCTGTGGGAGGGTGACGCCGTGAGCTGGCTGGAGGTCGCGGTCGGGGTCGCCATCGCGATCGGGCTGCTCGGCATCATCGTGCCCGTGCTGCCCGGCGGTCTGCTGATCCTCGGCGCCATCCTCGTCTGGGCCAGCGAGCTCGGTGGCACCACCGCGTGGGTCGTGTTCGCGGTCGCCGCGGGGCTGACCTTGGCCGGCGCGGTCGGCAAGTACGCCGTCCCCGGTCGCCGGCTCAAGGAGACCGGGATCCCTTCGTCCACGCAGTGGACCGGGGTCGCCTTCGGCGTGGTCGGGTTCTTCGTCGTCCCGGTGATCGGGCTGTTCCTCGGCTTCGTCCTCGGGGTGTACGTCGCCGAGCGCCGCCGGCTCGGCGCGGAGCCAGCCTGGCCGAGCACGAAGGCGGCGCTCCGAGCCGTCGGTCTGAGCATCCTGATCGAGCTCGCGGCGGGGGTGCTCGCCGCCGGCTGCTGGGCCGTCGGGCTGGTGCTGACGTGATCGCGATCGTGCCTCGCGCTCGGCGCGGCGGTGTCCTACGGCCTGTCCGACTTCGTCGGCGGCGTCTTCTCCAAGCGGGCCAGCCCGTGGGCGGTGGCCTTCGTCGGCCAGGTCGCCGGTGGCGTGCTCATGCTCTGCCTCGCCGCGTTCGTCGAGGGCGACGTGACCGACAGCGACGTCGCGTGGGCGCTGCTGGCCGGCGTGGGCAACGGGCTCGGCACCGTCTTCCTCTACCGGGGGCTCTCGTCGGGCCGGATGGGTGTGGTCGCGCCGGTGTCGGGCGTCGGCGCCGCGCTGCTCCCCGTCGTGGTCGGCCTGATCGCGGGGGAACGGCCGGCGGTCCTGGTGTGGCTGGGCATCGTCGCCGCTATGCCGGGCATCTGGCT
This sequence comes from uncultured Actinomycetota bacterium, assembly GCA_963718725.1. GTDB lineage: Bacteria > Actinomycetota > Actinomycetes > Propionibacteriales > Nocardioidaceae > Nocardioides. Next base: position 1,440,367 of record OY970374.1, read on the forward strand.
GGTCGCCCGGGAACCGACCCGTGAGGACGTCACGGGCGACGTCGCGCCCGGCTCAGGCGTCCTGGACGGGGTGCTGGCGGGTCTCGGGTTCGGCACCCTGTTCGCGGCGCTGGCCCAGATCCCCGAGTCGGCCGGCGTCACCCCGCTCGTCCTCAACCAGGCGGTCGCCGCCACCGTCATCGTGCTGGCCGCGACCGCGGTCCGCGCCTCGTGGGTCCCCCGGTCGCGCGCGGCGTACGGCGGCGTCGTGAGCGGCGCCCTGGGCGCGCTGGCGACCGGTGCGTTCCTGCTGGCGAGCCAGCAGGGCTTCCTGACCGTGACGGCGGTCCTGGCCTCGCTGTACCCCGCCTTCACGGTGCTCCTCGCCGCCACCGTCCTGCGCGAGCACGTCCACCGGTGGCAGGCCGTCGGCCTGCTGCTGTGCGGCGCCGCGGTCGCCCTCGTCGCTGCCGGTTAGGGTCGTCGCATGAGCGACAGCGACAGCGGCACCGAGAGGGACACGCGGCCGGAGCCCGAGGTCCGACCCGAGCCGAAGAACCCGCTGCGCGGGTCGCGCACCAGCGGGCTCTGGGCCGCGGTCGTGGCCAGCGCCCTCGTGCTGATCCTGCTGATCGTCTTCATCGCCCAGAACACCGAGCCGGTCGACGTGCGGTTCCTGGGGTGGGAGGGGCAGACCCCGCTCGCGGTGGCGCTGCTGATCGCCAGTGTCGCGGGGCTGCTGCTCGCGGCGGTCGCCGGCACGCTGCGCATCTGGCAGCTGCGCCGGCGGGTCCGCCGCGACCGAGCCTGAGGAGCCGCGTCAGGCCGGGGCGCCCGAGCTGAGCCACCTCGTGAACTCGCGGCGACCCTTCAGCCAGTCGGTGACCGGGTGCGAGCCGTCCGCCAGGTCACGCATCCGCATCCCGATCCGCACCTGTGCCGGCCGGTTGAAGCAGCCTCGGCGGGCGTCGAACACGACGACGTCGCGGCGCCACCGGTAGGTCATGTCGTACCTGCAGACCACCGGTTCGCCGACGAGCTGCCAGTCCGTCATCCGGAACAGGGCGTAGTCGCTCCCGCTGAAGAGCGGCGCGCTGAGGACGAACTCGGGCCCGTCCTTCTCGGCGTTCTTGTCGATGAAGATGTTCAAGCCGGCGTTCGCCTGCTTGCGCAGGTCGGAGAAGTTGACCTTCACGATCACGCGTTCGTCGGTGTGCTGGGCGCGGACGACCCGGATGTCCGTGAGCGACGCGGTCGCGTCGGCCCCGTCGTCGACGCGGGTGACCTGGGCCTGAGCCGGGGCGGCGACGAGCGTGGTGATGAGCGCGGCGGCCGCCGCGGCGATGAGTCCTGTGCGAGCGAAGTTCTTCATGATGGTGCTCCCTCTCGAGCATCGGTGATCCTCGTCTGTCAGACGCTAACCGCGTTGCGCAGGTTGCACTACGTACCGTGGGCCCATGGCGAGACGGAGGCTGGTCGTGGTGGCCCTCGCGACCGTGCTCTGCGCCGCCGGGTGCAGCGAGGACGCGCCGGCCCCGGAGACGTCGCCGACGAGCACGCCGACGAGCACGCTCACCGCCGGGTCCACGTCGACCCCCGCGCCACCCGAGGACGTCGAACCGCCACCGCCGCTGACGCGCCTGCTGGTCGTCGGCGACATCATGCTCGGGCGGGGCGCGGCCACCCCTGACGCGCCGGTGCGGCCGCTGCGCTTCCTGGCCGGCCGGATCGGGCGCGCAGACATCGCCGTCGGCAACCTCGAGAGCACGCTGTCGGAAAACGGCGAGCCGCAGCAGCCCGGCGACGACTCGTTCGCCGCCCCGCCAGGCACCCTGGCGGGGCTCGAGCGGCTCGGGTTCGACGTGCTCTCGCTCGCCAACAACCACACGGGCGACTTCGGGCCGGTCGCGTTCGAGGAGACGCTCCGAGCGTTCCGGGGCCGGCGGCTCCAGCAGTTCGGGGCCGGTCGCGACCTCGCCGCGGCCAGCCGGGCGGCAGTGGTGCGACGCCACGGCATCCGGTTCGGTTTCGTGGGCTTCAACGCGATCGGTGAGACCCCGCGCGCGACTGCCGGCTCGCCCGGCGCACTCTCGGTCCGGATGCCGCCGCGCACCGGACCGCTGCAGCGCTCCGACCTCGACCACGTCACCGGGGTCGTCCGCCGGCTGGCCGCGCGGGTCGACGTCGTGGTCGTGCTCCCCCACTGGGGCGGCCAGTACACGCACACGCCTGAACCGGTCCAGTCGCAGGTGGGCCGCGCGCTGGTCCGAGCCGGCGCCGACCTGGTCGTGGGCGGTCACCCGCACTGGGTGCAGGGGCTCGAGCCGGTCGGACGCGCGGTGATCGCCCACTCGCTGGGCAACCTGGTCTTCGACATGGACTTCATGGAGCAGACCATGGAGGGCGTCACCCTGGTCGCAACGTTCCGCGGCGACCGGTTGGTCGACGTCGAGCTCCAGCCCTACCGGATGGGTCCAGACTTCGCGCCGCGGCCGGTCCGAGGGAGGGCCGCGGCCGGGATCCTGGCGGACGTGCGGTCGACGAGCTCCGGCCGGTTCCGGTCACCCTGAGGGCGCGAGCCACGCCAGCAGCAGCCGGCCGACCCGCACGAGCTGGGCGTCGTCCACGACGGAGGGCACGTCCTCGGCCGAGTGGTAGCCGGCGTACGGCGTGCTGCCGAGCCGGGCTCCCGGCAGCCCGTCCCGCACGAACGACCAGTGGTCGCTGCTGCGCTGGAACGGGTCGGGGGTGGTTGGGACGCCGGCGCGCTCGGCGGCGGCGAGGAGCGCCCGTTGCACCGGGTCGGACCCCTGGGTCGAGCCCACAGGCACCCGCTCCCCCACACCGACGCGGTCGAGCGAGACCATCCCCCGGACCGCGGCACGCTCGGCCGGGGTCAGCGACGCGACGTAGGCCCGGGAGCCGTAGTGGTGGTCGTCGTCGGAGGGGCCGCGCGGTTCCTCCGCCCCGAAGGCCACCCACACCACCGGCAGCCGGGTCTCGCGCCCCGCTGCCGCCGCGGCGACCGCCAGGACCACCCCGATCCCGGAGGCGTTGTCCTCGGCGCCCGGTGCCTGCGGCACGGTGTCGAGGTGAGCTCCCACGACCAGGTGCGGCCGGGTGGCGTCGAACAAGCGCGGCGTCGCGACCACGTTGACCGAGCGACCCCCGGGCACCGGCACCCCCCAGGAGACGCCCGCAGGCGCGTCGAACGGCTGGCGACGGACCCGGTAGCCGAGCTCGGTGAGCTCACCGGCGACCCAGTCGGCGGCCCGGGCGAACGCCGGGCTCGTCCCGTGGCGCGGTCCGACCCGGCCGGCCAGGTGACGGACCGCAGCCGTGGCGCGGCGTACGTCGAAGTCGGCGGGCCGGACCGCTCGCGGCGCCGGCTCATCGGGGCTGCTCGACGACGCAGACGGGCCGGATGTCGGCGTGCTCGGGTCGGCCGCGGGTGCCGACGAGGACGTCGGCGGGGGCGCGCCGCCGGGCGACGCCTGCTCGGTGCACCCGGTCAGCAGCGCCGCGACCACGAGGCCGGCCGTCGCGGCGTACCTGGGCACGAGCCCAGGGTACGACCGCGCGTGCGGCCGACTGTCAGGCCGCGTGCTTCGGCATCCGCCGGGCTCGTTCGAGCCTGGCCTCACTCGTCGGAGGGGCGGCGACGTGCCGACCCTGCGATCGCGATCGAGGTCGCGCATCGCGGTACTGGTGCACCACGACGACGACGAGCATGACGGCCAACAGGCCTGAGAACACAGCAATGGGCAACATGGCCCCTCCCCCCGAACGACAACACCCCCCGTGCTGTCGTGCAGCTCGAAGCCTAGGGCCGCCTTGGCCGGGCTCGTCTGCGAATCGGAGAACTGGTCTGGCCCTCCGGTCCGGAACGACTACTCGTACTAGTCCGGACGGGTGGTGTCACCGCGGGGATCCGTCCACGCGCCGACCACCGCCGTTCCACAGGGTGACCACAGGCCGCGGATGCGCTCGTCCGCCGATCTGGCTACGGTAGGGCGCGTACCCCCGGACGACGGTTCCCCGTCGGCGCAGAGGGGACTCCGTCGGCGGGGAACCCGGGCCCTTCGCGGGCCCCTTCTCAGGTGGTGGCTCGCCGTTCCGACGATCTCGCGCGACTGGCCGGTCCCGGAGGTTCCCACACGGCGCTCCGCGGCATACGATCACCTCAGCGCGCCACTCAGGCGCAGGGGGAATCCGGGGGGAATCCATGCTCGACAAGCGCGTCGTCGTGTTCCAGGGGAACGATCAACCAGGTGTTCAGGTGCTGCGCGAGGGCGACTGGCACGGCGGCGAGCTGCGCGGCTGGTACCAGCGCGACACCGGCTGGGACGCGATGGTCCAGTACCGCGTTGGGACCGAGACGACCTACGTCGAGCGGGTCCCGGCCGACCGGGTTCGGCCCGCCTGACCCACCCCGGCTGCCTCAGCCGAGGTCGTCGCGGCGCAACCGGCCTCGCCGCCAGACGAGGGCGCCGCGCGAAAGATTTGTCTTCGCGGCTTCCAGGGCGAGACGTTGCCGACGCGTAGCGTCGATGTCGCTGGCCCCGTCGCATCCCCCGTTAGCGACGGGGCCAGCCTTGGCCGTACGAGTCCCGGGCGGTTGGTCGGGGGTCTGTCGCACGACGATCCTGGGCGCGGTGGCGAGGCTCGCCCTCTCCTGGACGGAGACCGTCACGAGCGCCGCCGGCGAGCTGCACGCCACCGCAGCAGGAACGCCCACACGAGGACTCCGAGCGCCAGGACCAGGAACACGTAGTTCAGGACCACCGTGGCAGGGCTGTCACTCACGAACGAGACGGCGAAGCTGGCGGCGAGGAGACCGATCGCCGTCCACTGCAGACCCGTCAGGCGCCCTGATCGCCCTGGTTCATCGCGTGACACGCTGCCAGGCTAGACCCGATGTTGGGCGCACCCACGGGCTCGAAGCACCCCTCGGGTGGCATCACCTGCCGGGCTGATGCTCGTTGAGCCTGCACAGGGACGGGAACCGCGTCGGTACACCGGCGATATCGCGAGCCGATTGTCACTGTCGGTCTCCTCTGCGCCTCGAGGAGCGGAGCGTTGCCCGCTTGGACCGGCGACTTCGGCTGCGCCTGTTGCGGCTTTGGGAGCAGCAGGGATAGGACTCGACCCACGATCGGGAACAAGGCCTACGGTCCAGTGGTCTCCTGGAACAGGGTGTCCCCGTGACGGTGCGCCACCCTCCAAGACCCTTCTTCACGGCGGTACACCTGAGTCGCTCGTAACGTGTAGGTCCGGGGTTCGCCATCAACGATCACCGAGGAGTTCTCAAGGCCCGCCGTGTACGCCATGTCGCCCACGACGTCGTAAGCCTGGAGTTCGAAGGCGTACGAGGTGCAGTTTGAGAAGCTGCTGCCGAGGGACTCGAACAATTCAGAGATCTCATCTTGCCCGTAGGCGTTGCGCCAGGCACCCAAGACGCTGACAGGCTCATTGCGAGACCAGAGCGCTCGACGCGGCGTGGGGTCGCCGTCGTGGAGGGCGCGCTCGGCTGCGTACAACTCTGACTCAACCCAGTGACGGAACTCTTCACGGTCGGACATGGTCCTCATCATGCTGCCGACTCAGCACAGGTGCCTAGCCGCCCGGCTCCCCGACGAGACTCTTAGTCGGCCGTGAGCCGGAGGAACACCAAGCTCAATCACGCGGCGTCGAATGCGGCCGAGACCCGTTCGGCAAGTAGTCCTGGAGCCCAGGGTCTGCGTCGACACTCGTTCCGGCGAGAACCCGTTCCCTGGGAGGGACATGCCATCGTCCTGATGACGGGGACCGCTCCCAGACGGCTCCCCCGTGTCGGCCAGGAGCGGTCCCCTGGGCCACACGTCTGTAGCCACACGATTGCGGCGTCTCGTGCGCAACGGTCGCCGCTGGTACAGAAATGACGTCATGGTCGTAGGGACACCGGCGATCGTCACCGCCGCGTTGGGTACACGGATCAGCGGCTACCGCCCGAACGCGCGCACGGGGCGACGGGTACGTCTAGCCCCCCACGAGAAGGGCAAGGGCCCAAATCCGGCGCTCAAGGAGCGGCTCGAGCGGGCGCCGCTGACCCGCACTGCAGAACCGCCCCCGCAGAGTCAGTGCCGGGCACCGGTTTGCTGTCGCCTCACAGGGACTGGACGGCGCGGGTGTCGCGCGCTACTTCCTGTCGGCGCCCTGTACGACCGCTCAAGGCGGTCCTCGTAACGGTCCAGCAGCGGACTCTGGTGCTCTCGGTCAGCCGCCCCCGGCACCCCGAGCCGGGGGGCGTTCTGCATCGGCTGCGTGGCCTTCGTTGGAGACCCCGGCGCCCGCTGTCGGAGAGACGACGACGGGGCTGAGGTCCGCAGCCACGCGCGAACCTGGCGAGACGCGACACCGCGAGTCCCGGGCCGCCACGCTACGCCGTGAACCGCTCAAGAAATCCACCCCTTTGGTGCCGTCACACACTCGCCAAGTCCTCGTTGACACAGGTACGGGAGGAGGCACGCCCTCGGCATCCAGGGGCTATCGAGGGCGCGCCTTCTCTCGGCCATCTGGCTCACGCTGCCCCAACCCGAGGGGCAGCGTGGGCCACCCGCCCGATGCCGCGGCCTGGCGGTCCTGCAGCCCCTTCGGCAAGCGTCCAGCCTGCGACGAGCGTCTCCGGAGCCGAACACCTCAGTCGAGGTAGTCGCGCAGCACCTGTGACCGGCTCGGGTGCCGGAGCTTCGACATGGTCTTCGACTCGATCTGACGGATCCGCTCGCGGGTCACGCCGTAGACCTTGCCGATCTCGTCGAGCGTCTTCGGCTGGCCGTCGGTGAGGCCGAACCGCATCGAGACGACGCCCGCCTCGCGCTCGGAGAGCGTGTCGAGGACGGCGTGCAGCTGCTCCTGGAGCAGCGTGAACGAGACCGCGTCAGCCGGCACGATCGCCTCGGAGTCCTCGATCAGGTCGCCGAACTCCGAGTCACCGTCCTCGCCCAGCGGGGTGTGCAGCGAGATCGGCTCCCGGCCGTACTTCTGGACCTCGATGACCTTCTCGGGCGTCATGTCGAGCTCGTGGGCGAGCTCCTCGGGCGTGGGCTCGCGCCCGAGGTCCTGCAGCATCTGCCGCTGGACGCGCGCGAGCTTGTTGATGACCTCGACCATGTGGACCGGGATCCGGATGGTGCGGGCCTGGTCGGCCATGGCGCGGGTGATCGCCTGCCGGATCCACCAGGTCGCGTACGTCGAGAACTTGTAGCCCTTGGTGTAGTCGAACTTCTCGACCGCGCGGATCAGTCCGAGGTTGCCCTCCTGGATCAGGTCCAGGAAGAGCATGCCCCGGCCGGTGTAGCGCTTGGCCAGCGAGACCACGAGGCGCAGGTTGGCCTCGAGCAGGTGGTTCTTGGCGCGACGGCCGTCCTCGGCGATCCACTCCAGCTCCTCGAGGAGCTTGGCGCTGACCTTGCCGCCCTTGCCGAGCTTCTCCTCGGAGAACAGGCCGGCCTCGATCCGCTTGGCGAGCTCGACCTCCATCTCGGCGTTCAGCAGCGGGACCTTGCCGATCTGCTTGAGGTAGTCCTTGACGGGGTCGGCGGTCGCGCCGGCCACAGTCACCTGCTGCTCGGGCTCGCCCGACTCGTCAGCGTCGGAGACGACGAACGACGCCTCCTTCTCGTCCTCCTTGATCGTCGGGTCGGCGACGACGTCCTTCTCGAACTGCTCGTCGGGCAGGTCGGGGAGGATCTTCTTGCCGTCGGGCCCGACCGTGACGGTCCCGGCGTCGGCTGCGGGAGCGGACTTCGCGGACGTCTCCTTCACGGCCGCCTTCTTGGCCGCCGGCTTCGCTGCCGTCTTCGCCGCGGTCTTCTTAGCCGCAGGCTTCTCGGCAGGCTTCTCGGCGGCCTTCTTCGCGGCCGGCTTGTCGGCAGCCTTCTTGGCCGCGGGCTTGTCGACCGCCGCCTTCTTGGCTGCCGACTTCTTGGCGGGAGCCTTCTTCGCGGCGGCGGCGGTGGTCGAGGTGCGGGTGCTCGTGGCCGCCAGGGCGTGCGACGTGACCGGCATGCTCACCGAGATGCCGAGGCCGCTCAGATGAGCCAGCAGCGCCTTGAGGTGACGCGGCTCGACGGCGGCGTCCTCACTGGCCTGCCTGACCTCGTCGGGAGTGATGCTGCCGGTCGGGCGACCTCGGTCGATCAGGGCCAGCACGGCGGGGTGTGTCAGCACCTCAGCGGGGAGTTGCTTGCGCGCGTTCGAAGACACGAACACCTCTCGTCAGGGGCAAAGGGCGCGGCAAGGCCCGGTGTCGTCAAGAGCCGCGCCACCATTCTGCCACGCGGTCGAAGCCGGTTTCGAACCGACCGGCGCACCGGGGCGCCGCGTCGTCACTGGGACGCGCGGGCAGCGGCCTTCATCTCCTTCTTGTGGTCGCGCACCTTCTGCAAGGAGGCGGGGTCGACCACGTCGGCGACGGAGCGGTAGCCCTCCTCGGCGTAGGCACCCACCACCTGCTCCCACCCCTCGGGTCGTACGCCGAGCTGCTTCGCGAGCAGCGCCACGAAGATCTGCGACTTCTGCTTGCCGAACCCCGGCAGTGCCTGGACCCGCCTCAGCAGGTCCTTGCCGTCCGTCGCCTCCGACCAGATCCGCGAGGCGTCGCCGCCGTACTCGTCGACGACGATTCGTGCCAGCTCCTGCAGCCGAGCCGCCATCGAGCCGGGGAACCGGTGGATCGCCGGCGGCGTCGAGCTGAGCTCCGCGAACCGCTCGGGGTCGGCCGTCGCGATGTCGCCGGGCTCGATCGACCCGAACCGGTCCAGCACCTTGGCTGGGCCACGGAACGCGTGCTCCATGGGGTACTGCTGGTCGAGAGCCATTCCCATCAGCAGTGCGAAAGGGGATCCGTCGAGAACGGCGTCCGCTTCTGCGGATCCGGTGAGATGCAAGCCCATACACGGAGTATGTCGCAACGTTCGGGCGGCGGCGCTGAGCAGCACTACCCCATGGAGCAGCGAGCATTCCGATGGAGCAGTCGCGCCGGACGACGTTCAGACGGAGACGGACTGTTACCCGAACACAGGAGAGACGGCCTGCACGAGCAACCCGGCTGCGGCCATGGCGAGACCCAAGGCAGCCACCGGAAGGCCCTCGAGTGTAAGGCGCTGAACCGACTCGTCTAGGTCCTGTCGGAGACGACTCATCTGCTGACCCACCTCCTCTTGATGGCGGTCGAGTCGATCGTCAACCTCTTGGGCCTTCCCTCGTGCCTCAGTCGCGAGCACGAAAGCGTGGTCCACCTCTCGCTTCAACTGGGCGATCTGCTGTTCAGGCGTCGAGTCAGGGTGGAAGCCCAGCACGCCCGTCATCGCCATCGCCACAGACACCTCCCCCGCGACCGTTCCTGTGATGACAGTCGAGTTCGGCCGGCGACGCAGCCAAGCCCAGATCGGACGCAGATCGTCACGGAGTCCAGAGACGATCGGCTTTCCTCGAGCGTTCTGACTCCACGTAAAGGCAAGGGCCACGCCTGTGACGACCAAGCCAGTGAGCTCGATGACCGTGCCTACGGCTTGTACGACAGTTTGCGAGTCGCTCATGGCGCGAGTCTCGCACCAGCCGATGGCCTGGCGGCGCGATCAGCACTGTCCGCTCAGCGGCAGATGAGTGCGCCCTTCTCTAGAAGGGTGGGGGTCCGACGATCTCGATGCCGCCGTTCTCTTGAGCGCTCCTCGCGATCCTTGCGAAGTCCACGACGCACGCGGATCCTTCGAAGGGCTCGCTGGCGCCGAGGTAGAAGGGTTCGCACTCGCAGGTCGGCTGGATGCCGAGCACCTTGGCCGTGGAACTCTTGACGATGAAGGCGTGGGGTACGCCTGCGGGCACCATGACGAAGTCGCCGGCACCGAGTTCGTGTTCATCGTCGTTGACGCGGTACTGGATTTGCCCCTCGAGCACCCACATGGACTCCGATACCGGGTGGGTGTGGATCGGGGTCCACTTGCCCTCGACCATGTCGACCTCCCACAGGCCGATGTCCTCGTGAGCGCTGCTGAGCTTCCAGGTGAAAATGCCACCGCCGAAGAACCATCGCTTCTCGCCCTCGCCTGCTCGTCGGATCACCGGCGCGAGCGTCGTCGTTTCTGTCATCTGACACTCCGATCATTTATGAGACTTGTGTCTCGTAACAAGATTGGCATATCATGAAGTCCATGTCAACGGACTACCTCGCGTCGGGTCGCACGCGGCAGAAGCAACGGACTCGCGACCAGCTGATCGCCGCGGCGCGCGAGCTGATCACCGCGGGCGACACGCCCCGTGTCGAGGAAGTCGCGGAGGCTGCCGGGATCTCTCGCCCCACCGCCTATCGCTACTTCGCGTCCCAGACCGAGCTTCTCGCCGCGGCGCACCCGGAGACAGCAGCCACGTCGGCTCTACCCGACCCGCCGCCGGCAGCCCTGGACGAGCGCGTGGCCGCCGTTGCCGGGTTCGTCATCGACCTCGTTCAAGAGTCTGAGCCCCAACAGCGTGCGATGCTGCGCCTCTCACTGGGTGACGTGCCGCACGACCTGCCGCTGCGCCAGGGCCGCGTCATTCCGTGGTTCATCGAGGCACTCGCGCCCATGGCCGAGTCGATCGGTCACGAAGGCGTCCACCGGCTCGCATTGGCACTCCGTGCCGCATGTGGCATCGAGACCCGCGTCTGGCTGACCGACGTCGCCGGACTCGCGCCCGCCGAGGTCAGCGCCCTCCAACAATGGATGGTCGACGCCCTCGCCAGGCAAGCACTCGCAACACCCCCGACGTCATAGACCCGTGCACCGATCTCGGCATGAGCGGACACATGCAGCTACATGCCAACGAGTGAAGCCGTGTCGATGTCGAGGGCATCAGCGAGGGCCCACAAGCTGCCCAGACTGATGTTGCGTTCACCCCGCTCGACCGCTCCCACGTAAGTTCGATGCAGCCCAGCTCGATGCCCCAGTTCTTCCTGCGAGACACCAGCCGACATCCGCGCATCACGCAGTCGCGCACCTACATGACGCAGACGCTCAGACAACTTCGCGTCGTACTCGGGCACGGACGCGATCGTTCGCTGATGCACTCTATGAGTCGACAGACTATGAGTAGCATCGGCACATGCCCCTATGGCGAGTTGATGTCGGCGGAGTGAGCCACCGCTTCGTGTACGCGCCATCGCGAGGCGATGCCGAACGCGAGGTCAAGAACTCGATCATGGCGGCACTCGACATTCGCGCCGCCCCGGCCGGGGCCGCACTAACTAGCGCCTTCGAGAAGAGCGGACCGATCCGCCAGAAGGGCTTGCTGGCGCGGTTGGACGGGTTGAGAAACCCGCGCGAGCGGGAGAGCGCTAGATCTGCCCGCAGGCGCTTGGCGCGCCTGATCCGTCATCGGGACGCTGCTCCGCGACGAACTCCTCGTACAAGCGCGCCCGACCCCCGTCCCCACGTGGTCCGGCAGGACGTAGAGCGAGGTGAGCCCGACGAGACGAACCCGAGGAGACCGGCAGCCGACTCGGCGAGGATGGTCGTCCGGCCCACGGGGCTGGGTTCCTGCGGTGGGCGCTCAGTCGGCCTTGACCGCCAGCACCGGGCACTTGGCGTCGAGCAGGATCCGCTGCGCGTTGCTGCCCAGGATGAGCTTGCCGACCGGCGAGCGCCGGCGCAGACCGATCACGATCAGCTCGGCGTCGGCAGCCTCGGCGATGCTGATGAGGTCCTCGGCAGGCTCGAAGCCGCGCACCAGCTGGCGCAGCTCGTGCTCGACGCCCGAGTCGTCCAGCACCTTCCCGATCCGCTCCATCTCCTGGTCGGCCTTGACCGAGGCCTCCTGGTCGAACTCGCTCCCACCGCGGTGGGAGTTGACCACCACGATCTTGGCGCCGCGCAGTTTCGCCTCGGCGATCCCGCTGTTCAGGGCAGCCTCACCTTCCGGCTTCGGCACGAATCCCACGACCACGGTCCCCATTGGCCCTCCTCAGCTCGGCGTCGGCCCGTCACAGGCCCTCCGGGGCACGCTACCGAATCGGGCGCGTCTCCGGCAGCCTGTGGAGGACGCGACGGCTCGGACGCCCGATCGGGCAGGCTGACGGACGTGCCGCTCTTCGAGGACCCGGTGCCGCGCCCGGCCGCCCTGCTGCTGCGCGAGGCGGTGCGTCGACACGCCGTCTCCGAGCACCGCCGCAGGTTCGCCCCGGTGCTCCACGTCGGCCTGCCCGGTGTCCGCGAGGTCTGCGCCGTGGCCGCCCTGACCGGCACCGACCACGCCCTGCGGACCGACGTCACCGGCGCCCTGCTCGCCCGGGCGGGCGACGGCTCCCACCTGGTCTGGCTCACCCGAGCGGGCGACCTCGAGCCACAGGACGTGGACCTCGCCTGGTTGGCGGCGGCCCGCAGCGCCTACGCCGAGGCCGGCCGCGACCTGGCCTGGGTGGTCGTCACCCGGCACGGCTGGTGGGACCCGCGCAGCGGGCTCCGCCGCCGGTGGACGCGGATCCGGGCCTGAGCCTCACTCCCAGGTGTGCACCGGCTCGTTGGTGTGCATGTTGGTCCGGTACTCCTCCAGCGTCGTCCGCAGCGCGTCGTAACGGTCGAGGTCGGAGCGGTCGCGCATCCGACCCACGAACCACTCCGAACCGTTGGTGCCCAGCAGGCAGCGCTGCTCGATGATCCCCAGCAGCCGGTCGGACTCCTCGGCCGGGACGCCCCACTCCGCGAGCCCCTCGTGGGCCATCGGCAGCAGCCGCCGCAGCACCAGCTCAGTCGCCCGGACCTGCCCGACCCCCGGCCAGTAGATCTGGGTGTCGATGCCGTGCTCCGCGGCGGCGTGGAAGTTCTCCTCGGCCGCCGAGAACGACATCTGGGACCACAGCGGCCGCTCGCTCTCGGCGAGGCTGCGCACCAGCCCGAAGTAGAACGCCGCGTTGGCCACCAGGTCGGCCACGGTCGGGCCGGCGCCGAGACATCGGTTCTCGACCCGCAGGTGCGGGACCCCGTCGACGACGTCGTAGACCGGCCGGTTCCAGCGGTAGATCGTGCCGTTGTGGAGCCGCAGCTCGTGCAGCTGCGGTGTTCCCCCCGACTCCAGGACGTCGAGCGGGTCCTCCTCCTCGATGACCGGGAGCAACGCCGGGAAGAAGCGCACGTTCTCCTCGAACAGGTCGAAGACCGAGGTGACCCAGCGCTCGCCGAACCAGACCCGCGGGCGGACGCCCTGCGCCTTCAGCTCCTCGCTCCGAGTGTCGGTCGCCTGCTCGAACAGCGGGATCCGGGTCTCGCGCCAGAGCTGGCGGCCGAGCAGGTACGGCGAGTTCGCACCGACGGCGATCTGGATCGCGGCGATCGCCTGCGAGGCGTTCCAGTACTCGGCGAACTGGTCGGGCGAGGTCTGCACGTGGAACTGCGTGCTCGTGCACGCTGCCTCGGGCACGATGGAGTCGGCGGTCGTGACCAGCCGCTCCGGACCGGCGATCGAGATCGAGATGTCCTCGCCGCGCGCGGACATGATCTGCTCGCTGAGCAGCCGGTAGCGCGGGTTGGGCGTGATGCTGTCGAGATTGAGGTGGCCCTCGGCGAGGGTCGGCAGGATCCCGATCATCACCATGTGGGCACCGACCTCGGACGACTTCTGCTCCGCGCTGTTGAGGCTGTCGCGCAGCGTGTCCTCGAACGTCGAGAGCCCGCCCTCGCGCAACCGGACGGGAGGCACGTTGATCTCGATGTTGAACTGGCCGAGCTCGGTGACGAAGTCCGGGTCGGCGATGGCGGACAACGCCTCGGCGTTCTTCAGTGCCGGGTCGCCGGTCTCGTCGACCAGGTTGAGCTCGACCTCGAGCCCGGTCATCGGGTCGTCGGTGTCGAACCGCGCCTCGCGGAGCATCCGTGCGAAGACGTCGAGGCAGCGGCGTACCTTCTCCCGGTGCCGGGTGCGGTCGGCGCGGGAGAACTCCTGTGCGGCCACTTCTTCGCCCATGCGCCGACACTAGGGACGTTTCGCCCGCCGGGCGACCCCTCGCTCAGGACACGAGGCCCAGCGCGTCACGCGTCGCCTCCCACTCGTGCGGGGGAAACGCCGCCGACAGCAGGTCGGACACCAGGCCGGCGAGCGGATGGTCGGCGTCGGCCGCCCCGGCCCGGTCGACCGCGCACCAGGCGAGCGCACCGTCGCCGCTGAGCCAGCAGTGGAACGCGAGCACCGCCGCCGCGTGCGCCACCAGGCCGTCGGGCGCGCGCCGGACCAGGTCGGTCCAGAACCGGACGGCGCCCGGTGCGGTCGACCGCACCGCCGAGGTCCACACGGCCTCCCTCACCTCGGTCACCGCGATGCTGTGCAGCAGCCGGGCCGCCTCGCGAGGCGGCGGGGTGGCACCGCTCGCGGCGTAGTGGTCGGCGCGGGAGCGCACCCACGACGCCGACCCCGGCTGCCAGGACCCGACCGCCTCGATCTCGGCCACCGCCGCGGGGTCCGGGCGCAGCGACTCCACCAGGTCACCGCGGCTCCCGTGGACCACCCGGCCCTCGACGACAGCGGCGACCACGAACGGGTGAGCACCAATGTCGTAGGCGACCCCGGCGGTCGAGAGGCCGGCTCGGTCGTGGTCGAGGGGATACCACCGGCGGCCGTCGGACCGCAGCGCGTCGGCCACGTCGACCCCTGATCGCGTGAACCGCCGGACCAGCCCACGCAGCGCGCGGCGGCCGAGCCGGTCGTCGTGCGTGTAGGCCACGAGCAGCACGCCGGCGACCCGGAACCGGCGGACCGGCTCCAGCAGCTGGCTCGCGAGCGCGTCGAGCCCGGCCTCGAGCTCGCGCACCGTCTCGGGCAGGTCGACGCGCGCCTGGAGCGGGTGTCGACCGCCGAGCGTGATCATCACGAGCGACTCGTGGGGCTCGAACCCGAGCACCACCCGGACGGCGGCCAGCACGTCCTCGGCGGAGCGGAGCGTCATCACGGGACTGGTCATGGAGGCGACGTTTCCCGGATCCACCGACGGTGGCACAGCGGACCGGAAGCACCGGTGGAGAACTGGTCCTGAGCCATCGCTGTGGACGGTGCGCGGCGCACCGTACGCCGGTCAGCGCGGTCCCGTACGTTGCAGGGCATGCGGCCGGACGCCTCGGTGCTCCATCTCGACCTCGACGCGTTCTTCGCGGCGGTCGAGCAGCGCGACAAGCCGTCGCTGCGCGGCAAGCCGGTCGTCGTCGGCGGGGTCGGTGGGCGCGGCGTGGTCGCCACCGCGTCGTACGAGGCCCGCAAGTACGGCGTGCGCTCGGCCATGTCCACCCGCGAGGCCCGGTCGCGCTGCCCCCACGCCGCGTTCCTGACCGGCCGCTTCCACGCCTACCGCGACACCAGCAGGGCGGTCATGGACCTGCTGCGCGCCGCCTCGCCGCTGGTGGAGCCGCTCTCGCTCGACGAGGCGTTCGTCGACCTGGCCGCGGCCGGACTGCCCGACCTCGGGGTCGACACCGTCCGGGCCTTCGCCCAGGACCTGCGGACGCGCGTGCACGAGGCGACCGGCGGCGTCACCGCGTCGGTCGGGATCGGCTCGTCCAAGTTCATCGCGAAGGTCGCCAGCGACCTCGACAAGCCCGACGGCCTGGTGCTGGTGCCGCCCGGCGGTGAACGCGACCTGCTGCGCCCGATGCACGTCAGCGTCATCCCCGGCGTCGGACCTGCGACCGTCGAGCGGCTCCGCCGGGCCGGCATCCACACGGTGGCCGAGCTCGAGACGGTCAGCCTCGAGGAGCTCGTGCGGCTCCTCGGACGGTCCCACGGGACCGGGCTGCACGCACTCGCGCGCGCCGAGGACGACCGCGCCGTCGAGCCCGAGCGCGAGACCAAGTCCGTCTCGGTCGAGGGGACCTACGACGTCGACCTCACCGACCGGACCCTGATGGAGGGCCTGCTCACGCGCCAGGCGGGCCAGGTGGCCGAGCGACTGGTCAAGCACGGCCTGTCGGGCCGGACCGTCACGATCAAGGTCCGGCTCCACGACTTCACCACGCTCAACCGCTCCACGACGCTGCCCTCACCCACCGACCGCGCCCCCGTGATCGGGCGGCTGGCACGCGGGCTGCTGACCGAGCTCGACACCTCGGGCGGGGTACGGCTCCTCGGTGTGGGCGTGTCCGGGCTGGCGGACTGGATCCAGGAGGACCTCTTCGGCGACGACACCGAGGACGACGAGCCGCCCCCGGTCGTGGAGGCACCCAGCCTGCGTCGCTCGAGCTGGGCGCCCGGGATGGACGTCGAGCACGACGAGCTCGGGCGCGGCTGGGTGTGGGGCTCGGGCCGGGGCGTGGTCACGGTCCGCTTCGAGACCGCCGAGACCGAGCCCGGTCCGGTGCGGTCCTTTCCTGTCGACGACCCGGCGCTGCACGTGTGGCTGCCGGAGACGGTCGACGAGCCGGTCGATCCGCCAACGTGACCCTCGGCCCTTCACTGACCCACGCTGCGCGTGGTTCAGTGGGCCTCGGAAAAGGGTGAGGGGCCCTTGATGGTATGAGCATCAGGGGCCCCTCGGCTTTGACCGGTATGTGACGCCCGATCGACCGACCCGGCCGTCCGACCCCGCCGTCCCCGTCACCGGGCCGACGCGGCGAGCAAGCTCGCCGTCTGGATCTTCTCTCCGATTCGATCCCCAACCCTCCGCAAGCGGTGGGTTGGTAGGGAGAGTTCTACGGGGCCGTGGGACCGCCGCGCAAGAGGTTCGGCGAACTATTTCCGCAGGGGCCGGGAACCCACAGGGATCTCCACAGCGGCGGGCCTCCAGTGCACAGGAACAGCCCGTTCCTCCACAGATCTCAGGGTGCCTCTGTGGACGGCGCCCGGTCCAGGTGCTCCTCCTCGAGGACGTACCCGAGCCGCTCGTACAGCGACCGGGCCCGCGCGTTCGGCCCGAACACGTTGAGGCCCAGCCAGGGCACGCCGCGCGACCTGGTCCACCGCGCCGCCTGCACCATCGCGGCGGCGCCGAGGCCGCGACCGCGGCGGTCGGGGGCGACCTCGACGTCGTAGACCCAGGCCTGCGCCGGCCACCGCAGGCAGACCCAGAGGACTCCCGCGACCTCCCCCTCGTGACGCAGGTGGAAGAGGTGCTGGCCGGAGCCGGGGCGACCGTCCGGCAGCATCTCGTCGAAGGACGCCACCGACGTCTTCATCGCCAGCTCAGGCGGCTCCCCCGCCTCCTCGCGCGAGGCCGCATACGTCGCCACCCCGCCGTCGCGGTACGCCGTCACCTCGTCGTCGGTCATCGGCAGCAGCTCCGCGCGGTCGGCCAGCTCCTCTCCCGGCACCGGCCCGGTCACGTCAAGGCGCATCGTCGCCGCGGTCGGCCGGAACGTGCCGTCGGCGACGAACGCCTCTCGCGACGGCTCGCCCGGCAGCACGCTCGCCCCGAGCCGTGACCCCGCGACCTCCGTGGCGAGGTCACGCAGGCGGGCGACCGCGTCGGGGTCACCCGGGTCGTCCGCGCGGACGTCGTAGACGGGCGTGTGGTCGCCGTCGGGCCCGAGCCACACGAAGCCGTCCGGGGTGCGCAGGAGCCGTGACCCCGGCAGCAGCTCGAGCACCAGCGCGCGAGCGGCCTCGCGCGCGGACCGGGCGTCGACGTACCGGTGCCGGATCCGCCACTCGTACTGCCGCTCGGCCAGCTCGGCGACCAGCGGGTCGTCGGGGTCGGTGACCTGCTCCTGCTCGGGGGCGCTCACGAGCCGCACTCTAGATTGGCGGACATGCTGCAGCCGCTCCCCGCTCCACCGCTCGCCGCGCGCCGACCGGTCACCACCACCCACCACGGCCGGACCCGCGTGGACGAGTACGACTGGCTGCGCGACAAGGACGACCCGGAGGTGCTCGCGCACCTCGAGGCCGAGAACGAGCACACGCAGGCGGTCACCGCCCACCTCGCCGGCCTCCGGCAGTCGATCTTCGAGGAGATCAAGGCCCGCACGCGCGAGACCGACCTCTCCGTCGCGGTCCGCAGCCGCGGCTACTGGTACTACGGCCGTTCCTTCGAGGGCCGCGAGTACGGCGCCAGCTGCCGGGTGCCGGTCGCCGACCCGGACGACTGGGCTCCCCCGCGGCCCGACGAGGACTGCGCCCCCGACCAGCCGGCGCTGCCTGGTGAGCAGGTGCTGCTCGACCTCGACCAGCTCGCGGAGGGTCACGACTTCTTCTCGTTGGGCGGCTCCTCGGTCAGCCCGAGCGCCCGGCTGATCGCCTACGCCACCGACACCACCGGCGACGAGCGCTACACGGTGCACGTCAAGGACCTCGACACGGGCGAGGTGCTCCCGGACGCCATCACCGGCGTGCTCGGCGGCGCGACCTGGCACCCCGACAGCGGCTCGTTCTTCTACGCCACCGTCGACGACACCTGGCGGCCCGACAAGGTCTGGCGGCACCGGCTCGGCACCGAGCAGGCCGACGACGAGCTGGTCCACCACGAGACCGACCCGGGTTTCTGGACCGGCGTCGGCCGCACCCGCAGCGACCGGTTCGTGCAGATCGTGTCGTCGTCCAAGGTCACCTCCGAGGTGAGGCTGCTCGACACGGCCGGCGACGACGGCGACTTCTGGCTGTTCGCCGCGCGGCAGGACGGCGTCGAGTACGGCGTGGAGCACGCCGTGCTGGGCGGTGAGGACGTGCTGCTGGTGCTGCACAACCGCACGGGGCCGGACTTCGAGATCGGGGTGGCGCCGGTCGCGCCGACGCCGGGTGACGGCTGGCGGCCGCTGGTCGCCCACGACCCAGCGGTCCGGCTCGAGGACGTCGACGCGTTCGCCGGTCACCTCGTCGTCCACCAGCGCAGCGCCGGGCTGACGCAGCTGCGGCTGCTGCCGCTCGACGACCACGGCGTCGCCGACGACTACCTCGTCGAGTTCGACCAGGAGATCTACACCGTCGGCTCGTCGGGCAACCCCGACTTCGACGCCCCGGTGGTCCGGCTCGGCTACGCGTCGATGACGGTGCCGGCGTCGGTCTACGACTACGACGTGGCGGCGCGCGAGCTCACCCTGCTGCGTCGTACCCCCGTGCTCGGCGGGTACGACCCGGCCGACTACGAGGAGCACCGGCTCTGGGCCACGGCCGACGACGGCGAGCAGGTCCCGGTCTCGTTCGTGTGCCGGCGCGGTGCCACGGTCGACGGCCCGATCCCGGTGCTGCTCTACGGGTACGGCGCCTACGAGGCGTCCATGGACCCGTACTTCGCGATCGCCCGGCTCTCGCTGCTCGACCGCGGGGCCGGGTTCGCGATCGCCCACGTGCGCGGCGGGGGTGAGATGGGGCGGCGCTGGTACGACAGCGGCAAGCTGCTGCGCAAGCGCACGACTTTCACCGACTTCGTGGCGTGCGCTCATCACCTGGTCGCGGCAGGTCTGACGCGTCCCGACATGCTCGTGGCCGAGGGGGCGAGCGCCGGGGGGCTGCTCGCGGGAGCCGTGGCGAACCTGGCGCCCGACGCGTTCGGCGGGATCGTTGCCGGCGTGCCGTTCGTCGACAACCTGACCACGATGCTCGACGCCACACTGCCGCTGACGGTCATCGAGTACGACGAGTGGGGCAACCCCGAGGCGGACGCCGAGACCTACGACTACATCGCGTCGTACGCGCCCTACGACAACGTCGCGGCGGTCGACTACCCGCCGATCCTCGCCGAGTGCTCGCTGCACGACACCCGGGTGCTGTACGTCGAGGCAGCCAAGTGGGTCGCCCGGCTCCGGGCCACGGCCACCGGCCCGGGCCACGTGCTGCTGCGCACCGAGATGGCCGCGGGGCACGGCGGGGTGTCGGGCCGCTACAAGTCCTGGCACGACCGTGCCTTCACCCTCGCGTGGATGCTCGACCGGATGGGGCTCGCCTGAGGCTCACATGCCCGCCGGGCCGGTGGGTACGGCACCCCTGAGAAGTCCCTGAGAGTTCGCTCCGGAGGCAACTTCTGGGGTGGCTCGCCCGTCGTTCCCAGCAAGAGCTCCGAATCCCTGCTGGGAATCCAGCGGCCGTCCGGAGCGTTGGAGAAGACGTAAGGGAAGGGGGCGCACCATGGCGACACGCACCAGCACCGCCGGGACCCGCGAGATCGAGGGCCGCGACAGCGTAGGGCTGTACCTCGACGAGATCGCGCGCAACCCGCTGCTCGACGCCGCCACGGAGGTGGAGCTGGCCAAGACGATCGAGGCGGGCCTGATGGCCCAGCACCTCCTCGACACCGGCCGGATCGCCCGCGCCAAGGGCGGCGCCCCGATGCGCGCCAGCCGCGAGGAGCTCGAGTGGCTGGCCGACGAGGGCCAGAAGGCCATCGACACGTTCATCACGGCCAACCTGCGGCTGGTCGTCTCGATCGCCCGCAAGTACGGCCGGGCGCAGATGCCGATGCTCGACCTGATCCAGGAGGGCAACACCGGCCTGATCCGGGCGGTCGAGAAGTTCGACTACGCGAAGGGCTACAAGTTCTCCACCTACGCGACCTGGTGGGTCCGGCAGGCCATCACGCGCGGCATCGCGCAGCAGGCCCGCGTCGTGCGGCTCCCCGTCCACGTGGTCGAGGAGCTCAACCAGGTGGGCGGCGCCCGCCGTACCCTCGAGCGCCAGCTGGGCCGCGACCCGGAGCCCGAGGAGATCGCCGCGGAGCTCGGCATGGACGTCGACCGCGTCTTCGACCTGCTCTCGTGGGGGCGGGAGCACGTCAGCCTCGACACCCCGGTGGACGAGGACGGCGACACCTCCCTGGGCGACCTGATCGCCAAGGAGAGCTCGCCCGGCCCCGACCTCGACGTGCTCGACCACGAGTCCCGCGAGCGCCTCAACACGCTCGTCGGGCAGCTCGACGACCGCTCGGCCGACATCATCCGGTCGCGCTACGGCCTGGTCGACGGCCGGCAGCACAAGCTGGCCGACATCGGCGTCAAGCACGGGATCTCCGCGGAGCGGGTGCGGCAGCTCGAGCGGGAGGCCCTCAACCGGCTCCGTCGGCTCGGCGACCCCGACCTGGCGGCCTAACCCGCGCTCAGCCCCGGCAACAGGTGACCCCGGCACGCCTTGGCGGCCAGGTAGCGCCCGTTGGCCGGGGTGAGGTGCACGGCCGTCGGCAGGCAGCGCTCGACCGTGACGCCGGCTGCCGACAGCTGCGCCGCCTTCTCCGGGTTGTTCGTGAGGAGCTCGACCCGGTCGACCCCGAGGCCGAGCAGCATCTGGGCGGCGACGCCGTAGGTGCGCTCGTCGAACCCGAAGCCGAGCGCCTCGTTGGCCTCGAACGTGTCCAACCCGTCGTCCTGCAGGGCGTAGGCGTCGATCTTGTTGTAGAGCCCGATCCCCCGCCCCTCCTGCCGCAGGTAGACGAGGTAGCCGCCGGCCTCGTGGATCCGCGCTGCGGCCTCCCCCAGCTGCGGCCCGCAGTCGCAGCGCAGGCTGCCGAGGACGTCTCCGGTGAGGCACTCGCTGTGCAGCCGCACCAGCGGCGGCCAGGTCCCGGGTGCCGGACCAGGAACCCGGTCGCCCAGGGCGACGACCAGGTGTTCCAGGCCGTCGTCCAGCCCGTCGAACGTGTAGACCTGCGCGTCGACCGCCGCTCCGTCGGCGAGACGGAGCGGGAGCCGCACGGCACGGCGGACCCGGGCGGCCCTCACGGCACCGGGGCGGGTCGTCGGGTGAGCACGTAGCGGAGCAGCACGACGTCCCCCATCTGGCGGGTCTCGGCGAGGTGCGCCCGGTTGCCCGGGTGCCACGGGAACGAGCCCTCGCCCACGAACCGAGGTGCCCGCGGGTCGCCCACGAAGAACGGCGCCACCACGAGGTGCAGCTCGTCGGCCAGGTCCGCCGTCAGGAACTGGGTGTGGATCCGGCCGCCGCCCTCCACCATCAGCCGCCGGACGCCGCGGTGCGCGAGGTCCGCCACGACCTCGCGCAGGTCGACCGGGTCGCCGCCGTCGACGACCGTGGCGAGGCCGCCCAGACCGGTGCGGGCGCGCGAGACGGACCGGCTGGCGCAGTAGACGAGCTTCTCGCTGTCGCCGGTCGTGAAGAAGTTGCCGCGGCTGTCGAGTCGGGCGGTCCGGGTGACGGTGACCTTGACGGGCGAGTCGCCGAGGCCGTTGCGCCGGCGCCGCTCGCGGAGGTCGGGGTCGCGCACGAGCAGCCGCGGGTTGTCCTGGCGGACCGTGGCGGCGCCGACCAGGATCGCGTCGACGTCGGCGCGGACCTCGTCCACGCGGTGCAGGTCGGCCTCGTTCGAGAGCACCAGCCGCTCCGACGACGCCGCGTCGAGGTAGCCGTCGAGGGAGATCCCGCAGCTGAGGATCGTGTAGGGCCGCTCAGGCACGGGACCGCCTCCTCGCGGGCAGGTCGGCGGGACGACGGGCTGAGGTCGGGGCGATGGCGTCGACGAGCAGCACCACGGCACCCGGCAGGGTCGACACGAGCACGAGCAGCCCGAACGCCACGGCTGCCGCCACGCCCTGGGCTGCCCCGAGCCCGGCGGCGGCGAACGCCCAGGCGGCCATCCCCTCCCGCGGACCCCAACCGGCCAGGTTGGCCGGGATCGCGGCGGCGAGGAGCACCAGCATCGTCAGCGGCAGCAGGGTCGTCAGCG
Source organism: uncultured Actinomycetota bacterium (assembly GCA_963718725.1). Taxonomy (GTDB): domain Bacteria; phylum Actinomycetota; class Actinomycetes; order Propionibacteriales; family Nocardioidaceae; genus Nocardioides. Next base: position 1,462,940 of record OY970374.1, read on the forward strand.
GAGCCGTGACCCCGACCGCACGAGCCGCCACGACGTACGTCGCCACGTGACCCGCCACGGCCATGGCCGAGGCTGCCACGACCCCGGGCCAGACCTTCTGCTCCACCAGCCCGGCGAGGTCGACCCGCAGCGTCGGCCACACCCGGCCGAGGACCACGAGCAGCACGAGGCCGGCCAGGACGGCGCCGATCACCGCCACCGACGACGACCGCAGCGGCGACGGCAACGCCAGCAGCACCACGAGCGCGACCGCGGCCGACACGGCCTGGCCGACGGTCCGCTCCCAGGCCACCGACCGGAGGCCGCGAACCTGGTCCCCCGTGGCCCGGCCGTGGTCCACGCCCCGCGCCACGTCGCCGAGCACCCCGCCCGGCAGCACCGAGTTGAGGAGCTGCGACCGGTAGCAGGCCGCGGTCGCGCGGCCGAGCGGCAGCTCGACACCGAGCCCCCGCGCGACCAGCCGCCACCTCCAGGCACCGGAGACCGTGACGGGCACGCCCAGGAGGACGCCGAGGGCGAGCGTGCCCGCGTCGAGCGACCGCACCCCGGCGGCGAAGGGGCCGGCGCCGACCCACCACAGCACCCCACCGAGGACCGCGGCGCCCACGAGCCAGGACCAGCGCGACCTCATGCCGCCACGCCCTCGAGCAGGTCGGCCACCCGACGACCGGTGTCGTCCCAGCCGACGAGGTCGGTGCGCCGTCGACGGGCTGACGCGCGCAGCCTCGCCCGCAGGTCGGCGTCCGTGAGCCACCAGCGCAGGGACCGGGCCAGGGAGGCGACGTCCCCGCCGGGAACGAGCAGCCCCGGCGGGCGGCCGTGGGCGTCCGTCCCGAGGGCCTCCGGCACACCGCCCACCTCACAGGCGAGCACCGGCAGCCCGCGCGCCAGCGCCTCGGTGACGACCATGCCGTAGGTCTCGGCCCGGCTGGCGTGCACGAGGACGTCGGCGCCGGCGTACGCCGCGTCGAGCCGGCTGCCCGTGAGCGGGCCGTCGAGCTCCACGCGGTCGTCGAGCCCGGCGGCCGTGACCTGGGCCCGGAGGTGGGCCACGAACGCGGGGTCGCGGTCGAGCGAGCCGGCCAGGACGCAGCGCCAGCGGAGGTCGGGTAGGGCGCTCAGGGCGCTCACCAGGAGGTCGTGACCCTTGGCCGGCACGACCGCGCCGACGCACAGCAGGGAGCCGCCGCCACGACTGCCGGGCACCGCCGGCGCGGCGTCCACCCCGGGTGGCGCGACGTGCACCCGGGCCGGGTCGAGCCGGTGGCGCGCGAGCAGCCCGCGACGGGTCCAGTCGCTGGTGCAGACGACCCCGGTCGACGACCGCAGCACCGCGTCCTCGCCGGCGGTGCCCAGCGGCAAGTGGACGATCACGAACGTCCGGAGCCGGCCGGCCGCCGGGACCACCACCTCGGGGGCCGCGAGCGCGACCAGTCCGTCGAGCAGCACGGTGGCCCCGTGAGGCGCCTGCGCCAGGACGGCCGCCAGGTGGCGGCGTGACTCTGCGTCGGCTCGCGGCCAGTCACCTGCGACCGGCTGCAGGTCGATCGCCCACCCGGCGGCCGTCAGCTCCCGGCACACGCGCCGGTCGTAGGTGTTGCCGCCGCTGGGGCGCCGCGGGTCGTCGATCCCGGCGGGCGTCACCACGTGCACGGCACGCATCCGCTCACACGCTCCGCTCGTACGTCGCCCACGCGACGTGCGACTCGCGCAGCGTCACCTCGATGCCCGTCACCGCCCCGCCTCCGAGAGCGCCCGCCTGCTGCGCCAGCCGGTCGGCGACGTGCTCGGCCAGCACCTCGGTGGTGGTGTTGCGACCGGCGAACCGCTCGTCGTCGTCGAGGTTGCGGTAGCCGAGGTCGGCGACGACCGTCCGGAGCGCCTCGGCCGCCCGGCCGATGTCGACCAGGACCCCGTCGTCGTCGAGCGACTCGCCGCGGAACGTCGCATCCACGACGTACGTCGCGCCGTGCAGGGCCTGGGCGGGTCCGAACCCGTCCCCGCGGAAGCTGTGGGCGACCATCATGTGGTCACGCACTGTCACGCCGAACACGGCACCTCCACGTCGTCGTAGGTCATGGAGTGGCACAGGGCGGGCAGCTCGCCGCTCACCAGTCGCGGCAGCACCGCGGGCAGCTCGCGGAACGGCGACTCGCCCGTGAGCAGGGCGTCGAACGCCGGGTCGCGGAGCAGGTCGAGGGCGAGCCGGAGCCGGTCGGTGGGGGTCCGCCGGTCGCGCCGGGCCGCCGCCAGGGTGCCGACCTGGCTGGCCCGGACCGTCAGCCGGCCGGAGTGGAAGCTGCCGCCGAGGGACACCGTCGTCTCGGCGTCGCCGTACCAGCTGAGCTCGACGACCGTGCCCTCCGGGGCCAGCAGGTCGAGCGACCGTTGCAACCCGGCCGACGTGGCACTGGTGTGCACCACGAGATCCCGTCCGGTCGGAGCGTCGTCCGGCAGCGCGAAGTCGACGCCCAGGGACGCGGCGACCGCGGCGCGGGACGGGTCGATGTCGACCAGCGTGACGGCGACGCCCGGCACCCGGGCGCACAACCGTGCCACGCAGCATCCGAGGGCACCCGCCCCCACCACCGCGACCCGGTCGCCCACCAGCGGCGGGGAGTCCCAGAGCGCGTTGACGGCGGTCTCGACGAGCCCGGTGAGGACGGCCCGCGACGCCGGCACGTCCGGCGGCACGACGACGACCGCCGAGGCGGGGACGACGTACGCCGTCTGGTGGGGGTGCAGGCAGAAGACCGTGCGGCCCAGCAGGTCACGAGGGCCGTGCTCGACGACCCCGACGTTGAGGTAGCCGTACTTGACCGGGGCCGGGAAGTCACCCTCCTGGAAGGGTGCGCGCATCGTCGTGCGCTGGCTCTCGGGCACCCGCCCGGTGAAGACGAGCGACTCGGTGCCCCGGCTGACGCCCGAGCGAACGGTCCGGACGAGCACGTCGGCCGGTCCCGGCTGCGGGAGCAGTGCGGACCGGATCTCGCCCGCGCCCGGCTCCCGGAGCCAGAACGCCTGTGCCTCCCGCCGCATCGGACCCCTCACCGTGCCCCGGCTGAACCGGAGCCGCGTCCTGCTCGTTGGTCTGTGTGTTCCCTCGTTGCCCGTCTGAACGGTGTGGTCGTGCGCTCGGTTCAACCCAGGTCCGGCCGGTGGTGGCCGCGCGGGCTGAGGACCGTCGGTTCCGTGGCGCTGACCCTGCTGTCGGCAGCACTCGTGGTCGCCGCGCTGACGGCCCCGACGAAGCTCGAGGACCTGCGCGTGTCGGCGTTCCTGCGGCTGCCCGTCGAGGCCCTGCTGCTGGTCGCGGCCGCCCTGGTGCTCCCCGCCCGCCGGGCACGCGCGCGCACGGCGCTGGCGCTCACCGGCGGCCTGGTGATGGGCGTGGCGGCGGTGTTCAAGCTGCTCGACATGGGGGTCCACGAGGCCCTCAACCGACCGTTCGACCCGCTCATCGACTGGCGGTACGCCGGCTCGCTGGTCGAGACCGTGCGCGACTCCTTCGGGCCGCGGCTCGGCACCGCCCTGGTGGTCGGCGCCGGCGTGGCCGTGGTCGTGCTGCTGGTCGGACTCCCGCTCGCGCTGCTGCGGCTCACCCGCGTGGCCGGGCGGCACCCGGCCCGGGCGGTGCCGGCGGTCGCCGTGCTGACGGCGGGCTGGCTGGTGGTCGGCCTCCTCGACGTACGAGGCCCCGCGGGGGCGATCGCGGCCCACGACACCGCGACGTACGTCGAGGAACAGGTCACGCGGATCCCGGGCCAGCTGCGCGACCGCCACGAGTTCGAGGAGGCGTCGCGGACCGACCCGCTGCGTGGCATCGCCGCCGATGACCTGTTCGGCGGCCTGCGCGGCAAGGACGTCCTGATCGTCTTCGTCGAGAGCCTCGGCCGGGTGGCGTTGGAGGACCCGGAGCACTCCGCCGGTGTCCTGGCGACGCTCGACGCCGGCACCCGGCAGCTCACCGCGGCCGGCTTCGAGAGCCGCAGCGCCTACCTGACGTCCCCGACGTTCGGCGCCCTCAGCTGGCTCGCGCACGCGACCCTCCAGTCGGGGCTGTGGATCGACAGCCAGCCGCGGTACGACGTGCTGGTCACCAGCCCGCGGCTGACCCTCACCCGGCTGTTCGGCGACGCCGGGTGGCGGACCGTGGCCACCGTCCCCGCCAACAACCGGGACTGGCCCCAGGGCGAGTTCTACGACTTCGACCACGTCTACGACTCGCGCAACCTCGGCTACGAGGGGCCGCGGTTCGGCTACCCGACGATGCCCGACCAGTACACCCTGGACGCCGTCCAGCGGCTCGAGCTGTCCGCTCGGCCGCGCCAGCCGGTGATGGCGGAGGTCGACCTGATCACCAGCCACGCCCCGTGGTCACGGGTTCCTCGCCTGATCGACCAGGCGGACGTCGGCGACGGCTCGGTGTTCGACGGCATGCCGCAGACGCTCCCCTCCGAGGCCGACATCTGGCCCGACCGCGACCGGGTGCGCCGGGCCTACTTCCACGCCGTGACCTACTCCCTGCGGGCCCTGGTCAGGTTCCTGACGACGTACGCCGACGACGACCTCGTGGTGGTCGTGCTGGGCGACCACCAGCCCGCCACGATCGTGTCGGGCCCCGACGCCGGTCACGACGTGCCGGTCGCGCTGATCGCCCGGGACCCCCAGGTCCTCGCCCGTGCGTCCGGCTGGGGCTGGGGGCCGGGGCTACGGCCGCGACCCGACGCGCCGGTGTGGCGGATGGATGCCTTCCGCGACCGGTTCGTGACGACCTACTCGCAGCACGGGCCAGACTGATGCCGGTGAACCCGGGCGGACCCCGCCACGTCTGAGGGGGTGAGGAGGCAGCGTGTCCGACCCCGACGTCATGCTCATGCAGCAGCTCCACGACGACCACGCGGTCGCCCTGTGGCGCTACTGCCGACGGCTCGTGCCGACCGACCGGGGCCGGGCCGAGGACGTCGCCCAGGAGACGCTGCTGCGCGCCTGGCGGCACCGCACGATCCTCGACAGCCCGTCCCCCGCCGTCCGGGCCTGGCTGTTCACGGTGGCCCGCAACATCGTGATCGACCAGTGGCGCAGCAACCGCGCCCACCCGGAGACACCGCTGGCCGAGCTGCCCGACGACGGCGTTTCCGACGAGAGCGACCAGCTGCTGCTGTCGTGGGTGGTCGCTGAGGCCCTCACCCGGCTGTCCCGTGAGCACCGCGACGTGCTGCTCGAGTGCTACTACCGCGGCCGACCGGTCGCGGAGGCGGCCCGGCGGCTCGGGGTTCCCGAGGGCACGGTGAAGTCGCGCACGCACTACGCACTGCGGGCGCTGCGGCTGGCGCTGGAGGAGCTGGGGGTGGAGGCATGAGCTGCGAGTTCGCGCACGACGACGGCGCCTACGTGCTCGGTGCGCTCTCCCCCACCGAGCGGGTGGCGTTCAAGCAGCACCTGGCGGAGTGCGAGGAGTGCAACCGGTCCGTGGCCGCGCTCGCGGGCCTGCCCGGCCTGCTCGCCCGGGTCGACGCCGGGGTGCTCGAGGAGCCGTCCGTGGACGAGCTTCCGGCGACCCTCCTGCCCGCCCTGCTCGGCGAGGTACGCCGCGACCGGCGCCGGCGCACGCTGACCACGATCGGGCTCGCCGCGGCGGCCGCGGTCGTCGCGGCGGTCGTGCCGATCGGGCTGGGGCAGCTCGGCGACGAGCCCGCACCCCCTGACGGTCCGAGCGCGAGCGAGTCGGACGATGCGGCCGCTCCGCTGCCGATGGACACGGTCGGCGAGGTCCCGGTCACCGCCACGGTGAGCCTCGAGGAGGTCACGTGGGGCACCCGGCTCGGCCTGACCTGCACCTACGACCCCGCGTCGGTCGGGTACGACCTGCCGCCGGAGGCCGACTACGAGCTGTTCGTGACCACCCGCTCCGGGCAGGTGGAGCAGGTCGGCAGCTGGCGGTCCGTGAGCGGTCGGGAGATGCAGATCGTGGCGGCGACGGCGGCGACGTCCGCCGAGCTCGCGTCCGTCGAGGTCCGGACCGTCGACGGCCGCGTGGTGCTACGCCTGGCGACCTGACCGCAGCGGGTTGTCGCGCAGCAGGAGCAGCCCGCCGAGCAGGATCGCGGCCACCTCCGACCCGGCCGCCGCCCACACGTACCAGCCCTCCCACGACTCCTCCAGGCCGAACAGCCCGACCGTCGTGGACAGGATGAACCCGCCGAGGGTCGACGCTCCGAACCCGACGGCGAGGAACGCCGGAAGCCAGTGGGACCAGGCGAGCAGGAGCACCGCGATCACCACGCCACCGGCCGCGTTGAGCAGGAAGAGCGGTCCGATCGTGTCGACGTCCTGGTAGCCGTCGGCCCAGAGGTACAGGTGCACCCCCGCCGACACCAGTACCGCCACCGCCGCCAGCGCGCGCGTGCCCATGGCCACTCCCCTCGCCGGGATCGCTCCCACGACGCTCGTGGGGCGATGTCACCCGGGAGAACGGGGGACGACCCCCCGCGGTTCACCGGACGGCGACGATCCCGAGCTTCCGGATCCTGCCCCGGCGCAGCCAGGTGGCCCAGAGCCGGTGCGACCTGACGAGGTCGTCCACGGCCGCGGCTCCGATCTCGGCGACGATCCGCGGTCGGTGGGCCAGGAACGCGGTGACCAACGCCTGCGCGGTGTCTCGGTGCGCGTCGGTCGAGTCCGTCACCGACTCGACCCTGAGCCCGTGTCGTCCGAGCGCGGCGAGCAACGCGGGCAGCAGGACCGGCCAGACCGTGTCGGACGCCGGCATCGCCGCCCGTTCCGCGGTCGTGAGCGGCCGCCCCTCCTCGACCGTGAGCGCGAACCGGCCGCCCGGCCGCAGCGCCGCGGCCACGCCCGCCAGGACCGGCTCCTTGTCGCGGAACGCGAGCAGCGTCTCGAGCAGCAGCACCACGTCGAAGGCCCCCTCGGGCACCGGCGGCACCACTCCGACCTCGAACCGGCAGGGCAGGTCCCCCGCGGCCTGCCGGGCCAGCGCTACGGCGGCCGGGTCGCGGTCGACGCCCAGGTAGGTGCAGCCCGTCTCCGCGGCGACGAGCCGGCCCGGCCCGGCGACGCCGCAACACAGGTCCAGCACCGAGTCGCCCGGCCCGATCCCGGCCCTCCGGGCCAGCGCGCGGATCTCGGCCGCGGTCATGAAGCTCTCCTGGCCGACGTACTCCCCCGGCGGGTACGCCGACCGCCGCGCCGTCTCGAAGGCGGCCGCGACGCTGGCCCGGTCGGTCGCGGTCACGTCGTCCGCTGACGGGAGGGCCGGGAGGCGAGGGCCGGGGAGCCGGGCCGGCGGTGGTGCACGAGCCAGAGGACGTCGCGCCCGAACGACTCCGCCAGCAGCCCCAGCGCGAGCCCGAGCGCGACGACCGCCGGCCCTTCGGGCAGGACGCCGGCCGCGACGACGACCAGCACGATGCCCTGGACGGCGGCGACGAGCTTGCGCCAGGGCCGCGGCGGGAGCGGGTCGCGCAGCCACGGGTACGCCAGCCCGGCCAGCCAGAACGTGTAGCGCGCCGCCCCGATCACCAGCACCCACCCGCCGTACGAGACGGCCACGTGGACACTGAGCACGAGGATCAGGAACGCGTCCGCCTCGCCGTCGAACCGGGCGCCGAAGCCGGACTCGGTGCAGGTCGCGCGCGCCACCCGGCCGTCGACCGCGTCGAGCGCGAGGGCGACCGATGCAAGCAGCACGAGCAGCGTCGCGTGTCGCGGCGACGACTGCGTCGCCAGTGCGGCCACGGCACAGGCGAGGACGGCCCGGCTGAGCGTGACCCGGTCCGCCGGACCGAGGTGGTCGGCGCCGGCGCCTCGAACGCCGCGAGCGACGGCTCCGGTCACCACCACCGCGCAGCCCAGTCCGACCCCCCAGCCCGCGACCGTGAGCCCGACGCCGGCCGACAGCGCCGCCAGCAGCACGACGAGCAGCCCGAGGCTCGTCGTCACCGCCCGCCGTACACCGTCCACCCGCCGACCTTCCCGGGCCGGTCGCCGGACCGGTCCGTTGTGGGTGGCAACGTGCGTCGCTACCGTTCGGTTCACACGCGACGGAGGTGGGATGGCGTCCGAACCCGTCCGGGCCGGGGCCGACTGGCTGGCGCTGCGCGAGCCGGCCGACGCGGCCGCCCGGTCCCGCTCGCTCGTCGAGGCGCTGCGGCCGCTGCTGCCCCGCGGCCCGCTGAAGATCCACGACCTCGGCTGCGGAACCGGGTCGATGCTGCGGTGGCTCGCTCCCCTGCTCCCCGGCCCGCAGCGCTGGGTGCTGCACGACCGGGACGCCGATCTGCTCGACCGCGTCGCGGCGTACGAACGCCCCACGGACGCCGCCGGTGACACCGTGCACGTCGAGACCCGGCGGGATGACATCACGCGACTCGGGCTCGAGGTGCTCCGTGACGCCGACCTGATCACCGCGTCGGCAGTGCTCGACATGATGGACGCCGCGGAGCTGGACCGCTTCGTCCGGGGCTGCGCCGCGGCCGGCTGCCCGACGCTGGTGACGCTCAGCGTGGTCGGTCGCGTCGAGCTCACACCCTCCCACCCGCTGGACCAGGAGATCGGGGACGCGTTCAACGCCCACCAGCGCCGGACGACGGGCGGGCGCGCGCTGCTCGGGCCTGACGCGGCCGCGGCCGCCGCGAAGCGGTGGCGCCGGCTGGACCACCACGTGACCGTCCACCGCAGCCCGTGGCGGCTCGACGCCCAGCACCGCACGCTCGTCGCCGAGTGGTTCACCGGCTGGTTGGCGGCGGCCGTCGAGCAGCGGCCGGACCTGCAGGCGCCGGCCTACGGCCAGGAGCGGCTCGCCCAGGCCGCGGCAGGGTCGCTGAAGGTGACGGTGGAGCACGAGGACCTGCTGGCCGTGCCGGGACGCGCCGTCACGGCTCAGCAGGCCACCACGTAGTCCGTCGTCAGGCCGGTGCCCACTCCTCCTCGGGGGCCGGCTGCTCCTTCAGCGGGGCGCCGCGGTCGAGCTTGCTCGGCCACCAGATCTTGCCGCCCAGGTCGAGGTTGAGCGCGGTGACCAGCACCGACCGCACGATCATCGTGTCGAGCAGCACGCCCAGGGCGACCGCCACCCCCAGCTGGGCCAGGAACACCAGCGGCAGCGATCCCAGCACCAGGAACGTGGCCGCCAGCACGAGTCCGGCCGAGGTGATCACACCGCCGGTCGAGGAGAGCGCCACCAGGGAGCCCTCGCGGGTGCCTCGGGTCGCCGTCTCCTCGCGGACGCGCGTCATCAGGAAGATGTTGTAGTCGATCCCGAGCGCCACGAGGAACACGAACGTGAAGAGCGGGAACCCTGGATCGGCATGCGCGAAACCCTCGTTGACCTCGAAGAACGGGGCTCGGGTGAACACCTCGGTGAACAGCAGCGTCGAGATCCCGAGCGCCGCCCCGAACGACAGCACCACCGTCCCCATCAGGATCAACGGCGCGGTCAGTGCCCGGAGCAGGAGGATCAGGATCAGGAACACCACGACCAGCACGATCGGGATGATCACCCGGTTGTCGCGCTCGGAGGCGATCTTCGTGTCGAGGTAGAAGGCGGACCCGCCACCGACGAGCGCGTCGGCACCCTCGACGCCATGGACGGCGGCGCGGGTCGCCTCGACGATGTCGAAGGCCGTCCTCGAGGAGATGTCGGCCTGGACGGTCGCCTCGAAGTAGGAGCGGCCGTCGCCGATGTCCTGGGCCGGCGTGGGCTCGCCCAGGCCCTCGAGGTCGGCCATCGAGTCCTGGACCGCCGGCACCTCATCGGTGTTGGCGACCACCTGGACGGTGTTGGAGGTGTCGTCGAGCCCGTGGTCGACCAGGAGCGACTGGCCCTGGATCGAGTCGAACTCCTTCGTGTAGGACTCCTCGGTCGAGAGACCCGACGGGTCGAGCTTGAACAGGCCGAGGCAGGCGACCAGCAGGAGAGCGGCCGTCACCGACCAGACGAGGCGGGGGCGCGGCGCGATCCGGCCACCGACCCTGGCCCAGAAGCCCGAGCTGGTCGGCTCGGGCGAGCCGAACGCCGGCCGCTTGGGCCAGAAGATCCACCGGCCGCAGATCACCAGCATCGCCGGGAGCAGGGTCACCATCACCAGGAACGTGACACCGACGCCGACCGCGAGGACCGGGCCGAGGCCGGCCGTCGAGTTCAGCTCGGCGAAGCTCAGGCACAGCATGCCGACGACGACGGTCGCGGCGCTGGCCAGGATCGCCGGGGCGGCCCGGTGGAGGGCGAAGGCCATCGCCTCGTGGCGATCCTCGTGACGTCGCAGCTCCTCGCGATAGCGGGCCACGAGCAGGAGGGCGTAGTCGGTGCCGGCGCCGATCACCAGGATGCCGAGGATCGCCTGGCTCTGGCCGTTGACGGTCAGGTCGGCGTAACGGGCCAGCAGGTAGACCACGCCGCCCGAGATCGTGTAGGAGACCACGGCCGCGATGATCGGCAGCAGCCACAGGATCGGACTGCGGTAGGTGAACAGGAGGATCACGATCACCACGAGCAGGGTGATCATGATCAGGTTGGTGTCGATGCCCTCGAACGCCTCAGCCGCGTCGGCGGCCTGACCTCCGAACCCGGCCAGGTGGACGGTGGCGCCGTCGAGCTGCGCGATGTCGCGGATCTCGTCGGCGGCGGCCGGGATGTCGTTCCAGCCGTTCTCACCGAAGTTGAACGTGAGCGCGAGGTAGGCGACCTCGCCGTCCTCGGAGACCAGCGGCGGCACGGGTTGGCCCTGGGCCTCGAGCTCGGCCGCGGCGTTGGGCGAGATGACGCCCCGGTCGGTGACGCCGTCGATCGTCGCGATCTCCTGCGCGTGCTCGTCCATCGCCGAGAAGTCGGCGTCGGTCAGCCCCGAGCTGCGGTGGTAGACGACCAGGGTCGGGATGTCGTTGGGGTCGATCGTCCCGGTGAGCTCCTCGACCACCTTCGTGGACTCGGCCGAGCCGGGCAGCCACGACGAGGCCTCGTTGTTCTGGACGTCGATCAGCTTGGCGTTGAGGCCGGCCATCAGGAACGTGATGCCGAACACGGCCACGACGACGAGCCACTTGGAGACGGGGCCGGTCAGCCGGCCGGCGATCTGACGATGCATGGGGCAACTCCATCACAAGGTGGGGACAGGCGGCATCAGGGTTTCCCCCGATCAGACCAGCGGACGCCGTCAAACTCATCGCCCCGTGGGGAGGGAGCTCCGTCCGCCGTCTAGTCCCCGGCCGCCGTCAGCGCCGCCGCCGCCTGCTGGGCGCGCGCGACCACCTCGGCGGGCACGGGTACGTCGGCGGCGACCCGCTGCTGCCACAGCTGGAGCGCCACGACCCGTGCCGCGGCCTCCTCGGCCCGCGCGCGGGGCACCTTGCCCGAGCGGATCGCGCCTGCCACGAGCCGGTGCGTCGCGCGCGGGTCGACCGGCATCAGCAGCAGGTCGGCACCGGCCCGGAGCGCCCGCACCGCGGGGTAGTCCTGGGTGAGCGCTGCCCCCATGCCCAGCGAGTCGGTGATCGCGACGCCCTCGAAGCCGAGGTCGTCGCGCAGGAAGTCGTAGACCCGGGGCGCCTGGCTGGACGGCAGCCCGGGGGCGAGCGCCGCCACGTCCAGGTGACCCATCATGACCGCCGGCGCCCGGGCCGCGATCGCGGCGGCGAAGGGCGGCAGGTCGCGACGACGCAGCCCGTCGAGCGGGGTCCCGAGCACGGGCAGCGTCTCGTGGCTGTCGGCGGTGACGCTGCCGTGCCCCGGGAAGTGCTTCGTGGTCGACACCAGCCCGGCGCGGTCGTACCCGCGGACGGCGGCGGCCACGGTGCGCGCCGCCACGGCCGGCTCGGTCGACGGCGAGCGGGTGCCGATGGTGGGGTCGGCGGCGCCGATCGTCACGTCGGCCACCGGCGCGAACACCCACGTGAACCCCAGCCCGCGCAGCTCCAGCGCCGTGGCACGGGCGGCCTCGGTCACGGCCCGCTCCCCCGCCGTGCCCCGCGCCGCGACCGCCGCACCCGCGGTGGCGAACGACGGGAACTCGGTCGCGATGCCACGCAGGTGTGCCACCACGCCTCCCTCCTGGTCGACCCCGACGACGGGGGGCCAGGAGCGGCCGTCGGCCGCGTGGGCCCTGGCGATGGCGGAGGTCGTCGCCCCGACCTGGGCGGCGTCCACGACGTTCTCGGCCGTGACGCTCATGCCGGCGAGGTGCAGGTCACGGACCAGCGCGGCCGCGACGGCCGGGTCGGTCCCGTGGTACCGACCCACGATCACCTGTCCCGCGAGCCGTTCGGGGCTCCAGCGCGCCACGATCTCCGCCGCCCGCGCGACCTCGCCACGGGTCGGACCCCACGAGGTGGGCGCGTCGGGGTCGGGGCGCGGTGCGGTGTCGCTGCGCGGTGCGGTGTCCCGGCGCGGCTCCGCCCCGCCGTCGCACGCCACCAGCAGCCCCGCGCACAGCAGGGCTGCGACGGCTCGGGTCAGGCGCATCAGGGCACGCTAGCCCGCGAGGTCGGCGTGCACCTCGGCGACCCGGGTGCGCAGCTGGTCGAGCGTGCCCGTGTTGTCGATGACGTACGTCGCGATCGCCAGCCGCTCCTCGCGCGTGGCCTGGGCGGCGATCCGGGCCTCGGCCTCCTCGTGCGACATGCCGCGCAGCGCCACCATCCGCTCGACCTGGGTCTCGACCGGGACGTCGACCACCACCACGGCGTCGAAGGAGCCCGCCTGGCCGGTCTCCGTGAGCAGCGGGATGTCGTGGACCACGACCGCGTCGGGCGGCGCCGCGGCCTCGATCTCCGCGGCCCGGGCCCGCACCCGGGGGTGGATGATCCCCTCCAGGGTCCGGCGCTTCTCGACGTCGGCGAACACGAGGGCACCCATCGCCGGCCGGTCGAGCGCTCCGTCGGCGGTCAGCACCTCGTCGCCGAACGCCGCCAGGACCGCGGCGAGCCCGTCGGTGCCGGGTGCCACCACCTCGCGGGCCAGCAGGTCGGCGTCGACCACGACCGCGCCGAGCTCGGCGAACAACGCCGACACCGTGCTCTTCCCGGAGGCGACTCCCCCGGTGAGTCCCACACGCTTCGTCACCGAGGCAGGGTAGCCCTGCGGTGGTCCGGTGCCGCTCCTCGCACCTCAGCCTCCGGACACCCGGGCCAGGCGCAGGACTGCCGCCAGGCCGTCGGGGGTGCCGGGCCAGTTCCGCTCGAGCGCCTCGGGCCCGGCCCGGCGGACGACGGACCGGAGCGCCAGCGCCACCACGACCGCGTCGTCGGCGTACCCGATGACCGGGATGAAGTCGGGCACCAGGTCGACCGGGAGCGCGAGGTACCCCAGCAGCAGCCACAGCCGCACCCGGACCCCGCGGGGCAGCGAACCGTCGCGCGCCAGCCGCGCGAGCAACCGGAGCAGGTCGGGCAGCAACCGCACCAGCTCACGGAGGCGCAGCGCGTCAGGGCGGGCCAGCCAGAGCGCCAGCACCAGCCCCAGCCACAGCAGGGCCAACCCGCCTGCCACCGCGAGCAGCAGGGTCCAGCCCGTCACGTCAGGCGCCCGGATCCTCAGGCACTCTGCGCGCCGGCGAACGTCCGGCGGTACTGCTGTGGCGAGACGCCGCGGGCCCGGCTGAAGTGGTGCCGCAGCGCGGCGCCGTTGCCGAAGCCGACCTCGGCGGCGATCCAGTCGACCGAGTGGTCGGTGCGCTCGAGCAGCTCCTCGGCCGCCTGCAGCCGCTGCCGGGTGACCCAGGCGTGCGGCGTGGTGCCGGTCTCGTCGCGGAACCGGCGCGCGAACGTGCGCGGCGACATGTGGTTGCGTCGCGCGAGGGCGTCGACGCCGAGGTCGTCGCCGAGGTTCTCGGTGATCCAGGTGAGCAGCGGACCGAGGGTCTCGGCGTCGCAGTCGGGGACGGCGCGGGCGATGTACTGGGCCTGACCCCCGTCGCGGTGTGGCGGCACGACCATCCGGCGCGCGGCGTCCGCCGCGGTCTTCGCGCCGAACTGCTGACGCATCAGGTGCAGCGCCGCGTCGAGCCCGGCCGCCGACCCAGCGCCCGTGACGATCGTGCCGTCCTGGACGTACAGCACGTTGCCGTCGACCAGCGCCTGCGGGTAGGCGTTGCGCAGCTCGTCGACGTGACGCCAGTGGGTCGTCGCCCGGCGGCCGTCGAGGAGCCCGGCCTCGCCGAGCACGAAGGCGGCGGTGCAGTGGGCGAACACGTGCGCCCCGCGGTCGTGAGCGTCGCGGATCAGCTCCACGACCTCTGGCGAGGGGTCCCGGAAGGAGCGCTTGGGGGTCACGCACACCAGGTCGGCGTCCGCCGCGGCGTCGAGTCCGTGCTCGACGTGCAGGTCGTAGCCGGACGCCCCGCGCACCCGGCCGGGCCGGGGCGTGGCCACGACGAAGTCGAAGACCGGGTTGTCGTCCTCCGCGTGGTAGGGCTCCGCCCACACCTCGCACATGGCTCCCAGCCCGAACGGCTCCGCCCCGTCTTGCACCACGACCGCAACCTTCTTCACGCGTGCCACTGTGCCCCACATCTGGCAGAAAATCAATGCATGGTGTCATTACTGCCACTGGTGGCAGTAATGCAACGGGCGCATGATTACTGCCATGAACACCGTACTCATCATCCTGCTGGTGATCGCGGTCGCTGCGGTGGCCGTCGAGACCCTCCTCGTGACCCGACACGACGACCGGGGCGCCACGCCCCCGCCGCCCTCCCACGCCATCGACCTCCAGTTCGTGGGTCCCGCCTACCGCTGACCTCCGGCGCCCAGAGAAGCCTCAGGGCCCGGCTCACCACCCACGGTGAGCCGGGCCCTCGGCACGTCACCCGGCGGCGACTCCCCTTGCCGGGACGGCCGGGTCCGAGGACCCTGCAGATACCTGTGCGGCCGGGTCAACCTTTCGGCCCGGGACCCCGGGCGGGCCGTTCGTCGCGTGATGGCGGAGGTCAGGTGCTGCTGCCGCCGGTGAGCTTCTCGCGGAGCGCCTGCAGCGCCTCGTCGCTCGCCAGCGAGCCGCCCGTGTCGCCGGCGCCGCTCTCGGCGACGGCCTCGTCGGTGGTGCTGCCGGCCCCGGAGGAGTACGACGTGGCCTCGCCTGCCTCGACCTCGGCCTGGGCGGCCTCGGCCTGCTGCTTGACGTGCGCCTCCCAGCGAGCGTGCGCCTTGGCGTACTGCTCCTCCCAGACGGCGCGCTGGTCGTCGTAGCCCTCGAGCCACTCACCGGTCTCCGGGTCGAAGCCCTCGGGGTAGATGTAGTTGCCCTGCTCGTCGTACGACGCGGTCATGCCGTACAGCGTCGGGTCGAACTCCTCCACGTCGGCCGCCGTTGCAGTCTCGTTGGCCTGCTTGAGGGACAGCGAGATCCGGCGACGCTCGAGGTCGATGTCGATGATCTTGACCATGACGTCGTCGTTGACCTGGACGACCTGCTCCGGGATCTCCACGTGGCGCTCGGCCAGCTCGGAGATGTGGACCAGGCCCTCGATGCCCTCCTCGACCCGGACGAACGAGCCGAACGGCACCAGCTTGGTGACCTTGCCCGGGACGATCTGACCGATCTGGTGGGTGCGGGCGAAGTGCTGCCACGGGTCCTCCTGCGTCGCCTTGAGCGACAGCGAGACCCGCTCGCGGTCCATGTCGACGTCGAGCACCTCGACGGTGACCTCGTCGCCGACGGTGACGACCTCGGAGGGGTGGTCGATGTGCTTCCACGACAGCTCGGAGACGTGGACCAGGCCGTCGACGCCCCCGAGGTCGACGAACGCGCCGAAGTTGACGATGGACGAGACGACGCCCTTGCGGATCTGACCCTTCTGGAGCTGGGTCAGGAAGCCGTGGCGGACCTCGGACTGGGTCTGCTCAAGCCACGCACGGCGCGACAGCACGACGTTGTTGCGGTTCTTGTCGAGCTCGATGATCTTCGCCTCGAGCGTCTGGCCGACGTACGGCTGCAGGTCGCGGACGCGACGCATCTCCACGAGGGACGCCGGCAGGAAGCCGCGGAGGCCGATGTCGAGGATCAGGCCGCCCTTGACGACCTCGATGACGGTGCCCTCGACGACGCCGTCCTCTTCCTTGACCTGCTCGATCGTGCCCCAGGCGCGCTCGTACTGGGCGCGCTTCTTGGAGAGGATCAGGCGGCCTTCCTTGTCCTCCTTCTGGAGGACCAGGGCCTCGACCTTGTCGCCGACGGCGACGACCTCGCTGGGGTCGACGTCGTGCTTGATCGACAGCTCGCGGCTCGGGATCACGCCCTCGGTCTTGTAACCGATGTCGAGCAGGACCTCGTCCCGGTCGACCTTGACGATGGTGCCCTCCACGATGTCACCGTCGTTGAAGTACTTGATGGTCGCGTCGATCGCGGCGAGGAAGTCCTCCGCCGAGCCGATGTCGTTGACGGCCACCTGGGGCGCGTCGGTCTCAGGGAGAGTGAAGGTGCTGCTCGTCATAAGGGAAAGAATTCCTCGGTGGTCAGATGTCGTCGGGCACGCACGACAGGTCGGTTTCACTACCGGTGATGATGGATAGCGAGCCCGGTCCGCTCCTGTGGGACGGGCAGACCTGATGGCGCAATGGGCAAGATTACGCCTGCGCGCACGCGTGAGTCCAACTCGCGGCGCCAGTGCGCGTCTGCACTACGGCAGCAGGCGCGGGTCACCCGGCTCGAGCGTGTCGACCGCCGCGGCCTCGGGGTCGTGCGGCACCGGCGCGGACCTGGCCGCGCGGAGCGCCCGCTTGACCGACATCTCGACGTCCACGCCCGCTTCCTCGGCGCCCTCGACCGCCTGGACGTAGGCGCGGCCGGCCAGCCGCCACGCCTGCGGGTAGCGGTGGCCGGCGAACGCACGCTCGGCCGCGCCGACCAGGTTGTCGGCTCGGCGGAGCTCGTCGTAGGCGCGCCCCGGACGCGGAGCGGCCAGCGCCTCCCCGGCGAGCCGGTTGGCGGCCTCGACGTACGCCGCAGCCTGGAACCGGGCCATGTTGTCCTGGTCGAACTGCGAGAAGTCCCAGTTGAGGTCGATGTAGCTCATGATCGAGTTCACCGACGACCCGAGCCAGGTGAAGTAGAAGTCACCGGTGGGATCGAAGTCGGTGCCGGTCTCGGAGTCGAAGCCGTCGTGCGGGTGCGACAGCCCGACGTGGTGGCCGACCTCGTGGATCTGGGTGGTGGTGAGGCCGTACCCCGCGTCCACGATGAACGGGCTGATGAAGCTGAAGACGAAGCTCGCCGTGCCGTCGCTCCAGTTGTCGTCGGCGAAGCCGAGCGGCGTCGGATCGTCGGTGCTGACCGCGTAGTTGAACATCGGCAGCTCGTAGTCGACCGAGTCGCCGTCGTCCTTGGTCCGCGCGAGGTCCTCCAGGTTCTGCAGGAACAGGTTGGCGTCGGCGGGCAGGCCGCTCGCCGGTCGGCACGGCGTGCCGACCAGCCAGCCGCGGTAGCAGTTCCGCGCCGCGCCGGTCAGGGGGAAGTCCTGGTTGTCGTAGCTGAGCCGCTTGGAGCCGAGCAGCAGCTCGGACAGCTCGGACCTGAGCAGCCCTGGCTTGATGTAGGAGCTGCTCGCGTCGGTCCCTGCCCACCCCTCGTAGGTGTTGCTGTCCAGGTTGATCGACGTCGGCGGCTCGGTCGTCGGCAGCTCCACCGGGTAGAGCGGCGACGTCGTCATCAGCGAGTCGAGCGCGACGTACCGCACCAGCTTGACCAGGTCGCCTGTCAGTGCGGCCGGCGACCGGTAGCCGCCGGCGGCGTACTCCCACGCCGGCGGGATGCGGTAGTCGGCCTCGTCGTCACCGTCCAGGTCCGCGTTCTCGACGTCGAAGCTGCCGGCGAAGGCCTCCGGACCGGCCGACAGGTCGTGGAACCACACCCGGCGGGTGCGCCCCAGGCCGCTCTCCTCGTCGGCGGCGGTGGTCCCGCCCCAGGCGGTGAGCTTGCGGCTGTCGCGCTGCTCGCCGAAGTTGTAGCGGGTGTCCGGCTCCGGCTCGTCGGTCTTGGTGAAGACGTGGAACTTGAAGTCGCGTCGCCCGTACCAGTTGATCAGGTAGACGGTGTTCTGCCGGGTGTCGACACCGGGCGGAGGGTTGTTCGCGAGCCAGCGCTCGGTGCGGGTCGCGTCGATCCACGCGTTGCTCGTGACGTCGAGCGTGCCGTCCTGCTGGTTGTACACGTCCTGGTAGAAGGTGACCGGCTTGCGGCGCGCGATCGACGACAGGTAGCGGAAGAAGCGCTTCTCGTAGGGCTGCCGCGCGAACGTCACGTCGTAGTCGTACTGGTAGCGGATGCCGAGCTTCTCGGTCTCGCCGTACCACAGCCGGGACCGCACCACCGGCTCCGCGCTGCGCGGCAGGCCGGCGCGGAACGCGGCGCGGTCGACGTCGCCGAGCTGGTGGCCGACGAACACGACGTTGACGGGCACGCGCTCGTCGAGGTCGGGCTGACCGCCGGGGTCGAGGTGGCTGAAGCGGGGCGCCCGCTGCGCCTGCTCCGGAGCGCCGGAGGCCGGACCGGGTGCCGCGAGCAGACCAGCGGCGAGCGCGACAGCGACGGTGGTCAGGGCGTGCGTGCGACGGTTCATGATCCCCCCGTTCGACGCCGACGAGCTCGGCACCTGCTCAGCACCCTCGCGCCGCGCCCGAACCGTTGTCAAGGTCGGTACGCGACCCAAATCTCACCCGGTTACGCTCGTGTGGTGGAGCAGGCGTGGCCGCACCCGGCGGTGCGGGTGGAACGGCGGGCGGTCGACGAGGCGGAGTCTCGGCGTGCCAACGGCCCTGACTGGGACCGCTACGCCGACGAGTACCAGGCGACGCACGGGGCGTTCCTCGGCGATCTCGGATTCGTCTGGGGACCCGAGGGCCTGACAGAGGCGGACGCCGGAGCACTGGGCGAGGTCGCCGGCCGCGACGTCCTGGAGGTCGGCTCCGGCGCCGGCCAGTGCTCGCGCTGGGTGATCTCGGAGGGCGGCCGCGCTGTCGGGCTGGACCTGTCGCACCGCCAGCTCCAGCACTCCCGGCGGATCGACGACGAGACCGGCGTCCGGGTGCCCGCCGTCCTCGGCACGGCCACCCACCTGCCCTTCGCCGACGGCAGCTTCGACGTCGTCTTCTGCTCGTTCGGCGCGCTCCAGTTCGTGAGCGACCTCGACCGGGCGGTGGCCGAGACCGCGCGCGTGCTGCGGCCCGGCGGGCGCTACGCCTTCTCGATCACCCACCCGACCCGATGGATGTTCCCCGACGACCCGGGCGAGCCCGGACTGACCGCGAGCCAGTCCTACTGGGACCGCACGCCGTACGTCGAGATCGACGACACCTCCGGAGAGGTGGCCTACGTCGAGCACCACCGCACGCTCGGCGACTGGGTCGAGGTCCTCGACACCCACGGGTTCCGGCTGCGGCGGCTGCTCGAGCCGGAGTGGCCCGAGGGTCACAACCGGGTCTGGGGCGGGTGGTCCGCGATCCGTGGCCGGCACACGCCGGGTACCGCGATCTTCGCGGCCGACCTGGTGTGATCCACCGAACTTCAGAATTGAGCTGCGGCGCCGTCCCGCAGGACAGCGCCGCAGCGCATCACTCAGACGTTCACACGAAGCGTCGTCGCAGACCGAAAGCTGCGCCAGCGATGCCCAGGAGAGCGAGGGCAGCGAGACCGCGTTTGGTGTTGCGGCTCCCCTCCCCGTCGTCTCCGAGCAGCTCGTAGGTGTAGGCCGTTGCGCCCATGGCACCCTCGGGTGCGCCGTAGGCCATCCGCTCGGCGTCTGCACGCTCGGCACCCGCCTCAATCGTTGCGTACAGCTTTCCGTAGTCCTGGGCGGTGTCCTGACCGGCACCGATCAGCTGCGACATTCCTTCATCGGAGAGCCGGCCGGCGCCGTCGACGAGCTGCGGAGCACCGTCGGCAGCATCGGCCATGCCGTCGGCCAGTCGACTCGAGCCGTCCGCCGCATCGCCCAGACCCTCGGCCAGATCGCCAGCCCCGTCGGCCAAGCGCTGCGAGCCATCGCTTGCGTCGCCTGTGCCGTTGACCAGCAGATTCGCACCGTCGGACAGGTCGCCTGCCCCGTCGGCAATCTGACCCAGACCGTCGGCGAGGTCACCCGAACCCGCCTGTGCAGCAGCAGCGCCATCAGCCAACTGGAAGATCCCGGCGACGGCGCCGGTCAGACCCGACTCGAGTTGGTCAACGCCGTCGCTCACTCGCAGCAGCCCGCCGCGCAGCGTCTGCGCACCCTGTTCCAGATCAGTGGAACCAGCATGTGCGTCCGTGAGACCAGCGTTGATCTGAGTAGCGCCAGGGACGAGTTGCGTGTCGAGCGCGGCAATGGCATTACCCAACCCACCCGAGACGAGCAGCAACCCGTTCCGAGCTTCGGTCAGCGAGGTCTTGCTGCCCTGTACCTTCGGCAGGATCGTGCCCGTGATGATGCCTTGACACGTCGGTCCGCAGTCGGTGGTGGTGACGAACTGCAGGCCGGCGATCAGCTCATCAAGGCTGCCACCTGGGTCCACAGCACCTGACAGGCCGCCCTCGACCTCGTCGACCCCTCCGCGCGCCGCCACCAGCCCCGACGGCGGCGTGGCGCCGCCGCGTAGCAGCTGAAGTCCGCCCAAGAGGGTGCCAGAACCGGTTTCGAGCGATCCGAGGCCAGCTTCAAGATCGTGCAGTCCTCCGAGCAGCGTGTCGTCCTGATCTATCGTGCCGACACCGGCAACTAGTTGCGCGACGCCATCTCGTAACTCACGGATTCCGCGCAGGGCCTTGGGAAGGCCGTCGACAGCAGCCAGTTGATCGAGGCCGCCGCTGATCTGCTGCAGCCCGTTCTGCAGTCCGCGACTTCCGTTCGCAGCGTCGCCGGAACCGGCCTTGAGGCGTCCCGCCCCTTCCGCGAGCTTCCCTGCCCCGTCATCGATCTGGGTCAGGCCGTCTTTGAGGACCACCGCACCATCGGCGAGCTGGATGGCACCTGGCGCCGCCTCGCCGGCGAGCCCGGCGTTGAGCTGGTCGGCACCGTCGCTCAACTGGATCAGACCGGCCAGCAGATCGCCCGCACCATCGCGCAGCTTGAGCAGGTTCGAGTCGATCTCCGTGGCCCCTTCGGCCAGGCGGACGCCGGTGTCTGACCCAGACTGGTAGCTCTCCCCGGCGGTCTTGAACGATGTGCTCTCGAGCGGGTTCACCGGAAGCGCGGACACGCTGGATGGCGGGACTACGCCGTCGGTGACGGTGGCCGTGTAGCCGAACTCGACCGTGTCTGAACCCAGAGGAGGGAAGAGGGTCATGGTGAAGCTGAGCTTGGTGCCGCCCTTGCCGTCGCCCGCGAGGTTCGCTTGCTCTGACTTCACGTCTGTGAAGTTCGGCGGGGCGACGGTCGACAGCGACCCGACCATGGGGATAGGCACGTCCACCGTCTCGGTCACGGTGCCACCGCTTCCGTCCGTGAAGGTCACTTCCTGCGGGCGGGCCGTCACGTTCTTGACGATGTACAGCACCTCGAGGACTCCGTCTGCGCCCACGACGTCGCCGGGCGCAACGCGCTCACCGTCGAGCCAGTACTGCATGGAGATGTCCAGCGGGAGCTCGCCGGTGAAGTCGCTCACAGAACGGAGACGCTCTACTCCGTTCACGTCTACTTCCAGGTTCTGCACGCCATCCTCGACCGTCAGCTCGCCGAAGCCGTTCAGGTTGCGCAGGCCCTCTTCCTCGATCGGGTTGGCGACGCTCGCGGAGCCGGTGCCGGTCAGGGTGAGCTGCTCGTACACCCGCTGGCTCTCGATGTCGCCCTCAGAGCTCACGTAGACCTGGATCGTCTCCGTATTGACGACTTCAAGGTCGCCCTCGGCAGCGAATGCCGCAGGTCCGGTTGCCACGACGGCAAGTGCAAGGAGGGTGGCGCTTGCACCCAGAGCGGGGCTCTTCACTGTGCGGTCTCCATCTGCTCGTCCGTCGTGGTGTCATGGTCGTTCGACTCGCTTGGACGGGTGGCACCGACCCCGCGCGCGCCTTCCCCGAGCCCGGCGGCCAGGAATCCGATCGCGACGCACAACAACAACGTGGTGACAGTCCCGAGGGAGTTGTCGACCACGCGCGGAGGAGCGGCCGCGTAGGTGGATTCGAAGGCACCCGCGAAGGTCCCAGCGCCGAGGAGGGCTGACCAGAGCGGCAGCTTGTTGGCGCTCAGGATCGCGACCAGGACGACCAACGCGACAGCCAGACCCACGTACGCCGCCCGACCCGCGGCGGTGTCTGGTGTGAATCCTGCGCGAACGAAGTAGGACACGAGAGACCCGAGCAGCCCGAGCAGGAATCCCACGATCCTGCGAGCAGCTGTCACGTCGGGCACCAGCGCGACCACCGCACCAGCTGAGACGCCGAGCAGGACGGTTGGCTCGAGCTCGAGGTCGAGCACCGAGCTGAGCAACATGGTGAGGACTGCTGAGACGATGAGCAGCAGCCCTGAGATCAGGGTTCTACGCATGATGAAGTCGAGTCCCTCCACGGTTCGTGGCCCCTCCGACCACGGAGCCCCCGACCGGGGGTCCACGGAGTCTACCGTGTGGTAACCAGGGCGCAAATGGATCGCCGCGTGCTAGCGAGCGCCCGACTGTCCACCTCCCGGTGCCATCCCGCCGCGACCTAGACTCCGCCGGGTGACGACGTCCCGGACCCTGCGCGGACTTCTGCGCGGAGGTGCCGGGATCGCGGTCGCAACTGCGGTGCAGAACGTCGCGGCATACGCGTTCACGATCGCCGCCGCGCGCCGGCTGGGACCGGCCGAGTACAGCGCGGTCGCCTCGCTGATGGGGCTGCTGCTGGTCGTCATCGTGGTCGCCCTCGGGCTGCAGGCAACGGGGGCGCGCAAGATCGCGGCGGCTCCGGAGCGACGAACCGAGATCGAGGCCGCGGTGATGGCGGCGACGTATCGATCAGCGCTGTGGCTCGGCCTGCTGTGCGTCCTCGCGACCCCGCTCATCGCGTGGGGCCTCGGGTTGGACGGTTGGGCGCCCGCGCTCATGATCGGCCTCAGTGCGGTGCCGCTGACCATCATGGGTGGGCAGTCCGGCGTGCTGCAGGGCCAGAAGCGGTGGGGGTCCCTGGGGGCGGTCTACCTCGGGGCGGGCGTCGGTCGGCTCCTGGTAGGTGGCGCTGCCCTGGCGTTCAGCCCGACCGCGCTCGCAGCGATGGTCGGCGTCGCCGTTGCGGCCTGGATCCCAGCACTCATCGGGGCGATCGCGCTGGGCCATCTCGGCCGGGGGTCGGCGCGCTCGACCGTCGAGCACGGCGAGAACCTGCTGCGGGAGGTCGCCGACAACTCGCACGCCCTGCTCGCGTTCTTCGCGCTCTCCAACGCGGACGTGGTGGTGGCACGAGTCGTGTTCGACGAGCACGAGGCGGGGCTCTACGCGGGCGGGCTGATCCTCACCAAGGCGGTGCTGTTCCTTCCCCAGTTCGTCGTGGTGGTCGCCTTCCCCACGATGGCCTCGGCGGCCGGCCGCCGCTCCGTCTATCTCAAGGCCCTCGCCCTGGTCGCGGGCATCGGCCTGACCGCCACGCTCGGCGCGTGGATCCTGAGCGACCTGGCGGTCACCTTCATCGGCGGTCCGGCGTACGAGTCGGTCCGGCCGCAGATCGCGTGGTTCGCGCTCCTGGGCACGTTGCTGGCGATGGTGCAGATCCTGGTGTACGAGGTCGTGGCCCGGCAGCACCGCGCGAGCGTCGGTTGGCTGTGGGTGGGACTGGCAGCTGTGGCCCTCTGCGGTGCGGTCGTCGCGACCGCCGCGTCGCTCCTGGCGACCGTGCTCCTGATCGATGGAGCGGTGCTGGTGGCCCTCGCGGTCAGCACCCATCTTCTGCGGACGAGGAACGAGGCCCCGAGCCCTGCTCAGTGAGCGGCGTCGTGCCAGCTTCGCCCGGTGCCGACCGAGACGTCCAGCGGGACCTTCAGGTCGGCGGCGGAGCCCATCTGGTCGCGGACCAGTGCGTCGAGCTGCTCGCGCTCCCCCTCGGCGACCTCGAAGACGAGCTCGTCGTGCACCTGGAGCAGCATCCGCGACCGGAGCCCCGCCTCACCGATCGCGCGGTCGACGTTGAGCATCGCGACCTTGATCAGGTCGGCGGCCGAGCCCTGGATCGGCGCGTTGAGCGCCATCCGCTCCGCCATCTCGCGGCGCTGCCGGTTGTCGCTGCTCAGGTCGGGGAGGTAGCGGCGCCGGCCCCAGATGGTCTCGGTGAAACCCGCCCGCCGGGCCTCGTCGACCACGCCGGCGAGATAGGTCCGGATCCCACCGAACGTCTCGAAGTACTCGTCCATCAGGCCTCGCGCCTCGGACGGGTCGATCCGCAGCTGCTGGCCGAGGCCGAACGCCGACAGGCCGTAGGCGAGGCCGTAGTTCATCGCCTTGATCTTGGCGCGCATCTCGGTGTTGACGTCCGTCGGCTCCACGTCGAAGACCCGGGCGGCGGTGACGGCGTGGAAGTCGCGGCCGCTGCGGAACGCTTCGATCAGCAGCTCGTCCTCGGAGAGGTGCGCCATGATCCGCATCTCGATCTGGCTGTAGTCGGCCGTCATCAGGGACTCGAACGCCTGCCCGTCGACACCTCGCCCCACGACGAAGCCCTCCCGGATCCGGCGCCCCTCCTCGGTGCGGATCGGGATGTTCTGGAGGTTCGGGTCGGTGCTCGACAGCCGGCCGGTCGCCGCGATCGTCTGGTTGAACGTCGTGTGGATCCGGCCGTCGGACGCGACCGTCTTGAGCAACCCCTCGATCGTCTGGCGGAGCCGCGCCACGTCACGGTGGCGCAGCAGCGCGGTGAGGAAGGGGTGCTCGGTCTTCTCGTAGAGCGACTGGAGCGCGTCGGCGTCGGTCGTCCAGCCGGTCTTGGTGCGCTTGGTCTTCGGCATGTCGAGCTCGTCGAAGAGCACGACCTGGAGCTGCTTGGGCGATCCGAGGTTGATCTCCTTGCCGATCACCGCGAAGGCCTCCTCGGCGGCCCGGGCGACCTCGTCGCCGAAGTGCCGCTCCAGCGACTCGAGGTGCTCGAGGTCGACCGCGACGCCGGTGCGTTCGAGGTCGGCCAGCAGGTCGACCAGGGGCAGCTCCATCTCGGCGAGCAGCCGCGCTCCCCCGTGCTCCTCGATCGCCTCGTCGAGCGCCTCGGCGAGGTCGAGCACGGCGCGGGCGTGGAGCATCGCCACCTCCTGCGCGCCGGTCGACTCGGTGTCGTCGAACGAGAGCTCGGCCTGCCCGTCGTCGTCGGCGGCGGTGCGCAGCTCCCGCTTGAGGTAGCGCAGCGTGAGGTCGGCGAGGTCGTAGGAGCGCTGGTCGGGCCGCACGAGGTAGGCCGCCAGCGCGGTGTCGCTCACCAGCCCGGCCAGCGGCCAGCCGCGGGCGCCGAGCGCCAGCATCGGGCCCTTGGCGTCGTGCATCACCTTCGGCCGGTCGCGGTCGGTGAGCCAGTCGGCGAGCGCACCGTCGTCGTCGGGCGTCACCTCGGCCGCATCGACCCACGCGGCCGCGCCGTCGGCGGCCGCGAGCGCCACGGACCACACCTCGCCCGTGCCGGCCCGCCAGCTGCCCTGCACCGAGACACCCGTGCGGGTCTGCGGGCCCGCGTGCTCCGCCAGCCACGGCGCCACCTCGCCGGCGCCGAGCCGGGCCCCGGACAGGTCGAAGCCGGAGCCGTCGATCTCTTCCTCTGACTCGAGGGACTCGAAGAGCCGGTCGCGCAGCACCCGGAACTCCAGGCCGTCGAAGAGCGTGTGGACCTCCTGCCGGTCCCAGGGCCGCACCGCGAGGTCGGTCGGCGTCAGCGGGAGGTCGAGGTCGGTGACCAGGGCGTTGAGGCGCCGGTTGCGGATGACGTCGGCGAGATGGGCTCGCAGCGCCTCGCCCTTCTTGCCGGTGATCTCGTCGGCGTGCGCGATGACGTTGTCGAGCCCGTCGTACTGGTTGATCCACTTGGCGGCGTAGCCCTGGCCCACGCCCGGGACGCCGGGGAGGTTGTCGGACGTCTCACCCACCAGCGCGGCCAGCTCGGGGTAGCGACCCGGCGGCACGCCGTACTTGTCCTGGACGGCGGCCGGGGTCATCCGGGCCAGCTCGGAGACGCCGCGCATCGGGTAGAGCACCGTGCAGGTCTCCGAGACGAGCTGGAGCGAGTCGCGGTCTCCGGTCAGGATCAGCACGTCGAGCCCGTCGCGGGTCGCCTCGGTCGCGAGCGTCGCGATCAGGTCGTCGGCTTCGTAGCCCTCCTGCTCGAGGTGGGGGATCCGGAGCGCGTCGAGGACCTCCTGGATCAGCGGCAGCTGGGAGGAGAACTCCTGCGGGGTCTTGTTGCGACCCGCCTTGTACTCGGGGTACTCCTCGAGCCGGAACGTCTGGCGCGACTTGTCGAACGCGACGCCGACGTGGGTCGGCTGCTCGTCGCGGAGGACGTTGATGAGCATCGACGTGAAGCCGTAGACCGCGTTGGTGTGCTGACCCGTGGTGGTCGAGAAGTTCTCGACCGGAAGGGCGAAGAACGCCCGGTAGGCCAGGGAGTGACCGTCCAGGAGGAGCAGGCGTGGCACGTCGGGCTGGGTCTCGGGCACGACGCGACTCTAACGGCCGCCGGGGACAGGTCCGAGGCCAGTCGGCACCGTCGCGCGAGCGGGTCTAGCGGGTGGGTGTGACGCCCTGGCGGCGCATCGAACGGCGGGCCGCGAGCACCTTCGGCAGCTGCCGGCCGGTGGCGCGTGCCATGGTCGGCCGCTGCGCCTGGAGCCGGCCCTTGACCGCGCTGACGGGCGCGACCCGGAGGGTCGCCGCCGGCCCCAGGGCGAGCCGGGCCATGAAGCGGTTGGAGTCGCGCGCACCGGCGCTGACGGCGGTGGCGAGGTGCCCGATGCCGATCTCCTCGGCGAACGCGACCGCGGCCTCGACGAGGGCGGTCCCGATGCCGTGGCGGCGGTACTCGGGCAGCACGTGGGGTGAGATCGCCTGCACCACGCGATCGAGGTTGATCGGGCTCATCGTGGTGGCCCGCAGGTGCACGGCACCGACGACCATGCCGTCGACCACGGCGACCGTGATCCGCTCCTCGGGCATGGCCGAGACCCGGTCGATCACCAGCAGCACGTCCTCGACCTGCTGCTCGCGGTCGACCCGGCGCAGCACGTCGCACCAGACGTCAGCCAAGGCAGGCGCGTCCGCGGCGACCGCTGGACGCATCAGGACCTGAGCCCGCATCTCGACCCCTTGTGTCCGCCGGATCTCGTGTCCCCCGAACCCGGCACTGCGCACGAGACTACGCTCAGGCGTCCCGGCTTGTCAGAGGAGTCCTGTGTTCCCCGGTATCGGCACCGTCGTGAACGTCGTGACCGTGCTGCTCGGCGCCGGGCTCGGGGTGCTCCTCGGGCACCGGCTCTCGGAGCGAACCCGCGACGTCGTCACCGACGGGCTGGGCCTCGTGACCCTGCTGATCGCGATCCTCTCGGCGCTGTCGGTGACCGACCCCGCGCTCGTCTCCCACATCGGCGCCAGCGCGCCCATGCTCGTCGTGCTCGGGTCGCTCCTCGTCGGCGGGATCGTCGGGTCCGCGCTCCGGCTGGAGCAGCGCGTCGAGTCCCTCGGCGGGTGGCTGCAGCGTCGGCTGACGTCGGACACCGGGACCGCGGAGCGCCACCGTTTCATCGAGGGCTTCGTGGCGGCGTCCCTGCTGTTCTGCACCGGGCCGCTCACGATCCTCGGCTCCCTGAACGACGGCCTCGGCCGCGGCGCCGACGAGCTGTTCTTGAAGTCGGCCCTCGACGGCTTCGCTGCGATGGCCTTCGCGGCCTCCTTCGGGTGGGGCGTCGCCGCCAGCGTGGTCACGATCGTCGTCGTGCAGGGCGGCCTCACCGTGGTCGGGGTGCTCCTCGGGGACGTGCTCCCCGACGCCCACCTCGCGGCCCTCACCGCCGTCGGCGGCCTGCTGCTCGTGGGCATCGCGCTCCGGCTGCTGCGGGTGCGTCAGATCCCGGTCGCAGACCTGCTGCCGGCGCTCGTCGTGGCCCCGTTCCTCGTGGCCCTGGCGGCCGCCGTCCGGTAACGCGTGGGTAACGCTGCCCCGGCTATCCCGTCGAACCCCCCGCTATCGGTATTGTCCTGGCACCACCACGCCACTCGGGCGTCGGAACGGAGGACCATTGCGAATCTTCGGGCACACTCCACGATCTCGGTCGGCCGCGATCGGAGCCCTGGCTTTCGTGCTCTTCGCCAGCCTCGTCCCGACCCTCTCCGCACAGGCGGCGACGGTCGCACCCTCGGCCACCGGCCAAGGGTGTCAGTACGACGACAACGAGGACACGATCTCCATCAAGGGGTGCCTGCGCGACCTGCGCGAGACGCCCCCGGAGCCCGTCCCCGGCGTCCAGGTCACGGTGGTCGACTCGGCCGGCCAGGTGGTGGGCGAGGACGAGACCGACGACACGGGTGCGTTCGACGTCGAGATCCCCGGTGACCCGGCCTCCGCGCTGGGCAAGACGTTCACCGTCAAGATCGACGAGTCCACGCTCCCGGAGGGGGCAGGCCTGCGCAACCCCGACCAGGTCGAGCTGAACATCCGGTTCACGACGACGTCCGACCAGGCGGTCTCCTTCCCGATCGGTGACCCGCTCGCCGGGTCCTCGGGCAAGCTGACCCAGGCGCTCCAGCTCACGGTCGGCGGCCTGGTGTTCGCCTCACTGCTGGCGATGGCAGCCCTCGGGCTCTCGATGATCTTCGGGACGACCGGCCTCACGAACTTCGCCCACGGCGAGCTGATCACGTTCGGCGCGATCATGGCCTACGCGTTCGACCAGCTGCCCGGCGAGGTGAGGGTCGGGGGCGCCAACATCACGGTGATGGTCGGGGTCGTGGTCGCGTTCGTTATCTCGGCGGCCTTCGGCTGGCTCAACGACGCGGCGCTCTGGCGACCGTTGCGCAGCCGTGGCACCGGCGTCATCGCGATGATGATCGTGAGCATCGGCCTCTCGATCTTCCTGCGGAACGTCTACCAGTACTTCTCAGGCGCGCAGAGCCGCAACTACTCGCAGTACTCCGCGGTGACACCCTGGGAGATCGGCCCGCTGCTGGTCACTCCCAAGGAGGTCGCCGTCTTCCTGATCGCGATGTCGGCGCTGTTCGCGACCACCGCGCTCCTGCAGTACACGCGGATCGGCAAGGCGACCCGCGCGGTCGCGGACAACCCGGCACTGTCCTCGGCCACCGGCATCAACGTCGAGAGGGTGATCTCGATCGTCTGGATCGGCGGTGCCGCACTCGCCGGGCTCTCCGGTGCGCTGCTCGGGCTGACGCAGGGCTTCGACTACCAGATCGGGTTCAAGCTCCTGCTCCTGGTGTTCGCCGCAGTCGTGCTCGGCGGTCTCGGCACGATCTGGGGCGCGATCGTGGGCGCATTCATCATCGGCCTGTTCACGGAGCTCACGACGCTCTTCGTGCCGGCCGAGTTCAAGTTCGTGGGCGCACTGCTCGTGCTGATCTTGGTGCTGCTCGTCCGACCACAAGGGCTGCTCGGCCGAGCCCAGCGAGTCGGCTGAGGAAGGACGGACGACATGGACTTCGGAAGCATTCTTGGAGACTCCCTCCAGCAGGCGCTCGGCCCCACCGCGATCGTCTACTGCCTCGCGGCCATCGGCCTCAACGTGCACTTCGGCTACACCGGACTGCTCAACTTCGGACAAGCCGGCTTCATGATGGTCGCGGGCTACTCCATCGCCTCGGCGGTGACGGTGTTCTCGACCTCGCTGTGGGCAGGCGTGGTGGTCGGCCTACTGCTCGCGGTCATTCTGGCGCTGCTGCTGGGTGTCCCCACGCTGCGGTTGCGGGCCGACTACCTGGCCATCGTCACCATCGCGGCCGCCGAGATCATCCGGCAGACCATCAGCGCGGCCAAGTTCTCCGACACGTTCGGCGGGCAGGATGGCGTCACCAACTTCATCAGCGGCTTCCGGGCCGCGAACCCCTACTCGGACTCCCTCGACCTCGGGATCGTGGAGTGGAGCTCCTACGACAAGTGGGTCATGACGGTCGGTTGGACCATGGTCGCGGTGTCCTGCGTCATCGTGTGGCTCCTGATGCGCAGCCCCTGGGGCCGGGTGCTGAAGTCGATCCGCGAGGACGAGGACGCCGTGCGGTCGTTGGGCAAGAACGTCTACGCCTACAAGATGCAGTCACTGGTCATCGGCGGCATCTTCGGGGCACTCGCCGGCTTCGCGGTCGCGCTGAGGTCCGCCGCCGTCGGCCCCTCGTTCTTCGCCACCGACGTCACGTTCTTCGCCTACACCGTCCTCCTCATCGGCGGAGCGGCCCGGGTCCTCGGCCCGGTCGCGGGTGCGGTGATCTTCTGGTTCCTGATCACCGGCCTCGGCGCGTTCTTCAGCCAGGCGACGCGCGGCAGCGACCCGCTCATCCCGGCGGCGATCATGGACTCGCAGCAGGCCAGCCTGATGCGGTTCATCTTCTTGGGACTGGGGCTGATGCTGTTGATGATCTTCCGACCACAAGGGATCTTCGGAGACCGAAGGGAGCTGGCGCTCGATGCCCGCTGAGTTGACCACCACACCCGGGGACAACCCCCCGGTCGACAACGCCACCGGCGTCGACGTGTCCGCGGCGCGGAGGGCTCTCGACGACGTGCCGCACGAGCCCGGAGCACCCAAGCCCGACCCGATCGTCGTCGCCGACGGCATCAGGCGGCAGTTCGGGGGGCTCACCGCTGTCGACGTCGCCCACGTGGAGGTCCAGCGTGGGGTGATCACGGCCCTGATCGGGCCCAACGGCGCCGGCAAGACGACGTTCTTCAACCTGCTGACGGGCTTCGACCGGCCCAACGAGGGGACCTGGTCGTTCAACGAGACCTCCTTGAACAAGGTGCCGGCGTACAAGGTGTCCCGGATGGGCATGGTGCGCACCTTCCAGCTCACCAAGGTGCTCTCCAAGCTCACCGTGATCGAGAACATGCGGGTGGGTGCGACCGGGCAGCGGGGCGAGAACCTGTTCTCGGCCATGTTCGCCCCGCTGTGGCGTCAGCAGGAGGCCGACAACACCGTGCGGGCCGACGCCCTGCTCGAGCGGTTCCTCCTGATCAAGAAGCGGGAGGACTTCGCGGGCTCCCTGTCCGGCGGGCAGCGCAAGCTGCTGGAGATGGCCCGTGCGCTGATGGCCGATCCGGAGCTGGTGATGCTCGACGAGCCGATGGCGGGGGTGAACCCCGCGCTGAAGCAGTCGCTGCTCGGTCACGTGAAGTCCCTGCGCGACGAGGGCCGGACCGTGCTGTTCGTGGAGCACGACATGGACATGGTGCGCGACATCTCCGACTGGGTGATCGTGATGGCGCAGGGACAGGTCGTCGCCGAAGGACCGCCGAACGCCGTCATGAGTGATCAACGGGTGATCGACGCCTACCTCGGCTCGCACCACGACCAGGACCTCAGCGAGGACGTGGAGGAGCAGATCCTCGCCGAAGCCCAGGCGGAGCTCGATCAGAATCACGAGGCCCAGGAGGAGAAGCGTGGCTGAAACCGGGACGCCCACGATCGACCGGAGCGCCCACGAGAAGGCGGCCGAGGGCGCCGTGCTGCGCGCCGACAACCTGATCGCCGGGTACCTGCCCGGGGTCAACATCCTCAACGGCGCCGATCTCTACTGCCAGGAGGGCGAGCTCGTCGGCATCATCGGCCCGAACGGTGCCGGCAAGTCGACCCTGCTCAAGGCGCTCTTCGGACTCGTGACGGTGGGGTCCGGCTCGGTCCGGCTCAAGGGTGACGACATCACCAACGAGCGCGCCGACTCCCTGGTCACCAAGGGGATTGGATTCGTCCCCCAGACCAACAACGTGTTCCCCTCGCTCACCATCCAGGAGAATCTGGAGATGGGCGTCTACCAGCGGCCCACATCCTTCCGAGAGCGCTTCGAATTCGTGGGCGAGCTCTTCCCCGCGCTGCTGGACCGGCGCAGCCAGCGCGCCGGGTCGTTGTCTGGTGGCGAGCGTCAGATGGTCGCGATGGGCCGAGCCCTGATGATGGAGCCGTCTGTGTTGCTGCTCGACGAGCCGTCGGCCGGCCTGTCCCCCGTGCTCCAGGACGAGGTGTTCGTCCAGACCCGGCGGATCAACCGTGCCGGGGTCTCGGTGATCATGGTCGAGCAGAACGCCAGTCGGTGCCTCCAGATCTCCGATCGCGGGTACGTGATGGACCAGGGGACCAGCGCCTACACCGGCACCGGACGTGACCTCATCAAGGACCCCAAGGTGATCGAGCTCTACCTGGGCACGCTCGGCAAGGACTGAGCCGGGTCGATCCTGCCGCACGACGTACAGAACCCCCCAGCCTTGCGGCTGGGGGGTTCTGTGTGTGTTTGTCGACTCAGGTGCGAGTCAGGGTCACTCGACCAGTCCGGAGACCGTGTCGACCTGCTCGTACTTGTTGCCCTCGTAGACGTTGATGCCGATCGTGCCCGACGCCGGGCTACCGGTGTCGTTCATGTCGGTCGGACCACTGGCACCCTCGTAGTCGATGTCCTCGCCGTCCTCAAGGAGCGTGGCGCACTCCTCGAACGTCGAGCACTGGGTGCCCTCGCGGGTGACGTTGATGATCTCGGCACCGATCGCCTCGCCCGAGTCGTCACCGGCAGCGATGGCGGCCAGCGCGATGATCATCGTGGCGTCGTAGGACTGCGGCCCGTAGCTGAAGTCCTTCAGCTTGGGGTCGATCTCGAGCAGCTTGTCGTTGAACTCCGGGTCGGGGTCGCCGGACACCGGGAGGGTGCCCTTGACGCCGGTCAGGTCGAACGTCTCGTCGGAGTAGTCGGCCAGGTTGCCGTCCACGAAGTAGATCTGGACGTCCTCCGGACCGATCCCCTTGGCGATCAGCTGCGGGATGATCTTCGTGGTCTCCTCGAAGGCGACCAGCACGAGCGCGTCCGGCTTGGCGGCCGCGATCTGGTTCACCTCCGCGGTGTAGTTCTGGGCGTCCGCCGAGTAGAGGACGAAGTCGGCCACGTTGACGCCGCGCTCCTGCAGCGTCGTCTGGACCTGCTCGGCCAGACCCTCACCGTAGAAGTCCTGGCGAGCCATGATGGCGACGTTGGAGAAGCCGTCCTCGGCCGCGAGGTTAGCGAGCACCTGGCCCTGGAGCCGGTCGGACGGCGCGGTCCGGAAGTACAGACCGTTGTCGTCGTAGGTGTCGAAACCGGCAGCGGTGTTGGCGGGCGAGAAGTGGACGACGCCCGCACCGGTGATCTTGTCGATGACGCTCACGGACACGCCGGAGGCGGCCGCGCCGATGATCGCGTCGACGTCCTGGTTGAACAGCTTGTCGACCTCGGCACCCGCGATGTCGGGCGTGCCGTCGCCGGAGTCGGCGTCGATGTTGGCCACGTCGTTCCCGAGGACGCCACCCGCGGCGTTGATCTCCTCGACGGCGAGCTTCACGCCCGCGAACTCCGGGGGCCCGAGGAACGCGAGGTCCCCGGTCTGCGGGAGCAGGTTGCCGATGGTCAGGGTGCCGTCGCCGGTGGGCTCGCCGCCCTCACTGGTCTCGTCGTCGGTGGGGTCGGCAGTCTGCGGGTCTTCGTCGCCGCCGCCACAGGCGGTGAGGACGAGCGCGGCTACGGCGAGCGCCGCGCCGACGCGGCTGGCTCGGGTGGTGCGGATCATGGGGCCTCCGGCTTTCTAGACAACTCCGGGCGTAGAACCGCCCGGACATGGGTGCTGCGGCCCGAAGGTATCGCTCGGAATGTCATGTGTGAAACACCTTCCACGTAACGGTCGACGTCGTTGCAGATTCGTGACCTTCTCGCGTGGAGCTCAGCCCTGGCCCAGGCTCGGCCCGTGGTCGACGACGCCCTGCGCCACCTGCCGCATCGAGAGCCTCAGGTCCATGGCCGTCTTCTGGATCCAGCGGAACGCCTCGCGCTCGCTGACGCCCAGCTGGGCCTGCAGCACCGACTTCGCACGATCGACGAGCTTGCGGGTCTCCAGCCGGTCGGTGAGGTCGGCGACCTCCCGCTCGAGCGCGTCCACCTCGGCGAACCGGCTGACCGCCATCTCGATCGCCGGCACCAGGTCGCTCGCCGAGAACGGTTTCACGAGATAGGCCATCGCGCCGGCGTCACGGGCCCGCTCGACGAGCTCCCGCTGCGAGAACGCCGTGAGGATGACGACCGGCGCGATCCGCTGCGACGCGATCCGCTCGGCGGCCGCGATCCCGTCCAGCACCGGCATCCGGACGTCCAGGATGACGAGGTCGGGGCGCAGCTCCTCGGCGAGCGCCACCGCCCGCGCCCCGTCGGCCGCCTCGCCGACCACGTCGTAGCCCTGCTCGCCGAGCATCTCGGCGAGGTCCATCCGGATCAGCGCCTCGTCCTCGGCGATCACGACGCGGCGGCGCGCGGTCTCAGGCGGCGGCTGGCTCACCCGCTCAGGCTAGCGAGCGGCGCGCACGCTCCCGGCGTCGAGGGTGACGGGTACGGCGCTCGGTACCGGCCCTGCGTACCTGCTGCGGAGGAAGAGCTCGACCTCCTCGCGCTCGACGCGGCCGCGGCTCAGCGCGGTGCTCGCCTGCCGTGCGTTCTCGATCGCACGGGCATTGCTCGCCACCGCCCAGTCCCACCTCCACCTCATGCGGAGCCTCCGTTTTGTCTAGTAGTTAACTAGACCTTATCCGATTTGGATCGCAACGCAAGTCCTCGGATACGGTGTGGCCCGCGCCCCGGTAGCCCAATCGGCAGAGGCGATGGTCTCAAACACCATTCAGTGTGAGTTCGAATCTCACCCGGGGCACTGGCCTGCCGAGCTGACCGGGCTCACCCCTTGCTGCGGTACGCCGGCGCCAGCTCGTTGATGGCGTCGCCCATCCGGTGGATGCGCAGGGCGTTCGTCGAGCCGGCGATGCCCGGCGGGCTGCCGGCGATGATGACGACGAGCTCGCCCTCCTTCACCCGCCCGATCTTGAGCAGCTGGTCGTCCACCTGCCGCACCATCTCGTCGGTGTGCTCGACCGCCTCGGTCTTGAACGTCTCGACTCCCCAGGTCATGGCGAGCTGGCAGCGCACCTTGTCCTCGGGCGTGAATGCCAGGATCGGGACGTGGGTCCGCAGCCGCGAGAGGCGGCGCGCGGAGTCGCCGGACTGGGTGAACGCGACCAGGTAGTGCGCCCCGACCCGCTCGGCGACCTCGGCCGCGGCCTTCGCGATGACCCCGCCGCGGGTGCGCGGCTGCCAGTCGATCGCGGCGACGACCGAGCCGTGCTTCTCGACGTTCTTGACGATCCGCTCCATCGTCCGGACCGCCTCGAGGGGGTACTCCCCCACGCTGGTCTCGCCGGACAGCATCACGGCGTCGGCGCCGTCGAGGACGGCGTTCGCGACGTCGGACGCCTCCGCGCGCGTGGGCCGCGGGCTGGCGATCATCGACTCGAGCATCTGCGTCGCGACGATGACCGGCTTCGCGTTGCGGCGGGCCCGGTCGACGACCCGCTTCTGGAGCAGCGGCACCTCCTCGAGCGGCATCTCCACGCCGAGGTCACCGCGCGCGACCATGAAGCCGTCGAAGGCGCGGATGATCTCGTCGAGGTTGTCGATCGCCTGCGGCTTCTCGATCTTGGCGATCACGGGCAGCATCACGCCCTCCTCGCGCATGATCTCCCGGACCCGGGTCACGTCGTCACCGGTCCGGACGAACGACAGCGCGACGAAGTCGACCGAGGTCCGCAACGCCCACCGCAGGTCCTCCTCGTCCTTCGCGGACAGCGCCGGCACGCTCACCGCGACGCCGGGGAGGTTGATGCCCTTGTTGTTGCTGACGCGACCGCCGACCTCGACCTCGGTGTGCACGTCGTCGCCGTCGACCTCGGTGACGCGGAGGTGGATGTTGCCGTCGTCGATCAGGATCTGGTCGCCGGCCGCGACGTCACTCGTGAGCCCGTCGTACGTCGTGCCGCAGATCTCCGCGGTGCCCTCGACGTCGCGGGTCGTGATGGTGAAGCGTGCGCCGTCCTCGAGCTCGACCGGGCCGTCGGCGAACGTGGCCAGCCGGATCTTGGGCCCCTGGAGGTCCGCGAAGATCGCGACCCCGTGCCCGGTCTCGTCGGCCGCGTCCCGGACCAGCTGGTACGCCTTCACGTGGTCGGCGCGCGAGCCGTGGCTCATGTTGAGCCGGGCGACGTCCATGCCGGACTCGATGAGCTGCCGGATCATCTCCGGCGTGCTGGTCGCAGGGCCGAGGGTGCAGACGATCTTCGCTTTCGCCACGCTCTGAGCCTACCGGGCGTTGGATCGATCCAACACGCGGACTCGCGGAGTGGTCAGACCGAGATCGGGCGCTCCGTCGGCGGGATCGGCACGGGCAGGTTCGTCGAGCCGGTCAGGAACCGGTCGACCGCGGCTGCGGCGGCTCTGCCCTCGGCGATCGCCCACACGATGAGCGACTGGCCGCGCCCGGCGTCGCCTGCCACGAACACGCTCTCGACCGAGGTCACGTAGGACTCGTCCCGCGCGATGTTCCCGCGTCCGTCGAGCTCGACCCCGAGCTCCTCCACCAGGCCGGGCCGCTCGGGGCCTGTGAAGCCCATCGCGAGCAGCACCAGCTCTGCCGGGATCTCCCGCTCCGTGCCCTCGATCGGCTGGAACGCGGCGTCCACCTCGACCAGCGTGAGGGCCCGGACCCGTCCCTCGTCGTCACCGAGGAACTGCTGGGTGGACGAGGCGTAGACCCGGTCCCCGCCCTCCTCGTGCGCCGAGGACACCCGGAACGTCATCGGGTACGTCGGCCACGGCTGTCCCTCGGGCCGCGTCTCCGGCGGCTGCTGGAGGATCTCCAGCTGCGTGATCGACGCCGCCTGCTGCCGGATGGCCGTGCCGAGGCAGTCGGCTCCGGTGTCGCCGCCACCGATGATCACCACGTGCTTGCCGTCGGCGCGGATCTGATCGGGCAGCTCCTCGCCGAGCGAGGCCCGGTTGGACTGGGGGAGGTACTCCATCGCCTGGTGGATCCCGGCCAGGTCGCGGCCAGGGATCGGCAGGTCGCGCGAGGTGGTCGACCCCATGGCGAGCACCACGGCGTCGTACCGGTCGAGGAGCCGCTCGGTCGTCAGCGCGTCGGAGCCGACGTCGACCCCGGCCCGGAAGACGGTGCCCTCGCGGCGCATCTGGTCGAGCCGCCGGTCGAGGTGCTGCTTCTCCATCTTGAACTCGGGGATGCCGTAGCGCAGCAGGCCGCCGATCTTGTCGGCCCGCTCGTAGACGGCGACCGTGTGGCCGGCCCGGGTCAGCTGCTGAGCGGCGGCGAGGCCCGCCGGCCCGGACCCGATCACCGCGACCGTCCTGCCGGAGAGCCACTCGGGCGGCTGCGGACGGACCGCGCGCGACTCCCATGCCCGGTCGATGATCGACACCTCGACGTTCTTGATGGTGACGGGGTCCTGGTTGATCCCGAGCACGCAGGACGTCTCGCACGGGGCCGGGCACAGCCGTCCCGTGAACTCCGGGAAGTTGTTGGTGGCGTGCAGCCGCTCGATCGCGCCGTCCCAGTCGTCGCGCCAGACCAGGTCGTTCCACTCGGGGATGATGTTGCCGAGCGGGCAGCCCTGGTGGCAGAACGGGATGCCGCAGTCCATGCAGCGCCCGGCCTGGGTGCTGATGATCGGCAGCAGCGCGCGGCCGACGCCGTCGGGATAGACCTCGTGCCAGTCCCCCACGCGCTCGTCGACGGGGCGCCGCGGCGCCACCTCGCGGCCGTGCTTGAGAAAGCCCTTGGGGTCAGCCATGCAGCACCTCCATGATCCGGGCGTTCGCCTGGTCCTCGTCGAGGCCCTCCGCCTCGGCCTCGGCCCGGACGTCGAGCACCCGCTTGAAGTCCCGCGGCATCACGAGCGTGAACCGCTCGAGGGCCGCAGGCCAGTCGTCCAGCAGCCGTCGGGCGACCTCCGAGCCGGTCTCCTCGGTGAAGCGGCGGACCAGGTCGGCCAGCTCGTCGGCCTTGTCGCCGCCGACCGACCCCAGCTCGACCAGCTCCGGATTCACCCGGTGCTCCTTGAGGTCCAGCACGAACGCGTAGCCGCCCGACATGCCGGCGGCGAAGTTGCGCCCGGTCTTGCCGAGCACGACCACCCGCCCGCCCGTCATGTACTCGCAGCCGTGGTCGCCCACGCCCTCGGTGACCACGGTCGCCCCGCTGTTGCGTACGCAGCATCGCTCCCCCACGCCGCCGCGGGCGAAGATCTCACCGGACGTCGCGCCGTAGGCGATGGTGTTGCCGGCGATGATCTGCTCCTCGGACCGGAACGTCGCCGACCGGTCGGGCCGGATCACCACCCGGCCGCCCGAGAGCCCCTTGCCGACGTAGTCATTGGCGTCGCCCTCGAGCCGCATCGTCACGCCCGCGGGGAGGAACGCCCCGAAGGACTGGCCGGCCGAACCGAGCAGAGTCAGGTCGATGGTGCCCTCGGGCAGCCCCTCGGCGCGGTAGCGCCGGGTGACCTCGTGGCCGAGCATGGTGCCGACCGTCCGGTTCACGTTGCGCACGTCGAGCTGGGCCCGGACCGGCTCGCGCGACTCCAGCGCGGGGCGGGCGATCTCGATCAGCTCGTTGTCGAGCGCCTTGTCGAGTCCGTGGTCCTGCCGCTTCGTGCACCGCAGGTCCTGGTCCTCGAACTGGCCGAACTCCCCGTGTGGGGACGCCTCGTGCAGGATCGGCGCCAGGTCGAGGCCGGCTGCCTTCCAGTGGTCGACGGCTGCCCGCGTGTCGAGCGCGTCGACCCGCCCGATCGCCTCGTCGAGCGAGCGGAAGCCCAGCTCGGCGAGCAGCTCGCGGACCTCCTCCCCGACGTACTCGAAGAACGTCACGACGAACTCCGGCTTGCCGCTGTAACGCTCGCGGAGCACCGGGTTCTGGGTGGCGACGCCGACCGGGCACGTGTCGAGGTGGCAGACCCGCATCATGATGCAGCCGGAGACGACCAGTGGCGCGGTCGCGAAGCCGAACTCCTCGGCGCCGAGCAGGGCCGCGATCACGACGTCGCGGCCGGTCTTCAGCTGGCCGTCGGTCTGCACGACGATCCGGTCACGCAGGCCGTTGAGCAGGAGGGTCTGCTGGGTCTCGGCGAGCCCGAGCTCCCACGGGCCGCCGGCGTGCTTGAGCGACGTCAGCGGCGAGGCGCCGGTGCCGCCGTCGTGACCGGAGATCAGCACCACGTCGGCGTGCGCCTTGGACACACCCGCGGCGACGGTGCCGACGCCGACCTCGGACACGAGCTTCACGTGGACCCGCGCCGACGGGTTGGCGTTCTTGAGGTCGTGGATCAGCTGCGCCAGGTCCTCGATCGAGTAGATGTCGTGGTGCGGCGGCGGGCTGATCAGGCCGACGCCCGGCGTCGAGTGCCGGGTCTTGGCCACCCACGGGTAGACCTTGTTGCCGGGCAGCTGTCCGCCCTCGCCGGGCTTGGCGCCCTGCGCCATCTTGATCTGGATGTCGTCGGCGTTCGTGAGGTACTCCGACGTCACGCCGAACCGGCCCGATGCGACCTGCTTGATCGCGCTGCGCCGCTCGGGGTCGTGCAGGCGGTCGGCGTCCTCCCCGCCCTCGCCGGTGTTGGACTTGGCCCCCAGCCGGTTCATCGCGATCGCGAGCGTCTCGTGCGCCTCGCGGCTGATCGAGCCGTAGGACATGGCACCGGTCGAGAAGCGCCGGACGATCGACGCCACCGGCTCGACCTCGTCGATCGGCACCGGGGCGCGCTCGCCCGCCTTGAAGCGGAACAGTCCGCGCAGCGTCATCAACCGCTCCGACTGCTCGTCGACCCGCTGCGTGTACTGCTTGAAGACGTCGTAGCGACCGGCCCGGGTGGCGTGCTGGAGCCGGAACACCGTGTCGGGGTCGAACAGGTGTGGCTCCCCCTCCCGCCGCCACTGGTACTCGCCGCCGATCGCCAGGGCGCGGTGCGACGGTGCGATGCCGCCGCGCGGGTACGCCGTGGCGTGCCGGCGCGCGACCTCTTCGGCGATGGTGTCGAGCGCGATGCCGCCCAGCTTGGAGGTGGTACCGGTGAAGTACTTGTCGACGACCGCCTGCGAGAGCCCGACGGCCTCGAAGATCTGCGCGCCGGTGTAGGACGCGACGGTGGAGACGCCCATCTTCGACATCACCTTGAGGACGCCCTTGCCCAGCCCCCGGATGAGGTGGGCGACGGCCTGCTCCGGCTCGACCTTCACGTAGTAGCCGTCCCGCGCGAGGTCCTCGACCGACTCCATCGCCAGGTAGGGGTTGACCGCGGCCGCGCCGTAGCCGATCAGCAGCGCCACGTGGTGGACCTCGCGGACGTCGCCCGCCTCGATCAGCAGCCCGACCTGGGTGCGGGTCTTCTCGCGCACCAGGTGGTGGTGGACCGCGCCGGTGAGCAGCAGCGACGGGATCGGGGCCAGCTCCTGGGTGGAGTGTCGGTCGGACAGCACGATGATCCGGGCGCCGCCGGCGATCGCGGCGGACACCTCCGCACAGATCTCGTCGATCCGGGCCGCCATCGCGGCGCCGCCGCCCTCCACGTCGTACAGGCCACGGGAGACGTGGGTGATGAAGCCCGGCATGTCGCCGTCGCGGTTGATGTGGCGGATCTTGGCCAGGTCGTCGTTCGAGATCACGGGGAACGGCAGCACGACCTGCCGGCACGACGCGGGCGCCGGCTCGAGCAGGTTGGCCTCCGGGCCGATGGTGCCGCTGAGCGAGGTGACGAGCTCCTCGCGGATCGCGTCGAGCGGTGGGTTGGTGACCTGCGCGAACAGCTGGCTGAAGTAGTCGAAGATCAGCCGGGGCTTGTCGCTGAGCGCGGCGATCGGGGTGTCGGTGCCCATCGAGCCGAGCGGCTCGACGCCGGTGTTGGCCATCGGCGTCAGCAGCACCCGCAGCTCCTCCTCGGTGTAGCCGAAGATCTGCTGCCGCCGGGTGACCGACGCGTGGGTGTGGATGATGTGCTCGCGCTCGGGGATGTCGTCGAGGTGGATCTGGCCGGCGTGCAGCCACTCGCCGTACGGGTGCTCGGCCGCCAGCTCCGTCTTGACCTCTTCGTCCTCGATGATCCGGTGCTCGTCGGTGTCGACGAGGAACATCCGGCCGGGCTGGAGCCGGCCCTTGCGGACGACGCTCGCGGGATCGAGGTCGAGCACGCCGACCTCGGAGGCGAGCACGACGAGGCCGTCGTCGGTGACCCAGTAGCGCGAGGGACGCAGCCCGTTGCGGTCGAGCACCGCGCCGATCTGGCTGCCGTCGGTGAAGACGACGCAGGCCGGGCCGTCCCACGGCTCCATCATCGACGCGTGGAACTCGTAGAACGCTCGGCGCTGCCGGTCCATCTCGCCGTGGTTCTCCCACGCCTCGGGGATCATCATCAAGACGGCGTGCGGGAGCGACCGGCCACCCAGGTGGAGCAGCTCCAGGACCTCGTCGAACGACGCGGAGTCGGACGCGCCGGTGGTGCAGATCGGGTAGAGCCGCTCGAGGTCGCCCGGGATCAGGTCGGACTCCACCAGCGCCTCGCGTGCCCGCATCCAGTTGCGGTTGCCCATGACCGTGTTGATCTCGCCGTTGTGGGCGATGAAGCGGAACGGGTGCGCCAGCGGCCAGCTCGGGAACGTGTTGGTGGAGAACCGTGAGTGGACGACGGCGAGCGCCGACGCGATCCGCTCGTCGACCAGGTCGGGGAAGAAGTGGCCGAGCTGGTCGGTGGTCAGCATGCCCTTGTAGACCAGCGTCCGGCTGGACAGCGACGGGAAGTAGGCGTCGGTCTCCTTCTCGGCCCGCTTGCGAAGACAGAACGCCTGCCGCTCGAGCGCCATGCCGGCGACCCTGGTGCCGGCGCCGGCGACGAAGAGCTGGCTGAACGTCGGCATCACGCTGCGGGCGGTGGCGCCGAGCACGTCGTTGCTCGTCGGCACGTCGCGCCAGCCGAGGACGGCGAGGCCCTCCTCGGCGGCGAGCTCCTCGATCCGGGCCTTCGTCTTGGCGACGTTCTCGTCGTCACCCGGGAGGAACCCGGTGCCGACGGCGTACGACCCGACGGGCGGCAGGTCGACGTCGACCACGGCCCGCAGGAAGGCGTCGGGCACCTGCAGCAGGATCCCCGCGCCGTCGCCGGAGTTCGGCTCCGCCCCTGCGGCGCCGCGGTGGTCGAGGTTGCGCAGGGCCGTGAGCGCCTTGGCGACGATGTCGTGGCTCGGCTCGCCCGTGAGAGTGGCGACGAACGCGACGCCGCAAGCGTCGTGCTCGTGGCGTGGGTCGTAGAGCCCCTGGGGCGGCGGGAACGCGTGCAGCGTGGACACCAGGCATTCTCCCGTCGTCGGCGGCGGTCACCACCCTGGGGCGGGGACCGGATCAGTGCACGTGTGCGAGCGGGACGACGTTGGCCCGAGCGGCGCCCACGCTATCACTCGGCCGAGGACGGCTCCGGGTCGTCTCTCGCCCCTTGAACGCCCTCCAGAACGACCGACTCCCGACCCGGGTCACGCCTGGCGGACACCGCGAAGTACGCCGCCGCGAGGGCGAACAGCACGATCGAGGTCCACACGTTGAGCCGCAGCCCGAGGACGTCGGTGAGCTGGACGTCGTCGATCCGCAGCATCTCGATCCAGCCCCGGCCGAGCGTGTAGACCATCACGTAGAGCGCGACCACGCGGCCGTGCCCGAGCTGGAAGCGCCGGTCGGCCCAGACGACGAACGCGAAGCCGGCCATGCACCAGAGGAACTCGTAGAGGAACGCTGGGTGGAACGTCGCGACGCCGACGTACTCGATCGGGCGGTGGTCAGCGTCGATCTCCAGCGCCCAGGGCAGGTCCGTCGGGCGGCCGTAGAGCTCCTGGTTGAACCAGTTCCCCCACCGCCCGAGCGCCTGCGCGACGAGCACCCCGGGCGCCATGGCGTCGAGCACCGGCAGCACCTTGAGTCCCTTCACCTTGGCGCCCACGACGACGCCGACTGCACCGAGTGCGATGGCACCCCAGACACCGAGCCCGCCCCGCCACACGTAGAGCGCGGTGATCGGGTTGCGGTCCTCCCCGAAGTAGAGCTGCCAGTCGGTCGCCACGTGGTAGAGCCGACCGCCGACCAGCCCGAGGGGGACCCCCCAGAGCGCCAGGTCCGAGACGTCCCCGGCTCGCCCCCCGCGGGCGATCCAGCGCCGTTCGCCGATCCAGATGGCTGCGACGATCCCGAGGATGATCGCGAGCGCGTACCCACGCAGCGGCACCGGGCCGAGGTACCACACGCCCGATGACGGGCTGGGGATGCTCCAGAGCGTGAGGAGGGCGGTCATCAGGCGTCTCCGGTCAGCAGCAGGGTGATGTCGTCGGCGAACTGGGCCGCGGAGGTGCCGTGGGTCCAGACGATCGGGGCCCGGTCGCCACCGTCGATCCCGATCACCTGGGTGCCGTGCGTGACCTCGTAGCCGCCGCCGGGCAGGCGCTGGCCCTTGTCCACGGCGACGCCGAGGTCGAGGCCGACGTCGACGATCCTCGGGAGCTCTCCGGTCAGGCCCACGAAGGTGGGGTCGAACCGGTCGAGGTACTCGCGCAACGTGGCCGCGTCGTCCCGGGTCGGGTCGGTGGTCACGAACACCACCTCGACCTGGTCGCGCACCGAGCCGTCGAGCCGGGTCATGGCCGAGGCCAGGCTCGACATCACGGCCTGGCAGATGTCCGGGCATCGGGTGTAGCCGAAGAAGACCAGCGTCAGCCGGCGGTCGGTGTCGGCCGCCAGCGAGAACCGCTCCCCCGCGGTGTCGCTGAGCGCCTCGTCGGGCACGACGTACGGGTCGCTGAGCAGGGTGCCGGCGTAGTCACCCTCCTCGGGTGCCTGGCTGCACCCGGCCAGCGTCACCGCGAGCACGATCGCCAGGACTGCGGCTCGGACCCTAGCCACCCCGGACGCCTCCTGCGAGGTCGGCGGTGAGCGCCGCCAGCGCGGCATGGCCGGCCGTGCGGTCGCCCGCGTGGTCGAGCAGCACCCGCAC
This sequence comes from uncultured Actinomycetota bacterium, assembly GCA_963718725.1. GTDB lineage: Bacteria > Actinomycetota > Actinomycetes > Propionibacteriales > Nocardioidaceae > Nocardioides. The sequence goes on from OY970374.1 coordinate 1,506,940, forward strand.
GAACGCCGAGCCGACGATGACGCCGTCGGCGTACGACGCCACGGCGGCGGCCTGCGCCCCGGTGCTCACCCCGAGCCCGACAGCGACCGGGAGGTCGGTCGTCGCACGGGTGCGCGCCACGAGCGGCTCGGCGAGGTCGCTGGTCGTGTCGCGCGCACCGGTGACGCCCATGACGGCGGTCGCGTAGACGAATCCCCGGCAGGCCGCGGTCGTCATCGCGAGCCGCTCGTCGGTGGAGCTGGGAGCGACCAGGAAGACCTTGTCGAGGCCGTGCGCGTCGGCGGCCTCGGCCCACTGGGGGTCGCTGTCCGGCGTCAGGTCGGGCGTGATCAGCCCGGCGCCACCGGCCGCGGCCAGGTCGCGGGCGAACCGCGTCACGCCGTAGCGGTCGACCGGGTTCCAGTAGGTCATGACCACGGTGGGAGTACCGGTCGCGGCGACCGCCTCCACCGTGCGCAGCACGTCGGCGGTGCGGACGCCGCGCTCGAGCGCTTGCTGCGCTGCCGCCTGGATCGTGGGGCCGTCCATGACGGGGTCGCTGTAGGGCAGGCCGACCTCGATCACGTCGCAGCCGGAGTCGACCAGGACCCGGAGCGCCTCGATCGCGCCGTCGACGTCGGGGAAGCCGGCGGGCAGGTAACCCACGAGGGCGGAGCGGCCCTCGGCGCGGGCACGCTCGAACGCGGGGGCGACGCTCACCGCTCGGCCTCCTGGGCGGCAGCGTCCGCCCCGAGGCCGAACCAGCTGATCGCGGTCTCCATGTCCTTGTCGCCGCGGCCCGACAGGTTGACCAGCACCAGACCCTCCGGGCCGAGCCGCCGGGCGACGTCAAAGGAGCCTGCCAGCGCGTGGGCGGACTCGACGGCCGCGATGATGCCCTCGGTCCGGGCCAGCAGGGCGAGCGCATCCATCGCCTCGGCGTCCGTGATCGGCAGGTAGTCGGCGCGGCCGGACTTGGCGAGGTGGGCGTGCTGGGGGCCCACGCCGGGGTAGTCGAGCCCGGCGGAGATCGAGTGCGACTCGATCGTCTGCCCGTCCTCGTCCTGGAGGACGAACGTGCGGGCACCGTGCAGGACGCCGCTCTCACCCGCCGCGATGGTGGCGGCGTGGCGGCCTGTCTCGACGCCGTCGCCGCCGGCCTCGAAACCGTAGATCGCGACGTCCCGGTCGTCGAGGAACGCCGTGAACAGGCCGATCGCGTTGGAGCCACCGCCGACACAGGCCGTGATCGCGTCGGGCAGCCGGCCCTCCTGCTCGAGGCACTGCGCGCGGGCCTCGTCGCCGATGCCGCGCGTGAAGTCCCGGACCATGCTCGGGAAGGGGTGCGGGCCCGCTGCGGTGCCGAAGAGGTACGCCGTGTGGTCGACCGTCGCGACCCACTCACGCAGCGCCTCGTTGATGGCGTCCTTGAGGGTGGCGCTGCCGGAGTCGACGGGCACCACCGTGGCACCGAGCAGCTGCATCCGGGCCACGTTGAGGGCCTGCCGGCGGGTGTCGACCGAGCCCATGTAGACCGTGCAGTCGAGCCCGAAGTACGCCGCCGCCGTCGCGGCCGCCACCCCGTGCTGGCCGGCGCCGGTCTCGGCGATCACGCGGGTCTTGCCCATCCGCTGGGTGAGCAGCGCCTGGCCGAGCACGTTGCGCACCTTGTGGGCGCCGGTGTGGTTGAGGTCCTCGCGCTTGAGGAGGATCCGGGCCCCGCCGACCTTCTCGGACAGCCGCGCGGCGTCGTACAGCGGACTCGGGACGTTGGCGTACTCCCGCAGGATCCGGTCGAAGGCGGCCCGGAACTCCGGGTCGGCCATCGCCTCCTGGTAGGCGACCGTGAGCTCGTCGAGCGCCGCGACCAGGGCCTCGGGCATGTAGCGCCCCCCGAAGTCGCCGAACCAGCCGCGCTCGTCGGCGTCCCAGTGGTTCGTCCCGGCGGTCATCCGGTCACTCCCGTCATCGCACGTACGGCGCCCTCGGGGTCGCCGTCCTTCACCAGAGCCTCTCCCACCAGGACAACCCGAGCCCCCTCGGCGACGTACCGCGAGACATCGGCGGGGCTACCGATCCCCGACTCCGCGACCAGCACCCGGTCGTCAGGCACCCGCGGCGCTAGCCGCCTGAGCGTCGTGTCGTCCACCTCGAGCGTCTTGAGGTTCCGGGCGTTGACGCCGATCAGCTCGGCACCCAAGGCGACCGCCTTGTCCGTCTCGGCCTCGTCGTGCACCTCGACCAGCACGGTCAGTCCGAGCCCGCGGGCCTCGTCGTGGAGCGACCGGAGCAGGTCGTCGTCGAGGGCGGCGACGATGAGCAGCGCCAGGTCGGCCCCTGCGGCGCGCGCCTCCAGCAGCTGGTAGGGCTCGACGATGAAGTCCTTGCGGAGCAGCGGTACGTCGACGGCGGCGCGCACCGAGCGGAGGTCGGCCAGGCTGCCGCCGAACCGGCGCTCCTCGGTCAGGACGCTGATCGCGGCCGCACCGCCGGCGGCGTACCGGCGGGCGAGGTCGGCGGGGTCGGGGATGGCGGCGAGGTCACCCTTGCTGGGGCTGCGCCGCTTCACCTCGGCGATCACGCTGGACCCGGTGTCCCGGAAGTGGGGCATCGGGTCGAGCGGCGGGTCGACGTCGGAGAGCGCGGCGCGCAGGTCGGCGACGGAGGTCTCACGCCGTCGGCGGTCGAGGTCGATCCGGACCCCGGCGACGATGTCGTCGAGCACGGACACGGGCGCGCGCCTCAGTGATCGGAGCTGTTCATGCCCAGCTTGGCCATCACGCCGAACACCACGAGCGAGGCCACGCCGATCGCGCAGCCGACCCAGAACAGGGTCATGTTGACCGGGTCGAGCATGAGCGCGATGCCCCCGACGATGAACCCGAGCATCGCCACCGTGACACCGGTCCAGGCGGCCGGGGTGTTGCCGTGGCTGTCAGACATGCGGGCTCTCCTCGGGGCGGGTGGGCGGTGCGCCGCCAGTGTAGTGAAGCGGCGCCGCTGCCGGGTCAGGCGGTCGGGTCGCGGCCCTGGTCCATCGACTTCCACAGATCGAGGTGACTCTGCTCCTCGGCGGGGAGGTCGCCGGCGGTCGCGCCGGGCGCGTCGTAGCGGCTCCCCATCTCCGGCCACTGCGGGCACCAGGCGACCGCGAGAGCGGTGGCCGCCACAGAGACCAGGCCCGAAGCCGCGGCCACCCAGAACCAGGGGCCCGTGGCCGATCCACCCACGTCGTCGAAGCGGGCGCTCCCCTCGCGGACGGCGTCCGCCACGGCGTCGGGCAACGCCAGGAAACCGGCGATCACCGTGGCGACGACGCCCAGGGCCGCCACCAGCGCCAGGCCGGCCACCGCACGACGGACCCGGCCCCGCGTGACCAGCACCACCCCCCAGCTGGCCAGCGCCACCAGGGCCACCGGGGTGGCCAGCGGGCTCGAGCCGGCGTCGACGATCACGTCGAGCGGGTCGGGCGTCGGCCCGTCGGCGGCGGGATCGACGAACCACGGCCGGCTCCCGGCGTACGCCCCGAGCGCGCCGGACGCCAGACCCAGCGCGACGACCGGGCCGAACGAACGACGGCGGTCGGTCATGCCCGGTGGACCACGTGCGCGTCGAAGCAGGTCCGGTCGCCGGTGTGGCAGGCCGCACCCTGCTGGTCGACGGTCACGAGCAGCGTGTCGCCGTCGCAGTCGACCCGGATCTCGTGCACCTGCTGGGTGTGGCCGGACGTCTCGCCCTTGACCCAGTACTCCTGCCGCGACCGCGACCAGTACGTGCCGCGGCCGGTGGCGATCATCCGGGCGAGCGCCTCGTCGTCGACCCACGCGAGCATCAGCACCTCACCGGTGTCGCGCTGCTGCACGACCGCCGGGACCAGTCCCTCGGCGTTCCACTTCACACGCGAGGCGATCTCCACGTCCAGCTCGCTCATGCCCCGATGATCCCACGCGCCGAGTCGTGCCTCATGCGGCCCGAATCGTGACTCATTCCGGTCGAGTCGTGTCTGGTTCCGGAACGAGACACGAATCGGACCGATTTCCCCACGACTCGGTCGGAATCAGGCACGACTCGGTCAGCGGGTGGTGAGCTGGGCGACCCAGCTGGAGTGCAGCCCGGCGTAGACCGTGCCCTCCTGCCGGACCAGGTCGGCGTGCGGTCCGCGCTGCACGATCCGGCCGCGGTCGACGACCACGACCTCGTCGGCGTTCTCGGCGGTCGAGAGCCGGTGGGCGATCGTGACCGAGGTCCGCCCGGACATCAGCCGCTCGAGGGCGCGTCCGATCCGCATCTCGAGCTGGGGGTCGACCGCGCTGGTGGCCTCGTCGAGGACGAGCAGGTCGGGGTCGGCGAGGTGGGCGCGGAGCAGCGCGACCAGCTGCCGTTCGCCGGCCGACAGCGACTCGCCGCGCTGCCCGACCTTGGTGCGCAGGCCGCGTGGCAGCCCCGCCACCCAGTCGGCCAGGCCGAGCTCCTCGGCGCTCGCGAGGATGTCGGCCTCGGTGGCGTCGAGCTTGCCGTAGCGGACGTTGGCGGTGATCGTGTCGTCGAAGAGGAACCCCTCCTGCGGCACGAGCACCACGCTGGAGCGCAGGCTGACGGCCGCGATCTCGCGGACGTCGATCCCGTCGAGCAGCACCCGCCCCTCGCTCGGGTCCATCAGCCGCGTGAGCAGCTTGGCGAACGTCGACTTGCCCGACCCGGTCTCGCCGACGATGGCGACCCGGGTGCCGGAGTCGATCGTCATCGAGACGTCGCGCAGCACCGGCGGACCGCCGGGGTAGGCGAAGGAGACGTCTTCGAACGTGACGTCGATCGGACCGCGCGGCAGCGCCTCGCCCTCAGGGCCGGGATCGACCAGGTCGGCCGGCGTCTCGAGGATGCCGATCACCCGGCGCCAGCTCGCGATGGCGTTCTGTGCGTCGGTGAGGATCTGGGTCCCCATCTGCACCGGCCCGACGAACAGGGTCACGAGGAACGCGAAGGCCAGCACCGTGCCGGCAGTCATGTTGCCGGTGAAGCCGAGCAGTACGCCGGCGATGAGCACCCCGGCGTTCGCGAGCCCGGCGGAGAGCCCACCCAGGGAGAACGACACGACGGTGTACTGCTGCGCCTTCACGCTGGCAGCCTTGAAGTCGTCGATGGCGGTGTCGATGCGCGCCTGGGTGCGGTCCTCGACGGCGTAGGAGCGCACGACCTCGGCACCCACGACCGGCTCGGAGATCGCGGAGAGCAGCACGCCCACCTGGTGCCGCACCACGCCGTAGGCCTCGGACAGCCTGCGCTGGAACCACCGGATGGAGAGGAACAACGGCGCGAACGCGATCCAGACGACCAGCGCCAGCTCCCAGCTGTAGACGAACATCACGACGCTGGCGACCAGCATCTGGCCGATGCTCACCACGAACAGCAGGCCGCCGAACACCAGGAACTGACTCACCTGGTCGACGTCACTCGTCACCCGCGACACGAGCGCGCCGCGGCGCTCGGTGTTCTGGGTGAGCAGGGGTAGGTCGTGGACGTGCCGGAACGCCTTGATCCGCAACGTCGCGAGGCCCCGCTCGGAGGTGCGGAACAGCCGGCTCGTCATGAAGTACGACGCGAGGCTGGTCACGCCGATGGCTCCGGCGGCCAGCAGGCACATCCACACCACGAACGAGACGTCCGGCCCGCCGTCGCCGTTGATGCCCCGGTCGAGCGTCTGCTGCACGGCGATCGGCACGATCACCTGACCGAACGACGCCACGACGGCGAACACCAGGGTGAGACCGATCCCTTCGCGCAGCTCGGGGCTGATCGCCACGCCGCGCCGGAGCGTGTCCATGGCGGCGATGTCGTCGCCGGTGTCCATCCGGGTGCCGCTGGTGCGCTCGCTCACGGTGCTCACCGGCGATCACCCGCCTCGGCCGACTCGTCGTGGTGCGTGCTCGTGCTCGTGCTCGTGCTCGTAGGCGTTGACGAGCCGGGCGTACGCCGGGCTCCGGGCGATCAGCTCGTCGTGGGTGCCACGGTCGGCGATCCGGCCGTCGGCCAGGTGGACGACCTCGTCGGCCAGGGCGATCGTCGCCTTGCGGTAGGCGACCACGACCACGGTGCCGCCGCGCCGGTCGTGGCGCAGCGTGGCCAGGATCCGTGCCTCGACCTCCGGGTCGACCGCGGACGTGGCGTCGTCGAGGATCAGCAGCCGCGGCCGCCGCACCAGCGCCCGCGCCAGGGAGATCCGCTGCCGCTGCCCGCCGGAGAGCGACGTGCCGCGCTCCCCCAGCGTCGTGTCGAGGCCGTGGCCGAGCGCCGCCACGAAGCCGTCGGCCTCGGCCGCGCGGAGGGCGGCCCAGACCTCGTCGTCGGGGACGTCGGCACCCAGCGTCACGTTGCCGCGCACAGTGTCGTCGAACAGGAACGCGGTCTGGCCCACGACGGAGACGGAGTCGGCCAGCTCACCGCGCGCGAGGTCGCGCAGGTCGACGCCGTCGACCAGGATCCGCCCGCGGTCGGGGTCGATCAGGCGGGTGAGCAGCGACGTCAGCGTGCTCTTGCCGGAGGCCGTGGCACCGACGAGGGCGACGGTGCGGCCGGGCGCGACGTCGAACGTGACCTCCTCCAGCACCGGGATCTCCGGCTCGTAGGCGTAGCCGACCCGGTCGACGGTCAGGTGGGCGCCGGAGCGGGTGTCGTCGTCGAGTGCGGCGCCGCCGTAGGGCATGGCGCCGGTCGCCTCGATGACGCGCTGCGCGCGGTGGAAGCCGACGACGCTGCGCGGGAACTCCCCCAGGAGCCAGCCGATCGAGCGGATCGGGAACGAGACGATGGTGAGCAGGTAGGCGACGGTCACCACGTCACCGGCGTCGGTGGCGCCGCTGAGGACCCGCTGCACGCCGACCGCGAGCACGACCAGCACCCCGAGGTTGGGGAGCGAGGCCAGGGTCGGGTCGAACGCCGCCCGGATCCGGCCGGCACGCACGTTGACGTCGCGCAGCTCGTGGGCCTTGGCGGTGAAGCGGTCGGTCTCCTCACCCTCGCGACCCAGGGTCTTGACCACCAGAGCGCCGTCGAAGGACTCGTGCGCGATCTCGCTCACCTCGGCGCGCAACCCCTGCGCCCGCGTCATCAGCGGGGACGAGAGCTTCTGGTAGACCAGGTTGGCCACGACCACCGCGGGGAAGACCAGCAGCCCGACGACCGCCATCACTACGTCGGCGACCAGCATCTGCGCGACGGCGATCACCATCATCACCACCGTGCCGACGGCCATCGGCAGCGGTGCGATCGGTCCCCACGCGGCCTCCACGTCGGAGTAGGCGTTCGAGAGCAGCTGGCCGGTCGGGTGGCGCTGGTGCCACTCCATCGGCAGCGCGAGGTACTGGCGCGTGACGGCGCGCCGGGTGTGGGCCTGCATGCGGTACTGCATGACGCCGGCACCCAGCCGCCGCGCCACGATGCCGATCGCCCGCAGCAGCGCGACGCCGAGGAACAGCGCGAGCACCGCCCACAACAGGCCCGCGCCGATCTCGCCGTCGCGGAACGCGGGAACCACGACGTGGTCGGTGGCCCACCCGAGCACCCAGGCGTCGGCGACCGTCATGGCGCCGAACAGGAAGCTGCCGACGGTGGAGAGGATGAAGATCTTGCGCTCGCGCCGGACGGCGACCCCGAGTACGGCGAAGCCCTCACGTGTCGTCGACCCGCGGTGCTCGCCCCACTCGTCCGTCACTGCTGCCCGTGCTCCCCTCGATCGGTCGGACCGGGTCCGACTCTGCCCCAACCGGGGCGCCCGGTCAGGCTATTCCTGACCGGCGACAAGCAACGAATCCATCGGCCTCAGGCCGGGGACTCCACGGCCAGCCTGGCGGCCAGAGCGCCGCGCGCGAGCCCGGCGGCCCTGAAGATCGCGCCGGTGCCGGGCGCGAGGCAGATGACGAGTGCGGTGACGAGGAAGGTCGCGGTCACCCGGGAGAGGGTACGCCGCGGACCGGGTGGCCGCTCGCGGCCAGCGACTGCTTGACGTCGCCGATCCTGAGCGTGCCGAAGTGGAAGACCGTCGCCGCGAGCACGGCGTCGGCGCCCGCCTCGACCGCGGGCGCGAAGTGGTCGACCCGACCGGCGCCGCCCGACGCAATGACGGGCACCGTCACCTCGCGGCGTACAGCGGTGATCAGCTCGACGTCGAACCCGTCGGTCGTCCCGTCGGCGTCCATCGCGTTGAGCAGGATCTCGCCCGCCCCGAGCTCGGTCGCCCGCGCGGCCCACGCGACGGCGTCGAGGCCCGCGGAGGTGCGGCCGCCGTGGGTGGTGACCTCGAAGCCCGACTCGGTCCCCGCAGCCCGTCGGGCGTCGACGGAGAGCACCAGCACCTGGCTGCCGAACCGGTCGGCGATCTCGGCCACCAGCTCCGGTCGGGCGATCGCCGCGGTGTTGACGGCCACCTTGTCGGCACCGGCTCTCAACAATCGGTCGACGTCGTCGGCACTGCCCACTCCCCCGCCGACGGTCAGCGGGATGAACACTTCCTCGGCGCACCGGGACACGATGTCCAGCGTGGTCACCCGGCCCTCGTGGGAGGCGGAGATGTCGAGGAACGTCAGCTCGTCGGCGCCCTCCGCGTCGTAGGCCCGCGCCAGCTCGACCGGGTCGCCGGCGTCGCGCAGCTGCTGGAAGTTGACGCCCTTGACCACCCGCCCGGCGTCGACGTCGAGGCAGGGGATGACGCGGACGGCGAGGCTCATGCGCGCCCGCCGCCCGGCATGGTCAGGGCCAGCGCGTCCTCGAGGGTGAAGCGGCCCTCGTAGAGCGCGGTCCCGACGATGGCGCCCTCCACCCCGTCGGCGACGAGTCCCATCAGGGCGGCGAGGTCGTCGAGCTCGGTGATGCCGCCGCTCGCGACGACCGGCCGGTCGGTCGCGGCGCACACCTCGCGCAGCAGTGTGAGGTTCGGGCCTTGGAGCATGCCGTCCTTGGCGACGTCGGTGACGACGTAGCGGGCGCACCCCTCGCCATCCAGCCGCGCCAGCACCTCGTAGAGGTCGCCGCCCTCACTGGTCCAGCCGCGCGCCGCCAGCGTCCGGCCGCGCACGTCGAGGCCGACGGCCACCCGGTCGCCGTACTCGGCGATGGCGGCGGCGCACCACTCCGGTTGCTCGAGCGCGGCGGTGCCGATGTTGACGCGGCGGCAGCCGGTCGCCATCGCGGCCCGCAGCGACTCGTCGTCGCGGATGCCGCCGCTCATCTCCACGTCGAGGTCGAGCCGACCGACGATCTCCGCCTGGAGCTCGCGGTTGTGACCCCGGCCGAACGCCGCGTCGAGGTCGACCAGGTGGATCCACTCCGCCCCTGCCTCCTGCCACCGCAGGGCGGCCTCGACCGGGTCACCGAACTGCTTCTCGGACCCGGCGACGCCCTGGACGAGCTGCACGGCCTGTCCCCCGGCGATGTCGACGGCGGGGAGCAGCTCCAGGTGGCTCATCGGGTCCCTCCCAGGCTCTCGACCCAGGTGCGCAGCAGCCGGGCGCCGGCGTCACCGGACTTCTCGGGATGGAACTGGGTCGCGCTCAGCGGCCCGTTCTCGACGGCGGCGACGAACCGGTCGCCCCCGTGCTCCGCCCAGGTCACGAGCGGCTCGGCGGTCCGGCCGTGGGTGACCAGGTCCCAGGACCGGGCCGCGTACGAGTGCACGAAGTAGAACCGCTCGGCCTCGAGGCCCGAGAACAGCACGCTGCCCTCCGGCGCCTCGACGGTGTTCCAGCCCATGTGGGGCACGATCGGCGCCGCCAGCCGGGTCACCGAGCCCGGCCACTCGTCGCAGCCCACGGTCTCCACGCCGTGCTCGACCCCACGCTCGAACAGCACCTGCATCCCGACGCAGATGCCGAGCACCGGGCGCCCGCCCGCCAGCCGGCGCCCGATCAGCCGGTCGCCCTTGACCGCCCGGAGGCCGGCCATGCACGCGGCGTACGCCCCGACCCCGGGGACGACGAGCCCGTCGGCGGCCAGGCCCGCCTCGAAGTCGGCCGTCAGGGTGACGTCGGCACCGGCCCGTTCGAGAGCGCGTACGGCGGAGCGCAGGTTGCCCGACCCGTAGTCGAGGACGACGACGGAGCTCAGAGCGTTCCCTTGGTCGAGGGCACGCCCGGCTCCCGCGGGTCGATCGCGACCGCGTCGCGGAACGCCCGTGCGAACGCCTTGAACTGGGTCTCCACGAGGTGGTGCGGGTCGCGGCCCGCCAGCACACGGACGTGCAGCGCGAGGTGGGCGTGGAAGGCCAGCGTCTCGAACACGTGACGGGTCAGCGAGCCCGGGAAGCCGGGCCCGCTGTCGCCGCCGATCACGACGTACGCCTGGCCCTCGGGCTCGCCGGTGTGGACGCAGTAGGGCCGGCCGGACACGTCGACGACGGCCTGCACCAGCGCCTCGTCGAGCGGCACGGTGGCATCGCCGAACCGGCGGATCCCGGTCTTGTCGCCGAGCGCCTCGCGGATCGCTTGTCCGAGCACGATCGCGGTGTCTTCGACGGTGTGGTGGGCGTCGACGTGGGTGTCCCCGGAGGTGTGGACGACCAGGTCGACCAGCGCGTGCCGCGCGAACGCGGTCAGCATGTGGTCGTAGAACCCGACGCCCGTGGACACGTCGTGGCGGCCGGTGCCGTCGAGGTCGACCTCGACGTGGACCTTCGACTCGGTGGTCTGCCGGTCCAGGGTCGCGGTGCGGCTCATGGCGTCTCCTTCGTTGGGTCGGTCTCCATCACCTCGGTGAGTGCCGTCCGAAATGATCGCATCTCCGCGGGGGTGCCCACCGACACGCGCAACCAGCCGGACGGCCCGGTCTCCCGGATCAGCACCCCACGGTCGACCAGTGCCTGCCACACCGCGTGCCGGTCGGCGAACGTCCCGAACAGCACGAAGTTGGCGTCGCTGTCGGCCACCGCGAGCCCCTGCTGGCGCAGCCAGCTGACCGTCTCGTCGCGCTCGGTGCGCAGGTCGGCGACCCGCGCGAGCAGCTCGTCGGCGTGCCCGAGGGCCGCGAGCGCGGTGGCCTGGGTGACAGCGGAGAGGTGGTAGGGCAGTCGCACCACCCGGATCGCGTCGCTGATCGCGGGGTGGGCCGCGAGGTAGCCGAGCCGGGCGCCGGCCAGCGCGAACGCCTTGCTCATGGTGCGGGTCACCACGAGGTTGCGGTGCTCGGGCAGGAGCGCGAGGGCGCTCGGCGTGCCGTCGCGGCGGAACTCGCCGTACGCCTCGTCGACGACGACGAGGCCGGGGTCAGCAGCCGCGCACAGCGCCGACACCGCCTCCGGTGGCAGCGCGGTGCCGGTCGGGTTGTTGGGGCTCGGCAGCAGCACCACCGACGGGCCACGCTCCTCGACCAGGGCCCGCGCGTGGTCCAGGTCCAGGCTGAAGTCCTGCTCCCGGTGGCCAGCGACCCACTCGGTGACCGTGTCACGGGCGTACTCCGGATACATCGAGTACGTCGGCGCGAAGCTGAGTGCCACCCGGCCCGGGCCGCCGAACGCCTGGAGCAGCTGCAGCATGACCTCGTTGGAGCCGTTGGCCGCCCACACCATCGCCGGCGTGATGCCGTCGCCGCCCGAGCGGTTGAGGTACGCCGCGAGGGCGCCGCGCAGCGCGACCAGCTCGCGGTCCGGGTAACGGTGGAGGGTCGTCGCGGCCTCCCCCACGGCCCGCGCGATGTCGGCCGCGCACTCCGCGCTCGGCCCGTACGGGTTCTCGTTGACGTTGAGCTGGACCGGCGCCTGCTCGCGAGACAGCTGCGGCGCGCCGTAGGGCTCGATCCCCCGCAGCTCCTCACGCAGCGGGGGCCAGCCGGCCGCGCTCATCGTGGCTCGTCCAGCCGGACCGACACGGCCTGACCGTGGCCGGGCAGGTCCTCCGCCTCGGCCAGCGCGACGACGTGGCCCGCGACCTCGGCGAGCGCCTCACGGGTGTAGTCCACGACGTGCACCGACCGGAGGAACGCCCGCACGCTCAGTCCCGAGGAGTGGCACGCGCATCCGCCGGTCGGGAGCACGTGGTTGGACCCCGCGGCGTAGTCGCCGAGGCTGACCGGTGCGAACGGGCCGACGAAGACGGCGCCCGCGTTGCGGACCCGTCCCGCCACCACGGCGGCGTCGCGGGTGTGGATCTCGAGGTGCTCGGCGGCGTAGCCGTTGACGACGGCGAGGCCCTGCCCGAGGTCGTCGACCAGCACGATGCCCGACTGCGGGCCGCCGAGGGCGGTCGTGATCCGCTCGGTGTGCCGGGTCTCGTGCACCTGCTTCTCGAGCTCGACGACCACGTCGTCGGCGAGCCGCTCCGAGTCGGTCACCAGCACGCTCGCGGCCGCCGGGTCGTGCTCGGCCTGGCTGATCAGGTCGGCCGCGACGTACGCCGGGTCGGCGGAGTCGTCGGCCAGGATCGCGATCTCCGTGGTGCCGGCCTCGGAGTCGATCCCGACGACGCCGCGGACGAGGCGCTTCGCCGCCGCGACGTAGATGTTCCCGGGTCCGGTCACGAGATCGACCGGCCGGCACGGGCCGGCCCCGTAGGCGAACATCCCGATCGCCTGGGCGCCCCCCACCGCGTAGACCTCGTCGACGCCCAGCAGCGCGCACGCGGCGAGGATCGTGGGCGCGGGGAGCCCGACGCCCCACTGATCGAAGGGAGTGCGCTGGGGCGGGCTGGCCAGCGCGATGGACCCGACGCCGGCGACCTGCGCGGGCACCACGTTCATGACCACGCTGGACACCAGCGGCGCGAGCCCGCCGGGCACGTAGAGGCCGACCCGGCCCATCGGGACCTTCCGGTGCGTGACCACCGCCCCGGGCGCGACCTCGGTGGTCACGTCCTGCTCGAGCTCGGCCTCGCAGGTGGCGCGCAGCCGGCGGACCGACTCCTCCAGGCCGGCCCGCACCCGGGGGTCGAGCTCGTCGAGCGCCGTCCGGAGCGCGGCCGACGGCACGGCGACGTCGTCGAGGTCGACCCCGTCGAACTGCCGTCCGTACTCCAGGACCGCCTCGACCCCGCGAGCCCGGATCGCCTCGAGCACCGGCCTGATCGCGTGAGCCGCAGTCTCGACGTCCAGCTCGGCGCGCGGCACGACCGCGCGGTAGTCGACGGGACCGGCGGCCCCGCGGAGGTCGATTCGGCGGATCACACCCGCGATTCTAGGTTCGCGGGGCCGGCCGCCTCGCAGCGACGTCGCGGGCTGGGACGCGCGCCTGCCACGAGTGGCTGGCCCACCCACCTAGAGTCGAGGTGTGGACGACGCCCTGCCGATGTTCCCCCTGAACGTCGTGCTGTTCCCTGGCGTGAGCGTGCCGCTCCACGTGTTCGAGGACCGCTACCGAGCACTGGTGCACCACCTGCTGCGGGTCCCCGACCCGACCGACAGGGTCTTCGGCTCGGTCGCGATCCGCGAGGGCTACGAGGTCGGCGACCACGGGGCGCAGTCCCTCTACCGGGTCGGGTGCCGGGTCCGGATGACCGACGTGCAGCCGCACCAGGACGGCACGTTCGACCTGGTCGCGGTGGGGCTCGACCGGATCGAGCTCGAACGGCTCGACGGGACCGGCTCCTTCCCGCGCGGCGTGGTCCACGAGCGGCCAGAGTCCGGCCCGCCGGTGCCGGCCGAGGTCGTGGAGCGGGCCCGGGCGATGTTCACGGCCTACCGGGTGGCCCTGACGGAGATCCGCGGCGACCCCTACCCGGCCGAGCTCCCCCGCGACCCGACGTACCTCTCGTGGACGCTGTCGGCGCTCGCACCGCTGCCGCTCCCCGACCGGCAGGCGCTGCTCGAGGCGGAGGACCCCGCCGAGCGGCTGATCCTCGTCACCGACCTGCTGCGGACCGAGCTGCGGGCGATGAACGTGATCCCCTCGCTGCCGGCCACCGAGGTCGCGCGCACCCGCTGGTCCCCGAACTGAAGATGGCCAGGAAGCGCGCCGGGGGTGGGACGCCGGCGACGGCTGCACTCGACCGGGCCGGTGTCACCTACCGGCTGCACCCCTACGACCACGACCCGCGGGCGACGTCCTACGGGCTGGAGGCGGCCACCGCCCTCGGCGTCGATCCCGCCCGGGTGTTCAAGACCCTGCTGACCTCGCTCGACGGGTCGCTCGCGGTCGCCATCGTGCCCGTGTCCGGCCAGCTCGACCTGAAGGCGCTCGCCCGGGCGCTCGGCGGCAGCAGGGCCGTGATGGCCGACGTCGCCGACGCCGAACGTGTCACCGGTTACGTCGCCGGAGGGATCTCGCCGGTCGGCCAGAAGCGGCCGCTGCGGACCGTCCTCGACGACTCCGCGCTCGACCACGACACGATCCTCGTGTCGGCGGGCCGCCGCGGGCTCGACCTGGAGCTGGCTCCGGCCGACCTGGTCGAGATCACCGGAGCGATCACGGGCCGGGTCGGCCGGAGCTGACGCTCCTCCCGGACCAGGGTCAGTCGGTGGTCAGCCGGAAGATGGCGTGCGCGCCCTCGTCCGTCGTCCAGGTGCTGAACCCGAGTCCCTGCAGCGGCTCGAGGTTCTCGGCCACCTCCTGGTCGCCCTCGGCGAGCGAGGTCAGCCAGTCACCCGCGTCGAAGTTGACGTAGAAGATCGCGCTGGCCTGCTCCGCCTCACGCACGACGTTCTGGAAGGCGTCGGAGTCACCGAGCCCACCGTCCTCGAGGAGCAGGGTGCGGTAGTCGGCGTTGGGGCCGATGGCGACCAGGTCGCCGTCGGCGTCGGTCCCGAACGTCTCCGGCGGAGCGCCGAGCGACTCGGTGAGCCGGGCCACGACGTCCTGGATCTTGGCGGCGTCGCCCTTCACCTTGGCGCCGACGGGCAGGTCGCTGCCGTCGCTCGAGCTGAACAACGCCTCCATGTCGAGGTCGCTGCCCAGCGCCACCGCCGCGGACTCACCGGTCAGGGCCTCGAGGTCCGCGACCGTCAGTCCGGTCGACGCCTCGAGCTCGGCGGCCATGTCGTCCGCCGTCATCTCGCCGCCCGACATCGCGGCCGCCTGGTCGAGCGCCTTCGTCAGCCATCCCTCGGGGAGGCCGAACCCGAGCGCGACGGCGGTGTTCTCGGGCAGCGTGCCCACGACGTCGTCGCCGCGGTCGGTGGCCAGGTTGGCCATCTCGACGGCGCCGGCCGCGCCGACCGCCTCGAACTCGAGCGCCCCGTCGTCGAAGCGCAACGTGGCGGCCATGCCCTGGAAGTCCTCGAGCGCCTTCGTCATCTCCTCGGGCAGCTCCTCCTCGGGGAGCTCCGCCTGGGCCCCGTCCAGGCCACCCATCGGCGACATCCCCATGGGGAAGGCGCCCATCGAGTCGAGCAGCAGCGTGCCGGCGTCCGGGGACGCGTAGAAGCTCATGACGCCCGCGTCGCCGAGCTCGCCGTTCCACTTCTGGAAGGTCTCGTCGTCGGCCAGGCTGCCGTCGGCGTCGACGACCTCCTGAGCCAGCTTCTCGGTCTCGGCGACCACGGCCCAGTCACCCTCGATGACCCAACCGCCCACGTCGCTGCCGGCGCAGTCACGCAGCGTGGCGAGGCCGTCCTCGGCGGCGTCGGCGTCGGTCACCTGGAGGATGCCGACCGGGGTCGGCACGTCCTCACCGAGGTCGACCGCAGCGGCGGCGAAGCGATAGCCCAGCCACGGCTTGACGTCGTCGGCGTAGCTGAGGCCGTCGCAGTCCTTCTCCAGCTCGGAGAACACCTTCGCCAGCAGGTCGTCGTCGGCGTCGAAGCCGTCGAGCTCCTTCTTGATCGCCGGGAACTTGTCGAGCATCCGGAACGCTTCGATCTTCTGGCCACCGCTCGGGTCGAGGTCGATGCTGGCGTAGCCGATGGTGGTGGACGGCAGCACCTCGGAGGGCTGCGGGCCGCTGGCGAAGAACGACATCGCCGCCCACACGCCGCCGCCGACCAGCAGCAGACCCGCGATCGCACCGCCGGCCACCAGCGTCGTACGGCGTCCGCCACCCGATCCAGTGCCCGGGCCCGTCGGCTCCAGCGGCTCGCCGCCGCTCTGGTCGAGGTACTCAGGGTCGCCCGGAGGCGGAGTGGTGCTGGACATGTGTGATCTCCCCGTGAAAGTGGTGGTGGTGCGTCAGACGCGGCCCGGCCCGCGCCGGTTCCGCACCCGGACCCTACCCAGCAGGGCTCAGGGCCAGGCGTGGGACCTGCGAGTCGATGTCAGACCGATATAAACCACGGCGACGCCGATCATCGCCCCCGCGGGGAAGGCGCCGAGCGCCCAGTCGCCGGAGACCTCCAGGGTGTCGGGCAGCACGGTCTTGTTGGGCGCGGTCCGGGCGAGCACCTCGGGGTCGGGCGGCGCCAGCGCGGTGCCGACCTGCAGCATCAGCCAGGCGGCGAGCACGGAGCCCGCCGCGACCGAGGCGAGCGTGACGAGCTCGACCCGGTCGACGAGGTAGGCGCTGGTGACCCCGACGAGGATCCCACCGAGGAGCCCCACGACGACGTAGAGGGCGGTGCCGGAGAACAGGCCACGGCTCTCGTAGAAGTCGACGTACCAGACGTGACCGCGCACGACCCCGCTCGGGGGCGTCCACCACGTCTCCCACGCCAGGCCGGCCAGCCCCCCGACGACCGCGCAGCCGACGAGGACGATCAGGACGTCGCGCACCACCCACCCGGGCGACACGTGGCGGGTCGGCGTGTCGGTGCCGGTGCCGGTCAGCCTTGCAGACACCCGGGCCCCAACAGCTGCTTGAGGTCGGCGAACAGTGCCGGCGAGGGCGTGACCCGCAGCCGGTCGTCGAGCTTGAGCACTGTCGTCGCACTACGAGCGAGCAGCTTCAGCTGCACCTCGGTGGTGCCGGGGTGGGTGCCGAGCACCTCCTTGAGCTGCTCGACCACGGGGGCCGTGCACCGGGTCGAGGGCAGCGTGACCACGACCGGCCCGCTCGGGCCGTCGGTGAGGTCGGGGACCGTCACCTCCTGGGCGTGGACCTCCGGCTGGTCCTTGCTGCGCGACAGCCGGCCGCGGACCGTGATGATCGCGTCCTCGCTCAGGTGGGTGCTCGCCAGCTGGTAGGCGCTGGGGAACATCAGCACGTCGATGGCGCCGTCGAGGTCCTCGAGGGTGACCAGCGCCCACGTGTCGCCGCGCTTGGTGATCTTGCGCTGCACCGACGTGACGAGGCCGCTGATCGTGATCGGCGAGCCGTCGGCCCGCTCCTCGTCGAGCATCAGCTGGCCGATGCTGCAGTCGGTGCCCCGCGAGAGCAGGTGCTCGAGCCCGAGCAGGGGGTGGTCGGACACGTAGAGCCCGAGCATCTCCCGCTCGTGCCCGAGCAGGGTCATCTTGTCCCACTCGCCGATGTCGGGGATCGCGACCGAGATGCCGAAGCCGCCGCCGTCCTCGTCAAGCCCGTCGAACAGGGAGTCCTGGCCGATCGCCTCGTTGCGCTTGAGGTCGACGTACTGGTCGACCGCCACCTCGTGGACTTGCACCAGCGCGCGCCTGAAGTGCTTCATGTCGTCGAAGGCCCCGGCCTTCACCAGCGACTCGATCACCCGCTTGTTGCAGACCAGCGCGGGCACCTTGCTCATGAAGTCGTTGAAGTCGAGGTAGCGGCCCTGCTCCTGACGGGCCGCCACGATCGCGGAGACGACGTTGGAGCCGACGTTGCGGATCGCGGTGAGGCCGAACCTGATGTCGGTCCCGACGGGGGTGAACGTCGCCTGCGACTCGTTGACGTCGGGCGGCAGCACCTGGATCTTCATCCGGCGACACTCGTTGAGGTAGATCGCCATCTTGTCCTTGTCGTCCTTCACCGAGGTGAGGAGCGCCGCCATGTACTCCGGCGCGTAGTGCGCCTTGAGGTAGGCGGTCCAGTAGGAGATGAGGCCGTACGCCGCGGTGTGGGCCTTGTTGAAGGCGTAGTCGGAGAACGGCACCAGGGTCTCCCACAGCGCCTTGATCGCGCGGTCGGAGTAGCCGTTGGCCTTCATCCCGTCGGAGAAGGGGATGTACTCGGCGTCGAGCACCTCCTTCTTCTTCTTGCCCATCGCCCGGCGCAGCAGGTCGGCCTGTCCGAGGCTGTAGCCCGCCAGCTTGCGGGCCACCTCCATGACCTGCTCCTGGTAGACGATCAGGCCGTAGGTCTTGCCGAGGATCTCCGAGAGCGGCTCGGCGAGCTCGGGGTGGATCGGCGTGATGTCCTGCTTGCCGTTCTTGCGGAGCGCATAGTTGGTGTGGCTGTCGACGCCCATCGGGCCGGGCCGGTAGAGCGCCAGCACCGCCGAGATGTCCTCGAAGCTGTCGGGCTTCATCAGCCTCAGCAGGCTGCGCATCGCGCCGCCGTCGAGCTGGAAGACCCCGAGCGTGTTGCCGGTGCCGAGCAGCGCGTAGGAGTCACGGTCGTCGAGGGGCAGGTCCTCGAGCACCAGCGTCTCGCCGCGGTTGACCTCGATGTTGCTGAGGCAGTCGTCGAGCACGGTCAGGTTGCGCAGCCCCAGGAAGTCCATCTTGATGAGGCCGAGCTGCTCGCAGGTCGGGTAGTCGAACTGCGTGATGATCGCGCCGTCCTGCGGACGCCGCATCAGGGGGATCACGTCGAGCAGCGGAGCGCGCGACATGATCACGCCCGCGGCGTGCACGCCCCACTGACGCTTGAGACCCTCGATCCCAATGGCGGTGTCGACGACGTTCTTGACGTCGGCGTCCGCCTCGTAGATCCCCCGGAACTCCCCGCCCTCGCCGAACCGCCTGTGCGCGGGGTCGAACAGGTCCTTGAGCGGGACGTCCTTGCCCATCACCGCTGCCGGCATCGCCTTGGTGATCCGGTCGCCCATGGCGAACGGGTAGCCGAGGATCCGGGAGGAGTCCTTGACGGCCTGCTTGGCCTTGATCGTGCCGTAGGTGACGATCATCGAGACCCGGTCGTCGCCGTACTTGTCGGACACGTAGCGGATGACCTCGCCGCGCCGGCGCTCGTCGAAGTCGATGTCGAAGTCGGGCATCGAGACCCGGTCGGGGTTGAGGAACCGCTCGAAGATCAGGCCGTGGCGCAACGGGTCGAGGTCGGTGATCCGCATCGCGTAGGCACACATGGAGCCCGGGCCCGAGCCACGGCCGGGCCCGACCCGGATGCCGTTGTCCTTGGCCCAGTTGATGAAGTCGGCGACGACGAGGAAGTAGCCGCAGAAGCCCATCTCGGTGATGACGCCGACCTCGAAGTCGGCCTGGGCGCGGACGTCCGCCGGGATGCCGTCGGGGTAGCGGTGCCGCAGCCCGGCCTCGACCTCCTTGACGAACCAGGACGTCTCGTCCTCGCCCTCAGGCACCGGGAAGACCGGCATGTAGGTGCCGCTGCCCTCGCTGAACTGCACGTCGCAGCGCTCGGCGATCAGCAGCGTGTTGTCACAGGCTTCCGGCAGCTCACGCCACAGGTCGCGCATCTCGGCCGCGGACTTGACGTAGTAGCCGTCGCCGTCGAACTTGAAGCGCTTCGGGTCGCTCATGACGCTGCCTGACGAGACGCAGAGCAGGTGCTCCTGGGACGGCGCGTCCTCGCGGCGTACGTAGTGGGAGTCGTTGGTCGCGATCGGCTTGATCCCGAGGTCGCGGCTGAGCTTGAGCAGGTCGTCGCGGACCCGGCGCTCGATGGTGAGGCCGTGGTCCATCAGCTCGAGGAAGTAGTTGTCGCGACCGAGGATGTCCTGGAAGTCGGCGGCCGACTGCCTGGCCTTGGCGTAGTCGCCGATCCGCAGCCAGGTCTGGACCTCGCCCGAGGGGCACCCAGTGGTCGCGATCAGGCCGTGGGCGTACTCGCTCAGGAGCTCACGGTCGGCGCGCGGCTGGTAGAAGAAGCCCTCCATGCTGGCCCGGCTGCTGAGCCGGAAGAGGTTGTGCATGCCCGCGGTGTTCTCGGCCAGCAGCGTCATGTGGGTGTAGGACCCCGACCCGGAGACGTCGTCGTCGCCCCCGTCGTTCCACCGGACCCGCTTCTTCTCGTAGCGGGACGTGTTGGGCGTGAAGTAGGCCTCCATCCCGATGATCGGCTTGACGCCGTGCTTGCGCGCCTTCGACCAGAAGTCGTAGGCCCCGAACACGTTCCCGTGGTCGGTCATGGCGATCGCGTCCATGCCCAGCTCGGCGGTGCGGGCGAACAGGTCGTCGAGCCGGGCGGCACCGTCGAGCATGGAGTACTCGGTGTGCACGTGGAGGTGGGCGAAGGAGTCGCCGGACGATCCAGCCATCGGTGGTGGTGGCACTCCCCTCACGGGTCGGACGGGCACACGTCGAGCACGCAGCAACGACGGCACGAGGGCGCCGGTGGTGGTGCTCGGGGGAAGGACCTGAAGCCTACGACAGCCGTCCCGATGATCGTGACAGGACACGGGGACAGCCCTTGGATGCTGGCGTGGTCCCTGCTGGTGAGACCTGGCACGAGGAACGAGGGGGCGAGGTCTCGCTCAGCGTGTGGCGCTGTAGTCGTCGAGGATTGCGTCGACGATCAGTCGCGCCTCGGCTTCCGAGGGCTCGTCCTGGTCCTGCACAGCGTTGGCGAGGTGGCTCAACGACTTCCACAGGGCCCACCCACGGCCTCGCGCCCAGGTGGAGTCCTTCATGTCGAGTCCCTCTCGAAGTACCTGGCGACCCGTGCGGGTGAGGAGTGTCCAGGCGATGGCAAGGTCGCAGGACGGATCACCGACACCGCAAGTGCCGAAGTCGATGACCGCAGCGAGCCTGCCCCGTCCGAGCAGAAGGTTCCCGGGTGCCAGGTCACCGTGGAACCAGACGTCCACCCCATTCCAGCGGGCTGCTAGAGCGTCGTCCCAAGCGGCCGCAGCCAGGCCGACGTCGATGTGGTCATCGAGCCCTGCGAGGGCGCCACGAGCCGTCGAGTCGTAGGTGCGCAAGGTGGCGCCGCGAAACCAGTTGTGGATGCCGGGCTGCGGGCCATGGGTTGCGTCGATGCGCTGCAGTGCCCCCAGGAATCGCGCCACGTCCTCGGCAATTCCCACCGGGTCGATCGTCGTGGCTCGGTCGGCGGCTTCGCCCGGGAGCCATCCGTAGACAGCCCACGGGAAGGGATACCCGGCACCGGGCTTGCCAAGACCCAGCGGAACGGGGATCGGGAAGGGCAGCTGATCCCCCAGCTCGGGAAGCCAGCGGTGCTCCTTCTCCACAGCGAGCGCGTACTCCGCTGCGCTCGGTAGTCGGACAACCAGGTCGTCTCCGAGGTGGAACGTGGCGTTGTCCCACCCGGGATTGCTGACCGGTGCGATCGGCCGGTTCCCCCAGTGGGGAAACTGTTCCGCGACGAGGTGACGCACGGTCTCGACGCTGACGGTCAGTCTCCGTGGCGCCGGACCGAGATCCGGCACGTCCTCCGTCGAGTCAGCGATGTACGGGCACACGATCGAGCAGGCTACCGAGATCCCTACGGCGTCGCGTCGAGGCTCTCGGTGATGATCGCGTGCACGATCCGCGCCAGCCGGTCCTCGCCCAGCGACGGCACGCGGGCCGCGAGCCGGGCCACGATCTCCCGCTCGCGCTCCGGGTCGCGGGACGTGCCGCCCTTGAGGTCCTGGACGGCGGCCGTGAGCGCCACGCGGCGGGCGAGCAGGTCGCCGACCTGGTCGTCGACCTGGTCGATCAGCCGCCGGAGGTACGCGAGCGGATCGGCACCGGGCCACGCCATCCGGACGTCCGGCGACCGCTCCTGGTTGCCGGACCCGTCGGTCGACTCGAGCTCGACCAGCCCGTGCCGCCGGTAGAACCGACGGGCACCGGCGTTGCTCTCGAACACCCACAGGCACAGGCCCTCGGGCCGCTGGGCCTTCGCGAGGTCGAGCAGCGCGGCCCCCAGCCCGTGGCCGGTCTCGCCGGGCGCCAGGAACAGGTCGTCGACCCAGTCAGCGGTGATCACGAGGTATCCGATGACGCGTCCGTCGCGTTCGGCGACCCAGCCCTCGCTGTCGCCGGCCAGCCGGTCGGCCATCCAGCGGTGGGTGTCCTCCCGGCTGTGGACCATGGCCGGCATGCTGCCGACGTTCGCGGCGCGGCAGTCGACGTGGACGTCGGCCATCGCCGGCGCGTCGGCGGCGGTGGCCGGGCGGATCAGGACGTCGGCCGGGTCAGTGCTCATCACGGATCACGTCGAGCGCGTGCTGGAGGTCGTCGGGGTAGGTCGACTCGTACTCGACCTGCTCGCCGGTGTCGGGGTGCTCGAAGCCGAGCCGTACGGCGTGCAGCCACTGCCGCGTCAGCCCCAGCCGGGCAGCGAGGACCGGGTCGGCGCCGTAGGCAAGGTCACCGACGCACGGGTGCTTGAGCGCCTGCATGTGGACCCGGATCTGGTGGGTGCGACCGGTCTCGAGCCTGACCTCGAGGAGGCTGGCGAACCGGTGCGCCTCGAGCGTCTCGTAGTGCGTGACGCTGTGACGGCCGTCGGCCATGACGCAGAAACGGTGGTCGTGCCGGGGGTGGCGGCCGATCGGGGCGTCGATCGTGCCTTCGAGCGGGTCGGGATGGCCCTGCACGAGCGCGTGGTAGGTCTTGTCGACCGATCGCTGGCGGAACGCGTTCTTGAGCAGGGAGTAGGCGCGCTCCGACTTGCAGATGACCATCACGCCCGAGGTGCCGACGTCGAGCCGCTGCACGATCCCCTGCCGCTCGGAGGCGCCACCGGTCGCGATCCGGAAGCCGGCGCCGGCGAGGTGCCCCACGACCGTCGGGCCGCGCCAGCCCGGCGACGGGTGGACAGCCACCCCCACGGGCTTGTCGATCACCACGATGGAGTCGTCGTCGTGGAGGATCTTGATCCCCTCGACGATCTCCGGGACGACCTCGAGGGGGTCTGACCGGACCGGGATGCTGACCTCGAGCAGCGAGCCGTGCTCGACCCGGTGGCTCTTGGGCACGGTGGAGCCGTCGACCAGGACCTGGCCGTCGGCGATCAGGTCGGCCGCGCGGGTCCGCGACAGGCCGAAGAGCCGGGCCAGGGCGGCATCCACCCGTTCGCCGTCAAGTCCCTCGGGGATGGGCAGCGTGCGGTGGTCGGCCTGGGTCACCGGTCGCCCTCGGCGCGGCCGCCGTCGATCGTGATCCCGCGGAACGTCTGGAGCACGATGACCGCCGCCGCCGCATTGATGCAGATGTCGGCGACGTTGAAGACCGGGAAGTTCGGGACCATGAACAGGTCGACGACGTGACCGTGCAACGGCTCGGGGTCACGGAACACCCGGTCGGTGAGGTTGCCGAGCACCCCGGCCAGCAACAGCCCGAGGCCGGTCGCCCACCACCGGTCGCCCACGCGACGGGAGAACCACAGCACGACGCAGCTCGCCGCGATCGCCAGCAGGCTCAGGTAGAACGTGTAGTCGGTGCCGGTGCTGAACGCAGCCCCCGGGTTGCGGGTCAGGTGGAGCACGAACCAGTCGCCGAGGACGGGCACGTCGCCGTCGGCCAGGCGCGTGACGGCGAGCTGCTTGGAGGCGAGGTCGACGGCGTAGGCCGTGACCGCGACCGCCGCGAACAGCCTGCGGTACCGCGACGGGGTGGTGGCGCGAGCGGGTGCGGGGTCGTGGATCGTCGCTCAGCGACGTTCCTCGCGCTGCTTGCATGTCATGCAGAGTGTCGCACGGGGGAACGCCATGACCCGCATCTTCCCGATGGCGTTGCCGCACGACTCACAGATGCCGTAGCTGCCGTCGGCGATCCGGGCCAGCGCGCGGTCGATCTGGGCCAGCTTCTCCCGCTCGTTGTTGACGACGATCAGCTCGTGGTCGCGCTCGAAGCTGGTCGCTCCCATGTCGGCCTGGTCGTGCCCGGCGCCGTCGCCGGCGTCGCGCATCAGGCCGGCCAGCTCCGCCTCCTGCACGGCGAGCGTGGCGGCGACCTTGTCGCGGATCCCCGTCAGCTCGGACCGGACCTCCTTGATCTCGGCCTTGGTCCAGGCGGTCTCGCCGTCCTTGACCCGCAACGGGCTGACCTTCTTGGCGGCGGCCTTCTTGGCGCCGGCCTTCTTGGCGGGCGCCTTCTTGGCCGGGGCCTGCTTCGCCGCCTTCTTCGCCGGAGCCGCCTGCGTGACCGGCGCGGACTTCTTCAGCGGCGCGGCCTTCTTCGCGGGTGCCTTCTTCGCGGGTGCCTTCTTCGCGGGTGCCTTCTTCGCGGGAGTCTTCTTCGCGGCGGTCTTCTTGGCCGCGGTCTTCTTCGCCGGAGCGGACTTCTTCGCCGGCGCCGCCTTCTTGGCGACCTGCTTCGCGGGCGCCTTCTTCGCGGCTGCCTTCTTGGCGGGTGCGGCCTTCTTCGCGGCTGCCTTCTTCGCGGCTGCCTTCTTCGCGGCTGCCTTCTTGGCGGGTGCGGCCTTCTTGGCGGGTGCGGCCTTCTTGGCGGGTGCGGCCTTCTTGGCGGGTGCGGCCGCCTTCGTCGCCTTCTTCGCCGGCTTCGCGCCCGGAGCCGAGGCCCGGTCAGCGGGCGTGCGGCGGATCGCCTTGCGCGCTGCGGTGACCGCCGATGAGGCGAGGGACTTCCGTGTGCTGCGAGCCATCTCCTGGGGCCTCCTCGTCCCGAACCGGACACGTGGCGACCACCAGCGCGTCGGCGGAAGGGTAGCCCGCGCTCAGGGGCGCTTCAAGCGCGGCGCGCTGGCGTGGACAGCGTGGGAATCCGTCCAGCAGGGACAGGTCCGGGCCCGGCTCACCCTGGGGGGTGAACCGGGCCCGGTCGACAGATCGTCCGGCGAGGCGCTGCTCGCGGGAGTGGGCTCAGCCCTCCTCGTCGCCGAGGATCGAGCGCAGCCGCTTCGGCGCCGGGGTCGGCGCGCCGCCGGGGCCGGCGTCGGACGGCGACTCGAGGGCGTCGAGCTGCTGGGTGAAGTAGGACTTCAGGCGAGCGCGGTACTCCCGCTCGAACGAGCGGAGGCTCTCGACCTCGCCGTTGAGCTTGTCGCGCTCCTGCTCCAGCTCACCGAACATCTGCTGGCGCCGCTCGGCGGTCTCGCTGTCGAGCATCTCGGCGCGACGACGCGCGTCGGCCTCGAGCCGGTCGGCCTTGCCCTTGGACTCGGAGTCGATCCGCTCGGCCTTGGTGCGGGCCTCACCGACGATCCGGTCGGCCTGGTTCTTCGCGTCCTCGACGAGCTCGTCGGCGTTGCGCGTCGCGATCTCGAGCAGCCGGGCCGCAGCGCTGGACGCCTCCGGCACGGTCTCCACCTTGAGCGTCTCGGCCGGCGCCGCCGCAGCGAACGGCTGCGGGGTCGGCTCGGGCTCCGGCTCGGGCTCCGGCTCCGGCTCCGGCTCGGGCTCCGGTTCGGGCACCGCCTGCTGCACAGGCGCGGGCGGCTCGAAGGCCACCGCACCGCCGGCCTGCGCCGTCGAGAGCTTGGCGCGCAGGTCGTCGTTCTCCTTGGTCAGACGGCCCAGCTCGGCCTCGACCTCGTCGAGGAACTGGTCGACCTCCCCCATGTCGTAACCCTCACGGAGGCGGACGGGAGTAAATCGCTTGTTACTCACGTCCTCTGGCGTCAACGGCATGACCTCACCCATTCATTGATCGCAAGTGCGGAAGATCTGTCTCGGGAACAATAGCGCCTGCGCCGACCGGGGTCAGCGCGGGCGGTGGCACTCGGACTCGGAAATCGTCAGAGTCCGAAGGCCCGGGCGATCACGCTGAGCATCAGGTACGCGGCCACCATCACGATGATGAAGCTGAGGTCGAGCGCGATCGATCCCAGCCGCAGCGGCGGGATCACCCGTCGCAGCGCGAGGATCGGCGGGTCGGTCGCCGAGAAGACCACCTCGAGCAGGACGAGCAGCGGCCCGCGCGGGGACCATGAACGGGCGAACACCTGCACCCACCCGACGACGAATCGCACCCACAGCAGCGCGATGAAGACCCAGACGACCCCGTAGAGGGTCAGGCCGATCAGCTCCACCGACCCTCAGCTCTGGTTGAAGAAACCGCCCTGGGCGAGCCGCTGCTTGTCCTCAGCGGCGACGGTGACGTTCGGGGGCGAGAGCAGGAACACCTTGTTGGTCACGCGCTCGATGCTGCCACGCGTCGCAAACACGAGCCCGGCGGCGAAGTCGACGAGCCGCTTGGCGTCGTTGTCGTCCATCTCCGAGAGGTTCATGATCACGGGCGTGCCCTCGCGGAAGTTCTCCCCGACGGTGCGGGCCTCGTTGTAGGTCCGCGGGTGGATCGTGGTGATCCGGGACAGCTCGGCGACGACCCCGGTCGGGCCGGCCGACGGGCGTCGCCGCTCGGCCAGGTCTGCCACGGGCGCGGGACGCGCCGACGTGGTCCTGCCGGGGACTGCCGGGCTGTCGGTCGTGTCGTAGTCGGTGTCGTACTCGTCGTCGTACCGGCCGGTGTCCTCGAGCAGGCCGAGGTACTCGCCGATCTTGCGCATCGCGCCGCTCATGACGTGGCATTCCTCCGGATTCCCGGCGCCCGGCAGGGCGCAGTTCGTGTCTGTGACACTACTTGTCCCGTGGCCTCGGACCGAGGATTGCGGAGCCAACGCGCACGTGTGTCGCGCCGGCTCGGACGGCGTCCTCGAGGTCCCCGGACATGCCCGCCGACAGCACCGTGGCGTCGGGATGGTCGGCGACGAAGGCCGCCCGGACGGCGGCGAGCCGTCCGAACGCGGCCGCCGGGTCCTCACCGAGCGGCGCGACCGCCATCAGGCCGCGTAGCCGCAGCGAGCCGTGCTCGGCGACGGCCGACGCCAGGTCGGGCAGGGCGTCGGGGTCGGCGCCGGACCGTCCCTCGGCGTCGGGCGGGTCGAGGCTCACCTGGAGCAGCACGTCGAGGTCACGCCCGCGGTCGTGGGCGCCGCGCTGGAGCCCGGCGAGGAGCTTGGGCCGGTCGACCGACTCGACCACGTCGGCGTACGTCGCCACGGCGGCGGCCTTGTTGCTCTGGAGGCCGCCGATGAAGTGCCACGTCAGTGAGAGGTCGGCGCACTCCTCCGCCTTCGCGGCCGCCTCCTGGTGCCGGTTCTCGCCGACGTGGGTGATGCCCAGGTCGGCGAGCACGCGCACGTCGACGGCGGGGAAGAACTTGGTGACGACGACGAGGGACACCTCGTCCGGGTCACGGCCGGCGTCTCGGCACGCTCCCTCGATCCGCCGCCGGACCCGGGCGAGGCCGTCGCGGACGTCGTCGGCGCGGCTCACGACGCCCTCCACACGACGCCGGCGAACCGGGTGGCGTCACGCCCGTCGCGGCGGTACGACGGCCACGCGTCGTCCTCGCGGGTGCAGCGACCGAGCACCCGGACGTCGGCGACTCCCGCGTCGGCGAGCTGGGACTGCACGCCGGCCCCGAGGTCGAGCGCCGGGGTGCCCCAGCTCGTGGTCGACCGCGCAGCCGGGACGACCGCGGCGACCTGGTCGCGCATCTCCTCGGGCACCTCGTAGCACGCGCCGCAGACGTGCGGTCCGACCCAGGCCGTGAGCCGGGTGCTGCCGAGCTCGCGCAGCCGGGCGACGGCGGCCGGCACGACTCCTGCCGCCAGGCCGGGGCGCCCGGAGTGCACAGCGGCGATCCGCCCGTCGTCGCCCACCAGCAGCACCGGGACGCAGTCGGCTGCCCGCGCGAGCAGGGCGACGCCGGTGCGGCTCGTGACGAGCGCGTCGACCTCGGGCCGGTGCGGCGGCGGCGGGTCGTCCACCACGGCGACCCCGGCGCCGTGCACCTGGCGCATCAGGAACGGCTCGGCGCCGGTCGCCTCGGCGACCTCGGCCAGGGCGGCCTCGCGCACCGCCGGCTCGGCGTGGTCCCCCACGTCGAGCCGCCGTTCGGTGAACCCGACCGACACCGTGCCGACCGAGGTCGACACGGTGTCGCGGTAGGTGAACGTCACTTCAAGAAGTCTGGGACGTCCAGGTCGTCGTCGTCGAACTTCACCTGCCGCGGCTGCGGCTTCGGCGGTGCCTGCTCGCTGCCCGACTCACCGGCCCCCCGCGCGGTCGTCGACTCGGGCGCTCCGGCCGTCACCGCCTGGGCCGGACGAGACGAGGACGGGCGGCCGGCGGCGAGCGCCTCGGCCGCGGCCCGGGTCTCGGCCTGCGACTGCTGGGCCTGCGATCGCAGCACCGTGCCCTCGTGGCGCCGCTTCGGCATGCCGCCGTCGAACCCGGCCGCGATCACCGTCACGCGGACCTCGTCGCCGAGGGCGTCGTCGATGGTGGCGCCGAAGATGATGTTGGCCTCGTTGTGTGCGGACTCGGACACCAGGGCGGCGGCCTCGTTGATCTCGAAGAGCCCGAGGTCGGAGCCGCCGGCGATCGAGAGCAGCACCCCGTGGGCGCCCTCGATGCTCGCCTCCAGCAGCGGCGAGGAGACGGCCATCTCGGCGGCGGCCACCGCGCGGTCCTCGCCGCGGGCCGACCCGATGCCCATGAGGGCGGAGCCGGCGTTGGCCATCACCGACTTCACGTCCGCGAAGTCGAGGTTGATCAGGCCCGGCGTCGTGATCAGGTCGGTGATGCCGGAGACGCCCTGGAGCAGCACCTGGTCGGCCTGCTTGAACGCGTCGAGCACCGAGACGTTGCGGTCGCTGATCGAGAGCAGCCGGTCGTTGGGGATGACGATGAGGGTGTCGACCTCCTCGCGCAGCTGGGCGATGCCCTCCTCGGCGGAGTTGGCGCGGCGCCGGCCCTCGAACGCGAACGGCCGGGTGACGACACCGATGGTCAGCGCGCCCAGCGAGCGGGCGATCCGCGCCACGACCGGCGCACCACCGGTGCCGGTGCCGCCGCCCTCGCCGGCGGTCACGAACACCATGTCGGCGCCCTTCATGACCTCTTCGATCTCGTCGGCGTGGTCGTCGGCGGCCTGCTTGCCCACGTCGGGGTTCGCGCCGGCGCCGAGGCCGCGGGTCAGCTCACGGCCGATGTCGAGCTTCACGTCGGCGTCGCTCATGAGGAGCGCCTGCGCGTCGGTGTTGATCGCGATGAACTCGACGCCCTTGAGCCCGACCTCGATCATCCGGTTGACGGCGTTGACGCCGCCGCCGCCGATGCCCACGACCTTGATGATCGCCAGGTAGTTCTGTGCTGCCGCCATGGCGCTGTCGCCTCTCGCTGTCGCTGGTGTCTGGTGAGCCGGAAAACCGTAACCCTGAGCCTGAGGGTTATAGTTATGTCAACCTCGTTCTTGGAGAAGAAGGTAGGACGGGAGGGCCGTCGCTCCCGGCAGACACGCCGCGCGCCGCGCGATCGATCCCGGGAATCAGGGGCGGACCGTCGCCTGGCCCGGCACCGTGACGTCGTAGGTCTGCCCGGGTCGGGACAGCAGCGGTCCCAGTACCTCGGCCTTGAGGTCGGACTCGTCCGCGCTCCCCCACAGCACCGTCCGCTCGTCGCGCAGCACCAACGAGATCTGGTCGACCGTGGCGACCTCGACGTGGTCCACCTTGCGCGCCAGGTCGTCCGGCAGGGACGCCACGACGGCGGCCGCCTCGCGCAGCGCGTCGCGGCCGGCGTCGAGCGAGGTCTCCACCCGCGGCAGCCCGTCCGGTGGCCGGCGGTAGCGGTCGAAGACCGCACCCTCGGCGTCGAGGCCGCGCAGCGTGTCGCCGATCTCGACGACGGCGATGGCCACGCGCTCCTCGACGACGATCCGGACCGTGTCGGGCCACCGGCGGCTCACCTCGGCCTCGCGGACCTCGGCCAGCGACTCGATCCGCTTCTCGAGACCGGGCAGGTCCAGGCGAGCCAGCTGCTCGCCGGTCAGGTCGCCCGCCGCGGCCCGCACGGTCTCGGGCGGCAGCTGCTCGGCGCCCACGACCTCGACCTGCTTGACGGCGAGGACCTGGGAGAAGTAGGCGAGCCAGACCGCGCCGACCACGAGGGCGAGGAGGAGGACCGCCGCGACGACGTACTTCCATGCGAGCCAGCGGCGGGCCCACTGCCGGCGCGCGAACGCCCGGCGGCTGCGCTGGACGGACGCCGGCGAGCCGGAACGCTCGCGGGAGCGGCTAGGCATCGGCGCCCTCGGCGAGGAGTGCCAGGACGGCGGGTGCCAGGTCGGTGACGTCGCCGGCGCCGAGCGTCAGCACCAGGTCTCCCGGCCGGGCGCGCGCCACGAGCGCGGCGGGGACGTCGGAGAGCACCGGGACGAAGGCGACCCGGTCGGCGTCGAGCGGTACGGCGTCGGCCACCAGTGCCCCCGTCACGGCGACGTCCGCGTCCTCGCGCGCGAGGTAGACGTCGGTGACGACGACCTCGTCGGCCGCCGCGAGCGCCCGGCCCATGCCGGGTCCGTAGGCCCGGGTGCGCGACACGAGGTGCGGCTGGAACGCGACGACGACCCGGCCGCTGCCGGCGATCCCGCGGGCCGCGGCGAGGTCCGCCGCGATCTCCTGCGGCATGTGGGCGTAGGAGTCGAAGACCCGCACTCCCCCGGCCTCGCCCTTGGGCTCCATCCGGCGGCCGCTGCCGGTGAACGCCCCGAGCCCGCGGCCCAGTGCGTCGACGTCGAAGCCCAGCCGATGGCCGAGCGCGAACGCCGCCAGCGCGTCGAGCACGTAGTGCCGGCCGGGGATCTGGAGCACCAGGTCGGCGAGCACCGCGCCGTCGTGCTCGACGACGAAACCGGACCGGGTGCCCTCGAAGCGCAGCCCGGTGGCGCGGTAGTCGGCGCCGTCGCCGGTCCCGACGGTGACCACGTCCAGGCCGCGCTCACGCGCCGGCCGCGCGAGAGCGGCCGCGCCCGCGTCGTCGACGCACAGCACGAGGAGACCGCCGGGCCGGATCCGGTCGAGGAACTGGAGGAACGCGGCGCGGTAGGCCTCCTCCGTGCCCCACTGGTCGAGGTGGTCGGCCTCGACGTTCGTGACGATCGCGGCGGTCGGCGAGTAGACGAGGAACGCACCGTCGGACTCGTCGGCCTCGGCGACGAACCAGCGGCTGTCGCCGGCGTCGGCGTTGTGCCCGGTCGCGCGCAGCACCCCGCCCACGGCGTACGTCGGATCGGCGCCCGCCTCGAGGAGCGCCACCGTCAGCAGCGCGGTCGTGGTGGTCTTGCCGTGCGTGCCCGCGACGGCGAGCACGTCGTGGTCGGCCATGACCGACGCCAGCCCGGCCGAGCGCGGCAGCAACCGCAGGCCGCGGACCCGGCCCTCGACGACCTCCGGGTTGTCGTCCCGGGCGGCCGTGGTCACGACCAGGGTGTCGGCCTCGCCGAGGTGGGCGGCGTCGTACCCGATCGTGACCGGCACGCCGAGCTCGCGGAGCCCGGCCAGGAACGGCGTCTCGTTGTTGTCGCTGCCCGTGACGGGGATCCCCCGCCGCGCCATGATCCGGGCGATCCCCGACAGCGCCGCTCCGCCGATGCCGACGAAGTGCACCCGCCCCAGGTCGCGGGCGGGCAGCAGCACGTCGGGGACCGGGATCCTCACGAGGCTCCCGTCTCGAGCACGATCCGAGCGAGCTGCTCGTCGGCGTCGCGCGGGATCAGCGCCGCGGCCGCCGCGCCCATGCTGGCCAGCCGGTCGGCGTCGGTCGCGAGCGCCGGCACCGTCGCCGAGACCCACTCGGGGGTCAGCGCGCCGTCGGCGACCAGGAGACCGCCGCCCGCGTCGACGACCGGCCGGGCGTTGTGCTCCTGCTCGCCGTTGCCGATCGGCAGCGGGACGAACACGGCGGGCAGCCCGACCGCGGCTGCCTCGGTCACGCTGCTGGCGCCCGCCCGGCAGACGACCAGGTCGGCGGCGGAGTAGGCGAGGTCCATCCGGTCGACGAACGGCACGACGACGTAGGGGACGCCGGTGCCCTCGGGGCTCGCCTCACCCTGCGGGCCGACCACGTGCAGCACCTGGACCCCGGCGTCGGCGAGCGCGCGGGCGGACCCGGCGACCGACTGGTTGAGGCGGCGCGCTCCCTGCGAGCCCCCGGTGACCAGCAGGGTGGGCCGGTCGGCGTCGAGCCCGAAGTGTGCGCGCGCCTCGGCCCGCAGCGCCCCCCGGTCGAGGGTCGAGATCATCCGGCGGATCGGAAGCCCGACGTACTCCGCCTTCGGCAGCGGGGTGTCCGGGAAGCTGACGATCACCCGCCGCGCGACCCGTGCGCCCACCTTGTTGGCCAGACCCGGGAGCGCGTTCTGCTCGTGCACCACGACCGGCAGCCGCTGGCGGCGGGCGGCGAGGTAGACGGGCATCGAGACGTAGCCGCCGTAACCGACGACCACGTCGGGGCGCACCCGGTCGAGCACGTCGTGCGTCGCCCGGACCGCGCCGCGCAGCCGGGTCGGCACCCGCAGCAGGTCGGCGCCGGGCTTGCGCGGCAGGGGCACCGGCGGGATCAGCTCCAGCGGGTAGCCGGCCTCGGGCACGACCCGGTTCTCCAGGCCGCGCGGGGTGCCGAGGCAGGTGATCTCGACGTCGGGATCGAGGCGGCGGAGGGCGTCGGCGGTGGCGATCAGGGGCGAGGTGTGGCCGGCGGTGCCGCCGCCGGCGAGGAGTACGCGCATATCGGGTGCCAGCCTAGGACGTGGCCGTCACTGGTCCCGGCCGCGGACCCGGCCACCGGCCGCCAGCCCGGCGGAGCGCTGCCGGCGACGCTGCGCCAGCGCCCGGGCGGCCTCCGGCTCCCGGCGCGCGAAGCCGATCAGCAGGCCGAGCGCCACCAGGGTCGGGAGCAGCGCGGACCCGCCGTAGGAGATGAGCGGCAGCGGGATCCCGATGACGGGCAGCAGCGCCAGCACCATCCCGACGTTCACCATCGTCTGGCCGAGCAGCCAGGCGACGATCCCGAAGGACATGTAGCGGACGAACGGGTCGTCGGTCTGCGCGGCCACCTTGATCGCGGCGTAGGCGATGATGAGGAACAGGACGATCACGAGCAGCGTGCCGACGAGGCCGAGCTCCTCTCCGAGCACCGCGAAGATGAAGTCGGTGTGGGCCTCGGGCAGGTCGCCCCACTTCTGCTGGCTGGCGCCGATCCCCTCGCCGAACACCCCGCCGGACGAGAGGGCGAACAGGCCGTGGGCCGGCTGCCAGCCCGCGTCGTGGTAGTCCTTGAACGGATCGACGAAGTTGGTCAGCCGCTCGCGCCGCTCGGAGCTCGTGGTCGCGAGCCAGACGGCGGCCACGCCGACCACCGACAACGCGAGCGTGAAGATCCGCGCGGGCGCGCCCACCACCCACAGGAACGCCATCAGGATGGCCACCAGCACCAGCGCGGTGCCGAGGTCCTTGCCGACGATCACGAGCAGCGTGATGCCGAGCAGCACCGGGACGACCGGGACCATCACCTGGTGGAGGCTGCCAAGCCGCCGGTCCTTCTGGGCATAGACATGTGCCGCCCACAGCACGATCGCGAGCTTGGCGATCTCGGACGGCTGGATCTGGACCGGGCCGAGGGCGAGCCAGTTCTTGTTGCCGTTGACGACCACGCCCATCTTGGCGGTCAGCGCGAGCAGCACGACCGACACGATGATGGCGACCCACGAGATCTGCCGGATGGCCTGGTAGGGCAGGCGGGACGCGATCCAGGCGCACGGGACGCCGATCGCGACCCACAGCAGCTGCCGCTTCACGATCGCGTAGGAGTCGCCGTCGTGGACCTCGAACGAGTAGACGCTCGACGCCGACAGCACCATGATCAGGCCGATGGTGAGCAGCAGCGCGGTGGCCCCCAGGAGCAGGTAGTACGACGTGAGGGGCCGGTCGAGGGCATGGCGGGACGACGCGAACCAGCCCAGCCGGGGACGGCGCTTCGGGGAGTCGGCGGCGGATCCGAGGCCCGGGTCGGCGGTGGTCGTCACGGCGGTGGCGTCCTCCCTCCGTCGGCTGGTCCTGCCGCTCCGGTCCTCTAGCCCTGGGCGGCCCTGCGTCTCACCTCTGCGGCGAACGCGTCGCCACGCTCTCCGTAGTTCGCGAACATGTCCATCGACGCGCATCCCGGCGCCAGCAGCACCGTGTCACCGGGTCGCGCCAGGTCGGCCGCGGCCGCGACGACCCGCGCCATGGAGTCGTGCTCTGAGTCAGTCTCGCCGCCCCCCACATCGATCACGGGCACATCGGGCGCGTGTCGCGAAAGGGCCTCGGCGATGACGTGACGGTCGCGGCCGAGCAGCACCGCTCCGCGCAACCGGTCTCCCACGGCCTGCACCAGCTCGTCGAACCGGGCGCCCTTGGCCAGGCCGCCGGCGACCCACACGACCGGGTCGTACGCCGAGAGCGACGACTGCGCCGCGTGGGGGTTGGTCGCCTTCGAGTCGTCGACCCAGGTGACGCCGTCGATCACGGCGACGGTGGCGATCCGGTGACCGTCGGGGCGGAACGCCCGCAGCCCGTCGCGGACCGCTGCCTGTCCAACGCCGTGGGCGCGGGCCAGCGCCGCGGCAGCGAGGGCGTTGGCGACGAAGTGCGGCGCCGGCGAGGCCAGGTCCCCGAGCGTGCAGAGCTCGGCCGCGGACGTGGCCCGCTCCTCGACGAACGCGCGGTCGGCCAGGATGTCCTCGACCAGCCCGACCATCCCCACCGCGGGCATCCCGAGCGTGAACCCCACCGCCCGGGCACCGTCGACCACGTCGGCCTCGCGGACCAGCGCCTCCGTGGCCGGGTCTGCCACGTTGTAGACGCAGGCGCGCTGGACCCGCTCGTAGATCCGGCCCTTGTCAGCGGCGTAGTCCGCCATCGACGAGTACCAGTCGAGGTGGTCCTCGGCGACGTTGAGCACCGCGGCCGCCTCGCAGCTCAGCGACCGCGCGTAGTGCAGCTGGAAGCTGGACAGCTCGACCGCGAACACGTCGTACGGCGCCGGGTCCATCACCGCCTCGACGACGGGCCTGCCCACGTTGCCGACGGCGGCGGTGCGCAGGCCGGCGGCCCGCAGGATGTGGTCGAGCATCTGCACCGTCGTCGTCTTGCCGTTGGTGCCGGTGACCGCGAGCCACGGCGCCGGCCGCTCCGGGTCGCGGAGCCGCCACGCGAGCTCGACCTCGCCCCACACCGGGACGCCTCGCGCCGCCGCCTCCTGCAGCAGCGGGTGGTCGGGCCGCCAGCCGGGGCTCACGACGAGCACGTCGACCGCGTCCGGCAGCGCGGCCGTGGCCCC
Organism: uncultured Actinomycetota bacterium; assembly: GCA_963718725.1. GTDB lineage: Bacteria > Actinomycetota > Actinomycetes > Propionibacteriales > Nocardioidaceae > Nocardioides. The sequence continues at coordinate 1,541,935 of OY970374.1, forward strand.
CTCGCCCAGCCGGACCGTCGCGCCCAGCACCTCGAGCAGCTGGGCCTGCTCGGCCTTCGTCTCGTCGGTGCCCTCGTCGAGCGCCGTGACGGTGGCGCCGAGGTGGGTCAGGTTGTCGGCAGCGGCGAAGCCGCTGACGCCGAAGCCGGCGACAGCAGCCCGGACCTGTGACCAGTCGCTGGTCCGGTGGAAGGGCGCGACGTCGACCATCAGTACCCGGCGACCCACTCGGCGTAGAAGACGCCGAGGCCGGCGGCGACACAGAGGCCGGTGATGATCCAGAACCGGATCACGACCGTGACCTGCTCCCAGCCGAGCATCTCGAAGTGGTGGTGCAGCGGCGCCATCCGGAAGATCCGTCGGCCCTTCGTGACCCGGAAGAAGCCGACCTGGAGCATCACCGACAGGGTCTCGGCGACGAACAGGCCGCCGAGGATGACCATGAGGAACTCGGTGCGGGTGAGGACCGCGAACCCGGCCAGGGCACCGCCGAGGGCGAGGGACCCGGTGTCGCCCATGAAGATCGCGGCGGGCGAGGCGTTCCACCAGAGGAAGCCGAAGCAGGCGCCGGTGATCGCGGCGGCGATCACGGCCAGGTCCAGCGGATCTCGTACGTCGTAGCAGGTGCGGCCGCCGGTGAGCGCGCACGACTGGTTGTTCTGCCAGATGTTGACCAGCATGTAGGCCCCGAACACCATCACCGAGGCGCCGGTCGCCAGGCCGTCGAGACCGTCGGTGAGGTTCACGGCGTTGCTGGTCCCGGCCACGATCAACCAGATCAGGAGCACCACGACCACCGCCGGGAGCGTGAACGACTCGAAGTCGCGGATGAAGGACAGGTGCCGGCTCGCCGGGGTCTGCTCCCGCGCGTCCTCGAGCGCCGGCAGCAGGGAGACGATCCCGAACGTGAGGGCGACCACGGTGAGGCCGATCATCTTCGCCTTGCTCCGCAGCCCGAGACTGCGCTGCTTGACGATCTTGATGAAGTCGTCGAGGAAGCCGACGATGCCGCAGCCCACGAACAGGAAGAGCAGCAGCAGCGCGGAGGCCGACGGCGCGTCGAGGGTGATCAGCTTGGCGAGGAAGTAACCGAGGACGGTGGCGAGCACGATGACGACGCCGCCCATGGTGGGGGTGCCGCGCTTGGTGTGGTGGGTGGTCGGTCCGTCGTCGCGGATCTCCTGGCCGTAGCCGAGGTTGGTGAAGGCGCGGATCGCGACGCGGGTGCCGAGCAGCGAGATCAGCAGCGCCAGGCCGCCCCCGAGCAGGATCGCTCTCACCGGCTCCGCTCCCCTCCCTCCTCCATCACGAGGACGACGTCCTCGGCGGCGTCATTGTCGCGCACCCCCAGGATCGCCCCGTCACGCCCCGCCGTCAGTAGCCCACGACCCACTCGGCGTAGAAGACGCCGAGGCCGGTGGCGACGCACAGGCCGGTGATGATCCAGAACCGGATCGCCACGGTGACCTCTGCCCACCCGAGCTGCTCGAAGTGGTGGTGCAGCGGGGCGATCCGGAACACCCGGTGGCCAGGGCCGACCCGGAGCACCCGGCGGACGAGTGCGGACCCGCGACTGGCCTTGAAGACGACGACCTGGATGACCACCGAGAGCGTGATCACCACGAACAGCCCGCCGAGCACCAGCAGCAGCAGCTCGGTGCGGGTCAGGATCGCGAAGCCGGCGAGCGCGCCACCGAGGGCCAGTGAGCCGGTGTCGCCCAAGATGATCGCGGCGGGAGAGGCGTTCCACCAGAGGAACCCGAAGCAGGCACCGGTGAGGGCGGCCGCGATGACGGCGAGGTCGAGCGGATCGCGGACGTCGTAGCAGGTGCGGCCGCCGACCAGGTCGCACGACTGGTTGTTCTGCCAGATGTTGACCAGCATGTAGGCCCCGAACACCATCACCGAGGCCCCGGCCGCCAGGCCGTCGAGACCGTCGGCGAGGTTGACCGCGTTGCTGGTGCCGGTGACGACGAGCCAGAAGAGCATCACGGCCAGGACTGCCGGGAGCGTCAGCCACTCGATGTCACGGATGAACGAGACCGCGGTGCTCGCGGGGGTCAGCCCGTGGTCGTTCTCGAGGGCCGGAAGCAGCGAGAGCACGCCGAAGACGAGGGCGACCACGGTGAGGCCGATCATCTTCGCCTTGCTGCGCAGGCCCAGGCTGCGACGCTTGGCGACCTTGATGTAGTCGTCCAGGAAACCGACCGACCCGCAGCCGACGAGCAGGAACAGCAGCAGCAGCGCGGACGCTGAGGGGACGTCGACGGTGATCAGCTTCGCCAGGAAGTAGCCCACCACCGTGGCGGCGACCACCACGACCCCGCCCATGGTCGGCGTACCGCGCTTGACGTGGTGAGTGGTCGGCCCGTCGTCACGGACCTCCTGGCCGTAGCCCAGCCGGGTGAAGGCCCCGATCGCTACCCGGGTGCCGAACAGCGAGAACAGCAGCGCCAACCCCCCGCCGAGCAGGATCGCCCTCACCGGGTCGCGCTCCCCCGGTCCGAGCCGCTCAGCCGGTCGCCCAGCCAGCGCAGCCCGGCGTCCCTGCTCGACTTCAGCAGCACGGTGTCGCCCGGATGCAGCAGCGACTCCAGGAGCTCGTGGGCGGCGTCGGTGTCCTCAACCCAGTGGACCTCACCGGCGCCGGCGGCCTCGAAGCCGGCGACCACGTCGCGTGCCAGAGGCCCCACGCCGACGACCAGGTCGACCCCGACCTCGGCGGCCGCCGTGCCGATCGCCTCGTGCTGCTCGGCCGACGCCTCGCCGAGCTCGAGCATGCCGCCGAGCACGGCGATCCTGCGACCGGCTACGCCCATGTCGGCCAGCGCCCTTAGCGCCGCCCTCACCGAGTCCGGGTTGGCGTTGTAGGCGTCGTTGACCACCGTGACGCCGTCGGCCCGCTCGGTGACCTCCATCCGCCACCGACTGGCGGGACCGGCCGTGGCCAGCACCTCGACCGCCTGCGCGAGGGGTACGCCCACCTCGGCCGCCGACGCCAGCACCGCCAGCGAGTTGCCCACCTGGTGGCGTCCGGGCTGTGCCAGGGTCACGCGGACGCCCGGGTCCCCCGAGCGCTCCAGCGTGTAGGACGCGCGTCCGCCCGCGTCGAGCCGCACGTCGACGGCTCGGAGGTCCGCGTCCTCGTGCTCGCCCACGGTCACGACCCGACACGACAGTCCCGCGGCCATCGCGGCGACCCGGGCGTCGTCCCGGTTCAGGACCGCCAGCCCCTCGGGCGGCAGGGACCGGGGCAGCTCCGACTTCGCGAGGGCGATGTTGTCCACCGACCCGAACTCGCCCACGTGCGCCAGGCCGACGTTGAGGACGATCGCCACCCGGGGCGGCGCGATCTCGGTCAGGTAGGAGATGTGGCCGATCCCGCGTGCCCCCATCTCGGCCACGAGGAACCGGGTGGCCCCGTCGATCCGGCACACCGTGAGCGGTACGCCGATCTCGCCGTTGAGCGAGTTGACCGGCGCGACCGTCGGGCCGCCGGTGGCCAGCACCGCCGCCAGCAGGTCCTTGACCGTGGTCTTGCCGGACGACCCCGTGACGGCCAGCACCGTCAGGTCCGGGGCGCGGTCGACCACGCCACGCGCCACCCGACCGAACGAGGTCTGGACGTCCTCGACGACCAGCGTCGGCACCGCCGGGATCGGGCGCTCACCGAGGACGGCGACGGCCCCTGCCTCGACAGCGGCCGGGGCGAAGTCGTGCCCGTCGGCGTGCTCGCCCCGCCGGGCGACGTAGAGGCTGCCGGGGCGGCACTCCCGGGAGTCGGTGGTGACCGGACCGTCGACGATCGCGGCCTCGTCACCCGCGACGAGGCGTGCGCCGGAGACCTCGGCCAGCTCGCCGAGCGTCATCGGGATCATCGATCGAGCTCCTCTCGGACGACGTCGCGGTCGTCGAACGGGTGGGTCGTGCCGGCGACCTCCTGCCCGGTCTCGTGGCCCTTGCCCGCGACGAGCACGACGTCGCCGGTGGACGCCCGCGTGAGCGCCTCGCGGATCGCGGCCCGCCGGTCCCCCACCTCGACCACCTCGGCGACCGAGTCACGCGTGCCGTCGAGGATGGCGGCGCGGATCGCGGCGGCGTCCTCGCTCCGGGGGTTGTCGTCGGTCACGACGAGCACGTCGGCGAGCCGAGCGGCGATCTCGCCCATGAGCGGCCGCTTGCCGGGGTCGCGGTCGCCGCCCGCGCCGATCACGACGATCAACCTGCCGTCGGTCAGCGGTCGCAGCGTGCGCAGCGCCGACTCCACGGCGTCCGGCTTGTGGGCGTAGTCGACGACGACCGCGAAGTCCTGGCCGGCCTCGATCCGCTCCAGCCGTCCGGGTACGCCGGCGCCGGCTGCGATCCCTGCCGCCACCGCGTCGGCGGGGAAGCCCACCTCGGCGCACGCGGCCACCGCGGCCAGCGCGTTCGCCACGTTGAAGTCGCCGGGCAGCGGGACGCCGGCCTCGACGCGCCGGCCGTCGGGGCCGTGCACCACGAAGCGGCTGCCGGTCGCGGAGAGGTCGAGGTCGGTGGCCCGCCAGTCGGCGTCGGCACCGGTCGCGGAGAACGTGCGCGTCGGGATCGTGATCTCCTCGAGCAGGCGTCGGCCGTGGGCGTCGTCGACGTTGACGAGTGCGCGGCGGGCCCGCTCCGGCGTGAAGAGGGACGCCTTGGCGGCGTAGTAGTCGTCGAGGTCGCGGTGGAAGTCGAGGTGGTCGCGGCCGAGGTTGGTGAACACGGCGACGTCGAACACGACCCCGTCGACCCGGCCCATGACCAGCGCGTGGCTCGACACCTCCATCGCGCACGCCGCCACCCCGCGCTCGCGCATCAGGGCGAACAGGCCGTGCAGGTCGGGCGCCTCCGGCGTGGTCAGGTCGGTCTTGACGTCCTCGCCGGCGATCCGGGTGCCGACCGTGCCGATGGCGGCGGCGGGGACCCCGGCTGCCTGGAGGCCCCCCTCGGCCAGCCGGGTCGTGGTGGTCTTGCCCTGCGTGCCGGTGACGCCGATCAGGCGCAGCGCCGCGGCGGGGTCGCCGTACACGTGGGCCGCGAGCCCGCCGAGCACGTCGCGGGGGCGCGGGACGACGAGGGCGGGGACGCCGGGCACCCGGTCGGCCCCGGCCTCGTCCGTGAGCACCGCGACCGCGCCGGCCGCCACCGCGTCCGCAGCGAACTCGATGCCGTGGGCGCGCTGGCCCGCCAGCCCGGCGTAGAGGTCGCCGGGCAGGATCCGCCGCGAGCTGAGCGAGACCCCCGTGACGGCGGCCGTCAGGTCTCCGACTCCGCGGACGCCACCGTGATCCTCGAGCCAGGCGGCGAGGTCGGCGAGCGCGACCGGGGTCGGCGCGGACGGGCGCGTCCGTGCCAGCAGGTCGTCGCTCACCACGCCCGCGAGGCTACTTGGTCCGGAGGCGACGGCCGGCCTACCACTCCAGCGGGAGCTGGGAGGGCCGGGTACCGGTCGGCGGCACGGCGTACCGCCGCAGCGCGTAGCTCATGATCTTCGCGAACGCCGGGCCCGCGACCGAGCCGCCACCGCCGCCGTTGCCGGGGTCCTGGATGACGACGTAGATCGTGAAGCGCGGGTCGTCGGCGGGCGCGAAGCCCGCGAAGGAGACCGTGAACGTCCCGTCGTAGCAGCCGCAGTCGGCGCCCACGCGCTGCGCGGTGCCCGTCTTGCCGGCGACCCGGTAGCCCGGCACGGCCGCCGCCGGGGCGGTGCCCTCGTCCGGGTCGGTGACGCGCTCCATCATCATCGCGGTCTGGTACGCCGCCTTGCGGCTCACGACGCGACGGGTGCTCGTCTGCTCGGTGCCGACGCGGGTGCCGTCGTCGGTCGTGGCGCTGCCCACGATCAGCGACGGGTCGACCCGCACGCCGCCGTTGGCGACGGTGTTGATGGCCGCCGCCATCTGCACCGCGTTGACGGACAGCGACTGGCCGAAGGCCACCCGGTCGCCGACCAGCCGGCTCCACAGCGAGGGTGCCGGCAGGATGCCGGGCGACTCGCCGCGGACGCCGATGTCCGTGGCGTCGCCGAGGCCGAAGCGGGTCAGGTAGCGGCGCAGCTCGCCGCGGCCGAACTCGTCGGCCGCACGCACCGTGCCGATGTTGGAGGACTTGGCGATGACGCCGGCCATGGTGAGCCGGAGCAGACCGTGGTCGAACCAGTCCCCGATCGTGCGGCCGTCACGGTGAAGCTCCGGCCGCACCACGATCCTGGTGCGCGGGGTGACCTTGCCGGCGTCGAGCAGCCCGGCCGCCGTCAGCACCTTCTCGACCGACCCGGGCTCGTAGACGTCGTTCAGGGCCCGCGACCCGAGGTCACTCTTGTCAGCGACGAGCGGGTTGCTGGCGTCGAACGTCGGGTGGTCGGCGAGGGCCAGGAGCTCTCCGGTCTTCGTGTCCATGACGACCGCGAATCCCGACTCGGCGCCGGAGTCCTCGACGGTCTGGCGCAGCACGCGCTGCGTGTACCACTGCAGGTCGAGGTCGAGGGTGGTGTGCAGGTCCTCCCCGTCGCGGGGGCGGACCACGGTGTTCTCCCCCAGCGGGATCCGGTTGCCGCCGCCGACCTGGTAGCGGGCGGAGCCGTCGACGCCGGCGAGCTGCGCGTCGAAGGTGCGCTCGAACCCGGCGAGCGCCTCGTCGGTCCCCATGAAACCGACGAGGTTGGCCGCGACGTCGTCGGCCGGGTAGTCGCGCAGCGGGTCGCGGTGGGTGTCGAGCCCGTCGAAGCCGAGCCTCTCGGCGTCCTCGACCACCTTCGTCGCGATCGTCGACGGCACCCGGCGAGCGAGGTACTCGAACCGGCTGCCCCCCTCGCGCAGCCGCGGCAGGACGGTGAAGTAGTCGACGTCGAGCCGACGGGAGAGGAACTGGGCGAGCTCGGGTGCCTGGTCGGCGGTGAGCTCGGGGTCGCCGACCACCATCAGCGCCTCGACCGAGCGAGCGAACGGCTCACCGTTGCGGTCGAGGATGTCGCCGCGCTTGGCCGGCAGCGACACCTCCTGCGTGCCGGACGCGGCCGCCATCTCGGCGTACGCCTTGGGGTCGACGCCCTGCAGCTGCACGAGCCGCGCACCGAACACCGACAGCACCATCGCGATCAGCAGGAAGCCCAGCCGCAGCCGGAACAGCGGCGAGCCGCGCACGGTCCCGCGGGGTCGCGAGGGTCGGGTGGAAGTGCGCACGCGTGCCAGCCCCTCAGTCCCGGTTCCCGGTGACAGGTCGGCCCTCGTTGCCGCGGCCCTCGAGCGAGGCCGAGCTCGGGCCCTCGCCCACGACCTGGTGGACGATCGGTGCGGGGTCGAGGATCGCGGGCTTCGCGGGGAGCCGCGCCCGGAGCCGGAGGTGGTCGGCGGCGGTGGCCGCGGTGGGCTTGCCGAGCACCGAGCCGTCCTCCAGCAGGAGGTAGGCCGGCGTGCCGCTCGGCACCATGCCCATCGCCTGCGCCTTCTCGGCGACCCGCTGGGGGTTGCGGAGCACGTCGAGCTCCATCTCGAGCGTCTGCTGCCGCGCCGAGAGCGTGCCAGCCTGCTGCTCCAGCGCGGTGGTCGCGAAGGCCGCCTGCTGCATCGAGGTGTTGAACAGCAGGAGGCCGATCACCCCGCCGAGCAGCACCAGGCTGACCAGCGCGACGAACGGCATCCGGGCCACCTGGGTACGGCGGCGCGGGACCACCCGCAGCCGGGCCTTCTCGACCGCGGCCTCGGCGATCCGCGGCACCCGGGTGCGCAGCTGGGCGGCCGGACTGCTCATGACGCGACTCCTCTGACTCGCTCGATGGCGCGCAGCCGGACGGAGGCCGCGCGCGGGTTCTGGTCGATCTCGTCGGGCCCGGCCCGCTCGGCACCGCGCGTCACCAGCCGCAGCGAGGGCTCGTGACCCTCCGGGATGAACGGCAGGTCGGGGGGTACGTCGCTGCGGGTCGCGGCGGCGAAGGTGTGCTTCACGAGGCGGTCCTCCAGGGAGTGGTACGACTCGACGACGACCCGACCGCCGACCCGGATCGCGTCGACCGCGGCCGGCAGCGCCCGTCGCAGCACGGCGAGCTCGTCGTTGACCTCCATCCGCAGCGCCTGGAAGGTGCGCTTCGCGGGGTGGCCGCCGGTCCGCCGCGCGGGCGCCGGGATCGTCGCGTAGAGCAGCTCGACGAGCCGGGCGGAGGTCGAGAACGGTTCCCGAGCCCGCTCGCGCACGACCGCTCCGGCGATCCGGCGCGCGAACCGCTCCTCGCCGTACTGCTGGAGGATCCGGGCCAGCTCGGCCTCGGGGTAGTCGTTGAGGACGTCGGCGGCCGTCGGACCGGTGCTCGGGTCCATCCGCATGTCGAGCGGTGCGTCCTCGCGGTAGGCGAAGCCGCGCTCGGTCACGTCGAGCTGGAGCGAGGAGACACCGAGGTCGAAGAGCACCGCGTCGACGGCGTCGAGGTGCTGCTCCTCGAGGACGTCGGGCAGCTCGTCGTACCGCGCGTGGACACCGGTGAACCGGTCGCCGAACGGGGCGAGCCGCTCGCCGGCCATCGCGAGTGCCGACTCGTCGCGGTCGATCCCGATCACCCGGGCGAGCGAGCAGCTCATGAGGACCGCCTCGGTGTGGCCGCCGAGACCGAGCGTGGCGTCGACCAGCACGGCGCCCTGGCGGTCGAGGGCGGGCGTCAGGAGGGCGACGACCCGGTCGAGGAGCACCGGGACGTGGGAGGGGGTCGTCATGGTCAGCCCCGGCGGCCCAGCGCGGACAGCAGCAGGAGGCAGCCGGCGATCGTGGTCGACGCACCCGCCGAGAACGCCATCAGCACGATCGCCTCGCGCGCCAGGTGCCGCACCCGCGGTTCCGTGGCGAGCGGCGCGCCGGGGGCACCGACGTCTGCGGCTGTGATGCTCATCTGTCTCGACCCCATCGTGGTGGTGCGGGTGCTGCCGGGAAGGTGTCAGGCGGTGGTACGTCGGATCGCACGGCCAGGTCCCTGCCCGCTCCCCCGGACGGGAAGTCGACGTCTGGTGCCGGGGAAGGTGCCCCAGATGCCGAGGAGCGGGCCCGAGACCTCGCCGTGCGATCCGTTCTGCTGTTGTCGGTGTGCGGTGGTGCAGTGCTGCGGTGCTGCGGTGGCCGGCGGCTCACGCCGTCGGGAAGACCTCTTCGCCGAGGTCGGAGAACTCGTCCTCGTGCGCGTCGGAGTACGTCTGCCAGCGGGCGGCGTCCCAGATCTCCAGCCGGTTCACGACGCCGATCACCACGACGTCGCGGGTGAGGTCGGCGTACTCGCGGAGCATCGGCGGGATGGTGAGCCGGCCCTGCTTGTCGGGCTGGTCGTCGGACGCTCCGGCGAACAGCAGTCGGGTGTAGTCACGGACGCCCCGGTCGGTCACCGGCGCGGCCTGGGCCTGGGTGGCCACCTGCTCGAAGGCGGGGCGCGGCCAGACGGTGAGACACCGTTCCTGTCCCCTCGTGACCACGAGCCCCTCCGTCAGCTGGTCCCTGAACTTCGCCGGGAGGAAGAGCCGGCCCTTGTCGTCGAGCCGTGGGGTGAAGGTGCCCATCAACATCGGGCGACCTCCTCCCCTGAGAGCCCACGACCGGGTCTCCCTCCACTGCGCTCCACCATACGCCACTTCACTCCACCGTCAACCATCTGTCACCCAAATCCCCCGCGTGTTGGCCCTGGCGTCGGCCTGCTCACCCCCCACCGGCCCGGGTCGGCACCCGCGCACAGGTGGACGAGCGCCCGGTGGAGGGAGGTGGAGGACCCGCGCCGGACGGGCGGGACGGTCGCCCACCGGCGGTGGAGAATGGATCGAAACCATTTCGTGACGTCGCGCGTCCGAACCTCGCGAGAACGACGTCATAGGTTGCTGGTTCACACCGCGAGGTGGTTGGGGCGACACTGGATCCGGACGGGTGGAGGGAACGATCTGTGGACACGCAGGAGACGAGGGCGAGCGGTCACACGACTGCCGACCTGGAGACGCTCGGTCGGGTGGTCGGTCAGGTCCGCACGAACGTGGAGCGCGTGATCGAGGGCAAGCCCGACGTGGTGTCCTCGGCGCTCGTGGTGCTGCTGGCCGAGGGGCACCTGCTGATCGAGGACGTCCCCGGTGTCGGCAAGACCATGCTGAGCAAGGCACTCGCGCGCAGCATCGACTGCACCGTGCGACGCATCCAGTTCACGCCCGACCTGCTGCCGTCCGACGTGACCGGCGTGTCGGTGTTCAACCAGAACAGCCGTGAGTTCGAGTTCCGCCCCGGCGGCATCTTCGCGAACATCGTCGTCGGCGACGAGATCAACCGCGCCTCGCCCAAGACCCAGTCGGCGCTCCTCGAGTGCATGGAGGAACGACAGGTCACGGTCGACAACACGACGTACCAGCTCGACACGCCGTTCATGGTCATCGCGACCCAGAACCCGATCGAGATGGAGGGCACCTACGCCCTGCCCGAGGCCCAGCGCGACCGCTTCATGGCCCGGGTGTCGGTGGGCTACCCCGTCGAGGCCGCCGAGATGGCGATGTTGACCTCCCACACGATGTCCAACCCCCTCGACGACCTCGAGCCGGTGACCGACGCGGCCGAGATCCGCAAGCTGTCCGGCATCGTCGGGCAGGTCTACGTCTCCGACGCGGTGCAGAAGTACGCCGTGTCGCTGACCTCGGCCACCCGCCGGTCGAGCGACCTGACGCTCGGTGCCTCGCCGCGCGCCACGCTGCACCTGGTCCGTGCCGCGAAGGCCCGCGCCGCGATGGCCGGCCGCGACTACGTCCTCCCCGACGACCTCCGGTCGCTCTCGCAGCCCGTGCTCGCGCACCGGCTCCTGCCCAGCGTGGAGGCCGCCATGAGTGGTCGCTCCACGACCGACATCCTCGACGCCATCGTGGCCGCCGTTCCGGTCCCGGGTGGCGCCCCGACCTCGTGATCGCCGACGACCGTGCGTGAGGCCCTGTCCGGACTCACGCTGCGCGGCCGGGCGTTCCTCGCGGCGGGCGTGACCGCGATCGTCTGCGCGGTCGTCATGGGGCAGCCGCAGCTGACCCGGGTGGGGATCCTGGTCGCGGCGCTGCCGCTGCTCGCGGCGGGCCTGATCGGCCGCAGCCGCTACCGGCTGTCGCTGGTGCGGACGGTCACCCCGCAGCTCGTGACGGCCGGTTCGCCCGCCCACGTGACGCTGGCGCTCACCAACGAGGGCCGTACGCCGAGCGGAGTCCTCATGCTCGAGGACCAGGTCCCGTACGTGCTCGGCACCCGCCCCCGGTTCGTCCTCGAGGGCATCGGCCACGGCTGGCGCCGCGACGTGACCTACCAGATCCGCTCCGACGTCCGCGGCCACTTCCAGATCGGGCCGATGTCGGTGCGCGTCAGCGACCCGTTCGGGCTCGTGGAGCTCGGGCGCTCCTTTCGGACCACGGTGCCGATCACGGTGGTGCCACGGACCGTGCCGCTCCCCCACGTCCCGCTCGGCGGTGCGTGGACCGGCTCGGGCGACAACCGGCCGCGAGCGTTCGCGGCCGGCAGCGCGGAGGACGTCACGGTGCGCGAGTACCGCCACGGCGACGACCTGCGCCGCGTGCACTGGCGCAGCTCCGCCCGCACGGGTGAGCTGATGGTCCGCCGCGAGGAGCAGCCGTGGCAGAGCCGCGCGACGCTGTTCCTCGACAACCGGACCCGCGCCCACCGGGGTCAGGGCATCGCCTCGTCGCTCGAGGCCGCCGTCTCCGCGACCGCCTCGATCGCCGTCCACCTGAGCCAGCGCGGCTTCACGGTCCGGCTGGTGACCGCCACCGGTGACGACCCCACGACCGCCTGGCACTTCCGCGACGCGGAGCTCAACACCGCCCCCCTGCTCGAGTCGCTCGCCGTGGTCGAGGCGGTCGACCAGTCGTGGCTCGAGACCAACTGGCTCGCCGACCCGCAGCAGGGCGGCCTGCTGGTGGCCGTGACGGGAGCCGTCGGCGACCTCGACGCCCCGGTGTTCCGCCGGATGCTCCACCACTCGATGCCCGCGCTGGCCGTCGCCCTTGACGTCGAGGGCTGGGGCGGACGGCCGGGCAACGGCCCGGCCACCCCGGTCCTCACGGCGCAGGGCTGGCGGGCCGTCACGCTCGGCCCGCGCGACCGGCTCGCCGCGGTCTGGCAGGACCTCGCCGTCAGCAACGCCCGGGCCGCCCGCGGCCCCGGTGACCCGCGGATGGGGGTTGTCCGATGAGCACCCGGCGCCGCGCGCTCGCCGACAGCCTGGCGCTGACCGCCGCGGCGGCCGGCACGACCTGGCTCGCCTTCTCGTCATGGCGCGGTTTCACCGAGGCGCCCGGTCGCTTCATCTGGCCGCTGCTCGTGCTCGCCGTGCTCGTCGCCGCGCTCGGGGCCGGGCTGCGCCACCTGCGGTGGCCGCCCTCGCTCGTGGCACTGGTGCAGCTCGTGGTCGGTGGCGTGGCCGCCGGCAGCCTGGTCGCCGGGACGCTCGTCGTCACGGGTGAGGGCTGGCTCCGGATGGGCTCGAAGCTCACCGGCGCCGTCAACAGCGCCCAGAGCTACCAGGCCCCCGTGCCCGCGACGGCTCCCGGCATCGAGGCGCTGCTGATCCTCGGCGGCTTCCTGTGCATCGTCGTGGTGGACCTGTGCGTCGGCGGGCTCCGCCGCGTGTCCCTGGCCGGGCTGCCGCTGCTGACGATCTACAGCATCCCGATCAGCATGATCTCCGACGGCGTGCCGTGGTGGAGCTTCGCGGTCACCTCGGCCGGGTTCCTGCTCATGCTCTTCCTCCAGCACCGCGAGCAGACCTCGCGGTGGGGCCGGGGCCTCGGCGCCGACGGCGCCACCGGGTCGTCGACGTCGATCAGCAGCAGCGCCATCCGGACCTCGGCCAGCGCGCTCGCCGGGTCGGCGCTCGTCCTCGCGGTCCTCGTCCCGCAGTTCGTGCCGACTCTGTCGCTCAGCGTGTTCGGGTTCGGCCCGGGCAGCGGCACCGGCGGCAGCATCATCGTCGAGAACCCCATCACCGACCTACGGCGCGACCTGCTCCGCGGCGAGGACCGGCCGGTGTTCCGGTTCCAGACCCAGGACCCCTCCCCGTCGTACCTGCGGCTCGCGTCGCTCACGGTGTTCAACGAGAACGAGTGGAGCACCGGCAAGCGCGAGGTGCCGACGGAGAACCGCGCGCAGGGCCCGGTCCCCACCGACGAGATCGACCCGGCTGTGGAGCGCGTGCGCCACGACTACTTCGTGTCCTCGGCCCTCGACTTCGAGTCCGACTACCTGCCGCTCGCCTATCCCGTCGACCGGGTCTCCGCGGCGGGCGACTGGCGCTACGACTCCGAGACCCTCGACTTCATGGCCTACCCCGACGGGCTGAGCACCGAGGGGCTCACGTTCACGTTCACCGAGGTCGAGCTCGACGTCGAGTCCGAGGTGCTCCGCGACGCCCCGTCCTGGACGGGCAAGGTGAGCCGTGACTACATCGAGCTCCCCGACGACTTCCCGACGTACGTCGACTCCCTCGCGCAGGACGTCACCCGTGACTACCCGTCCCGATACGAGAAGGCGGTCGCGCTGCAGGACTGGTTCCGGGAGGGCGGCGGCTTCGAGTACGACCTGAAGCAAGCAGCCCCGGGCAACGGCGTGGACGAGCTCGTCGCGTTCCTGCAGGAGGGCGACGACGGCCGGGTCGGCTACTGCGAGCAGTTCGCGTCAGCCATGGCGGCGATGGCGCGCGCTCTCGGCATCCCGGCCCGGGTGGCGGTCGGCTTCCTCTCACCGACCGAGCTCGACGACGGCCAGTGGGAGTACTCCACCGACGACTTCCACGCGTGGCCGGAGCTGTACTTCTCCGGTGCGGGCTGGGTCCGGTTCGAGCCGACGCCCGGCAACCGGGCCGCCGACGTGCCGTCGTACACCGAAGGAGGCGTATCGGTCGCCCCGCCGAGCGAGTCCTCCACCGGACCCAGCGAGGAGCCCAGCGCGACCAACCCGCTCGACCCGACCCGGACCCTCGACCCTGGCGGGGAGCTGCCCGCCGGCGAGCAGGGGGCCGGCGGGTGGGGGATCTGGGACGAGCTCCTGGTGGCGTTCGCGGTCATCGTGCTGCTGCTCGTGGTGCTGCTGGCGCCGCGGCTGATCCGCCGGAGTCGTTCCCGCGAACGGCTGCAGGGAGCGATCGAGCCGGCCTGGGTCGACCTGCGCGCGACCGCCCTCGACCTCGGGGTGCCCTGGCCCGACGCGCGTTCTCCGCAGGAGACACGTGACCAGGTGGTGCGGTTCCTCGGCACGCCGCCGAGTGGCGAGGCACTCGAACGACCCGCACGTGGGGCGCAGGTCGCCCCCGAGGCGGTCGAGGCGCTCGACCGGCTGGTCCTGACCCTCGAGCTGCTGCGCTACGCCCGCCCGCCCGGCAGCGACGGCCCGATCGACCCGCAGGTGGTGACGGACACGGAGACGGTGCAGGCGGCCCTGTTCTACGGGGCGACCCAGCGCGCCCAGCGTCGGGCGACCTGGTGGCCCGCGTCGGTGCTGCCGTGGCGCCGGAAGGGCATCGATCTGCCGCGGCTGACGTCGACCGCCCAGCGGTCAGGCGTGGTCGACCACGTCGGTTAGCGCGAGGACCGCCGGATTGGGACGACCGGTCAGAAGCCGCCGGTCTCCCGACGACGACGCCACCGCTCCTCCATGCGTTCCATGAAGGAGTCACTGCTCTTCGTCCGGCGCGGACGGCGGTCGCGCCGGCCGCCCTGCAGCAGGGTGAGCCCGCTCTGGGGGTCGGACGCGGAAGCGTCGGTGGCGCCAGCCGGGGCGCCTCGCTGTCCGCGCAGCGCGCTGAGGGCGACGGTGGCCGAGGCGAGCATCACGACGAACCCACCGATCCCGACCGGGATCCACTGCATGACCAGCCCGGTCATCATGACCGCCACTCCGATGACGAACACGACTCCGGCGATGACGGCCTTGCGGCGCGCCACGCTGCGCAGCGAGGTGCCGCGCAGGGTCGAGGCGAACTTCGGGTCCTCCTCGACGAGCGCGCGCTCCATCTGCTCGAGGAGTCGAAGCTCTTCCTCGGAGAGAGGCACAGTTTCCTCCCGCTGGTCGGGGCGTGTTGTTCAAGTCTAGGCAGGTGTTGGTGAGGTGGGTACACCTGTCTGTTTATTTGTTCCCGATCGCAACCCCTCGGGGTGGGATCCGGTCCCGCCAGCTCGCGATGAGCGCTCGATCAGCGCTCGGCGAGCAGGCTGGCGGGACGGACGGCGGCGCTACCGAAGCGGCGCACGGCCCGGTCGGCGGCACGGTCGGCCTCGTGCCAGCCGCGCTCCGGCTCTCCCAGCACCAGCTGCCGGTGCACCCGCTCGCGCGGGAGCAACCCCTCGACGCGGACGCCGACCAGCCGGACCCGGGCGCGCTGGAGGCCGAGCGCGTCGTAGAGCCGAGTCGCCGCCTGGTGGATCTCGACGGTCACGTCGGTGGCCTCCGGCAGCGTGCGGGAGCGGGTGATGGTGGTGAAGTCGGCGAACCGGACGGTGATCGTGACGGTGCGACCGGCGACCCCCGCCACCCGCATCCGGCGCCCGACCTTCGCCGCCAGCCGCAACAGCTCGCGCACCACCACCTCCCGGTCGTCGGTGTCGCGGCCGAACGTCTCCTGCGCCCCCATCGACTTGTCGGGGTCGCCACCGAAGAACGCCGGGGCGTGGCGCGACACGATCGGCCGCCGGTCAGTCCCCCATGCCAGCTCGTGGAGGTGCTCGCCGAGGTGGTGGCCGACCGCGCGACGCAGGGTGCGCACCGGGGTGCGAGCGACGTCGCCGACCGTGACCAGCCCCAGCCGGTGGAGCATCGCCTGGGTCTTCTCCCCCACGCCGTAGAGCTCACCGACGTCCAGCGGGTGGAGGAACGCCGCGACCTGGGCCGGCGGCACCACCACCACGCCGTCGGGCTTGGCCTGCTTGCTGCCGAGCTTGGCGACCGACGGCGCCGCGGCCACCCCGACCGAGCAGGTGATGCCCTGTTCGTCGTGGACGACCGCGCGCAGCTGCTCGGCGATCTGCAGCGGCGACCCGAGCCGCCGCGTCGCGCCGCGGACGTCGAGGAACGCCTCGTCGAGCGAGAGCACCTCGACCAGCGGGGTGACCCGGCGGAACGTCTCGATCACCGAGGTCGAGACGGAGGAGAACGTGTCGAAGTCGGGGGCGACGACCACCGCGCGCGGGCAGAGCCGGCGAGCGCGGGTCATCGGCATGGCCGAGCGGACGCCGTACTGCCGCGCGAGGTAGTTGGCCGACAGCACGACCCCGCGGCTGCCGCCGCCCACGACGACCGGCTGGTCGTCGAGGTCGGGCCGGTCACGGGTCGCGACGGAGGCGTAGAACGCGTCCATGTCGACGTGGAGGACCGGGCAGTCCCAGGAGAGGTCCATCACGGACCCCGGCTGTCAACGCGAGGCGACGACGTGGAGCTGTGCGGCGAGCGGGAGGTACTCGGCCCGCTCCGAGACCGCCTTCTCCAGCTCGAGCAGCGACCCGGTGGCGCCGGGCTCGAGGTCGAGCAGGCTGCCGGGCACCAGGTCGGAGAAGACCCGCACGGCGTGGGTCGTGGTGACCGTGAACCCGGCCGCGGGCAGCAGCTCCTCGAGCTCGGGGGCGGTGAACCGGCGACCGGAGCGGCCCGCCGGCTCGATCCCGTCGAGGATCGCCCGGGCCTGCTCGAAGTGGCCGGCCATGGCGCGGGCGACCACGGCAGCGTGACGCTGGGCGACCAGCAGGCTGAGCACGCCACCGGGACGCAGCACCTCGGCGATCGTGGCGAGCGCGGCGGCGGGGTCGTCGACGACCTCGAGGACGCCGTGGCAGAGCACGACGTCGGCGCTGGCGGAGTCGGCGACGTCGAGCAGGGACGAGAGGTCGCCCTGCTGCCCGGTGACCTCGACCCCGCTCTCCCGTGCCCGGCGGTCGAGGGCGGCCAGGGCGTCGGGGCTGGGGTCGACGACCCGGACCCGGTGGCCGAGCTCTGCGACCCGGACCGCGAACCCGCCGGTGCCACCACCGATGTCGAGCACGTCCTGGCCGGGGGCGCGGTCCCAGACCGGCTGCAGGCCCGCCCACACGACGGCGGTCCGGGCCGCGCCGCGGCGCTCGCTGGCGGATCCGCTGGCAGGTCCGATCGGCATGGGGGCCAGCCTAGGGGCAGGCTCATCCGGGACTCCCGGGACTGCGGTGCCACAGCTTGCGCGCGACGTCCTTGACCGCGTCGCCGGCCGGCAAGATGTCGGCGTACGGCGACATCTGGAAGCCGCTGGAGTGGACCAGGACCCGCTGCTGGGACGGTGGGGTGAACCCTTCGGGGACGGTCTCGATCGCCTCGTGGACCGCCGCCATCCCCTCGCGCTGCCAGAGGTCGTGGAGTGCGGGGAGCTCCCAGGCACCGGTCGCCCGCAGCGACACCCCGCGGTAGCCGGTGCGGCGCAGCTCGCCGCGGACCACCAGCAGCCACGAGCCGAACACGGTGGCGGCGTAGGGGCCTTGGGCGTCCTCGAAGAACGTGGCGTCGACCGGGCCGGTGGCGTCGTCGAGGGTCAGGAAGACGACCCGGCGGCCGGAGCGGACCGGCGGGGTCTGGGTGGCGACCTTGACGCCGGCGACCAGCAGGTCGGCCTTGCTGCGGCGCTGGAGCAGGTCGCGGCTGCGGGTGATGCCGAGCTCGTCGAGGAACTCGGCGTACCGGTCGACGACGTGGCTGCTGACGTCGAGCCCGAGGATCTCCAGCTCGGCGCGCATCCGCTCCTCGGCGTTCATCTCCGGCAGCCCGGAGATCTCGCCCTCCCCCGGCCGGTCGCCGAGGTCGAGGGTGAGCTGGACCGACTCGACCGCACCGGCAGGCGCGGTGGCCCGCGACTGGGCGCTGGCGCGCGCCCACACCCCGGCCTCGGCCAGGGCGTGCCGCTCGACCGGGGGCGCGGCCTCCCGGTCGAGCGGGTCGGTGCTGTTGCGGGCAGCTGCCCGCGACACGGGTTCCTGGCGAGACGGCGTCGTACGTCGGCGCGAGCCCAGTCCGCGACCGCGGGTGGCGCGGTCGAGGGAGCGGGCGTAGCGGTCGAGCTCCATCACCTGGAGCAGCAGGTCGCGCCGGGTCGTGCTCCCCACTCGATCGGTCGTGATGTCGTAGAGCCGGTCGAAGGCGCCGGTGAGCACGAGCCGCTCGACCACCGGCCGGGAGACCCGCGCGCGGTGCCAGAAGTCGGTGAGCGAGTGGTAGGGCCGGCTGGCGAGGATCCGCTCCACCTCGGAGTCGTTGATCCCCTTCAGCTCGGCCAGCGCGAGGCGGATCGCGTGCGGCTTCCCCTCGCCGACCAGGTCGTCGGGGAGCCGCTCGACGGCGTACGCCTTGTGACTGGCGTTGACGTCGAGCCCGAGCACGGTGATGCCGCACTGCCGGGCGTCGTCGAGGATCAGCCGCTTGGGGTACATGCCGGGGTCGTGGGTGAGCACGCCGGCCAGGAAGTGGGCCGGCCAGTGCGCCTTGAGCCAGGCCGACTGGAACGTGGGCAGCGCGAACGCCGCCGCGTGGGCCTTGCAGAACCCGAAGCTGGCGAACGCCGCCAGCACGTCCCAGATCTTCTCCACCACCGGCAGCGGGTAGCCGCGGCCGAGCGCTCGTGGGAAGAACCACAGCTTCGTCTCGGCCATCCCCTCGACGTCGCCGAGCGCACGCCGCTTCTCGTCGGCCTCGGCGCGGGTGATGCCGGCGAAGCAGGCGATCATCTCGATCACCTGCTCGTGGAAGACGACCACGCCGTAGGTGTCCTCGAGGATCGGCCGCAGGTCGTCGTGGAGGTAGCGCACGTCCTTCCAGCCCTGCTTGACCTCGAGGTAGGGCGTGATCATGTCGCTCTTGACCGGGCCGGGCCGGAACAGCGAGATGTCGGTGATGATGTCGGAGAAGGAGTCGATCCCGGACTTGCCGACCAGCTCCCGCTGCCCCGGCGACTCGATCTGGAACACCCCGAGGGTCTTGGCGTCGCTGATCATGGCGTAGGTGTCGGGGTCGTCGAACGGCACGTCGGCCTCGTCGTCGAGGTCGATCCCGACCCCGTCGACCCGCCTGATCTCGGCCACCGCGTGGGCCATCGCCGACTGCATCCGGATGCCGAGCACGTCGAGCTTGAGCAGCCCGAGCTCCTCGACGTCGTCCTTGTCGAACTGGCTCATCGGGAAGCCTGCGTAGGACGCCTCGACCGGGGTGCGGTCGAGCAGCGTGGCGTCGGAGAGCAGCACCCCGCAGGGGTGCATCGCGATGTGACGCGGCAACCCGTCGAGCCGCTCGACGAGGCCGAAGAACAGGTCGAGCCGCTCGTCGGTGAGGCCGCTGGCCGCGAGCTCGGGCAGGTCACGCAGCGCCATCCGGGCGTCGCGGGCCCGGATGTGGGGGAACGCCTTGGCGATCGCGTCGATCTCGCCGGGCGGCATCCCGAGCGCGCCGCCGACGTCGCGGACGGCGTGGCGGACCCGGTAGGTGTCCATCATCGACACGCAGACGCAGCGCTCGCCGCCGTACCGGTCGAGGATCGCCTCGTAGATCTCCAGCCGCCGCGCGGACTCCACGTCGATGTCGATGTCGGGCAGCGAGTGGCGCAGCGGCGAGAGGAACCGCTCGACCAGCAGGTCGTGGCGGATCGGGTCGACCCCGGAGACGCCGAGCAGGTAGTTGACGAGGCTGCCGGCGCCGGAACCGCGGGCCGCGCACCGCACGCCGCGCTCGCGGATCAGGTCGGTGATGTCGCCGACGGTCAGGAAGTACGACGCGTAGCCGAGGCCGCGGACGATCTCGAGCTCGTCGTCGAGCCGCTTCCAGATCCGCTGGCGCGGCCCGGAGCCGTAGCGGCGGCCGATCCCGCCCTCGCAGCGCTCCCGGAGGGCACGGTCGGCGTCGTCGTCGCCGACGCCGGTGAGCTCGAGCTCGGGCAGGTGCACCCGGCCGATCCCGAGGTCGGCAGCGGGGTCGAGGGCGCAGCGGTCGGCGAGGGTCCGGGTGTCGGCGATCAGCCGGCCGGCCTCGCGGGCGGGATCGGCGGCGAGGCCCGAGAGCCGGCAGATCTCCTCGGCGACCTCGACCATCTGCTTGCCCGACTTGAGGAACCCCTCGGCGTTGCCGCGGTCGAGGTGGCGCCGGTCGAGCGCCACCAGCCGGCGGGCGGCGTCGAGGACGTCGACGGTCGGCGCGTCGAGCCGGTCGGCGTAGCGGACGGCGTTGGTGAGGACCGCACCGAGCCCGGCGGTGCGGGCCACGCCCGCCATCCGGGCGGCGTGGACGGAGGTGCCCGGCCCCCAGGCGCCGCCGCGCCCGGGGAGCCGGTGGGTGACCAGCTCGAGCAGGAGGTTCTCGGTGGCGACCACCTCCCGCCACGGCGCGAGCGCCGCCAGGGCGAGGTCGTCGCGCCGACGGGTCACCGCGGCTCCCACCGGGGAGTCGGGTCCGAGCAGCACCACGACGTCGCCGCCCTCGAGGTAGGGCGCGAGCAGGTCGAGGGTCGCGACCGGACGACCGCGCTCGCCGGCCAGGTGGACCTGCGAGACCAGTCGGCAGATCGCCGCCCACCCGGCCGCGCCCCCGCCGGGTCCGCCGGCGTGCGCGAGCAGCCGGACCCGGCCGAGCCCGCCGCGGTCGGCGGGCAGGTCGCGGAACGCACCACCCCGCACCGGCGTACGCCGCTTCGCCGTCGGGCCGGGAACCGGCTCCTCCCCGAGCGCGAGATCGACCCCCAGCACCGGCCGGATCCCCGCCGCCTGACAGGCGCGGACGAACTTCACCGCGCCGTAGGTGCCGTCGCGGTCGGTCAGCGCGAGGGTGTCCATCTCCTGCTCCGCGGCCCGCTCGACCAGCGTGTGGGGGTGGGACGCGCCGTACTGGAGGGAGTAGCCCGACGCGACGTGGAGATGGACGAACGGGTCAGGCGACACCGGTCCGGCCCGGGACCGCGATCCGCGCCTCCACCACCTGGTGCGGGACCAGCCCGAGCGAGGACTCGACCACGCCGAGGAACCGGTCGGCGTCGCGGACCAGGTCGTCGGCCTCCCGCTCGGTGACCGCCCGGGTCGATCCCGCCTCGGCGGCGGCCCGCTTGCCGGCGCCGGCGGCGAAGAAGCGGGCCCACTCCTCCAGCTCGGGCGCCACCTCGGCGAGCAGCACCCAGGCGTTGCGCTGTTGTCGTCGCCGGGTGGCCGCGGGCCGGGCGCGGGCGGCGAGCAGTGCCGCGGCGGCCCGGAGCGCGGCGACGTGGGCGCAGGCGTAGCGGGTGGGGACGTCAGGTGCGGTGATCGCCTCCTGCAGGGAGGCGGCCGCGCGGGAGAGGTAGGAGTGGGTGGTCGCGGGCAGGGAGTGCGGGGTGGTGAGGGTCATCGTCTCGTCCTCCATCAGTCGGCGCAGCCGACGAGCTGCCAGTGGCCGGCGGACCAGTCGAAGGAGAGGTCGAAGACGCCGCCACCGTCGGCCCCGTCTGCGCCGGGGCCGCTGCCGCGGCCGGCCTCGACCCGCCACAGCTCGCGCTCGACCAGCAGGTCGCCGCCGGGCAGCCGCGCGGCCTCCGCTCGCTCGTCGGGCGGGGTCTCGTCGGTGCCGATCACCGCCTGCACGCCGGGGGTCTGCCACCACGGTCCGGTCTCCACCCAGTGGGCGAGCACCGCCCGGACCTTCCACAGCCGGCCGCGCCACAAGAACTGCTCCGGTCCCTCCATCTGACTGGTGGGGCCTCGATGGCCGGGGCCCTCCACCCAGCCGCGGCGTACCTCCACGGGGTCGTCGTACCGCCTCACGTCCTGCTCCCTTCGGCGCCGTCGACCCCTCGACCCCGCACTGGACGTCGACGGACCCGAGATCGGCCGGCGGGGTTCGGCGGGGACGGGGGTCGAGGTCGTCCCCGCCGAACCCTGATCGAACAGGTGTTCGAACACGACCTACCGTACACCGCGGGGCCGACAGGCCGTCAAGGGCCGAGCCGGGTCAGTCTCGGGTCAGGCTCAGACCGTGTGCTCGCGGTCCTCCGCGAGCACACTGCCGCGGATCCACTCCCCGCATGCCCGCTGGAGGAGGAACCACATCAGGGCCACGTCGAGCACCGCGCCGACCGCCCCGACGACGATGAACGGCGCCGGCGGCGACACGCGGGCGATCACGACGGCCGCGAACAGGAAGCTCGCCGCCAGGGCCACCAGCGACCAGCGTGCCCAGGCGTGACCGTGCCGGAACATCACGACGAGCACCCACGCGAGGGCGGCGTAGACGACGAACGACACGACGGCCACCGGCGCGAACGACGGGATCGAGAGCTGGCTCTCCCGCACGAACTCCAGGCCGCCGCGCGACTCCGCCCAGTCGCGGAGCAGGTCCTCGCGCATCACGACGGTGAGGAGCGTCAGCACCGCGCTCGCCGCGACCAGTGCCCACTGGGTCCGGATCGCGTTCGACACCGCGCTCGGCCGCTGCCGTCCCATCGCGTCTCCCTCTCCCCGTCGGCCCCCGCCGCGTGGCTAGGGTCTCGCAGTATGTCGAGCGAACACCCTGGCATCACCCGATTTCGAGACGAGCACACGCGCCGCGGCGGCACCGGCGAGATCGTGGTCCTGCCCGCCTCGGTCCACACCGCCGCCCTGGCGGCCGAGGCACTCGGCTGCGAGGTCGGCGCGATCGCCAACAGCCTGGTCTTCGACGACCACGGTAGTCCTGTGCTGATCCTGACCTCCGGCGCCCACCGGGTCGACGTGTCCGCCACCGCCGCGCGGATCGGCGCCGGGGAGCTGGCCCGAGCCGATGCCGACTTCGTCCGCCGCCACACCGGGCAGGTCATCGGCGGCGTCTCCCCCATCGGCCACCCCTCGCCCGTCCCGACGTACCTCGACCGCTGGCTGCAGCGCTACGACGTCGTCTGGGCCGCCGCCGGCCACCCCGCGGCCGTCTTCTCCTCCACCTACGACGAGCTGCTGGCCATGACCGGCGCGACGGAGATCGACGTCGACCGATGACTTCGTGGGTCGAGGACGGTCGAACCAGGTATGAGCCAATACCTGCTGTCCGTTCCGCACGACTCCGACGAGGAGCCGACCATGGAGACCATGGACCCGGCCGAGCTCGAGGCTGCCATGGCTGCCACCGGCGCGATCATCGAGGAGCTGACGTCGACCGGCGCCTTCGTCTTCGCGGGCGGGCTGATGCCGCCCTCGAGCGCGATCACCGTCGACAACACCGGCGAGTCGCTGAGCACCGTCGACGGCCCCTTCGTCGAGGCTCCCGAGTACTTGGGAGGCTTCTGGGTGATCGACGTCGCTGACGAAGCGGCCGCGCTCGACTGGGCCGCCCGCGCGTCGAAGGCCCTCGGCGGTCCCATCGAGGTCCGCGCCTTCCAGGTGCCACCGGGCGAGTGAGCCGGCAGGCCGCCTACTGCCCGACCCGCCCGTCGATGCACTCACGGAGGAGGTCTGCGTGGCCGCAGTGGCGCGCGTACTCCTCCACGTGTGACGACAGCAGCTCGCGCACCTCTCCACCGTCGGTGAGCACCTCGCTCAGATCAGGGATGGCGGCGACGGCGGCATCGGTCGCGATCTGCTCTCGAGCGAGGGTGTCCAAGGCCTCCTCGACCAGCGCCGGGTCAGCGGCTGCGCCGTCGAAGGCGGCGGCGGTGCTCCCGTAGATCCTCGGCAGATCGTCTCCCGTGAGCTCTCGGCGGACGTTGCGCTCGTCGTCGGCCAGGTGGCGCACCATGCCGAGGAGCGACATCGTGGACGGCGGCACAGAACGGCGGGCGAGCTGCTCGGCGTCCAGTCCCTCGCACTTGAGCTGGATCGTCAGGCGCACGTTGCGGAGGAAGTCCTGCAGCATCGGCAGCTCCCCGTGTGGACTCGGCGCCTCGTTGTTGCGCGGATCCTTGTCCGGGTCGACCCACATGTCGCCGTACACGGCGTCCTCGGTCCAGCGCTGCAGCTGACTGCTCATGCCACCCAGCGTCCGCCACGAGGCAGGCGGCGGCAAACTGATTACGCTCGGACAGTTGTCCACAGATCACTGGTCGGGGCTGACAACTGTCACGAGGCCTCGGTAGAATCGAACACATGTTCGAGACGGTGTTGGAGGCGTCCACCCTGGCCGGGTGGCAGCGGTCGCTGGCGCATGCCCTCGACACGGGTAGTGACCTCGATGATGCGGGTCGGGTGGAGGCGATGCGGGCGTTGGAGGAGCTGGTCTGCACCGCCACCGCCGCCCAAGCACTGCTCACGAGCGAGCTCGACACCTCCCAGCGGGAGGTGCAGGCGGCCGCCGGAGTGCCGGCCGCCCGACAGGGATGCGGGGTCGCCGCCCAGGTGGGGCTGGCGCGGCGGGAGTCGCACCACCGTGGCCAACGACACCACTCCCTTGCCACCGTGGTCACCCGCGAGCTGCCCCACACCTGGGCGGCGTGGCGCAGGGGGCGGATCACGGAGTGGACCGCGACCCTGATCGCCCGGGAGACCGCCTGCCTGTCACGGGAGGACCGCGCCGCCGTCGACGAAGTGGTCGCCGGTGATCCGGCCCGGTTGGAGGCGATGGGGCTACGGCAGGTGGTCGCGGCCTGTCAGGCCGAGGCCACCCGCCTCGACGTCGAGTCGGTGGTCATTCGCCGGCGACGAGCGGAGGCCGACCGGCACGTCAGCCTGCGCCCGGCACCGGAGACCATGACCTGGCTGACCGCACTGCTGCCCGTGAAGGACGGCGTCGCAGTCCTCGCGGCGCTCACGAAGGCCGCCGACACTGCGCGCGCGACGGGTGATCCGCGGGGCAAGGGCCAGCTGATGGCCGACACGCTCGTCTCATCGGTCACCGGCACCCAGCACGCCGACGGTGGCGTGGGGATCACCCTCGACCTGGTGATGAGCGACCAGCACCTGTTCGGTGACAGTGACGAGCCGGCCCACCTCGACGGGTTCGGTCCGATCCCGGCCGAGCTGGCTCGTGAGCTCGTGGTCGGCGCCTGCAGCCGGCAGGAGCAGGTCTGGCTCCGCCGTCTCTACACCACCCCCGATACCGGTGAGCTGGTCGCGATGGACGCCCGCACCCGGTGCTTCCCGACCGGCCTGGCCCGGTTCGTCCGGCTCCGCGACCGGGTCTGCCGCACGCCGTGGTGCGACGCACCGATCCGCCACATCGACCACGCCCTCGACCACCACGACGACGGACCCACCACCGCCAGCAACGGCCAAGGCCTGTGCCAGGCGTGCAACCACGCCAAGCAAGCCCCCGGCTGGCACGCCAGACCAAGCAACGGCCCGGGCCCCCAGATCGAGACGATCACCCCCACCGGCCACCGCCACCACACCAGACCACCGACCCTGGCCACCATCAGACACGTCCCGATCCGGATCGACTACGTGCTGACCTGCTGAGCCGGTTCATCCACAGGCCAGGTCCGGGGGGTGTCCTCGTCGCACTTCCCTCGTCTAGATTCTCGTCAAGCCTCTCGGGAAGGGCCGACGATGTCCGTACGCCGCAGCGCCTCGCTGGCGCTGGCCGCCGCGCTGGTGCTGGCCGGCTGCCAGGACGAGCCCGAGCCGCGGTTCGAGCCCACTCCGAGCGCCTCCTCCTCGCCGACGGATCCGGAGACGTCGGAGGAGCCGCAGGCGCAGACCGCTGAGGAGTTCATCGAGGAGTGGGTTGACCTGGCACACAGAGATGCAGAACACCGGGAGAAACAGACGCCTTTCCTGAGCGCGTCGAGCGGATGCAGAGCCATGCGAACAACTTTGCCGAACCGGGTCGAGCGCATTTACGCCGCCGGCGGCTTCGTGATCAGACCGATGGCTGGACCGTCGATCGCATCGCAGAGTGTCGGCCCGGCGCAACAAACCCGCTGTTATGCAGACCGTGCGAGAGTCAGCCCGACCGAGTTCAGAGACGACGCGACCTCTGAAGTCGAACGACTTGCCTGGAGGACCTACGAGTGCATCGTCTACGCTCACCGCTCAAGCTGGCGCTTGGAACGATGCAGCTAACTACCTTGGAGACGCCGGTCGTGATTCGGACGGTGTCGCTCGCGCATTGCGGCGACACTGGCCTGGCGCGGCGTGCTGCTTCGTGCACCGTCGTCGAGCGCGGGCTGCGGTGACGGAAGCGAAGCAAGTCGATTAGACGAGGCCGCCGAGTGCCTGCGAGAAGTCCACCGAGATGTGCGCGACCTCTACTCGACAGCCGCCGACGACGGCTACACCTACCATCTCGACTCTCGCTGCAAGGCCGGCGACCGACGGGTCAACTGCCAGGACTACGCCACCTGCACGACGGCCGACGGTGCCGAGGGCACGATACTTCATCATCTGGCGCTACGACGACAGCAACGGAAGCCGGACCCGGGTCGGCACGGCCTGCCTGACGCCGTCGGAGCTCAGCGGAGCTCGGGATGATCACCCCCGCCATGGTCAGGCGCGAGATGCAACGGCTCGACTGGCCCACGGCAAGGCTGAAGATCGAGCCGCCCGACGGGCAGACGCTGATCCACTTCGACACCAACTTCTTCACGACCAACACCCGGTCGACGACGCAGACGGTGGTGCTGCTCGGACAGCGAGTGACGATCGAGGCGACGCCGGTGGAGTACACGTGGCACTTCGGGGACGGCGCGAGCGAGACGACCGAGAGTCCCGGGGCGGCGTACCCGGGCCTCGACGTCACGCACGAGTACGGCGAGCCGGGCCGCCTGTCCCCCAGCGTCGACACGACCTACACCGGTCGCTACCGGGTCAACGGCGACGCGTGGCAGACGATCCCGGGCAGCCTGACCGTGGCTGGTGAGCCGGTGGCGCTGCGGGTCAGGTCCGCGTCGCCCCACCTGGTGGGGAGCCGGGCGTAGCACCGCCACCCCTCCTGGACACGCAAGGGCGCGGCCGAGCCCGGGCTGAGGCGCAGCGGCTGAGTCCTATGATCGCCGTGTGGACGGACTCGCGCTGGCCTTCTCCAGCGGCTGGGCCAGCGGCGTCAACGCCTACCTGGTCGTGCTGGTGCTGGGCATCGCCGACAAGGTCGGCGACCTCGAGCAGGTCCCCGACGCGCTGGCCCGCTGGGACGTGCTGATCGTCGCCGGCGTCCTCTACGCCATGGAGTTCGTCGCCGACAAGATCCCCTACATCGACTCCACCTGGGACGCGATCTCGACCGCGATCCGGCCCACCGCCGGAGCGGTCATCGGGGTGCTGCTCGCGGGTGATGCGTCGTCGCTCGACCAGGCCGTGCTCGGGGTGGTCGGCGGTGGGACGGCGCTGCTCTCGCACCTCGTCAAGGCCGGCAGCCGGCTCGCCATCAACGCGTCCCCCGAGCCGGCGTCCAACATCGTCGCGAGCCTCGCCGAGGACGTCGCCGTCCTGGGCGTCGTGTGGTTCGCGATCGAGAACCCGCGGGCCGCCGCCGCCATCGCCGGGGTGCTGCTCGCGATCGGCCTGGTCGTCCTCTACCTGGTGGCCAAGCTGATCCGTCGCGGGTGGCGACGGTGGAAGCACAAGCGCGACCCGGTGCCGGCCTCCCCGTGACCGGGGCGCCCATGATCGACCTGGCCGACCACGACGCCCGGGACGAGGTCGTACGACGGCTCGGTGCGGTGTTCGCCGGCCGGCCGGTGATCCTCGGACCCGGCGTGCTGGCCGGCTACACCCGCGTGGTGCGGTGGCTCGACCAGCTGGGCTGCCGGGTGCTGGTCGTCTCCACGATGCGCGGTGCCGGACCGGTGCCGGCACACGACGAGCTCGAGCTGGTCGAGGTCGTCCCGCCACCTACGGCCTCGGTCACCGAGGAGTTCCGGATGCTCGACCAGCTCGCCCGCGACCTGCCGCCCGCCGCGGTCGCGGCGATCGAGGCGTTCGACCCCGAGCGCCGGGGCGTGTGGTGGTGCGGCCCGTTCGTGTCGAGCGACGAGCCGATCCTCGGCCGCCCGGTCCGCGGCGGGAGGCCGCGTGCGTTCCTCGCGCTCGAGGACAAGCTGCTCGCCGAGGACGTGTGGCGCTCGGCCGGGGTGAGCGCGGCGCCGAGCGCGATCGTGCCGGTCGAGCCGGGCGCCCTCGCCCGTGCCACGGAGGAGCTTGCGACCGACCTCGGCGTCGTCTGGTCGGGCGACGCCCGTGACGGGTTCAACGGAGGCGGCAACTACGTGCGCTGGGTGCTCGACGACGCCGACCGCGAGACGGCTCGCGGCTTCTTCCTCCCGCGCTGTGACCGGGTGCGCGTGATGCCCTTCCTGGACGGCGTGCCCTGCTCGATCCACGGCTTCGTGCTGCCCGACGGCACCGCCGTCCTGCGACCGGTCGAGATCGCCACGCTGCGCGAGCGCGACCGGCGCCGGTTCGTGTACGGCGGCCTGTCGAGCTGGTGGGACCCGGCGCCCGCCGACCGGGACGAGATGCGTGACGTCGCCCGCCGCGTCGGGGAGCAGCTGCGGACGGCGTTCGGCTACCGCGGGGCGTTCGGTGTCGACGGCGTGCTGACGGTGGACGGGTTCCGCCCGACCGAGATCAACACCCGGCAGCCGGCCGGGCTCAACACCGTGGCCGGTGTGGAGCTCCGGCTGCTGTCACTGCTCCAGGTCACCCTGCTCGCCGGGCTGGACCCAGGTCTCACCGTCGGCGAGGTGGAGTCGCTGGTACCGCTGCTCGACGAGCACCGCGACGGCATCCCGGTCGCGGTGGCCGACGGGCACTCCGTGGGCGAGCCCGACGACTTCTCGGTCACGGTGACGCTCGCCGGCGACGGCCTCAGCGGACGGCTGGAGCGGTCCGGCGGACCGACCGGCAACCGGGTGGTGCTCTCCGACACCACCACCGGGTTCTTCGCGAAGCTCCAGCCGTGCACGGAGCTGCGCACCGGCAGCCGGCTGGCGCCGCTCAACGTGGCACTGATGGACTTCCTCGACCGGGAGTACGGCGCCGGCTTCGGGGCGCTCACGGCCGCACCCGACGTACGCCGCTAGGTTGCCCGGCATGCAGGCGGTCGTGATCGGTGGCGGGCTGGGTGGCCTGGCGGCCGCCGCGCGGCTGGCCAAGCTCGGTCACGCGGTGACCCTCCTCGAGCGCGAGGACGTCCTCGGCGGGGCGATCACGTTCGAGACCGTCGAGGGGTTCGCCTGGGACCGGGGCGCGCACTCGACGCTGCTCCCCGCGGTGCTGCGCGACCTGTTCCGCAAGTCGGGGCGGCCGCTGGAGAAGGAGCTCGACCTCGAGCCGCTCGAGGTGATCCGCCACCACCGGTTCGACGACGGTTCGGAGGTCCGGCTGCCGGGCGGCTCACGGGCACGTCAGGTGGAGGCCTTCGACGGTCTCGGCCCCGGACGCGGTCAGGCGTGGGTCGACCACGTCGCGGCGTACGCGGACGTCTGGGAGACGCTGCGGCGCCACTACGTGGAGGTGCCGTGGGACCCGGCCACGGCCCCGCGCGAGGTGGTGGCGCTGCTCGACAGCCGTGAGTCGCTCCACACGCGGCTCAGGAAGACGTTCAAGGACGAGCGGCTCCGGCTGGTCGCCGGGCACCGGTTCGTCGCGGAGGGTCACGACCTGCGCAACGTGCCCGCGTGGCTCGGGCTGCATGCCTACCTCGAGCAGCGGCTGGGCGCGTGGACGGTCCCGGGCGGGTTCTCCCGGATCACCGAGGTGCTCGCTGCCCGCCTCGCCACCCGGGGCGTGACGGTCGCGACCGGGACGGCGGTGCACGACCTGGTCGTGCGTGACGGCCGGGTCGTCGGCGTGATGACCGCGACCGGCACGCTCGACGCGGACGTCGTGGTCTGCGCCGTCGACCCGCGGCTGATCCCCATGCTCGCGACGTACGTCGCCCGCACCATGCCTGCGATCCCGCCGGTCGTCACCCACCTCGGTCTCACCGCGGACGTCCCCGACGTCGGCCACGAGCTGGTCCTCCACGGCGACCCGATGATCGTGGTGCGCGCCGGCGGCCGAGCCCCGGACGGCCACACCGCGTGGACCCTGCACGGCCGCGGCCAGCTCGCCGAGGACCTCGTCACCGCCTTGGCGCGGCACCACGTCGACGTCCGCGACCGGGTGGTCGTCAGGGTCGACCGGTCGCCGCGGGCGCAGGTCGAGGGCAGGGGGTCGGCGATGGGCGTGCTCTGGCAGGGGCGCGGCACGGTGCGGCACCGGCTCGGGCCGACCACCCCCGTCCGCGGCGTGTACGCCGTGGGGGCGCACGCCACCCCGGGCGGCCAGGTGCCGTTCGTCGGGCTGTCAGCGGCGCAGGTCGCCCAGCTCGTCGGGCCGGCCTGAGTCACATGGCGAGGGCGAACGTGACCGTCAGGCTGACGGCCACCGTCAGCTGGCTTCCCCCGAACGACAGGTCGGGTGAGGACTTGAACGCCGCCGCCTCCGCCATCGGGACGTGGTTCGCCGGTGCGCCCTCCACGATCGCCTGGACCGCGCCGAGGGCATCCTCGGCCAGCCCGACCAGGTGCGTGGCACGCCGGGTCGCGTCCTCGAAGGCGTCGACCCTGGCCGCGTCCTCGACCGGGCGCCGGTCGGAGATCACCGGCGAGACCTGCTCGACGACCAGCCGGTGGTCGAGCCGCTCCGCGAGCGCGCTCACCAGCCGGCCGGCGGTGGCGAGGTCGGCGCACCGGATCGTCAGCGAGTGGCGCGCCTCGTAGCCGGACGGACGGCCCTCGTGGTCGTGCCGCGGCCAGACCGAGAAGTCGGTCTGCGACACGGCCTCCTCTGCCGTGACCTCCGCGGCGACGGCACGCGCCCTCCGGCCGGCCTCGTCGACCCCGGCGACCGCCGCCGCGACGGACTCGGCGTGGTGGACGATCGCCACCCGGACGTCGGCCGCGTCGGCCGGGGCGGTGGCGGTGCCGTGGCCGGCGACGGTGACGGTGCGCATGGTGAGAGTTCTACACCGTGATGCGCAGCGCCTCGAAGATCTGCCGCGTCGCCTTCGACCGGTTGAGCGTGTAGAAGTGCAGGCCCGGCGCGCCGCCCTCGAGCAGCTCCTCGCACAGCTCGGCGGCCATCGCGATCCCCTCCGCGCGCAGGGCAGCCGCGTCATCGGCGTGCTGCTCGACCCGGGCACGGACCTCCGTCGGGATCTCGCGACCCGACAGCTCGGCCATCCGGGAGACCTGCCCGAGGTTCAGGATCGGCATGATGCCGGGCAGGATCGGGATGTCCACACCGTTCGCCGTCGCCCGCTCGACCAGCTCGGCGTAGTCGGCCGCCCGGAAGACCATGTCGGTGATCGCGAACGTCGCGCCCGCCCGCTGCTTCTCCAGGAGCACCTCGGTGTCGTGCTCGAGCGACTCGGCGCCCGGGTGCCCGCCGGGGAAGGCGGCGACCCCCACCGTGAACGACGCGCGCTCGGTCGCGAGCGCCACCAGCTCCCTCGCGTAGGTGAACCCGCCCTCGGTTGGCGTCCAGTCCGCGCGCGGGCCGTCCTTCGGGTCACCGCGCAGCGCCAGCACGTTGTGCACGCCCGCAGCGGCGTAGTCGTCGAGGATCCGGTCGAGCTCGGCGCGGGTGTGACCGACGCAGGTGAGGTGCCCCATGGGCACCAGCGAGGTCTCGCGCGCGATCCGGCCGGTCAGCTGGACGGTGGTGTCGCGGGTGGTGCCGCCGGCGCCGTACGTCACCGAGACGAACGTCGGCGCATACGGCTCCAGCTCTCGCAACGCGGTCCACAGCTGCTCGGCCCCGGCCTCGTCGCGCGGCGGCATGAACTCGAACGAGATCGACCGCTCCCCCTGACGAATCAGGTCGGCGATGCTGGGCACGCGCGCGTCGGACATGTCGTCGAGTCTAAGGACGCGAGGGGTGCGCCGGCCCGTTGACGTCCACTGACTAGTCTCGCCGGGTGACCAGCTGGGACGGGACCGCCTTCCGCGCACGCGTCCAGGGCGTGGTCGACGAGTTCCTCGACGAGATGGCTGCCCGGCTGGCGCCGCTCGGCCCGGACGCCGCCCGGCTGCTGGCCGAGGCACGGGCCTCGGTGAGCGGTGGAAAGCGCTTCCGCGCCGCCTTCTGCTTCTGGGGGTTCCGGGCGATGGAGCCGGACGTCGACGACGAGCAGGCGCTGCTGCGGGCGTGCGCGGCCCTCGAGCTGCTGCACGCCAGCGCACTGGTCCACGACGACCTGATGGACGCCTCCGACACCCGGCGCGGCCGGCCCGCGACCCACCGCGGTTTCGAGGCCGAGCACCGCCGGGACGGGTGGCGGGGCGACCCCGAGCAGTACGGCGCCGCGGCGGCCATCCTGCTCGGTGACCTGCTGCTGAGCTGGTCGGAGGAGCTGCTGCGGCGGTGCGGCCTCCCCCTGGAGCGGGTCGCGGCCGCGATGGGCCTCTTCGACCTCTGCCGGACCGAGGTGATCACGGGCCAGTTCCTCGACGTGTCCGTGCAGGCGCGTGGCCGGGCCGACGTCAAGGCGGCGATGACCGTGCTGCGCTACAAGTCGGCCAAGTACTCCATCGAGCGGCCCCTCCACATCGGAGCCGCGCTGGCCGGCGCCACGGAGGCGAACCTGGCCGAGCTCTCGGCGTTCGGTCTGCCCCTCGGCGAGGCGTTCCAGCTGCGCGACGACCTGCTCGGCGTCTTCGGCGACGCGGCGACCACGGGCAAGCCGGCCGGGGACGACCTGGTGGAGGGCAAGCGGACGGTGCTGGTGGCGCTGGCGCTCGACGCGGCCCCCGAGGCCGACGCACGGCTGCTCGACGGCAGTCTGGGCACGCAGCTCGACGACGCCCTGCTGACCGAGCTCCGCCGGGTGATCGACGAGTCGGGGGCCCACGCCCAGGTCGAGTCGGTGATCGAGGAGCTGGTCTCGGTGTCACTAGCGGCGCTCGACCGGGCCGCGGTCAGCGACCAGGCGCGGGTGGTGCTGCGCGAGCTGGCCTCGGCCGCGACCGATCGGGTCGTCTGAGGCTCTAGTCGAGGCGCGAGACGCCCGACGGCTCGGGACCGTCGCCGCGCAGCAGCACGCTGAACGGGCCGCCGCGGTCGGCGTTGACCCGGGTGCCGAGGACGCTGAGTGCGACCGAGAACGCCCGCGGCTCGGTCCGGGCGAACGCGCCCCAGCCGTCCCAGAGCACGATCGTCCCGTCTCCCCCGTCGACGTCGGTGAGGCAGTCGGCCAGCGCGTCGAAGTTCTGCCCGTACCACTCCGGGAACTGCAGCGCCTCCCCGATCCGGGCGAGGAACTCGGGCTTGGTCTGGGCCGTGAGTCCGTCGACGTACGCGAAGTCCCAGCCGGCGTGCTCGACGGTGTGCCGGACGTCGGCGACGTCGAACCCGCTGTGCCAGGTGTAGAGGCCGGGCTTCGTCCGCCCTGCCAGCAGTGCCGCGAGTCCGCTCATCGGTAGGTCACCTCTCGATCCTCGAGAACGAGGAGTAGTGGTCGTCGGTCCAGTAGAGCTCACCGTGCGAGCCGGTCACGATCCGGCGCGCCCCGCGGTCGTCGGAGCCGGGGGTCTCCACGGTGTACTCCCGGTAGTAGCCGTCCGGCTCGTCGGGCAGGATCCCCTCCCGGTTCTGGAAGGTCTCGTCGTCCTGGTCGTAGGGGTAGGGCCCGCCGGAGGCGATCAGCTCCAGCGTCTCCAGTGCCTCGGGCGGGAGGTCGGCGACCGCGACCACCGGCAGGTCGGACGCTGGCGCGGTCCCGCTCGGGCTCGGCAGACCAGGTGGCTCGGACGTCGGCGACTGCGACGTGGTGGGCCCGGTCTGCGGGTCCTCGGTAGTCGTGCCGCTGTCGCCCTGCTGCCACCAGAGGACGACCGCGGCGAGGATCGCGACGACCAGCCCGAGCCAGGTGCGCCGGTCCCTCATGTCTCTCTAGAAGCCCATCGCCTGGGCGCGGCGCTTGACCTCGGCGCCGCGGTTCTCGCGCAGCGCGTCGATCGGGCGGCCGGGCAGGTCGGCGTCGGTGAAGATCCACTCGATGCACTCGCGATCCCCGAACCCGGCGTCGTGGAGCACCGTCAGCAACCCCGGCAGCCCCTTGACCACCAGTCCGTCGTGGAGGAAGTCGGCGGGGACCTGCGGGCCGGTGCCCGGGGCCGGGACGGCCGCGGCGAGCTCGTGGTCGCGGATCATCGTGCGCACCTTGGCGGGGGTGACTCCCAGCTGCGCAGCGGCGCTGTGCCAGTCGAGCCACTCGGTGACCAGGGCGCCCAGGTCGGTCAGTTCTTCTTGGTCGTGCGTGCCGGACATGAGACCACTCTGTCACCCCGCTGGGAGGTACGGCGAGGGTGGTGGACCCCACGACACGCCACGCCGGTGGGCGGGCAACCGGGGCCGATCGAGCGGCGTCCGTACCATGGAACCCCGGATCCTTCCCCATCCGGCACCCAGGAGGGTCGACGTGCAGTCCGATCAGCGCGCCCGCACGGGCGAGGACGCCACCGGCGGCGACCCCGTCGTCGGCCGGCTCCTCGACGGGCGCTACCGGATCGGACCCCGGATCGCCCGCGGCGGCATGGCGAGCGTCTACGAGGCCACCGACCTCCGGCTCGACCGCACGGTCGCCGTCAAGATCATGCACCCGGGCCTCGGCGACGACGACGACTTCGCGGCGCGCTTCGTGCGCGAGGCGCGGGCCGCCGCCCGGCTGAGCCACCCGCACGTCGTCGGCGTCTTCGACCAGGGCGACGACGCCGGGACCGTCTTCCTCGTCATGGAGCTGGTGCCCGGCCACACGCTGCGCGACGTCATCCGCAAGGAGGCACCGATGACGCCCGGGCGGGCGCTCGCCCTCCTCGACCCGGTGCTCTCGGCGCTGGCGCAGGCCCACCGCTCCGGGATGATCCACCGCGACATCAAGCCCGAGAACGTCCTGATCGGCGACGACGGCAGCGTCAAGGTCGCCGACTTCGGGCTCGCGAAGGCGGTCAGCGCCGACACCCAGCACACCGCCACCGGAGGCGTCCTGATCGGCACCGTCTCCTACCTCGCGCCCGAGCTGGTCGTCGACGGCCGGGCCGACGCGCGCGCCGACGTCTACGCCACCGGGGTCGTCCTCTACGAGCTGCTCACCGGCAGCAAGCCCCACGAGGGCGAGTCGCCGATCCAGGTCGCCTACAAGCACGTGCACGAGGACGTACCGCCGCCCTCCGCGGTGGCCCCCGGGCTCCCGGCGTACGTCGACGCCCTGGTCGCCCGCGCCACGGCCCGCGACCGCGGGCAGCGGCCGGCCGACGCCGGCGTGCTGCTCCACCAGGTGCACCGGGTCGCGCAGGCGCTCGCCACCGGTGTCGTCGACGACGAGGAGCTCACGGCCGACCTGATGCCGGCCCCCGCCGTGCCCGCGGTCGGCAGCGACACCGAGCCCGACCCGTTCGACGCCGACGAGTTCGCCACGCTCCTGACCCCGGCCGAGGCAGCCACCGGCCACCAGCCGGAGCACACCACCAGCCTGGTGCCGGTCCCGCCGCGTGACGTCATCGAGCCGTCGGCGGTCTACACGCCGGCGGGTCCGGTCCGCCCGCGCCGCTCCCGTCGGGGCCTGCTGCTGATGCTGCTCGCCCTGCTGCTCGCCGTCGGTGTCGGCGTGGGCGCGTGGTGGTTCGGCTGGGCGCGCTACACCCAGACCCCGAGCGTGCTCGGCGACCGCGAGGCGGTCGCCGTCCGGACGCTGGAGGGGGCCGGGCTCGAGGTCAGGGAGGGCACCCCGGCCTACAGCGAGACGGTGGCGGCGGGCCGCGTCCTCTCCACCGATCCTGGACCCGGTGAGCGGGTGCTCGACGGCGGCGCCGTCACGGTCGTGCTGTCGCTGGGCAAGGAGCGGTACGAGGTCCCGAAGGTCCGCGGCATGACCGAGGACCAGGCGCAGGACGCGCTCGCGGACCTGAACCTCGAGTTCGGCAAGTCGATCGGCCGGTGGTCGGAGGAGGTGCCGAAGGGCACGATCCTCGGCAGCGACCCCGGGAAGGGCACCTCGCTGCGGCCCGGCTCGATCGTCGACCTCCACATCAGCGAGGGCCCCAAGCCGATCCGGATCAAGGACTACACGGGCAAGCCGGCCGAGCAGGCGGAGCAGGAGCTCAGCGACCGTGGCCTCTTCATCGAGCGCGGGGAGCCGCAGTACTCCGACACCGTCCCGGAGGGGCACGTCATCAGCCAGACCCCGGCCAACGGCACCCTGTTCCGCGGCGACACCGTGACCCTCGTCGTCAGCCAGGGCCCGGAGCTGGTCGAGATCCCGGGCGGCCTGGTCGCCGCCGGTGTCGACAGTGCCACCCAGACACTCGAGGGCCTCGGCTTCGTCGTCGAGGTCGAGAACGCCGACGAGTACATCGGCCTCGGCTTCGTGTTCGAGGTCGACCCACCGTCCGGGACGATGGTGGCGCAGGGCTCGACGATCACGCTGTACCTGATCTGACCTGTCGCGCGCGTCCACATGACGGTGCCGTCCGGGCACCCTCCACCGTTCGTCCTACCGTGTCGCCATGGTGGTCGTGATGTCTCCGGACGCGACCGACGAGCAGGTGGCCAACGTCGTGGACAAGGTCGAGGCCGTCGGCGGTGAGGCCTTCGTGTCCAAGGGCGTCGTGCGCACGATCATCGGCCTCGTCGGCGACATCGACTCCTTCCACCACCTGAACCTGCGCACGCTTCCCGGGGTCGCGGACGTCCACCGGATCTCCGACCCCTACAAGCTCGTCAGTCGGCAGCACCACGCGGACCGCTCGACGGTCTGGGTCGGGCAGCCGGGGCACCAGGTCCCGATCGGACCGGACACGTTCACGCTGCTCGCCGGTCCGTGCGCGGTGGAGACCCACGAGCAGACGATCGAGTCGGCCCGGATGGCGGCCTCGGCCGGGGCGACGATCCTGCGCGGCGGGGCGTTCAAGCCGCGGACCTCGCCGTACGCGTTCCAAGGGCTGGGGCTGCGCGGGCTGGAGATCCTGGTCGACGCCCGGACGGCGACCGGACTGCCGATCGTGACCGAGGTGGTCGACGCCCGGGACGTCGCCGTGGTCGCCGAGCACGCCGACATGTTGCAGGTCGGCACCCGCAACATGGCCAACTTCGGGCTGCTCCAGGCGGTGGGCGAGTCCGGCAAGCCGGTGCTCCTCAAGCGCGGGATGACCGCGACCGTCGAGGAGTGGCTGATGGCGGCGGAGTACATCGCGCAGCGCGGAAACCTCGACGTGGTGCTGTGCGAGCGTGGGATCCGGACGTTCGAGCCCACGACCCGCAACACGCTCGACATCTCGGCGGTGCCGATCGTGCAGTCGAGCAGCCACCTGCCGGTGATCGTCGACCCGTCGCACGCCGCCGGCCGCAAGGACCTCGTCGTCCCGCTGTCGAAGGCCGCGATCGCGGTCGGCGCCGACGGCGTGATCGTCGACGTGCACCCCGACCCCGAGACGGCGCTGTGCGACGGGCCGCAGGCGCTCCAGGGCAGCTCGCTGCGGGAGCTCGCCACGGCCGTACGCCGGCTACCGCCCGCGGTCGGCCGCGCGGACGCCTCCGACCGGATCCGCCGGTCGTGACCCTGAGGCTCCCGTCAGCGACTCCGTGAGCCTAGTCTGACCGCGGAGGACGACGCGATGGACCTGTGCAGGCAGTGCGGCAGCGAGCTGGGCATCGGGCGGTTCTGCACCAACTGCGGACACCCGGTCGGCCAGCCGCCGGACGCGCCTGCGGTGTGGCGGACCGACACGGCGGAGCGACCGCGGGTCGTCGAACCGGTCGAGCCGTTGCCCGCACCCGCCGTCCCGGGGCCGGCCCGGTTCCCGCTGTTCGCTGACGACGTCGTGACCCCCGACCGCACCGAGCGGCTCTCCCCCGTGCTGCCACCGCCACCGCCGCCGCCGGTGACCGAGCGCCGCCGCGACCACCGTGGCCCGCCGAGATGGCTGCCGTGGCTGGCCGGTGCGGTCGCGATGCTGCTGGTGGCCGGGCTCGGCGCCTGGTTGCTGTTCGGCAGCCTCGATGACGATCCCGCCACCGCCCAGGAGGCCCGCACCGACAGCGCGCCTTCCGAGGAGCAGACGCCGGAGCAGGAGCCTTCGCCGCCCAAGCCGAGTACCACTCGGTCCGCAGACGCCACTCCGTTCGCCGGCGACCTGGCACCCTTCGCGGACATCGATGCTCCCCCCGCGGCAGCCCCGGGCGTGGACGCGAACGGGGACGTCGTGCGCTACGTCGCGGCGAACTTGCAGGACGGCGTCCCTGAGACCGCGTGGCGGACCCCGGGCGACGGGACCGGGCTCTCGGTCAGGTTCCGGTTCGACGGCCCGAGCACGCTCTCGGAGGTCGGCCTGATCAACGGCTACGCCAAGGTCGCGCGGGACGGCGGCGGCATCCTGGACTGGTACCACGGCAACCGCCGGCTGCGCGGCGTCGAGTGGACGTTCGACGACGGCACCGTCGTCCGCCAGCGGTTCCGCGACACCACGCTGTTGCAGATGGTCAAGGTCGACAAGGTCAGGACGGAGACGGTGACGTTGCGGGTGCTGGCCGTGACTCCGCCGGGTCAGGGTCGCGCGGCCCGCAACTACACGGCGATCAGCGAGGTCTCCTTCCTCGGTACGACCGGCTAGAGACTCGCGAGCAGGGTCGCCGCGCGCTCGACCGCAGCGCGGTCGACGTCGAGATGCGTCACGAGGCGTACGACGCGAGGGCCGACCGTCCCGATCCGCACGCCGGCCTCGGCGGCGCGGGCGACGAACCCGGCCGCGTCGTCGTGCGGCATCGCCACGATGTTGGTGTGGACCGTCTCCGGGTCGACGCCGAGGGCCTCGGCCAGCAGCCGCGCGTGATCATGGTCCTCGGCCAGCCGGTCGACGTGGTGGTCGAGCGCGTGGACGCCGGCCGCGGCGAGCACGCCGGCCTGGCGCATCCCGCCGCCGAGCCGCTTGCGCCACACGCGCGCCTCGGCGATCGCCTCGGCCGTGCCCACCATCAGCGAGCCGACGGGTGCGCCGAGCCCCTTGGACAGGCACACGGCGAGGACGTCGACCGCCGCGCCGTACTCGGCGAGCGGGACGCCGGTGGCGACGTGCGCGTTCCAGATCCGGGCGCCGTCGAGGTGGACCCGGGTGCCGGCGCCCTCGGCCCAGGCCTTGAGGGCGGTGAGCTCGGACAGCGGCACGACCGTGCCTCCGGCGAAGTTGTGGGTGTTCTCGACCGAGATCGCCGACGTGGCGACGAAGAACGGTCCGAGGTCGGGCGCGAAGAGCTCCTCGATCTCCTCCTGCGCGATCCGCCCGGACGGCGAGCGCCAGGTCCGCATCGTGACGCCACTGAGCGCGCCGTGCGCCCCGAGCTCCGCGCGGGCGATGTGGGCACGCGCCTCGCACAGCACCTCCTGGCCCGGCGCGACGAGGCTGCGGACGGCGAGCACGTTGGCCATCGAGCCGGTCGGCGTGAACAGCGCGGCCTGGTGGCCGAACATCGCCGCGACCCGCTCCTCGAGCGCGCGCACGGTCGGGTCCTCGCCGTACACGTCGTCGCCGACCTCTGCCGACGCCATCGCCCGCCGCATCCCGTCGGTCGGGCGGGTGACGGTGTCGCTGCGGAGGTCGATCACGCCGACAACCTACTCACGGTCAGACGGTGCGCAGCATCCGTGCGACGAGGAACGCGAGCTCCAGCGACTGGACCCGGTTGAGGCGCGGGTCGCAGACCGACTCGTAGCGGTCGGAGAGCCCCGCCTCGCTGAGCAGCTCGCCACCGCCGACACACTCGGTGACGTCGTCGCCGGTGAGCTCGACGTGGACCCCACCCGGCCAGGTCCCGAGCGAGCGGTGGACGTCGAAGAATCCCTGCACCTCCTCGATCACGTCGTCGAAGTTGCGGGTCTTGTAGCCCGTGGAGGTCTCGAACGTGTTGCCGTGCATGGGGTCGCACACCCACGCGACCTGCACGCCGGCGGCGGTGACCTTCTCGATCAGGTGCGGGAGCCCGTCGCGGATCCGACCCGCCCCGAACCGGGTGATGAACGTCAGCCGGCCCGCCTCGTTGTCGGGGTTGAGCCGGTCGGCGAGCGCCAGCGCGTCGTCGGGCGTCGTGGTCGGGCCGAGCTTGACGCCGATCGGGTTCTGGATGTGGCGCAGCAGCTCGACGTGCGCGCCGTCGAGCTGCCGGGTCCGTTCGCCGATCCAGACGAAGTGCCCTGACACGTCGTACGGCGTGTGCGTGCGCGAGTCGATCCGGGTCATGGCGTGCTCGTACTCCAGCACCAGGGCCTCGTGGCTGGAGTGGAAGTCGACCCGGTGGAACTCGTCGGGGTCGGCGCCGATCGCCTTCATGAACGTGAGGGCGCGGTCGATGTCGTTGGCCATCGCCTCGTACTGCTGGCCGGCGGCGGACTCGCGCACGAAGTCGGTGTTCCAGGTGTGCACCTGACGCAGGTCGGCGTAGCCGCCGGTGACGAAGGCCCGCACGAGGTTCAGCGTCGACGCGGACGCGTGGTAGACGTCGACGAGCCGCTGCGGGTCGTGGGCGCGGGAGTCGGGGGTGAAGTCGAAGCCGTTGACGGCGTCGCCGCGGTAGGCCGGCAGGGTGACGTCGCCACGGGTCTCGAGGTCGGACGACCGGGGCTTGGCGTACTGACCCGCGATCCGGCCCACCTTCACGACCGGCACCGAGGCGGCGTACGTCAGCACGACCGCCATCTGGAGGAGCACCCGCAGCTTGTTGCGGACGTTGTCGGCGGTGACGCCGTCGAACGTCTCGGCGCAGTCACCCCCCTGGAGCAGGAACGCCTCGCCGCGGGTCACCGCGGCGATCTTCGCCTTCAGGTCGTCGCACTCCCCCGCGAACACCAGCGGCGGCCGGGTGCGCAGCCGGGCGACCGCGGCGTCGACCGCATCAGGGTCGAGGTACGTCGGCTGCTGGGCGGCCCCGAGGGCGTGCAGCGCCTCGAGCGACGGGATGGTGCTCACCGCACCAGCGTACGGGTGCTGGCCCGGGGCGACGCGGCCCCGGGCCCCCGTGGACGACGTCTCGTCCTACTTCTTGAGGTCGTCCTCCATGTGGTCGATGTCGCGGAAACCGGTGCGCTGGGCACGCGAGCCGCGGTTGACCAGCCACGTGATCACCCACAGCACGACGCCGACCACCAGTAGGCCTCCCGCGATCTGGTAGACGATGGTGTCGCGGTCGACCCAGGGCCCGATCAGGAAGAGGCACGCGGCGGCCGCCAGGGCAGGGGTGTAGCCCGGAGACCTGAAGAAGCCCTCCCGGCCGTCGACCCGCAGGGCGAGGCAGGCGATGTTCACGACCGTGAACACCCCGAGCAGGAGCAGCGCCGTGGTGCTCGACAGGTTCAGCACGATGTCGCTGTCCGACTGGGTCGCGACGTACGCGATCAGGCCGAGGGCCAGGATGGTCGAGAAGATGACCCCGGCGTACGGCGAGCGGGTGTTCTTGGACACCTTGCCGAGCGAGCGGGGCAGCACGTCCTGGTGGGCCAGGCCGTAGAGGAGCCGGCTGGCCATCAGCATGTTGATCAGCGCGGTGTTGGCCACGGCGAAGCAGGCCAGGAACGGGAAGACCTTGTCGATCGGGAAGTCCGGCGCGCCCTGGCTCACCACGGCGATCAGCGTCGGCGACTCGTCGGCGACCAGCTTGTTGATCTCGTCGGAGGTGAGCACCGACACGACCGAAATGGCGACCAGCATGTAGAGGATGACCGCGATACCGAGACCGGTCAGCATGACGCGCGGGAAGATCCGCTCGGGCTCCTGGGTCTCCTCGACCATGTTGACCGAGTCCTCGAAGCCGACCATCGCGAAGAACGCGATCGAGGTGGCCGCGGTGACCGCGAGGAACATGCCCTTGCCTTCAGGCGACTCGAACGTCGTGATCCGGGCGAGGTCGCCGCCGCCGGAGGCGAACGCGTAGAACCCCACGCCGATCACGATCGCGAGCGCCAGCACCTCGACCATCGTGAGGATCACGTTGAACTTGACGCTCTCGCCGACACCACGGAGGTTGATCAGGGCGAGCAGCACCATGAATCCCATGGCAACGAGGACAGTCACGTTCGTGCTGGGGATCTCGTCCATCCAGCCGTTGACCACGAGGCCGCCGAAGAAGTTCTGCGCCAGCACGTTGGAGGACGTCGATGCACTCGTGATGCCGGAGCAAATCACGGCGAACGCGACGAGGAACGTCACGAAGTGCACGCCGAACGCCTTGTGCGTGTACAGCGCGGCGCCGGCGGCCTGCGGGTACTTCGTGACCAGCTCGAGGTAGGACAGTGCCGTCAACGCTGCGACGATGAACGCCACGAGGAAGGGCAGCCACACGACGCCGCCGACCTTGGCGGCCATCTGCCCGGTGACGGCGTAGACACCGGCACCGAGGATGTCTCCGACGATGAACAGCAGCAGCAGCTTGGGCCCCATGACCCGCTTGAGGTCGGGTTCAGGTCCGTTGACGTCGCGAGCTTCAGACGCGGTCGCACTCATGGCGCTCTCCCTTTCCGAGAAGAGATCGGATCACGCCATAGTGGCCTAGATCACGGAGGGGGGCCAGCACCGGGACGGCGCGGCTCAGCCGAAGAAGACCTCCGCCTCGGCGTACTCCTCCGGGGTGACGAGCTTGAGCTCGCCGGTGCCCTCGAGCAGGGGGACCCGCACGATCCGGGTCCCGCGCAGCGCCATCATCGTGCCGTAGTCGCCCTCGGCGACCGCGTCGATCGCCTGGAGTCCGAACCGGGTGGCGAGCCAACGGTCGAACGCCGTCGGTGTCCCGCCGCGCTGGACGTGACCGAGCACCACGGCGCGGGCCTCCTTGCCGGTCCGGGTCTCGATCTCGTGGGCGAGCCGGTCGCCGATGCCGCCGAGGCGCACGTGGCCGAACGCGTCCTTCTGGCCCGAGACCAGGGTCATCTCACCGCCCTCGCGCGGTACCGCACCCTCGGCGACCACCAGGATCGGCGAGAAGTGCGACTGGAACCGCGACTCGACGAGCGCGCACACGTCCTCGATGTCGAACGGGCGCTCGGGGATCAGGACGATGTTGGCGCCGCCGGCGATGCCAGAGTGGAGCGCGATCCAGCCCGCGTGCCGTCCCATCACCTCGACGACGAGCACCCGGTGGTGCGACTCGGCCGTGGTGTGGAGGCGGTCGATGGCCTCGCTCGCGATGTTGACGGCCGTGTCGAAGCCGAACGTGAAGTCGGTGCCGGACAGGTCGTTGTCGATGGTCTTCGGGACGCCGACGACGTTCACGCCGAGGTCGGCGAGCTTCGTCGCCACGCCCAGCGTGTCCTCGCCGCCGATCGCCACGAGCGCGTCGACGCCGTCGCTGGCGAGGTTCTCCTTGATCTGCTCGACCCCGCCCTCGATCTTGAACGGGTTGGTGCGGCTCGATCCGAGGATGGTGCCGCCCCGGGGCAGGATGCCGCGGACCTGGGGGACGCCGAGCTCCATGGTCAGGTCCTCGAGTGGACCCTTCCAGCCGTCCCGGTAGCCCACGAAGTCGAGGCCGTGGACCTTGACCCCCTTGCGGACCACGGCCCGGATCACGGCGTTCAGGCCAGGGCAGTCGCCACCACCGGTGAGCACTCCGACGCGCATCGTCACTCCTGG
Organism: uncultured Actinomycetota bacterium; assembly: GCA_963718725.1. GTDB lineage: Bacteria > Actinomycetota > Actinomycetes > Propionibacteriales > Nocardioidaceae > Nocardioides. The sequence goes on from OY970374.1 coordinate 1,585,454, forward strand.
TTTGGATCGTTCACATGGGCCGGGGCGACGCTACCGAAGATGTCCGGCCACGACCAGCGCGTCTCGGCCGCACTACTCTCCCGGGATGACGTTCTCGATCGTGGCCCGCTCCGACGACGGTGAGTCGTGGGGGGTGGCGGTGGCCTCGAAGTTCCTCGCCGTGGGCTCGGTGGTCCCGGCCGCGGTGGCGGACGTCGGCGCGATCGCGACACAGGCCTGGGCCAACGTCGCCTACAAGGGGCAGGCGCTCTCGCTCCTCGACGAGGGCGCGACCGCGGCGGTCGCCCTGCAGCGGCTGCTGGAGGAGGACGAGGGGCGCGAGCACCGGCAGGTCGGCCTGGTGGACGCCGAGGGCAGCTCCGCCAGCCACACCGGCTCCGACTGCCTCGCCTGGGCCGGCGGGCGGACCGGCGAGGGGTACGCCATCCAGGGCAACATCCTGACCGGCGAGGAGGTCGTGGCCGCGATGGAGGCGGCCTGGCACGACGTGAGCGACCCGGGGGTGACCATGGCCCGCCGGCTGCTCGCCGCGTTGCGCGCGGGCGATGACGCCGGCGGCGACAGCCGGGGCCGCCAGTCGGCAGCGATCTTCGTGGTGAAGGAGGGCGCCGGCTACGACGGTCGCGACGACGTGGCGGTCGACCTGCGGGTCGACGACCACGCGGATCCCTGCGGCGAGCTCGCGAGGCTGCTCGACCTCAACGAGTGGTATCTCCGGCCTCCTGACGAGGCCGACAAGGTGCCGCTGACCGACGAGCTGCGCGCCGAGCTCGACGCGTTCGCCCAGGGCGAGGGCAAGGACTCGTTCGACGCGTGGGTCGGCGCCGAGAACCTCGAGATGCGGGTGGGAGACGACTGGATCGACCAGCAGGTGCTGGCACACGTACGGACGACGGGCGCTGACGAGTGAGCGTCCTCGCCATCGACGCCGGCACGACCGGCGTCACCGCCGTCGTCGTGAGCACGGCCGGGACCATCGTGGCCAAGGGCTACCAGGAGTTCGCCCAGCACTTCCCGCAGCCGGGCTGGGTCGAGCACGCGCCGGAGGAGATCTGGCAGGCGACCCTCGAGGCCACGCGCGAGGTGCTGACCCGGGTCGACGCCTCGGAGCTCACGGCGATCGGGATCACCAACCAGCGCGAGACGATCGTGCTGTGGGACCGCGAGACGCTGGGGTCCCCGCGGCGCGCGATCGTCTGGCAGGACCGGCGTACGGCAGACATCTGCAGCCGGTTGCGGGACGAGGGTCACGAGGAGCGGGTCAGCGAGCTGACCGGGCTGCGGCTCGACCCCTACTTCTCCGGCACCAAGCTCGTGTGGCTGGCGGAGAACGAGCCACACACCTGGGCACACGTGGAGTCGGGTCGGTACGCCGTGGGCACGGTCGACTCCTACCTGATCGCGCGGATGACGCGCGGCGTCCACCACGTGACCGACGTGTCGAACGCGTCGCGGACGCTGCTCTTCGACCTGGCCGAGGGCGACTGGTCCGACGAGCTCTGCTCGCTCTTCGGGGTCCCGCGTGACGCGCTTCCCGACCTGGTCGCGAGCTGGGGCGAGATCGCCACCACCGACCCGCGGCTCTTCGTCGGGCTCTCGCTGCCCGTGGCGGGGATCGCGGGCGACCAGCAGTCGGCGCTGTTCGGGCAGACCTGCTTCGACGAGGGCGACTCCAAGTGCACCTACGGCACCGGGTCGTTCATCCTCACCAACACCGGGACCACGCTGCCGCGCTCGGACGCCGGGCTGTTGTCGACCGCGGCGTGGCGGGCGCCGGACGGCGAGCTGACGTACGCCCTCGAAGGCGCGATCTTCGTGACCGGCGCGGCCGTGCAGTGGCTGCGCGACGGACTGCAGATCGTCGGCTCCGCCGCCGAGACGGCCGCGATCGCGTCGACCGTCGACTCCTCCGACGGCGTCGTGTTCGTGCCCGCGCTCACCGGCCTCGGTGCCCCGCACTGGGACCCGCACGCCCGTGGCCTGCTGATCGGCCTCACCCGCGGGACGACCCGCGCGCACGTCGTCCGCGCGACCCTCGAGGCGATCGCCTTCGAGGTCCGCGACGTGCTCGAGACGATGCCCGGGCTGGCCTCGCTGCGGGTCGACGGCGGCGCCGCCGCCAACGACCTGCTGTGCCAGGTGCAGGCCGACCAGGTCGGGGTGCCGGTCGAGCGACCCGAGATCGTGGAGACCACCGCCCTCGGTGCGGCCTTCCTCGCGGGCCTCGGCACCGGCGTCTGGGCCTCGACCGACGACCTGCGCGACACCTGGTCCCTCGACCGACGGTTCGAGCCGGCCGCCGACCGCTCCGACGCCGACGCCGCCCACCGCCGCTGGCTGGAGGCCGTCCGCCGGTCGCAGGGCTGGGCGACTGTCTGACTCCTCCCGGGGGTGGGTAACGGCGCCTCAGTGGCGCTTCACCCCCCGCGCAACGGGGTGGTAGTGCACCGGAGGCACCGTTAGCCAGTCAGCGGGTCAGGCGCGCAGCTTGTTGAGCGCCTTCTCGGCCGCGTCCCGGTCGCGGGCGGCATCCGCCAAGGCGGCCTCGGCCTCGGCCCGGGCGTCCTCCGCCTCGGACAGCTCCTCGTCGACCTCCTCGGACGCCGACTCGAGCTCCGCCAGCTTGCGGCGCACCTCGTCGATCTCGGCCTGGAGCTGCATCGTCCGGGCCTCGAGCTCGTCGACGGTCGCGGTCGCGGCCGACAGCGCGGCCTCGGCGGCCGAAGCCGCGGTGGCAGCGGCCTCCAGCCGCTCCTGCGCTGCGGCGACGGCCTTCTCGTCGGCATCCGGGTCGGGGACGACGTGCAGGTCGGGCGGACCGGGGACGACCGGGCTGGCCGTGAAGCCCAGCGCCTCGGGGGTCGCGACGGCCGCGCTGAGGTCGACCTCGCCGACCCCGGTCGAGGCGAGCGCGCTCACGAGCAGTCCGCTGCGGACGGCGTCGGCGCACCGGGCGTCGACCATCGCGGCCGTCAGCGTCGCCTCCACCTGATCGGCGACCGCCTGCGTGACCTTCACGCCGGCCGCTGCCGCGAGCGCGCGGGCACCCGTCGTGACCGCGGCGGTCAGCTGCCGCCGCTGGCGCGTGAGGTTGCGCAGCTCGTCGCCGTCCATGCCGGCGGCCGCATCGCGGAGGGCGGCCCCGAGCGACAGCACCTGCTCGACCTGCTCGGCGTCGCGGCGTACGAGCAGGTTGACGACCCAGGCCGCGAGCGACGGCTTCTTGAGTCCCTTCACCGGTGCCGCGAGGTCGGTGCCCTTCAGCTCCTTGGCCCTGGCGTCGCGGGCCGGGGTGAAGTCACCGAGCGGCAGCGCGTAGAGATCGTCGGCGATCGCCAGCAGTTCGTCGGTCACGCCGCGATCCTAGGATGTCTCGCAGGTGGTCGGACGCGACGAGGAGGAGCAGTGGAGGTCTGGGTGACCGTGGCGTGCAGCAAGACCCGTGCCGCCATCGAGAGCCTGCAGCGGGCGGGCGAGCGCTACCAGACCCGCTCCTGCCTGGACGAGCCACCCACGCCCGAGGAGCTGCGCGACGTGCTGCGGAGGCTGGGCGCCGAGCCGTGGGAGATCGCCCGCGAGAAAGAGAGCGCGGAGGCACGCTTCGCCGCCCTGCCACGCGACGCCGCCCACCGCGACGACTGGGTGGCAGCCCTGGTCGCCCATCCGCGCGCGATCCAGCGGCCGATCATCCTCCTGGACGACGGCACTGCCGTCGTCGCCCGCGACCCGGAGACGCTCGACCGCATCCTCGGCGACTGACCAGGTCACGGGTCGAGGACGTACGCGAGCTCGGCCGACCGCTTGAGCTCGGCCAGGTCTGCCGCGTCGTCCGGCGTGGCGGCCCGCAGATCGGCCGGCTCAGTCATCCTCGTCCGCGTCGAGCCCCTGCTCGATCGCGTAGCGGGTGAGCTGCACCCGGTTGTGCATCTGCAGCTTGCGCAACGTGTTCTGGACGTGGTTCTGCACGGTGCGGTGGGAGATGACGAGCCGCTCGGCGATCTGCTTGTAGGACATCCCCTTCGCGACCATCTTGAGGATCTCGGTCTCCCGCTCGGTCAGCCGCTCCCCCTCCGGCTCGGCAGGACCGTCGGCGATCCGACGGAACTCGCCGAGCACCAGGCCGGCCAGCCCGGGCGTGAACACGGTGTCGCCGACCGCCACCCGGCGGACCGCGGTCAGCAGCTCGTCCCGGGAGGCGGACTTCACGAGATAGCCGGTGGCGCCGGCCTTGACGGCTGCGAGCACGTCGGGTTGCTCCCCCGACGCGGAGAGGATCAGGACTCGTGCCGACGGGTCGTGCTGCAGCACCTGCGCGGTCACCTCGACACCGTTCGGGCCGGGGATCTGGAGGTCCAGCACGACCACCTGCGGCCGCGCGGCGGGGAAGCGGGCCAGCGCCTGGTGCCCGTCGGCAGCCACGGCCACGACGTCGAACCCGGCCGCCTGGAGGTCTCGCTCCACGGCGTCACGCCACATCGGGTGGTCGTCGACCACCATCACCCGGATCGGCTGCTCCGTCATGGCGCCGACCCTAACCGCAGCCAGCGCCCGCGCCGGTGACCCAGCGGCTCGTCGTCGTCACCGATCTCGACCTCGTCCAGCACGCACGTCACGAGCCGCGACCAGCCCACGTCAGCAGCCGACTCGACCGTCACCGACGCCCAGGCAGTGGCGTCCTCCAACCGGGGCCCGTACGCCGAGCCGGCGAACGAGCCGGTGCGGAAGGCGCCGCCCGGGGCCGGTGCCGTGCCGGCGAACGCGTCCGCCAGCTGGCGGTGGCGCCACGACAGCAGCTGCACCACCCCCCGCCCGGTCTCCTCCAGCCGCAGCGTCAGGTCGGCGTCGGGATCGAGCAGCACGAGCACGCGACCCGGCTCGCCCCCGGCGACCAGCAGGGAGGTGACCGTCAGCCCGGCGCGGTCATCCTCACCACCCGCGGTCCACAGCGACACGGTCGCGCCGATCCGGCCGCGCAGCCGACGTACGGGGTCGGGCGACGGGTCGGCGAACGGGTGGTCGGAGTGGATCGTCACGTCCCGACCCTAGGCGTCCCGGGTCCGCGCCCCTGCGCGATTCCGGCCCCGACGGCCGCCGGAGGCCCCTACCCTGCGGAGGATGAGCACGGTCGTGCCCACCACGGCACCCCCCGACGACCTGCCGACGCTGGGTGACGCGCGTCGGCACGGACGGTCGCGAGCCGGTGCCGGCATCGCGGTGCTCTTCACGCTCACGGCCTTCGTCGGCGCCGGACTGTTGTTCACCATCCAGCCTCTCGTGGCGCGGCTGCTGCTGCCCGCCTACGGCGGCAGCGCCACCGTGTGGAGCACCTGCTCGCTCTTCTTCCAGACGCTGCTGATCGTCGGGTACGTGTACAGCCACGTCACGACCACCCGCATCCCCCGCCGCGCGCAGCCGTGGCTGCACCTCTTCGTGATCGCGGCGCCGCTCCTGGTGCTGCCGGTCCTGCTGCCGACCGACGCCGTGCCCGGCGCCGACCAGTCGCCGGTGGGCTGGTTGCTGCGCACCCTGGTCGTGATGATCGGGCTGCCGTTCGTGGTGCTCGCGACGACGGGCCCGCTGCTCCAGCGCTGGTACTCGTGGTCCGACGGACCCCGGCGCGACGACCCGTACTTCCTCTTCGCCGCCAGCAACGTCGGCAGCTTCGGCGGCCTGCTCGCCTACCCGTTCCTGATCGAGCCGTGGCTGACCCTCGACCAGCAGGGCGTCGCGTTCACGTGCGGCTTCGTGGTGTTCGCCGCCCTGACCGCCACGTGCGGGCTGGTGGCGTCCCGTGGCTCCACGCTGCCGCCGGAGCGTGCGACGACCACCTCTGCCGAGCGTCCTTCCTGGGCGGTCCTGGCCCGGTGGTGCGGCTACGCGTTCGTGCCGTCGTGCCTGATGCTCGCGGTCACCCACCACCTGTCCACGGACGTCGCACCCATCCCGCTGCTCTGGGTGGCGCCGCTCGCCCTGTACCTCGCGACGTTCGTCGCTGCCTTCGCGATGCGGTCCCGCGTGGTCAGCGCGACCTGGCCCCGAGCCGCTGCCGGGCTGGGCATGGCCACGCTGGCACTCGCGCCGCTCGCGGCCGCGGTCTCGCTGTGGGTGACGATCACGGTCAACCTGCTGCTGGTCGTGGTCGCCGGGTACGCCGCACACCGGCTCCTGGCCGCGCGCCGACCGAGCCCCGAGCACCTGACGACGTACTACCTCGCGGTCGCGGTCGGCGGCGCCCTCGGCGGTGTCGTGAACGGCCTGCTGGCGCCGGTGCTGTTCGACCGGGTGCTGGAGTACGGCCTGGTGGTCGCGCTGCTGCCGTTGCTCGGACTAGGAGCGGTCTGGCCCCCGCCGGGCTCCGGGCGAGCCCGCACCCGGTGGCTGCTCGGCGGCCTCGTCGTGGTGCTGGTCGCGGCAGCAGTCCCGGCCCTGCTGGACTCGCGCGGCGGCGGTGCCACCGTGGCACTCCTGGCACTGGCGGCGTTCACACTGCTCGGGTGGGTGCTGGCCCGGATGTCGGTCGCGATGACCGTCGCCCTGATGGTCGTCGTGGGCGCGACCGCCCTGGTCTCGGACACCGGTGTGGTCCTGCGCGACCGCACCTTCTACGGCAGCTACACGGTGCATGCGACCGAACTGATGACGAGCCTCGACCACGGCACCACGATGCACGGGCTCCAGCTGCGCGCGCCCTCGCTGCGGGCCGAGCCGACCACCTACTACGGCCGCGAGGCGCCGCTCGGCGACCTGCTCGGGGAGCTGCAGCCCACCCGCACGGCGGCGGTCGGCCTCGGCGTCGGCACGCTGGCGGCCTACGGCGAGGCGGGCGACCGGATCACCTTCCTCGAGATCGACGAGGCGGTGGCCGAGATCGCGCGCGACGAGCGGTTCTTCACGTTCCTGCGCGACTCGGACGCCGACGTCGGCGTCCGGATCGGCGACGGCCGGCTCCTGATGGCGGACCAGCCGGTCCACGGCCTCGACCTGGTGGTGCTCGACGCCTTCAGCTCCGACGCGATCCCGGTCCACCTGCTGACGCGGGAGGCGTTCACGCTCTACGCAGACCGGGTCGCTGCCGGCGGCGCGATCGCCGTGCACGTCTCCAACCGCCACTTCGACCTGGTCCCGGTGGTCGCCGCCGCGGCCGCGCACCTCGGCTGGACCGGGGCCGTGGGCAGAGGTGGTGAGGGGATCGAGGTCCGTCCGAGCACCTGGGTCCTGCTGTCGCCGGACTCGGCTCTCGTCGAGTCGCTGCTCGGGCTGGAGCGCTGGCAGCCCCTCGACCTCGGCGACCCGGTGGTGTGGACCGACGACTACTCGTCGGTGCTGACGGTCCTGCGCTGACCCGTCAGCGCGGTACGACGAGCTCCCACTCAGTCCCGAACGACCCGGTCTCCAGCGAGGCGGTGCCCCCGAGCTCGGCCAGCCGGCCGCGGATCGACTGCGACACCCCGAGCCGGCCGGCGGCGTCGGCCTCGGCCAGCCGGTCTGCCGGGATGCCGGGCCCCTCGTCGCGGACCGTCACGGTGACCTGCTCTGCCGCGTCCTCGAGCAGCACCCAGGCGGACGCGTCACGCCCGACATGCACCGCGACGTTGTCGAGACAGGCGCGCACGGCGGCGACCAGCTCGGCCGCGACCGGCGCCGGCAGCTCGACCGGAGCGCCGGGTGTGGACACGGTCACGGTGAGGGACGAGCTGCGCGCCAGCTCCTCCAGCGCCAGCGCGACGTCGATGGCGCCGTCGGCCGCCGCCGCGGTCGCGTCCTGCTGGCGGATCAGCGACCGCAGTGCCGACTCCTGCTCACCGGCCAGCCGGCCGAGCTCGCCGAACTCCGGGTCGAGGGGCGCCAGCTCCCCCCGCGCCGCTGGACGAGGGCCAGCACCTGGAGCACGCCGTCGTGCACGGCACGCGCCAGCCGGGCCCGCTCCTCCCCCGCGACCGCCTCCCGCTGGGCGGCGTCCCGCTCGCGCGCCATCAGCTCCAGCGACTCGCACATGAACCCCACGATCGGACCGCCGACGACGAGCAGGAACACGTTGCCGTAGTTGCTCTGGCTGACGTCGGCGCGCACGACCAGGTCGCCCGCTGCGAGCACCACGCCCGCGACGAGCCCCCCACGCCAGTGCCAGTGGATCGCCCACGCGAGCAGCGCCGCCATCACCCAGAAGCCCGGCACGGTGGCGCGCAGCCCCTCGCCCTTGATCAGGGGCGAAGCGAGGAGCAGCCCCAGCGCGACGGCGAGGTCGGCGGCGACCAGGCCGGTGGTACGCCGGACGGGTGCCGCGTAGGCCCAGGTGACGAACCCGGTCCACCCGACCATGACCAGCACCGCCGCGACGCCGGCCGCGGGCCGCGCGAAGTTGTCGGCCCGGTAGACGTTGAGGGCGATCGCGTTGACGAGCACGACGACCCGGAGGATTGCCAACGCGCGGAAGAGCCGGTCCTCGACCTCGAGCGCCGGGTGCGACCAGAGACGCATCCTCCTCAGGACGCCTGCTTCTGCTCGGCCGGCGCGGCCACCTCGGCGTCCGCGGCCTCCTTGGCCTCGCGCTCGAGCCGCTTCGACTCGTCCTTGGCGCGGCCGGCGTACTTGTCGACGTACTCCTGGCCGGAGAGCCGCATGATCTCGTACATGATCTCGTCGGTGATGCTCCGCAGGATGTAGCGGTCGTTCTCGAGGCCCTCGTAGCGGGAGAAGTCGAGCGGCTTGCCGAAGCGCACGCCGGGCCGGGTGAAGGTGCCGAACTTCTTGCCCGGCGGTGCGACCACGTCGGTGCCGAGGACGGCGACCGGGATCACCGGGACGCCGGTCTCCAGCGCGAGGCGGGCGACGCCGGTCTTGCCGCGGTAGAGCCTCCCGTCGTGGGAGCGGGTGCCCTCGGGGTAGATGCCGAACAGGTCGCCCTGCTCGAGGATCCGCTGCGCCGAGGCGAGCGCACCCTCGGCCGCGCTGGCGCCCGAGCGGTCGATCGGCACCTGGCCGGCGCCGGAGAAGAACTTCTTCTGGAACCAGCCCTTGATGCCCGGCGTCGTGAAGTACTCGGCCTTCGCGACGAACGTCACCCGCCGCTGCAGCGTGAGCGGCATGAACAGCCAGTCGGCGTACGAGAGGTGGTTGCTGGCCAGGATCGCGGGACCCTCGGCCGGCACGTGCTCGGCGCCCTCGACGACGGGTCGGAAGATCAGCCGCAGCAGCGGGCCGATGGCGATCCACTTCAGGAACCAGTAGAACAACCCGACCTCCGTTGCCTGCCCGCGGACCACCTGATGCTGCACCTGACGCTGGGCAGCCTAGACCCCAGGAGGCGGGGCACCCAGAGCACACGAGCTCAGATCGGGATCGGATCGCGGCGGGTGGTGCAGAATCGGCCCGTGCCACTCGACGAGCGCGTCACGCCCCTCTCGCTGCCCGCCACCCCCGACCGCACCGGAGGCCGGCCGACCGGCGTCCTGCTGCTGCACGGTTTCACCGGCTCGCCCGCCTCGTTGAAGCCCTGGGGCCACTACCTGGCCGACCAGGGGTACGCCGTGGAGGTGCCGCTGCTGCCAGGGCACGGCACCCGTTGGCAGGACCTCAACCAGGTCTCCTGGACCGACTGGTACGACGAGGCGTCGGCCGCACTCGACCGGCTGACCGCGACGTGCGGGTCGGTCGTCGTGGGTGCCCTCTCGATGGGCGGGTCGGTGGCGCTGCGGCTCGCGCAGGAGCGGCCCGACGACGTCACCGGCCTCGTGCTGGTGAACCCGTTCGTGTCCAGCACGCGCAAGGAGCTGATCGCGCTCCCCCTCCTCAAGCGCGCGGTCCCGGCGCTCAAGGGCGTGGTGAACGACATGAAGAAGCCGGGCCAGGACGAGGTGGGCTACGACCGGCTGCCGTTGCGCGGGCTGGCCGCCGTCGTCGCGATGTGGAAGGTCGTGGTGCCCGACCTGCCCAAGGTCACGCAGCCCCTGCTGTACTTCCGGTCGACGGTCGACCACGTCATCGATCCCTCCTCCGGCCCCACCGTGCTGAAGGCGGTCAGCTCCCGCGACCTCGAGGAGCGGCTGCTCGACGACTGCTACCACGTCGCCACCCTCGACCACGGCGCCGACCGGATCTTCCGGGAGTCGGCCGAGTTCGTCGAGCGCATCACCCGCTGACGTATCGTCGTCGCGTGAGCGGTCGCGACGACGACGAGGCCTGGCGGGCCATCGTCGACAACTACGGCGAGCGGCCACAAGTCGACCTGCCGCCGCCGCCCGCGGCACCCGAGCCCACCCCAGTCGAGCCGTTCGACCCGACGAACGAGGAGCTGGACGCCCGGGTCGACGCGGCGGACCGGTTCGTCCCGCCGCCACCTCCCCCGGCACCCCGGATCGAGCTGCCCCGCCACCTCCCGTGGCTCGGCGTCCTGGGCATCCCGGTGCTGCTCCTCGTCTCGCTGCTCGGCAGCATCGACCTGCCCGCCTGGCTGGGCTACCTGCTGGTGTGCGGCTTCGTGGGGAGCTTCGTGTACCTGGTGCTCACCATGAAGCCCGGCGGGCGCGACCCCTGGGACGACGGCGCCCAGGTCTGATCCCCTACGCTCGCCGGGTGAGCGTGAGCGAGACCGTCGAAGTCACCGGCCACCTGATGGACAGCGGCATCCTCAGCCGCATCCTCGACGACATCCGCGAGTACGGCGGCGACTGGGTGATCACCAACATCGACATCGGTCACGACGCCGGAGACCTGTCGACCGCCACGATCGACCTCCAGGCGGAGGACGACGAGGCGCTGCAGCGGCTGCTGATGCGACTCCAGACGCGTGGGGTCAACCAGGTCCACCCGGGCGAGGCCACGATCGCCCAGGCAGAGCGCGACGGCGTCTTCCCCGACGGCTTCTACTCGACGACCAACCTGGCCACCAAGGTCCGGCTCCAGGGCCGGTGGATCTCGGTCGACAATCCCGAGATGGACTGCGGGCTGGTGGCCACCCTGGACGAGGCCGGTGTCCCCACGCGGGTCGTGACGCTGCCGATGTCCGACGTGCGCGCCGGCATGTGGGTGGTGACCGGTGCGGCCGGCATCCGGGTCGACGTACCGGTGGTGGCGAAGGACGGCGACTCGTTCGGCTTCATGGAGTCCGACGTGTCGTCGGAGAAGCCGCAGGCGGTGCTGGTCCGGCAGGTCGCCGACGGCATGCGCGAGGCGAAGGCCGCGGGCAAGAAGGTGCTGTGGGTCGGCGGCCCCGGCGTCGTCCACACCGGCGCGGCGCCCGCGATGGTGGCGATGGTGGAGGCCGGCTTCGTCGACGTCCTGTTCGCCGGCAACGCGCTGGCGACCCACGACATCGAGTCCTCGCTCTACGGCACCTCGCTCGGCGTCGACCTCTCCCACGGCCACGGGGTCGAGCACGGGCACGAGCACCACATCCGGGCGCTCAACACGATCCGCAAGGAGGGCTCGATCCGCGCCGCCGTCGACAGTGGTGTGCTGACCGGCGGCATCATGCACGCCCTCGTGAAGCAGGGGAAGCACTTCGTGCTCGTCGGCTCCGTGCGCGACGACGGCCCGCTCCCCGACGTCTACACCGACGTGATCGAGGGCCAGCGAGCGATGCGTGCCGGGCTGACCGACGTCGGCTTCTGCCTGATGGTCGCGACCATGCTCCACTCCGTCGCGACCGGCAACATCCTCCCGGCCTCGATCCCCCTCGTGTGCGTCGACATCAACCCCGCGACGGTCACCAAGCTCGCGGATCGCGGCTCCTCGCAGGCGCGCGGCATCGTCACCGACGTGGGCCTCTTCCTCGAGCAGCTCGCCCGGGAGCTCGTCCCCGACTACCGCCGGCCCTGATCGCGCTGCACCAGCAGGGCCGCACCGATCAGGCCTGCCTCGGGGCCGAGGGCGGCCCGCAGCACCGGCGGGACGACGCGGTGGCCCACGCCGACCAGCGACCGTGACAGGGCGTCGCGGGCCGGCTCGAGCAGCCGGTCGCCGGCCTCGCTCACCCCGCCCCCGACGACGACCACGGCGGGGTCGAACGCCGCCACCAGGTTGGCCAGCCCGACTCCGAGCCAGTCGCCGACGCGGGTGAACGCCGCGCGCGCGACGAGATCACCGTCGGCAGCGGCCGCACTCACCATCGGCCCCGTCAGGCGCGCCGGGTCTCCGTCGCAGAGATCGGCGAGCACCGTGGGCTCGACCCCGATCCTCGACCGCGCGTCACGCAGGAGCGCGTTGCCGCTGCAGTACTGCTCCCAGCAGCCGCGTCCGCCGCACTCGCACGGCGAGCCTTCCGGCACCACCTGCATGTGACCGAACTCCCCCGCCATCCCGCTGGCGCCCCGCCACACCAGGCCGTCGAGCACGAGACCGCCACCGATGCCGGTCCCCAAGGTCACGAGCAGCATGGACGACGCGTCGCGACCTGCGCCGTACGTCGCCTCGGCATGGGCGGCGCAGCTCGCGTCGTTCTCCAGCAGCACCGGCACCCCGAGCCGGGCGCCGAGCCGCTCCCGCACGTCCTCGCCACGCCACGGCAGGTGCGGTGCGAACATCACCCGCGACCCCGACACGTCCACGAACCCGGCCGCCGCGACGCCCACGGCGGTCGGCGCCCCGTCCGAGACTTCCAGAACGGCGTCGGCGACCGCGTCCTCGACGTCCTGGGCCGGCGCGAGCCGGCCAGGGGTCGCCCCCCGGAACGTGCGCGTCACCGCGCCGTCCGGGGTCACCACGCCGGCGAGCACCTTGGTGCCGCCGACGTCGACCCCGACCACCGTCATCGGGTCACCGGCGGGCGAGGTCGGCCGCGCCGATCATCCCGGCCTGGTTGCCGAGCGCCGCGCGACGGATCTCGGCCAGCGGCCGGTGCTCGCGCCCGGGCAGGTGCTCCGCGAACGCCTCCCGCACCGGGTCGAGGAGCAGGTCCCCCGCCTCGCTGACGCCGCCGCCGATCGCGATCACGGTCGGGTCGAGCACGGCCGTGAGCGAGGCGAGACCCTGTCCGAGCCAGCTCCCCAGGGTGGCGATCCGCTCCACGGCGAACGCGTCACCCGCCTGCGCCGCCTCGGTGATCATCGGGCCCTTGATGTCCTCGCTGCGCCCGCCCGCCCGCTCGAGCACGTCGCGCGCCCCCGCCGGATCGGCCTCGGCCGCGGTCCGGGTCTGACGCACCAGCGCGCTGCCGCTCGCGTACTGCTCGAAGCAGCCCCGGCGGCCGCAGCCGCAGTCGATGCCCTCTGGTACGACGCGCAGGTGGCCGATCTCGGCGGCGACGCCGAAACCGCCGCGGTAGAGCGCTCCGTCGAGGACCAGCCCGCCGCCGACCCCGGTGCCGACGGTGACCAGCAGCAGGTCGTCGACGTCGTGGCCGGCGCCGAAGGTGAACTCACCCCAGGCGGCGGCGTTCGCGTCGTTCTCGACGACCACGGGGAGGTCGATCCGCTCCTCCACGTCGTCCTTGAGCGCCACGTCGCGCCACGCGAGGTTCGGCGCGATCAGGACTCGCGCGCGGGCCTTGTCGATGTAGCCCGCGGCGCCGATCCCGACGGCGGTGATGGCGTGCCGCGAGGCGAGCTCTGTCACCAGCCCGGCGATCGCGTCCTCCATCGCCTCCATGTCGGCGGCCGGCGACTCGACCCGCAGCTCCTCGAGGAGGTGACCCTCGGCGTCCACGACGCCCCCGGCGATCTTGGTGCCGCCGACGTCGACCCCGCACGCGAGGCTCACTGCTCGGCCTCCGGCCAGTCGTCGAGGTCGTCCTGACCTTCGTCGAGGTCGATCCGCTCCACCCCGGTGGGCGGCGCGGCGTCGCCGGCCCGGGCGGCGGTGGCCAGCAGTCCCGCGGCCACCTGCATCAACGACGCGGCGGCGACGGTCAGGTGCTCGCGTAGGTCGGGGTTGGCCTGTCGCACCAGGTGGACGGTGCGGCAGATCGGGCAGTAGGCGCACTCCGCCGCGCCGGTGTCGACGTGGTCGCGCACCTCGCGCGCCGCGGCTGACGCCTGGTCGGCGATCCCGGAGAGCCCCTGCCCGAGGTCGGGTCCGTGGTCGCGCGCCCAGTCGGAGAGGGCGCCGAAGAGCCTGGCGGCCTCGTCACCCACGCTCCCGACGTCGCCCACGTCCTCTCGACCGCCCTCCGGGGCCTCCCCGGGTCCCGCACCGTTGCTCACGTGGCCCTCTCCTCAGCCGTCTCCTCGAACCTGACCTGCAGCTCACCGCGCTCCACCCGCGCACCGGCCGTCCGGTACCTCGCGAGCACGGCCGGCAGGGTCAGCAGCCGACGATACGATCCCACGCCGCTGCCCGGGTCCGCGCCCCGCAACGTGATCACGAGCTCGTCGCCGTTGCGCGCGAGGTCGACCTCGGCCCGGCTCACGAACGGCAGCGCGAGGTGGAGCACGGCGCCGCGGTCGGTCCGGTCGATCCGGAACGGCCCGCCGCCGGCAGGCGACGCGAGCGGGTCGTCGCCGCCGTACAGCTCGGCGGCGAGCTCGCTGAGGGCCGGGACGCCGACCGGCTCGGCGGGCCGATAGACCGACCGCCACACCGGGAGCCCGACGAAGGACTCCGCCACCTGCTCGAGCACGGCGTCCTGAGACATCACCCAGCCGGCCCGCCAGTCGTCGGCACCGTCGGCCGGGAACACCCGGTTCGCGACCACGCCGTCGACGCGATAGCCGAAGAGGGACAGCGTCGTGTAGGAGCGGCGTGCCTCGGCGAGGACGACCTGCTCGGGCGTCAGCACCAGCCGGACGGTGGCGTCCGGGCCGGAGAGCAGCGCGCGCACCTCGTCGAGCTCGCGGTGCAGCCGCTCGACAGCGTCGAAGACGCTGTCCTCCGGCATGGGGACGCCTGCGGCGCGGGACAGGACCGGCTTCAGCGTCCTCACGACCCGGCGCTCGATCGGGAACACGCGGGTCATGTACCAGCCGAGCGCCTCGGGCAGCGCGAGCAGGCGGAGCGTCTCCGCGGTCGGGGCGCAGTCGACGACGATGACGTCCCACTCCCCCGAACGGGCCTGCAGCCGCAGCTCGAGCAGCGCCAGCACCTCCTCGGCACCCGGGATCACCGTCAGCTCCTCGGCGGCGACCGGGTCGACGCCCGCGACGTCGAGGACCGACAGCAGGTAGCCCTGGATCTCGGCCCACGACTGCTCGAACCGGAGCTGGGCGTCGACCTGCTGCACGTACAACCGCTCGGCCACCATGGTCGGCTCGGACCCGGCGTGGACGTCGAACGCGTCGGCGAGCGAGTGGGCGGCATCCGTCGACAGCACGAGCGTGCGCTGGCCGGCCGCGGCAGCGAGCGCCGCGGTCCCGGCCGCGACGGTGGACTTGCCGACCCCGCCCTTCCCGGTGAAGAGCAGGACTCTCACGACGTTGCTTCGACCCGCTTCTTGAGGCCCTTGAGAGCGGTGTCGATGAGGATCTTCTCGCCCTTGCGCTTGAGCATCCCGATCAACGGGATCGACACGTCGAGGGCGAGCCGGTAGGTGACCTCGGTGGTGCCGTTCCCCAGGTCGCGGAGGGTGTAGGCGCCGTCGAGCATCCGGAGCATCTTGCCCTCGACGAGGGTCCAGGTCACCTCGTCGTAACCGTCCCACTCGTAGGCGAGGGTGTACTCGTCCTTGATCGGCGAGACGTCGAGCCTGAAGAACACCTGCTCGGCCCAGCCCTCGGGGCCGGCGGAGACGATGGTCGCCTCCTGCACGCCCTTGGCCCACTCGGGATAGGCGGGGAAGTCGCCGATGACCTCCATGACCGCGGCCGGCTCGGCGTCGACGACGATCGAGGACGTGGTCTGCTCCGCCATCGGTGATCCCCCTGGGCTCGGGACGGACGTCCGGGACGCCCTTCGGTGGGCAGCGAGCGTACCGGACAGCGGCCTCCCCGCCGCCAGCGGTAGCCTGCCCGCGAGGACCCCGACGAGCACCGAGCAGGAGGCCCCGTGCGCGAGTACTCGACCCCGCTCTCGGCCGAGATCCCGGGCACCGGGAACCTCACCGACGACGTCGTGACGAACGGGCGCGAGCACCCCGCGAGCGTGGTGTTCAGCCGGCACGTGGGCGGGGTCTGGACCGAAGTCACCGCCGCCGAGTTCCTCGACCAGGTGTCGGCGGTCGCGAAGGGTCTCGTCGCGGCCGGCCTGGAGCCCGGCGACCGGGTCGCCCTGATCGCCCGCACCCGCTACGAGTGGACGGTCGTCGACTACGCGATCTGGTTCGCCGGCTGCGTGACGGTCCCCGTCTACGACACGTCGTCCGCGGAGCAGATCGCGTGGGTCCTCCAGGACTCCGGCGCCCGTGCCGTGGTGGCCGAGGGGCCGCCCCAGCTGACCCGGATCGCGGAGGTGCGCAGCGAGATCGACGAGCTGCGCCACGTCTGGTCGCTCGACGACAACGGCCTCGGCGTGCTGACCCGGCTCGGGGGCGATGTCTCCGACGAGGAGCTCGAGGCACGGCGTACGCAGGCAACGCCGCTCGACCTGGCCACCCTGCTCTACACCTCGGGCACCACGGGCAGGCCCAAGGGCTGCATGCTCACCCACGGCAACTTCATGTTCGAGCTCGGTGTCGCCACCGAGGAGCTCGACGAGCTCTTCGACGAGGACGCCTCGACGCTGCTGTTCCTGCCCCTGGCGCATGTCTTCGCCCGGATCATCCAGGTGGGCTGCGTCAAGCGCCGGGTCAGGCTCGGCCACACGAGCGACGTCCCGCACCTGGTCGACCGGCTGGGCGAGTTCCAGCCGACGTTCGTGCTGGCCGTGCCCCGGGTCTTCGAGAAGGTGTTCAACACGGCCTCGCAGCGGGCGACCGCCGACGGTCGCGGCCCGCTGTTCGACCGGGCGGCACGGATCGCCATGGAGTGGTCACGGGCCCAGGACCGCGGCAGGGTGCCGGTCCCGGTCCGGGCCCAGCACGCGCTGTTCGCCCGGACCGTCTACCCGCGGCTGCTCGCCGCCCTCGGCGGCCGGTGCGCCTACGCGATCTCCGGCGGGGCCCCGCTGGGTGACCGGCTGGGCCACTTCTACCGCGGGATCGGGCTCACCGTCCTCGAGGGCTACGGCCTCACCGAGACCACCGCGGCGCTGACCGTCAACCTCCCCGAAGCGCACAAGGTCGGCACCGTCGGCCGACCGTTGCCCGGCACGGCCGTCCGGGTCGCGGAGGACGGCGAGCTGCTCTTCTCCGGCGGCCAGGTGTTCGCCGGCTACTGGGAGAACGAGGCTGCTACCCGCGAGAGCCTCGAGACCGAGGGCTGGTTCCACACCGGCGACGTCGGCGAGGTCGACGACGAGGGCTTCGTGCGGATCACGGGCCGCAAGAAGGAGATCCTGGTGACGGCCGGGGGCAAGAACGTCTCCCCCGCCGTGCTCGAGGACCGGGTGCGGGCGCACTCGCTGGTCAGCCAGTGCCTCGTGGTGGGTGACGGGCAGCCGTTCATCGCCGCCCTCGTCACGCTCGACGAGGAGTCGCTCGGTCCCTGGGCGCAGGCTCACGGCAAGGCGAGCAGCAGCCCCGCCGCCCTGGCTCGCGACCCCGACCTCCAGGCCGAGATCCAGGCGGCGGTCGACGAGGCCAACGGGGCGGTCTCGCGGGCCGAGTCGATCCGCAAGTTCACCGTGCTGACGTACGACTGGACCGAGGAGGGGGGGCAGCTCACGCCGAGCCTGAAGCTGAAGCGGAACGTGGTACTGCGCGAGGAGCGCGACGAGGTGGCGGCGCTGTATGTCGGCTGAGCAGTCACGGGTCACCGGAACTAGCCGAAACACCCCTCCGGGATTTTACTGAAACGCCTGTGACTGGCGGGGTTTGTCAATACAGTCCTCTCAAGGCGTGCCGTCTAGACCGTCGCGAGACACCTCGTGACCTGGCTGGCGGAACGTGCCGCTCGACCCCCCGGGTCGGCCCTGAGATTCCGAGAGGTACCGATGGACCGCAGAAGGATCCTGCTCGTCGTAGCAGTTGTCGTTGCGTTGCTGGGTACAGCACTGGTGTACCTGTACGTCCGCGGAGCGGACGCGAGAGCCGAGGACCGCTTCGACACCGTCAGCGTGCTGCGGGCGGTCGCGCCGATCGAGGCCGGCGAGACGATCGACGACGCCCAGGCCAACGGCAAGCTGGCTCTCGAGCCGGTTGCCCGTGACTACCTGCTCCCCAACTACCAGACCTCGGTCGAGTCGCTCAGCGGTAGCGTGGCGACCGTGCGCATCCTGCCCGGTGAGCAGATCGTCTCCGACAAGTTCGGCAGCGAGGTCGAGACAGGGACCGGTGGGCTGGTCATCCCGAAGGGGATGCTGGCCATCTCGGTCAGCCTCACCGACACCGGCCGCGTGGCCGGGTTCGTCAACCCGGGCACCCAGGTGGCGATCTTCCTCAACGGAACAGACCCGACGAGCGGCCAGAACTTCACCCGGCTGCTTCTCGAGAACGTCGAGGTGATCGCCGTCGGTTCGACCACGACCACCCAGACGACCGTCACCACGGCCGAGGGCACGCAGACCACCGAGCAGCTGCCGCGCACGCTGATGACGCTGGCGCTCGAGCAGGGCGACGCCGAGAAGGTGCTGCTCAGCCAGACCACCGGCGAGCTCGCGTTCGCGGTGCTCACGGACAACAGCACCGTCGACCCGGGTCCCGGCGTTACCGCCGCCGACCTCTTCCGGTGAGTCGTCATGCCCGTTGTCGTCGACCCGAACGCGGACACCGTCAAGGCCCTGCTGGCGACGGTGCCGGCGGGAGCCCATGCGATCGACCAGCTCGACCGTCTCCAGCCCTGGCTGGCCAACCGGCCTGAGGAGTACGTCGTCGTCCTGGGTCCCGATGTGGAGCTCACGGAAGCCCTCTCGCTCGCCGACGGGATGCGACTGACGCGTCCCTCCACGGGCGTGGTGCTGGTCCGCGAGGAGGTCGACGCGGCGACGCTGCGCGAGGCCATGCACGCCGGGGTGCGGGACGTCCTCCCGCTCAACGAGCCCGACCTGATCAAGGCGGCTGTCGACCGCTCCTATCAGCTGTACGTCGCGCTCCGGGGTCCCGGCGGCGCGATGCACCAGGGCCGCATCGTCACCGTCTTCTCTCCCAAGGGCGGGGTCGGCAAGACGACCGTCTCGGTCAACCTGGCCCTGGCACTGGCCGACCGAGGTGCCCGCAAGGTGTGCCTGGTCGACCTCGACCTGGCCTTCGGCGACGTCGCGATCACGCTGCAGCTGTTCCCGAGCCACACCATCGAGCACGCCATCGGCTCCGAGGACGCGGTCGACGCGCCGCTGCTCGAGTCGCTGCTCACGCGCCACGCCGACTCGGTCATGGTGCTCGCCGCGCCCAACCACCCCGACGTCCGCGAGCGGGTCAGCCCGATGCTCGTCTCTCGGGTGCTCAAGGCGTTGCGCGAGTCGTTCGACTACATCGTGGTCGACACCGCCCCCGCGTTCGACGAGCAGACCCTGACGGCTCTCGACGAGACCGACGAGTGCGTGATCGTCGCGACACTGGACGTCCCGACGCTGAAGAACGTCAAGGTCGCGCTGGAGACGCTGGAGATGCTCGACATCGCCCGCGACCACCGCCACCTGCTCCTCAACCGGGCCGACGACAACGTCGGGCTGGGCGCCGAGCGGGTCGAGTCCATCCTCGGCATGCCGGTGGCCTCGATGGTCGAGACGTCCATGGACATCGCGGCCGCCACCAACGCGGGGCAGCCGATCATGATCGCCAACCCGAGCCACTCGTTCAGCAAGTCGCTGGCCGAGTTCTCCACCCGCCTCACCGGCGAGCCGGTCGCTCCGTCCACGTCCCCGGCGCGCGGCGCCCAGGACGACGACCAGGCGGAACGCGCTGGCCGGCTCTTCCGGAGAAAGAAGTAAGCCATGAGCAGTCTGGGTGACCGGCTCTCCGCCGCCCGCAAGGCCGCCGAGACCGACGAGATCGACCTCGACGACGAGGCGTACGCCAGCCACGACCTGGTCGAGGCGATGGCGGAGGAGGCCAGGGCAACGGCCGAGCCCGCGCCGGCCCCCTCGACGTTCACCCCGCGGCACGCGGGCTCCGGCGACGCGCCGGCGCCGACGCCGAAGCCCACCCTCCGACCCGAGGGCGGTGGACGCCGGGCGCTGCCCGTGTCCGCCCAGGACCGCCTCGAGGAGCTCAAGCAGATCGTGCACGCCGAGCTCCTCAAGCAGCTCGGCCCCAAGCTCTACGGCGGCGAGATGGACGTCGACGAGCTGGACAAGCAGGTCCGGGTCGTCCTCGGCGACGTGCTGGCCAAGCAGGAGCGCCCCCTCAGCAACAGCGACCGGCAGCAGATCACGCAGGAGATCAGCGACGACATCATGGGCTACGGCCCGATCGAGCCTTTCCTGCGCGACTCGGACGTCTCCGAGGTCATGGTCAACGGACCGAACTCGATCTTCGTCGAGCGCAAGGGCCGGATCAGCGAGGTCCACGCCCACTTCGGCAGCGAGCAGCACCTGCGCCGCACGATCGACAAGATCGTGTCCCGGATCGGCCGACGGGTCGACGAGTCGAGCCCGATGGTGGACGCCCGCCTGCCCGACGGCAGCCGTGTCAACGCCGTCATCCCGCCGCTCGCCGTGGACGGCTCGGCCCTCACGATCCGAAAGTTCTCCACCGACCCGCTGACGGTCCACGACCTGATCAAGTTCGGCTCGCTGAGCCCGCAGACCGCCGACTTCCTGGACGCCTGCGTCCGCGGCCGCCTCAACATCATCGTGTCGGGGTCCACCGGCGCCGGGAAGACGACCACGCTCAACGTGCTGTCGTCCTTCATCCCGGAGGACGAGCGGATCGTCACGATCGAGGACGCAGCGGAGCTCCAGCTCAAGCAGGAGCACGTGGTCCGCCTCGAGTCGCGGCCGTCCAACATCGAGGGCCGGGGCGAGGTCACGATCCGCGATCTCGTGAAGAACAGCCTGCGGATGCGGCCCGACCGGATCATCGTCGGCGAGGTCCGCGACGCCTCCGCGCTCGACATGCTCCAGGCCATGAACACCGGTCACGACGGCTCGATCTGTACCCTCCACTCCAACGGTCCCCGCGACACGCTGTCCCGCATGGAGACGATGGTGCTGATGGCCGGCATGGACCTGCCGGTGCGCGCGATCCGCGAGCAGGTGGCCTCCGCGGTCGACCTGGTCGTGCACCAGACCCGCTTCCGCGACGGCTCGCGCCGGATCACGCACCTCACCGAGGTGGAGCGGATGGAGGGCGACGTCATCACGCTGCAGGACATCTTCGTCTACGACCACAAGGCCGGCTTCGACAGCGAGGGCATGGCCCAGGGCACCCTGCGGGCGACCGGTCTGCGACCGAAGTTCCTCGAGAAGATGCAGTACGCCAACGTCTCGGTCGACCCGATGCTGTTCGCGACGGGCAGGATGTGATGAAGAGGCTCCTCGGCGCCCTGCTGGGCGTCGCTGCCGTGCTCGTGGCTCCGTCGGTCGCCTTCGCGGCCGACGGGACGACGATCACGTACGTCGAGGGGTCCGACGAGGGCCTGCAGATCTTCGTGTCGGTGCCCCCGGACGCCGAGGTCGACTTCGACAACGTCGCGGTGACGATCGACGGCACCACCGCTGCGGCCACCGCCGCCCCGGCCGAGACGACGAACATCCGCCGTACCGCCGTGCTGGTGATGGACACCAGCAGGTCGATGGCCGGCGACCGCATCGCCGCGGCCCAGGCCGCCGCCCTGACCTTCCTCGACGCCGTGCCCGAGGACGTCTACGTCGGGATCGTGACGTTCGACAGCGACGTCACCCCGGAGCTGCAGCCGACGCTCGACCGTGACGACGCCCGCGCCGTGGTCGAGGGCATCGAGCTCGCCAAGGAGACCCGCCTCTACGACGGCGTCCAGGCGGGCATCGCCATGGCGGGCACGGAGGGGTCACGCCAGCTCCTCGTCCTGTCGGACGGCGCCGACACCAGCGACACCGACCTCGAGCAGGTCACCGCCGCCATCGGCACCGCCGACCTCAGCGTCAACGTGGTCGCCCTCGAGCAGGAGAAGCCCGCCGCCGTGGAGGCGCTGTCCGACCTCGCCGGAGCCGGCATCGCCGGCCAGGTGATCGCCGCCGACTCCGACGCGCTGAACGAGGCGTTCAACGCCGAGGCGGACGTGCTCGCCCGCCAGGTGCTGGTGACGGCTGAGGTCCCCTCGTCGGTGACACGCACCGAGGCCACGGTCGTCGTCACGCTCGGTTCCGACCAGGGCGACCTGGTGGACGACGCCTTCAGCAAGATCGGTGACGCCGAGGCCGAGGGGCCTGCCGTCGCCGGGGTCGACGAGCCGATGCTGCTCGGGACGACCTACTTCTACGGCGGCCTGGCCGCGCTCGGCGTCGGGCTGCTGATCGTGATGCTGATGGCGATGCCGCGCAAGGCGAAGCCCCTCACCGGGGCCGAGCTCGCGACGACGTACGCATCCCGCGTCGCCGGCGTCGGCAGGGGTGAGGACGAGCCCAACGAGGCCCCCATGGCGCAGGCGACGGCCACCGCCGAGCGGGTGCTCGGCGCGAGCAAGAACCTCGAGACCCGGATCGCCGATCGGCTCGACGCCGCCGGCAACCCGTTCAAGCCCGCCGAGTGGCTGCTGCTGCACGTGGGCGTCTTCGTCGTGATGGGTCTGGTCGGCCTCCTGCTCGGCGGCGGAAGCCTCGTCCTGGGCATCATCTTCCTCGCCATCGGCGCGGTCGGCCCGTGGCTCTACCTCGGGTTCAAGCGCAAGCGGCGCAAGAAGAAGTTCGAGTCGCTGCTCCCGGACACCCTCCAGCTGATCTCGGGGTCGCTCTCGGCCGGCCTGTCTCTCGCCCAGTCGCTCGACACGGTCGTCCGCGAGGGCCAGGAGCCGATCTCCAGCGAGTTCAAGCGGGTGCTCATCGAGACCCGCCTCGGCATCGAGCTGGACGACGCGCTGGCGGGTGTGGCCGACCGGTTCGAGAGCCAGGACTTCGCCTGGGTCGTGATGGCGATCCGGATCCAGCGGCAGGTCGGCGGCAACCTGGCCGAGCTCCTCGAGACCGTCGCCGGAACCATGCGCGAGCGCGAGTACATGCGTCGACAGGTCGCCGCCCTCGCCGCGGAGGGAAAGCTCTCCGCCTGGGTGCTGGGCGGGCTGCCGCCGGCGTTCATGCTCTACCTGCTCGTGGCCAAGCGTGACTACGTGATGCCGATGTTCACCGAGCCTGTCGGCTGGCTGATGCTGGCCGGCGCTGCGACCATGCTCAGTGTCGGCGTGTTCTGGATGAGCCGCCTGATCAAGGTGGAGGTGTGACATGACGCTGCTCTTCATCATGGGCGTGATGCTGGTGCTGGCCGCACTGGTGCTGGTCTCGATGGCCGTCGGCAAGCCGCAGCCGCAGGGCATGCACCGGTCCCTGGCCGTCCTCGAGGCGATGTCGTCCGCTCCCTCCGAGCTGACCGAGGACCTGAACCGGCCGTTCGCCGAGCGCGTCCTCGCGCCGATGCAGAGCCGGGCGCTCGGGCTCGGCAAGCGCTTCACCGGCGCCGACTCGTCCGACCGGATCCGCACCAAGCTCGACCTCGCGGGCAACCCCGCCGGGTGGACCGTCGACCGGGTGATCGCCTACAAGGTGCTGGGCGCGTTCCTCGGCCTGGCCGTGGGCTTCGGTGTCACGCAGCTGCTCGGCGCCGGTCTGCCGATCACGATCCTCGGGACCGTCGGCGGGGTCGTCGTGGGGTTCATGGCACCCAACCTGTACCTCTACCAGGTGGCCTACGACCGCTCGGCGCAGATGCAGCGGGCCCTGCCCGACGCGATCGACCTGATGACCATCAGCGTCGAGAGCGGGCTCGGCTTCGACGCCGCCGTCCAGCAGGTCGCCGCCAACACCGACGGACCGCTGGCCGACGAGTTCGCCCGCGTGCTGCGTGAGATGCAGATCGGCGCCGGCCGCTCCGACGCGTTGCGCGCGATGGGCGAGCGCAGCAAGATCCCGGAGCTCCACACCTTCGTCAGCGCCATGGTGCAGGCCGACTCGTTCGGCATCCCGATCGCCCAGGTGCTGCGCGTCCAGTCGGGCGAGATCCGCGTCAAGCGCCGCCAGCGGGCCGAGGAGAAGGCGCAGCAGGTGCCGGTGAAGATCACGATCCCACTGATCTTCACCATCCTGCCGTGCCTGTTCATCGCCGTCATGGGGCCCGCCGCCATCAGCATCATGGACAGCTTCGGGCGGTGACTCCCCCGCTCCTCCGCGACCCGGCCTACCACCGGCTGGCGGACGGGTCACGGCTGCTGGCGCTGCTGATCGTCGGACTGCCCGTCGTGGTGACGTCGGACGCCGACGCCATCACGGCCTGGCTCACCGCCGCGCTGATCTGGCTGACGGCCGCGATCGCCGACCGGCGCGCGATCGCGGACCGCTTCGTCCTGCTGCCCGAGTCGGCCCTGATCGGGCTGGTGGCCGGGCTCGGGATGGTCGAGGACCCGATGCTGCTGGCACTGCTGGCGGTGCCGCCGTTCATCGGTGGCCTGCGTGCGGGGGTCCGCGGGCTGGTGCTCAGCCTGGTCGCGGCCCTGACCCTGCTCCTGACGAGCGTGCTGGTCGCCCACAACGACTTCACCGACGCCCTCGCCGCCGACGCCGTGACCTGGCTCATCACCGGCGTCGGGCTGGGGATGATCGCCAGCTTCCAGTACGCGCAGATGGCAGCCGACGACCCGCTGGCTCCCTACCGCGACGCCCAGCGGCTGCTCCGCGGGCTGCTGGAGC
The DNA here is from genome assembly GCA_963718725.1 of uncultured Actinomycetota bacterium. Taxonomy (GTDB): domain Bacteria; phylum Actinomycetota; class Actinomycetes; order Propionibacteriales; family Nocardioidaceae; genus Nocardioides. The sequence continues at coordinate 1,610,171 of OY970374.1, forward strand.
TCTCCGGCGACCTCGGCTCCGGCCTGGACCCGATCGCGCTGGGCTCCCAGATCGCGGTCGAGGTGCGCAACGAGCTGCCGGTGGTCGCCGTGGCCGTCCACGTGCCGCGGGCCGACGAGCTCACCCCGCTGGTGTCGGCCGCCAGCTCCGCCTCGGTCGACCAGACGACCCTCGACCCGGTGATCGCGCGGGCGTGGGCGACTGCCTCGCCGCAGGTCGACGGGCCGGTGTTCGCCTTCCCGCTGCGCACCGACATGGGCAACGTGGCCGTGGTGGCGGGGATCCTGCCGGTGGGCACGGACCCCGCGCGGCTCGGGCTCGACGCCCGCCTGGCGTCCTTGCGCCCGCGGCTCGCCGCCACCGCCGTCCACCTCGACACCGCGCTGCTGTTCCGGCGGCTCCGCGAGGCGGCCACGACGGAGGAGCGACACCGGCTGGCGCGCGAGATGCACGACGGTGTCGCGCAGGACATCGCGTCGCTGGGGTACCTCGTCGACGCGCTCTCGGCGACCCCGACCACCGACGTCCAGGCCGAGGGGCTCCGCAAGCTCCGCGAGCGGATCACCGCGGTGGTGGCGGAGGTGCGCCGGTCCGTGCAGACGCTGCGCACCGACGTGGCCGCGAGCGAGAGCCTCGGCGCCGCGATCAGCGGCCTCGCACGCCACCTGAGCGAGAGCGCGGGGATCCCGATCCAGGTGACCGTGAACGAGCAGACGGCGCGGCTGCGACCCGAGATCGAGTCCGAGCTGCTGCGGATCGCCCAGGAGGCGATGAACAACGCCGTCAAGCACGCCCGGGCGCGCGCGATCGACGTCAGCGTCCGGGTCGCGGCCCCGGTGGCGGAGATCGTGGTCAGCGACGACGGCCAAGGGCTCGGACCGGGACGGGACGACTCCTACGGCCTGAAGATCATGCAGGAGCGCGCGAGCCTGATCGACGCAGAGCTCGCCATCGAGGCCGCGGAGCCGAGCGGAACGGTCGTGCGGGTGCGCATTCCGCGGCGTACCGGCCCTGCCTCTCGCGTCGAGACGGGTCGACCTGACAAGGTGTCAGCGTGACACGCGTGCTGCTCGTCGACGACCACGAGCTCATCCGGGACGGGCTCTCCGGCGTCTTCTCGGCGCAGGAGGACATGGAGGTGGTCGGCGCGGCCAAGTCCGTCGCCGAGGCCCTGGACATGTACGACGCCCACGCACCGGACGTCGTCGTGACCGACCTCCAGCTCCCCGACGGCACCGGGCTCGACGTGGTCCGCCGCGTACGACGTGAGTCCGACAAGGTCGGACTCGTCGTCCTGACCATGCACGCCGGCGACGACCAGATCTTCGCCGCGATGGAGGCAGGCGCCTCGGCGTTCGTCGGCAAGGACGCGCCGTCCACCGAGGTCGTGAAGGCCGCGCGGCATGCCACGGTCTCTCCGCGGTCGTTCCTGTGCGCCGGGCTGGCCCAGGCGATGATGCGCCGGGTCTCCGGCGAGAGCACGCGGCTGTCCGAGCGGGAGCACGAGGTCCTGATGCTGCTCGCCGAGGGTCTCAGCGCCGCGGAGATCGCGCCGCAGCTCCACCTGTCGGAGTCGACCGTCAAGTCACACGTGGCCCGGATCTACCAGAAGCTCGGCGCCGTCAACCGGGCCCAGGCGTTGGTCACGGCGATGCGGATCGGGCTGCTCTCCAGCATCAACCCGACGTCCGATCCAGACTAGGGCGGCCATAGTCCGAAAGGACTATGCGAGTCGGGCCGAACTCCGGGTCCGCTGAGGGCCGGCAGACCCCAAGATTGTCCTTGTGGGGCCACGTGCTCCCAGCCAAACACGAATTATCCAAGGGACAAGGAGCCCCCCAAATGATCAACTACCTCAAGAGCCTGCTCGAGGCCAAGCGCGACGAGCGTGGCGCGTCGGCCGTCGAGTACGGCCTGCTGATCGCCGGTATCGCCGCCCTGATCGTCATCGCCGTGTTCGCGCTCGGCCCGATCATCAAGGAAGCCTTCAGCGACACCTGCAACGCGATCGACAGCGGCAACACCAACATCACCGCCAACTGCGCGAGCTGATCGAATCTCATGTTCGGGCCCTGGCCTCCCGCCCTGGGCGGCCAGGGCCCGACGCGCATCCGAAGGACATCCCCCATGACTCTCCTCCGCAAGCTCTTCTCGAGGCCTGAGGACCGCGGTGCATCCGCGGTCGAGTACGGCCTCCTCATCGCCGGCGTCGCCGCGATCATCGTCGTGGCGGTCTTCGCGATCGGCGCGGTCACGGACGGGGCCTTCAAGGAGACCTGCGACCAGTTCGACTCGGCCGCCAGCGCGGCCGCTAGCTGCTGACGTCCTCGGAGCGCGCCAGCGCCACCCGTTCCAGCACGGTCGGGTGCGAACCGAACCAGAACTGAACAGGCGCCGGCGGCGTCAGGTCCGACAGCGACCTGAGCGCCAGCGCACGCTGCAGGGCGACGAAGGCCACCGGGTCCTCCGTCGCCCGCAGCGCATCCACGTCGGCGCGCGTCTCGATGTGACGGCTGATCACGGACTGCACCGGGGCGGCCAGCAGCATCCCGACCGCGAGCCACGCCAGGATCCGGGGAGCTCGGGCGGGGTCCGGGACCCCCTCCCGTCCCCCGGGTCTCGGAGACATCAGGAGGCCGAGCAGGCCCACGCCGGCCAGGACGCCCAGCGCCCCTAGCGCTGAGCCCACCAGCACGTCGTCATGACGCGCGTGGGCGAGCTCGTGGGCCACCACCGAGAGCGTCTGGTCCTCCGGGGTGTCCTCCACCAGGTTGTCGTAGAGGACCACGCGCCTGGTGGCACCGAACCCGGAGACGTAGGCGTTGAGCGTCGTCGTACGCCGCGACGCGTCGGCCACCAGGACGTCCTCGACCACGACCCCCTCGCGGTCCGCCAGCTCGAGGACGCTCGTACGCAACGACCCGTCGGGCAGCGGCGTGAACCGGTTGAACAACGGCTCGACCACGAGCGGGTAGGCGAAGGACGCGACCAGCGCGCAGCACCCGAGGGCCAGTCCGGCGACGGCCGGCCAGGCGCGACGCCAGCGGCGGGCCGACCCGACGAGGACCAGCAGGACGAGGGAGGTCACGACCACCACCACCGCCTGGCCGAGCAGGACGTCGATCGCCCAGCTCCCCCAGGACTGGGTCGTCAGACCGGCGTCGAGCCGCAGCTCGCGGGACGCCACGCTGAACGGGAGGGTCGCGGCGCGGCCGACGACCTCGCAGGCCGTCACCCCCAGCACCACCTGGAGCCACCACCGGCCGGGCAGTCGCGCGACCAGCCGCGCCCCGGCGGCCGTGAAACCGAGCCAGCAGGCGACCGCCAACGACACCACCAGCGACCCCAGGCCCCACGTCAGCGCCCAGCGGGAGTAGTCCTCGGCCCGCCCCACCTCCGCGGCTCTGAACAGCTCGGACGGTGCCACCGGCGACACCGGACCGCCCGGCACCGGGTCCCAGGGCACGAGCCACCACGCGGCGAGGGCGAAGCCCGCTGCCCCCGCGATCGCCACGGCCGCGGCCACCGGCCGGGCGGACGTCGTCATCCCACCAGCCGGCCGAGGTCGCGGCGCCACGTGCGCGTGAAGGCCGGCACGCTGAGGCCGAACGCGCGGCGGAACGCGTCGTCGAAGTCCTCGGCGTCGTCTGCCTCGTCGTAGAACCGCACCAGCCGATCCTCCCCCACGCGCCGAGCCAGCATCCGACAGGCGAACCAGGCTCCCTCGTACGCCGCCCCGAAGTACTCGGACTCCTCGTCGAACTCACGGTCCCCTGGAAGCGCCGTCGGCACCCCCTCGCGTCGCACCTGCCTGATCAGGTCGGCGGCCGTCACGGAGATCGGCAGCCCGACGTCCCGCAGTGCGACGTAGTCGGCGAGGCCCTCGCCCAGCCAGACCGGCGCGCCGGTGGAGGTCGCGTCGAGCGCGACATGGGCCGCCTCGTGGCTGATGACGACCTGCTGCCCGATCGGGTCGGACTCGGCCAACCTGTCGGGATTCACGAACACGTGCACGGCGGGGTCGGCCTCGACCGAGCCGGGGACGGCCGAGGTCACCCCGGCGATGTCGGCGAACGTCCCGGGCTCGGCAGCGAGGGCGGCGTCGAGGGCCTGAGCGTCGGCCGGCACCTCCAGGACCAGCGGATCGTCCCAGTCGGGCAGGACCCGGCGCACGACAGCGACGGCCCGCACCGCGAGCCGGGCGTAGCGCGCCGCGTCCGCCGTCGCGACGACCAGCGTGTCCGGCGTACGTCGGACCTGGACCGGGGTCGCGAGCCAGACCGGGGTCGCACCGTGCTCACCGCCGAGGCCCGAGATCGTGACGTCCCGTCCGTCGACTGCGAACCCGACCTCGACCTCGACCTCGGAGACCGAGGGGTCGACCTCCCCGAAACGGGACCGCAGCGCCGCGGCGGCACGCCACTCCCCGCGCGCATCGAGCCCGCCGAGCGCGTCGAGGTAGCGGACCGCGACCCCGCGCAGCCCGATCGCCTCGGCGTTGTCGACGAGCGCGCGGAGCGCGTCCTGCGCCTCCGGGTCGTCGTCCCCGGCGAGCGCGGCCGCGGCCTCGCGATCGCCGGCACGGACCGCCGCGGTGAGGTCCTGGAGCAGCGCGGCGGCCGGGGCGGGCTGGACGCCGGCCGTGGGCCCGGAGGGGCGCGGTGCGACGTACGGGTCGTCGCGCAGCGTCAGCCACAGCGTGGCCCCGAGCACGAGGGCCAGGAACGACGAAAGGCCGGCCACCCACCACCGTGGGCGCCCGGCCTTCGCGACGTGGGGATCAGCCAGGGCGGACCGCGCCGACGTACGGCATCGAGTAGAGCCCGGCCACGGCCACGCCCGTCCCCGGGTTGGCGGCGTGCACGATCATGCCGTTGCCGATGTACATGCCGACGTGGCTGATCGGGCTGTAGTAGAAGACGAGGTCGCCGGGCTGCAGCGCGCTCGCGGAGATGTGGGGGCCGGAGCCGTACTGGGCGCCGGACGAGTGCGGCAGCGCCACGCCGGCGGCGGCCCACGCGGCCATGGTGAGGCCGGAGCAGTCGTAGGCGTCCGGTCCCGCGGCGCCGTAGACGTAGGCGTCACCGACCTGCGCCATGGCGAACTGGACGGCGGTGCCGGCGCTGCCCGACGCTGCGACGTCCGGCAGCGAGGGTGTGCTGCGCGACGCCATCATCCGCTCGCGCTCCTCGGCCTCGAGCCGGCTGAGCAGCTCCTTGGCCTCGGCGAGCTTCTTGTCGACGTTCGCCTTCTCCTGGGCCAGCTTCTTCTCGGCCGCGGCGATGTCGGCGAGGCGGCCCTGGGTGGCGTCGGACCGGATGTCGAGCGCCTTCGCCTCGCGGGCGTAGGCGGCGAACATCTGCGACTGGAGGTCGTTGTAGGACGTCATCGTCGACAGCTGGTCGAGGAAGGCGCCCGGGTCCTCGCTGACGAAGACCTGGCCGACGGCCGAGAGGTTCTCACCCTGGTACTGGCGGATGACCGACTCGCGCACCTGCTCGCGCGCCGTCTCCATGCGACGGCCCTGCCGCGTCTGGTCGGCCTCGAGGGAGCGGAGGTCGGCCTGGAGCTCGTCGAGCTCCAGCTTGATGTCGTGGTAGCGCTCCTGGGCTGCCTCGGCCTCGTGGTAGAGGTCGTCGACGCGCTTCTCCACGTCCTCGATGTCCGGGTCCGCCGAGGCGGCGCCGGGCACGAGACCGATGGAGGCGGCGAGGGCAAGTCCTGCGAGGGCGCTGATGAGTCGCTTCCGACCGTTGAACACGGAGGTGCGGTCTCCTTTTGCTACGTCGTCACGCCTACCGGGTGAGCTGACGGGTTCGGGCTCGACGTGCCCTACCCCTGCTCCTCACCACGCGTTGCCGCGAGGTGCCTTGCAGGGGATTCACCCCAGAGGTGGTGGTTCCCCGGCTCCGTCTGGCCACTCCCCCGACTGGCCTGGACTCGGCGCGGTGCCCGCGTGGATCCGGACTGATCCACTACCCCGAGCACCGCAGGAGACACTAGTCGTGATCCCCGCCCTCGCCAACTCCCGGGGTGTTACCGCTGTGCAAATTCCCTCGCTCGTCGTCTCCGGGGGTTCGGTGGTTACAGAGGTGCGCCAGCCCGGTGGTTGAGGAGGTTGCGCAGCAACCGTCACGAAACCCCGACGGTCACGCCGACTCGACCTCCGGCCCACTCACCGGCTGCACCAGTCGCAGCGGCGGCACCAGTCCGCCCTCGGCGAGCACGTCGAGCGCTCGCTTCTCCTCGTCGTCGAACGTCAGCTCCGGAGGCGGTCCGAGGAGCACCGTCACGACACAGTCGTGACACGCCAGGCCCCGCACCACGCAGGTGTCGCAATCGATTCGTGTTGCCATGGATCCGAGTGTGGAGGCCCCCACTGACAACGTCTCCGCGGGCGACACCCCCGAGGGTCAGGACTCGGCGCGCGGTACCACCTCGACAGCGTCCGACCGCCCGCACCAGCGGCACGTGACGGACTCGACGGTCTCGTCGTGCACCTCGGTGTCCTCGACCGCGTGATCGCCCGCGAGGTCGAAGTGCCAGAACTCCGTCGTACGACGCTCGCGGCTCACGTCGAAGCGCGTGAGGTTGCCGCAGCCGGCGCAGCGCCAGCGCGCGGAAGGCCCCGGGACCTGGACGTTCACAGCCGTCAGCGTAGGCCGCGCGTCCTCCCCTGCCGTGTCGGTGCCCGCGCCTACCGTCGGAGACGTGAGCACGACCACGCCGCTCCCGTCCCGGTGGGAGGCCCAGCGCAGCTTCGACGAGCTGGGACGCCCGCTGCGCGACGTGACGTTCTGCGTGGTCGACCTCGAGACCACCGGCGGCTCACCCACCGCGGGCTGCATGATCACCGAGATCGGGGCGGTGAAGGTGCGCGGCGGCGAGGTGCTCGGCGAGTTCCAGACCCTGGTCGACCCGCAGACCGACATCCCGGCGTTCATCGCGGTCCTGACGGGCATCACCAACTCGATGGTCGCCGACGCACCCCGGATCGACTCCGCCCTACCCGCGTTCCTGGAGTTCGCCCAGGGCACGGTGCTCGTCGCCCACAACGCCCCGTTCGACGTCGGCTTCCTGCGTCACTTCGCCGAGCAGCAGGGGCGGCCCTGGCCGACGTTCGAGGTGGTCGACACCGCGCGGCTGGCGCGCCGCGTCATCACCCGCGACGACGCGCCCAACTGCAAGCTCTCGTCCCTGGCCCGGGTCTTCAACTCGGGGACCACGCCCAACCACCGGGCACTGGCCGACGCCCGCGCCACCGTCGACGTGCTGCACGGCCTGATGGAACGCCTTGGCGGGCTGGGCGTCCACACGCTGGAGGAGCTCCAGACGTTCACCGCGCGGGTGTCGACCGCACAGCGGCGCAAGCGCCACCTGGCCGAGGCCCTCCCCCACGCGCCGGGCGTCTACCTCTTCAAGGACGACCAGCAGCGGGTCCTCTACGTCGGCACGTCCCGCGACGTGCGCACCCGGGTCCGCTCCTACTTCACCGCCTCCGAGACCCGGTCGCGCATGGGCGAGATGGTCAACCTCGCGACGGAGGTGACGGCCGTCGAGTGCGCTACGCCGCTCGAGGCCGAGGTGCGCGAGCTGCGGCTGATCGCCGAGCACAAACCGCGTTACAACCGCCGCTCACGGTTCCCGGAGAAGATGCACTTCCTCAAGCTCACCCGCGAGGCCTGGCCGCGATTGTCCCTGGTGCGTCAGGTGCGCGACGACGACGCCGACTACGTCGGCCCGTTCTCGTCGAAGTCCACGGCCGAGCGCTGCTTGGCGGCGTTGCACGACACCTTCCCCGTCCGTCAGTGCACCGACCGGCTCGGCGCGCGCAGCAGCCGGGCGCCGTGCGTCCTGGCCGAGATGGGCAAGTGTCTGTCGCCCTGCGACGGCACGGCCGACCTCTCGACGTACGCCGCGGTGGTGCGCCAGCTGCGCGACAGCCTGATGCGGCGCCCCGACGACGTGGTGGCGGCGATCAACCGCCGGATGACGGGCCTCGCCGACGCCGAGCGGTTCGAGGAGGCACGGGTCCACCGCGACCGGCTGGCGGCGTTCGTGCGGGCGACCGCGCGCACGCAGCGGTTGAGCTCGCTGAGCCGGTGCCCGGAGATCGTGGCTGCGCGCCGCGAGGGCGACCAGCGCTGGGGGGTGCACGTGGTCCGGTTCGGCCGGCTGGCGGCGGCCGGGGTGATCCCTCGCGGCGGAGACGCCCACCTGTTCGTGGAGCTGCTGCGTCAGGAGGCCGAGACGGTCCGACCGGCTCCCGGCCCGGTGCCGACCGCCACGGCTGAGGAGTCCGAGCGGATCCTGCGATGGCTGGAATCACCCGGCGTGCGGCTGATCGCCGTCGAGGGCGAGTGGAGCTGCCCGGTCACCGGCTCCGGCCGCCACCTCGCCCTCCACGACGCCGCCGACGGGTCGCGGGTCTCTCTCGTGCCGTTCGACGAGCGCCGGGACCTCGCGCCCACCCACCAGCCCGCCCGCTAACCTCAGCCCATGATCACCGCCATCGTGTTCGTGAAGGCCGACGTGGCGCGCATCCCAGAGGTGGCCGAGCAGATCGCGGCCCTCGACGGGGTCAGCGAGGTCTACTCCGTCACCGGGCAGATCGACCTGATCGCCCTCGTCCGGGTCCGCGACCACGACGACGTCGCGTCCGTCGTGGCCGACCGCCTCAACAAGGTTCCCGGCGTCAGCGCCACCGAGACCCACATCGCGTTCCGCACCTACTCGCGGCACGACCTCGAGTCGGCGTTCTCCGTGGGCCTCGACTAGCTCCTGGGGCGCCGCACCGCCACGACGAGCAACGCCTTGGAGATCGCCCACAAGGATGGGAATCGCTCAATCAGGCCCATCCCGATGCGGTAATGGAGCGGCGTTCCCGCGACGGTGGCGGTTCGATCAGCGGGGAGCGTGAACCGAAAATCGAAGTCACCCTGCCGCCGCAACTCCTGCCTCAGTGCCCAGTAGGTCGGCGCGAACATCGCATCTGAGTAGTCTCGACCTCGCCGAGTGACGCGCAGGTAGAAGTTGGCAACCCGCAGTGGCAGCCATGAAAGTCCTGGCAGGCTGTAGTGAGCCTCGATCGGCCACAACTTGTTGGGAACGAGCAGATAGAGCGACCCGCCGTCCTTCAGACTGCGAGCAATGCGCTCGAGCGCGAGCGATTGGTTGGACAGGTGCTCGTAGACGTTGTCTAGTACCACGATGTCGTAGGCAGCGGACGCCTCGAGATCCTCCACGCCACCATGTACGAAGGCCATGTTGTGACGCGCGGTATCGCGAGCGCGCTTCATCGCCGCTTCGTGAAGTTCGAGGGCTGGCTCGAGACCTGTCACGTGAGCACATCGATCCGCTAGGGCCAAGGCGGTGTCGCCGTAGCCCGAGCCGACGTCCAAAACGGTCAGTGCCGCCTCAGCGCCAGGATTGACGCCCACGGTGGCCAACACCTGATTGGCGAACCGTTCGGCGAGTGGGCCTCGGATGTCGCTCATGTTGCGGTACTCGTCATAGTCCGGACGGTCTGACATTGCGGGCTCCGATGGTCTTGGACGGAGGAACACTGAAGCGTAGGTCGACATCCGCAGCCGCACAGGGAGGATCCGATACACCGATCTGATTAGCAGATTCACTGGGATGCGCCAAGCAGGAATCATGCCGTTCTCCCGCAGGAGCCTCTGCAACGTAAGTTCAGCTTTTAGGGCGCGGGCCGACGCCCGGCGGCGTTGGGCGGCTTCGCCCCCTCGGAAGCGTACGAGGACGTCATCGAGATTGCCGAGCGTGGCTCCTCGAGCGGCTAGGCGGACCCAGAGCTCGTAGTCCTCGAGGAAGGGGACATCACGGTAACCACCCTCTCGGAGCACCACTGATCGGCGTAGCATTACAGCAGGCTGGTTCATCGGGTTTCTCAGCGCGAGTTGGCGCTTGATCTCATCGTGTGTCTGCGAGAATCGGCGTACGCCAAGAACCGCTCCCGTTGCCGCGTCGAACTCCTCCATTGCGGCGCCGAGCACGTCGAGCAGACCGTCGCTCATAGCTGCTGCTTGGCACTCCAAACGAGTGGGCAGCGACACGTCGTCAGCGTCGGCAATCGCCACTAGTTCGGTTGTCACTTCCAGGAGCCCACGCTGCCTAGCCGGACCGGATCCCGAGCGTTCGACTAAGGCAACACGCCGCAGCGGCAAAGGACCTCGCTCGAACGACTCGACGACCAAGCGCTGCGACGCTGTCAGCGGTCCGTCCTCGACCAGCACGACGTCTGTCGGCATGAGGGTTTGTTCCTCGAGACTACGAAGCGCCTCTTCCAGGTGTGTGGGATCTGCCCCGGCGTAAACAGCCATGACCACGCCCACGGACGGCTCGCTCGAGGTTTCATCAGCAACGACGTTGTCGGTGCCGCGACCGTCGCTAGGCATGTGCGCGATCTGCCGCTTGCCGACCGTCATGATTGGGAGCGTCCGGCGGAGCGGGCGGCACGGACGAATCTGCGGTGGACAGTGCGAACGTCCACACTAACCAGGCGGCGACCACGAGCGTGGTCACGATGGCTGCATGCGGCGCGAGCCAAGCAGAGTCGGCCAGCGAGACCGAATTTGCCATTTCACGGGCGAGTACGTGCACGATGCCCACCGCGTGCGCCATCGCAAGTAGGGCACAACCGATGACACGAAGCCGCGCCCCTTCCCGCGGTGCGATGCCAGCGTCGTCGAGGGCCAACCCAGATATCAGTGTCAGTCCGGCCGCAAAGGGCAACCCGTAGCGTCCCTGCCAGATCACTCCCTGTGACTGAGCCGTAGCCAGCGTGAGCACGATCGGCAGGCAGGCAATCAGAGCGACCAAAGCGAGCAGCACGAGCCGCCTTCTGCCCCGCGAGCAACGAATGGCGGCCAGGAGGAGAGACGCGACGACGACTGCATATGCCGCGTACACCGCTGGCGGTGCGACCTCGTTTCTGTGCGGGAAGGCTGCAATGATCTGCAGGATCCAGACCATAGGCTGCGATCCGAGCTCCACTTCGATGCTCTGACTTCCGCTATCCATCCCCTCTGCGGGACCGACCAGATCCGCACGCATCGTCCACCAGATGGCCGCCGCTAGCGACAAGAGGACCACCGTCGTTGCGACTAGCAGCGACCACCGATCGCGGCGAAGCGACGAGCGCACAGCATCCCAGCCGACCCAGACCACGACGGTGAGCACAATCAGCCCGAGCCACATCGGTCCCAAGGTCCGGACCGTGACTAACACACACGCCGCAACAGTCGCCATCGAGAGGAACAGCCGGGAATTCCGGTTCTCGCCGACCTCGCGCAGTAGGCCGATCAACGCCGTCCAGAGGCACATCCCCGCCACGATCTCCATGGCATTGGGAGCCGGCATCGTCGAGGTGTATACCGCGACCGGGGTCAAGGCCACCAGGAACCCGAAACGGGCCCAGCGTCCTCCACCCGCAAGCACCAAGCAGAACGCTGCGCAACTGACTCCAATGGCGCTGAGAAGGGAAGAGGCCGCCCGCATCGCATAGTCGACTCCGGCACCCTCAAAAAGCTGTCCGACCGAACCGATGACGAAATAGTAGGCGGGATGATAGGCACCGGCCGCCGTCGAGATGGACACGCGACCACCGGGGAGCTCCTCGACGGGGAAGCAGTTGTCCCGTCCGGTGTACTTCAGGGCGTCACACTGAGGGGAGGCTGCCTCGACGACGTCGCTCGGTACCGTCACGAGCAGGCCCCGACCCTCTGGCGTGTCGACCGACAGTCGCCACTGGCCGTCGGCAACCCCAACCGCGCGGAAGACGTGGTCGAACTCGTCAATACCACGGAATGGTGGCATGGTCACGATCCATGCAGCTTGGAGCACTGCCAGCCCTGCGAATACCAGGAGGCTGAAGCGCAGTGCGGATCTCATGCGTCGGGCTCCTGGTCCGTCTCGTCTCGGAATGGTGTTTCGCTCAGGGCCATCGCGCGGGCGAGGGTGGTGAAGCGCCGTTCGAGCTCCCCAACCCTTCGGAACAACACAACCGAGACAAGCATGAACGTCACAACCAGCGTGTAGAGGACAAGGTCCGCGCCCCTGCCCACGCCGATCACGTTTGCCAGGCGAGTAAGAGCGTTGGGATAAACGACGCTGATCGCCGCGGCGATCACCACCAGCACGACGTACGCGCGCCACACCACCTTGTGATACGCCTTCTTGCTCCCGCGGAACGCGAGGAGGCCGAAGGTCAGGATCGCGAGGATCAGCAGAATCTTGATGAGGGTCATGTGTGGGTTCCGGGAGGTCGAGGCGGGGTTCAGCGTAACGGCGGGCCGGATGGGGGGACCAACTTTTCCAAACACCAGCGCGTCGTCACGACAACTCTTACCCTTACGAGCGTGACCAGGCGGCCGAACGATGACGTATGCATCGTCGTTCCCATGTTCAACGAGGCCACCAGCATCGGTACCGTGGTCTCGGACTTGAGACATGTCTTTCCGGTCATCGTGTGTGTTGACGACGGTAGTGCCGACGACAGTGTGGCGGTCGCCCTCGGAGCGGGCGCCACAGTGGTGCGCCACCAGGTCAACCTCGGACAAGGGGCGGCCCTGCAGACGGGGTTCGAGTACGCACTGAAAGACCCCCGGACTCGACACATCGTGACATTCGACGCCGATGGTCAACACCTGACGGCAGATGCAGCGCGCATGGTTGATATCGCACGTACCGAGGGCGTCGACGTGGTGCTCGGCTCCCGATTCCTGTCCGCGGCCGACCTGGCCGTTCCAGCCACACGACGCCTGGTGTTGCGGGCGGCGACCAAGTTCACGTGCGCGACGACCGGTCTCAACCTCACGGACACCCACAACGGGCTCAGAGTGCTGAGCCGGCGCGCCGCCGAGTCGTTGAGCCTGACTTTGAACGGGATGGCCCACGCGAGCCAGCTGCTTTCGCAGGTCGCCGCCCACAAGTTGAGTTACGTCGAGTCTCCGGTGACAATCGCCTACACCGAGTACTCCCGGTCACGTGGCCAGTCGAACATCAACGGCCTGAACATCGCGTTCGATCTCGCCCTCGAGCGTCTCCGGGGCGCCGTATAGCCTTCGGCCGTGGAGTGGCTGACTGACAACTGGCTCGAGCTCGTCGGCTGGGCCGGCAGCGCCCTGCTCGTCACCTCCCTGCTCCAAGCACGGGTCCTCAGGTTCCGTCTCCTCAACTTCACCGCCTGCCTGGTGCTGATCGCCTACAACGGGCTGATCGGCGTCTGGCCGATGTTCGGGATGAACATCGTGCTGAGCCTCATCAACCTGTTCTTCGTCATCCGGTTGCTACGCACCCGCCACGACGAGGCGACGTACGCCGTGATCGAGGTCTCCGCCTCCGACAGCTACCTGCAGCACTTCCTGGGCGTCCACGGCGACGACATCGCGAAGCACCACCCGAGCAGCCCGGCGGTGGAGTCCGACGACCTCGCCTACCAGGTGCTGAAGGGCGACGAGACGGTCGGCGTCATCATCCTGCGTCGCGACGGAGACGTGGCGCGCGTGCTGGTCGACTACGTCACCCCCCGGTTCCGCGACTTCGAGCCCGGTGAGTTCGTCTGGCGGACCACCGAAGGTCTGCGCCAGCTCGGGTTCCGCAAGGTCGTCACACCGCCGGACATGCTGGCGCCGTACTACGAGCGGCTCGACGTCGGCTTCCGGCGCGAGGGATCGTCGTACGTGCTCGACGTGTAGCTGCCGGGGTCTCCCTGGTTCGGGCGTGAAGCCCGCCCACCTCAACCTCCGGTGGAACCTTGGTAGGCCCGCGCCATCAGCTGGGTGAAGTGGTAGACGCCGTCCTCGTCGGGGGCGAGCGGTCCCGGCTCGTAGCTCGGGGTGTTCATGCCCCGCTGCACCGCCTCGCAGGCCGCCCAGTCCTGGCGGTTGGTGATGTCCCAGAAGTCGACGGCGTACGCCGGGTCGAAGCCCTCCCGACCCGCGACGTCCGCGGGGAACGCCCAGGAGCAACGGATCCGGGTGCGCTCGGGCGTCACCGGCGTGAGCAGGTGGCTCATGATGTAGTCGGGGTGCAGCGAGATCAGCAGGTTGGGCATCACCGCGATGTACATGACCGTGCGGCTCTCCACCTCGTCGAGCCGGGCCATCACGGATCCCTCGCTGTGGCCGTCGAGGGACATGGTCGCGGCGTGGTTGCGGAGGTCCATCGAGCCGCCGATCCAGTTGCCCTCCAGCTCGATGTTGTCGCCGCTGCTGGGCGGCGACACCTTGCACAGCTCGGGGTGGATGTTCGGGCAGTGGTAGCACTCCTGGTAGTTCTCGATGACGACCTTCCAGTTGGCCTCCACGTCGTACTCGTGCACGACGGGCGTCACGAGGTTCTCGGCGTCGTACCGCTCGACGACCGACTCGAGCGCGCCGATGTGCGAGTCGAAGTCGGGGGCCGTGCCGGAGCCGTCGACGAAGACCCAGCCGTGCCACTCCTGGACCCGCACCGGCTTCAGCGAGTACGCCGAGGGGTCGAACCCGGGCGCGTTGCGGAAGCCCGGCGCCCCGAGCATCGAGCCGTCGTGCCGGTAGGACCAGGCGTGGTAGGGGCAGACGATCGCGCGTGCCTGGCCGGCTCCGCCGCACGGCAGCAGCTCGTGGCCGCGGTGACGGCACGCGTTCTCGAACGCGCGCAGCGTGCCCTCGGCGTCGCGCACGAGCAGGACGCCCGACGCGCCGATCGACTCCGCGCGCATGCCGGTCGCCGGGATCTCCGTGGAGCGCCCGACACACACCCACCCGTCGAGCACGTGCGCGCGCTCCCAGGCGAGGACCTCAGGCTCGAGATAGGCGCCGCGGGGCAGCATGGTGCTCTCCCCGAACGGCGCTGCGGCGCGCGCGACCTCGTGCGCGGGCAGCGGCGCGGGCGGCACGACCCGACCGGGGGCGAGCAGGGACGCAGTGGGCAGAGCCATGGTTTCAACCTCCTGAATGACTGTTCAAACAGTACCGCGAGCAGACTGCTCCGGTCGAGTCTCAGGCCTCGCCGTGAACGACCTGTGCGGCGTGGAGCATCATTGCCGATCCTCACCGCGCTGGCATAGACTGAACAGTCAGTCAATGACGAAGGAGTGCCGCATGACGGCCACCCAGCCCACGTCCACCTCCCCCGCCGAACCCACAGCGCCGAGCGGCCAGGTCGGAGGCGAGGACGCGATCGACCGACTGATCCGTGACGAGTCCGAGCGGTTCCTCGCCCGGCAGCCCGCCAGCGGTCGGCTGATCGAGCGCTCCCGCGCCCACCTCGCCGGCGGTGCGACGTCCAACTGGCAGATCGCCGACCCCCAGGCCGTGTGGATGAGCCACGGCTCCGGGTCCCGGATCTTCGACGTGGACGGCACCGAGTACTCCGACTTCCACGGTGGGTACGGCGTCTCGCTGGCCGGCCACGGCCACCCGGCGATCGTCCGCGCGGTGACCGAGCGGGTCGGTCGAGGCACCCACTTCGCGCAGCCCACCGAGGACTCCATCGTCGTCGCGGAGGAGCTGTCCCGGCGCTGGGGCCTCCCCCAGTGGCGGTTCGGCAACTCCGGCACCGAGTCGACCATGGACGCGATCCACCTGATGCGGGTGGCCACCGGGCGCGACCGGCTGCTCAAGGTCGAGGGCTGCTACCACGGCCACCACGACTCGGTGCAGGTCTCCGTCATGCCCGAGGAGGACGAGATGGGGCCGGCCGACGCGCCACACTCGGCGCCGGCGGGCGCCGGCGTGCCGCAGGCGATGGTCGACCTCGTGACCGTCGTGCCGTTCAACGACCTCGCCGCCGTCGAGCGGGCGCTCGCGGCGCACCCCGGCGAGGTGGCCGGCATGATCCTCGAGCCGCTGATGATGAACGCCGGCGTGATCCACCCCCAGCCGGGCTACCTCGCCGGCCTCAAGGAGCTGCTCCACGCCCACGGTGCGCTGCTGACGTTCGACGAGGTGAAGACCGGGCTCACGGTCGGTCCCGGCGGCGTCACCCGGATCCACGGCGTCACCCCCGACCTCGTCTGCATCGCGAAGGCGATCGGTGGCGGGATCCCGTCCGCGGCGATCGGCGGCACCGAGGAGCTGATGGGCCTGATCGCGGACGGCACCTACGAGCAGGTCGGCACGTTCAACGGCAACCCGATGGCGATGGCCGCCACCCGGGCGATGCTGACCGAGGTGATGACCGACGCGGCGTACGACCACATCCACCGGCTCGAGGCGGCGATGCGGGCAGGCATCGAGGAGGTCATCGAGCGCTACGACCTGCCGTGGCACGTCGTCACGGCCGGCGCGAAGGGATGCATCGCGTTCCGCAGCGAGGCCATCCACAACTTCCGCGACTTCCTCGACGTCGACGACCGGCTCGGCAACGCGCACTGGCTCGTCCAGCACAACGGCGGCGTGTTCCTGCCGCCATGGGGCAAGATCGAGCAGTGGTTGATCTCCGTCCAGCACACCGACGATGACGTGGCGCGCTTCGTGACCAACGTCGACCGGCTCGCCCGAGCGGTCAGCGCCGCGTAGACCTCGGGGCTGGTCAGGTGATGGTGAGGGCGCGGCGGGCGAAGTCCATGGCGATCCGCTTTGCGCGCTTCCCGTCGACCCGGGGGTCGTCGAGCGCGACCTGCACGGACAGCCCGTCGAGGAGGGCCGCCCACTCGACGGCGAACTGCTCCACGTCGAGGTCAGCGAGCTCGCCGTCGTCGATCCCGGCCTGCACGACCCGGGTGATCAGGTCGCGCCACTGCTGGTCGAGCTCGCGGCGGTCGTCCGCGACCTGGGGGTGCTTGAAGGCCTGGCACCACAGCTCGAACCAGAGTCCCCAGGCGCCGGCGAACTCCTCCTTGGTCTTGGAGTCGAACGTCATGTCGACGAGCTGCGCGAGGCGGTCGTCGAGGGAGCCGGGCTGGTCCAGCAGCTCCTCGGCCGAGCGGTAGAACGCCGCCTCCGAGTGCCGCAGGGCCGCCGTCAGCAGCTCGTCCTTCGTCGCGAAGTAGTACATGACCAGCGCCGGGCTGGTGTTGATCCGTGACGCCACGTCGGCGATCCGGGTCCGCTCGAAGCCGCGCTCCGCGATCAGCTCCGCCGCCGCCACCAGCATCTGGTCGCGCCGTACGTCGGACTGCTGACGGCCCTCGGGGGAAGACGTGGTCACGGCTCTCCAGCTCCTGGGTTCTGCCCGGGTTGGTTTCGCGGTACCGTACCAGCGTACTCGACTGAACAGTCAGTCAGCACCCGGGAGGACTCGTGGCACAGCAGTACGACGCGGTGATCGTCGGCGGCGGGCACAACGGCCTGGTGGCCGGCGCCTACCTGGCCCGGGCGGGCGCCCGGACGCTCATCCTCGAGTCGCGGGCCACCACCGGCGGTGCGGCGACCACCGAGGCGCCCTGGCCGGAGCATCCCCACCTGCGGGTCACGCGGCTCTCCTACGTCATGAGCCTGATGCCGCCCACGATCCTGCGGGACCTGTCGCTGGAGCGGCACGGCTACAAGGTGCACCCGATGGGTCCCTACTACCAGGCGTTCCCCGAGGGCGGCGCGCTCACGCTGCACGAGGACGACCCGGCCCGCAGCCGCGAGGAGATCTCCCGCTTCTCGCTCAAGGACGCCCGCGCCTACGAGCGGTGGCAGGCCTGGCTCGCCGGCCTCGCCGACGTGATGGCGCCGCTGCTGATGCGGGTGCCGCCCGACATCGGCTCGCACTCCCCCGGCGACCTCGCCGACCTCGCCCGCCTCGCGTGGAACAACCGCGGTGTCGACCGCCGCACCATCGCCGACCTGACCCGGCTGATGACCATGAGCATCGCCGACCTGCTCGACGACTGGTTCGAGTCGCCGCAGATCAAGGGTGCGCTCGCGGTCAACGGTGTCATCGGGACGTGGGCCGGACCGTACGAGCCGGGCACGGCGTACGTCATGGCCCACCACTCGATCGGCGACGTCGGCGACGGCCAGCTCGGCTCGTGGGGGTTCCCCGAGGGCGGGATGGGGGCTGTGTCGGCTGCGATCCGGCGGGCCGCCGAGTCGTTCGGGGCGGAGGTCCGCACGTCGACGCCGGTCCAGCAGGTCACCACCGACGGCGGCCGCGTCACCGGTGTCGTGCTGACCTCGGGCGAGGAGATCGCCGCGCCGGTCGTCGTGACGACGCTGCACCCGCGGACCGCGTTCCTCGACCACGTCGGCGAGAAGCAGCTGCCGGACGAGTTCGTCACCGACATCGAGCGCTGGAAGACCCGCTCCGGGGTCGTCAAGATCAACCTCGCCCTCGACCGGCTGCCGAGCTTCACGGCCACCCCGAACGTCGGCGACGTGCCCGAACACCTCACCGGCTCCGTCGAGATGGCACCCACCATGGACTTCATCGAGAAGGCGTTCATCGACGCCCGCGAGGGCCGGCCCGCGCTGGCGCCGTTCAGCGACGGGGTCATCCCGACCACGCTCGACAAGACGCTCAATCCCGACGGCACCCACGTGTTCTCGATGTTCACGCAGTGGGTCCCGCACACCTGGTCGGAGGAGCCGCACCTCGAGGAGCTCGAGGCGTACGCCGACCGGCTGGTCGACCTCTACGACGAGCTGGCCCCCGGCCTCAAGGACTCGGTGATCGCCCGCGACGTCGTCGGCCCGCACGAGATGGAGCAGGAGTACGGCCTCGTCGGCGGGAACATCTTCCACGGCGAGCTCAGCGTGGAGCAGCTCTTCCACATGCGGCCGGCGCCCGGCTACGCCGACTACCGGACCCCGATCGAGGGCTACTACAACGCGTCCTCCGCGACCCACGCCGGTGGCGGGGTCTGCGGCATCCCCGGCCTGCAGGCGTCGCGAGCCGCGATCCGGGACACCGGTCGCGGCGCGCGGTCCCCGCTGGCGCGGCTCCGGAGCCGCGTCGGGTGACCCTCGACCGCCTCCTCGCACCCCGCTCGGTGGCTGTGGTGGGCGCCAGCGCCCGCCCCGGCTCGTTCGGGGAGCGGCTGGCGCTCGAGGCGCTCCGCAGCCCAGGCGTCTCCCGGGTCGACCTCGTCAATCCTGCCTACGACACGGTGCAGGGTCACCCGTGCGTGCCGTCGCTCGCCGACCTCGACGAGCCCGCCGACCTGGTCCTGCTCGGGGTCCCGGACGCCCAGCTGGCCGACCACCTGGCCCGCGCCCGAGTCCACGGGGCCGGTGGTGCCGTGATCTACGGCAGTGCGGCCGGCCGGGCCGACGCCCTGCGGTCCGCCGCCGACGGGTTCCCCCTGGTGGGCGCCGGCTGCATGGGCTTCGTCAACGTCACCGGCGGCGTCCGCGCGCTCGGCTACCTGGAGCGCGCCCCGCTGCCTCCGGGCGGGATCGCGCTGGTCACCCACTCCGGCTCGATGTTCTCGGCGCTGCTGCGCACGCACCGGCGGCTGGAGTACACGCTGGCGGTGTCGTCTGGCCAGGAGCTGGTCACCACGACCGGCGACTACCTCCAGTGGGCGCTCGCCCAGGAGAGCACCCGCGTCATCGGCCTGTTCCTCGAGACGATCCGCGACGCCGACGCGCTGCGCGCCGGGCTCGCCCTCGCGGCCGAGCGCGACGTGCCGGTGGTGGCCCTGACCGTCGGCGCCTCCCCCACCGGACGCACCCTCGTCACGGCCCACTCCGGCGCGGTCGCCGGCGACGACGCCGCCTGGGAGGCGCTCTTCGCCACCTACGGCGTGCACCGCACCCGCGACGTCGAGGAGCTCGTCGACACCCTCGAGCTGTTCGCGATCGGACGTCGGGTGCGCCCGGTCGGCGGCATCGCGACCGTCCACGACTCCGGCGCCGAGCGGGTGCTCATGGCCGACGTCGCCGCCGACGAGCGGGTCCCCTTCGCGCCCCTGACCGACGACACCCGCGCCACCCTCACCGGCCTGCTCGACGAGGGGCTCGTGGTCGGGAACCCGCTCGACGTCTGGGGCCGCGGGTCGGACACCGAGGTGCTGTTCCGCGGCTGCCTCGACGCGCTCGCCGCCGACGACACGGTCGACACCGTCGCGCTCGCGGTCGACCTGGTCGAGGAGTACGACGGCGACGAGGCCTACCCCCACGCCGTCGCCGCCGCGTGGTCGACGACCGACAAGCCGGTCATCGTGCTGTCCAGCGTCGCGGCCGCCGTCGACCAGGCGCAGGCCGGGCCGCTTCGGGACCTCGGCATCCCCGTGCTGGAGGGCGCCCGGTCCGGATTGCGTGCCCTCGGGCACCTGCGGGCCCACGCGCTCCGCCCGCCGCGAGGCGCGGCGCTCGATCACGTCACCCCGGCGACGCTGCCGGACGGCTGGCTCGACGCGGCGGAGTCGATGCAGCTGCTCGCCTCGTTCGGGATCAGCACCGTGCCGACCTACCCGGCCGCGAGCGGGCGGGAGGTGCTCGCCGCCGCCGAGACCTGCGGCTGGCCGGTGGTGCTCAAGACCGACGAGCCCGGGGTCGAGCACCGCGCCCGGGTGGGCGGCGTCCGGGTGGGACTCGCCACGCCCGAGGCCCTCACCGCCGCGTACGACGAGCTGGCGGCCGCCCTCGGCCCCCGCGTGGTCGTGCAGCCGCTGGTGCCCGGGACCGGCGAGGTCGCGCTCGGCCTGGTGCGCGACCCCCACCTCGGTCCGCTGCTCGTGCTGGCCACCGGCGGCAGCCGGGTCGAGGAGCTCGGCCGGCGCGTGGTCGCGCTGCCACCGACGAGCCGTGGAGCCGCCGAAGCCGTGGTGGCCCGCTACGGCGAGGCCTTCGGCCCGGTGGCCGCCGGACAGGTCGCTCCCCTGGTCGACGCGGTCGTGGGCGTGGCCCGGTTCGCGGCGGCGTACGGCGACGGGCTGGCCGCCCTGGACGTCAACCCGCTCGTCCTCACCGATGGCGGCCCGGTCGCGGTCGACGCCCTCGTCCAGCGCCGAGGTGTGGGCGTCTAGCGAGCGTGCTCCGGGAACGGCAGCGCGATCGGGTCGGCCGCGAGACGACTGCGGCCGGTGTCGTCGAACCGGTCCATCCCGAGGTCGGACACGTCGGTCACGTCGGTCGTGCCGCGCAGCACCAGGTCCGCGGTGGCCCGCGCGACCCCGGGCCCCCACATCATCCCGTGGCCGCCCGCAGCGGCCACGAACGCGCCGCGCACCGGCCCGTCGGGCCGGAGCAGCGGGCCGATGATCGGCAGGTGGTCGGGCGTGTAGTCGATCGTGGCCGCCCAGCGCTTGCGGATGCCGAGGCCGGCCGTGACGGGCACCAGCTCGGCCATCCGCGCCCGCATCAGCGCGAAGTAGGCGTCGTCGAACTCGACGGCCTCGCCCGGAGCCTCGTCCGGGTTGGACATGCCCCAGAGCAGCCCGCCCTCCTCGGTGCGCCAGTAGATGCCGGAGCCGACGTCGAACATCATCGGGACCCGCTCCGGCGCCAGGTCGGGGTGCGGCTCGGTCACGACCACCTGGTGGCGAGCACCTCCCGCCCAGATCCTGGCGCCGACGAGGTCGCCCACGGCCGCGAGGCTCGGCCCGCCCGTGAGCACCACGGCCGGAGTCGTGACCTCGCCTCGACTCGTGCGGACCCCCTCCACGACCCCGTCGCGCTCGACCAGCCCGGTGAACGTCGTCCGCTCGCACACGCTCACGCCCGCTCGGACACAGGCCGCGAGGTAGGCCTGCACGTTGCGCGGCGGATCGATCCAGCCGTCCACGGCCGCATACGAGGCGCCGAGCGTCTTGCCCGGCGCCAGCACCGGGTTGCGCCGGTCGACGTCGTCGGGCTCGACCCACTCGGCGTCGAGCCCCTCGCGCTGCTGCATCGCGATCCGCGCGTGCGCCGCGACGACGTCCTCGTCGGTGAAGCAGGGCATGTAGTAGCCGGTCGCGACGAACCCGGAGTCGATGCCGAGCCGGGACCGCTGGCTCCGGTAGAACTCCTCGCTCCAGAGACCCAGGTGCACCGCGGGCGGGGTGCCGCCCTGGGCGCGCACCATCCCGGCCGCGCGCGAGCTGGCGCCCTTGCCGAGCGTCTCGCGCTCGACCAGCACCACGGAGAGGCCGGCGTCGCGCAGCATCCAGGCGCACCAGCCGCCGAGGGTGCCGCCTCCGACGACCACCACGTCCGCACGCTCGGGCAGACCCTGGTTCAGGCCGGCGTTCGGCGCGCTGTTCACGATCCCGACGCTGGCATAGACTGAACAGTCAGTCAATACAGTCAGCTCTCCCGTCGAGCCCCCCGTGAGGAGCCCGGATGTACGGCCTGTCCGCCGCCGACCTGGACCTGCAGGCCCGCGCCCGCTCGTTCGCCGACGAGCTCATCCCCCACGAGGGGTACGCCGAGGAGCACGACGGCGAGCTCCCGCCGGGGATGGCCGACGAGCACCGGAGGCGTGCGCTCGAGCTGGGTCTCTACGCCACCAACCTGCCGCGTGACCTCGGTGGTCAGGAGTGCACCGCGCTCCAGCAGGTGCTCGTGCAGGAGCAGGGCGGCCGCGTGACCAACGCGCTCGGGTGGGTACTCGCGACGCCGCCCGGGTGGTGGCCGTCCGTCGCCACGCCGATGCAGCGCGAGCGCTGGCTCGAGCCGGCCGCCCGCGGCGAGCTCGCCGAGTGCTACGCCATCACCGAGGAGCTGGCCGGGTCCGACGTCTCCGACCTCGCCACGACGGTGCGGCGTGACGGCGACGACTACGTCGTCAACGGCACGAAGTGGCACGTCACGTCGTACAACGAGGCCGACTACGTCTTCGTGCAGGGCGTCCTCACCGACGGCGCCCACGCGGGCGAGCACGTCCTGCTCGTGGTCGACCGCCCGACGCCGGGCATGGAGGTCGTCCGTACCCCGGCCTACACCCACACGTTCGCCCACCACCACCCGATCGTGTCCTTCACCGACGTCCGGGTCCCGGCCACGCACCTCGTCGGCGCGGAGGGGCAGGGCATGACGTTCGCCCACGAGTGGTTCCGGTTCGAGCGGTTGATGGTCGCGGCCCGCTGCCTCGGGGCGGCCGAGCGGCTGATCGAGGAGACCACCGCGTTCGCCGCCCAGCGGATCGTCGGCGGCGAACCGCTCGCCCGGCGGCAGCTGGTGCAGGCGATGCTCGCCGACAGCGTGACCGAGCTGTTCGCGGCGCGCGCGATGGTCTACGCCGTCGCTCGCGGCGTCGACGAGGGTGCAGACCGCACGGTGCTGCACGCCCGCTGCTCGATGATCAAGCTCTACTCCAGCGAGATGGCCGGCCGGGTCGCCGACCGCGCGGTCCAGGTGTTCGGCGGGCGCGGCTACATGCGCGAGAACGTCGCCGAGCGGTTCTACCGGGAGCTGCGGGTCGAGCGGATCTGGGAGGGCGCCAGCGAGCTGCAGCGGGTCATCGTGGCCGACCAGCTCGTCAAGCGCGGGCTGTCAGCCCTGGTCTGATGATCACGCCCCGGAGGCGGCGACCCACCGCTCCAGCGTCGACTGCGCCGCACCGGTGTCGACGGCCGCCCGGGCACGCTCGATCCCGGCGGCCAGGGACTCCTCCGGCGGCTCGGCCGGCGCGTCGTACACCGCCAGCGCGGCACCCGCGTTGAGGAGCACCGCGTCGCGGACCGGGCCGGTCTCGCCGTCGAGGAGCCGACGGACGACGTCCGCGTTCTGCGTGACGTCACCGCCACGCAGCGCCTCGGCCGGCGCCAGCGCCAGCCCGTACGACGTGGGGTCGACCGTCGCGGTCACGACCTCGCCCGCGTGGACCCGCCAGACGGACGACGTCGTCGTGATGGTGAGCTCGTCGAGCCCGTCGTCACCGCGGAAGACCCACGCATCGACCCCACGGGCCGCGAACACGTTCGCCATCACCGGCGCCACCCGCGGGTCGGCGCAGCCGATCGCCTGGGCCTGCGGCTTGGTCGGGTTGGCCAGCGGGCCGAGGAAGTTGAAGGTGGTGCCGATCGCCAGCTCGCGACGCGGGACCGCGGTGTGGCGCAGCCCGGGATGGAACGCGGCCGCGAAGCAGAACGTGATGCCGACCTCGGTCGCCAGCTCGGCCACCCGCGCGGGCGGCAGGTCGAGCCGGATCCCGAGCGCCTCGAGCACGTCGGCCGAGCCGGCCATCGACGAGGCAGAGCGGTTGCCGTGCTTGACCACCCGGGCGCCCGCGCCGGCGGCCACGATCGCCGCCATCGTGGAGATGTTGACCGACATCGACCGGTCGCCACCGGTCCCCACGACGTCGAGCAGCCGGCCCTCGACGTGGATCGGCGTCGCCGCCTCGTACATCGCGTCGAGGAGCCCGATCACCTCGTCGGCGGTCTCGCCCTTCGCGCGCAGCGCCACCGCGAAGCCGGCGATCTGGGCCGGGGTGGCCTCGCCCGCGACGATCTGGCCCATCGCCCACGACGTCTGGTCGGGGGCGAGGTCCTGGCGGGCGACCAGCGCGGAGATGACCTCCGGCCAGGTGTGCGTCATCGGCTGGTCGTCCGCGGGGTGATCAGCTGGTGGCCGGCACCCGCGGGCGCAGCAGTGCCACGACCGACTCCGCCAGCTGGATCGGGTCGATCGGGTGGGGCACCGCGGCCTCGGCGCGCGACCAGGTCGCGAGCCAGGCGTCCTGCACGCGGCCGGTCAGCACCAGCACCGGCGGGCACTGGTAGATCTCGTCCTTGAGCTGCTTGGCGATCCCCATGCCCCCCGCGGGGACGGCCTCGCCGTCGAGGATCGCCAGCGCAATACCGCCGGCGTCCATGTTCTGGATCACGACCGGCTCGGTGGCCACCTCGACGTACTGGAGCTCGGGGAGGTCGGGGTGCGGTCGTCGTCCGAGCGCGAGGATGACCTGCTGCCGGGTGTTCACGTCGTCGGAGTAGACGAGCACCTTCAGCGGCGCGGCGGCAGAGGATCCAGCGTGTTCGGTCACGGCCCGCATGCTACCGGTCAGCTCCGGGCCCACGGCTGCGTGCCTCCAGCAGGTCGAGCCGCCGGTCCTCCCGCTGCGCCTCCCGACTCGACGACCGCACCCACTGGGCGAACAGCACCGCGAAGAACGCGAGCCCGATCAGGTCGCCGCTCCCCCACAGGATCCCCCCGGCCAGGTTCTGGTCCTCGTGCGGATCGGGCAGCCAGCCGGCCATCGGCCCGTCGTGCAGCCGGGGGTACCAGTCGCCGCCGATCAGGCTCTGCTGTCCCATGATGGTGACGCCGAGGAACGCGTGGAACGGGAGCGTCAGGAACACCAGCAGCACCCGGAAGACGTGACCGACGCGGCCGGGCACCGGGTCGATCCCCATCAGCGGCCAGAAGAACAGCGCCCCCACGACCACCAGGTGGACGTGCATCATCTCGTGCACGTAGACCGACTCCAGCGACGCGCGGTACCAGCCGGAGAAGTAGAGCGCCCACGGCGAGACGACGTACAGCGCCAGCGTGAGGGGCGGGAACGACAGCACCCGGGCGACCCGCGAGTGGAGCACCACGAGCAGCCAGCCGCGCGGCCGGCGGGGCAGGGTCCGCAGCGCGAGGGTCACCGGCGCGGCCAGCGCGAGCGCCAGCGGCACGACCATCGACAGCACCATGTGCTGGACCATGTGGGCGCTCAGGAGCGTGGTGTCGTACGCCGCGAGGCCCGACATCGTCGCCAGCGCGAAGGCCGTCATCCCGACCCCGAAGGCCACCGTCCGGCCCCACGGCCAGCGGTCCCCGCGCTGCCGCAGCGCCACCAGCCCGAGCACGTAGAGACCCACCGCCCAGACCGTCAGGACGAAGGGCACCGGAGCCAGCGACCAGTCGGTCAGGGCTCGTGCGAATGTGAACGCGGGGAGGTCGACCGGCGCTCCAGCAGCGAGTCCCACCACGCTGTGAACAATATGACCCGATCCAACCGGGGGTCGGGGTGCCCTCCGGCCCGGCTACCGACATAATGACCACGTGGCGACTGCAGCGGCGATCCCGGCCTCCCGACTTCACGGACACCACGACCGACCGAGCATGGTCAGCGTGGGCACCATCATCTGGCTGTCGAGCGAGCTGATGTTCTTCGCGGCGCTGTTCGCGTCGTACTTCACGATCCGCGCGGTGTCCCAGGGCGCCGACGGTCTGTGGGCCCAGAACACCTCGCTCCTCGACGTCCCGTTCGCCGCGGTGAACACCACGGTCCTGGTGCTCTCCTCACTCACCTGCCAGCTCGGCGTCTTCGCCGCGGAGCGGGGCCAGGTCGGCCGCGCCGGCTCGCTGCTCCAGGTCGGCAAGTGGGGCCTGCGCGAGTGGTTCATCCTGACCTACGCCATGGGCTCGGTCTTCATCGCCGGCCAGGCGATCGAGTACGCCACGCTGATCCAGGAGGGCGTGACGATCCAGGCGTCGGGCTACGGCACGATGTTCTACCTCACCACCGGGTTCCACGGCCTCCACGTCACGGGCGGGCTGATCGCCTTCCTGTTCGTGCTGGGCCGCACCTACATCGCCCGCAAGTTCACTCACGAACAGGCCGTCAGCGCCATCGTCGTGTCCTACTACTGGCACTTCGTCGATGTCGTCTGGATCGGACTGTTCGCCACGATCTACCTCGTCAAGTGACCCGCCGACCAAGGATCTGATGTGCGCTTCCTGAACCGCTCCGTGAACGGCTGGGCCGGCCGGATCTCGCGCCACCGTCGCGGTCCCGTCGCCGGGCTGATGGTGCTCCTCACCGGGTTGCTGCTCATGGGTGGCCTCTACACCGCCTTCTCCCCCGCCCAGGCCCAGAGCGAGCAGACCAACGAGGAGCTCGTCACCCAGGGCCGTCAGCTGTTCATCGTGAACTGCGCGTTCTGCCACGGGCAGAACGGTGAAGGCGTCCGGACGATCGACGGCAACCAGCTCGGCCCTTCCCTCGTCGGGGTCGGCGCCGCCGCCGTCCACTTCCAGGTCGGCACGGGCCGGATGCCGGCCGCGCAGCCCGGCCAGCAGCTTCCCCGCAAGCCCAGGGTGTTCGACGAGGACGAGATCCTGGCGATGGCGGCGTACGTCGCCTCGCTCGGTGCCGGCCCCGCCATCCCCGACGAGTCCGACTACAGCGTCGAGGGGATGAGCGACGAGGAGGTCCAGGAGGCGATCTCCCGCGGTGGCCAGATCTTCCTGACCAACTGCACGGCCTGCCACAACTTCACCGGCGCCGGCGGCGCGATGCCCCGGGGCGGCTACGCCCCCCAGATCCTCGGCGTCGAGCCCCAGTACGTCTACGAGGCGATGCTGACCGGCCCGCAGTCGATGCCGACGTTCTCCAACGGCAACCTGACGCCCGACGAGAAGCGGGACGTGATCGCCTACCTCCAGTCGATCGAGGAGAACCCGAAGTACGGCGGCTTCGGCATGGGAGGGATGGGCCCGGTGGCCGAGGGCATGTACGCGTGGATCGTCGGGATCGGGGTGCTGGTCGGCTTCGCCGTCTGGATCGCCGCTCACGGCGCCCGCTCGACGAAGCAGAAGGTGGACGCATGAGCTCCCACGACGAGCACTCGCTCACACCGGTCGGCGACCGCACGCCGGACTCCGCCGCACCGACCGCCGAGCCCATCGCCGACCCCGGTCTGCCCGCGCACCGGTGGCGGCCGACCGACGTCGACGAGCGGCTCGAGCGTCGGGCCGAACGCCAGGTGGCGACGCTCTTCGCGCTGTCCGGGCTGTGCTCCGTGCTCTTCGTCGTCTCCTACTTCGCCTTCGAGGTGGGAGACGTCGTCACCACCGTCGGTGGCTTCGGCGCCTCCAACCTCGCCCTCGGCCTGAGCCTCGGCGGCGCTCTTCTCTTCGGCGGCATCGGGGCGATCCACTGGGCCCTCAAGCTGATGGGCGACCACGAGCTGGTCGAGATGCGACACCCGGTCGCGTCGTCGGCCGAGGACCGCGAGGTCACCCTGGCCGGCTTCAACACCGGCCTCGACGAGTCGGGCATCGGCCGCCGCCCGCTGGTCCGCAACTCGCTGCTGGGCGCCCTGGGCGTCCTGGCGCTGCCCGTCCCGATCGTGCTGCTGCGCGACCTGGGGCCGCTGCCGGGCGACGCGCTGAAGAGCACGATCTGGAAACGGGGCATGCGGGTCGTCCGCGACGTCACCGGCACCCCCATCCGCGCGTCCGACATGCAGTTCGGTGACCTGATCAACGCCGAGCCGGCCGCGATCTTCGAGGTCGACGAGGAGGGCGAGCCGCTGATCGAGGGCGCCGAGCTCCAGACCGCCAAGTCGAAGGGCGCGGTGATCCTGGTCCGGATCGAGCCCGACGACATCGTCCCCGGCGAGGGCCGCGAGGACTGGGGTGTCGACGGCATCCTCTGCTACTCCAAGATCTGCACCCACGTCGGTTGCCCGATCTCGCTGTACGAGCGCACGACCCACCACGTGCTGTGCCCGTGCCACCAGTCGACGTTCGACCTCGCCGACGCGGCCAAGGTGGTCTTCGGTCCGGCCGCACGCCCGCTGCCGCAGTTGCCCCTCCAGATAGACTCAGAGGGGTACCTCGTGGCGGGTGCTGACTTCGATGAACCCGTCGGACCGAGCTTCTGGGAGCGTGACTCGCGATGAGCATCGACACCAGCAAGGTGGCGACCTCCAACGCAGATCGCGCCGCCACCGCGAAGAAGCCGAGCCCGATCGGTGCGGTCGCCACGTGGGCCGACGACCGGCTCGGTCTGGCCACGTCCCAGAAGAAGATGGTGCGCAAGGTCTTCCCCGAGCACTGGTCGTTCATGCTCGGCGAGATCGCCCTCTGGAGCTTCGTCGTCCTGCTGCTGACCGGCACGTTCCTGACGCTGTGGTTCAACCCCAGCATGGGCGAGATCCAGTACAACGGCTCCTACGACCAGCTGCGTGGCATCCACATGTCCGAGGCCTACGCGAGCACGCTCAACATCTCGTTCGACGTCCGCGGCGGCCTGCTGATGCGGCAGATGCACCACTGGTCGGCGATGCTCTTCATCGCCGCGATGATGGTCCACCTGATGCGCGTCTTCTTCACGGGCGCGCACCGCAAGCCGCGCGAGCTCAACTGGGTGATCGGCTGCCTGCTGCTCCTGCTGGGCACGCTCGAGGGCTTCACCGGCTACTCGCTGCCCGACGACCTGCTCTCCGGCACCGGCATCCGAGCCGCCGACGGCTTCATCAAGTCGCAGCCGGTCGTGGGCACCTACATGTCGTTCTTCCTCTTCAACGGGGAGTTCCCGGGCGAGTCGATCATCCCGCGGCTGTACGTCGTCCACATCCTGCTGATCCCCGGGATCCTGCTGGCCCTGATCGCGGCCCACATGCTGCTGCTCGTGTACCACAAGCACACGCAGTGGCCGGGCCCTGGCCGGACCGAGCAGAACGTCGTCGGTTACCCGCTGATGCCCGTCTACGCGGCCAAGGCCGGTGGCTTCTTCTTCATCGTCTTCGGCGTCACCGCCCTGATGGGTGGCCTGCTGTCGATCAACCCGGTCTGGAAGTACGGCCCCTACGATCCGTCGAAGGTGACGGCCGGGTCCCAGCCCGACTGGTACATGGGCTGGCCGGACGGCGCGCTGCGGATCATGCCGGGCTGGGAGAGCAACCTCGGCCCCTACACGCTGTCCTGGAACGTCCTCCTGCCGATCATCGTGCTGCCGGTCCTGGCGTTCACGATCCTGCTGCTGCTGCCGTTCGTCGAGCAGTGGATCACCGGCGACAAGCGAGAGCACCACCTGCTCGAGAGGCCGCGCAACGCCCCGACGCGCACCGCGGTGATGGTCGCCCTGATGACGTTCTACGGGCTGATGTGGGCAGCGGGTGGCAACGACATCCTCGCGATCACCTTCGACCTCAGCATCAACCAGATCACCTACTTCATGAGGGCGGCGGTCTTCATCGGCCCGGTCATCGCGTTCTTCATCACGCGACGCTGGTGCATCTCGCTCCAACGAGCCGACAACGACCGGCTGCTGCACGGCTATGAGACGGGCATCATCATGCGCTCCGCCGAGGGCGGCTACTCCGAGCGGCACCTGCCGATCGCCGAGTCGGCGGCCTTCACGCTCACCTCGCGCGACCGCGACGAGGTGTACGCCTCCAACGGTGCGCCCGACGCGAACGGCGTCACCGCACCGGGCAGCCGGATCCAGGCGCTGCGGGCGCGGTTGTCCGCCGGCTGGTTCGGTCACAACGTGCAGAAGCCGACGAAGGAGGAGCTCGAGGCAGGGCACGAGCACGCCGAGCACGAGCACGAGCTCCAAACCGGCCTCGACCACCCGGCCGACGGTCACCAGTTCGACGGCCACCACTCGGTCGAGGAGGAGTCGCTCCGCGGCCACTGAGGCGACGCTGCTACGAGTCGGCCCGGCGCCACTCGTAGGGTGTCGTCGTGGACACGGCCACCAGGCCGGAGCGCTCCAGGATCGGCCGTGAGTAGGCCGTCGAGTCGCTGTTGACGAGCGCGTAGCCCGCGTCGAGGGCAGACCGGGCGCGGGCGGCGGTCAGGGCGCGGTAGAGGCCACGGCCGCGCCAGCGCGGCAGCGTCGCGCCGCCCCACAGCCCGGCGAACTGCGTGCCGGCCACAGGCTCGAGCCGGCCAGCCGCCACCATCTCGCGGTCGGCCTCGGCCACCCACAGCTCCATCCCGTCCTTCAGCGCGAGCCGGCGCAGCAGCGCCTCGGCGAACCGCTCCGAGGCCGCGTCCCCGAAGGCCTCGTCCTGCATCGCGCACATCGCCCGGACGTCGGCCTCGTTGGTGACCGTCCGCAGCGAGACGGCGTCGGGCAACGGGACGTCGTCGGCCAGCAGCCGGGCCTCCCCCACCATGATCGACTCCGGCTCCTGCGGCTCGAAGTGGTGGTCGACCAGCGCATCGTGGAGCCCGGGGGCGTCGTCGTGCCCTCGGGTCTTCCACTCGACCCGGTCGATCTCGTCGTCGGCTCGGTAGTGGTCGAGGGTCCGGGTCACCCAGTCGCGCAGCGTGCGCGCGTCGACGCCCTCGAGGCGCGGGTAGGTCACGAACCCACGGCCGCCCGCGAACGTCACGAGCCGGAGCGGGCCGAGTCGCGTCACCGAGGTCGCGCTGGGTGTCTCGGCGTCGGTGCGCAGCTGCTCGTCGTAGGCGGCCAGCAGCGCCGCGGTGTCCCCGGGATCCGTCGGTTCCGTCACCGGTAGGTCAGCCGAGCGCGGAACCCGAGCGGTAGTCGGCGAACGGCAGGTTCCAGTCGCCGTACCCGTTCTCGACGGTCATCCAGCGGTCGGTGCCGGTGTACTCGACCACGTCGCCGCGCAGCGTCATGTCGTAGAGCCAGGCGGCGTCGGCGGTGCTCATGCCGGTGCAGCCGTGGCTGACGTTCGCGGAGCCCTGGGAGGCCTCAGACCACGGAGCCGCGTGGATGAACTCGCCGGAGTAGGTCAGCCGCATGGCGTACTCGACGTCGTCGAGGTCGTAGAACTCGGGGTCGTCCTGGCCGATGCCGACGGTCTCGGAGTTCATCCGCTTCTCGCGGAACTTCTCGATGATCACCTTGGTGCCGGAGCGGGTGGTGAACCCCGCCTTGCCGGTCGTGATCGGGATCGTGCGCAGCAGCGAGCCGTTGCTGAAGACCTGCATCTGGTGGGTCTGCGCGTTGACGCGGTAGACGTGCTTGGCACCGACGTCGAACTCGAGGGTGCGGCTCTCCTGGCCGTAGATGCCAGCGCCGGCGTCGACGCTGTTGATGTCGAGGTCGACCTTCACCTGCGAACCGGCCTGCCAGTAGGACTTGGGCCGCCAGTGGGCCTCGGTGGCGCTCAGCCAGCGCCACGAGCCCTGCTGCTTCGGCGTGCTCGTGACCGTCATGTGCTTCTCGATGGCGGCGCGGTTGGTCACCGGAATGTCGAACGTGACTACCACCGGCATGCCCACGCCGACCGTCTCGCCGTCGAGCGGCGCGACCGAGGCGTAGGTCTGCTCGTCGAGCGTGAGGTCGTCGGTGGCGAAGCGGGACGTCTTGACGACGCGGCGGCCGTCGCTGCGCTCGGCGACCGACTTCACGGCGTACGCCGTGCCGGGCTCGAGCCGACCGCTGGCCAGCCAGCCGGTGCCGTCGTCGCTGAGGGCGCCGGCGAGCGTGCCGGCGGCGGAGGTCACGGTCACCTTGCGGAGCGTGCCGCCGCTGGCGACGACCTCGAGCCGCTGGTCGACGGCCACGTCGCGGCCGCGCAGGCTGGTCATGATCTTGACCGGCTCCACGACCTCGTCGTCCGCCCGGGACCCGGGGCCGGCGTGGCTCGGCGAGTCGCCCTGGGCAGACGAGTCAGCGCTGCAGCCGGCCAGCGCGGCGGCGCAGGTGAGGGCGAGGGCGAGGGACCCGAGACGCGACAACAACACGGGCCAAGCGTAACCGCGGGCCCCGACGAGCCCCGCATCGTCGATCAGTGAGCGTGCTCACCGCGGTAGTACTCGAAGATCCAGCCGCTGAGCGCGATCGCACCCAGCGCGCCGCCGATGATCGCCAGCCACCAGGCACCCATCGCGACCGCGAACACGATCACGGCGAGCGTGAGGCCGCACCACAGCGGCCACCAGGAGTAGGGGGGAAAGAAGCCCAGCTCCCCTGCGCCGTCCGCGATCTCGGCGTCCTTGCGGTCCTCCGGGCGCGGGTCCATCTTCGCCGCGTGGAACCCCAGGTAGAGGGTCATCATGGCGGCCAGCAGGGTCGTCATGGTGAGCGCGGAGGTGCCGGTCCAGTCGCCGGTCACGAACCAGTAGGCCGGGCTGACCAGCACGAAGAACGCGGTGGTCACCCCGAAGATCCACGCTTCGGCCTTCATCGGGGCTCCCCCTCGCCGTCGGTGCGCTCGGCCAGCATCTCCTCGCGACCCTCGACGCTCGGGGCGTCGGCGAGCCCGCCCTCACGCTCGGCGTCGTTCTCCTCGAGCTCCATCGCCGCGACCTCCGGGTGGTGGAGGTCGAAGGCCGGCGACTCCGAACGGATCCGCGGGATCGTCTCGAAGTTGTGGCGCGGCGGAGGGCTGCTGGTCGCCCACTCCAGCGAGCGGCCCCAGCCCCACGGGTCGTCGACCGCGACCAGCCTGGCGCGTCGCGAGATGTAGACGTTGTAGAAGAAGGGCAGCGTCGAGACGCCGAGCACGAACGCGCCGACGCTCGACACCTGGTTCAGGAAGGTGAACCCGTCCTCGGGGAGGTAGTCGGCATAGCGCCGCGGCATGCCCTCGACGCCGAGCCAGTGCTGCACGAGGAACGTGGTGTGGAAGCCGATGAAGAGCAGCCAGAAGTGGAGCTTCCCGAGCCGCTCGTCGAGCATCCGGCCGGTCAGCTTGGGCCACCAGAAGTAGAAGCCGGCGAACATCGCGAACACGACGGTGCCGAACACGACGTAGTGGAAGTGCGCCACCACGAAGTAGGAGTCGGAGACCGCGAAGTCGAGCGGCGGGCTGGCGAGGATGATCCCGGTCAGGCCACCGAAGAGGAACGTCGTGAGGAACCCGATGGACCACAGCATGGGGGTGTCGAACGACAGAGATCCCCCCCACATCGTGCCGATCCAGTTGAAGAACTTCACGCCCGTGGGGACGGCGATGAGGAAGGTCATGCCGGAGAAGAACGGCAGGTTCACGGCGCCGGTGACGAACATGTGGTGTGCCCAGACGGCCACCGACAGGATCGCGATGCCCAGCGTCGCGCCGACCAGGCTGACGTACCCGAAGATCGGCTTGCGGCTGAACACCGGCAGGATCTCGG
This sequence comes from uncultured Actinomycetota bacterium, assembly GCA_963718725.1. Lineage (GTDB taxonomy): Bacteria > Actinomycetota > Actinomycetes > Propionibacteriales > Nocardioidaceae > Nocardioides. The sequence continues at coordinate 1,643,803 of OY970374.1, forward strand.
AGATGATGCCGAAGAACGGCAGCGCGATGATGTAGACCTCGGGGTGGCCGAAGAACCAGAACAGGTGTTGCCACAGGATCGGGCCGCCGTGCGACGGGTCGAACACGTGGGCCCCGAGCAGCCGGTCGGCCTCGAGCGAGAGCAGCGCGCCGGCCAGGATGGGGAACGCGATGAGCACGAGCAGCGACGTGACGAGCGTGTTCCAGACGAAGATCGGCATCCGGAACATCGTCATGCCCGGCGCGCGCATGCAGATGATCGTGGTGATGAAGTTGACCGCACCGAGGATCGTGCCCAGGCCGGCCATCCAGAGACCCATGACCCACAGGTCGCCGCCGACTCCCGGCGAGCGGATGCCGTCGGACAGCGGGGCGTAGGCGAACCAGCCGAACGAGGCGGCACCGCCGGGGGTGAGGAAGCCCGACGCGACGATGATGCCGCCGAACAGGAACAGCCAGTAGCTGAACATGTTGAGCCGCGGGAACGCGACGTCGGGCGAGCCGATCTGGATCGGCATGATCGCGTTGCCGAAGCCGAAGAACAGCGGCGTCGCGAACAGCAGCAGCATGATCGTGCCGTGCATCGTGAAGAGCTGGTTGTAGAGCTCGTCGTTGACGACCTGCATGCCGGGATTGGCCAGCTCGGCCCGCATCAGCAGCGCCATCACGCCGCCGACCAGGAACCACGCGAACGACGTCCCCAGGTAGAGCTTGCCGATCAGCTTGTGATCGGTCGTGGTCATGATCCGCACGAGCTGCTGGCCCAGGGGCCGGCGGCGGGCGTGCGGGGTGGCTGACGCGGCGCTCACTCCGACTCCTCCTCGAACTCCTCGAGCCCGACCTGCTGGTTGACGAACCGCCCTCCGATGAGCGGCTCGTCGGACGTGTTGCCCTGCGCCTCGAGCTCGTCGAGGTAGGCGAGGTAGTCGTCCTCGCTGACGACCTCCACGTTGAACAGCATCCGCGAGTGGGAGGTGCCGCAGAGCTCGTAGCACTTGCCGGCGAACGTACCCTCCACCTCGGGCGTGACCTCGTAGGAGTTCACCCGCCCCGGCAGCACGTCCATGCGCATCAGGAAGCCCGGCACGCCGAACGAGTGGATCACGTCGGGTGACCTGAGCCGGAACTCCACGGTCTTGCCGACGGGCAGCATCAGGGTCGGGATGTTGCTCCCGGTGCCGGAGGTGTAGACGACGGGGCCTTCGGCCTGCCCGTCCAGCACGTGGTTGAAGGTCCACGACCACTGGAAGCCCGTGACGTCGATCGTGTAGTCCTGGTCGGTGTCCTCCAGCACGAGGTTCTGCACGTTGACCGTGTGGTAGAAGAACACGATCACCATGATGATCGGCGCGATCGTGTAGAAGATCTCGAGCGGCAGGTTGTAGCGCGTCTGCACCGGGATCTCGTCGTCGCTCTTGCGGCGGTAGCGGACCACGACCCAGAAGATCAGGCCCCAGACCACGACGCCCGTCACGAGCGCGGCGATCCAGCCGTAGCGCCACAGGTAGAAGATGTGCTCCGCCTGCTCCGTGGCCGGATCGGGCATCGCGAGGTTCTCCCACTGGTGCTGCGTCTCAGCGGAGCAGCCGGCGAGGAGCAGGAGTGCACCCAGGAGGGCGACCGCGGCCGCCCGGCGCAGTGCCGGACGCGGGCGCCGCTTGAGTTGCTGACCCACGAACGAGCCTTTCGGTCACGGTCGGACTAGGACGGCCTCAGAGTATCGGATCGAGTGCCCGTGGCCGTGGTGGGGCACGTGGACGACCAAGTCCAAGGGATCACCCTCTGCGCGCCGCCCGGCATCCCGCCTGGCTGCGTTGTCGTCACTCGCAGGAGGCCCAACTACAGCGTCGCTCCTCCGCCTTGCCAGCCGGGCACCGGACGACGCTCGCAGGGCAACCCCTTGGACTTACCCGTCCAGTACGTTGGCGCCGTGACGAACGCCTCGGACCGGTCCGGCCCGGACGCCCGGAGCGAGCTCGACTCCGCCTCGTCGGAGGCCCTGCACCCGGCCGCCCGCGAGGCGCTGCTGGCTGCCCTCGACCAGGGGTACGCCGATCCGCGGCGCCTCCACCGGGCGGGCCGCACCGCGCGGCTGCTGCTCGACAACGCCCGGGCGGCGGTGGCGGAGTGCCTCGACGTGCGCCCCGACGAGGTCAGCTTCACCGGGTCCGGGACCGAGGCCGTGCACCGCGGCCTGCTGGGCCTGCTGCGTGGCTCGCGCCGCGGCACCGCGGTCGTCCACTCGGCGGTCGAGCACGCCGCCGTGCGCCACGCGGCCGCGTGGGGCGGCGAGGTCCGCGAGGTCCCCTGTGACGAGCTGGGACGCGTGTCCGAGGGTGACCTCCTGCAGGGGACGGTGACCCCCGGCGCGGGGGTCGTGGCGCTCCAGAGTGCCAACCACGAGGTGGGCACGATCCAGCCGGTGGGCGAGCTCGAGCTCCCCGACGGGGTCCCGCTCTTCATGGACGCGTGCGCCTCGATGGGCCGGCTGCCGCTCCCGACCGGGTGGGCCGCCGCCGCCGGCTCTGCCCACAAGTGGGGCGGCCCGGCCGGCGTCGGGGTGCTGCTGGTGCGCAAGGGCGCCAGGTGGCGGAACCCGTTCCCGCACGACGACCGGGTGGACGAGCGGGTGGCGGGGTTCGAGAACGTGCCGGGGGCGCTGGCCGCTGCCGCTGCCCTGCAGGCGGTGGTGGCCGAGCGCGACGCCGTCAACGCCCGTCAGCACGCGCTGGTCGACCGGGTGCGGTCGGCGGTAGCCCGGATCCCCGACGCGCAGGTAGTCGGCGACCCGGTGCACCGCCTCCCCCACCTCGTGACGTTCTCGTTCCTGTACGTCGACGGCGAGACGCTGGTCCATGCGCTCGACCGCCACGGCGTCGGGGTCGCCAGCGGCTCGGCCTGCGCCGCCTCGACGCTCGAGCCCAGCGCGGTGCTCGCGGCGATGCGGGTGCTGACCCACGGCAACGTACGGCTCTCGCTCACCCGCGACACGACCGAGGCGGAGGTCGACCGGCTCGTCGCGCTGCTACCCGACGTGGTGGGCGACCTGCGTGCGGAGGTGGGGATGTGAGCGAGCTCGACGTCGACCTGGAGCTCGACTGCCGCGCGCTGCGGTGCCCGATGCCGGTGATCGAGCTGGCCAAGCACCTGGCCGACGTCGAGGTCGGGCAGACCATCGGCGTCGTCACCGACGACGTCGCCGCCGGGACCGACGTGCCGGCCTGGTGCCGGATGCGTGAGCAGGAGTACGTCGGTCAGGACGTCGCCGACGACGGCATGTCCCGGTTCGTGGTGCGCCGGCTGATCTAGGGGCGGGTGGTCCGGAGGTGCTCGCCGATCTCGGTCGCCGCGTCCTCGCCGTACGCCGCCGTGCAGCGTGCCAGGAAGCCGGAGCGCGTCAGCGTGTACTCCTGGGTGCCGACCTGCTCGACGACGTAGACCGCCAGCAGGCACCCGAGCTGGGCCGAACGGCCCAGGTCGAGGCCCCAGCTCAGGCCGGCGAGGAGGCCGGCGCGGAAGGCGTCGCCGACGCCGGTCGGCTCGGCCTTGACGACCTCGGGGACCGACGCCACCTCGATCGGCTGCTCGCCCTGCTGCTCGATGCGCACACCGCGGGGACCCAGGGTGATGACCCAGGTGCCGACCCGGTCGAGGACCTCGTCGTGGCTCCAGCCGGTCTTCTGCACGATCAGCGCCGACTCGTACTCGTTGCTGACCAGGATGTGGGCGCCGTCGATCAGCGGCCGGATCATGTCGCCGTCGCCGAACGCGAGCTGCTGGCTCGGGTCGGCCACGAACGGGTAGCCGCGCAGGCGGCACTCCTCGGTGTGGCGGAGCATCGCCTCGGGGTCGTCGGGGCCGACCAGGACGTAGTCGGGCTCGCCCACCCGGTCGACGATCGGCTTCAGCTCGATCTCGCGGGCCTCGCTCATCGCTCCGGGGTAGAAGCTCGCGATCTGCGCGTCGGACGAGTCGGTGGTGCACACGAACCGCGCCGTGTGGCGGGTCTCCGAGACGTGCACCGAGTCGCAGTCGACGCGGTGCCGCTGGAGCCAGGCGCGGTACTCGCCGAAGTCCTCGCCCACCGCGCCGACCAGCACCGGGTCGAGGCCGAGGTTGCCCAGGCCGAAGCAGATGTTGGCGGCGCACCCACCACGACGTACGTCGAGGTCGTCGACGAGGAACGACACCGAGAGCTTGTCGAGCTGGTCGACGACCAGCGACTCGGCGAACCTCCCGGGAAAGCTCATGAGGTGGTCGGTGGCGATGGAGCCGGCGATCAGCAGCGACACGCGACGGACACTACCCGTGCCTCCGCTAGGGATACCCCTCGGTAGCCAATACCGTCGTGAGCATGAGCGCCTACGAGCCCACGCGCATGCGGGCCGACGCCGCCGCGGCGGGCCGCCACCTACGGCTCGAGCGCGCCGCGCGCCGGGTCACGGAGGACGCGCCCAGCATCCGCTACGAGGACTACCCGCGCGAGGTCCGTAAGCGCGACGTCGACGTCAGCGACGCGGCCGCCCGGATCGCCAACGCGCTCCACCTGCATCTCGACTGATCGCAGCCGCGTCAGCGGGTGCGATCGTTGGTGGTCGAGCAGCGAGCGCGGCTGAGGGACGAAGCCGCGACCGAGCGTGTCGAGACCTGGTGGCGTGCCTCGAAAAGCCGCCCGTCAGCCAGAGGTCAGTGGAACGAGTCTCCGCAGGCGCAGGAGCCGGTGGCGTTCGGGTTGTCGATCGTGAAGCCCTGCTTCTCGATGGAGTCGACGAAGTCGATCATCGCGCCGTTGAGGTAGGGGACGCTCATCCGGTCGACCACGACCGTCACGCCGTCGAAGTCGGTCGTGACGTCACCGTCGAGGGTGCGCTCGTCGAAGAACAGCTGGTAGCGGAGGCCGGAACAGCCACCCGGCTGCACCGAGATCCGCAGCGCGAGGTCGTCGCGACCCTCCTGCGCGAGGAGGCTGCTCACCTTGGATGCCGCCACCGCGCTCAGGTTGATCTGGTCGGTGCGGCGCTCGGTCTCGACCTGCTCGGTCATGGCGTGTGGCTCCCTGCTACGGCGAATGGTCTTTCAGGTCAATGGTCGCACATCGGAGGTTATTCCCACGCGTCCCCGCTCAGGCCGACCAGGTCCGCGCCACCCGCGCCGCGAGGTCTGCCAGCGCCCCGGCCGGGTCCGCGAACGCCCGTTCCTTGCCCGCGGTCTCCACGAGGGAGTACGCCGACTCGATGCCCAGCGCGCGCATCTCGCGAGAGCCCACGAGCACCTGGCCGGCGAGGGCGACGCAGGGCCGGAGCGCGTCGGTCGCCACGCTCGCCACGCCGTAGGGCACCTTGCCCGCGCGGCTCGAGAAGTCGAACGCCCCCTCGCCGGTGACGACCAGGTCGGCGGCGCGCGCCCGGCCGGGCAGCCCGACGGCGGCCGCGACGAGGTCGAGCCCCGGCTCGCGGGTGGCGCCCAGCAGGAGCAGGCCGTAGCCCAGTCCGCCCGCCGACCCGGCGCCCTTCTCGAGGGCCACCCGCCGCCCGGCCGCCACCGCGAGCTCCTCCAGCACGGCGTCGACCGCGACCAGCCGCTCCTCGGCGAGCCCCTTCTGCGGTCCGAACGTCTTCGCTGCACCGAACAGCCCGGTCAGCGGGTTGTCGACGTCGCTGGCCGCCACCAGCTCGACGCCCGCGTCGGGCAGCTCGACCCGGGTGATCCCCGCCAGCCCCCCGACCCCCTGGTCCAGCGGCCGGTCGGCGGTCGCTCCTAGCGCGGCCAGCATCCCGGCACCGCCGTCGGTGCTGCCGCTGCCGCCGAGCCCCACCACGACCCGCCGCGCGCCGGCCTCGCGGGCGGCCACGACCAGCTCCCCCACGCCGTACGTCGACGCCTGCTCGGGCCGGTCGGTGCCGCTCAGGGCCAACCCGCAGGCCTGCGCGCACTCCACGTACGCGGTGGCGCCGTCTAGCAGGATCTCGGCCGGCACCGGGTCGCCGAACGGTCCGGCGACGACCATCGGCTCGAGGGAACCGCCGAGCGCCGCGTGCAGCACGTGGACGAACCCGGGACCACCGTCCGACATCGGGGCGAGGTCGAGCTCGTCCGCCGGTGCCTGGCGCGCCCAGCCGGTCGCGATCGCCTGCGCCGCCTCCACGGCCGTCAGGGTGCCGGCGAACTTGTCGGGGGCCACCAGGACTCGCATGGGCCCATCTTGCCCCGAACGTCAGCCCGCCTGAGCCACGGTCCGATCGACCGCGTCCAGCACGACGCCGGCGAGGTCGCCGGTGGTCTCGAACGCGTGGCGCTGGCGGCGGGCGCCGGTGCCGACCGTCGCGATCCGCGTGACGCCGTCGGCGACGAGGTCGAGGTCGCCCGCTCGGTCCAGGGCGGGACCGACGCGGTCGACCAGCGCCGCTATCACGTCAGCCGCAGGGGTCAGGGCGCCGCTGACGGGGTGGACGAGCTCTCCGTCGGTGCCGTACCGGGCCGCGCGCCAGCTCGCCGCTCGCAACAGGTCCGAGCGCAGCTCGGGCACCGTCGCCTCGTCGGCCAACGTCTCGACCAGGCCGCGGCAGAGCGCAGCCACGAGGAGCGCGTCGTCGACGTCCGTGCACACGTCGGCCACCCGGATCTCGACCGTCGGGTACTGGGCCGCGAGCCGGGCGTCGAAGTAGAGCCCGCCGTCATCGAGGGCGGCGCCGCTGGCCACGAGCGCCTCCGACACCCGGCGGTACTCCGCCACTGACCCGAACGGCTCGGCGGGGCCCGCACTCGGCCAGCGCGACCAGACGAGCTGCCGCCAGCTGGCGTAGCCGGTGTCGCCGTTGCGGGCGTACGGCGAGTTGGCGGTCAACGCCACCAGCACGGGCAGCCAGGGCCGCAGCCGGTCCAGGACCCGCACACCCTCCTCGTCGGAGGCGATGTCCACGTGCACGTGCATCCCGAGCGTGCCGGCGGTGCGACCGATCCGGCCGAACCGCTCGCCGATCCTCCGGTAGCGCGGGTCGTCGGACAGGGGCGGCTCGGCCGGCACCAGCGGGGCGTTGCCCACCGCGGCGATGGTGGCGCCCGCGGCCGTGGCCGCGTCGAGGGCCGTGCGGCGCCCGGCCCTGATCTGGTCGCCGATCCGGGCGAGGTCGCGCTCCGGCTCGGTCCGGGTCTCGACCATGTGCTGCTGGAGCTCACCGTCGAGGTCCGTGTGGGCCCCGTCCAGCCCCGCGGCCGGGGACACGCGGTGCTCGTGCAGCACCCGCGGCGAGACAGCCAGCATCTGCCCCGTCTCCGGGTCCACGAGGAGCAGCTCCTCCTCGACCCCGACCTTGCGCACCGCGTCGCCCATGGCTGCTCCCGTACCCCTCCCGACTAACCTCACGCTCGTGGCCGACGCCCTGATCCGTCCGATGACGCCCGCGGACGTCCCGGGCGCCGAGCGGCTCAGCTCGGCGGCGTTCTACGAGCTCGACCTCCGCACGCACCAGCGCGGCTGGCCGGACCCCTCACCGCGCCCCGCCTCCCGCACCGAGCGGTGGCACCGGCGGACCGAGCACCTGCTGCGCACGGACCCGGGCGGCTGCTGGGTCGCGGAGCAGGACGGTGGGCTGGTCGGGTTCGCCACGTCGCTGACGCGCGAGCTGCTGTGGATCCTGGCGTCGTACGCCGTGCTGCCCGGTCGGCAGGGCCGGGGCATCGGTCGCGCCCTGCTGGACGCCGCGCTGCACCACGGGCGCGGCTGCCTGCGCGGGATGCTCAACGCCTCGGCCGACCCGCAGGCGCTGCGCCGCTACGCGCTGGCCGGCTTCACGCTCCACCCGCAGCTGCTCCTCCGGGGGCACGTCGACCGCGCGCTGCTGCCCGTCGTGGAGCACGTCCGCGACGGCACCGACGGCGACCGCGACCTGCTGGACTCGCTCGACCGTCGTACGCGGGGCGCCGCGCACGGCGCCGACCACGCGCTGTTGGCGCGCGAGCTGCGGCTGATCGTGACCGACCGGCCGGCCGGGTCGGGCTACGCCTACGTCAGCGACACGGGAGCGCCGGTGGTGCTCGCCGCGAGCAGCCGGAAGGCCGCGATGTCGTTGACGTGGGAAGCCCTCGCCATGACCGACCCCGACACCCCGGTCGAGCTGGCGCTCGTCTCCCCCGCCAACGACTGGGCGGTCGACGTGGCGATCGCGGCCCGGCTCGACGTGTGGTCGCGTGGCTTCCTCGCGCTGCGCGGGATGAAGGAGCCCACGCCGTACGTCCCCCACCCGACGCTGCTGTGATGTCGGTCCTGGACCGACGCCGACCTAGGATGAAGCCGTGAGCACCGTCGATCTTCCTCTCCTGCCGCTCGGTCGCGGCCGCGACCTCACCACCGAGCGCGGCGTCGAGTGCCCGGGCGACCTTCCGGCGGCCTCCGACCCCGACCTGGTCGCCCGGGCCCGCGCCGCCAAGGCCGCGCTGGGCGAGCGGGTGTTCGTGCTGGGGCACCACTACCAGCGCGACGAGGTGATCGAGTTCGCCGACGTCACGGGCGACTCGTTCAAGCTGGCCCGCGACGCGGCGGGCCGCCCCGAGGCCGAGTTCATCGTGTTCTGTGGCGTGCACTTCATGGCGGAGTCGGCCGACATCCTCACGGCCGACCACCAGCAGGTCATCCTCCCCGACCTCGCCGCCGGCTGCTCCATGGCCGACATGGCGCGGCTGCCCCAGGTGGAGGACGCCTGGGACGCACTCGTCGAGGCGGGGGTCGCCGACTCCGTCGTTCCCGTGACCTACATGAACTCCTCGGCCGACATCAAGGCGTTCGTGGGGCGTCACGGCGGCACGGTCTGCACGTCCAGCAACGCCGAGACCGCCCTGGAGTGGGCGTTCGACCAGCAGCCGGACGCCAAGGTGTTCTTCTTCCCCGACCAGCACCTCGGCCGCAACACCGCCGTCCTGCAGCTCGGGTTCTCGCTCGACGACTGCGTGGTCTGGAACCCGCTGCAGCCCCACGGCGGACTCACCGCAGACGAGCTGCGTGACGCGCGGGTGATCCTGTGGCGCGGGCACTGCTCGGTCCACGGACGGTTCTCCGCGGCGGTCGTCGACGAGCTGCGAGCCACCATCCCCGGCATCCAGATCCTCGTCCACCCGGAATGCACCCACGACGTCGTGCTCAAGGCCGACCTGATCGGTTCGACCGAGTTCATCATCAAGACGATCGAGGCGGCTCCGGCCGGCACCTCGTGGGCGATCGGCACCGAGCTCAACCTCGTGAAGCGCCTCGCCGCCGCCCACCCGGACAAGCACATCACGTTCCTCGACAAGAACGTCTGCTACTGCTCCACGATGAACCGGATCGACCTCCCCCACTTCGTGTGGGCGATGGAGTCGCTCGTCAACGGCACGGTCGTCAACCGGATCGAGGTCGACCCCGAGACCGAGCGGTGGGCGAAGGTCGCACTGGAGCGGATGCTCGCCCTGCCGGGCAAGTCACACCGCGACTGATCCGGTCAGCCCGGCGCCGGGTCCGACCCGCTCGCCTCGTCCCGCAGCGCGTCGAGCATCTCCTCGAGCCGGACGGCGTTGCGCTCCGCGCGCCCGATCAGGTCCAGCACCATCTCGTCGGCGCCGTCGCCGAGCTCCTCACGCGCGAGCTCGAGCGACATCCGGATGGCCGAGAGCGGGTTCTTCAGGTCGTGGCTGACGCGGCGGGCGAAGTCAGCGGTCGGCTCGGGGGTGGTCACAGCCCCGGAGCATCCCACACGGCGAGCCAGCGCTGGAGGTCCTGCTCCATCGGGAGCTCCTGAGCGAGGAGGTCGCGGACGTGGAGCTCCAGCAGGTTGTCGCGCTGCTGCGGGCCGGTCGGCGCGAACGCGTAGAACGTGCCCTGCTTGTAGAGGTAGACCAGCCCGAGCCGCCGGTCGCTCGCGTCGCGGTAGGGGATCAGCGTGCAGAGCAGCCCCGAGCCGAAGCCGGCGGCCTCGAGCGTGGTGTTGACGGCGTGGAGGTCGGTGCACAGGCCACTCGAGTCGCCCGGGTCACCGGACACGGTCAGCCAGGTGAAGCCGAAGGAGTCCGCGCTCACCTGCACGTCCGGCGCGGACGGCGCCGCCTGCAGCAGATCGACGACGTCGCGCTGCACCTGCGCGAACGCGGCACCGGCCGCGCCGCGGTAGCACACCGAGCCGGTGCCGGCCGGGGTGAAGCCGGTCTCGGTCTGGAGGATCACTGCAGCGCTGGGCACCTCGAACAGCGCGTCGAGCCGGGCGGGCACCGGCCCGCTGCGGCCGGTCACGGCCTTCCAGAACCCCACGACGGCCTCGGCCGCCTCAGGACGCCGGGCGCCCGAGCTCGGCCTGGATCCGGGCGAGCTGCTCGAGCCGCTGCTCGAGCGAGGGGTGCGTGGAGGTGAGCGTCTTGAGGGTGGCGCCGCTGATCGCCGGGGCGATGAAGAACGCGTTCATGGCCTTGGACGCGCGCAGGTCGCGCTGCGGGATGGCGGCGATGCCGCCGCTGATCTTCTGCAGCGCGGACGCCAGCGCCGCAGGCTGCATCGTGAGGTAGGCACCCGCCCGGTCGGCGCTGAGCTCGCGGTAGCGCGAGAGGAGGCGGGTCAGGAAGAAGCTCACGGCGTACACGACCAGGCTGATGACCAGGGTGATCATGAAGAACAAGGCGGAGTTGCGGTCCCGACGCCCGGCCAGCGCGCCGAAGCGTGACCCCTGCATCAGCATGCCTGCCACGATCCCCGCCGAGGACGCCACGGTCATCACCAGCACGTCGCGGTGCGCGACGTGGGAAAGCTCGTGGGCGAGCACCGCCTCGAGCTCCTCAGCCGTGAGCAGACCCTGGATCCCCGTCGTCACGCAGACGACCGACCGCTCGGGCGAGCGGCCGGTGGCGAACGCGTTCGGGATGTCGAGCTGGGCGACCCCGACCCGCGGCTTCGGCATGTCGGCCAGCGCGCAGAGCCGGTCGATCATGCCGTGCAGCTCGGGCGCCTCCTCCGGCGTGACCTCACGGGCGCGCATCGCCTTCATGGCGGTGCGGTCCGAGTTCCACCACTGGTAGAACGCGACGCCGATCCCGGCCAGGCCGATGAACGGCACCCAGGCGCCGTTGCCGCTGCTGGACGCGGCGAACATCACGGCGACGACGAGCGCGACGAACAGCGCGCCGAGGAGGAACATCACCGTGGTCATCCGGACCGTCAGTCCGGTGTCCTTGATGAAACGCGAGTCAGCCACGGAGAGATCAGCCGGGGATGAGGCCGTCGCCGCTGAGCAGGTCGCGGACCTCGTCGAGCGTGGCGTCGGGGTGCGGGAGGATCAGGTCGGAGCTGTCGAGCGACCCCTCCTCATGGGGGGCGGCGGCCTCGCGGACGCCGGCCAGCAGGCCGTCGAGCGCCTTCCGGAACGCCGCCTCGTCGCCCGCCTCGATGCTCGCCTCGACCGTGGCGTCGAGCTCGTTGAGCGTCGTCACGGCCTCGTCGGGGACGTCGAACTGGCCTTCGCCGAGGATTCGGATGATCACGCGCGACCCTCGTCGGTGGTGGTGGCGTCCGACGTGGTCTCGACCGCGTCGGGCTCCGCCTGGAGGATGTCGCCGCCGTCGTCGGCCGCCTCGATCGCCTGCGGCTGCGAGCTCGCCTTGAGCCGGGCCAGCTCGGCCTCGACGTCGGAGCCGGAGCTCAGCGCGTCGAGCTCGCGCGAGATGTCGTCACTGCCTCCGGGCTGGGTCACGTCCTCGAGCGCGCCGGAGGCGAGCAGCTCGTCGATCGCGCCGGCCCGGGCCTGCATCTGCGCGGTCTTGTCCTCGGCCCGCTGGATGGCCATCCCGACGTCGCCCATCTCCTCGCCGATCCCGGACATCGCCTCGTTGATCTTCGTCTGCGCCTCGGCGGCCGTGTAGGTCGCCTTGATGGTCTCCTTGCGGGTGCGGAACGCCTCGACCTTCGCCTGCAGCCGCTGCTGGGCGAGGGTGAGCTTCTCCTCCTCGCCCTGGAGCTGGGCGTGCTGGGTCTTGAGGTCGGTGATCTGCGACGTCAGCCCGGACTTGCGGGTGAGCGCCTCGCGCGCGAGGTCCTCGCGCCCGACCGAGATCGCCTTCTCAGCCTGCCCCTGCAGCTTGGTGGCCTGCGCCTCGAGCTGGTTGACCTGCAGCTCCACGCGCTTGCGGCTGGTGGCGACGTCCGCCACCCCCCGCCGCACCTTGACCAAGAGGTCCTGCTGGCGCTGGTAGCTGTAGTCGAGGGTCTGACGCGGGTCCTCGGCCCGGTCGAGGGCCGTGTTGGCCTTCGACCGGAAGATCAGGCTGATGCGCTTCATGAGGCTCATGGGGCAACACTAGACGACCAAGACCAAGGGCTCACCCGCTCGCAGGGCGAGGCCCCCGGACGTGGCCGTCCAGGTCCGAACGCTTGCGTTGCGAACCGGTGTCGGGCGCCCCGGTAGGGTTCAGGTGTCCCTGATCGTCCGGATCCCGTGTCCGCCGCCCGAAGGCCAGTCGTTGTTCCGCCGAAGCAAGAGCCAGACCGAGACCCCCGAGTCCGACCCGAAGCCGGGCGGCAAGGGGCGACCGACGCCGTCGCGCAAGGAGGCGGAGGCCGCCGCCAAGGCGCGCGCCAAGGCCCCTCGCAGCCGCAAGGAGCAGGCAGCCGCGCAGCGCTCGCAGCGGACCGAGTCGAGCCGCAAGGTGCGCGAGGCGATGAAGACCGGCGACGAGCGGTACTTCCTGGCTCGCGACAAGGGCCCCGAGCGGCGGTTCATCCGAGACTACGTCGACTCCCGGTTCTCGTTCCTGGAGCTGATGATCCCGGCGATGCTGGCGACCCTCGTGATGGGCTACTCCAACGTCACCGCGCTGGAACGGATCAGCAACCTGATGCTGTTCGGGATGTTCCTGCTGATCATCATCGACATGGTCACCATCCGGTTCCGGCTGCGCCGCGAGCTCGTCAGGCGGTTCCCGGGCGAGACGCACAAGGGCACCACCTGGTACGCCATCAGCCGGTCGATGCAGATGAAGTTCATGCGGCTGCCCAAGTCGCGAGTCCGGATCGGCGAGCGACTCACCGAGACCTACCGCTGACCGGCGCCGGTCAGGCGTCGTAGTCGAGCACGACCTTCGCCGCGGTCGGGTGTGACTGGCAGGTGAGCACGTAGCCGCGCTCGACCTCGTCGGGCTCGAGCGCGTAGTTGGCGTCCATCTGCACCGTGCCCTCGACCAGCTTCGCGCGGCAGGTCCCGCAGACCCCGCCCTTGCACGCGAACGGCAGGTCGGTGCGTACGCCGAGCGCCGCCTCGAGCACCGGAGGACCGTCCGGCCGCAGCGGGAAGTCGCTGGCCCGGCCGTCGAGCCGGATCGTGACCTGCGCAGCCCCGTCCGTGCCGTCGACCAGCGCGGCGACCGGCGCCCGCGGCGCGGGATCGGCGTGGAACAGCTCGGTGTGGACGCGGGTCTCCCCCAGGTCGCTCAGCGCCTGCCGGAGGTCGACCACCATCTCGTGCGGCCCGCAGAGGAACCAGTCGTCGCTGCCGGCCAGCCCGAAGGCCTCGACGATCCCGCGGAACCGGTCGGCGTCGAGGCGACCGGAGAGCAGCTCCACGTCCTGCTGCTCCCGGGAGAGCACGTGGAGGATCTGGAACCGTTGCGGGAACCGGTCCTTCAGGTCGTGCACCTCGTCGAGGAACATGATCGACCGGCTGGTGCGGTTGGCGTAGACCAGCGTGACCTGCGAGCCCGGCTCTCCCTCCAGCACGGCGGCGACGATCGACAGCACGGGCGTGATGCCCGAGCCCGCCGCGACCGCGACGTACCGCTTGGCCGCGCTCGGGTCGAGGTCGGTGGTGAACCGACCGGCCGGCGTCATGACCTCGAGGGTGTCGCCCACGCGCAGCGAGCCGACGATGCTGTCGGAGAACGCGCCACCCGGCAGCCGCTTCACGCCGATCCGCAGCACCCCGGAGGACGGTGGGGTGCAGATCGAGAAGCTGCGACGTACGTCGTCGGCGCCCCGTACGGACACGTGCTGACCGTGGACGAACGCGTAGTCGTCGCGCAGCTCGGGTGGCACCTCGAACGTGATCGCCACGGCGTCGGCGGTGAGCTCGTCGACGGCCGCCACCCGCAGCGGGTGCAGCTCGGCGTGCGACCTCACAACGTCTTGAAGTGGTCGAAGGGCTCCCGGCAGGCCTGGCACACCCAGAGCGCCTTGCACGCGGTCGAGCCGAAGCGGCTCGACTCGCGGGTGTCGGGGCTGCCGCACTGCGGGCACCGCACGCTGAGGGTCAGCGGCACCGGCCCGTCGTCGTGCGATCCGGCGCGAGCCGCGGGCGGGGCGACGCCGTACTCCTCCAGCTTGGCGCGCCCCTCGTCGGTCAGCCAGTCGGTGGTCCACGCCGGGGAGAGCACGAACTCGACGTCGACGTGCTGGTAGCCCGCGCAGGTGAGGGTCTGCTCCAGGTCGGTGCGGATCGTCTCCATGGCGGGGCAGCCGGAGTAGGTCGGCGTGATCTGCACGTGGACCCGGCCCTGGTCGTCCTCGGTGACGTCGCGCAGGATGCCGAGGTCCTCGATCGTCACGACCGGCAGCTCGGGGTCGAGCACCGCTGCGGCCAGGTCGTAAGCGCGCGTCCGGGTGGCGGTCACCACGTCGCCCCCGGGTGCGAGCGGGCGAGGTGCTGCATCTCGGCCAGCAGGTAGCCCAGCTGCTCGGTGTGGAGGCCCGCGCGGCCACCACCGATCGCCGCGGGTACGTCGGGAACGTCGAGCGTGGCCTCGCGGACCACCGGCAGGATCCGCGCCAGGGTCGGCTCCCGGAGCGAGGCGGGATCGACCGCGACCTCGTCCGCGACCAGCTCCGGCGCGACCCACGAGCCGTCGAACAGCTCGTCGAGGTAGCGCCACTCGTCGTCGAGCGCGGCCTGCATCCGCCGGTGAGACTCCTCGGTGCCGTCTCCGAGCCGCAGCACCCACTGGCGGGCGTGGTCGAGGTGGTAGGCCACCTCCTTGACCGCCTTGCCGGCGACGCCGGCAATCGTCGGGTCGACGCTGGAGCACAGCCCGGCGTAGAGCTCGGACTGGTAGGCCGAGAACAGCAGCAGCCGCGCCATCGCGACGCCGAAGTCGGACTGGTCGCGCTCGACCAGGTGGACGTTGCGGAAGTCGCGCTCGTCGCGCAGGTAGGCCAGGTCGTCCTCGCTCCGGCCGGCCTTCTCGACCGCCCCCGCGTGGGCGAGCAGGCTGCGGGCCTGGCCGAGCTGGTCGAGACCGATGTTGGCCAGCGCGACGTCCTCCTCGAGCTGCGGCGCCCGGCTGATCCACCAGCCCATCCGCTGCGCGGTGACGAGGGCGTCGTCCGCGAGCGCGATGACGTAGGTGAAGTGGCGGGCGACGTGGACGCCGGTCATAGGTGCTCGACCCCCTCGGGGACGTCGTAGAACGTCGGGTGCCGGTAGATCTTGTCGGCCGCCGGGTCGAAGAACGCGTCACGCTCGTCGGGGGTGCTGGCCTCGATGTCGGAGGAGCGGACGACCCAGATCGAGACGCCCTCCTGGCGGCGGGTGTAGAGGTCCCGTGCGTTGCGGAGTGCCAGCTCGGCGTCCGGCGCGTGGAGCGAACCGGCGTGCACGTGCGACAGCCCGCGGCGGGACCGGACGAACACCTCCCAGAGGGGCCAGTCGCTCACGCCGCGCCCTCCGTGCGCTCCGACGTCCGCTTGGCGGCGTACGCCGAGGCGGCCTCGCGCACCCAGGCACCGGCCTCGTGGGCGCCGGCCCGGTGGGCCATCCGCTCCTCGTTGCACGGGCCGTTGCCCTTGATCACCTCGAACAGCTCGGTGAAGTCGATCTCGCCGAAGTCGTGCTGGCCGCGCTCCTCGTTCCAGCGGATCTCGGGATCGGGCAGCGTCAGGCCGAGCGCCTCGGCCTGCGGCACGGTCATGTCGACGAACCGCTGGCGCAGGTCGTCGTTGCTGAAGCGCTTGATCCCCCACGCCATCGAGCGAGCGCTGTTGGGCGAGTCGTCGTCGGGCGGGCCGAACATCATCAGCGAGGGCCACCAGTAGCGATCCACGGCGTCCTGGGCCATCGCGTGCTGCGCCTCGGTGCCGTGGGACAGCGTGTGGAGGATCTCGAAGCCCTGCCGCTGGTGGAACGACTCCTCCTTGCAGACCCGCACCATGGCGCGCGCGTAGGGACCGTAGGAGCACCGGCACAGCGGGACCTGGTTGACGATCGCGGCGCCGTCGACGAGCCAGCCGATCGCGCCCACGTCGGCCCAGGTGAGCGTCGGGTAGTTGAAGATGGAGGAGTACTTCTGGCGGCCGTCGTGGAGCATGTCCAGCAGCTCCGCACGGTCGGCACCGAGCGTCTCGGCGGCGGCGTAGAGGTAGAGCCCGTGGCCGGCCTCGTCCTGGACCTTGGCCATCAGGATCGCCTTGCGGCGCAGGCTCGGAGCGCGGCTGATCCAGTTGCCCTCGGGCTGCATGCCGATGATCTCGGAGTGCGCGTGCTGCGCGATCTGACGGATCAGCGTCTTGCGGTAGCCGTCAGGCATCTCGTCGCGCGGCTCGACCCGCGCGTCGTCGGCGAGCAGCGCGGTGAACGACGCCGGCTCGTCGGGGTCGGCCTGGCGGACCGGCCGAGGCGCGTCGTCAGGAGCGGTGAAGTCGTTGCCGTACACACCCCCACGGTAGCACTTCTTGTTACAGGTTTCGACATCTGTGACACCTGCGTGTAACACTCCCGCCGGACTGTCAGGATGGGGACCATGACCTCCCCCACCGCGGACGTCTCCTGCCGCGTGGCCTGGGCCGACGATGCCGCCGCGATCGCCCGGCTGCAGCTGCGAACGCGGCGGCACGACCTCGCCGACCTGCTTCCCGCGGAGCAGCTCGCGACCGACCCCGCCGTCGCCGAGGTGGCGTGGCGCCGGGTGCTCGGACGGCCGGCGGACGCCCGGATCCGGGTGCTGGTGGCGTTGGAGCGCAACCGGGTGGTCGGCTTCGCCATCACCTGCCCCGCGTCGGATCCCGACGCCGACCCGGTCTCCGACGGTGAGCTGATGGAGCTGACCGTCGACCCCGACGACCGCGGGCAGGGCCACGGCTCGCGGCTGCTCCAGGCTGCGGTCGACACGCTCGCCGCCGACCGGTTCGAGCGGGCGGTGTGCTGGACGGTGACGAGCGACGACGACGTACGACGGTTCCTGACCGAGGCCGGCTGGGCGGCCGACGGCGCCCACCGCGAGCTCGACCTCGACGGCACCGGGGCGGTCACGGCCAAGCAGGTGCGGCTCCACACCCGGTTCACCTGATCGGATGGGTTGCTTTTCCGGCAGGACGAGCCACCATGGAGGCCCCCCACCTGACGGGAGTCGGCCATGGGTCCGTTGCCTCAGCTCCACCGTGTACTGATCGCCGCACTGGTGCTCGTCCTCAGCCTCGGCGGCGGGCTGTGGCTGGCCTCCTACCTCGACCTCCCGCTCGGCGGCGTCGGGGTCGGTCTCGCTGCCGGTTGCCTGCTTGCGTACCTGCTGGTCCACGACTTCAACCAGCGCCGCCCTCACAAGGGGTGACCCGGCGGCACTGAGCGCAGGCGGAGGCGCTCGTCACGGCGGCTAGGGTCGCCGGGTGACGTCGGCGGGGACCGATCGCCGGGAGGTGGTCCGGGACAGCATCGGGGTGGGGATCGCCACCGGGCTCTACGGCACGTCCTTCGGGGCGGTCGCGGTGGCCTCCGGGCTGTCCGTGGCGCAGACCTGCGCGTTGTCCCTCGTCATGTTCACCGGCGCGAGCCAGTTCGCGCTCGTGGGCGTCCTGGCCGGCGGGGGTACGCCGCTGGCGTCGGCCCTGACCGCACTGCTGCTCGGCTCCCGCAACACCCTGTACGGGCTGCGGGTCGGTCCGCTCCTCGGGTGGCGCGGCCCGAGGAGGTTGGCCGCGGCGCAGCTGCTGATCGACGAGTCGACGGCGATGTCGATCAACCGTCCCGACCGCGACCTCGCCCGCGTCGGGTTCCTGGCGACCGGGCTGTCGATCTTCGTCCTCTGGAACCTGTTCACGCTCGTCGGCGCGGTCGCTGGGGAGGCGCTCGGCGACCCGGAGACCTACGGCCTCGACGCCGCCGTCGGCGCGGCCTTCCTGGGGCTGCTGTGGCCGCGCCTGACCGACTCCGTCAACCGCGGCGTGGCGCTGGCGGCCGCCGTGCTCGCGCTGGCGCTGGTGCCGGTCACGACCGCCGGCGTCCCGGTGCTCGCCGCGGGGGGCGTCGCACTGCTCGTCGGGCTGCTCTCCCACCACGTCGACCCCACCGAGTTCCCGGAGGCGCCGCGGTGACCATCTGGATGGCGGTGGTCGCAGCCGGGCTGGGCTGTTACCTGCTCAAGCTGGCCGGGCTGTCCCTGCCACCCTCGGTCCTCGAGCACCCCCTGGTCGAGCGGATCGCCGACCTGATCCCGGTCGCGCTGCTGGCGGCGCTGGTGGCCGTGCAGGTGTTCGCGAGCGGGTCGTCCCTTGCAGTGGACGCGCGGCTGGCGGGGCTGGCGACCGCGTTCGTGCTGCTGCTCCTACGGGCGCCGTTCCTCGTCGTGGTGTTCGGGGCAGCGGTGGTCGCGGCGCTGGTCCGACTGTGGACCTAGTGCTCAGTCGAGGTCGAGGAAGTGCTCCAGCCCGACCGTGAGGCCGGGGTGGTCACCGATGGCGCGGAGCCCCGCGAGCACACCGGGAGTGAACGACGCGCGGTCGAGCGAGTCGTGGCGGATCGTGAGGGTCTCCCCCAGCCCGCCGAGCAGCACCTCCTGGTGTGCGACCAGCCCCCGCAGGCGCACCGAGTGCACCGGCACGTCGTCGACGGAGGCGCCCCGGGCGCCGTCGAGCCCGCTGGACGTCGCATCGGGCGCCGGTCCCGCGCCGGCGTCGCGGCGGGCGGCGGCGATCAGCTCCGCGGTACGGCGGGCGGTGCCCGAGGGCGCGTCGGCCTTGTCGGGATGGTGCAGCTCGACCACCTCGACCGACTCGTAGAAGGGCGCCGCGACCTGCGCGAACCGCATCATGAGGATCGCGCCGATCGAGAAGTTGGGAGCGACCAGGACGCCGGTCGCGGGCGAGCCGGTCAGCCACTCGCGCACAGTGGCGAGCCGCGCCTCGTCGAAGCCGGTCGTGCCGACCACGGCGTGCAACCCGTGCTCGATGCAGAACCGCAGGTGGTCCATCACGACGTCGGGGTGGGTGAAGTCCACCACCGCCTCGGCGCCGGCCGCCACCAGGTCGTCGAGCGCGTCGTCGGCGTCGATCCGCACGACGAGCTCGGTGTCGGGGGCGGCCTCGACCGCCCGGCACACCTCGGCGCCGACCTTGCCCAGCGCGCCCAGCACCCCGACCTTGATGGTGTCGCTCACGGTTCCAACCTACCGGCGGTCACTGACGCCGGACCCCGGTAGTGGCAGGCTGGGGGCATGGCGATGCAGCAGGTCCCACCGCGGATCCGGTGGGCCGTCGACCTCATGGACGTCCAGCCTGCCGACAACGTGCTCGAGATCGGGTGCGGCCCCGGGTACGCCGCGGAGCTCATCTGCCAGCGGCTCGAGACCGGCAAGCTGTTCGCCATCGACCGCTCCGAGTCGGGGGTCGACCGCACCCGCCGCCGCTGCTCGAAGCACGTCGAGGCCGGCCGGCTGACCGTCCGCCAGATCGACCTCGCGACGCTCCGGGTGCCGGTGAAGCGGCTCACCAAGGTCTTCGCCTTCAACGTCAACCTGTTCTGGGTGCGCGACTGCGAGGACGAGGTGGCACTGCTCCACGAGCGCGTGGTGCCCGGTGGCGCGGTCTACCTGTTCTACGACGCCAAGCAACCCGAGCTGGTGCCTACGATCGTCAAGAAGGGCTCGGCCGCGCTCTCGAAGGCGGGCTTCCGGATGTCCGTCGTCGAGCAGAAGGCACCCCCGGTCGTCGGCCTCCTAGGCAAGCGCTGACCGGGCAGAAGAAGCTCAGTCCGACCGACTGACCGGGCAGGAAGTGCAGCACTTGCGCCCGGTCACCTCACAGCAGCCCTGTGTGCCTGGTCGGCTCAGGCGGGGCCGGCCACGGCCAGGATCTCCGGCTGCGTGAACAGCTGTCCGGCGACCTCGCGGACGTCGTCGAGGGTGACGGTGTCGATCCGGCGGATGACCTCGTCGAGCGAGAGCAGCTCGTCGTAGATCAGCTCGGCCTTGCCGATCCGCGACATCCGAGACGCGGTGTCCTCCATGCCGAGCACGAGCCCGCCGCGGAGCTGGCCCTGCCCACGCCGCAGCTCATCGTCGGTGATGCCCTCGGCGGCCACCCGGCCCAGCTCGTCGCGGACCACCCCGAGGACCTCGTCGAGGCGGTGCGGCAGGCAGCCGACCGAGACGCCCACGAGGCCGGCGTCGTGGTGGTGCGAGGCGAAGCTGAACACGCTGTAGGCCAGCCCCCGGTGCTCGCGCACCTCCTGGAACAGCCGTGACGACGTACCGCCTCCGAGGGCGGTGTTGAGGACGCCGAGCGCGTAGCGGCGGTCGTCGTGCCGGGTGATCCCGTTGACGCCGAGCACCAGGTTGACCTGCTCGAACGGCCGCTGCGCGGTGAGCGTGCCGGGGTGGACCCGGCGCACGGGGTGGGTGACGTCGGGCACGACCGGGTCCTCGTCGCTCTCGAGGAATCCCTGCCGGCTGAACGCCGCCTTGACCAGACGGACGACGGCGGCGTGGTCGAGGTTGCCGGCGGCGGCGACCACCAGGTTGGCGGGCCGGTAGTGACGCCGGTGGAAGCGCGCGATCTGGTCACGGGTCAGGGCGGTGATCGACTCGACAGTGCCCGCGATCGGGCGGCCGAGCGGGCTGTCACCCCAGGCCTGCCGCGCGAACAGGTTGTGCACGACGTCGTCGGGGTCGTCGTCGTGCATCGCGATCTCGTCGAGGATCACCTCGCGCTCGGCGGCGACGTCCTCCTCGCGCAGCAGCGAGTCGGTGACCATGTCGCCGAGCACGTCGACCGCCAACGGCAGGTCGTCGTCGAGCACCCGCGCGTGGAAGCAGGTGTACTCCTTCGCGGTGAACGCGTTGAACTCACCGCCGACCGCGTCGAGCGCCACCGAGATGTCCATCGCCGACCGGCCGCTGGTGCCCTTGAAGAGCAGGTGCTCGAGGAAGTGCGAGCACCCGTGCAGGGCCGGGGTCTCGGCCCGCGAGCCGACCCCGACCCACACCCCGACGCTCGCGGAGCGGACGCCGGGGACGTGCTCGGTGACGACCCGCAGGCCGCCCGGGAGCGTCGTACGCCGGACGCGCGACGTCACCCGCCCCTGACCGTCATGGACGGTCTCGAGGGTGCGGGTGACGGCGCGGGAGCCGGAGGTCACTCCTCGGAGTCGTCCGAGTCATCCTCGGTGGCCGCGTCCTCGTCGACGACGGGGATCAGCGACAGCTTGCCGCGGTCGTCGACCTCGGCGATCTGGACCTGGAGCTTCTGACCCACCGACACGACGTCCTCGACGGCCTCGACGCGCTTGCCCCCGGCCAGCGAGCGCAGCTTGCTGATGTGCAGCAGGCCGTCCTTGCCGGGCATGAGCGAGATGAACGCGCCGAAGTTGGTCGTCTTCACGACCGTGCCGAGGTAGCGCTCGCCGACCTCGGGCATGGTCGGGTTGGCGATCGCGTTGACGGCGTTCTTGGCCGCCTCGGCCGCCTCGCCGCTCGTGGCACCGATGTAGACCGTGCCGTCGTCCTCGATCGACAGCGTCGCGCCGGTGTCGTCCTGGATCTGGTTGATGATCTTGCCCTTGGGGCCGATGACCTCGCCGATCTTGTCGACCGGCACCTGGATCGTGATGATCCGGGGTGCGTGGGACGACATCTCCTCGGGAGCATCGATCGCCTCACCCATCACCTCGAGGATCGCCAGCCGGGCGTCCTTGGCCTGGGTCAGCGCGGACGCCAGCACCTCGGCGGGGATGCCGTCGAGCTTGGTGTCGAGCTGGAGGGCGGTGACGAACTCCTTGGTGCCGGCGACCTTGAAGTCCATGTCGCCGAAGGCGTCCTCGGCGCCGAGGATGTCGGTCAGCGCGACGTACTGCGTCTCGCCGTCGACCTCGCCCGAGATCAGGCCCATCGCGATGCCGGCGACGGCCGCCTTGAGCGGCACCCCGGCCTGCAGCAGCGACATCGTCGAGGCGCAGACCGAGCCCATCGAGGTGGAGCCGTTGGAGCCCATGGCCTCGGAGAGCTGGCGGATCGCGTAGGGGAACTCCTCGCGCGACGGCAGCACCGGCAGCAGCGCCCGGCGAGCGAGCGCGCCGTGGCCGACCTCGCGACGCTTGGGCGAGCCGACCCGGCCGGTCTCACCGGTGGAGAACGGCGGGAACACGTACTTGTGCATGTAGCGGCGCTTCTTCTCCGGCGACAGCGTGTCGAGCTGCTGCTCCATCTTCAGCATGTCGAGCGTGGTGACTCCCAGGATCTGGGTCTCGCCCCGCTCGAACAGCGCGGATCCGTGGACCCGCGGGATGACGCCGACCTCGGTGTGCAGCGGCCGGATGTCGGCCAGGCCGCGGCCGTCGATCCTGATCTTGTCCTTCAGCACGCGCTGCCGCACGAGCTCCTTGGTGACGGAGCGGAACGCGGCGCCGACCTCCTTCTCGCGGCCCTCGAACTGGCCGGCGAGCTTGTCGAGGACGGCGACCTTGATCTCGTCGGTGCGCGCCTCGCGCTCCTGCTTGTCGGCGATGGTCATCGCGGCGGCCAGGTCGGCCTTCGCGGCGTCCTCGACGGCGGAGTAGGCGTCGTCCTCGTAGTCGAGGAAGACCGGGAACTCCTGGACCGGCTTGGCGGCCACGGAGGCGAGCTCGGCCTGAGCCTCGACGAGCTGCTTGATGAACGGCTTCGCGGCGTCGAGGCCCTCGGCCACGATCGTCTCGGTCGGCGCCTGCACGCCGCCCTGGATCAGGTTCCAGGCGTGCTCGGGAGCCTCGGCCTCGACCATCATGATCGCGACGTCACCCGAGTCGGTCACGCGACCGGCCACCACCATGTCGAAGACGGCGTCCTCGAGCTGGCTGTGCGTCGGGAAGGCGACCCACTGGCCCTCGATGAGGGCGACCCGGACGCCACCGACCGGGCCGGAGAACGGCAGGCCGGAGAGCTGGGTGGAGAGGGACGCCGCGTTGATCGCGAGGACGTCGTAGGGGGCGTCGGGGTCGAGCGCCATCACGGTGATGACGACCTGGACCTCGTTGCGCAGGCCCTTCTTGAACGTCGGGCGCAGCGGCCGGTCGATCAGGCGGCAGGTGAGGATCGCGTCCTCGCCGGGCCGACCCTCGGACCGGAAGAAGGAGCCG
Source organism: uncultured Actinomycetota bacterium (assembly GCA_963718725.1). Lineage (GTDB taxonomy): Bacteria > Actinomycetota > Actinomycetes > Propionibacteriales > Nocardioidaceae > Nocardioides. The sequence goes on from OY970374.1 coordinate 1,667,114, forward strand.
GGGATCTGGCCCGCGGCGTACATCCGCTCCTCGACGTCGATGGTCAGCGGGAAGAAGTCGAAGTGGTCCTTGGGCGTCTTGCCCGCGGTGGTCGCCGACAGCAGCATGGTGTCGTCGTCGAGGTAGGCGGTCACCGAACCGGCGGCCTGCCGGGCCAGCAGCCCGGTCTCGAACTTGATGGTGCGCGTGCCGTACTTGCCGTTGTCGAGAACTGTCTCGACGGCGGAAATGGTGGGTTCCACGAGAGTGGGATCCCTTTCTCTTCGCGGAGCGGTCCCGCGACATGACCCGCTGGCCCATGTCCTGGGCGGCCGGTCTTCGATCGAGGCCCGCAGCAGGTCGCACGTGCGACTCCTGAAGGCCACTACCGAGGACCGGGCCGGCGTCGCGGATCGCTCCTGTGGATGGAATGCGTGTTCAGTTGTGTGGTTGTCGAGCAAATCTAGCGCGTGAACGGCGAAGGGCCCGACCCCCGTGGGGCGGACCCTCCTCCTGTGGTCAGCGGCGCAGGCCGAGACGCTCGACCAGCGAGCGGTAGCGCTCGATGTCAGTGTCGCGCAGGTAGTTCAGCAGGCGACGACGCTGGCCGACGAGCAGCAGCAGGCCACGACGGCTGTGGTGGTCGTGCTTGTGCATCTTGAGGTGCTCGGTGAGGTGGCTGATGCGGTGGCTCAGGAGAGCGACCTGTACCTCCGGCGAACCGGTGTCGCCCTCGGTCGTGCCGTACTCGGCGATGATCTTCTTCTTGGTCTCCGCGTCGGTACCAATCGACATGAAGGCTCCCTCTCGGTTCTCGTTGCGCGGCGCGCCGGGGCCTGTTCACCCGGGCACTCTGGGTCCGCGGCCGTTACACGGCAACCGGTGGAGATTATCAGCGCGACGACCGGCGCCCCAAAACGAGGACGCCGGTCGCCGTGGCGCTGACCGCTCAGACCGCCGGCGGCGGGTCCTGCCGCTCGGTGGTGCGCTGCTCGGTGGTCTGCGAGCCGTCGGCGTGGGTGGTGGTCGCCGCCGAGGTGTGGGTGCGTCGGGTGTTGGCCTGGATGGCCGTGATCACGATGATGAGAAGCCCGGCGATCGCCAGGATCCAGCCCACCATGGTCAGGTCGACCGCGTCGATCATGTCCTGCACGGCGAGCGCCAGGATCAGCCCGATCGCCAGAAGGAAGACTCCGAGTCCGTAGCCCATCATTGCCCCTTTCGGATGGCCGACCACACAGTCGGCTCCCCGGCAGGTTAGACCGCCGGGACTCGGCTGGTACCGGTCCCGCGCCGGTTCTCACCCCCAGGGGTGAGGTCGGAGCCGTGGCACGATGCCCAGGTGAGCCAGACCGAGTCGGCACCGCGGACCGCGATCGGGGTCTGCAACCTCTGCGAGGCGATCTGCGGCCTGCAGCTGACCATCGAGGGCGACCGCGTGACCGGTGTCCGCGGCAACCCCGCCGACCCGCTCTCCCGCGGGCACATCTGCCCCAAGGGCGTCTCGATCGGTGACCTGCACGAGGATCCCGACCGGCTGCGCCGTCCCGTCCGGCGCGACCGCGAGACCGGCGCGTGGACCGAGATCGGCTGGGACGAGGCGCTCGACCTCGTGGCCGACGGCATCGCCGGGACCATCAACCGCCACGGCCAGGACGCGGTCGGCACCTATCTCGGCAACCCCAACGTGCACTCGCTCGGCTTCGCGACCCATGGGGTCCCGCTGGTGAAGTCGCTGCGCACCCGCAACCGGTTCAGCGCCACGTCCGTCGACCAGCTCCCCCACCAGCTCGTGGCCTCGCTGCTCTTCGGCCACCAGCTGATGATCCCGATCAGCGACCTCGACCGGACGTCCTACTTCCTGGTCTTCGGCGCCAACCCGATGGCGTCGAACGGGTCGCTCATGACCGTGCCCGACTTCCCGAACCGGCTGCGCGAGCTCAAGGCGCGCGGCGGCCGGATGGTCGTGGTCGACCCCCGGCGCACCGAGACCGCCAGGGCCGCGGACGAGCACGTCTTCGTCCGGCCGGGCACCGACGCGGTCGTGCTGCTCGCGATGCTGCACGAGCTGTTCGAGGTCGACGGCGCGATCCAGCCGGCGGCGTACGTCGACGGGGTCGAGCGGGTCCGCGAGGCGGTCCGCGACTTCACTCCCGAGCACGCGGAGTCGGTCAGCGGCGTCACCGCCGCGACGATCCGCCGCCTGACGCGCGAGCTGGCCGACGCCGACGGCGCGGCGGTCTACGGGCGGATGGGGCTGTCGACCCAGGGCTTCGGCACGGTCTGCCAGTGGGCGGTCGTGTGCCTCAACGCCCTGACCGGCAACCTCGACCGCGAGGGCGGGGTGCTGTTCACCGAGCCGGCGATCGACTTCGTGACGACCGGGCTGATCGGGCGCGGTCACTACGACCTCTACCGGAGCCGGGTGAGCGACGCGCCGGAGTACGGCGGCGAGCTCCCCGTGTCGGTGTTCGCCGAGGAGATCGAGACGCCCGGCGAGGGCCAGGTGCGGGCGGTCCTCACCATCGCCGGCAACCCGGTGCTGTCGACGCCGGACGGCAAGCGGCTCGGGGCGGCGTTCGAGACGCTCGACTTCATGGCAGCGGTCGACATCTACCTCAACGAGACGACCCGCCACGCGGACGTGATCCTGCCCCCGACCACCATCCTGGAGCGCGACCACTACGACATCGCGTTCCACGGCCTCGCCGTACGCAACACGGCGCGGTTCACGCCGGCCGTCTTCGACAAGCCTCGCGACGCCCGCCACGACTGGCAGATCTTCCGCGAGCTGGCACTGCGCATCGCTTCTCGGTCGCACCGCACGCCGTCGCGCCGGGCCCGCCTCCGCCTGCGACTGCGGCTGATGCCGACCCCGACGTTCGCGATCGGCGCGCTGCTGCGCCGCGGCGGGAAGAGCTCGATCACCCAGCTCCGCGCGCATCCCGAGGGCGTCGATCTCGGTCCGCTGCGACCGACCCTCCCTGACCGCCTCCGGACGCGAGACCGGCGGATCGACCTGGCGCAGGAGCTGATCCTGGCCGACCTCGACCGGGTACGTTCCGACCTCCGCGAGCCGGCCGAGGGACTGCTCCTGATCGGCCGCCGCCACCAGCGCGACTGCAACTCGTGGATGCACAACGTCGACCGGCTGACGCGGGGTCGGCCTCGGCACCAGCTGCTCATGCACCCCGCGGACGGCGCCGACCGCTCGATCTCTCACGGCGACACGGTGCGGGTCGCGTCGCGGGTCGGCACGGTCGAGGTCGAGGTCGCGATCACCGACGACGTGATGCGCGGGGTGGTCTCGCTCCCTCACGGCTACGGCCACCAGGTCCCGGGCACGCGGATGGCCGGGGCGGTCGGGGTGCCCGGCGTCTCGATCAACGACCTGACCGACCCGACGCGGCTCGACGTGTCCGGCAACGCCGCACTCAACGGCGTGCCGGTGACCGTGACCCCGCTCTGACGTGCGACGACGAGACGACGGCCCCGCCGGGATGTCCCGCCGAGGCCGCCGTCGTCAGGGGGTGCGCGAGGTCGTCAGGGGCTGACCTCGTCGAGAGCCGTCAGCACGTCGGCCGGTGCGCTCGCTGCGCGCAGCCGTGCGATGGCGTCGTCGTCGGTGAAGATCCCCGCGAGCGAGGAGAGGACCGCCAGGTGGTCGTCGCCGGCGCCGGCGATGCCCACCACGAACTCCGCCGGCTGGCCCTTCCAGTCGATCGGGTCGGCGTACCGCACGAAGGAGATCGCGGTCCGTCGGATCGACGGCTTGGCCTCGTTGGTGCCGTGCGGGATCGCGAGGCCGTTACCCATGAACGTGGACACCGACTTCTCACGCTCGTGCATCGCGTCGACGTAGGACTCGTCCACCGCTCCCGCCGCGACCAGCAGCCGGCCGGCCTCGGTGATCGCGTCGTCCCGCGTCCTCGCGGTCCCCGAGAGCACGATCGACTCCTCTGACAGCACCTCTGCACTCACTCCGTCACTCTCCTCTTCATCGACGGTCAGGACGACGGGTCGCCGTTGGCCTGGCGGACCATCTCGACGATCTCGTCATACTTCGGGCTGCTCATGAAGTTGTCGACCGACACGTGGACCGCCGACGGCGTCTTCTGCTGAGCACGGGCCGTCAGGTCCTGGTGGGTCACCACGACGTCGACGTCGTCCTCGAGGTTGGAGATCGCCTTGTTGACGACGGAGACGTCGGGGTAGCCCGCCGACTGGACCTTCTTGCGGAGCACCGAGGCGCCCATGGCCGAGGAACCCATGCCGGCGTCGCAGGCGAACACGATCCGGTCGATCGTCCCGGTCACGACTGCGGTGCCGCCAGCGAGCGCGCTGCTGGCGATCGAGCTCTTGCCCTTCATCGCCTCCATCTGCGCAGTGGCGCCGACGAGCTGGTCCTCGGCCTCCTCGGCGTTGTCGGTCTTGAGTAGCAGCGAGGCGACCACGAACGTCACTGCCGCGGACCCGAGCACCGCCAACGTGACGCCGATGTAGCTGCCGGACGCGGTCTGGGCGTACACCGCGAAGATCGAGCCCGGAGCGGCCGGGGCACGCAGGCCCACGTCGAAGAGGACGTTGATGAAGACACCGGTCATGCCACCGGCGATCATCGCGATGATCAGCTTGGGCTTCATCAGGACGTACGGGAAGTAGATCTCGTGGATGCCACCCAGGAACTGGATGATCGCCGCACCGGGAGCCGACGCCTTGGCCAGGCCGCGACCGAACACCGTGAACGCAAGGAGCAGGCCCAGACCGGGGCCGGGGTTGGCCTCGAGGAGGAAGAGGACCGACTTGCCGTCCTCCAACGCCTCGGCCGTGCCGAGCGGCGTCAGGACGCCGTGGTTGATCGCGTTGTTCAGGAACAGGATCTTGGCGGGCTCGATGAGGATCGAGGTCAGCGGCAGCAGGCCGTTGTCGACCAGGGCTTCCACACCCGAGCCGAGGCGGTCGCTGATCCAGGTGACGATCGGGCTCATGACGAAGAAGCCGAAGGTGGCGAGGATGCCACCCCAGATGCCGGCGGAGAAGTTGTTGACGAGCATCTCGAAGCCCGGGCGGATCTTGCCGTCCCAGAGCGAGTCGACCTTCTTCATGGTCCAGCCGCCGAGCGGTCCCATGATCATGGCGCCCATGAACATCGGGATCTCGGTACCGGCGATGACGCCCATGGTGGCGATCGCGCCGACCACGCCCCCGCGGGTGTCGTAAAGCATCTTGCCGCCGGTGTAACCGATCAGGATCGGCAGCAGGTAGGTGATCATCGGACCGACGATGCCGCCGCCGGCGTAGTCGCCCCAGCCGCCGATCTCGGCGACCCAGCTGCCGGCGGTGTCGCCGATGCCCAGCTCGGGAAGCCATCCGACTTCGATGAACAGGGCGGTGATGAGCCCCCACGCGATGAACGCGCCGATGTTGGGCATCACCATGTTGGACAGGAACGTCCCGAACTGCTGCACCTTGACCCGGGCGCCGCCGCCTTGGGTCGACGTGGTGGTGGACATCTGGCTCCTCCGAAACACTCGTTCGACCGCCGCCGTGATGGCGATCACATCCTGGGTCGAGTAAACCGCACAACCGGGCCTATTCACAAGCATTCGGGCGTACTTTCTGGGTCGATAGTGTGGATTTAGGTCCGTTATGGTGGATACGGTGGCGGCCAGACTGCTGCACACGGCATGAACCCCACGTGGGGACCCAGGAGGAGACACCGATGAAGGCACTGCGCTTCTACGCACCCGAGGACGTGCGGCTCGAGGACGTCCCCGAGCCCGAGTGCGGCCCGGCCGAGGTGAAGATCAAGGTCAAGAACTGCTCGACGTGCGGCACCGACGTGAAGATCAAGACCAACGGCCACGTCAACATCACGCGCGTGACGACGATGGGTCACGAGATCGCCGGGGAGGTCGTCGAGGTCGGTGCTGGCGCGCTCGGCGGCTTCGCGGTCGGCGACCGGGTGCAGTGCATCGCGGCCGTGCCGTGCGGTGAGTGCCACGAGTGCCGGAAGGGCTGGATGGAGGTCTGCCAGAACCAGACCTCGGTCGGCTACCAGTACGACGGCGGGTTCGCCGAGTACATGATCGTGCCCGAGCAGGTGCTCAAGGTCGACGGCCTCAACCGGATCCCCGACAACGTCGGCTACGACGAGGCCTCCGCCGCCGAGCCGTTCGCCTGCGCGATCAACGCCCAGGAGCAGCTCGGCATCGAGGAGGGCGACTTCACCGTGGTCTTCGGCGCCGGCCCGATCGGCTGCATGCACATCCGGATCGCCCGCGGGGTCCACAAGGTCGGACCGGTCGTCCTGGTCGACATCAACTCCGAGCGGCTCCAGATGTCCGCCGACGCGGTCCAGCCCGACCACGTCGTCAACTCGGCCGAGGTCGACGTGGTCGAGAAGGTGATGGAGCTGACCGGCGGCCGCGGCGCCGACGTGATCATCACCGCCACCCCCGCCAACGTCACCCAGGAGCAGGCGATCGCGATGGCGGCCCGGCAGGGCCGGATCTCCTTCTTCGGCGGCCTGCCGAAGAACGACCCGCACATCAGGGCCGACTCCAACCTGATCCACTACCGCCAGCTGCACGTCCACGGCGCCAACGGCTCCTCCCCCGACCACAACAAGCGGGCCCTGGAGTACATCTCCACCGGTCAGGTCCCGGTCAAGGACCTGATCACCCGCCACATCCCCCTGGACGACGTGCTCTCCGCCTTCGACATCGTCAAGCAGGGCGAGGCGATCAAGGTCACCGTCGAGCCGTAGTCGGGCGAAGCCCGGCTGCGGCGTCCGACGGGGAGATCGAGCGAGTCCCGCGGCTGAGGGACGAAGCCGCGACGGGCGCGTCGAGATCCACAGGGTGCCGTCGACGACCTGCCGTTACAGCCCGAGCGCAGCGCGCGCCGCGTCTCGCGCGGCCATCGGGTCGTTCGCGGCCAGGGCGGCCTCGGCGGCCTCCTCGCACTGCGTGGAGGACACCTTGCCGAGCTGGGCGCCGACGGGGCGGACGGCGGCGGCAGCCATCGACAGCGACGTGATGCCCATGCCGACGAGGGCGCAGGCGAGCATCGGGTCGGCCGCGGCCTCACCGCACACGCCGACGGACTTGCCGGCCTGGCGGCCGGCCTCGGCCGTGATCGCGATCAGCTGCAGCACCGCCGGCTGCCAGGCGTCGGTCAGGTGCGCGAGGTCGGTCGCCATCCGGTCGGCCGCCATCGTGTACTGGGTGAGGTCGTTGGTGCCGATCGACAGGAAGTCGACGACCTCGAGCATCCGGTGGGCCAGCAGCGCGGCGCTCGGTACCTCCACCATGACGCCGGCCTTGAGCCCGCGCTCGCGCACCTGGGTCGCGAACTCGCTGGCCTCGGCGACGGTCGCCACCATGGGCGCCATCACCCAGGTCTCGGTCCCCGACGCCTTGGCGGCGATGGACACGGCGTCGAGCTGCCGCTCCATCAGGCCGGGGTTGCCGAAGGACAGGCGCAGCCCGCGGACGCCGAGCGCCGGGTTCTCCTCGCCCGTCAGGTTCGCGAACGCCAGCGGCTTGTCGGAGCCGGCGTCGAGGGTCCGCAGCACGACGTACCGCTCCCGGCCGCCGGGGCCCTCCCCGGCCAGCGCCGACAGCACCTCGCCGTAGATCTCCGCCTGCTCGTCGATGGTGGGCTCCTCGGTCCGGTTGAGGAACGAGAGCTCGGTGCGGAAGAGGCCGACTCCCTCGACGGGCGCCTTCGCCACCGCGGACCGGGCCGACTCGCCGTCGGCGACGTTGGCGAGGATCCGGATCTCCTGACCGTCGGACGTCCTGCCGGGGCCTGCCCACGTGGCGAGGGCGGCGCGCTCCTCACGGTCGGCTGCCACCTGCCGGTCGGCGTCCGCGGCGTCGGGGTCGACCTGGACCGTGCCGGTCACGCCGTCGACGAGCAGCCGCGTGCCGGCCTTGATCTCGAGCGCACCGGCCGTGCCGACGACGCACGGGATGCCGAGCTGGCGGGCGATGATCGCGGTGTGGCTGGTCGGGCCACCGCGCTCGGTGACCAGCGCCAGCACCACCTCCGGGTCGAGACCGGCCGTGTCGGCGGGCGCCAGGTCCGCGGCGACCAGGACCGACGGCTGGTCCGGCACGGGTACGCCGGGCTCGGGCTCGCCGACGATCCGGGCGACCATCCGGCGCTCGATGTCGAGCAGGTCGGTGACCCGCTCGGCCATCAGCCCGCCCATCCCGGTGAAGATCGTCACGAACGACTCCACCGCGGCCTGCACGGCGATGAGCAGGTCGTCGCCCGACTTCAGCTGCTTCACGACCGCGCCACGCAACCCCTTGTCGCGCGCCAGGCCGGCACTCGCGGTCAGCACCTCGGCTGCGGCGCCGGACGCCTTGCCGGCCTTCGCGGCGAAGCCGTCGGCAACCTGACCAGCCACCTCGTCGAACCTCGCGGTGGCCGCCTCCTCCGTCAGGCCGGACCCGTCGAACGCCGCGATCGCCTCGGGCGAGACGTCGGTGCGGGCGACCAGGGCGGGACCGTGGGCGAGGCCGGGGACGACCGGCGTTCCGGCCAGGGTGCCGGAGGAGATGTCAGTGACCATGGCGACAAGTTACCCCCGCACCCCCCTTGACAGTCAACAGATACGGGCGTAAAACAACAGATACGCAGACAGGAGGTGGAAGGGTGACGATGTACGCCGAGGAACGTCAGCAGGCCATGGCCCAGCTGATCGGCCAGCAGGGCCGGTTGTCGGTGGCCGAGCTGGCGGAGACGTTCGACGTCACCACCGAGACGGTGCGCCGCGACCTCTCCTCGCTGGAACGTATCGGACTCGTGCGTCGCATGCACGGAGGTGCGGTGCCGGCCAGCTCGCTCACGGTGATCGAGGCCGGGCTGCGCGAGCGCGACCAGGCGAACCCCGGCGCCAAGGACGCGATCGCCGCGGCCGCGGTGCAGCTGCTCCCCCCGCCCGGGTCGATGATCATCCTCGACGCGGGCTCGACCACGGCGCGGCTCGCCGCGGTCCTCCCCCGCGACCACCGGCTGACGGTGGTCACCCACGCGGTGCCCGTGGCCGCGCGGCTGGCGGGTCTCCCCCAGATCGAGCTGCACCTGCTCCCCGGGCGGGTGCGCTCGACGACCCAGGCGGCGGTCGGAGCCGACACGGTCGCCGCCCTGGCCGGCCTGCGGGCCGACGTGGCGTTCCTGGCCACGAACGGGATCAGCACGACGTTCGGTCTCACCACCCCCGACCGCGACGAGGCCGCGACCAAGCGCGCGATCGCTGCCGCGGCCCGCCGTACCGTCGTGGTGGCCGACTCGACCAAGATCGGGGTCGAGAACTCGCAGCGGTTCGCCACGCTCGACGACCTCGACGTCCTGGTCACCGACTCCGGGATCGACGACGAGGACCGCGTGGCGCTGGAGTCCGCCGGTCTCGAGGTCGTCGTCGCATGATCATCACCCTGACCGCGAACCCGAGCCACGACCGCACCGTCGCCCTCACCGAGGAGCTGCAGCGCGGGGCGGTCCAGCGCGCCGCGTCCGTGACGTCGCAGGCCGGCGGCAAGGGGGTCAACATCTCCCGCGCCTCGGTCTCGGCCGGCGTCCCGACCCTCGCGGTGCTGCCGGCCCCCAAGGACGACCCGTTCGTGCACGAGCTGCTCGCGGCGGGCATCGACTGCCGGCCGGTCAACCAGGAGGGCAACCTCCGGGTCAACATCACGATCAGCGAGCCCGACGGGACCACGACCAAGCTCAACAGTCCCGGCCCGGAGATGACCCCCGCCACCCGGGCCGAGCTCGTCGACACGCTGTGTCGGCGTTCCGGCGACGGCGACTGGGTCGTCCTCGCGGGCTCGTTGCCCCCCGGCGCCCCCGACGAGTGGTACGCCGAGCTGGTGACCGCCCTGCACGGGACCGGCGCCCGGGTCGCCGTCGACACCAGCGACGCCCCGCTGCGGGCGCTGGTCGAGCGGCTCGACGTCGCCGCGCCGCACCTCATGAAGCCGAACGGCCACGAGCTCGCGTCGTTCACCGGCCAGGACGGCGACGCCCTCGAGAACGACCCGGTCGCCGCCGCCCGCGCCGCGTGCGAGCTGGTCGACCGCGGGGTCGAGACCGTGCTGGCCACACTCGGCGCCCGCGGGGCGGTGCTCGTCACCGAAGGCGGCGCCTGGCACGCCACTCCCCCGCCGACCACGGTCGTCAGCACGGTCGGCGCGGGCGACTCCAGCCTGTTCGGCTACCTGCTCGCCGCGCTCGAGGGCCGTGCCCCGGAGGGGCGCCTCGCACTCGCGGTCGCCTACGGCAGCGCCGCCGCAGGCCTGCCCGGCACCACCATCCCCGAACCCCAGCACGTGGACGCTGCCCAGGTCACCGTGCTGCCGCTCGACCTCACCCACCCCCAAGGAGCCTGACCCATGTCCGATCTGATCACCGTCCCCCTGGTGCGGCTCGACGCCGCGCTCGGCGACACCAAGCAGGACGTCATCCGGTCCCTCGCGGCCATCGTCGGCCAGGCCGGCCGCAGCGACGACGTCGACCAGCTCGTGGCCGACGCCTTCGCCCGCGAGGACACCTCGGCCACCGGGCTGCCCGGCGGCATGGCCATCCCCCACTGCCGGACGGCCGGTGTCGAGGAGCCGACGCTCGCCTTCGCCCGGCTCGCTCCCGGCGTCGACTTCGGCGCCAAGGACGGCCCGGCCGACCTGGTCTTCCTGATCGCCGCGCCCGCCGGCGGCGACGCCGACCACCTCCAGATCCTCACCCAGCTGGCCCGGGCGCTCGTGAAGCCGGCGTTCACCGACTCGCTGCGGTCGGCCGCGAGCCCCGAGGACGTCGTCGCGCTGGTCCGCCAGGAGCTCGGCCAGACGGTGGCCGCGCCGTCCGCCGCCCCCGCTCCCCCGGCACCGGAGGCCGCCCCGGCGTCCTCACCGGCGGCGGGCGGTCCCCGGAGCCTGGTCGCCGTGACCGCGTGCCCCACGGGCATCGCCCACACCTACATGGCCGCGGAGGCCCTGGAGGCCGCGGCCGAGAAGGCCGGCGTCTCCCTCCAGGTCGAGACCCAGGGCTCGGCCGGCTCGACCCCGCTCTCCCCCGACACCATCGCCAATGCCGCGGCCGTCATCTTCGCGGTCGACGTGGGCGTGCGCGATCGCGGCCGGTTCGCCGGCAAGCCGGTCGTCTCGTCGGGCGTGAAGCGTCCGATCGCCGAGGCGGACGCCATGATCGCCGAGGCCCTCCGGTACGCCGAGGACCCGAACGCTCCGCGCGTCGAGGGCAGCGCGGGCGCCTCGGGTGGGGACTCGACGTCCGGCCAGGAGACCTGGGGAGGGCGGACCCGCCGGGTCCTCATGACCGGTGTCTCCTACATGATCCCGTTCGTCGCCGCGGGTGGCCTGATGATCGCGCTGAGCTTCCTCCTCGGCGGCTACGAGATCGTCGGCCCCTACGGAGACATCGCCGTCGACAACTCGCTCTTCGACCCGCCGGACCCGGACGCACTCGGGCTGGACCACGCCCTCTTCGGTTCCGGGGTGATGGCCTACCTCGGCGCGCTCTTCTTCATCATCGGGAAGACCGCGTTCGCCCTCTTCATCCCGGCGTTCGCCGGCTACATCGCCTACGCGATCGCCGACCGGCCCGGCATCGCCCCCGGCTTCGTCCTGGGCGGCCTGGCGGCCAACCTCTTCGGGGTGACGAGCTCCGACGGCGTCGGATTCCCCGCCACCGGGTTCCTGGGCGCCATCGCAGGTGGCGTGCTCGCGGGCGTCATCGCCCGCTGGATCGCCGGCTGGAAGGTCCCCACGTGGGCCCGCGGCCTGATGCCGGTGCTGGTGATCCCGCTGCTGACCTCGGTGCTCGCCGGCCTGCTGATGATCGTCGTGCTCGGCAAGCCGATCAACTGGCTGATGGAGCAGCTCAACGACGGTCTCAGCTCGATGTCGGGCGGCAGTGCGGCCGTGCTCGGCGTGGTGCTGGGCCTGATGATGGCTTTCGACATGGGTGGCCCCCTCAACAAGGTCGCCTACAGCTTCGCCGCGGTCGGCGTCGGTGGGGCGGCCCTCGCCTCGGACGCACCCGAGCTCCGCATCATGGCGGCCGTCATGCTCGCCGGAATGGTGCCGCCGATCGCCCTGGCGCTGGCCACCGTGGTCCGCCCCGGGCTGTTCACGGTGCCGGAGCGCGAGAACGGGAAGGCCGGCTGGCTGCTGGGCGCGTCCTTCATCACCGAGGGCGCGATCCCGTTCGCGGCGGCCGACCCGGTGCGGATCATCCCGGCGATCATGGCCGGGAGCGCGGTCACGGGCGGCCTCTCGATGGCGATGGACGTCGCCGTCCGGGCACCCCACGGCGGGATCTTCGTGCTGTTCGCGGTCGACGGCGTGATCGGTTACGTCATCGCCCTCGCCGCCGGGGTCCTCGTGGGCGCCGCCGCCGTGATCGCGCTGAAGTCCATCGGCTCCCGCGACACCGACCTCGCTACCGTCTGACCCACCCAACCGAAAGGGGCGTCCATGCCCAGCAAGTCCGTCGTCGTCGGCTCGGCCGTCGGCCTCCACGCCCGGCCCGCCGCGATCATCTCCGAGAAGGCCGGCGAGCTCGGGTCCGACGTCACGATCAACGGGGTCGACGCCAGCTCGTCGCTGATGATCATGACCCTGGGCGCCAAGAACGGCGACACCGTCGAGGTCGCCGGTGACGACGACGCGGCGGTCGAGGCGATCGCCGCGCTGGTCGAGCAGGACCTGGACGCCGAGTAGTCCTCCTCAGCTGCCGGTGGCCTGCCCCGCCTTCAGGGCGCGGTAGGCCACCCGGACGCTGACGGCACGCTCCAGCTCACGCACGATGCTCGTGAAGAACTGCCGGCGGTAGACCTCGTCGGTCACGGCGTACACCGTGAAGTAGAGCCCGCTGAACGCCGCCAGGAAGATCGAGACCTGCAGCAGCTCCATGTTGGCCCGCTCGAAGAACGGCACCGAGCGCAAGGTGTCCTCGCCCGTCCAGTTCCGGATCACCTCCGGCTCCATGACGAGCAGCCCGAAGACCACGAAGAAGCCGAAGACGGCGAGCGACAGCAGGAGCACCTGCACGATCTGGGCGATCAGCAGCATCAGCAGCAGGTTCGCCTTCTGCAGCCCGGCGAGGTCCTCCTGCTCCATCACCTCCTGCGCCTCCCGGTCGTGCTCCGCGGCCCACGCCTCGAGCGGCGTGCCGCGGCAGCCGGCGACCACCCGGCTGACCTCCAGCTCGTCGTCGAAGACCTGGAGCTCCTCCGGCAGTCGGGCCAGCAGGAACGCCACGGTGATCGCCGTGAAGAGCGCCACCGTCAGCCACATCACGGAGCCGTCGAGCCGGGAGGCCACCTCCCACACCTCGGCGTTGATGAAGAGGAACGTGATGAAGAGCAGCAGCAGCGGCAGTGCCCGGGTCACCAGCGGGAACAGCTGACCCAGGCTGCCCAGCGTGCGGCGCACGGCCCAGCCGGCGATGACGCGGGCCCGCAGCGTCGTCATGGCGTAGCCCAGCACCACCAGCAGACCGACCGTCACACCCCAGACGACGCCGGCGTCGGCGTCCTCGCGCCACCAGCCGAACCCGGTCCCGACCGCCGCCCCCGCCAGGAGCGCCACCACCAGGAGGCGCAGCAGGCGGGGACGCTCCAGGCCGCGCCGTACCTCCGCTCGCAGGTCGTCCACGAAGTAGGGCAGGCCGTGGGCGACGAACCACGCCTCGGTCGCCCGGGTCACGTCCCCCGCGCTCGTCGTCACGGCGTGAGCAGCTCTCGGGTCCGGCGTACGTCGTCGGCCATCGTGGCCAGCAACGGGTCGATCCCGTCGAACCTCACCATCCCGCGCAGCCGGTCGACGAAGGCGATCTCCACCTCGACGCCGTAGAGCTCGAGGTCGTCGCGGTCCAGCGCGTAGGCCTCGACCCGACGGTCGCGCTCCCCGGCGAACGTCGGATTGGTGCCCACGCTGATCGCCGCGGGGTAGCGCTCGCCGGTGTCGGCCCTGGTCAGCCACCCGGCGTAGACGCCGTCGGCCGGCGCGGCACTGCCCGGGGCGAGTGGCACGTTGGCGGTCGGGTAGCCGAGCTCGCGGCCGCGCCGGTCGCCCTCGACGACGACCCCGCGCACGGCGTACAGCCGGCCGAGCGCCTCGGCAGCGCCGGCGACGTCGCCAGTGGTGAGGCAGGTGCGGACGTAGGTCGACGACCACACCTGCGGTCCGCCGTCGAGCGGCATCCCCTCGACGTCGAACCCGCGTTCCTCGCCGGAGGCGCGGAGCGTCGCGACGTCGCCGGAGGCTCGACTGCCGTAGCGGAAGTTGGCGCCCACGACGACGACGCCGGCGTGCAGCCCGTCCACCAGGATCCGGTCGACGAACTCGTCCGGCGACCACCCCGCGATCTCGCGCGAGAACGGGAGCGCGAAGACGTGGTCGACCCCACTCCCGGCGAGCAGCAGCGCCCGCTCGTGCAGCGACGTGAGCATCGAGGGCGCGTGCTCGGGTCGCAGCACCGCCATCGGGTGCGGGTCGAACGTGACCGCCACCAGCGGGATCGCGCGCTCGTCGGCGAGCGTGCGGGCGCGGCCGATCACGGACCGGTGACCGCGGTGGACACCGTCGAAGTTGCCGATGACGACCACGGTGGGACCGAGGTCGGCGGGGATCTCCGCCACGGTTCGCCAGACGTGCACGGCAGAGACCCTACTGGCGGCTCATCCGGTGAAGACCGCGACCGCCCGTGCTGCGCCGCCCCGCTGCTCGTAGAGCGCCAGGAACTCGCCGTCGGGGGCGAACATCGCCACCGGTCCGGCCGCCGGCAGGTCGAGCTCCAGCTGGCGGCCGTGGCGCACGTCGGTGGCGCCCGCCTCGTCGAGGTCGTACGTCGGGAAGGCGGCCCGGGCGGCGTCGGACATCGCCACCAGCGCGAGGTCGTCGGCCAGCTGGTCGAGGGTGCTCGCCCGGGCCAGGTCGAACGGGCCGACCGCCGTCCGCCGCAGCGCCGTCAGGTGGCCACCGACGCCCAGGGCCGCACCGACGTCGCGTGCGATCGCCCGGATGTAGGTGCCGCTCGAGCACCGCACCTCGACGTCGACGTGGGCGCCGCGCACGTCGGTGACCTCGAGCGCGTGCACCGTGACCCGGCGAGCCGCCAGCGCCACGTCCTCGCCCTCGCGGACCCGCTGGTAGGCGCGCTTGCCGTCGACCTTGATCGCCGAGACGGCCGACGGGACCTGCTCGAGCTCGCCGACCTGGGTGGCGAACGCGGCGCGGACCGCGTCGTCCGTCAGCTCGCTCGTCGGCACCGTGGCGACGACCTCGCCCTCCGCGTCGTCGGTGGTGGTGCTGACGCCGAGCCGGACCGTCGCGGCGTACGACTTCTCGGTGAGCATCAGGTGCCCGAGCAGCCGGGTGGCCCGGTTGACGCCGAGCACGAGGACCCCGGTCGCCATCGGGTCGAGCGTGCCGGCGTGGCCGACCTTGCGGGTGCCGGCCAGGCGACGGACTCGGGCGACGACGTCGTGGGAGGTGAGACCGCCGGGCTTGTCGACGACGACCAGCCCCGACGGCGCGGTCACTCGTCCTCGTCGGTCTCGTCGGTCTGGTCTCGTCGGCCTCGCGCGGCTTCTTGTAGGGGTCGGCCTCGCCGGCGTACGCCGAACCTCGGCGCGCCGCGGCCTCCTCGTCGAGCGCGCGCGCCTTGGCGAGCACGTCGTCGAGGTGGCGTGCGTTCTCGGGCAGGGCGTCCTGCACGAACGCGAGGGTCGGTGCATGACGCATACCGAGCTGCTTGGCGACCTCGGAGCGGAGCACCCCCTTGGCCGACTCCAGCGCCGCTGCCGTGCTGTCGCGGTCGTCGTCCTCGCCGAGCACCGTGTAGAACACGGTCGCCTGCTGGCTGTCACCGGTCACCCGGACGTCCGTGACCGTGACGAAGCCCAGCCGCGGGTCCTTGATCCGCCGCTCCAGCATCTCGGCCACGATCACCTGGATCCGGTCGGCGATCTTCCGCACCCGCGGGTTGTTGCTGCTCATCGTCGTTCCTTGCTGTGGCGCGATCCCCGGCTAGCCGGGGGTTGCTCCGCTTGGTAGTGGTTGCAACGCCAGCGAAGCGACGCGATCCCCGGTCAGCCGGGGATCGCGCCACCCCACCGCAGCGGTCAGTCGCGCGGGATCTCGCGCATCTCGAAAGCCTCCACGACATCGTCGATCTTGATGTCCTGGTAGTTCCGCAGCACCAGACCGCACTCGAAGCCCTCACGGACCTCGGACGCGTCGTCCTTCTCGCGGCGCAGCGACGCCAGGTCGAGGTTGTCGGCGACGACCGCGCCGTCACGCAGGAGCCGGACCTTCGCGTTGCGTCGGATGACTCCGTCGATGACCATGCAGCCTGCGATGTTGCCGGCCTTGGACGAGCGGAAGATCTCGCGGATCTGCGCCTGCCCCAGCACCGACTCCTCGAACTCGGGCTTGAGCATGCCCTTCAGTGCGGCCTCGATCTCGTCGATCGCCTGGTAGATCACGGTGTAGTACCGGATCTCCACGCCTTCCTTGTCGGCCATCTCGGTCGCCTTGCCCTGCGGGCGGACGTTGAACCCGATGATGATCGCGTCGGAGGCCGCGGCCAGGTCGACGTTGGTCTCGGTGATCGCACCGACCCCGCGGTCGATGACCCGCAGGTTGACGTCGTCGCCGACGTCGATCTGCGACAGCGCGTCCTCGAGCGCCTCGACCGAGCCGGACACGTCGCCCTTGAGGATCAGGTTGAGCTCCTGCGTCTCGCCCTTCTCCATGGAGGCCATGAAGTCCTCGAGCGTACGGCGCACGCGGCGCTTGGCCTGCATGGCCGCCCGCTCGCGGGCCTCCCGCTTCTCGGCGATCTGGCGCGCCATCCGGTCGTCGTCGACCACGATGAAGTTCTGACCGGCACCGGGAGCGGCGTTCAGTCCGAGCACCATGGCCGGGCGAGCCGGGTCGGCTTCCTCGATGTTGTCGCCGTGCTCGTCGAGCATGGCGCGGACCCGGCCGTAGGCCGGACCGGCCACGATCGAGTCGCCGACCCGCAGCGTGCCGCGCTGGACCAGCACGGTGGCCACCGGGCCGCGGCCACGGTCGAGGTGCGCCTCGACCACGAGGCCCTGGGCGTCCTGGTCGGGGTTGGCCCGCAGGTCGAGCGAGGCGTCAGCCGTGAGGATGACGGCCTCGAGCAGCCCGTCGAGGTTGGTCCCGGCCTTGGCCGACACGTCGACGAACATCGCGTCGCCGCCGTACTCCTCGGGGATCAGGCCGTACTCGGTGAGCTGGCCGCGCACCTTGGTGGGGTCGGCGTCGGGCTTGTCGATCTTGTTGACGGCCACGACGATCGGCACACCGGCCGCCTTCGCGTGGTTCAGCGCCTCGACCGTCTGCGGCATCACACCGTCGTCGGCCGCCACCACGAGGATCGCGATGTCGGTCGCCTGGGCACCACGGGCACGCATGGCGGTGAACGCCTCGTGACCCGGGGTGTCGATGAAGGTGATCCGTCGCTCGTTGCCGTCGACCTCGGTGGTGACCTGGTAGGCGCCGATGTGCTGGGTGATGCCACCGGCCTCCTTGGCCACCACGTTGGCGTCGCGCAGCGCGTCGAGCAGCTTGGTCTTTCCGTGGTCGACGTGACCCATCACGGTCACGACCGGGGGCCGGATGGCCAGGTCGGCCTCGTCGCCCTCGTCGGCGCCGAACTCGAGGTCGAACGACTCGAGCAGCTCGCGGTCCTCGTCCTCGGGCGAGACGACCTCGACGACGTAGTTGAGCTCCTCGGCGAGCAGCTCGAAGGTCTCGTCGTTGACCGACTCGGTCGCGGTCACCATCTCGCCGAGCGAGAACAGCATCTGCACGAGCGCAGCCGCGTCGACGTTGATCTTCTCGGCGAAGTCGGTCAGCGAGGAGCCACGGGAGAGCCGCACGGTCTCGCCGTTGCCCTTGCGGACGCGCACGCCACCCAGGGTCGGGGCCTCCATGGCCTCGAACTCCTGACGACGGGCCCGCTTCGACTTGCGGCCTCGACGCGACGGACCGCCGGGGCGACCGAAGGCACCCTGGGTCTGGCCACGCTGGCCGGGGCGTCCGCGACCGGGAGGGCCGCCGAAGCCACCGCGACCGGGAGCGCCGGCACCGGCGCCGGGAGCCCCGCCACCGGGAGCGCCGCCGCGGCCACGTGCCGGGGCACCGCCACGGCCGGGACCGCCGGGACCGCCGGCTCCGCCACGACCCGGGCCAGCCGGCCGGCCACCGGGCCCGCCACCGAAGGCGGCCGGGGACTTGGGCATCATCGCCGGGTTGGGGCGCGGCATGCCGGGACGGCCGGCGCCACCTGCGGGCGGGCGCGGCGGACGGGTGTCGTCCTGGCTGCCCTCACGCGGCGTGGGCGCCGGTCGGCGGCCCATGCCCTGGCTGGGCGCGAACGGGTTGTTGCCCGGACGCGGGGTGCCCGGTCGACCCACCGGGCGCGGGCCCGGGGTTCCACCGGGCTGAGCCGGCGCGCTGGGCCTGGGGGACGAGGCGGCCGGGGCCTCGGGCTCGGCCGGGGGCTCCTCGGTCGGGGCGGCCGGCTCGTCGGCGGCAGGTGCCGGCACCTCGGCCGGCTCCGCCGCGGGCGCGGGCTGCTCGACGACCGGCTCCTCGACCGGCTCGGCCTGCTTGGCCGGCGGCTTGGGGGTGGCCTTCTTGGCGGCCGGCTTCTCAGCGGGCGCCTCGGCGGGGGCCGCCGACGCTGCGGCCGTCTTCAGCTGGTCGCCGTACTCCTTGCGGAAGCGCATCTCGGCGGGCAGCTCGACAGTGGAGCTCGCCGACTTGACGAACTCCCCCATCTCCTTGAACTTCTCGAGAACGAACTTGCTCTCGACTCCGAACTCCTTGGCGAGTTCGTGAACTCGGGTCTTGGCCACGTTTCTCCTTCTGGCCCGAGACCCGGATTCGGGTGACTCTCAGACCGTTGGTTCTGGTGCTGCGAACAGCGGGCTCATCGCGAAGTACTCATCGAGTGCTCATGAGCTGTTGCTCCAGTTTCTGTCGGTCGGTCACATGTCATGCGAGGCGAGGTACTCCCCCACCGGTACGCCGGTCAGCCCCGCTCCGGCCCGGAGGGCTCGGGCGAACGCTCGCCGGCGTGCCGCGAGGTCGTAGCACGCGGTCGTGGGGTGCAGATGCGCCCCTCGGCCTGGTGCCGTGCCGTCCGGATCCGGGACGGCGGCCGGGTGGCCGTCGCTTCCGGTGCCGAGGACGACCCGTAACAACTCGCTCTTGGCGGCCCGCTCCCGGCATCCGATGCAGGTCCGGACCGGGGTCCGGGCAGGGGACGTCGAAAGGCTGGCCACCGCCTGTCACCCTATCCCGTCGCTCCCAGAACCGCGAACCGGCACCCGGGCGTCGGGCTCCCCGGGCAGCGGCGGTCGCCGTAACGTTTCCCGGACGAGCAGCGCCGACCCTGGGCGACGGGCTACTCGCGGTCAGGGGGTGAGAACGTGCGACGACCGACCTCTGCCTCCCGCGCCCTGACCGTCCTCGCGTGGGGTCTCTGCGGGCTCTTCGTGCTGCTGTGGCTCGCGACCGCGGTCCTCTACTTCACGGGCACTGGGACGCTCGACCAGCTGTTCGCGGTGCTCGCTCTCGGATTCCCGGTCGCCGGTGCCCTGGTCGCGGTCCGCGAGCCGCGCAACGCCGTCGGCTGGTTGCTGCTCGTCATCGGGACGGTCTTCGGCCTCCAGGGTTTCGTCGACGCCTACGTCGCCGATCTCGACCGCCCCTTCGTCGTCGCGGCTGCCTGGACCAGCAGCTGGATCTGGTACGTGTGGCTGTACGTCGCGGCGGCGATCCTCCCGCTCCTGTTCCCGGACGGGCGGCTGGTCTCGCGGCGGTGGCGGTTCGCGCTGTGGATCGGCTACGGCGCACTGGTCTTCACTCTCGTCGGGGAGATGTTCCGCCCGGGACCGCTCGACGTCGAGGCTCCCGATCCCGTCCACAACCCGCTAGGGCTCGACAGCCTCTCGGGTTTCATCTCGGTGCTGGACGTCGCCGGGAACGCCCTCGTGAGCGTCGGCCTCGTCCTGGGTGCGGTCTCCGTCGTGGTCCGGCTGCGCCGCTCGCGCGGCCGGCAGCGGCAGCAGGTCACGTTGTTCGTCTACGTGGCAGCACTCGCGCTGTGCAGCCTGCTCCTGGCGATGATCGAGGTCTTCGCGGCGCAGCTCGGCGATCCGGGGACGCCAGGCTGGACCGGCCCCGTGGGGGCCGTCGGCTGGACGTGCGCGCTCTTGCTCATCGTCGTGGGGTATCCCGTGGCCGTCGGTACGGCGATCTTGCGCCACCGGCTCTACGACATCGACCTCGTCGTCAAGCGCACCCTCGTCTACGGGTGCCTGACCCTGTCCCTCGCGGGTGTCTACCTGGTCTCGGTGCTGAGTCTGCGCCTGCTGCTCGACCCGGTCGCCGGGACGTCCGACCTCGCGGTGGCGGTCTCCACGCTCGCGGTCGCCGGGCTCTTCCGGCCCGCGCGACGCCGGATCCAGCACGCCGTCGACCGGCGCTTCTTCCGGAGCAGGTACGACCCGGCGCTCGCCGTCGAGGACTTCTCGGGACGGCTCCGGCACGAGGTCGATCTCGACTCCGTGGCCACGCAGCTCCGGTCGGTGGTCGACCACACGGTGCGGCCCACGCACGTCACGCTGTGGGTGAGGGACGCGCGCCCGCCGCCGTGAGCGGCACCGTGTCAGGGTGCGACCGGAGGCTCCTCGTCGGACCGGATGTCGATCCGCCAGCCCGTGAGCCGCGCGGCGAGCCGGGCGTTCTGGCCCTCCTTGCCGATCGCGAGCGAGAGCTGGAAGTCGGGGACGACCACCCGTGCCGACTTCTCCGCCGCCGACACCACCTCGACGGCGGTGACCTGCGCCGGGGAGAGCGCGTTGGCCACGAGCTGCGCCGGGTCGTCGGACCAGTCGACGATGTCGATCTTCTCGCCGTGCAGCTCCGACATGACGTTGCGCACGCGCTGGCCCATCGGCCCGATGCAGGCGCCCTTCGCGTTCACCCCGGGGACCGTGGAGTGGACCGCGATCTTGGTGCGGTGGCCGGCCTCGCGGGCGATCGCGTGGATCTCCACGGAGCCGTCGGCGATCTCGGGCACCTCGAGCGCGAACAGCTTCTTCACGAGGTTCGGGTGCGTCCGCGACAACGTGATCTGGGGCCCGCGCATCCCCTTGCGGACCGACACCACGATGCACTTGATCCGGGTGCCGTGGGAGTAGCGCTCGCCGGGCACCCGCTCGCCGGCCGGCAGCAGCGCCTCCAGCTTGCCGAGGTCGACCATCACGTCGTCGGGGTTGCGGCCCTGCTGGATGACACCGGAGATGATGTCGCCCTCCTTGCCGGAGAACTCACCGAACCGGATGTCGTCCTCGGCGTCGCGCAGCCGCTGCAGCATGATCTGCTTCGCGGTGGTCGCGGCGATCCGGCCGAACCCGTCGGGGGTGTCGTCGTACTCCCCGACCTTCGCCCCCTCGTCGTCGAGCTCCGCGGCGTAGACCGTGACGTGCCCGCTCTTCCGGTCCAGCTCGACCCGCGCCTCCTCCTGCGCACCCGGGGTCTTGTGGTACGCCGTCAGCAGAGCCTGCTCGATGGCCTCGACGAGCACCTCGAACGAGATCTCCTTCTCGCGCTCGAGCGCACGGAGGATCGTGAGATCGATGTCCATGGTCAGGCCTCCTTGGAGGTGGGTGTGGCGCCGGGACGGTTGAACTCGATCTGCACGAGCGCCTTCGCGACATCGGCGAACGCCACACGCCGCCGGATGCCCGAGACGTCGAGCTCGGCGGACTCGTCGTCGCTCTCGAGGATCCGGCCGGTGACGACCTCGCCGCCGGTCGTCGTCACCTTGACGAGCCGGTCGGTGTTGCGACGCCAGTGGCGGGGCAGGGTGAGAGGCCGGTCGACCCCGCGCGAGGTGACCTCGAGCGTGTAGGGCTGCTCCCCCATGACGTCGGACTCGTCGAGCACCTGGGACACAGCGCGGGTCGCAGCTGCGACCTCGTCGAGGGTGACGCCGCCGTCCTGGTCGACGGCGACCCGCAGGATCCGTCGCTTGCCGGCGGGAGTGATCTCGACGGCCTCGACGTCGAGACCGAGGGCACGCAGGGGGTCGGACAGCTCCGCTTCGATGCGGTCCCGGGTGGCGTCGTGTCTGGCGCTGGTCACGGGGTCTGGACCTCCTTGTGCAGTTGGAACACCCACGATAGCGGCTCGTCGGACGTCGCCGCGCGGCACCGGGAGGCGGTCGGGCTAGGGTCAGCCGCGTGACCGGAACCCCGCCCCTGCGCACCACGCGACGGCGTGTGCTGAGGGCCCCCGCGGCCGCGGCCGCTGCCGGCCTGGTGGCCGCCGGGTGCGACCTCTCGGGGTCCGCCGGACCGGGTGCGGAGACCACCTCGCCCACCGCCTCGGGCACGCCGGCACCGAGCATCACCCCGGCCGCCGACCCCGACGAGGCGCTGGTCGTTCGGGTCCGCAGCGAGGTGGCCGCCACCGCTGCGCTGGTGACCGGCGCCGGCACCGGACGGCCCGCCCTCGCCCGGGAGCTCGCTCCCCTCGCACGGCTCCACCGACGCCACCTCGCGGCGCTGCCCGGCGACCAAGCCGGGGCCTCCCCGGCGCAGGTGCGCGGGGACGCCGCGGCCGCCCGGCGGCAGGTCCGGGACCGCGAGGCCGGGCTGCAGGCGTCGCTGGCCGACGCGGCGATGGAGGCGAGCAGCGGCCCCCTCGCCGCGCTGCTGGCGAGCATGTCGGCGGCGGTCGCCCAGCGACTCGTCGTCGCGGGAGCCGGCGGATGACCCCGCTCGACGCGCTCCAGACGGCGTTGGCGGCCGAGCACGCGGCGCTCCACGTCTACGGCACCCTGGGGGCGAGGACCTCCGTGTCCGCCACCCCGCAGCTGTACGCCGAGCTGGTGGCGGCGTACCGGGCGCACCGCGAGCTGCGCGACGAGCTGACGGCGGCGGTGCTCGAGGCGGGCGGCCAACCGGTGGCGGCCGAGGCGGCCTACGAGCCGCCGGTGCCGCTCGACACCTCGGACGCCGTGACCCGGGCGGCGCTGGACGTGGAGCGTCGCTGCGCCGCGACGTACGCCTGGACGGTCGAGCAGACGAGTGGCCCGGGGCGCCGGCTGGCGGTCACTGCCCTGACACGTACCGCGGTCCGCGCCCTGGCGTTCCGGGGAAGTCCCGAGATCCTCCCCGGTCTGCAGCAGTAGCGCGGACCGCGAAACCGGAAACCCCTGTCCGGCCGTGGAGCCCGTCCCGCGTGGGGTGCCGGACGACGACTCCTGCACAAGGTTGCATCACCGCAGGCCAGGCCGCGACGGGTTCGGATCCTCACCTTTTCGCAATGCACATTTGTGCAACTACTCGCAGGAGTGCCTCGGGCCCGCGGTCCAGACCGCGGGCCCGAGGGCGTCGTGCTCGGTGGAACGGCCTCAGCTGCGGTAGGCCGCCCACATCTGGTCCATCCGGGTGCTCTGACCCGGGGAGAACTGGGTGTAGCAGGTGTCGTAGCTGTAGTCCATGTAGTTGTGGATCGGGTCGAGGCCCGGGAGGGAGCACGAGTCACGCCCGGCGGGGCAGCCGTCGGTCGGGCTGCTCTGTGCCGGGGTGTCCGACACCTCGTCGTTCAGCGTGGTGCACCCGCCCTGGAACGTGTGGTAGAGCCCGAGCCAGTGGCCGACCTCGTGGGTCGCGGTCTCGCCCAGGTTGTAGTCCTGGATGGGGCCGCCGGGCAGCGACCCGAAGTGGACCCGCACGCCGTCGGTGCCGGGGCTCTGGGCGTAGTCCCACGGGAACTGCGCGATGCCGAGGTACTTGAAGTTGACCAGCCAGATGTTCAGCGCGTCGGCACCGCCCTTGCGGGTCTGCTTCCGGTACTTCTGGGAGGCGCCGTCCTTGTGCCAGGTGTCGTTGTAGAACCGGTCGACCCCGGCCAGCGTGAAGGAGAAGGAGGTGTGGGCCGCGTTGCTGTCCTCGTTGCCGGCGAACGTGTTGTTGAGGACGGCGATCTGCCGCGTGATCTGCCGGTTGGTGACGTCGCCGGTGCCGTTCTTGGCGGCCATGACGTGGACGTAGACCGGGACGCTGACCGCGGCCGCGGCAGTCTCGCCACTGGTCTTCAGGATCCGGTCGGTGCGCTTGCTGATCGCGCGCTGCTCCTTGGCGCTGACGGCGCGGGTGTCGTTGCCCCACCCGCCGCGCGCGGCGTCACCGTGGCCGTGCTCGTCGACGACCACGCAGGTCTGGTCGCCCGCCACGACGACCGCCTGAGAGGGGGCGGTCAGCCCCATGAGCCCGATCGTCGCTGCCCCCAGGGCTGCCGCCCCGAGTCGTCGCAGTCCGCTGTTGCGCATCGTGATGGTGTCCTCTCGTCCGGGCCATCCCGGAGGTGGCCGCGCCGGTGCCCGTCTGGACCGGCGACCCCACCCTGCCGCAACGATCGGACCCTTGGCGAGGGTCAGGGACCAGGTTCGTCAGCTGCGGCGGCCCACTGCCGGACGATCGCCGGGATCTCCCCCAGGTCATGCGCGACGGCGTCCGGCACGCCCTCGGTGTGGCCGACCTGCGCCGCCGGGATGTCGCTGTGGGGGATGTGGATCGTGCGGAGACCGGCGTTCGCCGCGCCCCAGATGTCGTCGAACAGCCGGTCCCCGACGTACACGCAGCGGTCGGGGTCGGTCACGCCCACGGCGGCCATGGCGGCCTCGAACGCGTGGGGCGACGGCTTCGTCCACCGGATCTCGCTCGTGTAGACGTCGCCGTCCAGCAAGTCGAGCACGCCGTCGCGGCGGAAGAACTCCTCGTGCCAGGCCCGCGGCCAGACCGTGTTGGAGAGCACCCCGATCTTCAGGCCGCTCGCCTTCAGGGACCTCCACATCGGCCCGACGGCCGGGTCGGTCGTGGTGTGCGGCTCCCAGAAGTCGTGGTACGCCGTGAGGAGCTCCGGGTCGTGGTCGAGCCCGGCCTCGGCGAACAGGTCGGCGATCGTCGCGCTCTGCTGGTGGTCGCGGCTGCGGCCCCACACCGCGTCGCCGGCCGCGAGCAGCCGGCTGGTGATCTCCTCGCGCGGGTGGTGGGCGTGGACCACTGCCTCGGACAGCGCGACCGACTCGGCATGGAAGTCGATGTCGTGCCAGCGGGTCAGGGTGCCGCCCCAGTCGAAGATGACGGCCTCCAGCCGGTCACCCGCCACGGACGAGTCCCACCAGGTGAGCGGCCGCCTCACCCACGCGCACGTCGGTGCGGTCCCCCGACGCCCGGTCACGGACCTCGACCACGCCGTCGGCGAGGCCGCGGCCGACCGTGACGATGGTCGGCACGCCGATCAGCTCGGCGTCCTTGAACTTCACGCCCGGGCTCACCTTGCCGGCGCGGTCGTCGTAGAGGACGTCGACCCCCTGGCGTGCGAGCTCCTCCGCGAGCGAGGCGGCGGCCTCGAAGATCTCGCCGTCCTTGCCCGCGGCCACGAGGTGGACGTCGGCGGGCGCGACCGCGCGGGGCCAGCACAGGCCGAGCTCGTCGAGCGTGTTCTCAGCGATCGCGGCGACCGCGCGCGTCACCCCGATGCCGTAGGAACCCATCGTCACCGTGACCAGCTTGCCGTTCTCGTCGAGCACCTGGAGGCCGAGCGCCTCGGCGAACCAGCGGCCGAGCTGGAAGATGTGGCCCATCTCGATGCCGCGGGCGGACTCGAGCGTGCCGTCGTCGCAGTGGGGACAGGCGTCCCCGTCGCGCACCTCGGCAGCCTCGATGGTGCCGTCGGCGGTGAAGTCGCGGCCGGCGACCAGGTCGATGACGTGTGAGCCGGGCACGTCGGCACCGGTCACCCAGCGGGTGCCCTCCGACACCCGGGGGTCCACCAGGTAGCGGATGCCGGAGGCGGACTTCTCGCCCAGCGCGGCCGGACCGATGTAACCCTTGACCAGCGCACCGTGCTTCTTCAGCTCTGCGTCGTCCATGGGCTCGACCTCGATCGGCTCGAGCTGGCCCTCGAGGCGCTTCTGGTCGACCTCCCGGTCACCCGGCACGCCGATCGCGAGCGGCTCGCGACGGCCGTCCGGGTGCTTGAGCACGACCAGCACGTTCTTGAGCGTGTCGCCGGCCGCCCAGGGCCGGTCGTCACGGGGGAACGCCACGTTCAGGTGGTCGACCAGGGTCTGGATGGTCGGGGTGTCGGGGGTGTCCTCGGCGTGCGCGGCGGGGACGTCGTCGTACGGCGCGGGGGCGGGCGGCCGGACGGCGACCGCCTCGACGTTGGCGGCGTAGTCGCAGCGGGTGCAGCGGACGTAGGTGTCCTCGCCCACGTCGGCCTTGGCCAAGAACTCCTCCGACTTCGACCCTCCCATCGCGCCACTGGTCGCCCTGACGATGGCGTAGTCGAAGCCGAGCCGGTCGAAGGTCTTGATGTAGGCCTCGCGGTGGGCGGCGTACGACCCGTCGAGACCCTCGTCGGTGGTGTCGAAGGAGTAGGAGTCCTTCATGATGAACTCGCGACCACGGAGCACGCCCGCGCGTGGCCGCGCCTCGTCGCGGTACTTCGTCTGGATCTGGTAGAGCCAGACCGGCAGGTCCTTGTAGGAGGAGTACATGTCCTTCACCGCGAGGGTGAACAGCTCCTCGTGCGTGGGACCGAGCAGGTAGTCGCCGCCCTTGCGGTCCTGGAGCCGGAAGATGCCGTTGCCGTAGGTCGTCCACCGGTTGCTGGCCTCGTAGGGCTCGCGCGGGAGCAGCGCCGGGAAGGAGAGCTCCTGGGCCCCCATCGCGTCCATCTCCTCGCGGATGACCTGCTCGATCTTGCGCAGCACCCGCAGGCCGAGCGGAAGCCAGGTGTAGATGCCCGGGGCGTTGCGGCGGATGTAGCCGGCTCGGACGAGCAGCCGGTGGCTCGGCACCTCGGCGTCCGCGGGGTCGTCGCGAAGCGTGCGCACGAACAGGCTGGACATCCGCAGGATCATGACGCGCAGGCTACTTGTCGGGCGGCGGTGCCTGCGAACCAGTTCACGCGCCGTCGACCGTGACGAGGAAGTCCTCCCTCACGAGCCGAGGACAGGGCGGTCAGGCCGTCACAACCATCCGTGTCCCGCGTGCGTCTACACATCGAGACCGGGATCAGCCCGGTCCACCACCTCGGGGGAGACCGATGAAGATCATGCTCGCCGCTGTCGCGGCCGCCGCTGCCACCGCGGCCCTCCTCGCCGGCGGCCTGGCCGGCCCGGCCGCCTCGGCGCCGGAGCGCGCCGCCACGGTCGAGATCAAGCCCGGGTCGCTGGCGCGCGGCGAGAACCCGCAGATCCCGTTCCAGGACCGGAAGACCATCCTCGACGGCGACCTGGCCATCGACGTGGACGTCAAGAACATGTGGCTCGTCGGCAAGTCCGGCGACGAGTACGTCGTCCTCACCTGGGGCTCGGGCAACCGCTACCAGCTCCGCCGGGTCGACGCCGACGGCAACCTCACGCTGATCCGCCGCGGCGGACCGGTGCTCGCCAGCGCGGTGCTGTCCGGCGACGGGTCGCGGTTCGCCACCGCCGACGCCGGTCGGAACCACTCCACGGTGCGGGTGTTCGACGCGACCGACGGCACGCTCCTGGCCAGCCGGGTCGTCCTGGGCACGGCCAGTGTCCTCGACCTGGACGACACGCGGGTCGTGATCGGCAGCTGGGGTCCGAACCGGACCCTCTCCTGGAACACCACCACCGACCGCCGCCGGGTGCTCGTCGAGAAGGTCGGCTACGAGGCCTCGATCGAGGCCGACCGGCTGGCGTGGTTCACCCGCGACCCGTACCGCAACGGTTGC
Organism: uncultured Actinomycetota bacterium; assembly: GCA_963718725.1. GTDB lineage: Bacteria > Actinomycetota > Actinomycetes > Propionibacteriales > Nocardioidaceae > Nocardioides. The sequence goes on from OY970374.1 coordinate 1,694,956, forward strand.
AGCGTCGTGGCGACCCTGTCGGACACCGACACGAGGCTGTGGCGCTCGTGCGAACAGCGGGTCGAGGAGTTCGCGGCCGGCGGTGCCCACGTGGCCACGGTGGCGCTGCTCTCGGACGGGATCGGCCCGAGCGAGGTTCAGCTGCGCGAGGTCGACGGAACGCGTCTCGACCGCTACCGGGCGCTGTGGTTCGGCCGGATCGCCTTCGAGGACGCGGACACCCTCCTCCTGCACGCGTTCGGTGCCCAGAAGGCCGCGATCGTCCGGTGCACCGACGGTTCGTGTGAGCGGGCGTCTCGGCTGCGGGCGGCCGTCGCCTAGGACCTCAGGTCTAGAACATCACGGTCGCGAACGTGGCCGTCTGCCGGAACCCGACTCGTTCGTAGATCCGGCGGGCGGCCATGTTGTAGTCGTTGACGTAGAGGGACACGACCGGCGCCAGGTCGGCGCGGATGGCGGCGACCACCGCCGCCATGCCCGCGGAGCCGATCCCCCGACCCCGGCGGTCGGGTGCGACGTACACCCCTTGGACCTGGGCGGCGTACGGCGAGAGGCAGGCCACCTCGGCCTTGAACACGACCTCGCCCTCCTCCAGCCGCGCGAACGACCAGCCGCGGGCGATGAGGTTGCGGACCCGGGTGCGGTAGAAGTCGGCCCCGCCGAACGCCTCGGGACTGACCCCGACCTCCTCGGTGTACATCGCGACGCAGGCCGGGTAGAGCACGTCCGCCTCGGCCAGCGTCGTCCGCCGGACCAGCGGGTCGGGCACGACGCAGGGGTCGGCCGAGATCTCCAGGTGCGGCTGGTCCCACCGCTGGTCGCGCGGGGTGCCCCACGCCTCTGCGAGGACGTCCCAGATCGCGCGCACCGGCTCGATCGGACCGACGATCGTGGTAGCGGTGCGCGGACCGGCCAGCGCGCGCTCGGCGAACGCCCGGGCGTCGTCGGGGTCGGCCTGGACCGGGACCAGGTTGGCGCCGACGTGGCAAGCGGACCGCAGCTCGCCACCGTCGAACCTGCCCCAGACCTCGCCGCCGAGCCAGCGCGGCTCGAGGTTGGTGACGCGGGCTCGGTGGGTCGCGAAGACATTGATCACCGGGTCGCGCGACGCGAGCCTCTGGAACGCGTCGAGGTCGGACGCGCCCAGCACCTTCACCCCGTGGCGCGTGGTCAGCACAGAGGGAGCCTACGGGCGGACGGCGATCGTGAGAACGTGGTTCATGGCTTCGGTGACGCTCCGCGAGATCACGCCCGCGAACCGTGCGCTCGTCGAGGCGCTGCAGGTGTCTCCTGCGCAGGAGGGCTTCGTCGACGGCGTGGCCAGGTCGCTGGTCGAGGCCGCCGCCACCCCGCTGTCCCGACCGTGGTGCCGGGCCGTCTACGCGGGTGACGACCCGGTCGGGTTCGTGATGGTCGCCGACGACGCCGCGCCGGGCGACCCGGCCATTCCGTGGCGCTACTACCTGTGGCGGATGCTCGTCGACCACCGCCACCAGGGCCACGGCCACGGCCGCGCGGCCCTGGACCTGGTCGCGGACTACCTGCGCACGAGACCCGGCGCGGACGCGCTGGTGACGAGCGTCGTGCCCGGCCCGGGGTCGCCCCTCGGCTTCTACCTCGCCTACGGCTTCGAGCCGACCGGTGAGTGGTTCGACCACGAGCAGGTGCTCCGGCTCCGCCTCGACCGGTGAGCAAGCACGGTCAAGTCCTCCGGCGCTGAGCCGTGATCTGCTCGGACCATGACGGAGCAGACGAAGCGAGTGGCCCTGGTCGCCGGAGCAACCCGCGGCTGCGGTCGTGCCATCGCGGTCGAGCTGGGACGAGCCGGGTTCGACGTGTACGCCACGGGACGGTCCAGCCGGACAGGAGGTCCCTCGGAGATCGGGCGCCCGGAGACGATCGAGGAGACCGGTGAGCTGGTCGAGGCAGCGGGCGGAACGGCGACGGCGCTCGTGGTCGACCACGAGGACGGCGCCGCCGTGGCCGCCCTGGTCGCGCGGATCGAGGACGAGCGCGGCCGGCTCGACGTGCTGGTCAACGACATCTTCGGCGGCGACCGCTACGCCGAGTGGGAGAAGCCGCTCTGGGAGCACGACCTCGACGGCGGCTGGCGGATGGTCGGGATGGGTGTCCGCACCCACCTCGTCACCGCCCACCACGCGCTGCCCCTGATGCTGCGCACGGCCACGCCCGGCTCCCCCGGGCTGGTGGTGGAGATGACCGACGGCACGTTCGAGGCGAACCGCGAGTTCCGGGCGGGAGTGGGCTTCTACTACGACTTCGTCAAGGCGTGCGTCCAGCGGATCGTCGTCGGGCTGACCCACGAGCTGCGCGACCTCCCGGTCACCGCGCTGGCGGTCACGCCCGGCTGGATCCGGTCGGAGGCGATGCTCGAGCACTTCGGCGTGCGCGAGGAGACCTGGCGTGACGCGCTGGCGACGGTGCCCGGGTTCGCGATCAGCGAGTCGCCGACGTACGTCGGGAGGGGAGTCGCCGCGCTGGCGGCCGACCCCGGCCACGGTCGCTGGGCGGGCGAGTCGCTCACGTCGTACGACCTGGCGGCGACGTACGACCTCACCGACGCCGACGGCTCACGCCCGGACGCGTGGCGGCTGATCGCCGACCACGGGTTCGACCACGCCGACGCGGACGTCACCGGCTACCGGTAGCGCCTGCCCCGGGTCTGGGTCGGCGCGCGGGCCCTCAGGACACCGAGACGCTCGCCTGGCCGCCCTCGACGGGTTCCATCCCCTCGGCGATCCGCATCGCCTCCTCGATCAGGGTCTCCACGATCTGGCTCTCGGGCACGGTCTTGATGACCTCGCCCTTGACGAAGATCTGGCCCTTGCCGTTGCCCGAGGCGACACCGAGGTCGGCCTCGCGTGCCTCCCCCGGGCCGTTGACGACGCAGCCCATGACCGCGACCCGGAGCGGCACCTCGAGCCCGTCGAGCCCGGCCGTCACCTCGTCGGCGAGCTTGTAGACGTCGACCTGGGCCCGTCCGCACGACGGGCAGGAGACGATCTCGAGCCGGCGCGGCCGCAGGTTGAGCGACTCCAGGATCTGCAGCCCGACCTTGACCTCCTCGACCGGCGGCGCGGAGAGGCTGACCCGGATGGTGTCGCCGATGCCGCGGCTGAGCAGGGCACCGAACGCGACCGAGGACTTGATGGTGCCCTGGAACGCGGGGCCGGCCTCGGTCACGCCGAGGTGGAGCGGCCAGTCGCCGGCCTCCGCGAGCAGCTCGTAGGCGCGGACCATCACGATCGGGTCGTTGTGCTTGACGGAGATCTTGAAGTCGTGGAACCCGTGCTCCTCGAAGAGACCCGCCTCCCACACGGCCGACTCGACCAGCGCCTCGGGCGTGGCCTTGCCGTACTTCTCCATCAGCCGCTTGTCGAGGCTGCCGGCGTTGACGCCGATCCGGATCGACGTCCCGTGGTCCTTCGCCGCCTGGGCGATCTCCTTGACCTGGTCGTCGAACTTGCGGATGTTGCCCGGGTTGACCCGGACGGCCGCGCAGCCGGCCTCGATCGCGGCGAAGACGTACTTGGGCTGGAAGTGGATGTCGGCGATGACCGGGATCTGGCTCTTCTGCGCGATGGCCGGCAGCGCCTCCGCGTCGTCCTGGCTCGGGCAGGCCACCCGCACGATGTCGCAGCCGGAGGCGGTCAGCTCCGCGATCTGCTGGAGCGTGGAGTCGATGTCGGACGTCAGCGTCGTCGTCATCGACTGGACCGAGATCGGGTGGTCGCTGCCGACCCCGACCTTGCCCACCTGGATCTGGCGCGTCGGGCGGCGCGGGGCCAGCACCGGCGGTGGCGCGGCTGGCATGCCCAGGTCGATCGCGGTCATGCTGCCCAGGTTAGCCGGGGGGTCTCCAGACAGGCGGTGCGCGCCCTCCCACCCACGGGCTATGACTCGAGACTGAGCGGCACGACGAGGTCGCCCACGATCAGCACCACGCCGAGCACCAGGATGACCGAGGCCATGACGTAGGCGACCGGGAGCAGCTTCGCGACGTCGACGTACCCGGGATCGGGCCGGCCGAGCAGCCGCGCGAAGCCGCGCTTGATCCCCTCGTAGAGCGCACCCGCGATGTGACCGCCGTCGAGCGGCAGCAGCGGCACGAAGTTGAACATCCCGATGAAGAAGTTGAAGCCGGCGATCAGCATCAGCAGCGACACCGCCTTGTCCTTGACGGGGAAGTCGTCGGCCGACGCGAGCTCACCGGCGAAGCGGCCGCCGCCCACGATGCTGACGGGGCTGTCCTTCGCCCGCTCCTCGACGCCCACGATCGCCTTGGCCACGCCCCACACCTTCACCGGCAGCGTGCCGAGGGCCTGGACCGTGTCGACGGTCATCGACCCCATCCGGTCGAGCGTGTAGAACACGCCGCCGGTGCGCATCTCCGCCACCGGTACGACGCCGAGGAAGCCGACCTGGACGAGCGTGTCGTCCGCGATGCTGGTCGGTCGGAACTCGACCGTGGTGTTGGTCGTCAGCGTCACCCGCTCACCGTCGCGGAGGACGACGATCTCGGCGGCGCCGTCGTCGTTGGCCCGGATCAGCCGCTGGAGCTGCTGCCAGCCGGTGATCGTCTCGCCGTTGAACTCGACGAACTCGTCACCCTGCTGGAGCCCCGCCTGGCTGGCAGGGGTCGGGTCGTTCCGGAGCTCCTCGGCCGTGCACGCCCGGCCGTCCTCGACGGCGGGCACGATGCAGGGTGCCACCTCGTCGACGACCGGACTGACCACGGCCTCCTCGGGGTCGGGGTTGCCGTAGAAGGCGAAGATCGGGGCGAAGATGAAGAACGCGATCAGCAGGTTCACCGTCGGCCCACCGGCCATCACGACGACCTTCTTCCACGGCGCCAGCTTGTAGAAGAGCCGCCCGTCGTCGCCGGGCTTGATGTGCTCCTCCTCGGCGGCGCGCGCGTCGGAGATCAGCTGGGTGAACATCCCGGTGTTGGACCGCCGCAGCCGGACCACCCGGTTGCCGTCCGCGTCGTAGACCGGGTGCTCGCGGTCCTCGTCGAGCTGCTCCGCGCCGGGCGGCAGCATCCCGACGATCTTGACGTAGCCGCCGAGCGGGATCGCCTTCACGCCGTACTCGGTCTCACCGATCTGCTTGCTCCACAGGGTCGGGCCGAAGCCGACGAACCACTGCGTGACCTTGCCGCCGAACCGTTTCGCCGGGATCAGGTGCCCGAACTCGTGCAGCCCGATCGACGCGAGGATGGCGACCACGAAGATCACCACGCCCAGCGTGTAGTAGACGGCGGTCATGTCGGGTCCTTGCGGTGCAGGATGTGGTCGGCGGCGGCGGTGCGTGCCCACGCGTCGGCGGCGAGCACGCCGGCCACCGTGAGCTGCTCTCCCGAGGGTACGTCGTGCTCCCGCAGCACCGCTGCCACTGTCGGGACGATGTCGACGAATCGCAACCTGCCGTCGTGGAACGCCTCGACGGACACCTCGTTGGCCGCGTTGTAGACCGCCGGGGCGGTGCCGCCGCGCAGCCCCGCCTCGCGCGCCAGGGCGACCGCAGGGAACGCGTCGTCGTCGAGCGGCTCGAACCGCCAGTCGGCCGCACGGGTCCAGTCGATCGGCGTCTCGGCGTCCGGCACCCGGTCGGGCCAGCCGAGGCCGAGCGAGATCGGCACCAGCATCGTCGGGAGCCCGAGCTGGGCGACGACCGCGCCGTCGGTGAACTCCACCATCGAGTGGATCAGCTGCTGCGGGTGGACCACCACGTCGATCGAGTCGAAGGGGACGTCGAACAGCAGGTGGGCCTCGATCACCTCGAGTCCCTTGTTGACGAGCGTGGCGGAGTTGGTCGTGATGACCTTGCCCATCGCGAAGTTCGGGTGGGCCAGCGCCTCCTCAGGCGTCACGTCGGCGAGCTGTTCGCGGGTCCGGCCGCGGAACGGCCCGCCGCTGGCGGTGAGCACGAGGCGGCGTACCTCGTCGGCCCTGCCGGCGCGCAGGCTCTGCGCGATCGCACTGTGCTCGCTGTCGACCGGCACGATCTGACCCGGCCTGGCGCGGTCGCGCACCAAGGGCCCGCCGATGATGAGGCTCTCCTTGTTGGCCAGCGCGAGCGTGGTGCCGGTCTCGAGCGCGGCCAGGGTCGGCCGGAGCCCGACTGCGCCGGTGATGCCGTTGAGCACGACGTCGGCGGCCAGGCCGGCCGCCTCGACGCTGGCGTCCTCCCCCAGGCCGGAGAAGGCCGGGGCGAGCTCGGCCACCTGCCGGTCGAAGAGCTCCTCGTTCGACCCGCCCGCCGTCAGGCCGACCACCCGGAACCGGTCGGGGTTGGCCCGCACCAGGTCGAGGGCCTGGGTGCCGATCGACCCGGTCGACCCCAGCACCACCACGTCACGTCGCTGCACGGGCCCATCCTCGCAGCGCCCCGCCCGCGCCGGGCGGGGCGCTCCGGAGAGCCGGTCGGATCAGGCCTTGGGCTCGCCTCGCGTCAGGTCGTCCTCGGCGGCGAGGTCGGCGGCGACCCGCGGGTCACCCGCGTCGGCGTAGTAGTCGCCCGGCGTCGTGGCGTCGCTGCCGTTCGACACCTTCGCCGCGTTCAGCGCCAGCGTGACCACGACCGCGACGACGATGTTGAGCGCGAACGCCGTGAGGGCGATGTAGCCCATGTCGCCCAGCCCCGGGATCTCTGCCAGCGAGCCGCCGAACCGCTTGCCGGTGATCGGGCTGATGACGTTGTAGGCCGAGTAGGTGCCGTAGACCATGCCGACGGCCCAGCCGACGAGCAGGCCCCAGCGGTGGAACCACCGCGTGTAGAGGCTGAACACGATCGCCGGGAAGGTCTGGAGGATCCAGATCCCGCCGAGCAGCTGGAAGTTGATCGCGTTCTGCTTGTCGAGCGTCAGCACGAACACCAGCGCGAACGCCTTCACCACCAGCGACGCCAGCTTGGAGACCTTGGCCTCCTGCGCCGGGGTGGCGTCCTTCTTCAGCCACTCCTTGTAGATGTTGCGGGTGAACGTGTTGGCGGCCGCGATCGACATGATTGCCGCCGGCACCAGCGCGCCGATCGCGATCGCCGCGAACGCGACACCCGCGAACCAGCTCGGGAACATGTCCTCGAACAGCTGCGGGATCACCAGCTGGGGGTTCGGCTCTCCGTCGAGCCCGATCGGCTCCGTGCCGGCCGCGATCGCGACCCAGCCGAGCAGCGCGAGCAGCCCCAGCACGAAGGAGTACGCCGGCAGGATCGCCGCGTTGCGCCGGATCGTGTTGCGGCTGCCTGAGGAGAGGCTGGCCGTGACCGAGTGCGGGTACATGAACAGCGCCAGCGCCGACCCGAGCCCCAGCGTCGCGTAGGCCCACATCGTCCCGTCACCGGGGATGAACGAGCCGGTCGGTGCGCCGGTGGCCTCGTTGGTGGTGGCCATCTTCTCCTCGGCCGCACCGAAGACGGCGTCCCAGCCACCGACCTGCGAGGGAAGGTAGACGATCGCGACGATGATGACCAGGTAGATCAGCGCGTCCTTGACGAAGGCGATGATCGCCGGCGCGCGCAGCCCCGAGGAGTAGGTGTAGGCCGCGAGGAGCGCGAATGCGATGAACAGCGGCAGGTCCTTGGCGATGATGTTGTCGCCACCTCCGAGCCCGACCACCTCGAGCACCGCCTGGATGCCGACGAGCTGCAGCGCGATGTAGGGCATCGTCGCCACGAAGCCGGTCACCGCCACCGCGAGGCTGAGCCCCCGGTCGTCGTACCGGCCGCGCACGAAGTCGGCGGTCGTGACGTAGCCGTGCCGGTGGCTCACCGACCACAGCCGCGCCATGAAGATGAAGATGATCGGGTACAGCACGATCGTGTAGGGCACGGCGAAGAAGCCGGCCACCGCACCGGTGGCGAACATCGCCGCCGGCACCGCCACGAACGTGTAGGCCGTGTAGAGGTCGCCTCCGAGCAGGAACCAGGTGACCCAGGTGCCGAACTTCCGGCCGCCGAGCCCCCACTCGTCGAGGCTCTCGAGGCTCTCCGCGCGCCGCCAGCGCGCCGCGTAGAAGCCCATCACCGTGACCAGCAGGAAGAGCGCGACGAGCACGCTCAGCGCGACGCCGTTCACCCCACTCATCGGCGTGCCGCCAGGACCAGCTTGTAGGCCGCCCACGTCATGCCGGAGCAGAGGAAGACCCACATGAACTGGTACCAGAAGAAGAACGGGAAGCCGAACAGCTTCGGGTCCTCACGCGTGTAGCTCGGCACCCACATGAGCGCCACGATGGGGATCAGCAGCAGGACCCCTGCTGCGACCAGCTTGCCCTTGTCGGTGTGCGGTACGCCGGGTTCGACCCGCGCGGAATCGTCGTCATGCCCGAGTGTCATGACGGGTCACGTTACCGAGACGGCGCCCAGATCGCTACGCCGTCCCGGCCAGAGCCTCCCCGACCACGCCGAACGCCTCGTCGAGCAGCTCGTCGCTGATCGACAGCGGCGGCAGGAACCGGAAGACGTTGCCCCAGGTGCCGCACGTGAGCGTGACGACCCCGGCCCGGTGACAGGCGGCGTTGACGGCCGCGGCCCGGGCCGCGTCGGGCTCCGTGGTCCCCGGCGCGCACAGCTCGATCGCCATCATCGCGCCGCGGCCGCGGATGTCGGCGATGACCGGGTGCTCGGCCCGCAGCTTCTCGAGGTGGGTCTGCATCCGGTCGCCGATCGTGCGGGCGCGGGCGGCCAGGTCGTGGGTGCGCATCTCCTCGATCGCGCCCAGCGCGGCGGCGCACGCGACCGGGTTGCCGCCGTACGTGCCGCCGAGGCCGCCGGCATGCACGCTGTCCATGAGGTCGGCCCGGCCGGTGACCGCCGCGAGCGGCAGCCCGCCGGCGATGCCCTTGGCCGCGGTGACCAGGTCGGGCACGACGCCCTCGTGGTCGCACGCGAACCAGTCGCCGGTGCGGCAGAAGCCCGACTGGATCTCGTCGGCCACGAAGACGATGCCGCGGTCGCGGCACCAGTCGGCCAGGGCGGGGAGGAACCCCGGCGCCGGCACCACGAAGCCGCCCTCCCCCAGGATCGGCTCGATCACGACGCAGGCCAGGTTGTCGGAACCGACCTGCTTGTCGAGATGGTCGATCGCCCGCGCTGCCGCGGCCTCACCGGAGAGGCCGTCGCGCAGCGGGTAGGACAGCGGCGCCCGGTAGACCTCGCCGGCGAACGGCCCGAAGCCGTGCTTGTAGGGCATGTTCTTGGCGGTCATCGCCATCGTGAGGTTGGTCCGGCCGTGGTAGGCGTGGTCGAACACCCCGACCGCGTCCCGGCCGGTGGCGACCCGGGCGATCTTCACGGCGTTCTCGACGGCCTCGGCGCCGGAGTTGAACAGCGCCGACTTCTTGGGGTGGTCGCCGGGGGTCAGCTCGGCCAGCACCTCACACACGTCGACGTACCCCTCGTACGGCGTGATCATGAAGCAGGTGTGGGTGAACGCGTCCACCTGCTCGTGCACCCGCCGGGTCACCGCCGCCGCCGCGTTGCCGACCGTGGTCACCGCGATGCCCGAGCCGAGGTCGATCAGCGAGTTGCCGTCGGCGTCGACGATCACGCCCCCGCCCGCCGCCGTGACGAACACCGGCAGCATCGTGCCTACGCCGTCCGCGACGTGCGTGCGCTTGCGCTCCAGGGCGGCGGTCGAGGCGGGTCCCGGGATCTCCGTCACCAGTCGGCGCTCCTGCGGGAGTGCGGCTCCACCTGTCTGCGCGGTCATGTCAGCTCCTTGGTCCCCCACGGCGATCCGTAGGCGGTCAGCAGGTCGAGGAACGGCACGGCGTCGAACGCCTCCGGTCCGAGGATGCCCGCCCCCGACCAGGTGCCGTTCGCGAGCAGCTCGAGGGCGACCACCGGGTTGATCGCCGTCTGCCAGACGACGCACTGGTGGCCGTAGTCGGCCATCACCGTCTCGTTGTCGACGACGTGGTAGAGGTACGTCGAGCGCGGCTGGCCGTCCTTGCCGGTCCCGGTCGCCCAGAGGCCGGCGCAGGTCTTGCCCTTCATGCGTGGGCCGACCGTGGCGGGGTCGGGCAGCACCGCCGCGACCACGTCGCGCGGGCTGACCTCGACGCCCTTCACCCGGACCTTCTCGGTGCGGTCGAGGCCGAGCGTGTGGAGCACCTTGAGGATGGTGATGAACTCGTCGCCGAGGCCGTACTTGAACGTGGCGCGCTTGCAGTCGATCCACCGCGGCATGAGGAGCACCTCCTCGTGCTCCACGTTGACGCACTCCACCGGACCGATGCCCTCGGGGAAGTCGAAGACCTCGGGCTCGCTGAACGGCTCGGTCGTGAACCAGCCGCCGTCGACGTCCGCGCTCGCCCGCTCCCAGATCACCGGCGGGTTGAGGCACTCCTCGATCGTGGTCCACATCGAGAACGACGGCGCGAAGATCTCGTTGCCGTCGTCGTCGGTCACCACCAGGTTCGCGCCGTCACGGGTGCCGAGCTCGTCGATGTCGGAGAACAGGTGGTCCGCGGCGTACCGCGCGAAGACGTCGGAGAGACCGGGCTCGACGCCCATGCCGACGAGGGCCAGCCGACCCGCCTGCTCCCACGCCGTGGCCTGGGCGAACTGCTCGTCGCCCAGCTTCACCCCGCACTTGGAGTACGGCGCATCCGGGTGCGGCTTGCTCAGCGACATCGCCATGTCGACGTAGTCGGCCCCCGCGGCGAACGCGCCGTCGAAGACCGGCATGTTGAAGACCGGGTCGACTGCGTTCATCACGTGGGTGATGCCGTGCTCCCGGCACAACGCCTCGACCGAGCCGGCGTCGGAGGCGTCGATCTGCGCCGCGACGTACCGCTCGTCGGTGGCCGCCGCCCGCTCGGCGCGCGCCAGGTCGTAGTCGGCGACGACGAGACGCTCGAAGAAGTCGCGGCGGGCGGCGATGGCGGTGAACGCACCGCCGACGCCCCCGGCGCCGACCAGCAGGATCCTCATGCGGGGGTGCCCACTGACCCTGTCACTGGCCGATGTAGTGCATGACGTGCTTGAGGCGGGTGTAGTCCTCGAAGCCGTAGACCGACAGGTCCTTGCCGTAGCCCGAGTGCTTGAAGCCACCGTGTGGCATCTCGGAGATGAACGGGATGTGGGTGTTGACCCAGACGCAGCCGAAGTCGAGCTTCTTGGACATCCGCATCGCACGGCCGTGGTCGGTGGTCCACACCGACGACGCGAGGCCGTACTGGACGCCGTTGGCCCAGGCGAGCGCCTCGGCCTCGTCGGAGAACTTCTGCACGGTGATGACCGGGCCGAAGATCTCGGTCTGGATCTGCTCGTCGTCCTGCCGCAGCCCGGACAGCACGGTCGGCTCGTAGAAGTAGCCGGCCTCGCCCTGCTGCTGGCCGCCGGTGTTGAGCGTGGCGTGGTCGGGCAGCCGCTCGACCATCCCGCTGACGTGGCCGAGCTGGTTGACGTTGTTGACAGGCCCGTAGAGCACGTCCTCGTCGTCCGGCATGCCGGTCTTGATGCCCTTCGCGGTCTCGGTCAGGGCCGACACGAAGTCGTCGTACGCGCCGGGACCGGCGAGCACCCGGGTGGCGGCCGTGCAGTCCTGGCCCGCGTTGAAGTAGCCGGCCTCGGCGATCGCGGACGCAGCAGCCTCGATGTCGGCGTCGTCGAAGACGACCACCGGGGCCTTGCCGCCGAGCTCGAGGTGGACCTTCTTCAGGTCGGCGGCAGCGGCGCCGGCGACCTCCATCCCGGCCCGGACCGAGCCGGTGATGGCGACCATCTGCGGGGTCTTGTGCTCGACCAGGCGGCGCCCGGTGTCGCGGTCGCCGCAGACGACGTTGAGCACACCGGGCGGCAGGAACTCCTGGCACAGCTCGGCCAGCAGGGTCGAGGACGCCGGGGTGGTGTCGCTGGGCTTGAGGACGACGGTGTTGCCCGCCGCCAGCGCCGGAGCGATCTTCCAGATCATCATCATCAGCGGGTAGTTCCACGGCGTCACCTGCCCGATGACGCCGATCGGCTCCCGCCGGACGTACGACGTGTGGTCGGCCATGTACTCGCCGGCCGAGCGACCCTCGAGGACCCGGGCGGCGCCGGCGAAGAACCGGAAGTGGTCGGAGGCGTAGGGCATCTCCTCCGACATCGTCAGGCCGAGCGGCTTGCCGGTGTCCTTGGACTCGACGGCGTTGATCTCCTCGGCGCGGGCGTCGATCGCCTCGGCGATCTTGAGCAGCGCGTTGGACCGGTCCTGGGGCGTCGCGTCGCCCCAGCCCTCGAAGGCGCTGGCGGCCGCGGCGTAGGCCCGGTCCACGTCCTCGGCGCCGGACAGCGGTGCCTGGGCGTAGACCTCACCGGTGGTGGGGTCGATGACGTCGTAGGTCTCGCCGGAGACGGACGCGACCCGCTCGCCGCCCACGATGTTGGAGAAAGTCTGGTCAGCCATGGCCCGACACTAACCGGGGAGACTACTGATTCGGTAGGGGCAACCGCGCTTTCGGTGCGGAATCCGTTGTCGAACCCTCCGCGCGGGTGCGAGCCCGTGCGAAACCCGGGATTGATGGGGGCATCGGGGAGGATGATCCGGTGAAGCGGACCACGATCATCGGCCTCGTGGCCGTCCCCGTCGTCATCGGCGGCCTCTACCTGCTGATGCTGAAAGGGTTCCTGACCCTGGCGTCGGTCCTGCTGGCCGTGGCCGTGGTGGGCATGCTGGCCACCGCAGTCTGGGACCTGCGCCGCGGGCACCGCACGGGAGCGACCCTGTTGACCGTCGGCGCCCTGGTCACCGTCGCCGCCGTCGGGTGGTACGCGTGGAACCTCAACGACAAGCTGGGCGACATCACCCGCGTCCCCGACGCGGTGCTGGACGAGGGCGACCGACCGGAGCGGGAGCCGACGGAGGCGCTCAACATTCTGCTGATGGGTGCGGACAACCCCACCCGGCTGGTCGAGAAGCCGACCATCGCCGAGCTGCTGGCGAAGGGCGAGTGGGACGCGGGCGCCTACCGCAGCGACACGGTGATGGTCATGCACGTCCCGGCCGACCGGTCTGCCGCCTACGTCGTCTCGGTGCCGCGCGACTCCCTCGTCACGATCCACGACGAGACCGGCGACCCGCACGGCGAGAACAAGGTCAACGACGCGTTCTCGGCCTACGGCCCGTTCGGCACCTGGCGGACGATCGAGAACCTCAGCGGTCTCCGGCTCGACCACATGGCGATCATCGACTACGGCGGGTTCAAGGACCTCACCACCGCGATCGGCGGCGTCGATGTCTACGTCCCCGAGTCCGTCTACGACTCCCAGCAGGACCAGCAGTGGGACCAGGGGTGGGTGCACCTGGAGGACGAGCTGGCGCTGAAGTACGTCCGGATGCGGTACGGCCTCCTCAACGGCGACTTCGACCGAGTCGCGCGGCAGCAGAACTTCCTGCGCGCCGTGCTCCAGAAGACGTTGTCCTCCGGCACCGTCGGCAACCCGGTGAAGTTCACCCGCACGCTCGAGGCGGTCGTGCGGAACCTCACCGTCGACGAGAGCTGGACCAACGGCGAGCTGCGCAGCCTGGCGCTCGACCTGCGCGGTCTGGAGACCAACGACGTGCGGTTCGTGACGCTCCCGTTCGCGCGGTACGCGCAGGACCCGGAGCTCGGCTCGATCAACATCATCGACGAGCAGCGCTCGGACGAGCTCTGGACCGCGATGCGCCGAGACAGGATCGGGGCCTACCTCGAGAAGTACCCCGAGGACGAGCTGCCCGAGCCGCGCCGGGTCAGCTGACCCCCGAGTCGTGCCTCACGCCCGAATCGTGGGGAAATCAGACCGAGTCGTGTCTCCTTCAGGAACTGAGACACGACTCGGTCGGAATCAGGCACGAATCGGCCCGCATTTCCCACGACTCGGGTCAGGGGGCGGTGTAGACCGCCTCGCCGGCGACCCAGGTCGACGCGACCCGGGCGGCCCCGATGTCGGAGGCCGGCCCGCCGAACGGGTCGCGGTCGAGCACGACGAGGTCGGCCACCGCGCCCGGCTCGATCACGCCCGCGTCGTCGCGGTGGTTCACCCACGCACTCCCCCGCGTGTACGCCGAGAACGCGGTCGTGAGGTCGATCGCCTGCTCCGGCAGCAGCGGCTCGTGGCCGACCCGGCCCTCCCCGCCGTACGTCGTGCGGGTGACGGCGGTGTGGATCGCGGCCAGCGGGTCGGGCGTCGACACCGGCCAGTCGCTCCCCATGACGAGCCGTGCCCCGGAGCGGTGCAGGGAGCCGAACGGGTACTGCCAGGCGGAGCGCTCCGGTCCGAGCACGGGCAGCGTGAGGTCGACCATCTGGTCCTCGAGGCAGGCCCACAGCGCCTGCAGGTTCGCGGCGACTCCCAGCTCGGCGAATCGCGCCACGTCGTCCGGGTGGATGATCTGCACGTGCGCGATGTGGTGTCGCCGGGCGGGGTCGGTGCCGACGAACGCGTCGAGCGCCTCGCGCACCCCGCGGTCGCCGATCGCGTGCACGTGCACCTGGAAGCCGGCGGCGTCGAGCGCCGCCACTGCCTGCCGTAGCGCCTCGGGCTCGACGAAGGAGTGCCCGCTGTTGTCGGTCGCATGGCCGCACAGGTCGAGGTACGGGGCAGTCATCGCGGCCGTCCCGTTCTCGGCGACGCCGTCCTGCATGATCTTCACCGACGTGGCGCGGAACCGCTCGCCGGCCATCGTCGCCCGCCGGCCCACGAGGTCCTCGACCTGCTCGACGCCCAGCCGCCGCTCCCACCAGAGCGCGCCGACCACGTCAGACTTCAGGTCGCCGTTGGCGTCGGCCCGTTCGTAGGTCGCGGCCGGGTCGTCCATCCCGTCGTAGGCGCCCACGATCGCGTCCTGCCAGGCGGTGACGCCGAGCGAGTGCAGGTAGGCCTGCCCCGTCAGCAGCGCTTCGTAGTAGTCCTCTCCCGTGGTCCTGGGCAGGAGCCGGGCCACGAGGGAGGTCGCGCCCTCGTGCAAGCTGCCCGATGGCCGGCCGTCCTCGTCGCGCTCGATCCGGCCGTCCGACGGGTCGGGGGTCTCCCGGTCGACGCCAGCGAGCTCGAGCGCCCGCGAGTTCGCCCACGCGCCGTGGTGGTCGCGATTGTGCAGGAACACCGGCCGGTCGGGCACGACCGCGTCGAGGTCGGCGGCGGTCGGGTTGCCTCCGGGGAACGCGGGCATCGCCCAGCCGCCGCCCGTGATCCACTCTGCCTCCGGGTGCGCGGCGGCGTACGCGGCGATCGCGTCGAGGAACTCCTCGCGGGTGTCGAGCTCCGACAGGTCGCAGCGTTGCCGCTCGAGCCCGCCCTGGATCGGGTGCACGTGCGCGTCCGTGAAGCCCGGCGACAGCAGCCCGCCGGCCAGGTCGACCACGTCGGCCCCGGCACCCTGCGTGCGGACGTCCGGGCCGACGGCCACGACCCGGCCGGCATCGACGAGCACGTCCAGGGAGCCCCGGTGGCGGTGGCCGTCGAAGACCTGGCCACCGGTGAACACGATTCCGCCCATGTCCGACTCCTATCCGTCCACAAATCGTCACCCGATGTACGGAATCCGCATGCTAGCCCCAGAAACGCAACGAAATCGCTTGCACTGGTCGGACGGCGCGAGGATGATGTGCGCATGCCCCGGGACTTCGACGAGCTCCAGCGATCCGCCAAGGACCACCTCTGGATGCACTTCACCCGGCACTCGACCTACGACCAGGCGGACGTCCCCATCATCGTGAGGGGCGAGGGCCCCTACATCTGGGACGCGCAGGGCAAGAAGTACCTCGACGCACTGGCCGGGCTCTTCGTGAGCCAGCTGGGCCACGGCCGCACCGAGCTGGCCGACGCCGCTGCGAAGCAGGCGAAGGAGCTCGCGTTCATGCCGCTGTGGTCCTACGCGCACCCCACGGCGATCGAGCTCGCCGAGCGGATCGCCGGCTACGCCCCCGGCGGCCTCAACCGGGTGTTCTTCACCACCGGTGGCGGCGAGGCCGTCGAGACCGCGTGGAAGCTCGCCAAGAACTACTTCAAGCTCACCGGCAAGCCGACCAAGCACAAGGTCATCAGCCGGGCCATCGCCTACCACGGCACGCCGCAGGGCGCGCTCTCGATCACCGGGCTGCCGCCGATGAAGGCGCCGTTCGAGCCGCTGGTCCCGAGCACGTTCCGGGTGCCGAACACCAACATCTACCGCGCCCACGAGGTGAGCAGCGGCCTGCTCGACGGCAGCGACCCCGAGCGCTTCGGCCGGTGGGCGGCCGACCAGATCGCGGTCGCCATCGAGAACGAGGGCGCCGACACCGTCGCCGCGGTCTTCCTCGAGCCGGTCCAGAACTCCGGCGGCTGCTTCCCGCCGCCGCCGGGCTACTTCCAGCGGGTCCGCGAGATCTGCGACGAGTACGACGTGCTGCTGGTCTCCGACGAGGTGATCTGCGCGTTCGGCCGGCTGGGCCACATGTTCGGGGCGGAGCGCTACGGCTACGAGCCCGACATGATCACCTGCGCCAAGGGCCTGACCTCCGGGTACTCGCCGCTGGGCGCGATGATCGCCCAGGACAAGCTCATGGAGCCGTTCCTCAAGGGCCAGGAGTCCTTCCTGCACGGCTACACGTTCGGCGGGCACCCGGTCTCGACCGCGGTCGCGATGGCCAACCTCGACGTCTTCGAGAGCGAGCAGATCAACCAGCACGTCCTCGACAACCAGGACGCGTTCCGTGCCACGCTCGACAAGCTGAAGGACCTGCCGATCGTGGGCGACGTCCGCGGCGACGGGTACTTCTACGGCATCGAGCTCGTCAAGGACCAGGCCACGAAGGAGACCTTCGACGAGGCCGAGTCCGAGAAGCTGCTGCGGGGCTTCTTGTCCAAGGCGCTGTACGGCGAGGGCCTCTACTGCCGGGCCGACGACCGGGGCGACCCGGTGGTCCAGCTGGCACCGCCGCTGATCTGTGACCAAGAGCACTTCGACGAGATCGAGCAGATCCTGCGGGTCGTGCTCGACAAGGCGTACACGCTGCTCTGACCGCGGGGTCAGCGCAGCCGCAGAACTGAACACAGACCCTTGAGGGAGGGATGAGACCGGCGGGTCGGGGGGGCCGTCGGATCTCGAGCCGGCGCAGGATGCGGTCATTTCCGCTGCCATTCATCGCGTCCTGCGCCGTCGCTCGTCGTCACGACGAGCGACGCTCCTCTGGGTGTGTCAGTCGTGGCGCGGGAACCCGAGGTCGACGCCGGTGCGCTGCGCCGGGTCGGGCCAGCGCGACGTGACGACCTTGCCGCGCGTGAAGAAGTGGATGCCGTCCATGCCGTGGGCGTGGGTGTCGCCGAAGAGCGACGCCTTCCACCCGCCGAACGAGTAGTAGGCCATGGGCACCGGGATCGGGACGTTGATGCCGATCATGCCGACCTGCACGTCGCGCTGGTAGCGGCGAGCCGCGCCGCCGTCGGCGGTGAAGATCGCGGTGCCGTTGCCGTAGGGCGAGTCGTTGACCAGGGCGAGCGCCTCGTCGTACGACGCCGCCCGGACCACCGACAGCACCGGGCCGAAGATCTCGTCGTCGTAGACCGACATACCGGGCCGGACCCGGTCGAACAGCGTGGGGCCGAGCCAGAACCCGCCGGCGTCGCCCTTGGGCTTGACCGACCGGCCGTCGACGACCAGCTCGGCGCCGTCGGCGACGCCGGAGTCGAGGTAGCCCGCGACCTTGTCTCGGTGCTGACGCGTCACGAGCGGACCCATGTCGCACCCGGAGCGGCCGTCGCCGGTGGTCAGGCCCGCCATCCGGGACGCGATCGCCGGCACCAGGTCGTCGCCGACCGGGTCGACGGCCACGACGACCGAGATCGCCATGCACCGCTCCCCTGCCGACCCGAAGCCGGCCGACACCGCCGCGTCGGCAGCGGTGTCGAGGTCGGCGTCGGGCAGCACCACCATGTGGTTCTTGGCACCGCCGAGCGCCTGCACCCGCTTGCCGTGCCGGGTGCCGGTCTCGTAGACGTACTGCGCGATCGGCGTGGATCCCACGAACGACACGGCCGCGACGTCCGGGTGCTCGAGCAACCCGTCGACGGCGACCTTGTCGCCGTGCACGACGCTGAAGACCCCGGCCGGCAGCCCCGCCTCGGCCCAGCACTCGGCGATCAGGAGGGAGGCCGATGGGTCCTTCTCCGACGGCTTCAGCACCACGGCGTTGCCGCACGCGATCGCGATCGGCACGAACCACAGCGGGACCATGGCCGGGAAGTTGAACGGCGAGATCACGGCGACCACGCCGAGCGACTGCCGGATCGAGTAGACGTCGACGCCGCCGGAGACCCCGTCGCTGAAGCCGCCCTTCAGCAGGTGCGGGGCACCACAGGCGAACTCGGCCACCTCGAGACCGCGCTGCACCTCGCCGAGCGCGTCGTCGAGCACCTTGCCGTGCTCCGCGGTGATCGCGGCTGCGATGTCCTTGCGGCGGCGCGAGACCGCCTCGCGGAACGCGAACATGACCGTCGTACGTCGGGTGAGCGACTGCGCCGCCCAGGACCTGCCCGCCGCCACGGCGTCGGCGACGACGGCGTCGACGTCCTCGCGAGTCGCGAAGCCGACCCGGCCCGACACCTCGCCGGTGGCGGGGTCGAAGACGTCTCCGGTGCGGTCACCGGCTCCGGTCCAGCGCTCGCCGGCCCGCCAGTGCGGGATATTCGCGCTCATCGCAGGGCCGCCGCTCGACGGCGCCGCCAGATCTCACCGGCGATGACGAACAGGAACGACACGAGGAACATGATCGTCCCGACCACGAACAGCTGCGGCGGGAACTCCTTGAGCTTGGCGCCGTAGACATACAGGGGGAACGTCACCGACTGGCCGGCGGTGAAGTTGCTGACGATGAAGTCGTCGAAGGACAAGGAGAACGCCAGCATCGCCGCGGCCACGATGCCCGGCATCGCCAGCGGCAGCGTGATCAGCCGGAACGTCTGCCACTCGTTGGCGTAGAGGTCCATCGCCGCCTGCTCCAAGCGGGTGTCCATGCCCGCCAGCCGAGCCTTCACCGTGACCACCACGAACGACAGGCAGAACAGGGTGTGCGCGATGACCAGCGTGGCGAAGCCGAGGAGGCCGTCAACGCCCACCGACACGAACATCGCCAGCAGGGACGAGCCCATGACGACCTCCGGTGTCGCCATCGGCAGGAAGATGACCAGGTTGGACGTCGACCGGCCCCGGAAGCTGTGCCGGACCAGCGCGAACGCCATCAGGGTCCCGAGCACGGTCGCCAGGATCGTGGCCGTGATGCTGACGAGGATGCTGAGCTGCAAGGACTCGCAGAGGCCTTGCGGCTCGCAGATGGAGGTCCAGTTGCTCCAGGTGAAGCCCTCGAGCTGCGCGGTCGCCGAGCGGGCGGTGGGCTGGTTGAAGGACAGCGCGAAGATGTAGCCGATCGGGACGAACGTGTAGACCAGCACGAGGATGCCCACGAACAGCACCAGGTGGTCGGCCAACCAGCGCATGGCGGACCGGCGCGGGGCCTGCGGCACGGCGACGCGCTCCGGGGCCTCGGGCTCGCGGTCCACGGTGGCCGTCACAGCAGGTCCTCCGTCCCTGCGCGCCGGACGTACGCCACGACCATCACCACCACGATCCCCATCAGGATCAGGGAGAGGCTCGCGGCCAGCGGGTAGTTGCGCTCGGTGAGGAACGCCGACTGGATCCGGTTGCCGATCATGTACTGGTTCGGGGTGCCGAGCAGCTGCGCGTTGACGTAGTCGCCGCTGGCCGGGATGAACGTCAGCAACGTCCCCGACACGACCCCGGGCGTGGACAGCGGGAACGTGACCTTGCGGAAGCCCGTGAACGGGCTGGCGTAGAGGTCGCCGGCCGCTTCGACCAAGCGGTGGTCGACCTTGTCCAGGGACGCGTAGATCGGCAGCGTCATGAACGGCAGGAAGTTGTAGACGAGGCCGGCGATCACCGCGACCGGAGTGGCCAGGAGACGGCCGTCGTCGGGCAGGATCGCGATCAGCTGCAGGAAGTCGGTGACCGGGCCCTGGTCGGCGAGGATCGTGCGCCAGGAGAGCGTGCGCAGCAGGAAGCTCGTGAAGAACGGCGCGATGACCAGCACCAGCATGACGTGCTTCCAACGACCGGCCTTGAAGGCGATCGCGTAGGCCAGCGGGTAGGCCAGCGCCAGGCACACCACGGTGGTGATGCCGGCGTACATGAACGAGCGGGCGAACAGGTCCCACGTGTCGCGCACGGCGTCGACGTAGTTGGCGAAGTGCCACGTCATCGCGTAGCCCTGCTCGTAGGACCCGCTCGGGTCGTAGAGGGAGGTGAAGAACAGCTGGACCGTCGGGAACAGGAAGAAGACCGCCAGCCACAGCATGCCGGGGACCAGCAGCAACCAGCCCCAGCCGCGGCGCTTGCGGGTCTCGCCGTCGACGACGGGGCCGGGGTCGGTGACCGGGGTGATACCCGCCGTCACTCGGCGTCCTCCGGGGTCATTGTGCCGGCCGTCGCGTCCTGGTCGGCGTCGAGCAGGAACGCGTGGTCGCCCGACCACGTGAGGTCCACCTCGGTGCCGTTGTTGAGCGGCGGCCGCTGGCCGGTGTTCTGCTCGAAGACCATCAGCTCCTGGCCCCAGGGCATCGCCACGAGGTACTGCGTGCTCACTCCGACGAAGCTCACGTCCGTGACCCGGCCGCCGGTCAGCCGGTTCTGACCGTTCTGCTCGGCCCTGCCCGCCTCGCTGGCGAACATCTTCTCGGGTCGGATGCCGAGCCAGGCCGCGGTGCCGTCGACGTGCGACCGTCCACCGTCGACCGACACCTTCTGGCCGTTGCAGTCGATCACCACGTCGTCGCCGGCCGAGTCGACGACCTCGGAGCGGATCAGGTTCGACTGGCCGAGGAAGTTCGCCACGAAGGTCGTCGAGGGGTTCTCGTACAGCTCGCCCGGCGCTCCCATCTGCTCGATCACGCCGTGGTTCATCACCGCGATGGTGTCGGCCATGGTCATGGCCTCCTCCTGGTCGTGAGTGACGTGGACGAACGTGATGCCGACCTCGGTCTGGATCCGCTTGAGCTCGATCTGCATCTGACGCCGGAGCTTGAGGTCGAGGGCACCGAGCGGCTCGTCGAGCAGCAGCACCCCGGGCTCGTTGATGAGGGCGCGCCCCAACGCCACCCGCTGCTGCTGCCCGCCGGACAGCTGAGCCGGCTTGCGGTCCTCGTAGCCCGAGAGCTGCACCAGCTCGATCATGTCAGCGGTCTGCTTCTGGTAGTCCGAGACCCCGCGACGTCGCAGCCCGAACGCGACGTTCTCGGCGATCGTCAGGTGCGGGAACAGGGCATAGGACTGGAACACGGTGTTGACCGGCCGCTTGTAGGGCCGCAGCTGGGTCACGTCCTGGTCGCCGATCAGCACCCGGCCGAGCGTGGGCTCCTCCAGCCCCGCCACCATCCGCAACGTCGTGGTCTTGCCGCAGCCGGAGGGCCCCAGCAGGGCGAAGAACGAGCCCTCCGGGACCGTCAGTGTCAGGTCGTCGACGGCGACGAAGCTGCCGAAGCGCTTCGTCACACCCTCCAGGTGGAGGTCCTTGCCCTCAGCCACCAATGACCTCGTTGAACTGGCGCTGGTAGTCGCGCTCCTCGGTGTCGCTGAGGCTCATGAAACTGTAGCCGGAGGCCAGGAGCGCGTCGTCCACGAAGATGAACTCGCTCTCGGCCGCAGACTTGTCGAACTGCGCGATCTCCTCCTGGGCACCGCTCACGGGGCACAAGTAGTAGTTCCACGCCGACAGCTTCGCGGCGTTCACCGGGTCGTAGTAGAAGTTCATCATCGTCTCGACGTTCGTCTTGTGCGCCGCCTTGTTGGGGACCAGCATGTTGTCGGTCCAGATCGCGAAGCCCTCCTCCGGCTGGACGAACTTGTACTTGCCGCCGCCGAGCAGGTTGATGACGTCACCGCTCCAGGCCTCACAGGCCACGATGTCGCCCGACTTCATGTCGTCGACGTAGTCGTTGCCGGAGAAGCGGCGGATCTGACCGCCCTCGACGATCCCCTTGAGTCGGTCGATGGCCGCCGTGAACTCATCGCCCGTGAAGTCCTCCGGATCGCTGCCCTCCAGGAGCAGCAGGAACAGCATGGTGTCGCGCATCTCGGTGAGGAGCTCGACCTTGCCCTTGAGATCGGGCCGGGTGAGCAGGTCCTCGAAGCTCGTGACCGGGTCGGTGAGCTCGGCGTTGTAGCAGATGCCGGTCATGCCGCTCTGCCACGGGACGCTGTACTCCCGCTCCGGGTCCCAGTCGGGCGACTTCAGGAAGTCGATCAGGTTCGCGTCGACGTTGGGCAGGTTCGCGTGGTCGAGCTTCTGGATCCAGCCCAGCTCGATCATCCGGGCGGCCATGTAGTCGGTCACCACGAACACATCACGCTCGGTCGACCGGCACGCCTGGAGCTGCGGGGACACCTTCGCGAAGAACGTCTCGTTGTCGTTCACGTCGCCGTTCTGGTAGTCGACCGTGATGCCGGTCTCCTCCTGGAACTTCTCCAGCGTCGAGGTGTCGGCCTTCTTCACCGGGTCGAGGTAGCCGATCCAGTTCGAGAAGACGATCGTCCTCTCCTCGTCGCTGAGGTCGGTGCTCGTGCACTCGCCCGCGTCGACCTTGGCGCCCTCGGTGCCGCACGCGGTCAGGAGGCCGCTGGACGTGAGCGCCATGCCGGCGACGCCGGCGCCCCGGAGCAGTGATCGCCGCGATAAGCCGCCCGGTCCGAGCTGCTGCGCGACCTGGGACATCAGCCGATCCGCGGCTGTCAGGTCGCTGCTTCGCACCCGGTGGGTCATGTGGGTCCTCCTCGCCAGGGATGTTGCCGTTTCGGATCGTGTCATGGTCGCCCAGCACTGACAAGGGATTCCGTTGAATCGTGACACGGAAACTGCGGAATCAATGGCGGAATGGTGGTCACAACGTCTCTCGTGTGCCACGATTGCCGACCATGACCAGGAAGCAGGAGCGCGCGGGGGCGGTCCTCGACGACGTCGCGAAGGCGATCATCGAGCAGCTCCAGCAGGACGGTCGCCGGTCATACGCCGCCATCGGCAAGGAGGTCGGGCTCTCCGAGGCGGCGGTCCGGCAGCGGGTCCAGCGCCTGATCGAGAGCGGCGTGATGCAGGTCGTCGCGGTGACCGACCCCCTCCAGCTCGGCTTCGCCCGGCAGGCCATGGTCGGGATCGAGGTGTCCGGCGCCCTCGAACCTGTCGCGGACGCGCTCTCCGAGATGGACGAGGTCGACTACGTCGTCATCACCGCCGGCACGTTCGACCTGCTCGCCGAAGTGGTCTGCGAGAGCGACGAGCACCTGCTCGAGCTGATCTCGGAGAAGATCCGGCGGATCCACGGCGTGCGGCGGACCGAGACCTTCATGTACCTCAAGCTGCGCAAGCAGACCTACTCGTGGGGCGTCGTCCGCTGACCAGCGCGCGGGTCGTCTGGGCCGACACTGCTGACCCAGCGCCGGCGCGAGCCCCGGTCCCGGGCGACGTCACGGCCGACGTGGCGATCGTCGGCGCCGGCTTCACCGGGCTCTGGACCGCCCACTACCTCGCAGAGGCCGATCCGTCGCTGCGGATCGTGGTGCTCGAGGCCGAGACGGTCGGCTTCGGAGCGTCCGGCCGCAACGGTGGCTGGTGCTCGGCGCTCTTCCCCGCCTCCCTCGACTCCCTCGCGGCCCTGTCCGACCGTGCAGCCGCGCTCGCGCAGGATGCGGCGATGCGCGCCAGCGTCACCGAGGTCGCCCGTGCCGCCGAGGAGCTCGGGATCGACGCGCAGCTCGCCCGCGGCGGCACGATCGTGCTCGCCCGCAGCACTGCGCAACGGGTGCGGGCGCTGGCCGAGGTCGAGCACGCGCGGAGCTGGGGTCTGACCGACAGCCAGGTCCGCTGGCTCGACGAGGGCGACGCACGAGCGGTGGTGGACGCCGAGGGCACGATCGGCGCGACGTACACCCCCGACTGCGCGGCGCTGCACCCGCTGCGCCTGGCCCGCGGGCTCGCCGACTCGGTGGTACGGACGAGGCGTCACCATCCACGAGCACTCCCGCGTCACCGAGCTGCTGCCCGGCCGGGCGGTCACCGCCCACGGGACGGTGAGCGCCGGCTCCGTCATCCGCGCGACGGAGGGCTACACGAGCCGGATCGCGGGCCTTCGCCGGGCGCTGGCGCCGATCTACTCGCTGGTGATCGCGACCGAGCCCCTCGCCCCCGGCGTGTGGGAGCGGATCGGGCTGCGCGGACGCGAGACGTTCAGCGACCACCGGCACCTGATCATCTACGGCCAGCGGACGGCCGACGACCGGCTCGTGTTCGGCGGTCGCGGCGCGCCGTACCACTTCGGATCCCGTATCTCGGAGGGCTTCGACGCGGACGTCCACGTCTTCGGAAAGCTGCGTGCCACGCTCGTCGAGCTGTTCCCCGTGCTGGCCGACACGCGGGTCACGCACGCCTGGGGCGGCCCGCTGGGCGTCCCGCGCGACTGGTGCGCGTCGGTCGGGCTGGATCCCGACACCCGGCTCGGCTGGGCCGGCGGGTACGTCGGCGACGGGGTCAGCACCACGAACCTCGCCGGCCGGACCCTGCGCGACCTGGTGCTCGACCGCGACACCGAGCTGACCCGGCTGCCGTGGGTCGGCCACCGGTCCCCGTCGTGGGAGCCGGAGCCGCTGCGCTGGCTCGGGGTCAACGCCGGACTGCGCGCGATGACCTGGGCGGACACCGAGGAGCGGCTCACCGGCCGTCCGAGCCTGGTCGCCCGCTCGCTCGCTCCCCTCCTCGGGGGCTGACCCGCCCGGAGGTCGAGGTGCGAAGGCGCCCTCGCGTCTGAGCACGGAACCACCCGAACGCCCTCGCCGACCAGCTGGGGCAGGTCAGCCGAGGCCGTTGTCGGTGGTGTCGGCGGGCTTGCCGGCCATGAGCCAGGCGTTGAAGAAGGCGTCGAGGTCGTCGCCGCTGACCTCCTCGGCCAGCGCCTCGAACTCCGCGCGCGTGCCGTGGCCGTGGCGGTTGTCGGTGACCCAGCGTTGGAGCACGGTCCAGAAGTCGTCGTCGCCGATCACGTTGCGGAGCGCCTGGAAGGTCATGGCGCCGCGGGTGTAGACCGGCCCGGCGAAGATGTTGCCGGCGCCCGGGTCACCGATCGCCAGGTCCCAGAAACCAGGCGGACGCAGGTCGTACTTGTCTCGCAGCCAGTCCGCGGCCGTCTGCCCCCCGTGGTTCTCCACCCACCGTCGCTCCATGAAGGTCGCCGCGCCCTCGTTGAGCCAGATGTCACGCCAGCGGTGCAGCGCCACGGAGTCGCCGAACCACTGGTGGGCGAGCTCGTGCACGACCAGCAGGAGGTAGCCGCGACCGGTCTCCGGGTAGGTCGGCAGGGTCTGGTTCTCCAGGGCGAAGCCGACGTCCAGCGCGGTGACGAGACCGCCGACGGTCGAGAACGGGTAGCGCCCGAGGTCCTCCTCGAGGCCGGCGACGACCCCGGGCGTCCGGCGCATCAGGTCCAGGTTGGCCTGGCGTCGCACCGGCGGGATCTGCTTCGACACGACAGCCCGCCATGGCAGTCCGTCGCGGACTCCCGAGTCGACCTGGAACTTCCCGGCGGCGAACATCGCGAGGTACGTCGCCATCGGCTGGTCGGCCACCCAACGGCGGGTGACCTGGTCGCCGTGGACGCGGCGCGCGACCGGCCGGCCGTTGGCGAACACCCGGTGGCCGCGGGGGACGGTGATGGTGATGTCCATCCGCGCCTTGTCGGCGGGGTGGTCGTTCGACGGGAACCACCAGGGGGCCATGTGGGGCTGGTTCATGGCGACCACCTCGCGGCGGTTCGCCAGCCAGTTGCTCTCGCCGTCGTACGAGCGGCGGCCGGGGAACCCGGCGTACGTGAGGCGCACCGTGAACCGCTCGCCGTCGGCGATCGGCGTGCGCGGCCAGATCCGGACCTCGTGCTGGCGCGGCTTCGAGTAGGACGCCGGCCGGCCGTCCACCGTCACGCTCGTGACCGGCAGCAGGAAGTCGAGGTTGAACACGGTGAGGTCGTCGGTCGCGCGGACCGTGAGGACGGTGCTGCCCGACAGGCGCCTCGTGTCGAAGGCGTAACGGTCGCGGATCCGGTACTTGCGCACGTTGATCCCCCCGTTGCCGTCGAGCGGGAAGTAGTTGTCGCCGATGCCCGCGTCGCCGCCCGGCGACCGGATGACGGTGTCCGCGGGTGCCGCCAGGAACGAGACGGGAAGGGCCAGCGCGGCGGCGGCCGCCACCGCCGAGGCGGCCCGGAGGCGTGACATGAGCATGCCCATCAACCTAGACGACCTCGCGCAGCACGCCAGGTCGCGTAAATGGCTTGCCGACTCGTCGTCCCACCCCTCACCATGGTCCTGCTGCGTGGCGTTCCGAGCCGTGCCCGGACCAGAGGAGGCGTGACATGACGATCACTGTCGTCGGCCTGTCGTCAGACCGCACCCCTTCCTTCACCTGGAGCACGCATGCACTCGTACGTCCCGGAGCCGGGGACCGACCGGCTCACTGATCCCTTCGAGGGCATCGACCCTCGTTTCGTCTTCGACTTCCAGAGCTACGGCGAGCCCGACGACCACCGGCAACGCTGGAGCACCTGGCTGAGCGTGGAGCCGCTGTGCCGCGGCCCGGAGCCGCGGCCCGACTGGGTCGTGACCTCGCAGGCGGCCGTCGACACCGAGCTCGGCATCCTCAAGACCGGCAAGGAGGCCGACGTCTTCCTGCTGGAGCGAGCCGTGCCCGGCAGCGAGGCGGTCGGCGAGTCGGTCGTGCTGGCCGCCAAGCGCTACCGCGGCGAGGAACACCGCGACTTCCACCGTTCGGCGGGCTACACCGACGGCCGCAAGCTCCGCAACACCCGTGACAACCGCGCGATGGCGAACAAGTCCGCGCACGGGCGGGCGCTCGCCGCCGGCCAGTGGGCCTGGGCCGAGTGGGAGTCCCTCAAGCGGCTCTGGACGCTCGGCATCCCGGTCCCGTACCCGGTCCAGGTCGACGGCACGGAGATCCTGATGGAGTGGATCACCGTCGACGGCGAGACCGCGCCCCGGCTGTCCCAGACCCGGCCGGACCGCGAGCTGCTGGCGTCGTACTTCGAGCAGGTCCACGGCGTCCTGGCCGACCTGGCGCGTGAGGGGATGGTGCACGGCGACCTCTCGGCCTACAACATCCTGGCCGCCGGGGAGCAGCTGGTCGTGATCGACCTCCCGCAGGTGATCGACCTGGTCGGCAACCCGGCCGGGATGGACTTCCTGCTCCGCGACTGCACGAACGTCTGCCGGTGGTTCAAGGCGCGCGGGCTCGACGTCGACGAGCACGAGCTGTTCGGGGAGCTGCTGGCGCACGCGTTCTGATTCGCCTCCACGTCCGCGCGACGGGGTTGAATGTGCCCATGCCCCGACATGCCCCGGTCCTGGTCGGATCGATGGTGGCCTACGACCCGCCGCCGCTCCCGGCCAGCCCGGTCGACCCGGCCCGCACGACCTTGTACGACGCGAGCGAGCTCTACGACGCCGTGCTGGTCGGCTCGTCGTACGACGACGGCTTCGACGCTCGCACGTACGCCTGGTCGCGCAAGCCGCGCACGCCGGGTGAGTCGATGGTCCGTGCCCTCCACGACCACGCGATGGACGAGGCGCTGGCGCGCCTCATCGACGGTCGCCGCCTGGTCGGCGTGATGGGCGGGCACGCCCTGCAACGCGGCAGCACGGCGTACGAGGAGGCGGCGCGGCTCGGCCACGCCCTCGGCGCGACGTGCACGATCGCGACCGGCGGTGGTCCGGGCGCGATGGAGGCGGCCAACCTCGGTGCCCGCTGCGCAGCCCTCGACGGCTCCGCGCTCGAGACCCACCTCGACGCGCTGGCGGCAGTCGCGAGCTACCGCGATGACCTCGCCGCGTGGGCGCGGACCGCGCTCGAGGTCGTCGCGGCGATCGGCGAGGCAGCGACGGAGAACCTGGGCATCCCCACGTGGCACTACGGCCACGAGCCGTCCAACGTCTTCGCGACCTCGATCGCGAAGTACTTCCGCAACGCCACGCGCGAGGCGATCCTGCTCGAGGTCTGCGACGCGGGGATCGTCTTCCTGCCGGGCTCCGCGGGCACCGTGCAGGAGGTGTTCCAGGACGCGTGCGAGAACTTCTACGCCACCGCGGATTCGGTCGCGCCGATGGTGCTCGTCGGCGTGGACCACTGGACCCGCACCCTGCCCGTCTGGCCGCTGCTGCGCACGCTGGCGGACGGCACGTCGATGCAGGAGCGGGTCCACCTGGTCGACACCGCCGACGAGGCGGCGGCCCTGCTGACCTGAGTCAGGCCTCGGTCGCGGCGAGCTGGCCGCAGGCGCCGTCGATCTCGCGGCCGCGGGTGTCGCGCACGGTGGTCGGCACGCCCTTGGCCTCGAGCCGGCGGACGAACTCGCGCTCGTCGGCGGGGTCGGAGGCGGTCCACTTCGAGCCCGGCGTGGGGTTGAGCGGGATCAGGTTCACGTGGACCCAGCCCCAGTCGCCGTACGACGTGAGCACGTCGCCCAGCAGGTCGGCGCGCCAGCCCTGGTCGTTGATCCCCCGCATCATCGCGTACTCGATCGAGACCCGCCGCTTGGTCGTGCGCGCGTAGTTCCAGGCGGCCTCGACCGACTCGGCGACGGAGAAGCGGGTGTTGATCGGCACCAGCTCGTTGCGCAGCTCGTCGTCCGGCGCGTGCAGGCTCAGGGCCAGCGTCACCGGAATGCCCTCTTCAGTGAGCTGGTTGATGCGCGGCACCAGCCCGACGGTCGAGACGGTGACACCGCGGGCGGACATCCCCAGCCCA
Source organism: uncultured Actinomycetota bacterium (assembly GCA_963718725.1). Classification (GTDB taxonomy): domain Bacteria; phylum Actinomycetota; class Actinomycetes; order Propionibacteriales; family Nocardioidaceae; genus Nocardioides. The sequence goes on from OY970374.1 coordinate 1,723,791, forward strand.
CCGGGGGCACGGTCGGTCAGCCGGCGCACGGCGCCCATGACCGCCTTGTAGTTGGCCAAGGGCTCACCCATGCCCATGAAGACGACGTTCGACACCCGACCGGGCCCGCCGGGGACCTCGCCGCGCGCGAGCGAACGGGCGCCAGCCACGACCTGCTCGACGATCTCGGCGGTGGACATGTTGCGCTGGAGCCCGCCTTGGCCGGTCGCACAGAACGGGCAGGCCATGCCGCAGCCGGCCTGGCTCGAGACGCACACCGTGACGCGGCCCGGGTAACGCATCAGCACGGACTCGACGAGCGCACCGTCGAACAGCTTCCACAGCGTCTTCCGGGTCGTGCCCCGGTCGGCCTCCATGGTCCGCAGCGGCGTCATCAGCGGCGGCAGCAGCGCGGCCACGAGCTCGTCGCGCTGCTCAGCGGGGAGGTCGGTCATCGCCGCCGGGTCGTCGACGAGCCGGCTGAAGTAGTGGGTGGAGAGCTGCTTGGCGCGGAAGCCCGGCAGCCCGGCGGCGGTGACCGCCTCCGCCCGCTCGGCCTCGGTGAGGTCAGCGAGGTGGCGTGGGGGCTTCTTGCGACCGCGGGGCTCGTCGAAGACGAGCGGCAGCTGCCGGGGAGAGTCGGTCATGTCCGGCCCAGTCTCCCACCCGCCGCGCGGACGGTCACATCGTCAGCCGTCGTAGCGGACCATGAAGTAGAGGACCAGCGACGTCACGCCGCCCACCACCAGCACGGTGACGGCCATCCCCAGCCACATGAACTGGGCGAACCGCCTGGTGCGTCGCTTGACCAGCATGCCCATCGGCAGCAGGAAGAACAGCACCACCAGCGGGAACAGTCGTGCGGCGGTGTCGTAGTGGAAGAGCAGCCGCAGGATCCCGGCGAACCCACCGGGCACCGCGGTCACGAAGACCATGCCGCTGAAGAAGCCGGTGAGGGCCGCGAACGTCGGGTGGGACTCGTGCCACCAGTCCCACCAGTGGCGGTCCCCTGCCAGCCCCGGCTCGGGGTCCCGGACGCCCGTCTCGGTCATGTCTCCACGGTACGCGGGACCGGTGCCGCGCCCGGTGCATGCCCGCCAGCGCGTCGGCGACCCGTCCACCCCGCCAGCGAGGCGGCACGGTGGCGTTACGGTGGCGCCATGGCCGACATCGTCGTCAGCGGACCCGCCGTGGAGCGGTCCGAGGAGATCCTCACCCCCGCCGCGCTGGCGTTCCTGGCAGACCTGCACCAGCGGTTCGGCGCGCGCCGCGACGAGCTGCTCGCGGCCCGCGGCGCACGGCGAGAGGAGATCTCGCGCACCGGTCGCCTCGACTTCCTCCCGGAGACGGCGGAGGTGCGGGACGGCGACTGGACCGTGGCACCGATGCCGGCCGACCTGCAGGACCGCCGGGTGGAGATCACCGGTCCCACCGAGCGCAAGATGGCGATCAACGCCCTCAACTCGGGCGCCCGGGTCTGGCTGGCCGACCTCGAGGACGCCAACACCCCCCACTGGCGGAACGTCGTCGGCGGGCAGGTCACGCTGCGCGACGCCGTCCGCCGCACGATCGAGCTCACCACGCCCGAGGGCAAGCGGTACTCCCTCTCCGACCCCGAGACGATCCCGGTGATCGTGCCGCGCCCGCGCGGCTGGCACCTCGACGAGGCGCACCTCACCCTCGACGGCCGCCCGCTCGTGGGCGGGCTGGTCGACTTCGGCCTCTACTTCTTCCACAACGCGGCCGAGCTGCTCGCACGCGGCACCGCTCCGTACTACTACCTGCCCAAGCTGGAGTCGCACCGCGAGGCACGGCTCTGGAACGACGTGTTCACCCACGCCCAGGCGACCCTCGGGATCCCGCACGGCACGATCCGCGCCACCGTGCTGATCGAGACCATCACGGCGGCGTTCGAGATGGACGAGATCCTCTACGAGCTGCGCGACCACATGGCCGGCCTCAACGCCGGTCGGTGGGACTACCTGTTCAGCATCATCAAGAACTTCCGGGACGCCGGGCCGGCGTTCACGCTGCCCGACCGCAACGCCGTCACGATGGCTGCGCCGATGATGCGTGCCTACAGCGACCTCCTGGTCCGCACCTGCCACCGGCGCGGGGCGTTCGCGATCGGCGGGATGGCCGCGTTCATCCCGAGCCGTCGCGACGCCGAGGTGAACGAACGCGCCTTCGCCAAGGTGCGCGAGGACAAGACCCGGGAGGCGCAGGCCGGCTTCGACGGGTCGTGGGTGGCCCACCCCGACCTCGTGCCGCTCTGCGCCGAGGTGTTCGGCGAGGTCCTCGGAGGACGAGCCAACCAGGCGGACGTGCTGCGCGACGACGTCGACGTCACGGCTGACGACCTGCTGGCCGTCGACCGCACCCCGGGCGAGCGCACCGAGGACGGCCTGCGGGGCAACGTCCGGATCGGCATGCAGTACCTCCGGGCCTGGCTGTCGGGCAACGGCGCGGCCGGCATCGACAACCTGATGGAGGACGCGGCGACGGCCGAGATCTCCCGGTCGCAGGTGTGGCAGTGGATCTTCGCCGGCGCCACGCTGGACGGCGGCACCGTGGTGACCCGTGACCTCGTGGAGCGGATCGTCGAGGAGGAGTACGCCGGACTGCGCGCGGCCATCGGCGACGACGACGCGTTCGACGCCGACCACTGGGCCGAGGCCCGCCGGCTGTTCGCGAGCACGGCGCTCAGCGACGAGTTCCCGGACTTCCTGACCCTGCCGGCCTACGAGTCGGTGCTGGCCGCCGGCGACTAGGTCACCACGAGGCCGGGGCCCTGGCCCTTCACCCGCTCGCCGTCGACCCAGACGCCGGCGAGGTCGGAGTCGTCACCCAGCGCGAACACCTTGGACAGTGCGTCCTCGGCCGACGCCGCGTGTCGCAGCCCCACGTCGAGCGGGTCGTCGGACAGCGGCCGCACCCACACGGCGTCGAAGCGCCGGCCCACGCTGAGGTCGCCGACCTGGTCGCCGAGCCCGAGGGCCAGCGCTCCCGCACGGGTCGCCAGGTGGAGCACGTGCGCAGCGGTGAGGGGCTGCCCCGCGAGTCCGAGCAGCGACTGCACGAAGAACGTCTGGAGCCCCTCCCGGAGCAGCGAGAACCCGGTGCCCGCGCCGACGTCGGAGCCGAGCGCCACCCGCACCCCGCGCTCGACGTGGCGGCGCAGCGGGAAGAGCCCGCTCCCCAGGGCGGAGTTGCTCGACGGGCAGTGCGCGACTGCGGCGCCCCGGCCGGCAAGCACGGTGAGCTCGGCGTCGGTGGCGTGCACGTTGTGGGCCAGCACGGCGCGCTCCCCGAGGAGGCCGTGCCGGTCGTAGGTGTCGACGTAGTGCGCCGCCTCCGGGAACTGTGCCGCCACCGCCGCGACCTCGGCCGGGTTCTCGTTGACGTGGGACGTGAACCAGGAGTCGGGGACGTCCTTGAGCACCGCGGCGCACGAGTCCAGCAGACCGTCACCGGCGGAGTAGGAGAACCGCGGCATCGCGGCGTACCGCGCACGGCCGGTGCCGTGCCACCGCGCGGCCAGCTCCACCGCCTCCTCGTAGGCACGGTCGGGCGTGGTCAGCAGCGGCTCGGGCAGCGCCCGGTCGCTGACCACCAGCCCGGACGTGACCCGCAGCCCGACTCGCGCCGCCTCCTCGAAGAGCAGATCGACCGCCGGGGCGAAGTGGGAGCCGAACACGAGGGCGGTCGTCGTTCCGGCCGACGTCAGGCCGAAGACGAAGTCGCGCGCCACCTCGCGGGCGTACGCCGGGTCGGCGAGCCGGCACTCCTCCGGCAGCGCGCACCGCTCCAGCCACTCGAGCAGCGGCATGCCCAGGGCGCCGATCACGCGCACCTGCGGGAAGTGGACATGCGTGTCGACCAGTCCTGGCAGGAGCACACCCTCCCGCAGGTCGACCACGTCCTCCGTCGGGTTCGCCTCATGCACCCCTGCGAAGTCACCTCGGGCCCTGATCACGCCGCCCTCGACCAGCAGCCCGGCGTCCTCCTCGCTGCGGAGCGCACCGCCCCGGAACGGGTCGTCGGGGGTGTCGAGGACCCGGGCGCGGTAGACCGTCACGGGCGGAGCCCCACCTGGTCGCCCGCGAACGAGCCGACCAGCTCGGCCGCCACGGCCAGCGCGATGGTCTGGGGCGCCTTGCCTGCGACGTCCGGGCTGCCGATCGGGCTGCTGATCGTGTCGACGAGGGCCTCGTCATGGCCTTCGACCAGCAGGCCGCGACGGAACCGCGTCCACTTCGCCGACGAGCCGATCAGGCCCACCGGCCCGAGGTGGCCGCACCGCAGCGCGGCGTCGCAGAGCGCGAAGTCCTCGGCGTGGTCGTGGGTCATCACCAGCACGTGGCTGCCGCGTGGGACCGAGCCCAGCACGAGCTCGGGCACCGGCGCGTGGTGCACGTGGACGGCGGCCTGGCCGTCGTCGAGGCACTCCAGCCGCTCCGGCGCGAGCTGGTCGGCGCGGGAGTCGACGAGGTGGAGCTCGACGTCGTGGCGGACCAGGATCCGGGCCAGCTCCAGCCCGACGTGGCCGACGCCGAACACCGCGACCGACGGCACCACCGCCAACGGTTCGAGGAGCAGTGACACCTCGCCCCCGCAGCACTGGCGGCCGTGGTCGGTGCGCGCCTTGTCGCTGAGCGGGACCGTCATCGACTCAGGACCCTGTTGCGGTCCGGCCAGCAGGTCGCGGGCACGGGCGACCGCCGTCGCCTCCAGGTTGCCGCCACCGACGCTCCCCCACACGTCCTCGTGGGACACCACCATCTTCGCCCCGGCCTCGCGGGGCGCGTGGCCGCGGACCTCGACGACGGTGACCAGCACCCCCGGACGTCGGTCGCGGCGGAGCCGCTCGACCGCTGTCAGCCAGTGCATCACGACACCTCCGCGGCCGACGAGGCGACCTGCTCCGACCGCGGGTGCAGCCGGTCGGCGTCGGCCGGCGGCTGGTCAGGCACGAGTCCGGGCAGGCCCACCACGATCCCGTCGTCGCTGCCGCTCGCTTCCGGCGCCCGCCGGGCCCGGTCGAGCGCCCAGTAGACGGCCTCGGGGGTCGCCGGAGAGGGCAGGTCGACGGTGGCTCCGGGACGCCCGAAGGCACCGACCGCCTGCCGCAGCGCCTCGCGCACCGAGAAGGCCAGCATCAGGGGCGGCTCACCGACGGCCTTCGAGCCGTAGACGGCGCCGTCCTCGTGGGCGCGCGGCAGCAGTGCGACGTTCAGCTCCGCGGGCATCTCGCTGAAGCTGGGCAGCTTGTAGGTGCTCGCGGCGTTGGTGGTGAGCCGGCCGCGGCCCGGGCCGTCGGACTCGTCCCACCTCAGGTCCTCCAACGTCAGCCAGCCGGCTCCCTGCACGAAGCCGCCCTCGATCTGGCCGAGGTCGACCAGCGGCGACAGGCTGTCGCCGACGTCGTGGACGATGTCGACGCGGCGGGTGCGGTAGGCGCCGGTGAAGCCGTCGACCTCCACCTCGGCCGCGGCGGCGCCGTAGGCGAAGTACTTGAACGGCGAGCCCGCCATCGCCGTCGAGTCCCAGTGGAGCCCCTCGGTCGCGTAGAAGCCGGCGGCCCACAGCTGGACCCGGCGGAAGTACGCCTCGCGGACCAGCTCCTCCCAGGGGAGGCCACGGCCCGCGTCGACGGCCGCCAGCCGCTCGGTGATCTGGTCGCACGCGTGCTTGACCGCGCCGCCGTTCAGGTCGGCCCCCGAGCTGGCGGCCGTGGCGGAGGTGTTGGGCACCTTGTCGGTCCGGGTCGGGGCCAGCCGGACGCGCGCCAGCGGGATCCCGAGGCTGGTGGCCGCGACCTGCAGCATCTTGGTGTGCAGGCCCTGACCCATCTCCGTGCCGCCGTGGTTGATCAGCACCGAGCCGTCCTTGTAGACGTGCACCAGCGCGCCGGCCTGGTTGAACGCCGTGAAGTTGAACGAGATCCCGAACTTGACCGGCGTGATCGCCAGGCCCCGCTTGGAGTGCTCGTGGCCCGCGTTGTACGTCGCGACCTCCGCCTGCCGCTCGGCGTACCGGGCGTCGGCGAGCACCTGGTCCCAGGCGAGCGCGGCGCGCTCGGGATGGCGCACCGGCTGGCCGTAGGGCGTGGCCTGACCCTCGACGTAGAAGTTGCGGCGGCGCAGGTCGGCCGGGTCGATGCCGAGCAGGGGTGCGCACCGGCCGAGGATGTCCTCGATCACGAGCATCCCCTGCGGCCCGCCGAACCCGCGGAACGCGGTCTGCGACGTCTTGTGGGTCCGCACGATCCGGCCGTTCACCCGCACGTGAGGGATCCAGTAGGCATTGTCGACGTGGCACAGCGCCCGGGCGAGGACGGGCTCGCTCAGGTCGAGGCTCCAGCCGCCGTCGGAGGTCAGCGTGGCGTCGAGCGCCTGCAACCGGCCGTCAGCGTCGAACCCGGCCCGCCACTGGGCGTGGAAGCCGTGCCGCTTGCCGGTCATCGCCATGTCCTGCGCGCGGGTGAGCCGCAGCCGCACCGGCCGGCCGGTCAGGACGGAACCGAGCGCGGCGATCGCGGCGAAGCCGTGGGGTTGCATCTCCTTGCCGCCGAAGCCACCGCCCATCCGCAGGCACTGCACCGTGACGTCGTGGCTGTGCCGGCCCAGCACATGAGCCACGATCTCCTGCGTCTCGGTCGGGTGCTGGGTGCTGCTCTGCACGAACACCTGGCCCGCCTCGTCGACGTGCGCCAGCGAGCAGTGGGTCTCGAGGTAGAAGTGCTCCTGGCCCGCCATCTCGGTGGTCCCGCTGAACACGGCCGCGGACGTCGCGAGGCCGTGCTCGACGTCGCCACGCCGGACGGTCGGGCGACCCCCCTGGAAGCTCCTGGCGGCGATCGCCTCGGGCACCCCGACCAGCGCCGGCAGCGGGTCGTAGTCGACCTCGACCGCCGCGGCGCCGAGGCGAGCCGCCTCAAGCGTCTCAGCGAGCACCCAGCACACGGCGTGGCCGTGGAACATCACCTCGGACGGGAAGAGCGGTTCGTCCTGCTTGACGCCGGCGTCGTTGACACCGGGCACGTCGGCGACGGTCAGCACGCGCACCACCCCGGGGACCCGGTGGGCACCGTCGATCCGCAGCCCGGTGACCCGTGCGTGGGCGTGGGGCGAGCAGACCGGGTGGGCGTGGAGGACGCCCGGCATCCGGCCGACCAGGTCGTCGGTGTAGAGAGCCGCGCCGGTGACGTGCAGGTCGGCGCTCTCGTGGGCCAGGCTCTCGCCGACCACGGCGCCGTCGGGGCGCAAGGACAGGTCGCTCATGCCGGCACCTCCTCGGGAGCAGACCTCTCGGCCCAGAGCTTGCGCAGCGCGTTGCCCAGCATCGCGGCGCGGTAGGCCGCGCTGGCCCGGTGGTCGTCGAGCGGCGAGCCCTCGCCGGCCAGGACCACGGCCGCGGCCTCGGCGGTCTCGCGGTTCCAGGGTCGACCCTCCAGAGCCTGCTCGGTCTCACGGGCACGGACAGGGGTGGCCGCCACGCCGCCCAGGCCGATCCGGGCCCGCGTGACGGTGCCGTCGGCCACGTCGAGAGCGAACCCGACGGCGACGCTGGAGATGTCGTCGTAGCGACGCTTGGCGATCTTGTGGAACGCGGCCAGCCCGGCGAGCGGGCGCGGCACGGTCACCGACCGGATCAGCTCGCCCGGGCGCAGCACGGTCTCGCGGTAGCCCGTGAAGTAGTCGGCCACCGCCACCTCGCGCTCCCCCTCGGCGGAGGCCAGCACCAGCACCGAGTCGAGCGCGAGCAGCGCGGGCGGGAGGTCGCCGATCGGCGACGCCGTGCCGAGGTTGCCACCGATCGTGGCGCCGTTGCGGATCAGCCTCGACGCGAACTGCGGCCACACCGCGTCGAGCAGCGGCACCGCGCCGTCGAGAGCCGCCTCGACCTCGGACAGCGTGAGAGCCGCGCCGATCGTGACCCGGTCGGGCTCGACCGCGAGCTCGCGCAGCTCGGGCAGGCGGTCGACGGCGACGACGTACGACGCCCGGCGGCCGCGCAGGTTGGTCTCGACGCCCCAGTCGGTGCAGCCGGCGACCACCGTCGCGTCGCGGTGCTCGGCGAGCACCGCGAACGCGTCGGCGAGGTCGGCGGGGCGGGCGAACCCGCCGGCGGGGCCGTCGAGCCGGGTGGCGACGGGAGCCGGGGCAGGGTCCGCGCGTCGGCCGGCAAGCGGATCGTCGGCGTCAGGTGTCCCGAGCGCCCAGGCGGCGTCGCGGATCGGACGGTAGCCGGTGCAGCGGCACAGGTTGCCGGTCAGCGCGTGCAGGTCGAACCCGTTGGGGCCGTGCTCGCCGTCGGCGAGGTCGGGGCGGTCCTCGTCCGTCCGGTCGGCGCGGTAGTACTCGGCGGCCATGCTGCAGACGAACCCCGGGGTGCAGTAGCCGCACTGGGAGCCGCCGCGCGAGCCGAGCTCGTGCTGGACGGGGTGCAGGTCACCGGGCGAGCCGAGGCCCTCGGCGGTGACGACCTCCTGCCCGTCGAGGGTGGCGGCCGGGACGAGACAGGCGTTGATCGCGGTCCACCGGGTCGCGGCGCCGTCGGGACGGGCGACCAGCACCGCGCAGGCCCCGCACTCACCCTCGGCGCAGCCCTCCTTGGCGCCGGTCAGGCCGACCCCGCGCAGGAAGTCGAGGGCGGTGGTGGGGGTGGGCACGCCGGAGAGCGAACGGGGCTCCCCGTTGACCGTGACCTGCGGCTCCGTCATCTCCCTCTCCCGACACGTCGACGACACGGCCGTGGCCGCGCGCATGGTTTCGGAGTGGTGGGTGGCCGCTGGTTATCCATGCCGAACAGCGACGCCGCGGCTCACAGTTTACGTGACCCGGGTCACGTGGTGGGTCGCGGGCGCAGACCGGCGTGCCGGTGGACGTCCTTGTAGAGCAGGTACCGGAAGCGGCCGGGGCCGCCGGCGTAGCAGGCCTGCGGGCAGAAGGCACGCAGCCACATGAAGTCACCGGCCTGCACCTCCACCCAGTCCTTGTTGAGCAGGTAGACCGCCTTGCCCTCGAGCACGTACAGCCCGTGCTCCATCACGTGGGTCTCGGGGAACGGGATCGAGCCGCCCGGCTCGAAGCTCACGATGTTGACGTGCAGGTCGTGGCGGACGTCGTCGGGGTGGACGAACCGCTGGGTGCCCCAGGCGCCATCGGTGTCGGGCATCGGCACGACGGCGACATCGCTCTCGTGGGTCACGAACGCCTCCGGGACGTCGACTCCGTCGGCGTGCTCGTAGGCCTTGCGGATCCAGTGGAACGTGGCGTCGGCCTCCGACTCGTTGTGCAGCGTCCAGCTCGTGCCGGGCGGGACGAACGCGTAGCCACCGGCCTCGACCCGGTGCCGCACCCCGCCCACCGTGAGGGCGAGCGTGCCGCCGACGACGAACAGGACGGCCTCGGCCCCCTCGTCCGGCTCGGGGCGGTCGCTGCCGCCGCCAGGGGCGACCTCCACGACGTACCAGGAGAAGGTCTCGGCGAAGCCGGAGAGCGGGCGGGCCAGCACCCACAGGCGGGTCGCGGCCCAGTGCGGCAGCCGGCTGGTGACGATGTCGCGCATGGTGCCGCGGGGCAGCACGGCGTACGCCTCGGTGAACACCGCCCGGTCGGTGGTCAGCTCGGCCTGCCCGGGCAGGCCACCGGTGGGCACCCAGTAGGTCATGCCACTCCCCTCCTCAGCAGCCGCCCGCGGGGGGTGGCGTCCAGGTCGACCGGCCGGCCGTCGAGCCAGGTCTGCCGGACCGTGCCGGTGAGCGTACGCCCGGCCCAGGCCGTGACGGCGTTCTTGTGGTGCAGCCGCGCGGGATCGACCGTGAACGTCTCCTCCGGGGCGAACACGCACAGGTCCGCGCGGAGCCCGACCGCCAGCTCGCCGCGGTCATCGAGGCCGACCCGGCGCGCGGGTGCCGTGGCCATCCAGCGCGCGACGGAGGCCAGCCCCATCCCCCGCTCGCGGGCGCCCGTCCACACCGCGGCGAGCCCGAGCTGGAGCGAGGCGATCCCTCCCCAGGCCTCCGCGAAGTCGCCGCCACCTCGCGCCTTCAGCTCCGCGGTGCAGGGCGAGTGGTCGCTGACCACGAGGTCGACGTCGCCGGACGCCAGCCCGTCCCAGAGCCCGTCGCGGTTGGCGCGGTCGCGGATCGGCGGGCAGCACTTGAACTCGGTCGCACCGTCGGGGATCTCGGCGGCGTCGAACGACAGGTAGTGGGGGCAGGTCTCCACGGAGACGTCGACGCCGGCGGCGCGGGCCGCGCGCAGAGCCGGGATCGCCCCCGCGGCGCTGAGGTGGACGACGTGGGCGCGCCCGCCGGAGGCGCGCGCAGCCTCGAGCACCAGGTCGATCGCCCGCTCCTCTGCGGTGGTGGGGCGCGAGGCGAGGAAGCCGGCGTACGTCGAGCCGTGGACGTCGTGGATCTCGTCGGCGTCCTCCGCGTGCACCAGCAGCAGCGCGCCGAGCCGGGCCGTCTCGGCGATCGCGGCGCGGAACTGATCCGGCTCGAGGTGCGGGAACTCGGCCACCCCGGAGTCCAGCAGGAAGCACTTGAAGCCGAAGACGCCGGCTCCGTGCAGCGGGGCCAGGTCGGCCAGGTTGTCCGGGACGGACCCGCCCCAGAACCCGACGTCGACCCAGACCTGGTCCCGGGCGACGCGCCGCTTCTCCTCCAGGGCGTCGAGCGTGGTGGTCGCAGGGATGCTGTTGAGGGGCATGTCGACGATCGTCGTCACGCCGCCCGCCGCGGCCGCCCGGGTGGCGCTCGCGAACCCTTCCCAGTCGGTGCGGCCCGGCTCGTTCACGTGCACGTGGGTGTCGACGAGGCCGGGCAGCAGCACCTCGTCGTCGGCCAGGTCGACGGCGTGCGCGGCGGCGGGCCGGTCGTCGTAGGTCCCGAGGAAGGCGATCCGGCCGCCGCGGATCCCGAGGCTGGCCTCGACCTCGCGGCCGCCGACGACGGCCCGCCGAGCCCGGAGCAGCGTGTCGAGCTCAGCTGCCACGATAGGTGGAGTACCCGAACGGGCTGAGCAGCAGCGGCACGTGGAAGTGGTCATCGCCCTCGACGGTGAACGTGATCGTCACCTCGGGAAAGAAGGCGTCGACCCCGAAGGAGCCGAAGTACGCGGCCGTGTCGAACCGGAGCCGGTGGTCGCCGCCGCCGAGCGGCTCGGCACCGAACGTGGGGATCCGGCCGTCGGAGTCGGTCACCCCTTCACCGAGCGGCCCCCCGCTCGCGGACTCGAGGACGACCCGGATGCCGACCGCGGGCCGTCCCTGGGCCGTGTCGAGGACGTGCGTCGAGAGAGTCGCCACTACACCACCTGCTCCAGTCGTAGCAGCGCGATCTCGCGCAGCTGGCTCACGGTCTCGGCCCGCTCGGTCTGGTCGTCGTTGCCGAGCCGCCGCTCGAGCTCGGCGAGGATCTCGGCCGCGTCGCGGCCCGCCGCACGGATCAGGAACACCCGGTCGAACCGCGCCTCGTAAGCCCGGTTGCCGTCCGCCAGCCGGGCGGCGAGGTCGGCGTCGTCACGGTCGACCGCCGACTGCTCGGCGGCGGAGAACGCCCGGTCATGGCCCGCGCCCGCGCGCTCGCCGATCCGCGGGTGGCCGGCGAGCGCGGCGTCGAGCTCGGCCCCTTCGAGGGCGGCCGCCTCACTCGCGACCGCCATCAGCTGGCCCACGTCGGCGTACGGCCGCCCGCCCAGCACGGTCTCGACCCAGCGGGGGACGTCGAGGCACCGCGCCAGCCGCTCGCGGGCCTCGGCCTCGGGTAGGGCGTTGAACTCGGCCAGCCGGCTCACGGGACCTCCCTGGTGATCGTCGCCTCGATCAGGCCGTAGGGCCGATCGGCCGCGATGAACACCTCGCCCGGGTTCTCGAGCCCGAACGGGGCCAGGTCGACCAGGTGGTGGTGCTTGTTGGGGGCCGCGAACGAGACCTCGGCGACGTCCGGGTGCGCCTCCAGCACCGCGCGGCCCATGGCGTAGAGCGTCTCCTGGAGCGCGCGGCTGTAGGTGGTCGCGAACGTCACCAGCAGCGTCCGCCGTACGTCGTGCCAGGCGCCGTCCCAGTCCCTCGGCCCGGCGTCGGTGTAGCGCCAGACCGCGGTCAGCGACGTGGCCAGGATCCGGTCGTCGGTGTCGGGCAGGGTGGTGAACTCGTCGCGCAGGAAGTCCTTGAACTCCGACCCGGTCGACGCGAGGACCACCAGGTCGGTCAGCCCGGACTCGACGACGATGTGCTCCCCGGTCACGTCGACGGCGGTGGTGCGGACCTCGCCGCCCCGCCGTGCGAACGCGTGGTCGTGGCCGGCGCCGTCCACCTCGATCCGGTCCCAGGGGTACTCCTCGACGCCGACCCGCACCCCGGTCGCCGCCGGGGTCGCGTCCAGCAGCCGGCGGCCCAGCGCGATGGCGTAGTCCTCCGGGGACGAGATGCCGTGCAGCTTGGCGTACGCGAAGGCGGTGTTCTTCTGGGTGTCGGTCGGCAGCACCTCCGACTGGTCGCCGTCGACGTGAGCGGCCCCGAAGTCGCCCCGCAGGCTGGTGCTGACGTTCAGGTCGCGGATCTCGTGGCGAGCGGTGTCACGCACGATCCGGACCACCCGGTTCTCGGCCTTGCCGTACTGGTTGGCACCGAGGACGATTCCCATCCCGCGAGACTAGTGCGTCCTCGGTCGGGGTCGCGCGAGGCCGGTGAGCGCGCCCAGGTCGTGCCCGCTGGTGGCGGTGACCTCGCTCTCGGTGAGCGCTCCGCACTCGACGCCGCGCACCAGGAACCCCGCCAGCGCCTTCACCGTCGCCGGCTCGTCGGCCACCGGTCCGGACTCCCGCGCGGCCCATGCAGCGAGCCGCGCGGTCGCGTCGTCGAGTCCCTCGCGGAAGAAGGCGAACGTCGCGGCGTACCGCGTCGGCAGCTGGTGGGGGTGCAGGTCCCAGCCCTGGTAGAAGCCGCGTTGCAGGGACCTCCGGACCAGCCGGAGGTGGGTCTCCCAGCCGCGACGTACGTCGGACTCGTCGCCCACCGGCAGGACGTTCGTGGAGCCGTCGGAGAGCCGGACGCCGGTGCCGGCCGCCGCGGCCTGCATCAAGGTCTTGGCGACGTCAGCGCTCGGGTGGTCGAGGCTCTGGTGGGCCGCGGGGATGCCGATCGAGGCGCTGTAGTCGTAGGTGCCGTAGTGGAGGCCGGTGCACCGGCCGTCGGCCGCGTGGATCATCGGCGCCACCAGCACCGACCCGTCGGGCCCGACGACGGCCTGCGGGGTCTCGACCTGGAGCTCGAACTCCAGGCAGTGGTCGGTGAGTCCCAGGGCACTCTCCAGCTCGGCGCAGAGGTAGGCCATCGCCTCGACCTGGGCGACCGAGGTGACCTTGGGCAGGGTCACCACGAACCCGGCCGGCACCGTCCCGTCCGCGGCGACGCCCTCGACGAACGACACCAGGGTCCGGATCCCGCGCTCCCGGGTCGGCCGCTCGAGGCTCTTGAAGCGGATCCCGAACGACGGCGGCGCCGTACCCCCTGACAGCTCCTCGCGGAGCGCGGCCAGGCTCTCCGCCACCGCCTCGTCCTCGGCCGTGTCGCCGCGGTCGCCGTAGCCGTCCTCGAAGTCGATCCGCAGGTCCTCGACCGGCTCGGTCTCGAGCTTGGTCCGGACGCGGTGCAGGAGGTCCTCGTCGTTCGCGATCAGCTCCCGGAACAGGCCCTCGTGCTCGGCCACCGCCTGCTGCGCGGCCCGACCGTGGTCCGCCACGAGTCCGGCGTGGAACCGGTGCGCCGGCACGTAGAGCGTGTGCACGGGCTGCCGGCCCGGCCGCGCGCCCGGATAGCGCGCTGCGAGGTCGGCGTCGGCCTCGGTCAGCCGCTCGTCGAGGCGGGCGAGCAGCCCGGCGAGGTCCATGGCGGCACCCTAGACCGACTCGACGTCGATGACGTCGGGCAGGCCGAGGGCAGCCCAGCGGTCGACCAGCGGCCGCCCGTGCCGGACCAGGTGGAGCGTCACCCGCGGAAGACGGTGTAGTGCAGCAGCAACCAGACCGGCGCGATGGTCGCCAGCAGCGAGTCGAGCCGGTCCATCAGGCCGCCGTGGCCCGGGATCACCTGGCTCATGTCCTTGACGCCGAGGTCGCGCTTGATGACCGACTCGCAGAGGTCGCCCAGGGTCGCCATCACACCGACGATCAGGCCGAGCACGACCCCGACCCACCAGCCACCGTCGAGCAGGTAGACGACGAGCAGCCACCCGGCGACGGCCGAGAAGACGAGCGAGCCGCCGAGTCCCTCCCAGGACTTCTTCGGGGAGATGACCGGCGCCATCGGGTGCTTGCCGAACAGCACACCCGCGACGTACCCACCGGTGTCGGAGGCGACGGTGACCAGGATGAACGTGACGATGCCGCGCACGCCGTCGTCCCACCGGCCGAAGTCGGTGGCGCCGCCCTCCGCGAGCAGCAGCGCCACGAACGACCCGAGGAACGGGACGTAGACGAGGGTGAACACCGACGCGGTCGCGGTCTGCACGTAGCCGGCGACCCCACGGCGCAGCAGCCAGAGCATCGTGACCAAGGCGGTGACGGCGGTCGCCGTGACGAGCGCCGGGGCGCCGTAGAAGTAGGCGACGACCACCATCACGACGCCGCCCGCCATCAGCGGCTGCTCGGGCAGGTCGACGTCCTTCGCGAGCAGTCCCTGGCGCAGCTCCCAGACGGCGACGACGACCGCCGCGGCGACGATCCCGAGGAACGCGATCTTCCAGAACGCCAGCGACGCGCCGATCGCGGCCAGCAGGACGACGGCGGACGTGATGGCGGCCGGGAGGTTGCGTCCGGCGCGCCCGTGGTCCTGGGCCGGGACGGGGGTGGCGGTCATCGCGCTCAGACCTCGAGGAGCTCGGCTTCCTTGTGCTTGAGCATCTCGTCGATGGTGTCGGTGTGCTTCTTCGTCATGCTGTCGAGGCGCTTCTCGGCGCCGGTGACGTCGTCCTGGCCCACCTCGCCGTCGGACCCCAGCTTCTCCAGGGTCTGCTTGGCGTGGCGGCGCAGGTTGCGGACGGCGACCCGGCCCTCCTCGGCCTTCGTGCGGGCGACCTTGATGTACTCCTTGCGCCGCTCCTCGGTCAGCTCGGGGAACACGCAGCGGACCACCTTGCCGTCGTTGGCCGGGTTGACTCCGAGGTCGGAGTCGCGGATCGCCTTCTCGATGTTCGCCATCGCCCCCATGTCGTACGGCGCGACCAGGATGATCCGGGCCTCGGGTGCGGTGAACGACGCAAGCTGCTGGAGCGGCGTCGGCGTGCCGTAGTAGTCGACCAGGATCTTGTTGAACATGCTCGGCTGGGCGCGCCCCGCCCGGATCGCCGCGAACTCCTCACGGGTGGCCTCGACCGACTTGTCCATCTTCTGGTCGGCCTCGTTGAGGGTCTGGTTGATCACGGCGTGGCTCCTGGGTTCGTCGTTGGGTCAGCCTGCGCTGACCAGCGTGCCGATCTTCTCACCTGCCACGATCCGCGCGATCGCGCCCTCCTCCTCAGCACCGAAGACGATGAGGGGCATCTTGTTCTCCATGCAGAGCGCGAACGCCGTCGCGTCGGCGGCCTTGAGGCCCTTGAGGAGGACCTCCTGGTAGGTGATGGTCTCGAACTTGGTCGCGGTCGGGTCGACCTTGGGGTCGGCGGAGTAGAGACCGTCGACGCCCTGCTTGGCCATCAGCACGACCTCGCACCGGGTCTCGAGCGCCCGCTGCGCGGCGACCGTGTCGGTGGAGAAGAACGGCATGCCGGCGCCGGCGCCGAAGATCACGACCCGGCCCTTCTCGAGGTGGCGTACGGCGCGCCGCGGGATGTAGGGCTCGGCGACCTGGCCCATCGTGATGGCGGTCTGCACCCGGGTCTCGATGCCCTCCTTCTCCAGGAAGTCCTGGAGCGCGAGGCAGTTCATCACCGTGCCGAGCATGCCCATGTAGTCGGCCCGTGCCCGGTCCATGCCCCGCTGCTGCATCTCGGCGCCGCGGAAGAAGTTGCCGCCTCCGACGACGATGCAGATGCCCACGCCCTGACGCGCCACATCGGCGATCTCGTGGGTGATCTTGTGCACGACGTCGAGGTCGATCCCGACGCGCCCGCCGCCGAACACCTCGCCGGAGAGCTTGAGGAGGACCCGCGTGTACGCCGTCACGCCCGGAACCCTATCCGAGCCCAGCCGGGGCGGCGGAGGCGCTCCGGCGTCGGGCGAGGAGGTCGAGGGGCCGGGTCAGGTGCGGTGCGGTCAGGCGCCGACCTCGAAGCGGACGAACCGCGACACGGTGGTGCCGGCCTCGTCGAGCACCGACTTCACGTTCTTCTTGCTCTCCGTGACCGACGGCTGCTCGAGGAGGACGACCTCCTTGAAGAACCCGTTGAGGCGGCCCTCGGTGATCTTGGCGATCGCCTGCTCGGGCTTGCCCTCCTCGCGGGAGGTCGCCTCGGCGATCTCGCGCTCCTTCGCCACGACGTCCGCGGGGACGTCGTCGCGGGTGAGGAACTTCGGCCGCATGGCGGCGATCTGCATCGCGACGCCGCGCGCCGCCTGCTCGTCACCGGCGTACTCGACGAGGACGCCCACGGCGGGGGGCAGGTCGGCGGCACGCTTGTGCATGTAAGTCACGACGTCGCCCTCGAAGTAGGCGACCTGGCCCAGCTCGATCTTCTCGCCGATCGTGATCGCGAGGTTCTCGACGACCTCGGCGACCGTCTTGTCGCCGACCGAGACGCCCTTGAGCGACTCGGCGTCGGGGGCCTTGGCCTCGGCGGCGGCGTCGGCGATCCGCTGGGCGGCGGCGACGAACTCGTCACCCTTGGCGACGAAGTCGGTCTCGCAGTTCAGCTCGACCAGCGCGCCCCCGGAGGCGGCGACCAGGCCGGCGGACGCCTCGCGCTCCGCGCCCCGCTCGGCCATCTTCTTGCCCAGCTTGACGCGGATCAGCTCGGCGGCCTTCTCGAAGTCGCCGTCGGCCTCCTCGAGCGCCTTCTTGCAGTCCATCATGCCGGCGCCGGTGAGCTCCCGGAGCTTCTTGACGTCAGCGGCGGAGACAGCCATGTTTCCTTCTTCCTCGAGACTTCTCGTACGTCGAACGGTGCTGGTGGGCAGCGGTGGCGCCCGGACCAGGTCCGGGCGGCCACGTCACTGCGGTGCCCTCAGGCGTCGGCCTTGTCGCCGGCCTTGTCGTCGGCCTTGTCGTCCGGCCTTCTCCTCGGCCTTCTCCTCGGCCTTGGCCTCGGCGTTGACGAACCCGGCCTGCTCCGCCGCCTCGGCGGTGCGGAACCACACCTCGGCGTTGGTGCGGTCGTACCAGGGGCTCGACGGTGCGTGGAACTTCTTCGACGTCTTGTTGCCCTTGATGTCGAAGCCGGCCGGCGCCTCGCCGTTCTCCTGCGGAGCGGCGGAGTCGGCGCCGAACTCGCCCTCGGTGACCTCGGCAGCGGTCGCCTCGGTGGCGGCCTCGGGAGCGGCCTCCACGGCGGCGGTCTCCTCGGTGGCAGCCTCGGCAGCGGTCTCCTCGGTGGCGGCCTCGGCGGGCTCCTCCGTCGCGACCTCGGCAGCGGGCTCCTCGGTGGCAGCCTCGGCAGCGGCGTCCGCGGCCGGCGCCTCGGTCGCGGCACCGGTGGCCTCGGCGGCCGGGGCAGCCTCGGCGTCGCCACCGGTGGCGGCGACGGCGGCCTTGTCGGCGTCACCGGCCAGGAGCTCGCGCTCCCACTCGGCCAGCGGCTCCTCGGCGCCCGGCGTGGCCGTGTCGCCCTCGGCGGTCTTCGCACCGGAGCGGGCGATCAGACCCTCGGCCACGGCGTCGGCGATCACCCGGGTCAGCAGGCCGACGGCGCGGATGGCGTCGTCGTTGCCCGGGATCGGGTAGTCGACCAGGTCGGGGTCGCAGTTGGAGTCCAGGATGCCGATGATCGGGATCCGCAGCTTGCGGGCCTCCTCGACGGCGAGGTGCTCCTTGTTGGTGTCGACGATCCAGACGGCGGACGGGGTCCGGCTCATCTCGCGGATACCGCCGAGGGACTTGTTGAGCTTGTCCCGCTCGCGGCGCATCTGCAGCAGCTCCTTCTTGGTGCGGCTGCTGCCGGCGACGTCGTCGAAGTCGATCTCGTCGAGCTCCTTGAGACGGCTGATCCGCTGGTGCACGGTCTGGAAGTTCGTCAGCATCCCGCCGAGCCAGCGCTGGTTGACGTAGGGCATCCCGACGCGGGTGGCCTGCTCGGCGATCGCCTCCTGGGCCTGCTTCTTGGTGCCGACGAACATCACGGTGCCGCCCTTGGCGACGGTCTCCTTGATGAAGGCGTAGGACCGGTCGATGTAGGCGAGCGACTGCTGCAGGTCGATGATGTAGATGCCGTTGCGCTCGGTCATGATGAAGCGCTTCATCTTGGGGTTCCAGCGACGGGTCTGGTGACCGAAGTGGACGCCGCTCTCGAGCAGCTGGCGCATGGTGACGACTGCCATGTGGTTCTCCTGGTGATGAGAGGCGATCCCCATCGGCACGACCTTGGTACCCCGCGGGGCAGGTCGGGCTGGGTCACGCGCTCGTCGGGTGTTTTCAGTTGCGTGCCACCGACGGGTGCCGGCAGCCCTGACGCTCACGCGCGATCCGACCCGGATCGCTCCGGGACCGAGGATCGACGCCCACGGGTGGTCGGAGCCCAGGAAGGCGGCTCCGTCGCGGTCGGTGAACGTGCGAAGTCAACCCACGTGCGTGGATTGCTGGGTCCAGGGTAGTCGACCGTGACCCGGCGCCGCCAATCGCGACGAGGCCGCGCCGGCTGCTGTCCACAGCGCAGGCGCGGACCGGTTCTTCCCCAGCGCGGCGCCGGGGCGTGGCGCCGGCTCGCGAGGCGGGCCAGGGTCGGGGGGTGCGACGAGTTCCCAGCCTGCTCCACACCCTGGCCCTGCTCCCCGTCCTGGGGTGGACGGGCGCCACGGCGACCGCCACCGCCGCCGCTGACGTCGATCCGGTCGGCCGGTGGCCGTTGCGACCTGCCCCCGAGGTGGTCGAGGGCTTCGACCCGCCCTCCTCGACGTGGGGCGCCGGTCACCGCGGGGTGGACCTGCTCGGGGAGCCCGGCCAGCAGGTCAGGACCGCGCTGCCCGGCACCGTGTCGTTCGTCGGCCTGATCGCCGGTCGCGGGGTGGTGACCGTGGACCACGGCGACACCCGGACCACCTACGAGCCCGTCAGCTCGGCGCTCCGCCCGGGGACGGTCGTCGCCACGGGCGACGCGCTCGGCCGGCTCGCGTTCCCGGGCTCTCACTGTGCCCCCCGGACCTGCCTCCACTGGGGATGGCTACGCGGCGAGACCTACCTCGACCCGCTCGCCCTCGTGGGGGCTGGCCCGGTGCGGCTGCTGCCCCTCGACGGCGCGCCCGTCGCCGGGCCGGTCGTGCGCGCACCGCTCCCCACGCCGTACGCCGACTGGCGCCTGCTCCTCGAGACGTTCGACACCTGGGTCGGCTGAGCGTGATCAGGCGCGGGGGTGCGCCTGCTGGTAGGCCGAGCGGAGCCGGTCCTTGGTGACGTGGGTGTAGAGCTGGGTCGTGGCCAGGGACGCGTGGCCGAGCAGCTCCTGCACCGACCGCAGGTCGGCCCCGCCCTCGAGCAGGTGGGTGGCCGCCGAGTGGCGCAGCCCGTGCGGACCGAGGTCGGGTGCGCCCGGGACGTCGGCGATCCGCCGGTGCACCAGGGTGCGGACGGCACGTTGGTCCATCCGCCGGCCGCGGGCGCCGAGCAGCAGCGCTCCCCCGGACCCCGGGGCCGCCAGGGCCGGGCGGCCGATCCGCAGCCAGCGGTCGAGGGCCTGCGCGGCGGGATGCCCGTAGGGAACGCTGCGCTCCTTTCGGCCCTTGCCGAAGACCCGCACGACCTGGCGCTCGCGGTCGAGGTCGTCGACGTCGAGGCCGACCAGCTCTCCGACCCGGACGCCGGTGGCGTAGAGCAGCTCGAGGATGGCGACGTCACGGATCGCCACCGGGCTGCCGTCGTCGGCGAGCTCGATGGCCGACTCGAGCAGTGCCCGGGCCTCGTCTGCGCGCAGCACCGCCGGCAGGGTCTTGTGTGCCTTCGGCGACCCGAGGCTGGCGCCGGGGTCGTGCGGCACCCGCTCGGTGCGGGCGAGCCAGGCGGTGAACACCCGAGCGGCGGTCGCCCGGCGAGCCATGGTGCTGCGGGACTTGCCGCGGGTCTGCTGGTTGGCGAGCCAGCTCCGCAGCGTGCGCAGGTCGAGATCCTCGATCCGGTCGATCCCGAGCCGGTGCGTGTGGTCGAGCAGCGAGTCGAGGTCGCGGAGGTAGGCCCGCACCGTGTGCGGCGACAGGTCCCGCTCTGAGACCAGGTGCCGTTCGTACTCCCCGAGCAGGGCCGCGAAGCGCTCCGGGAGCGCGTCGCCGCGCTCCGGCTGGACTGCCTCGACTGCCACGGACCGATCGTAGGTCGGCCGGGCTCAGCGGGCCGGGACCTCGCCCTCGGCCGACCGGTCGAGTCGCCACCCCTGGTCGGACTCGACCACGAACCCGTGCTCCGCGAGGTAGGACAGCGCCGACTGGGTGCTGAGCAGGCTGGTCCCGGCCGTGGCGGCGATCGAGGGCAGCCCGGCGGGCGTCCGCACGGGCACCGCCTCGAGCACGCGCCGGTGCCGGCTCGTGAGCCGGTCGCGCGGGCGCTCCTCGCCGCGGGGCACCGCCGCCAGGTGGTCGCCGGAGCCGCTGACCAGCTCCAGCACGTCGGCCGGTCCGGTGACGAGGGTGGCGGCACCGGTGCGGATCCGGTGGTGGACCCCCTGCGACGGCGCGCTGGTGACCGGGCCGGGCACCCCCATGACCGGTCGGCTCAACGCGTCGGCCCAGCTCGCGGTGTTGAGGGCCCCGCTGCGCAGCGCCGCCTCCACGACCACCACGCCGCGGGAGAGCGCGGCGATGATCCGGTTGCGGGCGAGGAACCGCACGCGCAGCGGCGCGCAGCCGGGCGGAAGCTCGGAGACGACGGCGCCGACCGTGGCCAGGTGCTCCAGCAGGTCGCGGTGGGCCGCCGGGTAGGCCCGGTCGACCCCGCAGGCCAGCACCGCCACCGAGCGGCCGTCGACCGCGAGCGCCCCGCGGTGCGCCGCCTGGTCGATCCCGAAGGCGGCTCCGGACACCACGGCCAGTCCGGCCCGGGCGAGACCGGCGCCGAGCTCACGAGCCACTCCCTCACCGTAGGTCGTGGCGGAGCGTGACCCGACGACCGCGACGGAGTCGGCGAGGTCGTCGAGCCGGAGCGGGCCACGCACCCAGAGCCCCAGCGGTGTCCCGCCCAGCTCCTGCACGGTCGCGGCGTGGGAAAGGTCGTCGAGCCGGGTCGGCCACTCGGCGTCGCCGGGGACCACGAACCGGATGCCCCGGCTCGCCGCGTCGGCCAGCTCCCGCTCGGGGTCGAGCCGTCCGAGCCGCGCGCCGACGTCGAGGTCGAGCGAGTCGCGACCCTGCTCGGCGAGCAGCTCCGCCAGCAGCCGCGAGGCGCCGGCCCGGTCGACCGCCCGGGCGACCCGGACGTCCCCGGGCTCGGTCAGCCGGCTGAGCCCGGCTCGTGCCACGCGGTCCTCGATCACGACGCCTCCTGGTGGCGTCGGAGCACCGCGGAGAGCAGCGGCTCCCCCGAGCGGAGCCGGAGCGCGGTGTCGGCGT
This sequence comes from uncultured Actinomycetota bacterium, assembly GCA_963718725.1. Lineage (GTDB taxonomy): Bacteria > Actinomycetota > Actinomycetes > Propionibacteriales > Nocardioidaceae > Nocardioides. The sequence continues at coordinate 1,745,462 of OY970374.1, forward strand.
CGTCGACCGTCGGGAGGTCGGCGCCGCGCAGGTCTGCGAGCGTCCAGGCGAGCCGGTGGACCCGGGTGGCACCGCGACGGCTGAGCTTGCCGTCGTACATCCGGCCGTCAACGAGCCGCTGCGCGTCGCGCGGCAGCGGCCACTCCGCGGTCAGCACCGGCCCGGGGACCTGGCCGTTCAGCCGCCAGCCCCGGCCGTCGTAGCGCGCCGCCTGCCGGTCGCGGGCCGCCGACACCCGCCCCCGGACCGCGGCGGAGCTCTCCGGACGCGCCCACGGGTCGTGGGCGTCGTGGGGCCGCAGCGGCTCGAGGTGCCGGGTGATGTCGATCCGGTCGGTGATCGGCCCGCGGACCCGCTGCTGGTAGTCGCGACGCTGCCGCTCGCCGCACAGGCACCGGTTGCTGCGGGCGTCCGCGTGGAACTCGCCGCAGGGACACGGGTTGGCTGCGAACACGACCATCCCGCGGGCCGGGAACGTCACCGACTCGTCCCCCCGGGCGATCGTGACCTCCCCGCTCTCCAGCGGCTGGCGGAGGCTGTCGATCACGTCGGTGCGCAGCAGCGGGAACTCGTCGAGCAGCAGCACCCCGCAGTGGGCTCGGCTGATCTCGCCCGGCCGCACCCGGCCGGTGCCGCCGCCGAGGATGCTGGCCTTGCTCGCGTCGTGGTGGGGCGCCGAGAACGGTGGTCGCCGGATCAGCCCGTCGCCCTCGTGGAGCGCGCCGGCCAGGGAGTGGAGCGCGGTGAGCTCGAGCGACTCGGCCAGCGACAGGTCGGGCAGGATCGTGGGGATCCGCTCGGCCAGGGTCGTCTTGCCGCAGCCCTTCGGCCCGCTCAGCAGGACGTGGTGGCCGCCGGCGGCCGCGACCTCGACGGCGAACCGCGGCTCGGCCATGCCGAGCACGTCGACCAGGTCCACCTCGTCGAGCCGCTCCTGGCCACGCCAGGCCAGCAGCCGGTGGCCCGACATCGGCGCCACCGGCTCGGCCTCGGGGACCGTCTGGCCGCACAGCTCGGCCACCACCTGGCCGAGCGACCGCATCCCCAGGACCTCCATGCCGGGGACCATCGCCGCTTCGTGCGCCTGCGGCTCGGGGACGAAGACCCGGCGCAGGCCACGCTGTGCCGCTGCCAGCACCATCGGCAGCACCCCCGGCACCGATCGCAGCCCCCCGCTGAGGGTGAGCTCGCCGACGAAGCCGGTCTCGGCGAGGTGGGCCGCGGGGAGCTGGCCGTCGGCCGCGAGCACGGCCAGCGCGATGGCCAGGTCGAGGTGGGTGCCTCGCTTGGGCAGGTCGGACGGCGAGAGCAGGATGGTCACCCGCTTGGTCGACGGCCAGTGGAGGCCGGTGTTGTGGATGGCCATCCGGCACCGGTGCGGCGCCTCGTTGAGCGACACGTCCGCCCGCCCCACCATCGTCAGCCCCGCCTGGCCGGGCGACACGTCGACCTGGACGTCGACGAGGTGGCCGATCGCGCCGTCGAGCGCGATGGACGGGATCGAGGCGACCGGCATCAGACCAGCCCTCGCACGTGCTCCACCAGCGCCGGACCGCGGCGGGGGCGCAGCACCGCCACCAGGTCGACCCGGATCTCCTGCGGCCGGACGTCGTGGGCGTCGACCCAGCGCGCGGCCAGCCGCACGAGCCGAGCGAGCTTCGCCGCGGTCACGGCCTCGTGGGGCGAGCCGTGGTCGACGCTGGTCCGGGTCTTGACCTCGCAGGCCACCAGCACGTCGCCGTCGCGCAGCACCAGGTCGAGCTCGCCCTCGTCACACCGCCAGTTGCGGTCGAGCACCACCAGGCCCTGGTGCGCCAGGTGGCGCTCCGCCACCTGCTCGCCGTAGGCCCCCAGCGCCTGGTTGCGCCCCGCCGTCGTCGTGCCCGTCATCGCCGACCTCCTCGGGAAGCAGGCTTCCCGAGGGGACGGACAGCGCCGACCCGCGCGTCAGTGTCCTGTGGAGCGCCGCTCGCGGCGATCGGCTGTGGACGACGATCGGCTCAGGCAGTGGCTCAGTTGACCATCGTGATGATCTTGGGCCCGGCGCCGAGGTAGTCCTGGAGCGGGGTGCCGTCCGGCGGCGTGGGCAGGGCGTTGAAGCTGAAGAAGAACACCCGGATCGCCCGCAGCTTCTGCGGGTGCTCCACCACCAGGCCGTTGTCGGTCGCGCCGGTCACGATCGGCACCTGCCGCGAGGCGCCGGTCGGCTGGTCGGTGATGAACGCCGGGACGAAGTCGACGATCGGCATCCACTTCGTGCCGCTCGGGTCCGCCTGGATCTTGGGCACGATCAGCATCCGCGGCGACTTCCAGATGTCCTGCGTGAACAACGGGTCGGTGCCGTGGTAGCCCACCGCGTCGCTGAGCTTGAGCGTGTTGTTCTTCAGGAAGCAGCTGAGGACGTCGGAGTTCTCGTTGTAGGGACCTCGGGCGGGGCGTCCCAGGGACTGACAGGTGGCCGAGGTGTCGACCAGCAGCTTGCCGTTGGGGTTCTTGAGGTACCCGTCGTAGGCCGGGGCCGCCTTCAGCCCGGTCACGGACTGCAGGCAGTTGGTGTTCTCCTTGCCCAACGTGTCGGTGCTGATCACACCGTTCGGGTGGGAGTTGCAGGCGTTCTGCCCCGGGATCGGCGTCGTCGTCCACTTCTTGAGCGTGGTGCCGGGCCGGATGCCGTCACGGATGTTGCGCTCGAGGTCGTTGAGGTCGTTCCCGCCCCAAGGGATGTCCAGGGAGCCGAAGTTCCCGCTGGAGGAGTTCGGGTCGCAGGAGAGCGTCACCTCGCCGACGAGCAGGGGGCGCGCCTGGGAGCGCGCCGACCAGTTGCCGTCCGAGATCCGGCGCACCCGGAGCCACCAGACGTCCTGGTAGCTCGCGACCGGGTTCGGGACGTCGACCGTGATCGACGTGCCGGTCTGGGCGGGGGTGACCTTGGGAGTGGCCAGGATCGGCGCCGACTGGTCGGAGCTGAAGAACCCGACCCGATCGATGTTGGCGGCACCCATGTTGGTGCCGGTCAGGGTGATCTGGGGCCCGGCCGGGTTGCCCACTGGCTGCACCGGGATCTGGTTGGGGTTCGGGTTCGGGTCGGTGCTCGACAGCACCGCGTTGTTGGTCTGCGCGTCGGAGTGCAGGGTCGGCACCGAGAACGGGATGCTCGGTCCGCCGGCGTCGCTCTTGAGGACCTGCGGGCCCTGGTCGCAGGCGTCGGTGGAGTAATACGGCGCCATGCCGATCGACGCGGAGGCGATCCGCGCGGTGGACTTGCTCTGCACGCACACGTCGTCGAAGCCCATCACGCCGGCGATGCCGAACTGGATGCGCACGGCCGGGGCCGTGACCTCGATCCGGGTGGTGCCCGATGGGAACCTGACCTCGCCGTTGGCCCACACGTTGTCGGTGAGCATCGCGGCGGTGACGGAGCCGGTGTTGGTGTTGCAATCGGTGGTGCCGTCGGTGTTGGCGAAGTTCTTGTTGAGGTAGTCGGCCACGAGCTGGAGGGTCGGCGTCGCCGTGCTGGGCAGCCCGTTGGCGCCGGCGAGCGCCGCGTAGTCTGAGTTGTTCTGCGTCAGTTGCTTGCGGTTCATGGCGTTGCCGAGGTCGACGCCCAGTGCGGCGATGCTCACCAGGACGACTGCCAGCAGCGCCGTCATCAGGGCGACCGCGCCGCGGTCGGGGCGACGGCGAATCCTCAGGTTCTGGAAGGAAAGCCTCGTGCTCATGCGCCACACCCCTGGTCTGTCGTGTCCTCGACCCGAGCCGTGACGGTCCGGTAGACCTTGGCGTTGTCCAGGAACGGGACGAACGGGAAGTTGAGGTCGATGCTGTCGAACGTGATCTCGAGCTTCACGGTGCCACCGACCTTGGCGTTCGTGGCCAGGCTGCCCAGCGATGTGGTGCCGTCGACGTCGTAGTAGGTCCGCTGGACCGTCGCGGTGCCGACCTGCGCCGAGCCGAGCCGATTGTTGACGAGCGTGTTCAGCTCCGCGGCCGTGTCGCAGTTGCCGACCGTCAGCTGCCGGGCCGCGACGTTGACCGTGTTGGACCCGGTCTGCGACGAGAAGAAGTAGAGCCCGTACTGGATCAGTGCGAAGACGATCAGCAGCAGGAACGGCAGCACGAGCGCGAACTCCACCGCCGACGCACCGCGATCCGAGCGGCGCCGGGACAGGCGACGACCAAGAGCCATGCCTTCACCTCGCACGTCGTGGGTCAGTCATGCGAGCAACGGTCCAGGCGGGAGGTCATGACGGGAGTTGCCCGACTGGTCTAGTCGCGTGAGGAGGTAGACAAGATTTCTACATTCGGCACGAACCGCTCAGGCACCTGCCACACTTGCCCTCGACGCATCCGCCACACCGTTCAAGGGGAGCCATGCAGGTCCGGCGCCGTACGACGCACCGCGGTGCCGCCGCGGTGGAGTTCGCGCTGGTGGCACCGCTCTTGTTCCTGATCCTGTTCGGGACCATCCAGTACGGCCTCTACTTCTTCGACGCCCAGGGCACCCGGACGGGCGTCCGTGAGGCGGCCCGACTGGGCGTGGTCAAGACGTTCAGCACGTCCACGACGTGCGATGCCCAGACCGGGGAGCTGGCGAAGCTCAGGTGCAGTACCAAGGAGATCATCGACCCGTTGACGGGGCCGATCGCGGTCAAGATCAGTGCCCCCCAGGGGTGGAGCAAGGGCAAGCCGCTGGTCGTCTGCGCCATGGTCAAGTCCAACGGCGCGATCGGGCTGCTGCCCATGCCGGACCAGGGCTTCATCATGTCGAAGACCCAGATGTCGATCGAGCAGGACACCTCCCCGCCGACGACGCTGACCGTGCAGGACACCGCCCTCACCGGCGCGAACTGGAACTGGTGCTGACCATGAAGACCTTGCGTGCGCTCCACCGGAGCCCGTCGTACCGACGAGCGAGGCGCCGTCGCGATCCTGGCCGCCGCGGTCGTGCTGGTGCTGTTCCTGATCGCGGCGCTGGTCGTCGACCTCGGGCTGGCCCGGGACACCACCCGCCAGTCCCAGAACGCGGCGGACGCCTCGGCGCTGGCCGCGGCCAACGTGCTGTACCCGGCGTCCGGCAACTGCCAGGCCCCGGTGGGAGCCAAGTCCCCCTGCTTCGCCGACGCGATCGCCGCCGCCCGGTCCTACGCCGCGGTCAACTACGGCGTGGTGGCGGCCAACTGGAACAACTGTCCCGATGCCGGCGCCCTGCCCCACCGGCCCGACGCCAACAACAACACGTGCATCTCCTTCGACGCCGCCAGTCAGCCCACGCAGGTCCGCGTCCGGATCCCGATGCGCACCGTCGACACCGGGCTCGGCCAGGCCGCGGGCGTCGACACCATCTCCGTGTCGGCCGCCGCCCGGGCGGTCGTCAAGGGCGGCCCCGCACGGACCTGCGGGCTGTGCTTCCTCAACGACGTCGACGCCGGCAACGCCGACTTCACGGTGTCGCCGGGCGGGATCATGGTCAACGGCAACCTGGCTGCCGGCCCCAACTCGACCTGGACGGCCGGCACCAGCATCGGAGTCGTGGGCACGGTCAACGGTGGTCAGTTCGCGCCCGCCGTGACCCAGACCATCGCCATCCCCGACCCGCTCGCTGCGATCGCGATGCCCGCCATCCCGACTGCCAACAAGGGCACGAACAGCCCCTGCGGCACCGATGCCAGCGCCGGCCCCGGACGCTACGGCAGCGTCAGCCTCCCGAACTCCGCGTGCGCCCTCCAGCCGGGCACTTACGTCGTCACGGGGACGTGGGACATGAAGAACAACACGAACCTCACCGGCACCGGCGTGACCCTGTACGTGCTGTGCGGCACCTCGGCGACGCCGCGGGCCTGCAACGCGAACGAGGCCGGCGGCAAGCTCGACTTCAAGAACGGGAACGTGGCCATAGCTGCACCGACCAGCGGGGCCAACGCCGGCAAGGCGATCATCTACGACCGTAACAACGTCCAGAACCTCGACCTGCAGGGCAACGGCAACACCTCGATCACGGGAATGGTCTACCTGAAGTCGGGCACGCTCGCCTTCAACGGCAACTCGTGCTTCCAGTTCGCCGGCGGCCCGGTCGTGGCAGGAGGAGTCACCAAGGCCAACGGCAACAAGTCCTGCGTGCGGGTGATCAACTCCACCGACGCTCAGCTGCCGGCAGTGCCCGGCGAGATCGCGCTGGACCAGTAGCGCGGGCGGCTCAGACCTTGGGCGGGTCGATCTCGGAGGGCGAGAGCTCCTCGACGTTGACGTCCTTGAACGTCAGCACCTTGACGTTCTTGGCGAACCGCGCGGGCCGGTACATGTCCCACACCCAGGCGTCGCTCATGGACACCTCGAAGAAGACGTCGCCGGACTCGGTGCGGGCCTTCACGTCGACCTGGTTGCAGAGGTAGAAGCGCCGGTCGGTCTCGACGACGTACTTGAAGATGCCGACGACGTCGCGGTACTCGCGGTAGAGCGTGAGCTCCATCTCCGTCTCGTACTTCTCGAGGTCCTCGGCGCTCATCTGCTCTCCTCCACGAGGTCATTGTGCACGTCCGGCTCGGGTTCCAGCCCCGCGGCCCTGCGGACGTTCACGAACCGCCTCCGGTGCTCGGGGCACGGGCCGTGCCGGGTGAGCAGCGCCGCGTGGTCGTCGGTGATGTAGCCCTTGTGGGTCCGGAAGTCGTACGCCGGGTAGTCGTCGTGCAGGCCGGTCATGATCCGGTCGCGCGTGACCTTGGCGAGCACGCTGGCGGCGGCGATGCACGCCGCCACCCGGTCGCCCTTCCACACCGCGAGCCCGGGCGTGCCGAGGCCGTCGACCGGGAACCCGTCCGTCAGCACGTACGCCGCCGGCACCTCGAGCAGCGCCACGGCCCTCCGCAGCGCCTCCACGTTGGCGACGTGCATCCCGAGCCGGTCGCACTCGGTGGAGGGCAGCACGACGACGGACCACGCGGTCGCCCGCTTCAGGATGTGCTCGTAGCAGCGATCCCGGGCCCGTTCGGTGAGCAGCTTGGAGTCCGCCAGGCCGGGGATGACGCCGGCCTGTCCCGGCGGCAGGATCGCGGCGCCTGCCACGAGCGGCCCGGCGCACGCGCCGCGACCGGCCTCGTCGACGCCGGCGATCGGCTCGATGCCGACGCGCCGCAGCGCACGCTCGTAGCCGTACAGACCGGCGTCGCGCCGGACGGTGAGACCTCGGGGCAGCTGGGACACGACGTACCTCAGGGAGCGTCGGCCACGTCCGCGAACGAGTCGGGACGACCGATCCAGTCGAACCGGGACGTGGGCCAGAGGAGGACGAAGACCTTGCCGACGACCAGGTCGACCGGCACGAACTCGTCGCCCGGGACGCAGTCGGTCTGGCTCGCCTTGCACATGTGCTCGGAGGAGTCGGCCGAGCGGGCGCGGTTGTCGCCCATCACGAAGACGGTGCCGTCGGGCACCGGCCCGGCCGTCCAGTCGCACGACGGGGTGGCGCGGGGCCCGTTGCACTGGAGGCCCTGCTCGCGGATGTAGGGGTCCTCGTCGAGCGGGGTGCCGTTGACGGAGAGCCGACCCCGCTTGTCGCAGCACACGATCGTGTCGCCGGCGACACCGACCACGCGCTTCACGAGGTGCCCGCCCTGCGGGTAGAGCCCGATCTTGGCGAGCACCTTGGCCGCCGCGTTCTGCGGCCCGTCGGCGTCGGGCGGCAGCCAGCCGCCCGGGTCCTTGAACACCACGACATCGCCGCGCTCGGGCTCGCCGTCGAACCAGTAGGAGACCTTCTGCACCAGGATCCGGTCGTTCTCGATCAGCCCCGGCTCCATCGACTCCGACGGGATGTAGAACGCCTGGACGAACAGCGCCTTGATGATGACAGCGAGCACGAGGGCCATGCCGAGCAGCAGCAGCGTCTCCTGCCAGAGCGGCAGGTGCTTCTTGCCCTCGTCGGGAGCGTCCTTCGTGGCCCGGTGACGGGACGACCGCGGCCCGTCCTGGTCGTCGACGACGCCGGAGGCGGAGCCGCGGTCGTCTGACGTCACGCGATGAGCCTAACCATGGAGAACCAACCCGGAGGGGTCGGTCGCCCTCAGGCCTCGCGGCGCTCCTTGATCTTCGCCGCCTTGCCGCGCAGGTTGCGCAGGTAGTAGAGCTTCGCGCGGCGGACGTCGCCGCGGGTGATGACCTCGACCTTCTCGAAGATCGGCGAGTGGAGCGGGAAGGTCCGCTCGACACCCACGCCGAAGGAGACCTTGCGGACGGTGAAGGTGCGACCGATGCCGGAGCCCTGGACCCGGATGACGACGCCCTGGAACTGCTGGACGCGGGACCGGCTGCCCTCGACGACCTTCACGTGGACGTTCACGGTGTCGCCGGCGCGGAAGGCGGGGACGTCGTCGCGCTTGATGGCGTCGCCGAGGTCGGTGATGAGGTGGTTGCTCATGTCTCTCCTCACGAGTGCCACAGGTCAGTCGCGGTATCGGATGATCACGCTGGTGGTCCAGTGCGGGTGGCCGGCGGCGTCCGCTCCCCCTGTGGCAGGAGCGCGACGCAGACCTCCTGCCGGGCTGGTGCCCTCGGGTGGTCCGGGTTTGGCCGACTGGGCCGAGAAGCAAGTCTGCCAGAGCCGGGACGCCAGGCGGAAATCCGTGGCCGAGGGCCGGTCACGCCGGTCGGAACGAGTCGTGCTCGGGCGGGGCTTCGTGGCGGACCATCACGTGGTGGGTGACGGTGTACTCGAGCAGTGCCTCGTGGCTCATGTCCTTCCCGAAGCCGCTGGCCTTCACCCCGCCGTGGGGCGCCTCGGACGCGATCGGGAGGTGGTCGTTGACCCAGGTGACTCCCGCCTCGATCCGGTGGGCGACCCGCAGCGCGCGCTGCACGTCGCGGGTCCACACCGAGGAGGCGAGGCCGTAGGCGCTGTCGTTGGCCAGGGCCACCGCCTCGTCCTCTCCGTCGAACGGCAGCACGACCAGCACCGGGCCGAACACCTCGTCCTGGACGATCTCCGAGGCCTGGTCGGCGCCGGTGACCAGGGTCGGCGGGTAGTAGGCGCCCGGTCCGTCCGGCACCTCGCCGCCGGTCACGACCGTCGCACCGGCGTCGACCGCCCGGGTCACGAAGCCGTGTACCCGGTCGCGGTGCTGGCGGCTGATCAGCGGTCCGATGTCGGTGGCCGGGTCGTCGGGCCCGCCGAGCCTGATCGCCGACAGCTGGGCCGCGAGCGCCGCCACCAGGGGGTCGTGAGCCGACCGCTCGACGTACACGCGCGTCGCAGCGGTGCAGTCCTGGCCGGAGTTGTACGTCGCACCGAGGGCGAGGCCGCGGGCGGTGCCGGCCGGGTCGGCGTCGGCGAACACCACCGCGGGTGCCTTGCCGCCCAGCTCGAGGTGCAGCCGCTTCGTGCTGGGCGCGGCGGCCGACATCACGGCCCGCCCCGCCCGCGAAGAGCCGGTGATCGACACCATCGCGACCTCGGGGTGCTCGACCAGGGCGGCGCCGACGTCCGCTCCCCCGGTGACCACGTTGAGCACGCCCGGGGGGAGACCGGCCTCGACGGCGATCTCGGCGAGCCGGAGGGTCGACGACGGGGTCTCGGGCGCCGGCTTGAGCACGACCGTGTTGCCGACCGCCAGCGCCGGGCCGAGCTTCCAGATCGCCATCACGAACGGGAAGTTCCACGGCGCGATCCCGGCGACGACCCCGACCGGCCGACGCACGATCATCGAGGTGTAGCCGCTCGAGAGGACGCCGGCACCCGATCCCTCGAGCGACCGCGCTGCTCCGGCGAAGAAGCGCAGGTTGTCGACCCCGAAGCCGAGCTCGCCGTCGGCGAAGACCGACCGCGGCTTTCCGGTCTCGCGCACCTCGAGGTCCACCAGGTCGTCGGCGGCCGCGAGCGCATCGGCCACCCGCGACAGGATCGTCGCGCGGTCGCCGGCGGTGCGGGCTGCCCACGCCGGCAACGCGGCGTGCGCGGCCGCCACGGCCGTGTCCACGTCCGCCGCCGAGGCCTGCGCGAACGACGCCGTCACCTCACCGGTGGCCGGGTCCCGGAGCTCGGTGACTACACCCGACCCGGGCCGGCGCCCTCCGGCGACGAAGATCCCGTCCATTCCACTCACCTCTCACGCATCAGGAGTTGAAACCCACGCCGCACCGGTCCAGGAGGCGAAGCCACGGCCCTCGTCGGCCCGTCCGGTCCTCGCGAGCCAGCGCCGCGCGGGTCGACTGGACGGCCAGGTAGCGCAGCGGCTCCGGCGGGAACGGGACCGGTCGCCCCGACAGCACCTCGGGTGCCGGGCCGCCGTCGAGGACGTCCAGCAGAGCGGCGGCGGCGAACCGGCTGTAGGCCACGCCCAGGCCGGTGAAGCCGATCGCGTGACCGACCGAGCCGCTCCGGTCGGCGCCGACGTAGGGCACGAACCGGCTCGAGGTGTCGATCAGCCCGGCCCAGCGGTGCGTGAACCGCAGTCCTGCCAGCTGCGGGAACGTCTCGGCGAAGTGGCGCGCCAGGAGCCGGTGAGAGGCGTCGCGCTGCTCCCGCGCCGCGGCGGTCGACGAGCCGAAGTAGTAGATCGCGTCGTACCCGCCCCACAGGATCCGGCCGTCGGCGAGCGGCCGGTAGTAGTGGAACTGGTTGCCGGCGTCGGTGACCCCTTGGCGCTCCGGCCAGCCCAGTGCGGCCCACTGGTCCTCGGTCAGCGGCTCGGTCACCAGCACGTGGTCGTAGACCGGCACGACGTACTTCCTCAGCCGCCGGGCGGGCGCCGGGTAGGCGTTCGTGGCGAGCGCGATCCGGCCTGCCCGCACCCGACCACGGTTCGTGACCACCACCCCGGGCTCGACCGACGAGACCGGCGTCCGCTCGTGCAGTCGCACCCCGAGGCGGAGCGCCCAGTCGCGGAGGCCGGCGGCCAGCGCCGCCGGGTCGAGGGTGCCGCCACCACTCCGGATGCGCAGCGCGCCCAGGTACGTCGACGAGGCGATGTCGGCGCGAGCGGCCTCGGCGTCGAGCAGCTCGACGTGCTCACCGTGGTCGGCCAGGAGCTTCGCGAGGGCCGGGAGCGACGCCGCCTGGTGGTGGGTCGTGGCGGCCAGGGTCTTGCCCGTGAGCCGCAGGTCGGCCTCGATCCCCTGCTCCTCCACGTCGGCGCGGAGGCCCTCCAGGTTCTCCCGCCCCAGCGTGGCCAGGGCGTCGACCTGGTCCGGCCACCGCGCGATTCCGTGCGCGAGCCCGTGGGTCAGCGAGTCGGAGACGAACCCGCCGTTGCGGCCGGTGGCGCCGTACCCGACGTGCTGGCTCTCGAGCACGACCACGTCGCGAGCCGGGTCGCGTCGCTTCGCGGTGATGGCGGTCCACAGCCCGGTGAACCCGGCACCGACCACGACGAGGTCGGCGTCGGTGTCGCCCGTGAGCGGCGGACTCGTCTCGCCGACGCCGTGCAGGTCGTGCCAGTAGGACCGCGGGGCCGCGTCGGCGAGCGGGTCCGACGGCCCGGTCATGGAACGAGCACCGCGGTCTCCGCGTCCCACGTCATCGACACGGAGGCGCCCCGCTCGACGCCGGTCGGCCCCGGCTGCCGGACCAGCACCGGCTGGCCGGAGGCGGTGGCCACCTCGTCCGGCGTGACCACGATCGTCGACATGCCACCGGCGAACTGGGTCTCGAGCACCGTCCCCGAGACCTCGCCCGCAGGCGTGATCCGCACCTGCTCGGGCCGCACCACGAGGTAGCGCCCGGACCCGGTGCCCGGCAGCACCCGATCGCCGACCGCGAGGCCACCCGGGGCCTCGGCACCCTCGAACAGGTTGCTCTGACCGATGAACTCGGCCACGAACCGGTTGGCCGGCTGGGCGTAGAGCTCCTCGGGCGAGGCGACCTGCTGGATCCGGCCACCGTCCATCACCGCGACCCGGTCGGACATCGACAGCGCTTCCTCCTGGTCGTGGGTGACCATCACGAACGCGATCCCGACCTCGTGCTGGAGCCGCTTCAGCTCCAGCTGCATCTGCGAGCGGACGTTGCGGTCCAGCGCCGACAGCGGCTCGTCCAGCAGCAGCAGCCGGGGCCGGTTGACGATCGCGCGGGCCAGGGCGACCCGCTGCCGCTGGCCGCCGGACAGCTGGTGCGGCCGCCGACCCTCGAGGCCCGTCAGCCCGACGATCGCCAGCACCTCGCCGACCTTGCGGGCGATCTCGCGCTTCGACTCCCCTGCCCGGGCCGGGCCGTAGCCGACGTTGCCGGCCACGGTCTGGTGCGGGAAGAGGGCGTAGGACTGGAACATCATGTTCACGGGCCGCTGGTGGGCGGGGATCGCGAGCAGGTCCTGGCCGCCCAGCAGGATGGTCCCCTCGGTCGGCGTCTCGAAGCCCGCAAGCGACCGCAGCAGCGTCGTCTTGCCGCAGCCCGACGGTCCGAGCAGCGCGAAGAACTCCTGGTCGCCGATGTCGAGGGAGACGTCGTCGAGGGCGCGGACACTGCCGTACGACGCCCCGACGCCCTTGATGGACACCAGTGGGTCAGTCATCAGCGCGGTTCTCCGTTCGTCCGACCGCCACGGCGACGACGACGACCGCGATCGCGCTGACCGCCAGCAGGATCGTCGCCAGGGCGTTGATCTCCGGGGTCACGCCGAAGCGCACCCGCGAGTAGATCTCGATGGGCAGGGTCGGGCTGGTCGGCCCGTTGGTGAAGAAGGCGATCACGAACTCGTCGATCGACAGCGTGAAGGCGAGCAGCGAACCCGCCGCCACGGCCGGGGCGATCGAGGGCAGCGTGATCCGCCAGAACGTCGTGAACCAGCCTGCCCCCAGGTCCTGGGAGGCCTCCTCCAGCGACCGGTCGAGCTGCACGAGCCGGGCTCGGACGACGGCCACCACGAACGCCGTGCCGAACGCGGCGTGGGCGAGGGCCACCGTCGCGAGACCGAGCGACGCCCCGACCGCGGCGAAGAAGGACAGCAGCCCGATCGCCATCATCAGGTCGGGCAGGATCGCCGGCGCCATGACGAGCGAGTCCAGCGCGGTGGAGCGGGTGTGGCGGACCAGCCCGACCGCCAGCATCGTCCCGAGCACGGTGGAGACGAGCGTGCAGCCGACGGCGACCAGGAGCGAGTTCAGGAGTGCCTCGCCGAGGTCGCCGTCCCGGAAGAGCTCGGGGTACCACCGCAGCGACAGCCCCGAGAAGTTCAGGGCCGACTTCCCGCTGTTGAACGACATCACCACCAGGGCGACGATCGGCACGTACAGGAACGAGAAGCACGCCAGGAGCGGCAGCCAGAGCCAGCCCAGCCGGTGGGGTCGGGGTGCCTGCGAGCGGCCGCTCACCGGTCGCCCTCCACGGCGTACCGCCGGCTCACGAGCGACTGGATCGCGAACAGAGCGACCAGGAAGACCACCATGCAGAGGGCGAGCGTGGCCCCGAACGGCCAGTCCCTCGCCTTCAGGAACTGGTCGCGGATGAGGTTGCCCACCATCACGGACTTGCCACCGCCGAGCAGCTCGGGAACCACGAAGTTCCCGAGGCTGGGGACGAACACGAAGATGCAGCCGGTCACGACGCCGGGGAGCGACAGCGGCAGGGTGACCCGCACGAACGTCGCGAGCCGGGTCGCCCCGAGGTTGGCGGACGCCTCCCGCAGCTCGATGTCGAGCCGGGCCACGGAGGCGTAGATCGGCAGGATCATCAGCGGCAGGTACGCGTAGACCAGCCCGGTGACGACGGCGCCGCGGGTGTAGAGCAGCGTGAGCGGCTCGTCCACGACCCCGACGCCGACCAGGGCGTCGTTCACCATCCCCTGGGTGTTGAGCAGCATGATCCAGGCGTAGGTGCGGATCAGGAAGTTCGTCCAGAACGGCACGACGACCAGCACCAGCACCACGTTGCGCCAGCGCACAGGCATCTTGGCGATCGCGTACGCCACCGGGTAGCCCAGCGCGAGGGCGATCAGGGTCGTCAGCCCGGCGATCCAGATCGAGCTGACCAGCACCTTGCGGTACGTCGGCTCGAACGCCCGGCTGAAGTTGTCGAGCCCGAACTCGTAGACGACCCCGCCGAACCTGCCGCGGTCGAACACCGTGTAGCTCAGGACCAGCAGCACCGGCACGGCCACGAAGACCGCGGTGAAGAGCAGGCCCGGACCCAGGAGCACCACCTTCTCGAGGAGACGGTGGCGGTCCCGGGGCCGGGCCTCAGGGGCAGCGGACACTGGAAGGAGTCATCTAGGAGGCGGTGACCTCGGTCGTCAGCTCCGTGTACTTCGTCGAGTCCTCACCGAGGTCGATCAGGCTCTCGCCCTCGGCCAGCTGGTCGGGGGTGACGTCGAGCTGGGGGAACTGCTCCTTCAGCTCGGCCGGCACCAGCTCGCCGGCCGCCTCGTTGGGCACGTTGTAGTAGACGTTCTCCGTCACCCAGGCGTGCGTCTCGGGCTCGAGCATCATGTTGATGAAGGCCATCGCGGCCTCCTTGTTCTCGGAGTCCTTGAGCACGACCATCGTGTCGACCCACAGGTCGCTGCCCTCCTCGGGCACCACGAACTTGATGTCGGGGTTCTCGGCCATGCCGTAGCCGCACCAGCCGTCCCAGGCCTCGGTCATCACGGCCTCGCCCGAGATCAGCTTCTCGTAGAACGTGGTGTCGTCGTAGCCGAGCAGGCCGTCCTTCGCCGCGATCAGCTTCTCCTGGATCTCCGCCAGCTCGGCGTCGTCGGTGGTGTTCACCGAGTAGCCGAGCGCCTTCTGCGCGGGCAGTGCCAGCCAGCGCTCGGTCGAGAGCATGGTGATCTTGCCGGCGTACTCCGGGTCCGGCTCGAGGATGTCGTTCCACGAGGTCGGGGCCGGGTCCACCAGGTCCGAGCGGTAGCAGATGCCGGTCGTGCCCCAGGTGTACGGGACGGAGTAGACGTTGCCCTCGTCGTGACCGAGCTCCTCGGCCTGCGAGTAGAGGTTCGAGAGGTTGGGGACCAGCTCGGCGCTGATCGGCTCGAGCAGGCCGGCCTCGTTGAGCGCCTGGGCGTACTGCCCGGACACGAAGGCCACGTCGATCCCGGAGTCGCCCCCGGCGGTGAGCTTGGCCATGACCTCCTCGTTGGTGGCGTGCTCTGCCACCTCCAGGGAGGAACCGGTCTCCGTGGCGAACTGGTCGCCGATGTCCTCGGCCATGTAGCCGGCCCAGTTGGACACCGTGACCGACTGGGTCGACAGGTCGGCATCGGGGTCGAGGTCGCTGGCCTCGGGCGTGGCCGGGTCGTCGCCGCCACAGGCGACGAGCGACGTGGCCAGGGCGAGGGCACCGATCCCCCACACCGTGCGTCGGGCGAGCTTGCGCGAAGTCCTGAGTGGGGTCATAGGTGCCTCCTCGGCTTCCGGATTGCGTGACCTCAGCGCCAAGATTGCAGAGACATTCAAAGTCCCGCAAGGGCTGAGCACGCTTGAAACCCGCTTGTTACCCAGATTCTTTGAACGGATCTTCAAGAAATGGGCGATTCGTGGCAGGGTGACCAGCCATGAGTCGTTCGAAGGCCGGACGGGCGCGCCGCGACGCCCTCGTGGGGGCCGCGCAGCGGGCGATGCTCGAGCACGGCGCCGACGCGAAGCTGCGGCACGTCGCCGAGGCGGCCGGGCTCACCTCGGGGGCCGTGCTCTACCACTTCCCCGACGTGCAGGCGCTGCTGCTCGAGGCCAACCGCGCGGGCATGGAGCGTTTCTACGACGAGCGGATCGCGGCCCTGGCCACGATCGACGACCCGGTGGAGAAGCTGGTCGTCACGGTCCGGACCGGCCTCCCGGTCGACCGCCAGGACGCCTCGGTACGGCTCCTGTGCGAGCTCGGCGGCGCCGCAGGGCGCCAGCCGGTCTACGCCGCGCTGCTCACGGCGCTCTACGACCGCCAGGTCGCGATGTACCAGGTCATCCTCGAGTCCGGCACCGCGCGCGGCGTGTTCGAGCTCGCCCACGACTCCCGGACCGTCTCCCGCAACCTGGTCGCCCTCGAGGACGCCTACGGCTACCGGATCATCGCCGGCCACCCCAGCATCGACCACGACACGGCAGCGGAGCTGATCCTCGACTACGCCCGCGTCGCCACCGGCCACCCGCTCGTCCCCACGGAAGGAACGCCCGCATGACCGACCAGCAGACCCCGAGCCTCACCGTGCTGTTCATGCCCGAGTCGGCCTACGGACCGACCAACCAGTGCATCGGGTTGGGCAAGGTGCTGCTCGAGCGCGGACACACCGTGGTGTTCGCCGCCGAGCGCTCGTGGGAGGGCAAGCTCGCGCCGCTCGGCTTCGTGGAGGCGCTGGTCGACCTCGCCGAGCCGGACCCGGACGCCCCCGAGGACGCCGCCGGTCAGTTCTGGATCGACTTCATCAACGAGACCGCACCGGAGTTCCGCAAGCCCACCGTCGAGCAGCTGACGAGCTTCGTCCAGCCGACGTACCAGGCACTCATCGACGGGGCGAAGTTCTGCGAGCCGCAGCTGCGGTCGATCATCGCCGAGCACCGGCCGGACGTGCTCGTCGAGGACAACGTGGTCACGTTCCCGGCGCTGCTGACGTCCGGTGCGCCGTTCGTGCGGATCGTCTCCTGCAACCCCCTCGAGGTCCGGGGGGACGACATCGCGCCGGTGTTCTCCGGGTACGCCGCCGACGACCGGACCGGGTGGGACGACTTCCTCGCCGAGTTCGACCGTACGCACCAGGAGACGTGGGACGCCTTCGACGCCTGGGTGCAGGAGCAGGGCGCGGAGCCGCTGTCTCCCCGCGACTTCATCCACACCTCGAGCGTCGCCAACCTCTACGTCTACCCCGAGGAGCTCGACTACGTCGACGCCCGGCCGCTCGACAGCACCTGGCACCGGCTCGACTCCAGCGTCCGCGAGACCGACGAGGAGTACGCGCTGCCCGCCTCGTTCCAGGAGCGGCCGCAGGACTCGTCGCTGATCTACCTGTCCCTCGGCTCGCTCGGTGGGGCCGACATCGGCCTGCTCCAGCGGCTGATCGACGTGCTCGCCACCACTCCCCACAAGGTCGTGGTGAGCATGGGCCCCCGCGCCGACGAGCTCCGGCTCGCCGACAACATGGTCGGCGCCGCGATCGTCCCGCAGACGAAGGTCATCCCGCAGGTCGACCTGGTCATCACCCACGGCGGCAACAACACGACCACCGAGTCGCTGCACTTCGGCAAGCCGATGATCGTGCTGCCCCTCTTCTGGGACCAGTACGACAACGCCCAGCGGGTGCACGAGACCGGCTTCGGTCGCCGGCTGGCGACCTACGACTTCACGGACCAGGAGCTGCTCGGCGCGATCGACGAGCTCCTGGGTGACACCGCCCTGCGGGACCGGGCGGCCCGCGTCGGGACGGCGATCCGGGAACGCGCCGGGCTCCACCGCGGCGCCGAGATCATCGAGCGGGTCGGGCTGGACCACGTCGGGCAGCGCGGCTGACGTCGGTGACCGACTTCCCGGTCGTCGTCAGCGCGGAGGACGGACACTGGCGCGCCGCTCGCTCGGGACCTCGGCCGAACGCGGCGTTGCTCGAGCTGCTCGCGTCCGACGCCGAGGCCCCCGACGGCTTCCGGCTGACTCGCGGCGAGCCGCCGACGGTGGACCTGACCGAACGCCGGATCGACGTCGACCAGACGAACGACTCCTGGGTCGTGGGTGACAGCGTGGTCGTCAAGTGGATCACCGAGCCCCTGGTCGGGCCGCACCCCGGCCCGGAGCGCCTGCGGCGGCTCGCCGACGCCGGCTTCACGGCGATGCCGCGGCTGCGGGGCATGGTCGAGTGGCGGACGCCGGACGACTTCTGGGTGCCGGTGGCGACCGTCGTCGACCTGGTGCCCGACGCGACCGACGGCTGGACCTGGTGCCTGACCGCGTGCCAGGTCGCGCTGGGGGTCGAGGACGGCGACGTGCTCCCGTTCGCCGAGCGTCTGGGACAGCTGACCGCGTCGATGCACCTCGCCCTGGCGGACACCCCGACCGGGCCGGTCGCCGACCACGGCGACTACCACGTGGGCCAGGTGCTGCGGACCCCCGACGGCGAGCTGTTCGTCATCGACTTCGACGGGAACCCCACGCTCCCGCCGGAGGAGCGGGTCCGGCACCGTCCGGCGGCGTACGACGTGGCGGGCATGCTCGTGGCCCTCGAGAACGTCGGCCACGTAGTGCGGCACTACGCGCCCGACCTTCCGGACGACGACGTGGTCGCCTGGACCGAGCAGATCCAGGGCGAGTTCCTGGCGGCGTACCGCTCCTCGGCGGACGCGCTCCTCGACCCCGCGCTGCTGGGAGGGTTCGTGCTCGACCAGATCCACCGGGAGCTCGCGTACGCCGACTCCCACCTGCCGCGGTGGCGCTACGTGCCCGAGGCGGCGCTGCGCCGGAGGGGGCTGTCGTGAGACCCGACCTGTTCCTCGCTGACCTGCTCGAGAAGCCGGCCCGGCTGCGAGAGCTCGACCTCCACGACGCCTGGGCCTTCGTCGCGCCTCCCGCGCGGGTGCTGCTGGTCGGCATGGGCTCCTCCCACTACGCCAACCTGGTCTGCGCCGCCCGGCTCCGCGCCGCCGGCGTCCCCGCCGTGGCCGAGCTGGCCTCGTCCGACCTGCTGCCTGTCGTCACGCCGGACACCCTGGTGATCGCGGTCTCCGCGTCGGCCGGCTCGGTCGAGACCCTGGACGCCGTGGACCGGCTCGCCGTGCCCGTGGTGGCGGTGGCGAACCAGCCCGGGACGCTGACCGAGCGCGCGTCGCACACCGTGTGGATGCAGGCGGGCGAGGAGCGCGGCGGCGTCGCCTGCCGCTCGTTCCAGCACACGCTGGCGGTGCTGATGGCGCTCGAGTCGCACCTGGCGGGCACCCCGCCTCCGCCGGTCGCGGACGCTGCCGACGCGGCGGAGGACCTGCTCGCGCGGGCGGACACCTGGCACCCCAGGCTCGCCGAGCTGCTGCTCGGTCCGCACGGGACGCACGTGGTCGCCCCGGCCCGACGGATCTCCTCGGCGTACCAGTCGGCCCTGATGCTGCGCGAGGGACCTCGGCTGCCCGCCGTCGGCTGCGAGACCGGCGACTGGAGCCACGTCGACGTCTACCTCACGAAGACCACCGACTACCGGATGCTCCTGCTCGGCGGATCCCGGTGGGAGCCGCAGCTGCTGGAGTGGACCCGTCAGCGCGGGACCACGGTCGTCGCCGTCGGCGCGGAGGTCCCCGGCGCCACCGAGACGCTGCGCTACGTCCACGACGACATCGACGACGTCCGGCTGCTGACGGAGACGCTCGTCGGCGAGCTGGTCGCGGCCCACGCCTGGCTCAGCGACGCTTCGTCAGCCTGACCGCGCCCGGCACGTCCGGGTCAGCGCCGCGCAGCCGGTAGCCGGCCCGCTTGTAGAAGCGGAGGTTCTCGGTGCTGCCGGCACCGGTGAAGAGCGCGTACGACGTGGCCGCCGCCGGAGCTGCCGCCTCGATCGCCTCGAACAGCGCGCGGCCGAGGCCCTGCCCCTGGAGGTCGGGCGCCACCATCAGCCGGCCGATGTCCCAGACGTCGCCGTCGAGCCGGGCCCGGGCACCGCCCACGAGCCGGCCGGCCCGGCGCAGGGTGAGCACGGTCCACTCGGGCAGCCAGCGGCGTACGTCGTCGAGGGTCTCGTGGAGGGCCGGCACCCACGCATCGGGGTTGGCCTGCTGCTCCTGCATCCAGCAGGCTCGCTGCAGCGTGAGGATCTCGCCCGCGTCGGCCGCGACCGCCGGCCGGATCTCCTCGCCACCGGGCAGCGCGGACGGCGGCAGCAGGTCGGGCCGCCGGTCGGCGGTCCGTCGCAGGCGCTGGTCCTGCCGCCACGCGGCGATCGCCGCGTGGTCGCCGCCCCGCAGCACGTCGGGGACGTCGAGGTCGCGCCAGGTCGGCGGCTTGGTGTAGCTCGGGTACTCCAGCAGTCCCGCCTCGTGCGACTCCTCGGTCAGCGACTCGGCGTTGCCCAGGAAGCCGGGGACCAGCCGGATCACGGCCTCGATGATCACCAGCGCCGCCGCCTCGCCGCCGTTGAGCACGTAGTCGCCGATCGACACCTCCCGCACGTCGTACGTCGTGGCGTAGTGGTCGACCACCCGCTGGTCGATGCCCTCGTACCGGCCGCAGGCGAGCACCAGCCGCTGCCGCCCGGCGAGCTCGCGGGCCGTCGCCTGGTCGAACCGTGCCCCCGCCGGGGTCGGGACGACCAGGGTCGCGCCCTCGGTCAGCAGGTCGTCCAGGGCGGCGCCCCAGGGCTCCGGCCTCATGACCATCCCCGCGCCCCCGCCGTAGGGAGTGTCGTCGGTGGTCCGGTGCCGGTCGTGCGTCCAGTCGCGCAGGTCGTGCACCTGCAGGTCGAGCAGCCCCGCCTCGCGCGCCTTGCCCGGGAGCGAGAGCTCCAGGGGCGCGAGGTAGCCGGGGAAGATGGAGACGACGTCGATCCGCATGTCTGCCCGCCTCTCAGGGAAGCTTCATCCGGTCGACGGTGCGCACGTCCCGCAGCGGGTTCAGCGCACAGCCGGCGATCGAGTAGAGGTAGCCGTCGTGGACGACGTAGCCCATGCCGTGCCGCGAAAGGGTCAGCGCGTTGCCCGGCTCCCAGGTCTCGAGCCTCGTCGCGTCCATGACGTAGGCCGACTCGTGGAGCGAGATCCAGAGCTTGCCGTCGGCGTAGGCGAGGCCCGCCCGCGACATCGGCTCGGGCAGGTCGGGCAACGTCGTCCACCGGCCGGTGCGCGGGTCGAACAGGTCGACCAGGTCGCTGTCCTGGAAGTCGCGCTGACCGCCGGCGACGACGAGTCCTCCGGGGACGGCGGTCGTCTTGTGCGAGTCACGCGCCCGGGGCTTCGGCATCGGCCGGTCGAGGGTGGTCCACGTCTCGGTGCGCGGGTCGAACACGTCGACAGCCGCGACCTCGCCGCCCACGTCGCGGCCGCCGATGACGTAGAAGGAGCCGCCGACGGCGGTGACGGTGTGGGCGTAGCGGGCGTGTGGCAGCGGCGGGAGGTCGCGCCACTCGCCGGTGCGGGTGTCGAGCACGGCCGCGAAGTCCATCGCCTGGCTCTCGGCGTCGAACCCGCCGAAGGCGTAGATCCGCGGGCCGGTGGCGACGACCTCGAACGAGGCCACCCCGACCGGCATCTCGACCTCGGACGTGGTCCACGTGCCCGAGGTGGTGTCGAGGACCTCGATGCTGAGCAGCCGGTTCCCGCGCTCACCGGTCATCCCCCCGAGGACCCAGATGTCGGAGCCGACGACGGCGGTGCCGAAGTCGTCGCGCGGGGTCTCGAGCCCGTCGATCGCCGTCCAGTCCGGGTAGACGTCCGAGGTGGTCGTGACCCCGTCGGAGTCGGTGGCCGCCGACGACCCGGACGGCTCGGTCACCGTCGGGCTCGGAGCTGGTGCGGGTGGTTCGTCGGAGGCGCAGCCCACGACTGCCAGCGTGACCACGCACGCCACCAGCAGGCCGCGCCCCCGACGGAAGCGCTCGGAGCCACCCTCAGGCGTCCTGCCCCTCGGGCTCGTCGATCGCGCGGATGATCTCGCGCGGCTCCGCGAAGTGGCAGGCCGACGGGTGGTCGGCCGAGGCACGGATCTGGAGCAGCGGCTCCTCCTCGGCGCAGATGTCCTCCGCCTTCCAGCACCGGGTCCGGAACCGGCACCCCGACGGCGGGTTGGCAGGGCTGGGGACGTCGCCCTCCAGCACGATGTGGTCGCGCCGGCCCTTCATCCGCGGGTCGGGCACCGGCACCGCCGAGAGCAGCGCCTGCGTGTAGGGGTGCGTCGGCTCGCCGTAGATCTGGTCCTCGTTGCCGATCTCGACCGCCTTGCCGAGGTACATCACCATCACCCGGTCGGAGATGTGACGGACCACCGACAGGTCGTGGGCGATGAAGACGTAGGACAGCCCGAACTCGTCCTGCAGTCGCTCGAACAGGTTGACGACCTGCGCCTGGACCGACACGTCGAGCGCGGAGACCGGCTCGTCACACACGATCACCTTGGGCTTCAGCGACAGGGCGCGGGCGATGCCGATCCGCTGCCGTTGGCCGCCGGAGAACTGGTGGGGGTAGCGGTTGATGTGGTCGGGGTTGAGGCCCACCACGTCGAGCAGCTCCTGGAGCACCTTGCGGCGCTCGCGTCCCTCGAGGGCCTCGGGGTGGATGTCGAACGGCTCGCCGACGATGTCGCCGACCGTCATCCGCGGGTCGAGCGAGGAGTACGGGTCCTGGAGCACGATCTGGATGTCGCGCCGCAGCGCTCGCAGCTGGGAGGGCTTCAGGCCCGCCATCTCGTGCCCGAGCAGCTTGATCGAGCCCTCGGTCGGCGACTCCAGGCCCATGAGGAGCCGACCCAGCGTCGACTTGCCGCACCCGGACTCCCCCACGATGCCGAGGGTCTCGCCCTTGCGCAGCTCGAAGGAGACGCCGTCGACGGCCTTGACGTGGCCGATGGTGCGCTGGAACACGATGCCCTGCGTCAGCGGGAAGTACTTCCTGACGTTGCGGACGGTGAGGACGACGTCCGGGTCGTCGCTCCCGGCAGCCGGGTCGTGGACGTGAGCGGTGTCGGTGGTCACTTGGCCATGACCTCCTCCCAGTAGTGGCACGCGCTGGCCCGACCGCCGGGGACGGGGTAGAGCGGCGGCGCCTCGACCTTGCACCTGTCCCGCGCGAAGGTGCACCGCGGGTGGAACAGGCAGCCGGGCGGCGGGTTCACCAGTGCCGGAGGCAGACCCTTGATCACCGTGAGCTCCTGGCCCTTCTGGTCGACCCGTGGGATCGACTCGAGCAGGGCCTTGGTGTAGGGGTGGGCCGGCGACTCGTAGGTCTGGTAGACGTCCGCCTGCTCGACCGCGTTGCCCGCGTACATGACGCAGATCTTGTCGGCGACGTCGGCGACGACCCCCATGTCGTGGGTGATCAGGATCAGGCCGAGCCGCATCTCCTGCTGCAGGTCGGCGAGCAGCTGCATCACCTGCGCCTGCACCGTGACGTCGAGCGCCGTGGTGGGCTCGTCGGCGATGATCACGTCGGGCTTGAGCGACAGCGCCATCGCGATCATCACGCGCTGGCGCATACCGCCCGAGAACTGGTGGGGGAAGTCGTTGACCCGGTTCTTCGCCGCCGGGATCCCGACCAGCTCGAGCATCTCGATGGCCTTGGCCTTGGCCTGCTTGCGGTCGGCGCCCTGGTGGACCCGGAAGCTCTCCGCGAGCTGCCACCCCACGGTGAACACGGGGTTCAACGAGGAGAGCGCGTCCTGGAAGATCATGGCGATCTTGTTGGCGCGGACGTGGCGTCGGAGCTTCTCGTCCATGCTCAGCAGGTCGACGCCGCGGAACCGCACCTCGCCGCCGGCGATCCGGGCGGGTGGCATGTCGAGGATGCCCATGATGGCCTGCGCCGTCACGGACTTCCCGCACCCGGACTCACCGAGGATGCCGAGGGTCTCGCCCTCGGACAGCGAGAAGCTCACGCCGTTGACGGCCTTGGCCACGCCGTCGCGGGTGTCGAACTCGACCTGAAGGTCCTCCACCTCCAGCAGCGGGGCGGACGGGTCGAACGGCGACGTCGCGCAGGGGGGACTTCGCGGGCCCTGCGGTGACGTCGGACTTGGTGTCGGTCATGGGACTTGTGTACCTCAGCGGCTTCGGGGGTCGAGGGCGTCGCGGAGCACGTCACCCAGCAGGATGAACGCGAGCACGGTGACGACGATGAACGCACACGGATAGACCAGCAGGTGCCAGAAGCCGGCGAGCGCCAGACCCTGGCCCTCACTGACCAGCAGGCCCCACGACACGGTCGGTCGCTGGTAGCCCACCCCGAGGAACGTCAACGTCGCCTCGGCGCTGATGTAGGCGCCCAGTCCGATCGTGGCGAGCACGATGACCGGGGCGATGCTGTTGGCGAGGATGTGCTTGCGGATGATGAACATGTCGGTCGCGCCCAAGGCCCTGGCCGCGTCGACGAAGTCCTTCTGTTTCGTGGAGATCACGCTGCCTCGCATCACGCGTGTCAGCGACGTCCACCCGAAGATGATCAGCACCAGCGAGATCGTCCAGATGTTGCGGGTGGGGAAGATCGCCAGGAACACGATCGCGCCGAGGATGAACGGCAGGCCGAAGAAGATGTCGGTGATCCGGCCGATCACCGTGTCGGTGAACCCGCCGAACCAGCCGGCGGCGGTGCCGGTCACGACCCCGAGGATCACGGTGCCCGCCGTGACCAGGATCGCCACGATGACCGACTTGCCGGTGCCCCAGACCAGCGACGACCACATGTCGCAGCCGGCGGACGTGTAGCCGAACGGGTGGTCCCACGAGGGACCCACGCGCGCCTGCTGGAGCGGGCAGGCGCCACGCGAGTTGGGCGACGTGCTGGCGAACAGCTGCGGGAAGAACGCCATCAGGAGGACGACGAGCACCAGCACGGCCGAGACCCAGAAGACGGGACTGCGGACCAGCTCGTAGCGGACGTCGCCCCACAGCGACCGGTTGCTGCCCGAGGTCCCCTCGGCGATGGCACCGGGCTCGCCGGCGGCCGCGGCGGAGGCCGCGCTCAGGTCACTCATAGCGGATCCTCGGGTCGAGTGCGGCGTACAGGATGTCGACGAGCAGGTTGGCCACCAGGAACGCGATGGCCAGGATCGTGACCACGCCGATGATGATCGGGGTGTCGTTGCGCTCGATCGCGTTGAACGTCAGGAGCCCGACGCCCGGCACGTTGAAGATGCCTTCCGTCACGATCGAGCCGCCCAGCACCAGGCCGACGTCGATGCCGATGTAGGTCACCACCGGGATCAGCGAGTTGCGCAGCGTGTGGATCCCGATCGTGCGGCGGGTGGTGAGGCCCTTCGCCTTGGCGGTCCGCACGTAGTCGGACCGCAGGTTCTCGATCAGGCTGGTGCGCGTCAGCCGCGCGATGGCGGCGAGGGAGAACGCGCCCAGGACCAGACCGGGCAAGGTCAGGCTGAGCCATGGATAGTCGGGGTTGTAACCGATCTGGAACATCTGCCCGAGCCATTCGGGAGCCCAGTCGCTATTTCGCAGGTAGAGCCCGAGCTTCAGGCCGACGAAGAGCAGTGCCAGCGACCCGAACACGAACACCGGGAACGCGATCAGGAGCACGGTCGAGACCCGGACGAAGTTGTCGATGAACTTGTCCTTGCGGAGGCCGGCGAGCATGCCGAGGATGATGCCGACGACCGTCTCGAAGACGAGCGCGATGATCGCCATCCGTGCGGTGATCGGCATCCGGTGCAGGAACTGGTCCATGACCGGCTGCTGGCGGAAGTCGACGCCGAAGTCTCCCTGGGCGTACTGGCCCATCCGGTCGACGAAGAGCCCGATGCACGGGTTGCCCGTCTGCTGGAGACACGGGTCGTCGAGGCCGTAGCGCGCCTGCAGCTGGAGGATGACCTCCCGTGGCGGTGCGTTCTCGCCGAAGAGGGCTCTGACCGGGTCACCGACGACCTGGATCGTCAGGACACTCAGGAGGTGGAGCAGGAACAGCGTCCCCAAGATGGTGGGGATGAACTGGATGAGTCGTCGAGCTACGTAGCGCCCCATGCGGATCCCTTTCCGTGACAGTGCACGACGAGAGGCGAGATGCACAACCAGACGCGGGGGCCGAGCCGTCGGCCCGACCCCCGCTCAGGTCGCCTGTGATTGCTACCTTAGGCGATCGTGATTCTCACTGGTTGACGGTGATCGCCTTGAACGCGATCTCCCCCTGGCCCACGTCGTACGAGACGTCGCCCACCTCGTCGGAGTAGGCGATAGCAGTACCGCCGCTCCACAGCGGGATGATCGGCATCTCCTCGAGGGCGATGTCACCAGCAGCCTGGTAGGCCTCGAAGCCCTCTTCCAGCGTGCCGGCCTCGTCGCCCTGCACGAGCAGCTCGTCGACCTCGGGGTTCGAGTAATCCGAGTAGTTCGAGTCACCGCCGGTGCCCACGAGCGGACGGATGTAGTTCTCCGGGGACGGGTAGTCCAGCGACCAGCCGAGGCGGAACGGACCGCTGAAGTTGCCCGCGTCGAGCAGCTCGAGGTACTGGGCCCACTCGGTGGACTGCAGCTTGTAGTCGAAGCCGAGGTTCTCCTGGACCTGACGGGCAACCGCCTCGACCCACGCGTCGTGACCGGCGTCGGCGTTGAAGTAGTACTCCAGCGTCTGGTTCGGGTCGACGCCCGACTCCTCGAGCAGCGCCTTCGCCTGGTCCGGGTCGTAGACACAGTAGCCACAGGCGTCTTCACGGGAGCCGGGGATCGGCGGCGTGACGATGTCGGTGGACGGGTACAGCAGACCGTTGAACACCTGGTCCGCGATCAGCTGACGGTCGATCGACATGGAGATCGCCTGACGGAGCTGCACGTTGTCGTACGGCGCCGTGCCAGTCGGGAAGCCCAGGTAGGTCAGGCTCGCGGTCTGCTCCTCGATGATGACGTCGGCGTACTGGCCCTTGGCCTCGAGGTACACCTCGGGCTGCAGGCTGATCACGTCGAGACCACCGTTCTGGAAGTCACGGAACGCGGCGGTCGGGTCGGTGAACATCTGGAAGGTGACCTTGTCGGCCATGCCCTCCTGCTCGCCGGCGTAGTCAGCCCAGCGGGTGACCGTGATCGCCTCGTCGTGCTGCCACGGGCCGTCCATCATGTAGGGACCGGTGCCGATCGGCTGCTCGTTGCACGCCTTCAGGTCGTCCATGCACTCCTGCGCCATAGGCGCGAAGGCCGGCGCGTAGGACATCATCTGGCCGAACTGCGAGAACGGGCCGCTGAGGGTGACCTCGAAGGTGCGCTCGTCGACGACCGACAGCCCGGACATCTCCTTGCCCTCGCCGGCGCCCTGGATACGGGACACGAAGCCAGCGGTGGCCTGGGCGTTCTTCGGGTTGGCGGAGTAGTTCCACGCACGGGCGAACGCCTCGGAGTCGACCGGCTCACCGTTCTGGAAGGTGCGCCCCTCCTTGAGGGTCACGGTCCAGACGGTCTGGTCGTCGTTGGGCTCGATGCTCTCGGCAAGGCCGTCGAACACCAGCTCGCCGCTCTCCGCGTCGGTGGTCACGAGCGGGTCGTTGATCATGTCGAGGATCGCGGAGCACTCGGACTCGTAGCAGTTCGAGGCCGGTGCGAGGAACGACGGCTCGGTGATCTCGGCGACGTACTCGCCCCCGGCGTCACCGGCGGGCTCGTCGCCGGTGCCCGGGTTGGGCTCCGGGTCGTCGCCGCCACCACAGGCGGCAAGCCCGAGCACGAGCGCCGCGGCAACGGCGGTCGCGCGCAAAGGCATCCTGACCTTCATATAGGTCCTCCTTGAGAAAGGTGCGCATGAAACGCTTAGCGCCGCCAACCATGTCTCCTGTCACAAAGGAGGGCAAGCACCCGTGTCTCCATCGTTATCGGACTGTATCCACCCGTCCACCAGGAGTCGGGGGCCCCGTGGAAGGGTGACGAGGACCCCCTGCGACACGTCGTGGCGCGCCTCGACGCTCGTCCCTCAGCCCTGCGGTGACGGGCTCCTTCGGCATGCCCTCAGCGGTCGTCCGGCAGCGGGGTGACGAGGCCCGGCCGATCCGCGACCACGACCCGGCGAGCCGCGAGGTCGACCTCGGGCACGAGCTCCTTGACGAAGGGGACGAGCGCGTCGCGCCCGTCGTCGGTGCGCACCGTCAGCAGGTCCTGGGCGCCACCGTGCACGAGTCCGGAGACCTCGCCGAGCCGGGTACCCGCCACGTCGTACGCCGTGAGGCCGACGAGCTGGTGGTCGTAGAACTCGTCGGGGTCGGCGGGGCGCTCGCCGGGATCCACCTCGGTGTGGAGCGTGATCCCGCGGGCCGCCTCGGCGGCGTCGCGGTCGCCCAGCTCGTCGAACGTGACGAGCAGCCGCCCCTGGTGCCAGCGGGTGCGGCGGACCGTCAGGGAGGCGAGCCGGTTGGCCGAGCCCGGCGGCGGCTCGGCGAGCAGCGTCGTCCCGTCGGCGAAGCGGCGGTCGGGCTCGTCGGTGCGCAGCTCAACCGTCACCTCGCCCCGGAGGCCGTGCGGCCGACCGACCCGGCCGACGACGACCTCGATTCGCTCCACGGATCCCAGGCTAGACGCAGACAGTCCGTGACGATGTGGCTGCCCTCCGGTCAGGGAGAGCGGCCGTGACGTCACGGACTGTCCGTGAGAGCTGTCGATCAGCGACGCGAGACGCGGTCGACGTCGACGAAGTCGATCCGCGCCCCACCCCGGCCGGCGAGGGCCGAGATGACGGTACGGAACGCGGTCGCCGTTCGACCGTTGCGCCCGATCACCTTGCCGAGGTCGTCGGGATGGACCCGGACCTCGAGGATCGAGCCGCGGCGCAGCTGCTTGTCACGCACGGTCACGTCGTCCGGGTGGTCGACGACCCCGCGGACGAGGTGCTCGAGGGCTTCGGCCAGCACGGTGCTCAGGCCTCGCTCTTGCCGGCGTCCTCGGCGGTGACGACCTCAGCGGCCTCCGCCTCCTCGGCGGCACCCTCCGGGGTCTCCGAGGCGGGCACCTCGGCCGGGGTCTCCTCGGCCTTGGGCTCCTCGGCCTTGGGCTCCTCGGCCTTGGGCTCCTCGGCCTTGGGCTCCTCGGCCTTGGGCTCGGCGGCCTTCTCCTCGGCCGGCGCCGCCTTCTTCGTGGCCTTCTTGGTCACCGCTGCGCCCTTGGGCTCGTTGGCGGCGTCCTTGAGGGCCTCGTTGAAGATGTCGAGCTTGTCGCGCTTGGGCTCCGCGACCTTGAGGTGACCCTCGGTGCCCGAGAGGCCCTTGTACTTCTGCCAGTCACCGGTGATCCGGAGGATGTTCTCGACGGCCTCGGTCGGCTGCGCGCCGACGCCGAGCCAGTACTGCGCCCGGTCGGAGACGACGTCGATGTACGACGGGTCCTCCTTGGGGTGGTACTTGCCGATCTCCTCGATCACGCGGCCGTCGCGCTTCTTGCGCGAGTCGACGACGACGATGCGGTACTGCGGCACCCGGATCTTGCCCAGGCGCTTCAAACGGATCTTGACGGACACGTGTGTGGTGTCTCCTCGGACTCTGTGTGTGGTGAGGACCGGGCGCCGGGTGGGGACCAGGGCTGATTCCTCGATGGGCGGGCGGGCTCCGGATGAGAGGGTCCGTGGCTCGCTCGACTCAGCGGGCCATTCTGCCAGAGCCGCCGCGACAGGCCGAATCTGCGCGGGCGTACGACGGCGAGCACTGGCACCAGGCTCAACCGACGGACGCGGCCGCCTTGCGCGCCCGGTAGGCGCGGGTCTTCACCTTGTTGCCGCAGCCGTACTCGCACCAGGAGCGGGACAGGTTCTTGGACTGGTCGTAGTAGGCCCACTCGCACCCGTCGTACGCGCAGATCTTCAAGCGCCGCCAGAGGCCTCCGGTCGTCGCCTCGTGGACGGCGATGGCGATCCGGGCGAGCGCCCCCGGGACTCCCGGTGCGGTGGTCGCGACCACCGCGCCCTCCGCCGCCCACGCGAGCGTCACCGGGTGCTCGGCGAGCGCGTCCGGCAGGGCTGACCGCGACCGGTCGCCTGCGTGGTTCTGCTCCAGGGCGTGCCGGAGCGCCGACCGGAGCCGCATCGCCAGGTCGAGGTCCGCGGCCGTGGCCCGGCTGGCCCGCGGCATCAGCCCCTGGGCCACCAGGTAGCGGGTGAGCTCGGCGGGGGTCGTGAGGTCGTCGGTGGCCGTCTCGCGGTCGGTGGTGTTCACGAAGTCGCGGACGACCGCGACCGCACGCGGGACGTCGGGTGTATCAACGGGCTCCATGCTCGCTCCTATTTCATAGCGACACCAGCGTAGCGCGTTTGCCGGTTGCACCTGATACGACACCGGTATAACGTGATGACTGGTGTCGCCCATCGAGGCGCCACCGACCAGGAGATGATGAAGATGCGCTATGTGGGTGTGGTCATCCAGCAGCTGTGGACCGAGGACGCCGGTCCTCGGCAGCGCGACCGCCGGCGTCGGCAGCGCGACGGCGAGGAGCCGGGTTCCGTCCGCCGGCGCACGTCGCCCCGTCGCCCGGAGCTCGACTGACGTCAGGCGACGACCCGGCCGCGGAGCACGATCCGGCTCGGTCGGCGCAGCACCGAGAGGTCGGCCACGGGGTCCGACGGGAACACCAGGAAGTCGGCGGGTGCGCCTTCCTCGAGCCCCGGGTGCCCGAGCCACTCCCGCGCCCGCCAGCTCGCGGCTGCCAACGCCTCGCGGGCCGGGATGCCGATCCGGTGGAGGGCGGCCACCTCGCCGGCGATGTTGCCGTGCCGGCTGATGCCGCCGCCGTCCGAGCCGGCATAGATGGGCACGCCGGCGTCGTACGCCGCCATGATCGTCGCCGGCATCCGGGCGTACAGCTCGTTCATCGTCTCGGCGTACGTCGGGAACCGCTCGGCGCCGGCGGCGGCGTGCTCGGGGAACTTGTCGAGCTGCATGACCGTCGGCACCAGCGCGGTCCCCCGCTCCACCATGGACGCGACCAGGTCCTCGGACAGGCCGGTGCCGTGCTCGATGCAGTCGATGCCGGCCTCGATGAGCCCCGGCAGCACGCCGGGGCCGAAGCAGTGCGCCGTGACCTTCGCCCCACCGTCGTGGGCGGCGTCGATGGCCGCCGCGAACGCGGTGGCGGGGAAGCTGGGCGCGAGATCACCCTCGTCGCGGTCGATCCAGTCGCCGACGAGCTTGATCCAGCCGTCGCCCGTCCGCGCCTCTCGCGCGGCGTAGTCCGCCAGCTGGTCGGGCTCGACCTCGTGCGCGTAGTTGCGGATGTAGCGCCTGGTGCGGCCGAGGTGGCGCCCGCAGCGGATCAGGCGGGGAAGGTCGTCACGGTCGTGGATCCACCGGGTGTCCGCGGCGCTGCCGGCGTCCCGGATCAGGAGGGCACCGCCGTCGCGGTCCTGGAGAGCCTGCTCCTCGGTCTCCTCGACCCCCACCGCACCGAAGTCGTCGAGCCCGAGGTGGCAGTGCGCGTCGACGAGGCCCGGCACGATCCAACCGCTGCCCGCCGACTCCGCGCCGACCGGCCGCTCGTAGGTGACGCGCCCGTCCACGACGTACAGATCGCGGTGCTCGCCGTCAGGCAGGACCGGGCCGGAGAACTGGAGCGGGGTCACCCGACCGACCGTACCGGCGCGGGTGGTCTAGCCCGGCTGGACCCTCCCCCAGGGCGGGGGCATAGTCGGCTCGTCCCCCCGGGCACCATTCCATCTCTCAGCGGCCCGGGAGGACCCATGAGTCTCAGCACTTCACCGACCCGCCGTCTCGCCATGCTTGCGGCCACCGCGACTGCGGCAGCCCTGGTCACCACCTGCTTCGCCCCACCGGCCTCGGCCGCTGCCGCGGGGTGGGACGTCGTCGCGTCAGGCCTCGACAACCCGCGCCAGCTGTCGTTCACGAAGAACACGATGTACGTCGCCGAGGCCGGCACCGGAGGCCGCGGCCCCTGCATCGAGAGCCCCGAGGGCGACGCCTGCCTCGGGACGACCGGTGCCGTCACCCGCGTCCACAACGGTGCCCAGAAGCGCGTCCTCACGGGACTGCCGTCGCTGGCCGCTCCGGACGGCTCCGGCGCCATCGGCCCCGGCGACGTGTTCGTGGTCGGCCCCATCGGGCGTTATGCCGTGACGGTCGGGCTCGGCAACGACCCCGCGGTCAAGAAGGACCTCGGCTGGCGCGGCCGGCGACTCGGGACGGTCGTCCGGGGCGTCCTCGGGCACCGCGGCCCCCGCATCTCGGCCGACATCGCGTCCTACGAGGCGGCGAAGGACCCCGACGGCCTCGGCCCCGACACCAATCCCACCGGCCTCATCCGCCGGACCCGGGGCGCGTTCGTCCTGACCGACGCCGGCGGCAACACCCTGCTGCGCTCCCGCTTCGGGCACATCACCAAGCTGGCCACGTTCGGCTCGCCGGGCGAGGCACCGGCGGACATGGGCGGCTTCCCGATCCAGCCGGTCCCGACCTCGGTCGCGGTCGGCCCCGACGGCGCCTACTACGTCAGCGAGCTCACGGGCTTCCCGTTCCTGCCCGGCCTCGCCCGGATCCACCGCGTGGTGCCGGGCATGCCGAGCACGGTCTACGCCTCGGGCCTGACGAACGTCACCGACCTGGCGTGGCACGACGACCAGCTGTACGCCGTGCAGATCGCCGACGACGGACTGCTGAACGGTCCGGTCGGCTCGCTCGTGAGCGTCGACCCCGGCGGCCGCCACGGCACCGTCGCGGGCGGGCTGTTCGCCCCGTACGGCGTCGCGTTCAACCGCGGTGCGGCCTACGTGACCACGTGCTCGGTCTGCGCCGGCGGCGGCCAGGTGATCCGGATCCCGGTCGGCTGAACCCCGATCAGCCCATCAGGTCCAGCAGCCAGGTGGGCGAGAGCACCTGGGCGGGGGCGACGTTCGCGGCCAGGGCACGGTCCGCCGTGACCACCGC
Source organism: uncultured Actinomycetota bacterium (assembly GCA_963718725.1). Lineage (GTDB taxonomy): Bacteria > Actinomycetota > Actinomycetes > Propionibacteriales > Nocardioidaceae > Nocardioides. Next base: position 1,777,884 of record OY970374.1, read on the forward strand.
GACGTCGGCCCCCGCCTCGGTGGCGAGGACCGCCTGCCGACGGATCTCGGAGTCCCCGTCCTTGGCGGCGTGGACGACGCGGAGCGAGGCCGGTCCGCCGGCGCTGACCCCCTGCTTCGCCTGACCCTCCAGCACGAGCACGATCTCCTCCTGAGGGAGGTCGGCGTGCAGCAGCGCGTCGTGCAACCGGGCGGCGGCCCCCGCGCGGTCCTTCCACCAGCCGTCGGGCCTGGCGCCGACGACGTTGGCACCGTCGACGACGAGCACCGTCCGACGGCGTGATGACGACATGGAAGAACGCTATCGCTCTGGATCGAGGAGTCTGCCCCTTCCGGGTGGTGACCCGAGTGCCCCGTTCGTGCTGTCATCGATCAGTGCCCCGGCTGGGTGACGGCTAGACACCCACGTCCTCAGGGCACCGGCCGGCGCTGCAGCGCCGGCCCAGGACCGCCGCCGGTCGCGTCCCCTCGAGGGTCCGACCGGCGGCGGTTCCCGTTCTTGTCGCGACCGGACCCTCGGAGAGCGAGGGCATGCGGGCCGCTACCTCGGGTACGTGAGCAAGAACACCCTGGGGAGGGAGACGCACCATGACGAAGAAGCAACCACGCGCGCTGGCGTCATCGCTGGCGCTGGGAGTCAAGGAGATTCCCCGCAACGCGTCGTGGCTGGTGGGCCACGCCGTCAAGGGCGCCACGAACGGGCCGGTGAACGGCTCGGCCGTCGTCGACCGTGCGAGACGTGCCGGCGACCAGCTCCGATCTGCACTGCCGGGCGAGGACTCGGTGGACGCCCAGCTGGCGCGCGCCCGCACCGCGGCCGAGCGCGCCCAGGAGGCGGAGCGGGAAGCGCTCGCGGCGGCCGAGCACGCGCAGCAGCGCGCGCAGGAGGCGGAGGACGTGGCCGCCCGCGAGCAGGCCCGCTTGTCGGAGGTGGAGTCCGAGCAGGAGCGGGAGGTCGAGAGGCAGATCACGGAGGCGCGTCGCCGAGCCGACGAGCTGGTCGCTGCCGAGCAGGCGCAGGCCGAGCAGGACGCAGCGGCGGTCCTGGATCGCGAGCGCGCCACCCGGGACGAACGAGTCCGCCAGGCCCATGAGGACGCCGAGCGGGCGCAGCTGGAGGCAGAGGCGTCCTACAACCGGGCCGCGACCCTGCTCAGCGAGGCGCGCGAGCGCGCGGACGAGGCGGCGGCCGCGGCCACGGAGGCGGCGGAGCGCGCCAAGGCGGAGGCGGACCAGATGGCCTCGCATGCCCGGGCCGAGGCCGAGGAGGCACAGCAGGCCGTCTCGGACGCCGAGGAGCTGCGAACGGCCACCGAGCAGACGGCCGCTGCGGTGACGCGCGAGCGGCGCGAGCTGCCGGCCGTCGCGACCCTGTCCGAGATGAGCAAGGCCGAGCTCGTGAAGCTGGCCGCCGCGCACGGCATCGAAGGCCGGAGCTCGAAGAACAAGAAGCAGCTCGTGGCAGCGTTGAGCCGCCGATCGGCCAAGCGGAGCGGATCATGAACATCCCCGGTAGGGAACTTCTCAAGCGGGCGCCGGAGCCGCCGCCCACGGGCATGGACGCGGGCCAGTGGATCCGCACCGGGCTGGCGACGACCGGTGCCTTCGTCGCCGTGTCGGTGGCCAGCGCCATCACGAGCGCCTACCGGCGGAAGCGAGAGGGCGGATGAGACTCGTCAGCCTGGCGGCCCTGGGGGTCGGCTTCGTCCTCGGCGCACGGGCAGGAGAGGAACGCTATGAGCAGATTCGGAAGGTCGCTCGCTCGTCGGCGCGCCGGCTCGAGGAGTACGGCGAGCAGGGGTCGCTCGCGGCACGGGCGCACGGTCGCCGTTCCGCTGGCGACGATGGAGCCGGATGAGGAGAGCCGCCTCTCCGACGGCGTGCTCGTGGAGACCGCCCTGGTCGCGCGCGTCCTCGGTCTGCGGCTGCTGCGCGTGGACGGGACGGTGCTCCTGGCGCCCGCGCGACTTCACGAACGCCCGGTCGACACGACGCCCACCGTCGACCCCCCAGCGGCGGTGGACGGCCCGGCGATCGAGCCAGGGATGCGGCTCGTGGAGGCGCGCCGACTGATACGTACCAACGGGGAGCGCCTGCGTCTCTTACCCTGAGCCGCTGCTAGCGTCCTCGACACACCGAGTGGATAGGAGACTCCATGAACACCCGCACCATTGCCATCGTGGCCCTGATCATCGCCGTGATCCTGGTTCTTGCCCTGTTCGTCTTCTGACGCGCAGCGCGAGAGCCGTTGATCCACGAGGTCAGCGAGAACCCGCCCCCGGCGAGATCCTCGCCGGGGGCGGGCGCGCGTGAGCCCGGGCCCGTCGTCGCCAACGGACCCGCGTTAGGCGGACCAGTTGTGGGTACGGGAGAGCAGCCCCGACCACCCAGCCCGCCAAGGAGCGCCCGTGTCCACCGACGCCATCGTCATGCTGAAGAAGGACCACCAGGAGATCCGCCGCGTCTTTCGCGACTTCGAGAAGGCGGGCGAGAACGCCACCGCCACCAAGGGCCGGCTCGTCAACAAGTTGATCGAGCTCCTCACGGTGCACACCTATCTCGAGAACGAGGTGATGTACCCCCGCGTCCGCGAGCTCCTGCCAGCGCTGGAGGACGACGTCCTGGAGTCCTACGAGGAGCACCACGTCGCCGACGTCCTGGTGATGGAGCTGTCCGGGATGAAGCCCGACAACGAGCGGTTCACCGCGAAGACCACCGTCCTGATCGAGAACGTCCGCCACCACATGGACGAGGAGGAAGAGGAGTGGTTCCCCCAGGTGCGGGACGGACTCGGTCGCAAGACCCTGCAGGAGATCGGCGCCGAGATGGAGCGGAAGCGCAAGAAGGCCCCGCGCAAGCCGTCACAGCCCGGCGCGATGAAGAAGGTCGTCGATGCCGTCATCTCCTAGCGGATCGGGTGCTGCCCGGTGAGCACGACCTCCCGCGTGATCCATGCGGAGCCGCAGCAGGTGTGGAGCGTGCTGGCCGACGGCTGGTCCTACCCGCTGTTCGTGGTCGGCGCCTCGCGCATGCGCGACGTCGATCCCGGCTGGCCCGCGGCGGGCTCCCGGCTCCACCACTCCGTGGGTGTCTGGCCGGCCCTCCTCGACGACGACACCGAGGTCCTCGAGGTCGAGACCGGTAGCCGCCTGGTGCTGCGCGCGAGGGCCTGGCCGGCCGGTGCGGCGCAGGTCGAGTTCGATCTGAGACCGCACGGAGCCGGTACGGAGGTGAGCCTGAGCGAGGACGCCGTGGCCGGTCCCGGCCGGCTCGTACCGAAGCCGCTGCGTGACGCCCAGCTCACGTGGCGCAACACGGAGACCCTCCGACGACTTGCCTTCGTGGCCGAGGGCACGACCGACCGGACCGGCGGCTAGACCGACCCCGCGACGGATCGCCCCTGGCTGCTCCCCCGTGGCTGCCAGGGACGATCCCCCTGCGGCCACGGTTCTCGAGCCTGGTGGATACAGGAGATCGCGACCTGCGCGTCGACGGCGACGTTCGTGGTGACGATCTCCTTCCCCAACGCTAGGTCCGGGCGCGGCCTTGGTGCGACATCCTTCTGGGTGAGACATGGGCGTGGAGCAGGTCAGGGGCGGCCGAAAGGGCACGCTGTTTGACCCTTCCAGCCCAGGTCGGCGAGGACTCTGCCCCGACACCTGTCATCCCTGACGACGTCCGATCACAGGTGTCCCGACGCGGCGGGGGCTCCCGCGGAGAGAACTCGTGCGGACCTCGTACTACGAAGAGCGTCGGGGTCCGGGACGCGGGATGAACCGCCAGCCTACGTCAGACCTCGTGGCGTGGCGAGCCACGCCCGGCGGCTCACTCGTCCGCGGAGCTCCAGTCCTCGACCTCACGCTCGACGCTCCGTCGCTCGGTCTCCGACACGATGTCGGCGGCCACGAGGCGGAGCTTGCGGTTCTGCCTGCTCGACTCGCGCACCAAGTAGTCGAACGCCTGCTGCCGGTCGAGCCCGACCCGCTCCATGAGGATGCCGATCGCCGTCCCGATGACGGTCCTGGTGCCGATCGCCGTCCGCAGGTGGTCCTCCTGCCTCGCACGGCCGAGGGCGAGCCCGGCGTGGAGGGCGAAGTGCTCGGCCACGCCGATGGCACCGTCGTCGATGTCGTCGTGCGTCGTGGAGTGGAGGTTGAGGCAGATGAGGCCCTGGTGGTCGGTGGCGAGTCGGACGCCCAGCTGCGAGCGCAGGCCCGACGGCACCGCCTTGCCGAGGTACACCGGCCATCGCTGCTCGTCACGAGCATGACGGACGACGACCGTCTCGTCGTGCTCCCCTGCCTCGACGCACGGACCTTCGCAGGCCTCGGACTGAGCCGCGTCGAGCGCCCGCGCCAGGTCGGTGGTCGCCGCCAGGGTCTGGAGCGTCCCCTCCGGGCAGATCCGGGAGACGCTCACGTGCTCGAACTCGGGCAGGCACCGACGGGCCTGGATCACGATCTCCTCGAGCGTGGCAGTCGCATCCTGTGGGGTGCCCATCGCGCGTGCGGCGTCCTTGACGACACTCAGTGCGTTCGCGTCCACGATCCCTCCCAAGCCCCTGGTGCGCCCTCCATGCGCACGACCGATCCAAGAATATGAAACCTTTTCAAGACCGTGAACACGTGTCTTCACCCAGGTGGGTGGGTACGTGACCGGCTAAGTCGCCGCGTACTCCGGAGTACACGTCGACCCAGGCCTGGCTGCTCCAGCACCGGGGCACTCGGGCCGCCCCCAGCTGCCCCGCGTGGGCCGCGGGCCGCCGCCCACGCGAGAACCGCCCCCGGCATGCGTGATGCCGGGGGCGGTTCCGTCTGGTTCGACGCCTCAGCGCGTCGTGTTGGGCAGGTCCTCCCCGCGAGGGGGCGGGCCGGCGGGATCGCTCAGCGAGTCGCTGAGCCCGTACCCGGCGTCCGCGGTGACCGCCTCACCGGCGCCGGCGCCGGACGGAGGGGTGGACGAGGACGACGTGTGCTCGGCGCGGGCCCGGTCGGCCCCCACCTGGGCGTCCTGCTTGGCCTGGCTCACGGCTCCTGTGCCCTTGTCCCTGGCCTGGCGCAGCGCGTCCGCCGCGAGCTCGCGCCCACCCAGCCCGAAGGCGAGGGCCAGGCCCAGGGCGAGTGCGAACATGATGGCGGTGAAGGCGATGCGCACGATCTCAGGCGCGATCTGCAGCTGCTCGAGGATCATGAAGAACGCGATCACCATGATCACGGCTGGTGCGACCGTGGCGGTGACCTTGCCGGTCGGGGTGTCCCCCATGAACCGGACGACCGCGGCGGCGATGGCACCCGAGACCAGTGCGGCGACCACGAAGATCAAGATGGCCACGATGACGTTGGGCAGGTAGGCCAGCACGTCGTTCATGAAGCCCGTGGCGGCCGGGATCCCGAGGGCTCCGATGGCCACCGTGATGAAGAAGATGAAGATCAACCAGAAGGCGACCCGTGCGATGCCGTTGGCAGGCGAAGCACCTGGCAGGACGGCGTCGACGTAGCGGTTCGCGGAGCTGTCGTGCAGCCGTCGATCGAGACGGAGCTTCTCCAGCACCTTCCCGATCGCCGCTGCCACGAGCTTGGCCACGAAGTAGCCGACCAGCAGGATGACGAGGAACCCGAGAAGGTTGGGGAGGAAGCCGAAGAACCCGTCCGTGGCGTTCTGGACGCTGTCACCGAGGTTCACGATGACTCCTTTCGCTGCCCTGGCTCTCAGGACTCTGGTCGTCCGTTCCCCTGACAGCGTCGGGCAATCTCACCCGAACGGATGACTGGTGGTCGGCAACTTCGAGAGTAGGCACCCGTAAGCGTTATGCGCGTGACGCTACGAACGGCAGGGATGGGAGCGCTGTGGACCGAAATATCCTTCAGCGAGCGGCACGCCCATGACCACTACACAGCCTGACAGCCTGACACGACTATCGAGCACCACGCCGGCCGCCCGGCCGAGGCGTTCGCGACGCCCCGAAGCGTCGAGATCGAGGGTTTCTCGATCGTCTCTCCCGACCGCGAGCAGACCGTTCACGTCCGTATCAACGAGGACGACATGCCCGGCGTCCACGAGATGGGCAACCACTACGGAGCCGTGCTGGTCCGACTCTGCGTCGACGGTGAGAGCGAGATCGTCTCCTTCGACCTCGGCCGCTCCGACCCCTTCGCGGTGCTCGACCAGGCGATCGAGACTCTGCGGCAGACGCGCGCACAGCTCGAGCGCGTGGTCCCGCCGCGCAGCGCGAGCCGGGGCGGGCACGACTCGCGGCTATGGGGGCGCCGCCAGGGTCGCGAGGGTCACTCCTGTCACCACCCGTTCCCGACCCGTGGCAGATGGGGAAGCGACCCAACTGCCCAAGCTCGTGAGGCGCACCGCCTGAACAGCAGCAACAGAACCGCCCCCGGCAGAATCACTGCCGGGGGCGGTTGTCCGTCCCGTGCCCCCTAGCGCCCTGGATCGCGGGCGAGACGGACGCGCATGCCCCTCTCGTCCCTGCTCACCGGTCCCCCCTGACCCCGTGAGCAAGAGGGGCAATTGAGAGCGTAGGGAGGCGTCCACTAGTTGCCGGGGCCTTTTGCCGCGACTTTCTTCCGGCTGACCACATCGCGCGCAGCGCGGGGCAGCGCAAAGGACATGGGGTTCACCCGTTTGGTGGCGTCACCCTCTAGGGACTGGCTCGTTGCATCTGGTGAAGGACATTCCTTGGCACGTGGGGGATATCAAGGGGCCACCTTCACCCAGTCCCCGCGGGGTGAGCCGCGGCAGCACGTCCGACAACGCGATGCTGTCAGGGACACAAGATCGGATCTCGGCTGATCTGCGAGCGGCCCTCGACCAGCCAGGGGTGGTCGGGGGCCGCTTCCATACTGGCCGATCCGCGACACGCGGACGATCACTCTTGCCATGGCGGGCCCCCATGGCTGACATTGCGCTCAGGCCGACCACCGGCCGTTCGGGGGGACCGGCCGGTGGCGGTCAACGAGTTGGGTTTCTCGCCCCCACGACTGAAAGGATCGCCCCGAACCCTGGATTACGCGTGACTGGGGTTGGCAGGGGGCGGCTCTGGGCAGGCGGCAAGCTCCGACCGCAACAGGTCCTCAACGGGCGCTGCTGTTCTTCTCGCGATAGGCCTGCGCGGCAGCGTCGACCGCGGCCTGGACGGCTGAGCCCTCCGACGTCGGGTCTTGTGTCCCGAACTCCACCCCAGCACCGTACCTGTGTGCTGAGGGAAGGCCCGGTGAGCCGCTTCTTGACCCCCCGAGCCCCCGATCCGCCATACACCTCGGGGCGGATCAACCGCGAAGTACCCGGCCCGGAGTCAGCGATGCGTCACGAATTGAAACCGGTCGCCGCACGGCGAAGATTTGTCTTCGCGGCTCCCGAGAACAGTGGGGATGAGCGCGTAGCGTCGATTTCGCTGGCCCCGCCGCACTCTCCCCCGATCGCGACGGGGTCAGCCTTGCGCAGCGGGTTCGGGGTACCGGCTCTCTCGTCGCCCTAACGGGTGATGTTCACGGCCGCTTGTCCGTGGTGCCATCTGATTGCCGAAGACTGGGTGACGGCTAGACACCCACGCTCGACGGGCAGCCGCCCTCGACACCCCGAGTCGGGGGCGGTTCTGCGCGGTCAGTCCACGCGAGCACCTTGCGCGAGGTGCGGCCCATATCAATCAACTCGTCCGCCGCGTAGCCTCCAAAGCAACGCAAGCCCAGACCCTGCTTGCGGTGGAGCGCGCGATGTCCACCATGACGCCCAACGACCGTGCTCGAGACCCGATCCCTGATGCCAATCCACGGCTGCGACTGGCGATAGTCAATGACTACGCGATCGTCGTGGCCGGGGTCGCCTCCTTCCTCGCTGACGAGCACATCGACGTCGTCGAGACCGGCGCCTCCCACACGGTCCTGAGCGATGTCGACGTCGTCCTCTACGACACCTTCGCCCAGGTCCAGGGACGGGGCTTAGACCTCGAGGACTTCGTCCGGGACTGCGGCGCGAAGGTGGTGTGCTACAGCTGGAACGTCAAGCCCGAGATGGTCGAGCAGGCAATGGCCGGCGGTGCCCGCGGCTACCTCTCGAAGGTGCTCACCGGACCCGAGGTCGTCGCCGCACTCAAACGCGTCGTGGCGGGTGAGGTGGTGATCTTGCCCGGAGATGGAGAGTCGAGTGGCGGCGGTGCCGGCGACTGGCCGGGTCGATCCTTCGGGCTGACCCCTCGAGAGGCAGAGGTCATCGCCCTCATCACCCAGGGGCTGACCAACCAGGAGATCGCCGACCGCGCCTTCATCAGCATCAACTCGGTCAAGACCTACATCCGCAGCGCCTACCGAAGGATCGGTGTAGAGCGTCGCTCCCAGGCGGTGCGCTGGGGCTGGGAACATGGCTTCGAGCCCGACACCTTGCGCACCATCGACCCCGATCTGATCCTCCGCAGACCGCTCTAGCACGTCTGTCAGTGCCCGGGGACGCGGCGCATCCTGGTTGAGTGGATGAGCGCGCGATCGTGTTTCACGGCTTCGACTGCCCTGATGTCGAGGTCTTGCGCGACCGGCGCCTGGCATCAGTTCGACGAATTCACTTGCTAGAGCCGAACCCTCCTCTGCCGAGTTGGTTCGAGAAGTCCTTCGGGAGCTCGAGCGCGGCGGCCGCCTTCTCGTAGTCGACCTCCTCGCCCGCTGGCGTCCCGAAGGGGTTGGCGGCCTCGGAGGCCGCCTTCTCCTGCTGCGCCTTCTTCTGCTCAGCAGCCTTTGCGGGGTTGCCCGACACCCGCTTGCCCTTGCCCTTCTTGGGCGGCTGCTTGCCCTTGCCCCGCTTGCCGACGCCCGGCATGCCTGGCACCCCGGGCATCCCGGGCATCCCACCGCCCCGGGCGAGCTGCTGCATCATCTTGCGGGCCTCGAAGAACCGGTCGACGAGCTGGTTGACGTCGGAGACCTGGCGGCCTGAACCCTTCGCGATCCGGGCCCGCCGCGACCCGTCGATCATCTTGGGGTTGGCCCGCTCGGCGGGGGTCATCGACCGGATGATGGCCTGGATCCGGTCGATCTCGCGCTCGTCGAAGTTGTCGAGCTGGTCGCGGTACTGCCCCATCCCGGGCAGCATCCCCATGATCTTGGAGAGCGAGCCGAGCTTGCGGACCTGGAGCATCTGCTCGAGGAAGTCGTCGAGCGTGAACTCGCCGCCCTCCCCTGTGAGCTTCTGGGCCGCCTTGAGCGCCTGCTCCTGGTCGAACGTCTTCTCGGCCTGCTCGATGAGGGTGAGCACGTCACCCATGTCGAGGATGCGCGAGGCCATCCGGTCGGGGTGGAAGAGGTCGAAGTCGGTGAGCTTCTCCCCAGCGGACGCGAACATGACCGGCTTCCCGGTCACCTTGGCGATCGACAGCGCGGCCCCGCCGCGGGCGTCGCCGTCGAGCTTGGTGAGAACGACGCCGTCGTACCCCACCCCGTGGAGGAACGCCTGGGCCGTCGTCACGGCGTCCTGGCCGATCATCGCGTCGACGACGAAGAGGATCTCGTCGGGCGACACGGCGTCGCGGATGTCGGCCGCCTGCCGCATCAGCTCGGCGTCGACGCCGAGCCGGCCGGCGGTGTCGACGATGACGGTGTCGTGGAGCTTGCGCTTCGCCTCCTCGACCGACGCCCGTGCCACGGCCACCGGGTCGCCGACGCCGTTGCCCGGCTCGGGCGCGAACACGGGTACGCCGGCGCGCTCACCGTTGACCTGCAGCTGGTTGACCGCGTTGGGCCGCTGGAGGTCGGCCGCCACCAGCAGCGGGGTGCGGCCCTGCTCCTTCAGCCACAGCGCGAGCTTCGCGGCGAGGGTCGTCTTGCCCGCGCCCTGAAGACCGGCCAGCATGATGACGGTCGGCCCGGACTTCGCGTGCCGCAGTCGCCGGGTCTCCCCACCGAGGATCTCGACGAGCTCCTCGTTGACGATCTTGACGATCTGCTGGGCGGGGTTCAGCGCCTGGCTGACCTCCTCGCCGCGAGCGCGTTCCTTGACCGCCGCGACGAACTCCTTGGCGACCGGCAGTGCGACGTCCGCCTCGAGCAGCGCGATCCGGATCTCACGACAGGTGTCGTCGATGTCGGCGTCGGACAGCTTCCCCTTGCCACGGAGGTTCTTGAAGGTGTCGGTGAGCCGGTCGGAGAGAGTGGCGAACACGTGTCTTCCTGCGAGTCCTTGCGTGGGTGAACGGCGGGGTGCCTCGGTCGGGTGGAGCCACCAGCCTAACGGGGCGACGCGGACGATCCCGCTTCGGAGCGGGCCCGGCTCATGTCGGCAGGGTGTCCAGGGCGGAGCGGACCGCGTGCGCGGCCTCGGCCGCACGCGTCTCCGAGAGGGCGCCGGCGCTCGCCTCCTGGAGGTAGAAGACGTCCACGGCCTGTGGTCCCAGGGTGTCCACGTGCGCGGAGCGGACCGTGATCTCGAGGTCCGCCAGGGCCGAGAGGGTCAGGTAGAGCACACCGGGACGGTCGGCTGCGCGCACCTCCAGCACCGTGGCCCGTCGTGACGCCTCCGGCCGGATGACGACGGTCGGCCCGAGCGCCGTACCGGCTCGGCGGGACAGTCGGGCGGCCGGATCCACCCGGCCCGCGACGACCGCGTCGAAGCGCTGCCGAAGCACGGCGGGCTCCACGACGTCGTCGGCCACGTCCCACTGCGAGACGGCGTACTCCCCCTCCGCCCAGGCGCGCGCGGCTCGCACGGAGGCCTGCTGCAGGGCGAACACCGCCGCGACGTCCGCGAGCAGACCCACCCGGTCCCGGGCGACCGCCGTGACCCGGGCGCCGTCGACGTCCGCCTCGACGGTGAACGACACCTCCCCTGCGGCGACCACCGGCAGCGCGATCCCCGCCGGCTCCGTCAGTGCCGGGGGCTGCTCGTCGAAGGTGGCGAGCACGCGCCGGCTGAGGTCGTCGACGAGCCCTGCGCGCCAGGACGTCCACGCCTTCGCGGACGTGGCGCGAGCGTCGGCCTCGGTCAGCGCCCGCAGCAGCGAGACGGTCTCGGCGTCGCCGACGGCGTCGGCGACGAGCGTCACCGTGGCAGGGTCCTCGGGGTCGCGGGTCGTCGCGGTCTCCACGAGCAGCAGGTGGCGACGTACCAGCCGGCCGATCAGGGCGACGGAGGCCCCGTCGAACCCGATCCGGGTGGCGATGTCACGCGCGATCGGCTCCCCGGCGACGCTGTGCTCGGTCAGCCCGCCCTTGCCGATGTCGTGCAGCAGGGCCGCGACCACGAGGACGTCGGGCCGCGCGACGCGCCGGATCAGCGACGACGCCTCGATGCAGGTCTCCACGACGTGCCGGTCGACCGTGAACCGGTGGATCGGTGAGGCGTGCGGCAGCAGCCTGATCCGCTGCCACTCCGGCAGGACCTGCGCCAACGCGCCGGTCTCCTCCAGGGTCTCCCAGACGGGGAGCAGGCCCCGCCCCGCGGCCAGCAGTCGCACCAGCAGCCGCCGGGCGCCCGCCGGCCAGGGATCGGGCAGCGGTGCGGCCTCCCGTGCGAGGCGCGCGGCGGTCGCCGGCGCGAGGACGGCGTCGCGCTCGGCCGCCTCCGCCGCCGCGCGCAGCAGGAGGAGCGGGTCCTCGGCCGGTCGCGCCCGTGGGCCGAGCACGACCTCCCCCGATGACAGCGCCACGCCGGGAGCGATCGGCGTGAGGTCCGGCCGACGTGGGCGCGCGGCGGCCGGCCGCGCGAGGACGGAGTCGACGCGCCGCCACGTCAGGCGGGACAGATGGGTCAGCCGACGGCCGATCTCGCGCACGTGGCGCTGCGCCGCCGCGCCGTCCGGGAGGCCGAGCCCGCGCGCCAGCTCGTCCCAGGCATCGGGCGGCACCCGGTCGCTCGCGCGGCCGTTGACCGCGTGGAGCACGTCGCGGACGTCCAGCAGCTCACGGCGTCCCTTCTCCAGGTCGACGTGCGGGACGTCGACCAGCCAGGACGCGACCAGGGCCTTCAGGACGGTGGCGTCGCGGAGGCCGCCCGCGGCCTCCTTGAGGTCGGGCACCGACAGGTGCGCGAGCTCACCCATCCGCTCGTGGCGCGTGCGCACCAGGTCCTGGAGGGCGGGCAGCCGGCAGCGAGCATCGCGTCGCCACCGGGTGAGCATGATGGTCCGCAGGCGCAGCGTGAGGTTCGGGTCGCCGGCGAGGTGACGGAGGTCGAGCAGTCCGAGGGCGACCTTCAGGTCGTGGTCGGCCGTGGCCACCATCTCGGGAAGGCTGCGTACGGCGTGGTCGAGCTTGGTGCCGCTGTCCCAGAGCGGGTACCAGAGGTCCTCCGCGGCCCGGCCGGGCGCGACGTCCTCGTCGTGCACCAGGACGACGTCGAGGTCGGAGTACGGCGCGAGCTCACCGCGTCCGTACCCGCCGACCGCGACCAGCGCGACCCCGACGACGGGAGCCCCGGCCTTCTCGAACGCCTCGACACACAGGGTGTCTGCCGCGTGCGCTCGATCGGACCGGGTGCTCGCCGTCATCGGGTCTCCCGTCTGTCGCGTCCTCTGAGCAGGACCAGGGTTTCGAGACGGTCGCTCAGATGGCGGCGTCGTCCTGCTCGCCGGTGCGGACCCGGATCACCGTGTCGACCGGGCTGACCCACACCTTGCCGTCGCCGATCCGGCCGGTCTGCGCGGTCTTGACGACGATCCCGACCACGTCGTCCGCGTCGGCGTCGTCGACCACGATCTCGATCCGGATCTTGGGCACCAGCGCGATGTCGTACTCGGCACCGCGGTAGACCTCGGTGTGGCCCTTCTGACGGCCGTACCCGCTGACCTCGCTGACCGTCATGCCGGTCACGCCGAAGGTCTCGAGCGCCTCGCGGACGTCCTCCCACTTGTGCGGCTTGATGACCGCGGTGATCAGCTTCATGCGTTCGCCTCTTCCTTGCTCGTGGCGGGCTCCAGCACGCCGCTGGCCGGGGCCAGCGCCGAACGGCGGCTCCCGGTGGACGACAGGTCGTACGCCGACTCACCGTGCTCGATGAAGTCGATGCCCTCGATCTCGTGCTCCTCGTCGATCCGCAGCCCGATCACCACCTTCACGATGCTCGCCACGACGAACGTCGCCGCGGCCGACCAGAGGATGGCTGCCAGCGCGACCAGCACCTGCAGCACCAGCTGGCTGACGCCACCACCGTAGAACAGTCCCGTGGACGTGCTCAGGAAGCCGGCGCCGACGGTGCCGATGATGCCGCCGACGAGATGCACCCCGACTACGTCGAGCGAGTCGTCGTAGCCGAGCTTGTACTTCAGACCGACCGCCAGGGCGCAGCCGCCGCCGGCGACGAGGCCCAGCGCGATCGCGCCGACCGGCGACAGCGCGCCGCAGGCCGGGGTGATCGCCACCAGGCCGGCCACGACACCGGACGCCGCGCCCAGCGAGGTGGCCTTGCCGTCCCGCAGCTTCTCCACGAGCAGCCAGCCCAGGATGGCCGCGCAGGTGGCGACGGTCGTGTTGAGCCAGACCAGGCTGGTCTCGCTGAGGAACTGGGCGGAGTCGGCCTCGGCACTCTCGCCGCCGAACACGATGGAGCCGACGTTGAAGCCGTACCAGCCGAACCACAGCAGGCCCGCGCCGAGCATGGTCAGCGTCAGGTTGTGGGGGCGCATCGGCTCCTTGGCGAACCCGAGCCGCTTGCCGAGCATGATCGCCAGCACCAGGCCGGCCACGCCGGCGTTGATGTGGACGACGGTGCCGCCGGCGTAGTCGATCGGCAGCGTCTCACCGTCGAACAGCAGGCCGGCGAGACCGTTCTCGGCGGTGCCGAGGAAGCCACCGCCCCACACCATGTGGGCGAGCGGGAAGTACGACAGCGTCAGCCACAGCGGCACGAACAGCAGCCAGGCGGAGAACTTCAGGCGATCGGCCACCGCGCCGCTGATCAGCGCGGCGGTGATCACCGCGAAGGTCAGCTGGAAGCCGACGAAGATGTAGCCCTGACCCTCGATGCCGTTCAGGCCGAACGTCTCGAAGGGGTTGTTCATGACGGTGGCGATGTCCTCCGTGCCGAACGACATCGACCAGCCCCACAGCACGTAGACGATGCCGGCGATGCCGATCGTGCCGAAGGACATCATCATCATGTTGAGGACGCTCTTGGAGCGGCTCATGCCGCCGTAGAAGAGCGCCAGGCCGGGCGCCGTCATGAGGATGACGAACGACGCCGCCACCAGCATGAACGCGTGGTAGCCGTAGTCCATGGGACCTCCAGGGAGAGTTCACGTGAGGGCGAGGTCCCGGGTCGACGGCGCTGTCGGTCGGGGAGCCCGCCCCATTGCCCGACACCTTCCGACGTGGAGGTTTCGTCGTACGACGGAGCATGTTGCGGCCGTGCAACGAGTTCCGGCCACGTGTTACGGGCATGTGAACGGACCGGCGTGGCACGGGGGGCTCCGGTGCTGGCTAACGTGCCCTCCGTGGTGCTCCTGGACAGCTACGGCTGTGCAGGAGCCGCATCAGGGACACGTTAGCCACTCAGGAGAGGAGCACTCAGCCGCCGAGGAGCGCGTCCACGAACGCGGTCGCGTCGAACGGCGCCAGGTCGTCGGGACCTTCTCCGAGCCCGACCAGCTTGACGGGTACGCCGAGCTCGCGCTGGACGGCGACGACGATGCCGCCCTTCGCGGAGCCGTCGAGCTTGGTCAAGACGATGCCGGTCACGTCGACGACCTCGCTGAAGACGCGGGCCTGGATCAGCCCGTTCTGGCCGGTCGTCGCGTCCAGCACCAGCAGCACCTCGGTGACCGGGGCCTGCTTCTCGATGACCCGCTTCACCTTGCCCAGCTCGTCCATCAGCCCGGCCTTGTTCTGCAGCCGGCCGGCGGTGTCGACGATGACGGTGTCGACCCCGTCAGCCACTCCCGACCTGACGGCCTCGAACGCGACCGAGGCGGGATCGCCGTTCTCGGGCCCGCGGACCACCTCCACCCCGACCCGGTGACCCCACGTGGCGAGCTGGTCGACGGCCGCGGCGCGGAACGTGTCGGCCGCTCCGAGCACGACCGACTTGTCCTCGGCCACCAGGATCCGCGCGATCTTGCCGACGGTCGTGGTCTTGCCGGAGCCGTTGACCCCGACCACGAGGACCACGCCGGGGAGCCCGTCGGCGCCGGTGATCTGGAGGCGGCGGTCCATGGTGGGGTCGACGAGCGTGACGAGCTCGTCGCGGAGGACGCTGCGAGCGTCGGGCCGCTGGCCGCCCTCCACGCGCAGCCGGGTGCGGAGGTTGTCGACGACCTGCTGGGTCGGCGCCACCCCGAGGTCGGCGGTCAGGAGCGTGTCCTCGATCGACTCCCAGGTGTCCTCGTCGAGCCGGTCGCGGGAGACCAGCGCCAGCAGCCCCCGGCCGAAGCCGCCCTGCGCGCCGGCGAGCCGGGCGCGCAGCCGCTGCATCCGCGACGCCGTGCTCTCCGGCGTCTCGAGGGCGGGCACCTCCTCGGCCGGCGCCTCCGCGGGAGCCGGTGCGAGGTCCTCCCGGGCCACCGGCGGGCCGACCGGCGCCTCCGGGCGCCCCGCCGGCGGTGCCGCCGGGCCGCTCCGGGCGCGCAGCAGCAGCCCGGCGACCAGTGCCACGGCGAGCACGGCGATGCCGATGATCAGGTACAGCAGGTCACCCATGGCCACATCCAACCAAACGGAGTGGGCCGCGACGCAGTCAGCGCCTCGCGTCGGGCTCCTCGCCGCGGGCGTGGCGGGCGGCCTGCGGCTGATCGGCCGGGGACTCCTCCGCCTCCGGGTCGATCGTCGGCAGCGCCTCGGCAGCCTTGGCCATCCCGTCCCCCAGCCAGGCGGCACCGGGGATGTCCTCTCCGCGGTGCGGGAACGCCACGAACGCGACGACCAGGCCGGCGACGACGAGGATGACGAGCATCGAGATCAGGATGAAGAGCACGGCTTCACCGTGCCACACCTGTCCCCGCCGACGCACATCCGACTCACCGCTGGCGGAGGAGCGGCGTGACGGCGTCTCGGACCACCTGCGGCATCGGTACGACGGCACGCGCCGGGTCGGTGTTGTCGACGTACACGTGCACGAAACGGCCTTCGGCGGCCGCCTCCTCACCCGGTCCCTGGAACAGCCCCACGCGGTAGGTCACCGACGACGTGCCGACCCGGTCGACCACCACCCCGAGGTCCACCGGGTCGGGATAGCCGATCTCGGCGAAGTAGCGGCAGCCGACCTCGGCCACCACCCCGATGGCGGGCAGGTCGCGCGGATCGGCGCCGGTGGCCGCGATCAGGTGGTTGTTGACCACGGTGTCGATCAGCTCGAGGTAGCGGGCGTTGTTCATGTGCCCGTACATGTCGATGTCGGCCCACCGGGTGGTGACGGTCTCCCAGTGGACGTAGTCGGCACGCGTGGGTCGGGGTGCGGTCACGAGTCGATCATGCACCCTGTCCAGGGGGCTCCCGCCCCAGCGCCGATTCGGGGTCGGCCACGCCTGCGGTGTTAGCCTGCGACGGTCACCACACCGGTCTCGGCGACGTCACAAGGAGGGTCTCGGGTGGACTACCAGGACGCCCTCTCCGAGACCCTCGACCTCCTCCGCGAGATCGCGTCGGACTACCAGCCCGCCGTGCTCGCGAACGCATTCGGTCCCGAGAGCATGGTGATGACCGACCTCATCGCCAAGCACGGGCTCGACATCCGGGTCATCAGCATCGACACCGGCCGGCTGCCCGAGGAGACGCACGCGCTCGCGCACAGCGTCCACCGCCGCTACGGCGCCGTCATCGAGATGATCAACCCGGACGCCACCGAGGTCGCGGCGTTCACCGCCGAGCACGGCCAGAACGGGTTCTACGACGCCGTCGAGCTGCGCCACGCCTGCTGCAACGTACGCAAGGTCGAGCCGCTGCGCCGTACCCTCGCCGGCTACCGCGCCTGGCTCACCGGACTGCGCCGGCAGCAGTCGGCGACCCGGCAGTCGCTCGAGGCCTCCGCCTGGGACGACGGCTACGGGCTCCAGAAGTTCAACCCGATGCTCGAGTGGACCACCGAGCAGGTCTGGGCCTACATCAAGGACCACCGGGTCCCCTACAACAAGCTCTACGACCGCGGCTACACCAGCATCGGCTGCGCCCCGTGCACTCGCGCGGTCTCCTCCGGCGAGGATCCGCGCGCCGGCCGCTGGTGGTGGGAGATGGACGCGGTCAAGGAGTGCGGCATCCACATCGACCCGACGACCGGTCAGCTGGTGCGGAGCGTCGACCAGACGTCATCCCGCTCCCGCGACATCATGGCCGACACCGTGGCCGCACCGGCCCGCACCACCGCCGCCCCCGCGAGCGGCACCCCGACCAGCACCACCCCGAGCACGACCACGAGCACCACCTCCGGCACCACCCCCACCCCCAGCGGACCCCAGGGGTCCGCGACCACCCCGTCGCCGCGGACCGCGGCGACGGCGAACCACCATGAAGGGAAACCCATGCGCGTACTGATCCTCGGCGGGGACGGCTTCTGCGGTTGGCCCACGGCGCTCCACCTGTCCGCCCAGGGACACGAGGTCGCGATCGTGGACAACCTCTCGCGACGCAAGATCGACATCGAGCTCGAGGTCTCCTCGCTCACGCCGATCCGACCCATGGGTGAGCGGCTGCGCACGTGGAAGGAGGTGTCCGGCAAGGACATCGCGTTCCACGACATCGACGTCGCGGTCAACTACCAGCGGCTGCTCGACCTCCTCGAGGACTGGCAGCCCGACGCGCTGGTCCACTTCGCGGAGCAGCGCGCCGCGCCGTACTCCATGAAGAGCAGCCGCCACAAGCGCTACACGGTCAGCAACAACCTCAACGCGACCAACAACGTGCTGGCCGCAGTGGTGGAGAGCGGGCTCGACATCCACGTCGTGCACCTCGGCACGATGGGCGTCTACGGCTACGGCACCGCTGGGATGAAGATCCCCGAGGGCTACCTCCAGATCAAGGTCGACACCGGCGAGGGCAAGCTCGTCGACCAGGAGATCCTCTACCCGGCCAATCCCGGCAGCATCTACCACATGACGAAGACCCAGGACCAGCTGCTCTTCGCCTACTACAACAAGAACGACCACGTGCGGGTCACCGACCTCCACCAGGGCATCGTCTGGGGGACCCAGACCACGGAGACCCGGCTCGACGAGCGGCTCATCAACCGCTTCGACTACGACGGCGACTACGGCACCGTCCTCAACCGGTTCCTGATGCAGGCGGCGATCGGCTACCCGCTGACGGTGCACGGCACCGGCGGCCAGACCCGTGCCTTCATCCACATCCAGGACACCGTGAAGTGCATCCAGCTCGCGCTGGACAACCCGCCGTCGCGCGAGGACCGGGTGGAGATCTTCAACCAGATGACGGAGACCCACCGGGTCGCCGACCTGGCCAAGATGATCTCCGACCGCACCGGCGTCGAGGTCGCGAACCTGCCGAACCCGCGCAACGAGGCCGACGAGAACGAGCTCCACGTCGCCAACGACCGCTTCCTGCACCTCGGACTCACCCCCATCACCCTCAGCGAGGGCCTGATGGAGGAGGTCACCGAGATCACGAAGAAGTACGCCGACCGCTGCGACGCCGAGAAGATCCCGTGCGTCTCGGTGTGGAGCAACGACGCCGCGGCGGCCAAGGAAGAGCAGGCTTGATGGACGACCCCCGGCCGGGCGATGCCACCCGGACTGACAAGGTCACGTGGGGGGACATCAAGCCGTACTTCGCTCAGACCCCGGCGAGCCGGTTGCTCATTGCGCTCCCTGAACACGGGTTGGTGTACGTCAAGAACCCGAAGGCAGGGAGTTCGACGCTGATGGTCTGGCTGGACCGCCTGTACACCGGGGAGACCACAAGGCCGGTCAACCGGATGCACCGGGACCACAGCATCCCGGGGCTGCGCGTCGTGGGTCGACGCCGAGTGATGCGCATGCTGTCGGGGCGGGCCTACCGCTTCTCGTTCGTCCGTGACCCCGTTCGCAGGTTGGAGTCCGTGTACTGGGCCAAGATGTTCCGCGACCTTCGCTTCCGGCGCGCCCAGTCACCGGCTCTCGGTCTGTCACCTGACCCGTCGGTCCCCGTCTCATTCGAGGAGTTCCTCGAAGCCATCGAGCGTCAGGATGCGCTACGCGAGATGAACCCGCACTGGCGCCCGCAGCACCTCAACCTCCTGCACCCCATCGTCGAGTACGACCACGTCGGCAGGCTCGAGACGTTCGATGCCGATCTCGAGCACATCCGGGAGGCGGCGATGCTCCCCCACGTTCCGATCGAGTCGCGCAACGTCGCCCCCGAGAATCCGGAACGCGCGAGCGTGTACGACGGTCGTCCTGACTTGCGGCGTCGCGTGGAAGAGCTCTACGCGAAGGACCTCGAGTTTTACGGCTACTGACGGACGCCCGCACTCTCGGACACGGTGTCCTCGTCGAGTCGCACGGCCCAGCCGGATCCACGTTCGCATCGGCAGTCTGTCTTCCAGGAATGGCGCGCAACCGCCGGGATATCGTGCCGACGTGGGTGCGCGCGGGCGAAGGTGGGCGCTGTTCGGCGTCCTGGTGCTGGCTGCCGTGGCCTCGGGGCTCTTCATGAAGCCGGTCTTCCTCGCTCCGGTGGCCGGCGACGACCGGCTGTGGTACCCAGAGCTCGCCGCGCTCGAGTCCTGGAGCATCGCTGACGACGTCGATCACGTGCCGCAATGGTGGGAGCTACGTACTCACAGCGGCCGCGTGAACGTCATGAGCATCCTCGAGAGGCGAACCGCCGCACGGATGGTGGTCGAGACGTCGGTCAACACCGGCACGCCCACGTACGTGGTCCACGGTGTCCTCAAGCTGCTGCTGGCTGCGCTGGCGGTGCTCACGTTGGCAGCGCTCCTCAGGAGCGTGCGATGTCGGCGCCCCGACGGCGGGTTGGTCCGGCTTCCCAGCCGGACCGTCGTCCTCTGCACCTTGGTGGGCGGGGTGTTGTTCGCGCTTGGCAGCCAACCGGCCTTCCACGAGGTGAACGGGCGCAACGGCTGGGTCACCTACCCGACACACACGTTCGGTGCCGTCGTCTCCATTCTCGGCGTCACGGCACTGGTGCTCTGGTTGACCAGGCTGTACGCCGACGGCAGGTACCGAATCCCCATCGTCCTGGTGCTGGTGCTCCTGGCCGTCCTCACCAACCTGAGGTACGAGCTGGTGTTCCCCGCGGCCCCCCTCTCGCTGATCGCCTTGCTACTACTTCCGGTGACCTCGACAGAGCGGGCGGCCGAGGGTCGTCGCGCGAAGTGGGTCACTGGGATCTCCTTCATCGGTGTCTTCGTGACGATCCTGGTGGTGTTGCGCGTGTACCTCCACCAGCTCTGCGAGGCCGAGAGGTGCTATCTCGGCGTCACCCCCCAGCTGTCGTCAGGGATCGCGGGCGCGTTCGGGCAGAACGTCGCGTCGAGCGTCCCGGGCGTGACCGCCCCACGCGTCGCTGAGTTCGTCGAGAGCCAGGGCATCTCCACGGTCGGGATGTACACGCCGACGCCGTGGTCCATCGTCGTCGGGGGTTGTCTGGCTGTCGCCCTGCTCGCGGGGTGGTGGTCGACCCGGTCGGCTGCGCCGCCGAAGTCCGACCACGCTGCTGAGCCTCTGGCAGACGACGGCATCGCTCGCGGGTCCGACGAAAGCAAGCTGCTCGCGCTGACGGCTGCGCTGTGCCTCGCGGGCGCCCTGGGAGCGGCCGGCGTGATGTCGTTGTCCGTCAGTGCCCAGGGCAGCTCCCAGCTGGGCCTCCCCTACCGGCACACGGTCATGACCTGGGCAGGCATCGCGTGGGCACTGGCCCTGGGCACGGTGGCGCTGAAACAGCGATCCTCCCGGACGGGCGCCGCGCTCTGGGCGGTGCTGTCCGTGGCGGTGGGTGTCACGGCAGCGTGCCTGCTCCCGGCCAACGAGCGCAGCCTGGCCGCTGACCGCCTCGACAGCCACGCGACGGCCGCGGCGTTCGCGGCACTCGTGAACGGCGACCTCAGCGACAGCGCCAACGCCCACCGGTGCCGACTGGTGCCAGCCATCGTGGAGGAGCGGATCGACGCCGCCGCGGCGTTCGACGCCGCCTTCCGACGTCACTGGGGTCAGGAGTTCTGTCAGCGCTCACGCTCCCCGGCGGGCGGTGACGGGGCGCCGTCCCGGCGGTAGAACCGCTCCAGCGTCCGCCGTACGTTCTGGACGGCCGTCTCGGCTGCCGGCGCCGTCATCCGGTCGGCGGCGCTGGCGAGCTCTGCCGCGACCTGCTCGGTCGTGCCGCCCTCGTTGAAGACGTGCTTGTCGGCCGGCAGCAGTGCCTCCAGCACCTGCTCGACCTGAGCCACGTCCTGGGCCGGCAGGGGGCGCGGCTGGTAGTCCCGGACCGGCGCAGGCGCGGCCAGCCCCATGGCCGTCAGCGACTTCGCGTCATCGGCGACCTCCCGGTCGAAGAGCTGCCGGATCAGTTTCGACCGCTGCCGGTCCGAGAGGTTCGGGTGATGGTGGAGAGTGTGGAGCGCGATCCCGATCATCTTGCGCTCGTCCCGATGCGTCCGCAGGTGGGCCGCCTCCGGCGCGTAGTCCTTCCACCGCCGGACGAAGTCGTCAAGGCTGTGGGACTCGTAGTGCAGCACGAACAGGTCCTCGGCGGCACGCGCGAGGCCCTTGCCCGCCTCGTCGTGCACCGAGTGCACCCGCACCCGGTAGCGCAGGTCGGGCCGGAGCGCCGGCTTCCCCTCTTGGTGCCCCCTGAAGTAGAACGCCAGGTCCGGCTCGATGATCACGCCGAGAGCCGCCAAGGCGGCGAGCTCTCCTTCGCCCGGCCGGGACTTGAACAGGGTCGGCTCGTCGTCTGGCCACGTACGCCGGCTCACCGCCTCCAGGACGGAGAGCAACACCGCCGGCGTCTGGACCTTCGCCAGCGCCTCGTGGCCGATCGAGACGGCCTCGTCGCTGTCGATGCTGACCAACCAACCCACCGAGGGGACCGTGGCGAGGACCGCGTTGGCGAGGTTGATGTTGATGCGCAGCCGGTCGGACACCCGTGCTGGGCGGGTGCCGTTCCAGTACTTGGGGCCGGTCCGCACCGGGGTGACGTGCGGGTTCGCGTCGAGGATCTCTCGGACCGGACGGTTCGCCTCATCGAGGAACACGATGAGGTGGTCGACCCCGCCGCTCAGGTTGCGGCGCAGGAAGCGCTCTACCTGGTCCGGGTCCGCCTTGAGCGTGGTCACGGCGACCACCGAGTCACTCATCTTCGCCATCCTCACGGCCCGCCTCCGGCGCTGTCGTCGTCCTGGCGTCCTCGCACAGGGCGATCACGCGGTCGAGATAGTCGATCATGTCGGGACCGGACGGCGCCGTCGCAGCCCGCACCGGCGGCGGCGACCCGAACCGGAAGCCGGGCGCCGGCGTGGAGAACCACTCGTCCTCGATCCGCTCGTTGACGGGATCCCACCTTGCCTTGATCTCGTCCCTGAGACCCGGCGTCAGCAGCTCGATGTCGCCGCTCGGGACGACGTCGTAGATCGAGCAGGCCGTCCGGGTCCGCGTGTCGCGGTCCTCCAGCCGGTAGGCGTTGAGGATCCGGAGCCCAACGGTGTCGATCGCCCTGACACTGTCGTAGCGGGGCACCTTGATCGATCCGAGCCCGTCGAGGACCGGGCCCTCGACCCCGGCGATCTCGAGCAGTCTGCGACAGATCGCCACGCCGTCCGGGAGGTCGTCGTAGGACAGGACGTGGAAGTTCTCGGGGCCCACCAGATCCCGCCACGGCGCGAACCGTGCGTGGAAGTCGAGCAACCGCGGTCCGGCTTCCTGGAGGAACTGGACGAACGACCGGGTCTCGAAGTTCCGGAACTGGTCGACGACCTGCTTGTAGTAGCTCTCGATCCACTCGTCCTGCCGTCGCAGGACCAGGACGACCTGGATCGAGCGGAACGCACTGAAGCGCGCAACGAGCCGGGCCGGCGTCGGGGTGGCCGCGACCCGTCCGAACTCCTCGGACGAGATCAGGACGGTCGAGACATCGTCGGGGATCTCCGCGAACAGCTGGGCCTTGAGCGCATGTTGCCGGCCGGGACGCGAGAGGAGCGCCTGGCCGGATCCGGCACCTTCCCGGGTGCCGGCCTCGGCCTTGTCCACGATGCCGGTGGTCGGGTACAGGACGCCGTTCGCCAGCAGGTCGTCGCGGGACGCGGCGAGCAGTCCCTGCACGAATGACGATGCGGTCTTGTGGAGGCCGATGTGCAGGACCAGGTCCTTGTCCCTGGCTTGCCTCGGCAGGCCAGGGCCGACCACTTCGGGGATCACGGTGGTCTCGGACCGCCGTCGCCTGGCGCGTCGCGCGGCCGCGCTGGGCCGCCCGCGCCAGCTCTTCATCGCCCCACCCGACACTCTGCCGCGGACCTCGACCCAACGCCCCGGGCGCTCCCGACACCACCCGTGAAGAGGAGGTTCTCCATGAGTGTCCTCGCCTCCGTCCCGTCGCTGACAACGCGCCACCCTATCCGTGACGCCCGCGCGCGCGAAGGTGGCGGGGCCGCGTGGTAGCCCTCGTGGAAGACTCTGACCGCGGCCGAACTCGCCGCGGGCAGCGGATCATCGCGAGAGAGGAACAGCACCATCGCCGACGGGCTCTCCCTGACGCTGCATATCGGCACCGGGAAGACCGGGACGTCGTCAGTGCAGAGCTTCCTGGACCGCAATCGGGGCCGGCTCGCCGACGTTGGCTGGCTCTATCCCCGCTCGCTCGGCCGCACCCGCCACGTGCCATTCGGACTCTGGACCCGGTCCGACCAGGAGCTCGACGTCGCGTTTCGCGAAGGGCGCCCCGGCACCCGACGCTTCGAGGGTCCTGAGCAGCTGCGTCGCGAGGTGCCGGCACGCCTGTTCTCGGAAGTACGTCGGACCGGGCTCGGACGCGTGCTGCTCTCAGACGAGGCGCTGTACGCCTCATCGGAGCCGGCGCTGGAACGGCTCCGGCTGCTGCTCGACGAGCACGCCTCAGAGGTCCGCTTGATCTGCTACCTCCGCAGGCAGGACGAGCTGCTGGTGAGCCACTACCAGCAGGTGGTCAAGGCCCAAGCCACCCGGACCCTCGTTGAGCGGGTCGCCGAGCGCGACCTCTCCCCGACGTACGACTACGACGCGAGGCTGCGCACCTGGCTCCGGGTGATCGATCCCGAGGAGCTCGTCGTCCGCCGGTTCGAGCGCGACCGCTTCCGCAACGGCTCGCTGTATGACGACTTCGTGTCCGCGGCCGGACTCGGGATCTCCACCGACGACGTTCCGCCGCAGGAGCACAACGAGAGCCTCGACGCCGAGTCGGTCGAGTTCCTGCGACTGCTGAACCTGTACCGACGGGAGCACGGTCACCCGCCGGGCCTCCCGGAGAACCGGCAGCTCGTGCCGACCCTGGCGCGCCTCAGCACGGGTCCGACGCTGACCCTGCCCGACGCCGAGCTCGACCGGTTCATGGCACGGTGGACCGACTCGAACGAACGAGTTGCCCGCGAGCTGTTGGGCGAGCGCGACGGCGTGCTGTTCGACGCGCGCGCCAGCGGCGGCAGTACCACCACGGAGCAGCGTCTCGACCCCGCCCGCCTCGACCGGTTCCTCGAGGCGCTGGAGGCGCTGCCACCGTGGATCGAGGCGGCGCTACGTCGGATCGCGGTACGCGAGGCCGCGTCCTGAGCACCCTGCGTCGCATCTGGCCTGCCGCGCGAGCCGTGAGATGGTGACCCCTGTGCCGCCCGCCAGCCCGAGCCAGGACTGGTCGCTGGACCTCGTGCTCCACATCGGTTCGGGGAAGACCGGGACCTCGTCGATCCAGCGGCTGCTCCGTCGCAACCGGAGGCTGTTGCGCGAGCGCGGCGTGCTGTTCCCGGCTTCGCCGGGGCGGCGACGTCACACGCGCTTCGGGCTGTTCTTCAAGACCGACGACGAGCTGGTCGAGACCCGCCCGTACCGGGCGCAGGGTCACCGGTCGCCCGAGGCGTTCCGCGAGACGTTTCGGACTGAGCTCGCCGCGGAGATCGAGAAGGCCGAACCGTCCACCGTGCTGATCTCGGACGAGGCGCTCTACGGCTCTGACGATGCCGCGCTCGCGCGGCTGCGGTCCTTCTCCGACGCGCACTCCCAGCGGCTGCGCTTGGTCTGCTACCTGCGGCGGCAGGACAACCACCTCGTCAGCCGCTACCAACAGGTCGTGAAGACCGGCGAGACCCGCACCCTCGCCGAGCGCACGGCCGACCTCGCCCACACAAAGACCTACGACTACGCCGCCCGCCTGGACACCTGGGGAAGGCTGGTCCAGCCCGATGCCTTGGTGGTTCGCCGCTTCGAGCAAGGCGCCTTCCTCGCCGACTCGCTGTACGCCGACTTCCTCGACGCGGCCGGCCTGGACGTACGCCTCGGCGAGCTCGAGGACGTGCCGAGCCAGAACGAGAGCCTCGACGCCGAGTCGGTCGAGTTCCTCCGGCTCCTCAACCTGCACCTGGTCGGGACCGGGGGCGCCGAGGTCGGCATGGTCAACCACCGGCCGCTGGTCGCGAGGCTCTCGGCTGGTTCCGCAGGCCCCACGCTGACCCTTCCCGACGCCGACCTGGACGCGTTCATGGCGCGCTGGGAGAACTCCAACCGCGAGGTCGCGCGCCGCTATCTCGGCGACGACGTGCTCTTCCGGGTCCCACGCAAGACGACGGGCACCACGTCCGACCAGCGGCTCGACCCAGAGCGGCTCGACCACTTCCTCGCGATCACCGAGCTGGCTGAGGATCTCCACGCTCCGTTGCGACGCCTGGCGGAGGACGTGGCCCGCGGTCGGTGACCGGCTCGTCTCTCAGCGGCCGAGGTCGCGGACCCGGTCGATCGCCATGGCCGGCAGCGAGCGCACGACCGATCTCCGGCCGGTGCTCTCGGTGACCAGCGAGAAGTCGCGGCGCCGCTTGAAGATGATCGTGTCCGGCACCACCAGGTGGCGCCACCCGGCGTCGAGCGCCTCGATCGTGAACTGGAAGTCCTGGAAGGACAGGCCGCGCGGCACGTCCCGGGGGGTGTACGGCGTCGACAGGTGCGCCTCGCGCGGGGCGAGGCAGAGCGAGTCGTAGTAGTGGCGGAAGTAGAGGTAGTGCGGCGAGAAGAGCGGTGACCGCTGGTCGACGCTGAGCACGACGTCCCGCTGCCCGTCGAACACCACATTGAGCTCGGGGTGGGCGATCGCCCGCTCGCCCCGCTCGGCCGCCGCGTCGAGCGCCCGCACTCCCGCCGCCAGCCAGTTGCGGCTGAACAGGTCGTCGGCGTCGAGGAACGCGAGGTAGCGCCCCTCGGTCGACGGGATCACCTCGTTGCGCACCCGGCCGAGGTCGGCCTGGTCGAGCACCCGGCGTTCCCAGTGGTCGAACCGGGGCTGCTCGAAGTAGGCGCGGGTCGCGGCCGTCGGGGCGTCGAGGACGACCAGCGTCTGGACGGTGATCCCCGCCTCACGCGCGGCGGCGACCGCGCGGTCGGCCGACGTCATGGTGGGGCCGCTGACGGCGGTCTCGTCGTGGGCGGTGACGACGAGCGTGAGGTCGGTGGTCACGACGTGCCCCTCTCGTCGCGCGCGGCGCCGTCGAGCAGCAGGCCGACCAGGTGCTCGGCGTACGCCTCCTCGGTGCGCGTGCGCAGCAACCGCTCGCGGAGCGCGACGCCCTTGGCCCGGGACGCCACCGGGTCGGCGAGCACGTCCCGCAGCGCGGCGACGTAGGCGCCCGGGTCGTCGAGGTCGGTCACCGGCCAGCCGTCGTCGGGACCGAGCACCTCGCCGGTGCCGCCGACCAGGCCGCCGACGAGCGGGATCCCAGTCATGCCGACCTCGAGCAGCTGGCTGGGGACGCCGTCCCACGCCGCGGTGTAGAGCCACGCGTCGGCGTCCGACAGCCGGAGCTCCGAGAGGTGGCCGTAGCGACCCTCGAGCGTGACGTTCGGGGGCATCGCCCGCGACAGCGAGCGGTTGAGGACCGCCTCGCCCCAGACCCGGACGTCGACGTCAGGCATCAGGGCGGCGATCTCCAGGACCAGGTCGAGCCGCTTCTGGCGGTCGAAGCGGCCGGCCCAGAACACCTGGGGCCGGCGGCCGGCCACTGTCGCGGGCGGGTCGGCCAGCGGGATCGACCCGTCGACCGGGGCGCGGAGCACGTGGAGCCGGTCGCCGCCTACCCCGGCGTCGAGCTGGTGCCGGTCGCGGAGCCAGTCGGCGAGGTAGTCGCTGTCGGTGAGGACGCCCGCGACGAGGTCGAAGCACCGGTAGACGAACCGCAGCGGCAGCCCGACCCAGTTGCCCAGGGCGAGCCGCTCGTTGCAGAAGAGCATCATGAAGATCCGCTCGGAGGCGGCGAGCGCCCGGCCGTAGGTCGCCATCGCGTCGTACAGGAGCCGTGAGTTCACGTTCACGACGGCGTCGCTGCGGAACGACCGGACCAGCTCGACCAGTACCCGCTGGGCCGGTTCGGCCTCGAGCCCCTCGAGGGCACCTGCCAGGTCGACCTCCCGCACGCCGTCGGGGAACCGGCCCGGCGGGGCCGCCCCGCCGGTCTCCGTGTAGACGACCACCACGTCCTCCGGCGTCAGGTGCTCGCGGGTCAGGGCGTGGGCGATGTGGCCCTCCGCGCGCCGCCCGCCGCCCCAGCGGGGTTCGGTCAGCACCAGCACCAGCCGTGCCCGGCGGAACCCGGCGGCCTGCTGCGCCGCGTGCAAAGCAGTGATCTGGGCGACCGTGACCGGCCGGTCGAGGGGTGGCAGCAGGGGGCGGACGATCTCCGGCCAGACCTCACCGATCAGCGGCTCGACCTCGGCCGCGTCGGCCAGCATCTCCCCGAGGGTCCCGGTCAGCAGCCGCTGCTCGAGGTCGGTCCGGGTGGCGGCCAGCTCGGCGGACAGCGCCGCCGGCGTCAGTCCGAGCACCCCGGCCATGCCCTCCAGCCCTGGCGCGGGGTCTGCGAGCTCCCCTGCGGACCGGCCGTGCTCGAGCCAGGCGAGGTAGGGGCTCCGGTCGCCGTCGACCCGCTCGGGGTGGCGTTCGACGTATGCCGCCATGTCGAAGTTGATCTCGGGACTGGCCTTGGCACGCGGCCCGTTGCGCAGGAAGACGGCCAACGGGTCGACCCCGTCGGCCTCGATCAGGTGCCGCGCCTGGAGCAGGAAGTGGGCGACGTCGAAGTGCTCGTAGGCGAGGTCGTAGTCGGGGTCGATCCCAGCCGGCCGCATCGACTCGCGGGTGCGGGTCACCGCCTCGTCGAAGAACGGGCCGACGTGCGTCGTCACCGGCTCCGGCTGCCGGGGCGTGCCCCGCCGGCGGCGCACCGACTCCGCCCCCTGAGTGCCGGGTGCGGCCGGCAGCGCCCGGGCGGCGCGCAGCCGCCGCGCGATCCGCCGGGGCGAGAGCCTCACGATCCGGCTCCGGCGCCGCGGCTGGCGAGTCGTGCGAGGCGCCCTCCGGAACGGGTCGCGCGGGTGTCGTGGTGCCGCTCCCGCTCGCGCTGCAGCCACGCCCAGGCCGCCTCGGCCTCGGCGTCGTAGCCGCGGTTCTGCATCCGGATCCACTGCTTGCCCACCACCGGGTCGAACGCGGGCGCGTCCTCGTCACGCTGGGCAATCGCCTGCTTCCGCTCGCGGGCGAGGCCGGCCACGGCGCTCACTGGAGCCCGGACCGGGTCGAACGCGGTGCGCCACTCCTCCAGGAGGGCGGCGTCGCCGGGTCGTACGTCGTCCGCGGCCCACCGTCGGAGCACGTCGTAGACCGGCGCGATCTCGCTGACGGCACCGGCCGGCGCCTCGGGATCGGCGCCGTGGACGAGCCCGGACTCGACGAACTCCTCGACGGCCTCGGCCACGTCCTCGGGCGCGTGGGCCCACGCGAGGCCGAGGGTCTCGGACAGCCGTGCCACCTCGCGCGGCCAGTCCTCCAGCAGCCGCTCGAACGACAGGAACACCCGCGGCTCCTCACGCGTGAAGAGCTCGGCGTCGAGCGAGTGGGCCAGCCACGACAGGGTCACGGTGCGGTCGCCGAGGTGGTTGCGGCGGTCGAGGGACGCGGCGACCGCCTCGGGGGCTCGGACGGCGACGACGTGCACGCACCGGAACCCGGAATCGCCCAGCACCTCCTGCCACAGCGGCAGCAGACGTGACATTCGCGGGTCCTTGATGACGATCACCTCGGCTCCGGCGAACTCGTCGTCGACCAGCTTCGTGGCCCGCTCGACCAGCCGTCGTCGACGGAGCAGGTCCGCGGGGTCGACGCGCTGCCAGCCGCTCCACCAGGACCCGAGGCGGCCGAGGGTGTCGTCGTCGAGATCGACGAACGCCTTGCCCTCGAAGAAGCCGCGCGCATTGTCGTGGGGCCGGCCCTCGATCAGTCGGCCGGGGAGCTCGGCGCCGAGCAGCGAGATCAGCCGGGTCATCACCGACGTGCCCGACCGGTGCATCCCGCTGACGAGGATCGCCGTCCGGCGACCGGCGCTGTCGTCAGCCGGCACGGCCGTTGGCTCGCGTCTGGCTGAACCACTCCCAGGTGCGGCGCAGGCCCTCCTCGAGCGGCGTCTCGGGAGCGAAGCCGAGGCCGTCGCGGGCCTTGTCGATCTCGCACCAGGTCCGCACGACCTCGCCCGCGCGGAAGTCCTCGTAGACCACGTCGAGCTCCTGGCCGGTGACGGTGCGCATCAGGTCGAGCAGCTCGTTGACGGTCGTCGGGACGCCGCTGCCGAGCTGGTAGGAGCCGACCGCGTCGCCGTCGACCGCCGCGCGGATGCCCTCGACCAGGTCGCCGACGTAGAGGAAGTCGCGGGCCTGGCTGCCGTCGCCGTAGACGACCAGCGGCTCGCCGGCGAGGATCCGCTTGTAGAAGTGGGCGACGACCGAGCCCTTGTGGAAGGACCGCGGTCCGTAGATGTTGGAGAAGCGCAGCGCGCAGCCCTGCAGCCCGAACGCCGCGGAGTACGCCGACAGGTAGCCCTCGAGCATCAGCTTCGACGCGCCGTACGGCGACGTGGGCTGGGCCGCCATCCGCTCGTGCACGGGCGGCGGCACGTCGCCCACGATGGCGCCGCCGGTCGACGCCGCGACGATCCGGCCGACCCCGAGCTCGCGGCACAGCTCGAGCAGGTTGAACGTGCCGATCACGTTGTTGTCGAAGTTGTGGGCGGGGTTCTCGATGCTGTCCATGACCCGGGTGTCGGCGGCCAGGTGGACCACGGCGTGCTGCCCCTCGAGGGCGGCCGCGAGCTGCTCGCGGTCGCGCAGGTCGCCGGCCACGAAGCGGACCCGGTCGAGGTCGAGGTTCGCGCGGCTGCCCAGAGACTCGTTGTCGATGACCGTGACCTGGTAGCCACCGGTGCGCGTCAGGTGGTCGGCCAGGTGGACCCCGATGAAGCCGGCCCCTCCGGTGACGAGCACGTTGCTCCGCGGGGTCTGCTCGGACATGGCCGCCACCCTAGCCGGGGCTCGGGACGCACCGGCGGGGCCCTGGGGTCAGGCCGACTCCGCGTCGCGCAGCCGCTGGCTGATCACGGTGGTGACCCCGTCGCCGCGCATCGTGACGCCGTAGAGCGCGTCGCCGACCTCCATCGTCCGCTTCTGGTGGGTGATCACCAGGAGCTGGGAGGTCTCCCGCAGCTCCTCGTAGATCTGGAGCAGGCGGCCGAGGTTGGTGTCGTCGAGGGCAGCCTCGACCTCGTCGAGGATGTAGAACGGCGATGGCCGGGCCTTGAACAGCGCGACCAGGAACGCCACGGCCACCAGCGACCGCTCGCCGCCCGACAGCAGGGACAGCCGCTTGACCTTCTTGCCCGGCGGCCGGGCCTCGACCTCGACGCCGGTGGCGAGCATGTCGCCCGGGTCGGTGAGCACGAGCCGACCCTCGCCGCCCGGGAACAGCCGCGAGAACGTCTCGTCGAACGCCTTGCTGACATCGGCGTACGCCGTGGTGAAGACCTCCTCCACGCGGGCGTCGACGTCGCGCACGATGTCGAGCAGGTCACGCCGGGTCTTCTTGAGGTCCTCGAGCTGCTCGGTGAGGAACCTGTGCCGCTCCTCCATCGCCGTGAACTCCTCCAGCGCGAGCGGGTTGACCCGGCCCAGCATCGACAGCGACCGCTCGGCGGTGCGCAGCCGCTTCTGCTGCTCCTCGCGGACGTACGGCACCGGCTCCGGGGTCTCCTCGCCGTCCTCGACGACGCCGGAGAACGGCACGAGCTGGTCGGGGCCGTACTCGGTGATCAGCCCGTCGGCGTCGAGCCCGAGCTCCTCCATCGCCCGCTCCTCGAGCTGCTCGATCCGCATCCGCTGCTGCGTGCGGGCCATCTCGTCGCGGTGGACGGAGCTGACGAGCTCGTCGTGCTGGCGGGCGAGGTCGCGCAGCGCGCCTCGCACGGTGAGCAGCTGCTGCTCGCGCTCTGCGCGGGTCGCCTCCACCGCCGTCCGGGCCTCGGCGGCCCGGTGGAGCGACACCTCGAGCCGCTGGAGCACGACGCCGACGGCGATCCCGACCGCCTCGGCTGCCCGGCCCTCGCGGATCAGCCGCTCGCGGCGCTCGGCCGCGCGGGCGCGGGCCTCGCGCTCCGCCTGGGCGGCGCGGGTCAGCTGGTCGGCCCGGCCGTGCAGCGCGCGGGCCCGCTCCTCGGCGGTGCGCAGCGCGAGCCGGGCGTCCATCTCTCCTTGCCGTGCCTCGCGGGCGGCCTCGGCGAGCTGCTGGCGGGCGGTGGTGTCGGGCTCCTCGTCGGGGGCCTCCTCCGCCGTCGTGAGGCGGGCCTCGAGCTCGGCGAGCCCGGCGAGGTCGCCGTCGCGTGCCGTCTCGGCCTGGGCGATCGCCGTGGCGAGCCGGTCGGCCTCGCCGCGCGCGGCCCGGGCCTGGGAGCCGAACTGGCCGAGCTCCTCGGCGACCGCTGCGAGCGTCGCGTCGGACTCGTGGAGCTTGGCCAGCGCCACGTCGACCCGCTGCTGGGCGGCGTGCCGCTCGGACTCGAGCCGCGAGATGTCGAAGCCGAGCCGCTCGGCGGTGGCGGTCGCCTCGCGGAGCTGGCTGTCGGCCTCGTCGAGGGCGGCCTGGATCTCGATCAGGCTGGGCTGGCTGGAGGAGCCGCCGGCCGCGAAGTGGGCTCCGAACACGTCGCCGTCGCGCGTCACCGCGGTGACGTCGGGCGCCCCGGCCACGAGCGCCCGGGCGGCGTCGAGGTCGTCGACCACGGCCGTCTTGAACAACAGCCGGGTGAGCGCGCCCGACAGGTCTCCGGGCGCCTCCACCACGTCGAGGGCGTACGTCGCTCCCGCCGGCAGCCCCGGCCAGTCGCGGTCGGTCACGGGCGCTCCGCCGAGGAGCAGCCCGGCCCGGCCGAGGTCGTCGGCCTTGAGGTGGCCGAGCGCGCCCACCGCCGCGTCGGCGTCGGCCACGACGACGGCGTCCGCCGCGGAGCCCAAAGCGCCGGCGACCGCGGTCTCGTAACCAGCGCGCACGGAGAGCAGCGCGGCGACCGAGCCGAGCAGGCCGGAGATGGTGTCGGAGGCGGCGAGCAGGGCACCCGCGCCGTCCTTGCGACTGAGTCCCATGGCCAGGGCGTCCTTGCGGGCCTGCAGCGACCCGCGGTCGCGCTCGGCCTGCTGGACCTCCTCGCGGATCTTGACGAGCCGCTCGTCGAGGTCGTCGAGCTCGGCCGTCGCGGCCTCGTGCTCGGCGTCCAGCCCCTCCTCGCCGGCGTCCAGGCCTGCGACCCGGGTCTCCAGGGCGGTGAAGTCGTGCTGCGCGCGGGCAGCCCGGGCCTGGACCTCCTCGCGGGCCTGGCCGAGTCGCCCGATCTCCTCGTCGGCCGCGGCCGCGCGCGACCGGAGCGCGTTGACCTGGCCGTGCAGCCGGGCCAGGCCCTCCCGGCGGTCGGCGGCGGCCCGCACGAGGCCGGCGACCCGCCGCTCCTCGTCGGCCGCGGCGTCCTCGGCCGTCCTGCGGCCGGTGACGGCCTGCTCCAGGACGGTCCGGCGCTCCTCGACCTCGGCGGCGATCACCGACTCCTGCTGGCGTACCTCGGCCGCCTCGGCGTCGAGCTGCTCGGGGTCGCGGCCCGACTCGGCCGCCTCCTCGACGCTGCCCGCGTTGCGGACCCGCTCGGCGGCCAGCGACTGGGTGCCGCGGAGCCGCTCGCGCAGCCCCGAGAGCGCGAACCAGGTGTCCTGGGCACGGGACAGCGCCGGCAGGTCGTCGCGCAGCGTCGCCTCGAGGCCCGTCTCCGTCTGCTGGGCCTCCGCGATCGCCGCGTCGACCTCGGCGCGCCGCTCGACCAGGATCGTCTCGTCGGCGAGCTCCTGCTGGAGCGCGGACCGGGCCGCGACCAGGTCGTCGGCCACCAGCCGGGCCCGGGCGTCGCGGACGTCGGCCTGCACGGTGGCCGCCTGCCGGGCGACCTCCGCCTGCCGGCCCAGCGGCTTGAGCTGGCGCCGGATCTCGCCGAGCAGGTCGCCCAGCCGGTTGAGGTTGCCGTCGGTGGAGTCGAGCTTGCGGAGCGCCTTCTCCTTGCGCTTGCGGTGCTTGAGGACGCCCGCCGCCTCCTCGATGAACCCGCGGCGGTCCTCGGGAGTGGCGTGCAGGATCGTGTCGAGCTGGCCCTGGCCGACGATGACGTGCATCTCGCGGCCGATCCCGGAGTCGGACAGCAGCTCCTGGACGTCGAGCAGCCGGCACGGTGTGCCGTTGATGGCGTACTCCGACCCGCCGGAGCGGAACATGGTGCGGCTGATCGTCACCTCGGCGTACTCGATCGGGAGCGCGCCATCGCTGTTGTCGATCGTGAGGAGCACCTCGGCCCGGCCCAACGGCGGACGACCGGAGGTGCCGGCGAAGATGACGTCCTCCATCTTGCCGCCGCGCAGGCTCTTCACGCCCTGCTCGCCCATGACCCAGGCGAGCGCGTCGACGACGTTCGACTTCCCCGAGCCGTTCGGGCCCACGATGCAGGTGATGCCCGGTTCGAGCTGCAGCGTCGTGGCGGAGGCGAAGGACTTGAACCCTTTGAGGGTCAGGCTCTTCAGGTACAACGCGGGCTCCTCAGCGGTGCGGAACAGGAACTGAAACGTTGGGGAAGCTCAGCGGGGCTCACCCTACCTGCGGCTCGGCGGCGTCCGTGGGAGGCGGCCTCGCTCGCGTCGCCGCCGATCAGGCGTTGGCCAGCGCCTCCTCCAGGGCGGCGAGCACCAGCAGGACGGCGTCCGGGCGGGCGTTGTGGCCCATCAGGCCGATCCGCCAGACGGTGGCCGCGTGCTCCCCCACCCCGGCACCGATCTCGAGCCCGTGCCGGTCGAGGAGGTAGCCGCGGATCTTCGCGGAGTCGACGCCGTCGGGGACCCTCACCGTGGTCAGCTCGGGCAGCCGGTAGCCCTCGGCGGCGAACAGCTCCAGTCCGAGCTCAGCCAGCCCGGCGTGGAGCTGTGCCCCGGCGGCATGGTGTCGCGCCCACACGTTCTCGAGGCCCTCCTCGAGGATCCGGGTCAGCCCGGCATGCAGGCTCGCGACCATCGCCGTGGGTGCGGTGTGGTGGTAGGTGCGCTGGCCCTTCCCGGCCGCCTCACCGACGTACCCGCCCAACATGCCGAGGTCGAGGTACCACGAGCGCGGCTTCTCGACCCGTCGCTCGAAGGCCCGGTCGTTGATCGTGAAGGGCGCGAGACCGGGAGCGACGCCCAGGCACTTCTGGGTGCCGGCATACCCGACGTCGACGCCCCAGTCGTCGGCGTGCAGCTCGATGCCGCCGATGCTGGTCACGGCATCGGCAACCAGGAGCGCGTCGCCCTTGGCCGCTCCGAGGGCGGCGATGTCGGAGCGGACGCCGGTGGAGGTCTCGGCGTGGACCGCGGCGATGATCGCCGGGCTCGGGTGGGCCTCGACCACCCGCTGGACGTCGACCGGCTGCCCCCACTCGTGCTCGACCGGGACCACCTCGGCACCGCACCGGGCCGCGACGTCGCACATCCGCTGCCCGAACAGGCCGTTGACCGCGACGACCACCACGTCGCCCGGATGGACGGTGTTGACGAAGGCGGCCTCCATCCCGGCGCTGCCCGTGGCGCTGAGCGGGAGCGTCCGGGCGTTCGACGTCCCCCAGACCGTGCGGAGCATCTCGCAGGTCTCGTCCATCACCGTGAGGAACGCCGGGTCGAGGTGCCCCAGCAGCGGCCGCGCCAGCGCGTCGGTCGCGTCCGGGTACGGGTTCGACGGGCCGGGTCCGAACAGGTGTCGCTCACGGATCGTCATGCGCCCGAACCTAGCGCGGGGCGGATGGCGCGGCCTCCCCGCTGCCACCAGCTCACAGGATCGCGCCGGGGTTGAGGATGCCGTCGGGGTCGAGCGCGTCCTTGACGCGGCGGGTGAGGGCGAGGACGTCGGGACCGAGCTGGTCGGGCAGGGCCGACTTCTTGGTACGGCCCACCCCGTGCTCGCCCGTGATCGTGCCCTCGAGGGCGATCGCCGCCCGCATGATCTCGTCGAACGCCCGGAGCGCCCGCAGGTGGGCGTCGTCGTCGCCTCGGGGGACCACGATCAGCGGGTGGGTGTTGCCGTCGCCGGCGTGGGCGATGACCGGGATCGACAGGCCCTGCCGGTCGGCGATCTCGGCGACGGCCGCCAGCAGCTCGGGAAGCCTGGGCACGGGTACGCCGACGTCCTCGAGCATCAGCGCGCCGAGCTCCTCCACGGCGGGGATGACCATCCGGCGCGCCTGCACGAACTGCTCGCCCTCGTCGGGATCGTCGGTGACGAACACCTCCAGCGCACCGCTCTCGAGACACGCCTTCTCCATCAGCGCGATCTCGTCGGTGCGCGACGAGCCGGGCGCGTCGGACTGCGCCACGAGGAGGGCGCCGGCGTCGACGTCCAGCCCCATCGGCCGGTGCGCCTCGACGGCTCGGATGGAGGGCTGGTCCATCAGCTCCAGCATCGACGGTCGGAGCCGCCGCCGGATGGCGACCACGGCCTCCGCGGCCACGGTCGGCGTCGCGAAGCCGGCGACCAGCGTGGAGCGCGACTCCTGCGCCGGCACGAGCCGCAGGATCACCCGGGTGACGATCCCGAGCGTCCCCTCGCTCCCCACGAACAGCTTCAGCAGGCTGAGCCCGGCGACGTCCTTGATCCGCCGGCCGCCGAGCCGCACGAGGGTGCCGTCGGCGAGCACGACGTCGAGGCCGAGCACGTAGTCGGTCGTCACGCCGTACTTCACGCAGCAGAGCCCCCCGGCGTTGGTCGCCACGTTTCCCCCGATCGAGCAGAACTCGTACGACGACGGGTCCGGCGGGTACCAGAGGCCGTGCTCCGCGGCGGCGGCCTTCACGGCGGCGTTCATGGCGCCCGGCTCGACGACCGCGACCTGGCACGTCGGGTCGATCTCGACCGCCACCATCCGCTCGAGGCTGACCACGATGCCGCCGTCGACCGCGCTCGAACCGCCCGAGAGCCCGCTGCCCGCGCCGCGCGGCACGACCGGCACCCGGTGCTCGGCGGCCCACCGGACCGCCGTCTGCACCTGCTCGGCTTCCTGGGCGCGGACCACGGCCGCGGGGGTGCCCGTGCCCGGGTCCTGCGACCGGTCCCAGCGGTACTTCTCCACCCGGTCGGGCTCGGTCACGACGACGCCGGCAGGCAGCGCCTCGACGAGCTCGGTGAGGGCCTCGGTGGAGAGGGGCATGCCCCCATGCAACCACTCAGCCGGTCCGGCTCGCCTCCTGGTCCGCGTGGACGATCAGCTTCAGCTGCGGCCAGATCAGGGCGAGGAACACTCCGGTCCCGACGAAGGCGAACCAGTAGGGCGCGGTGATGCCCCACTCCCGTGCGATCAGCCCGCCGAGCAGGTTGCCGGCCACGATCCCGCCGAACACCCCCACCAGGTAGACGCTGCCGACCCGGCCCTGGAGCTCGAGCGGCACCGCCCGCTGCCGGACCGACATCGACAGGGTGCCCCACACGAACGCATAGCAGCCGAAGCCGAAGAGGGCCGCGATCGCCTGCCACGGCTCCGTCGCGAGCGCCAGCGCCAGGTGGAAGAACACCTCGAGCAGCAGGCAGGTCTTCATCAGCGTCCCCAGCGGGACGTGCCGTTCGAGCCAGCCGTACGCCGTGGTGCCGATCAGCCCGCCGACCGCCGCCGCGGTCGTGAGCAGGCCGAAGCCGACCTCCCCCATGTCGAGGTGGGTCGTCGAGTAGAGCACCAGCACGCCCAGCGCTGCGCCGTACGTCACGTTGAACGTGACGATCACCAGGGCCAGCGTCCGCACCGGCGGGCTGTGCCAGAGCCACCGCAGCCCCTCGGCGATGTCGGCCCGGACGTGGGTGCGCTCGTGACGCTGCTTCCCGTGCGACGGCAACCGCAGCCGGGAGACCAGCATCGCCCCGAGCAGCACGCAGACCAGCTGCCCCGCGAACGGCCACGCCAGGCCCAGCGCGAAGAGGCCGGCCCCCACCGGCGGCCCGGCCAGCTGGTTCACGGTCAGGAAGCCGGCGAAGACGCGGCTGTTGGCGATCCCGAGGTCGGGCTTGGCGACCAGCATCGGGGTGAGCGTGCTCGTGGTGGTGTCGACGAAGACCTCGGCCGTGCCGAACGCGAACGCCGCCGCCAGCACCACGGCCACGTTGACGTGCCCGGTCAGGAGGAAGACCAGCAGCACGGTCAGGAAGAACGCCCGGCACAGGTTGGCCCCCACGACCAGCAGCCGTCGGTCCACGCGGTCGGCCACGGCGCCGGCGTACAGGCCGAACAGCAGCCACGGCAGCTGCTGCAGCATGGGAGCGAGCGCGACGAGGAACGGGTCGTGCGTCTGTGACGCCACGAGCAGCGGCGAGGCCGCCAGGGCCAGGCCGTCGCCGGCGTTGGTGATCCAGGAGGCCGCGAGCAGCGTGCGGAACTCGTGCCCGAGGCGGGCCGGCACGAGCCGCTCGAGGATGCTCACGAGACCGAGAGGCTACGCGCCCCCCGGTGCCGCGGTCACTCCGTTTCGGCGCGCCTGCTGCGGCGACGTATGACGAGACTGAACGCCAGCGTGCCGAGCACGATGCCGGCCGGCGCGGCACCCGCGGACGCGACGTCTCCCAGGCTGCGGGCGGGGGCGCTCACCCCCGTGGGCAGGATCCCCACGCTGCCCGGCACGT
Organism: uncultured Actinomycetota bacterium; assembly: GCA_963718725.1. Lineage (GTDB taxonomy): Bacteria > Actinomycetota > Actinomycetes > Propionibacteriales > Nocardioidaceae > Nocardioides. The sequence goes on from OY970374.1 coordinate 1,816,003, forward strand.
CGACGCTGTAGACGTCGATCCCGCGCACGAGGTCGATCGAGTAGACGACGTTGCTCTTCTTGCCGGTCTGGCGACCGCGTGCGTCGTAGACCGGCACCCACATCGCGTCCCAGACCTCGCTGGCGAACCAGTGCGCATAGCCGAAGGAGCGGATCCGCCGCGGGTCGCGCACGTCGAGGAGCTGGGTACCGCCCCCGTAGAACCCGACCGCGACGATGCCGCCGGGGCGGAAGTCGAACCAGTGGGAGGAACAGAACGTGCCGTGCGGCAGTGGGAAGTTCCCGAGGTCATCGAGCTCGACCTTGTCGAGCGGCACGATCCCGCCGGCTCCCCCGTCGAGGCGCTTGACGTGCCATGTCTGGAACGAGCCAGCCTGCGCGCAGTCGGTCTGCTCGTAGTCCTCCTCGGTGACCAGCAGCACGTTGCCGTTCGCCAGCGACGGCGGCGCTCCGGGACGGAAGGAGGCGGCATGGGGCCGGAAGGAGTTGTGGTGGATGAAGTCGTTGTAGCCGTCGACTCCGTCGGCGTCCCCTGCGCCGCCGGCGCGGCCGGTGGTCGCCAGGAGCCGGGGGTGGCGAGGCCGGTCGACGTCCCACATCGACGAGCCGTCGAAGCCGGTGTGGGTGCCGATGCCGGCGGCGTCGAAGTTCCACTTGTGGCCGGACGTGGGCGAGCTGAAGGGCTGCACCCCGGCCCTCGTCGGGTCGGAGTCGACCTCCACCGGGCGGGCGAGGTCGCGCAGGTCGAAGACCGAGAACGTGCCGGACCCGCTGTCGCCCGCGGAGTAGGCGTAGCGGCAGTCGGTCTCCTGCACGCAGGCCACTGTGTGGGTGCTGGTCGTGGCCGGGACGCTGGCCAGGACGTGCGGGTCGGCCGGATCGGTGACCTCGACGAGGAGGAGCTCGTTGCCGCCCCCGTTGGTGTGGCTGATCCCGTTCTTGTCCACGGCGACGTCGACGAGGTCGATGCCGACGAGCACGAACCGGCGGGTGCCGCCGTCGGCTGTCCGTCGCTCCCCGCAGTTCATCGCCTCGTTCTCGAACAGCACGTTCGGCATCAGCCCGACCCGGGTCGGGTCGGTGCCGTCGGAGACGTCCCAGACGGTGAGGGACTCCAGGCCGCTGGTGACGAACAGCGGCGCCGTCCGCATGAAGCAACCCGAGATCCCGAGGGTGCCGGGACGGTTCGCCAGATGGGCGACGTTGCCGCTCAGCAGCGGCGTGTCGTCCTCCGCCAGCAGCTGGGTGCGGACCTCGCGATTGCGGTCACCGCCTCCGTGGGCGGTCGCGGGCGGTGCCGTGAGGACGACGGCGGGCAGCAGCAGCCCGGCAGCCGCCAGGGTCGGGAGAACGCGCATGACCCGTCAACGAGCGAGTCAGGCGTGGGTCACGCAGGCTGGAGGTCGTTCCGGACGTCCAGCACCTCGCCGGCGGCGGCCGCCGCGAGTGCGTCGTTCTCCTGGGCGAGCTTGAGGGTCAGTGCCTCGAGCTCGGAGACACGGGCACGCAGCCGGGCATTCTCGGCTGCGAGTCGTACCTGTGCCTGGGGGTCGCTGTGCATGTAGCCGATCAGCGCCTTGGCCATGGATGAGCCTTCCGAACTTTCTGGGGTGCCCGGGATGTGGGCTGCCTTCAAGAGTCCCACCTCCTCCGGTGCGGGTCAATCCGGGAGAGGTGAGCGTCAGGCGGCCGGACGGGGTCGTCGAGGCGTCCGTGGCGCGGGCTGGCAGCGGGGGCAGAAGAACGACGACCGGTTGGTGAACGCGATCCGCCGGATGGGGGTACCGCAGCGGTCGCAGGGCTGGCCCTCGCGGCCGTAGGCGTGCAGGGAGCGGTCGAAGTAGCCGGACTCGCCGTTGACGTTGACGTAGAGCGAGTCGAAGGAGGTGCCGCCCTGGCCGAGGGCGGCCGTCATCACCGATCGCGCCTCGGCGAGCACCTGCCGCGCCTGGCCGGCCGTGAGCCGCTCGCCGGGCCGATCCCCGTGGACCTTGGCCCGCCAGAGCGCCTCGTCGGCGTAGATGTTGCCCACCCCGGAGATCAGGCCCTGGTCGAGGAGCAGCTTCTTGACGCCTGCGGTCCGGGTCCTGAGCCGGCGGAGGAAGGCGACGTCGTCGAACTCGGGGTCGAGCGGGTCGCGGGCGATGTGGGCGATCTCGGGCGGCAGGTCGGCCCCGCCCTCGGACACGGCGAGCCCGCCGAACATCCGCTGGTCGACGAACCGCAGCTCGCGGTCGGCGTACGACAGCCCGAACCGGACCCGCAGGTGCCGCTCGTCGGGTGCGCTGGTCGGCTGCACGAGCATCTGGCCGCTCATGCCCAGGTGGCAGAGCAGCGCGTCGCCGTTGTCGAGCGGGAGCCAGAAGTACTTGCCGCGACGGCGTGCCCCCGTGACGGTGCGGCCGGTCAACGCGGCAGCGAAGCCGGACGGGCCGCGGTGGTCGCGGCGGACCGGCCGTGGATGACGGACCTCGACGGAGGTGAGGGTGGCGCCGACGACGTGGCGCTCGAGCCCGGCGCGGACGACCTCGACCTCGGGGAGCTCGGGCACCGTCGCGGGCTCTAGTCGGCGGCGTCGGTGGCGACCGACACCGCGCCGATGCTGGCCGCGATCTCGCCGTACGCCGTCTCCGCGGCGGCCTGCTCGGCCTCCTTCTTGGAGCGGCCCACGCCGTTGCCGTAGAGCTCGTCGCCCACCCGGACCTGGGCGGTGAACGTCTTCATGTGGTCGGGCCCGTCGTCCTCGATGACGTACTCGGGCACGCCGAGCCCGTGCTCGGCGGACAGCTCCTGCAGGGAGGTCTTCCAGTCGAGCCCGGCGCCGAGCGCCGAGGCGGCCTCGATCAACGGGTCGAACAACCGGTGGACGGTGATCGAGGACATCTCGAAGCCGCCCGGGGACAGGTGGACGGCCCCGAGCACCGCCTCGACGGTGTCGGAGAGGATCGAGGCCTTGTTGCGGCCGCCCGTGGCCTGCTCACCGCGACCGAGCTTGATGTGCTGGCCGAGCGCGATCTGACGGCCGACGCCGGCGAGGGCACGGGCGTTGACGACCGCCGCGCGCAGCTTGGCCAGCCGGCCCTCCGACAGGTCGGGATGGTTGCGGTAGAGCGTCTCGGTGACGACGATCCCGAGGACGGCGTCGCCGAGGAACTCCAGCCGCTCGTTGGTCGGGAGGCCACCGTTCTCGTAGGCGAACGAGCGGTGCGTGAGCGCGCGCTCCAGCAGCTCGGGATCCAAGATGGGGTCCCCGAGCGCTGCCCGCAGCTCCGCGTAGTTGCTCAAGCCCGACAGGCCTGAGGTCTCAGAGAACCTGACGACGCTCGGCGCGTGCGCCGTACTGGCCACACTCACCGCACGCCCGGTGCGGCAGGTGCTTGGCACCGCACGCCGGGTTGGCGCACGTCACCAGGGTCGGCGCGACGGCCTTCCACTGCGAGCGACGGTGACGCGTGTTGCTACGCGACATCTTCCGCTTCGGAACAGCCACTTCTCTCTCCTCATACCGGCGGCCGCGTGTTCCGGCCGATTCGTCCCTCCCGGAGCCCCGGTCGGGTCAGTCCTGGTCGTGCTCGGTGCCCTGCAGTCCTGCGAGGCCGGCCCACCGCGGGTCGATCGCCGCCTCGTGTGCGTGGTCCGGGTCGTCCGCGAGCCGAGCACCACACTCGGTGCACAGTCCCGGGCAGTCGTCCTCGCACAGCGGCTGGAACGGCAGTGCGAGCACCACCGCGTCCCGCAGCAGTGGCTCGAGGTCGAGCAGGTCTCCCTCGAGCCGGCTGACTTCGTCGTCCTCCTCGTCGTCGGCCGGGTGGGACGCGTGGTCGGCGTACACGAACAGCTCCTGGAACGTCACGTCGACCTCGTCGTCGATCCGCTCCAGGCACCGTGCGCACTCGCCCTCGAGCGAGACCGTGGCCTCGCCCGTGACCAGCACCCCCTCCATGACCGCCTCCAGCCGCAGGTCCAGGTGGACCGACGAGCCTTCGGGGACGCGCAGGACTTCGATGCCCAGCTCTGCCGGAGCCGGCACCGTGCGGGTCACCTCGTGCTGGGACCCCGGGCGGCGACCGAGCTCGCGGGTGTCGAGCACGAGCGGCGCTCTCGGGTCCAAGCTGCTCAGAGGATCACTTTCCGAGTCCGGGAACGACAGAACTGCTCACCAGCGTAACGGCCAGGCCGGTGACGCGGCAAAACCGGGCTACGCGGACGAGTCGTCGCCGGCCCGGAACCGCTCGACGAGGGCCTGGTGGACGAAGTCGGGGACCAGGCCGGAGACGTCGCCCCCGAACTGCGCGATCTCCTTGACCAGGCTCGACGCCAGGAACGACCACTCGGGGCTGGTGGGCATGAAGACCGTCTCCACGTCGGTGAGCGAGGCGTTCATCTGGGCCATCTGGAGCTCGTAGTCGAAGTCGCTGACCGCCCGCAGCCCCTTGACGATGGCGGAGATCCCCTCTGCCCGGCAGAAGTCGGTGAGGAGCCCGGTGAAGCCCGCGACCCGGACGTTGCCCCAGTCGGCGCAGGCCTGACGCAGCATGTCGAGCCGCTCCTCGGGCGTGAAGAGCCGGCTCTTGGACGGGTTGACCCCCACCCCGACCACGACCTCGTCGAAGAGCGTGGCGGCACGGCCGATCACGTCGAGATGACCGTGGGTCACCGGGTCGAAGGACCCGGGGCAGACGGCTCGGCGCACGCGCTACTCCTGCTCTCGGCGGGACGCGGGACGGGCCGCGCTGGGGGCGGCGTGACCGTACCAAAGGGTCGTCTCGCCGTAGCGGCGCTCGCGGAGGTCGGTGAAGCCGTCGGGGAAGTCGGGCGGGTCGCTGCGCGACGAGCGCTCGACGATGACCATCGCGCCCGGCACCAGCCAGTCGAACTCGTGGAGGGCGTGGACGTCGGCGTCGACCTGTCCGGACTCCAGCGGGTAGGGCGGGTCGAGATAGGCCACGTCGTACGGCGCGGCGGGTGTCCGCTTCAGCGTGGTGGCGACGGACGCCGCGACCACGTCGGCGCCACCGAAGCCGATCGCCCGTGCGTTGCCGCGGATGAGCGCGGACGAGCGTCGGTCGTGCTCGACCAGCGTGACCACACCGGCACCCCGGGACCACGCCTCGAGCCCGACCGCGCCGGAGCCGGCGTAGAGGTCGAGGAACCGCAGGCCGCTCAGCGAGCCGCACCACGACTCGATGCTGGAGAAGAGCGCCTCGCGCACCCGGTCACTGGTCGGACGGGTCTGCATCCCGCGCTGGGTCTGCAGCCTCCGCCCTCCCGCAACTCCCCCGATGATGCGAGTCATGTCGTGGCACACCTCGTTGGAGGTTCGGCGTTGTTCATGCCTTCTCCATGAAGTCAGAGTGCCGTGAATGCTCCAGGTCCGCCACCGCTGCGGCGAGCTCGGGCGTCCGCGCGAGGTCGGGATCGGCGTCCAGGAGCGCCTCGGCCGTCTCCCGGGCAGACACGATCGTCTGCTCGTCGCGGAGCACCCGCAGCGTCCGCAGGCTGGAACGGAAACCGCTCTGCGAGCGGCCGAGGACGTCGCCCTCGCGGCGCTGCTCGAGGTCGACCCGGCTGAGCTCGAACCCGTCGGTCGTCGCGGCCACGGCAGCGAGCCGCTCGCGGGCGGGCGAGCCCTCCTCGGCGCCCGACACGAGCAGGCAGAGACCGGGCAGCCCACCCCGGCCGACCCGGCCGCGCAGCTGGTGGAGCTGGGAGACGCCGAACCGGTCGGCATCCATCAGCACCATCGTGGTGGCGTTGGCGACGTCGACCCCGACCTCGATCACGGTGGTCGAGACGAGGACGTCGACCTCGCCGGCGGCGAACGCCCGCATGGTGCGGTCCTTCTCGTCGGCGGGCAGGCGGCCGTGCAGGAGACCGAGGCGGACCCCGGCCAGCGGACCCTCCGCCAGGTGAGGGAGCAGCTCCTCGACGGCGGTGAGCCGCTGCTTCGGCGTGACGACGTTGTCGTCCTCGTCGACGTCGAGCTGGTCGATCTCGCCCTGCTCCGGCTCGTCGCCGCTGATCCGGGGGCACACGACGTAGACCTGGTGGCCCTGGCCCACCTCCTCCCGCACCCGCTGCCAGACCCGGTCGAGCCAGTGGGGCTGGTCGGCGAGCGGGACGACGTTCGTCTGGATCGGCGCGCGGCCGGCCGGCAGCTCGCTGAGGACCGAGGTCTCGAGGTCGCCGAAGACGGTCATCGCGACCGTGCGCGGGATCGGCGTCGCGGTCATGACGAGCACGTGGGGCGGGGTGCCGGCCTTGTCGGTGAGGGCGGCCCGCTGCTCCACGCCGAACCGGTGCTGCTCGTCGACGACGACCAGCCCGAGGTCGGCGAAGTCGACCCGGTCCTCCAGCAGGGCGTGGGTGCCGATGACGATGCCGGCCTCGCCGCTGGCGATCCGGTCGAGCGCCTCGCGCCGCTGGGCGGCGCCCATCGAGCCCGTGAGGAGCGCGATGGTGGTGCCCTCGGCGGAGCCGCCCAGCATGCCGCCGGACGCGAGGTCCCCGAGCAGCGCACCGATCGACCGGGCGTGCTGCTGGGCGAGCACCTCGGTCGGCGCGAGGAGCGCCGCCTGGGCGTCGCTGTCGACCACCCGGAGCATCGCCCGCAGCGCGACCAGGGTCTTGCCGGAGCCGACCTCGCCCTGGAGCAGCCGGTTCATCGGGTGGGGCTCGGCCAGGTCGGCGGCGACCTGCTCGCCGACGGCGAGCTGGCCGTCGGTCAGCGCGAACGGCAGCCGCTCGTCGAACGCCGCGAGCAGCCCGCCGCGGTCGCCGGTGCGGGCCTGGGCACCCTGGGCCCGGAGCCGGGCCCGCCGGCGCGCCAGCACCAGCTGGGTCACCAGCGCCTCCTCGAACCGGAACCGCTTCTGGGCCGCGCCCACCTGCTGGTAGTCGTCGGGGCCGTGGATCCAGCGGAGAGCGGCCATCACGTCGAGCAGCCCGTGCTCGCGGCGTACGTCGTCGGGCAGCGGGTCGGGCACCGACTGCACCAGGTCGAGGGCGCCCTGCACGACCTTCTGGACGTCCCAGGAGTAGAGCTTGGCGGTCACGGGGTAGATCGGCAGCAGGCCCTTGAGGCTCGCGGCCAGGCCGCCGTCGCCCTCCTCGTCGAACATCACGGAGTGGGGCTGCGCGATCTGCCAGGTCGAGCCGAAGCGCTTCGCCTTGCCGAGGAACATCCCGAGCGCGCCGGGCGTCATCCGTGCGTGGTCCTTCTGCGCCTGCGACTCGTAGGGGCTGAAGAACGACAACGAGAAGTCGGGGCCGTTGGTCGAGATCCGGACCTCGACCCGGTAGCTCATCCGGCGGGTGCGCCGGTCGCGGAACGGCTTGATCTCGCTGGCCGTGACCTTCCCGACGACCGAGACCGCCTCGCCCTCGACGGGCTCGGCGACCTCGCTGACCTCGGTGGTCTTCACGTAGCGGCGCGGGAAGTGGAAGAGCAGGTCGCCCACGGTCTCGAGGCCGAGGCCCTCGCGCACCAGCTGCCGCTTCTTGTGGGCCTTGCCGAAGACGCTCGCGACCGGCGAGTCGACGGTGATCACTCGACCCCCACCAACAGCGGGTAGCGGTCCTGCCCCCCGTCGTAGACGAGCACGTCGACGTGGGGGTGGTGCTCCTCGACGTACGCCGAGCAGCGCTCGGCCAGGCCGCCCGCACCGTCCCGACCGCGCACGATCGTGACCAGCTCGCCTCCGCCGCCGAGCAGCCGGTCGAGCACGTCGGTGGCGACGGCGAACAGGTCGTCGCCGATCACCGCGAAGTCGCCCTCGACCACTCCGAGCACGTCGCCCGGCTCGCAGGGACCGGCCATCGTGATCGCCTGCTTGGCCGCGACCGTCACGGCACCGTGGCGGGCGTGGCGGGCGGTGGCCGTCATCTCGAGCACGTCGTGGTCGAAGCCGCGCCCCGGCTCGTGGACCGCCAGCGCCGCCAGCCCCTGCACCTGCGCCTGGGTGGGCACGACGACGACCCGGATCCCCTCGTCGGACTCGGCCGTCCGCGCGGCGATCTGGGCCACGCGGATCGAGTCGGCGTCGTTGGGCAGGACGACGACCTCGCCGGCCCCGGTGGCGAGGATCGCGTCGAGGACGTCGCGCGTGCTCGGCCGGCGGCCGGGTCCACCCTCGACCACCGCGGCGCCCGCCTGCGCGAAGAGCGAGGCCAACCCGTCGCCGGCCGCGACTGCCACTATCCGGCGGCCGGTGCGGACCCTCGAGCGCTGGCGGGCCGCGCCGACCTGCCCTTCGAGACGTGAGCGGCGCTCACTCCTCAGGAAGCCCTCGGCGAAGTGGGTGACGCGGACCCGGTGGGGCCGGCCGGCGACGATCCCGGCCTCGACGGCGGCGCCGACGTCGTCGACGTGGACGTGGACGTTCCAGAGGCCGTCGCCGCCCACCACGACCAGCGAGTCACCGAGCGGTGCCAGCGCGGCGCGCAGCGCCGGGATCCGCGCGTCGTCGGCGTCGAGCAGGTACATCACCTCGTAGGAGGGTCCGTCGGGGCTGAGCTCGTCGGCCGCGACGGGGACGGGGATCCGGTGGGTGCCGGCTGGAGCCGCGGGTGGGCGCCGTCCGGTCAGCACGGTCTCGGCGGCGTCGAGGATCACGCTGACGCCCCGGCCACCGGCGTCGACCACGCCGGCGTCGCGGAGCACAGGCAGCTGGTCGGGCGTCCGTGCGAGCGCCTCGCGGGCAGCGACCGCCGCGGCCGTGAACACGTCGCGCGCCCGGGTCTCCGGGCCGAGCACCGCCTCCGCCGCCTCCGCGGCCGCCCGCGCCACGGTGAGCATGGTCCCCTCCACGGGTTCTCCCACGGCTGCGTAGCTGGCGTCGGTGGCCTCGCGGAGCGCCTCCGCGACGATCACCGCGTTGCGCTCGTCGGGTGTCGCCCGTCCGATCCGCTGGGCGATGGCGCCGAGCATCTGGCTGAGGATCACGCCGGAGTTGCCGCGCGCACCGAGCAGCGCCCCGCGGCCGAGCGCGGTCAGCGCTGTGCGGAGGTCGGCGCCGTCGGGGCCGGCCGTCGCCTCGCGGATCGCGTCGCGGGCCGCGGACACGGTGAGGTAGAGGTTGGTGCCGGTGTCGCCGTCCGGCACCGGGAACACGTTGAGCGCGTCGATCTCCTCGCGGGCCTCGGCGAGGGCATCGGTGGCGACGTCGACGAACCGGAGCACGACGGCGAGGGTGATCGTGCCGCTGCTGGGTGCCAACATGTCGTGGGTGCGTCCTTCGGGGCCGTCCCGGTCGGGTTCCGCGACAGGCTAGTGCGTGCGTCCGACGATTCGCTCGCGTGGGCGGCCGTCGGATACTCTTTCCCGGTTGCCCGCTCTGCGGGCCCTCGTACTCAATGCACTCGATTCTCAGGAGTTACCGGTGGCTGCCGTCTGTGACATCTGCGCGAAGAAGCCCGGCTTCGGCAACAACCGTCCGTGGTCGCGCAAGATCACGAAGCGTCGTTTCGACCCCAACATCCAGCGGGTCCGGGCGACCGTGAACGGCACCCCGAAGCGCCTCAACGTCTGCACCGGCTGCCTCAAGGCCGGGAAGGTCACGCGCTAGCGAGCCCGGCGCAGCCGGGATCGAGTCAGCGCGGGAGACCGAGCGCGCCGAGTCGAGATCTGCAGGTTCCAGCTGAGAGCACACAGTCGAGGCCGTCACCCGGTGGGTGACGGCCTTTCGCATGCTCAGAAGTGGGTCCACCCGGTGGGGCCGTCGTACTCCTCGCCGTCGACCGTGACGCCAGAGCCCTCGCCGACGGTGCCGACCGTCTGCCAGCCGTCGGGCACCGAGCCCTCGGGGAACGTCGCGAGCAGGGCGTGGTCGTCACCGCCGCCCAGGATGAAGCCGAGGGGGTCGGCGCCCAGGGCGGACCCGACGGCGACCAGCGGCTCGGGCACCTCGAACGCCTCCCGCCGGACGTCGATGGCGACCCCGGACGCGTCGGCGAGGTGCCGGGCCTCCGCGAGCAGGCCGTCGGAGATGTCGATCATCGAGGTGGCGCCCGCCTCGGCGGCGACCGGTCCGGATTCGTAGGGCGGAGCGGGTCGGCGGTACGCCTCGACCAGCACCCGCGGCGACCGGAAGCCCCGGCCGAGCACGGCCAGCCCGCCGGCAGCCCAGCCCTGCCGGCCGGTCAGCGCCACGGCGTCGCCCGGCTGTGCGCCGCTGCGCAGCACCGGGGAGACCGTGCACGCGCCGAGCACCGTCACGGCGATCATGAGCTGGTCGGAGCGCGTGAGGTCGCCTCCGACCACGCTGGCGCCGACCAGGCCGCACTCCTCGGCGAACCCGGCCGCGAAGTCGAGCGCCCACTGGGCCGTCAGGTCGGCCGGCGCGGCGAGGCCCACCGTCAGCGCCGTGGCCCGGCCCCCCATCGCGTTGATGTCGGAGAGGTTCTGGGCGGCGGCCCGGTGTCCCACGTCGGCCGCCTCGGCCCAGTCGCGGCGGAAGTGCCGGCCCTCGACCATCAGGTCGGTCGAGACCACCACGTGGCCGGTCCTGACGCGGAGCACGGCGGCGTCGTCACCCGGGCCCACCAGCACCTGCTCGCCCTGCTCGAACAGGGGGGTCAGGGCGTCGATCAGCGCGAACTCGCCGACGTCGGCGACGGTGGCGTCGGGTGGGGTGCCGGGCGGAAGGGCCATGACGACATCCCAGCAGAGACCGCCCTCCGGGGCACCTACCGGCTCCCGCGAGGGTCGCGGTAGGTTGACCGCGTCCACACTCCGTACGAGACGAGGAGCACCGATGGTCGTCCAGGCGTACATCCTGATCCAGACCGACGTCGGCAAGGCCGCCGAGGTGGCGCGTGAGATCGCCCAGGTCAAGGGCGTCACGATGGCCGAGGACGTCACCGGTCCGTACGACGTGATCGTGCGCGCCGAGGCGCGCAACGTGGACGAGCTCGGCAAGCTGGTCGTCTCGAAGGTGCAGAACCTCGACGGCATCACCCGCACCCTCACCTGCCCGGTCGTCCACATCTGAGCGGGCCGCTCATCTCGCACCACTCGTCGCGACGCCCCGGAGCAACGCTCCGGGGCCTCGTGCTGTCAGGGGTCCTCGTGTTCCTGGCGGGCTGCTCCGCCGGGCCGGTGACGCTCCGGTCGCCGGTGATGCCCGCGACGGAGGAGGAGACGTGCCGCGCGTTGCTCGCCGACGTCCCCGACACGCTCGGTGAGCGCGAACGTCGAGAGGTCACCCCGTCCCACGCGCTCGGCGCCGCCTGGGGCGACCCCGCGATCGTGATGACCTGCGGCGGGGAGCCGCCGGCACTGAGCCCGACCGCCGTGTGCGAGGAGGCGAACGGGGTCGGCTACTTCGTGGAGGACGCCCCGCTCCGGGACGAGGACGTGGACGTCACCCTCGTGACGGTCGGCTACGACCCGATCATCACCGTAGAAGTGCCGGCCGAGGAGCGACCCGAGGGCGTCGCCGCCGCCATGGCCGGCCTGGCCGCGGCGGTGGAGGCCCACACCGAGCTGGTCCGTCCCTGCCTCTGATCACTCGCGCCGACGTGCGCCGCACGGCCCGGACCTCTCGGCGGGGCCGCGCAGCACGAGCGGGTCAGCGGCCGAGCCCGAGCCGTCCCAGGATGCGGTTCAGCAGGTAGACGAGGTGGTTGCCGGCTCCCGACTGCGCCCCGAGTGGGTCCGTGGCCCCTGGCGACGCTGGGTCGGGATGGGCCTCGTGGACTCACCCGAAGGCTCAAAAGGCTCGGCGGGATGCCCGAAAGGGTGGTTTTGACGTGACGTGCCTGGACCTACCGTGAGAACAGGGATCCGCCGCTCGCGACGTAGCCAGATCCACACTCGCACGGCGGCGATCTCCGGCCCCCGTCGTCGCCCTCCCGAGAGGTGGCGCCGGGGGTCCTCGCACTCGCGGCCTCGCGACGCAGAACCGCCCCCGACCTGTGGGATCGGGGGCGGCGCCCTGGTGAGTGGGTGCATAGCCGTCACCCACTGGCAGGGCCGGGTCGGGAACGGTCGGCAGGGGTCCGGTCCGTTCCCGCACGCAGGGGCACGCGCCGAATCAGCGTAGCGAGCAGTCTCACCCACGGATCCACGGCGCGGTAACGATTCCCCGCCGTCTGACGTGTCAGCGCAGGCCGGTGTCGCGGGTCAGTGCGAGCTGGATCAGTCGGTCGACCAGGGCTGGGTAGTCCACGCCCGTGGCGGCCCACATCCGCGGGTACATCGAGGTCGGGGTGAAGCCGGGCATGGTGTTGATCTCGTTGACGACCAGCGAGTCGTCGGGCATCACGAAGAAGTCGACCCGCGCCAGGCCCTCGCAGCCGACGGCCTCGAAGGCCCGGGCCGCGTGCTCACGAAGCCGGGACGCGACGTCGTCGGGCAGGTCGGCGGGGACGTCGAGCCGGGTGTGCTCCTCGGGGAGGTACTTCGCGGCGAAGTCGTAGAACTCGTGCTCGCCGCCGACCCGGATCTCGGCCGGCAGGGTCGTCTCGGGCGTCCCGTCGAGGGCCTGGAGGACGCCGCACTCGATCTCGCGGGCACCCTCGGCCGACACCTCCACGAGGGCCTTGCTGTCGTGCTCGTACGCCGCGAACAGGCACGCCTCGAGCTCGCCGGGCGCGTGCGCCTTGGAGATCCCGATCGAGGAGCCGCCGCGGGCGGGCTTCACGAACAGCGGGTAGCCCAGCTCCGCGGCGCGCTCGGCGCAGGCCCGCGGGTCGTGCTCCCAGTCGCGCCGGCTGATCGTGACCGACGGCATCACAGGCAGTCCGGCGTCGCGCAGCACGATCTTCATGTAGGTCTTGTCCATGCTCACCGCGGACGCCAGCACGCCTGCGCCGACGTACCGCACCCCGGCCATCTCGAGCATCCCCTGCAGCGTCCCGTCCTCGCCCCACGGTCCGTGCAGGAGCGGGAAGACCACGTCGACCTCACCGAGGGTCTGGGGCGGCTGCGACGGCTCGTGCACGACCAGTCCGGTGGCCTCCGCCTCGCGCGCGAGCATCACCGACGCGCGGTCGCCGTCGACCTCGGGCAGCTCCCGGCCGGTGATCCGGAGCCGCTCGGGCTCGTCGGCCTCGAGCACCCAGCGACCGTCGGTCGCGATCCCGATCGGCACCACGTCGTAGCGGTCGCGGTCGATCGCGGACAGCACGCTGCCGGCCGTGATGCAGGAGATCGCGTGCTCGCTGGAGCGGCCGCCGAAGACCAGCGCGACGCGCGGCTTCCGGCTGTCTCCGGGGGTGGGTGAGGTCATCGGCTCGACCCTAGCGGCCTACTCTGCTCTGCATGGCCGACGCCCCGCTCCCCCGCAAGCCGAGCACGGTCGCGGTGACCGCCGGCCGCCCGCCCCACGAGTCCGACCAGCCGCTCAACGTGCCGTTGACCATGGCCTCCACGTACGTCGCCGGCGGCGACCTCGAGTACGGGCGCTACGCCAACCCGACCTGGGCCGCGTTCGAGGACGCGCTCGGCCAGCTCGAGGGCGGCCGCTGCCTGTCGTTCGCGAGCGGGTTGGCGGCGGTGTCCACCGTGCTCGACCTCGTGGGTCTGGACACCCGGGTCGTCGCGCCCCGCCACTCCTACAACGGGACCGTCATGCAGCTGGCCGACCTGGAGTCGCGCGGCCGGCTCCAGGCCGTGCTCGTCGACGTCACCGACCCCGACGCGGTGATCGCGGCCTGCGAGGACGCCTCGCTGGTCTGGCTTGAGTCGCCGACCAACCCTGCGCTGGAGGTGATCGACCTCGAGCCGGTCATCGAGGCGGCACACGCCGCGGGTGCGTACGTCGCGGTCGACAACACGTTCGCGACCCCGCTGCTGCAGCGGCCGCTCGACCTCGGTGCCGACCTGGTGGTCCACTCGGCGACCAAGTTCCTGAGCGGCCACGCCGACGTCCTCCTCGGGGCCGTCGTGACCCGCGACGACGACCTGTACGGGGTCCTCAAGGGCCGCCGCGACCTCGTCGGCGCGATCCCCGGCACGCTCGAGGCGTGGCTGGCGCTGCGCGGCCTCCGGACCCTGCACCTGCGCGTCGAGCGCGCCCAGACCAACGCCCAGGAGCTCGCGCGCCGGCTGGCCGACCACCCCGCGATCGCCGAGGTCCGCTACCCCGGCTTCGGTGCGATGGTCGCGATCGTGCTGGCCCAGGGGGCGATGGCGGCAGACCTGCTCACGCACAAGACCTCGATCTGGGTGCACGCCACCTCGCTGGGCGGCGTGGAGTCGACCTTCGAGCGGCGCCGTCGCTGGAAGTCCGAGGCGTCGACCATCCCCGAGGCGCTGGTGCGGATGAGTGTCGGCATCGAGGACGTCGACGACCTCTGGGACGACCTGCGGACCGCGCTCGACGACGTCGTGTAACGCCTGACCCCGCTGCGGCGAAGTCCTGATGTGACCCCACCACCGCCTGTCGGCGCCATCGGCCACGACCCCGACGCCCTCGAGGCCTTCTACCGCGAGCACCTCGAGGCCGTGCAGCGCTTCATCGCCCGTCGGGTGGAGAGCCCGCACGACGCCGCTGACCTCACGGCCGAGGTCTTCCTGGCCGCGATCGGGTCATGCAGTCGCTACAGCGCGGCCGTGGGAGCGCCCCGCGCCTGGCTGTTCGGCATCGCCCGGAACGTCGTCGCTGGTCACCACCGCTCCACCACCAGGTCGATGCGCGCCGTGCGGCGGATCAGCGGTCGCGCGCTGCTCACCGACGACACCGTCGACCGGATCGCGGCTCGGATCGACGACGAACGGGACGCCCGCCGCCTACTCACCGCCCTGGGCGACCTCCCCGCCGGGCAGCGCGCCGTCGTCGAGCTCGTCGCCGTGGACGGTCTCGAGCTCTCCGAGGCGGCCGCCGCGTTGGGCATCACCCCCGGCAACGCCCGGGTCCGCTACCACCGTGCGCGCCGCACTCTCGCGACGACGCTCCCGACACTCTCCGAGGTGACGCCATGACCACCCAGCTCGACGACTTCGAGACCGCCCTCCTCCACGAGCTCCGCCGGTACGTCGCCGACAGTGCCGCGCAGCCCGTGAACCGCCGACGACGAGTGCTCGCCGGGCTCGGCATCGCCGCAGCCGCTGCGGCCGCCGCCGTCGTCATGGTGCCTGGCGCAGGCGTGCAGCCGGCGTACTCGGTGCAGCAGGGCAACGCCGGCGAGATCACGGTGGCGGTCAACCGGCTCGAGGACGCCGACGGCCTCGAGCGCGCGATCGAGGCCTACGGCATCGAGGCCGACATCACCTACGTCCCCGGCGGCGGGGAGTGTGCACCGAACCGGTACGAACCGGTGGCGCGATCGCTTCAGGGGATGACCACGGGTGTCGGTGCCGACCTGCTCGAGGTCACCCTGCCGCCCGGGGCCGTGCGACAGGGTGAGACCTTCGTCCTCGCCCTCTCGCTCGTCGAGCTGCCGGACACCGTCGAGCCGGACGGGATCGTCAACGAGGACGGCATCCGCGTGTGGATAGACTTCGACGTGGCGGTCGGAGCCGTCGCGCCCTGTGACGTGGTGGGCTGAATCAATCGGTCTCGGCCTTGGTGTCGCGGTCGATGAACGCCTGCATCATGTCGATCGCGGTGCTGCGGCCGGCGACCACGGACGCGACGTGCTCGGCGAGCGGCGCGTCGACGCCGGTCTGCTGGGCCAGCGCCAGCAGGGAGGTGCACGACTTGGCGCCCTCGGCGACCTGCCGGGTCGAGGCGTAGATGTCCTCGGTCGTCATCCCCTTGCCGATCTTCTCGCCGAACGTCCGGTTCCGTGACAGCGGCGACGAGCAGGTCGCGACCAGGTCGCCCAGGCCGGCGAGGCCCATCAGGGTCAGCGGGTTGGCGCCCAGCCGCATCGCGAGCCGGGCCGTCTCGGCCAGGCCCCGGGTGATGACCGACGCCGTGGTGTTGTCGCCGAACCCGAGGCCGACCGCCATCCCGACCGCCAGGGCGACGACGTTCTTGTAGGCACCGCCGAGCTCGCAGCCGAGCACGTCGACGGACGTGTACGGGCGGAACGCGGTCGAGTGGCACATGTCCTGGAGCCGCTTGGCGACGTCCTCGTCGACGCATGCCACGACCGACGCCGCCGGCTCACGGTTGGCGATCTCGCGCGACAGGTTGGGGCCGCTGACCACCGCGACCCGCTCCTCGCCGGCCCCGGTGACCTCCCCGATGACCTCGCTCATCCGCTTGAGGCTGCCGAGCTCCACTCCCTTCATCAGGGAGACCAAGGGCACCTCGGGGAGCACAGGCGCCCACTCGACGAGGTTCTCGCGGAACGACTGCGAGGGGACGGCGAAGATGATCGCCTCGGCGCCGTCGACCGCCGCCGCGGGGTCGTGGGTCGCGGTCACGGCGTCCGGGAGCTTGATGTCCGGCAGGTAGTCGGGGTTCTCGTGCCGCTCGGTGATCGCCGCGCAGACCTCCTCGCGCCGGCCCCAGACGGTGACGTCGTTGCCGGCGTCGGCCAGCACGATGGAGAAGGCGGTGCCCCACGAGCCGGCACCGAAGACCGCGATCCGGCTCACGTCCGGTCCCCCTTCTTGGGGTTGCCGATCTGGCGGACCCCGGCCTTGCGCGGATCGAACCGGTCGATCGGCGCGGTCTCCCCGCGCAGCTCCTCGACGAGCGCCACGATCGCGCCCATGATCCGCGCGGTGGCGGCGTTGATGGTCTCCGTCGTCCGCGGCTGCGTCAGGAGGTCCGCCAGGTCGACCGGGTCGCCGACCTTCATGTGGACGTGCTTGCGCGGCAGCAGGCGGGGTCTGCTCGAGTAGGGCGGCAGCACGTCCTGCGCACCCCACTGCCCGACCGGGATCACCGGACACCCGGTCTCGAGCGCGATCCTGGCGGCGCCGGACTTGCCGGCCATCGGCCACAGGTCGGGGTCGCGGGTCAGCGTGCCCTCCGGATAGACGACGACGCACTCGCCGGCGCGGACGGCCTCGACCGCGGCGTCGAACGCGCCGACCGCGTTGCGGCTGAGGCGCTCGACGGGGATCTGGCCCGCGGACCGCAGGAACCGCGACAGCGCCCGGCTCTTGAAGAGTCCCGACTTCGCGAGGTAGCGCGGCAACCGGCCGTGGTCGTACAGGAAGTGGGCCGAGAGCAGCGGGTCGATGTGGGAGATGTGGTTGAACGCCACGATGCAGCCACCGGCCGCGGGGATCTTGTCACCGTCGATCCAGGTCCGGCTCGCGATCGAGAGCAGCGTCGGCTTCACGATCGGCACCGCGAGCGAGAACGCCCAGCCGCGTCCCTGCTGGAGCTTGCGAACCGTCACAGGCATCCTTCGTCGGTGGGGTCGTCCGGCGCCGGCGACCGGGGGTCGGTGATGCGCAGCAGGCTACTCCCCTCGGGTGGCAGGATCGTCGCTGATGGAACGTCCCCGATTCGTCGTCCTGGTGCCTGTCAAGGATCCCGACGTCGGCAAGTCCCGGCTGCAGGTGCCTGCGCACCTACGGCCCGGCCTCGCGAGCGCCTTCGCGCTCGACACCCTCCACGCCGCGCGCGACGCCGACGGGGTCACCGAGGTCGTCGTGATCACTGCCGACGAGGGGTTCGCCGCCCTCGTGGCCGACCTCGGGTTCGCCCGGCTCGACGACGCGGGCGACCTCAACGAGAGTCTGGCCGCGGCCGCCGCCGCCGTCCGCGAGCACCACCCGGCGGCCCGACCCGTGGCGCTCTGCGCGGACCTCCCGTGCCTGCGCCCGGCCGATCTCTCACGGGCACTGCGAGCCCTGCCCGACGGGGCGGCGGCGTACGTCGCGGACGCGGCCGGCTCGGGCACCACGATGTACTCCGCGCCGTACGACGGCTTCTCACCCGGGTTCGGCCACGCGTCGGCCGCCGGGCACGCGCGGTCCGGCGCGGTGCCCCTGGCGGGCGAGCTGCGCTCGTTGCGGCACGACGTGGACGACGAGGCCTCGCTCGTGGCGGCCGTGCGACTCGGGGTGGGCCGCTTCACGCAGGACGTCGTGACCGTCCTCGGCGCCGGCGCCTGACGCGACGACAGGGGCCGTCCGCGTGCGGACGACCCCTGCCGAGGTGGGTCAGGACTTCTTGGCGGTCTTCTTCGCCGGCGCCTTCTTCGCGGGCGCCTTCCTCGCAGTCGTCTTCTTGGCGGTCGTCTTCTTGGCGGTCGTCTTCTTGGCGGGAGCCTTCTTGGCGGCCGTCGTCCTGGCCGTCGTCGTCTTCTTCGCCGGAGCCTTCTTGGCCGCGGTCTTCCTGGCCGGCGCCTTCTTCGCGGTCGTCTTCTTGGCCGGAGCCTTCTTGGCGGCCGTCGTCCTGGCCGTCGTCGTCTTCTTCGCCGGAGCCTTCTTGGCCGCGGTCTTCCTGGCCGGCGCCCTCGTCGCGGCCGACTTCGCCGCCGTCGAGGTCCGGGACGCGGCCGACACCGTCAGCTTCGGCAGCTTCTTGGCGCCGGAGACGACGTTCTTGAGGTCCTGCCCGGGCGTGAACTTCGGGACGTTCTTCTTCTTCGTGCGGATCGTCGCACCGGTGGCGGGGTTGCGAGCCTTGCCGGCCTTGCGGACCTTGCGCTCGAAGGAGCCGAAGCCGGTGATGGCGACCTTCTCACCCCGGGCGACCTCGCGGGTGATGGTGTCGAGCACTGACTCGAGGGCGTGCGCGGCCTGCTTGCGGTTCCCCTCGAAACGCGCTGACAGCTTGTCGACCAGCTGTGACTTGTTCACTTTCTTCCCTTCCGACGAACGATCAGGGCCGAGCTTCTACTCGACTGCTTGCTAGGCAAACTAGGCATTCCTGGCGCCACCCACAATCACCACGCCGCGAAAAGCCCGAGAAATCAGGGGTTTCGTGGCGAGGGACGGGTCCGGATCGGATCAGATGGTGGTCGGCTTCCATGACGGCCGGGTGGTCTCGTACGACGCGATGTCGGCCTCGTGCGACAGCGTGATGCCGATGTCGTCGAGCCCTTCGAGCAGGCGCCACCGGGTGTAGTCGTCGATGTCGAAGCTGTCCTCGATCCGGTCCGGGCCGTCGCCGGCCGACACGGTCCGCGACGCCAGGTCGACGGTGACCTCGGCCCCCGGCTGCGACTCGAGCAGGTCCCAGAGTCGCTGCACGACCTTGTCGTCCACCTGCGCCGCGAGCAGCCCGGCCTTGCCGCTGTTGCCGCGGAAGATGTCAGCGAACCGGGGCGACAGCACGACCTGGAACCCGTAGTTCTGCAAGGCCCACACGGCGTGCTCACGCGACGAGCCGGTCCCGAAGTCGGGGCCGGCGACGAGCACCGACCCGGCGGCGTACGGCTGCTGGTTGAGGACGAAGCCCGGGTCGTTGCGCCAAGCAGCGAAGAGCCCGTCCTCGAAGCCGGTGCGGGTCACGCGCTTGAGGTACGACGCCGGGATGATCTGGTCGGTGTCGACGTTGCTGCGTCGCAGCGGCACCCCGACGCCGGTGTGCCGGATGAACTTCTCCATCGGTCAGCGCTCCTCGAGGTCAGCGGGCGACGACAGGGTGCCGCGGATCGCGGTGGCGGCAGCGACCGGCACGGACACGAGGTGGGTGCGGCCGCCCTTGCCCTGCCGTCCCTCGAAGTTGCGGTTGGACGTCGACGCGCTGCGTTCCTGCGGGGCGAGCTGGTCGGGGTTCATGCCGAGGCACATCGAGCAGCCGGCACCGCGCCACTCGGCGCCCGCCTCCTTGAAGATCACGTCGAGCCCCTCCTGCTCCGCCTGCAGCCGCACGCGCACCGAGCCGGGCACGACGAGCAGCCGGGTGTCGGCGGCGACCTTGCGGCCCTCCACGATCTGGGCGGCGAGGCGCAGGTCCTCGATCCGGCCGTTGGTGCAGGAGCCGACGAAGACCGTGTCGACCACGATGTCGCGCATCGGGGTCCCGGCCTCGAGGCCCATGTAGGTCAGCGCCTTCTCCGCCGAGAGTGCCCGGTCCGCCTCGTCGAAGTCCGCGGGGAACGGCACCGAGCCGCCGAGCGGGACGCCCTGACCGGGATTGGTCCCCCACGTGACGAACGGCGTCATCGTGGCGGCGTCGAGCACGATCTCGCGGTCGAACGCCGCGTCGTCATCGGTGCGCAGGCTGCGCCAGTGGTCGAGGGCCGCGTTCCAGTCGGCGCCCTTCGGCGCCTCGGGCCGTCCCTCGATGTAGTCGAACGTGATCTGGTCGGGGGCGATCAGGCCGGCCTTGGCACCCCATTCGATGGACATGTTGCAGACCGTCATGCGGCCCTCCATCGAGAGCTCCTCGATGGCCTGGCCGCGGTACTCCACGACGTACCCCTGACCGCCGCCGGTGCCGGTCTTGGTGATCAGGGTGAGGATCAGGTCCTTGGCCGTGACGCCGTCGGGCAGGCTGCCCTCGATGGTCACCGCCATCGTCTTGGGCCGGGCCTGCGGCAGCGTCTGGGTGGCGAGCACGTGCTCGACCTCACTGGTGCCGATCCCGAACGCCAGCGCGCCGAACGCGCCGTGGGTGCTGGTGTGGCTGTCGCCGCAGACGATGGTCATGCCGGGCTGCGTCAGGCCGAGCTGGGGGCCGACGACGTGGACGATGCCCTGCTCGATGTCGCCGAGCGGGTGCAGGCGTACGCCGAACTCCTCGGCGTTGCGTCGCAGCGTCTCGACCTGGGTACGGCTGACGGGGTCGGCGATCGGCTTGTCCCAGTCGACGGTCGGGACGTTGTGGTCCTCGGTCGCGAGGGTCAGGTCCGGGCGGCGCACGGTGCGGCCGCTGAGGCGCAGCCCGTCGAACGCCTGCGGGCTGGTGACCTCGTGGATGAGGTGGAGATCGATGTAGAGCAGGTCGGGCTCGCCCTCACGGGACCGGACGACGTGCTCGTCCCACACCTTCTCCGCCAGGGTCCTGCCCATGCCGCACTCCTCCACATCCTCGTGATCTCGGCTCGTCGTAGCCTACGCCTTGCTATCCACGATCCGAGACGGCAGTATTGACATATGGACAACTCGAGCGGAGTCGGCGTCCTCGACAAGGCCGCCCTCGTGCTGACCGCCCTGGAGTCGGGACCGGCCACGCTGGCCGGCTTGGTCGCCAGCACCGGCCTGGCACGCCCCACCGCCCACCGGTTGGCGGTCGCCCTCGAGCACCACCGGCTCGTGGCCCGTGACCTGCAGGGCCGCTTCGTGCTGGGCCCCCGGCTCGGTGAGCTGTCCGCCGCGGCCGGCGAGGACCGGCTGCTGGCCACGGCCGGACCCGTGCTGGCCCGGCTGCGCGACATCACCGGCGAGTCCGCCCAGCTCTGGCGCCGTCAGGGCGACCACCGGATCTGCGTGGCCGCAGCGGAGCGGCCGTCGGGCCTGCGCGACACCATCCCGGTCGGCACCCAGCTCACGATGAACGCCGGGTCGGCCGCCCAGGTGCTGCTCGCCTGGGAGGACCCCGACCGCATGCAGCGCGGACTGCAGAACGCCGCGTTCTCGGCGGCCGCCCTCTCCGGGATCCGCCGCCGCGGGTGGGCGCAGTCGGTCGGCGAGCGCGAGCAGGGCGTCGCCTCGGTCTCGGCCCCGGTCCGCTCCCCCGGCGGCAAGATCCTCGCCGCCGTGTCGGTCTCCGGGCCGCTGGAGCGGTTGTCGCGCCAGCCTGGCCGGATGCACGCCCCCGCCGTCCTCGCGGCCGCCGAGCGGCTGTCGGAGTCGCTGCGCCGGGCGGCCGCGGCTGCCGAGTGACCCTCGTCGGTAGTCCACATCGTTCCGGTCGACGCGGGCGGTGTGCCGGCAGCCGGATCGATGTGGACTACCACCGCCCGAGGTAGTCGTCGATCTGGTCGTCATCGAGCCCGTGGACTTCTCGCAGGCCGCGGGCCATCGTGGCGAGGTACGCCGGGGCGGGCTCACCCGGCTGCATCGCCGACGGATCGGCGGCGCTGAACGTGAGTACGGGCAGGCCGTCCAGCTCGCCGGTGAGGTGCAGCGTCTCGTAGCGGCCCGGACCGAGCACGTGGCGTCGTGAGGCCAGCACCTGCGTGAGGTCGTGGTCGGCGCCGGGCTCGCGCCACATCTCCTGCTCCACCACGTCTGAGAACATCCGCCGCGTCAGCAGGTACGCCGCGCCGAGCACCCGGCCGTCGCCGCCGGGGTCGTGGAACGCGATCGCACCGCCCCACGTCGGCGAGTGCCACGCGAACACCAGCCGGCCCGGCATCGCGAACGGCCGGGTCTCGAGCGCCGGCGACCGGTCGCGGGTCCCCGGATAGGTCCGGGTCGCGCCGGGCGGGCAACCGCCGAGCAGGTAGCAGGCGAACCGGTCGGGGTCGAGGTTCGAGCCGTACCCGACGTACCAGACGGCGTCGTCAGGCCGGTTCAGAAGAGAGCCTCCTGCTCGATGGTCAGCAGGGTCTGCTTGCGCTCGAGGCCACCGGCGTACCCGGTCAGGTTGCCGTTGGCGCCGATGATCCGGTGGCACGGGATGACGATCGGGATCGGGTTCTGCCCGTTGGCCAGCCCGACGGCCCGCGAGGCAGCGTTCGTCCTGCCGAGCCGGTGCGCGATCTCGCCGTACGTCGCGGTCTCGCCGTAGCCGACGCCCAGCAGCTGCTCCCACACCCGCTGCTGGAACGCGGAGCCCTGCGGTGCGAGCGGCAGGTCGAACTCCTTGAGGTCGCGCGCGAAGTAGGCCTTCAGCTGTGCCGCCGCCCGCACCAGCAACGGGTCGGTGTCGTCGCGCTGCCCCAGAGGTCGGCCCGTCGGGGGGCGGTAGGGCGTGAACTCGATCGCAGTGATCGCGTCGCCGTGGGCGACGATCCGCAGCGGCCCGACGGGGCTCTCCATCTCGGTCCACATGTCAGTCATCCTCTCGGGTCGGGGGTTCAAGGGTCAGCGAGTGCCACAGGTGCAGCTGGGCGTAGGACCGCCAGGGCCGCCAGTCCTCGGCCTGCTCGGCCGCGGTGGCGTGGTCGCGGCCGGCGGCCCGCAGCGCGTCGCGGATGCCGAGGTCGATCGGCAGGAAGACATCGGGGTGGCCGAGCGCCCGCAGCGCGACGTAGTCGGCCGTCCACGGCCCGATCCCGGGCAGTGCCAGCAGCTGTCGGCGTACGTCGTGCCGGTCGGCGCCCCGGTCGAGCGCGATCCCACCGTCGGCCAGCGCGGCGCACAGCCCGGTGAGGGCGCGGCCGCGGGCGCGGGGCATCGGCAGCTGCTCGGCGTCGAGGGCGGCGATCGCGGCCGCTGTCGGGAAGACGTGCGTGAGGTCGCCGTCGGGCGACGGGAGCGGCGCTCCGTGCTCCCGCGTGAGCCTGGCCGCGACGGTGCGAGCGCCCGCCACGCTGACCTGTTGCCCGAGCACGGCACGGACCGCGAGCTCCTGGCCGTCGACGTGGCCGGGCACCCGCAGCCCGGGCGTGCGGCGGACGAGCGGCCCGACGAGCGGGTCGCCCGCGAACGCGCCGTCGACGGCGACCGGGTCGCAGTCGGCGTCGAGCAGGCGCCGGACCCGCTCGACGGCGGTGCCGAGGTCGCGCAGGTCGCCGAGCCGGAACGTGGCCGGGACCTGCGCGGTGCCGCCCGTCGCGGGCAGGTCGTCGAGCTCGAGCCGGACGGTGCCGGTCGCGTGGGGCAGGGCGAGACTCCGGGCGTACCAGCCGTCGCCGGCGCTCTCGATGCCGGGCACGGCCCGGGTGGCGAGGAAGCCGAGCAGCGCCCGTCCGGCGAACGGCGTCCGGACGGCGATCCGCATCGTGACCGCGCCGCTCGTCTGGCCGCGGCCGCGGCGACCGCGCAGCTCGGTCGGTGTCGCGGCGTACACCTCGCGGAGCGTGTCGTTGAACTGCCGGACGCTGGCGAAGCCAGCCGCGAACGCGACGTCCGCGAAGCCGAGGTCGGTGGTCTCGATCAAGACCCGGGCGGTCTGGGCGCGGCGGGCGCGGGCGAGGGCGAGCGGTCCGGCGCCGAGCTCGGCGGTGAGGATCCGCGTCAGGTGGCGGGAGGTGTAGCCGAGCCGGGTGGCGAGCCCCTCGACGCCGTCGCGGTCGACGACGCCGTCGCCGATCAGCCGCATCG
Source organism: uncultured Actinomycetota bacterium (assembly GCA_963718725.1). Lineage (GTDB taxonomy): Bacteria > Actinomycetota > Actinomycetes > Propionibacteriales > Nocardioidaceae > Nocardioides. The sequence continues at coordinate 1,839,961 of OY970374.1, forward strand.
CGCGGCCGGCCACGTCGGCCGCGACGTCCCAGTCGGGGCTGCCGGGCGTGGCGTCGGGCAGGCAGCGCTTGCAGGCGCGGTAGCCGGCGGCCTGGGCCGACGCGGCACTCGGGTGGAACGTGACGTTCTTGTAGGCCGGGGTGCGGGCCGGGCACGACGGCCGGCAGTAGATGCCAGTGGTGCGGACCGCGGTGTAGAAGACGCCGTCGAACCGCCGGTCGCGGGCCTTCACCGCGCGGTAGCAGGACTCGTCGTCGAGTCGGGTGGTCGTCGTCATGCGCTCCATCCTGCCCGACACCACCGACACACTCTCGCGGGAATCGGACACGGCGGCGGCGGCCGGGAACGACTCCGTCGGAGCGCCCCGTCCCGACGGGCGGCGGGGCCGATTGAAATTGCCTGCCGCCGACGACACAGTGGCCGTCAGCAGCCCTGACCCGCGGAGGAGCCCCGATTGGCGAACGACAGCACGAACCCCGGCGGACCTGATCGGACCCGGCTCCCGCTGGACGTCGACACCACGACCCGGCCGATCCGGCCGGTGCTCACGGAGCCAGGCTCCCCGAACGTGGTCGTCGTGCTGATCGACGACATGGGGTTCGGCGCCTCCACTGCGTACGGCGGGCCGTGCGCGATGCCGACGGCCGAGCGGCTCGCGGCCGAGGGGCTGCGCTACAGCCGGTTCCACGTCACGCCGCTGTGCTCGCCGACCCGGCAGGCCCTCATGACCGGCCGCAACCACCACTCGGTCGGCATGGGCGTGACGAGCGAGATGTCGACCCCCGAGCCCGGCTACCACGGCTACCGCCCGGCGAGCGCGGCGACGATCGCGCAGATCCTCGGCGGCAACGGCTACTGCACGGCCGCGGTCGGCAAGTGGCACCAGACCCCGCCGGTGGAGGTGAGCCCGTCCGGACCGTTCCCGCGGTGGCCGATGGGCGAGGGCTTCGACTTCTTCTACGGCTTCATGGGCGCCGAGATGAACCACTGGTACCCGCAGCTCTACCAGGGCCGCTACGCCGTCGAGCCGGACCGGCTGCCGGAGGACGGCTACCACCTCTCCGAGGACCTGATCGACAACGCGATCTCCTGGATCGACAACCAGCAGGCGATCACCCCCGACCGCCCGTTCTTCACCTACGTCGCCCTGGGCGCGACGCACGCCCCGTTCCACGTCGCCCCGGAGTGGCGCGAGAAGTACGCCGGCCGGTTCGACGACGGCTGGGACGCGCAGCGCGGGCGCACCCTGGCCCGGCAGAAGGAGCTGGGGCTCGTCCCGGAGACGACCGAGCTCGCACCCTGGGCCGAGGGGGTCCCCCACTGGGACGAGCTCGACGCGACCGAGCAGCGCGTCGCCGCCCGGTTCATGGAGACCTACGCCGGCTTCGCCGAGCACGCCGACGTGCAGGTCGGCCGGCTGGTCGACGCGCTCGACGAGATGGGCGTGCTCGACGACACCCTGATCTTCTACCTGCTCGGCGACAACGGCGCCTCGGGCGAGGGCGGCCCGCGTGGCACGTTCCGCGAGCACCTCGTGGGGCACGGCATCCAGGACGACACCGCCGACATGGCCGCCCGGCTCGACACGCTCGGCGACGCGACGACGTACGGCATCTACCCGGCCGGCTGGGCGCTCGCCATGAACACGCCGTACCCGTGGACCAAACAGGTCGCGCACCTCGGCGGCACGCGCGACGGGATGATCGTGCGGTGGGGCAACGGGATCGCCGCCCGGGGGGAGATCCGGCACCAGTGGCACCACGTGATCGACGTGCTGCCGACGATCCTCGAGGCCGCAGGCCTCGAGGTCCCGGAGACCTACGGCGGGGTGGCGCAGCAGCCCGTCGAGGGTACGAGCCTCCACTACACGTTCGCCGACGCCGACGCCGAGGACCGCCACACCACGCAGTACTTCGAGATGATCGGCAACCGCGGCGTCTACCACGAGGGCTGGACGGCGGTGACCCGCCACGGCGTCCCGTGGGAGATGGTCCACACCTCCGAGCGCCCCTTCGACGAGGACGTCTGGGAGCTGTACGACCACGCCGCCGACTGGAGCCAGGCGCGCGACCTCGCGGCCGAGCACCCCGACAAGCTGCGCGTGCTCCAGGACGTCTTCGTGCGGGAGGCCGAGCGGTTCCACGTCTTCCCGCTCGACGACCGGGTCACCGAGCGCGAGAACCCGGACGTGGCGGGCCGGCTCGACCTGCATCTCGGTCGCTCGTCGCTGTCGTTCGGGCCCCGGGTCGGACGGCTCACCGAGGAGGCGGCCCCCAACGTCAAGAACCGCTCCCACGTCATCACCGCCGACCTCGAGCTCGTCACCGGCACCCACGGCGTGGTGGTCGCGCAGGGCGGCCGGTTCGGAGGCTGGTCCCTCTACGTCGTCGGCGGAGTACCCCACTACGCCTACAACTACGTGGGTCGCGACCTGACCGTCGTGCGCGGCGGGAAGCCGATGGTGCCGGGACGTCACGACCTCGTCGTCCGGTTCGAGTACGACGGCGGACCGCCGGGCAGCGGCGCCGACGTGACGCTGCAGGTCGACGGCACCACCGTCGGGTCCGGCCGGATCCCGGAGACCACGGCGTACTACTTCTCCTTCGACGAGACGTTCAACGTCGGGGTGGACCGCGGGACGCCGGTGGTCGACGACTACCTGCCGGTGCGCAACCGGTTCGAGGGCCTGATCCACCGGGTGCGGTTCGACCTGGACGAGGTGCCCGACCCCGGCAGTGACGACGGTCGCGAGCGCGCGGTGATGGTCCACCAGTGAGCTCGTGCTGCACCCCGTCGGGCCACGCCGTGGAGCCGCCGGCGGCGACGGCGGGGAGCGCGTCTGCTCGCCGCGACGGTGACCCCGTCGAGGGGCTGCTCGCTCTCCCCGGCGGCAGCACCCTCGTCGGCAGCGACGACCCCGACCACCCCGAGGAGTGGCCGGTCCGCAAGGTCGAGGTCGCGCCGTTCGGGATCGGCCGGTGCGCCGTCACCAACGCCGACTTCGCCCGGTTCGTCGCCGCGACCGGGCACCGCACCGACGCCGAGTACTACGGCCGGTCGTTCGTGTTCGCCGGGCTGCTGCCCGACGACTTCCCGCCGACCCGCGGGGTCGCCGCGGCACCGTGGTGGCGCGAGGTGCCCGGCGCCGACTGGGCCCACCCCCAGGGTCCGCACTCCGGCGTCCGCGACCGGGGTGACCACCCGGTCGTGCACGTGTCGCGCCGGGACGCCGAGGCGTACGCCGCCTGGTGGGGCGGCCGGCTTCCGACCGAGCCGGAGTGGGAGCACGCGGCCCGGGGCGGGCTCGTCGCGGCGCCGTTCCCGTGGGGCTCCGAGCTCGAGCCGGATGGTGAGCACCGGATGAACGTCTGGCAGGGCAGCTTCCCCGCCGACGACACCGGCGCCGACGGCTGGCGCGGGACCTGTCCGGTCGATGCGTTCCCTCCCAACGGTCACGGCCTGCACAACGTCACCGGCAACGTCTGGGAGTGGTGTGCCGGGGCGTGGTCCGACACCGAGCCCGACGGCGTCAGCCGTGGTGGGTCCTACCTGTGCCACGCGTCGTACTGCCGGCGATACCGGGTCTCCGCGCGCCAGTCGCACGCGCCGGACTCGACGGCGGGCAACCTCGGGTTCCGGCTCGCCGCGGACGCCTGAGCGGCTCAGCCGGACGCGATCCCGATCAGCGCTGTCGTGCCGAGCAGGAGCACGCCGAGGACGAGGGCCAGGCCCGTCGCAGCGACGCGGCGGCCGCGGCTCAGCCAGACGAACGCGACGACGCCGACGATCCCGGACAGGGCGAAGAACAGAGCGAATCGTCCGGCGTCGCGCACTGCCAGGTGGGCCACCAGCAACCCCGCCGCCACCAGTGACAGCGCGGTGCGTCGCCATGCGAGGAGCGTGCGCTCGTACTGGTCGCGCGGGTCCTCCCCGGCTGCCGCGACGGTCACAGGACCAGTACCACCAGACAGGCGGCGACCACCATCAGCGCGAGGGCCAACCAGGCCAGCGCAGCCGTCCCCGGAAGCGGTTGGCGCAGCCGCATCGCACGCTCGGCGGCCGCCCAGCGAGCCCATGCGACGGCGGCACCCAGTAGGCCCAGCACGACCAGGCCGGCGGCCAGCGCCGACTGCAGCCCGGCCGGGCCGTCGACCTCCACGGCGTCCAGGGCCACCCCGCCGGCCAGCAACGCGAGCGAGGTCCGGACCCACGCGAGGAAGGTGCGCTCGTTGGCCAGGCTGAAGCGGGGGTCGGGTTGACCTCCCACGGCGTACACCCATGACGGCCAGGGCCGTCGTCCGTCACCGTCCGGTGCACTCACGGGGCTGCCTGGCGACGGTCCACGCGCCGACCCTAGCGAGCCGCAGCCCCCGCGCGTCAGCCCCGCCGACGTCACAACGGTCCGGTCGCTCAGGCGACCGGACCGTTGTGACGTAGCGCTGGGTGGTACCCCCGACCGGATTCGAACCGGCGCTACCGCCTTGAGAGGGCGGCGTCCTGGGCCACTAGACGACGGGGGCCAGATGCTTCAACGTGGCTGCCTGACTGCTGTCGGGACAGCGATCGAAACCCTAGCGAAGCGCCCGATTCAGACCAAATCCCGGCCCTCCACGGGGGAGCTCCGGGACTTCGCTGGGATACTAGGACTCGAACCTAGACTAACTGGACCAGAACCAGTCGTGCTGCCAATTACACCATATCCCACAGTCTCGAGAAGGCCGCTGCGCAACCTTCTCGACCGTCGGCGCGAGGTCGATGCACGACCATCTCGACCGCCGTCGGAGCCCTTCCGAGCCGAGGCGAAACCTTACACGCGCGCCGCGGGGGCGGCCAAAATGGCTGGGTCCGACCGGGTCGCGAGCCCCATGCTGCGGGCCACCCACCACGCCAGCAGCAGGTAGGTCACCGACTGGGTGAGGGTGACCGGGATGCTCCACCAGGTGCCGCCGGTCGGGTCGAGGGCCGAGCCCATGTCGCCGAAGGCCAGCGCGATCCCGAACGCCAGCCAGTTGTTGAGCACGTGCATCGCGATCCCGGCCTCGAGGCCGCCGGTGAGCACGACCAAGGTGCCGGCGACGACCCCGAACGCGAACCGGTCGAAGAAGATCGGGGGGTCCTGCGCACCGTGCGCGAGCGCGAACAGGAACGACGCCGCACCGACGGCGACCACCGGGCTGGAAACCAGCCCGCCGAAGGCCTGGGTGAGGTAGCCGCGGAACGCGTACTCCTCGGCGGCCGCCTGCAACGGGGTGAGGAACAGCACCACGAGGAGGAAGCTGCGCAGCGTGGGCGTGAAGTCGTTGATCTCGCCCGAGACCGACGTCGCGGCCTGCTGCGGCAGCAGCGCCGCCACGACCAGGGTCGCGAACAGGGCCACGAACGACAGCCCGAAGCAGATCAGGAGGAACTTCCACCGCAGCCGCGGGAACACCGACGACACCCAGCGGGGCCGGAGGCCGTGGAGGAACCTGACCAGCAGCCAGGTGACCGGGATGAGTCCGGCCAGCGCGAGGTTGAGGTACGCCAGCCCCGCCGGGGTCGGCTGCGTGAGGTCGACGAGTCGCGTCACCGATGAGGCGACCTCCTGCCCGGAGGCGGCGTAGTAGACCGCGAAGGGCACCATCACCAGCAGCGGCAGCACGAGGAGCATGCCCGCCGCGAGGCACACGATGCCGAGCACCGAGCGCCACTTGCCGGGCCAGCCCCCACGCAGCAGCAGGTGGTAGGGCAGGCCGTCCCGCGCCGGGAGGGCCTCCCCCGGGGGCGACACCCAGGCGCTCACGCGAGGGCGCCGGCGAGTCGCGCCAGACTCCGGTCGCGGCCGAGGAGCTCGAGGGACTCGAAGAGCGGCGGTGAGATCTTGCGTCCGGTCACCGCGATCCGCACCGGCCCGAACGCGTGGCGTGGCTTGAGACCCAGCCCCTCGACCAGGGCCTTGCGCAGCGCCTCCTCGATCTCGGCGGTCGACCAGTGGGCGACCCCGCCGAGCGCGTCGTACGCCGCCTGCACGACGTCCCGGCCGGCGTCGTCGATCTCGTCGTGGCGCTCGAAGTCGGCGTCGCTGACGAACAGGAAGCCGAGCATGTCGACGGCCTCGGTCAGCTTGTTCATCCGCTCCGCCACCAGCGGCATCGCGAGCTCGAGCAGCCGGGCGTCGCTGTCGTGGACGGGGTCGCCGACGACCCCGGCGGCCTTGAGGTAGGGCAGCACCCGGTGGGTCAGCTCGTCGAGCGAGAGCAGCCGCACGTGGTCGGCGTTGATCGCCTCGGCCTTCTTGAGGTCGAACCGTGCCGGGTTCGGGTTGACGTCGCCGACCTCGAAGGCGGCGACCATCTCGTCGAGCGTGAAGACGTCACGGTCGGCGGCGATCGCCCAGCCGAGCAGGGCGAGGTAGTTGAGCAACCCCTCGGGCAGGAAGCCGGCGTCGCGGTAGTGGAACAGGTGGGCCTCGGGGTCGCGCTTGGACAGCTTCTTGTTGCCCTCCCCCATCACGAACGGCAGGTGCCCGAACTCGGGGACCACCGTGGAGACGCCGAGCTCGACGAGCGCCCGGTGCAGCGGGATCTGGCGTGGCGTGCTGGACAGGAGGTCCTCGCCGCGCAGCACGTGGGTGATCCCCATGAGGGCGTCGTCGACCGGGTTGACCAGCGTGTACAGCGGGTCGCCGTTCGCGCGGCACAGCGCGAAGTCGGGCACGTGCTCGGTCTCGAACGTGATGTCGCCCCGCACCAGGTCGTGCCAGGTGATCGAGCCGTCAGGCATCCGGAACCGGACGATCGGGTCGCGCCCCTCTGCGCGGAACGCCGCGACCTGCTCGTCGGTGAGGTCGCGGCAGAAGGCGTCGTACCCCTGCACCTTGGAGCCGGCCGCCTTGCGCCGCGCGGTGACCTCGTCGGTGGTGCAGTAGCACTCGTAGGTGAACTTCGACTCCGCGAGGCGTGCGAGGACGTCACGGTAGAGATCGGTCCGCTCGGACTGCCGGTAGGGGCCGTGCGGGCCACCGACCTCCGGGCCCTCGTCCCAGTCGAGGCCCAGCCAGCGCATCGCCTCGAGCATCCCGTCGTAGGACTCCTGCGTCGACCGCTCCTTGTCGGTGTCCTCGACCCGGAAGACGAACGTCCCGCCGTGGTGGCGGGCGAAGGCCCAGTTGTAGAGGGCGGTCCGGGCGAAGCCGACGTGGGGCGACCCGGTCGGGGACGGGCAGAACCGGACCCGGGGGCGGGGAGACGTCATCGCTTCACCACCGGGTTCGTCAGGGCGCCGAGGCCCGCGACGGAGACCTCCACCTCGTCACCGACCTCCATCGGACCCACGCCCTCCGGGGTGCCCGTGAGGATGACGTCGCCCGGCAGCAGTGTCATCACCTCGGAGATCTTCTCGACGAGCGTGGGGATGTCGAAGATCATGTCGCGGGTGTTGCCGTCCTGCTTGAGGTCTCCGTTGAGGTGGGTCTGCACGGCCTTGCCGTCCGCGAACGCCTGAGGGTCCAGGTCGGTCTCGATCCACGGCCCCAGGGGGCAGAAGGTGTCGAAGCTCTTGGCGCGCGTGAACTGCACGTCGGACCGCTGGAGGTCGCGAGCGGTCACGTCGTTGCCGATCGTGTAGCCGAAGATGACGTCGGTCGCCTGCGCGGCCGGGACGTCGCGGCAGATCCGTCCGATCACGACCGCCACCTCGCCCTCGAAGTGCACGTTCTCGCTCAGCGAGGGGTAGGCGATCGGCTCGCCGGGGCCGATCACGCTGGTGTTGGGCTTGATGAACATCAGCGGCTCGGCGGGGACCTCGTTGCCGAGCTCGGCGGCGTGGGCGGCGTAGTTGCGGCCGATCCCGATCACCTTGCTGCGCGGGAGCACCGGGGCGAGCAGGCGGACGTCGCCGAGCCGGTGCTGCTCCTGGGTGACCTCGATCCCGACGTAGAGCGGGTCGCCGGTGAGCGCCACCACGACGCTGTCGTCGGACGCCTGGCCGAACTCGTCGACGTCGCCGCTGATGACGCCGTACTGCGGGTCGTCGCCCGTGGTGAACCTTGCGATACGCACGCTGACGACCCTATCGAGACGTGGTTCACGCTCCCGACGCGGCCACGGCCGCGCGCAACGCGGCGAGCGCCCGGTCGACGTCCTCGGACGTCGTGGACCAGTTGCTGACCGAGATCCGCAGCACCGCCCGCCCCTGCCACACGGAGCCGCTGGTCCAGGCCGTGCCGTCGGCCAGCATCCGGTCGACGACCTCGAGCGTGCGGGCGTCGTCCCCGAACGCCGCGCACACCTGCGTGAACTCGACGTCGTTGAGCACCTCGGCGCCGTCGATCGCCGCGATGCCCTCGGCGAACTGGGCGGCGCGAGCCGCCAAGCCGTCGACCAGGTCGGTCACACCCTGCCGCCCGAGAGTGCGCAGCACGGCCCACACGGGGAGCCCGCGGCCGCGGCGGCTCAGCTCGGGCACCTTCTCGAACGGGTCTCCCGAGGCGTCCTGGATCAGGTAGGGACCGACCATCGACATCGCGGCCCGCAGCGCGGCCGGGTCGCGCACGATGGCGAGCCCGCAGTCGTAGGGCACGTTGAGCGTCTTGTGCGCGTCACTCGCCCAGGAGTCGGCGGCCTCGTAGCCGCGGACGAGGTGCCGGTGGCGCGGCGACGCCCCGGCGAAGAGGCCGAACGCCCCGTCGACGTGCACCCACGCGCCGTGCTCGTGCGCGAGGGCGATCGCGTCCTCGAACGGGTCGTACGCACCGGAGTGCACGTTGCCCGCCTGCAGGGCCACCACGGTCGGTCGCCCGTTGCCGGCCGCGAGCGCCCGGCCCAGGTCCGCCGCGTCCAGCCGGCCCTGCGCGTCGGCCGCGACGGGCTCGGGGGCGCCGAGCCCGAGGTAGCGCAGCACCAGGTCGACCGAGTCGTGCCGCTCCTCCCCCACCAGCACGCGGACGCCGGGCGAGCCGACGAGCCCGCGCTCGGCGACGTCCCAGCCGGCCCGGGTCAGCACCGCGTCGCGTCCCGCCGCGAGACAGGTGAAGTTCGCCATCGTGCCGCCGGTGACGAACCCGACCGCGCTCCCGAGCGGAAGCCCCAGGAGGTCGACGACCCACTCCTCGGCGACGTCCTCCACGGCGGTCGGCGCCGGCGTCACCGCGCGCAGCCCGGCGTTCTGGTCCCAGGCGGCGGTGAGCCAGTCGGCCGCCAGCGCCGCGGGATGGGTGCCGCCGATCACGAAGCCGAAGAAGCGGCCGGAGGGCATCGCCGTCAGGCCGGGCTCGAGGGCGTCCGCGAGCAGGTCGATCACCGCGGCCGGGTCGGTGGGGCCGTCGGGCAGGTCGCGCCCCAGCCGCTCGACCACCTCCGCGGCACCGGCCTTCGGCGGCACGTCGCGTGTGCCCAGGCTCTGCAGCCAGTCGAGCGCGTGGGCGTGCGCTCGGGCCAGGGGCTCGGCGGCGGTGGGCTCGGGGTCGGACACGCGGACATCCTCGTACCCTCGTGGTGTGCCCGTCGAGACCCTGTCGCCCGCCGTCTGGCGTCCCCGCGCGGCCGCGCACGCAGCCCGGCTGGCGCCGTTCGTCGAGCCCCACCTCGCACGCCGGCGGGCCGGCGAGCAGCACCCGGTGCACGACTTCCTCTTCTCCTACTACTCGCAGCGTCCGGCGCAGCTGCTGCGGTGGCACCCGGGCTACGGCGTCGCGCTGGAGGACGCGCCCGAGTACGACGGTCTCAAGGGCTACGCGGACGGACGCGTCACTGCGGCGTACGTCGCAGCCCAGCGGCCGCTGGTCGAGTCGATCCACCGGCTGCTCACCGCGACGGCGTCGCGGCCGGCGCACACCGGCTGCTTCGGGCTGCACGAGTGGGCGATGGTCTACCGCGCCGACGAGACCCGGCACGCGCAGCCGCTGCGGCTCGGCGCCGCCGGCACCGACACGGTGGTCGAGAAGCACCGGATCGCGTGCTCCCACTTCGACGCCGTCCGTTTCTTCACCGACGAGGCCCGTCCGCGCAACGCGCTCTCCCCCGGGCCGGCGGACCGGCCGGCGTTCGAGCAGCCCGGGTGCCTCCACGCCGGGATGGACCTCTACAAGCACGCCTTCCGGCTGACGCCTCTCGTGTGCTCGGACCTGGTCGCCGACTGCTTCGAGCTCGCCTGGGACATCCGGGTCCTGGACATGCGAGCCGCGCCGTACGACCTCGCGGCCCTCGGGTTCGAGCCGGTCCGGATCGAGACCCCCGAGGGCAAGCAGGAGTACGCCGCTACGCAGCGGGGGTTCGCCGAGCGTGGTGCGCCGTTGCGGGCTCGGCTGATCGAGGAGTGTGGGACGGCTCGGGTAGGATGGCGGGCTACTCAGCTCCCGCTCGAGCGGCGAGTGCGTGTTGGGACGGGCTGATCGGTGTCCGCGCCGCCTAGATTACGATGAAGAAGGAGCTCGGCTGCTCGCCTGAGACGACCACTCGAGCACGAAGGCGACTGCTGGGCCGCCGCTGACAGCACGCGCCGTTACGGTGTCGGCATGAGGTTGATCGGGACCCTGCTCCTCGCGCTCGCGCTCTCCGTCGGCCCGGCGGCTGCCGCCGGGGACCCGGACTGGGTGTTCTACACGAAGGACAAGACCCGCTACACCTCGCCGTGGTACCGGGGCGACCACCGGATCATGATCCCCTTCGGCTGCACCAGGGCGCCGTACTACGCGCCCGACCCGCGCTGCACGAAGCAGCGCGGCTTCCACCACGGGATCGATGTCGCGATGAGGTGCGGCACGCCGCTCTTCGCCCGCAAGCGCGGGTGGGTGGTGTCCAACGACGCGCTCGGGCCGGCCTACGGGGCGAACCCGCTGCGGCTCCGCAACTTCGACGAGGAGTGGGACGTGGTCATCGGCCACACCCGCAAGGTCCTCGTCGAGCCGGGTGACCGGATCAGGAAGGGGCAGAAGCTCGCGCTCGCCTCGGACGCCGCGGCGCCGGACGGCTGCCACCTGCACTTCGAGAAGCGGGCGCTGCGGGGCGGACTGGCCAGCGCGGTGCATCCCCGGCGGCTGCTGAGGCTGCGGGCCGCGTCATGACGAGCCGACCCGAGCAGCAGGTCCTCGCGAGCTTCTTCACCGAGGACGGCCGGCTCCACACGGTCCCGTCGAGGCGCGCGAAGCTGCTCGTCGTCCTCGACCACCTCGCCCAGCGGTTCGAGCCCGGCCGGGTCTACCTCGAGTCCGAGGTCAACGACCTGCTCGCGACCGCGCACCCCGACGTCGCCGCGCTCCGCCGCTACCTGGTCGACGACCTCTTCCTCAGCCGGGAGGACGGTCGCTACTGGCGGTCGGGCGGCACGGTCGATGTCTGAGTCGACGGACGCGAGGGTCGAGGAGGGAAGCGCCTTCGACGACGAGGACTGGTACGGCGACGACCTGGGCGCGGCCCGCTTCACGGGCTGCACGTTCACCGACGTCGACCTGACGGAGGCCACGACCCGGGGCGCGGTCTTCGAGCGGTGCAGGTTCTCGAGCTGCCGCTTCAACTCCTCGACCCACCAGGCGACGGCGTTCGTGGCGTGCGAGTTCGCCCGGTGCAACTTCTTCGACGCCACGCTCGAGGGCTGCAAGCTTGGTGGCTCGGTCTTCACCGAGTGCACGCTGCGCCCGATCCGGGTCGTCGGTGGTCAGTGGCGCGGCGTGACGATCCGGGGCAGCAAGCTCGACAAGCTCGACCTCAGCGGCGTCGACCTGCGCGAGGCCGACCTGTCCATGTCCGACCTCACGGACACGGTGCTCCGCGGCTGCCGGCTCGACGGCGCCACGCTGCGCGAGACCCGGCTCGTCGGCGCCGACCTGCGTGGCGCCTCGCTCGACCGGGTCGACCTCGCGGTCGCCGAGCTGCGCGGCACGAAGCTCGACCTGCCCGGCGCGGTGCTGCTCGCGGAGCTGCACGGGGCCGACGTCGACACCTCAGCCTGAGCGGACGCGCAGTCCCGCCAGCACCAGGTCGACACCGGTCGCGAAGTCGTGGGCGGGGTCGGCGCCGATCGGGTCGTCCTCGATGGCCCCCGCGCTGCCGGCCTGCCGGTGCAGCTGCTGGTCCATCGTGTGGCCGAGCACGTAGTGCAGCAGGGTGCGGGACGCCGTGGCGGCCAGTCCCGCAGGAAGCCCGCCGCCGGCCAGCACGCCCACCAGCTCGTCGTACGGAGCCCGGCCGCCCAGCCCGAACGCGCGCGCGGTCGCGACCACTTCGGCGCCGTCGCGGTACGCGAGACACGAGTCGCGCAGCACGTGGCAGGCCACGCGCGCCTGGTCGTCCCAGGGGGCGTCGGGCAACGTGCGGGCACCGCGCGCGAGCACCTCGTCGGCCACCGCGGCCAGCAGCGCCTGCTTGTTCGGGAAGTGGTGGTAGAGCGCGCTGGGCTGGACCCCGAGCTCGGCGCCGAGCCGGCGCATCGTGAGATCGGCGAGCCCGTAGTCGTCGAGCACGGCGAGCGCCCGGGCGACGACGTCCTCCCGGCGGTGCCGCACGTGACTCTCCTCTCGCGGGGGCGCGTTGACCGCGCTCCGGCCGACACCCTAACCTGAACGCCGTTCAGGTTGACCACGTCCAGAGAGAACTCGATGAACCGTCGCTCCCCCGCCACCGACGTCGCGCTCGTGGCCGGCTTCGCCGCCCTGATCGCCGCCGTCGCGATCCTCCCCGACATCAAGACCGGCGTCGGCGTGCCGTTCTCCTTGCAGACCTTCGCGGTGCTGCTCGCCGGCGCCTGCCTGGGCCCGGTCCGCGGCTTCCTCGCGGTCGTGCTCTACCTCGCGGGCGGGGCGATCGGCCTGCCGATCTTCTCCGGCGGGGCCGCGGGCATCGGCCACTTCACCGGCCCGACGGCCGGCTACCTCGTCGCGTTCCCCCTCGCCGCCGCGCTCTGCGGCTACCTCGTCCAGCGCAACCGCGAGCGCGCCACCACCTTCTCTCTCGTGTTCACCGCCGGTCTGCTGAGCAGCTTCCTGCTCATCCACACGTTGGGCCCGCTGAACCTCGCCTGGCGCGCCGACCTGGCCGTGCGTGACGCGTTCATCTTCGACACCCAGTTCTTCCCCGGCGACGTGCTCAAGAACGTCGTGATGGCCCTCGTCGCCACCTCGGTCCACCGCGCCTTCCCCGACCTGCTGCGCAGCAGGAGGAACGACCCCGAACGTGAGCCGCAGCCGGCGTGAGCCGGATCGAGCTCCACGAGGCCAGGGTCTGCGCCGAGACCGGGCGCGGCGAGGTGGAGATCCTCGCGCCCACGACCCTCACGCTCACCGAGTCGCGGGTCGCCCTGATCGGTCCCAACGGCTCGGGCAAGTCGACCCTCGCCCGGCTGGTCAACGGCCTCGTCACGCCCCGCACGGGACGGGTCGTGGTCGACGGGCTCGACGTCGCCCGCGAGGGGCGGGAGGTACGTCGCCGCGTGGCGTTCGCGTTCACCGACCCGGCCGCGCAGCTGGTGATGCCGACCGTCGTCGAGGACGTCGCCCTGTCGCTGCGCCGCGCTCACCCCGACCGCGAGGACCGGACCCGAGCCGCGCGGGCGGTGCTCGACCGCTACGGGCTCGGCGACTTGGCCGAGCGCAGCGTGCACTCGCTCTCCGGCGGCCAGCGGCAGCTGCTCGCCATCGCGGGCGTGCTCGCCACCGACCCGGAGGTCCTCGTCGCGGACGAGCCGACCACCCTGCTCGACCTCGCCAACACCCGCCGGGTCGCGGACCTGCTGTTCGCGCTCCGGCAACAGCTGCTGCTGGTCACCCACGACCTCGACCTCGCCCTGCGCTGCGACCGGGCGCTGCTCCTCGACGGCGGCCGGGTCACGATGGACGGTGATCCCGCCGAGGTCGTCGCCCACTACCGGGCGGGCGTCCCGTGAGCCACCTGATGGGGGCCTACCAGCCCGGCTCGACGTTCCTGCACCGGCTGCCGGCCGGCGCGAAGCTGCTGGCCATGGCCGTGATCAGCCTGGCCACCGTCGTCTACCGCTCCCCCGCGACGTCGCTGGCGCTGGTGCTCGCGGTCGCCGGACTACTCCTCGTCGCGCGGATGCGACTCGCCCTGCTGCTGCGGACGCTGCGCGGACTGCTGCTGATCATGGTCCTGATCACGGCGTACCAGGTCTGGCAGCAGGGCTGGCAGCACGCCGTCACGGTCGTCGGCGCCCTGGTGGGGCTGATCCTGCTCGCCACGGTGCTGACCGTGACCACGTCGGTCGACGAGCTGCTCGACACCGTCACCCGCGGCCTGGGCCCGTTCCGCCGGTTCGGCGTGGACCCGGAGCTGGTGGCACTGGCGTTCTCGCTCATGATCCGAGGCATCCCGACGACGATCGAGCTGGCCACCGAGACCCGGCAGGCGGCGATGGCCCGCGGCCTGGAGCGGAACCCGCGCGCGTTGGTCACCCCGATGGTGCTGCGCACGGTCGCCCACGCCCGCGCCACGGGCGAGGCGCTGCACGCCCGCGGCGTCGGCGACTGACCGGCGGGAACTCCCGCTCAGTCCTCGTGGTGGCGGCGCAACCCGTAGGTGAGGGCGTCGACGAGCGCCCCCCACGACGCCTCGATCACGTTGGCGCCGACGCCGACCGTGACCCACGACCGGGCGCCGTCCGTGGTCTCGATGAGCACGCGCGTGATCGCGTCGGTGCCGTGCCCCTGGTCGAGGATCCGCACCTTGTAGTCGATCAGCTCGAACTTGGCGACCTCCGGGAACGCCTGGCCGATCGCCTCGCGCAACGCCTGGTCGAGCGCGTTCACCGGCCCGTTGCCCTCGCCGGTCACGACGTACCTCACGCCGGCTGCGCGCAGCTTGACCGTCGCCTCCGACAGCGCCTCCTCGCCGGGGCGGGTCTCGGTGATGACCCGCCAGGACTCGACGTCGAAGTACGACGGACGCCGGCCCTCCGCCTCCTCGACGAGCAGCAGCTCGAAGGACGCGTCGGCCGCCTCGAACGTGAAGCCGCGCGACTCGAGCGCCTTGACCCGGTCGGTGATCCTGGTGACCAGGTCGCGGTCACCGGAGAGGTCGAAGCCGAGCTCGCGGCCCTTGAGCTCGATCGAGGCGCGGCCGGCCATGTCGGAGACGAGCAGCCGCATGTCGTTGCCGACACCGACCGGGTCCATGTGCTGGTAGAGGTTCGGGTCCACCTTGATGGCGCTGGCGTGCAGCCCCGCCTTGTGTGCGAAGGCGCTCGTCCCGACGTACGGCTGGCGGCTGGCGGGGGGCACGTTCGTCACCTCGGCGACCGCGTGCGCGATCCGGGTCGCCTCGGAGAGCAGGCCGGCGGGCAGCACCGACCTGTCCAGCTTGAGCTCGAGATTGGCGACCACGCTGACCAGGTCGGCATTGCCCGTGCGCTCGCCGTAGCCGTTGATCGTGCCCTGCACGTGCGTCGCGCCCGCGTCGACCGCCGCCAGCGTGTTGGCGACCGCGCAGCCGGTGTCGTTGTGGCAGTGGATGCCGGCCCGGACCCCGGTCCGCTCGATGACGTCGTGCACGACATCGGCGACCCAGCCCGGCAGCATCCCGCCGTTGGTGTCGCAGAGCGCGACCACGGAGGCGCCCGCGTCGTACGCCGTGCGCAGCACCTCTAGGGCGTAGTCGCGGTTGGCGCGGTAGCCGTCGAAGAAGTGCTCCGCGTCGAGGAACACCTCCTGGCCCTCGGCTCGGAGGTGGGTGACGGTGTCGCGGACCATCGCGAGGTTCTCCGCGAGCGTGGTCCGCAGGGCCAGGTCGACGTGTCGGTCGTGTGACTTGGCGACCAGCGTGACGACGCTCGCGCCGGAGTCGCGCAGCGCCGCCACCAGCGGGTCGTCGGCCGCGGCGACGCCCGCTCGACGGGTGGCTCCGAAGGCCGCGAGCTTGGCGTGCCGCAGGTCCAGCTCCTCGCCGGCCCGCCGGAAGAACTCCGTGTCCTTCGGGTTGGACCCCGGCCAGCCCCCTTCGATGTAGCCGACGCCGAGCTCGTCGAGGTGGCGCGCGATGGTGAGCTTGTCGGCGACGGAGAGGTTCAGCCCCTCCTGCTGCGCGCCGTCGCGCAGCGTCGTGTCGTAGACGTGGAACGAGCCCTGGAGGTCCATCTCTGCTCTCCGGTCGCTGGGTGGTCGCTGGGTCGGTCGGGCAACAAAAAACCTCCCGTGGGTACGAGAGGTGGGCGCGTCGAGGCGGTCGACGCGCTAGCGAATGATGATTTCGAGACGGTCGCTGGGCGACCTCCTCAATCCAAGGACGACGGTGCGGTGCTGCATGTCGGCCAGTGTGCCACGCCCCGTCGGTGACCGGGCGCGGTTGTCTCATCCCGCGAATACGGCACGACTCGGTCGGAATGAGGCACGACTCGCGCCGCATCAGGCACGACTCGGTCGGAGTCAGCGGGAGAGCGGGTTGCCGATCGGCGCCCAGTCGGTGCCGCGGTCGGTGGCCAGCACGCCCAGGCCGAGCGCCGCGCCGACGACCAGGACCCAGGCGACGACCCACGGCACGAGGGTCCGGCAGACCGGGTTGATCATCCGGATCAGCGGGCCGCGGAACCGCGAGCCGCCCGGGCCGAGCCACAGCGCCAGCACGGTCACGAGTCCGCTCGCGAACAGCGTGACCTGGTCGCTCGCGGCGACCGCGTAGCAGATCAGGCCGCACGCCAGCCCCAGTCCGAGGCTCCACAGCAGGAGCAGCACCGCCCCGGGGACGGCCTGGACGGCGTGCCACGGCGAGGCGAGGAGCAGCTGCGGCCCGTCGTACCACCTCGACCCGCGGAGGGTACGGCGAGCGCCGGCCGCGGACGCTGCCAACGAGGCGCCACGGAAGAGCCAGGTGAGCACCGCGAGCACGGTGAGCGCCAGCCACGGGTAGGCCGTGACGGCGACCGCCCCGCCCAGCCCCAGGCCGACGAGCAGCAGCGCCCGGCGGGTGCGCTCGGCGACCGTCGCCCGGGGCGCGGGCAGGTCCTCGTCGAGGAACCGGGTGTCGCCGCCCTCCCCCTCGTCGTCGTCGTCGAAGAAGCTGACCGTGCGCTCGTGCGACGTGGCCGCGATCGCCAGCGGGACGGTGAAGGGGTCCTCTCGCTCGGCGGGCGCCACCGGCTCGGCCACGACCGGCATCGGGCCGCCGACGGCCCAGTCGCGGATCCGGTCGAGCGTCGGGCGGCGGGCCGGGTCGGGGGCGAGGGCGGCGTCGACGACCCGCCGCAGGTCGTCGGGCAGGCCGGTGAGGTCGTGCTCGCCGCGCCGGACCCGGTCCATGATCGCCATCGACGGGCCGCGGCCGAACGGCGGCCGGCCGGTGCCGGCGAAGGCGACCGTCGCGGCCCAGGAGTGCACGTCGGACGCTGTCGTCGCGTCGTCGCCGTGCAGGATCTCGGGTGCCAGGTAGCCCGGCGTGCCGAGCAACCAGCCGGTGTGGGTGAGCTTCGGGTCGTCGGCCACGCGCGCCAGCCCGAAGTCGATCAGGATCGGGGTCCGCCCCTCCATCAGCACGTTCGACGGCTTCACGTCGCGGTGCAGCACGCCGACCGCGTGGACGGACGCGAGCCCCTCGGCCAGGCACTCGGCGAACCACCGGAGGTCGTCGCCCGTGATCGGACCCTCCTCCGCGATGTGCTCGTGCAGCGACAACCCGGGCACGTAGCGGGTGGCGACGTACGGGATGTCGCCGTAGGGATCCGCGTCGACGATCTCGGCCACCCAGCGGCTGCGGATCCGCGAGAGCGAGTTGACCTCGCGGGCGAGCCGGGCACGGGCCTCGTCGTCGCCCACGATGTGAGGGCGCAGCACCTTGAGCGCGACCCGGTGCCCGTCGTCGCGGCGGGCCAGGTGGACGACCCCCATGCCACCCTCGCCGAGCCGGGTCAGGACCCGGTAGCCACCGACCCGGAGGTCGGCGGGCGCCGACTCGGGGTGCGAGGACGTCGTCACGCAGTCGAGGGTACTTCGGCGCGTTCCGTTTCCGGCGCACGTGACGCCTAGGCCCGGCACCCCCGGCCACCCTGACGCGGACCGACTTCTTGGGTCAGCCAAGGCTCCTCAACTCAACCCAGCCGTGCCGGGTCCAGCTGACTCGCCCATCCGGGTACTTTCCATGACGGAAAGTTCGTGTCATACTTTCCATCATGGAAAGTAGTGAGAGCGAACGGCGAGCCGCCGCCGAGACCCTGGCCGCCCTCGACGCGACGCAGAGCGCGCTGGTCGACGACGTCCACCTCCCGTCCGGTTACCTCGTCACCGTCGGAGGGGCGGTCGCGATCCAGATCGGCACCCTGGCCTGGTGGCTGGGCGACCCGGGTGCGCTGGCGGCGACAGCGGCCGCGGCAGCGGCGGTCCTGCTGCTCGGGGTCCTCGGCTGGCAGGTCCGGCGGTTCCGAGCGGCCAACGGGGTGGCGCTCGACGGGTTCGTGCACAAGGCCGCCTTCGGCACGACGGTCGGCGCATCGGTGAGCTACGCGGCGGGGCTGGGGTTCGCCACGTGGGCCGCGTTCGCGGACACGTGGTGGCTGGTCCCGCCGGTCGCGGCGGTCGCCGGCCTCGGGTACGCCTGGGCCGGGGATCGCTGGCTGTCGCGCTACCGCGCCCGCCCGACCGCCGAGGCCGCCGGTCCTCCGCGGCCGCTGGTGCTGCTGGTGGCGGTCGGTGCGCTGGCCGGGCTGGTGCTCCTCCTCGGGCAGCGATGAACGAGCTCGACCAGCTCATCCACGCACCGGCCCGGCTGACGCTGATGACGATCCTCGCCTCGGTGAGCGAGGCGGAGTTCGTGACCCTGCGCGACCGCCTCGACGTGAGCGACTCAGTGCTGTCCAAGCACCTCTCCGCCCTCGTCGACGCGGGGTACGTCTCGGTCCGCAAGGCCGCGCACCAGGGTCGCCGCACGACCTGGGCCACGCTCACGCGGTCCGGCCGGACCGCCCTGCGCCGGCACGTCGCCGCGCTGCGCGCCCTGATCGACGAGGTGCCCTGAGGCGACGGTTAGGCTGCAGGCTCCCGACGCCGACCGTGAGGACACCGCGTGAGCCACGAGCGTGACCACGCCCGGCCCGGCCCCGTCGAGGCGGCGACGTACGTCGCGTTCTCGCGCACCTGGGAGGCCGCCTCCCGCCTCTCGCCGGTCCCCAAGCCCCGGCTGCAGCAGCGGGTCGGCGACTACTTCCGCTGGCTCTGCCGCCGGATCAACCCCGCGGTGGTCCTCGAGATCGGGGCCCACGAGGCCTCCTTCAGCCGGTGGGCCCGGGGCGCGCTGCCCAACGCCCGGGTCCAGGCGTTCGAGGCCAACCCGCACGTCCACGCGAAGTACCTCGACGAGGTCTCGGCTGCCGGGGTCGACTACCTCAACCTCGCCGTCGGACCGGTCACGGGCGAGCTCGAGCTGAATCTGCCGCTCGAGATCGCGGGCGAGCCGCGCGCGCTCGACAGCCACATGGCGTCCCTCGCGATGCACCGTGAGTCCGGCGCCTCGATCACCGTCGCCGTGCCGAGCGTGCGCCTCGACGACCACGTCGACCTCGCCGACGGCGAGCGGGCGGTCGCCTGGATCGACGTCGAGGGCGCCAACGACGCGGTGCTCCAGTCGGGGCCCGCCGTGCTCGACCGGCTCGACGCCGTGCACATCGAGGTCGAGGGCAAGCCGACGTGGGAAGGCCAGTGGCTCGACACCGACGTCGCCCATCACCTGGCCGCGCACGGCCTGGTCCCGGTCGCCCGCGACCTGCAGAAGCCCTACCAGTACAACGCGATCTACGTGCGCAGCCGGCTGGTGCACCAGCCGAAGGTGATGCGGAGGGCGGCGGAGATCCTGCAGCGCGACTGAGCCGGACGGGTCAGCAGACCCGGTGCATCCACCCGAAGGCGTCCTCGGCGCGGCCGAACTGGACGTCGACCAGCGACTGCCGGATCTTCATCGTGAGCTCGGTCGACGCCGGCGCCGGTGACTCCCCCGCCGCCGACTTCAGGGTGCCGACCGGAGTGACCACCGCCGCGGTGCCGCAGGCGAAGATCTCGACGATGTCGCCGGACGCGACGCCCGAGCGCCACTCGTCGAGGGAGAACCGACGCTCCTCGACCTGGTGGCCGAGCTTGCCGGCCAGCTCGATGATGCTGGCGCGCGTGATGCCCTCGAGGATGGTGCCCGTCTCGGGCGTGACGATCCGGCCGTCGGCGTGCACGAAGTAGAGGTTCATGCCACCGAGCTCCTCGATGTAGCGGCCCTCCTGGGCGTCGAGGAAGACCACCTGGTCGCAGCCCTGGTCGATCGCCTCCTGCTGCGCAACCAGTGAGCTCGCGTAGTTGCCGCCGGTCTTCGCGGCACCCATGCCGCCCCGCCCCGCGCGGGCGTACTCCTCGGTGAGCCACAGCGTCACCGGCTTCACGCCGCCCTTGAAGTAGGCACCGGCGGGGCTGGCGATCACCATGAACGTGACGTGCTGGGCCGGTCGGACGCCGAGGAACACCTCGGACGCGAACATGAAGGGCCGCAGGTACAGGCTCTTCTCCCCCTCGCTGTCGGGAACCCACCGCTGGTCCTGGGTCACCAGGGCGTCGACCGCGGAGACGAAGTGCTCGACCGGCAGCTCCGGGAACGCGAGTCGGTGGGAGGAGCGCACCATCCGGGCTGCGTTCTCCTCAGGCCGGAACGTCCAGACCGAGCCGTCGGCGTGCCGGTAGGCCTTCATCCCCTCGAACGTCTCCTGCGCGTAGTGCAGGACGGCGGTCGCGGGGTCCAGCGTGAGCGGGCCGTAGGGCGTGATCCGGGCGTCGTGCCAGCCGGCCGCCGGGGTCCACTCGGCGGTGAACATGTGGTCGGTGAAGTGCGTGCCGAACCCCGGGTTGGCGAGGATCTCGGTGAGCCGGTCGTCGGGCACCGGAGCCGGGTTCGGGGACGTGCTGATCTGGATCGAGCTGGACATGGGGTCAACCTATCCGAGGGTCCGGGGGCCCTTCGAGGGCCGCAACGAGGCGTCAGGCCAGGCGGGATGCCACGGCGTCGCCGACCTCGGAAGTACGGCGGCGCCGGCCGGCTACTCGCTCCGCCAGGTCTTCGACGACGGCCCGGTCGATGCGGGCCGCGGACTCGGCGTACCCGAGGTGGTCGAGCAGCAGGCTCGCGGAGAGGATCGCGGCGGTGGGGTCGGCGACGCCCTGCCCGGCGATGTCAGGGGCGGAGCCGTGGACCGGCTCGAACATCGAGGGCGTGGTCCGGTCGGGGTTGATGTTGCCGCTGGCGGCCAGCCCGATGCCCCCGGTGATGGCGGCCGCGAGGTCGGTGATGATGTCGCCGAACAGGTTGTCGGTGACGATCACGTCGAACCGGGACGGGTCGGTGGTCATGAAGATCGTGGCCGCGTCGATGTGGAGGTAGTCGACCTCCACCTCGGGGAACTCCTGCCCGACCTCGCCCACGATCCGCGACCAGACGGCGCCGGCGTGGACGAGGACGTTGGTCTTGTGGACGAGGGTGAGCCGGCGACGAGGGCGGGCGGCCGCCCGGGCGAACGCGTCGCGCACGACCCGCTCGACGCCGTAGGCCGTGTTGAGCGAGACCTCGGTCGCCACCTCGTGCGGGGTGCCGACCCGGATCGCGCCGCCGTTCCCGGTGTAGGGACCCTCCGTGCCCTCGCGGACCACCACGAAGTCGACCTCGCCGGGCTCGGCCAGTGGCGAGGCGACCCCCGCGAGGATCCGGGACGGCCGCAGGTTCACGTAGTGGTCGAGGGCGAAGCGCAGCTTCAGCAGCAGCCCGCGCTCGAGGATCCCCGGCGGCAGGTGCGGGTCGCCGGGCTTGCCGCCGACCGCACCGAGCAGGATCGCGTCGTGCTCCCGGATCTCGTCGAGCACCGAGTCGGGCAGCACCTCGCCGGTCGCGAGATAGCGCTCGGCGCCGAGGTCGTAGCGGGTCTGCTCGAACTTGGCGTCCGGCACCGTCTCGAGCACCTTGAGGGCCTCGGCGGTGACCTCGGGTCCGATCCCGTCGCCGCCGATGACCGCGATCCGGTGGCCCTGGATGGGCTGAGTCGTCATGGGGTCCGAGACTAGTTGTCGTCGGGTGGCTCGCCGCCGTTGTCCCGCAGGTCGAGCGAGGCCTGCACCGCCTCGTGGCTGCGCGGGTTCTCGGGGTCGTGGCTGGCCGGACCCCAGTCGGGGTACATGTCGTACATCGGTCCTTCTCCTGGGTACGTCGAGTGCGTGATCAGTGGGCTGATCGGGTGGGTGACGTCACCGCGGCGGGTGGGGCCGACGTGAGGCTCACGGATCGCGCGAGGTCGTCGGACCGGGTCGGCGGAGGGCGGGTCGCGCGGTGCTGCCGGCGTACCCGCCGCGGAGACGGATGAGTCCTGATTCAGATGGATCAAGGGGCCGCAACGCCGAACTCCGCGGCGAGGTGGCCCGCTTGTCAGGCCTCGCCGCGGCAGTCGATGAGTACGAACACGCTCCGCATGGTGAGTCGAGCGTACGACGCGCCGCCCGGGCACGCAGCCGAGTTCACGGATCCGTTCGGTATGCGAGACGGGCGTTCCGGAATGAAAGACTCGCCGCATGAGCGCATCACCGGAGCTGCCCGACGTCGTCCGCCGCGCGTTCGACGTGTCCCGCCGAGCGGGATACGTGTCGTTCTGCCGCAACGAGACCGGGCGACTGCTGGCGATGCTGGCCGCGACCCGCGACGGCACCCTGGCCGAGTTCGGCACCGGGACCGGGGTCGGCACGGCCTGGCTGCGGTCCGGCGTTCGCGAGGAAGCCCGGATCCTGACCGCCGAGCTCGACCCCCAGCTGGCCGGGGCGGCGGCCCAGATCTTCGAGGACGACCCACAGGTCGAGGTGCGCGCGGCCGACTGGTCGACGCTCACGGACGCCGGGCCGTTCTCGCTGCTCTACCTCGACTCGGGCGACCCGCGCTCGGTGCGGGTCGACGCGGTCGCCGACCTCGTCGAGGCTGGCGGCATCGTGGTGCTCGACGACTTCACGCCGTGCGAGATGTGGCCGCCGGTGTTTCAGGGCCGGGTCGACACGCTGCGCGAGGAGTGGCTCACCGACGACCGCTTCACGACCGTCGACGTGATGGTCGCCCCCGACGCGTCCACGCTCATCGCGACGAAGCGCTGACCCGCTCGACACCCACCGCCGGTCGCGGACGTACCCCGCCGCCCACGACGACCCAGGCGGCATAGCTCGCGACGAGGGTCACCTCGTGCACGACGCTGTCGCCCACCGCGATCGCCGCGAGACCCAGCAGCGAGACCAGCCCCAGCCCGACACCCGCCAGGGCGTTCGGCGTGCGCCGCAGCCGGAGCGCCCACATGACCCCACCGACGGTGAGGCAGACGAAACCGAGCAGGAACGCCCAGAAGCTCGCTTCGGCGGCTTCCCCCGCCAGGGCCCAGCTGAGGCCGTATGCGAGCGCGAAGACCACCTGGAGCCCGATCCCGCCGAACACCAGCCGCGACCCCCAGCGGCTGCGAGCGGCAGTGACGATCACCAGGTCACGGGCCACGCTGCCCGCGAGCAACCAGCCCACGACCTGGGTGGCCGCGAAGACGCCGACGCCCGGGCCGCCGTCGCCGCGGACGAGGCCCGTGGACTCGGCGAGGACCGGAGCCGCGAGCAGGAGCGACGCGAGAGCGGAACGAGTGAGTGATGACATGGTCTACCTCCGATGGGTTCGCTGACGACGCCGACGACGCTAGATCCCGCCGAGGGGGCCGTCGTCCCCACCGAGGACGACCTCGCTGTCTGTCTCAAGGCCGATGCCCGGACCGCCGATCCTCACTACATTGCGAGGATGCAGTGGCCCGGGTGGGGCCGAGCGGCGTACCTCGCGGTGGTGGCGGTGCTGGTCGTCTCGGCCCAGGTGCAGGCGTGGACCGGCCCCGTGGACGTCACCGGCGGTCGCGGGCTCGAGGCTGCGCTGCTCGGCACGTGCACGTTGCCGCTCCTGCTCCGCACCCGACCGCTCGAGGTGTTGCTCGTCGTGCTCGCCGCCGCCGCCGGGCTGTGGTTCGTCGACAGCTCCACCGGACAGCCGTGGTTCGCAGCGCTGCTCGCCCTGTACGGGCTGGGCAACCGTGGTGGCACCCGCGCCGCCGTGGTCGGGTGCTCGGCCGTGGCGGCCTCCGTGGCCGCGTTGGACCTGCCGAGGTTGCGCGACGGGGCCGACATCTCGGACGTCGTGCCGGCGTGGCTCGTCCTGGCCGGCGTCTTCGGGTTCGGTCGCTGGATGCGGCACCGCAGCGAGGAGCAGGCGGCGCTGCGCGCGCGCACGATCCGGCTGGAGGCCGAGCACGAGGCCGCGGTGGCTGCGATGGCCGTCGAGGAGCAGGCGCGGATCGCCCGTGAGCTGCACGACCTCGTGGCGCACGCACTGGCGGTGATCGTCCTCCAGTCCCAGGCGGGTGGCCGGGTCGTCGGGACCGATCCGGACCGGGCTCGCGAAGTGCTGGCGTCCATCGAGGCCGTGGGGCGTGAGGGCCTGGTGGAGCTGCGCCGGCTGCTGGACGTGCTCGACCCGGCCGTCGAGGAGTCCGACTCCTCCCGCCCCGGCCTCGCGCAGCTGGAGGAGCTGGCGGGAAAGGTCCGCGACACCGGGGTGCCGGTCGAGGTGCGCGTGACCGGGAAACCTCGTTCGCTACCCGCCGGGCTGGACCTCTCGGCGTACCGGATCGTGCAGGAGTCGCTGACCAACACCCTCAAGCACGCCGGTCCGGCGAGCTCCCGGGTCGCCGTTCACTACCGGCCGCACGAGCTGGAGGTGGAGGTCGTCGACGACGGAGTCCCGACCCCTTCGCGCGATGGTGGGCTGGGCCGCGGGCTGATCGGCATGCGTGAGCGCACGACGCTGTACGGCGGCTCGCTCGACGTCGGACCGCAGCCCGGCGGCGGCTTCCGGGTCCGCGCCACCTTCCCGTTGGAGGCGACGTGACGGTCCGGGTCCTGCTCGTGGACGACGAACAGCTGGTGCGGACCGGGCTGCGGATGATCCTGGGGAGCGAGTCCGGGCTCGAGGTCGTGGGCGAGGCACGCGACGGGCGCGAGGCACTCGCGGCCGTCGAGGACCTCGACCCGGACGTGGTGCTGCTCGACCTGCGGATGCCAGTGCTGGACGGCATCGCGGCCACCCGCGAGCTGGTGGCACGCGGGGTGCGCGGCCGCATCCTCGTGCTGACGACGTTCGACACCGACCGCAACGTGGTCGACGCCCTGCACGCGGGGGCGATCGGCTTCCTGCTCAAGGACGCACCGGCCGACCAGCTGACCGCAGCGATCCGCGCCGCCGCCACCGGGGACGCGGTCCTGGCACCGAGCGTCGCCCGAAGGGTGACGGAGGAGCTGGCACGCCGCCGCACACCAGATGGGATCAGCCGGCTGGAGGTCCTCACCGCACGCGAGCGTGACGTGCTCACGCGGATGGCCGAGGGCATGTCGAACGCCGAGATCGCCGAGCGGCTGTTCATCGGTGAGGGCACGGTGAAGACGCACGTCGCACGGATCCTGCAGAAGCTCGGCGTCCGTGACCGCCTGCAAGCGGTGGTCGTGGCCTACCGAGCCGGCTGAGGACCGGGCAGGTCGAGCGGCACGATCCACGGTGGGAGCATCCACTGCGTGAGCGGCCCGATGGCGATCGCGTAGAGCACCGTCCCGATCCCCAGGGCTCCGCCGAGCAGGAGGCCGATCACCACGACGGAGACCTCGAGGGCCGTGCGCACCAGCCGCAGCGAGCCACCGGTACGGCGTGACAGGCCGGTCATCAGCCCGTCGCGCGGGCCGCGGCCGAGCTGCGCGCCGATGTAGAGGGCGGTGGCGAGCCCGTTGAGGAGGACGCCGGCCAGCATCAGGGCGATCCGCCACCCGATCGCGTCGGGCCGGTCGAGCAGCGCCAGCGTCGCGTCAGCGGCGAGCCCGACGACGATCGCGTTCGACACGGTGCCGAGGCCGGGCACCTCCCGCAGCGGGATCCACAGCAGCAGCACCACGAAGCTGAACAGGATCACGGCCTGGCCCAGCGTGATCGGGACGTGCCGGATGAAGCCGGAGTGGAGCACGTCCCACGGCGCGAGCCCGAGGCCGCCACGCACCATCATGGCCAGCGAGACGCCGTACAGCACCAGGCCGACGTACAGCTGGGTGAGCCGGCGCGGGAGCCGGCCAGCCCGGAGCTGTGCGATCGGGCCGAGGTCGGTCAGGGAGCGCCGCTCCGGGTCGTCGGGGACGGTCACACGAGGCTGACCGCGCGGACCGCGGTCGCGTCGATCGACTCCTCGATCTCGGCCAGGGTCTCGGTCGGGATCGCGGAGTCCACCGAGAGCGCCACCAGCGCCGAGCCGCCCTTCGCGTCGCGCGCCACCTGCATGCCGGCGATGTTGACCCTCGCGTCGCCGAGGATGCGGCCGACCGTGCCCACCATGCCGGGCCGGTCCTCGTAGGTGAGGAACGCGAGGTGGTCGGTGGGCTCGAGGTCGACGTCGAAGCCGTTGACCTCCACCAGCCGTTCCCGCTGGCCGATGCCGATGAGGGTGCCGCTCACGGAGACCTGCGAGCCGTCGGCGAGCGTGCCGCGGATCGTGATCAGGTTGCGGTGGTCGGGGCTCTCGCCCTCGGTGACCAGCCGCACGGACGTACCGCGCTCGGCGGCCAGCAGCGGCGCGTTCACGTACGAGACCTGGTCCTCGACGACGTCGCTGAAGATCCCCTTGAGGGCGGCGAGCTCGAGCACCTTCACGTCGAACTCGGTGATCTCGCCGCGCACCTCGACGTCGACCTGCTGGGCGACCTCGCCGGCGAGGCCGGTGAAGATCCGGCCGAGCTTCTCGGTCAGCGGGATGCCGGGCCGGACGTCCTCGGCGATCACGCCGCCCTGGACGTTGACCGCGTCGGGCACGAGCTCGCCGGACAGCGCGAGCCGGACGGACCGGGCCACCGCGATCCCGGCCTTCTCCTGGGCCTCGTCGGTCGAGGCACCGAGGTGCGGGGTGGCGACGACGTTCTCGAGCTCGAAGAGCGGGCTGTCTGTGCAGGGCTCGGTCGCGAACACGTCGAGCCCGGCTCCGGCGATCCGGCCGGTCTTCAGCGCGTCGTAGAGGGCGGTCTCGTCGACGATCCCACCACGGGCGGCGTTGACCAGCACCAGGTGCGGCTTCGCGCGGGCCAGCTCCGGGGCCCCGATCAGGCCAGCGGTCTCAGGCGTCTTGGGCAGATGGACGCTCATGAAGTCGGCCTCGGCGAGCAGCATGTCGAGGTCGACGAGCCGGACCCCCATCTGGGCCGCCCGGCCGGCCTGGACGTAGGGGTCGTAGGCGATGACGTTCATCCCGAACGCGCTCAGCCGCTGGGCGACCAGCACCCCGATCCGGCCCAGCCCGACGATGCCGACGGTCTTCTCGTAGAGCTCGATGCCGGTGTAGCGCGAGCGCTTCCACTCGCCGCCGCGCAGCGCGGCGTGGGCCGGCGAGATGTGCCGGGCGGCCGCCAGCATCAGGGCGACGGCGAGCTCGGCGGCGCTCACGATGTTGGACGTCGGCGCGTTGACGACCATCACCCCCGACTGGGTCGCGGCCTTCACGTCCACGTTGTCGAGGCCCACACCGGCCCGGGCGACGACCTTCAGACGGCGCGCGGCGGCCAACGCCTCGGCGTCGACCTTGGTCGCCGACCGCACGAGGATCGCGTCGACGTCGCCGATCGCCGCGAGCAGCTCGGACCGGTCGGCCCCGTTGCACTGGCGGATCTCGAAGCCTGGGCCGAGCGCCTCCACGGTGGCAGGGCTGAGCTCCTCGGCGATCAGTACGACGGGCTTGCCTACGTCAGGTGCAGTCACAGCGGGGTCCTCGACAATGGCCTCGGGAAACGGGATGGAGGTCGCACGACGCTGTGCCCAGCCAGGGTAGCCCACCGTCCACCGCCGGCCGGCACGGTCCGCCGCCGGGCGCCGCGGTCGGCGTCCTCGCGGCCCGGTGAACGGGCCTGCGCAGTCATGAAGGAGGCGGCGGCCACACGTAGGGCAGGTCGTCGGGGACGTCGGGGAAGGCTGGCCGGTAGAACGCCGGGTCCTTCCTGACCAGGGACGACTGGTGGCTGCGGTGGAAGGCCGGGTCTCCCAGCCACGCCGGAAGAGCGCCGCCCTCGGCCAGCTCGGCCTGGCTGCGGATCCGGTCGATCCCGGCGTCGGCCAGGTCGGCGGCCAGCGTGACCGCCACGGTGTCGGCGTGGCCGAGGTCGACCCACGCCTCGCAGCACGTGAGCGCGTAGCGACCCAGGGCCTCGAGGTGGCCGCGCCACATCTTCACCGCCGGGTGGTGGCGCCAGCCGTAGGTCGGCACCGTGAGACCGCGGACCACCTGGAGGGCCTCGACCCGCTGCTTGCCGAGCCGCAGGCGGTCCAGGACCCGCGCCGAGGCGGCGAAGTCGGGATAGGGCAGGAACGTCTGCACGGACGTCACAACCCCGGGGCCCCGGTGGCTGTTCCAGGGGGCCGACCCCGGGACCCCTCAGGGTCGGGCGGGGGTCCGGCAGGGTGTGCTCCCCGATGTGCGCACCGGCGCCTGCCGCGAGGCTCGGGACATGATCACAGTCGACCACCTGTCCAAGTCCTACCGCGGGGTGCCCGCGGTGGACGACGTCTCGTTCACCGCCCGCGCGGGCCGGGTCACCGGCTTCCTCGGACCCAACGGCGCCGGCAAGTCCACCACCATGCGGATCATGGTCGGCCTCACGCCGGCGACGGCCGGCTCGGTCGAGGTGCTCGGCGGCCGGTACGCCGACCTGCCGAACCCGGGCCGCGAGGTCGGGGTCCTGCTCGACGCCTCCGCGCAGCACGCCGGCCGCACCGGCCGCGAGATCCTCACCGTCGCGCAGCGGACCATGGGCCTGCCCCGGTCCACCGTCGACGACCTGCTCGAGCGGGTGTCGCTCACGCCCGCCGAGGCGGAGCGCAGGGTGCGCCACTACTCGCTCGGCATGCGACAGCGCCTGGGGATCGCGACCGCGCTGATCGGCGATCCCGCCGTCCTGATCCTCGACGAGCCCGCCAACGGCCTCGACCCCGCCGGCATCCGCTGGATGCGCGACCTGCTGCGGGACTACGCCGACCAGGGCGGGACCGTGCTGCTCTCCTCGCACCTGCTGCACGAGATCGAGGTCATCGCCGACGACCTGGTCGTCATCGGGCGCGGCCGGATCGTCGCGCAGGGAACCAAGCAGGAGCTGCTCGAGGCCGCCGGGACCCTGGTCGCCAGCGTCGACAACTCCCGGCTGTCCGCGGCGCTCGCGGCCGCCGGCGCCACCGTCACCGTGACGGGTGGCGCGCTGCACACCGACGCCGACACCGCGCTCGTGGGCGACGTCGCCCTGACCGCGGGCATCGCCCTCACCGAGCTCCGCGGCGCCGACAGCGCCGGCCTGGAGGAGATGTTCCTCGAGCTCACCGCCGACTCCCAGCGCGACGTGCTGGGCTCCGACCTGGAAGGAGCAGCGTGATGACCACGCTCACCGCAGCACGGCCGGCCGACCGGCCCGCCGCCGCCGCCGTACGACCCCGGATCGAGCCGATCCCGACCAGCCGCGTGATCGCGGTCGAGCTGCGGAAGATGTTCGACACCCGCAGCGGGTTCTGGCTGCTGGCCAGCATCGGCATCGCCTCGGTGCTCGCCACCGGCGCGGTCATCCTGTTCGCGCCAGACGAGTCCCAGACCTATGAGAGCTTCGCCTCCGCGGTCGGGTTCCCGATGGCCGTCATCCTGCCGATGATCGCGATCCTTGCGGTGACGAGCGAATGGAGCCAACGCAGCGGCCTCACGACGTTCACGCTGGTGCCCAGCCGCGGTCGCGTCATCGCGGCCAAGGCCCTCGGTGCCGCCGCGATCGGCGTGGTGTCGATGTTCGTCGCGCTCGGGGTCGGAGCCGTCGGCAACCTCGTGGGCACCGCCATCTCCGGAGCGCCCACGACCTGGGACATCGCGTTGGCGGAGTTCGCCAACATCGTGCTCGCCAACGTGCTGGGCATGGCGATCGGCTTCATGCTCGGCGTCCTGATCCGCAACTCGGCCGCCGCGATCGTCGGGTACTTCGTGTACTCCCTGGTGCTGCCGACCATCTTCGCCATGCTGGCGGCGTTCCAGGACTGGTTCCGGGACCTGCAGCCGTGGGTCGACTTCAACTTCGCCCAGACCCGGTTGTTCGACGAGACGCTGACCGGCGAGCAGTGGGGCCAGCTCGGGGTCTCGGGCCTGCTCTGGCTGGTGGTCCCGCTGGCGATCGGCCTGCTCACCCTGCACCGGTCCGAGGTGAAGTAGCCCGATCCGCTGGCGCGACCTGCACCCCCACTGCCACGATGCGGCACGTGGGGGTGCAGGACGTCGCGGAGCGGTTCGAGCCCGCCGACCTCGAGGGGTGGGCGGCCTGGCTGGCTGCCCACCACGCCGACACGCCGGGAGTCTGGCTGGTCACGCCGAAGGCGAGCAGCGGGCTGCGCACGTTCGACTACGAGGCCGGGATCCTCGAGGCGCTGCGGTTCGGCTGGGTGGACTCGACCCAGCGCACGGTCGACGACCTGAGGACGATGATGTGGTACGCGCCGCGGCGGCCGGGCAGCGTCTGGACCCGCAACAACAAGCACCGCGTGGCCCGGCTCGAGAGCGAGGGCCGGATGGAGCCCGCCGGCGCGGCGGCCGTCGCGGCGGCCAAGGCCAGCGGGATGTGGACCCTGATGGACGACGTCGAGGACCTGGTGGTGCCCGACGACCTCGCCGCGGCCTTCGACCGGCACCCGTCCTCGCGGGAGCACTGGGACGGCTTCTCGCCGTCGGCCCGCAAGGAGATGCTCGGGTGGATCGCGCTCGCGAAGCGCGCCGAGACCCGCGAGGTCCGGGTCTCGCAGGTCGCCGAGCGTGCCGGGCGGGGCGAACGGGCCCGCTGACCGGCCTCACCGACCCCGATCCGTGCACGCGAGGTGCGCGGATGATGATCGTTTCTGGCGTTTTCAGTCATTTTTCGAGCGGATATTGACATCCTCGGGATCTCTGAACCAGGGTCGTGCGCAATCCCTCACCCTCAGGAGTGATCGTGTCTCGGAACCTCACCCTCCCCTCCCCCGGCTCGGGCGTCTCCCGACGTGGTCTGCTCGGCGGCGCCCTCGCCGGTGGTGGCGCCCTCAGCGTCGTGACCCGTCCCGGTCCCGTCCTCGCCGCGCCACCACGGGGCGCCGCCACCATGGTCGGCGTCCCCTTCGAACCCCGCGAGATCGTCAAGGTCGGCCTGATCGGCCTCGGCAACCGCGGCATGGGCATGCTCGGCACCTGGGTCGACATCCCCGGCTGCCAGGTCATCGCCGTGTGCGACGAGCTGCCCGCGCGGGCCGCCACCGCCGCCCAGCGGGTGGCCGACGAGGGCAAGCCTCGCCCGACCGAGTACGCCGGGTCGGTGGACTCGTTCGAGCAGATGCTCGCCCGCGAGGAGCTCGACCTCGTCTACATCGCCACCCCGTGGGAGTACCACTTCCCGCAGGCCAAGGCTGCGCTGCTGGCCGGCGCCCACGTCGGGGTGGAGCTGCCCATCGCCACGGAGCTCTCGGAGCTCTGGGACCTCGTCAACACCTCCGAGCGGACCCGCCGCCACCTGTGGTTGATGGAGAACTGCTCCTACGGGCGCAACGAGCTCGCCATGCTCAAGATGGCCCACGACGGGGTCTTCGGCGACGTCACGAGCGGTCACGGCGGCTACCTGCACGACCTCCGCGCCCTGCTCTTCGCCGACGGCTACTACACGAAGGACTGGCGCCGGCTCTGGCACACCCGCAGCACCGCGAGCTTCTACCCGATGCACGGGCTGGCCCCGATCGCGGCGGCGATGGACCTCAACCGCGGCGACCGGATGGCGACGCTCTCGGCCACCTCGACCGAGCCACGCGGCCTGGCCGACTACCGCGAGCGGTTCGTGCCGCGCGACCACCGGTCCTGGTCGGAGACCTACGTCAACGGCGACCTCGTCACCTGCATGATCACCACCCACCAGGGTCGCACCATCCGGGCCGAGCACAACGTGAGCCAGCCGCGGCCCTACAGCCGGATCAACACCCTCGAGGGCAGCCACGGCATCTTCGAGGACTACGTCGGCGGCGACGCCACCGGCGCCCGGATCTACGCCGAGCCGTTCCACAGCGGTGACACGTGGCGCGGGGCGTTGGCCATGCGCACGGAGTACGACCACTGGCTCTGGAAGGAGCTCGCCGACGACGCCGCCGGCGCCGGACACGGCGGGATGGACTACATCCTCGTGTGGCGCTGCATCCAGCAGCTGCGCGCCGGGCTGGTCCCCGACATCGACGTCTACGACTCGGCCGCCTGGTGCTCGCCCGTGCCGCTCAGCGTGATGTCCCTCGACCGCGGCGGTCGACCCGTCGACGTGCCCGACTTCACCCGCGGTCACTGGCAGCGGATCCGTGAGGGCCTCGACTCCCGCCAGACCGCGATGCCGGCCGTCCCGTGACCGGCCGTCGAGAGGTCCCGACCATGACCACGACGCACGACCGTCACCCACCGCAGGTCTCCCCGCCCGGTGCTCGTCCTCGTGCTGCTGCTCCTGCTGCCCTTCGCAGGACTGACCGTCGCTCACGCGCCGGCGAACGCGGCCGGCACCGTCACGCTCTCGATCGAGGAGTTCGCCCTCGACGGGCCAGCCGTCGAGGAGGTGGACGTGGTGGTGCACAACGACTCGACCGCCGGGTTGCGCTCCACCGAGGTCACGTTCCGCGGACCGACGGGCTGGCAGGTCGCCCCGAGCTCCCAGTCGGTCCGGACGATCCGCGCCGGGGCTGCGGCGGTGGTGACGTTCCAGCTGCGGATCCCCGAGCCGACTCCCGGCTTCAAGCTCCGCACGTTCACCGCGACCGCGACGTACCGCGGTGGCGACGGCGAGGGAACGGCGGCCACCAGCCGCACGATCCGCTCGGGCGATCCGCTGCCGAGCCTGGCCGCGGCCTACGACACCGTGGGCATCACCAGCGAGTCGGACCCGGCCCCGGGCGACTTCGACGGTGACGGCAACAGCTTCTCGGCCGAGCAGCTGGACGCGGCCGGCGCGGGTCGCGGCGACACCGTCACGGCGCTGGGTGCCGCGCTGACCATGCCGGACGTCGACCCCGGTACTCCCGACCACGTCGCCTCGGCCGGTCAGGCGATCGAGCTCGACGGCCAGGGCTCGCGGCTCGTGCTGCTCGGCTCCGGCGTCGGGTACGGCGCCGCGGGCACGGCCACGGTCTACTACACCGACGGTACGACCAGCAGCGGCAGCATCGGCTTCCCCAACTGGTCGTTCCAGGAGCCGACCGCCCACGGCGCGACGCCGGCGGTGTCGACGGACGGCCGCAACCGGCCGGACGGCTACGGCGACGCGGCGTACCAGTACCGGCTGTTCGCCCACTCGGTTCCGCTGGACGCGGGCAAGACCGTCGACTTCGTGGTGCTGCCGGGCAACGCGACCGTGCGCGTGTTCTCGCTGGCGATCGCGCCCTGACGCGGCGGCCGCCTACCAGCCGGCGCCGAAGCAGGTGAGCGGCAGGCCCTCCGCCGGCGCGAGCTCGGCCAGCACGTCCGCCGGCGCGCGGCCCGCGGCCAGGCCGCGGTGGAGGGCGGGGAGCGTGGCTCCGGCCAGGTCGTCGTTGACGGCGGCCGGGGCCGCGATCACGCACCGGGCGCCGGCGTGCTGCCACGCGGCGGTCATGCCGACCAGCTCCTCCGCCCAGCGGACCGTCGAGCGGCCGACCTCGCACGCCGAGAGCACCACCAGCGACGGCAGCCGGGGCAGCAGCTCGACGTCGTAGCCGAACCAGGTCCCGTCGACCAGCGCCAGCCCCGAGAAGAGCGGGTGCTCGTCGGCGTGGTGGCCGTGGGCGGCGACGTGGAGAACGTCGACTCCGGCAGTCAGCCGGGCCACCGCAGCGGCGTCGGCGGCCGGGCCGGTCAGCACCCGGGCCCGGTCGCCCCACGCGGCGGCGCACTCGCACACCTCCTGGTCGGCGCGCGGGACGCCGGGGCCGGCCACCAGGCCGGCCGTCGTCATGGGGGTCGCGGCCGGCGCGTCCGCCCACAGGGACGCCGACCGGGCCACGGTCACCGGGCGGCCGACGAGTCCGGGCAGCATCGACCACGGGACCCCGGCCAGCCGGCCAGCCGGCACGACCACGAGCCTCCGGTCGCCGAGCAAACCGCGCAGCGGTGCGACCAGCGCGCCGGCGAGGTCGGACAGCCGCGTGGCGAGCCCGCGGGTGACCCCTTCGCGGATGGCCGGCGGCAGGCCGGTGACCGCCGCCATGTCGAGGTCGGCCGCCAGGCCGGGCAACAGGCCGTCGACCCGTGCCGTGGGCGCCAGGGCCAGCACGTCCGTGCGTTCCGCGGTCACCACCAGGGCGTGCAGCGTCCCGTGCGCGATCAGGTAGCTCACCAACGCGTCGCCGCCGAGCCGGCCGCGGACCTCGTCGAGGTCGAGCGGCTCGAGCACCGTGCCGGCGCCGGGTCGGTACCAGGCGTCCTCGCGGACCCGCTCGCGCAGCCGGGCCCGCTCCTCGGGCGAGCCTCCCGGCGG
Source organism: uncultured Actinomycetota bacterium (assembly GCA_963718725.1). Lineage (GTDB taxonomy): Bacteria > Actinomycetota > Actinomycetes > Propionibacteriales > Nocardioidaceae > Nocardioides. The sequence continues at coordinate 1,874,483 of OY970374.1, forward strand.
CAGGGTCCGGAGCGCGGTCAGCCGGTCGGCTGCGTCCGGGTCTGCGGGCGGTCGCACGGGCGGCACCCGCGCGACCAGCGCACGGGCGCGCTCCGACCACTCGTGCACGACCGCCGGCCGGCCGTCCTCGACGGCCTGGTCGAGCCCGAGTCGCGCCAGGGACCGGCCGTGCCCGACAAGTGAGCTCTGGAGGTCGAGGCTGCCGTACGACGACTGCCAGCCGTGCAGGTCGGCGAGCCCGCGCCGGACCCGTTCGAGCGACGCGGCACGGCGGCCGGCCTGCCACGCGGCCCGGGCCCGCACCTCCTCGCGGAGCAACCGGCTCCCGATCGGCTCCTCGACCCCCCGGGGCGGGGGAGGCACGCTCGCCGTGCCGGCTCCCGGGGTGCGCACCGCGGCCAGCGCCCGGTGCAGCGCGACGTCGCTGCGCTCCGCCGCCAGCCCCCGTTCCGCCAGCCGGGTCTCGAGGTCGTCGGCGCGCTCTCGGAGCGCGCGCCACCACGCCGTGGTGCGGGTGCCGGGCGCGTCCAGCCGCCGACGCACGTCACCCTCGAACGCGAGGGCCTCGGCGCGCAGCGCCCACTCCTCGTTCTGTCGCCCCCGGAAGACCCGGGCCGCGCGGCGCGCCGCGGCGGCGGCCTCGCCGGGCTGCACCAGCAGCAGCACCCGGGCCCGGACGACGAGCGCCTCGCCCTGGAACTGACGGAGCCGGTGCCGCGCGTAGGTGTGGACCGCCTCCTCGAGCAGACCAGCCGCGGCCATCGGCATCCCGGCGGCCGACAGCACCTCGGCCTTGTCGACCACGCCGACCGCCTCCGACACCGGGGACAGCGGCGCCAGCACTGGCGCGGCCTCCTCCATCAGGCGCAGCGCCGAGACGATGTCACCCCGGAGCAGCTCGACGTACCCCAGGTTGTGGGTCGCCATCGCTCGCTCCACCGGCAGCGTCGTGCGGGCGCGGGCCTCGGTGAAGTCGTCAGCGGCGCTCGCCGTGTCCGCGCGCTGCAGATGGATGTTGCCGCGGTTGAGGTGCAGCCGTCCGAGGAGGTCGCCGTCGTCGCGGACCAGCGGCTGGGCCGCCGCGAACTCGGCGAGCGCCTCGGCGTTGGAGCCGCTGCGCATCAGCAGCAGGCCGAGCTGGGAGTGGACGAGGCCGAGCACCCGCTCGTCGAGCTCTTCGAGGGCCAGCGCCTGCCGGCAGAGCTCGATCCCGGTCGTGGGGGAACCCTTCTCGGCCGTCGCGTGGGCGAGGGACTGCAGGGCGGTGGCCCGCTGGTTGTCGTCGCGCGCCCGGTCGACAGCGCGCGAGAGCAGCGAGACCGCGAGCGCGTGCCGACCGGCCGTGCTCGCCTCCCGACCCCTCGCACTCAGCTCGTCGGCCGTCAGCACGTCACTCCCCTGGCGCTCCCGGTGGCATCGCGGCGTCCCGCGCCGTCCGCAGCAGCCCGACCAGGTCCCCCGCGGGCACCTCCTTGCCCGGAGGCGGCAGCGCGGCGACGAGCGCCTGGGCGATCCGTCCCGCCTGCACGGGCGCGGCGAACGAGGTCCCGCTCCACAGCGCGAACCCGCCGACCGGCCGTTCCGTCTCGACCGGCGGGAGCGCGGCCTCGGGCCGCCGGCCGTAGCTGTCCGGGTCGATCGCCTCGCGCCGCCAGTCGTACGCCGTGGTGCGGGCACCGGGCTCCAGGCCACCTTGGAACGGCGGCATGGTGCTGAGGACCGCCGCCCCCGGCGCGTAGCAGGTCACCCAGGCACCGGTGTTGCTGAACAGGGCCACCGAGTCGAGGTTGGGGTTGAGCGCCCCCACCGACGTCACTGGCACCCGCGACGGGTCGTCGGGCAGCGGGCTCGTGCCGACCGACCACGGCGCGAACGCCGCAGGGTACTGCGGCCGGTCGATCCCGTCGTTGCCGGCCGACACCACCACGGCGCAGCCGCTCTCGCCGAGGATCGTCAGCAGGTCCTTGAACGTCGAGTCGACGAGCGCGTCGTCCTCCGGCGTCTCGTGGTAGTAGCCCATCGAGAGCGACAGCACGTCGAGCCGCACGCCGTTCGGCTGTCCGTCGGCGCCCTTGTCTCCCGCCGCGTCGCGGCGGACGAGCTCGGCGATCCCGGTCAGGGCCAGCATCAGGTCGCTCTCCGAGATCGGGCCCTCCGACGGGACCACGCGCCAGGTGTACAGGTTCGCGTCCGGGCAGGCCTGGTGCACCAGGCCCGCGATGAACGTCCCGTGCCCCGAGAGTGCGTCGAGGACGCCGTCGAGCGGACCGACCCAGTCGCCGCCGAGGTCCGGGTTCGGCGGGTTGACCGCGGCCGCGTGCCCGATCGGGTCGCCCGGGCCGAGCTCCACGTCCCGCGTCACGACCGGGTCGAGCCACGGATGGCTGCCGCACCCGGTGTCGAGGATTCCCACGGCGGGTCGTCGGCCGGTGTACCGGTCGTCGGGGCACCGGCCGGGTGGCGCTCCGGTGTACGCCACCGGCTGCCTGCCGCCGTCGACGCTGCCGTACCCCGATGCGGGGTTGGAGGCGTGGTACGGGTTGGAGGCGTGGTACGGGTTCGAGGCGTGGTACGGCGAGGCCGCCAGCCCGACCAGACCGGTGAGCAGGTGGTCGAGCCCGACGCCGTTGAGCGCCTGGTTGCCCAGGAAGAGCCGTGCCTGCTGGAGCAGCCGCCAGGCGTCCGGCGTCATCGGCAGCCGCTGCGCCACCTCGGGCTCGGTCGGCTCGCCCTCGGCCTTCCTCCCGTCGTCGATCCGGACCGCGATCTCGTAGCGCGTGAGCCCGACCGGCTTCTTGCCCAGCCTGGTCTGCCGGGCCGGGTAACCGCCGTCGTGGACGAGGGTCCAGCCGAACTCACGAGCCACCACGTCGTCGAGGTACTCGACGAGCGCGACGTACTCCCCGTCGAGGCGCTTCACCAGCCGGTTCGACGCCTCGGCACTCACGAGCAGCCGGTGCGAGATGTAGACGGTCGGCCGCGGGACGACCTCGCCGTTGCCGTCCCCGCGGTCGGGAAGGCTGACCGCGGTCTCGGGGTCGAGCGTGCGACCGCCGGTGCCACGAAGAGCGTCGGGCCCCGGCAGGGTCGGTTCACGGTCGACGACCAGGCCGGGGCGGACGTCATCGTTGGTGCTGCGGATCATGCGGTGTCCCTCCCAGACGTGCGTGGGGTGTCACAGGTCGAAGGCGGCGGTGCCGAAGCGGGTGCCGTCGAGCTCGTCGGCGGTCGTCGACAGGATCAGGCGGGTGGGCTCGCGGCCCAGCGCCGGGAACTCGAACCGGCCCGGCGCGGTCACGACGGCGTCGGTGCGACGGTCGCCCTGGATGGCGGTGACCACGAGATCGCTGGCGGGCGTCACCCAGCCGTCGACCCGGCACTCGGTGTCGGAGAGCTGGCGGACCCGTACGAGCAGCTGGAGCTCGTCGGCGTCGAACTGCAGCGTGACCGGCCCGGTCACGGTGGCGCGGGCGCCGACGAGCTGGTCGCTGCTGCTCGTGAGGACGAGCAGCTCGTACTCGACGTCCAGCGGGTCGGACTCCAGCTCGGCGTGCACCGTGCGGATCATCCGGTCCGCCAGGCTCGCGGGGGCCGGGTCGCGGCGCAGCCACTCCTCGGACAGGCGGTCGAGCAGCGGGTCGCGGGCGGGGCCCTGTTCGGGGGTCGGGTTCATGACGAGCTCCTGTCGTCCAGCAGTGCCTGGAGCTTCCGCAGGCACCGCATCCGGGTGGGTCCGATGCTGCCCACGGGCATGCCGAGGTCACGGGCGATCCCGGCGTAGTCGGGGCGGTCGGCGAAGGCGACCACCCGCAGCAGCATCTGGCAACGCTCGTCGAGCGCGCCGACCGCGGACCAGAGCATGGTGCTCTCGTCGCGGGTGACCACCTCGGCCTCGGCCGACCGCTGCCGGGGGACGACCCGCTCCAGGGTGTCGTCCTCCACGTACGTCGTCCGGGACCCGGACCGGGACACCCGCCACGCCTCGCGGCGAGCCGTCGTCGTCAGCCAGCCTCCGACGGACTGTGCGTCACGCAGCCGGCCCGCGGACCGGACGAAGGCGACCCACGTCGTCTGCACGACGTCCTCGGCCGCGTCCTCGGTCAGCGAGCACGCCCGCGCCACCTGCCACAGCACCGGCGTCATCAGGCGCACCAGGTCGTCGAGACCTGCGGTGTCGCCGTCGAGCCAGCGCGTGCAGCAGCCGGCGGCGCGGTCCCACGTCGTCGTCTCGGCGGGCGCGCCTGCTGCGGAGTCCTGGATGGTCATCCGGTCCTCGAGTGCCATGGTCACGCTGGATAGGAGTGACAGTGCCCTCCGGTGATACCTCCCGGTCGGCACCTTTGCTCAGCGTAGTGCTCCCGCTCCCGCGCTGTCGCCCGCGACGAGCTCGAGCCGATCTCGCACTCGGGTGTATCAGGGTCGGCCCGGGGTGCTCCTGAGGTTTCGAGTCGCCGGCCGATCCCCGGCAGGGCGACGTTCTAGGGGGAGACATGAAGAAGCGTTTGATCGCCGCAGCCGTCCCGGTCCTGGTGGCCGGCTCACTGGCCGCGGCCGCACCCAGCATGAGCCAGGCAGCAGCCGAGCGCGACGCGATCGCCAAGCCGTCGCCGAAGGCCGCTCAAGCCGCGCAGCTGGTCCCGTGCGCCGGCGGCAAGCAGAAGAAGGCCATGACCGGCGGCAGCTCCGACTACGTCGGCACCAGCACGTCGCGCACGATCCCGGGCACGGTGCTCCAGTTCCGGGGGCCCAAGAAGGGGAAGGACACGATCTTCGTCACGCTCACGGCGCCACGGACCTACGTCACCGACTCCGGTGACGCGGGGCAGGTCCGCGTGCTGCTCGACGGCAGTGACCTCAAGCCCGGTTCCCTCGTGCCCGAGTACTTCTTCAGCGCGAACAACGACCACGCGTTCGCCGGGCAGTACTGCGCCAGGATCCAGGGTGGCGGATTCCATGAGATCCGGGTGGTCGTGGACCACTTCGACGACGGCGACGCCAGCGGCGCGTCGTACCTCTACAACTCGATGGTCCACGTCGAGGTCGCTGACTGACGACGTACAGACCGGGTGGCGTCCCGGTTCGGGGGGACGGGACGCCAGACGGGCACGGAGCTCAGGGGGGCCGTGCCCACGGTCCGGCCGGCAACCGGGGGGTGCCGGCCGGACCGCGACCCCGGCCGTCCGAGTCTCGGGATCGGATGGCCGGGGTCGCGACGCGTCCAGCGGGCGCTCAGCGGGTGGCGGTGCCCTCGGTGTAGTCCGAGTCGTGGCTCTTCACCCACGCCATCAGCTTGCGGAGCTCACGGCCGGTGCCCTCGATCGGGTGCTGCTCGCCCTTCGACCGCAGCGCGGCGAACTCGGGACCGCCTGCGTCCTGGTCGTCGATGAACCGCTGGGCGAACGTGCCGTCCTTGATCTCGGCCAGGATCGTCTGCATGTTCTCCTTCACCTGCGGGGTGATGATCCGCGGGCCGGAGACGTAGTCGCCGTACTCCGCCGTGTCGGAGACCGACCAGCGCTGCTTGGCGATGCCGCCCTCGTACATCAGGTCGACGATCAGCTTCAGCTCGTGGAGGCACTCGAAGTAGGCGACCTCGGGCTGGTAGCCGGCCTCGATCAGGGTCTCGAACCCGTACATCACCAGCTGGCTGGCGCCGCCGCAGAGCACGGCCTGCTCGCCGAACAGGTCGGTCTCGGTCTCCTCGGCGAACGTGGTCCTGATGCCACCGGCTCGCAGACCGCCGATCGCCTTGGCGTAGGCCAGCGCGAGCGGCCAGGTCGTCCCGGACTCGTCCTTGTCGACCGCCACCAGCACCGGTACACCGCGGCCGTCGACGTACTCGCGTCGGACGAGGTGGCCGGGCCCCTTGGGCGCGACCATGAAGACGTCGACCCCGTCGGGCGGGGTGATGTAGCCGAACCGGATGTTGAACCCGTGGCCGAAGACCAGGGTGTCGCCCGGCGCGAGGTGCGGCGCGATCTCGTTCGCGTAGAGGGTGCGCTGGACCTGGTCGGGCGCGAGGATCACGACGACGTCGGACTCCTCGACGGCCTCGGACGGCGTGAGCACCCGCAGCCCCTCGGCCTCCGCCTTCGCGCGCGACCGGCTGCCCTCCTGGAGCCCGATCCGGACGTCGACCCCGGAGTCGCGCAACGACAGCGCGTGCGCGTGCCCCTGGCTGCCGTATCCGATGACGGCGACGTTCTTGCCCTGGATGAGGGCGAGGTCGGCGTCGTCGTCGTAGAACATCTCGGCCACTGGTGGCTCTCCTTCTGGTGGGTCGGTCAGCCGGCCGTGACGGCCGGCGGGGCGGGGATCGGGACCGGGCGCAGGGTGCGCTCGGAGATGGAGCGGGAGCCGCGACCGATCGCGACGATCCCGGACTGGACGAGCTCTCGGATGCCGAACGGCTCGACCACCTTGAGGAAGCCGGCGAGCTTGTCGGCGTTGCCGGTGACCTCGACGGTGACGGCGTCGGGTGACACGTCGACCACCCGCGCCTTGAACAGCTGGACGGCGTCGAGCACCTGGCCGCGGGTCTCCGCGTCGGCGCGGAGCTTCACGAGCAGCAGCTCGCGGTTGACCGACCCGGCGTCGTCGAGCTCGACGACCTTGATCACCTCGACCAGCTTGTTGAGCTGCTTGGTGACCTGCTCCAGCGGCGAGTCCTCGACGTTGACCACGATGGTCATGCGGGAGATCTCGACGTGCTCGGTGGGGCCGACCGCGAGCGAGTGGATGTTGAAGCCGCGCCGGCTGAACAGGCCCGCGATCCGGGCTAGCACGCCCGGTTTGTTCTCGACGAGGACTGACAGGGTGTGGATCGACATCTCAGAGATCGTCCTCCTCGAAGTCGGGGGCGAGGTCGCGTGCGTACTTGATGTCGTCGTTGCTCGAGCCCGCGGCGACCATCGGCCAGACCATGGCGTCACGGTGGACGCGGAAGTCGACGACGACGGGGACGTCGTTGATCTCCATCGCCTTCTCGATCGTCGCGTCGACGTCGTCAGGGCTGTCGCACGCGAGGCCGGCGCAGCCGTAGGCCTCGGCGAGCTTCACGAAGTCGGGGATCCGCTTGGAGTGGAGGTCGGTGTTGGAGTACCGCTCGCTGTAGAACAGCGTCTGCCACTGCCGCACCATTCCGAGCGACTCGTTGTTGATGATCGCGACCTTGATCGGGATGTCGTTGATCGCGCAGGTCGCGAGCTCCTGGTTGGTCATCTGGAAGCAGCCGTCGCCGTCGATCGCCCAGACCGTGTGGTCGGGCTGCCCGACCTTGGCACCCATCGCCGCCGGCACCGCGAAGCCCATCGTGCCGAGGCCACCGGAGTTGATCCACTTGTTGGGCTTCTCGTAGCCCACGAAGTGGGCCGCCCACATCTGGTGCTGGCCCACGCCGGCGCAGAAGATCGCGTCGTCGCCGGCGATCGCGCCGAGCCGCTCGGTCACCAGCTGCGGGGCCAGCCCCCCGTCCTCGGGGGCGTCGTAGCCGAGCGGGTACTTCTGCTTGACCCCGGCCAGGAACGTGACCCAGGCCTCGTAGTCGCCGGTGTGGCCGGCGTCGGCCGCGGTGTGGAGCGCCACGATCAGGTCGGCGATGACCTCGCGGGCGTCGCCCACGATCGGGACGTCGGCATGCCGGTTCTTGCCGATCTCGGCCGGGTCGATGTCGGCGTGGACGACCAGCGCGCCCGGCGCGAACGTGTCGAGGTTGCCGGTCACGCGGTCGTCGAACCGGGCACCGAGGCTGACGATCAGGTCGCTCTTCTGGAGTCCGGCCACCGCAGCCACGGTGCCGTGCATGCCGGGCATGCCGAGGTGCTGCGGGTGGCTGTCGGGGAACGCGCCGCGCGCCATCAGCGTCGTCACCACGGGGATCCCGGTGAGCTCGGCCAGCCGGGCCAGCTCGGCACTGGCGCGCGACCGGACCACACCGCCGCCGACGTAGAGCACCGGCCGACGGGCCTCGAGCAGCAGCCGGGTCGCCTCGCGGATCTGCTTGGAGTGGGGCCGGGTCACGGGTCGGTAGCCGGGCAACCGCAGCTCGCTGGGCCACACGTAGTCGGTCGTGGCCTGGAGCGCCGACTTGGCGACGTCGACGAGCACCGGACCGGGGCGGCCGGTGCTGGCGATGTAGAACGCCTCCGCGATCACGCGCGGGATCTCGGCGGGATCGGTGACGAGGAAGTTGTGCTTGGTGATCGGCATCGTGATGCCGCGGATGTCGGCCTCCTGGAAGGCGTCCGTGCCGATGGCGGCGGCGCCGACCTGACCGGTGACGGCGACGATCGGGACGGAGTCCATGAGCGCGTCGGCGATCGGGGTGACGAGGTTGGTCGCACCCGGACCGGACGTGGCCATGCACACCCCCACCCGGCCGGTCGCGGCGGCGTACCCCTGGGCGGCGTGGCCGGCCCCCTGCTCGTGGCGGACGAGGATGTGGCGGATCGAGCTGTCCATGAGCGGGTCGTACGCCGGGAGGATGGCGCCTCCCGGGATCCCGAAGATCGTGTCGACGCCCGCTGCCTCCAGGGACGTGATCAGGCTCTTGGCGCCCGACATCTCGGTCATCTGGCTGTGTCGTCCTTCGTCATCAGGTTCGGGGTCGACCCCACGGCTGCACCAACAAAAATGCCCCTCCGTTGCTGGGCAACGAGGGGCGACGCGTCGGCTGGTGTGATCAGTCGGCGCGTCCGGTGCGTACGAGAAGCTGCTGCGGCATGGCCTCAGCCTACGCACCGGCCCTCGGGCCGTCAGCCGTAGTCTCGCATGCGTCCCGCATGGTGGGACAACGGTCCCGGATCCTGGGCGGTTCGCCTCAGGGGCGCACGGTCTGCCCGATCGGCCCCGGGTTCGTGGCGACCTCCCACCGGAACCCGTCGGGGTCGGAGAAGTAGCCCGAGTAGCCGCCCCACTCGCGCTGGAGACCCTCGACCACCTCCGGCGCGCCGGCCGCGCGGGCGTCGGAGAGGACCTCGTCGACCTCGTCGGCGGTGCGGAGGTTGTGCGCGAGCGTGACCGGCACGACCCCCTCGCCACGGCGGATCGGGCCGACCTCGGCCTCGAAGCCCGCCTCCGCCCAGAGCGACAGCACCACCTTGTCGGCGACCTCGAACATCAGCACGTCGCCCGCCACCTCGAGAGCCGGCTGCCACCCGAGCCCGTCCACGTAGAACCGACGGGTGGCGTCGAGGTCCGACACGGCCAGGGTGATGAACGAGATCCGCTGGTCCATGACTCCAGCGTGCCAGGTCAGGCCATGTCGTCCAGGCAGAGGATGTTGCCCTCGCTGTCCTTGAACCACGCGGCGTGACCCATCCCGCCCATCGAGGCCACGTGACCGTCCCAGGTCGTGCCCGGCAGGTCGGGGTAGTGCTCGAAGGCGACCCCACGGGACGTCAGGTCTGCCACCTCCGCCGCGACGTCGGCGACGTGCAGCTGCGCGATCGTGTGACCGGCCCGCCCGGCGTACTCCGTTTCGTACAGGAAGAACATCGACCCCCCGTCGGTGGTGTAGATCAGCCCGCCGGGATTCTCGTCGCTGGGCGTGAGCCCGAGCTTGTCGGCGTAGAAGCTGCGCGCACGTCCCAGGTCTGCGGCCGGGATGTTGGCAGTCACGGTGCTGTCCTTCAGCATGTCTGGCCCCCTCTGGTCAGGGAGTGCCCCGAGCCCGCTCCTCCTCGCAACGTAGTCCTCCCCCGGCCCCTGTCAATGGGCCGTCACGGTCCTGTCACGAGGTCGGCAGGGCGGCTGCTGTCAGGTCGGACAGGGCGGTGCGCTGGCGGCCCTCGGCGTCGAAGTTGGCGGGGTCGAGCCAAGCGTCGTAGGCCGGCCGCAGCGAGCGCCAGTCGTCGTCGGTCATCGCGAACCAGTCGGTGTCGCGGTTGCGTCCCTTGTAGACCATCGCGTGGCGGAACCGGCCCTCGTAGCGGAACCCGAGGCGTCGGGCGGCGGCCGCGGACGGCTCGTTGCAGGAATCCAGCTTCCACTCGAACCGCCGGTAGCCGAGGTCGTCGAAGACGTTGCCCGCGAGCAGCCGGACCGCCTCCGTCGCGGCCCGCGTGCGCTGGAGCGAGCGGGCGTAGAGGACGGCGGCGACCTCGATGGAGCCGTGCGGCGGGTCGATCCGGAAGAAGCTCGCGACCCCGGCCGCCCGACCGGTGTCGGCGGGCACCAGCGCGTAGGTGAGGGAGTCGTCGCTGCTCCGCCAGCGGCCGACCCGTTCGGCGAGGTCGGCCTCGTCGCTGGGAGGCTCCTCGGGCCGGTAGGTCCACAGCGAAGCGTCGTCTGGTCCGCACAGCGACGCGAAGAGGTCGGGCACGTGCTCGTCGGCCAGGGTCTCCACCGTCACGTACCGGCCAGGCAGCCGGACCCGTCCGGGCGGCGGCGCACCGGACCACTCGACCGGCTCCCCGACTGGCTGGCCGTGCTCGTTCGTGGGGCTCACCGCAGCTCCTGGGTGATCTCGTGCCGGTCGCCGTCGACGACGACGCGCGCGAGCGCGCCGTTGACGAGCGGCAGGTGCGGCGGGACGTGCCCGATCTCGACCTCCAGCACGATCGGGATCCGCAGGTCTGCCAACCCGTCCGCCACGGCGTCGGCCTGCGTGAACCCGCCCTCGCTGTCGGGGGCCGGGGTGCGACCGAGGAGGACCGCGACGGCATCGTCGAACCACCCTGCCAGCCGCATCCCGTGGACGTGCCGGCAGATCGTGAACGCCTCGTCGTCGGACGCCTCCAGGTAGACGACGAGAGGTCCGTGCTCGCGGCCGAACGCGTTGACGTCGCCGTACGGCGTGCCCGCCAGCACCGCGATGGTCTCGATGCAGCCGCCGAGCAGGCGGCCGGTGACGTCGAGGGTCGCGTCACGGCCGTGGAGCGACCAGGCGCCGGTCCCGACGTGCTTCCAGCGGGTGGCCGACGGGTCGTCCTCGAAGCGCCACCAGTCGGCGACCAAGCCGGAGTCGCGCTGGGTGACCGGCGTGGTCGAGGCTGCCAGGTCGAGCCAGTGGGTCAGTCCCTCCGGTGCGGCGTACGGCGTGTCGGCGAGGTTGTCGCCGTGGAGCGTCGCCAGCCCGGTCCGCAGGGTCAGGGGCAGCATCCAGGTGGACGAGTCGGAGTAGCCGACGACCCAGGTCGGCTCGGCCGCAGCGATCGCGTCGTAGTCGAGCAGGTCGACCAGGTCGACGGCCGTCACGCCGCCCCAGGGAGGTACGACGGCACGGATGCCCGGATCCGTGAGCATCGCCGTGAGCTCGGCCGCCCGCTGCTCGCGGGGTGCGCTGACGTGGGCGGACCCGTCCATGCACTGCCCGAGGACGACCTCGTAGCCACGGTGCCGGAGCCACGCGATCGCGAAGTCGATCCGGACCGCCTCGGCGCCCGCCACCCCTGAGGACGGTGAGGTCACGCCGATCCGGTCGCCGGGCCGCAGCGGTGCGGGGAAGCGCAGCTCCACGGCCCTACGCCTGCAGCTCGTCCCGCACGGCCTCGAGGCCGGCCGCGACCTCGGCGTACGACGTGGACAGGGGCGACATCCCGATCCGCAGCCCGCCCGGGTCGCGGTAGTCGGGGATCACGTCGCGCGCCCAGAGCCGCGCGGTCACGGCCTCCATGGCCGGGTGACGGACGGTGACGTGGCCGCCGCGGCGGTCGGGGTCGCGGGGCGTGGCCACCTCGGCGCCGAGCGGCGCGAGCAGCTCGTCGGCGAGCTCGATGGCGTACGTCGTGAGCCCGACCGACTTGGCGCGGACGGCGTCCATCCCGACCTCCTCGAGCAGCGCGAGCATGTCGCGCAGGGGCACCATTGCCAGCACCGGCGGCGTCCCCGACTGGAACCGCCGCACCCCGGCCGCCGGCGCGTACGTCGGCCCCATGAGGAACGGGTCGGTCGCGCCGATCCAGCCCTGGATCGGCTGCGTGAACGTGTCGAGGTGCCGCTGCGCGACATAGACGTACGCCGGCGAGCCGGGTCCGCCGTTGAGGTACTTGTAGGTGCAGCCCACGGCCAGGTCTGCCCCCCACGCATCCAGCTCCACCGGCACCGACCCGCCCGAGTGCGAGAGGTCCCAGAGGACCAGCGCGCCCACGTCGTGCACGGCGGCGGTGATCGCGGGGCCGTCGGCCAGCCAGGCCGAGCGGTAGGCCACGTGGCTGAGCACGACCAGCGCGGTCTGCTCCCCCACGGCCTCCGCCACCTGCTCCACGGTCGCGCCGGTCGCCGGGTCCACGTCGACCCACCGCAGCGTCAGCCCGCACTCCTGCGCGATCCCGGCGGCGACGTACCGGTCGGTCGGGAAGTTGTCGCGGTCGACGACGATCTCGGTCCGGCCGGGCCGAGCAGCCACCGCCGCGCGCATCGCCTTGTAGAGCAGCACCGTCGTGGAGTCGCCGATCGTGACCTGTCCCGGCCCGGCGCCGAGCACCACCCGGCCGAGGTCGTCGCCGACGGTCAGCGGGAGGTCGAACCACGACTCGTCCCAGCCGCGGATCAGCCGGCCGCCCCACTCCCTCTCGACGAAGGCAGCGAGCGTGGTGGCGGAGGCGCGCAGCGGCCGGCCCAGCGAGTTCCCGTCGAAGTAGACGAGGTCGGACTCGGCCCCGACGAAGCGGTCGCGGTGGGCGGCGAGCGGATCGGCCGCATCGAGCCCGCTCGCGCGTGCGGATGTGCTGTGATCGTCCACGGGCGCCACTCTCGCAGACCATTCCGCGGGAACCTCCGGGCCCCGGGCGGTGTAGGAGCAGTACGACGACGGACGAGAGCACGGCGGCGGACGACCATGGGGACGACTCTGGGGACATCCGCCTGGCCCAGGCAGGCGACCGGGACGCGTTTGCGCGGCTGGTCGCCCGGCACGGTGCTGCCGCGACCCGGGCCGCCGCGTGGTTCGGCGCCGGGCCGGACACCGACGACGTGGTCCAGGAGGCGTTCGTGAAGGCGTGGCAGGCGATCGGCCGCTTCCGCGGCGATGCGCCCTTCCTGCCGTGGCTGCTGCGGATCGTCGCCAACCAGACCCGCAACGAGGTCCGCTCCCGCAAGCGGCGCGACGCGCGGGCGCTGCGGGCCCTCGAGCCGGCCGGTGCGCGGGCCGACCCGACCGCCGACGCAGAGGCCCACGAACGGGACGCCGCGGTGCTCGCCGCGGTCCGCTCGTTGCGGACCGAGGAACGCGACGTCGTGGTGTGCCGCTGGTTCCTCGGGCTGAGCGAGCAAGAGACCGCGTCCACGCTCGGTATCCCGCGCGGAACCGCCAAGTCCCGCGCCTCCCGGGCCCTCACCCGGCTGCGCGCCGGTCTCGCCCCGCTCGACGTGCCGGAGGTGGACGATGCTCGAGGCTGACCTGCGCGCGGCGGCCGAACGGGTCGCTCCCCCGGCCCGGCCGGACCTCCCCGAGGCCGTGCTGGCCCGGCTTGACGAGCCGCCCAGCACCCGACGGCGGTGGCCGGCGGCCGTGGCCGCGGGTGCCGTACTGGTCGCGGGGCTCGGGTTCTCCCCGCAGGTGCGGGGGTTCGCGGCCGACCTGCTCGAGCTGTCCGGGATCGAGCTGTCGGACGAGCCACCGGACGCGTCCCTCACTCCGGACCAGCCGCTGCCCAGCACCCAGGACTCCGACGTCGACCGGGCTGCGGACGCGGCGGTCTTCCCGCTGTCGGTCCCCTCGTCCCTGGCTGCACCGGACGCGGTCACGGTCTCCGACGGCGGCCGGGTGGTGAGCATGTCGTGGCGGGACGGCGACGTGGCACTCGACCAGTTCGACGGCAGCTTCGGACCGGTCTTCGAGAAGCAGATCGGCGAGCGCGACGTACGTGAGGTGGATCTGGCGGGGACGCCCGGTTGGTGGATCCCGGAGCCGCACGACCTGTTGTACGTCGACAGGGACGGCGACGTCGTCAGTGCCACCGCCCGGCTGGCGGGTCGCACCCTGATCTGGGAGAGCGCCGACGGGGTCACGTTCCGGCTGGAGGTCCAGGACCTGACCCGCGGCGAGGCCGTCGCGATCGCCCGGACGATGACGGGAACCGACTGACGCCCGGCGGTGTAGCACGGGCATGAAGCGACTGCTGCTCGTCCCGCTCCTGCTGCTGACCGCGCTCGCGGTCCCCATGACCCTCGCGGCGCCGGCCCATGCCAAGGGCGCCACGAAGGTCGTGGTCGAGGGTCCCGGGATCGAGCCGGTGAAGCTGCGGATGTACACGCGACGTACCGACGACGTCGACCTCGGGTCTCTCTCGGAGGTGTCCGGCATCTACGGGATCTTCGGGTCCGGCACGTACGGGGACGGCCCCGACCTGACCGCGGCCGAGCTGGGGCCGCGCTACGACCTGACGTGGTACCAGGCGGGCGAGGTGATGGCCGTCAGCCAGGTCTACCCGTTCGCCGAGGGCGGCGCCTGGACCGTCGTGCCGAAGGGCCAGACCCTGTACGGCGAGCCGATCCAGACCGGCTGGTGGCACGCCGGGACCCCCCTCGAGGACGCGATGGTGGACCTAGGGGCGACGCCACCGCTCGTCGAGGAACCGGCGAAGACTGCGGACTCCGAGGCCACGACGTCGGACGACCAACCGGCCGCCGCTGCGAGCTCGACCGACGACTCCTCGTCGGGGTCGGGTGCGGTCACCGGCGTCCTCGCCGCGGGCGTCGCGCTCCTGCTCGCGGCCGGGGCATGGCTGGTCCACCGGCGCCGTACGCTCCAGCCTGCCTGACGGTTCACGGCTCTGCTCGGGGCTGTCTGGGCAGGCGTCGCTGCGGCACACTGCTGCCATGGCGAGCGACCACGTCCGGCAAGAGGTCCCTCCGAGTGGCACCGGCTGCGGCGACTGCGATGCGGTCGGTGGCTGGTGGGTGCACCTGCGCCGCTGCGCGGAGTGCGGGCGCGTCGGCTGCTGCGACTCCTCGCCTGGTCAGCACGCGACCGCGCACTACCGGGCGAGCGGACATCCGGTCGTCCAGAGCTTCGAGCCCGGCGAGGACTGGGGCTGGGACTACGCCCGCGAGACCGCCCTCCCGCTGCCACCGCTGGCCCCGCCGACCTCACACCCCGACGACCAGCCGACTCCCGGCCCCCGCGACCGGGTGCCGGAGGACTGGCAGGACCAGATCCACACCTGACTCGGGGTCAGCCGCAGACGGCGCCGTGGGCCGCGGACTGCACGACCTTGGCGTACTTGCCGAGCACGCCCCGGGTGTACTTGGGCGGCAGCGGCTCCCAGCCCTCCCGGCGGCTCGCGAGCTCGCCCTCCGAAACCTCGACGTCCAACCTGCGGTGCGCGACGTCGAGCGTGATCCGGTCGCCGTCACGCAGGAACGCGATCGGTCCGGCGTCGACGGCCTCGGGCGCGATGTGGCCGACGCAGAGCCCCGTCGTGCCGCCGGAGAACCGGCCGTCGGTGATCAGCAGCACGTCCTTGCCGAGGCCGGCGCCCTTGATGGCACCGGTGATCGCGAGCATCTCGCGCATCCCCGGGCCGCCCTTGGGACCCTCGTAGCGGATGACGACGACGTCGCCCGCGGTGATCGCCCCTGCGGTGAGCGCGTCGAGCGCGGCCCGCTCGCCGTCGAACACCCGGGCCGTGCCGGTGAACGTGGAGTCGTCGAAACCGGCGCTCTTCACGACCGCGCCCTCGGGGGCGAGCGAGCCCTTGAGGATGGTGATGCCGCCGGTCTGGTGGATCGGTTTGTCGAGCGAGCGGATGACCGACCCGTCAAGCGGCGGCGGCGCGATCGCGTCGAGGTTCTCGCGCATCGTCCGGCCGGTGACCGTGAGCGTGTCGCCGTGCAGCAGGCCCTCCTCCATCAGCGCCCGCATCACGACCGGGATGCCGCCGACCTGGTCGACGTCGTACATGACGTACTTGCCGAACGGCTTGAGGTCGCCGAGGTGCGGCACCCGGTCGCCGATCCGGTTGAAGTCGTCGATGGTCAGCGGTACGTCGGCCTCGCGCGCCATGGCGAGCAGGTGGAGCACGGCGTTCGTGGACCCGCCGAGCGCCATCACGACGGTGATCGCGTTCTCGAACGCCTCGCGGGTCATGACCTGGCGCGCCGTGATGCCTTCGCGCAGCAGGTTGACGACCGCCTCGCCGGACCGGTGGGCGAACCCGTCGCGGCGGCGGTCGACCGCCGGCGGCGACGCACTGCCCGGCAGCGACATCCCGATCGCCTCGGCGACGGCGGCCATCGTGTTCGCGGTGTACATGCCGCCGCAGGCTCCCTCGCCCGGGCAGATCGCCCGCTCCACCCGGTCGACCTCGTCGCGGGTGATCTTGCCGGCGAGGCACGCGCCCACGGCCTCGAACGCGTCGATGATCGTGACGTCCTGGCCGTCCACCTGGCCGGGCATGATCGAGCCCGCGTAGAGGAAGACGCTCGCGAGGTCGAGCCGAGCAGCCGCCATCATCATGCCGGGCAGTGACTTGTCACAGCCGGCGAGCAGGACCGAGCCGTCGAGCCGCTCGGCCATCATCACGGTCTCGACCGAGTCGGCGATCACCTCGCGCGACACCAGCGAGAAGTGCATCCCCTCGTGGCCCATCGAGATCCCGTCGGACACCGAGATCGTGCCGAACTCGAGCGGGTAGCCGCCCGCCGCGTGGACCCCGTTCTTGACGGCCTGGGCGAGCCGCTGGAGGGACAGGTTGCACGGCGTGATCTCGTTCCAGGACGACGCCACCCCGATCTGCGGCTTCTCCCAGTCGGCGTCTCCCATCCCGACCGCGCGCAACATCCCCCGCGCGGCGGCCTTCTCGAGCCCGTCCGTGACGTCGCGGCTGCGGGGCTTGAGGTCGTGGGCCGGGTGGGCGGAGTGGGTCATGCCCCGAGCCTAGAGCGACGAGCGGCCGGGGAATCCCTCACTCCCGGCCCGCGGACGCCGCTCAGCCGCGTTCGGCGGCCGCCTTGAGGGAGGCCAGACCCTTCTCGAAGTCCCGGCCGATCGCCTTGTCGAAGAACAGCTTGCCCATGAGCGACATGGCCGCGTTGCGCTCCCCGGTCATGTTCCAGGTGACGTCGGTGCCGCCGGCGGCCGGCGTCAGGTCGAAGCTGGTCACGTTGGTCGCCTTGAACGGCTTCAGGAACCGGAGGTCGACCTCGACCCCGCCAGGGCCTGCCTTCGTGATCTCCATCGTCCCCTCGCCGGCCTTCTTGTTGCCCGACCAGTGGTAGTGGGAACCAACGCCCTTCTCGGGTCCGGTGTACGTCCGCTGCAGGTTCGGATCGAGCCCGTCCCACGGAGACCACCGCTGCCACTCGTGGAAGTCCTCGAGCAGCGGTAGGACCCGCTCGGGCGGGGCGTCGACGTGGGTGGACCGGGACATCTCGAACGCACTCATGGAGGGATCCTCTCAGGCCAGGTTCGCTGCGCGGACGACGAGAACGTCAGGCAGGTCGCGGTGGATCTCGGACCAGGCGCCGCCCTCGTCGGCCGAGCAGAAGACCGAGCCGTTGCGGCCGCCGACGTACAGCCCGGCGGTCTCGTGGTCGTCGGCGCACATCGCGTCCCGCATCACGGCCGCGAAGAACTCGTCGGGCAGGCCGCCCTCCCCGAGCAGCTCCCACGACTCGCCGGCGTCGGTCGTGCGCGCGACCCGCGCCTTCCCGTCGACCGGCCAGCGGGCGCCGGCGTCGGCGATCGGGAAGGAGTACGCCGTGTCCGCCCGGTGTGGGTGGGCGACCATCGCGAACCCGAACTCGGTGGGGAGCCCGGGCGCGATGTCGTTCCACGTCTCGCCTCCGTCGTCCGAGCGGTAGACGCCGCCGTGGTTCTGCAGGTAGAGCCGTTCGGGATTCGCCGCGTCGCGCGCGACCTTGTGGACGCACTGCCCGAACTCGGGGTAGGTCCGCTCGCCGGGCATGAACTCCGCCTTCACGCCGGTGTTGTGGGGTGCCCAGGTGGCCCCGCCGTCCTCGGTGGCGTAGACCCCGCCGGTCGAGATCGCGCACAGCACCTTGTCGGCGTCCTTCGGGTGCGGCAGCACCGTGTGGAACGCCTGGCCGCCGTAGCCCGCGTCCCACTCGGTCCGGTGCGGGTGGTCCCAGAGGCCGCGGACCAGCTCGAAGGTCTCCCCGCGGTCGGTCGACCTGAAGACGGCGCCGGGCTCGGTGCCCGCCCACACGACCCCGTCGTCACCGGCGGGCGAGCCTGGTTGGAGCTGCCAGACGGACGCCAGGGTGGCGCCGGTGTCCTCCGGGAAGCGGATGGCGCCGTTCGCGGTCTCGTCCCAGGTCTGCCCCAGGTCGTCGGACCGGTAGACCTGCGGGCCGAACCAGCTGGACGACGAGCCGGCGAACAGCCGCGGCGCGTCACCCCGCCGGTCGATGAGGACGGAGTAGACGCCCTGCATCGCGAAGTGCGGCCCGCTCCACTCCCACTCCTGGCGGGCGTCGTCCGAACGGCCCACCCACAGACCCTTGCGCGTACCGACCATGAGCAGCGTGCTGGACATCTCCACGATCCCTTCACCGTCACGACATGTGCCTTATTCCTATTTGGAACACTAGTCTGGCGGGGAGATGAGTCAAGACCTCCCCATGACGTCCTACGCGCTGCTCGGGCTGCTCACGTTCGGTGACGAGCTCACCGGCTACGAGCTGAAGCAACGTGCGGACTTCACCCTGCGTTTCTACTGGGTCTCCCCCGCGATGAGCCAGGTCTACTCCGAGCTGGGCCGGCTCACCGACGCCGGCCTCGTGCGCCGCCGGGGTGAGGGTCGCGGCACGACGTACACGATCAGCGCCCGGGGCCGCCGGACCCTCTCACGCTGGCTACGGGACACCCCGGCGGGCTTCCCGGTGTTCAAGCACCCGGTGGCGCTGCGGCTGATGATCGGCCACCTGAGCGACGGCGACACCCTCCGCACCATGCTCGAGGGGTACGTCGAGGAGGTCCGGTCGGCCCGGACCGACCTGCGCGAGGTGCGGACCGGCCTCGCGGGCGCGGACGCGCCCGGTGAGGCGTTCCACCATCCGTCGCTGGTCGCCGACTGGGGACTGGCACACTTCGACAGCGAGATCCGGATCGCCCGGCGGCTGCTGGCGCGACTGGGCGAGGAGGCCGAGGAGGAGCGCTGACCCGCCTGTCCCCTGTCTGGTTCGTGCTCGCCGGCATCGTCTCGGTCCAGCTCGGCGCGTCGTTCGCGAAGGACGTCTTCGACGAGGTCTCGCCCACCGGGATCGTGTGGCTGCGGATGGCCACCGCCGCCCTGGTGGTGGGGCTGGTCGCGCGGCCAGCGCTGCGTGGCCGGTCCCGCGGCGACTGGTACGTGGCGGTCGCGTTCGGCCTGAACCTCGCCTTCATGAACTGGGCCTTCTACCAGGCGATCTCCCGGATCCCGATCGGCATCGCGGTGACGATCGAGTTCCTGGGGCCGCTGACCCTCGCGGTCGCGTTCTCGCGGCGGGCCCGCGACCTGGTGTGGGTGCTGCTCGCCGGCGCGGGCGTGGTCCTGCTCGGCGTGCAGCCCGGCGACGTGAACCTGCCCGGCGTGGTCTTCTCCCTGCTGGCCGCGGCGTCGTGGGCGGCGTACATCCTCCTCAGCAAGCGGACCGGGACCCGCTGGCCGGGCCTCGACGGGCTGGCCGTCGCCGGGATCGTGGCCGCCGCCCTCCTGGCGCCGTTCGCGCTGGTGGGGTCGGGGTCGGACCTCCTCGACCCGCGGATCATCGCGCTCGGGGCCGTGGTCGGGTTGCTGAGCTCCGTGGTCCCCTACAGCTTCGAGCTGGTCGCGCTGCGCACGATCAAGCCGGCGGTCTTCTCGATCCTGATGAGCCTCGAGCCTGCCGCCGCCGCGCTCGCCGCGATGCTGGTCCTCGGCGAGTTCCTCACCGCCTGGCAGTGGGTGGCCCTGGCCTGCGTCGTGATCGCGTCCGTCGGCGCCACCCGCTCCGGCGGCGTCCTCGCCGAGCCCGCCCCGGACTAGCCGGCTCGCCGGAGTTCACCCAGATGTCACACCCGGTTGACACCCCCGCAAGGGGCGGCTCCTAGCGTCGTCCTCGTGCTCGTCCCCCCGATCGACCGCTGGGTCCACCAATGGGCCCGCGAGTCCCAGCAGGGCTCGCGGCGCAACGCCATGGTGGCGGCCACGGCGCTGACTCGGCTCCGGGTCGAGCGGCAGGACGTCGAGGACTACCTCGCCTCCCGCGAGACCGGCCCGGTGGCGCGCGAGGAGACGGAGGTCACGGCCGCCGCGCGGTGACGACTGCGACAATCGGGGCATGGCGATGCCTCTCACGTCCTCGTCCACCGACGCGCGCCTGGCGTTCGACGACGTCCTGTCCGACGACGGCACCCGGCTGCGCGGATGGACCAACGACCCCGACGGCACCATCGACGGCCCGACCGTGGTGCTGTGCAACGGGCTCGGCACCAGTGCGTGGGCGTGGCCGGCCCTGCTCGAGCCCGACTGCGGCGTCCGGGTCGTCAGCTGGAACCACCGCGGCACGGGCGGCTCCGAGCGCCCGGCCGACCCCCAGCGGGTCCGGATCGAGGAGCTCGTCGAGGACGCGCTGTCCGTCATGGACCACTACGGCGTCGACCGCGCGGTCCTCATGGGCTGGTCGGTAGGGGTCAACACCATCTTCGAGCTCGCGGTCGCCCACCCCGAGCGCGTGACCGGCCTCTTCGCGGTGGCGGGCGTGCCCGGCGACACGTTCGCCACGATGCTGGGCCCGCTGCACCTCCCCCGCCCGGTCGCGCGCGCGGTGACGGTGAACCTCGCCCGCGCCCTGCGGTACGGCGGCTGGGCCCTCACCCCGTTCACCTCCCGGCTGCCCGTGGGCCGGCGGGCGATCGCCGCCCTCGAGCGCAGCGGGTTCATGTTCCCGGTCGCCGACCCCGAGCTCGCCGCGACGGCGGTCCGCGAGTTCCTCAGCACCCCCGTCGGCTGGTACTTCCACCTCGTGCTCTCCACGGCCGAGCACGCCCGGGTCAGCCTCAGCCGGATCGACGTGCCGGCCTGCTTCGTCGCCGGCACGTACGACGTGCTGGCCGGTGCGCGCGACATGCGCACCGCCGCCGAACGGATCGACGACGCGACGTACGTCGAGCTGCTCGGCTCCCACTTCATCCAGATGGAGCGGCCTGACGAGGTGCACGCGCTGCTGCTGGACTTCCTCGAGCGGGTCGGCTGACGCGGTGCGCCGACTGAGGATCCTGGCCATGGTGCTGCCGGTCGCCCTCGTCCTCGCCGCCTGCGGCGACGACCCGGACGCCGGCCCCGGTCCGGACACCGTCACGGCCGCGCCCACCGACGACGAGAGCACCGACGAGAGCACCGACGAGACGCCGGACGGGTCGTCCGACGGCGCGACGCCGACCGGCACCCCGCGGGTCGTCGGCGAGGCGGCCACCGGGCTGGCGGTCCCGTGGGGGCTCGGCTTCCTGCCCGACGGCCGAGCCGTGGTGACCGAGCGCGACACCCGCCGCGTGCTGCTGGTCGACCGCGACCCGTCCGACGTCGAGGTGGCCGGGACGTTGGAGGCGGCGGCGCCCCAGGGTGAGGCCGGGCTGCTGGGCGTGGCCGTGTCACCGGACTTCGACCGCGACCGGACCCTGTACTTCTACCTGACCACCGCCGAGGACAACCGGATCGTTCGGGCGGTGCTCGACGAGGGCGACCGGCTCGGCGAGCCCGAGGTGGTGCTTCCGGGCATTCCCAACGGCTTCATCCACGACGGCGGCCGACTCGCGTTCGGCCCGGACGGGTTCCTCTACGCCTCCACCGGCGAGACCGGCGAGCCCGAGCTCGCACAGGATCGCGGCTCGCTCGGCGGCAAGATCCTCCGGATCACCACCGACGGCGACCCCGCCCCCGGCAACCCCGATCCCGACTCCCCGATCTGGAGCCTCGGCCACCGCAACGTGCAGGGGCTGGCGTTCGACGACCGGGGCCGGCTGTGGGCCAGTGAGTTCGGCCAGTCGACCTTCGACGAGCTCAACCTGATCCGGCCGGGCGGCAACTACGGCTGGCCGGAGGCGGAGGGCCGCGACGGGTCGACCTCGTTCGTGAACCCGCGGGTCGTCTGGAGCACCGACGAGGCGTCGCCCTCGGGGCTGGCGTTCGCTGAGGACCACCTGTGGCTGGCCGCGCTGCGCGGCACCCGGCTGTGGCGGATCGAGATCGACGACGGCGACGTGGGCAAGGTCCGTGACTTCTTCGTCGGCGACCACGGCCGGCTCCGCACGGTGGTGGTGGCCCCGGACGGCCTGCTCTGGGTGACCACGTCCAACCGCGACGGCCGGGGCGAGCCGGCCGAGACCGACGACCGGATCCTGGTGGTCGACCCCGGCTGAGGTCAGGCCGGACTGCCGGACGTGGCCGTGACCACCGACCTCCGGGCCGCTCTGCGCAGCGTCGTGAGGATCGACGGTCCGAGCACGACCACGGCCAGCGAGGTCGTGATGGCCCGGCCGGTGTCCCAGCTGCCGGTCGAGGTGACCAGCGTGTAGACGAGGAAGCGCTGCAGGTTCTCGCCCAGCGCGTCGCCGGGGACGAAGGACAGGTCGCCCTCGTAGCCGGGTACGGCGATGCCCAGCGCGAAGGGCCAGCCCGAGAGGTTCATGAGGATCCCGTAGGAGTACGCCGCGACCACGGCGTACCCGACCAGCATCGCGATCTCCGTGCGGCCGCCGACCCGGCGCGGCAGGAACCCCGCGCCCATCCCGACCCAGGCGGCCACGATCATCTGGAACGGCAGCCACGGGCCCACCCCCGCTGTGAGCAGGGCGGACGCGAACAGCGACGTGCAGCCCAGCACGAATCCGAAGCCGGGCCCGAAGACCCGGCCGGCCAGGATCAGCAGGAAGAACACGAGCTCGATCCCGGCCGTGCCGGCCCCGAGCATCCGGATCAGCGCGTTGGCCGCACTGAGGACGCCGAGCAGCGCCAGCACGCGGGAGTCCATGCCGCCCTCGCTGACCTCGGCGATCACGACGAGGACGACGAGCGGCAGCAGCGCCAGGAAGAAGAACGGGGGCTGCAGGTGCTGCTCGGGCCGGACGTCGACCAGGAGCGGCCAGCACAGCATCATCAGCCCGGCGACCGAGGCGACGCCGAGCACCAGGGACGAGCGGAGCCCCAACGGCACCGCGACGGACGAGGGCGTGCTCACGGCCCCGCCTCGAGTCCGGCCGCGACCTCGTCGACCCGCAGCCACGGCGCACCCAGCACCTTGGTGACCTGCGGAGCGAAGCCGGGCGACTCGGCCAGCACCCGGTGCACAGGGCCGGCCGACACGACCTCGCCCTCGGCCAGCACGACCACGCGGTCGGCCACCTGGGCGACGAACTCGACGTCGTGGCTGGCCACCAGGACCGCGTGCCCGTCGCGGGAGAGCGAGGTCAGCACGTCGGCGAGCTGCACCTTGGCGGCGTAGTCGAGGCCCCGGGTCGGCTCGTCGAGCAGCAGGACGGGCGACCGGCCGGTGAGCACCACGGCGAGCACGAGGGACAGCCGCTGCCCCTCCGAGAGGTCACGCGGGTGCTGGTCGTCCGGGATGCCGGGGGCGAACCGGTCGAGCAGGCCGCGGCACCGGCCCGGCTCCGCACCGGCGGCCTCGTCGGCTGACGAGCACTCCTCGGTGACCGTCTCCAGGTAGAGGAGGTCGGCAGCGGTCTGCGGCACCAGCCCCACCAGCGCGCGCCGCGCGGCGGCGTCGAGCGCAGCGGGGTCGCGGCCGTCGGTCCGGACCGAGCCGGCCGCCCGCCTGCCGGAGCCCTGGAGCGCCCAGATCAGGGACGTCTTGCCCGACCCGTTGCGGCCCATCAAGCCGGTCACGACGCCACGCTCCAGCGTCAGGTCGACCTCGCGGACGGCGACCGTGCGCCCGTGCCGCACCGTGACCTGGGTCGCGACGAGGGCCGGCTCCCCGGTCGCCTCGGCGGCCAGGGCAGGCGGCGGTCGCAGCCGGTCGCGGAGGGCCGGCGCCCGTCGGCGGGCGTCGCGCACGCTCAGGGGCAGCGGGTCCCAGCCGACCAGCCGACCGAGCTCGATCAGCGGCGGTACGACGGGCGAGACCGCCAGCACGTCGGCCGGCGGGCCGGTGACCAGGCCGCCGGCGCCGTCCAGCAGCGCCATCCGGTCGGCGAACGGCACCACCCGCTCCAGCCGGTGCTCGGCCATCAGCACGGTCACCCCGAGGTCGTGCACGAGCCGGGTCAGCGTCGCGAGGACGTCCTCGGCGGCGGTGGGGTCGAGCGCCGACGTCGGCTCGTCCAGCACCAGCAGCCGCGGGTGCATCGTGAGCACGGCGCCCAGCGCCACCCGCTGCTGCTGTCCTCCGGAGAGCGTGCGCAGGTCGCGGGCCCGCAGGTCGGCGATCCCGAGCAGGTCGAGGGTCTCCTCGACCCGCCGGCGCATCGTGTCGGCCGGCAGCGCGAGCTGTTCCATCCCGAACGCCAGCTCCTCCTCGACCGTGTCGGTCACGAACCCGGAGGCCGGGTCCTGGCCGACGTGGCCCACGACGTGGGCGCGCTCGCGGGGCGGCAGCGCGAGGATGCTCGCCCCGTCGAGCCGGACGTCCCCTCGCAGGGTGCCGCCGGTGAAGCGCGGCACGAGCCCGGTCACGACGCCGAGCAGCGTCGACTTCCCGCTGCCGGTGCGGCCGGACACGACCACCAGCTCGCCCTCGTCGAGGTCGAGCCCGATCCCGTCGAGGACCACCCGGTCGTCGTACCCGAAGTGGATGTCCCGCAGCTCGATCACGACCGCACCACCAGCCCGTGGGTCGGCGGGGGCGCCAGCACGGCCGGCAGCACGGCGACCGCGACCGCCGCGAGCATCAGGACGTCGAGCGTCGGCACCGAGGTGAGGGACGGGTAGGCGATCGCCGGGCTCTCCTGGGACACGCGCTGTGCGGCCACCGCCACCGCCATGCCCGAGCCGACCACGGACAGCTCCGGCCAGCGCCACGGGTCGGGCCGGTAGCGACTGCGGTGGACCCGGCGCCCGGCCGCGACGATCCCGCCGACCGCGACGACCAGTCCAGTCAGCAGCAGCGGCCGACCCCACGACGCGGGCAGCGCGCCCTGCTGGTCGAGCGCGAGGTACGTGCCGAGACAGATGCCGCAGAGACCGACCAGCATCAGCGCACCGGTCACCCGGCGCTGCCCGGGCGTCGCGTCACCGCTGCGGCCGTAGCCGCGCGTGTCCATCCCCGCCGCGAGCAGCAGCGACCGCTCGAACGCGTCCTCGAGCACCGGGACCAGGATCCGGCGCAGTCGCCCGACCCGGCCCGACGCCCCGCCGCGGAGCGACTGTGCGCGCCGGACCCGCCGGACGCTGTCGGCGAGCTGCGGCACCATCGTCACCGCGATCACGAGCGCGGTGCCGATCTCGTACAGCGCCGGCGGCAGCGACTTGAGGAGCCGCTTCGGGTTCGCCAGCGAGTTGGCGGCGCCGATGCAGACGACGATCGCGGCGAGCCGCAGCCCGTCGTACAGCCCGGCGAGCAGGCTCTCGCGGGTCACGTCGCCGAGCAGCCGGATCCCCATCACCCAGTCGGGCAAGGGGATCTCGGGCAGCCGCAGCCACACCGTGTCGCCGACGCCCCCGCCGAGCACGATCCGGAAAACGACCCGGAACACCACGATCACCAGCGCCAGCAAGCAGTAGAGCCGGAACGAGCGCGCCCAGGGCTGGTCCGAGCGTCGCGCCATCACCACGACAGTGGCCGCCCCGACGAGCATCACCATCCACACCGGGTTGGTGGACAGCGACGCCCCCGCCGCCAGCCCGATCGCCCAGACCCACCAGGCGATCGGGTGGAGGTCCCGGGGCAGCCTTGCGCTCACGCGCCGCCGGCGCCCGGGGCCCTACGTCGTACGACGGCCACGACCGTGCCCACCCCGAACAGACCGAGCGCGGCGAGCCCCACGAGCCACAAGGGCAGTCCGCCGTCGGTGACCGGGTCGGAGGTCCGGGCGGCGACGTCCTGGCCCTCCGCGCCGGGCAGGACCGTCGCGTCGTCGCTGGGCTCGGCGGTCTCGGACTCCTCGTCGCGCGGCCGGTCCGACGCACTCGCGTCGCGATCGCGGTCCCGATCGCGGGCTCGCTCCCGCGGCGAGGCCGACGCGCTCGCCGACGGCGAGTCGGACGGGGACGCCGACGGGGTGCCGTCGTCGGAGCCGGCGCCCGTCGAGCCACCCGACCCGCCCGAGCCACCCGACCCGCCGGAGCCGCCCGAGCCGCCCGAGCCGCCGGGATCCGTGACCTCGGAACCGTCGTGGTCGGGCGGCGCCACGGCCGGGTTGCGCCTGCTGGTGCTGCCCTGCCAGGCGAAGGCGACTGCCCCGCCCGTCGGGACGTCCAGGTTGTCGACGCCGGCGCTGGAGTACACCCAGCTCCCGGAGGTGCCGTTGGACCAGAACAGGCCCCAGTAGCGGTTGGTCGGCGGCATCCTGCCGCAGTTGGCCTCCGCCGGGGCGCCGTCGACCCGACAGACGGCGCCCGGGAAACTCTGCACCCGCTCCAGCTCGTGCCCGGCTTGCCCGAACAGCGTGGCGGCGTCATTGCCGCCGCCGCCGACGCACGTCTGGGAAGGCGAGCCGGACGGGGTGCCCGGGTCGACGACGACGGTGATGCCACCCGCGTCGGAGCAGGCCGCCGCAGCCGCCGGGGCGAGCGTCGAGCCTGGGAGCACCGCCGCCGCGACCGCGAGCACCGCTACCGCAACGGCCGACCTGAGCCTGGTCATGAGCAGTTCGCCACCCGCAGGTAGCGCAGACCCGGGGCGGCCTGCGCGGTCGTGCGGCGCCACTGGTCACGCTCCGTGTCGTCGATGCCGCCGCTCGTCCCGGCGGTGTAGGCGGCCCGGTTGTAGGCGATCGCGCCTACCTCTTCGTCGAGGGGAGCACCTGCGGAGGGAGGCACCTGCAGGTCGCGCACCCAGCGCGCCGCTCGCGCGGCGGGCCGGCAGACGCCGGACTCTCCGAGCGCCCACGCGGCCAGACCGGTGCTGTTGGCATTGCTCTTCTCGGTGCTCGTTCCGCCGCCGAAGCTGCCGTTCGTCTTCTGCCGCTTCTTCAGCCAGGAGGTGGCGCCGGCGATGGCTGCACGCGTTGCCGTGCTTCGCTCCTGACGCGGGATCGCCCGCAGGTTGATCACGGCCAGTGCCGTCGCGTCGGTGTCCGGTGACTGCTTGCTCTTCCGTGCCGCGTCGCAGGTCTGCCTGTCGGCCCGGGCCGCCGCGAAGCTCAAGCGGAAGAACCCCGCCGCGCACTGCTGCTTGAGCAGGAACCTGATCGCCTTTCCTGCCTTTCGCGAGCCAGCGAGCTTCAACGCGCGGGCGGCGTACGCCTGCCCGATCGTGTTGGCGAAGTCTCCGAAGTCGCTCTTGTCGCGGATCCGTCCCACGATCGGCCGGGAGTCGGCGACCCGGGCATTGAGCTGCTTGATGAGGTCGTCCCCTCCGAAGTCGCGCGGGTCGGCGCCGGTGGCCTGGGCGTACGCCGCGAGCTTCGCGATCGGACCGGCGTACCGTTCGCCGGGAGCGGCACCGGTGTAGTCGGCGACGTGCTCGGTCATCTCGTCGCGGATCGCGCGGGCGGTGGCACCGTGGCCCCCGACGGCCTTGAGCCCGAATCCGAAGTCGAGGGTCAAGCCATAGTCGTCGCTGTCGAACTGGTCGTTGTGGACCAGCGAGCCGGTGAGCTGGCTCTCGAGCCAGGTGGCACCGTCGTCGGCGCGGTCAGCCTGGGCCGGTCCGGCGAGCACGGTGGTGAGAGTGGTGGCGAGCAGCGCACCGGCGGCGAGTGCCGCGACGGGGCGCAGGAGACCTGGCGTGGGCATGGGTGGGTCCTCTCCGCTGCACCAGCGGACAGCCCCTGGGAGCCACCCGCTGTTTTCCTCGACAGCGTGTGTTCGGGACGCGTCGCAGTGGGTGCTCCGGCTCACGGACCCTCTCGGGACCGCCTACGGTTGCGGGTCAGCGCCGGACTCGGACCGGCTTCCCCCAGCGTGCGGGCGTGATTGATGTGGTGTGCGTCCCGCACCCTACTCCCCGTCGACCCACGGCTTGCCCCGCGTCCGCGTGAAGAACCCCACAGGACGGGGCGGCGGTCAGGTGAGCCGCTCGAGGATCAGCTCACGGACCCGGTTGGCGTCGGCCTGGCCCCGCATCTCCTTCATGACCGCACCGATCAGGGCGCCGGCGGCCGCCACCTTGCCGTCGCGGATCTTGTCGGCGACGTCGGGATTGGCCGCGATCGCGCTGTCGACCGCGGCCGCGAGGGCGCCGTCGTCGGAGACGATCTCCAGGCCGCGGGCGGCCACGATCTCCTCGGGAGTGCCTTCGCCGGCGAGCAGCCCGTCGAACACCTGCCGGGCGAGCTTGTCGTTGATCGTCCCCGCGTCGACGAGCGCCTGGACGGCCGCGACCTGGCCGGGCGTGACCCCGAGCCCGGACACGTCCGTCCCGGTGTCGTTGGCGCGGCGGGCCAGCTCGCCCAACCACCACTTCCGGGCGGCCTGCGGTGCGGCACCGGCGGCGACCGTCTCCTCGACCAGGAGCATCGCCCCCGCGCCGACGGTGTCGCGCATCTCGAGGTCGGAGAAGCCCCACTCGGCCTGGAGGCGGGCGCGCTTGGCCGTCGGGTTCTCCGGCAACGTGCCACGCAGCTCGTCCACCCACTCCCGCGACGGAGCCACCGGCACCAGGTCGGGCTCGGGGAAGTAGCGGTAGTCGTCGGCGTCCGACTTCTCGCGGCCGGAAGTCGTGACGCCGGTGTCCTCGTGCCAGTGCCGGGTCTCCTGCCGGATCGAGCCGCCGGCGTCGAGGATCGCGGCGTGCCGGCGCATCTCGTAGCGCACCGCCCGCTCGACCGATCGGAACGAGTTGACGTTCTTGGTCTCGGTGCGAGTGCCGAGCCGGCCGGTCCCTCGGGGAGCCAGCGAGAGGTTCACGTCGGCACGCAGGTTGCCCTGGTCCATCCGGGCCTCGGAGACCCCGAGCGCGACGATCAGCTCGCGCAGCTGCTGGACGTAGGCCCGGGCGACGTCCGGCGCTCTCTTCCCTGCTCCCATGATCGGCTTGGTCACGATCTCGATCAGCGGGATCCCGGCCCGGTTGTAGTCGACCAGCGAGTAGTCGGCGCCGTGGATCCGGCCGGTCGAGCCGCCGACGTGGAGGGACTTCCCGGTGTCCTCCTCCATGTGGGCGCGCTCGATCGCGACCCGGACGTTCTCGCCGTCGACCTCGACGTCCATCCAGCCCTCGAACGCGATCGGCTCGTCGTACTGCGACGTCTGGAAGTTCTTCGGCATGTCCGGGTAGAAGTAGTTCTTCCGGGCGAACCGGCACCACTCCGCGATCTCGCAGTTGAGCGCCAGACCGATCCTGATCGCCGACTCCACGGCGACCCGGTTGACCACGGGCATCGCGCCCGGCAGCCCCAGGCAGGTCGGACAGACCTGGGTGTTGGGCTCGGCGCCGAAGCCCGCAGGGCACCCGCAGAACATCTTGGTCGCGGTGTTGAGCTCGACGTGGACCTCGAGACCCAGAGCCGGATCGAACTTCTCCAGGGCCTCCTCGAAGGAGAGCAGCGTGTCGGTGGCGGTGCCGGCGTTCATGCCGGACCTCCTTCCAGCCCGGTCGCCCGGTCGAGCAGCGGGCCGCCCCACTGGTCGAGCAGCAGCGCCTCGAGTGCCGCGCCCACCCTGTAGACCCGGTCGTCGGCCATGGTCGGCGCGAGGATCTGGACGCCGGTCGGCAGCCCGTCCTCGTCCGCGAGGCCGCTCGGCACCGAGATGCCCGGAACGCCCGACAGGTTGGCCGGGATGGTGGCGAGGTCGTTGAGGTACATCGCGAGCGGGTCGTCGATCTTCTCGCCCAGCTTGAACGCCGTCGTGGGGGCGGTCGGCGACACCAGCACGTCGGCCAGCTCGAACGCCGCCTCGAAGTCGCGGGTGATCAGGGTCCGGACCTTCTGCGCCTGCCCGTAGTAGGCGTCGTAGTAGCCGCTGGACAGCGCGTAGGTGCCGAGGATGATCCGCCGCTTCACCTCGTCGCCGAAGCCCGCGTCGCGGGTCGCCCGCATCACGTCCTCCGCGCTCGGACTGCCCTCCGGCACGACTCGCAGGCCGTAGCGCATGGCGTCGAACTTGGCGAGGTTGCTGGAGGCCTCGGCCGGCAGGATCAGGTAGTACGTCGCGAGGGCGTGCACGAAGCTCGGGCACGACACCTCGACCACCTCGGCGCCGGCCTTGACCATCAGCTCGACCGACTCCTGGAAGCGGGTCAGCACGCCGGCCTGGTAGCCCTCACCACCGAGCTCGGTGACGACCCCGATCCGAACGCCGGTCAGATCGCCGGTCGCGCCCTGGTGCACGGCGTCGACCAGCGCCGGGACCGGCTGGTCGATGCTCGTGGAGTCGAGCGGATCGTGACCGCCGATGACCTCGTGGAGCAGCGCGGCGTCGAGCACCGTCCGCGTGACCGGTCCGGCCTGGTCGAGCGAGTTGGCGAGCGCGACGAGCCCGTAGCGCGACACCCCGCCGTACGTCGGCTTGACGCCGACCGTGCCGGTGACGGCGCCCGGCTGGCGGATCGAGCCGCCGGTGTCCGTGCCGATCGCGAGCGGTGCCTCGAAGGCGGCCACCGCGGCCGCCGAGCCGCCGCCGGACCCGCCGGGGATCCGGTCGAGGTCCCACGGGTTGCGGGTGGGGCCGAAGGCCGAGTGCTCGGTCGACGAGCCCATCGCGAACTCGTCCATGTTGGTCTTGCCGAGGATCGGCAGCCCGGCCTCGCGGAGCCGGCGGACCACGGTCGCGTCGTACGGCGGGATCCAGCCCTCCAGGATCCTCGACCCGCACGTGGTCGGCAGGCCACGGGTCGCCAGCACGTCCTTCACCGCGATCGGGACGCCGTCGAGCGCCGACCGCGGCTCGCCGGCCGCGCGCCGCGCGTCCGAGGCGGCCGCCTGCTCCAGCGCGCCCTCGGCGTCGACGTGGAGGAACGCGTGCACCTGCCCGTCGACCTCCGCGATCCGGTCGAGGTGGCGCTGCGTGACGTCGACCGACGTGGCTCGCCCGGCCGCCAGCTCCTCGACGAGCCAGGCGGCCGTGGTGCGCGAGCCGCCGCTCACTGCTCCTCCCCGAGGATGCGGGGGACGGAGAACCGCTGCTGCTCGGCCTCGGGGGCCCCGCTGAGGGCCTCCTCCGGGGTCAGCCCGGGGACGACCACGTCGTCCCGGAAGACGTTCGTCAGGGGCACGGAGTGCGACGTCGGGGGGACGTCGTCCCCGGCGACCCCCTGGATCGAGGCGATCGACTCGAGGATCACGCTCAGCTGGGGTGCGAGGTGGTCGAGCTCGGCGTCCGAGAGGTCGATCCGGGCCAGGTCCGCCAGGTGCGCGACCTGCTCGCGGCTGATGCTGGCTGCCCCGGCCGTGGGTGGGGTGTCGGGCATGGCCGTCATCCTAGGTGGCCCCGCGTGGATGCCCGATCGGGCCCTGGGGCCACCTATCCTCACGGGGTGTCCTGGTCCTACCGCCCTGCCCTCGACGGGCTCCGGACCGTGGCCGTCTACGCCGTCCTGCTGTTCCACACCGGCCATCCCTGGGCCCTCGGTGGGTTCGTCGGCGTCGACCTGTTCTTCGTGCTGTCCGGCTTCCTCGTCACGAGCGTGTTGCTGTCGGAGATCGACCGGACCGGCACCCTCAAGGTCGGCATGTTCTACGCCCGGCGGGTCCGTCGGCTCCTGCCCGCCGCGGTCGTCGCGATCGTGGCGACCTGCGCCGTCTTCGTGCTGATCAGCCCGGTCACCGACCGGGTGGAGATCGTCGACGACGCCCAGAGCGCGCTGCTGTGGTTCGCCAACTGGCACTTCCTGGGCCAGTCGGGCGACTACTTCGCGACGGAGGTGGACCGCAGCCCGTTCCTCCACTTCTGGTCGCTGTCCATCGAGGAGCAGTTCTACGTCGCGTTCCCGATCCTGCTGCTGTTGCTGACGAAGGCCGGACGCCGCTGGACCGTGCGCGTCCTCGGTGTGCTGCTGCTCGCCTCGGTCTCCTCGCAGGTCTACTGGGCCCAGGCCGACCCGACCCACGCCTACTACGGCACGGACGCCCGGATCTACCAGCCGCTCGCCGGGGCCGTGCTCGCGCTCGTGGTGCACCGCCTCCCCCTCGGGGGCGGGCGTCGCTGGGCGACCGCGGCGCTGGCGGGACTGGCGGGCTTCCTGTTCCTGAGCAGCGGGATCCTCGACGTCGCCCCGTCGTGGCGGGGTCTCGCCGCCACCCTGGCCGCCGTGACCGTGATCGCGGCGGTCTCGGTCGCCGACCGGAGCCTGGTCGCCCGTGCGCTCTCGCAGCCGGTGCTCGTCTTCCTGGGCAAGATCTCCTACGGCACCTACCTGTGGCACTGGCCGGTCATCCTCGCCCTGCAGGAGGTGCTCGCGACCAGTCCGCGCGTCATCGCGGTGCTGACCGTCGCATTGAGCACCGGGCTCGCGGCTCTCTCCTACGAGGTGCTGGAGAAGCCGATCCGGACCGCGTCCTTCCTCGACCGGCTCCGCTGGGCGCCGGCCGTGGCGGGCGTGGCGATCAGCGCCCTGGTGGCGGTCACCGCCGTTCCCGGCCTGTTGAACCTCGACCGCCGTCCCGCGCTCACGGCCGACGGCGAGCGACCCGACAACGTGCCAACCCAGCGTCCGCTGTCGCTCCCGGACGACGTCGACTGGGAGGCCGTGGTCGCCGACCACGGCGCCACGGGCTGGTGCCGGGCCGACAACCCCGAGGGCTGCGTCGTCCGCGAGGGATCCGGGCCGCACATCCTGCTGGTCGGCGACAGCCAGGCGCAGTCGCTGGTGCCGATGTTCGAGACGCTCGCCGAGGAGCACGACCTCACGCTGTCCCTCAACGTGGTCCCGGGCTGCATGTGGCAGGAGGACCTCTACAACACCAAGCTCTCGGAGGAGGGACAGCAGAACTGCGAGGCCGCTCGCGTCGGCTGGTACGACGAGGCGCTCCCGGCCCTCGAGCCGGACGTCGTCGTGCTGATGGTGCGCCCGCGCGACGACGAGGCGGAGTGGGGCGACGCCGTGCGCCGCCGCGACGGTGTCGAGCAGAAGCTCGACCGGATGACGCTCCAGGCGTCGCGCGACACCCTCCACAAGCTCGAGCGCCTGGTGCCCCGCACCCTGATCGTGAACCGGATCGTGATGCCCGAGACGTTCGACCCCGCCGACTGCCTCACCACGTCGGCCGACCCGAACGACTGCGTCGTCCCCGTGCCGGTGGGCGGGACCCAGAGCGACGGCTTCGCGCAGACCGAGGCGACCCGCTCCCCGAAGGTCGACGTGCTCGACCTCAACCCGGCCTTCTGCCCGGACGCCCCGGTCTGCCTGCCGGTCGTCGGCGACGAGGTCGTGTGGCGCGACGACCACCACGTGACGGCCACCTATGCCATCAGCCGCCGCCAGGCGGTCTGGAAGATCCTCCTGGCGACCGGCCTGTTCGGCACCGCCGAAGGAACCTGAGGCGACCGGCCCCACCGACCTCAGAGAGCTGACGGACCACCCTCGAGCAGCTGCACGAAGCCGGCCTCGTCGAGGATCGGGACGCCGAGCTGCTCGGCCTTCTCGGCCTTGGACCCGGCGCTCTCACCGACCACGACGTAGTCGGTCTTCTTGGAGACCGACCCGGAGGCCTTGCCACCGCGGGCGAGGATCGCCTCCTTCGCCGAGTCACGGCTGAAGTCGACCAGCGAGCCGGTCACGACCACGGTGAGCCCCTCGAGCGTCCGCGACGTCGACTCGTCGCGGACGTCGGCCATCGTCACGCCCGCCCGCTCCCACTTCTCCACGATCGCGACGTGCCAGTCGGACTCGGGTCCGTCGAACCACTCGCGCACCGCGGCCGCGATGGTAGGGCCAACGCCCTCGGTGTCGGCCAAGGTCGCCTCGTCGGCGTCGCGGACGGCGGCCAACGACCCGAACTGGGTCGCGAGCGCCCGCGCGGCCGTCGGGCCGACGTGGCGGATCGACAGCGCCACGATCACCCGCCACAGCGGGACGTCCTTCGCGCGGTCGAGGTTGGCGAGCAGCCGCTCCCCGTTGGCCGAGAGCACCCGGCCGTCGGTGGCGCGGTCGGCGTCGTCCTTCTTCGCCGCGCGCGTGAACAGCTCGGTGCGCAGCAGCCGCTCCTCGTCGAGGTCGAAGACGTCACCCTCGTCGTCGATCACCTTCGCCTCGAGCATCGCGTACGCCGCCTCGGAGCCGAGCCCCTCGATGTCGAACGCCCCGCGTCCGGCCACGTGGAACACCCGGTCGAGCAGCTGGGCAGGACACCGTTGGTGGTTGGGGCACCGCAGGTCCTTGTCGCCCTCCTTCTGCTGCGCCAGGGTCGTGCCGCACGACGGGCACTCGGTGGGCATCACCCACTCGGCGAGCCCCTCCGGGCGCAGCGGCAGCACCGGCCCGACGATCTCGGGGATCACGTCGCCCGCCTTGCGCAGCACCACGGTGTCGCCGGGCCTGACGTCCTTGCGCTTGACCTCGTGGGCGTTGTGGAGCGTCGCCCGCTCGACGGTGGACCCGGCGACCCGGGTCGGCTCCATCACCCCGAACGGGGTGACCCGGCCGGTCCGGCCGGTGTTGACCTCGATCGAGAGCAGCCGGGCGTTGACCTCCTCGGGCGGGTACTTGAACGCGATCGCCCACCGGGGTGCCCGGCTGGTGGAGCCGAGCCGGCGCTGCAGCGTGACGTCGTCGACCTTCACCACGACGCCGTCGATCTCGTAGGGGACGATCGTGTGGCGCTGGTCGCCGGCGCGCTCGATGTAGCCCTCGACGGCCTTCAGAGTCGGCAGCACCTGGACCTGGTCGGACGTCGGAAGCCCCCACGCGGCCAGCGCGGCGTAGGCGTGGGACTGGGCCTTCGGCTCGAAGCCCTCGCGCGCCCCGATCCCGTGGCACACCATCCCGAGCGCGCGGGTCGCGGTGACCCGCGGGTCCTTCTGGCGCAGCGACCCGGCGGCGGCGTTGCGTGGGTTGGCGAAGACCGGCTTGCCGGCGTCGGTCATCTGCGCGTTGAGCCGCTCGAAGGCCCCGCGTGGCAGGAACACCTCGCCCCGCACCTCGAGCCGGCCGGGCACGGGGTAGTCGTCGCTCGCGGTCAGCCGGTGGGGCACCGAGTCGATCGTCTTCACGTTCGGTGTGACGTCCTCGCCGGTGCGGCCGTCGCCCCGGGTCAGCGCCCGCACCAGCCGGCCACCCTCGTACAGCAGGTTGATGGCGAGGCCGTCGACCTTCAGCTCGCACAGCAGGTCGGGAGACTCCACGCCGTCACGTCCCAGCCGGGCGTGCCAGGTCTCCAGCTCGTCGTACGAGAACGCGTTGTCGAGGCTCTCCATCCGCTGCAGGTGGTCGACGGCGGTGAACTCGGTGGACACCGCTCCCCCGACCTTCTGGGTCGGCGAGTCGGGGGTGCGGAGCTCGGGGAACTGCTCCTCGAGCTCCTGGAGCCGGCGCAGCCGGACGTCGTAGTCGGCGTCGGAGAGCGCCGGGTCGTCGAGCACGAAGTAGCGCCAGCGGGCCTCCTCGACCTGCTCGCTCAGCTCCTGGTGCTCCTCGCGCGCCTCCGCCGGCGCGGCCTCGGGGACGGTGCTCATGGGGCCTATCCTGCCCGACCCATCTGACAGGCTGGCCACTCCGAACACACACCCGTGGAGAGACGGATGGAGGCGCCCGTGGAGGCACCCGCCGACGTGGGCGGCCCGACCGTGACGCAGTACGCGGCACCGTCGCGTGCGACCGGCGTCGTGCTGATGCTGCACGGTGGCAGGGACCGAGGCGACGACGTCGTCGACAGCCGGAGCGCGTCGTGGCGCCGGTCCGCGGCCATGGCCCGGGCGATCTCGAGCGAGGCGGAGTCCGCCGGCATCGCGGTGTGGCTGCTGCGCTACCGGCACCGCGGCTGGAACGGCGGCGCCGGGCCCGTCGCGGACGCCCGCTGGGCGCTGGACCGGGTGCGCGCGGAGCTGGGGTCGCTGCCGGTGGCGCTGCTCGGCCACTCGATGGGGGCGCGCACCTCGGTCCACGTCGCCGACGACGAGCAGGTCCGCGGCGTGGTCGCGCTGGCGCCGTGGTTCCCCGGCGGCGAGCCGGTGGCCGCCCTCCGGGGCAAGCGGCTGGTCGCCGCCCACGGCAGCCGCGACCGGATCACGTCCGCCCGCGCCACCCGCGCGTACGTCGAGCGGGCACACCGGGCCGGTGCCGACGCGTCCTTCGTCGACATGGGCCGGGTCGGCCACTACCTGCTGCGCCGGGTCGGCGCCTGGAACGACCTCGCCCTCACCCGGTCCCTGGAGCTGCTGGGCGACTGACGGCGGGCCTGGATTCGGCTGCGTCACGTGTCGCCGCTCCCGCTCCTGGACAGCTGCAGCTGTGCACGAGACGGACCAACGGCACGTGGGCCAGCCCAGCGGGTTGAGAAACGAAACAGTTTCGTTCTACTATATGGAACGAAACAGTTTCGTTCTATTCAGGAGAGCTCCGGATGATGGTCCCCGAGTCCGCCGCGCGGCCCCGCGTCGAAGGCGACCGCGAGCGCGAGATCCTCGACGCCACGCTCACGGTGCTGGCCGAGACCGGCTACGACCGGCTGACGATGGACGCCGTGGCGACCGAGGCCAAGGCGTCGAAGGCGACGCTCTACCGCCGCTGGAGCTCCAAGCCCGAGCTCGTGGTCGAGGCCGTGTGCTCCCACAAGGTGCACCCGGCTCCGCCCGACACCGGGTCGCTGCGCGGCGACCTGATCGCGGCGCACAGTGGCATGGGCGGGCTCAACGACCCCCGCGCCCTCGCGGTCCAGGCCGCGGTCGTCACCGCCATGGCGCGCGACGCCGACTTCGCCGCGACCTACCGGCGCGAGTTCATCGGACCCAAGCTGGCGGCGTCCCGCCTGATCTTCGAGCGCGCCCGCGCCCGGGGTGAGGTCCGCGAGGACATCGACCTCGACCTGATCATGGGCGCCCTGCCGGGCGTCGTCCTGCACCGCGTCTTCCTCCTCGGCGAGGACGCCAACCCCGAGCTCGTGGCACGGGTGATCGACCAGATCATCCTGCCCGCCTGCACCCGACCCTGACCTGCACCACCCGATCGCAAGGAACCTCATGACCGACACGACCATCCCCAAGCCGGAGGTCACTCCGGCCGAGCATCGGCGCCTCACCTGGGCGCTCGTGCTGCTCTCGCTGGCGCAGCTGATGGTGGTGCTCGACAGCACCATCGCCAACATCGCGCTCCCCTACATCGGCAACGACCTCGACATCGACCAGGCGAACCTGTCCTGGATCGTCACCGGCTACGCCCTGACCTTCGGCGGCTTCCTGCTGCTCGGCGGCCGGCTGGCCGACCTCTACGGGCGCCGCCGGGTCTTCATGATCGGCGTCCTGGTCTTCGCTGCCGCCTCCCTCGCCGGAGGTGTCGCGCAGAACGAGGCGGTGCTGCTCCTCGCGCGTGGCGTCCAGGGCCTCGGCGCCGCCATGGCGTCTCCCGCCGCGCTGGCCCTCATCACGACCACGTTCCCGGCCGGCAAGGAGCGCAACCGCGCCTTCGCCGTGTTCGCCTCGATGGCCGGCGTCGGTGCCGCCGTCGGCCTCATCCTGGGCGGCTGGCTCACCGGCCTCGACGCGCCGCTGGGCATCGCCGGCTGGCGCTACACCTTCCTGATCGT
The DNA here is from genome assembly GCA_963718725.1 of uncultured Actinomycetota bacterium. Taxonomy (GTDB): domain Bacteria; phylum Actinomycetota; class Actinomycetes; order Propionibacteriales; family Nocardioidaceae; genus Nocardioides. The sequence continues at coordinate 1,912,146 of OY970374.1, forward strand.
CATCCCGATCGGGCTCGGCGCGGCGTTCTTCGCGCCGCGCGTCTTCGCGGAGTCCGAGCGCCACACCGGCCAGCTCGACGTCCCCGGTGCGATCACCGGTACCGGCGGCCTGCTCGCCATCGTCTACGGCCTCTCCCGTGCCGGCGACGAGCGCTACGGCTGGACCGACCAGTGGACGCTCACCAGCCTCGTGGTCGGCGTCGCCCTGCTGGGCGTCTTCCTGCTGCTCGAGTCGCGGGTCGAGCACCCGCTGCTGCCGTTCCGGATCCTCAAGTCGAGGAACCGGGCGACCGCGTTCGCGGTGATGATGATCGCCCCGGCCGCGATGTTCGCGATGTTCTTCTTCCTCAGCCTCACGGTCCAGCTCGTCATGGGCTACTCGCCGCTGAAGACCGGCCTGGCGTTCCTGCCGTTCTCGGTCGCGATGATCTTCTCGGCCACGGCGGCCTCCAAGCTGATCGGCCGGGTCGACCCGCGTTTCCTCTCGGGCGTCGGCACCCTGCTGTCGGCCGCGGCCCTCTTCGGGTTCCACCGGCTGACCGTGCCGGAGGACGGCGCCTCGCTGCTGGCCACGCTCCCCACGAGCATGGGCGGCCAGGGCCTCGCCCTCGGCGCGGACATCAACTACTGGACCCACATCCTGCCGTTCGTCGTCCTGATGGCCTTCGGCATGGGCCTCAACTTCGTGCCGCTGACGCTCGTCGCCGTGCACCGGCTGCGCCGCGAGGACTCCGGCATCGGCTCGGGCGTCCTCAACACGATGCAGCAGGTCGGCGGTGCGCTCGGCCTCGCGACGCTCAGCACGGTCGCGCTCCACTTCAGCCAGAGCCGCGCCGACGAGCTCGCTCCCGGTGTCGCGCAGGCGGCCCAGGCCGCGGGCCTCGACCAGTCGGTCTCGCCGGGTGAGTTCCAGCAGCTGGTGGGCCAGCTGTCCGGGCTCGGGGCCTTCACCGAGGGCGCCACGATGGCCTTCTTCGTGGGCAGCCTGATGATGGTCGGTGCCTCCGTGCTCGTGTGGCTGCTGCTCGACGTCAAGCACACCGAGCTCGCGACCGACGAGGCGCCGGAGGCCGTCCACGTCGGCTGACCGGGACTAGCCGAGGCCCTGGGCGACGCGTCGCGAGAGCACCAGGGCGTGCCGCGCCCAGGACGGGTCGGCACCGGCGAGGCCGCACGCCGGGCTGATCACGAGGCCCGGCGTCGGCTGCAGCCCGAGCATGTCCAGCCACCGCTCGATGCGCTCGACGACCGGCTTCTCCTCGGCCGCGGTGGTGGAGGGTACGACGCCGAGCACGACGGTCTCCCCCGCCTCGAGGGCCTCGGCGAGCTGGTCGTGGCCCGGTGCGTCGACCTGGTCGAGGTCGACCGCGAGCCCGCCCGCGCCGGTGCCGCGCAGCAGGTCGAGCGGAGTGCCGGGCGCGCAGGCGTGCACCCACGGCTCGGCCCCGACGTCGCGGATCGCGCCGACCACCCCCGCAAGCGCTGCGCTCGCCTCCGGCGGGTGCACGACCCGGTGCCGGCCGAAGCCGGACGACGTCGGGATCGACCCGCGCAGCACCCCGGGCAACGCCGGCTCGTCGAGCTGCACCACCCAGCGGTCGACGCCGGGGATGCGGCGCCGCAGGTCGGCGACGTGGCGGCGTACGCCCTCGGCGAGCGCCTGCGCGAGCTCGCGGCGGGCACCGGGGTCGGCCAGCGTCAGGTCGCCTCGGGGGCGCTCCACCGTGGCCGCGAGCGTCCAGGGTCCGACGACCTGCGTCTTGAAGGCGCCGGTCAGACCCTGCGCCTGCTCCTCGACCTGGTCGAGGTCCTGCGCCAGCTGGCTGCGCGCCCGGCGCTGGTCGAGCCCCTCCGACCCGGTCAGGCGCCAGCCGGCGGGCTGGAGGTCGAACGCCAGGTCGGTGGCGACCGCCACGGCCCGGCCGGTCAGGGTGGCCGCGGGGCCCCGGCCGGGGAGCTCCGGGACGTACGGCAGGCCCTCGGGGTCGGACAGCTCGCCGAGCACGACCCGGACCGCCTCGGCGTAGGCCGCGTCGTCGTCGCCCGGGTGCGAGCCGATGCCGGTGGCGCTGCTCATGCGGCTGTCATGCTGTCGCGCCGACGCGGGCGGTCGCACTGATCGTCGCGGAGCCGACCACGCGGGTGCCGTCGTAGATCACGGCCGCCTGGCCGGGAGCGATGCCGTAGGCCGGGTCGAGCAGCTCGATCGCGACCTCACCGTCGGCGACGGAGACGGTGGCGCGGTGCTCGTCGCCGTGCGCCCGCAGCTGGACGGTGCCGGTCAGCGAGGTCGGGACGGTGCCGCACCAGCGCGGGTCGAGCGCGCTGATCCGGTCGACGGCGAGCGCCTCGCGCGGGCCGACGGTGACCGTCCCGGAGACCGGCTCGATGTCGAGCACGAACCGCGGCTTCCCGTCCGGCGCGGGCCGCCCGATCCGCAGCCCCCGGCGCTGGCCGATCGTGAACCCGTAGCTGCCCTCGTGCCGGCCGAGCACCTCGCCCGAGGCGGAGTCGACGATCTCGCCGCTGTGGTTGGGAGCCCGGTCGCCGAGCTTCTCGGCGAGCCAGCCGGCGTTGTCGCCGTTGGCGACGAAGCAGATGTCGTGGCTGTCGGGCTTGTCGGCCACGAGCAGCCCCCGGCGCGCGGCCTCGTCGCGCACCGCCGGCTTGGTGGAGTCGCCGAGCGGGAAGAGCGAGTGGCGCAGCTGCCGCTGGTCGAGCACGCCGAGCACGTAGGACTGGTCCTTGCCGTGGTCGACGGCCCGGTGCAGCTCGATCAACCCGTCGGCCCCCGGCCGCAGCTGCGCGTAGTGGCCGGTGGCGACGGCGTCGAACCCGAGCCCCAGCGCCCGGTCGAGCACCGCCGCGAACTTGATCTTCTCGTTGCAGCGCAGGCAGGGGTTGGGGGTCCGCCCGGCGGCGTACTCGTCCATGAAGTCCTCGACCACGTCCTCGTGGAAGCGCTCGGAGAGGTCCCAGACGTAGAAGGGGATGCCGATGACGTCGGCCGCGCGCCGGGCGTCGTTGCTGTCCTCGATCGTGCAGCAGCCCCGGGCGCCGGAGCGGTACGACGCCGGGTTGCGCGACAGGGCGAGGTGGATGCCCGTGACGTCGTGCCCGGCCTCGACCGCCCGAGCAGCAGCGACGGCGGAGTCGACGCCGCCGGACATGGCAGCGACCACCCTCATGACGTCATCGCCTCGCAGCCCTCGCCCGCTCCACGACCGGGACGATGGCCGCCACGACGGCGTCGATGTCGGTCGGCGTCGAGGTGTGACCGACCGAGAACCGCAGCGAGTGGCGCGACTGCTCCGCGTCGCAGCCCATCGCCAGCAGCACGTGGGACGGTTGCGGGACCCCGGCCGAGCACGCCGATCCGGTCGAGCACTCGATCCCGTGGGCGTCGAGCAGCATCAGCAACGAGTCACCCTCGCAACCGGGGAACCCGAGGTGGGCGTTGCCCGGCAGCCGGTCGGTCGCCGCCCGGTGGAGCTGCGGACCGTGCAGGTGGGCCTCGGGCACCGCCTCGATCACCCTCCGGACCAGGTCGTCGCGCAGCCCCTGCATCCGCTCGGCGTGCTCGGGCTGCGCCTTGACCGCCGCCTCGACGGCCGCGGCGAACGCCGCGATGCCCGGCGTGTCCAGGGTGCCGCTGCGGATGTCGCGCTCCTGGCCGCCCCCGTGACCCAGGGGCGTCACGGACAGCTCGCGCCGCGCGACGAGCGCGCCCACGCCGTAGGGGCCTCCGAGCTTGTGGCCGGTCAGCGTCAGGGCGTCGACCCCGCTCGCCGCGAAGTCGACGGGCACCGAGCCGACCGCCTGCACGGCGTCGGTGTGCACCGGGATCTCGTACGCCGCCGCGAGCTCGACCACCTCGCCGATCGGCTGCAGCGTGCCGACCTCGTTGTTGGCCCACATCACCGAGATCAGGGCGACCGACTCGGGGTCGCGCTCGATGCTCTCGCGGAGTGACTCGACGAGCAGCCGGCCGCGCTCGTCGACCGGCAGCAGCTCGAGCTCGGCACCCTCGTGCTCGGCCAGCCAGTCGAGCGGGTCGAGCACGGCGTGGTGCTCGACCGCGGTGGCGAGCACCCGCCGTCGGCGCGGGTCGGCGTCGCGCCGCGCCCAGAAGATCCCCTTGACCGCGAGGTTGTCGGACTCGGTGCCCCCGGACGTGAAGACCACCTCGCCTGGGCGGCACCCGACGGCACGCGCGATCGTCTCGCGCGACTCCTCCACGACGCGTCGCGCACGACGGCCGCTGGCGTGCAGCGAGCTCGCGTTCCCGACGTCGCCGAGGTGTGCGGTCATCGCCTCGACCGCCACCGGCAGCATCGGCGTGGTGGCAGCGTGATCGAGGTAGACGGTTTCCGGTTCAATCATGACCGCCCCAGCCTACGGCTCGGCCAAGAGGCGCACCCAACCACGACGCCCACTGGGCACCCGGCGCCCGACCGCGGTGCTACTTCGGCGGCAGCGTCTCGACGTATCCCACCCCGACCTCGACCCAGTGGCCCAGCGCGGTGTCGCTGGCCACGGCCGCGGTCTCGACCCGCAGCCAGCCCTTCATGCCACCGCCGCGCATCTCGAACGGGAACACGCCCGGCTCGGCGAGCAGCTCGGCGGTCCGGTCGGGCTCGCACCGCACCATCAGCCCGCCCTGCCCGCTCACAGCGACAGCCATGTGGCCGCCGACGAGGAACGCCAGGCCGCCGAACATCTTCTTCTCGACCACCCCGTCCTGTCCCTCCAGGGCGGCGCGCAGCCGGTCTGCCAGCTCCTCGTCGTAGGCCATGGGAGCAGGATGTCAGAGCAGGACCAGGTCGTCGCGGTGGACGACCTCACGCTCGTAGGCCGCACCCAGCTCGCGCTTGAGGTCGTGGCTGGTGCGGCCCAGCAGGGCCGGGATCTCCTCGGCGTCGAAGTTCACGAGGCCGCGGGCGACGGGCCGGCCGGCCGGGTCGGTGAGGTCGACCGGGTCGCCGGCGACGAACGTGCCGGTCACCCCGGTGACCCCGGCGGCGAGCAGCGAGGCGCGGCGCTCGACGACCGCCCGCACCGCGCCGTCGTCGAGCACCAGGCTCCCCTGGGGCTCGGTCGCGTGGGCCAGCCACAGCAGCCGGGTCGGGCGCCGCTTGCCCGTGGGGTGGAACAGGGTGCCCACCGGCTCACCTGAGAGCGCTCCCGCCGCCCGGTCGGCCGCGGTGAGGACGACCGGGATCCCGGCACCGCCCGCGATCCGGGCCGCCTCGACCTTGGTCTGCATGCCGCCGCTGCCGAGCCCGGCGGTGCCGGTCCGGCCGATCCGCACCCCGGACAGGTCGTCGTCGGCCCCCACCTCGGAGACCAGCGTGGCGCCCGGCCGGCTCGGATCGCCGTCGTAGAGCCCGTCGACGTCGCTCAGCAGGACGAGCAGGTCCGCGTGCACGAGGTGGGCGACGAGGGCCGCCAGCCGGTCGTTGTCACCGAACCGGATCTCGCTGGTGGCGACCGTGTCGTTCTCGTTGACGATCGGCAGCACTCCGAGCTCGAGCAGCTTCGCGAACGTCTGGTAGGCGTTGCGGTAGTGCGAGCGGCGGGTGACGTCGTCGACCGTGAGCAGCACCTGCCCGGTCGTGAGGCCGTGGCGTGCGAGCTCCTCGGTGTAGCGGTGCACCAGCAGCCCCTGCCCGACCGAGGCGGCGGCCTGCTGGGCGGCGAGTCCCCGCGGGCGGCTCGCGAGTCCCAGCGGTGACAGCCCGGCGGCGATCGCACCGGACGAGACGAGCACGACCTCCACCCCGCGGGCGCGGGTCGTCGCCAGCACGTCCACGAGTCGCCGTACCCGCTCCGGGTCGATGCCGCCGGCGGCGGTCGTCAGCGACGACGAGCCGACCTTCACGACCACCCGACGGGCGTCCGTGACGGCGGCGCGGGTCATGACTCGTCCACCCGGTCGGGGTCGTCCTGCCCGCCGATCTCGTACGACGTGGGACCGGTCCTCCGCTGGCCGCCCGGCTGTCCCTGGCGGAGCCGGCGGGCGACGTCGGCGCGGGTCTCGCCCTCGCCGCGGTCGGCCATGCCCTCCTGGATGTCGCGGCGACGGCGCGCGGCCGGACGGGACTCGTCGAACCGGGAGTCCTCGCCACGTCGGGCGAGGTTCTCCGCCCCGGCGTCGAGGCCGGGCTTGAAGTCGAAGACGACCGCGTCGTCCGGATGACCGATCAGCACCGTGTCGCCCTCGACCGCCCCGAGCGCCACCAGCCGCGCCTCGACGCCCAGCCGGTTGAGCCGGTCGGCGAGGAAGCCCACCGCCTCGTCGTTGCTGAAGTCGGTCTGCCGCACCCAACGCTCGGGCTTCTCGCCCCGGACCCGCCAGCCCTCGCCGGTCTCCTTGACCGTGAAGTCGTCGGCACCGTCGACGCCCCGGGGCCGCAGCACGATCCGGGTCGCCTCGACGGTCGGCTCCGCCACGCGCGCCGCCTCGACGATGCCCGCCATCGCGAACATCAGCTCGCGCATGCCCTCACCGGACGCCGCGGAGACCGGCAGCACCCGCAGCCCGCGCGCCTCGAGGTCCTCGAGCACGATGTCTGCGAGGTCGCGCCCGTCGGGGACGTCGATCTTGTTCAGTGCGACCAGCCGCGGCCGGTCCTCGAGCCCGCCGTAGCGGCTCAGCTCGTTCTCGATCACGTCGAGGTCGTCGAGCGGATTGCGGCCGGGCTCCATGGTCGCGGTGTCGACGACGTGGACCAGCGCGGCGCACCGCTCGATGTGGCGCAGGAAGTCGTGCCCGAGGCCGCGACCCTCGCTCGCGCCCTCGATCAGGCCGGGGACGTCGGCGACGGTGAACGTGGTGTCGCCGGCCGTCACCACCCCGAGGTTGGGGACGAGCGTCGTGAAGGGGTAGTCGGCGATCTTCGGCCGGGCCCGCGACATCGCGGCGATCAGGCTGGACTTGCCGGCGCTCGGGTAGCCGACCAGCCCGACGTCCGCGACGACCTTGAGCTCCAGCACGATCTCGAGCTCGTCGCCGGGCTCGCCGAGCAGCGCGAACCCGGGGGCCTTGCGCTTGGACGACGCGAGCGCGGCGTTGCCGAGCCCCCCGCGTCCGCCCTGGGCGACGACCAGCTCCGTGCCCGGGCCGACCAGGTCGGCGAGCACCTGCCCCTGGGGATCCGCGACGACCGTGCCGTCCGGCACGGGGAGCACGAGGTCGGCGCCGTGTCCGCCGTTGCGGTGGGCGCCGGCGCCGTGGCCGCCGTGCTCGGCACGCCGCTTCGGGCTGTGGTGGTAGTCGAGCAGGGTGGTGACGTCGGGGTCGACGCGCAGGATCACCGATCCGCCGGGCCCTCCGTTGCCGCCGTCGGGGCCGCCGAGCGGCTTGAACTTCTCGCGGTGCACCGAGGCCACACCGTTCCCGCCGCGGCCCGCGGCGACGTGGAGCGTCACCCGGTCGACGAAGCTGGGGATGGCCATCGGAGTGCTCCTGTGGTTGGCGATGCGTCCTCGGAGCCACCGAGATTTCGAGACGGGTCGCTCAGTTCCTCGCGAGCTCGGACCTGAGCCGAGCCCTCCTCAATCTCCTGCCCTCGTCGCGACTTCGCAGGCTCAGTCGCGGGGCAGGATGTTCACGACCCGGCGACCCCGGCGGGTGCCGAACTCGACCGCGCCCGCGACCAGCGCGAACAGGGTGTCGTCACCGCCGCGGCCCACGCCGGAGCCGGGGTGGAAGTGGGTGCCACGCTGCCGGACGATGATCTCGCCCGCGTTGACGGCCTGGCCGCCGAAGCGCTTGACGCCGAGGCGCTGGGAGTTGGAGTCCCGACCGTTCTTGGTCGAGGCCGCGCCCTTCTTGTGTGCCATGTCTACTTCCTTCGTTCGAACAGCGAGCTCAGTCGAGACCCTCAGAGGGAGATGTCGGTGACCTTGACCTGGGTGTACTTCTGGCGGTGACCCTGGCGCTTCTTGTAGCCGGTCTTGTTCTTGTACTTCTGGATGATGATCTTCGGGCCCTTGGTCGCGCCGAGCACCTCGACGGTGACGGAGGCCTTGTCGAGCTTCGCGGCGTCGGTCGTGACCTGGTCGCCGTCCACGGTCATCAGCACCGGCAGGGTCAGCGTCTCGCCGACGGCCGTCGAGACCTTGTCGATCTCGAGGACGTCGCCGACAGCGACCTTCTGCTGGATGGCGCCTGCGCGCACGATCGCGTACACCGCGGTCTCCTTCATGTCTGCTTCACGTCTGGTGGGTCTGCTCAGTCTGCTGGTCTGCGGCACGCCACGACCCGCTCGGAGACCGGGATGCCGTGCAGAGGGGCACGCGACAGCGCACCGAGGGTCAATAGTACGGACGCAGCCCCTCCCCGGCAAAACGCGAGCCCTGCCCCGAGCGTGCGAGAGGCAGGAAGGGCGAGCGGGTCGCCGCGCCGCCCCGGACCGGGCGCTCCCACCCGCTAGCGTGAGCGCTGACATCCGATCTCAGGGGAGCCTCCACGATGACGAACTACCCGCAGTATCCCGCCGGCCCGCCCGAGCCGCCGCCGGGCTCAGCACCGCTCGGCGAGCGACCGCGCTCGATCGCCATGGCGATCAACCTGATCTGGGCCGGCGTCGCGCTCTCCGTGATCACGAGCATCCTGTCCTTCGTCAACCTCGACGAGGCGGTCGACACCGCCATCGAGGGCGACACCACCGGCACGCTCAGCGAGAGCTCCGCCCGCACCGGGATCGTGGTGGTGCTGCTGCTCATCCTCGTCATCGGCGTCGGGATCTACGCCATGCTCGCGGTCTTCCTCGGCAGGGGCAAGAACTGGGCGCGGATCGTCTACACCGTGCTGGCCGTGATCTTCGGCCTGCTCGGCGTCCTCGGCCTGGGCGGGGACCAGCCGGCGATCTCGATGCTGCTGACCGTCGTGCAGCTCGTGCTGATCGCCGCCACCCTGTACTTCCTGTGGCAGAAGGAGTCGACCGCCTGGCTCACGGGTCGCCCGACCGCCTGACCGAACCGGCCCGACTGAACCGACCTGTCCGGACCCGAGGAGCGGGGCTCAGCGCTTGCGCGAGCCCCGCTTCTTCACGGGGACGTGCTCGACCACCGGGCGGTTGCCCAGCTCGGTGTCGGACGTGCCGGGTTCGACGGTCCCGTCGCCGGCGGGCTGGCCGACGACACCTGGCGACTCGGCGTCCGGCATCGCCGGGACCGTCGCCGGGGCGCTGCTGGGCGGCCCCGCCGGCCGGCTCGCGCTGCGACGGCGGGTCCGGGTGACCACCTTGGGGGCGGTCGACACCGGCTCGTCGGGCTGCTCCTCGGCACCGGGCTCCTCGGCACGGGCCCTCGGCACCGGGCTCCTCGGCAACGGGCTCCTCGGCACCGGGCTCCTCGGCAATGGGCTCCTCGGCGGCCGGCTGGGGCTCCGGCGCCGCCACGAGCTCCTCGCGAGCGCTCGTCGGCCACGGCCTCGTCCTGCTGCTCGTCCTGCTGCTCGTCCTGCCCGGGCTGGTCGGGCGAGGTGTCCTCGGCGGGCTCGGCCGGCTGGTCCGACCCGGCCTGGTCGGACCGGTCGGCGTCGTCGTCCTTGTGGGTCCGGGCCATCGCCGCGACGTCCTTCGGGGAGGGCGGAGTGCCCGGCGAGCTCCCGGACTGACCGTTCGAGCCACCGTTCGAGCCACCGTTCGAGTCGGGGTCGTCCTTGCCCTTGCCGCCGCGCGAGCGACGCGAGCGACGGGCCTCGGTCTCCTTCTTCGGCTCGATCGGCACGTCGGCGACGATCACGCCCCGGCCGGCGCAGTGCTCGCACGGCTCGGAGAACGCCTCCAGCAGCCCGGTGCCGATCCGCTTGCGCGTCATCTGCACCAGCCCGAGCGAGGTGACCTCGGCGACCTGGTGACGGGTCCGGTCGCGGCCGAGGCACTCGACCAGCCGCCGCAGCACGAGGTCGCGGTTGGACTCGAGGACCATGTCGATGAAGTCGACCACGATGATGCCGCCGATGTCGCGCAGCCGGAGCTGGCGAACGATCTCCTCGGCCGCCTCCAGGTTGTTCTTGGTGACCGTCTCCTCGAGGTTGCCGCCGGAGCCGGTGAACTTGCCGGTGTTGACGTCGACGACCGTCATCGCCTCGGTGCGGTCGATGACGAGCGAGCCGCCCGAGGGCAGCCAGACCTTGCGGTCGAGTCCCTTGTGGATCTGCTCCTCGATCCGGTACGTCGTGAACAGGTCGGCCTTGGAGGGGTCGTGCTGCTCCAGACGCTCGATCAGGTCGGGCGCCACGTGGGTCACGTAGTCGTGCACGGTGTCGTAGGCGTCGCCGCCCTGGACGACGAGCTTCGCGAAGTCCTCGGTGAAGAGGTCGCGGACCACCTTGAGCATCAGGTCGGGCTCGCCGTAGAGCAGCTGCGGCGCGCTCCCCTTGGCCTTCTTCTCGATGTCGTCCCAGCGGGCGGTGAGCCGCTCGACGTCGCGGGTCAGCTCCTCCTCGCTGGCGCCCTCGGCGGCGGTGCGCACGATGACGCCGGCGCCGTCGGGGACGATCTCCTTCAGCAGCGCCTTCAGCCGCGACCGCTCGGTGTCGGGCAGCTTGCGGGAGATGCCGCTGTTGGTGTTGTCGGGGACGTAGACGAGGAACCGGCCCGCCAGGCTGACCTGGCTGGTGAGGCGGGCGCCCTTGTGGCCGACGGGGTCCTTGGTGACCTGCACCAGCACCGACTGGCCCGAGGAGAGGACCGACTCGATCTTGCGCGGCTGGCCGTCCTTGTGGCCGAGCGACGACCAGTTCACCTCGCCGGCGTACAGCACCGCGTTGCGGCCCTTGCCGATGTCGATGAACGCCGCCTCCATGGAGGGCAGCACGTTCTGCACCCGGCCGAGGTAGACGTTGCCGATCAGCGACGTCTGCGACTCGCGCGCGACGTAGTGCTCCACGAGGACCTTGTCCTCGAGCACCGCGATCTGCGTGAGGTCGTCGCGCTGCCGGATCGCCATGACCCGGTCGACGGACTCACGCCGGGCGAGGAACTCGGCCTCGCTGACGATCGGCGCCCGCCGGCGGCCTGCCTCGCGCCCCTCGCGGCGGCGCTGCTTCTTGGCCTCCAGGCGCGTGGAGCCGGAGAGCGCGGTGATCCCTTCGTCGGGCGAGCGGGTCTTGCGGACCTTGGTGACGGTGTTCTGCGGGTCGTCCTCGCCCTCGGGGCCGTCCTCCCCCGCGCGTCGACGGCGGCGCCGGCGACGGGTCGTCGACGACTCACCGTCCGCGTCGCCCTCGTCGGCGTCGGACCGGCCCTGCTGGCGGCCCTGACCGCCACCCCTGCCACCGCCCTGACCGCCGCCCCTGCCGCCGCCCTGACCCTGCTTCTTCGCGGGGGCCGGTCGCTGGTCCTGGTCGTCGCTGTCGTCGTCGGCGCTGTCGGAGTCGCCCTGGCCGTCGCCGGAGCCGTCTCCCTCGCCGCCGGACTTCCGGCGCCGACGGCCGCCGCGGCGACGGCGACGGCGGGCGCCGCCCTCGCCACCCTCGTCGCTGTCGGAGTCGCCGGACTCGGCATCGTCCCGGTCAGCCGTCTCGGGTGCATCGGCGCGGTCGGACGCCGCATCGGGCGTCGACTCGGCCGTGGGGGCGGTCTTCTTCGCGGGCCGCTTGCGGGCCGGCGCGGCTGCCGCGTCGGGCGCCTGGAACAGGGGCACGGTGCCGGCCGCGTCGCCGTCGGCCTCGGCGGCGGCCTTCTTGGCGGCGGCCTTCTTCGCCGGCGCCTTCTTGGCGGCCACCTTCTTGGCGGGAGCCTTCTTCGCCGGCGCGTCGGCCGGGGCCTCCGGAGCGGGCTCGGCCGCAGGTGCCGCGGCGGCCTTCTTCGCCGGCGCCTTCTTCGCGGCGGCCTTCTTGGCCGGCGCCTTCTTCGCGGCGGCCTTCTTCGCGGGCGCCTGCTTTGCGGCCGCCTGCTTCGCCGGCACGTCGGCCGTCGGGCTCCCGGCGGCGGGGTCGGTGGTGGGCTCGGAGCCCGGGGTGTCCTCGAGCATCAACTGCTCCCTCTGCCCGTCGTACGCCGTGACGTACATCGGACGGTCGGCGCCGTGGGCCCGAGTGGACAGAGTCCACGACGCAAAGCCTTCGTGTGGCGACGAGACCCTCCGCGGGTGCGTCAACTCGTGCCTGCCGCCTGCCTGCCGCGGTCAGCGGGCTCTCGCGACCGGAGGTCTGTCACCCATTCCGGCCGAGCCGCGTCGCGGTCTGGCGACGACGGGCGCTCGTCGTGCCGGACGGACCCCATCAGTGGAGCTGGGGGACCGGCGAGAACGTCGTCGGGTCGGCATGCACCGACCGAGACCGAGTATCGCACACGACGGTGGATTCGCTCCGATCCCCCGGCGCGGCGCCTCAGCGAAGCGGATCTCGCAGCTCGCCGGTCCCGGGGTCGAGCCGACCCTGCTCGAGCCTCGTCAGGAGCGGCGCCTCGCCGGCCACGAGGCCGGTGAGGCGGTGCAGCCCCGTCAGGACGTCGTCGGGCCGCACCGCGGGCACCGTGTGGTGGAGCAGCAGGAGCAACGAGCTCCCGTCGGGCTCGAGCGCAGCGACCGCCGCCCGGCAGTCGAACTCACGCAGTCCCTTCTTGGTCATCCGCTCCACGAGCACCGACTCGGTGTCCAGGAAGGTGCGGACCGCGGCCGCGAGCTCGTCGGGCGCGGCCGCGGTGTCGAGCCGCCAGCGGCTGTCGGTCAGCAGGTCGGCGAGCGCGCCACCGGGCGACTCCGCGACCCGCACGACGTCGAGCCCGTCGGGCAGCGCCTCGCTCAGCGACGCGTGCACTGCCGCAGGGTCGAGCCGCTCCGCGAGCCCGATCTCGAGGTACTCCGCCTCGCTCGCGGAGCCGGTCGGCGCGGCCCCGGCGTAGGAGATCCGGGGATGGGGGTGGAACCCGGACGAGTACGCCATCGGCAGCCGGGACCTGATCAGCGCCCGCTCGAACGCCCGGGAGAAGTCGCGGTGCGACGTGAACCGGAGCCGGCCGCGCTTGGCGTACCGGACGCGCAGCCGCTGGACGGGTGGGGCCTGCTGCTCCGGCTGCTCACGCATCCGCACAGCGTAGGTCCGAGCCCCTGGCCCCGAGCCTCGAGGGGGCAGGCAGGTCGAGACGGCGACGCGCCCGGACCGGGTGAGTGGTCCGGGCGCGCCTTTCCCCGCGGAGGATCACCGGCGTGCGCCGGTGATCAGCCCGTGGTCAGCTCGTCGTCACCGCCGTGTCGTCGATGACGAAGCTGGTCGCCAGGCTGGCGTCCTCGGTGCCGACGAACCGCACCGTGACGGTCTGTCCGGCGTAGGCCGAGAGGTTGAAGCTGCGCTGCACGTACGACGTCCCCTTGTTGAGGTTCGAGTACGTCGCCAGCGTGGTGGTGGAGCCGCCGGACACGACCTGCACCTGCAGCCGGTCGTACGCCGTCGAGGTGGTCGTCTCGGCGCTGCTGACGTACAGGTGGAACGACAGCGTGGCCTGCTTGCCGGCAGCGATCGTGACGTTCTGCGACAGCGTGTCGGTGGTCGTCCGGCCGTAGCCGTTCAGCCACGCCTTCCAGGAGCCGGACCGCGCCGGGGCGCCGGACGCGTTCGTGACCACGCCGGCCGTCGAGCTCCACGCGGTCGCCCCCGACTCGAAGCCCGGGTTCTGGAGCAGGTTGCCACCGGTGGGCGGCGGCGTCGTTCCGCCGGTGAGCGGCGAGTAGAGCAGCCGGTTCGGGGACCCGGTCTGGGCGCCGGTCACGACGCCGGTCGTGGCGGTGCTGGTGATCGCGTTCGACACGGTGGCCGGGGACGCGCTCGGGCTGCCCTGCAGGTAGAGCGCGGCCACGCCGGCGACGTGCGGGGTCGCCATCGACGTACCCGAGATGGTGTTGGTCGCCGAGGGGCCGGTGTACCAGGCGGAGGTGATGCTCGAGCCCGGGGCGAACAGGTCGAGGCAGCTGCCGTAGTTGGAGAAGCTCGAACGAGCGTCCGTGCTGGTGGTCGAGCCCACGGTCAGCGCCGACGCGACCCGCGAGGGCGAGCCGTTGCAGGCGTTGGTGTTCTCGTTTCCCGCGGCCACGGCGTAGGTGACGCCGTCCGCGATCGAGTTGTTCACCGCGGTGTCGAGCGCGCTGGAGACGCCACCGCCCAGGCTCATGTTCGCGACGGCCGGGCTGCCCGCTGCGTGGTTGGAGGTGACCCAGTCCACGCCGGCGATGACCCCGGAGGTGGTGCCGTTGCCGGTGCAGTCGAGCACGCGTACCGGCTTGATGGTCACCTGCTTCGCGACGCCGTACGTCGTGCCACCGACCGTGCCGGCGACGTGGGTGCCGTGACCGTTGCAGTCGGTGGTGCCGCGGCCGTCGTTGATGGCCGTGTAGCCCGCGGCCATCCGGCCGCTGAACTCGCTGTGGGTGCCGAGCACGCCGGTGTCGATGATGTAGGCGGTCACGCCCGCGCCGGTCGGGGTGTAGGTGTAGGCGTTGTTGAGCGGGAGGTTGCGCTGGTCGATCCGGTCGAGGCCCCAGGTGGCGGGCGACTGGGTGGCGTCGATCGAGATCCGCTGGTCGGCCTCGATGTAGGCGACGTCCGGGTCCTCGCGCAGCGCGGCCACGGCCGACGCGCTCAACCGTGCCGAGAAGCCCTCGACGGCGGTGGCGTAACGGTCGACGTCCGACGCGCCCCGGGCCCTCGCGGTCCGGACGGCATCGGTGCTGTCGCTGCGGGTGGCGCGGCCCTCGAGGACGACGATGTAGCGGCCGTCGATGGCGTCGGCCTTGCTGGTGCCGAGCAGGGGCGCCTTGCGGTCGGGCGCGGGTGCTGCTTCGGCGGACCCGGCAGCGGTGGTGAGCATGCCGAGGGTGAGGACGGTGGCCGCGGTGGCGGCCAGGCCGCGACGACGCGACCGGGTGGTGTGACAGGACATGGGCGTCCCTTCCGAGATTCATCACCGCCCAGCGGTCGCCGGGCGTTCCCGGAAACTAGCGACGCCCCGGTGCCGCAGCGAGCCTTCGCCAGCGTCAGGTTTGTGCACTGCACAAACCTGCAGAACTGCTCAGGGCAGCGGGAGGCCCTTCATCAGCTGCGACTTGTAGATGCTGCTGATGACCTGCCCGTCGAGCCACGCGGTGAGCCGGTCGGCCTCGGCGTCGAGCGCCCGCCGGCCGACCCGACCCGGGTCGCGGCGGAGCACCACCTCGACCCGGCCGTCCTCGTCCTGCACCCAGCAGCCCACGATCCGCCCCTCCCACCACGCGGTCGTGCCGCCGTTGCCGGCCGTGTCGTAGTGGTACGGCCGGTCGGCCGGGTCGAGGTAGAAGTCGCGTTCCTTCCATCCCATCGTGGTGGGGTCGAGCACCGGGAGCAGCGCGGCCGCGGGCGCCACCGCGGCCTCGGGCTCGACGTCGTCGGGCAGCAGCCAGCCCGTGCCACCGCCGTCCAGCGACACCGCCACGGCCTCCAGGTCGGCCAGCGCCCGCCGCACGGCAGCCTTCGTCGACCCCAGCCACCAGGCCAGGTCGGCCTCCGTCCCGGGGCCGAACCGAGCCAGCCAGCGCTGTACGAGCTCGGCGTAGCCCGCCTGCTCCGACCAGGCATCGGGCGGGGAGCCGAGCCAGCCGCCCATGGTCGTCCACTGCGGGCGAGGTGTGCGCCAGTGACCACCGTTGCGGCCGCGCACGATCTCGGCCCGCGCCCCGAGCCACGTCAGGACCCGCGGCGCCACGTGGAAGGGCGCTCCCCAGCGCTCGCTGGACGGTGAGGAGGAGACCTTCACGTCGAGCAGCGGGATCTGCTCGCGGATGGTGCGAGCAGGGAGGGCTTCGGGGCCGGCCAGCAGCGCGAGCACCTCGGCGCGCGCCTTGGCCAGCCACGCGTCCCCGTCGGCGGTGACGCCTCCCGCCACGACGTCCTTGCCGATCTTCTTGCGCTCGACCTCCGCCACCCGGGCCGACGCGCTGCCCCACACGGCGGGCAGCAGGACGCGCGGGAACGCGAACAGGGTGCGGCGCATCGCGAGCTGCTTGACCAGGCTGCGCTCGTCGTACAGCGCAGCCTCGACGTCGGCCGCCGAGACGCCCTCGGACCGCGCCGCCACGGCGAGGTGGACCGAGGCCGGCTCCGTGGCGTGCAGGCACACGACGGCCTCGGCGGCGGCGGCCGGGTCGGTCACCCGGTGGTCGGCGACCAGCGCATGACGGCGCACGAGCCGGGTCCGCCTCTCGATGTCAGGGACGTGCCGCACCCGGCCTATCCTGCCGGAACCATGCGTCAGCCCTCCTCCACCACCGCCTCGCGCTGGCTGGTCCTGCTGGGGCTCGTCCTGCTGTCGACCAACCTGCGGCCGGCCGCGGTCAGCGTCGGCCCGGTGCTGGCGGAGGTCACCGACGGGCTCTCGATGTCGTCGGCCGAGGCGGGACTACTGACCTCGCTGCCGGTGCTCGCGTTCGCGTCGTTCGGCGCCGTTGCTCCGTGGCTCACCCGCACCGTGGGCATTCACCGCACCACGCTGCTGTCCCTGGTGGCGGTCGCGATCGGTCTGGCGGCGCGGGTCACCGTGGACCACGAGCTCCCGTTCCTCGCGCTGTCGATGCTGGGGCTGGCGGGGATGGCGACCGCCAACGTGCTGCTCCCGTCGCTGGTGAAGCTCCACTTCCCCGACCGGATCGGCTTCATCACCGCCCTCTACACGTCGGCCCTGGCGATCGGGCTCACCGGGGCGCTGACGCTCACCGTCCCCGTCTCCGAGGCGGCGGGCGACGACGGCTGGCGGGTTGGCCTCGGCGTCTGGGCCCTGCTGGCGCTGGTCGCAGCCCTGCCGTGGCTGCGTCTCGTGCTGCACGACCGGCATCCCGCCGACACGTCTCGGACCGTCCGGGTCTCCGACGTGATGCGGACCCGGCTGGGCGTCGCGATGGCGCTGCTGTTCGGGCTCCAGTCGATGCACGCCTACGTCGCCTTCGGCTGGTTCGCCCAGCTCTGGCG
The DNA here is from genome assembly GCA_963718725.1 of uncultured Actinomycetota bacterium. Taxonomy (GTDB): domain Bacteria; phylum Actinomycetota; class Actinomycetes; order Propionibacteriales; family Nocardioidaceae; genus Nocardioides. The sequence continues at coordinate 1,929,094 of OY970374.1, forward strand.
GGACGCGGGCTTCTCGCCGACGATGGCCGGCGTCCTCGTCGGGGTGGTGGCGAGCGTCAGCATCCCGCTGTCGCTGTGGTTGCCGACGCTCGCGGGGCGCCGCGAGGACCACCGCTCGCTGCTGTGGGGCGTCATCGCCTGCTACCCCGTCGCCTACGCCGGGCTGATCGTGGCGCCGCGGTCACTGGCGGTGCTCTGGGCGCTGCTGGTCGGCGTCGGGTGCGTCATCTTCCCGCTCGTGCTGACCCTGATCGGGCTGCGGGCCCGCACGCCGGCCGGCACGGCCGCGCTGTCCGGTTCCACCCAGTCCGCCGGCTACCTGCTCGCCGCGGTCGGTCCCTTCACCGTCGGCCTGCTCTACGAAGCCACCGGCGGCTGGACCGCCCCGTTGGTGCTCATGATCGCGCTGGTCGTCCCGATGGCGCTGCTCTCGGCCTACGTCGGCCGGCCGCGCTACGTGGAGGACCAGCTCGCCGACCGGGCTGCCGTCCGGTGACCAGCCGGGTCGGCGGCGCCGTCGCCGTGCTGGTCGTGCTGACCGTGGCCGCCGGCGTGACCGCCGTCCAGCTGGCCGGGGACCCGGCCGGGCCGGGTGCCTCCGGTCCGAGTCCGTCGACCCCCGCCACCGGCGCGACCCCCGGGACCTCGTCGCCGCAGCCGACCGGTCCGGGCTCGACGCTCTCCCCCTGCCCGACCGGCGACGCGGTCCGGGTCCGCGTGCTCAGCCTCAACCTCCACGGCGGCCGCACCAAGGCCGGCGACCTGGAGGTCGGCCGGGTCGCGACCGAGCTCCGCGCCTGGGACGCCGACCTGGTGCTGCTCCAGGAGGTCGACCGGGGCCGGGAGCGGACGGGTGGTGTCGACCAGGCGCAGCGGCTCGCGCGGCGGCTGGGGTTCAACGCGGTCTACGGGGCGACCCGGCGGTTCCGGCCGGGCAGCACCGGAAACGCGATCCTGTCGCGCTGGCCGGTCGCGGACGTCGCGCTGACGGAGCTGCCGCGCGCCCGTGGCGCCTACCGCCGCGGGCTCGTGCGCGCCACCGTCGACGTCGGCGGGCAGTCGGTCGACGTCTTCGTGACCCACCTCGACCACGTCTCCCCCGGGCTCCGGCGGGCGCAGGCGCGGGCGGTCGCGGCCGCGGTCCGCCGGTCGCCGCGGCCGGTCCTGCTCGGGGCCGACCTCAACGCCGAGCCCGGGATGCCCGCGACCGAGGCGCTCCAGCGGTCCGGCCTGGTCGACAGCTGGCCCGTGGTCGGCCGCGGCGACGGCCTGACCGTCCCGGCGGCCGGACCCCGCCGCCGGATCGACTACGTCCTCGCCGACGCGTCCTTCGTCCCGGTGCGGTCGCAGGTCCTGATCAGCCTGGTCAGCGACCACCGCGCGGTGCGCACGACGTACGACCTGCTGACACGCGAGTGCGGCTGAGCGCCGCCGCCTCACACCACGGAGAGCGGCAGCAGCTTCTGGCCGGTGGGCCCGATCTGGATCTCGGTGTCCATCTCCGGGCAGACGCCGCAGTCGTAGCACGGCGTCCAGCGGCAGTCCTCGACGTCCTCGACGCCGTCGGGGTCGTCGGCCGCGGCGAGGGAGTCCTCCCAGTCGGACCACAGCCAGTCCTTGTCGAGCCCGGAGTCGAGGTGGTCCCAGGGCAGCACCTCGTCGAACGCGCGCTCGCGCACGGTGTACCAGTCGAGGTCGACGCCGGTGCCGGCCAGTGCCTCCGCGGCGCCCTGGGCCCAGCGGTCGTAGGAGAAGTGCTCGCTCCAGCCGTCGAACCGGCCGCCGTCGCGCCACACCTGCTCGATGACCCGTCCGACTCGACGGTCGCCCCGCGACAGCAGTCCCTCGATGATCCCCGGCTTGCCGTCGTGGTAGCGGAAGCCGATCGCGCGGCCGTACCGCTTGTCGGCGCGCACCGTCTCGCGCAGCTGGCGCAGCCGCTCGTCGGTCGTCTCGTGGTCGAGCTGGGAGGCCCACTGGAAGGGCGTGTGCGGCTTGGGCACGAACCCGCCGATCGAGACCGTGCAGCGGATGTCGTTGCGACCCGACACCTCACGGCCCTTCGCGATCACCTTCTTGGCGAGCTCCGCGATCTCGAGGACGTCGTCGTCGGTCTCGGTCGGCAGGCCGCACATGAAGTAGAGCTTGACCTGCCGCCAGCCGTGGGAGTACGCCGTGGCGACGGTGCGGATCAGGTCCTCCTCGGTCACGGCCTTGTTGATGACCTTGCGCATCCGCTCGGAGCCGCCCTCGGGCGCGAACGTGAGGCCCGACCGGCGGCCGTTGCGGGAGAACTCGTTGGCCAACGTGATGTTGAAGGCGTCGACCCTGGTCGAGGGCAGCGACAGCGAGACGTTCGTCCCCTCGTAGCGGTCGGCGAGCCCGGTGGCGACGTCACCGATCTCGGTGTGGTCGGCACTCGACAGCGAGAGGAGGCCGACCTCCTCGAAGCCGGACTGCCGGATGCCGTTCTCGACCATGTCGCCGATCGTGTTGATGGACCGCTCGCGCACCGGCCGGGTGATCATGCCCGCCTGGCAGAACCGGCAGCCGCGGGTGCAGCCCCGGAAGATCTCGACGCTGTAGCGCTCGTGCACGGTCTCGGCGAGCGGCACGAGGGGCTTGGCGGGATAGGGCCAGGCGTCGAGGTCCATGAGGGTGTGCTTGCGGACCCGGTGCGGGATCCCGGGGCGGTTCGGCACGACCGACGCGATCAGGCCGTCGCCCCGGTAGGTCACGTCGTAGAAGGACGGCACGTAGACCGAGCCGCCCACGGCCAGCCGTCGCAGCAGCTCCTCGCGGCCGCCCGGACAGCCCTCGCCCTTCCACTCGCGGATCACGTCGGAGATGGCGAGCACGACCTCCTCACCGTCGCCGAGGACGGCCGCGTCGAGGAAGTCTGCCACCGGCTCGGGGTTGAACGCCGCGTGCCCGCCGGCGATGACGAGCGGGTCGTCGTCGCCGCGGTCGACCGCGTGGAGCGGGATGCTCGCGAGGTCGAGCGCGGTCAGGAGGTTCGTGTAGCCGAGCTCGGTGGAGAACGAGACCCCGAGGACGTCGAACGCCCGCACCGGTCGGTGGCTGTCGACCGTGAACTGCGGGATCGGCCCGGAGCCGTCGCCCGCGCGCATCACCGCCTCGAGGTCCGGCCAGACGGAGTAGGTGCGCTCGGCGAGGATCCAGTCGCGCTCGTTGAGCACCTCGTAGAGGATCGCGACGCCCTGGTTGGGCAGCCCCACCTCGTAGGCGTCCGGGTACATCAGGGCCCAGCGCACTGCCACGGAGTCCCAGTCCTTGAGGGTGGAGTTGAGCTCGCCGCCGACGTACTGGATCGGCTTCTGCACCGACGGCAGCTTGGGCTCGAGCCGTGGGAACACCGATGCGACGGACACAGCACTCCTCGTGAAACTCCTGGCCGGGGGACGCCGTCCAGGGTACGACGGGGCGCCGGGACCAGCACATTCCCCCGACCGGCGTAGCCGGTGGAGCGCACTCGGGGGCGGGCTACGGCCCGCCCCGGCCGCCTTGACTTCTTGCCGACAACGCCTGCGGAGTCCCGCCGGGAGGACCTACCATCCGTACGTTCGGAGGGTGAAAAACGTGGGCAACGCTGAGGGGACCAGCTTCGCCGCGAGGCGCTTGGCGCTCGTGGTCGTGCTGACGCTTGCCTGCACACCGCTGGCCCTGGCCGACATCCCGCCGCCCGGCACGCCGACGGAGATGTGGCCGACGCTAGCCGCGGCCTTCATCTGGCTCGCGACCGTCTGGGACGGAAGGAGCCGGCCCACGGCCGACCTCGTCTGGCACGTCGCCGCGCAGGTGCTGGTGTTCGTCGGCGTGGCCCTGGTCCTCGGCTGGGCGCCGGTCGACGCGCTCTGGATGGGCGCCGCCAACGTGGTGGGCGCGATCCTCATGCTCGGGCTCTACTCCTGGTTCCAGCGAGGCCGCGGGTGGGCCCCCACCAATGCCGCGTCCAACCTCGCCCTGCTCGGCACAGCGCTGGTCGCGTGCACGGTCGTGGCGCTGTCCGGCGGCATGCCCAACCTCGAGGTCGGCGAGGTCGATCGGCTCACGCTCTGGTGGATCATCCGCGGGACCGTCTACGCCTACGTCGGCGGCGTGACCTTCCTCAGCGCCTTCTACGCCGACGGGCCGTTCGTCGACGACCGGGCCCCGCGCTGGGCGCTGGCGATCCTGGTGCCGATGGGGGTCGCCTGCATCTGGGTGACCTACCTCGACCCGGAGCTCCCCCTCACCTGGTTCCTCCTGCTGCCCGCCCTGGTCGCCGGGTCGATCCTCACGCCGCGCGGCGCCTCGGTGTTCGCCCTGTTCATCGCCCTCATCAGCGCGCTGGCCACGCTCCACCCGATCAACCAGTTCGGGTACGACGGCTTCCTGCCGGGCTCGATCATGATCGACCTGCTGATCACCGCCTCGACGTTCATCACCATCCACCTCGCCCTGCTCCAGGCACAGCGCGTCAACGCCACCCAGCAGCTCCAGGACGAGCGCGCCGCCGCCTTCGACGAGCGGGCCGCTGCCGAGGAGCAGACCGCGATGCTGGAGCGGGTCTACGAGACGATGACCGACGGGCTGCTGGTGATGGAGCACGGCCGGCGGGTGGTGTTCCACAACGAGGCTGCGCGGCGGCTGGTCGGCAAGCGGATCCCGCTCGGCGAGGACCTGGACTGGGTCGGATACCTCGGCCTCCGGCTGCTCGACGGGACGCCCGCGACCGACGCCGACCTCCCCGGACCGCAGAACCCCGCCGTCCGGCAGCTGCACGTCAAGAACGAGGGCGCCGACCGGATCCTGGAGATCGGCGCGTGGCCGCTGCGGGGCGAGTCGGGCAAGTTCATGATGCTGTTCTCCGACGTGACGACGCAGCGCGAGCGGCTCAGCGAGCTCACCGGGTTCGCCGGCGTGGTCGCCCACGACCTGCGCAGCCCGCTGACGAGCCTGAGCGGCTGGCTGGAGCTGATCCAGGACTCCCTCCAGGACGGTGACATGGCCGGCGCGTCGACGTTCAACCAGCGTGCGCAGGTGAGCAGCGCCCGGATGGGCCAAGTGATCGATGACTGGCTCGCCTACACCGTGCAGCGCGACGGCCTGCTCGCCACCACGCGGGTCCGGCTCATGGCGCTGCTGGAGGAGATCGTGGCGCCGTACGGCGCCTCGGCGGGCGATCACGCGCCGGCGTTCGAGGTGGAGGTCGATCACGAGGTCGAGGCCGACCGGGTGCTGACCAAGCAGCTGCTCGCCAACCTGATCGGCAATGCCGTGAAGTACACCCCGAGCGGCCAGCGCCCGCGGGTCACCATCCGCTCCGCGCCCGACACCGAGGACGGGTTCGTCCGGGTCGAGGTGAGCGATTGCGGCGTCGGGCTGCCGGCCGGCGAGGAGGACCTCGTCTTCGAGGAGTTCCACCGGGCCGAGGCGCACGCCGATGCGTTCACCGGCACCGGACTCGGCCTCTCGCTCTGCCGGAGGATCGTGAACCGCCACGGCGGCAGCATCTGGGCCAGCAACAACCCCGACCACGGCGCGACGTTCAGCTTCACGCTCCCGGCCGCCTGACTTCCGCCTGCCCCCTAGGGTTCAGGAACATGAGCGGCGAGGCGACCCACGGCAGGTTTGCGTGGACGGTCGTGCTGCCCGTCGCGGCCCTGGTCGCCCTGGTCGCGACCTGGGGCCGCAAGCCCGGGGACGTCGTGCTGGCGCTGGTGGCGGTGCTGCTGATCGGTGCCGTGCTGGCGGCGGTCCACCACGCGGAGGTCGTGGCCCACCGGGTCGGGGAGCCCTACGGCTCACTGGTGCTCGCCGTGGCGGTGACGGTGATCGAGGTCGCGCTGATCGTCACGTTGATGGTCACCGCCGACCAGGACACCGCGGGGCTCGCGCGCGACACCGTGTTCGCGGCCGTGATGATCTCGGTGAACGGCATCGTCGGGCTCTCCATCGTCGTGAGCGCGCTGCGCGACCGGCTCGCCGTCTTCAACCCCGAGGGTGCCGGCTCCGCGCTGGCGACGGTGATGACGCTGGCGACGCTCACCCTCGTGCTTCCCGTCTTCACCACCTCCCAGCCCGGCCCGGAGTTCTCCGGCGGCCAGCTGGTCTTCGCTGCGATCGCCTCTCTCGCGATCTACGCCCTGTTCGTCTTCACCCAGACCGTGCAGCACCGCGACTTCTTCCTGCCCGTCGAGGCCGGCGGCACGGCGCCGGACGCCGACGAGGACGGCCACGCCGACCCCCCGCCGTCGCGGGCCGCACTCCTCAGCCTGGGCCTGCTCGTGGGCGCCCTCGTGTCGGTCGTCGGACTGGCCAAGGTCGAGTCGCCGGCGATCGAGCGGGCCGTGGCCGGGCTCGGCTTCCCCCACGCGTTCGTGGGAGTGGTGATCGCGCTGCTCGTGCTGCTGCCGGAGTCGATCTCGGCGGTCCGGGCGGCAGCTCGGCGCCGGACGCAGATCAGCCTCAACCTCGCCTACGGCTCGGCGATGGCGTCGATCGGGCTCACGATCCCGACGCTTGCGGTCGCCTCGATCTGGCTCGACGGACCGCTGGAGCTCGGGCTCGGCAACACCGAGATGGTGCTGCTGTTCCTGTCGGGCATCGTCGGCGTGCTCACCGTCGTCCCGGGCCGCGCCAAGCCGCTCGCCGGCGGGCTGCACCTGGCCATCCTGGCGGCCTACGTCTTCCTGACCATCTCGCCCTGACCGGGTGGCGCACCCGCGCCGCGCGGGTGCACAGTGAGCCATGTTCGCGATCCGGGCTGCGAGTGCCTACGACGGGCTCCGCTTCCGCGACGAGGGTGTCACGGTGCTCGTGGAGCACGACCGGATCGTGGGTGTCGAGGGGCCGCACCACGAGCCCCCGGTGGGCTGCGAGCTCACGACGTACGAGGGGATGCTGCTGCCCGGGCTGATCGACGCCCACGTGCACCTGGTGGCCGACGGGACGATGGGCGGTCTGGAGCGCTCGCCCGACCTGTCCGACGACGGCGTGGACGCCGTCGTCGACGCGATGCTAATGCGCCAGGCCCGGGCCGGCGTGACCACGGTGCGCGACCTCGGCGACGTGCGGTTCCGGACCCTGGCGGCCCGCGATGCCCAGCGGCCCGGCCGGCCGCGGGTGCGGTGCGCGGGACCGCCGCTGACCGTGCCGGACGGGCACTGCCACTTCCTGGGCGGCGCGGTCGTCGGTTCCGAGGCGATCGTCGCGGCGGTCACCGAGCGGGCAGAGCGCGGCGTGGACGTCGTGAAGGTGATGGCGAGCGGCGGCATGCTCACCCCCGACTCCGACATCATGGGCGTCCAGTTCAGCCCGCAGGAGCTGGCGACCGCCGTAGGGGCCGCGCACGACGCCGGGCTGGGGATCGTCGCCCACGCGCACTCCCTCGCCGGTGTCGAGCACGCGCTCGCCGCCGGCGTCGACGGGATCGAGCACTTCACGTGCCTCACGGACGAGGGCATGACCACGTCCGACGAGCTGCTCGCCCGGGTGGCCGCGACCGGCGTCGTCGTCTGCCCGACCAACGGCACGGATGTCACGCGACTCCCCCCGTTCGAGACCCTGCCGCCCAGGCTCCAAGAGCTGATCGACGCGTTGAAGCTGCGCGAGGACAGCACCGAGCACGGCCGGGCCGGTCAGCTCCGACGCCTGCGCGAGCACGGCGTCGCGCTCGTCAACGGCACCGACGGCGGCATCGCACCCTCCAAGGACCACGGCATCGCCTGGCTCGCCGTGCTCCAGCTGACCGAGTCCGACTACTCCCTCGAGGAGGCGCTCGCCACCGCGACGTCGTACGCCGCCCGGGTGCTCGGCCTCGACCACGTCACCGGCCGGATCGCGCCCGGCCTCGCCGCCGACCTGGTGGTCACCGACGGCGACCTGCGGGCAGAGCCCGCGTCGTTGAGCCGACCGGCCGCGGTGTGGGTGCGTGGAGAGCAGGTGCCGTCACCCTGACGAAGGGCACCCGGCCTGCACCCGGTCACCTGGCCGGGCGAGGGGTACCGTGGGCAGTGCCCGTCCCGCTTCCGCACCGTGCGCCAGCCTTGCGAGCAGGTCGGAGACCGCATGAGGCCATCCAGGCGCCAGGTCGGCTACGTCGAGCGTGAGGCGGCGAACGCCTGCTTCCGGGACGTCGTTAGCGCTCGGGCAGACCTGCGGGCCGCCCGCGACTCGGCGTCCAGCGGCTGGAACAAGCTCGGTCTGCATGCCGAGCTGCTCGCGGCGCTCGAGGGGTACGAGGCGGCGATCATCGAGCTCGGGGCACCCGTCCCACGCAAGCTCCAGAACGAGCTCGAGCTCCACCGCCGCCTGAGGAACCACGCCTGAGGCCTACACCCAGAGGCCCGTTGCGGAATCAGCGGCGGACCAGGACCCGAGTGGGGACGGGGTAGCGGGCGGCGGGGCTGACCGACGAGCGCAGGTGGATGTTCTGCAGCAGCCCGACGGCGAGCAAGGTGGCGAACATCGAGCTGCCGCCGTAGGACACGAACGGCAGCGGGACGCCGGTGACCGGCATGATGCCGAGGCACATCCCGATGTTCTGGAACGCCTGGAAGCCGAGCCAGCACGCGATCCCTGCGGCGGCGATCCGGCCGAACACGTCGTCGGCGCGGCCGGCGATCACCAGTGCGCGCCAGACCACCACGGCCAGCAGGGCGATCAGCAGCCCCGCCCCGAGCAGGCCGAGCTCCTCGCCCGCGACGGTGAAGACGAAGTCGGTGTGCTGCTCGGGCACGAACCCGGAGCGGGTCTGCGAGCCCTCGAAGAGCCCCTCGCCGAAGAGGCCGCCGTTGCCGACCGCGATCCGCGCCTGCTCGGTGTTGTAGCCGGCACCGCGCGGGTCGAGGTCGGGGTTCGTGAACGCGAGGAACCGGTCGACCTGGTAGTCCTTCAGCATCCCGGCCGCGACCGCGGCGACCGCGGCCGTGACACCGCCACCGGCGAGCAACGCGAGCCACCGACGGGGTGCTCCGGACGCCGCGAGCACGCCGAACACGGTGGCCGACAGCACGAGCATCGTGCCGAGGTCGGGCTGCAACAGGATCAGCACCGCCGGCAGCCCTGCGATCAGCAGCATCAGGACGACGTCCAGGAGCCCGACGGTGCGGGTGCGCCGCCCCTCGGCGCGCTCGGCGACGACGAGTGCCATGCCGATCACCACCGCGAGCTTCGCGAGCTCGGCCGGCTGGATCGACATCCCGGCCAGCTGGATCCACGACCGCGAGCCGTTGACGGTCACCCCGGCCGTCAGCACCATCACGAGTCCGCCGAGCGACGCGAGGTACGCGAGCGGCGCGAGGATCCGCACCCAGCGGTGGTCGGTGGCGAGCACCATCACGAGCAGCACCAGTCCGATCGCGATGTTGACCAGCTGCTTGCGGAGGTAGGCCGTGGGGTCGCCGTCGGTCAGGTCGACGCGCGTGCTGGTGGCGGACCAGACGAGCAGCGTGCCGAGGACCAGCAGCCCTCCGACCGCGGCCATCAGCACCCAGTCGAGCCCGGGCACCCTCAGCACCGGGCCGGGCCGGCTGGTCCGGACGTTCATCGGGAGCCCCTCGCGCGCGGCGGCAGGATCGACCCGTCACGGCGGAACGACGGCAGCGTCTCGGGCGCGACGACGCCCGGGATCGCGGCCCGGGTCGGGTCGAGGTCCGTGCCCTCGATGCCGTAGAGCGCCTCGTAGATCGCTCGGACCGCCGGCCCGGACGTCCCGGAGCCGGTCCCGCCCTGGCTGACCATCATCACCACGGCGTAGTCGTCGGTGTAGGACGCCACCCACGAGGTCGACTGCTTGCCGTAGACCTCGGCGGAGCCGGTCTTGGCGCGGATCTGCACCTGCTCCAGCGGGAAGTCGAGCAGCCGCCAGCTCATGGTGCCGCGCAGCGCGACGCCCTTCAGCGCCGTGTCGATGTAGGAGAGGACCGAGTCGGGCAGGCCGACGTTGCCCACCTTCTTGGGACGGAACCGCTTGAGCACCGTGCCGTCGGGGCTGACGATCGCCTTCGCGATCCGGGGCGCGTACAGCTTCCCGCCGTTGGCGAGCGCGGCATAGGCCCGAGCGAGCTGGAGCGGCGTCACGATGGTGTCGCCCTGTCCGATGGCGAAGTTGACGGCGTCGCCCGCCCGGTACGCGAAGCCCTCGACACAGAACTCCCCGGCGAACCTGTAGACGAAGTCGCTCGTCTCGGCGTCCTGCGGCTTGGCGGCGATGCCGCAGTAGAAGTCCTTCATCTGCTTCCAGTACTGCAGCTTCCAGCGCCGGTCGGCGATCCGGCCGGAGGCCTCGCCCGGCAGGTCGATACCGGTCTCTCCGCCGAACCCGAACGTCATCGCCTCCTGCACGAGCGGGTCCTTCGCCTTCACGTCGTCGACGTCCGATCCGAGCTTCTGCCAGAAGTGGTAGCCGACCCGGTAGAAGAACGTGTTGCACGAGACCTCGAGCGCACGGTCGAAGCCGATCAGTCCGTAGGGCCGCGACTCGTAGTTCTGGAACACCCGGTTGCCGACCTGGAGCCCGGACGAGCAGTCGAGCCGCGTCTCCGGCGTGAAGCCGTGGGTCAGCGCACCGGCCGTCATGAACGGCTTCCACGTCGAGCCGGGAGCGAACTGCCCCTGGGTCGCCCGGCCGAGCAGCGGCGTGCCGGCCGCCTCCGAGTACAGCCGCGCGAGCTGCTTCTTGCTGATCCCACCGACCCAGACGCCGGGGTCGTACGTCGGCTGGCTGGCCATCGCGACGATCCGGCCCGTGTCGACCTCCATCACCACGACGGCGCCCGAGTCGGCCGCGTAGTTGCTGCCGCTGACGTCGTCGAACGTCCTGCGCGCGGTGGCGATCGTCTTCGCGAGCTGCTTCTCCACGACGCTCTGCACCTGGGCGTCGATCGAGGTCACGAGCGTGTCACCGGGCTGGCCGGGGATCTCGTTCTCCTCGCCGAGCACCCGGCCCATGGAGTCGACCGCGACCCGGCGGTAGCCCGGCATGCCGCGCAGCCACTCGTCGTACTGCTTCTCGACGCCGGCCCGCCCGACCGCCGAGGCGCCGTTGACCGACCGGTCGCCGTCGTCCTGGGCCTGGTCGTACTCGGCCTCGGTGATCGGGCTCAGGTAGCCCAGCACGTGCGCCAGGTTGATGCCGAAGGGCTCGGGGTAGGCACGGACGCTCTGCTGGTCGGCGATCACAGCCGGGTAGTCCTCCGGCTGCTCGAGGATCCGGAGTGCCACCTGCTGCCGGACGTCCTGGGCGATCGGCACCGGCTGGTACGGCGAGCCGTTCCAGCACACCCCCGGCACGCTCCCCTCCTCGCCGCAGGTGACCAGCTGCCGCCGGATCCGGGCCAGCGGCTGTCCGACGGCGTCGCCGAGCCGGCCGAGCAGCACCCGCTGCTGCCGCTGGCTGAGCTTGCCGAGGAGGGTGCGGTCGAGCGAGACCACCCACGACGTGCGGTTGGCGACCAGCGGCCGGCCCTGCGCGTCGACGATCAGGCCGCGCTGCGGCTGGACGACGATCTCGCGGACGGACTGGTCGGCTGCCTGCGCGTGGTACTCGGCGCCGGTGACGACCTGGAGGTAGTAGAGGCGCACGAAGAGCGTCGCGAACAGCGAGAACACCAGGGCCTGGATGACGACCAGCCGCAGCCGGCTGCGGCTGTCGACGGCGGCCATCAGGCAGCGACCCGGTCGGGCTCGAGCCGCCGGAACATCCCCATCAGCGGCGGCAGCACGAACGGCGTGAGCAGCACGTCCCACACCACCGCCACGACGACCACCGCCAGGACGCCGCCCACGCCGGCGCCGCCCTCGCCGAGCAACATCCCGGACAGGGCGAAGACCGACGACCCGATGAACGACGCACCCGCGACCGTCAGGACGACCGTCGTCGTGGTCGGCTTCTGGTCCTGGCGCACCCGGCCGGCGAGGTAGCCGACGAGCACCAGCGCCAGCGCCCAGCGGCCCGCGACGTGGTCGGCGGGCGGGGCGAGGTCCAGCGAGACGCCCGCCAGGAAGCCCAGGACCGCCGCGAACTGCGGCCCTCTGGTCAGTGCCGCGGCCACCACGACCAGAAGGACCAGGTTGGGCACGATGCCGTCCCAGGCGACGTACGGGAAGACCGTCACCTGGAGCACGAGCGCGGCCACGACGGCGGCGAGCGCCGTCAGCGCGCGGGCGAGGCTCATCGGGGTCCCCGCGGAGGCGTGAGCGAAGCGAGCGGCTTCGTGGGGTGAGTCATCTCAGGCTCCCGTCGACCTCGACCAGGGCCCGGTCGCTGGCGGTGCCGGACGGCACGACGACGCCGACCAGGTCGAGCGCGCCGAAGTCGACGAACGGCTCGATCACCGCCCGGTGAGAGGTCTCGCGGAGGCTGGAGAAGACGCTGGTGACCCGGCCCACCGGCACGCCGGGGACGTACGGCGCGCCGCCGTTGCTCCCCCAGGTGACGACGACGTCGTGCTTGGCCGGCACCTCGGCCCGGTCGACGAGCTCGAGGTCGAGCAGGCCGCTGTCGCCCACGTCGCCGCGGCCCTCGAGGAAGCCCATCTCCATGGACCCGCCGACCCGGCCGCCCACGGTGGAGCCGGTGTCGATGATGAGGAGCACGGTCGCGGTGGTGGCGGTGGTCCGCAGCACCCGACCGACCAGGCCGTCGTTGTTGATCACCGTCTGGTCGGGCCGGATGCCCGCTTCCGACCCGGCGTCGATCGTGACGGTGCGGCTGAACGCCTGCGACGGGCCGAGGGCCACGACCCGCGCCGGGACCAGTGCGTAGCCGAGCTCGGTGGCGGCCGCCGTGAGGCCGTCGTACTCGGCCAGTCGGTTGCGGTCGAACCCGGACGACGCGACCTCGGAGCGGAGCCCGGCGTTCTCGGCCTCGAGGGCGCTCAGCTCGGCCCGGAGCGAGTCGTGGGAGCGGAACCAGTCGGGGATGGCCGCGATCGGCCGGATCACCGCGGCCGTGCCGGACTCGAGGGGGCCGAATACCTCGCCGACCGCCCGACGCACCGGCTCCACCGGGGAGTCGGAGCCGCCCTGGGAGTCGAGCGTGATCAGCGAGACGCTCGCCAGCACCAGCGCGACCAGCAGCGCCCGCGACGGCCGGCGCGGCTCGTCGAGGTCCTGCAGCGTGCGCCATCGGCGCTCGCGGGCCCGCGTGAGACCCCCGTCGAGACGCATCAGTACCTCCGGCGATCGGAGACCAGGACCTGCTGCAGCGCCTCGAACTCCTCCACGCACTTGCCGGCGCCGAGCGCGACGCTGACGAGCGGGTCCTCCGCGACGTGGACCGGCATGCCGGTCTCGTGGCGCAGCCGCTCGTCGAGGCCGCGCAGCAGGGCGCCGCCGCCGGTCAGCACGATCCCGCGGTCCATGATGTCGCCGGCCAGCTCGGGCGGGGTCTGGTCGAGGGTGGCGCGGACGGCGTCGACGATCGCGTGGAGCGGCTCCTCCAGCGCCTGCCGGATCTCGGCGCTCGACACCACCACGTTGCGGGGCAGACCGGACACCATGTCGCGGCCGCGGATCTCGGCCTCCGGCTCGTCGGGTAGCGGGAACGCCGACCCGAGGGTCATCTTGACCTCCTCGGCGGTCCGGTCGCCGAGCATGAGGGAGTACTCCTTCTTCATCCACGCGACGATCGCCTGGTCGAGGTCGTCGCCGGCGGTGCGGATGGAGAGGCTGGTGACGATGCCGCCGAGGCTGATCACAGCGACCTCCGTCGTACCACCGCCGACGTCGACGACCATGTTGCCGGTGGCCTGGTGGACGGGGAGCCCGGCGCCGATCGCCGCGGCCATCGGCTCCTCGACGATGTAGACCCGGCGCGCTCCCGCCTGGTAGCCGGCCTCCTTCACGGCCCGCTGCTCGACCGCGGTGATCCCGCTCGGCACGCAGATCACCATCCGCGGCTTCGCGAAGTAGCGGCGGCGGTGCACCTGCTGGATGAAGTAGCGGAGCATCTGCTCGGTGGCCTCGAAGTCGGCGATCACGCCGTCCTTCAGTGGTCGGATCGCGGTGATGTTGTCGGGCGTGCGGCCGATCATCCGCTTGGCCTCGTGGCCGACCGCGAGGATCTCGCCGGTGGCATCGTTCAGCGCGACGACGCTGGGCTCGTCGAGCAGCACGCCCTTGCCGCGGACGTAGACGAGCGTGTTCGCAGTGCCGAGGTCCACGGCCATGTCACGGCCGATGAAGCTGTTCGCCATGCGGAGTGCCTCACGCTCGCTCGTCGTACCCGGGGAAGGTCGGTACGACGACCTACCGGCGTGGCCGAGGCACCTGCGCCGAGCGTAGGTTCGCGCGGCACCGCAACCCGGGAGGACACGCGGGGCAGGTGGTGCGGGTGGTGCCGCGTCGCTCAGGCGGACGCGGAGTGGCTCACAGGCCGGGGTACCACAGCCCGATCTCGCGCTCGGCCGACTCCGGCGAGTCGGAGCCGTGCACCAGGTTCTGCTGCACCGCGAGGCCCCAGTCACGACCGAGGTCGCCCCGGATGGTCCCGGGCAGGGCAGCCGTGGGGTCGGTGGCGCCGGCGAGGGCGCGGAAGCCCTCGATGCAGCGCTGACCCTCGACCACCATCGCGACGACCGGACCGGACAGCATGAAGTCGACGAGCGGGTCGTAGAACGGCTTGCCCTGGTGCTCGGCGTAGTGGCCGGCGAGCAGCTCGGGTGTCGCCGACCGGAGCTCGAGGCGGGCCAGGGTGTAGCCCTTCGCCTCGATCCGGCGGATCACCTCCCCCGTGAGTCCGCGGCGGACGCCGTCGGGCTTGACGAGGACCAGGGTGCGCTCCAGAGCCATGCGGCGGAGCCTAGCGAGCGGTGCGTCCGAGCCGGTGGCGGACTCGTGCACAGAACTTGTGCAAGGAAGTTGTGCACAGTTAGTGTGTACGACGTGACCGACGCCATCATCCACCTCGACACGACCGCGTTGCGCGTGCTCGCCCACCCGTTGCGCTCGCGCCTGCTGACCGAGCTGCGGCTCCACGGTGCCGCCACGGCCACCGAGCTCGCCGACCGGTTGACCACCAACACCGGCGCCACGAGCTACCACCTCCGCAAGCTCGAGTCCGTCGGCCTGGTCAGCGACACCGGGACCGGTGAGGGCAAGCGACGGGTGTGGGAGGCCGCCAGCCGGGGGCACGAGTGGACGCCGAGCGACTTCGCGGGCGACGACGACGCCGAGGCGTCCCTGTCGTGGCTGAGCCGCCACTACTTCACCGAGCTCGAAGGCTGGGCCGACCGGTGGTTCGCGGCCGAGCGCAGCTGGTCCCGCGAGTGGCGCGACTCCCTCGGCTACGGCGACGACGGCGTGCACGTCACGCCGGCGCAGGCGATGGCCATGCGCGAGGACATCCACCAGGTGGTCCAGAAGTACCGGGACGCCGGCCGCGGCGAGCCCGATGCCGCCGACATCATGATCTGGACGATCCTGCTCCCGGTCGGAGAGCCGCCGCGGGAGGAGGGGTCATGAAGGAAGTCCTCTCCCCCGCCGCCGCGCGCCGGGTGTTCCTCACCCTGACGTTCACGCGCTGGTTCCCGGTCGGGCTGATCGTCGGCGTGATGACCCTGTGGCCGCTGGAGCAGGGACTCACCATCTCAGAGGCGCTGCTGGCCTTCTCCGTCACCGGCTTCGTGGTGTTCGCGCTCGAGCTGCCCACCAGCGGCTTCGCCGACGCGTTCGGTCGTCGCCCGGTCTACATCGCCTCGGCGGTCGTGAGCGTGGCCGCCGCGGTGGTCCTCATCGTGGCCGACTCCTTCTGGACGTTCGCCGCCTCCGCCGCCCTGATGGGAGTCTTCCGGGCGCTCGACTCCGGGCCGCTCGAGGCCTGGTACGTCGACACCGTCCACGTCACACGACCCGGCGCGGACGTCGACCGGACGCTGGCGGCGCAGGGCAGCATGCTCGGCGGCTCCATCGCGGTCGGGGCGGTCCTCTCCGGCGGCCTGATCGCGTGGGACCCGCTCCCCGCCGATTCGGCGCTGCTCCTCCCGCTGCTGGTCATGGCCGTGCTGAGCGGGGTGCACCTCGTGGCCGTCGTGGCGTTGATGCGCGAGCCGCGGACCCACCTGGACGCGACCGGCGCCCGTCGGGCCCTCGACTCCATGCACGAGGCGCCGGTCGTGATCCGCGAAGGACTCGGGCTGCTCGGCAGCAACCGGGTGCTGCGCGGCCTGGTGCTCGTCGAGATCTTCTGGTCGACGGCGATGGTCGTGTTCGAGACGTTCCAACCGATCCGGCTGGCGGAGCTGGTCGGGGGCGAGGAGCAGGCCGGTGCGCTGATGGGTCCGGTGGCGGCGGTCGGCTGGGGCGTGTTCGCCCTGGGATCCGCGCTGGCGGGGCTCGCGAGCGCGCGGATCGGCGTGACCCGGACCGCGATCCTGTCGCGGGTCCTCAACGGGCTCGGGGCGGTCGTGATGGGTCTGGTCGCCGGGCCGGTGGCCCTGATCGCGGCGTACCTCGTCACCTACTCGCTCCACGGCACCGCGGGGCCCATGCACGCGAGCCTGCTCCACCGCGAGGCCGAGGCGCGCAACCGCGCCACGGTGCTGTCGATGAACTCGATGGTCGCCTTCGCCGCGTTCTCCGTCGTCGCGCCACTGCTGGGTGTGCTGGCCGACGCGGTGAACCTCCAGACGGCGATGGTCACGGCCGGCGCGTTCAGCGTGCTCGGGGCCATGCTCTACCTGCCGGCGCTGCGCGCCGAGCGGGCGCGGGTCGCGGCCGACCAGGCCACCCTCGTGCCCTGACCTGGGAAGGGCAGGGGCGCGGACGCGGTTCTCCGCTCAGGGTGCCCGGGACGGTCCACCATCTCGGGAGGGGAAGTGACCGACGTCCTGACTCCGACCGCGGTCCGGCGCGCCTTCCTCCTGCTCACCTTCACCCGGTGCTCGACGCAGGTGGCGATGGTGGTGGCCGGGGCGGTCAGCGTGCTCGGCGCACTGCTGTACGTACCGGCGCTGCGGGCCGAGGGACGGCGGGCGGGCCCGCCGGTCTGATCGGCGCGCTACCCGCCGCCGGTGGGGTCGTGGGCCGCGTACGCCGCGGCCCGCTCGCGCTCGATCTTCTTGCCGAGGAAGTAGGCACAACCCCAGAGCAGGCCGAAGATAGCGCCGAGGAAGAACATGACCGACACCACGAAGCCGAGTCCCACCGCGGCCAGCTGGACGACCCAGCCCACGCCGTACGCGGCCTCGGAGCGGAGCGACCCGGCGAGCACCAGGCAGGCCGCTGCGAGTCCGAGCCCGATCGCGAGTGCGGTACCGAGGGGGACGTCGCCGAGGGTCACCATCACCGGGGTGGTCAACCCGAGGACGATCCCCTCCAGGGCGAGCACCGCAGCACACATGCCCCGGCGGGGCGAGCGCGGCGGGGGCTGCTCCGGGGTGCTCATCCGCGACCCTTCAACATCGTGCGGGCCTCGCCGACCGTGACGACCGAGCCGGTGACCAGCACCGCGCCGGAGCCGATCGAGCCGGAGGCGGACCCCGCCTCGGCCAGGCCGGTGGCCGCGTCGATGGCGTCCGCGAGCCGCGGCACGACAGTGACCCGGTCGTCGCCGTAGATCTCGCGGGCCACCGCGGCCAGCGCGTCGGCCGACATCGCCCGATCGGTGGCGTTCTGGGTGCAGACGACGTGCGCGAGGTGCGGCTCGAAGGCGGCCAGCACCCCGTCCGCGTCCTTGTCGCTCATCACACCCAGCACGCCGATCAGCGGGTCGAACACGAAGGACTCCTCGATCGCAGCGGCCGTCGCCTCGGCACCGTGCGGGTTGTGGGCGGCGTCGAGGACGATCGTCGGGCTGCGGCGGATCACCTCGAGCCGGCCCGGAGAGCTGACCCTGGCGAACGCCGCGGCGACCAGGTCCGCGTCGAGCGCGCGGTCGCCGGCGAACGCCTCGACCGCCGCCAGCGCGGTGGCGGCGTTCTGGGCCTGGTGGGCGCCGTACAGCGGGAGGAACACCTCGTCGTACCGGCCCCGGAGCCCCTGCAGGCTCACGACCTGGCCGCCGACCGCGGGCACCCGCGACACGACCCCGTACTCCAGTCCCTCGCGCACGACCGTCGCGCCGACCTCCGCGCAGCGCGCGAGCAGCACGGCCGCCACCTCCGGCAGCTGCTCGGTGAGCACCGCGGTGGCCCCCGGCTTGATGATCCCGGCCTTCTCGGCGGCGATCTGGACCGGCTGGTCGCCGAGGTACTTCGCGTGGTCGACCGCCACCGGGAGCACCACCGCGACCTGCCCGTCGGCGACGTTGGTCGCGTCCCACAGCCCGCCCATCCCGACCTCGACCACGGCGACGTCGACCGGGGCATCGGCGAACGCGGCGTACGCCATGCCGACGACGGTCTCGAAGAACGACATCGGGTAGGGCTCGGACGCGTCGACCAGGTGCGTGTAGGGCGCGACGTCGTTGAACGCCCGCACGAACTCCTCGTCGGTGAGGGGGCTGCCGTCGATGCAGATCCGCTCGCTCATCCGCTCGACGTGCGGACTCGTGAAGCGGCCGGTCCGCAGCTCCAGAGCACGCAGGAGGGTGTCGATCATCCGCGAGGTGGACGTCTTGCCGTTGGTGCCGGTCAGGTGGATCACCGGGTAGTTGCGCTGCGGGTCGCCCAGCAGCTCGGTGAACGCGAGGATCCGGTCGAGCGAGGGCTCGAGCCGGGTCTCGGGCCACCGGGAGAGCAGGGCGTCCTCGGCCTCCGCGACGGTCTCGGCGAGGCGGGCGACAGGCAGTTCGTTCATCGTCTCCCGAGTCTAGGGTGCCGTCACAGCACCAGCAGGTTGACCATGTCGACGACCGGCTCGTAGCCCAGCGCGGCGTACAGGGCGTTCGACGTCGGGTTGGCCTGGTCGGTGTAGAGGCACGGGACGACGCCCTGGTCACGCAGCCGCTGCGACAGCTCCGCCACGGCGGCGCCGGCGTACCCGCGGCCGCGGTGCTGACGCGGGGTGTAGACCGGTCCGATCCGGGCGACGCCGTACGCCGGCGGGTTCAGCGCCGTGAGGTGCACCGGCGCGCCGGCCGGGTCGAGCCACAGCCAGACCCGGCCCTCCTGGATCCGCCGCAGCATCGACTGCTCGGTCTCGGCCATCTCGTGCATCGAGCCGGGCTCGCGGCCCGCCTGCTCGTCCGCGTCGTGGGCGAACGCCTCGAACCACCGCAGCGCGAGCCCGACGTCGTCCCGGCCGGCCGCCGCGAGCCGGCCGACCACGGCGCGGGGCGGCACGAGCTCGTCCAGCCGGTGGAGCCGGGTGTGCTGTGCGACCTCGACGGTCCCGCCCGTCAGGCGGGCGAGCTCCGCGGCGCACCGACGGGCCGCGGGCAGCGCCCCGTTGACGCCCACGACGGCCTCGCCGCGCTCGTGGAGCAGCCGGGCCAGACCGACGGCCGCGTCGTCGGGCATCGGCAGCACGAACACCGGGTACGGCGCGAACGGCGCGGTCCGCATCGCGGCCCCGACCACCGTCCCGTGGTCGTCGCGCGCCACCGCCCACCAGCGGTAGGGCTCCGTGGGCACGACGCCGGCCGCGTCCTCACGGACCGCCCGCTCCGCGACCGTCGCCACCACCGTGCTGACGACCGGCTCGACCCGCAGGTGGTCCCCCGCGTCGCGCAGGAACGCGGCGGGTTCGTCGTGGAACAGCAGGTCCGTCATGCCCGGACGCTAGCCGCAGGCGGTCGCGGGCTCACACTATTTCCGCGACGGAGAGCACGTCGCCGACCTGACAGTCGAGGGCGTCACAGATCGCGGTGAGGGTCGAGAAGCGCACGGACCGGGCACGGTCGTTCTTGAGGACCGACAGGTTGACGATCGTGATCCCGACCCGCGCCGAGAGCTCCGTCAAGGTCATGTCGCGATCGGCCAGCAACCGGTCGAGGTGGCACACGATCCGGTGCCCCTCGTCGAGGTCGGCCGGGCTCACACCAGCCCCTCGACGTCGCGGCGCATCGCGACACCGTGCCGCCAGACCGCGGTCAGCACCAGCACCGACAGCCCGACACCGACGCTCCACCAGGGGACGTCGCGCCAGCCAAGGGCCGAGACGCTCGCCTCACCGGCCAGCTCGGACGTCGCGAGCAGCCACCGATGGACGAGCCAGATCCCGACGACGTACGCCGGACCGCCGACCAGGACCAGCCAGCCGATCGCCCGGAGCCGACCGACGTTTTCCCCCGTGAACGGGTCACCGTCCCGGGCCGCGGTCACCAGCCTCGCGAGCGTCCACCAGAGCCAGGCGACACCGAGCGAAAGCAGGGACTGGAGGCCGACGTACGCGAGCCGCTGCGACACGCTGGGCTCGTAGAAGCTGACGACGAAGCCCAAGGAGTACTCAGCGAAGGCCCCCGGGACGGAGTAGCCGTCGCTGGTGTTGAGCTCACCATCGGTGCCGATGAGCCTCGGGAACACCTCGTCCTCGGGCTCCACGTCGACGCTCGGGAACCCCGCGGTCGCGTCGAGGTCGAAGCTGCGCGCCGTCTCGCGCACCTGCGCGGGCCCGTCGAAGAGCAGCCCAGTGCCCATGGATCCCAGGATCCAGACCAGGCAGGTGGCCGCGCTGACCAGCGCGGCCAGCCGCAGCAGGGCCGCCGTCGTCGTGAGGGTGGTGGGACCCATGGCGTTCTCCTTGTCGTGGTGTTTATCGTTTTTCGATGTTATTGACAAACGATAAATCGGTGGGCCGGCGCCGTCAAGCAGCGCAAACCGATTCGGGGCTGGGCACCTCGCACAACTAGGATTTCGTGCCATGACCGAAACCCAGGAGCAGGCAACGACCACGACACCGGCAGCGGACGCCCGGGTCGTCGTCGTACCGGACAAGCCTGCCCTGGAAGGGTTGGAGGACAAGTGGGCGGCGCGGTGGAAGGCCGACAACACCTACCGGTTCGACCGGACGCAGCCCCGCGAGAACGTCTACTCCATCGACACCCCACCGCCGACGGTGAGCGGGTCGCTGCACGTCGGGCACGTGTTCTCCTACACCCACACCGACCTGATCGCCCGCTTCCAGCGGATGCGCGGCAAGTCGGTCTTCTACCCCATGGGGTGGGACGACAATGGGCTGCCGACCGAGCGGCGGGTGCAGAACTACTACGGCGTCCGGTGCGACCCCTCACTCCCCCACGACCCCGACTTCACGCCGCCGGAGAAGCCCGACCCGAAGCGGCAGGTGCCGATCGACCGGCCGAACTTCGTCGCGCTCTGCGAGCAGCTCGTCGAGGAGGACGAGCTGGTCTTCGAGCAGCTGTGGCGCACCCTCGGCCTGTCCGTCGACTGGGACGAGACCTACACGACCATCGGGCCGAAGTCGCAGCGGATCAGCCAGACCGCGTTCCTGCGCAACTTCGCCCGCGGCGAGGCCTACCTCTCCGAAGCGCCGACGCTCTGGGACGTCACCTTCCAGACCGCCGTCGCACAGGCCGAGCTCGAGGCCCGCGACTACCCCGGCCACTACCACCGGATCGCGTTCCACCGCCCCGACGGCACCCCGGTCCACATCGAGACGACCCGGCCCGAGCTGATCCCGAGCTGCGTCGCGCTGATCGCGCACCCCGACGACGAGCGATACGCCGACCTGGTCGGCACGACCGTCACGTCTCCCGTGTTCGGCGTGGAGCTGTCGGTGCTCGCGCACCCGGCGGCCGAGCCCGACAAGGGCGCCGGCATCGCGATGTGCTGCACGTTCGGTGACCTCACCGACGTGATGTGGTGGCGCGAGCTCCAGCTCCCGGTCCGCACCCTCGTCGGGCGCGACGGCCGGATGTTGCGCGAGACCCCGGCCTGGCTCGCGGGCGAGACCGCCGCCTCGGCGTACGAGCAGCTGATGGGCAAGACCGCCTTCAGCGCGCGCGAGGTGATGGTCTCGCTGCTCCGCGAGACCGGCGACCTCGTCGGTGACCCCACGCCGACCGAGCGCAAGGCGAACTTCTACGAGAAGGGCGACAAGCCGCTCGAGATCATCGCCACCCGGCAGTGGTACATCCGCAACGGCGGCCGCGAGGACGGCCTGCGAGCCGAGATGATCGAGCGCGGCAGCGAGATCGACTGGCTTCCGACGCACATGCGGCACCGCTACGACAACTGGGTCAACGGCCTGAACGGCGACTGGCTGATCTCCCGCCAGCGGTTCTTCGGCGTCCCGTTCCCCGTGTGGTACCCGCTGGACGGTGACGGCGAGCCCGACTACGACCACCCGCTGCTGCCGCGCGAGGCCGACCTGCCGATCGACCCGTCGACCGACGCGCCCGCGGGGTACGACGAGGACCAGCGCGGCAAGGCCGACGGGTTCGTCGGCGACCCGGACGTGATGGACACCTGGGCGACGTCCTCCCTCACGCCGCACATCGCCGGCGGCTGGCTCACCGACGACGACCTGTGGCAGCGGGTCTTCCCGATGGACCTGTGCACCCATGCCCACGACATCATCCGCACGTGGCTCTTCAGCCGGGTCGTCCGGTCGCACTTCGAGAACCACGTCGCGCCCTGGCGGCACGCGCTGATCTCGGGCTTCATCGTCGACCCCGATCGCAAGAAGATGTCGAAGTCGAAGGGGAACGTCGTCGTCCCGACGGAGATCCTGAACACGTACGGCGCCGACGCCGTCCGCTGGCGGGCGGCCATCGCCCGGCCCGGGCTCGACTCGCCGTTCGACGAGAGCCAGATGAAGGTCGGTCGCCGGCTGGCCGTGAAGGTGCTCAACGCCTCGAAGTTCGTGCTGGGCATGGGCGCCACCGATCTCAACCCGGCCGCCGTCTCGGCGCCGGTCGACTGCGCTTTGCTGGGCAGGCTCGACGAGGTCGTCCGCAAGGCCACCGACGGGTTCGAGTCCTACGACTACTCGACGGCCCTGGAAGTCACCGAGAAGTTCTTCTGGGAGTTCTGCGACGACTACCTCGAGCTCGTCAAGGAGCGGGCGTACGGCGACCCCGCCGCACCTTCGACGGCCTCGGCCCGGGCGGCTCTCGCGATCGCGCTCGAAGTGCAGCTGCGGCTGCTCGCGCCGTTCCTCCCCTACGTGACCGAGGAGGTCTGGTCGTGGTGGCGGGAGGGCTCGATCCATCGAGCGGCGTGGCCCACGTCCACCGACCTCGGCGCCGCCGCCGCGTCGACACCGGCACTGCTCGACGCGGTCGCGGCCGCCCTGATCGGCATCCGCGGCGCGAAGTCGCAGGCCAAGGTCTCGATGAAGGCGCCGCTGGCGCGGGTCGAGATCTCCGGTCCGGCCGAGCAGGTCGCGCTCGTCGAGCAGGCCGCGGACGACCTGCGGGCGTCGGGCAAGATCACCGGCCCGCTGGTGTTCACCGCGGTCGAGGGCGCCGTCGAGATCGGCGTCGAGACGGAGCTGGCGCCGTCCGAGTGACGCGCCCGAGCAGCTGACGCGCTCGGGACCGCCTCAGCGGTCCGAGCGGGACGCCGCGTCGTCGCGCGCGACCGGCTCGTCGCCGTCGGCGTCGTCCACCTCGACGTCCACCTCGACGTCCACCTCGACGTCCACCGAGTCCTCGGGCTCGACGACCTCGGGCTCGACGACCTCGGGCTCGACGACCTCGGGCTCGACCACGTCGGCCGGCTCGTCGGGCTCGGTCGGCTCCGTCGGCTCCGGTCGGCTCGGTCGGCTCGGTCGGCTCGGTCGGCTCGGTCGGCTCGGTCGGCTCCGTCGGCTCCGTGTCCGGCTCGGCCGGCTCCTCGTCGGCGTGCCGTCGCCCTCACCGGTGCCGTCGCTCGGTGCCGTCGCCGGTGCCGTCGCCGTTGCCGTCGCCGTCACCCGGCGGTTCGGCCGTGTCGTAGGGGTGCCCGTCCTCGGGGTCCTGACCGAACTGGTGCGGGAGCGCGCCGTCGTCCTCGCCCTCGCCCTCGCAGTCACCGTCGCCGTCGCCCTCAGCAGTTCCGTCGCCCTCAGCAGTTCCGTCGCCCTCGCCCTCGCAGTCGCCGTCACCGTCGCCATCGCCGTCGCCGTCGCCGTCGCCGGGGCCGTCGGAGGGCGGGCCGAACAGGCCGCCGTCGCCGGGCACGAAGTCCATGCCGCCCCCGCCACCGGGCGTCCAGTTGGGGTCGTCGTCGAGGCCGCTGCCACTGCCGGCGTCAGGTCCGTCACCGTCACCGTCCCCGTCCCCGTCCCCGTCACCGTCCCCGTCGGGAGGCTCCTCGGAGCCGCCGGACCCGTCCGTCGTCAGTCCCGCGTCGAGCGCGCCGTCAGTCTGCTCGTCCGTGCGACCGGCGCCGCTGTCCGCGGTGGTCTCGTCCGCGACGTCCTCGAACGCGCTCGCGCCTGGGCTGCCGTCAGTGCCGATGGTCGGACCGTCGGTGACCACCACCACGTCGTCGGGTACGTCGTCGACGCCCGCCGGCGCCTCGCCGAGCTCCGCCCCCGGGACCAGCGACCTCAGGCCGCTCTCGACGAGCACCCGCACCGTGGGGCCGGGGCCGTCCGCGCTGCCGACCACGCTGAGCGAGGGCTGGACCAGGACCAGGGCGCACGAGACCGACACGAGGCCGTAGGCCACGAGCGGGCGTCGGTGGTCGTTGCGCATCAGGGGGCCCTTCTTCCGAGAATTGCCTCAGTGTGACGCCTGGCAGGCACCAGCTCCAAGAGCGGAGCCGCGAAATGACCCGAAGTGACTAGGGGCCACCAGGGTCGGCGCCACCGCGACGCCCCGCCGCTACTCTCAGCGCCCGTGCTTGCGGCCCTTGCACTTGGGGCCCTTGCCCGGCTTGTCACTCTTGTCCTTCGGACCCTTGCCCGGCTTGTCGCCCTTGTCCTTCGGACCCTTGCCCGGCTTGTCGCCCTTGTCCTTCGGACCCTTGCCCGGCTTGTCACTCTTGTCCTTCGGACCCTTGCCCGGCTTGTCACTCTTGTCCTTCGGACCCTTGCCCGGCTTGTCATCGTCCGGCCCGCCGCCGGACCCACCGGGGCCGGGGGGCTGCGCGGTGTCGTAGGGGTGACCCTTGCCAGCACCGAACTGGTGCGGCTTCGGACCGTCGTCGTCAGCTGCGTTGCCCTTGCTGTCCCGCGGGGTGTCGGACTCGGGCTTGCCGAAGAGGCCGCCGTCGTCCGGCAGCCCCCCGGTGCCTGTGTCCGGGGTGCCCGTGCCGGACGGGCCGCCGCCGTTGCCGGAACTGGTGAGACCCGCGCTGAGGGACGGACCCGACTGCGAGGCCGGCGCGTCCGCGACCACCACGGCCGGGTCGCTCGACGTGCCGTCGAGGACGTCGTCGACCGGGTCGGTCCCGGGCGTGACGTCGCCGTCGGGGATCTCCCCCACCGCAGCGCGCAGGGCGTTGATGGTCGGCAGCCCGAAGGCCGCGTCGAGTCCGGTGTCCGTGAGCAGCGTGACGACCGGGGCCTGCCCGGGGATCCCACCCGCCAGCGAGGTCATCGACGGTTGCCCCACGACCAGCGCGCACGCCAGTGCCACGAAGCCATAGGCCACGAGGGGGCGACGGTGGTCGTTGCGCATGTGGGGGGATCCTTCCGAGACAGATCCCAGTCTGAGGGGCGGCGGTCACCCCTCCAAGAGCCGAGGGCAGAAATGACCCGAAATGACTACGTCGCGACCCCCCGAACTAGTCATGGTGGGGCCGCCTGGCCGGGATCAGGCCGACTTCTTCTTCTTCGCCTCGGACTCACGCGGCACCAGGGTCGGCGCCACCTCGTCGGTCACGACCTCGCCGTTGACGATGACCTTGCCGACGTCGCCGCGCGACGGGACGTCGTACATGACGTGGAGGAGCACTTCCTCGATGATCGCCCGCAGTCCGCGCGCACCGGTGCCGCGCTCGAGAGCCTGGTCGGCGATCGCCAGGATCGCGTCCTCGGTGAACTCCAGCTCCACCCCGTCGAGCTCGAAGAGCTTCTGGTACTGCTTCACGAGCGCGTTGCGCGGCTCGGTGAGGATCTGGACCAGCGCCTCCTGGTCGAGCTTGTTGACGCTCGCGATCAGCGGCAGCCGGCCGATGAACTCAGGGATCAGGCCGAACTTCGTGAGGTCCTCGGGACGCACCTGCGCGAGCAGGTCGTCGGAGTCGCGCTCGGCCTGGCCGCGGACCTCCGCGGTGAAACCGAGGGTCTTCTTGCCGACCCGCTGCTCGATGATCTGCTCGAGTCCGGCGAAGGCGCCGCCGACGATGAACAGGATGTTCGTGGTGTCGATCTGGATGAACTCCTGGTGCGGGTGCTTGCGCCCACCCTGCGGCGGCACCGAGGCCGAGGTCCCCTCGATGATCTTGAGCAGCGCCTGCTGCACACCCTCACCCGAGACGTCGCGCGTGATCGAGGGGTTCTCCGCCTTGCGGGCCACCTTGTCGATCTCGTCGATGTAGATGATGCCGGTCTCGGCCTTCTTGACGTCGTAGTCGGCCGCCTGGATCAGCTTGAGGAGGATGTTCTCGACGTCCTCGCCGACGTAGCCGGCCTCGGTCAGCGCCGTGGCGTCCGCGATCGCGAACGGGACGTTCAGCATCCGGGCCAGGGTCTGGGCCAGGTAGGTCTTGCCGCAGCCGGTGGGGCCGACGACCAGGATGTTGGACTTCGAGACCTCGACCGCCTCGTCCTTGGCGTGCTTGCCGACGAGCGGCTGCAGCCCGGCCTGGACCCGCTTGTAGTGGTTGTAGACCGCGACCGCGAGCGACTTCTTCGCCTGCTCCTGGCCGATGACGTAGGAGTTGAGGAAGTCGAAGATCTCGCGCGGCTTGGGCAGCTCCTCGAGGCTCACCTCGGAGCCCTCGTTGAGCTCCTCCTCGATGATCTCGTTGCACAGGTCGATGCACTCGTCGCAGATGTAGACGCCGGGACCGGCGATCAGCTTCTTGACCTGCTTCTGGCTCTTCCCGCAGAAGGAACACTTCAGCAGGTCGCCACCGTCACCGATGCGTGCCACAGACGTTCACCCTCCGGTCCGTCCGGCGACACGGGGAGCGCCGGATTTCTCCACCTGCGTGCCGCACTCGGGGAGGCGGCCAGACGACGGTACCCCGTGGCACCCACGCAGCGTGGGTGCCACGAGCAACTCGTGTCGTGTCATGCCAGGGCCGGGACCTTCAGCGACTCGAGCACGGCGTCGATCAGGCCGTACTCGACCGCGCCCTCGGCGGTCAGGATCTTGTCGCGCTCGATGTCGGCGCTGACCTGGTCGACGTCCTTGCCGGTGTGCTCGGCGATCATCTTCTCCAGCAGCTCGCGCATCCGGAGGATCTCGTTGGCCTGGATCTCGATGTCGGACGTCTGGCCGAACGTGCCCTCGGTGTAGGGCTGGTGGATCAGGATCCGGCTGTTGGGCAGGGCCAGCCGCTTGCCGGCGGTGCCGGCCGCGAGCAGGACCGCGGCCGCCGAGGCGGCCTGGCCGATGCACACGGTCTGCACGTCAGGCTTGATGAAGCGCATCGTGTCGTAGATCGCGGTCAGCGCGGTGAACGAGCCACCGGGGCTGTTGATGTAGATGCTGATGTCCTGGTCGGGGTTCATCGACTGCAGGCACAGCAGCTGGGCGATGACGGCGTTGGCCACGTCGTCGGAGATCGGCGTGCCGAGGTAGATGATGCGGTCCTCGAACAGCTTGGCGTAGGGGTCGATGCGGCGGAAGCCGTAGGACGTCCGCTCCTCCCACTGGGGGATGTAGTAGTTCATCGACGGGCTGAGGTCGGGGCTGCTGTCGTTCATGTCGGTCAGTCCTTCTGCCGCGCGGGGCGGCCGTCGTCGGCGGCTTCCCGGGCACTGGTGATGACCTGGTCGACGAGGCCGTAGTCCTTGGCCTGGTCGGCCGTGAACCACCGGTCGCGGTCGGCGTCGGTCACGACCTGCTCGAGGTCCTGGCCGGTGTGCTGGGCGATCAGCTCGAGCAGCACCTGCTTGATGTGCAGCGACTGCTGGGCCTGGATCTTGATGTCGGAGGCGGAGCCACCCATGCCCGACGACGGCTGGTGCATCATGATCCGCGCGTGCGGGAGGGCGTAGCGCTTGCCCGCCGTTCCGGCGCAGAGCAGGAACTGTCCCATCGAGGCCGCGAGGCCCATGCCGACGGTGGCGACGTCGTTGGGGATGTAGTTCATGGTGTCGTAGATCGCCATGCCGGCGTCGACGGAACCACCCGGTGAGTTGATGTGGAGGAAGATGTCGGCCTCGGGGTCCTCCGCCGAGAGCAGGAGCAGCTGGGCGCAGATCGCGTTGGCGTTCTGGTCGCGGACCTCGGAGCCGAGGAAGACGATCCGCTCACGCAGCAGGCGCTGGTAGATGTGGTCGTCGAGCCCGTACGTCGAGGTGCCGGCGCCGTTTGCCTGCGGGGAGACCTCCGAGGAGAGCGGGGCGCTGGGGTTCTGGTTCACGTCTGCGACCCTAGCCGGAAGGGTGGACAGTTCCACGGGATCGGCACCCCTGTTCGCGCACAGCGGACATCAGGCCAGCCAGTGGACGAGCGCCTCCTCGACCCGGGCATCGTTGAGCAGGTCGAAGTGGTGGGCGCGGGGCAGGTGCAGCACGTCCGCGTCGGGGAAGAGCGCCCGACCTCGGGAACGTCCGTACGCCGAGGGCGGCCGCACCAGCAGGTCTCCGGCGAACGCGCCGAGCGGGTGGCGCGTGGAGCGGGTGAGGGTGGCCGCGACCAACCGGTACCGGGCGCGCGGGAGCGGAGGCACCTCTTCCGCCAGCCCCTCGACGAGGTCGTGGACGCCCTGCGACCGCCAGTCGAGGACCCGGCCGAAGGCAGCGGACTCGGGAAACCGGCCCAGCCAGCCGCTGCCGGTCCCGACCCCGCGCGCCAGC
This sequence comes from uncultured Actinomycetota bacterium, assembly GCA_963718725.1. Taxonomy (GTDB): domain Bacteria; phylum Actinomycetota; class Actinomycetes; order Propionibacteriales; family Nocardioidaceae; genus Nocardioides. The sequence goes on from OY970374.1 coordinate 1,957,849, forward strand.
GGGGCGCCGAGGTGGGGGGTACCCAGCGTCACGACGTCGGAGACGAGGCCGGTCCAGCCGGCACCGTCCCCGTCGACCACGGCCGACGCGGCGCGCAGCACGAGGCCGCCGAGCGAGTGACCGACGAGCGCGATCCGCTCGACTGGGACCGGCCACGCGTCGACGAGGTCGCGGAGCAGGGTGGCCAGTGCGACGCCGTTCTCCCGCAGCCGCAGCCCCGAGTTGGCGCGCAGCAGGACCGGGGTCCAGCCCTGCCCGGCCAGGGTCTCGGCGTAGGTGGTCCCGCGCCGGTCGCGGTGACGGTCCCAGGCCGTCTCGTCCTCGCACAACCCGTGCAGCAGGACGACGAGCCGGCCGGTGGGCGCGGGGAACGCCTCCGTCACGGCGGGACGGGTGAGGGCCACGTCGGCGCCGCCGACCCGGGCGGCCATCGGGATCGCCAGCCGCGGCCGTTCGCGCTCGAGGCGATCGCCGATCAGCCCGTTGACCGTCGCGGTGACGAGCCGGCTGCGGCGGTCGGCGTCCCAGGCAGGGCCGAGGCCCCGGTCGGCGGCCAGCCCGAGGCCGCGCGAGACCACGCGCAGGCCCAGTCCCAGCCCGCCGTACACCCCGGTGGCGACGCCCCGGTGGAGCCGCTCACCGGAGCCCGGTCCGGCGCCGGTCGGTCGGCGCAGCACCCCGTGGACGCGGTCGAGCCACGCCACGTGGGTGTCGCGCGCCGTACGCACCACCAGCTCGTCGGCCACCTCGGTCAGCAGTGCCAGGGCGTCGAGAGCGCCCGGGGCGGTGCGGTCCATCGCCTCAGACTAGCGAGGCGAGTGCACGCTTGTGCACTCAATGGCCGGCGAGCCTCGACTCAGTCCTCGTCGGGCCGCTCGGTCTCGGCGTCGCCCTCGGTCTCGGCGTCGCCCTCCGGCGTCGGCTCCCCGATGGTGCCGTCGGGCTGCAGGTTCTTCAGCTCGACCGGGGCACCCGCGGCGTCGGTGACGACCGCGGTCTCGACGATCGCCGCGAGCGCCTTCCCGCGCAGGATCTCCTGCACGAGCTCGGGTACGTGGTTGTGCTCGAACATGTGGTTCGCGAACTCCTGCGGGTCCTGCCCGGACTGCTGGGCCCGACGGACCAGGTGCTGGGAGAGCTCGTTCTGGTCGACCCCGAGCTCCTCCTGCTTGGCGACGGCGTCGAGCAGGAACTGCGCGGTGATCGCGTCGCGGACCCGGCGCTCGAGGTCGGCCTCGAACTCCTCCTGGGTCTGCTTCTCGTCCTCGAGGTACTTCTCCATCGTCAGCCCGGCGTAGGCGAGCTGCTGCTCCACGCTGGACCGGCGAGCGTTCAGCTCGTCGGCGACCAGGGTCTCCGGGAGCGGCACCTCGACCTTCTCCAGCAGCGCCTCCAGGACGGCGTCCCGGGCGGCGGCGGCCTGCTCGAGGCGCTTGCCGCGGCCGAGCCGCTCGCGGACGTCGGCGTGCAGCTCCTCGGAGGTGTCGAACTCGCTGGCGAGCTGCGCGAAGTCGTCGTCGAACTCCGGCAGCTCCTGCTGCTGGACCTTCGAGACCGACACCGCGACGTCGACGTCCTCGCCCACGAGGTCGCCGCCGACCAGCTGGGAGGTGAAGATCTTGTCGTCGCCGGCGGACATCCCCGCCAGCGCCTCGTCGAGGCCGTCGAGCATGCCGCCACGGCCGACCTGGTAGCTCATGCCGGCCACCTCGGCACCCTCGACCGGCTCGCCGTCCTGGGTGGCCCGGAGGTCGAGCACGACGAAGTCGCCGTCGGCCGCTGCGCGGTCGACGTCGACGAGGGTCGCGAAGCGCTCGCGCAGCGCCTGCACCTGCTCCTCGACGTCGTCGTCGCTGATCTCGATGTCCTCGACCTCGGCGACGATGCCGTCGTAGGCGGGAACGGTGAAGTCGGGCTTGACGTCCACCTCGGCCGTGAACTCCAGCACGTCGTTGTCGTCGAGCTTGGTGACCTCGATGTCGGGCTGCGCGAGCGGCTCGAGCGAGTTCTCCTGCAGCGCCTCGACGTAGGCCTTCGGCAGCAGCTCGTTGACCGCCTGGTCGAGGACGGCCGCGCGGCCGACCTGCCGGTCGATCACGGTCGGCGGGACCTTGCCGCGGCGGAAGCCGGGGACGTTGATCTGCTGGGCGATCGCCTTGTAGGCCGCGTCGAGGCTCGGCTTGAGCTCCTCGAAGGGCACCTCGACGGTCAGCTTGGCCCGGGTCGGGCTCAAGGTCTCGACGGCGCTCTTCACAGGTGGTCTCCTTGCATGTTCTGGTGGCATGTTCTGGTGGCATGTTCCGGTGCAGGTGTGCTGATGCCGGTCTGGGTGTCTCGGGGCAGTCATCGGTCGGACTTCAGTCGGGGCGACAGGACTCGAACCTGCGGTCTCCTGCTCCCAAAGCAGGCGCGCTAGCCACTACGCTACGCCCCGCCAAGGAGTCGGGAGCACGCCCTCGGGCGAGCCCGCAGGCCCCTTGGAGCGGATGACGGGAATCGAACCCGCGTAGCCAGTTTGGAAGACTGGGGCTCTACCATTGAGCTACATCCGCGCGCTCACTCCGCCTCAGCGATTTGTGCGCTGGTCATCGTGCCACACAGGCCGTGACCCGACCCAACCGGCGAGTGCCCGCGGACCCCCGTTCCGCTCCCGTCAGGTGCGGAAGAGCAGCACCAGCGCGCGGTCGTCGTTGCGGGACCCGATGGCCCGGATCAGCCGCTCGGCCCCGCCCTCGAAGGAGCCGCGGAGCAGCTGGTCGCTCTGGCCCAGCATCCGGTCGATCCCCAGCCCGATGTCCTTGTCGCGGGTCTCGACCATTCCGTCGGTGTAGAGCATCAGCGCGTCTCCCGACCGCAGGTCCCCGGACACGACCGGGAAGTCCGCGCCCTCGAGGAGCCCGAGCGCCGGGCCCGGCTCCGACCGCAGCACCCAGCGGCCCGAGCCCGCGACCCGGTGGGCGGCCGGCGGGTGGCCGGCGCTGCGCACCTCGAACCCGCCGGTCTCGACGTCGAGGGAGACGTGGACGGCGGTGGCGAACCCCTCGTCCCAGTCCTGGCGGAGCAGGTACTCGTTGGCCGCGGGGAGGAAGTCGCACGACGGCAGCGCCCCGATCAGGCCGCCCAGCGCACCGGCGAGCAGCAGGGCGCGGGTCCCCGCGTCCTCACCCTTGCCGGACACGTCGACGACGGCGACCTCCAGCCGCGGTGACTCGGGTGAGCGGGCCGCGACCACGAAGTCGCCGGCGAACGGCGTTCCGCCGGCCGACCGCAGGGCGCTCTCGGCGTGGAGCCCCGCCGGCAGGTCGGGGATCCTGCTCTGGCTCTGGATCCGGTCGCGCAGGTCGACCAGCATCGACTCACCCTGGGCGCCGGCAACGCCGAGCCGGGTCCGCCGGAACGACATCACCAGGATGATCAGCCCGGCCAGGAACAGCACCACCACGGCCGCGGTCGTGCGCGGGTTCTCCTCCTGCTGGGTCAGGACCACGACCACGAGCACCAGCACGAACACCACGAACCACGGGAGGTGGCGCGGGCCGAGGATCAGGCTGCCCAGCAGCATCGGCAGGAAGAGCGCCGCCAGCGGCGTCCGTTCGGGCAACGTCCAGATCAGCACCGAGATGCCGATCGTCAGCACCACCAGGAGCCACAGGACCCGGGTGTCCGAGGGCGTGTTGATGCGGAGGGCAGCGGCCACTCGGCCCATCACCCCGCCCGACTGGCGGCTCATGGGCGGTCACTGTACGGCGCGGGAGCGGAACCGGGGCTGACATCGCGAACACCAGAAGCTGTTGCGCCCGGCAAGCACCTCGGTCCGGACCGGCCGGTCGCACACCAGGCACGGCTGACCGGTCCGGCGGTACACGTAGACCTCGCCGCCGTGGTCGTCCTTCCGGGCGGCACGCCCCATGGCCTCCGGCGTGTGCTCGGGGCGGACCGTGTCGATCCGCCCCAGCCTGACCCCCTCGGCCATCAGCGCGACGAGGTCGTCCCAGATCGCCCGCCACTGGCCCACGCGCAGCGTGTTCCCGGGCCGCAGCGGGTGGATCCGCTGCCGGAACAGCACCTCGGCGCGGTAGACGTTCCCGACGCCGGCGACGATCGCCTGGTCGAGCAGCAGGTCGGCGATCGGCCGGCCGCTGCGGCGGATCCGCCGCCAGGCACGCTCGGGGTCGGCGTCCGGTCGCAGCGGGTCCGGGCCGAGCCCGGCCAACACCTCGGCCCGGCGCTCCGGGCCGACCAGCTCGCACACGATCGCGCCCCGGAGGTCGGCGTACGCCGTCGCGTTCATGATCCGCAGCCGGACCTGGCCCACCGGCGGGCCGGCGACCCCGACGTGGACGTCGAAGCTCCCGATCAGCCCGAGGTGGACGTTCACGTAGCGCGCGCCTTCGAACTCGACGAACAGGTGCTTGCCGGTCGACTCGGCGCCGACGAGCGTGGCCCCGTCGAGGGTCGCGGCGTCCGCGGCGAACCGCCCCTGCGGGCTGCTGACCCGCACCGGGTGCCGGCGAAGGCGTCCGTGAGGTCGGTGGCGAGCCGGTGGAGGGTGTGCCCCTCAGGCATCAGGCCCGCCGAGCGCGGACGCCGGCAGCGGCGGCAGCCCTCCCCCGGTCTCGTACGTCGCCAGCTGGCCGATCCGCCGGACGTGGCGCTCGTCCTCGCTGAACGGCGTGTCCAGGAAGACCTCGACGAACCGGGTCAGGTCCTCGAGCGGGTGCAGCCGGCCCCCGAGCGAGACCACGTTGGCGTCGTTGTGCTCGCGGGCGAGCCGGGCGGTCTCCTCCGACCACACCAGCGCGCACCGGATGCCGTCGACCTTGTTGGCCGACATCTGCTCGCCGTTGCCCGAACCGCCGATGACGACGCCGTAGGACTCGCGGCCGCCCTCCCGGTCGTCGGCGACCCCCTCGGCCGCGCGCAGGCAGAAGCAGGGGTAGTCGTCGAGGGCGTCGTAGACGAACGGACCGTGGTCGACGATCTCGTAGCCGCGCTCGGTCAGCCACGCGTGCAGGTGGTCCTTGAGGTCGAGCCCGGCGTGGTCGGAGCCCAGGTGCACCCGCACCGGCTGGTCGGACACCTCGCTCACCGCGCCATCAGGGCGTCCATGGCGACCGCGACAGCGGCGGCCACCCGGAAGTCCACCCGCTGGTCGGGGACGTGCACGGTGTACTTGTCGCGCACCGAGGCCTGCCGCTCGATCCCGAGCAGCGGCGCGCCGGCCGAGTCGACGTAGTCGAAGTGGATCGGCAGGAACGGGATGTCGGTGAAGCGGCGGACGATCGCGACGAGCTGCGACCGTTCCTGGCCGGTGCCGGTGTAGCCCGGGCCCTCGATGTGGAACGTCGAGCGCAGCAGGCTGGCGCCGAAGTCCTTGCGGAAGAAGCCGATCTGCTGGCCGGTCTCGTCGGTGATGTCGTAGCCCGAGTTGAGGTCGAGCCGGGCGCGGGCCTTGAACCCGAACACCGGCCGGGTCTTCGACTCGTCGGAGTAGAACGTGACCTGCTCCTTGAAGGCCATCCGCTTCTGCTGCGCCACTCCCATCAGGGCGCCGAAGCTGCCGTCGGGGTTGGCGGCGTACAGCGAGTACCGGTTGGTGGTCATGGCGAACTTCTGCTGCACGTAGAACGTGGGCACGTACATCTCGGCGGTCACGGGGTGAGCCTATCCAGCGATATCCGGTGGCAGCCGGGTGCCGTGCGCGGCACGCTGGGGTCATGTCCGAGTCCCCGATCCACGTCGACCGCGCGACCGACGACGAGCGCTTCCTCGAGACCGACAACATCGTCTGGTTCGACGAGCCGTCCACGCTGCCGGCCGCCGACGAGCTGGTCGGCGTACCGGCCGACCAGCGCTTCGCCGCCGACGTCGTGGGCGCACACCCCGGGTCGTACGCCGGCATCTACGGCGTCCGCCCGATGCAGCTCGCCGTGCCGGCGGGCGACAGCGGCACGCTGGTGCCGATGGCCGGGCTCACGTGGGTCGGCGTGCACCCGGACCACCGACGCCGCGGGGTGCTGACCGCGATGCTGCGGCACCACGTCGAGCAGACCCACCGGGAGGGGGTCGCGCTGTCCGGCCTGCACGCGAGCGAGGGCGCCATCTACGGTCGGCACGGGTGGGGCGTGTCCACCCAGACGTTCTCGCTGTCCCTCGGCCGCGGGACGAAGCTGACGTCACCTGGCCTGGACGAGGAGGCGAACCGGCTCACGACCCGGTTCGCGAGCGTGACCGACGACGGGATCGCCGAGCGGCTGGTCGAGTGCGAGACCGCCGTGGCGGCCCGGATTCCCGGGATGGTCGTGGGCGCGCTCTCCTACTACGCCAGCATCGCCCACCACCAGCGGCAGCCCCAGGCCTACCGCGACAAGGAGCCGATGCGCTTCCTCTTCGCGCAGCGTGACGGCGTGGACGTCGGGATCACGGCTTTCCGCCGGGAGCACAAGTGGGAGCAGGGCAACCCGTCCGGGAAGCTCGAGGTCTTCGCCCTCATCGGCGCGCCGGCGACCCGGCTCGCGCTCCTCCGGCGACTGGTCGACTTCGACCTGATGGGCACGGTCACGGTGCCGCAGGTCGGCGTCGACGACCCGCTCTGGCACTGGATCGAGACCCGTTCGGCGAGCGACGTCCAGACCTCCGACAACCTGTGGCTGCGACCGGTCGACCTGCCGGCCGCGCTGGCGCTGCGGTCCTACGCCGCCGACTGCGACGTGGTCGTGGAGGTGGCCGACCCCTACGCGCCCTGGCAGGCGGGACGCTGGCGGATCGTGACGCGCGGCGGCGAGGGTTCGGCCACGCGCACGGACGCCGACGCCGACCTCGAGCTGCCGGTCGCGGTGCTCGGCTCGGCGTACCTCGGCGGGACGAACCTGCTGGCGCGGCAGCGCGCCGGGGTGCTCGCGGAACGCCGGCCGGGGGCGCTCGGCGAGCTGTGGCGGGCGTTCCGCCAGGACCTGGCGCCGGCTCCCGCCAGCGGCTTCTGACCGTGGGACCCGCCTGATGGCCGGCTGGGGCTGGCTGGTGCTGGCGCTGGTCTTCGTCGACGAGGTGCTGGCCGGCGTGGCGGCGGGCATCGCCGGTCACGCGGCGGCCGGGCTCGCCGGTGCGGTCGCCGCACCCGTGGCGGTGGTGGCCGTCTGGTGGGCGTTCGCGTCCCCGAAGGCGCGCTGGGGCGGGCCGGTGATCAGGCCGTTGGTGAAGGTGATCGTGTTCGGCGCGGCGGGTGCCGGTCTCTGGTGGGCCGGTCACGCCGCCTGGGCGGGGGCGCTGCTGGTGTTCTCGGTGGTGGTCAACGCCCTCGCCCAGCTGCCGTCCGTGCGGGCGCTCGTGCCCGAGGCCTGAGCGGTCAGCCGTTGCGCAGCAGTCCCGGTTTCAGAGTGCGGACAGGAACGCCGCCACGGCGTCCAGCGCCGGACCGGACTGGTCGTTGTCGGAGCGCCGCCAGAACCCGTGCTGGACGCCGCGGTAGAGCTCGACCCGCGCCGGCACTCCGGCGTCGGCCAGCCGCTCGGCGTACCGCCGCCCGGTCGGGGTGAGCACGTCGAGCTCCGCGAGCTGCACCAGGGCCGGCGGCTGTCCGGTCAGGTCGCCGCGGTCGAGGACGTGCAGGGCGGCGTCGTCGGCGGCGTCGGAGCCCTGGAGGTAGAGGCGCCAGAACAGGCGGGCGCGGTCGATCGAGAGGTCGACATCCGTGAGAGCGGAGTCGTAGGACGCACCCGACGGGTCGACGAACGGATAGACCTGCACCTGCCCGACGTAGCGCTCGGGGTGGCGCAGCGCCTCGCCGATCGCGAGCGCCGAGCCGGCCGAGTCGCCGAGCACGGCGAGCCTGTCGAAGCCGGTGCCGGCCAGCCAGTCGGCCGCGGCGGCCGCGTCCTCGGCGGCCGCGGGCCACGCGTGCTCGGGCGAACGCCGGTAGTCGGGCAGCAGCACCGCCCAGCCGGTCCGGTCGGCGAGCCGGCGCGCGATGCCGTCGTGGGTGACCAGGTCGCCGAGCGCGAACCCGCCCCCGTGGAGGTAGAGCAGCGCTCCGGACGGCGCGTCCGGCACGTACAGCCGCGCCGGTACACCGTCGGCGTCGACCTCCTCGACGCGCGCGATCGCGGGCTTCGGCTCGGTGGCCGCCTCGGCGTGCGCCGCGGCCCGGTCCGCCTCGATCCCCGCGAGCTCCTGCTCGGTCGCGACGGCCGGGTGCCTGCTCATCCGGATCTCGGTGCCGGCCCGGCCCGTGGGCATCGGGGCGGTCTCACCGGTCTCGGCGAAGCCGAGCCGCGCGTAGGCGGCCCGCGCGGCCTCGTTGTGGTCGACCACCCACAGCACGACGGGATCCACCCCGAGCGGGACCGCCCAAGAGTCCACCGCCTCCAGGAGCGCCCGCGCCGTCCCGAGCCCGCGTGACGCCGGGTCGACCCACATCCCGATCACCTCGGCGGAGCCGGCCTCCTCGGGCCGGCGCACCACGCCGGCGATGCCGACGTCCGTGCCTCCGTCGAGCGCGACGAACCACGTCGCGGTGGTGGCGAAGCCCCGCCAGCGTTCCTCGGTGAACAGGGCCTCGTCCGCCCAGGTTGCCCAGAACGCGTCGGGGTCGCCCCGCAGCGAGCGCTCCCGCAGGTCGCGGAGACGCGGCCAGTCGTCGGGGGCCAGCGGCGCGACATCGACGGGCACGGCTCCTCCTCCGACCAGACCGGTCGTCAGCCGAGCCGCGCGAGCTCGTCGTCGACCACGCTGGGGTCGAGCTTGGTGAAGACCGGGGTCGGCTTCCCGACCGGGGCGCCCACCGTGACGGCGCGCGACTCCCAGACCGGTGTCGTGGAGTACTGCCCGGTGATGACGGGGTACCAGGAGAGACCGGCGCCGTGGCCGGGGTCGAGCTCCTCGACCTGCTCGACGACGGGCATCGGCATCAGGTCGCCGGTGCCGCCGAGGGTCCGGTGCACCCGGTTGGACGCGTGCGGCAGGAACGGCGCGAGCAGCAGGTTGCAGTCACTGACGCACTGCGCCGCGACGTGCAGCACCGTCGCCAGCCGGTCGCGCTGCGCCTCGTCCTTCATCTTGTAGGGCTCGGTGGCGGTGAGGTACTTGTTCACCTCGCCGACGACCCGCATCGCCTCGGCGATGCCGGCCCGCAGCTTGTGGTGACCCAGGTGGTCGCCGACGGCCTCGAATCCTCGGCGGACCGCGGCCAGCACCGCGTCGTCGACCGGCTCCAGGTCGTGGCACGGCGGGATCTCGCCGAAGCTCTTCGCGATCATGGTGGCCGTGCGGTTGACCAGGTTGCCCCAGCCGGCGACCAGCTCGGAGTTGTTGCGGGTGACGAAGTCGGCCCAGGTGAACGCGGCGTCGGAGGTCTCCGGGCCGGCGGCGCAGATGTAGTAGCGCAGCGCGTCCGGTCCGTAGCGGGCGAGGAAGTCGCCGACGTAGACCACGTGGCCGCGACTGGTGGAGAACTGCTGGTCGCCCATCGTGAGGTACTCGCTCGACACCACCTCGGTCGGCAGGTTCAGCTCGCCGTACTCCCCCGGCCGGCCCCCGAGGTCGCCCTTCCCGGCGTACGCGAGCAGCTCGGCCGGCCAGATCACGCTGTGGAAGACGATGTTGTCCTTGCCCATGAAGTAGTAGGACAGCGCGTCAGGGTCGTTCCACCAGTCGCGCCACCGGTCGGGCTGGCCGAGCCGGCGTGCCCACTCGACCGATGCCGACAGGTAGCCGACGACGGCGTCGAACCAGACGTAGAGCCGCTTCGTCGGCTGGTCCTCCCACCCGGGCACGGGGATGCCCCAGTCGATGTCGCGGCTCATCGCACGCGGTCGGAGGTCGTCGACCAGGTTGCGCGAGAACTTGATGACGTTGGGACGCCAGGTGCCGGACTCGTCGCGCTCCTCGAGCCACGCGCCGAGCGACGTCGCCAGGGCGGGCAGGTCGAGGAAGAAGTGCTGGGTGTCGACGAACGTCGGCGTCTCACCGTTGATCTTGGAGCGCGGGTCGATCAGGTCGGTCGGGTCGAGCTGGTTGCCGCAGTTGTCGCACTGGTCACCGCGGGCGTCCGGGTACTTGCAGATCGGGCACGTGCCCTCGATGTAGCGGTCGGGCAGGGTGCGTCCGGTCGAGGGGCTGATCGCGGCCTGCGTCGTCCGCTCGACCATGTAGCCGTTGCTCAGGCAGGTGCTGAACAGCTCCTGCACCACCCGGTAGTGGTTGCCGGTCGTGGTGCGGGTGAAGAGGTCGTAGGACAGGCCGAGGTCGACGAGGTCCTGCACGATGACCGCGTTGTTCTTGTCGGCCAGGTCGCGCGCGGTGACACCCTCCTGGTCGGCAGCCACCAGGATCGGTGTGCCGTGCTCGTCCGTGCCGCTCACCATGAGGACGTCGTGCCCGGCCATCCGCATGTACCGACTGAAGACGTCGGAGGGCACGCCGAAACCGGCGACGTGGCCGATGTGGCGCGGACCGTTGGCGTACGGCCAGGCGACGGCGGACAGGACATGGCTCATGCGCTGAATCCTAGGAGTGCGTCGGTGGGGCCCGCACCGCAGTGCGCGGGCTGGACGGCAGGGCCGCCGATGTCCTCACCCGGGCGGCGAGAACGCGTCCATCCGAGCCTGGGCGGCGCGCCGGATCCCGGGGAGCCGGTCGTAGAGCCTCTGACCCGGGCAGGCGGTGTCGTTGGTGTCGCGGTGGCCGTCGATCGCGGGCAGCTGCACCATCTCGCCGTCGCGGTAGTCGTCGCTGCCCGTGGAGCGGACCCAGACCTTGCCCCTCGCCCGCCTGTCGTGGGCGTCGAGCTTCCACGCGGCGAGCCGCTGCAACGTCGTGACCGCCTCGGCCCACGGCTTGCGGTCGTCGAGGTTGCCGATCATCGCGATCCCGACCGACACGTGGTTGAACCCGAGTGTGTGGGCGCCACGCACCAGGCGCTTCGGCCCGCCGGAGCGGCCGATCCACGCCCGGCCGAACCGGTCGACGACGAAGTTGTAGCCGAGGTCGAACCAGCCCAGGGTCTTGGTGTGGTAGCGGTACATGCCCCGGATGATCCCCGGCACGTCCGACCGGGAGTACCGGTTGCCAGTGGCCGTGTGGTGCACGTGCACCTGCTTCAGGCGCTTCAGGTAGACCGGCGAGCCGTTGCGCCACGAGTTGTCGGCGCCCCAGTCCCTCCGGGTCCGCAGCGGCGGCGGTGGCGCAGCATCCGGTCGCTCGCTGGTCGCCCTCGGGAGGGCAGCGGGAGCAGGCGCGGAGTCCGACGGCAGCGATCCGGGGTCGACCAGCACCAGCTCGAGGTCCGTGAAGCCGGTGCCGCGGACCCGCACGTCGAGCCCGGTGCGGGGGCCGGTCCACAGCAGGTGCGTGCCGGAGAGCCCGGGCACGCCCTCTGCCACGCCGCGGCTCGGCCCGTCGCCCAGCGGCGCCAGCCGCTGCCAGCCACCGTCGGCCGTGGTGCGGACGCTGACCACGGGAGCCCGGCCGTGCCAGGTCGCGGCCACGAGGGAGTACGTCGACGTCCCCAGCCGGGTGACGCCGGCGGACAGCCCGGCCTCGGCGGACCGGACCGGCGAGCCCGGGTCGGCCGCGAGCCGGACCACGCCGTCGACGCGGGGAGGTGCTCCGGAGGCCGAGGGCGTCACGGCCACCAGCAGAGGCGGGACCAGCGTCGCTGCGAGGACGGCAGCGGCGCGGCGACGACCGGCCGTGGAGGGAGGCATGCTCCAGCATCATGCGTCACATGCGCCACAGTGTCGAGTCGGCGGAGGCGGTCCGGGGGCCAGCTCAGCTGAAGTCGAGCTCCCGGGTCCGCGAGCGCTTCAGCTCGTAGAAGTAGGGGACCTTGGCCATCGCGATGGCGCCGTCCCACAGCTGGCCCGCCTGCTCGCCGCGCGGGATCGAGCTCAGCACCGGGCCGAAGAACGCCGTGCCGTCGAAGGCGATCGTGGGCGTGCCCACGTCGTCACCGACCTGGTCCATGCCGTGGTGGTGCGACTTCTTGATGGCGTCGTCGTAGGCGTCGTCGTCCATCGCGTCGGCGTACGCCGTGGGCAGCCCGGCGTCGGCCAGCGCCGCCTCGATCGTCTCGCGCGTGTAGTCCTCGTCGCCGGTGAAGCGGCGGGTGCCCAGCGCCGTGTAGAGCGGGAGCAGTGCCTCCTTGCCGTGGTGCTGCTCGACCGCCATCAGGACCCGCACCGGCTGCCACGCGGTGCTCAGGTACTCCCGGTAGGAGTCCGAGAGGTCCTCCTTGTCCTGGTTCAGGTAGGCGAGGCTCATCACGTGCCACGTCACCGAGATGTCGCGCACCTCGGCCACCTCGAGGATCCACCGCGACGTGATCCACGCGAACGGGCAGGCGGGGTCGAACCAGAAGTCGGCGTTCTTGGGGGTGGGGGTCATGTTGACCATTCAACCTGATCGCCGAAATTGTTCGGTCAGCCCCGTCGTACGCGCACCCGGTCGGCGATGCTCGCCGCCTCGACCCGGTCCGTGCCGAGGTAGGCGACCCGGACCCGGTAGCGGCCGGGCTCCAACCCCCGCACCACGAGCCGCATCCGACCGTCCTCGACCACGCCGTCGATCTCGACGGCCGGCGACCCGCACCACGACCCGGCCGCGCGGGTGCTGGACGCCGGGCGCGGTCACGTCGAGCACCACGACCGCCCGCCGGACCCCACCGGTCGCCGTGAGCTCGAGCCGGGGTCGGGTGGTCACGATGCCGGAGGCCGGCAGGTCCACGACCTCGTCGCGGTAGCCCTCGCGGCGCAGCTCGACGCGGGCCGACACCTCGTGACCGACGTCCTCGGCACCGAGCCGGTACGTCGTGCCGCGAGCGCCGGCGATCGGGGCGCCGTCGCGCAGCCAGGTGTAGCGGGCGGTGGCGTCGGCAGGCGTGACCGTCCCGGGCAGCACGGACAGCAGCCGGCCGTACCGGGTGCGGCCGGTGAGCGTGAACGGGTCGGAGATCTCGAGACGGCCCGGCGCGACGGCCCGGGTCCGCCCGGTCTCGAGGCGCAGCGCCTGGTAGGCCGCGCGCCGCAGCACGACGGTGGCCGAGATCCGGCGGCCCAGCAGGCCCGGCGTGAGGGTCAGCCGGGCGCCCTCGGCGCCGGTGATCCGGTCGCCGTCGGCGTACCAGCGCACGACGCGCGAGTCGGGTGCGGGCGAGCCGCCGCCGCCGGAGACGACCAGCTGCTCCCCCACCCGAGGCGTCCCGGAGAACGTGGGCGTGGACGTCGCGGTCATCGTGCCGCGCGCGACCCGCACGGTCCGCGCCGTGACGGCCTTGCCGGGCAGGTACCCGCGGGCGGTCGCCGAGACCCGCACCGACAGCCGGGTCCGGAGCTGCTCGGGGGTGGGCGTGAAGCTCTGCCCGGTCGCGCCGGTGATCGGGTCGCCGCCGCTGCGCCACTGCACGTCGAGCGTCGGGTCCGGCTTCCACCGGCCGAGGTCGACCGTCAGGGGCGCACCCACGGCCGGTGCGCCCGTGATGGACGGCTGCTCCACGGGGCGCACGGCGCGGTCGTCGAAGTGGACGAAGCCGGTCGGCCAGCCGCCGCCGCGCTTGCGGACGACCCGCCAGTGGAAGTCGCCGCTCCAGCTGTCCTCCGAGATGATGATCCTGCGGCGCGAGAGGACCTGCTGCACGTAGGCCACGTGCCCGCTGGAGCCGACGCTGTCGCCGGCGTCCCACCAGGCGACGGAGCCCACCATCGGGGTGCCGTCGGTGATCGAGCGGTTGGCGCGGCCCCAGTTGTAGGCCATGCCGGTGGTGTCCCACGGCCGCTCCGGCGACATGCCACCCCGGACGAGCCGATAGGCCACGTAGTTCGTGCAGTTGTGGCCGCTGTACATGCGCCACCACATCTTGCTGCCCGCCCGCTTGTAGCCGAAGTGCGAGTAGCCCGCCTCCTGGCACGCGACGTAGCCGGTGCACAGGTAGCGGGACGTCGCCTGCGCCGGAGCCGCCACCGCCAGCACGCCGACGATCAGCGAGAGCATCGCCGTCGCCACCAGGGCGCGCAGGAACGAACGGGGGGTGGACGTCACGGAACGGTAGTGAACCCCATGTCAAGCAGGCGCGCCACAGTTTCACCAAAATTCTCACGCGCCCCACCCGTCTCAGGCGGGTTCCCAACCTTTTGACCCCCGCCGGTCGTTCATAGTGAGACCGCGGACGACGAGCCGCCCGACCTGGAGGTGACGTGCGCGCTCCCGAGGACTTCACCGACTGGCTCCTGGGCCAGCGCACGGCGCTGCTGCGGTCGGCGACGTTGCTGACCGGGGACCCCGGGCTGGCGGAGGACCTGGTGCAGGAGGCCGCAGTCAAGGTGGCCGCGCGCTGGGAGCGACTGCGCGACGAGCACCCGACCGCGTACGCCCGACGGATCGTCTTTCGCGACCACGCCTCGTGGTGGCGGCGTCGTCGCGAGCTGCCCGGAGGAGCGCCCGGCGAGGTGGCACGTGACCGGGCCGCGCCTGCTCGGGACACCGAGGGGCGCCACCTCGTCCTGGCCGCGCTGGCCACCTTGCCCCGGGGACAGCGCGCCGTGGTCGTGCTGCGCTACTTCGACGACCTGACCGAGCGGCAGACGGCCGAGGTCCTCGGCGTGTCCGTCGGCACCGTGAAGAGCCAGGCGCACGCCGCCCTGGGCCGGCTCCGGGACCACCCCGACCTGCGCGGCCTCGTCGGAAAGGAGACCCTGCGATGACCCAGCCGAGCCTGTCCCGGGTGATGCACGACGCGACCGGAGACCTCGAGTCGCGCCTGGACCCGACGGCCGCGTGGGACCACGGCCGGCGTCGTCGTCGCCGTTCGACGGCGACCCTCGCCGGCGCGGCTGCCGCTGGGGTGCTGGTGGTGGCCGCCGTGTCCGCGGGCATCGCCGGCCTCGGCAGCGGGTCTGACGTCGCGCCGGTCCCGGGCCAGGGTCCGGGCACGTCAGAGCCCGACCCCACCGTGGACGACACCGCCGCGGTCGGCGTGGTCAGCCAGGACGATCTGCTGCCGATGACCGACCCGGCGGACTGGGCCGACCTCCCGCCGTACCCGCGCGACCTGGGGTCCTGGCTCTCCCCACAGCGACCGGAGCCGCTGGCGGACGACCCCGTGGCCCGCGCCACGACCGCCCTCCAGTACGACCTCGGCGGCGGTGAGGCGAACGTCGCCGTGATCGGGGACGACGGCCGCTGGCGGTGGCTCGACCTCTCGGCCTACGACCTCGACGACGGCGACGCCGGGCTGCTGGGCCTGCACCGTGGGTCGCTGTCGCCCGACGGCACCCGGCTGGCGCTCGGCCTGGCCGACCGCGTCGTGGTCGTCGACCTCACGACCGCGGGCACCAGGTCGTACGACGTGCCCGGACTGGGCGTGAGCTGGGCTGGCCGGTACACGTTCTGGTCGGCGGACGGCGAGGCGGTGCTGCTCTCGCGTGGCTACTGGGCGACGGGCAGCGACGACACGTTCGCCTACCCCGACGGATGGCGGGTCGACCTCGCCGACGGCGAGGTGAGCCGCGTGCCCTTCGACCCCGAGCACGCGGCCCTTCTCGACGACGGCAGCGTGCTCGCCAACCACTGGAGCGTGCCTACTGGCCACACGTGGGAGCGCTTCTCCCCCGCCGGCGAGGGCACGCCGCTCGACGTCTCCACCGACCTGCTCGGCGTGCTCAACGAGGAGACCGCCCAGGGCGACCTGGTGGTCGCCCGCCGGGAGCAGACAGCCCGGTTCTCGGACCGGGCCTGGGACCGCAGCGGCTTCGTCGCCCTCGACCCGGCGGGCGAGGTGGTCTCGATGCTGCCGGTGAGGCGGGTCGAGCTGAACGGCGGCGGTGGCCGGGTGATCGGCTGGATCGACCCCGGGGTGGTGCTGATTGCGATGCCCGGGGACGGCGGCAACCCGCTGGTGACCCTGGCCTGGGACGTCGCCACCGGCCAGCAGTGGCGGGGGCCCGAGCTGCTCGCCGACTCGGTCGTCTCGCTCTTGCTGCCCTGAGTTGGCCCTGAGTCAGCCGGGGTCGGCCCGATTCCTCCGCCGGACGTCCCGGTGAGAGGATGCCCGTCATGCCTGGAACGAACCTGACGAGGGACGAGGCCGCGACGCGGTCCGCGCTGCTCGACGTCTCCTCCTACACCGTGGAGCTCGACCTCACGACGAGCACCACCACCTTCGGCTCCACGACCACGATCCGCTTCACGTGCGGCGAGCCCGGAAGCGGGACGTTCGTCGACCTCGTCGGCGCCACGATCCACTCGATCACGCTCAACGGCGAGTCCCTCGACCCCGAGACCGGGTACGTCGACCACCGGATCGAGCTGACCGGCCTGGCCGCCGACAACGAGCTCGTCGTGGTCGCCGACTGCACCTACAGCCACAGCGGCGAGGGGCTGCACCGCTTCGTCGACCCGGTCGACGACCGCGTCTACACCTACACGCAGTTCGAGGTCCCCGACGCCCGCCGGGTCTACGCGACGTTCGAGCAGCCGGACCTCAAGAGCCGCTTCACGTTCCAGGTGACCGCGCCCGACCACTGGAAGGTCGTGTCCAACGCGCCGACCCCCGAGCCCAAGCAGCTCGAGGAGGGTCGCGCCGTCTGGCTGTTCCCCGAGACCGAACGGATGTCGACGTACATCACCGCGATCGTCGCGGGCGAGTACCACTCGGTGCACCACACCTACGAGGGCGCGCACGGCACGATCCCGCTCGGCCACTACTGCCGCCAGTCGCTCGTCGAGTACCTCGACGTCGACGACCTCGTGAAGACCACCCGTCAGGGCTTCGAGTTCTTCGAGCGCGAGTTCGGCTACCCCTACCCGTTCCACAAGTACGACCAGCTGTACGTGCCGGAGTACAACATGGGCGCGATGGAGAACGCCGGCTGCGTCACCCTGCGCGACGAGTACCTCCCGACGAGCCGGCAGGACCGGGCGTTCTACGAGTTCCGCAGCTCGGTGATCCTCCACGAGATGGCCCACATGTGGTTCGGCGACCTCGTCACCATGAAGTGGTGGGACGACCTCTGGCTCAACGAGTCGTTCGCCGAGTGGGCGTGCTACCACGCCGAGGTCGAGGCGACCGAGTTCACCGACGCGTGGACCGGCTTCACCAACGCCCGCAAGCAGACCGGCTACCGCCAGGACCAGATGCCGAGCACCCACCCGATCGCGGCCGACAACGTCGACCTCCACGCGGTCGAGGTCAACTTCGACATGATCACCTACGCCAAGGGCGCGGCGGTGCTCAAGCAGCTGGTGGCGTGGGTCGGCCTGCAGCCGTTCCTCGACGGGCTGCGCCAGTACTTCCAGGACTTCGCGTTCTCCAACAGCGAGTTCAGCGACCTGCTGTCCGCCCTGGAGAAGGCCTCGGGCCGCGAGCTCGACTCGTGGGCCCACGAGTGGCTGCAGACGGCGGGCGTCAACACCCTGTCGCCGGACTTCGGCCTCGCGGAGGACGGCACCTACACGTCGTTCGCCGTGCGGCAGATCGCCCACCCCGACTGGCCGACCCTGCGTCGGCACCGGATCGGCATCGGCCTGTACGACCGGGTCGACGGTGCGCTGGTCCGTCGCGAGCGGCTCGAGATCGACGTCCGCGGTGACCTGACCGAGGTCCCGGAGCTCATCGGCACCCAGCAGCCCGACCTGCTGCTGCTCAACGACGACGACCTCACCTACGCCAAGATCCGGCTGGACGAGCGGTCGCTCGACACCGCCGTCGAGAGCCTCGGCCAGCTCGACGACTCGCTCGCCCGCGCTCTCTGCTGGGGGGCCGCGTGGGACATGACCCGCGACGCCGAGATGCGAGCCAGCGACTTCGTCGCCCTCGTGCTGCGCAACATCGGCACCGAGACCGACGCCTGGGGCCTGGCTGCGCTCCCCCGGTTCGCCGCCCTCGCCGCGAACTCCTACAGCGCGCCCGCCAACCGCGACGCCGTCAAGGGCGCCTGGGAGCAGGGTCTGCACACGCTGCTCCACGCGGCCGAGCCCGGCGGCGACCACCAGCTCACGTTCGCCCGCCACCTCGCCGCCACCGCGCGCAGCGCCGAGGTGCTCGACGAGATCGAGGCGCTGCTCGACGGCTCCACCACGATCGAGGGGCTCGACGTCGACCAGGACCTGCGCTGGGTGCTCGTCACCGGGCTGGCCCGCGCGGGCCGCTTCGACGACGCGCCGATCGACGCCGAGCTCGCCCGCGACAACACGATCTCCGGCCGCGAGCACGCCGCCGCGGCCCGGGCCGCCCGGCCCGTGGCGGAGGCCAAGGCTGCCGCCTGGAGGGCCGTCCTCGATCCCGAGACGCCCAACGAGACTTCCCGGTCGATCGTGCTGTCGTTCATGCGGCCGGAGCAGGACGAGGTGCTCGCGCCGTACGTCGAGCAGTACCTCGCCGCCGCCGAGACGCTGTGGGACGTCCTCGGTCCCCACAAGGCGTCGGTCGCCGTGGAGTTCCTCTTCCCGAAGCCGCTCGGGTCACCCGAGCTGCTCACGCGGGTCGACGAGTGGCTGGCGTCGACGACGGCCGGTCCCGGGGCGAAGCGCTACGTCACCGAGGGTCGGGCCGACGTGGTCCGGGCCCTGGCCGCGCAGGAGCGGGACGCGCGGGACTGATCCCGCGGGTCGTCAGGCCCGCGCGTGCTCCGCGAGCTGGGCGATGCCGCGGGTGAGGCCGCCGACCAGGTCCTGCTCGGCGAACGCCGACCGCATCTGCACGATGGCGTGGTCGACCTCGGCGTCGGTCAGCCTGCGGCGTACGGCCTCGCCGGTCACGACCTCGATCAGGCGGGCGCCGGGGTCGACCAGCACCAGCACGCTGCGGTCGGGGGCCACGGAGGCACTGTGGAGTCGCTCCGCGAAGGGGCGGGCGTCACCGCGGGCCTGGCCCACGAAGACCGAGAACTCGTAGCGCGACGACTGCTCGGCCGCGCGGATCGCCTTGTCGATCGCGTGCCGGTCGCCGTCCGAGAAGTCACCAGGTGCCACTGCCGCCTCCCGTGGTGGTCCGCGCCTCGGCGTCGGCGTCGCTGCCCGCCTCGAGCTCGGCGGGTTGGCGCGGGCCACCGAACCACTGGTCGGGCGTGTCGGAGCCCGGGGCCACGTGCTCCCCGCGGGCCAGGGCGGGGCCGTAGACGCCCAGGGTGATCAGCAGCACGATCCCCAGCGGGATCGCCACGATCACCACGAGCACCGACAGCAGGGAGACCGGCTCAGGGTCGCTCCACCCCTCCGGGATCTCGGCGGCCGCCGGCCCGGCTGCGATCAGCGGGAGCAGCGCGGCGGCGAGCACGACCGCGGTGCGACGGGTCAGCGTCCGGATCTGCGAGGTGGTCACGAGAAGCAGGATAACGAAGCCCCCGGCCGTCCGGTGGCTGGTCTCCGGCCGACATACTGGACGGCATGTTCCAACTCGACACGGCCGACCCCTGTACGACCGACGAGATGGTCTGCAACACCGTGCTGGACGCGACCGGCAGCGACCGGGCTGCGTGGTTCGCCGACGTCCTGATCGGCAAGCCGCTGGCCCTCGTGGCGTTGCTCCTGCTCGGGCTGGTCGTCCGGTGGATCCTGCACCGGCTGGTGGACCGGCTCGTGAGCCGGGCTGAGACCGGCGTGCTCCCCGCACGGGTCTCCCGACTGTCGCTCGGCTCGCTCGGCGCGGGCAAGGCGGCCACGAGTCCGCGCGACCTGGCGGTGGCCACCCGGCGGGTCCAACGCGCCAAGACGATGGGCTCGCTCCTCAAGAGCATCGTGACCGGCGTGCTGGTCGCCGTCGTGGCGACCATGATGCTGAGCGAGGTCGGGGTCAACGTCGGCCCGATCATCGCGAGCGCCGGGATCCTCGGCATCGCGCTGGGCTTCGGGGCCCAGAGCCTGGTCAGCGACTTCCTGTCCGGCGTGTTCATGATCTTCGAGGACCAGTACGGCGTGGGCGACGAGATCGATCTCGGAGAGGCGGCCGGCACCGTCGAGGCCGTGAGCCTCCGGGTCACCCGGCTCCGCGACGTCAACGGCACCGTCTGGTACGTCCGGAACGGCGAGATCACCCGGGTCGGCAACATGAGCCAGAACTGGGCGCGGACCGTGCTCGACATCTCGGTCGCCTACCACGAGGACCTCGTCCGGGTGCGCCGCGTGCTCGAGGACGTCGCCCACGACCTGTGGGAGGACGAGGAGTACAAGGGCGTCATCATCGAGGAGCCGTCGGTGTGGGGCGTCCAGGAGCTCGGCATCGACGGGGTCGTGGTGCGCGTCGCCCTCAAGACGGCCCCCCTCGAGCAGTGGGCGGTCGCCCGCGAGATGCGGCAGCGGATCAAGGCCCGGTTCGACTACGAGGGCATCGAGATCCCGCTGCCGCAGCGGATGGTGTGGCACCGCGACGCCCCGGCGTCCGACGCGGAGTCCGAGACCGGGGCCACGTCCGACAGCGAGGAGTCCCCCGCGTGACCGCCACGTTCTACGACGAGATCGGCGGCTTCGAGACCTTCCGCCAGATCGTGCACCGCTTCTACGAAGGGGTGGCGACTGACGAGGTGCTGCGGCCGCTCTATCCCGAGGAGGACCTCGGCCCGGCCGAGCAGCGCTTCCTGCTGTTCCTCGTGCAGTACTGGGGCGGCCCCACGACGTACTCCGACACCCGCGGCCACCCGCGGTTGCGGATGCGGCACGCGCCGTTCGCCGTGACGCCGCTGGCCAAGGAGCGCTGGCTGGTCCACTTCCGCGAGGGGCTCGACTCCGTGGAGCTGACGCCGGAGCAGGACGCGCGGTTCTGGGACTACGTCACGCACGCGGCCCAGTTCATGGTCAACTCGTTCGAGTAGCCGGGTCACCGCAGGTCGGAGCGTGAATCCGGCGTCCGAGTGGCCCAGGTACCCGCTCACCGCCTTGATCGGCTTGCCCGCGTCGAGCAGGACGCTTGCGTAGTGGTGCCGGAGCGCGCGGTAGCTCTCCGGTAGAGCGTCGATCACGGCAGCGACCCGCTCAGGCGACCACGGGACGATCTTGCGCGTCTCGCGCTTCGGCGTCGAGACGCTCCCCGCCCTACACGGATTCTTGCCGATCCGCTCGTCGTCGACGGCGGCCGACAGGATCGTCGACATTGTGGCCAGCGTGACCCGTCGAGTGCTTGCTGAAAGGTGGCGCCGGGGGCCTCAACGACGGAACTTCAGAAACCGCGCGACGGGGCCAAGACGCCCTTCGGAATCGCCCGGGGTGTCTCATGGTGGGACCTTCGTAGTGACCGAAGTCGCGTTCGACGTCGTCCCAGGTCGGTGTCATCGGTGCTCCCCGGGCCAAGAGAGGCTACGACGGGTGGTGGACATGCGGTGTGGCTCCTGCCTTCGAGGATGACTACGTGAAGTCAGTCAAACCGCGGATGGACGACCACCACGACCCCCGGCTCTTGGCCGTTCTGCGTCTGCGAGATGAACATTCGGCGGATGGCCTTACCCAGACTTCGACCGAAGAGATCGGCTTCGGCTCGCTAGCCGACCTACTTGAACGGTCTTCCTTCGAGCACGTCCGCTAGACGCAGAACCGCCCCCGGTTGGGGGGCCGGGGGCGGCGCCCTGATGAGCGTGGGTGTCCACAAGAGGTCACCCAGCTCGGGCAGTCCGATCGCACCATGAGCAAGTGGCCCTCGACATCACCCCTAGGGACGTCGAGGGCCACTTGCGCTGCGGCGGCTCGTTCAACGTGGCAGAAGCTCGAATGCCAAGAAGGTGGCCTTGCCCTCCTCCACCGTCAGTTGCCCTCGTGCGCCCTTGAACACTCCGGTGCCTCCGGTGATGGGCAACCGGAAGTCACTTCCACCTGAGAACAAGGTGCCGGCCACGGCAATCTTCCCGCGACCCGCCAGCAGGAACGTGCCCTCGCAGGTGAACGTGCGGACGCCGAGCATGCACCGCACGAAGTCGCGGCCTACCTGTTCGCCCTTCTGCACCAATCGGCTTTCGAACACGAAGTAGTCGCCAGGGCTTTCACCGTCCCTACCGACATCGATGTTTCGGCCGCGGACCGTCACCTCCCGGACCCGGATCATGTCGCTGTCAGCCGCCCTGGCCGCCCGGGCCGCCGCTTTCGCCGCTCCCGGCGCCGCGGCGACCGGCCAACTTGTGTCATGACGCACGGTGCTGCTGCTTGACCCGGAAGCCAGAGCAGTCCAGGCGACGATGCCGACGAGCAGCATCGCTGATGCGCCCGCCGTGATTGTCGTGATTCTGTGTGTGATCATTAGGAATCTCCCCCTTGGATGCGGCGCGGTTGGGTGCGCACGCCTCGCACGCTAGGTCGCACGCCCGGCTAGTGAAATACCTCAAACCGGGTATCCACAGTGCGCCGCCGCGTGGCCTCACAGCAGGTGGCCACGCTCTGGGCTCCTCGAGACCCCCACGGCCGGTTCCGTGTCGTCAGGCGGATCTGACTCGCTCGGCCGCCACCCGCTCGAGGTAGGTCATGCCAGGTCCGACGTTGTCTTGCACCATGGCGTCCCATCCGGCCTCGGTCTGGTGCTGTCAGCGGAGTGATCCGGGGTGCCAGGTGCCGTCGCGTTGGTCCTCGACGTTGGGGCAGTCGGCTCCGCGGCCTTGGCGGAGGGAATGAGTCGACGTAGGGGCGGCGTGCCCGGCACAGTGAGGCTGTGACCACAACACGAGCACGGGTCGCCGGGGTCGTACTACTGGCGCTCGTAGCGGGGGCCGGGGCTGCTTACGCATCTGGCCTCTGGGATTCCGAGGAGTCCGTTCCCTCGCCGGTCGCGGGCGAGCAAGTGCCGCGTCTCAGAGATGCCCCGCTGGTCCGCCTCGCCGTCGCCGGGGACACCGGGACCGGTGACGCGGCCCAGGCAGCCACCGTCGACGCGATGCTTGACCAGGCACGGGGCCAGGCGCCGTACGACGCGCTCGTGCTCCTCGGCGACCTCGTGTACGAGGACGGCGACGTGGACGAGGTCGACACCGCGGTCACCGAGCCCTTCGCGCCGCTGACGGCGCAGGGCACGGAGCTCGTGCCGGTGCTCGGCAACCACGACTACAAGAGCGGCGACCAGACCGAGATCCTGGCCGAGCTGGGCCGGGACGGGTCGTGGTACATGGATCAGATCGGGCCGGTCCGAATCGTCGCCCTGGACTCCGAGCGCGCCGAGGACCCCGCGCAGCGGCGCTGGCTCGAGCACGTTCTCGCCCTGCCCCAACCACCGGGCACCTGGACGATCACCGCGATGCACCACCCGGCGTACTCCGCCGGGCATCACGGCTCCACCGCCGAGGTCCAGGAGAACTGGGTGCCGCTGTTCACCCAGTACGACGTCCCGCTGGTGCTGGCTGGTCACGACCATGACTACCAGCGCTCGCTACCCCTGGACGGCGTGACCTACGTCGTCTCGGGCGGCGGCGCGAAGCTGCGGCCAACCGGAGCGGAGGACTTCACCGCAGTGAGCGCGTCGGTCCTGCACTACCTGGAACTGCTCGTGTACGAGCACAAACTCATCGGTCGAGCCATCGACCAGTCCGGCAGGCTCGTCGACCGCTTCACTAT
The DNA here is from genome assembly GCA_963718725.1 of uncultured Actinomycetota bacterium. Lineage (GTDB taxonomy): Bacteria > Actinomycetota > Actinomycetes > Propionibacteriales > Nocardioidaceae > Nocardioides. The sequence goes on from OY970374.1 coordinate 1,981,357, forward strand.
TCGCCGCTAAGAGCCCGCCGCCCGCGGTCTTACGGCGTGCTCGGATCTGCTCTCGGGTCAGGTCGTCCGGGACGCCGCTGATCGTCCGGCCGCCTCTTCGATCGCGGAACGGAGCTCTTCGGCGTACGGCGTCACGATCATGGAGACGCGCCCGCGGGTCTGCGGTGCGTTGCCGGCGTGGTGGTCGATGAGGCGGTCGATGGTGTCGGTGGGGGACGCCATGGCTCATCATCTGGTGGGGATCACGGAGATGGCCCAGATTCTGGGGGTGAGCCGACAGCGCGTCGGACAGCTCGCCAAGACCGACGCATTCCCCCAGCTGCCGCGGTGCTCGCGGCTGGTCCAGTATCGACGACCGGCGCAGTCGAGAGGTGGGCTCGAGAAGTCGGCCGCATGTAGCTGTGATGTAGCCGACCAACGAGAAGCAACGCGCAGGGTTGCTAGCTCATGAGGGGCATATCGCCAGGTCAGACCGCGTTTCGATCGCTCCGTCGCAGGTCAGAGACCCGGCGCTTACAGTTCATGGTCAACTCGTTCGAGTAGCCGCCATCAGTCGCTCGTGGTACGCCGCGGGCGGCGGGGTCGCCCGGCCGGTGGCGGGTTCGAAGAACACGATCACGACCCGCGCCCGCGAGAGCACGACGTCACCGTCGCAGATCTCCGACTCGATCGTCGTCGACGTCGTCCCCACGTGGGTGATCCGCGACCAGACGTCGTACGGCTCCTGGCGGAAGAGGATCGGCACCCGGTAGTCGACGTCGGTCTGCGCCACGACCACGACGGGCTCCGGGGTGCCGTCGGGAACGCCCTTCCAGAGCCGGGCGGTCATCAAGATCCGGGCCTCCATGAAGTACTCGAAGTACTTCACGTTGTTGACGTGCCCGTAGACGTCGACGTCGGAGAACCGGACGTGGACGGGGTAGTGGCCGACCTCCTCGCGGACCGGCTCGGCCCGCGGTTCCCGAGGAGCGCGCGCGGCGCGGGTCTCGAGGGGCTCGACGTACGGCGCGAGGGCCTGCTTCTCCTCAGGCGTCAACCGCCGGGGGCGCTCTGTCGCGAAGACGTACGGCGTGAGGACGGTGCTCGCCCGCGCGTAGACGGTGCGCCCCTCGTCCGTCTCGTGGAACACCTCGTAGGCCATCGTGAACGACGCCGCCCGGACCTCGGTCACCCAGACCTCGATGCTGACCGGCCGGAACCGGAACGTCAGCGGTGCCAGGAACTGCACCTCGTGGCGGACCACCACGACCCCCTCGACCAGGCCGCCTTCGGACGTCGGGCTCGGTCCGTGGTGGCGCAGCAGGTCGACTCGGGCCTCCTGCAGGTAGTCGACGTAGACCACGTTGTTGACGTGCCCGAGGAGGTCCATGTCGGCCCACCGCATCGGGCACTCGAAGACGTGGCGCACGCCACGATGCTGTCAGAGATCCCCCGGACTAGGGTGGCGAGGACCCCTGCGTCCCCCACTGACTCTCCACTGATCGGAGCCCCCATGCCCGAGGCCGTGATCGTGTCCGCCGCCCGCTCGCCCATCGGCCGGGCGAACAAGGGCTCGCTCAAGGACCTGCGGCCCGACGAGCTCGCGGCGACCATCGTGAGCGCCGCGCTCGACCAGCTGCCCGAGCTCGACCGCTCGACGGTCGACGACCTCTACCTCGGTTGCGGCCTGCCGGGCGGCGAGTCCGGCTTCAACATGGGTCGGGTCGTCAACATCATCAACGGGATGGACGACGTCCCGGGCGCGACGATCACGCGCTACTGCGCCTCCTCCGTCCAGACCACGCGGATGGCGTTCCACGCGATCAAGGCCGGCGAGGGGGACGTCTTCGTCTCCGCCGGGGTCGAGACGGTCTCGCGGTTCGCCAAGGGCACGTCCGACCACTGGCCCGACACGCAGAACCCGCGGTTCGCCGACGCCGTGGCGCGGACGGCGAGGACCGCCGAGGGCGGCCAGGACTGGCACGACCCGCGCGACGACGGCGCGGTCCCCGACATCTACATCGCCATGGGCCAGACCGCCGAGAACCTCGCCCGGCTGCGCGGCCTGACCCGGCAGGAGCTCGACGAGTTCGGTGTCCGGTCGCAGAACCTGGCCGAGCAAGCGATCACCGACGGCTTCTGGACCCGCGAGATCACCCCGGTCACGACCCCCGACGGCACGGTCGTGTCGGCTGACGACGGCCCGCGCCCCGGGGTCACGCTCGAGGCTGCGTCCGAGCTCAAGCCGGTCTTCCGCCCCGACGGCGTCGTCACCGCCGGCAACTGCTGCCCGCTCAACGACGGGGCGGCCGCGGTCGTGATCATGTCCGACACGAGGGCGGCGGAGCTCGACGTGCGGCCGCTCGCCCGGATCGTGGCCACCGGGGTCAGCGGCCTCTCTCCCGAGATCATGGGCCTCGGCCCGGTCGAGGCCACCAAGCGGGCGCTCGCGCACGCCGGCATGAGCATCGGCGACATCGACCTGGTCGAGATCAACGAGGCCTTCGCGGCACAGGTGGTGCCGTCGTACCAGGACCTCGGGATCGACCTCGACCGGCTCAACGTCAACGGCGGCTCGATCGCGGTCGGCCACCCGTTCGGCATGACCGGCGCCCGGCTCCAGAACACGATGCTCAACAGCCTCGACTGGCACGACAAGACCACCGGGCTGATCACGATGTGCGTCGGCGGCGGGCAGGGCATGGCCCTGATCATCGAGCGCATCTGACCGTCTCCGCGGCGTCCTGCGGCTAGGGTTCGCGCCATGAGTGACTCGGGGATCTACTGGCTGGACGAGGCCCAGCAACGGGACTGGCGCGCTCTCGTCATGGGGACCACGCTGCTCTTCGACCGGCTCGACAACGACCTGAGCCGCGAGCACGGCATCTCGCTCGCGGAGTACGAGATCCTGGTGCGGCTCTCGGAGCGGGAGGGTCGCCGGATGCGGATGGCGCAGCTCGCCGACTCGATGGCCCACAGCCGCAGCCGGGTGACCCACACGGTCGGCCGGCTCGAGAAGTCCCACCTGGTCGAGCGGATCAAGTCGCCCGAGGACGGCCGCGGCGTCGTGTGCGCGATGACCGACCGCGGCTGGGACCTGCTGGTCGCGATGGCGCCCACCCACGTGCGCGGCGTACGCACGAACCTCGTCGACCTGGTCGACGCCGACGACCTGGCCGCAGTCGGCCGGGTCTTCGACGCGGTCGCCGACAACCTCGTGGCGGCCCACCCGGAGATGGAGATCCGCCCCGAACACTGACGCCCGGAGAGACGCGAGTCACGCCGGTGCGGAGGCATACCGTCGGCGCCGCGGTCGTTCCGACAGCAACGTGTGCACAGCAGGAGGACGAGCGTGAGCATCGGCAGCACCGGCCCGTCGAACGGCGCACCGCCAGCGGGCAAGCGTCGGCGTCACTTGATGGACCCCGAGTCACCTCGCCCGGTGCGTGACCCGCATGCGGAGGAGCGCAGTCTCACCCAGGTGCAGCGATGGGTCATGTCGACCCTTGCGGTGACGACGATCCTCCACCTCTCCGTCGGCCTGGTCCTGCTGGCGATGACCCTGCCCCGCCCGACGACGAGCGCCGAGATCGGTCTGAACGTCATCGCCGGCGGCTTCGGGGCGGTCGCCGTTGCTGCCGCCCTGGGCATCCACGGGCGCAGCATCCTCTCCTGGTGGCTCGTGCTCGGCCTCCTGCCGACCGCGGTCGGTCTCTGGCTCACGTTCCGCTGATCCCTGGCCCGCCCATGTGAGCCACGAACCCTTCACAGCGAACCTCTGAACCGCACTCTCCACAGGGTTCTGCAGATCCGGCCGTGGTGTCGGTGGCGGTGCGTTGACTCGATGGCATGGACGCAGCCGCTGTCTCCTCGCACCCGGTGTCGTCCGCCGTTGCGTCGGTGCGAGCAGCGCTGGGGTCGGTGTCGGGCACGCCGGTGTGGTCGATGCCGTCCGAGGAGCTCGGGTCGACGCTGGTCGAGGTCACGCGGCTGGAGGCGCAGGTGGCACAGCTGCAGCTACGGCTCCTGGCCCAGGCCGAACGCGCGGGTGTGGGTCAAGACGTCGGTGCGACGTCGGCGGCGAACTGGCTGGCACACCAGACCCGGACGACGCGGCCGGCGGTCCATCGGGCGGCGCGCCTGGCGCAGGCCCTGGAATCTCACCCGGACGTCGACGCCGCGTTGGCGGCCGCCGAAGTGACCGTGGACCAGGCGCAGGTGATCGTCGACGCGGTCGACGACCTCCCCACCGACCTCGTCGATCCGGACCTGGTGGTGAAGGCGGAGGCGTTCTTGCTGGCCGAGGCCCAGCACCACGACGCCCGAGCCCTCCGCGTGTTGGGTCGCCGGCTGTTGGAGGTCCTCGACCCGGCTGCGGCCGACGCCGAAGAAGCCCGACGCCTCGCCGCCGAGGAGGCCGACGCCCGCGCCGCGGCGTCGTTCACGATGGCCGACGACGGCCACGGGCAGTGCCACGGCAGGTTCACCATCCCCTCCCTGCACGGCTCGATCCTGCGCAAGCACCTCCTCGCCCTCGCCGCACCGAAACGCAACCCGAACCTCCCGGCCAACACGCTGACGCGGCACAAGCTGGGCCAGGCGTTCTGCGAGTACCTCGAGACCCGACCCGACGACACCGTCCCCCACACCGGCGGTCTTGCCGCCACCGTGGTGGTCACCATGACCCGCGAGTCACTGCTCGGCGACCTGGCCGCGGCGGGGCTGTGCGACGGCACCCGGATCTCCGCCGGCGAAGCACGACGCCTCGCCTGCCAGGCGGGGATCATCCCGGTCGTCCTCGGCGGAGCCTCCGAACCCCTCGACGTCGGACGCCGACGCCGCTTCCACACCAAAGCCCAACGCATCGCCCTGGCAGTCCGAGACGGCGGCTGCACCGCCACCGGCTGCGACCGCCCCGCCTCGATGACCCACGCCCACCACGACACCCCCTGGAGCCAGGGCGGGCACACCGCCGTCGCCGACGGCCGGCTCCTGTGCCAACGCCACCACACCCTCGCCCACGACCCCCGCTACCAAGCCACGACCACACCCACCGGCAAGATCGCCTTCACCAGGCGCACGTAGCGGTGGGACCTGTGTGGGCTTGCCGAAGTTCGTCCAGCCTTGCGCGCTGCATGAGCGGTCAGCGCGACAGGTCTACGCGAGGTTGCCGTAGAGATCGCGAAGCAGGCAGACCTCGGCGCCATGATGGAAGGCCTCGACGCTCATGTAGAGCACGACACGAGCGACCGGTGCGTGGGCGAACGCGGGAGGGCTGCGGAGGCCCTGCGGTTCGGCCAACCCGATGTCACCGAGCGACCGGACTCCGGCGACGAAGCCGGCGTACTCCTCGTCGAGACGCGCAAGCGCGGACACGGCGGTGCCGGGGTAGTCGAATGTCTCGGCGTCCACTCTCGCGCCGCCGAAGTACACCCCATTGGTGGACGCGAAACTCTCGACCAAGTGACCCAACCGCCACGCGATCGTGGTCACCGGCGGCGGCGCCGTGTCCGGTCCGTAGTCCCAGGTGAAGTCGCCCGAGCCCCACGCGAGCGGTGCGGTGCTCTCTCCCCGCCTGCGGACCGACCAGCACTTTGGGACTGGTTCCCAGAAGTACTCCTCGTCCGTCAGCCCCGCTAGTCGTGGTCGCAACTGCTCCTGCCAGTGGGTCTCGATTTGGTCGAGTACTTCGGCAGTCCAGTCCATGGTGCCCATCCAGCGACGCTATCCGGCGGCCGGGCCTTGCGGCGGACCGGACGGGGTCACCATGCCCGGACACGGCACATCGAACGCCCGCTCGCCGCTGTACCGTGCACACTCAGCGGCGTGTGAGTGCGCACCTCGAATCGAGCGAACCTCGTCGACTTGCCAGCCCGGCCGACGCGCTGCTGTCGTTGGACTGTTACTGGTTTGCGTCGGCGATCCACCACCTGTTGTGCCCGACATAGGGGTGATCCAGCCCGCAGTTGGCGCAGCGCAGGTAGCGGTCGCCGTCGTCGGTGAAGACCAGTCGGTAGTGGTGGTAGAGGCGCCATCGGCAGTGCAGCGGGACCGTCTGGGCAACTGCGGGGTCGCCGATCGGCTCGGCTCCGGTGACCGCCCTGCGCAGGGCCCACGAGCGACTCAGGAACCCCAACGCGTGCGCCAGCTGAGCAGAGACCCCGAGATCGTGGAGCTCCGCCATCACTTCCTGGCGGTAGCGGTCACGGACCGCCCCGCCGGGGAGCACGTACGTCGCCAGTCGGACCAGGAACACCGCCGACGGGCGAGGGAGTGTCATGTGGTCACCGCCGGGCCCGGGGAGAACGCACGCGGACGTCTTGCGGCGGCAAGAGCAGATCTGGCGGCGACCGCGCCGTGGGCGGTGAGCGAGTAGTAGCGGCGCAGAGGGCGGCCGGCCACGGCCGGATCGGCGTCCTCCCAGTGTGAGCGCAGCCAGCCGACGGACTCCAGCCGCGCGAGGATCGGGTGAACGGTCCCGCTGGCCAGACCGGCCACGGCGCCGATCTCCAGGCCGTAGCGCTCCTGGTCCGGCTCGACCAGCAGCGCCTGGAGGACCAGCTGGGTCGGGATCGTCATCCGGGGCTTGGCGGGTGGCATAGTCGAATACTACTTAGGGGCTAGGTAGAGGTCAAGGCCCCTAGACCCGTGCTAGTGACCGACCGCTCTTCGGCATGACCGTGCACGCTCAGCGGCTTGAGCGTGCACTCGCCCTGCGGAGTCGCATAATCGGGCTACAAGCCGATCGGAGAACAGCGTGAAGTCATCGCGAAAGAGGGTCGTTGGTCTGATCGTGTTCCTGGTCGGCTTGTACGCGACCTGGCGCGTCGCGACCTGGCTTGCGTGGAGGATGGCCGGACTCGACCGGGACGAGGTGGTCGGAGGTGAGTGCGACGACTGCGAGGTCACCGTGTTGCTCGACCAGGTCGGGTACGTCCTTGCGTGCTTCGCCACCTACTTCTTCATGGTCTGGATCGCGTGGGAGGTCTGGCATCGGACGCGGCCGCGCGACACAGTTTCGGCCTCGCGCTAGCAAAGCCGAAAGTTCGCGCTCAGCGGCATGAGCGTGCACATCCCCATTCAACAGTTGTATCGGTGCTCGTCGTCTACTGAGTGATGTCAGGTGCGGCGGCGAGATGGGGGCTCCGGCCGGGGCGCGCGTTCTCGTGGATCAGTGAGTTCGGAGCCGCTGAGTAACCACTGCCCCCGACCACCTCGCCTTGCGTGGAGTCAATCAAAGCAGCAGCCGATTCCGTTGCGAGGGGGCTTGATCGGGCGTAGGTTCGAGGGCTTCAGACATTCCTTTGTCTCCTAGGAGGTCATCGTGGATGCCCCTTATCAGGCCGCGCCAGACGTCCATGTGTTTCCGGCTAATCTACCCCTCCCTGGTGTAGGGGTTCTGCCGGTCAATGCCTATGTGTTGATGGCAGAGGAGCCGGTCTTGATTGACACCGGCATAGGAGTAGACGGTGACGACTTCCTGGCCGCAGTCGATTCAGTAGTAGATCTTCAGAGTCTTAAGTGGGTGTGGCTGACCCATGACGACGCCGACCACACCGGAAGTATCCAGCGGATCATGGAGGCAGCGCCGAACGCCACACTTGTCACTCACGCCTTCAGTGCGCTGCGGATGGGAACGTGGTGGCCGGTTCCGATGGAGCGGGTGCACGCCATACGGTTCGGTGACGAGATTCATGTCGGGGATCGCACGCTGACGGCGGTCGCGCCGCCGCTGTTCGATAGCCCACTATCTACGGGAGTGCTGGACCGCTCGACGGGCGCATTGTTCAGCGTGGACGCGTTTGGTGCGATCTTGCCCGAGGCGACCCAAGATGCGGCAGACGTGCCGCCGGACGCGCTTGCCGGCGGGATGCTGGCTTGGGCAACCTCGGACTCACCATGGGTACACATCGTCGACGGCGACGATTTCAACCACGTCCTTGACCGAGTCCGCCAGATTCAACCCAGACGGATTTATTCGTCGCACCTACCGGCCGCCAGCGGCACGCAGCTGGAAGACTTCATCAAAGTCCTGGAAACCGTTCCTCACGCGGAGCCGTTCGTGCCACCGAACGCCGAACAGTTCTCGCAGATGATTGAGGCCCTGGGGGAGATGCAACGCGAGCCTGGTGATGAAGCGGCAACAGTTGGCGCCGCTACGTAGGAACCGCCAGGTGCGGCGGCCACATGCTGACGGCGCTCAGGTCGTCTTCAGGGAGCCGCGTCCCTTCGTGGCCTCCTGGAGGACAGGTCGGTCGCGTTGAAGCGACCGCTCATCGGCATGCGAGTGCACCCTTGCGCAGGGGGTGTCCTAGGAGGTCGTGGGGTTGCCGAAGCCCGTGCACGCTCAGCGGCAGTGCGAACGATCAGGCCATCGCGGTCACGACTCCGAGGGCGACACTTCCGACCCGGCGTGGCAAGGTGTCGCACCGTGGAGCAGCACTCGAGCGAGCACAACCTCTCGGCGGTGCCAGATGGGGACGGGATCCTCGTCAGCTGCACGTGTGGCTGGGCGGACTGGTCGCGTAGAGCTCCCTCGCCGACCACTCTGCCCTGGGCCGAAGCACAGATCGGTGGGAGGCACCTCGCCGATGTGAACGTGCCGACGCCTCCCCGGCGCGAAGTTCTGTTCGCTGTGGGCACTCTTGCCTTCATGGTTCTCCGTCACTGCTGTCGCTGTGTACTTGATCTTCACTTGGTGAGGCTTGGATGTCTCGGGATGAACGTCCCTGTCTCGGGGGTCGTCGATAGCCTGTCCCCATGTTCGACCCTCGGGATCTGCCGGTCCCTGTCGTGGGTGCGCCGATGGCGGGAGGACCTTCGAGCCAAGCGCTGGCCGCTGAGGTCTCTGACGCGGGTGGTCTGGGCTTCTTGGCAGCGGGCTACAAGACAGCCGACAAGGTGGCATCCGAGGTTGCCGACATGCGGAAGGCGACGTCAGGGCCGGTTGGCCTCAACCTGTTCGTCGTCAAGCCCTACCAACCAGCTCATGACGCCCTTGATGCCTACCGCCGTGCCGTGGAGCCGGAGGCCGCCCGCCTGGGGGTGGCGCTGGGCGACCCGGTCTGGGACGACGACGGGTGGGACGCGAAGCTGGAGGCCGTGCTGGACCTTCGCCCGGACGTGGTCTCGTTCACCTTCGGCTGCCCCGACGCCGCCGTGTTCCGACGCTTGGCGGAGCTGGGGATCCACTCGACGGCGACCGTGACCTCCCTGTCTGAAGCGCGTGAGGCGGTGCGGCGCGGGGCGGATTCGCTGTGCGTCCAGGGGCCGGAGGCAGGCGGTCACCGAGGGGTCTGGGACCTCGACGCACAGCCTGACGACCAGGTCGGCCTCGAAAGCCTGCTGACGGTGATCGTGTCCCAGGTGGACGTCCCGGTCATGGCCGCCGGTGGTCTCAGCGATGCGGCAGGTGTCGAGGCGGTGTTGCGACGAGGTGCGGTCGCAGCACAGGTCGGCACGGCGCTGCTGCTGGCCGACGAGGCGGGCACGCATCCGGTTCATCGCGCGGCACTGGTCGACACCGTGTTCACCCACACCGGCCGGACCCGGGCGTTCACGGGCCGGTGGGCTCGGGGCCTGAGCAACCGGTTCATGCGCGAGCACGGCGATGCGCCAGCGGGTTATCCGCACGTCCACCGCCTGACTGCACCCCTGCGCGCGGCGGCTCTGGCGGCCGGCGATGTGCAGGCAGCCCAGCTCTGGGCCGGAACCGGCTACCAGGGCATCCGAAGCGCTCCGGCACGACAGATCATCCGCTCACTGACGCCGTGACCGTGTCACCCAGGTCAGGAGTAGCGGTGACTCTTGGCCGAGTGGCCGTGCTCGCGGGTGCAGGTGCGCCCGTTCATGGACCGGTGGCCGCAGAGCGCCTCACCGGCCGGCTCTGCCTCCGGGCCGGGCGCCGCGGGAGCGCTGGGAGCGGGCCGGGCCAGGGGCGTGGGAGCGGTGGTGCGGGTGACAGCGCCCGCAGTGCGTTGCGCGTAGCGCTGCTCACGCATGGCGCGCAGCTCGTCCATCTTGCTCATCGTCGGCTCACGTGGCCGAGCCTAGGTGGAGAGCACCGGCGCTTCGGGGAGGCGGGGCCGGGTCAGTCGCCGGGTGAGGCGCCGGTGGGTGACGCGGTGCGGGCGGGCCGCCTCGGCGCCGAGCCGCTCCACCTTGTTCTCCTCGTAGGCGGCGTAGTTGCCCTCGAACCAGAACCAGCGCGACGGGTCCTCCTCGTCGCCCTCCCACGCCAGGATGTGGGTGGCGATCCGGTCGAGGAACCACCGGTCGTGGGAGGTGACCACGGCACAGCCCGGGAAGTCGAGCAGCGCGTCCTCGAGCGACGACAGGGTCTCGACGTCGAGGTCGTTGGTCGGCTCGTCGAGCAGCAGCAGGTTGCCGCCCATCTTCAGCGTGAGCGCGAGGTTGAGCCGGTTGCGCTCACCGCCGGACAGCACGCCCGCCTTCTTCTGCTGGTCGGGTCCCTTGAAGCCGAACGACGCGACGTAGGCCCGGGAGTTCATCTCGAAGTTTGCGACCTTGATGAAGTCGAGCCCGTCGGACACGACCTCCCACACGTTCTTGGTGGGGTCGAGGCCGCCGCGGCTCTGGTCGACGTAGGAGATCTTCACGGTCTGGCCGACCGTCAGCTCTCCGTCGTCAGGCTTCTCGCTGCCGGTGATCATCCGGAACAGCGTGGTCTTGCCGACGCCGTTGGGGCCGATCACACCGACGATGCCGGCGCGCGGAAGCGTGAACGACAGGTCGTGGATCAGCGTGCGGTCGTCGAAGCCCTTCGTGAGGTCGCGGGCCTCGAGCACCACGTCACCGAGCCGGGGTCCGGCCGGGATGTTGATCTCGGAGGTGTCGATCTTGCGCATCCGGTCGGCCTCGGCCGCCATCTCCTCGTAGCGCGCCAGCCGGGACTTGCTCTTGGTCTGGCGGGCCTTGGCGTTGGAGCGCACCCACTCGAGCTCGCGCTCGAGCATCTTGGCTCGCTTGGCGTCCTTCTGGCCCTCGATCTTGAGGCGGTCCTTCTTGGTCTCGAGGTAGGTGGAGTAGTTGCCCTCGTAGGGGTGGGTCTTGCCACGGTCGAGCTCGAGGATCCACTGGGCGACGTTGTCGAGGAAGTACCGGTCGTGGGTGACGGCCAGCACGCAGCCGGGGTACGACGCGAGGTGGCTCTCCAGCCACTGCACCGACTCGGCGTCGAGGTGGTTGGTGGGCTCGTCGAGCAGCAGCAGGTCGGGCTGCTGGAGCAGCAGCTTGCACAGCGCGACCCGGCGGCGCTCGCCACCGGACAGGGTGTCGACCAGCGCCTCGGGCGGCGGGCAGCGCAGCGCGTCCATGGCCTGGTCGAGCCGGCTGTCGAGGTCCCACGCGCCGGCGTGGTCGAGGTCGGTCTGGAGGTCGCCCATCTCACCGAGCAGCGCGTCGTAGTCGGCGTCGGGGTCGCCGAGCGCCTCGGAGACCTCGTTGAAGCGGTCGAGCTTGCGCTTGATCTCGCCGACCGCCTCCTCGACGTTCTCCTGGACCGTCTTGCCCTCGGTCAGCGGCGGCTCCTGCTGGAGCATGCCGACCGTGGCATCGGGGTCGATGATCGCGTCGCCGTTGTTGGCGTGGTCGAGCCCCGCCATGATCTTGAGCAGGGACGACTTGCCGGTGCCGTTGGGCCCGACGACGCCGATCTTGGCGCCGTGGAGGAACGAGAGGGTGACGTTGTCGAGGACGACCTTGTCGCCGTGGGCCTTGCGCACGTTCCGCAAGGTGAAGACATATTCAGCCATGATCCCGGAGCCTACCGGCGGCCCGGCGAGCCTCCGATTCGCGGGCGAACCCCGGCCGGTCAGGCGGCCGCGTCGGCCTCCGGCACCTCGCTGGACGCCCCGCGTGACTGCTCAGCGTCGTCGGCAGCGCTCGCCGCCTCGGGCCGCCGCGCAGTCTTGGTGAAGGCCGACCGGCCGCGGTTGAGGTCGTGGCCGACGAAGCTCGCGTCGACCTCGAGCGAGGTCACCTCCACGCCCTCGGCGTTGACCCAGGTGCTGTGGCTCAGCCGGCCGTGCACGACGACCGGGTCGCCCCGCCGGAGCGAGGCCGCGCAGTGCTCGCCGAGCGCCCGCCAGGCGTTCACGGTGTACCACTGCGTCGGGCCGTCGGACCACGCCTGGGTCGACCGGTTGAAGCGTCGCGGGGTGCTGGCCACGCGGAACCACGCCACCACCGCTCCTCCGGCGCTGCGGGTGCGGACGTCGCCGCCCAGCCAGCCCTGGAACGTGACCATGGATTCGTTCATCGCTGTCTCCTTCGCGTCGGCGTGGTCGGGTGACCGCGCGTCCAGCAGCCTCCGGGCCGCTACCGACACGGACGGCGCCGCGGCGCGCGGCCTGGGGAGAGCCGCGCGCGACCGGGTCGTGTGGACGGGTCGCGGCCCGCCAGGGCTAGGAGAGCGCGCGGTCGAGACCGGAGCGCACGGTCCGGTAGGCGGCGAGCTCCGCCTCGACGGGCTCGACCACGAGCTCCCGTGCGACGCCCGCGATCGCTTCCCTGAGCCTCCGGTGGGCGGTCCGACCGCGCGAGCGCGCGGTCAGGCGCACCAGCACCCGGCACCCCAGCGCGAGCAGGACGCCGAGCGCCACCCCGCCGAGCAGCATCAGGGTCGGCCACGGGATCCCCTGCGACCGCGGGGTGTCGGGCTGGGGCAGCTGCAGGTAGCCCATCACCGCGAGCGACGCGAGCCAGACCCCGCCTAGGAGCGCGGTCAGGATCAGCAGCCACTGCAGCAGCCGTACCGCGCCGGCCCAGGTCGGCAGCCGGGCGACGCCGAGGTCGGTGGCGCCGAGCGCGGCATCGAGCCGGTCGCCGAGGTCGTCGAGCCGGGCGGTCGACGCCCGCCGTACGGCGCGGGCCCACGGCGCGGCCAGGCCGGCCGAGATCTCGTCGGACAGCGCCCGCACCTCGGTGTCGACCCTGGCCCGCTGCACCGGCGTCGGCTCGGGCACCGAGGTCCGCGACCGGCCGGTGAGCTGCTTCCCGGCGGCGCCGAGGTCGAGGTGGAGCCGCTTCAGGGGGTCGGGCCGCAGCCGTGAGAGCCACGACGTGACAGGCCAGCCGGTGGCGCGGTTGGCCCGCACCCGGGTCGACTCGACCACCGCGGCCACGACGGTGGGCACGCCGGCGGCGTCCGCGAACGCGTCCTCCAGCGCCGCGAACCGACCCTTCGGCAGCGAGTCGGTCGTCGCCCGTCCGGTCGCCGCGTCGAGGCGCGCCGCCGCCGCGCGCACGTCGGCGTCCATCCGCTGCCGGGTCGCCTGCTTCGCCGCCACCCGGTCGGCGATCTCGCGCTTCAGCGCGTCGGTCCCGGTGCCGTCGCGAGCGCTGATCGCGAAGATCGGCACCCCCGCGAGACCGTCCAGGTCGAGCAGCCGACGTACGTCGGCGACCATCGCGTCACGGCGCGGCTCCGGCACGGTGTCGATGTGGTTGAGCACGACCACGGTCACCTGGCGGTGGCCGGCCAGCGGGGCGAGGTAGCGGTCGTGGATCGCCGCGTCGGCGTACTTCTGCGGGTCGAGGACCCAGACCAGGAGGTCGGCGAGCCGGACGAGCCGGTCGACCTCGAGGTGGTGCGAGACCTCGGTCGAGTCGTGGTCGGGGAGGTCGAGCAGGACGACGCCCGCGAGCTGCTTGTCCTCGCGCTTGCCCGAGTCGAGCATCGAGTCGCGGACGACCCGGTGCCGCTCGGGGATCTCGAGCCAGTCGAGCACGTCGTCGGCACCGTCCCGACCCCAGACGCACGCGCTCGCCCACGAGGTCGTGGGTCGGCGTACGCCGACCGCCGCCAGGTCGAGGCCGACCAGGGCGTTGAACGTCGAGGACTTGCCCGACCCCGTGGCGCCGGCGATCGCCACGACCGTGTGGTCGGCCGAGAGCCGCAGCCGGGCCGCGGCGCGGTCGACCACCCCGGCCGCGTCGTCGACGAGGTCGTCGCCGAGCCGGCCGCGAGCGGCCACCACGGCGGTCTCGAGGCCGGCGAGCCGCGCGCCGATGTCGTCGGAGCCACGCGTCAGGAACGCCTTGGCCCCGTCGAGGAGAGACGTCATGGCGTCACCTGCAGCCCGCCTGCCCGGAGGTCGTCGACCTTGCGGGCGGCGGTGCGGAGCCGGTCGGGCGCCTCGGCGTCGACCTGCAGCGAGTCGAGCAGGTCGGTGTAGCGGGCGCGCTCGGTGGCGAACAGCTCCTCGGTGCGCTGGGCGAGGTCGCGCCGGGCGCGCTCGGCCAAGGTGCGCACGGCCTGGTCGCCGAAGACCGCCTCCAGCAGCTTCTGGCCGAGCACGGCCGTGCCGCCGGCGACCCCAGCCTCGGCGCCGACCAGCGCCCCACCGGTGTGCACGAAGACGACGATCATCAGGGCGACGCCCAGCCCGTTCACGCCGTACGCCAGGAACCGCGCCGTGCCGCGCTTGTCGGCGCCCTCGGTACGGACCATCTCGAGCACGTCCTGCTGCCAGTCGCGCACGGCCCGCTCGGCGCGACGACGGAAGTCGCGCGACGCGCGGCCGAGGTCCTCGCCTGCGTCGGCGAGCAGGGCCTGGCCCGGCGCCATCGTCTGCCACGACGCCTCGGCGCGCTCGGCGGCGGCCTCGGCGTGCTCGAGGAGCAGCGTCTCCAGTCCCGACTCGACCGCGACGGTGACCCGTTCGGCCTGCTGCGGCTTGCCCTTGAGCGCGTTGACGAGCTTGTCGCGCAGCCAGCCGACCCGCGTCTCGAGCGTCCGCAGCAGCTCGCCGGTCCCGACGAACTCCTGCCACCGGGCCAGCACCTCGCCACGCAGCAGCGTGCCGTCGGCGCTCGCCTCGGCGACCCGGGCCACCGCGTCGTCGTACGCCGCCTCGGCGTCGAGCCGCAGCCGGTGCTCGGCCCTGACCTGCTCGCCCGCGGCGTCGGAGACCACGTGCGTGCGGAGCACCAGGTCGCGGACTGCTCCCTCCAGCGTCTGGCGGACCACGAGCGCGCGGGCGTCGGCGTCCTGGGCGAGCGCGCCGAGCCAGCGCTTGACGTCGGCGACCGCCTCCGGTGGCAGCAGCCCCTGGTCGTCCACCGGCCCCTCGGTCACGATGAACAACGGCGAGTCCTTGAGGCCGCGGCTGGCCAGCATCCGCGCGAGGTGCGCCGCGACCGTCTCGACGGCCTCGAGGGGGGTGCGGTCGAGCACGATCGCGACCGCGGCCGAGCGCTCGGCCGCACGGCGGAGGAAGTCCCACGGGACCTGGTCGGCGTAGCGCGCGGCCGACGTCACGAACAACCACAGGTCGGCCGCGGCCAGGAGCTGGCCCGCGAGGGTGCGGTTCTGCGCCTCGACCGAGTCGATGTCGGGCGCGTCGACGATCGCAAGCCCGGCCGGCAGTGCGTCGGTCGCGACGAGCTGGAGCGCCCCGGGGTCGGTGGTCGGCCGGTCCATCCGCTCGAGGTCGGGCAGCACCTGGTCCTGTCGGAACCAGTCGGCGTCGGCGGGGTTGTGCACCAGCACGGGCGAGCGGGTGGTCGGCCGCAGCAGCCCCGGCTCGGTGACCCGCCGGCCGACCAGCGAGTTCACCAGCGTCGACTTGCCGGCCCCCGTGGACCCGCCGACGACGGCGAGCAGCGGCGCGTCGGCGCTGAGGACGCGCGGGATGACGTAGTCCTCGAGCTGGTCGACCATCTCGGCCAGGATCGTGCGCTCCTCGTCCGAGCGCGGCAGCGCGAGCGGAAGGTGGAGGTCGCGCAGCCCGCCGTGGAGCTGGACGAGTGCCGTGACCAGCTGGTCGGTCATCGGGTCGGGACCACCTGTCCGGGGAAGGCGACGTACGGCCGGGCGGCGGCGATCCGCGCGACGTACTCCTGGCCGCGGGCGGCGAAGTCGGGCGGCGGTGTCCCGCGCAGGTAGCGGTAGTGCAGGAAGCCGAGCTCGATCGCCGCCTGCTGGTAGTCGGTCATCGCACGGTGCGCCGTGGTCCCGCCGTACTCCTGCGCGTGGTGGCGGCAGGTACGTCGAGCCCGCAGGTCGACCAGCCAGGGGATGTCGGTCGCCGGGATGAGCCCGCGCTGGGCGGCGTCCGCGAGCGAGGCGGTCAGCATCCGCTTCTCGGAACGGCGGGCCCACACGGCCAGTCCGAGCAGCGCGAGGAAGGCCGGCGCCATCAGCACGAGGTAGACCCCGGCGAAGCCGGAGATGCCGTACAGGGTGGACGCGTTCCAGAGGCCGTGAGCGATCACGGCGAGCCCGTACCCCAGCAGGGGCGCGAGGAACCGCACGGCGGGCCGGCGAGAGCCGACGGCGATCCCGACGCCGATCCCGATGAACGTCGTGAACAGCGGGTGGGCGAACGGGCTGATGAGGCACCGCAGCACGAAGACCCCGGTGAGCGCTGACGTCCCGCCCGGCCCCATCCCGTCGGTGCCGTTGTAGGCCGAGGCGAGGTAGAAGATGTTCTCGACGAAGGCGAATCCGATGCCGACCATGCCTGCGTAGACGATGCCGTCGAGGATGCCGTCGAGCTCGTGCCGCCGCCACCACAGGAGCAGCAGCAGGAACAGCCCCTTGGCGAGCTCCTCGCTGACGGGCGCGACCACGGCCAGCGACTCGCGGTCGCTGAACCCGACCACGATCCCGCCGAGGCCCTGCACCAGCAGCGCGGCCGCGGTGGCGACGAACCCGCCCCACAGCAGCCCGTAGGCCAGCAGCCGCTTGGGCTCGGGCTCGTAGCGGTCGAGCCACAGGTAGCAGGCGACCAGCGGACCCACCGGAACGGCGGCGAGGACCGTCGCCAGCAGCAGCGACGAGGGGGCACCGGACGCCGCGATGAGGAAGAGGATCGGGAGCGCGCCGAGGACGACGAGCACGGTCACGAGGACCGTGAACGCCAGGTTCTCGCGAACCGCTCCAGGCATGCGCCGCAGCCTACTTGTGCCTCCGCCACCAACCGGTGCGGCCGCCGACGCCCCGCGTAGAGTGCCCGTGTGAGTGAGGACACCGAGACCGGACAGCAGCCGAACACCGAGTCGCACGACCCCAAGGTCCCCGAGGCGTGGCAGAAGTTCATGCGCCAGGGGTGGGGCGACCGCGAGCTCGACCTGCCGAGGCACCCGATCGCCGACTGGGCCGCGGCTCGCCGTACGGCGCTGGCGGAGGCGTTCCCGGGCGAGCGGCTCGTGATCCCGGCCGGCACCTACAAGGTGCGCTCCAACGACACCGACTACCGGTTCCGCTCGGACACCGCGCACACCTACTACAGCGGCAACCAGACCAGCGACGCCGTGCTCGTGATCGAGGACGACGAGCACGTCCTCTACGCGCGCCCCCGCTCGGACCGCGACTCCGACGAGTTCTTCCGCGACCGGCAGTACGGCGAGCTGTGGGCCGGCCGCCGACCGTCGCTCAAGGAGATCTCCGACTCGCTGGGCCTCGAGGTCAAGCACATCGACGACCTGCCGGCGTTCGACGACGAGCACAAGGTCCGCGACGTCACGACCGACGACGAGCTCGCGCGGGTCGCGTCCGAGCAGCGCCTCGTCAAGGACGAGTGGGAGGTCGGCGAGCTGCAGGAGGCCTGCGACATCACGACCCTCGGGTTCTCCGACTCCGTCGCCGAGTGGGACCGGGTCCTCGAGTTCGGCGAGCGGTGGATCGAGGGCACGTTCTTCCGCCGTGCCCGGGCGATGGGCAACGACATCGGCTACGACTCGATCGTGGGCGGCGGCGCCCACGCCACGACGCTGCACTGGATCGACAACTCCGGCCCGATCACGCCCGGGGAGCTCGTGCTCCTCGACATGGGCGTCGAGGGCCGCAACCTCTACACCGCCGACGTCACCCGCACCCTCCCCGTCGACGGGCGCTTCACGTCCCTCCAGCGCGAGCTCTACGACCTCGTCTACGCCGCGCAGGAGGCCGGCATCACGGCGGTGAAGCCGGGTGTGAAGTTCATGGCCGCCCACGACGCCGCCATGCACGTACTGGCGCACGGCCTCGCGGGAATGGGCCTGCTGCCGGTCTCCGCCGACGAGGCGCTCGACCCCGACTCGAAGGTCTACGCCCGCTGGACGCTCCACGGCACCAGCCACATGCTGGGACTCGACGTGCACGACTGCGGCCGCGCCTCCGACGCGGCCTACCGCGACGCGGCCCTGGCCGAGGGCATGGTCCTCACCGTCGAGCCCGGCCTCTACTTCCAGGAGGACGACCTGCTCGTCCCCGAGGAGCTGCGCGGCACCGGGATCCGGATCGAGGACGACATCCTCGTGACGGCCGACGGCTACCGGAACCTCTCCGCCTCGCTCCCCCGCACCAGCGCGGACGTCGAGGAGTGGATGGCAGCCCAGCGCGGCTGACCCGGGTCAGCCGGCGGTGAAGTGCTGGTAGTCGGGGTCGGCCCAGAAGCCGCCCCAGGCCCAGCCGGCCTCGTTGAACGCCCGCACGACGACGTCGCCGTCGTGGATCACGCCCCACGGCGGCTCGGCGGTGACCGAACGGTCGACGTCGGCGAACGCGCGCCCGGCGGGCGGCTCGATCGGCGCCCCGGCCCGGAGGTAGGGGTTCTGCACCGGGTTG
The DNA here is from genome assembly GCA_963718725.1 of uncultured Actinomycetota bacterium. GTDB lineage: Bacteria > Actinomycetota > Actinomycetes > Propionibacteriales > Nocardioidaceae > Nocardioides. The sequence continues at coordinate 1,999,910 of OY970374.1, forward strand.
ATGTCGATCGCCCTGCCGTAGGCGTGGTCGGACCAGCGGGTCGTCCCTGCCACCGGGCGGCAGTTGTACGCCGAGGTGTTGTTGGCCGCCATCGAGCGGTCGTCGTTGCCGCCGTAGTCACTGACCAGGCGCATCCGGCGGATCGGGTAGCCGGCCCGGAACAGGTCGCGGAAGACCCGCACGACGGTGTCGGCCTGCGAGGCGGCCACGACCAGCTCGCCGGTGCGCACCCGGCCGTCGAACCCCACGTGGCTCAGCCGCAGGTAGCGCAGGTCCCCCCAGTCGAGCGGGCACCGCTCGCGGTGGCTGGACGCCATCCGCTCCTGCAGGTCGGCGTCGACGGGCCCGATGGACGACCGGAAGCGGACGGGCCGGGCACCGGGCGCCGGGGCCACGTCGGCACAGGCGCGGGCGGCTCGCCACTGGGCCCGGGCGCGCTCGGCGGCCGGCCCGGCGAGCGGCGTCGGCCGGCCGTCGGGCTGGATCAGGGCGGGCACCCACTCGTCGGACACCACCTCCCCGTCCTCCAGCCTCAGCTCGAGCACCCCGGTCTCCGGAGCGAGGTCGTGGTACCAGACGAAGTTGCCGAGACCGTAGTTCACGTAGCTGCCGTCCGGCTGCCACCCGGACCCGAGGAGGCGGTGCGCGTGGCTCCCGACGATCACGTCGGCGCCGGCCTCGGACAGCGCCTGGGCGGCGATCTGCTGCTCCGGCGTCGCGCACGCGTCGTACTCGCGGCCCCAGTGCAGGTAGACCACGACGACGTCGGCCGACCGCGCCAGCCGGCGGACCTGGGCGAGCAGCACCTCGGGGCGCGGCTCGCGCGCGGCGGCGACCCCGGGCTCGTCGGGCGTTGCGCCCCACAGGGTGCTCGCGCCCTCGCGCGGTGACGCGTCGGCGGCCACCACCGCGATCTCGGTGCCGCGCACGGTGACGCGGTACGGCGCGAACGCCTCCCGCCGGTTGCGACCGACCCCGATCACCGAGATGGGGCTCTCCTCCTTGGCGCGCAGCGTGTCGCGCATCCCCTGCACGCCGTAGTCGGCCGCGTGGTTGTTGGCCATCGTGACCGCGTCGACGCCCGCGGCTGCCAGCACGTCGAGAGCGGCCGGCGAGCTCCGGAAGTAGTAGCGGTTGTCGGGGACCTCGAGCTCCTTGGGCTCGGGCTCGCCCCGGGTCGTGATGGCGGTCTCGAGGTTCACCACGGTCACGTCGGCAGCGGACAGCACGTCGTCGATCGGACCGAGGCCGGCGTCGGGGTTGCGGAACAGCCGCGTGAGGTGGAACTCGAAGTGGGCGTCGCCTGCGAAGGCGAGGGTCACCACCGACGGGTCGCGCGTCGGGGACGACGCCCCGGTGGTCTCCGACTCCGAGGGCTCGTCCCCGGACCGGGGCCGCGGCTCCTCGGCCTGCGTGCAGGCGGTCAGCGCCAGGGCGGCGCCGAGCACGGCGACCACGCTCCTGACCCCCGTGCGACCCACCGCCCGCCTCCTTCGACCCGTTGATGCTCCCTACAAGAGCATGACGTGGCAACCCTGCGAGAAGTTGCGGCCGATCCAGGGTTCAGCGCGCGAGGCCGGTGCAGCCGCGGAGCGAGCGCCACTCGTCGACCGCCCGGGAGCGGTCGGCCCCGGTCAGCGGTCGCGGCGCGCCCCACGTCCCGATCCTGGCCGGGACCAGCTCGTCGGACACCACCTCGCCGTCCTTGATCCGCAGCCGCAGCACCCCCGTCTCGGGCTGGCCGGTGTGGTACCAGACGAAGTTCCCGAGCCCGTAGCTCACGTAGCCGCCGCCCAGCCGGCCGGCGCCGAGCAGCACGTGCGCGTGGCTCCCGACGATGACGTCGGCGCCCGCCGCGACCAGGGCGCGGGCCAGCGAGCGCTGCTGCTGCGTGGGGCACGGTCGCAGCTCGTCACCCCAGTGCAGATAGACCACGACCACGTCGGCGCTGCCGTCGGCGGCCCGCACCGCGCGCAGGAGGTGGGTCGGGCGAGGTGCGCGGGCGGCCGCCAGGCCGGGCGTGCCGGGACCGGCCGACCAGCCGCTGCCGGCGCCCTCCCGCCGCGACGCGTCAGCGGCCAGGAAGGCGAGGTCGACCCCCTTGACGGTCACCTCGTGCGGCGTGAAGGCGTCTCGCCGGTCGCGACCGACGCCCACCACGGCGAGCGGCCCGCGCTGCTTCGCCCGCAGCGTGTCCTGCAGCCCGATCGGGCCGTAGTCCGCGCCGTGGTTGTTGGCCACGCTGACGAGGTCCACGCCGGACCGGGCCAGGAAGTCGAGGGCCGACGCGGGTGCGCGGAACCAGTAGCGGTTCCACGAGTCCTCCAGCTCCTTCGGGTCCGGTACGCCGCGCTCGGTGATCGCGGTCTCCAGGTTGACCATCGCCAGGTCTGCGGTGGCGAGGGCCCGGCCGGCCGCGCCGAGCCGGGACCGCCGACCCTCGAGCAGCTCGGCGACCTGCAGCTCGAAGTGGACGTCGCCGGCGAAGGCGAGCGTGATCGCTCGCGAGGGCCGATCGGGAGCCCGTTCGTGCTCCAGGTCCGGCACCGACATCGGCTCCTCGGCAACCACTGTCGGCGGCACGGGTGCGGCCGCCGCACACCCCGTGAGCAGCAGCGCGATCCCCGCGGCGATCCACCCGCTCCGCGTCCGTCTCGTCGCCGATCCTCCGCGACCCGGTGTCTCCCCCATGTCTCCAGGACGCGGTGACCCCCGCCAAAGGTTGCGTAGCGCGGCACGTGAATGCGGCGAGGGGCTCACGATGGAAGGTCACCAGTCAGGTGATGGGGTACGTACTCCGGTCGGCCCTCGGCTGGAGCTCGAGGCAGGCAATCCCCTAGCCCCCGCGCCGGAAAGTCCCGGTGCCTTGGCCGAGCGTGAGCAGCCTCCGCGATTGGCCACTCACTCCTTGGAGGAGAAGGCTGCGTCGAAGGCCGCCGACGGCGCGTCGAACGCCAGCCGGCGAACAAAGTCCAGCGCCTCGGGCGCGCCGACGAGGCGGTCCATGCCGGCGTCCTCCCACTCCACGGAGATCGGACCGTCGTACCCGATGGTGTTGAGCATCCGGAAGGACTGTTCCCAGGGGACGTCGCCGTGCCCCGTCGAGACGAAGTCCCACCCGCGGCGGGGGTCGGCCCACGCCAGGTGCGAGCCCAGCCGCCCGTTGCGCCCGTTGCCTACCTGCCGCTTCGCGTCCTTGCAGTCGACGTGGTAGATCCGGTCCTTGAAGTCCCAGATGAAACCCACCGGGTCAGGCCCGTAGGCAGGCGGCGCGCACCCGGTTGTCCTGATGGTCGGCATGCGGGTGGATCGGGGTTCGGCCCGGCAGATTCGTGACGCCGATACCGACCAGCCCCAACGGACGCCCTCGACAGACCCTCGGCTTCAAGACACCATCACAAGTCCTCACCGAGGTGTTGCGATGACCGCCTGAGCCCGCAGGCCTGAGCGTGCACCTCCGATCCCCCAAGGGCGGCGGACTGACGCACCTACGGACTTCCGCAAACTGCCATGACGCCGGCGAGGGTCGAAGCGCAGCAGCACCTACTGCACGAGGCGATCGACCCTCCCCACGGGTGATCCGTCGAGGAAGCAAGTCAGTGAGGGTGGGACGACATACCTCACAAAGGAGCGCAGCATGTCCGATGACGCCAAGGCAGCCAAGGAACTGGTCGAGACGCTGAAAGACGGCGAGCGGGGCTTTGCCGCCGCGGCCGAGAAGCTCCGCGACGGGAAGCGCCCCGAGTGGGCCACCACCCTGCAGCGCCTTTCCGAGCAGCGCGAAGGATTTTGGCGCGAGATCGTCGACCTCGGGCACGAGTACGGCGATGACGTCGACAACAGCGGCACGGTCGCTGCGTCCCTGCATCGGGGCTGGATCTCGCTGAGGGACGCTCTCACCGGCGACGACGCCGACGCCGTGCTCAAGGCCGCCGCGACCGGCGAGGACCACGCGGTCTCGGAGTACAAGGACGCCCTGGCGATGAACCTCAGTGCCGGCTTCCGCGAGGTCGTCGTACGCCAGCAGGCCGCCGTCGTCGCCGCCCGCGATGAGGTCAAGGCACTCGCGGACGCCGAGTAGCGGGTCCTGGCCCGGCGCCGCGCGACGGGGCGACGCCGGGCGAGACTGATACGCGGCCGAAGGACGCACCGTCCTATCGCGGCGTCCCTGTACCGCTCTTGGAAGGGTGGACAAGTTCTCGGCGGCGGTAACCTCCCAGTTGTGGAGAGTTTCAAGGACGCAGGCGTCTTTGGTCGGCTCGACGCCGGCGGGACGGGATACGTCGAGCACCTACGTCGACCCGACCTCAGCCTGGGCACCTACTCGCTGGGCGCCGGCGCCGAAGACCTCCAGGAGCCGCACACCGAGGACGAGGTCTACGTCGTCATGGCCGGCCGTGCGAAGTTCACAAGCTCCGGCGAGACGACCGCGGTCGCCGCCGGCTCGGTCTTCTTCGTGGCCGCACATGAGGTTCATCGGTTTCACGACATCACCGAGGACCTGTCGGTCCTGGTGTTCTTCGGTCCAGCAGAAGGTGCGCGGCAGATCACATCGGACTGACGCCGGTTGGGGTCTTTACCTCGGACGTGGGCTGTCGTCGACCCGGCGGCTGATTGCAGAATTCATCGCGGCAGATCCCGTGCCGGGAGATCACTGATGGCGCAGGGCCTGGCACGTCACGCGACTGCCCGGTCTGTCGGCGGACTTCACTTCCCACGCGGCGCAATGGGACAGGTTCTGCGACGCATTCCGACGTCTTGCAAGAGCATGCCGGCCCCAGCACTTGCGGAGGCTGGCGTGCCTGAGGAGCGCACCGCCGGCCACTAGACTCCGGCTCGGCGTGGGTTTCCCGCAGGGAAGTGCGCACGTCCCGCCCCCGTAGCTCAGCTGGATAGAGCAGCGGCCTTCTAATCCGCGGGTCGGAGGTTCGAATCCTCCCGGGGGCACTCGGTCAGGAGGTGGCCGTCGGACGGAGCAGGCCAGGGCCCTCGGGAGAGGTGACGACCTCGTGCGCGACGTCGGTGAGCCGGCGGCGGGAGGTCCGCGCGTGGCCGCGCAGCAGCGCGAAGGCCTCGTCGACCCCGACCCCGAACGTGCGCGCCACTGCACCCTTCGCCTGCTCGATCACGATCCGGCTGTTGAGGGCGGCCTGGAGCTGCTCCGTGAGCACGTCGGCCCGCGCGACGGCCTGCTCCTGGATCAGCGAGATCGTGGCGAGGTCGGCCAGCGCCTGCAGCAGGCGTGCCTCACCGTCGTCGAGGTCGCGTCGCTCGGTCTGGAACACGTTGAGGCCGCCGATGATCGAGTCTCGCAGCCGCATCGGGAACGCGTACACGCTCTCGAACCCGGCAGCCAGGGCACGGTCCGCGAACCGGGGCCAGCGGTCGCGCCCCTCGGTCAGGTCTGTGACGACCACCTGTTGGCCGGTCCGGTAGGAGAGGAGGCACGGACCTTCGTCGTTCTGGATCTGGAACAGCTCCAGGAGCCGGGCGTCCTCGCTCGAGGCACCGACGTGGTGCAACGTCCCGTCCTGCCCGCTGAGCATCAGCCCGGAAGCCGCCGCACCGCCGATCTTCGTGGCGTGCCGGGCGACCGTGTGGAGGAACTCGATGAGGTCGAAGTCGGCGACCAGCGTGTCCGCCACCTCGACGAAGACGTCGGCGAGCTGCTCGATCTCCATAGGCACGTTCATCCCTCCTCCGTTCCGTCCATCCTATGTCCCGGCGCTGTCCCGCAGCCGGTCGTCATGGTGTCTCCCCGCCCCGCGCGGAGGGGAGGACGAGGCCGGCGATGATCGCCCTGGCCACCTGGATGAGAGGCAGACCCCCTTGGAAGGCGTGCGCGCGCATGCGTACCAGCGCCTCCGCGAGGTCGACGCCCAGATCGACCATCACCATCCCCTGCGCCTGGTGGATCTCGGCCCGGTGGTCGAGCGCGGGCTCCCACTCGCCGTCCGCGTCGATGCCGTGGTCCCCCAGGACCATCAGCACCGCGAGGTGGCTGAAGGCCAGCGCGAGCGACAGCTCGTCCGGGCTCAGCGCCCGCGGCTCGTCGCCGTACAGGTCGAGGACTCCCAGCGAGATACCTCCGACCTGGAGGGGGAAGCAGTACACCGCCCCGACGCCGACGTCGGCGGCCGCGTCGGCGAATCCGGGCCACCGCCTGGCGGCCCTCGCCAGGTCTGCGACCAGGACCGGCCGACGCAGTCGGTAGGCGTCGAGCCCGGGTCCGTCGCCGGTGGTGAAGGCGAGGTCCGCGATCCGGGAGCTGCGGTCGTCGCTGCTGCCCGCCACCCCCGACGCCCCGTCGCGTCCGACCAGGTGCACGGCGCACCCGGACAGGGTCAGGGCCCGGGCCGCAGCACGGCACATCCGCGGGACCAGGGCCAGTCCCGAAGCCAGCTGCTCGTCATCGCCCGCGGCCTCGGCCACGAACCTCCGGGCACGTTCGCCGGGGTCCGAGCCTGACCACCCGCCGGGTGGAGCCACGCGCCCCACCCCCTCCAGCGCGCCACCGGCGCCCGGGCGGCGCCATGGCCACGACGCACGCGATCGAAGCACGACCCCGTGCTCGGCACGCTAACACTTGGCACCGTGACGCGACCCTCCTACAGTGAGCGGTGTTCCCGCGTCCCGGACCCCGACGCACGGCTCGAAGGGTGACCGGTGGACGCCTGCTTCTCCAGCAGAGGGTCGGCACCGCGTACGGCGAGATCCTGGCGAGTCGCGACCGACGTCGTGGTCGGGGCCACGACGGTCCGGGCCGGGGGCTCGACGTCCAAGGCAGGCGCGCAGGGGGTTTCAATGCCGGCCCTGGACGCCGGGCCCGACCCGAAAGACCACCTTCAGGATACTCCGCACGGGTCGCCAGGACGCGCCTGAGGCCCAGTCGGCCTCGGTCACGACCATCCCCAGACCCAGGTGCTGCGGGGTATGCCCGCAAATCTCGGCGAAACGCCGCAAGACTGCCGGCGGCATGACGTCCCCGAGATCCGTCCGCGATGCATCAGTTGTCTGGCAGCGGGTACCCAGTCGTACACCCAGGGACGAACGGAGGAGCTGACATGACCACGCCACGCACATCCACCACCACCCGGAGTGCCGCCCAAAAGGCGGCCCTTGCCGTCGCCGCGGTGTTCCTGCTGGTCGGGATCCTCGGCTTCGTGCCGGGAGTGACGACGCAGTACGACCAGATGGAGTTCGCCGGTCACGAGTCGCGCGCGCAGCTGCTGGGCATCTTCCAGGTCTCCGTGCTGCACAACATCGTCCACCTGCTCTTCGGGGTGGTCGGGTTCGCGATGGCCCGCACGTTCGCTGCGGCGCGGAGCTACCTCATCGGTGGTGGGGTCATCTACCTGGTGCTCTGGGTCTACGGCCTGCTCGTCGACCACGGCAGCGACGCCAACTTCGTCCCGCTCGACGACGCGGACAACTGGCTCCACCTCCTCCTGGGGATCGGAATGGTCGGCCTAGGCCTGGCCGTCGGTCGGGAGCGCACGCGCGCCGTCGGGCCCCGTTGACCGATGCCGGCGGTGTCAGCGGAGCTCAGGTGAACACCACGCCCGGTCGGCAGGGCCGGTGAGCCGGGCCCGGCTCGTCGACACGCGGGTCCCGGCGGGCGCCGAGGGGGTCGTCCTCGTCCTGCACGGAGGTGCGGCCCGCTCCCCCGGCGTGAGCGTGAGCCCTGCACAGCTGTCGGTGCTGCGGATGGTGCCGGTGGCCGCCAGGATCGCCCGGGCGGGTGCCGGACGGCTGGTCGTGCACCGGCTGCTGAACTCCCACCGGGGGTGGGACGCCCATCACACCCCGGTCCTGGACGTGGCCTGGGCCCTGGGCGAGGTCCGGGCACGACATGGCGACCTCCCGGTCGCGCTGGTCGGTCACTCCCTGGGTGGTCGCGCGGCCCTGCTGGCCGCCGACCAGCCGTTGGTACGAAGCGTCGTCGCACTCAATCCCTGGGTCCACCTGAGCGACCGGGTGGATGCGCGCGGGCGGCGGGTGCTGGTGGTGCACGGGCTCGACGACCGGATCGCCAGCCCGACGCGATCCGGGTCACTCGCTCGGAGGATCGCCTCCACGAGCCCGGTGGGGTACGTCGCCATCCCCGGCGGTCGTCACGCCATGCTCCGGCACGGCAGCCGCTTCGAGCGCTATGCGACCGAGTTCGTCCTGGCGACGTTGGTCGACGAGGCCCCGCGCTCACGGGCCGTGCGTGAGATCCTCGACGGCGCGCAGGTCGTCACGGGGTGAAGGCGGAGCGGGCGCCCGCTCACTCGCCGTCGCGCGGCGCTGCCTCCGTGACGTCCGGCGAGCCGTCGTCGTCCTTGATCTGTTCGACCAGCTTGTCCTGCTCGTCGGCCGGAACCTCGACGCCCGCCTCCTCCAGGCCAGACTCCAGCTCACGCTCCACCGTGTCCGCCTCAGCGCTGTACTCCCACGACTCGACCGAGTCGGCCACCCGCTGCGCAGCCTCCTCGGCCTCAGGGTGACCCGCTTGCTCCCGTCCGTCCATCTGCTCCGTCTCCTCCTGCTCGTCGTCAGCGTCGTTCATCAGCGGCCCAGGCCAGTGCGTTCAGCGTCGCCCACCCGAGGGTGACGGCCACCGCCTTCCGGCGTACGCCGGGATCGTCGGTGCTGCTGCCCAGGACCAGGCAGTCGCCGAGGTCACTGGTGATGCGCAGCGCCATGGCGGTCCGCACCGGTGTGGGGTCCGGGAACAGCGCGAGAGCGGAGGTGGCGAGGTCCCGGACGCCGTAGGTGCGCGCCAGCCGGTCGAGCGACCGTCGCTCGCCGGCGGACGCCTTCAGCACGCGCGCGAGGTGGCCGGGACGCGCCAGTGCGTAGCAGGCGTATCCCGCCGACGCCGCCGACATCGCGCGGCTCCATCGGTAGCCGCTCATCGCTTCCGCAACCCGTGCTGCTTGTGGGCTGCCCTGGCGCCGGTCTTGTCGGACTCGACGATGAACGCCGGCTCGCCCTCGCTCGCCCGGAACTGCTGTCCGTCGAACTGGAAGTCCTGCGTCCGGCGCGCGACGACGGTGCCCGTCGTCTCGCCTTGCGAGGTGTTCCACGCGACCTGGTCGCCCTTCTGCAAGCCCATGTGCACTCCTCTTCCTTCAGTTCCGGTCCGAGCGCAGCTCGGGGAGCACCTGCTCGCCGAACAGCCTGATCATGTCCCGGTAGTGCGGGCCCATGTTGGCCACGTAGACCTCGTCGTAGCCGAGGTCGACGTACTCCTGGACGGCCTCGAGGTGCACCTTCGGATCGGGGCCGGCCGGTGCGCTGTCGGCGGTCATCTCCCGCGTGACGAGCTGTGACGCCTGTTCGAAGTGTCGAGGCGAGGGCAGCACCTGCGCGAGCTCGCCCGGCAGTCCCGCGTTGGCCCAGATCCGGTGCGCCAGGTCCACGCCCTCGTCCTCGGTCGGCGCGTACGCGACCTTGGTGCCGGCCATCGCCGGCTTGCCGTTCGACTCGCGCTTGAACTGCTCGAGGAGGTCGGCGTCGGTCTTGGTGGAGATGTAGCCGTCGCCGATCTTCGCGGCGAGCGACGTCGCCTTGGGCCCGAAACCGGACACGTAGACCGGGGGCGGCTGATCGGGCAGCGTGTAGATGCGCGCCGTGTCCACCGCGTAGTGACGACCCGACCGGGTCACCACCTCGCCGGTCCACAGCTCACGCATGAGCTCGACCGCCTCCTCGAGCATCTCCAGCCGGGTGTCGGCCGAGGGCCAGACGTCGCCGAGGACGTGCTCGTTGAGGGCCTCGCCCGATCCCACGCCGAGGACGAAGCGGCCCTCGAGCTGGACGGCCGCGGTGGCGGCAGCCTGCGCGACGACTGCCGGGTGCATGCGCACCGTCGGACAGGTCACGGCGGTGGTCACCGGCAGAGAGCAGGCGTGCGACAGCGCCCCGATGACGCCCCACACGAACGGGCTCTGGCCCTGCTCGTCGTTCCAGGGGTGGTAGTGGTCGCTGATCCAGAGCGCGTCGAAGCCTGCCTCCTCGGCGGCGACCGCCTGCTCCACCAGCTCAGCCGGGGTGTACTCCTCGCAGGACAGGAAGTAGCCGATCCGCATGTGTCTCCTCGTGGTCGTGGTGTCGTCGTGGAAGGTCGGTCCGGTCAGGGATGCAGGGGCGGCAGGTCGCTGCCGGCGCGGTGGTGGGCGCCGTCGAGGAACGCGGCCACGGCTTCCTCGGCGGAGTGCTCCGGCTTCCAGTCGAGCGCAGCGCGCGCTCGGCCCGTGTCGAGGATCGGCAGTCGTGCGAACGCGTCGAACAGCTCGGCGGGAACCGGTGCCAGCCGCCCGTGGAAGGCAGCGGCGAGCGCGCCGCGCACGAGTCGGGGCGGCACCTCGACGGTGCGGGCGCCGAGCAGGCGACCGACGTCCTCACGCTCGAGGATCCCGTCGCCCGCCAGGTTGAGCGGCCCGTCCGCCTGCCCCTCCACCGCCGCGACCACCGCCCGGGCGACGTCGGCGGCGTGGACGGCCTGGAAGCGCAGGCCGGCCGGTACGGGTACGACCGGCACTCGGCCACGGGCGAACAAGGCCGGCCTCGCGAGCGGCCCGCCGAAGATCCGGCGCTGCTCGCTCGCTGCCGATCGCTGGAAGACGAAGGCCGGCCGCAGCCGGACCACGCGCGCTGCTCGGTGGCGCAGCTGGTGCTGGTCGAGCAGCCGTTCGACGTACGCCTTCTCGCGGCAGTACGCCGCGGCCGAAGCCCCATCCGTGTGCCAGGTCTCGTCGACGGGCACGTCGTGCCGGACCGGGGAGTAGGCGGCGATCGAGGACGCGCACACGACCGTGCCCACCTGGGCGGCACCTGCCGCCGCCAGCACGCGGCTGGTCCCGACCGCGTTGGCGGCCCAGGTCACCTCCGGCTGTCGCGTCGGCTGGAAGCGCCAGGCCAGGTGCACGACCGCATGGGCCGTCGAGAGTGTCGGAGCCAGGTCGTCCACGGCGACGTCCGCCTCGACCCAGGTCACGGTGCCGCGCGGATCACCGGGCTGCCGCGGCGCCCGCCTCGCGACGCCGACCACGTCGTGGCCGGAGGCGGCCAGCTCGCGGACGGTCGCGCTGCCGACGTTTCCGGTGGCACCGGTGACCACGACTCGCATGTCCGGTCGTACCCAGCACTCGTGGACTCATCCCCCGCCGACGGCTCGGTCAGGTGTGCGAGGCCTTGCCGCCCTTCCGGCCCGCCTTCTTCTTCTGCGCGGTCGTGCCACCCTGCGACGAGTCGCCGCCGCTGCCGCTCTGCTTCCCGCCGCGCTTCGACGCACCCGGCGAGTTGGCGATCTTGGCGGCCCTCTCCTTCGACATGCCCTTGTCCTTCAGGGCCTCGTACTGCTTCTCGTTCTTCACGTTCGCGGACTTGCTCGGCATGGCTACCTCCTCGTGCGGACCGCCGGACGCCGGTCCGACGGGCCCTCAAGCGGGTGCCCTCAGTTGTTCGGGGACGCCGCCGAGATCGCCTCCACGAGCTCGCCGACCTTCTCCTCGGGCAGGTGGCGGGCGATGTCGGCCTGGGAGACCACGCCGACGAGGTCGTGCCCGTCGATGACGGGCAGCCGCCGTACCCCGCTCGACACCATGGTGCTCAGCGCCTCCTCGATCGAGTCGTCCGCACCGATGGTGACCGGCTTGCCCTCGGCGAACGAGGCTGCCGTGGCGCTGCGCGGGTCGCCGCCCTCAGCCAGGCACTTCACCACGATGTCGCGGTCCGTCAGCATGCCCTTCAGCTGGTTGTCCTCGCCGCAGATCGGAAGGGCGCCGACGTCGAGGTCGCGCATCTTGCGCGCCGCCTCCTCGAGCGTCTCCTGCTCGCCGATGCACGTGGGGTCACCGGTCATCACTTCGCGTGCCGTGCTCATGGTCCAGCTCCTTTCGTTCGTGGAGGACGGCTGTACCCACTTGCCGTGAACCCACAACCCGCCGCGTCCACGTCACGGGGAGCGTCAGCGCGCGAGGCGGGCCATGACCGGTGTCGCGAGCACGCCGTGGATCAGGACGGAGGCGACCACGGTGAAGGCGACGGTCGACCAGAGCCAGTCCGACGACAGGACGGAGTCGTAGCCGCCGGCGTAGGCCAGGTAGTAGATCGAGCCGACGCCCCGGACGCCGAAGAACCCGATGGCCCACCGCTCCGCGCGGACAGCACCTCCTTCCGCGTCCTGCGCTCGGGACCGGACGGTGAGCGCGGCCCACCCCGTCAGCGGCCGCAGCACCAGCAACAGGGTCAGCCCGATCGCGATCCCCCGCCAGTCCAGGCCGTCGAGAAGACCGCGGCTCAGTCCGATGCCCAGGGCGAGCAGCACGAAGAGGGTGAGCAGACGCTCGAGGCGCTCGACCACCTCGTGCATGGCGGCGTGGTAGTCGTGGCTCCGCTCGGCCGAGCGGAAGGTCATGGCGCAGGCGAACACCGACAGGAAGCCGTAGCCACCGAGCACCTCGCCGAGACCGTACGCCGTGACCAGGGCCGCCACGGCCAGCAGCGACTCACCGCGCTCCGCGACGCGCAGCGCGCGGCTGCGCGACCGGAACGCGAGCCGGGCCAGCAGCCACCCCGAGGCGACACCGACGGCGACGCCGATCACGACCTTGCCGACCAGGTAGAGGGTGAGCCACTCCAGCCACCAGCCCATACCCGACCCGGCGGTCGCGGCCATGATCGCCAGGTAGACGAACGGAAAGGCGAGGCCGTCGTTGAGCCCGGCCTCGGACGTCAACGTGAACCTCACCTCGTCGGTCTCACTCACCTCGTGGTCACCCGTCTGCGGGCCTGCCACCTGCACGTCGGAGGCCAGGACCGGGTCCGTGGGCGCGAGCACGGCCCCGAGGAGCAGCGCCGCAGCCGGGGCCAGCCCCGCCCACCAGCCGAGCAGGGCCGTGCCCGCGATGCACAGGGGCATCGTGATGGCGAGCAGACGCCACGTGGGCGACCAGGCCCGCCACGAGCTCAGGCGCCGTGGGTCGAGCGGACGGTCGAGCGCGAGCCCGACCCCCATGAGCGCCACCAGGATCGTGAGCTCGGTGACGTGCTCGATCACTGCGCGGTTCTCCTGGGGATCCAGCGGGAGCCCGTCGCTCAGCGGGGTCAGGCCCAGGACCACGCCGATGCCGACCAGCACCATCGGCGTCGAGACCGCCCACCGTCCGAGGAGCTCGGGCACCACGACCGCCACCAGCAACGCCCCGCCCGCCGCGAGGTACGTGAGATCCGCGTTCACGGCCGCGGACCGGCCGTCAGGGCGCGCACCACGCGCCGTCCCAATGAGCGTCCATGCCCACGTTGTACCCGTCTGTCCCGTGCGCAACCATCCTCGGCCGCGCGCGGCACGCGACCGGGTGTGCCCGCGCACCGTCGGGGTACGACCGACCATGACGACCAGCCTCTGGCACGACCGCGCCCCGTTCCACCGGTACACGGACCTCGACGGCGCGGGCGACACCCTCGACGACGTCGTGGTCGGAGCGGGACTCACCGGTCTCACGACCGGGTTGCTGCTCGCCCGCGCGGGTCGGCGCGTGGCGGTCGTGGAGGCCCGCGAGCGCGGTGCGGTGACGACCGGTCACACGACCGCCAAGGTCTCGCTGCTCCAAGGGACCAAGCTGTCGCGGATGCGGCAGCACCACTCACCACGACTCGTCTCGGCCTACGCGGAGGCGAACCGGGAGGGACAGAGCTGGTTGCTCGACTTCTGCGACGAGCACGGGGTCGCGGTGCAGCGCCGCCCGGCAGTCACGTACGCGGCGAGCGCCTCCCAGGAGTCCGACGCCCGCGCCGAGCACGAAGCGGCCCTCGAGGCGGGGCTCCCCGTCCGTTGGCAGCAACGGTTCGACGTCCCCGTCCCCCACGTCGGTGGCACGGTGCTGGACGACCAGGCCCAGCTCGACCCGCTGGACGTGGTCTCCGCCCTGACTGAGCAGCTACGGCAGCACGGCGGCCTGTTGCACGAGGGCCGACGGGTGGTGTCGGTGTCGTGGGACGGCCGCGAGGTCACCCTGGACGACGGTCGAACGCTGCACGCGGGCAGCGTGGTGCTGGCGACCGGCACGCCGATCCTGGACCGCGGGCTCGGCTTCGCCAAGGTCGAGCCCCAGCGCTCCTACGTCCTGGTCGCGCGCGAGGCGGCACCGCCTCACGAGATGCTCCTGTCCGCCGGATCTCCCGGCCGGTCGCTCCGAGGAGTTGAGCACGACGGGGCCACGCTGCTGATGGCCGGCGGGTCCGGTCACGTCGTCGGGCGCACTGCGTCGGAACGGCGGCGGCTCGACGACCTGCGGCGGTGGGTGCAGGAGCACTACCCCGCCGCCGTCGAGACCCATGCGTGGTCGGCGCAGGACTACGGCGCTCCGGACGGTGTGCCCTACATCGGCCCCCTGCCCCGGGGCCGGGGCCGCGTCCACGTCGCCACCGGGTTCGACAAGTGGGGCATGACCAACGCGGTCGCCGCTGGCCTTGCCATCAGCACGGAGATCCTCACCGGGTCTCCGCCGACCTGGCTTCGCCCGCTCCGGCACCGGGTCACCGACCCGCGTCAGGCCGCAGGGCTCCTCGAGCTCAACAGCCGGGTCGGGCTGGCGGCGTGCCGGGCCCTCCCCGGCCTCGGCCGCCGACCCGTGTGCACCCACCTCGGCGGCGTGCTGCGTCACAACGACGAGGAAGGCACGTGGGACTGCCCGCTGCACGGCTCCCGGTTCGCCAAGGACGGCTCGGTGCTGGAGGGACCGGCAACTCGTCCGCTGCGACGCGGGTGACGAGCCCGGAGTCGGGTACGGGACGGGCGACCTGATCCCGTCATGAGGAGAACCATGTCCCGCAACACTGTCTCGCGTTCCTTGCACGACGTCGGCCTCGCCGCCTGGTTCGGGGGGACCCTGGCCAACGCCGTCGCCCTCAACCCCGCCGCCGCGGAGTCCGACTCACCCGAGCGCACCGGCGCCGTCGCCAACGTCGGGTGGGACCGGTGGACGCCGGTCAACGCGGGAGCGATCGGGCTCCACATCCTCGGCGGCATCGGACTGACCGGCGGCAACGCCTCCCGGTTGGCCGGGCAGAAGGGGGTCGCGTCGATGGCCGTCACGAAGACGGCGCTGACCGCAGCTGCCCTGGGCGTGACGGCGTACAGCCGGGTGCTGGGCCGGCGCGTCTCCGACCGCACCGACGTCCCCGCCGAGTCGGGCACCGATCCGGCGCCCACCACGCCGGACGACGTCGCAGCGGCTCAGCGGCAGCTGCGCGCGCTCCAGTGGGCGGTGCCGGCGTTGACGGGCGCCCTCCTGGTGGTGAACGCGTTCGCTGGTGAGCAGCAACGGCCCCAGAGCGTCGCGCGCGGCCTGGTCGACAGGATCACGCCAGGCGCCTGACCGAGCCGCCGCACCCGCGGGCTCAGCTCGCGTCGACGACCGCGGGTGCGGCGCGGCCGTCGACGAGGTGCAGCGACAGGTCGGCCACCTCCTCGACCGTCGGGTCGTGCGTCGCGACGATCGCGGTGGTGCCCTCCTCCGCGACCAGCTGCCGCAGCAGCTGCATCACGGCGGCTCCGGTCTCGGAGTCGAGCTGGCCGGTGGGCTCGTCGGCGAGCAGCACCTTCGGCTTGTTGGCGAGGGCGCGGGCGATCGCCACCCGCTGCTGCTGACCGCCCGACATCTCGTCGGGCCGCTGCCGGGCGTGTCCGGCGAGGCCCACTCGTTCGAGGAGCTCGGCCACCACGGCGTCGCGCTCCTTCGGGTCCGCACGAGCGATCCGGAGCGGCAGCCCGACATTCTCCTCGGCGGTCAGGAGCGGGAGCAGCGCGAAGTCCTGGTAGATGACGCCGACGGTGTCGCGGCGCAGCCTGGTCAGGTCCTGCTCGCCGGCGCCGGCCACGTCGAGGCCGTCGACCTCGATCGAGCCGGAGTCGGCCCGGAGCAGTCCCGAGACCAGGTGGAGCAGGGTGGACTTGCCGGCGCCCGAGCGGCCGGTGAGCGCCATCATCTGTCCGGCTTGGACGTCGAGGTCGACCCCGCGCAGCGCGTGCACGTCGGCGCCGCCCTGGCGATAGGTCTTGTGCAGGTCCCGGACCTCGATCATCGTCACGACTCCTCCCCCACCCGCGGGGCGGGTTCCTCCGGCCAGATCTGGATGTGGTCGTCGACGAGCTCGAGCCGCACCCGGTGGCGCAGGCCGAGCGCGGCCACGAAGTCCGCCGGGAGCTGGAGCCGGCCCGCCCGGTCGAGCACCGCGAACTCCTCCGCGGCGACGTGGTCGCCGTCGGCACCCGGCGTACGCCGCAACGTCTCGGACGCCGTGCGGCCGTCGCGGATGGCGACCGTCCGGCGCACCTCCGCGGTCACCGCCGGGTCGTGGGTCACCACCACCACCGTGGTGCCGTTCTCCTCGTTGACCTGCTGGAGGGCGCCGTACACCTCGTGCGACTCGGCGGTGTCGAGCTCGCCGGTCGGCTCGTCGCAGAACAGCACCTGCGGCTCGTTGGCCAGCGCGACCGCGACCGCGAGCCGCTGCTGCTGACCGCCGGAGAGCGCCGACGGCCGACGCGAGGCCGTGTCGGCGATCCTGAGCTGGTCGAGCAGCTGCTCGCTGCGTTCCCGCCGCTCGACCCGACCGGCGCCGGCGAGCCGCTGCGGGAGGTCGACGTTCTCCGCCGCCGACAGGTAGGGCACCAGGTTGTCGCCCGAGCGCTGCCAGACGAACCCGCAGGTCTGCAACCGGTACTGACGTCGCTCGGACCGACCCATCGACAGCAGGTCGTGGCCGGCGACCACCGCCCGCCCGGCGCTCGGGCTGTCGAGCCCGGACAGGATGTTGAGGAGGGTCGACTTTCCGCTGCCGGAGGCGCCGACGATCGCGACCAGCTCGCCGCTGCCGACGTGGAGGTCCAGCCCCTGCAGCGCGACCACCTCCACCCCCTTGCGCTTGTAGATCCGCACCAGTCCCTCGCACAGGATCTGGGTGCGGTCCGCCACGGCTGTTGTCGTCATCTGCGTTCCCTCTCCAGGTCGTCGAGGGCGATCTCGCCCCGCGACGTACGACGACCGGCGAACGCGGCCGCCAGCACCACCAGCCCCACCAGCCCGGCCACGACGACGCCGCCGGTCACCTGCGTCGGCCGGACCGGCGGCGTGGCCAGGGTCTCGGTCAGGGACGCCAGGTCCAGCCCGCGACCGGCCACCACCGTCAGCACCACGCCACAGGCAGCCGCGGCGAGGCAGGCCGCCGCGATGACGGGCACCAGCCCCAGCACCGCCGACCGGCGCACCTGACCGGGCTCAGCGCCGATCGTCCGGAGCAGCGTGGACGTGCGCCGCCGCGTCGGCGCCCCGAGCACGACCATCAGCACCGCGGCGAAGACGGCCACCACGGCAGCCACCGCCGACACCGCCACGAGCACTCGGATCGTGCGCTCGACCACCGGCTGACCGAGCTGGGCGTCGACGGCCCGCTCACGCGACTGGACGACGGCGTCGGGGGCGCGTTCGCGGACGATCGCCGCCACTGCGCCGACGTCGACGTCGCCGGTGATCAGCAGCGTGCCGTAGCTGGCGAGCGTGCGGTCGACCGCGGCGGCGAGGCTCGCGAGGTCGACCGCGATGAACGACTCTCCCTGGGTGACACCGGGGATCCGGGAGACCCGCCCGGTCACCGTGAGTGGCACGACCGACTGCGCATACCGGAGCTCCGCGCTCTCGCCGTCCAGGACCAGGTCGGGAGACGCGATCGCCCGCAGCTCGCCACCGCCCGACTGCGGGACCTGCACCTGCAACGGACCCCCGGCGCCGGCCGCGGCGAGGGCCTCGGGATCGACGCCGATGACCCGGACCCCCTCGATGCCGGTCCGGGTGTCGACGGAGACGCTGTCGGCGCGGAACACCGCCGCGATCGACTCGACCCCGGGGAGGGCCGCGACCTGGTCGACGATGTCGTCGTTGAGGCCGTCGGCGACGACGAGCGTGTCGGCCCCGACCTGCTCCCACCCGGTGCGCTCGGCGTTGTTGCGGAGGGTGTCGCCGACCGACACCCCGAGCACGGCCGACGACACCGCGAGCACGATCGCCACGCACGCGACGACCACCTGCTGGCCCATCGACGCAGCCTGGCTGAGGCCGACCACCGGCGACAGGGGCCGGCTGCCGCGGGTGGCGCGCCGGAGCACGCCGAGCAGGACCTGGAGCAGTCGCATCACGAGCACACCGCCGGCGGCGCCCACCAGCGGCGCCATCACGAGCGTCACCGGATCGAGCGGGTCGAGCGTCTCCCGCCCCAGCACCACCGCGGTCACGGCGACCGCCAGGGCCACGAGCACCAGCTGCACCGCGTCGCGGATGACCCCCTGGAAGCGTTCGCCGCCGATCCCGCGCGGCACGGTCTGGGCGGCGGTCACCAGGCCGGCACAGACCAGGCCGGCACCGACCGCGGCGACCAGGTCGGCGGTCACGGGAAGGCCGCCCTCGTGCACCGCGAGCAACCCGACTGCCACGACCACACCCGGCGCGGCGATCAGCAGCGCCTCGCCGCCGCGCTGCGCGAGCAGCCAGGCGTACGACGCCCCGCGAGCGCGCACCACGCCGGTCAACGCCCCGCGGCGGCTCGCCAGCACCACCGCGGCGGCGAGCAGCACGACCAGCGCCGCCCCGGCGAGAGCGGTCAGTGCGAGCATCGCCACCCCGTCGCTCGTGGTCCGGTAGTCCGTGACCCGGGACGCGATCTCACCGACCCCGGTCGCGGCGCCGGCGTCGTTGGCGTCGAGCACCGGCGGCCACGCCTGGAGCGTCAGGGCGCGAGCCTCGGACACGAGCGCGTCCGACTGCGCCGAGGTCGGCGTGCCCAGCGGGTCGAACGTGAACAGCACGTCGGGCCGCTCCACCCACGACGAGCGCAGCACGGTCTCCTCGTCGGCCGCGAGCGCCGTGGCGCGGACGAGGTTGAACTCCGGCTGGATCGAGATCGCCGGCTGCCTAGCGTTCGGCACGTCGTCGAGCGGGCTCGGGTAGGCCTCGGCCGCCCGGTAGGTCCCGACCACGCGCACCAGCACCGGCCGCGCCTCGTTGGGGCGGTAGCGGGTGCTGCTCTGCTCGTACCAGGTGCCGACCGGCAGGTCCATCTCGACCGCGGCGTCCTCCTGGAGGATCACCTCGACGACCGCGGTCGTCGACGGCCCCTCGTACTCGGCGGCGACCTCGGGCGGGAGCGCCAGCGCCGGGTCGCCGGGGTCGGGCATCCGCCCGTCCACGAGCTCGACCCGGCTCTCGAGGTCGGGCATCGAGGCCACGGAGACGAACGCCGGCTCACCCGACCGGCGCGGGAGCGTGGCCGGCGACACCTCGCGCGTCAGGACCGAGTGCCGCGGCTCTGCGTACAGCGCGTCGAGGAAAGGCGCGACCGCGTCGTTCACCTCGTCGGCGGCCCCCTCCGGGACGCTGTTCTCGAAGACCGTCGCGTAGTAGACCTGCAGCTGGGTCGCGGGATGGTTCGCCTCGGCGAAGACGCGCCGGGTGAGGTCGTCGGACGTCTCCCGCAGCCACAGGCTGCTGCCGGCGGCGGCACCGACGATCCCGACGCACAGCAGGGCCAGCAGGAGGGCGAAGCCGCGGTCGGCGACGGTGTGGCGGGGCAGCAGGCGCTTCATCGGGCCCGCCCCGTGTCGGCGGTCGCCTCGCGGCCGTGGTCGAGCCGCCGGAGGGCAAGCATCGCAAGCAGGGGTACGGCGACCAGCACGGCCAGCCCGAGGAGCAGCAGCGGCCAGCGGACCACGAGCTCGGGGGCCGGCACGAGCAGCCGCCCGTCAGGGCCGAGCGTCATCGACTGGAGGGTCACGCCGGCCACGACCGCTCCCAGCCCGCCACCCGCGATCGCTCCGGCGCAGGTGGTGATGAGGTACTCGACCCCGAGCACGCCGACCAGGTCGCGGCGGGGCGCACCGACGACGACCAGGACCCGGTCCTGCGCCGCTCGCTCGCGCCGGCGGAGGAGCACGACTGAGAGCAACAGGAGGCAGCCGACGAGCAGGCAGCCGACGGCGGTCAGCACCAGCACCCGGCCCAGTGCCGCTCCTCCGGTGCTGGGGTCGTCGTCGAGCTGCCGCTCGACGTCGGCGCGGGTCGTCACTCCGGCGGCCAGCTCCGGCTGCTCGAGGAGCGCCGTCGCGACGGCCGGCTCGCGGCCGGCGTCGACGTCCAGCCACCACTCGTCGGGCGCCTCGGCGATCCCGCCGGCCAGAAGGGTCGGGAGCGCGCTGCCCGCGTCGAGCAGCAGTCCGCCGCCGGACGACGAGCCGATCGTCCGCAGGTACGGCACGGTGCCCACCACTCGCAACGGCGTCGACAGGCCGAGCACCGACAGCTCGACCGTGTCGCCGACCGCGAGCGACGCGCCGGCCGCCAGGTCGTCGGTCAGGAGGACCGGGACGGCGGGGGGCAGCTCGGGCACGTCGCCGAACATCAGCCACGAGCCGTTGCCAGGGTTCGAGAGCCGTCCCTGCGTCGCGACCTCCTGCCCGTCGACGCGCACCGTCGCTCGCAGGCCGATGGACGGCTGGTCGCCCACCGAGACCACGGCGCCCATCCGCAGCCCGACGAGCCGGAGGTCCGGCGGCAGCGCGCCCGCCAGCTCGATCACGACCCGGTCGCCGGTTCCACCTCCGGGGATCGTGAGCACCTCGCCGCCCGCGTCCACGAACATCGCGTCGACGCTCTCGAGGTCGACGTCCGGGCTGGTGACGACGAGCCGGGCGGCGCGGTCGGGGAGCGGTACGCCGAGACCGGGAGCCTGCCACGGCCGGGCCACGAGCTCGCCCCAGACGTCGGGACCACGCGCCTCCGCCGGCAGCACGTCGCCGGCCAGGTCGGCGTCGAGGTCGGCGACCAGCACCTCGGCCGCCAGGTCGTCGACGAACGTCGAGCCTCGGCGGACGGCCCACACGCCCTCGACCCCGGGCACGTCGGCGAGCTGGGCCTGCTCCTGCGCGGCGCTGCCGCGGAGCACGTCGACCGGTGGCCGCACGCGGACGTCGGCACCGGCCTCGAAGTCGGCCCGCGCGTCGCGCGCCGCGGCGCTGCTGGCGAACTGGATCGCGGCGAACGACAGCGTGCCCGCCGCCAGGATGACCACGAGCGCGAGCGGCACCACCTGCCGCGTCGCCCGGGCCGCGAACCGGGTGCCGAGCGCGAGCGCCACCCCCTGCCTGCCGAGCGTCCGCGCGACCAGGCCGAACACCGGGGGCAGGAGCAGCAGTGCGACCACGACGGCCAGTGCGAGCAGGAGCAGGGCGGGCGACGACACCACCATCGGGTCGACCGCCCGGCTCGACGTCGTCGCGCCACCCACCGTGTCGCCGAATCCCCGCAGCTGGGCCACCGCGAGCCCGCCCAGCACCGCCACGAAGAGCACGCCGGCGATCAGTGCAGTCATGGTCCGGCGCCGCTGCCGCTCCTCGCTGAGCTGCTGACCGCGGTCGCCCGACACGGCGCCGAGCACCACGGGGACGACCAGCGCGACCGCGCAGACCAGCGCCGCCACCCCGCTGGCGACCCACGCCGCGCTCGCCAGCGGTGGCCGGACGTCGCCGATCCGGATCACGACCCGGGCCAGCAAGGGTGCGACGGCTGCCGCCGCGACGCAGAGCACGAGCGTCTCCAGCACGGTCGGGGCCACCAGCTGGCGGTACCCCGCCCCGCGCGAGCGCAGCAGCGACTCGTCGTCACGGCGCGAGTCGGCCAGGCCGCCGGCCACGAGGAAGAGCGACGCCGCCCCGAGGAGCAGCAGCAGGGCAGCCGGGACCAGCAGCAACGCGCGCAGGACCACCAGCTCGCGGGCGCGCGCCCCGAGCACGGCTCCGAGCTCGGTGTCGGACTGCACGGTGGTCGAGAGCGTCTCGCCGACGGCGACGAGCTCCGCCTCGGCGCCCGCGACCGCCCGGCTCAGGTCGTCGAGCTGCTCGGGCGCGAGCCGGTCGAGGTCGGGCACCGCCCGCCAGCGCGAGGACGCGCTCGTGCCCGCCAGCGCCGAGAACTCCTCTGGAGCCACCAGCAGCACGTCGCCCCCGAGGTCGGCGAGCCAGCGCTCGGCCCCGGGCTCGGGGGTCCAGGCGGCCACCACCACGGCCTCGACCGAGCGGTCGTCGGCCCGGCCTACCAGCTCGATCCGGTCGCCGACCGTGAGGTCCGACCCGACCGGCGCCGCGACCTCGACCGGGCCGCCCGCACCGCCGCGAGGCGGGTCGGCGCCGCCGAGGTCGAGCTGCGCGTCCGCCCCGGTCACCGCCGCGAACGTCCACGTCGGTCGCCCTGGGGCGACGAGGTCATAGCTCCCGGACTCGGTCACGAGCACCGTGTCACCGCCGGCCACCGCCGTCACCGGCGCCAGTGCGGCACCGACGAGCTCCTGCTGCGTGGCCGGGTCGTCGCCGTCGTACGGAGAGAAGGCGGCGACGGTCGACCGCTCGGCCGGCTCGGCGAGCAGCGCCGTCCCGAGCGCCTCCTGCTGGAGCAGCGAGAGGCTCGCGCCCAGGCCGGCCACGAGCGTGCACACGATGAGGACGTTCACGAGCACGGCCGCCACCGGAGCCGGGTGGGTCCGAGCCCGGCGCAGCGCGAGCGCGCCGGTGGACGCGCCGGTCACCCGGCAGTCCCCACTCCCCGCATCCGACTCCCCCGCAGCCCGGCCACCGTCAGTCGGCGGCCTCGAGGACACGCATGTGGTCGGGGCTGAACCCGTGCCGCATCCCCCAGCTCACTGCCTGCGAGCGCCGGGTCACGCCGATCTTGCGATAGGCGGTCCTGATGTAGGTCTTGACGGAGTTGATGGAGATGTAGGCGCGGTCGGCGATCTCCTGGTTGGTGAGCCCCTGGGTGATCAGCGCCACCACCTCGGCCTCCCGCTGGGTGAGGCCGTGCTCCCGCCCGGGCCACGCACCCTGGTCGGCCTGGCTCTCGTCGAGCGCCCGGAGCTCGGTCACGACCTCCCCGCGGTGGACGTTCTCGATGCCCTTGACCAGGTCCTCGGCGCTCAGCGCCTTCGACAGGTAGCCGCGGGCGCCCCGGGCGATCGCTGCGTCGACGAGGCCCGGCTGGAGGTTCCAGCTGAAGATGACGACCTTGGCACCGCTGCCGTGCACCAGGTCTTCGAGGTCGATCCCGTCGCCCTGTACCTGCCCGAACGTGTCGTAGAGGACGACGTCGACGTCGCTCACGACCTGGGCGTTCGCAGCGAGCTCGACGACCTCCACCCGCTCGGGGAAGGCCTTGAGCACCGCGGCGACGCCGGCGACGACGATCTCGTAGTCGTTGACGACCGCGATCCGGACAGGGGCCATGCCTGCAAACCTACGACACCGCGAGGGCCCCGGCGACACACCCGGCAAATCCGGAGCAAACCGAGTCCGAAGGGATACAAAGGAGGCGGCCCCGCAATGTATGAGATTGCGGGGCCTGAATCGTCTCCGGATCAGCCGGCGTACGCCTCGATCTCCGCCAGCAGCCCGCGCTTCACGCCCTCGGGCGCGAACGACGCGACGACCGCTGCCTGCGCGAGCCGCGCCACCCCGGCCTCGTCGAGATCGAGCAGCCCGGCAGCCACGCCGTACTCCGTGTTGAGGTCGGTGTTGAACATCGGCGGGTCGTCGGAGTTGATCGTGACCAGCACCCCGGCCTCCACGAACGTCCGCAGCGGGTGCGCGTCGAGGGACTCGACCGCCCGGGTGGCGACGTTCGACGTCGGGCACACCTCGAGCGGGATGCCGTTGCGGGCCAGGTGGGCGAGCAGCTCCGGGTCCGCCGCGGCGCTGACCCCGTGGCCGATCCGCTCCGCACCGAGGAGCCTGACGGCGTCCCAGACGGTCTGGGCGCCGGTGGTCTCGCCGGCGTGCGGGACGCTGTGCAGGCCGGCCGCGCGGGCGGCCGCGAAGTGCGGCTCGAACTGCGGCCGTGGCACGCCGATCTCCGGTCCGCCGAGACCGAAGCCGACCAGGGCGTCGGGCGCGTGGTCGAGGGCGTAGGAGAGGGTCGCGTCGGCCGCCGGCAGGCCGGACTCGCCCGGGATGTCGTAGATCCAGCGGAGCACCAGCCCGAAGTCCCGCTCCGCGGCGACCCGCGCGTCCTCGATCGCCTCCGTGTAGGCCTCGATCGGGATGCCGCGGACCACCGACGTGTACGGCGTGCAGGTCAGCTCGGCATACCGGAGCTGCTGCCCGGCCATGTCGCGGGCCACCTCGTAGGTGAGCATCCGCACGTCCTCGGGCGTCCGGATCAGGTCGACCACGGAGAGGTACACCTCGACGAAGTGCGCGAAGTCCCGGAACTCGAAGAAGGACCGCAGCGCCTCAGGGTCGGCCGGGACGACCCCCGGGTGGCGGGCGGCGAGCTCGGCGACGATCCGGGGCGAGGCCGACCCGACATGGTGCACGTGGAGCTCGGCCTTGGGCAGGCCGGCGATGAAGTCAGGGAGGTTCACCCGCGCGAGTCTGTCAGCGCAGGTACAGGTCATACCAACCGACGGCGACCAGTAGCAGCCCGACCGGCGCCGCGGTCACCAGCAGGTCACGCCGGGACACAGGAGGCTAGGGTGATCCCTCGTGAACGACCGACTCGTCTGGATCGACTGCGAGATGACGGGCCTCGACTACGTGGCCGACGCCCTCATCGAGGTGGCCGCGCTCGTCACCGACTTCGAGCTGAACGTGCTCGGCGAGGGCATCGACCTGATCGTCAAGCCGCCGGCGGAGGCGCTCGAGCAGATGACCCCGTTCGTGCGGTCGATGCACGAGAAGTCCGGCCTGCTCGACGAGCTCGAGGGGGGCATCACGCTGGCCGACGCGGAGACGCAGGTGCTCGCCTACATCAAGGAGAGCTGCGGCGCGCAGAGTCGGCCGCCGCTGGCCGGCAACTCCGTCGCCACCGATCGGACGTTCCTGGCGCGCGACATGCCCGAGCTGGAGTCGTTCCTGCACTACCGGATCGTCGACGTCTCCTCGATCAAGGAGCTCTCGCGCCGCTGGTTCCCGCGGGCCTACTTCCAGTCGCCGGCCAAGCGCGGCAACCACCGCGCGCTCGCCGACATCCAGGAGAGCATCGAGGAGCTGCGCTACTACCGCGAGGCGGTCTTCGTCCCCTCTCCGGGCCCCGACACCGACACCTCGCGGGAGATCGCGACCCGCCACGGCGGGGCACTCACCGGGCTCGGCGAACCCCCCGCTCCCGATGCGGGGACCGACGCGCTGTAGGGCTACACTCTTTCCCGGTCCCCGGCCCTCGCCGGGGTCTCGCATGGTGGGCGTAGCTCAGCTGGTAGAGCACCGCGTTGTGGTCGCGGGGGTCGCGGGTTCAAGCCCCGTCGCTCACCCCAGTCGGGCCGGCCCCTGATCCCGTCGTACGGCGGAAGAGGGGGCCGGTCCGAGCCCATCGCCTCGCTACTTCCGCGGACGCCTCCGGGAGTCCTTCGCCTTGGCGACGGCTGCTCTCAGCTTCGCCTGGTTCTCCGGCTTGCGGGCTCGGTCGTACACCATCTTGGCGGCGCCCAGGGCGGCCGCTCCTCGTACCAGCTTCATGGGAGGGCGTACCCCTTCGTGGTGCCGTTCACACCCGCTCGGCCGAGAGTTCGGTCCGGAGCGTTGGCTCAGGCCGGGATGTGCCCGAAGTGGCCGCGCTGGAAGTCCTCGTAGGCCTGCATGACCTCGGCCTTGGTGTTCATCACGAACGGCCCGGCCCAGGCCAGCGGCTCGCGGATCGGCCGGCCACCGAGCACGATCACGTCGAGCTTGGGCGATCGGCTCTCCTGGCGGGGCGCCGCGGTCAGCGTGACGTAGTCGCCGGCGCCGAAGACCGCTGCCTGGCCCTGGTGGATCGGCTGCTGGTCGGTGCCGACCGTGCCGGCCCCGTTGAGGACGTAGGCGAGCGCGTTGTAGTCCTGGTCCCAGGGCAGGTCGAGCCGGGCGCCGGGCTCCACGGTGGCGTGGAGCAGGGTCATGTCGGTGAACGTCGAGCCCGGCCCGGCGTACCCGCCGACCGAGCCCGCGATGACCCGGACCAGGGCGCCGCCGTCGGCCGACGCCACGAGCCGGACCTCGCCGGAGCCGATGTCCTGGTACTTCGGGTCGTTGAGCTTGGCGCTGCGCGGCAGGTTCACCCAGAGCTGGATGCCGTGGAAGAGGCCGCCCTGCTGGACGAGCCACTCCGGCGGGGTCTCGATGTGGAGCAGCCCCGACCCGGCCGTCATCCACTGGGTGTCGCCGTTGGTGATCGAGCCACCGCCGCCGTGGGAGTCCTGGTGGTCGAAGACCCCGTCGATGATGTAGGTGACCGTCTCGAAGCCGCGGTGCGGGTGCCACGGCGTGCCCTTGGGCTCGCCTGGCGCGTAGTCCACCTCGCCCATCTGGTCCATCATGATGAACGGGTCGAGGTGGGCAAGGTCGAGGCCGGCGAACGCCCGGCGGACCGGGAACCCCTCGCCCTCGTAGCCCTCCGGCGCCGTGGTCACCTGCCAGACCGGGCGCGGCTGGTCACCGAGCCCGGGCGCGCTCAGGCGCTCCAGGACGGTCAGGTCGTCGACGGTGATGGCGGGCATCGGAGTACCTCCTCAGGAGTCACCGATGGCAACCTTAGTTGAATCTTGGATATTCCGCTCGCGGACGAGCCGGACCCGCACCGAGAACGTCGCCCCCGCGCCCGGGACGCTGTCGACCCGCACGAGGGGGGACATCGCCACGGGGCTCCTCGGCGCGGTGCTGGGGGACCATTAGGTTGGAGCGGTGAGCTCCGAGCAGACAGCGTATGACGTGACCGTGGTGGGAGGTGGGCACAACGGGCTGGTCGCCTCCGCCTATCTGGCGAGGGCAGGTTTGTCCGTGCTGGTGCTCGAGCGCCTCGACCACGTCGGCGGCGCCGCTGCCTCGGTCGACACGTTCCCGGGCCACGGCGCGCGACTGGCCCGGTACTCCGCCCTGTCCTCGCTGATCCCCGGGTCGCTCGTCTCCGACCTCGAGCTCGATCTCGAGCTGCGCGCCCAGCCGGCCGCGCCGGGGCCTTCCGGGGCGGACGCCGAGGCGTGGCGCAGTTTCCGCGCCGACGTCGACGCGCTGTCGCGCGTCGTGGCCGGGTCGCTCCTGGAGCCACTGCCCACCGAGCGCACGATCCACGGCCAGGCCTCCGAGGAGATCTGGGACGACCTCGTCGGCGCGCCGCTCGGCGCCGCCCTCGCGCGGCGCTTCACCGATGACAGCGTCCGCGGGAGGGTGGCCAGCGAGGCCGTGATCGGGACCTTCGCATCGCTCCACGACCCCTCGCTCGTGCAGAACCGGTGCTTCCTCTACCACCAGCTCGGCCGCGGCCCCGACGGCTGGCGGCTCCCGGTGGGCGGGCCGGGTGCGCTCGCCGGGGCCCTGGCCCGCGCGGCCTCCGACGCGGGCGCGGAGATCGTCACCGACGCCGGGGCGTCGGCCATCCGCGGCGACGACGACGGCGCGGAGGTGACCTGGCACCGGCACCACGACACCCACACCGTCCGGTCGCGTCACGTGCTCGGCGACGTGTCGCCGTGGGTGCAGCGGATCCTGATGGGCGACAGCGAGGACGCCGAGACGAAGCCCGAGGGCTCCCAGCTCGTCGTGAACCTCCTCCTCGACCGGCTCCCCCGGCTGCGGTCGGGCGTCGACCCGCGGGTCGCGTTCGCCGGCACCCTGCCCGTCGCCTCCGATCTCGCACGGCTCGAGGCGGCGTACGCCGACGCGGCCGCCGGCCGGCTCCCCTCGGCCGTCCCCGGGCGGCTCGACTGCCCCTCCCTCGCCGACTCCCGCGTGCTGGGCGACTCACCTGACGGCATGCACGCCCTGACGTTCCTCGGCAGCCACACCCCGGCGTGGCTGTTCGAGGATGACCGCGAGGCGACCAAGGCCGAGGCGGTCGCCCGGGCGATCACCGCGGTCGACGAGCTGCTCGACGAACCGGTCGCGGCCTGCCTCGCCACCGACTCCGAGGGCCGCCCGTGCGTGGCGGCGACGATCCCGCAGGAGTCGGAGGCCGAGCTGGCGATGCCCGGCGGTCACCTCTTCCACGGCGACCTCGAGTGGCCGTGGGCCTCGAACCGCGCCCGGCTCGACACGCCCGCTCAGCAGTGGGGAGTGCAGACCGTGCTCGGCTCCGTGCTCGTCTGCGGCTCCGGCGCGCGTCGCGGCGGCGGTGTCTCAGGTGTCGGCGGGCACAACGCCGCCCAGGCCGTCCTCGCCTCCCGCTGACCTGCCGGTAGTCCACGGTCGGACGGCCCTTCGCCGAGGCGTTCCGGGGCCGTTCTCCCGTGGACTACCGCACCTGTCCTCGATTTCACCGGCCGCTGGGCCGCTGGTAAAGTCGACCTCGCTCCACAGCACGCGCCATTAGCTCAATTGGCAGAGCAGCTGACTCTTAATCAGCGGGTTCGGGGTTCGAGTCCCTGATGGCGTACCCACCTCGTGTGTGAGCCCGGGTCCTCCTTGACGGAGTGGCTCGGGTTCGTGCTTTACACGGCTTCGGTAGTTGCTTGACGGTGGCTCCGGTTCCTCCTTGACACTCCCTCATGATCAGGGAGCTCAGCGTGCAGGAACAGAAGTACCAAGCCGTGATGGCGGTGCTGACCGATGGCGTTTCGGTCAGTGAGGTCGCGCAGCGTTGGGGCGTCTCGCGGCAGTCGGTCCACGCGTGGCTGCGTCGCTACGAGGATGAGGGCCTGGCCGGTCTGGAACGGCGCTCGAGTCGTCCTGTGTCGTGTCCGCACCAAATGGCCGGGGTGGTGGAAGCGCAGATCCTGGAGATGCGCCGAGCGCATCCGGGGTGGGGTCCTCGGCGGATCTTGTATGAACTCGGCAGGTCTCAGCTGGCCGGCGATCTGGGTAAGGAAGCGGTCCCGTCGCGGTCGGCGATCTACCGGTGCCTGGTCCGCGCCGGACTCATCGACCCCCAGGCCCGACGACTTCGTGACGAGCACTGGAAACGCTGGGAGCGGGGCACGGCGATGGAGCTGTGGCAGATGGACGTGGTCGGCGGGTTCGTGCTGGCCGACGGTCGCCGCGCGAAGGTGTTGACCGGGGTCGATGACCACTCACGGTTCTGTGTCTCGGCGTACGTATGGTCCGTGAGACTTCTCAGCGGGTCTGTGACGGGCTGGCGCTGGCGATGCGGACCTACGGGGTTCCCGAGGAGATCCTGACCGACAACGGGAAGGTCTTCACCGGCCGGTTCAACCGGCCGCCGGTCGAGGTGTTGTTCGACCGGGTTTGCCGTGAAACGGCATCACCCACCGGCTGACCGAGCCCAGGTCGCCGACTACCACCGGCAAGGTGGAGAGATTCCACCGCACCGTCCGCGACGAGTTCCGCACCGACAGGGTCTTCACCTCGATGGCTGCAGTCCAAGCCGAGCTCGACGAGTGGGTCACTGACTACAACCATCAGCGTCCGCACTCCTCGATCGGGATGGTCCCGCCCGCCGAGCGGTTCGGGACCAGACCGTCACCACCACGCCCGGTCCGCGACACGGCGATCCAGCACGACCGCAACGGCGATGACTGGGTCGCTCGACGAGCTGGCGCCAACGGAGTGATCTCAGTGTCCTGGCACAGATCTGCCTCGGCAAAGCCGCCGCAGGTCGCAACGTCGACGTCCATGTCACCGACGCGGTCATCCAGGTCTGGGACGGAACCAACTGCTCAAGACAGCAGCACGAACCACCACCGGGGAGGTGAGGAAGAGCGCGCCTCGGTCGCGCACCGAGGACACAACATCGGGTGTCAACGAGGAACCGGAACAGGTAAGAGGAAGGGGGCGTACCCACCTCGTCGACAGCGAGGACCAAGAAGCCTCCGCTGGTGACCAGCTCGCGGGGGCTTCCTGTCACTCGTGGGCCGCGCGGCCGGTAGAAGCGGGGCAACAGGTTCTCGGCCCCGTCCCCAACGCGGCAGGTAGTCGTCGACGGACCGGTTGCTGGCTGGGCACCGCAACCACGGGCGACCCGCCGCTCGGTCGGTCAGCTCCCAGAGCCGAACGGGTTCGCCTCGCGCGCCCGACCCTGCTGCTCGAGCGGCTCAGCCACCCGTACGTCGCGCGAGTTGATCCGCGTGAAGCTGACCCTGAGCGGCTTGAAGAACTGGAACTGGCCGCTCTCAGGGAAGCAGACAGCCCCGGGCGAGGCGCCATGGCGTAGTCGCACCACAGCAGACCCGGAGACCGCAGCCGGCGACCCGCCGGTGTACATGGCCGACGATGCGGCGTAGATGACCTGGTTCTCGGTGCCGAAGGTACTGATGTCGAGGACACCGCAGATGAAGTTCGCCGGGGTTTGGGCGTCCTGGTCCCAGAGCATCGCGTCGAAGGAGACCTCGTACAGCCCCGGCGGCACCGGCGTCGACCACAAGCCGCCCGGCGAGACGCCCTGGCCGCGCCGACCCGCCCTGAAGGTGACCGCATGGGTGGCGAGTGCCGACGCCTGCCGGCCATCGACCCGGTCGGCATTCAGGTTGCGGACCTTCCCGGTCCCGTTCGTGCTGAACGGGACCCCGCCCTCAGACGCGGTGCGGAGCCGCAGCACCGGTCCCGGGTCCGAGCGCTTGACCACGGTCAGCTTGTCGGCCTGGTTGACCCGGCCGAGCAGCAGCGAGTCGCCACTGGCGGCGAACGCAACGACGTCGATTCCCACCACCAGGACAGCCGCGGTCGTCAGAGCGGCCACCACACTCTTCGATGAAGTTCGCACGATCCGGTCCTCCGTGTCACCAGGGATGGTTCTCGCACGCTAGGCACACCCCCACGGCGCCCCAGAGAGCCGCGCCGACGTGCGGCAGGGCTGTTACCCGCCATGAGCAGGGTGTTACCCGCCCGTGCACGTGCCGGGTCGGCGCAGCCGCTCGCACCGCTGCCCCAGGATCTGGGTACACCTCGAGCCGGCGGAGGTGTGCGTCCGTTCATCGAGAAGGTCGCGCTCGGGACGAACGGCGAGCGCGTCGGCGACCTGGACGTCACCCGCATCCCCTCGACGTCTACCACGCGTGGTACCACCAGGACCTGCTCCAGGTCGTCGACGACGTCGACGGTCTGCTGGCGAAGCTCCACATCTACTGAGGGCCGGGTCTCCTACGTCGCACTGAACCGCCACTCGAGGTTCGCCCGATAGAGCTCGCCGGCGGCCAGCGTCGCAGTCGGCCATTCCGGATGGTGCGGGGTGTCGGGGTGGAGCTGCGGCTCGAGGGCGATCCCATCGCCCTGGCGGTAGGCCACACCGCGGGACGAACGCTGGCTGCCGTCCAGGCTGTTCCCCGTGTACACCTGGAGGCCGGGTTGGTCGGACCACACCTCGAGCCGGGTGCGCGTGCGTGACGACTCCAGCACCGCCGACCGCCGAAGGCCGGCGCCTCGGATGACGAAGTTGTGGTCGATCCCCCCGGCCACGGCGACCTGGGGGTGCCGGGCACGCACAGCCGGACCGATCCTGGCGGGCGCGCGGAAGTCGAAGGGGGTGCCCGCGACCGGCGCGTGACCTCCGAGAGGGATGCCGGTCGCGTCGACCGGCGTGAACTCGTCGGCCTCGACGGTCAAGTGGTGGTCGTCGACGCATCCGCTCCCGTCGCCCTCGAGGTTGAAGTAGGCATGGTTCGTCAGGCCGACGACGGTGGTCTCGTCGCTGGTCGCCTCGTGGCTCACCCGGACCGCACGGCCGTCCACGAGGTAGGTGACCGTGACGTCGAGTGTCCCCGGGAACCCCATGTCGCCGGCGGGACTGACCAGACCGAGGACGGCGTGGTCCGGACCAAGGTCCCGCACCTCCCACAGCCGCTTGTCGAAGCCGACCGGGCCTCCGTGGAGCGAGTGTCCACGGTCGTTGGTGTGCACCTGGAACCGGCGGCCGTCGAGGACGACCTGCCCTCGCGCGATCCGGTTCGCGTACCGGCCGATCGTGCCACCGAGGTAGGCGCCAGAGCTCAGCCGCTCTTCCACACCGGCGTGACCAAGGACCACGTTGCGCCGCCTGCCATCGCCGCACGGGACGTCGAGACGGTGGGCGGCGGCCCCGAGTGTCAGCAGCTCGACGACCACGCCCGGGTCCCGGCCGATCGTGAGCACGAGCACCTCGCGCCCGTCGGGCATGGGTCCGAGCGTGTGAACACTCCCAGCCATGGAGGCAGTGTAGGAGCGGGCTCCGGAGCGACGAGGCTCCCCGACGCCACTGCTCCACGCGTCACGCCAGCGTGAGCGCGCCCCAGCCGACCCGGGGTAGCCGCACGCTCACGACACCGGCTGCTTCCTCGCGGTGCCGACCGGGAAGCGGCACGACGCTGGTCGGCGTGAGCCCTCCACGCGCCGCGTCCGCCAGCACGAGGTACTCCTGCACGTGCAGGTCGCCGAGCTCCGTCAGGTCCAGCTGGAGCGCCGCGTCCTCGTCGGGAGATCGGTTCAGCACGAAGACGGAGGCGGTCCCGGCCGAGGCATCATGCGTCACGACGGCCTCGACAGCGGGTACGTCGCCGAAGCGCTCCGTCGCCACGGTCGGCGACTCCACGACGCTCCGCAGCACCGACCCTCGCGCGTGGCGGGCAGTGAGCGCGAACGGGTGGAAGGTGGGCTGACGCCACGCGTTGCCTCCGGTCGCGGTGCGGATCGGGGCCACCACGTTGACCAGCTGCGCCAGGCAGGCCAGCGCGAGGCGGTCACAGTGACGCAACAGCGACATGAGCAGGCTTCCGACCACGACGGCGTCGGTGACGTCGAAGTCGTCCTCCTGGAGAGGGGGTGCGGCCGGCCAGCCGACCGGAGCGGGACTGGGCCCACCTCCCTGGTACCAGACGTTCCACTCGTCGAAGGAGACCTTGATGCGTCTGGAGCTTCCTCGCTCCAGGGCGACCTCGTCGGCGATCCCGACGACCGTGTCGATGAACCGGTCCATGTCGACCGACGACGCCAGGAAGCCGGAGACGTCCTCGCGTCGCTGCATGTAGTAGGCGTGGCACGAGATCGCGTCGACGTGGTCGAAGGTGTGCTCGAGCACCGTGCGCTCCCAGCTGCCGAAGGTGGGCATGCCCGACGAGGAGCTGCCGCACACGACCAGCTCGAGCTCGGGGTCGTAGGCCTTCATGGCAGCGGCAGTCCGAGCGGCGAGCCGCCCGTAGTCCGCGGCGGGCATGTGACCCAGCTGCCAGGGGCCGTCCATCTCGTTGCCGAGGCACCACGTCCGGACGTCGTACGGTGCAGGCGATCCGTGGGTCGCCCGCAGGTCGGACCAGTAGGTGCCGCCCGGATGGTTGACGTACTCGAGCAGGTCCAGCGCCTCCTGCATCCCTCGCGTGCCGAGGTTGACCGCGAGCACCGGGGCGAGGCCGAGGCGGCGGCACCAGCTCAGGAACTCGTCCACCCCCACCTGGTTCGTCTCCGTGCTGTGCCAGGCGAGGTCGAGCCGGCGCGGGCGCTGGTCGCGAGGCCCGATGCCGTCCTCCCACCGGTAGCCCGACACGAAGTTGCCGCCCGGGTACCGCACCGCCGTGACCCCGAGCTCACCGACCAGCTCCGCGACGTCACCGCGGAAGCCGTGAGCGTCCGACGTCGGGTGGCCCGGCTCGTAGACTCCGCCGTACACGGCACGACCGAGGTGCTCGACGAAGGACCCGAACAGCCGGGGGTCGATCGGACCCACCACGTCCTGGGCGCTGACCCGCAGGCGAGCCTGGTGCATGGACTCCTCCGCCCGTCGGGACCGCAGCTCACGACCTGCTGGAGAAGGCGGCGTCGAAGGCGGCCCCCGGCGGGTCGAACGTCAGCGAGCGGACGAACTCGAGGGCCTCGGGCGCACCGCGCAGGCGGTCCATCCCGGCGTCCTCCCACTCCACCGAGATCGGACCGTCGTAGCCGATCGTGTTGAGCATGCGGAAGCAGCGTTCCCAGGGGACGTCACCGTGGCCCGTGGAGACGAAGTCCCAGCCGCGCCGCGGGTCGGCCCAGGGGAGGTGTGAGCCCAGGCGGCCGTTGCGGCCGTTGCCTACCTGGAGCTTGGCGTCCTTGCAGTCGACGTGGTAGATCCGCTCACGGAAGTCCCAGAGGAACGACACCGGGTCGAGGTCCTGCCACACGAAGTGCGACGGGTCCCAGTTCAGCCCGAAGACGGCGCGGTGGTCGACGGCCTCCATGGCGCGGACGGTCGTCCAGTAGTCGTAGGCGATCTCCGACGGGTGAACCTCGTGAGCGAAGCGGACCCCCTCGCCGTCGAAGACGTCGAGGATCGGGGTCCACCGGCGGGCGAAGTCGTCATAGCCCGCGTCGACCATCTCGGGTGTCGCGGGCGGGAACATGGCGACGTACTTCCAGATCGAGGAGCCTGTGAAGCCGACGACGGTGTCGACGCCGAGGCGGCGGGCAGCACGGGCGGTCATCTTCATCTCCTCGGCCGCGCG
The DNA here is from genome assembly GCA_963718725.1 of uncultured Actinomycetota bacterium. GTDB lineage: Bacteria > Actinomycetota > Actinomycetes > Propionibacteriales > Nocardioidaceae > Nocardioides. The sequence continues at coordinate 2,034,302 of OY970374.1, forward strand.
CTGTCGCACGCCCTCGGGGTCGCCGTCGCCCCAGGTCCGGGCGGACAGGATGCCCTGGTGCCGAACGTCGATCGGGTCGCCACAGACCGCCTGTCCCTGCAGGTGGTTCGAGATCGCCCACACCTTCAACCCGTGTCGGTCGAGAACCGCCAGCTTGTCAGCGAGATAGTCGTCGTCCGCGACGCACCGCCACACGTCGAGGTGGTCTCCCCAGCAGGCGATCTCCAGGCCGTCGTAGCCCCACTCCGAGGCCAGCCGACACATCTCCTCGAACGCCAGGTCGGCCCACTGCCCGGTGAAGAGCGTGATCGGACGGCTCATGCGTGGTTCCTTCCCGTCACAGGCGGTCCCCGTAGGTCTCGACGGCGTTGTCGACGGCGACCCTGCGGCGGATCTCCGCAGGGAGAGCGGTCAGGGCGTGCCGCGGGTCGTTGTAGTTCCAGTGCGGGTAGTCGGAGCTGAACATCAGCGTCCGCTCGGCCTGCGCATCTCCACAGGGCAAGCAGGTGCTCTTCTTGGGCGGCTCCGAACGGCTGCGTCGTGAAACGCATGTTCTCGTTCAGGTACTCGCTGGGAGCCGCTTCACCCAGGGGATCTCGTCGCGCAGACCGTAGGCGTCGGCATCGAGCTTCCAGCTGAGCTCCGCGATCCATGCGATACCACCTTCGGCGATGACGACCTTCAGCTCGGGGAAACGTTCGAAGACGCCGTGGCAGAGCAGGCTCCGGTGTTGGCCTGAGAATCTGACCCAGCAGTGCGTGCCACTCGATGTAGTAGGTCGGGGTGCCGGCCATCCGGGGAGCGCGGGCGTAGACGTTCTCGGCCGCTGGGGTGCACGCAAATGGGGAGCCCGTGCGCTGTGCTGCCTCGTAGATCGGGTAGTAGTGCTTTTCCCCCATCAGGATGTCGTGAGCGGCATGAAGATCTCGACGATGCCGGTCCGCGGCCATCCGGTCGATCTCCTTGACGGCGAGTTCGGGGTCCTGGGGTGCGATGACGAGTCCGCCCCGGTACCTCTTGTCGACGGAGCCACCGCTCGCACATCCAATCGTTGTATGCCGACGCGATAGTGGCGGCGACGGGGTCGGGCATCGCTCCGAGGCCGAGCACCTCACCGCCGATCAGGACTGCGCGGTCGATCCCGTTGGCGTCGAGCAGCTGATGGGCCGTGAAGGCCGGATCAGACCCGGGAGCCGACCCGTCGGGTGCTCGGGCGTCGTCGCGGAGGACACCCGCCTGGTTGACGTAGAGCAGGTTGCGCGGATACACCGCCTCGCGGTGGCCGACCGTCGTCAGGCTGCGCCGCTCGTCCAGCCCGAGCCGGCGCTGGGACGACCGCGACAGGTACGGCCTCAGGTCAGCCAGACCACCCTTCATGATCGGGTGCACGTCGCAGTCGACGAGTCGAAACCGGCTCTCCCCCACGTCCTCCGGGCGGTCCGGTCGATCAGCTCGGTCATGAGTGGCTCCTGTCGAGAAACCGTTGCGGGCGAGCCCCGGAACCGTCAGAGTCAATGCATACCAAATCGATCGGCGCCGCGGAAGACGCGGACGCCGGGCGGCACGCAGGAGGATCATCGCATGGGGCTGCGGATCGGCCCGGTCGACGAGGTCCGCCGCGACGGCTGCCGCGTCGTGGAGGTGGACGGACGGCCCGTCGGGATCGTGAGCGTGGGCGATCGGTTCTTCGCCGTCAGTGACCGCTGCCCCCACATGGGCGCGTCGATGAGTGCCGGGACGCTGAGCGGGACCTTCGTGCCGTCGGCGCCGACCGAGCTCGTCTACGCGCGACGATCGCGTGATCAGGTGCCCCTGGCACGGCTGGGAGTTCGACCTCGAGAACGGCCGGTCGTTGCTGGAGCCCGAGCGGTACGGCCTGCGGACGTTCACTGTCACCGAGGACGACGGGTACGCCGCCGCACCTTGAGTCCGTCGGGCTGCTTCCCGGTCTCGGTCGCCCGATCTTCTCCGCCCCTCGCCCCACCGCAGCGCGGGCCTACGGTCGTGGCAATCGATTTGCACGACTGTCGTGACCCAGCTGCTCGGGGACGGTCGTCCCACTCCGAGGAGGTCCTGGGCACCAGCCCACCGTTGACCGACGTTCACTCCTGGCGGGACGGCCGCGGCCGCTGCCGGCCTCGCCCTGGGTGGAGCCGCCCTGCCGGGCACCCACGCGGCCGCCGCTGCCGGCCTGCCTGCCGACACGGGGACGGGCAGGAGGCCCCTGTGGTTCCAGGCTGCGCGCAAGGGGCTGGTCTTCGGCTCCTCCATCGCCACCTGGCAGCTCTCGCAGGGGTACCCGGCGCTCCACGCGCGCGAGGCGGGGCTGCTCTTCACTGAGGACGACCTGCTCTGGTACCAGCTTAAGCCCGACCCCGGATGCCCCTTCAACTTCGGTCCGGGAGACCAGATCATCGGGCTCGCGCAGCAGAACAACAGCTCGTCATCGGGCCCACCGTCTGGGACCAGGGGTTCGGCGAGGGCTGGGCGCGACCGGGACCTGTGGGACTCAGCCGAAGGAGGCCACGCCTGCTCTTTCGGGGTCATCCGCCCCGAGGTCGCCCACTACAAGGGCCGGACCGGCGCCTGGATCGTCGCCAATGAGGTGACCGACCTACGACGAGGAGAGGAACGGCTTCCGCACGAACATCCCCTATGACAAGACGATCGGCCCGTCCTACATCGCCAAAGCTTCCACCTCGCCAACGCGAACGACCCCGCGGCACAGCGGATCCTCAACGAGTTCGGCTTCGAGACCACGAACGAGTAGGGGGACCGGCCAACCGCGGCGGCGCGCCTACTCGAAGGCGCTCGACCTGCTCTCGCAGGGAGGTGCCGGTCCACGCCGTGGGCATCCAGGCCCACCTCCTGGCAGACGAGTTCGTCGGACGGTTCCATGAGCGCGGTTATCGAACTTCCTTCGGAATCGCAGACCGGGGCCTGCAGATCCTGATCACCGAGATGGACGTGTTCGACGACGGCCTGCCGGCCCATCCAGCGGCGCGACCAAGGTCGCGGACGTCTACCGGCGGTACCTGGACGTGGCCCTGGACGAGCAGGCGGTCAAGGCGGTGATCGCCTTCGGCCTCACCGACCGCTACAACTGGCTCGACGAGGACCAGCCGCGTGACGACGGTGCCAACCGCCGACCACTCCCGTTCAACAAGGCAATCCAGCCGAAGCCGGCGCTCCACGCACAGTACGCCTGCAGGCACAAGCACCCAAGCGGCGTCTCTGGGAGCCGATCAAGTGACGGGACCCTCGCTGACTAGGTCGACGGACGACCCTCGAGCGCGGAGGACCTGTATCCCGCGAGCGCCATCCTCAGCGCGCTCACGCCGTCCGCCCGGTCGCGCAGGGCTCCAGGTGCTCACCGCCGAGACCGATCCCATGAATCCCTCGATCATCGAGGGGTCCGCGTCCTCCCCGAACGACGCCTTGCCGATAGGCCGGTCGCCGTACCGGGGGCTGACCAGGTCCAGCGCATCGCCCCGTCGATCAGTCAAGGACCCCTCGGTCCCGACGAGCCGCAGCGAGAAGCTGAACTTCCAGGGGTTGCCGGCCGGCACCGACCAGCTCGGGTCGACGCTGCCGATGCACCGTTCGCGAACACGCAACATCAGGACAGCGACGTCGTCGACCCGGCAGTCCCAGAGAGGCCACCGGCTCGGCCGACACCTCCGACCTCGCGACCCGCTCAGTGATGGATCACGTCGGTCAAGTGGACGGAGTGGTCGATCAGCGCCCCGCCACCCGCCTTCAGCGGGTCCGTGATCCAGCTCGGGTACCACGGGGGGAACGGTGGACGGCCGCGGTTGCCCCCGACCACCCCGAAGAGGTCACCGAGCCGCCACCGGGTACGTCCGCGAGCCCGCGAGAGCGGGGAGGAACCGTGAGACGAACGCGATGTGGAGCTGCACCCCCGCCCCGTCGCACACCGCCACCATGGCTCTGCGTCCGCGAGCGTCGTGGCGATCGGCTTCTCACACAGCACGTGGTAGCCAAGGGCCGCGGCGACCTCGACGTAGCGGCGGTGCTCCACTCTCGCGCTGCAGACGACGGCCGCACCTCCGGCGACGCGGCGCTCCGCGTCAGCGTGGAAGGGCGCGCCGTGGAAGCCTGGCGGATCCGCGGAGGTGAAGGGCTCCGGGTCGAAGACGCCGACCAGGGTCGCGTTGGGCGAAGCGCCCAGCGCCCGGGCGTAGGCCCAGGCGTGCACCGTGTGCGCAGCGACCAGGTGCAACGCCCACCGCTCGGGGCGGTTGCGGGCTCATGTGACCCCCCAGGTCGTCAGGTCGATGGTCTGGCCGGTGCGTACCGACTTCCGCGCCGCCAGCGAGGTGCGCAGCGCGTCCATCGCCTCATTCGCCGGGACCGGTGACGGCCCACCCGCGCGCACAGCCTCGACGAATTGCCGCAGCTCCGAGGCGAAGCCCAGCTCGCCCAGCGCGTCCCACCATCGTTCGCCCTCCGCGGGTGGAGCACGCCCTCATGAGATGGTCGTAGCCCCATCACAGCCGACCCGCGGTCCCGACTAGCTCGACCGCGAGGCTGAAGCCGCGGGAAGCCGGGTGTGCCCAGCTCCACTCAACACGCGCGATCGCGCCGTTTGCGTAACGCACGGTGGTGAAGGCGTACGTCGCCGGCCCCCCGCGGCTGTCGGCCGCCACGCAGTGCACCCGCACGGCCGGGCTGCCGATCACCCAGCGCAGGTAGTCGAAGCTGTGGACCGCCAGGTCGAGCAAGGGCCCGCCGGACAGTGCCGGGTCGGCGAGCCAGCCGCCCTCGCTCCATGCGGGGCAGCCGACGTGGTCAGCGGGTGACCGCCGCACATGACCATCTCCCCCGCCTCCGCGAGATCTTGCCGGTACGGTGGTCGGGCTCGAACCTGGAGACGTGACCGACCATCAGCAGGCCGCGCGCGGCGTCCGCAGCGTCGACCACCCGCCGGGCGTCCTCAAGGGTGCGGCCGAGCGGCTTCTCGCAAATCACGTTGCGCTCCGCCATCAGAGCCGCAACGGCCATCTCCGCGAATGGGCGGCGGTGGCGTACAGACGCCCACCAGGTCGCCCCCGAACCCAGCAGGGCATCCAGGTCGGCACTCGACGCGCCGTGCCCCTCGGCAAGCCGCTGGGCCTTGCCTCCCACGGGGTCGGCGATACCCACCACACGCACCCCCGGGGATGCCCGGTAAGCCTGAGCGTGTACGCCGGCAATCAGGCCGGCACCCGCCAGGCCGACCTTGAGCTCGGTCACGGACGGGTCGACCTTTATCGCCGGCACCGCGTGGATGTCCGGCCCGAAGAACTAGAAGACCACGAGGTCGTCAGCGCCGGTGTTCTCCACGTGGCGGTGGGACGCGGCGTCGTGCGACCACTGAGTCGTCCCGACCGGCTCCCCGCCCCCCACCTCCTGGCCGCCGACCGTGCCGCTACCCGCCCCACACGAACACGCTGTAGACGCCGGGCTCGCCCATCCGCTGCAGCTCCCGGCGGCACCACCAGCCTCTTCCCGCCGTACTTCGCTGTGTTGTAGAAGATCCAGGTCTCCTCCGCGACAGCGGGCTCCAGATGCGACCCGACCGACGAGGGAGGGGCATGAGGTGGCGGTTCTCGTAGAAGTAGGGGTCGCCGTTGACGCTCCCAGTCGACGAACCGGAGCGGAAATCGCTCGCCGTGCTCCCGCGGTCCTCCGGCCGGACGTCCTTGAAGAGCAGCTCCTTCGAGATGATCCGACCCGCGTTGAGAGCCTGGAACATCGCCAGCACGTCGGAGTCCTCCTGCAGCTCGAGGGTGAGGGCGGTGCCAGGGGCGTGGAGCACCCCGGACGGGATGAGGAAGCCTTCGTCGGCGACCAGCAGCTCAGCACTGGCGTGCTTGAGGATCAGGTCACTGTCCCAGTCGACGAGATAGGGGAGGAGCATGTCGTATGCCTGCTGCTCGGCGATCCACGGGTGCACACCGAAGAACGACTCGGGGTGGGCACCCGGTCGACGCCGGGGCGGAAGTAGTACGCCTCGTCCTTCGAGTTGGCTCCGACGAGCGACGCGTACTCCTGGGGAGGATGGATGTGGTACGGCAGCCGATGGCGGTAGTCGAAGAGCTTGGCCAGCCGACCGAGACCGGCGGGTGGGTGCCGGCGTAGGCCTCGCCCATGATCGAGGCCGGGTCGGAGTTGACCGCATCCTTGAAGTAGCAGCCGGTCGCCGTGGTCGCCGACCAGGTAGCTGAGCCCCTCGTCGGGGGGACCCACCCGGTTGTCGGCCCGGGTGGTCGAGCCCAGCCAGCGCTCACAGATGAAACCGCGGTCGCCGACGTCGTACGCATCCTCGGGAAGCCCGAGCGACGTCCCGCGGGAGGAAGTCACGAGCGACCCAGGCCGGTTCCAGCCGAAGGACGCCGTTGACTGCGACAGGAGCCGTGGAGCAGCCGCGCGGCCGGCGCCTGGTCCCAGCTAGCCCTTCACACCGGTCATGGAGATGCCCTGGATGAACTGCCGCTGGAAGACCAGGAACACCATGACCATCGGCAGGGTGGCGACGACCGAGCCCGCGAACAGCAGGTTCCAGGACGTCCGGTTCTTCACCACGAAGAGTGCGAGGCCGAGTGGCGCCGTGTATGGTCCTCACTGGAGATGACGATCAGCGGCCAGAAGAAGTCCTCCCAGGCGTACATGAAGGTGAAGATGGCGGTGGCCGCCAGCGCCGGTCCGCACAGCGGCAGCACGACCCTCCAGAAGATGCGGAACTCGCCGGCGCCGTCGATCCGGCCGCGTCGAGAAGCTCGTCCGGGATCGACATCATGTACTGCCGCAGCAGGAAGATGCCGAACGCGCTCACCGCCCGGGGAGGATCAGCCCGTAGTAGGAGTCGAGCCAGCCGTGTCCGCCGTTGCCGAACATGTCGTTGCCGCCGAAGAACGGGACGTGCTTGAGCACCAGGTAGTTCGGGATCAGCGTCACCTGCGGCGGCACCATCATGGTGGCCAGGAAGAGCAGGAAGATGAGGTCGCGTCCGGGGAACTTGCGCTTCGCGAAGACGTAGGCGCACAGCGAGTTGAAGAACAGCTGGAGCACGGTCGACCGAGTCGCCACGAACGCGCTGTTGACGAACCAGCGCCAGGCGCCGCTGCCCTGGGCCTGCTGCGCCGGCAGCTTGCCGATGCCGAAGAATCCCTTGTAGCCGTCGAGGTCGGGTCCCGCGGGATCCACGTGGGCGGGAGAAGATGTCGCCGATGGGCTGGAACGACGCGCTGACCAGCCAGGCGAACGGGGCGACGAACAGCGATGGGCAGAGGACGAGGTAGCGGAAGAAGCCTCAGCGTCGTCCGCGGCCGCGGCGGTGGGCGCGGAGGCTTCCACGGCGATGCGCGGCGGGCCGCTCACGGACTCGAGGGGCTTCCGGGCTCGCGTCCGGACGTCGCCGTCACAGGTCGGCCCTCCGGTACAGGCGGAGCTGGATCGCGGTGAACACCAGCAGCAGCAGGAACAGCGCGTACGCGAGCGTGCTCGCGTAGCCCATCTCGTAGAACTTGAACGCCCGGTAGATGTAGTAGACCATCGTGGTCGTCCGGTTGACCGGGCCGCCGCTGGTCATGATGTAGATCTGGGTGAAGACCTGGAACGAGCCGATGATGCCGATGACCAGCAGGAACAGCGTCGTCGGGCCGAGCATCGGGATGGTGATGTAGCGGAGCCGGGCGAGGCGCCGGCCCCGTCGAGCCGGGCCGACTCGTAGAGCTCCTCCGGGATCGCCTGCAGGCCGGCCAGGTAGACCACCATCGAGAAGCCGACGCCCGCCCAGATGCTCATCAGGATGACGGCTGGCATCGCGAGGTTCTTGTCGACAGCCACAGCAGGGGCTCGTCGATCAGGTGGGTCTTCAGCAGGTAGTAGTTGAACAGGCCGAAGTCGCCGTTGTAGAGCCACTTCCAGATGATCGCGGCCACGACGAACGGCGTGACCACCGGGCAGGAAGTACAGCGTCCGGAACAGTGCCGCGACCCCACAGCGGCTGGTTGAGCAGCAGCGCGAGCAGCAACCGATCGCCATCGTGAGCGGGACCGAGGCGCCGGTGAAGTAGACGGTGTTGAAGACCGCGCGCCGGAAGTCCTCGTCGTGGATCAGGTCCCGGTAGTTGTCCAGCCCGACGAACGGCTTGTCGGGCTCGATGATGCTCCACTCGTGGAACGTGAGGTAGAACGCGAAGACCAGTGCGAAGAACGTGAACACCGAGAAGAGCAGGATGCCGGGAGCGAGGAAGAGGTATGCGGAGCGCTCCCGCCCACCTCGTCGCGGATCCGGCTTCGACACGGTGCCCTCGTCCGCCCGCCGGTCGCCGCTGACGACCCGCGTCGCCATCGTTCTGCCCCTTCGACCGGGTCGCGGTCGCGCGGGTCATCCGCGGGCGAGGATCTCCTCGGCCTCTGCGCCGCGTTGTCCAGGGCTTCCGCGGCGGTCTGGTCGCCGTAGATCGCCTTGCCGAGCTCGGTGTTGAGGCTCGTCTCGATCCTCGGGCACTTCGGGTTGCGACACCTTGCTCGACGCCGCAGTCCATCAGCTCGGCGAATCCCTCGAGCACCGGCTTGTCCTCCAGATCTCGTCGATTCAGCAGGGACTGAGCGGGGGAAGCAGCGTGCCCTCCGACTTGTAGGTCCACGCGGGCGACGTTGTCGGGCTTCGAGAGGAACTCGATCCACTTCCAGGCGGCGTCGTGTGTCTCGTCTGTTGAAGATGACCAGCGCGTCGCCGGCGATGGTCGTCTTGCAGCCTGCAGGGCCGTCGGCAGCGGGGCGGTGCCCAGTTACCGTCGATGTCGGGGAACTCCTCGGGAGCGTGCCGGCGAGCCACGAGCCGGCGATGTACATGCCGACCTGGCCGTTCTCGAAGGCCAGCCGGCCGTCGTAGGAGTTGGAGTTGAGGTAGTCCTTGGGCGAGTACTTGGTCAGACCGACGTAGAAGTCGGCGGCCTTCTTGGCCTCGGCGCTGTTGAAGATCACCTCTTGCCGTCAGCGGAGAGCAGCTCGCCGCCGGCCTGGTAGAGCCACGGGTACCAGTAGTAGGCGGCCTCGGGCGCGAAGATCTCGTAGCCGTACTGTTGCTGGCGGCGGTCGGTGAGTCTGCGGCGTCGGCTTCGAACTCCGCCCACGTGGTCGGCGGGTGGTCGATGCCGGCCGCCTCGAACAGGTCCTTGCGGTAGAACAGGCCGGTCGACTCGCCGTCGAACGGCAGGCCGTACATGCTTCTCGTCGTAGGTCACGAAGGTCTTGAACGCCGACGTAGTCATCGGGCTTCACGATCGCGCTGCGGCTGATGTAGTTGTCCAGGTTGACCAGCGTCGCGCGAGGCGAAGTCGGCGGTGCGCTGGCGTCGACGTACGCGGCGTCGGGAGGGTTGCCGCCGGCGATCTGCGTGGTGAGCTCTGCTCGGCCTCCTCGGCCGGCACGTTCTGGAACTCGATGGTGATGTTCGGGTGTTCCGCGTGGAACTCGCCGCGAGCTTCTTCATCGTCGGGATACGCGCCGACCCAGGAGGAGAACGTGACGGTGACCGGGCTCGGTGGGGTCCGGGACCGGCCCTTGCCCTTCGCCCCGGCTCGTTCCGGGCCGCCGCCCTCCGCCGCACGCCACCAGGCCAGGATGCGAACGCGGCACCGGCGACGAGCGCACCGACCTGCGGGACACGTGAGACTTCATCGGACCAGCTCCTCACTCAGATCGAAAGCACAGTGCCGAGAACGGGTGCCAACGCGGTGCAAATCGTTTGGCATCCTGCCGAGCATCGTCGCCCCCCGGTGCATGTCAAGGGATCAGGACAAAGCGTATACATGACAGCCGTGGCGACAGCAGGATGGACGCGTAACGACGGTCGCGCCGGTGGCGGAGGCCGCTACGCTCGCCGCCACAAATCGTTTTGGACCGCTTGCTTCTCCTACAGACGGCCATGTCCGGTCGACGCCGGCACAGCACCGGGGCCAGCCGCGATTCGGTGCCCGACGACCGCCGCGCCTGCGACGTCACGGCCCGCGTCACGATCGCGCAGGTCGCGGACCGCCGGGGTGAGCCCCACCACGGTCTCCCACGTGCTGTCCGGCAAGCGCGTCGGGGCGCCACGACCCGCGACACCGTCAGGAGGCGATCGCCAGCTGGGCTACCGGCCCAACAACGTCGCCCGGAACCTGCGGACCAGCCGGTCCAAGATGATCGCGGTGGTCGTCCCCGACATCACCAACCCGTTCTACGCAGTGCTGACCCGAGGGTTGGCCGACGCGGTCGACGGGCCGGCTACGGCACCTACGTGTGCAACACCGACGGCCACCCCGAGCGGGAGAACACCTTCTTCGAGGACGTTCTCGACCGCGGCGTCGACGGCGTCGTGATGGCGTCGGGCGACACGGCGCGGCCGCGACAGATCGGCCCGGCGGGCTGGGCACGCCCGTGGTCTGCGTCGGCGGCGTCTTCGACCATCCGCAGGTCGACCTGGTGGCCGCCGACGACGAGGTCGGCTCCCAGACGCCGCGGCCTTCCTCGATCGAGCGCGGCGCCCGGCGGATCGCCATGATCCAAGGCCCGCCGGAGTCGGGGACGGCGCGCGACGAGGGCTACCGGCGGCGATGCAGGCCGCGAGCGAGGGTTCGACCCGGCGAGCTGATGGTGCGTGGGGACTGGACCCGCCAGGGCGGGCACGGCGATGCACCAGCTGATGTCGCTGGCCGAGCCGCCCGACGCCGTGTTCTGCGCCAACGACCTGACGGCGATCGGCGCGATGGACGCCGTGCACGAGCTCGGACCTGACGGTTCCCGACGACGTGGCCTGGTCGGCTTCGACGACGTCGAGGCGGCCAGGATCGTGAGCCCGGCACTGACCACGGTGCGCAACCCGGCCTACGAGACCGGAGCCCCGCGGGCGAGCTGCTGCTGAGCCGGATGCCGGCCGGTACACGGGCGAGGGCCGCACGGTCATGCTGCCCTGTCCTGCTCGTCCGCGGCAGTCGGCCTGAGCCCGGTCCCGTCACTCCTCGGGGAAGATGACCACGGCCTTCACGAAGCCCGGCGGTTTGTCGCGCAGCGCGCGAACGCCTCGTCGATCTCTCGAGCGGAAACCGGTGTGTCACCAGGGGCTCCAGCGACACCGCACCCGAGGTGATCAGCCGCATGGCGATCGTCATGCCCCGCATGATGGTCGCGACGTCGCGGAAGTGGGCGTTGACGATCGTGAACGCCATCCAGTTCCAGTGCGCCAGCGGGAACCGCGCGGCGCCGCCCTGGTGGAAGCCGACCAGCACGACCTTGCCGCTCATCCGGGTCACGTCGCCCGGCGTGCCGAGCGCGCCCTGGGTGCCGGTGCACTCGAAGGTGACGTCGGCGCCGCGACCGTCGGTGAGCTCGCCGACGACGTCGGTCAGCGACTCCCGCGTCACGTCGACGACCCGGGTGGCACCCAGCCGCCGCGGCCGTTCCAGGGCGTCCGGCCGGGTGTCGGCGACGATCAGCCGGCGGGCGCCGCGCAGCGCGACGAGCGCCTGCACGAGGTTGCCCATGAAGCCGGCGCCGATGAGCACGACGTCGTCGCCGAGCCGCACGTCGGCGAGCTCGACCGCGTTGGCGGCGCAGGCCAGCGGCTCGGCCAGCGCCAGGTCGAGTGGCACGTCGCCGGCGCGCGGCAGTACTCCGCCTTCGACGGCGACGTACTCGGCGAAGCCTGCGCTCGGTGACCCAGACACCGACCCGGTCGCCGACCGCGAAGCCGTCCGACCTCCGGGCCCGAGCTCGGCGACGACGCCGCTGACCTCGTGGCCGAGGTACAGCGGGTATCCGCGTCGTCCTGGCCGTGCGCCACGGTCTCGAGCTCCGACGTGCACACACCGCAGGCGGCCACCCGTACGAGGACCTCGTCCGGCCGCGATCTCGGGGACCGGCACGTCCTCGATCGCGAAGTCGCCGCGGCCCGTCAGCACGGCGACTCCTCATCACGTCAGCTCCTCGTCGTGCAACACGACGATCGTGTAGAGGCCCAGCCGGTCGAGCACCACCGTGTGCGCGCACCGTCACGGTCGAGCTCGCAGAGCTGCCCGTCGTGCCGTCGCTGGTGCCGAGGCTCGCGCGCGACTACGGCGTCAGGGAGCCGCACCGTCACGGGACGTCGCCGCGCCACGCACCCGGTCAGCCTCCTCGTCGTAGTCGTAGTTGACCAGGTGCACCGCGCCGAGCCGTCGGCCAGCGCGATGGATGTTGACGCCAGTCGGCGTCGATGCGGACCTGCCGGCCGCCGTGGCAGCAGCGATCGAGTCGTCGACCTGCGCGGCGTCGACGCCGCGGTGCCAGAGCGCCTGCGCGCTGGCTCGGCGAGGTTCTCGCCGACGACCGGTGACGACGACGCGTGCCGCCGCCGTCGAGGAAGCCGGCAGAGCAGCCGCCTGGCCGTCGGTCAGGCAGTGGCACGACGGCAGGATCACCGTCGGTAGCCGCCAGGGCGCGCCGGCTCGACCCGGTCAGCGGCGGTGACACCGTCGGGAAGATCACGACGTCGAACGGGACGCGGCCGCGGCGAGCCTGCCGTCGACGACCCGGTAGGGCACCTCGACCGACTCGTCGCGGGCGTTGCGTAGTGTTGTCGCTCTCGTCTGCCGGCTGATCAGCTCGCGGGTGCTCTCGACGCTGAAGACGACCGCGACGTCGTTCCCGTGCGCCGTGCTGAAGAGCGCTCGTGGTCGGCCAGGAACGTCTGCACCTCGGTCACCAGCTCGTGCGGCGCATAGAACGAGTCCTGGATCGTGGCTGCCCATCCAGGACGCCGTACGGCGCCGTCATGTTGGCGCCGAACGCCGCGCCCTCGTAGAGCGACAGCCGGAACAGGTCATACCCCTGGCCCGCGGAGCAGCTCGACGAGCTCGGGAACCACGCCGCCGTAAGGGTTCTCGACGACGAGGACGTCCTTGTCGCCCGCGAACGCGGCGACGTAGCGGAACCACTCCGGCTGGCGGTAGGTCGTGTTCCGCATCTCGGTGATCACGAGGTCGACGTCGTCGGCCAGGGCCAGGTACTGCGGGTCGACGTTGAAGAAGTTGCCGGAGACGAGCACCTCGCGCCCTGCGTCGCGGCCGTAGTCGCGCGCGTAGGCGGCCAGCTCGTGGAAGTACCGTCCGGATCGCGCCGCACTGGTAGCGGTAGTAGTCGCCGAACAGCGGCGTCGACTCGCGGCTCTCCTTGAAGTCGTAGCCCTGCTCGAGCAGCCAGTCGCCGTAGTGGAAGGTCGCGAGGTCGACGCCGGCGAGCCGCGGCATCGAGCTCGCGCGGGCGGCAGCGCCTCGCAGATAGCGCCCGGAAGCCCTTCATGCAGTCCTTGCAGAAGCAGCCGCCGTACTGGAACGAGCCCATCGGCAGCTCGGCCTCGTCGAGCTGGATGCCGTCGACCCCGGCGTCGATCTGGATGCGGATGACCGCCTTGAGGTACTCCCGCCAGACCGGGTTGTTGCGGTCCATGTAGAAGCACTGGTGCTCGCGGTCGGGGCACTCGACCCACTGGGCGTGCAGGGCGGCCTGGTGGATGTCGCGGACGCAGCACTCCTCGATCAGGTCGGTGACCTGGCTCGCCGTCGCTGTTGAGCAGGCCGTCGGGGAAGTAGTGCTCGACCGGCTTCCACAGCTTGGGATAGCGGTTCTGCGAGAACTCGCGCAGCCCCATCCAGTCGCGGTGCCCGACGCCGCGCAGCTCGTTCAGCGCCAGGATCGTCGTCCTCGTCGTCGTTGAGCTCGACCGGGAACTCCCAGCCCTGCGCCTCGAAGACGATGCCGAACACCTTGATCCCGTGCTTGTGGCACTCGGCGATGAACTCGCTGTCGTTGACGAAGCCGTAGAAGCGCGACCGGGCGTCGACCGCGCCGAACGCCTCCTGCTCCAGGTAGGGCAGCGAGAGCGAGCCGCCGCCCAGCGCGGCCCAGACCAGCACGGTGGCCCGGTAGTCGACCAGGTCGTCGACCATCCGCAGCCGGCGCGGCGGCAGGCTCGGGTGGTAGCAGTGCTGGCGCGGGAACCAGGCGTCGAAGTAGACGCCGCGCTGCATGGGCGGCCTTTCGTCGGTGGGTCGGGTCAGTGGCTCAGCGAGTGGGGCCGAGCGTGCGCTCGGCGATGACCAGACCCTGCTTGACTTGGTCGGGGTCGCCGCACCAGACCGGGTCCTCGTGCTCGACCGAGACGAAGCCGTCGAAGCCGCCCTCGTAAGCCGGTCGACCAGCGCCGCCAGTCGACCTCGCCGAGACCGGGGATGCGGTAGCGCCACCAGCCGCTGTCCCAGGGCGACGGCTTGTCGATCGACCTGGCCGAAGACGCCGTAGCGGTTGCGCGCGCCGCGTCGACCTGGGCGTCCTTGGCCTGCACGTGGAGGACCCGGTCGACGTGTGCCGTCAGCGCCGCGACCGGGTCGATGCCCAGCCAGACCAGGTGGGACGGGTCGAAGTTGAGGTAGAGCCCGAGGTCGGCCAGCCAGTGCCACAGCTCGGGCGAGTAGGCGAGGTTGGCCGGGTAGCCGTCGGGGTGCCAGCCCTCCATCGGGCAGTTCTCGATCACCAGCCGGACACCGCGGGCGGCGGCGTACTCGACCAGCGGCGGCAGCACCTTCTCGGCGAGCCGCAGGTTGTCGCGCGACGGTGAGCGTGACGTCGCGGCCGACGAAGGTGCCGACCAGCCCGCAGCCCAGCAGCTGCGCTGCGTCGATGCAGCGCCGCAGGTGCTCGTGCGATCGCCTCCGCGCGGCAGGTCCGCGTCGAGGTTGTTCTCGTAGTAGGCAAGCGCCGAGACTCCAGGCCGTGCTCGTCGAACAGCGACCGTGACCGCGTCGGCGTCGTCGGCGTCGAGTGCCGCGACGTCGAGGTGGCTGGCCTCCCAGTCGCGGCCCGGCCGCGTCCGGCCAGGCGGCGACCTCGAGGCCCGGTAGCCGTGCGCCGCGGCCCACGCCGGCGATCTCGTCGAGCGGCTCGCCGGGCAGGCACGCGGTCAGGAAGCCCGAGCTTCACGCGCGGCGCTGGCACGTTCGCGTAGGTGTTGCCGGCGAGGTCCTCGCCGCGGGCCAGCCAGATCTTCCAGCCCTCGTTGATCTCGTTGTCGTACATCTTCACCGACGTCGGGAAGTAGCGCATCGTGTAGCCGGTCCGCCGGATCGGCGCTGGTGTTGGCCTTGGCGCCGTGGACGATCCGCCCGTCGTGCAGCGAGAACTCGCCGCGCTGCAGCTCGAAGTCGACGGCCTTGTCCTCGTCGACCTCGGCGATCTCGGCGTGGAAGGTCTGCATCGGTCATGTCGGTCGGCACGTACTCGGAGGACCCGAAGTTCAGGTGGGTGCCGGGGATGACCCGCATGCAGCCGTTCTCGTGGTTGCTCGCGTTCTCCAGCGCCAGCCAGACGGTGACGATGCGGTCGTAGGCGCTGAACCGGCCGTTCCAGAAGGCGCTGTCCTCGTGCCACGGCGTCGCGCGGCCGGCGAACGGGTCCTTGGAGATGAAGTGGCTGGACCACAGCGCGATGTCCGGGCCGACCAGCGGCTCGACGGTGTCGAGCACCTCGTCGGACAGCAGGAAGTCGAGCAGCCGGGCGTCGCGGTAGTGCGGCGTGTCCAGCTCGTCGGAGAGCTTGTCGCCCTTGTCGGCCAGGTGCTCGTTGAAGATGGCCTCGAGCCGCTCCAGCTTCTCGTCGGAGAACAGCTGGCGACCCGGGAGGCAGGTAGCCGTTCGTCGCGGAAGAACTCGACGTCGTCCTTGGTCAGCATGGTCGCTCCTTTCGTCTGCGTCGGTGCTCGACGGCTAGGTCGCGGTGCCGGCGCTGCGGCGCGATCTTCGGCGCACTCGACGTAACTTCGGATTCGAGGCATCGTCTGGCCGCGCCGCCTCCATCGCCCGGATCAGCTCGGCGAACAGCTCCAGGTCCTCGACGTAGTCCTCCGGACTGGTCTTCGGGCGTGCCGCCCTCGGTCGACCACCTCGTGGAAGTACTCGAGCTCGTGCGTGTAGGGGTCCTTGAGGTGCGGTCGGCTGACCGTCCGCTCGTAGGCGTCGCCCGCGTCTCGCTCGACGATCAGCGTCGTCGGGAGGTGCCGCACGTACGGCGTGTCGTACTGCACCCGCAGCGAGCCGTCTCGCCGTACACCTCGATGTGCGCGTCGAACCGCAGCTGGTCGTCGACGCCGGTCTCGTAGGTGACGAAGAAGTCGTCGTACTCGAGCAGCGCCACGATGAAGCCGCCCTTGCGCCACTGCCGGGCCGCGACCACGCCGCGCGGCCGGCCGAGCAGCTCGCGCATCGCCGAGAGGTCGTGGCTGCCCAGCCCGCACAGCAGCCGGTAGGTCCAGGCGAGCTCCTCGGGCACGTCGCCGAGCGCCTCGCGTACGAGCGCGCGCCCGCGTGCCCAGCGGTCGTCGATCGCCTCCTGCGGGATGTCGTCGGGCCGGTCGACGTCGGCGGTCTGGTCGATGATCAGCCGGTTCTGGCCGATGATGTCGTGCACCCGGGCGTAGTTGATCGGGCCCAGCTCGGGGAGCTGCTCCCGGCCTCGACGAAGGCCGGCGCGAACGGCGCATGTAGCCGACCATGACGACCGCGCCCGACCGGTCGCGGGCGGCGATGATCTCCTCCGCCTCCCGCGGGCTCAGGCACATCGGCTTCTCGACCAGCACGTGCATGCCGCGGTCGAGGGCCGCCACCACGCATTCGGCGTGGTACTCGTCGCTGTTCAGCACGAGCACGCAGTCGAGCTCGCCTCGGCGGCGAACATCTCCGCGGCGTCGGCGTAGCGCGGCTCGACGCCGTAGCGGTCGCCCATGCGCTTCGAGCAGGCCGGGCGAGATGTCGCAGACCGCGGTCAGCTCGAGCGGTCCGGCAGGGACTCGAGGATCGGCAGGTGGATGATCTGGGCGACCTCGCCCAGACCGATGACTCCGACGCGTAGCCTGCTCAACTGGCTGACCTCTTCGTCGGTAGCCGGATGGACGCGCTCAGACCGAGTTCGGTCCAGGCGGCGTTGTCGGCCGCCGAGCGCTCGACGGCGTCGAGGACCCGCTGGACCTGCAGCCCGTCGGCGAACGACGGGGTGGGCGGGGTACCCTCGGCCACGTCGCGGACGAAGTCGGCGATCTCGTGCACGAAGGTGTGCTCGTAGCCGAGGCCGTGACCGGGCGGCCACCAGGCGCCGATGTACGGGTGGTCGGGCTCGGTGACCAGGATCCGGCGGAAGCCGGCGTCGGCGGCGGGCGACGGTGCGTCGTACACCTGCAGCTCGTTCATCGCCTCGAAGTCGAACGCGATGCTGCCGGCCGAGCCGTTGAGCTCGATGCGCATGGCGTTCTTGCGGCCGGTGGCGAACCGGGTGGCCTCGAAGGTCGCCAGCGCGCCGCCGTCGGTGCGTCCGAAGAACACCGCGGCGTCGTCGACGGTGACCTCGCCGGTCTCGGTACCGCCGTGCCGCTCAGTCCCGCGATCCGGCTCGGCAGCGGTCGCCGCTCCACGAACCTCGTCAGGTGGCCGGACGACCCCCGTCAGCCGCTGTCCGGTGAGGAACTGGGACAGGTCGATGATGTGCGCGCCGATGTCCCCGAGCGCGCCCGAGCCGGCCTTGTCCTTCTGCAGCCGCCACACCAGCGGGAACGTCGGGTCGACGATCCAGTCCTGGAGGTACTGCGCGCGGATGTGCCGGAGCGGTGCCGACCGCGCCGTCCTCGACCAGCCGCCGGGCCAGGGCCAGCGCCGGCATGCGGCGGTAGTTGAACCCGACCATCGAGAGGACGCCCCGCGGCCTCGGCCGCCTCGGCGGCCGCGGCCATCTGCTCGGCCTCGGCCACGCCGTTGGCCAGCGGCTTCTCGCACAGCACGTGCTTGCCTGCCGCGAGCGCGGCCAGGGCGATCTCGGCGTGCGTGTCGCCGGGGGTGCAGATGTCGACGACGTCGATGTCGTCGCGGTCGAGGACCTCGCGCCAGTCGGTGGTCCAGCTCGGCCCAGCCGAGCTTGGCCGCCGCCGCCTCGCTGCCGACGCGTGCGCCCGCCACGACCGTCAGTCGCCGGGTCGAGCGGGAGGTCGAAGAAGCGGTGCGCGGTGCGCCAGGCCTGCGAGTGGGCGGCACCCATGAAGGCGTAGCCGATCATGGCGACCCCGAGGGTGCGCGCGCCCGTCGTCGTCCCGGCAACGCTCATGCCGTCTCCTCGGCCAGATCACTCGACCCATGCAAATCGATTTGGTACCCGAACGCTAGAAGGTCGGGTCGGCCGCGTCAATGACCGTCAGTCCCGGCTGTGCAGCGGGGCCAGCCCCAGGTCCGCAGCCGTGGGGAACGACGCCTGGGCGCCCGGCCTGGTGACGGCGTACGAGCCGGCCCGGACGCCGAGCCGGGCGGCGTCGACCAGGTCGCGGCCGGCGCTGAGGGCGGCGGCCAGCGCGCCGGTGAAGGCGTCGCCGGCCCCGGTGGTGTCGACGACGACGACCGCCTCCGCCGGCACGTGCTCGACCTCCCGCCCGTCGCCGACGACCGCGCCCTCCGCGCCGATGGTCACGACCGCGGAGCGACCCGGTGCCGCAGGTCCTCGCACGGCCCGGCAGCCTGCACCTCGTCGAGGACCTCCGGCCCAGCAGCTCGCCGGCCTCCGACTCGTTGACGACCAGCGGGTCACAGCGGGCCAGCACGCTCGTCCACCGAGCGGTAGGGCGCGAGGTTGACCACCGCCCGGCAGCCAGTGGCCGCCGCGATGCTGACGGCGGCGTCGAACGCGTCAGCCGGGATCTCTGCCTGGGTGACCACCACCCCGGTCGGCGCGAGCAGGGGGCGCAGCGCGTGGGCGGTGTGCGCTGCCTCCAGAGACAGGTTGGCGCCCGGGGCGACCACGATCGAGTTCTCGCCCTGGCCGTCGACGAGCACGAACGCCAGGCCGGTCCGCTCGCCGCTGGCGACGAGCTCACGGAGGTCGACCCCGGCGCTCGTCAGGTCCTCGGCCAGGGCCCGTCCGTCGTCGTCGTCGCCGACCCGCGCCACCAGCGCGGTCCGGGCACCCAGCAGGCTCGCGGCCACGGCCTGGTTGCCGCCCTTGCCGCCCGAGCCGACGCTGGCCTCTCCGCCCAGCACCGTCTCCCCCGGGCGGGGCAGGACGTCGACCCGGCAGACGTAGTCGCGGTTGACCGACCCGACCACGACGACGTCGAAGGCGCCGGTCACGGCAGCCCGGCCATCCGCTCGAGGAACAGCTTCCGGAACTGCGGCGCGTCCACCTCGGTGGCGATCGTGCAGTTGGGCTCCGGTGGGTTCTCCCACATGAGCAGGTCTGCGACAGCCACGCCGCGGGTCACCCGGCTCTCCGTCTCGACCGCCACGTGGGCCGGTCGCCAGGTGACGAGCCCGGGCGAGGTGACGACCGCCACCGCCAGGGGATCGTGGAGAGCGCAGCTTCCCTGCTCCAGCTCCTCACGTGGCTTCACGCGCTCCTGGTGGTCGATCCAGGCGAGCGTGTGCCGAGCTGCCATCTGCCCGAACTCCCCGGCCTTCGCGAGGTCGGCCGCGTCGGCGCGGGTCAGCCGGACCTTGCGGGTCACGTCGAGGCCCACCAACCGCAGCGCCGCTCCGCTGGCCAGCACCGCCTGGGCAGCAGCGGGATCACACCAGAAGTTGTACTCGCCCGGCATCGCCGCCACGTTCGTCTGCTCGAGGTAGACCCCGCCCATCACGACGAGCTCACGCACCGCCTGGGCGAAGGACGGTTCGAGGGCGACCGCGTGCGCGATGTTCGTCAGGGGCCCGATCGCGACGACGGTGATCTCGCCGGGCTCCGCCATCACGCGGCGGACCAGCTCCTCGCCCGCTGCACCGCTGGCGGGAGCACCCTCGACCACGGTCACGTCGGCATGGTGGAGCACCCCGAGGAGGTCGTGGGTCAGCCGGGTGGAGGTGACGACGTCACTGTTGCCGCCCACCGTCGTGACGAGCTCGACTCGGAGGCCCGGATCCGCCAGTGCGAGCGCGAGCGCGAAGCCGTCGTCGATGTCCGAGCCCGGTGCGCCCATCGCCAGGTCCGTGTCGAGGATGATCCGAGTCAGCGACTCGCCCACAGCAGACCCCGCTCGGTCAGCAGGCGCACGTCAGGATGGTCGAGGTCCTCGAGCTTGTGCCCCATGGTGGAGACGAAGACCCGGCCTCGTCCCCATCGACGGGTCCACACCGCCGGGCACGTGAGGGGCTCACGCCAGGGAGTGTCGTCGCGCACCGCGAAGGTGGTCGTGACCAGGACGTCGTTCAGGGCGTCGGTCAGCACCCAGTACTGCTCGGTGTCGAGGTCCCAGCGGTCCAACCCGGCGACGATCTCGTGATCGGCCCGGCCGGCGACCACCTCGACCTCGTACGGAACGAAGCCACCGGGGTGGGCCGCCCACTGACCGCCGGTGAGGTGCAGGTAGTCGGGCGACCCACGGAACGAGTCGACGACGCCGCCGTGCCATCCGGCGAGCCCGGTGCCGGCCGCGACCGCGGCCGAGAGGCCGAGCACCTGCTCGTCGGTGGCGACGCCCTGGGTGTAGCACTGGACGACGAGGTCGGTGGCGGCCAACCTCTCGGCGTCGGCGTACACCTCCGGGCCGTCATGCACCTCGACGTCGAAGCCGTGCTCCTTCAAGTGGGGGATGAAGCGATCCGTCGCCTCGACCGGGCTGTGGCCCTCCCATCCGCCGCGGACGACGATGGCCTGGCGAGCGGTGTCCATGGCTGCCTCGATCCCTCCGCGTCGTCCCTGCGGACGACCTCTCGGGCGCACGCTAGCCAATCGATTTGCAGAAGGCCAGCCGCGGCGCTGGCCCGTACTCCGCCTAGCGAGACCGGCGGGCCGCCTCCTGGGCCGCCTGCGAGTACTGCGCCATCACGACCGAGGTCGTCCCCGCGCCGTAGACGCGAGTACCGGCGACCTCCCACTCCGGCGGTTGCGCCGTACCCGCCAGTGCCCAGGCCGCCTGCCGGGCTGCTCCGGCGGCGACGTACTCGGCGGGGTCCGGCACCCGAACCGGCACGCCCCAGACCGAGGGCGCCAGTTCTCGGACAGCCTCCGAACGTGCCCCGCCACCGACCATGGTGACCTGCTCGACGGCCACCCCCTGCTGCCGCAGGCCGTTCATGGCCTCACCCAGCAGCCCGAGAAGGCCCTCCACCGCGGCGCGCGCGAGGTTCTCACGGGTGAGGTTCGCGAGCGTCATGCCGACCAGCTCGCCGGTGGCCATGGGGAGGTTCGGCGTTCGCTCGCCCTCCAGGTACGGAACGTGCACCAGACCACCCGCACCCGGCTCAGCGGTGAGCGCCAGCCGGGACAGTCCGTCGTGGTCCACGTCGAGCAGGGCCGCTGCCGCGTCGAGCACGCGTGAGCCGTTGAGAGTGCAGGCGAGCGGAAGGAAGCGACCGGTGCCGTCCGCAAAGCCGGCGACGACCCCGCTCGGGTCGTGCGTCGCTGTGTCCGAGACGCAGGCGACGACCCCGGACGTGCCGACGGAGACCATGACCTCGGCGACACCGAGACCGAGCCCGAGCGCGGCCCCGGCGTTGTCACCGCAGCCGGAACCGATGACCAGGTGGCCCAGTCCCTGCTGCGGGTCGCCGCGCCCTGCCTGGTCTCCGGGGCCGAGCACGCGCGGCAGCACCAACGCGTCCACGACCCGGTCGTCGAGGCGCAGCGCCCGGGCCAGGAGGTCGCGCCGGTACCCGGTCGACGGGTCGTGGTAGCCCGTCCCCGACGCGTCCGAGCGGTCGGTCACGAGGTCGTCGACGGTTGCACGTCCTCGCAGCCGCCAGGTGAGCCAGTCGTGCGGCAATGCCACGGCAGCGAGCCGCTCGGCGTGGTGCGGCTCGTGGTCGACCAGCCATCTCAGCTTCGTCACGGTGAGCGACGCGACGGGCACGGTGCCCACGGCCTCGGCCCACCGGCGGGCACCCTCGTCGGGGTCACCGTCGCCGAGCTCCGCGACCAGCTCGGCAGCCGCGTCGGCCGAGCGGACGTCGTTCCACAGCAGGGCCGGGCGCACCACGTCTCCCGCGTCGTCGAGGCACACCATCCCGTGCTGCTGCCCGCCCACCGAGAGTGCTTCCACGTCCGAGAGTCCCCCCGCGTCCGCGACCGCCGCCTGGAGCGCGACCCACCACGCTTCCGGGTCCACCTCCGTCCCGGTCGGGTGAGGCGCAGCTCCTTGCCGCACGACCGAGCCGCTCTCGGCGTCGCGGACCACGACCTTGCACGACTGTGTCGAGGAGTCGATCCCCGCGACGAGTGTCATGGGTGGGAGGTCACCCGATCAGGTGCTCGAGAGCGAGCTGCTGCAGGTGGACGAAGCCGAAGTCACGCTCCGCCGTGAGGTCGGGGTCGAGGTCGTCCGGCTCCGCCAGCAGGTCGGCGGCGGTCTCCCCGTCGGCGAGCGTGGGCTCGGCCAGGTCCAGGACGCCGGCGTAGGTCATGGCCTCGACCACCCGGTCGTCCGCGCGGAACGCCCGGGCCTTTTCCGCAAGCATCAGGTACGACGCCATGTTGGCTCGTGCCGAGGCCCACACCCCATCCATGTGCTCGGTGCGCGAGGGCTTGTAGTCGAAGTGCCGGGGACCGTCGTACCGAGGGCCCTCCGGGCGGCTCGGGAAACCGTTCTCGAGCAGGTCGACGGTGAAGAAGGCCGACATCAGGTCCCCGTGGCCGAAGACGAGGTCCTGGTCGTACTTGATCCCCCGCTGGCCGTTGAGGTCGATGTGGAAGAGCTTGCCGCTCCACAGCGCCTGCCCGAGGGCGTGGGTGTAGTTGAGGCCGGCCATCTGCTCGTGACCGGTCTCGGGGTTCAGACCGACGATGTCACCGTGATCCAGCTCGGCGATCAACGCCAATGCGTGCCCGACCGTGGGAAGGAAGATGTCCCCGCGAGGCTCGTTGGGCTTGGGCTCGAGCGCGATCCGCAGGTCGTAGCCCTGCGACTTGATGTATCCCGCGACGGTGTCGAGGCCCTCCTTGTAGCGCTCCATGGCGGCGTGGACGTCCTTCGAGCCGTCGTACTCGCTGCCCTCGCGGCCACCCCACATGACGAAGGTCGTCGCACCCATGTAGTCGGCCAGGTCGACGGCGCGTAGCACCTTGCGGAGGCCGTACCGCCGCACCGCCCGGTCGTTGCTGGTCAGCCCGCCGTCCTTGAACACCGGGTGGGTGAACGTGTTCGTGGTGACCATCTCGACCACCAGACCGGCTCCGTCCGCCGCCGTCTTGAGGTCGGCGCACAGCTGCTCCCGAGCTGCCTCGTCGGCTCCGAACGGGACGACGTCGTTGTCGTGGAAGGTGATGCCCCACGCGCCGATCTCGGCGAGCCGCTCCGCGTACTCGACCGCGGTCAGAGCCGGCCGGCTGGCCGTGCCGAAGGGATCGACGCCGAGCCAGCCGACGGTCCACAGACCGAAGGAGAACTTGTCCTCGGGGCGGGGTGAGCGAACCATGAGTCCTCCGAGTGGTATTTGTTGTGTAGCACAACATAATCAGTCGCCGTGATGAGGACAAGGGATGACGTACGCCCAAGCCGCACCAGACCGCTCCGACGGTGAGCGCCGAGCGAGCCTGCGGGACGGCAACCTGCGCAGGGTCCTGGGTGCCGTCGTCCGCTCCGGTGAGCCGCTGTCACGCGCCGGCATCGCGGCGGAGACCGGACTGACCCGCTCCACGGTGTCCCGGCTCGTCGACGAGCTCGTCACAGCGGGGCTGCTCGACGAGCTGCAGCGTCACCCGGTCCAGGGTCGCGGCCGCCCCGGTACGCCGCTGGTGCCGGGCGGCGGCGTGGGGGCACTGGGCCTGCAGCTAAATCCCGGGTACCTGGCCGCCTGCGCGGTCGACCTCCGGGGTCGCACCGTCGCCCAGCGCCGGCTCGACGACGACCTGACCGGGCGTGATCCACGCGCGACGATGCGGCGTCTCGGGGACCTCGCCCGCAGCCTGCGCAAGGATCTGCCACGGAACGTACGACTGGCCGGGTGCGGCCTGGCTTTCCCCGGCATCGTCTCCGCCGACGACCAGCGAGTGCTGAGCGCACCGAACCTCGGCTGGTCCGACGTGCGCGTTCCTCCCCTGCTCGGGCGCAGCGCGCTCCGTGACCTGGGGCTGCGGATCGGGAACGAGGCGGACCTCGCGGCTCTCACCGTCGCAGAGCGCACGCCCGGCGGACCCGGCCGATTCACCGACTTCATCTACGTGTCCGGTGAGGTCGGCATCGGTGGAGCGGTCGTGATCGACGGACGCGTCTTCCGGGGCAGGCACGGCTGGGCCGGCGAGATCGGGCACGTCACCGTCGACCCCAGCGGCCCGCCGTGCCGGTGCGGTTCGACCGGCTGCCTCGAGCAGTACGCCGGTCGGCGCGCGATGCTGCTGGTGGCCCGGCTGCCGGTCGACGGTCCCATCTCCGCGCTGGTGGACCGCGTGCGAGCCGGCGACCCCCTCGCCGACCACGCGGTGGGGTCGGCTGCGCGGGCCCTCGGCATCGCTTTGGCCAGCACGGTCAATGTGCTCGACATCCCGGTCGTCGTCCTCGGTGGACACCTCGCAGAGGCCGCGGACGTGCTCCGGCCCCGGCTCGTGCCGGAGCTCCGCACGCGCGTTCTGTCGTCAGAGTGGGACGCGCCCACGGTCGAGGTAGCGGCCCCCGACCCGGCGCCCGGAGCCACGGGTGGGGCCTATCTCATCCTCGATGCGCTGGTCGACAACCCCGCCGCGTGGGTCGACCGAGCCGGCATCGGCTGAGGCAGACCGAGGGGCCGGTCCGCTCGGACCGGCCCCTCGTGCGTGCGAAGGATGCCGGAGGCCTATCCGTTGCCCTCGCGCGTCTTCTCCTCGACGTAGGCGTCGATGTACTGCTGGTGCAGCTGCACCCAGCGATCCCGCTCGTTCGCCGAGAGCTCCGGCGGGTTCTTCAGAAGGAGTGCGCGTTCGGCGGGCGAGGCCTGCGCCATCATCCAGTCAGCCACCTCGTCCATGTGGTCGCCCAGGCCGCTGTTGGGGTAGTCGTGGTCGTTGCCGGCGTCGATGATCTCGCCGCCACGGACGACGAAGGAGTACACGACGCCCTCGAACGGGCCGAGACCGAGCTCCTCCGAGCGTGCGCTGTGCACGGTGGCTTCGCAGTCGACCACCAGCGCGTCGTTGACCCCTGCCGTCGCGCGGCACGGCTCGGTGTCGTAGCGGATGTACCACGCCTCGAAGAAGGCGAGCTCGTTCTCGACTCCGGTGTCCCAGGCGCCGTCGCGGAGGAGCGAGTTGACGGCTGCCGCGTCGTTGTCCGAGATGGCCACCATGAACCGGTCGGACATCAGCTCGGCCTCGCGGCTCACCTGCTCCGTGACCTGCGGGGACGGGTCGTCGGCAGGGGGCAACCCGGTGCCGCCCTCGTTCCCACCGAGCGACCAGACGACCGCCGCCGCGACACCCGCGGCCGCGACGGCGCCGACGACGGCCAGGCTCCGTCGGTTGGTGCCGGGCCCGGCGTCGAGGACGTCGTAGAACCGGTTCTGCTCGGTCTGGGTGTCGGTGTCGTTCATGGCGTCCTCCGCGTGTCGGTGCAGGAGGGTCGTCAGCTCACGTTCGACGTTCCGCGTGCTCATGACTTGTCCTCCCACTGCTGGGCGAGCGCGGCGATCCCGCGGCTCGCGTGCTTCTTGACCGATCCCCGTGAGACGCCGAGCGTGTCGGCGATCTCGGCCTCGCTCTGGTCGAGGTAGTAGCGCAGCACCAGCACCTGCCGCTGGCGCGTGGGCAAGGCGGTGACGGCGGCCCACAGCCGTTGGTGCTCGGCGTTCTGAACGGCTGCGTGCTCCGCCGAGGCCAGCAGCTCCGAGCGCGGGACGAGCTGCAGCACGGCCGCGCCCGCTCGGCGCTTGCGCCGCAGCGAGTCGCGGCCGCCGTTGACCACCGCCTTGTTGAGGAAGGCGACAGCGGCGTTCGGGTCGCGCAGGTGGCGCCAGCTCCGGTAGAGACCGGCGAACGCCTCCTGCACGAGGTCCTCGGCATTTCGGCGATCGTCGACGAGCAGCGACGCGAGGCCGACGAGCCGGCGGTGGTGCAGGGAGAACAGGTCCGAGACCACTCTGTCCCGGTCCGCCTCCGCGGCTCGTGTCCGCGCCACGGAGCCAGATCCTGCATCGGACATCTGCCTCACCACACTCACATGGGGACAAGACGTCCCAGCGCGTCAATGGTTGACCGCAAATCTGCGGAATTAGGCTCGGGTGCCTCAGCCCAGTCCGAGCGCGCCCAGGGCCAGTCCCAGCTCCTTCTCGGCCACGCCGGCGGACCAGGGCAGCACCCAGGTCCGGTCGAACGGCTCGCCGTGCGCGACTGCCTGGAGGGTGAGGCCGTCGAGGATGGAGAGGATCCGCCACGCCGCCCCTGGTACGTCGGGGCAGGTGAACGCACCGGCGGCCACCCCGTCCGCGATCACCGTCGCGAGCAGCTGCTGCCACTCCTCGTTGAGCCGGCGGGAGGCGGCCTGCAGCGCGGGGCTCCGGTTCGCGTCGGCCCACGCGTCCAACCACAGCTGGAACGCCCAGTCGCGGTCGTCGCGGGAGTAGGACCGGAAGAACTCGGCCAGCATCACCACGTGGTCGGCCTCCCCGGCCACCGCGTCGCGGGTCGCCTCGATCCCGCGCGCCGCGACCTCCTCGAAGGCCGCCACCACCAGGTCGTCCATGGACTCGAAGTAGTGGTGGATCAGCCCCGGAGACGCGTCCATCTCGGCGGCGACGTCCCTCGCCGTGGTCGCGGTGATGCCCTTGCGGAGCATGACGGCGAGCGCCGCGTCCACCATGACGCGACGCCGGTTCTCGTTGCTCATCCGGCGGGGCACAGGCGGAGTGAAACGTATTGCCGAACCGGACCGCAAATGTCATGTTGTACACGTGTACAAGACCACCCCGTTCCACGAGCGGCTGAGCGCGCTCAACTCGCAGGGGCTCTACACGCACTGGCAGGCCCACCTGTCGGCGCTGCGCTACACCCACGCCCCGAAGCACGAGTACTTCGCCGTCCGCAACAGCGTGGGGGTGTTCGACACCTCGCCGCTGTTCAAGTACCGGATCACCGGGCCTGACGCCGAACGGCTCCTGGCCGGCGTCCTCACCCGCGACATCCGCTCCTGCCGGCCCGGGCAGGCGCACTACACGCTGTGGTGCGACGACCGCGGGTTCGTGATGGAGGACGGCGTGGTGTTCCGCCACGCCGACGACGACTTCCTGCTCACGGCGGCCCGCCCGAACCTCGGCTGGTTCCACGACCACGCCGGACGAGGCGGCCGCCGGCTCCGGGTCGAGATCGAGGACGTGTCCGACGACTACGGGATCCTGGCGGTGCAGGGCCCGCGCAGCGCGCGCGTCCTGGCGTCGCTCGCGGAGGAGGTGCACGACCTCGGCTTCTTCGCGCACGCCCAGGTGAAGATCGCCGACACCGAGGTCACCCTGAGCCGTACCGGCTACACCGGCGACCTCGGCTACGAGCTCACCGTCCCGACCGACCGGGCGGTCGACGTCCTCGACGCGGTGCTCGCGGCCGGCGACGGCCACGGCCTGCGGCCGTTCGGCGAGGAGGCGCTGATGATGCTCCGGATCGAGGCCGGCCTCCCCCTGGTCGACATCGAGTGGGAGAGCTCACGCACCGCCTTCACCGACGAGCAGCGGGTGACGCCCAAGGAGCTCGGTCTCGGCTGGATGCTGCGGGGCGTCCGCGACGGCGACCGCGCGTTCGTCGGCGGCGCGGCCATCCGGCGCGAGCTGGTCGAGGGCACCAGCCGCTGGGCCAGCGTCGGGATCGTCGTCGACTGGCACGACTGGGACCACCTGCACCGCGACGCCGGGCTCTTCCCTCCCAAGGACGAGCACCCGCTGTCCTACGAGTCGATGCTGTACGACGCGTCCGGCAGCGAGCTGGTCGGCCACGCGACGAGCTTCATGTACAGCCCGGTGCTCCAGAAGCACATCGGGCTGGCCCGGGTCCGCCCCGAGCTGGCGCCCTCCAAGGAGCGGCCCGGCGCCGACGTACGGCTGGAGATCTCGCTGCTCCACCGCACCACGACCGTCGCCGCCACCACCACCAGGACGGCCCACTACGACCCGCCCCGCAAGACCGCGCGGACAGGAGAGTCATGAGCACCCCCTCATCGAATCGACACTGGGACGCGATCGTCGTCGGCGGCGGCCACAACGGGCTCACCAACGCCGCCTACCTCGCCAAGGCCGGGCTGCGCACCCTGGTGCTCGAGCGCCGGCACCTCGTCGGTGGTGCCGCGATCACCGAGGAGCTGGTGCCGGGCTTCTCGTTCACGACGTTCTCCTACGCCCTCAGCCTGCTGCGGCCCGACATCGTCCACGAGCTGAACCTCGTGGAGCACGGGTTCCTGCCGCTGATGATGCCGTCGTCCTTCCACCCGACCGGCGACGGCGACTACCTGCTGCTCGGTGACGACCACGGGCAGAACCTCCAGGAGATCCGCCGCCACTCCTCGCACGACGCCGACGCGTACGACCGCTACCACCACGACCTCGACCGGGTCTGCCAGGCGATCCGGCCGCTGTTCGACACGGCGCCGCCCGATGTCTTCGGCAAGGACCCGGAGGACCAGGCCGACGTGAAGTGGCTGCTCGACCACCTCGGTGGGATCGACCGGCAGGTCATGCACGACACCGTGCGCCTGCTGACGGGCAGCGCGTCCGACTGGCTCGACGACTACTTCGAGCACGAGGCGGTCAAGGGCTTCCACGCCTCGTCGTCCATCATCGGCTCGAAGGTCGGGCCGATGTCGCCCGGCTCCGGCCTGGTGCTGCTGTTCCACAAGATGGGCGAGCACGACGGCCACCTCGGCTCGTGGGCCTTCCACAAGGGCGGCAACGGGGGCTTCACGCAGGTGCTTGCACGGGCGGCCGAGTCGTTCGGCGCCGAGATCCGCCTGGAGTCCCCGGTGACGGCGGTGCTCCAGGAGGACGGCCAGGCGGTCGGCGTCGCCCTCGAGGACGGCACCGAGCTCCGCGCCCCCGTCGTGGTCTCGGCACTCGACCCCCGGCGTACGTTCCTCGACCTCGTCGACCCGCGCACGCTGCCGGCCGACCTGGTCGACAACGTCGAGCGGATGAAGTTCCGCGGCGTCTCCGCCAAGGTCAACTTCGCCCTCGACGGGCTGCCCGTCTTCCCCGCCCTGCCCGACACCGTCGACCACTACGGGGGCTTCCTCAACATCGGGCCGACGATCGAGTACGTCGAGAAGGCGTTCGACGCCGCGAAGTACGGCTGGTACTCCGAGCGGCCCTTCATCGACGCGGCCATCCAGTCGGTCGTCGACCCTGACATGGCCCCGCCGGGCAAGCACGTCATGTCCTGCTTCGTGCAGTACGCGCCGTACGAGCTCCGAGGCAGCGACTGGGAGACCGAGCGCGAGAACTTCGGCGACAAGGCGCAGGCCGTCCTCGAGGACCACTTCCCCGGCTTCGGGGAGCTCGTGCTGCACCGCGAGGTCGTCACGCCGGTCGACATCGAGCGCCAGACCGGCCTGACGGAGGGCAACATCTTCGCCGGTGAGTTCCTCGCCCCGCAGATGTACTTCTTCCGACCGGCCCCCGGCTGGAGCCGCTACGCGACACCGATCGACGGCTACTACCAGTGCGGCTCGGGCACCCACCCCGGTGGCTGCGTCATCGGCTCACCCGGCCGGTTGGCCAGCCAGCGGATCCTGCGCGACCTCAAGCACTGAGGACGACTTCTGCGGATTCCGACGGCACGGCCCGCGAGTAGCCGCGCACAACTTTTCGGCCGCTCCCGACGTCTCCTCGGTGACAGCCGTCTCGGAAGGACAAGGGAACCCACTCATGGACACCACACGCCGCACGTCCCTCGCCACCTCCTTCGCACTGGTCGCTTCCCTGGGCGTCGGGCTCGCCCTGCCGGTCACGGCCGCTCCAGCAGCGGACGCGATCCGGGGCACGTCCGGGGACGACACCCTGACCGGCACGCCCGAGCGCGACGTGGTCCGGGCTCTCGCCGGCGACGACACGATCGACGCGCGGGCCGGACGGGACAAGGTGTGGGCCGGACCCGGGAACGACACGGTGACCGGCGGCCGCAACGTGGACACCCTGGTGGGAGGCAAGGGCGACGACGAGCTCACCGGTGGCCCGCAGACCGACCTCCTGCGCGGCAACCGGGGCGACGACCTGCTGTACGGCGGCCTCGGCGACGACCACTCCTTCGACGGCGGTCCGGGTCGGGACGTCCTCTGGCTCGGACCTGGCGACGACTCCGCGATCCACTGGAACACCGACGGAGAACGCGACATGATCCGCTGTGGCGCCGGCCACGACACCGTCGGCTACTGGGGTGAGCCGGACGCCGCCGACCGGCTGGTCGGGTGCGAGCTCATCACGGACATCGCCCACTAGTCCGTCGCGGGGAGCTCGACCCGGACCTGGGTGAGGCCGTCGACAGCGGCGGCTGCCACGGAGCCGCCGTGCTCGCCCACGATCGTGGTCACGAGCGCAAGGCCCAGGCCACGGCCTCCCGCTCGCGAACCGGTGCCCTGACGGAAGCGCTCGAACAGCTCGTCGTCGAGGGCGGTTCCTCCCTGGTCGGAGACGGTGAGGGTCACGACGGACGCCTCACGCCCCGCGGCCAGCGTGATCTCTCCCTCACCGTGGCGGAGCCCGTTGTCGACCAGGTTGCTCAGCACCTGGTCGAGCCGTCGGCGGTCGGCCGTCACCTCGATCGGCGGGCCGGGAGTGACGGCGATGTCCCGACCGTCGGCGACCGTCGCGAACCGGTCGGCCACCTCTGTCAGCAAGGTGGAGACGTCGAAGGTGGTGCGGTGGAGCCGCAGTCGAGCATCGTCGGACGTCGCCAGCAGCAGCAGGTGGTCCACGAGCAGGGCGAGCCGGTCCACCTCCTCGCCCATCGACGTGAGCGCCGTCCGGATCTCCGCCGGTGACCGTTCGCGCGACGCAAGCAGGTCGAGCTCGGTGCGCAGCACGGTCAGCGGCGTCCGCAGCTCGTGGCTGGCCTCGGCCACGAACTGCCGCTCGCGCCGCAGGCCGGCGTCGAGCCGGTCGAGCATGTCGTTGAGGGTCGTACCCAGGCGGTGTACCTCGTCGCGTACGCCGGGGACGGGCAGCCGGTCCCCGGAGCTCGCGGCCGAGATGGTGGCCGCCCGGGCCCGCATCCGCTCCATCGGCCGCACCGCACTGCCGGCGACGACGTACCCGAGCAGGATCGCGACGAGCAGTGCGAGCGGACCTCCGACGAGCAACTGGGTCCGCAGCCCATCGATGGCGTCCTCCACGTTCTCCGCCGAGGTGCCGACGACCAGGACCTGGTCAGCTTCGCCGACGGCACGCATCACGACCGGCTCGGACTCCCCCTCCGTCGTGAGGAAGAGCTGCACCTCCAGCAGCTTCGTGACGCCGGGAGCCGGCAGCCGACCGGGCGAGAGCAGCGCGTCCCGGACCTCCGGCGAGGACACGACCACGGTCCCGTCGCGGTCGAGCACCTGGGCGAACGCCACGCCCGTGAGGTCCTCGATCGCCGCCGTCCGCGCGTCCGCCGGGAGCCGCTGAAGCGCATCGAGCCGCGCCGCGACCCCCTCGACCACCTGGTCCTCCAGGGTCGAGGTGACCCGCACGTGCAGGAACACGCCGAGGCCGCCCAGCGCCACGGCCGTCGCCAGGGCGAACGTGGTCGCCACCCGCACCCGCAGCGGCAGACGGACGCGCGTCATGGCGGGTCGGCCCGAAGTCGGTAGCCGAGGCCGCGCACGGTCTCCAGGCTCCGCCGGCCGAACGGCCGGTCCAGCTTCTCGCGGAGGTACCGGACGTACACGTCGACGACGTTGGAGCCGTGGTCGTAGGCCATGTCCCAGGCGAGCTCGACGATCTGGCCCCGCGACAGCACCTGCCCGGGCCGCCGCATGAAGACCTCGAGTACCGCCAGCTCCTTGGCCGCCAGCTCGACGGGCACGTCACCGCGCCGGACCTCCAGCGTCGACGGGTCCAGGTGCAGGTCCCCGACGGTCAGCACCGTCGGGCGCGGATGAGGGCCCCGACGTACCAGCGCCCGGAGCCGGGCCAGGAGCTCGTCGAAGGCGAAGGGCTTCGGGAGGTAGTCGTCGGCCCCGGCGTCGAGGCCCTCGATCCGGTCGGCGACCGCGTTGCGCGCGGTGAGCATGAGGACCGGGGTCCACACCTCGCCGCGGCGGAGCCGGCGGCAGACGTCGAAGCCATCGACGTCCGGGAGCATCAGGTCGAGCACGATCACGTCGAACTCGGAGGTCGTCGCGTACGCGACGGCGTCGCTGCCGGACTCGACCACCGCGACGACGTGCCCGTGCTCCGTGAGGCCCCGCCGCAGCAGCCGCGCCATCTTCGGCTCGTCCTCGACGACCAGCACGCGCATCCCCTCATCGTAGAGATGCGGATGAGCCACGGATGAGAGTCGGTCACTCATCTGCGACTCATCTGGCGCGTCTAGGGTTCCGTGACGATCGAAGCGATCTGAGGGGGAGGCACCATGGCAGGGCTCACGAGGAAGCAGAAGGCCGCGATCATCGGCAGCGTCGGACTGATCGCGGCCGGCGGCACCGGGTCCGCGATCGCCATCGGCCCGGACGACGACGCAAGCGAGCGCCCGATCGAGGGCGAGGCGCTGCGGCAGGCGGAGCAGGCCGCGCTCGCCGAGACTGGCGGCGGCAAGGTCACCGCGACCGAGGTCGAGGACGAGGAGAGCGCCTACGAGGTCGAGGTGACACTCGACGACGGCAGCCAGGTCGACGTCCAGCTCGACCGAGACTTCCAGGTCGTCGACTCCGAGCCCGACGACGAGAACGAGCCCGACGACGAGTCCGAGCCCGACGACGAGTCCGAGCCCGACGACGAGTCCGAGCCCGACGACTGACCAAGCGTGCGACCACGACCTCCACGAGGTCCGTCGCGCTCACCCTCACGCTGTCCGGGTGCCAGGCCGTTACCCCCAAGGCGAGCCTGGCCCCGGGCAGCGCGACTGCGCTGCCGGTCGGAGTACCACGCCGGTGAGGCGGAGGACGACAACGGGAGAGATCCTGGGCACGACCCAGATGGCCGACGTACCGGCGGTTGATCGCCCCGACACCCCGTACAACGGTTCACATTGCAGGTCCGACATGCGAACCTGATCCTCGTCTCGGATCATCCTCCGGAACAAGGAGCGCCATGCGCAGACTGCTCGCGATCGTGACCGTCCCGGTCTTCCTCCTCGCTTCCTGCGGCGACGCAGAGCCGAGCACGCCGAACGGCTCGGGCAACGAGCCTCCCGACGCTGACGGGACGGTGTGCGAGACGACCGAGGCGGCGGACGACCTCCTGGCCGAGATCTGCGACAAGGGCGTGCTGACCGTGTCGACGGACGCGGCGTACCCGCCGCAGTCGAAGTACCTCCCCAAGGAGGACAAGTACGTCGGCTTCGACATCGACGTCGCCACCGAGATCGCGACTCGGCTCGGGGTCGACGTCGCCTGGGAGACGCCGTCCTGGGACGTCATCACCGCCGGCAGCTGGAACGGGCGCTGGGACATCAGCGTCGGCTCCATGACCCCCACGAACGACCGGCAGGAGGTGCTCGACTTCACCGAGCCCTACTACTTCACGCCGGCCGTGGCGATGGTGCACGCGGACAACACCTCGGTCAGCGACCTCAGCGCCGACCTCGACGGCACGAACGTCGGCGTCTGCGCCGGCTGCACCTACGAGCAGTTCCTCGACAAGTCGCTCGACATCGCGGGGTTCACGTTCGACTTCGTCATCGACGACGCCACGATCAAGGGCTACGACACCGACACCACCGCCCTGCAGGACCTCGCGCTGGGCGACGGCACCCGGCTCGACGCCGCCATCACGTCCTCCACCGTGGCGCAGGGCTACGTCGACGAGGGCAACCCGGTGAAGGTGGTCGGGGAGCCGCTGTTCTACGAGCCGCTCAGCGTCGCGATCGACAAGAGCTCCGACCTCGACCCGACCAGCCTGGTCGAGGCGACCGACCAGATCGTCGCCGAGATGCACGAGGACGGCACCCTCACCGAGTTCTCCGAGGAGTGGTTCGGCGGGCTCGACCTCACGGTCCAGCAGTGAGCTCGACCGGGGGCGGGGCGCAGGAGCGCCTCGCCCTCGCGTCCGCCCGGGTCCCTTTCCGCCTCAAGGTCGCCGGCGTGTGGCTGGTCCTGTTCGCCCTGGTCGGCATGCTGTTCTACCTCGCCGACTACGACATCGCGTGGATGCGGGAGAACGCCGGCTTCATCCTCGGCGGCATGAGGTACACCCTGCTGATGGCGCTCGGGGGGATCGTCATCGCCACCGTGCTCGCGACCCTCGGCGCCCTGGCCCGGCTGTCGAGCAACCCGATCCTGTACGGCGTCTCCGGCTTCTACGTCTCCTTCTTCCGCGGGACGCCGCTGATCGTGCAGATGTTCCTGATCTACCTGGCCCTGCCGCAGATCGCGAGCAACCTCGTGGACCGGTACCCCGCCCTGGGCACCAACGTCGAGCAGCGGCTGATCCTCGAGGCGGCGACCGCCGGCACGATCGCGCTCGGTCTGAACTACGGCGCCTACATGACCGAGATCTTCCGCGCGGGCATCCAGTCCGTGAGCCACGGGCAGGGCGAGGCCGCCGACGCCCTGGGCATGACGTACGTCGCCAAGATGCGCCGGGTCGTGCTGCCGCAGGCGATGCGGGTGATCATCCCCCCGACCGGCAACGAGTTCATCGCGATGATGAAGGACACCGCCCTCGTGTCGTTCCTCGGGGTGGCTGCGGCGAGCGCCGAGATGTTCCGGCGCAGCCAGCTGGTCGGCAAGGCGGACTTCAAGAACCTCGAGGCGTACGTGCTGGTGGCCGTCTTCTACTGGATCCTCACCGCGCTGTTCACGATGATGCAGAGCCGCCTGGAGGCCAGGCTGTCAACCGGGTACGTGCGCGACGCCGGCCCGCTCCGGGTGACCGGACCGACGCGCGAGCACGGAGGGGGTGGCGTGTGACCGCCGACGACGCCCTGGTCCGGGTCTCCGGTCTCACCAAGACCTACGGCAAGCATGAGGTGCTGCGCGGGATCGACCTCGAGCTGCACCGCGGTGAGGTGATCGTGATCTTCGGCCGGTCCGGCTCGGGCAAGTCCACCCTCCTACGCTGCGTGAACTTCCTCGAGGACCCCACCTCGGGCACGGTCGAGATCGCCGGCGAGCGGCTGTCGGGCGGCTTCCGGACCCGCCGGAAGCGACAGCAGATCCGCCGGGTCCGTCTCCACGCCGGGATGGTGTTCCAGCAGTTCCACCTCTTCCCGCACCTCACCGCGCTCGAGAACGTCATGGCGGGCCCGCTGGCGCTCGGCAAGGGAGAGCGGGCGCTGCTGGCGGCGCCGGTGGACGGCTCCGAGGACATCCGCGGCCGCAACGACCGGGCCTCGGTGGAGCGCCGCGCCCGCGACCTGCTCGACCAGGTCGGGCTCGCCGACAAGGCCGATCAGCACCCGATCCGCCTGTCGGGCGGCCAGCAGCAGCGGGTTGCGATCGCCCGCGCGCTGGCGATGCAGCCCGAGGTGATGCTCTTCGACGAGCCGACGTCGGCCCTGGACCCCGAGCTGATCAGCGAGGTGCTCACCGTCATGAAGCGGCTCGCGACCGAGATGCACATGCCGATGCTCGTGGTCACGCACGAGATGGGCTTCGCCCGGGAGGTCGCCCACCGGATGGCGTTCTTCCACGAAGGCCTCATCCTCGAGCAGGGCACGCCCGACGAGATCTTCACCCATCCTGCTCAGGCCGAGACCCGGCGGTTCCTCGACGCCGTGCTGTGACGTCGGACCCGGTCATGCCAGCCGCAGGAACTCCAGGTGTCGCTCGTACTGGTCGAGGCAGTCGTGGATCACCTGTGTGCTCGTGTATCCCATGACGTCGTAGTCCTGCCCGCCACCATCGAGGTGCACCTCCAGGCGCGCATACCGGTCGCGGTCCCCGACCATCCGGCCGCCGTACGCCGGCACGGCCGACTCCGTCACCTCGACCCGGTAGACGAACGGGTGCTCTTCGACAGGCGTGCGCAGCTCGACCCAGGGTCGTCCGTTCGCATCGCCCGTCGTGATCTCGGCGGTCACGCCGCGCTCGGTGAGCTCGGCGGCCACCTCGGCGACGGCAGGCTCCACGACCGAGGTCAGGTGCCCGGCCGCGTCGTC
The DNA here is from genome assembly GCA_963718725.1 of uncultured Actinomycetota bacterium. Lineage (GTDB taxonomy): Bacteria > Actinomycetota > Actinomycetes > Propionibacteriales > Nocardioidaceae > Nocardioides. Next base: position 2,070,526 of record OY970374.1, read on the forward strand.
GGCAGAGGCGAAGAACACCGCCCGCGCCAGGCGTCCGCGCCAGGCGTCCGGACCGCCTCGCGCGGAGAGCAGCGCCGGCAGGTGGTGGTCGCCGGAGTCCACCCGCCGCCCCTCGACCCGCAGCGCACGGTAGAGCCCGATCATCACCAGCACCAGCACGATCGCGAACGGCACGGCGAAGATGATCGTGGCGTACTGGAGCGCGAGGATCCCTCCGACCACCAGCATGGTGACCGTGAGGAGACCCGTGACAGCGGCCCACACGATCCGCATCCACGGCGCCCCGTCATCCTGGACGCTGCGAAGCCGCGAGCACAGGTTGGCCATCACCAGCGCACCGGAGTCGGCCGAGGTCACGTAGAACAGCAGCCCCACGAACGTGGCGAGCAGGACGATCAGCTGGGTCGCGGGGTACTGCTCGAGCAGCATGAAGAACCCGCGGCCGTCGTACTCCTGAGCGGCGGCCGCGAACTCCTCGTCGCCGCCGCGCACGCGGTCGATCGCGGCGTTCCCGAAGATCGAGATCCACATCACGATGTAGCAGAACGGGATCACCATCGTCCCGAGCACGAACTGCCGGATGGTCCGGCCGCGCGAGATCCGGGCCAGGAAGAGCCCGACGAAGGAGGCCCAGGCGATCCACCAGGCCCAGAAGAACAAGGTCCACAGCGACATCCACTCGGAGTTGTCGACGAAGGCGAACGTCTCCATGGTCTTGGCCGGGAACGTGCGTGCGAAGTCGCCCACGTTGAGGACGACCGCGTTGATGATGAACGTCGTCCGTCCGGTGACGAGGACCCAAGCGGCCAGGCCGAGGGCCAGCAGCACGTTGAGCTGCGACAGGATTCGGATGCCCTTGTCGACGCCGGTCGTCGCCGAGATCGCCGCGATCGTGACGGCCAGGAGCGCCAGCCCGATCTGGGCGCCGGTACCGATCCCGACGTCGAACAGGACATTGAGGCCGACGTTCAGGAAGACCACGCCGATCCCCAGGCTGGTGGCGACGCCGAACACCGTGCCCAGGACCGCGGCGGTGTCGACCGCGTGGCCGAGCGCACCGTCGACCCGTTTCCCGAAGATCGGGTAGAGCGCGGACCGTACGGCGAGCGGCAGGTTGAGCCGGTAGGCGAAGTAGGCCAGCGCCAGGCCCATCAGTGCGTACATCGCCCAGCCGGTGACGCCGTAGTGGAACAACGTCCAGACCGTCGCCTCGCGCGCGGCGAACACGGTCTCGGGCTCGCCGACCGGCGGAGCGACGTACTGGGTCACGGGCTCGACGACGGAGAAGAACATGACGTCGGTGCCGATCCCGGCAGCGAACAGCATCGACGCCCAGGCGAAGGTGGAGAACTCGGGCCGGGAGTGGTCAGGCCCCAGCCGGATCCGGCCGTAGCGGGAGGCGCCCAGGAAGACCACGAAGCCGAACACGACCGTCGCCAGCACGATGTAGAACCAGCCGAAGCCCGTGGTGACCTTGTCGACCACCTTGAAGATGACGCTCTCGGCGTTGTCGGGCGCGATGATCGCCCAGAGCGTCATGGCCGAGATGCCGCCGATCGAGGAGAGGAACACCGGCCAGCGTGCCGGCGGCCCGCCCCAGCGCCCTCGAGGCCGCTCCTCGATCGTGTCCTGGACGGGTCGGGTGTCGGTACTCATGGCTGGTCTCCTGTCACCGAGCCGCCAGTGTCGCGGCTCGGACAGTGACCCGTCCAGAGGTACTCAGAGATAGAGGCCGGTGGCCTCGTCGCCGAGCCGGTCGGCGGCGACGGCGTGGACGTCCCGCTCGCGCACCACCATGAAGGTCTCGCCCTTCACCTCGACCTCGGCCTTGTCCTCCGGGTCGAAGAGCACTCGGTCGCCCCGCTCGATGCTGCGGGCGTGTGGTCCGACCGCGATCACCCGGGACCACGCGAGCCGGCGGGCGCCCATGGCCGCGGTCGCGGGGATCACGATGCCGCCGCTCGACCGACGTTCGCCCGACTCCCGGTCCACCTCGACCAGGATCCGGTCGTGGAGCATCTTGATCGGCGCCTTGTCGGGGGTCCCGACGGCCTTCGGCTCGCCCTTCAGCTCGCGACCTTCCGGATCAGCACGAACAGCGCGACCGCGCCGATCACCCCGCCGGCCACCTTCAGGATGTTGTCGGTGCGCGGGGAGCCCGTCCGGGCGTCGACGAAGTGATCCTTGATCGTGGTCACCTCGCGGGACACGATCGTCTTCGGGTGCGCGCGGTGCAGCAGCTCGTCGATCGTGTGGGCGAGGCGTTCCCGGGTCTCCTCGATGTCGCGCTCGAGGGACGTCACGTCGTTGCTCACCCGGGCAGGCTATCCGAGCCGTCGAGGCCGCGCGAAGCCCGGTCATCGGTCTCGATCGCCATCCGTCGCGGGTCGAACCCGAAGGGTAGCTCCAGGCGGTGGGTCCGCATCAGCGCGTCGTCGGTGAGCACGTCGTAGGTCGCGCCGTCCGCCACGACGACGCCGTCGGACAGCACCACGGACCGCGGGCACAGCTCGAACGCGTACGGCAGGTCGTGGGTGACCATGAGGACGGTGACGTCGAGGGACTGCAGGATCTCGGCCAGCTCCCGGCGCGAGGCGGGGTCGAGGTTCGACGACGGCTCGTCGAGCACCAGGATCTCCGGTTCCATGGCGAGCACGGTCGCGACCGCCACGCGGCGGCGCTGGCCGAAGGACAGGTGGTGGGGAGGCCGGCCGGCGAAGTCGGCCATGCCGACCTGCTCGAGCGCCGCCATGACCCGGCGCTCGAGCGCCTCGCCCTTGATACCGAGGTTGGCCGGGCCGAAGGCGACGTCCTGGCGCACCGTCCCCAAGAACAGCTGGTCGTCGGGATCCTGGAACACCACGCCCACCCGGCGCCGGATCTCCGGCAGGTGCTCCTTGCTGACGGGCAGCCCGCTGACGGAGACCGAGCCCGCCCCGGCGGTGAGGATGCCGTTGAGGTGGAGCACCAGCGTCGTCTTGCCCGCCCCGTTCGGCCCGAGCAGCGCGACCCGCTCCCCCCGATGGACGTGGAGGTCGACGCCGAAGAGAGCCTGGTGGCCGTCGGGATAGGCGTAGGCGAGCCCGCGTACGTCGAGGGTGGGATGGCTCACGACGGCAGCTTCCCGGTGTAACCGCGTGACAGCATCGCGAGGTGCACGCGCTCACCACGTTCGTAGGAGCGGACGAACAGCGCGCCGAGTGCCTTGGCCAGCGCCGGCCACTGACCTGGCGAGCGCGGGTCGGAGCCGCGGGAGCGCATCGCCGTGAGCATCCGCCGCAGCTCGCCGGTGACCACGTCGAGGTAGCGGATCATGAAGCCCATGATCTGCACGAGCAGGTCGGGCAGTCGCAGCCGCTGGAGGCCGCGCAGCAGGTCGTCGGGCTCGGTGGTCGCTGCGAGGGTGAGGGACGCGAGGACGCCCAGCGTCCCCTTCGCGAGCAGCCCCCAGGCCGCGAGCAGTCCGGGCTCGCTCAGGCCGACCCCGAGCAGCTCGACCTGCGGCCCGTGGGCGATGAACGGCATGAGCAGTGCGAACACGACGAACGGCAGCTCGACCACGAGCCTCGGCAGCACGTAGCCGAACGGAACCCGGCTGAGCGCGATCACCCCGAGGAGCACCGCGAGAAAGCCGGGGTAGGCGACGTACCACTCGCGCGGCGTGGCCACCACGACCAGCACGAAGCCCAGCAGTGCCAGGATCTTCAGGTGCGGCTCGGCGCGGTGGACCGGAGAGTGACCGTGGTAGTGCAGCCGGTGCCCGTGGCCCGCGCCCATCAGACCCGTTCCGGCGTCGGCTGCTCCGTGTCGTCGGGCTGACGGCGTCGTACGGCGTAGGCGATCCCGCCCGCCAGTCCGAGCGTGACGAGGACGCCCACCACTCCCGCGAGCCCGCCCGCGAGCCGGGGGCTGTCGACCCCGGTGACCGCGTAGTCGGCCATCGGACCGTCCGCGGCGGCGGAGTCGTCGGCGCTGTCGAGGAAGCCGGTCCGCTCGGCGACGTACTCGAGGCCGTCGGGGTGGCTCGAGGCGTAGAAGCTCGCGACGCCGGCGAGCACCAGCGCGACCAGGAGCGCGGCGACGACGAACGTCCGCGTCCTCATGCCACGACCTCCCCGCCCCGGACCTCCAGCTGCCGGGTGGTCATGGCCCGGCGGGCGCCGTGGACGAGGTCGGGCCGGGCCGCGATCACGCTGCTCACGACAACGCCGGTGATCAGCGCCTCACCGATCCCGATCAGCACGTGCCAGCCGAGCATCGCGGTGACGACCGCGCCGAGCGGGACCGGCGCCTGGCCGCCGACGGCGAAGAGCCCGACGAACGCCAGGGCGGTCACGGGGACCGACACCAGGGCGGCGACGGCGGCGGCGAGCGGGACGAGCGAGAGACGGGTGGGCAACACGGCTTGTAGCGCGCGGAAGACCACCCAGCCCACCCCGACCGCCACGATCGAGAAGAGCACCACGTTGGTGCCGAGCGCCGTGATCCCGCCGTCCGCGAAGAGGAGTCCTTGCACGAGGAGCACGACCGCGAGGCACAGCGCAGCGGTGTAGGGACCCACCAGGACGGCCGCCAGCGCCCCGCCGAGCAGGTGCCCGCTGGTGCCGGCCCCGACCGGGAAGTTGAGCATCTGGGCGGCGAAGACGAACGCCGCGACCAGGCCGGCCATGGGGGCGGTACGGTCGTCCAGTTCGCGGCGGGCGCCCCGCAGCGCCACGGCCACCCCGGCCGCCGCCACCACTCCGGTCAGCACCGATGTGGGGGCGTCGAGGAACCCGTCGGGAACGTGCATGTTCCAAGTGTACGTTGTTGCACACTCTTTGCAACAAGCACCCCACCCGACAGGAGCACCCCCACCCATGAGCGAGCGGCTGGCCACCGGGGACCCCGCCCCCGACTTCACCCTGCCGACGGACACCGACGAGACGGTCACGCTCTCGGACCTGCGCGGCCGCAAGGTGATCGTGTACTTCTACCCGTCGGCGATGACGCCCGGCTGCACCACCCAGGCGTGCGACTTCTCCGACTCCCTCGACTCGCTGCGCGGCGCCGGCTACGAGGTGCTCGGCGTCAGCAAGGACGAGGCCGCCAAGCTCGCGAAGTTCCGGGAGCGCGACGGGCTCTCGATCACGCTGCTGTCCGACCCGCAGCTCGACGTCCACCGGGCCTACGGTGCGTACGGCGAGAAGAAGCTCTACGGCAAGCTCGTCGAGGGCGTGCTCCGCTCGACGTTCGTGGTCGACGAGGAGGGCAAGATCCAGCTGGCCCAGTACAACGTCAAGGCCACCGGTCACGTCGCCAAGCTGCGGCGCGACCTCGCCCTCGACTGAACCGACCCGGACGTCATACGGTTCGGTCGCCATGGCGCGCGCACCGCATGACGTCAGGCCGGCCGGAGTGGTGGAACTGGTAGACACGCAGGTTTTAGGTACCTGTGCCTTCGGGCGTGGGGGTTCGAGTCCCTCCTTCGGCACCGCAATCTCACGCTTTCGCTCAGCACCCACCCCTACAGTCCGGTCATGGATTCCGCGCTGACCACGGTGGGGCTGCCGATCGCGCTGGCGATCATCATGTTCGGGCTCGGGCTCGGGCTGACCGTCGGGGACTTCCGGAGGATCGCCCAGCACCCGAAGGCGGCCGTCGTCGCCCTGGCCTGCCAGCTGGTCCTGCTGCCACTGGTCTGCTTCGGACTGGTCGTGCTCCTCGACCTGCCACCGCTGCTCGGCATCGGGATGATGCTGCTCGCGGCGTCTCCGGGCGGGACGACGGCGAACCTGTTCAGCCACCTGTTCCGCGGCGACGTCGCCCTCAACATCAGCCTGACCGCGGTCAACACCGTGATCGCGATCGGCACGCTGCCGTTGATCACGAACGCCGCCATCAGCTACTTCGACCAGTCCGACACCGTGTCGATGCCGCTGGTCGAGGTCGTCAAGGTGTTCGTGCTGATCCTGGTGCCGGTCGGGATCGGGATGGTGGTCAGGGCCAGGAAGCCCGGCGTCGCGGACCGGGCGGACAAGCCCGTGCGGATCGGCTCGGCGGTGATCCTGGCCGTCCTGGTGCTCGGGATCCTGCTCGACCAGCGCGAGAACGTCGGCGACTACCTCGCCGACGTCGGCCTGGTCGCCGCGCTCTTCTGCGCCGCGAGCCTCGTCGCGGGCTACCTGATCCCGAAGGCAGCCGGCGTCGTGGAGGCGCAGGCGATCGCGTCCTCGATGGAGATCGGGGTCCACAACGGGACGCTCGCCATCTTCGTGGCGGTCGAGGTGCTCGACAACACCGAGATCTCGGTCCCGGCCGCGGTCTACTCGCTCCTGATGTTCCCGCTCGCGGCGCTGTGGGGCGCGTTCGTGAGTCGCCGGGTCGCTGTCCGTGAGCCGTTCGGTTCCTGACGGACACCAGGTCGACCGGAACCGGACTCTTGCGTCGCAAGGTACCGATGGACTACCTTGCGATACATGGGAGCAAGGGACGAGGCGCCGGTGGCACAGCTGCGGCGGGGCGTGCTCGAGCACTGCGTGCTGGCACTCCTCGAGGGGGAAGAACGCTACGGGTACGACCTGGTCACGGAGCTGTCGGAGGCCGGGCTGCTCGCCAGTGAGGGCACGATGTACCCGCTGTTGAGCCGGCTCCGGAAGGTCGAGCTGGTGGAGACGAGCTGGCGCGAGTCCACGTCGGGGCCGCCCCGCCGCTACTACTCCCTCACTCGCCGAGGTCGCGACGCCGTGACCGCGTTCCGAGTCGCCTGGGGCGACTTCAAGATTTCCGTCGACACGATCATGGAAGGCAGGTCGGCATGATGACGCAGGAATTCGAGGGCCGCGGCGTCGAGCACCCGCTGGTCCATGACTACCTCGAGCGGCTGCGCGTGGAGTCAGCTCGGCTCAGCGCCGACCAGGCGCTCGAGCTGTACGACGACATCGCCGACCACCTCGGTGCCGCGCTCGGAACGGACGCCACCGAGGCCGAGGTGCGGGAGCGGCTCGACAAGGTCGGTACCCCGGCGCTCCTTGTCGACGAGGCGGGCGGTGCGCCGGTCCAGGACGTGCGGCCGGCGGCAGCGGCACCGGGAAAGGCCGGCGGCATGGAGGCCGCCGCGGTGATCATGCTGTTCGCGGCCGAGCTGGCGTTCTTCCTGGTACCGGTGGCGGCCCTCGCGTGGATCGCGGGCCTGGTGTTGCTGGTGATCTCGAAGTACTGGAACCGCAGGGAGAAGCTCCGCGGTTTCCTCGCACTCGGCACGGGCTTCCCGGTCGCACTGGTCTTCGTCGGCCTCGCCTTCATCTCCGCCGGGCCGAGCGCCTCCTGCACCAACGCGAACGCGGTACTGACCGACGGGACGGTGGTCGACCAGGGCACGAGGTGCATCGGTGCTGAGACCGGGATCACGTGGGTGACGGTGGTGGCCTGGGTGTTGGCGCTGGCCTACCTGGCCCTCCAGGTGGGGACGGCCTGGCGGCTGCTCAGGATCCGCCGATGAGCCGCGCCGCGACCAGCGGCGCGATCTCGCGCAGCGCGTGACCCCGGTGGGAGATCGCGTCCTTCTCGTTGGACGGGAGCTCGGCCGTGGTCCGCTCGGGCGGGCCCGAATCGTCAGCGACGAACACCACGTCGTAGCCGAACCCGTTGTCGCCGCGCTGCTCGCGGATGATCCGGCCCGGCATCCGGCCCTCGACGACCAGCTCGGTGCCGTCGGGGTGGCAGAACGCCACGGCGCTCGCGAAGTGGGCCGCCCGCCGGTCGTCGGGGACGTCTGCCAGCTGGTGGAGCAACAGCTCGTTGTTGCGGTCGTCGGACTTCGGCGGCCCCGACCAGCGCGCCGACAGCACCCCGGGCATCCCGTTGAGCGCGTCGACACACAGCCCGCTGTCGTCGGCCAGCGACGGGAGGCAGGTCGCGGCCAGCCCCGCCCTGGCCTTCAGCAGCGCGTTGCCCTCGAACGTCGGCTGGTCCTCGACCGGCTCGTCGTAGACCGCCACCTCGTCGAGGCCGCGCACCCTGAGGTCGGGCAGGTGGGCACCGAGGATGCGCTGCATCTCCGCGATCTTCTTCGGGTTGCGCGACGCCAGGAAGATCTCCAGCGGCTCGATCGGCGTGGTCACCCCGCCAGCGCCTCCTGCTGGAGCCGGGTCAGGTCGGCGCAGCCGTGCTCGGCCAGTGTCAGCAGCGCATCGAGCTCGCCGCGGTCGAATGCGGCGCCCTCGGCGGTGCCCTGCACCTCGACGTAGCTGCCGGCCCCGGTCATCACGACGTTCATGTCGGTCTCGGCCCGGACGTCCTCCTCGTAGGGGAGGTCGAGCCGCGGCACCCCGTCGATGATCCCGACGCTGACGGCGGCGACCGAGCCGGTGAGCGGCTCCCCCGCCAGCGCGCCGGCGCCCTTGAGGTGGGCCACGGCGTCGGCGAGCGCGACGTAGGCACCCGTGATGGCCGCGGTGCGGGTGCCGCCGTCGGCCTGGAGGACGTCGCAGTCGAGGACGATGGTGTTCTCGCCGAGCGCCTTGTAGTCGATGACGGCGCGCAGGGAGCGGCCGATCAGGCGCGAGATCTCGTGGGTGCGGCCACCGATCTTGCCGCGCACCGACTCGCGGTCGGAGCGGGTGTTGGTGGACGCCGGGAGCATGGCGTACTCGGCCGTGACCCAGCCCAGGCCGGAGCCCTTGCGCCAGCGCGGCACGCCTTCGGAGGCGGACGCCGCGCAGAGCACCCGGGTGCGGCCGAACTCCACCAGCACCGAGCCGGCGGCGTGGTCGAGCCAGTGCCGGGTGATCATGATCGGCCGGAGCTGGTCGTCGGCGCGGCCGTCGGCGCGGGTCTCACTCATGCGGCGAGCCTAGGGGAGCCCGCCGACGCCGACGCGGGCCGGGCCTCTCCCCCGAGGGAGGCCCGACCCGCAGCTCTGGACGCCGGCTACTTGAGCTCGGCGCGCATCACGCGGACCAGTCCGATGACGAACGGCAGGATGATCCAGATCAGGGCCGTCGTCCCCAGGTGCGCCAGCTGGTCGCCGGTGAGGTCCCCGCCGGACCCGAGCTCGAAGAGCGGCTCCTGCGCCGTTCCCAGGTCGACCCACGGTGCGCTGTCCTGCAGCGCCGGGACGACGGAGAAGATGATCGACGACGCGATGGGCAGCACGAAGTAGGTCACGATCGCGGCCGGGGTGTTGAGGAAGATCAAGCCGTAGGCCAGACCCTGCAGCACGCCGAGGATCTGGAGCCCCAGGAAGAGCAGGAACGTCGTGGCCTTCAGGTTGTCGAAGCCGCCGTCGGCGCCACCGACCAGGGTGCCGAGCGAGCCCAGCACGATCGCCGCGATGAAGGCGCCCAGCCCCAGGATGAGGGCCGCGGCGACCTTCGCCGCGATCACCTTGGCCCGCGACGGCTCCAGGGCGAACGTCACCATCGCCGTGCGCTGGCCCCACTCGCTGGTGATCAGCAGGATGCCCAGCACCGGCAGCACGAAGCCCTGCGGCGTCGCTGCGATGCCGATGAAGTTGCCGAAGACCCGCTCGTCGGAGTCGGCGACGAAGAAGAAGATGATCATGAACGCCGCGGTGACGAGGACCGTCAGGCCGAGCAGCCAGACGCCGGCGCGGGTGTCGGCCATCTTGCGGATCTCGACCGCGGTCAGCCGTCCGAACGGGATCGACCGGGTGTCAGAGATGTCGAGGGTCATGTCGCTCATGCGGGGGCTCCCTGCGGCTCGATCGGCTCCGTGAGGTCGTCGCGCTGGCTGTCGGAGGTGAGCTCGAGGAAGAGGTTCTCCAGACCACCCTCGGCCGGCCGGAGCTCGGTGAGGACCAGGCGCTGGTCGGCGGCCACCTCCCCCACCTGGAACGGCTGGGCCTCGACCCGTAGTCCGTCGCCGTGCTCGTGGACCTGCAGCCCGGCGCCGGCCAGGGCGGACGAGAGCGCCTCGTTGTCGACGGCGGTCACGACCGTGCCGGTGTTGCGTTCGGCCAGCAGCGTCTTCTTGTTGCCCTGGGCCACGATCTTGCCGCGACCGATCAGGATCATCTCGTCGGCGATCAGCTCGACCTCGTTGAGCAGGTGGCTCGACAGCAGCACCGTCCCGCCGCGGTCGGCGTAGTGCCTGAGCAGGTCGCGCATCCAGCGGATGCCGGCCGGGTCCAGCCCGTTGGCAGGCTCGTCGAGGACGAGGACCGACGGGTCGCCCAGCAGTGCGTGCGCGATGCCGAGCCGCTGCCGCATGCCGAGCGAGTAGTTGCGTAGCCGGCGCTTGGCCTCGGTCTGCGACAGCGAGACCAGCTCGAGCATCTCGTCGACCCGCGACTCCGGCAGGCCCATCGTCTTGGCGCCGACCATCAGCACCTCGCGGCCGGTGCGTCCGGCGTGCTGGGCGGACGCGTCGAGCAGCACGCCGACGTGCGTGCCCGGGTTGGGGATGTCCTGGTAGCGGTGACCCCCGATCCGGATGTCGCCGCGGGTGGCGGGCGTCAGCCCGACCATGATCCGCATCGTCGTCGTCTTGCCCGCGCCGTTGGGCCCGAGGAAGCCGGTCACCCGGCCGGGCTGGCAGCCGAACGAGATGTCGTCGACCGCGAGGAACCCGCCGTACGACTTGGTCAAGCCGGTCACTTCGATCATGCCCACCATCCAACCGGCAGCGGCCGGCGGCGGGATCGGCCCGAGGGCTCGTCCTGGCCAGACCAAAGTAGGGGGTCGCCCGACACCCGGGGCGCCTGCCTCGGGCGGCGCCGCGGGCCTAGCCTGACGTGGTGGAGCGGCCCAGTCCGGAGGAGTACCAGCCCCGGCTGACCCGGTGGGGTCATGCGTGGCGGCTCGTGCTGTGCGCCGTCATCTCGGGATTCGTGTGGGCGGAGGCGTTCCAGGGCCAGTGGGAGTCCTACCGCTGGTGGTGGTGGCTGGACCTCCTGGTAGGCGTCGCGGCATTCGGGCTCGTCCTCCTGCGCCGGCGTCACCCGCTCGCGATCGCCGTGCTCCTCAGCGTGCTGGTCCTGGTGTCGGGCGTCGCCGCCGGGCCGGCGACGCTCGCGTCGGTGTCGCTCGCGACCCGACAGCGGCTCGACCACATCCTGATCGTGAGCGTCGTCGGGATCATCGCCTCCCAGGGGTACGTGGACCTCACGCCGGGCGGCAGCGAGGACCCCTTCTGGCTGAGCTTCACGTTCAACATCATCATCACCGTCGCGATCATGGGCTGGGGCGCCTACATCGGGTCGCGCCGTCAGTGGTCGTGGCAGCTGCAGATGAGAGCAGAGCGCGCCGAGGCCGAGCAGGAGCTACGAGCGCGGGAGGCACAGGCCACCGAGCGGCAGCGGATCGCCCGGGAGATGCACGACGTGCTCGCTCACCGGATCTCGCAGATCTCCATGCACGCCGGAGCGCTCGCCTACCGCACCGACCTCGACGCCGAGGCGATCCGGCAGGGCACCGCCGACATCCAGGCCACCGCCAACGCCGCCCTGACCGACCTGCGCGACGTGCTGGGGGTGCTCCGGGACGACGGCGGAGACGGGCGCGAGCAGCCCCAGCCGACGTACGCCGACGTGCCGGCGCTGGTCGCCGAGGCGCAGGCCTCCGGGATGAACGTCGCCTGGCACGACCTGCTCCACGACGACGCCGCCTCGCTGCCGGCCACGGTCGGCCGCACGATCTACCGGATCGTGCAGGAGGGCATCACGAACGCCCGCAAGCACGCCCCCGGTGCGCTGCTCACGGTGGAGGTGTCGGGCGCACCGGGCGAGGGGGTCGACCTGCTGCTCACGAACCCGGTGGGCTTCGGCGGCCGCGTCCCCGGCGCCGGGGTCGGGCTGATCGGGCTCTCGGAGCGAGCAGCCCTCGGCGGCGGCCGGCTCGAGCACGCCCAGGAGGGCGGCAGGTTCGTGCTGCGAGGATGGCTTCCGTGGAAGACGTGACGACGGTGCTGGTCGTCGACGACGACCCGCTGGTGCGCTCGGCGCTGACCCTGATGCTGGGAGGCGACGCCGGGCTCTCGGTGGTCGGCGAGGCGCCCGACGGCGCGGCCGGGCTGCGGGCGTGGCGCGAGCTGCGCTCCGACGTCGTGCTGATGGACATCCGGATGCCGGTGCTCGACGGCGTGGACGCGACCCGGGCCCTCAAGGGCGAGCACGGCGCACCGCAGGTGATCGTGCTGACCACGTTCGACGCCGACGAGCACGTGCTGGAGGCGCTCGCCGCCGGCGCCGACGGGTTCCTGCTCAAGGACACCCCACCCCCGGAGATCGTCGCCGCGGTCCTGGCCGTGGCGGACGGGGAGCCGATGCTCTCGCCGAGTGCCACGCGCGCCGTCCTTGGCCGGCTCCGCGAGTCGTCGACCGGCGATCGGAGCGGCGTCGCCCGGCAGGCGCTGGACACGCTCACCGAGCGCGAGCGTGACGTCGCCCTCGAGGTCGGGCGCGGACACAGCAACGCCGAGATCGCCCAGCGGCTGCACCTGTCGGTCCCCACCGTGAAGGCGCACGTGTCGCGGCTCTTCGACAAGCTGCAGGTCACCAACCGGGTGCAGATCGCGATCGTCGTCCACGACGCGGAGCTGGGCTGACGTCAGACCACGTGGACGTCGCCGGTGCGCGCGAGCGCGATCGGGCCGTCGTACGTCGCGCGCGCCTCGGCCAGCGAGTCCTCGGCCTCGTGCCAGGGCGGCACGTGCGTCAGCAGCAGCCGTCGGACGCCGGCGCGGGTCGCCGTCTCGCCGCAGTCGGCGCCGGTCAGGTGCAGGTCGGCGGGGTTGTCGTCGCCGCTGCGGAAGGACGCCTCGGCCAGCAGCAGGTCTACGTCGCGGGCCACCTCGTCGAGCCCGCTGCAGGGTCCGGTGTCGCCGGAGTAGCCGAGCGTCACGCCGTCGGCCGTGATCCTCAGCCCGTAGGCCGGGACCGGGTGGGCGACGGGGATCGGCTCGACCGCGAACGGGCCGAGCTCGACGGTGCCGTCGTAGGTGAGGAAGTCGAACTCCTCACGCATGCCCGGGTCGAGCGGGAGGTCGTAGGCGCGGGCCATCCGGTCGGCGGTGCCGACCGGACCCCACACGGGGATCAGGGGCTGGTGGCCGGCCGGGTGGTAGCGCCGCATCACGTGGTAGCCGCACAGGTCGAGGCAGTGGTCGGCGTGGAGGTGGCTGAGGAAGACGGCGTCCACGGCCAGCGGGTCGGCGTACCGCTGCAACGTGCCGAGTGCGCCGGAGCCGAGGTCCAGCAGGATCCGCCAGGTGCGGTCGCCGTCCTCGGCCTCGACGAGGTAGCAGCTGGCCGGTGAGTCCGGCCCGGGGTAGGAGCCGGAGCACCCCACGATCGTCAGCCTCATGCGAGGCCGCCCGCGAACTGCGAGGCGGCCACCATCTCGGGTCCGAGGAACCGGCGGCCGACGGTGGCGAAGTCGGCGGGGGTGCCGGTCGTCAGGAAGTCGTGCGTCGGGTCGCCGCCGGTGCGCATCAGCCCGGTCGCGAGCAACCGCTCGTAGACGTCCTGAGCGCAGGCCTCGGCGCTCGACACGAGCGTCACGTCGACCCCGACCACGTGGGAGATCACCCCGGTGAGGAGGGGGTAGTGGGTGCAGCCGAGTACCAGCGTGTCGACCCTGGCCTCGACCAGCGGGTCGAGGTACTCGTGCGCCACGCCCAGGAGGTCGTCGCCGCTGGTGGTCCCGGCCTCGACGAAGTCGACGAACCGTGGGCAGGCGCGGGTGAGCAGGTCGACGTGGGGCGCGGCCGCGAAGGCGTCGTCGTAGGCACGGGACTCGGCGGTCGCCCGGGTGCAGATCACGCCGATCCGGCCGGAGCGCGTGGCGGCCACCGCGCGTCGGGTCGCGGGCAGGATCACCTCGACGACGGGTACGTCGTAGCGCTCCCGCGCGTCACGCAGCACTGCGGCCGAGGCGGAGTTGCACGCGATCACCAGCGTCTTGACGCCCCGGTCGACGAGGTGGTCGAGACATTCGAGGGCATACTCACGCACCTCGGCGATCGGTTTCGGGCCGTAGGGCTGCCGGGCGGTGTCGCCGAGGTAGACGACCGACTCGTGCGGCAGCTGGTCGATGACGGACCGGGCCACGGTGAGCCCACCGAAGCCGGAGTCGAAGATGCCGATGGGGGCATCGGGGTCACCTGCTGGCACAGCGAGCAAGGCTACGGGCCCGGGGCCTCAGAGGCACGCCGACGCGACCAACGTGGGGTAGCGTGGTTGCGGTGCGACGACTCGCCCTGGTGTCCCTGCTGCTGGCCGTCCCTCCTGCGCTTCCTCTCGCCCAGCCCGTGGCGCTCACCCCCGGCGCCCAGTCAGCCGTCACCGCTCCGGACCACCCGCGGCGTGCGCCGCGCACCACGAAGGTCCTGATCGTCACGCTCGACTCGGTCGGGTCGAGGGCGATCAACCTTGCCGGGCCCGAGCGAACTCCCACCCTGCACCGGCTGATGAAGGAGGGCGCGTGGACCCTCAACGCCCGGACGGTGCGCGAGATGACCCTGACGCTGCCCAACCACACGACGATGGTCACCGGTCGCCGGGTCGACGCCGGACACCACGGGCACGGCGTCTACTGGAACGACGAGCGGAATGATCCGGCGACCGTCAGCGAGGCCGCGGGGCACCGCGTGAGCTCACTCTTCCGAGTCGTCGACTCGCGGGTCCGTGACACCGGCCTGTTCGTCTCCAAGGAGAAGCTGCGGCTGTTCAAGCGGTCGTGGCCCGCGGCGATCGACCGGTTCGTGCTCAGGGGCAACAACCGGGCGCTCGTGCGGAAGGCGCGACGTGACCTGGTGCGGCACCGACGGGCGCTCACGTTCGTGCACCTCTCCGGGCCCGACGACGCCGGCCACGCCGACGGTTTCCTGAGCCCGGAGCACCTCGCGGCCGTGAAGGAGGCGGACCGGCTGCTGGGCCGCCTGGTCGCCGCGATAGAGGCGCGCCACCGGCTGCGTCGCCACGTGACTGTGATCGTCACCGCCGACCACGGCGGCTCCGGCCGCAGCCACAGCAACCCCACCGCCTTTGCGAACTTCAGGATCCCGTTCGTCGTCTGGGGCACCGGGGTCCGGGCAGGCGCCGACCTCTACGCGCTCAACCGGCGCGACTACCGCAACCCGCGCAGGCACCGCACCCGCTACGGCCAAGGGCGGCCACCGGTCCGCAACGGCGATGCCGCGAACCTCGCGACCGATCTGCTGGGCCTGAGGGCGCTCCCCGGCAGCCAGTTCAACCCCGACCAGTCGCTCGACGTCCGCTAGCTAGCCGTACCAGAGCTCGGACGAGAGCGGCCAGGGGTTGTGCCGGCAGCCGTCGAGCCCCTTCGACTGCTGCATCATCACCGGCGCCAGCCGACCGGCGCCGCCGCAGCCGAGGTGGCCGTGCCCGAGCCAGTGGCCCGTCTCGTGGTTGACGACCATGTGCCGGTAGGTGCGCAGCGACTTGTGCGCCCGGTTCCATGACGGGCTCGCATGCCGCCACCGGAGCTGGTTGATGATCACGTAGCGCCCGACCCGGCAGCTCCACTGGGCGCTGCACACGGGCGAGAAGGACGGGACGGTGCTCGCCTCGGCCAGCACGACGGAGAAGTCGCCGCCCCTCGCCACGCGGCGGAAGCCGACACCGGCGGACCGCCAGCCGCGCGGGTCCGCGAAGGTCTGGGCGACCTGCCGCCGGAACACCCTCATGTTCGCGGTGGTCCTGCCGCGGGTCTCGATCCGGTACGTCGCGGTCCTCTTGAGCGCGACCCGGTGCATGACCTCGCGGGTACGCCGGGACGAGGCCCGGTCGCGGCGGTAGCCCTCCTTGCGGGCCGTCACGGCGACCCGCACGCGGTGGCCGACGTCGGCGGCCTGGAGCCGGTAGCGCCGCTGCTTGGCGCCGCGGATGCGCGTGCCGTCGCGGAACCAGCGGTAGGTGAGCGTCCCGGGCCGGGGCGACCACGTCCCGGGGTCAGCCACCAGCACGTGCGTGTAGCGCTTCATCCCGCTCACCGACGGCCGGTCACCGGCCGCGAACGTCGCCCGGCGCACCTCCACCGGGTCGCTGGTCGCCGTGGCCGACTCCCCGGCCTCGTCGGTCGCCGTCACGCGGACCCGCAGCCGGCGGCCGATGTCGGCCAGCCGCGGCCGGTAGCGCTTCGCGGTCGCCCCGTCGATCGGGGTGCCGCCACGGGTCCACTGGAAGTCGAACGTCAGGTCGCTGTCGGCCGTCCACGCACCCCGGAACGCCACCAGCGGCTCCCGGTAGACCGGGGCGCCGGTGACAGCGGGCGGCTCGTCGTTGACGGGCGCGGTGGCCGCGGAGGACGCGCCGGGCAGGAGGGTGGCCACCAGCACGACGACGACCGAGGCCACCCGAGTGGTCAGGGAACGAGGCATGCCCGCGACCCTACGCCCAGAGCTGGCCCTCGAGCCGGTCCTCGGCCTCGTCGATGGTGCCCTCGTAGGCACCGGTCGAGAGGTACTTCCAGCCGCCGTCGCAGACGACGAACGCGATGTCGGCCCGCTCGCCCGCCTTGACGGCCTTGGCCGCCTGCGCGAGCGCGGCGTGCAGGATCGCGCCGGTCGAGATGCCGGCGAAGATCCCCTCGAGGTCGAGCAGCTCGCGCACCCGCCGAACGGCGTCGCGCGGTCCGACGGAGAACCGGGCGTCGATCAGCGTCTCGTCGTACAGCTCCGGCACGAAGCCCTCGTCCAGGTTGCGCAGCCCGTAGACCAGCTCGCCGTAGCGCGGCTCCGCGGCGACGATCCGGACCCCGGGCTTGCTGCGCCGGAAGAAGCGGGAGACACCCATCAGGGTCCCCGTGGTGCCGAGCCCGCCGACGAAGTGGGTGATGTCGGGGAGGTCGGCGAGCAGCTCGGGGCCGGTCCCCTCCTCGTGCGCGAGCGCGTTGGCGTCGTTGCCGTACTGGTAGAGCATCACCCAGTCGGGGTGCTCCTCGGCCATCCTGCGGGCGACCCGCACCGCCTCGTTGGATCCGCCGGCGGCCGGGCTGGAGACGATCTCGGCGCCCCACATGGTCAGCAGCTGGCGACGCTCCTCGGACGTGTTCTCGGGCATCACGCACACGAGCCGGTAGCCCCTGATCCGGGCCGCCATGGCCAGGGAGATGCCGGTGTTGCCGCTGGTCGGCTCGAGCAGCGTCGAACCGGGCCGGATCAGCCCGTCCTTCTCGGCGAGCTCGATCATCTTCAGGGCCGGGCGGTCCTTGATCGAGCCGGTCGGGTTGCGGTCCTCGAGCTTGGCCCAGAGCCGGACGTCGGGGCTCGGCGACAGTCGCGGCAGCCCCACCAGCGGGGTGTTCCCGACGCTGGCGAGGAGGTCGTCGTACCGGGCCATCGAGGTGTCTAGCCGCCCGCGACGGCCGGCAGCACGACGACCTGGTCGCCGTCGCTCAGCTCGGCCTCGAGCCCGCCGAGGAACCGCACGTCCTCGTCGTTGACATAGACGTTCACGAAGCGGCGCAGGTCGACACCCTCGTCCTTGCTGTCGAGCAGCCGCTCCTTGAGGCCGGGATGGTTGGCCTCGAGGTCGTCGATGAGCTCTGCCAGGCTGCCGCCGGCACCGGACACGGCCTTCTCACCCCCGGTGTAGGGGCGGAGGATGGTCGGGATCCGGACCTCGATGGCCATGGTGAACTCCTCGTTGCTGCAGGGGGCTTGCTCAGTGGGTGGGGCTCGGCGCCGGGGCGACGGAGACGTCTTCCTCGGCCACCTCGCCGTCAACGATCCTGTAGGAGCGAAACTCCACCGGGCCGTCGTTATTCCCGTGCTCACGCGTGCTGACCAGCACGTAGTGGGCGTTCGGCTCCATCGCGAGCCCGATGTCGCTACGGCTCGGGTAGGCCTCGGTCGCCGTGTGCGAGTGGTAGATCACGACCGGCTCCTCGTCGCGCTCGTCCATCTCGCGGTAGAGACGCAGCAGGTCGGTCGAGTCGAACTCGTAGAACGTCGGGCTGCCGGCCGCGTTGACCATCTCGACGTACCGCTCGGGGCGGTCGCTGCCCACGGGACCTGCCACCACGCCGCACGCCTCGACGGGATGGTCCCGCTTGGCGTGCGCGACGATGGCGTCGTACGTCGCGCGGTCGAGGGTCAGCACGTCGTCCAGGGTAGGCAGGGGGCCCCGTCGACCCCACCTCGCCCACCATGTGGGCCGCCCCGGAGCCGGTGGTCACACGTCGAAGCGGGCGGCGACCTCGTCGGAGACGGCCGCCTCGATCCGGTCCCGCAGGACGTCGCGCATCGGCGGCAGGGCGCCGGCCGCGAACCACCCGACGTCGGTGCTCTCGTCGTCGGCGACCCGGGCCTCCCCCGACCGCCACGTGCACGCGAAGGTCAGGTCGAGGTACGACGCCAGGTCACCGTTGGCGTGGCGGACGTCACGCATCACCGAGGTCGATGCCAGCCGGTCGACGGTCACCTCGACGCCGGTCTCCTCGCGGACCTCGCGGACGGCGCAGGCCGCGGCCTCCTCGCGCGGTTCGAGGATGCCGCCGATCGGCGCCCACTCGCCGTTGTCGGACCGCCGGACCAGCAGCACCTCGTCGTCACGTCGGACGACCGCCGTGATGCCGGGCAGCCAGAGGTGGTCCCGGCCCACGTGGCGACGCAGGTCCCGGACGAAGTCGGGGATCGGCGCCATCAGCCTCGCCGGCCGGCGTCCGTCAACGCGTCGACCAGGGTCTCCTGGAGGTAGCCGATCCACTGGTAGATGTCGTGTGCCTGCCCGCGTGGGTCGTCGTCGGGCATCGCCAGCCAGCGGTGGTCGTCGTCCTCCTCGACCTCGAGCCGGGTGGCGAGCGCCAGCCGCAGGTCGGTGAACGTGCGCAGCCACGTCTCGGCGGTGGGGCGGTCGATCTCGACGTCGATCATCAGGCCGTCCTCGGTGAGCTCGGACGGAAGCCCGGCCTCCTCGAGGGTGTCGATGAGGGTGGCGGCGCCGGCTGCCTTGCCGTCGCGCAGCCCGCCCTCGGTGAAGCGGCGGAACTCGGCGGCCGCCTCGTCGTCCTGCGGGTACGCCGTGGGGAAGAGCCGGGCCAGCACCGGGTCCTCCGGTTCGGCCGTCGGCCCGCTGAAGTCGAGCATCGCCTCGAACGAGTCCATCCCGGTGCGCGGGACCGCCTCCTCGTTGCGCAGCAGCTCGACGAGCTGGGCGGCGAGCGACCGGAGCAGATCGGCCTCGAGACCGGAGAACGTCGCGATCACGTGACCGCTGCGCCGGTGGTGCGCGAAGCCGTTCACCGGCTCACTCCTGCTTCTCCATCGTCGCCCAGAGGCCGTACTCGTGCATGGCCTGCACGTCGCGCTCCATGTCCTCGCGGCCGCCGCTGCTGACGGCCGACCTGCCGTCGGTGTGGACCTCCATCATCAGCTTCTCGGCCTTGGCCTTGTCGTAGCCGAAGTACGTCTGGAAGACGTAGGTCACGTAGGACATCAGGTTCACCGGGTCGTTCCAGACGATGGTGATCCAGGGCCGCGCGACGAGCGTGATCTCGTCGGGAGTCTGGGTCGGCTCGACCTCGACCGGGCTGGCAGCAGACACGAACCCATGGTGGCACAGTGACCCCGTGACAGATCGTGTGCCCGGGTCCACGGCACTGCTGACCGACCACTACGAGCTGACCATGCTCCAGGCGGCCCTGGCCGGCGGCACGGCGCTTCGCCGGTCGGTCTTCGAGCTGTTCCCGCGACGCCTGCCGGAGGGGCGCCGGTACGGCGTCGTGGCGGGCGTCGGTCGCGCGCTCGACGCGATCGAGGCGTTCCGGTTCGACCACGAGGTGCTGGGGGTGCTCGACGAGGGCCGCGTCGTCGACGAGGCCACCCTGGCCTGGCTCGCGGACTACCGGTTCACCGGTGACATCTGGGGGTACGCCGAGGGCGACGCGTACTTCCCGTACTCGCCGCTGCTCGTGGTGGAGGCCACCTTCGCCGAGGCCGTGCTGCTCGAGACGGTGCTGCTCTCCATCTACAACCACGACTCCGCGATCGCGTCGGCGGCGTCCCGGATGACGATGGCCGCCGGCGGCCGTCCGTGCATCGAGATGGGTTCGAGGCGTACCCACGAGGAGGCGGCGGTGGCGGCCGCTCGCGCGGCCTACGTCGCCGGCTTCGCGTCGTCCTCGAACCTGGCCGCCCGTGACCGGTACGGCGTGCCGACGGCCGGGACGTCCGCCCACTCCTTCACGCTCCTGCACGACACCGAGGAGGAGGCGTTCCGCGTGCAGGTCGCCTCGCTCGGCACCGGCACGACGCTGCTGGTCGACACCTACGACGTCGCCGAGGCGGTCCGGCTGGGCGTGGAGGTGGCCGGTCCCGGTCTCGGCGCGGTCCGGCTCGACAGCGGCGACCTCGGGGAGCTGGCGGTGCAGGTGCGCACCCAGCTCGACCGGCTGGGAGCGACCGGCACCCGGATCGTCGTCACCAGTGACCTCGACGAGTACGCGATCGCGGCGCTCGCCGCCGCCCCGGTCGACGCCTACGGCGTCGGCACCCAGCTCGTGACGGGGAGCGGTCACCCGACGTGCGGCTTCGTCTACAAGCTGGTGGCGCGCGAGGGGGACGGCGGTGAGCTGGTCGCGGTCGCGAAGAAGAGCACCGACAAGATCTCGATCGGCGGTCGCAAGTTCGCGCTGCGCCGGCGGAGCGCGGCCGGCGTCGCCGAGGCCGAGCTGGTCGGGATCGGCACGCCTCCCGTCGACGACGGCGACGACCGCCCGCTGCTCGTGCCCCTGGTGCAGGACGGCGAGGTCGTCGGCCGGGAGCCGCTGGCCGCCGCCCGCGACCGTCACGCCGCCGCCCGCGCCGAGCTGCCCCCGGCCGCGCAGCAGATGAGCCGCGGCGAACCGGTGATCGAGACCCGCCACCTCTGACCCTGCCGACCCGAGGGGACCTTCCGGCCGCGACTAGGGTCGGCCCATGGCGCTGCTGACCGTCGACCTGTTCTCCGAGTCCCTCGGCATGGGGACCTCGCTCACGGTGGTGCTCCCCCAGGCGGCCGAGGGGCAGATCGGCGTCGAGCCGATCGTCGCCCCCGAGCACGGCTGGCCGGTGCTCCACCTGCTGCACGGCCTCTCGGACGACCACACGGCCTGGCTCCGCTACACCAGCGTCGAGCGGCACGCCCGCGCCGCCGGGCTCGCCGTCGTGATGCCGGCGGCCGGACGCAGCTTCTACACCGACGAAGCCCGCGGCTACCGCTACTGGACGTGGATCTCCGAGGAGCTGCCGCGGCGGGTCGCCGAGCTCTTCCGGGTCTCGACGCGCCCGGAGGACACCTACGTCGCCGGACTGTCCATGGGCGGCTACGGCGCGCTCAAGCTCGGCTTCACCTACCCGGAGCGGTACGCCGGCGTGGCCAGCCTGTCGGGCGCGGTCGACCTCGCGCAGCTGGAGAACCGTCCGGAGCGGGCCGACCTGGTGGACTCCGTCTTCGGCGGCAGCGTCCCGGCCGAGGCGAAGATGGAACACCTGCTGGAGCAGGCGGACGCGAGCCGGGTGCCGCCGCTCTACATCGGCTGCGGGACCGACGAGGACCGACTGCTGGGTCCGAACCAGCGGCTCGCCGAACGGGCGACCGCCCGCGGGATCGACGTGACCACCGACTTCCGACCCGGCGAGCACGAGTGGGGACTGTGGGACGCCGTTCTCCCCGACGTCATCGCGTGGCTGCCCCGGGCAGCCCCGGCTGACTAGTCTCGACGCCATGACGAGCAGCAGGAAGCGGGCCCTGATCGTCGTCGACGTGCAGAACGACTTCTGCGAGGGCGGTTCGCTGCCGGTGGCGGGCGGAGCCCGGGTCGCGAGCGACATCGCCGAGCTGCTCCACCACTGGACCACCCGCGACCCGCTCGCGCCCGACTACGTCCACGTCGTCGCGACCAAGGACCACCACGTCGACCCGGGCGACCACTGGTCCCGTGAGCCCGACTTCGAGCACAGCTGGCCGGTGCACTGCAAGGTCGGCACCGACGGCGAGGCGTTCCATCCCAACCTCGACCCGCAGCCGTTCGACGCGATCTTCCTCAAGGGCGAGCACGCGGCGGCGTACTCCGGGTTCGAGGGGCGCACGACCGAGCAGGTCGGCCTCGCCGACTGGCTGCGGACCCACGAGGTCACCGACGTCGACGTGTGCGGCATCGCCACCGACTACTGCGTCCGGGCCACCGCCCTCGACGCCGTGCGCGCAGGGTTCACGACCCGGGTGCTGGAGGACCTGGTCGCGGGAGTCGCCGAGGCGTCCAGCGAGGCCGCGCTGGCCGAGCTGCGCGCCGCCGGGGTCGGCCGCGCCTGAGAACTACTCCCCAACAACTGTTTGACAGTCTCCGGTTCCGCGCCGCATACTCCCCAAGAACCATTGGAGGGTGACATGCCGGACGACGCGACCCGGTCCCTGCGGGCGATCGCCCACCCGCTGCGGCTGCAGATCCTGTCGCTGCTGACGGGCACCGAGCTCAGCGCCACCGAGGTCGCCCGCGAGCTCGACGTCACGCACGCGAACGCGTCCTACCACCTGCGCGTCCTCTTCGACGCCGACCTGCTCGAGATCGCCTCCGAGGAGCGGATTCGCGGTGGGGTCGCCAAGCGCTACCGGCACCCGTGGCAGCAGCAGGCGCGCAAGGGAAAGATCTCGAGCGAGGACCGCGAGGCCTACACGCGGGCGCTGGCCGAGGCGCTCGTCGGCCGCGTGCGGCACGCGGTGCCGAACCGGTACGGCCACTACACCGACGCCGAGCTGTGGGTGACCCAGGAGGACTTCGACGCCGTCCGGGCCTCGGTGACTGCGGCGTCGACGCGGCTCCACGAGTCCGCCCGGCCCCCGCGCTCCAAGGGCACCCGGCGGGTGGCCCTGACCATCGCGCTGTTCGAGATGGACCCAGGAGCCACCCAGGAGTCGTCGTGACGTGGCGCGAGTCGGCCGCCCCGCTGGCGGACCGGCGCTTCCGCTTCTTCTTCGCGTCCCGGGCCGTGAACCTCTGGGGCTCGACCATGGCGCCGATCGCGCTCGCCTTCGCGGTGCTCGCGATCGAGGACAGCGCCTCGGCCCTCGGCCAGGTGCTCGCGGCGCGGAGCATCCCGATGGTGCTCTTCTTCCTCCTCGGTGGCGTGCTGGCGGACCGCCTCGGGCGGTGGCGCGTGATCCAGGTGTCCAACCTGGTCGCAGCGGTCTCCCAAGGAGTGGCCGCGTGGCTGGTCATCACCGGACAGGCCGAGCTGTGGCACCTCATCGTGATCGAGGCGGTCAACGGCACGGCCTCGGCCGCGTCGTTCCCCGCGATGCAGGGGATGGTCCCGCAGCTGGTGCCGCGCACCCAGCTCCAGTCGGCCAACGTGCTGCTGTCGATGGTCCGCGGCGCGCTGGTCGTGGTCGGCCCCACGACCGCGGCGCTCCTCGTCGTCGGGGTCGGTCCCGGGTGGGCGCTGGCAGCCGACGCCCTGACATGGCTGGTGTCCCTGGTCCTGTTCCTCCCGGTACGCGTGCCCCAGCGGATGGCGTCCGCCACGACCGGGATCATCGGTGACCTCCGCGAGGGCTGGACCTACTTCCGGACGACGACCTGGCTGTGGGTGGTCGTGCTCGCGTTCGGCCTGCTGAACGTGATCATGGCCGGCGTCTGGCACACCCTGGGTCCGCCGGTCGCCAAGGACACGATCGGGATCACCGGATGGGGATACGTGCTGTCGGCGCAGGCGGTGGGGATGCTCGCGATCACGGTCGTCCTCCTCCGGGTGTCGCTCCGCTTCCCGCTCCGGGCCGGCATGGTCGGCTGCGTGCTCTTCGCGGCACCGTTGCTGCTGCTCGGGCTCGAGCCGGTCCTCGTGCCGCTGGTCGTCGCCATGTTCGTCGCGGGGGCCGGGATCGAGGTCTTCGGCGTCGGCTGGAACGTCGCGATGCAGGAGCACGTGCCCGAGGAGATGCTGTCGCGGGCCTACTCGTACGACGCCCTCGGCTCGTACGTCGCGATCCCCGTGGGCCAGCTGCTGTCGGGGCCGCTGAGTGACTGGCTGGGCCTGCGCCCGGTCCTGGTCGCCAGCGGGATCATCTACGCCGGCGTGTGCCTGCTGACCCTCGCCTCCCCCGCGGTCCGGAACCTTGAGCGACAGCCACGTGCGGAGCCCGAGACCCTCACGGCGAGGTCGTGATCACGACCGCCGGTCGCACCACTTCTCGGCGATCGCGCGGATCACCGTGACGTTGCGGTTGGTCGCGACGCCGAACGCCTTCTCGACCTCGGCGTTCCCGAGCCCGGCCTCGTGGTAGTTCCCGCCGATCATCAGGTGCACGGCGCGGCCGCGCACGACGGCGCTCTCGCCGTCCTTGCCCGTCGACTCGATCGTCTTCGTCCCGGCGGCCGTCGGCGCCTCCTTGAGCAGCGAGACGTAGTGGCGGCCGACCTCATCGCGGGCGCTCGCGAGCTCGTCCGCGTCGTCGGCGATCGCGCAGATCTCCTTCGGCGTGAACACGATCGTCGGCACCGCGAACCCGCGGTCGGCCTCGAACGCCTTCTCCAGCACCGCCTCGACCTTGGCCCGCGAGCGCAATGTCGTGGTGAACCGGACGTTGCCGGTGTTGATGTACGTCGCCACGTCGGTGCCGCCGGCCGCCTCCACCGCAGCGAGGATGTCGCCCTTCGGGAACTTCCGCGTCGGTCCCAGGTTGATCGCCCGCAGGAAGGCGACGTACGTCGGCATGGCGTCATCCTGCCCGATCGGCGGCGGCGTACGGTCTGCTCCATGCCGTGCGACTTCTGTGGGCGGGAGTTCGACCCGATCGCCACCCGGTGGCTCTGCCCGCACTGCCACATGAAGGCCAACTGCTGCAATGGCGCCCCACTGCCCCCGAAGATCAGGGACGAACCGCCGGTGGTGCCTCTGGTGAGACGTCACAGCGACATCTGACCCGTTGCTTCTCGGCCGTGCCGACCAGGCCGGCGCGCGCCGTCAGAGGTTGCCGCGTAGGTCCTGCTCGCGCTCGATCGCCTCGAACAGTGCCTTGAAGTTGCCCTTGCCGAAACCGAGGGAGCCGTGGCGCTCGATGAACTCGTAGAAGACCGTCGGCCGATCGCCCATCGGCTTGGTGAAGATCTGGAGCAGGTAGCCGTCCTCGTCGCGGTCGACGAGGATCCGCCGCTTCTTCAGCTCCTCGATCGGCACCCGCACCTCGCCGATCCGCGAGCGCAGCTCGGGGTCGTCGTAGTAGGAGTCGGGGGTGTCGAGAAACTGGATCCCGTGCTCGCGCAGGATGTCGACCGTGCGCAGGATGTCGCCCGTCGCGAGCGCGATGTGCTGGCAGCCGGCGCCGTCGTAGAACTCGAGGTACTCGTCGATCTGCGACTTCTTCTTGGCGATCGCCGGCTCGTTGAGCGGGAACTTCACCCGGTGGTTGCCGCTCGCGACGACCTTCGACATCAGGGCGGAGTAGTCGGTGGCGATGTCGTCGCCGATGAACTCGGCCATGTTCGTGAAGCCGAGCACCACGTTGTAGAACTCGACCCACTCGTCCATCCGGCCCAGCTCGACGTTGCCGACGCAGTGGTCGATCGCCTGGAACAGCCGCTTCGGGTGACCCTCGCGCCGTGTCACCGTGGTGGCGGCCGCGACGTAGCCGGGCAGGTAGGGGCCGTCGTAGCGGGAGCGGTCGACGAGGGTGTGGCGGGTCTCGCCGTACGTCGCGATCGCGGCCGTGCGGACGGTGCCGTGCTCGTCGGAGATGTCGTGCGGCTCCTCGAGGATGGTGGCGCCGCACGCGCGGGCGTGCTCGATGCACCGGTCCACCTCGGGCACCTCCAGCGCGAGGTCGACCACGCCGTCGCCGTGGGCGCGGTGGTGGTCCAGGGCCGGGCTGTCGGGGGTGACGCCGCCGGTGAAGACGAACCGGGCCGAGCCCGAGCGCAGCACGTAGGACCTGGAGTCGCGGGTGCCGGTCTCGGGACCGCGGTAGGCCTCGAGCTCCATGCCGAAGGCGAGCTGGTAGAAGTTCGCGGTCTGGGTCGCGTTGCCCACCACGAAGCCGACGCAGTCCATCGCGGTCACCGGGAACGGGTCACGGCTGGCGTCGTACTCGACGAGACCGACCAGCTGCTTGAGCTGGTCGAGGGTGAGGCCCGCCTGCTCCTCTTCGTGGGTGAGGACGGTCAACGTGGAGTCGGTCATGCCGCCAGCCTGCCCACCTGAGGCAATCTGTGCAACAGTACGTCGAAATACTGTGCAGGTTGTCCACTCAGGAGCCGGTCATGGACGCACTCGACGTCAGAATGCTCGATTTGTTCAGGCAGCAGCCCCGGATCGGCGTGCTGGAGGCGTCCCGTCGGCTGGCCGTGGCCCGCGGAACGGCACAGGCGCGGCTCGACAAGCTGGTCGCGACCGGGGTCGTGACCGACTGGGGCCCGAACCTCTCGCCCGAGGCGCTCGGCTTCCCGGTGACGGCGTTCCTGACCCTGGAG
Organism: uncultured Actinomycetota bacterium; assembly: GCA_963718725.1. GTDB lineage: Bacteria > Actinomycetota > Actinomycetes > Propionibacteriales > Nocardioidaceae > Nocardioides. Next base: position 2,096,931 of record OY970374.1, read on the forward strand.
ATCCGCCAGGGCTCCGGCCACGACGCGGTCGCCACCCACCTCGCCGCGATCCCCGAGGTGCTCGAGGCGTTCACGATCACCGGTGCCGGTGACATGTGGGCACGGGTCGTCGCGCGGTCCAACGCCGACCTCCAGCGAGTGATCGACCAGGTGCTGGCCGACCCCGGGATCGAGCGGTCCACGACCGTGATCGCGCTGGCCGAGCAGATCTCGCACCGGGTGCTGCCGCTGGCGCGGGCGGCGGTCGTACTCGGACCGTACAGCTAGCCAACAGGCGGGAACACCATGCAGGTGGACGTCGCGTGGGCGACCAGCCGGTCGGCGGCGTCGAAGACCTGCGCCTCCGCGAGCGACGTACGGCGTCCGCGCTGGACGACCTTGCCGACGGCGCGCAGGCGGCCGGACTCGACGGTCACCGGCCGCAGGAACTTCACCGTCAGGTCCAGCGAGGTGTAGCGCTCTCCTGGCTCCAACGTGGAGTGCACCGAGCAGGCGGCGGCGGTGTCGAGCATCGTGGCGAGCACACCGCCATGAACCGTGCCCAGCGGGTTGTAGTGACGGTGCTCGGGGTCGAGCCCCACCGAGATCGCACCGCGCTCGCCACCGAAGTCCACCATCCCGAGCGTCTCCGCGATCGGCGGCGGCGGCAGGACACCGTCGAAGATCAGCATCAGCTGCTCCATGCCGTCGAGGGTGGCGAGGTCCGGCTGGGTCTGCGTCATGGACCGAGCATCGCGTGTCCTTGCTGGGTCTGTCAACAAGACCTAGCATGTGAGCATGACCACCCCACCGCCCGCCCTCGCCTTCTCGACCGACAACTGCACGGTCGGCCGAGCGATGGCGATCCTCGGCGAGCGGTGGACGTTCGTCGTGCTGCGCGAGGTCTTCAACGGGGTGCGCCGCTTCGACGACATGCGCAGCCACACCGGCATCCCCCGCCAGGTGCTGACCGACCGGCTCTCACGGCTCGTCGACGAGGGCATCCTGCGACGCGAGCCGTACCGGCCGGAGGGTCAACGCACCCGCCACGAGTACCGCCTGACCACCATGGGCTTCGACCTCTACCCCGTGATGGTCGCGGTCAGCCAGTGGGGCGACCGCTACCTCGCCGGCCCCGAGGGCCCGCCGGTCGAGTTCGCCCACCGCGACTGCGGCTCGCCGGTGGCGGTGACCGTCACCTGCGGAGCCGGGCACGCACTCGACGACCCCCGCGCCGTCGTCCCGCGCCCGAGTCGGGGCGCCCGGACGCTCGCCGGCTGAGGTCAGCGCAGCTGCGCGGCCAGCTCGTCGGCGGCGGCCACCACGACCGGACCGAGCTCGCGCTCGTCGAGGTCGACGAGGGTCACGATGCCGACGCTCGCCTCGAGCCCCTCGACCCCCCGCACCGGCGCGGCCAGGCCACGGGCCCCGGCCTCGAGCTCACCGGCGGTCGCGACGTACGGCGTGGTGGCGGCGTCGCGCAGCAGGAGGATCGCCTTGCCGGCCGCACCACGGTGGAGCGGGTGCCGGGCGCCGACCCGGTAGCTGACGTGGAAGTCGGTCCAGGACGGCTCGATCACCGCCAGCGCCAGCGCCTCGTCGCCCTCGGCGACCGTGAGGTGGGCGGTGCAGCCGACCCGCTCCGCCAGCCGTCGCAGGACCGGGATCGCGACGTCCCGGACGACCGGCTGGACCGCGGTGGCGACGTGCAGCACTCCCAGACCCACGTGCAGCCGGCCCTGCCCGTCGCGGCGTACCAGGGCGTGCTGCTCGAGCGTGCTGACGAGCCGGTAGACGACCGTCCGGTTGATCCCCAGCGTCTCGGCCAGCGCCGTCACCGTGAGCCCGTGCGGAGCGCCCGCGAGCGCCATCAGCACCCGGATCCCCCGGTCCAGCGTCTGGGACGTCTCGGCCGCCATGGCGTGACTCTAGCGAGGTCGGCTGGGCGGCTGAGGTCAGCGAGCGTCTCGCCCGCGCGCGGCCCACTCGCGGATCCGGTCGATCCGGCCCCGCAGCTGGTCGGCGTTGGCGATGGCGGCGGCCGGGCCGCCGCAGTCCTTGCGGAGTGCCGCGTGGGTCTGACCGTGGGCCTGGCCGGTCCGGTGGTGCCACGCGGCGACCAGTCCGTTCAGCTCGCGTCGCAGCACCGCGAGCTGCTCGTGGGTCGAGACCTGCTCGATGGTGTCGGGCTCCGGGGCCGGTCGCCGGCTGGCCCGCTCCGTCTGCCGGTGGTGCAACAGCTCCCGCACCTGGTCGGCCTCGAGCAGGCCGGGGATCCCGAGGAAGTCCATCTCCTCCTCCGACCCGACGTGCACGTCCCCCGCGTGGCCGAACGTCGAGCCGTCGTAGAGCACGTGGTCGAACCGCGCCTCCGACCCGAGGGCCCGGTAGCCGGGGACGGTGAGCTCGTCGGACGCGCCCTCCCCCGCGGCGGCAGCCGCCAGCAGGTCGCGTTCCGCGGCGAAGATGTCGTCCTCGTTCGAGATGACGCGGCCGAGCACGTGGTCGCGCTGCGCCTCCAGCTCGGCGGCGTAGCCGAGCAGGGCGGGCGCCGACGGCAGGAAGATCGACGCGGTCTCGCCGCGAGCCCGGGCCCGGACGAACCGGCCGACCGCCTGGGCGAAGAACAGCGGGGTGCCGGTCGTGGTCGCGTAGACGCCGACCGCCAGCCGGGGTACGTCGACGCCCTCCGACACCATCCGCACCGCGACCATCCAGCGACGGTCGTTCTCGCCGAACTCGGCGATCCGCTTCGACGCGGCCTTCTCGTCCGACAGCACCAGGGTCGGTTTCTCCCCCGCGATCTTCGCGAGCAGTGCGGCGTAGGCGCGGGCGGAGTCCTGGTCGGTGGCGATCACCAGACCGCCGGCGTCCGGCACGTGCCGGCGCACCTCGGACAGCCGACGGTCCGCCGCTGCGAGGACGGCCGGGATCCACGAGCCCTCCGGGTCGAGGGCGGTGCGCAACGCCTGTGAGCCGAGATCCTTCGTGAGGTGCTCGCCCAGCCGCGCCGACACCTCGTCACCGGCGCGGGTCCGCCACTGCATCTCACCGGAGTAGGCCATGAAGAGCACCGGACGCACGACGTGGTCGGCGAGCGCATGGGCGTAGCCGTAGGTGAAGTCGGCGACGCTGCGCGGGATGCCGTCGTCGCCGGGGGCATAGGACACGAAGGGGATCGGGTTCACGTCCGAGCGGAACGGCGTGCCGGTCAGCGCCAGCCGCCGGGTCGCCGGCTCGAACGCCTCGCGGACTCCCTCGCCCCACGACCGCGCGTCACCGGCGTGGTGGATCTCGTCGAGGATCACCAGGGTCTTGAAGCGCTCGGTCCGGATGCGCAGCGCCAGCGGGTTGACCGCCACGCCGGCGTACGTGACCGCGATGCCGACGAAGTCCTGGGAGGTCCTCCCCTGCCCGGCCCGGTACGCCGGGTCGAGCGGGATCCCGGCGCGGGCGGCGGCCTCGGCCCACTGGCTCTTCAGGTGCTCGGTCGGCGCGACCACGACGATCCGGTCGACGACCCGGCGGCCGATCAGGTCCGCGGCGACCGACAGCGCGAACGTCGTCTTGCCGGCCCCCGGGGTCGCCACCGCGAGGTAGTCGCGCGGCCCCCGCTCGGCATAGTCGTGCAGGGCCGCGGTCTGCCAGGCCCGCAGCGACGGCGCCGTCCCCCAGGCCGCGCGATCGGGCCAGGCGGGTGAGAGAGGGACGGGCTCGAGCCGTCCCGTCACCGGGTGGAGTCCCCGTCTCCGTCTCCGGAACCGTCACCCGGCTTCATCTGGTCCCAGACCTCCTGGCACTCCGGGCAGACCGGGAACTTCTCCGGCGCCCGGCTCGGCACCCAGACCTTGCCGCAGAGCGCGACGACCGGGGTGCCCATGACCATCGCCTCGGTGAGCTTGTGCTTGTCGACGTAGTGGGAGAACCGCTCGTGGTCGCCCTCGTCGGTGGGAACCGTCCGGCGGTCCTCGATGGTGTCGGTGCCGCGACCGAATCCGAGGAAGCTCATGGTGACCAGATCCTAGTTGACGTTGTAGTGCCCCGCGCGCACGCACGGGGCACTAGTTCAGGTCGGGATCGACGGGCCGCGTCGAGTGCCAGGCGAGCTCGCCGGGCTGGCGCCGCATCACATCGCGCCACAGGTCGCTCGGGTCCTCGCGGAACACGTCCGGTGGCTGCGCCGGGACGACGTACCAGCTGCCCTCGTCGATCTCGCCGTGCAGCTGGGCCGTGCCCCAGCCGGCGTACCCGGCGAAGATCCGCATCCCGGACAGCGAGCCGTCGATCAGCTCGACGGGGGTGTCGAGGTCGACCACCCCGAGGACGCCGGAGACTTCGCGGAAGCCGACCGGGACGTCGTCGTGGTCGCGCAGCCAGCCGACCGCCAGGGCGCCCTCGGTGCTGACCGGGCCGCCCTGGAAGAGCACGTCCGGCTGCGCGACCACCTCGCTCCAGGCCGACAGCACCTCGGCGACCGAGACCGGGGTGGGCCGGTTGAGGACGACGCCGAGCGCCCCGGCCTCGTCGACATCGAGGAGCAGCACCACGGTGTCGGCGAAGTTCGGGTCGACCAGCTGCGGGGTCGCGACCAGCAGCATCCCCGGCTGCGGCGGCGTCGCGTCTCCCACCGCTCCATCATGGCCGACGACGCCGCGTCCGTCAGGCGGCTGCCCGCGATCAGGCCGCGAGGACCACGTGGTCGCGGGCGTGCGCCTCGATCTCGGCACCCGCCCGCGCGGCCTTCGGGTCGTCCAGCGCCGCACGGCCGGCCGTCACGGCCAGCAGCTCGTGCTCCTTGGCGGTGGCCGTGGCCATCGCGCGCGCCATCTCGCTGTCGAGCGGCTCCTCCCGGTGCCGGTCCACGACCGCCCGGATGCCGGGCAGCTCGGTCGCCGTCGCGCGCCACGCGGTGACGACGGCCTGCTCGAGGTCAAGCGGCTGGGTCATCAGCTCCCGCTCGATCCGGCCGGCCAGCCGCGTGTGCCAGCGCAGCTGCAGCGCCCCGATCAGGTCGAGCTCGTCGGCGAACGCAGCAGGCACGCCCGCGACGTCCCAGGGCAGCGCGCCGTCGAGGCGGGCGTCGGCGGCGGCGGTCACGTCGCGGAGGATCTCGCCGCGACTGCGGAAGGCGTGCCAGGTCATGGGCTGCTCCTTCGAACGGGATGGCTCACATACTGTCGGTACGTACTCACAGTACGGTGTCATACCGAGAGTATGCAAACGGCGCCCGGTGACGTGGGTCACCCCACGAAGGGCCGCCCGTCCTAGACTCGGCCGAATGAGCAAGGCCGCGGTCTCCAAGCTGGTCCCCCGGGTGCCCACGCGCCGACAGCAGTACTCCGCCGCGACCCGCCGGGCGCTGATCGACCTGGGCGAGGAGCTCTTCACCGAGCACGGGTACTCCGCGACCTCCCTCGACGCCATCGTCGCCGGGGCCGAGGTCACCAAGGGAGCGCTCTACCACCACTTCAGCGGCAAGCAGGCCCTGTTCGAGGCGGTCTTCGAGCGGGTCGAGGCGCGCGCGGCGAGCGCGATCCACGACGCTCTCAAGGGTCACGCCGATCCCTGGGAGAAGGCGCTCGCGGGGTTGCGGGCGTTCCTCGAGGTCGTGCAGCAGCCGGCCTACCGCCGGATCGTGATCCTCGAGGGGCCGGCCGTGCTCGGCTACGCGCGGTTCCGCGAGCAGGAGGAGCGGTCGACGTTCGCGAACGTCCTCGACATCGTCGGCTCGGTGCTGGAGGCCGGCACGTGGCAGCTCGACGAGGAGATGACCGAGACGTTCACGCGGATCTTCTTCGGCGCCATGTCGTCGGCCGGCGAGTCGGTCTCGACCAGCGACGACCCGATCGCGGCCGCGGCCCGGGTCGAGACCGCGATCACGTTCATACTCGCCGGGATCCAGACCCTCGCCGACACCGGCGTCGAGCTGCCCCGCGTCGCGTCCGACTGAGTGCGCCGCCCGTCACCGGAAGGTGACGTTGCCCCCGTCGGCGGGCACCAGCTCCAGCCACACGTGACCGGCCGGCACCTCCAGCGTGCCCTTCTTCGTCGCGAGCGAGAGCGCCCGGTCGAGTCCCTTCTTGCTCCACGTGGCCGTCACCACGCGTCCGTCGTGGAAGAGGAACGCCTTGCCCTCGCCCTCGAGCTTGGTCTCCGGCACGGGGTTGCCGGCCGGGTCGCGGTAGCCGGCGTCGCCGACCTGGACCCGCAGCACCAGCACGCTGTCGGCCGGGAACTCGTCGCCCTCGGCGGCATAGGTGTTCTGGTTGACGTAGCTGCCGTCGGAGAACGTCCAGTTGGTGACGTGGTTGCCGAAGTCGGCGGCGAAGGTCGTCGCCTTCTTGCCCTTCGGGAGGTCCTCGGCGTCGCCCCACGGCAGGTAGTCGTCGGGCCGCGCCTCGGACTCCTCGAACGTGTCGACCAGGGCCGAGAGGTCGGCCATCAGGTTGTACGGCGAGCTGCGGTCGCTCGCCCTCGCGAACCCAGGCGCACCCTCGCCGTAGAACCTGATCCCCGCGTCGCTGATCCGGTTGATCGTGACCGGTGCGGCGCCGCTGGTCACGACCCGCGCGTCGACCGGCGAGACGATGCCGATGTCGCTGGCACGCATCGACCGGACCGGGCCGACCTCGCCGGGGATGTCGGAGTAGAAGAACACCGCCAGCCGGGTCATGCCGCCCTCGACGAGCTCCTCCACGACCAGGTCGGCCGAGCCCAGCCCCTGCTGCGGAGCGCTCGACGCGGTGTTGTCGATCTTGGTGACCATCACCGGGTGGGTCTGGGCCGAGCTGTCGTCGCCCTCGACGTCGAGGCCGGTCAGCGGCCAGGTCTGCTCGAGGGTCGATCCGCCGGCGATCTCCTGGGCCTCGGGGCCCTCGTCGGTCGGGGACTCCTCGTCTCCGCCGCAGGCGGCCAGCACCAGGCTGGTGGCGAGGAGGGTGGCCGTGGTGGTCAGCGTGCGGTGGGCGCGGAGGAAGCGCATGACAGCTCCGATCGGTGGTTCTGGGGTGCGGGTCAAGTGTCCGTGGTGGCCGGGGGCGGGTGGGGAAGGCGCGCCCGGCCTAAGTCGACTGAACCACACGAGATTTCGCGGGCGAATTGCGCGGCTCAGCCGAGCCTGGCGCCGCCGTCGACGTACAGGGTCTGGCCGGTGATGTACGACGCCTCGTCACTGCACAGGAAGGCGGCGGCGGCCGCGATGTCCTCGGGGAAGCCGACCCTGCGGACGGGGTTGGACTCGGCGCTCAGCTTGCGGAACTCGTCGATCGGGATGCCGAGCCGCGTGGCCGTGGCGTCGGTCATCTCCGTGGCGATGAACCCCGGGGCGATAGCGTTGGCGTTCACGCCGAACGGGCCGAGCTCGATGCCGAGCGTCCGGGTCAGGCCCTGGATGCCCATCTTCGCGGCCGAGTAGTTGGCCTGGCCCCGGTTGCCGAGAGCGGAGACGCTCGAGAGGTTGAGGATCTTGCCGTACTTCTGCGCCACGAAGTGCTGCTGGGCCGCGCGGGTCATGAGGAAGGCACCGCGCAGGTGGACCCCCACGACGAGGTCCCAGTCGTCGTCGGTCATCTTGAAGAGCAGGTTGTCGCGGGTGATCCCGGCGTTGTTCACCAGGATGTGGACGCCGCCCAGATCCGCGACGGCCCGGTCGACGGCGGCCTGCACGTGGTCGGTGACGGTGACGTCACAGCCGATGCCGAGGTGGCTCGTCTTCGGGTGGTCGGCGCCGGGCAGCGCGGCCGCCGCCTTCTTCGCGGCCGACTCGTCGAGGTCGATGACCGCGACGCGTGCGCCCTCGTGGGCGAACCGCTGCGCGATGCCGTACCCGATGCCGCGGGCGGCGCCGGTGATGACGGCGACGCGTCCGTCGAATCGGCCCATGGTGGTCACTCCTGACGTTCGTGGTGGTGCACGTACCGACCGGCAACTCTAGAACGCCGCCGGTCGTACGGCGCGCCGGGGTCACGACCCGGTCGACCGCCACAGGTGGCGCCGGAGGTCAGGACGCTTCGGCCAGGGTGTCGAGGATGGTGGCCGAGAGGTCGTCGCTCTCGGCACGGTCGGTGGTGCTCACGGTGACGGTGACGACCTCGTCGTCGCGCGTCATGAGGTAGGACACGCCCTCGATCGTGCGATCGCCCACTGGCAGCGAGTACTCCACGACGGCCGCGTCACCGACCGGGGTGTCCTCGTGGGTCACCTCGCGGACGTCTGCGCCGATCGCGGCGAACTGGCTCTCGAGCTCGGCGTCGCCCGGCAGCGCGCCGGTCTGGCCGAGCACGTTGATGTTGGACAAGAAGCCGTCCTCGGGGCCGTCACCGTCGACGAGGAACAGGTCGACGTCGCGGATGTTCTGCTCGAACTGCTCGGGCGTCAGGCCCAGGCCCTCGGCGAGGTCGTCGGCCTCGGCCTGGGGGATGTCGGCGTCGTCGGGGTCGAGCGTCTCCCAGCCCACGGGTGCCTCGAACGAGATGCCGAGAGCCGACACCGTGTCCCCGGACTCGCTGCCTGAACCGTTCCCCGAGCCGTTGCCCGAGCCTAGTGTCGAGGGCTCGTCGGAACCGCACCCGGTGAGGGCGAGGAGGGCGGCGAGGAGCATCGGGGCGACGACGTGCCGAAGGCGGCTCTGAGGGTTACGGTTCCGAGACATGCGCCCACCCTAGGCACAGGTCGTCAGAGCTCGTGCAGGGACGACCGGATCCGGGCCGCGACGTCGGCGGCCTCCGCGTCGTCGGCGTAGGTGGTGCGGGGCCAGAAGAAGCCGCGGAGCCCGTCGCCCTTGGTCCGCGGCACGACATGCAGGTGCAGGTGCGGTACCGACTGGCTCACGGTGTTGTTGATGGCGACGAAGCTTCCCTGCGCGCCCAGCGCGTCCTTCATGGCGGTCGCCAGCCGCTGCGCGAGCGCAAGGAAGCCGTCCCGCAGCCCGGCGGGCAGGTCCGGGAGCGTCTCGACGTGCTCGCGCGGCACCAGCAGCACGTGGCCCTTGAAGACCGGTCGGGTGTCGAGGAACGCGACGAAGTCGTCGTCCTCGTGCGCACGGTGGGCATCGACGCCACCGGCAACGATCTCGCAGAACACGCAGCCCACCCTGACCCCCTCGCATCGGAGACTAGATGACTAGTGGCAGACCTCTGGGGCGCACGCCCGCGGCACGATCACGCGGCCGCTGCCGGCGGGGACGTCGAAGTGGTGCGCGTCGGCGGTGCCGTACGTCCAGCGGAACCCGTGCGCCAGCATCACCTGCACGACGGCGTGCTGCCGCGACCGCCAGGCCACGCGGGCGTGCGACCGGCTCGGCCACCAGGAGTTCGGCACCCAGCCGTGGGACGAGCGGTAGGGGTTCTCCCACGTGTTGAGGTCGAGCGACCGACCGTAGGCGTGCGGCGACCGGACGCCCGGGCGGCCGACGACGTCGCGGCAGTTGAACGCCGAGGTGTTCCCGGCCGCCATCGAGCGGTAGTCGTCGGCGCCATGGAGCCGACGCGACCACCCGAACCGATCCACCCGGTAGATCGACCGGATCGGCAGCTTCTTGGCGTAGAGCGCCGCCAGCGCGCCGCGCATGTTGTCGACGGCGTCGGTGCGGGCGACCAGCTCGCCGCGGTAGCGGTAGCCGTCGTACCCCCAGTAGTTGATCCGCAGCAGCCGCAGCCCGGCGCGACCGACGGGGCAGCCGGCGTGCCACGACCGGCCGGTCATCTGCCGCCAGATCCGGTCAGGGATCCGCGACACGGAGGCGCTGGCGCCGGCTCCGGTGGCCCGGTCCTGGCGCGGCAGGTCGACGCGCGGCCGCGGGGCGCCCGCGGGCAGGCGCACCCGCGAGCCGGGCGGCAGGTTGTCGACCCGGTGCACGCGGCTGCGGTCCCCGGTGGCCCAGTCGAGCCGCGGCGCGGTCGCCCGCCAGCGGGTGTCCTCGCGCGGCGTGACGTGCACGAGCGCCCGCCCGTCACTGCCCGTGCGGACCCGGCGGAAGACCCGCCAGTCGCCCCCACCGTTGCGGCGCCACAGCCGGACCCGGCCGGGCACGGGCAGCCCGCTGCGGGTGCGCCAGCGGACCCGCACCGCCACCGACTGCTCGTCGACCACCCGGTCCGGCCCGCCGACCGACACGACCGTCTCCCGCCGCCGGAGCGGTGCCCGGTAGGCACCGCTGCTCGCGGCGTCGTGCAGGTCGTCGCCGTCGTACGTCGCCCGGAAGACGTTGTCGTCGCCCTCCCGCGCCAGGGTCTGGTCGAGCGTGGCCCGGCCGTCGAGGTCGGTGGCGACCACGGCGACCTCGGCCCAGTCTCCGTCGACCCGGCGCTCGACGGTGACGGAGGCCGCGGCGACGGGCGAGCCGCTGCCCTGCTCGGTGAGGGTCACCACGAGCGAGGTGTCGAGGTCGGCGTACCGCGGTGCCGAGTCGAGCGTGAGGCGGCTCGGCGAGGCACCGGCGGCGTGCGCCGGCGGTGTGCCCAGCGCGAGCGCGCCGACGAGGACCAGCGCTCCGAGGCGCCCGAGAGACATGGCAACGATTGTGCCTCAGACCTGCTGTCCGTCAGTGACGCCGGTGTCGGCCTGTCGGGAGCACGATCCGCTGCCGACCGTCCGGTCAGCCCGCGCGGGTGACCGCCACCTGGTCGCCGACCTCGTCGAGGTGTCGCAACGCCTCGCGGTAGGAGGCGAACGCCGAGGTCTCCGTGTAGGTCACGCCGTTCGCCTCGCAGAAGCGGCGCACGACCGGCTGCGCCACGCGGAGGTTGGGGCGGGGCATGCTCGGGAACAGGTGGTGCTCGATCTGGTAGTTGAGACCGCCCAGCACCAGGTCGGTCACCGGGCCACCCCGGACGTTGCGGGACGTCAGCACCTGCCGCAGGAGCGGGTCGGCCGCCTGCTCGGGCGTCGGCAGGGCCATGCCCTTGTGGTTCGGCGCGAACGCGCAGCCAAGGTAGAGCCCGAGCAGTCCCTGGTGGACGGCGACGAAGACGAGGCCCTGCAGCCAGGTCATCGTCGTCACGACCAGCACGGCGTAGGCGACGAAGTGGACGGCGAGCAGGACGCCTTCGGTCGCCCGGTGGCGAAGTCCGGGGCGCAGCACCGCACGGACGCTCGTGACGTGGAGGTTGATCGCCTCGAGCAGCAGCAGCGGGAAGAACAGCCACGCCTGGTGGCGGGTGAACCACCCGGCCGCACCGCGTCGCGTGGACGCGCTCTCAGGGTCGAAGACGAAGACGCCCGGGTGGACGTCGGGGTCGGAGCCGACCTCGTTCGGGTGGGCGTGGTGGGCGTTGTGCTTGTCCACCCACCAGCCGTGGCTGAGGCCGGTCAGCAGGTTCGCGAAGACGAAGCCCAGCAGTCGGCTGGTGCGGGCCCGGCGGGCGACCTGGCGGTGCCCCGCGTCGTGACCCAGGAAGCCGAGCTGCGCGAAGACGATCGCCATCAGGACCGCGGCGATCATCAGCCACCACGACTCGCGGACCAGGATCATCGCGGTCACCAGCAAGGCCAGGGACAGCAGGTGCGTCGTGCCCGTCATGGCGTAGTAGCCCGGCCGCCGCCGCAGCAGGCCGAGCGCCTTGATCTCGGCCGCCAGCTCGGCGTACCCCTGGCGCGTGACGCTGGCAGGTTCTTCTACGAGGGACATCCCCAACTCCATCCGATGGGCGGAACGCCACCGGGGTCATGGGAGGCTCCCTCGGAGTGTAGCCCCGCGGGCACGTGACGACGGTAGACGAGGGATCAGCCGCAGCGGCTCACCCCTTGGGGACCGGGACCTCGCTGACCGGCGTGATCGTGCTGGTGCACCGCTGGAAGCCTGGCCAGAGGAACCGGTGCAGGGCGTCCACGTCGTCGGCCTCGACGACCAGGAACAGCGTGTGCTGCGCGTTCGCGCCGTACCGCCCGACCAGCCTGACTCCCGGGACGGAGTCGTCGAACAGCGAGTTCGAACCGCCTTCGTCGCGAGGGCACTGGTCGGGCGCGTGGACCTGGGTGACGTGGAAGAGCACCGGACCTCCTGGGGTCGGCTGGAGTTTCTCGGAGGGTAATCCCGTCGCCTGGATCTGGACAGGGGCGGACCTCCGGGCACGCCAACGACCCGCAGCCGAGCAGGTGCGCTCAGCCACGGGCCGTCGTGGTGCGTCGTGGAGCTGGCGGGAATCGAACCCGCGTCCTCGAGCGTCGAACCAGGTCTTCTCCGGGTGCAGTCAGTGACGTCGCTTTTCTCAGCCCCGGCGCTGGCACTGACACCTCGCCGACGGGCTCAGTCAGGAAAAAGTCCCGCTCACCCCTCCTGACAGGAGATGAGCAGCAAGTCCTCTAGATGAGGCCTGGGTCCGGGACGAGGACGGGTGCCCGGTCAGACCCTTCGATCACCGCTCAGGCGGCGAGAGCGAAGTCGTTGCGATTGGAGTCGGCAACTATAGGTTTCCAGCGATCGTTTACGAGATGACGCTGGCTTCTCGACCCGCTTCTCCTGGAACTAACGTCCCAAGTCGAAACCGATCAGCCCCTCTGGAGTTATCAACGTTCCCACTGTACGTGGCAACGCCGACCTGGTCTCCTTCATTCCTCTGCGGAGGGGCTAGCGGCACCACTGGGGCGCGATGACCGACGGGTCGTCGCCCTGGATGTGGTCGATGCCGGCCGCTTGCGCGATCCGCGCGACGTCGGCGGTGTTGACCTGCACGGTCGCCACGACCGCGCCGAGGGCACGCACGCCGCTGATGGTCAGCGGCTTCCAGTGGTAGCGGGGCAGCGCGACCAGGTCGACCCCCTCGGCGGCGACGTTCGTCTGGATCCGGCTGGCGGACCAGGCATTGGGGTAGCGCCAGAACGTCGAGGCGTCCGGGTGCCGCAGCCGCATCTCGTCCTGGGCGATCGCCCCGCCGAAGTAGACGACCTCCGGGCGCGGGTGGGCCTGCGCGGCGGCGTAGAGCGCGTCGAGGGTCGCGGTCGCGTAGCCGGCGTTCTTGATCCGGCCCCACTTGTTGATCGTGACCATGATCGGGACGTCGAGCTCCGCGGCGCGGGCGATCAGCTCGGTGGTCAGGTAGATCTTGTCGCCGTAGAGGTAGGGCAGCGCCAGGATCTCGGCGTACGTCAGCTGGTTGACGAACGCCGTCGACGCGCCTCCCGTGAGCCGGCCGAGGGTCGCGTCGTGGATGGCGGCCAGCTGGCCGTCCTTGGTGACGTTGACGTCGATCTCGACGAACCCGTAGGGCGCGTTGCCGTCGACGCCCGCGACCTGGTTCTCGGTGCCCTGGTAGAGCCCGCGGTGGGCGATCCCGGTGCAGTGGTTGGTGCCGTCGTCCGCCTGTGCCTGCGGCGCCACCAGCGCCACGGCCGGCAGCGCCAGCGTCAGCAGTCCCGCCGCGCACCGCAGCGTCCCGCGCTTGATCCTCATTCCGTGCTCCCCCACTAGACCGCGTCGAGCCCAGTCTCGCCGGTCGCTCCCACGGGCCACCCACACCCGGGCAACAACCCGTCCCCGTTTCGACGTCGGTCAGTCCGGGATGCCCTTGAGATGGCGTCCGAGCGCCTGCTCCTTCTCGCGGTTGGCCGTGCGCTCGGCGATCGCGTGGCGCTTGTCATAGGCCTTCTTGCCGCGGGCCACACCGATCTCGACCTTGGCGCGACCGTCCTTGAAGTACAGCGCCAGGGGAATCAGCGTGAAGCCCTTCTCCGTGACCTTCCGCTCGATCTTGTCGATCTCCGAACGGTGCAGGAGCAGCTTGCGCTTGCGACGGGCAGCGTGGTTGGTCCACGTGCCCTGGGTGTACTCCGGGATGTGCACGTTGAGCAGCCACGCCTCGCCACTGTCGACCTCGGCGAAGCCGTCGGCGAGGGACGCGCGGCCCTCACGCAGCGACTTCACCTCGGTGCCGACCAGGACCAGGCCGGCCTCGAAGGTGTCGTCGATGTGGTAGTCGTGGCGCGCCTTCTTGTTCTGCGCCACGACCTTGCGCCCCTGCTCCCTGGCCATCCCGCCATCCTCTCAGCCAGGGGCAACTGGATGGTGGCGGGTCAGAGCCAGTTCATCGGGTCGACGGTCGCGCCATCCACCATCACCGTGAAGTGCAGGTGGCAGGCGGTCGACCAGCCGGTGCTCCCGGAGTAGCCGACGGTCTGGCCCCGCGCGACGCGCTGGCCCGGGCTCACGGTGTCCGAGGACAGGTGGTTGTAGATGATCGTGAGGTTCTTCCCGTTGACCCGGCCGACGTAGACGATCACGCGGTTGCCGTACGTCGAGGAGTAGTACGTCGACACCACGCGGCCACCCGCGGCGGCCGGCAGCCGGACGCCGCAGCCCCCTCCGAAGTCGGTCCCGTTGTGCAGTGCGTAGTAGCCGTAGATCGGGTGCGTCCGATAGCCGTAGGGCGAGGTGACGTACCCGCCCACCATGGGCCAGTCGAGGAACCCGCCGGCGTTGGTGCTGATGTTCGGCTGGGTCGCCTTCGCGGCCTGGATGGCGATCAGCCGCGTGATCCGCTTCTCCTCCTCACGCAGCTCGCGGAGCTCGGCCCGGTCCTGACGCTTGGCGCGGAACGCCATCCGCTTGGCGTCGGACCGCTCCCCGACGACCTCCTGCACCCGCTCGCGCGCGGTACGCGCCTGGGCCGTGAGGTCCTCCATCACGAGCAGGTGCTCCGCGGCCGCCTCGCGCGCGAGCTCGACCGCGGCCTCGGCGTCCTCGAGCTGGCCCTGCCGGACCTGCAGCAGCACCTCGGCGGCCCGCAGCTCGTCGTACTCCCGGGTCTCGCGGCCCACCATCACCTGCTGGCCCTCCTGGGTCCAGGTCAGGTCGGCGGAGCTCTGCGCGGTGAGCATCGAGGAGAAGGCCCGTAGCTCCGGGTCACCCTCCTGGTAGATCGAGGTGATCATGTCGGTCACGGCGTCGCGCTGGTCGGACAGGTCGGCCCGGCCGGCCTCGAGGTCGGCCTGGGCACGGTCGAGCCGCTCCTGCGCGAGCAGCAGCTTGGCCTGCATCTCGCGGTCGCGCGCGCGGGCGTCGAACAGCCGGAGGCGGGTGTCGCGCAGCTCGCGCTTGGCCTCGGACAGCTGGGCCTGGGCCGCCCGGAGCCGGGCGAACGCGCGGTTCAGGCGGTCGCTGGACTCCTCCAGCGCGTGGTCGGCGTGCTTGATCTGCCGCTCGACCTTCTGCCGCTTGTCCTTCAGGTCGTCAGCGTGGGCCAGGGGGATGCTGACCGCGCCGATCGCCAGCATGCACGCGACGCCTGCCGCGGCCACGCGGCGGCGGGCGGTACGGGGGAAGGAACGCACCGGTCTGCCTTCGATGTTCGGGGAAGTGAACGCACCGAACGTAACCGAGCGAGGTCAGACTTTGAGGTATTTGCGTGTCAGTACGAGTGTCGGGAGCAGGGTCAGCACCGGGCCGAGGATGGCCACGACGGCCAGCGCGTACACGAACTCCTCCCGGCCGACCCACGGGATGAAGCCGACGAAGTCCTCCAGCCGCCGGTGCACGCCGAACCACATGGCGGCCGCCATGGCGCCGCCGGCCAGGGCCACGCCGATCAGCGCGGTGACCACCGCCTCCAGCAGGAACGGCAGCGCGATGTAGAGGGTGGAGGCACCCACCAGCCGCATGATGCCGATCTCCTTGCGGCGGGCGAGGGCGGCCAGCCGGATGGTGTTGGCCACCAGCAGCAGTGCGGCGATGACGAGGAAGGCCGCGGTCGCGAGCGCACCCCATTGCATCGCCTCGATCCCGCGCAAGATCGGGCCGACCACCGCCCGCTGGTCGCGGACGGAGCTCACCCCCGGCATGGTGCGGACCTCGCTCGTGACGCCTTCGAACTCGTCGGGGTCCTCCAGCGTGATCCACATCGAGACGGCCATGTCGTCGGCGGTCGCGGCGGCGTTGCGGCCCTCGAAGCGCTCGGCGCCGAACAGCTCCTTGACCTTCTCGAACGCCTCCTCCTTCGACTCGACGTACCAGCTCGAGACCTCGGCGTTGCGGTCGAGCACGTCCTCGACGGCCTGCTGCTGGGCGGCCGTCACCTCGGTGGGGCAGGCCGGGTTCTCGTCGCCGTCGCGGCAGAGGAACACGGTGATCTGGAGCTCGTTGCCCCACTGGTCGCCGGCCCGGATCGCCTGCTGGTTGAGCAGGACGCCGAGGCCGACGAGGGTGAGCGACACGAAGAGGGTGAGGATCACCGCGACGTGCATGGACAGGTTCCGCCGGAGGCCCTGTCCGAGCTCGGAGAAGACGTAACGCAGCTGCATCGGGGAGGAGGTCTCGCTCTCTTCTAATGCCGGGTTGTCAGTGCTGGAAGCCGTAGACGCCCTGCGCCTGGTCGCGCACGACGCGACCGCCCTCGAGCTCGATGACGCGCTTGCGCATCTGGTCGACGATGCCGGAGTCGTGGGTGGCCATCACCACGGTGGTGCCCGTCCGGTTGATCCGGTCGAGCAGCTTCATGATGCCGACCGACGTCGCAGGGTCGAGGTTCCCGGTGGGCTCGTCCGCGATCAGGATCATCGGGCGGTTGACGAACGCGCGGGCCACGGCGACGCGCTGCTGCTCTCCACCGGAGAGCTCGTCGGGCATCCGCTCGCCCTTGCCGTCGAGACCGACCAGCTCGAGGGTCTCGGGGACGAGGGTGCGGATCTCGGAGGCGGACCGGCCGATCACCTGCAGCGCGAACGCGACGTTCTCGGTCACGTTCTTGTTCTGCAGCAGCCGGAAATCCTGGAACACGGTGCCGATCTGGCGGCGCAGCCGCGGCACCTTCCACGCCGCGAGCCGGTTGATCTCCTTGCCGGCGACGTAGACCCGGCCGGAGGTCGGCCGCGACTCACGGAGCACGAGGCGGAGGAAGGTCGACTTGCCCGAGCCGGAGGCGCCGACGAGGAAGACGAACTCGCCCTTCTCGACGTCGACGGTCACGTGGTCGAGGGCAGAGGTGCCCTGGCCGGGGTAGGTCTTGACGACCTTGTCGAAGCGGATCACCGGGTCGAGGGTAGTCCAGCGCGCCAGCGGGCTCCGAAACGGCGGCGACCCGGGCGCGCCCCTCGCTTGCCTACAGTGAAGCCATGCGGTGGATCGGGGCGGCGGCGACCGCGCTGCTGCTGAGTGGGTGCAGCCTCGTCGAGGGCGACCCGCAGCCGGAGCCCGACGCCGACCCGACCACGCTCACGTCGTACGACGCCCGGGAGGCGACGGTCGTGCGCGGCCCGTTCTGCGACCGGCTCTCCCCGACCGGCGTGGAGCACGCGCTCGGCGCGGTGCCGGAGGACGGTGAGCGGTGGGAGAGCGGCGACCGGGTGCGGCTGCCCGACGGCAGCCGCGACCGGGTGAACGAGTTCGGCTGCCGCTGGACGGGCGCGGACGGTTCGGTCGCCACGGCCTACCTCTTCGTGCCTCCCGTGGCGCCGCGGCAGGCGCGGTCCCTCGCGCGGGCGGCGGTCGGAGCCGGGTGCTCGACGTTCGCCGCGCAGGGCTTCGGGCGACCGAACGTCGCCACCCGCTGCGTCGACGAGGACGCCACCACCGAGCTCACCTACCGCGGCCTCTTCGACGACGCGTGGGTCGTGTGCTCGCTGCAGGCGCCAGGTGACCCGGCGAGCCTGCCGACCCGCGCGAGCGCCTGGTGCGTGGAGGTGCTGGAGGCCACCCGCTCCTAGACGATGCCGAGGCGTTCGAGCACCTCGTCGGCGACCGCCGCAGGCGGCTGGCCGACATCGACCGTGATCCCCGCCTCGCCGTCGGTCAGCGGCTCGAGCGTGGCGAGCTGCGACTCGAGGAGAGACGGCGGCATGAAGTGCTCGCGCGCCGTCATGCGCTCGAGCAGCAGGCCCTTGTCTCCCACGAGGTGCACGAAGTCGGTGTGCTCGCCGCCCGTGCGGAGCACGTCGCGGTAGGGGCGCCGGAGCGCCGAGCAGCTCGTGATCGTGGACCGCCCGGCACGGTCGTGCTCTCGCGCCCAAGCCGCGAGCCGGCCGAGCCACGGCATCCGGTCGGCGTCGGTGAGCGAATGGCCGGCGGCCATCTTCTCGACCGCCTCGGGCGAGTGGAAGTCGTCGCCCTCGGCGAACTCCCACCCCAGCCGCTCGTTGACCGCCTGGGCCGCCGTGGTCTTGCCCGAGCCGGACACCCCCATGAACACGAGGTGTCGGACCCGGTCGGTCACAGCACTACCCAGAGGACGCCGGCGATCGCGAAGGCGGAGACACCGAGCGTGGTCTCCATGACGGTCCAGGTCTTCAGGGTCGTCTTCTCGTCCATGCCGAAGAACCGGCTCACCAGCCAGAACCCGGAGTCGTTGACGTGCGACAGCACGGTCGCCCCGGCCGCGATCGCCACCACGATGAGGGTCAGCTTGAAGTCGCCGAGGTTCGCCGCCGCCGCCGGACCTGCGATCAGCCCGCCGGTCGTCGTCAGTGCCACCGTGGCCGAGCCCTGCGCCACCCGCAGCAGCGTGGCGATCACGAACGCCTGCAGGATCAGGGAGAAGCCGAGGTCGGACAGGGACGAGCTCAGTGCCTGCCCGATGCCACTGAGCTCCAGGACGCCGCCGAACATGCCGCCCGCGCCGGTGATCAGGATGATCGCGCAGATCGGCCCGAGGGCGTCGTCGAGGATCGTGGAGACCCGGGCCATCGAGGCGTGGGGGCGCCCGAGCACGAAGATCGCCGCCAGGACCGTGATCAGCAGGGCGATCGGCGTCTGGCCGAGGAGGCCCATGAAGTCGACCCAGCCGGTCCCCTCCTCAAGCGTGCCTGCGACGACCAGGGTGTCCAGCACCGTGTCGAACGAGATCAGCACCAGCGGGATGAGCAGGAGCGAGAGCACGGTCGCGAAGCCTGGCGGCCGCTGGCCGAACGTGTCGTCGTCCTCTCCGTCGCGGTCGTCATCGACCTTGCCGAAGACCACGTCGGCGACCGACACGTCGAACCGGGCGCCGAGGAACCGCGAGACGAGGTAGACGCCGACGTACCAGGACGCCACCGCGATCGGCAGGCCCACCAGCAGCGTCAGTCCGATGTCGGCGTTGATCTGCTCGGCCGCCGCGACCGGGCCGGGGTGCGGCGGCACGATCGCGTGCATCGCGGCGAACGCGCCCGCGGCGGGGAGCGCGTAGAAGAGGAGCGAGCCACCGAAGCGTCGAGCGACCGTCAGGATGATCGGCAGGAAGACGACGAGCCCCGCGTCGAAGAAGATCGGGAACCCGAACAGCAGCGCAGCAACACCGAGCGCGAACGGCGCGCGTTTCTCGCCGAAGCGACCGATCAGGGTGTCGGCGAGCACCTGGGCGCCGCCGGTCACTTCGAGCAGCCGGCCGAGCATCACGCCGAACGCGACGAGCAGCGCGACCGAGCCGATCGTGTCGGCGAAGCCGTACAGCAGCACGTCCGGGATGTCGGCGAGGTCGAAGCCGACGACCACGGCGGTCACCGCACTGACGAGCACCAG
Source organism: uncultured Actinomycetota bacterium (assembly GCA_963718725.1). Lineage (GTDB taxonomy): Bacteria > Actinomycetota > Actinomycetes > Propionibacteriales > Nocardioidaceae > Nocardioides. The sequence continues at coordinate 2,116,330 of OY970374.1, forward strand.
CGACACGAAGGCGTGCAGCTTCAGCACCATGATGAGGATGAGCAGCAGGGCCACCGCGCCGGCGGCGATCAGCAGCAGCGTGGCGGTCCCGTAGACCGGATCGATCGGTTCCATGACGTCCTTCCCGAGGGCGGGCGCTCCTCACCCTGCCGACGGGCCGGCGATCCCGCAACCACCGCTACGGGTGATCAGGCGTCCGCGGCCACCCTGTCGGCGCCCGCCCGCCAGCGGATGCCGGCCTCGAGGAAGTCGTCGAGCTCGCCGTCGAAGACCGCCTGCGGGTTGCCGGTCTCGTAGCCGGTCCGGAGGTCCTTCACGATCTGGTACGGGTTGAGGACGTAGTTGCGCATCTGGTCGCCCCACGAGGCGGCGACGTCGCCGCGCATCTCGTCGAGCTGTGCCTTTTCCTCGGCCTTCTTCAGGGCGAGCAGCTTGGCCTTGAGGACCACCATCGCGCTGGCCTTGTTCTGCAGCTGCGACTTCTCGTTCTGGCAGGAGACGACCAGGCCGGTCGGGATGTGGGTCAGCCGGACGGCGGAGTCGGTGGTGTTGACGGACTGGCCGCCGGGACCGCCAGAGCGGTAGACGTCGGTCCGGATCTCCTCGTCGGGGACGTCGATCTCGTCGGTCTGCTCGAGCACCGGGACCACCTCGACGGCCGCGAACGACGTCTGGCGGCGACCCTGGTTGTCGAACGGGCTGATCCGGACCAGCCGGTGGGTGCCGGCCTCGACGGACAGCGTGCCGTAGGCGTAGGGCGCGTGGATGGCGAACGTCGCCGACTTCAGCCCCGCCTCCTCGGCGTACGACGTGTCGAAGACCTCGACGTTGTACTTGTGCTGCTCGGCCCAGCGCGTGTACATCCGCATCAGCATCTCGGCGAAGTCGGCGGCGTCGACCCCGCCCGCGCCGGAGCGGATCGTGATGAGGGCCTCGCGCGCGTCGTACTCGCCGCTGAGCAGGGTCCGGATCTCCAGGCTCTCGACGGCCTTCTGGATCTTGCCGAGGTCGCGCTCGGCGTCCGTCAGGGTCTCGGCGTCGTTCTCGTCGCGGCCGAGCCCGACCATCAGCTCGAGGTCGTCGATCCGGCCGGCGAGCGTGGTGAAGCGGTCGAGGTCACCCTGGAGCAACGAGAGCCGGCCGGTGACGCGCGTGGCGTTCTCCTGGTCGTCCCACAGGTCGGGGGCGGCGACCTGCTCGCCGAGGTCGGCGATCTCGGCGCGCATGGCGTCGAGGTCGAGCACCTGACCGATGGTCTTCATCGTCGCCTGGAGCTGCTTGATCTCGGAGTCGAAGTCGGGTCCTGCCACGAGACGCAACGTTACCGCCGGGGCACCAGCCCGGCCCTATCGGCGGCCGAAGACCTGCGCGGCGTACGGCGTGCCCTGGTCGGAGCGCCGCATCGCCATGCCGAGGATCCGGTAGCTCCGCCCGAGGATGTTGGCGCGGTGGCCCTCCGACCGCATCCACGCCCGCACGACCTGACGTCCCGTCGAGTAGCCGAAGGCGACGTTCTCGCCGGCGCTCGTCAGGCCGCAGCGGTCCATGACCCGACCGAGGTCCTGGTGGAACATCCGGTCCTGGTTGGCCATCCGCCGGGCCTGCCGGACCGCGGCCCCCTGCACGCACTTCCCGGACCGCAGCCTCACCAGGTCGTGGGCCTCGCGCTTGTTGTTGGTCGCCGCGCGCGCCTGGTTCTGGTACCTCGCGACGGTCTGCGTGATGCCCTCCTCGACCTGCGCCTGCGCTTGCGTCGCCATGGCGGGCAGCAGCGTGGCGAGCAGGGCCAGCAGCAGGGCGGCGGGGAGGGTCCGAGTGTGCACGGGGGTCTCCTGTTCAGGGGGTCGGAGTCGTCTCGACCGTACGTCGAAGCGGCCTGATCGGGCCAACGAGCACGGTGTCGGAGCTACTCGGACGGCCCGAGGGACGCCTCACCCGCCGCCGCGTCGCCGGTCGGCTCCTTCAGCTCGACGAAGATCGCGTGGGTGTCGGTGTCGCCGGTGTTCTCACCGGCGTGCTCCTGGGCACCCACCCAGCGGACCTCGCCGGCGGTCAGCTCGACGTCCCGCTCCTGTCCACCCGCGTGAAGACGCCGACGGAACGTGGACAAGGTGTACATGACGCTGTCGGGGTGGCCGTGCGGCTGCGTCCTGGTGCCGGGGGTGTCGCGGTACTCCAGCACCCGGACGCGGTCGTTCTCGAAGATCACGCGGTAGTGATCGGGGTTGGTCTCGACCGGGTCCTTGCTCATCGCAGCAGGATGGCACGGCCCGCTGCGTCACGGAATGTGTTCACCGCCGGCGACACCGACCAGCTCACCCGTCTGCACCGCCCACAGGGCGGCGTACTGGCCGCGGTTCGCCACCAGCTCGTCGTGGGTGCCGGCCTCGACGACCCGGCCGGCATCGATCACCCAGATCCGGTGGGCGTGGCGGACGGTGGAGAGCCGGTGGGCGACCACGATGGTGGTGCAGCGCTCGCCCGCGCGGCGGAGGGAGGTCTGGATCGCGGCCTCGGTCTCGTTGTCGACGGCGCTGGTCGCCTCGTCGAGCACCAGGATCGCGGGGTCGCGGAGCAGCGCCCGGGCGAGGGCGATCCGCTGTCGCTGTCGCCTGGGCGAGACCGCGCCACAGCACGTCGGCGACGTACTGGCTGGCGGACTTAGTTGGCGCCGCGGGCGCCTTGACCGGCGGCTCAGGCGGACCGGTCGTGGGCGTCGAGCCAGCCGACGACGGCGTCACTGAACGCGTCGCCGGCGGGTGGCGAGTGGCCGCCGCCCGCGACGGTCCAGAGGGCGACCTCCGACCCGTCGTCGCACCCGACCGCCCACGCCGTGCGGGCCGTCTCCGCGCCCGTCAGCGTCGGGTCGGCGTCGAACGGGTCGCCGGCCTCACCGCCCGTCTCGCAGTGATCGAGCGCCACCCACTCGCTCACGGTCTGCTCGGCCGAGGGGTACGTCGCGCCGCTGATGATCGAGCCGCCGCCTAACCGGATCGTCGCGTCGGCGGTGCCGTGGACCTGGAGGACGCTGACGCCCCGGCTGGGGGCGCAGGCGGCGGGGTCGCCAGCCTGGGCACCGGCGAACGAGACGACGGCGGCCAGCTGGTCGGCGTGGTCGCACGCCAGCCGGTGCGCCATGAACCCGCCGTTGGAGACGCCGACCGCGAAGACCCGGCCCGGGTCCACGGCGTACTGCTCGCCGACCTCGTCGATCAGCCGGCTCAGGTAGGTGGAGTCGTCGACGTCGCGGCCGTCGGCGTTGCAGCAGGCGTCGGTGGCGTTCCAGAACTGCCGGCCCTCGGAGTCGGCGGTGCCCTCCGGCAGCGCGAGCAGGAACCCGCGTTCCTCGGACGCCGCCGCGAGTCCGAGCTGGGCGGCCACCCGGTCACCGTCACCGCCCCACCCGTGCAGGGCCACGACGAGTGCAGTCGGCGTCTCGTCGTACGTCGCCGGCACGTGGAGCCGAAAGGGCCGGTCGGCCAGGTCGACCGCCCCGGTGGTGCCCGGAGCGACAGGCCCTGACGTGTCGTCGGTTCCTGACGCGCACGCAATCAGGAGCGCGCAGCACCCGAGCGCGAGGGCGAGCCGGAGCCGCGCGCGTCCCGCCACGAACGACTCCCCCCGGTTCCGGAGGGCCGGCGGGCCCTCTCGGTAGGGCCATTGTCACGCGCGGCCGGCGGCGGCGCAGACGAACCCCACCTACTGGTCGAGCACGACCGTGGCGGCTCCGCTCGCCGAGATCGAGGCGCGTCCCGGCGTACCCGGGACGGTCAGCGGCAGGTCGAGCGGCGCTCGCAGGGTCACGACGACGGCGTCGCGCGCGGGGTCGATCCGGACCCCGAACGTGAGGCCGGGGTGCTCGCCGTGGACGCCGCTCCTCCTCAGGAAGTCGGCCACGGCAGCGTGGGCGGCCGCTCGCTGCTGCTCCAGCCGCGGGTCGCTGCCGAGCCCGTCGTACAGCTCGTCGTCGGCGGCGGACCCGGCGTCGGCACCCGCCAGGGCGGCGCCGTCGGCGACGGTCAACAGCGCCTGGCGCTGGAGGTACGCCGCCGTCACGTCGACGACCGCGGCGATCGCCATGAGCAGCACGACCGCCAGCCCTACGATGAGCAGCGTCGTCTGGCCCGCGTCGTCGCGCCTCATCCGGTGTCCCGGAACTGCCCGATCGGGACCGTGTGGGTCGAGTCGAGCCGGAAGCTGGGCGCGTCGCCGCCGAGCAACCCGGGCAGCAGCGGCAGGCCGACGCTGTGCCAGACCCGGACCGTGACCACCGAGCCGGCCTCGTGGCAGCCGCCGTCGCAGCTGACGGTGAACCGGAAGTCCCGGTCGTCGCCGCCCTGGTCGACGAGGGCCTGGCGGATGGCTGCTCGGGCCTGCTCCCGGCCGGCCGCGTCGGTGTCGGCCAGCGAGTAGGCGCGGGCGGCCGACCGCGCGGCGGTAGTGACCGCGAACGCGCCGCGCTGCACCTCGAACACCGACAGCACGATCCACAGCAGCGGGACGAGCAGCAGCAGTCCGAGCCACACGATCTCGACCACCGCCGAGCCGCCGTCGCCGCGCGCCCGCCTCACGGCAGCTCCTCGACCGCGTGCCCGACGACTGCTACGGACACCCCGGGTCCGCCGAGGCCGAGAGCCGGAACGGTCGCCCGGACGACCACCTCCACCGTGGGCCGCCCGTCGATGCTGACCAGGCGCGCGTCGACGTGCTGCGCGAACCGGCCCGACACGGCGCCACGGATCTGCTCGCGGGTGCGCTGCTCGCCGGCCGCCAGGTCCTCGTCGAGCGACGCGGCATGCCGGGCGCCCTCGGCGGCGGCGTTCGCGAGGGTGTTGCGCACGAGCATCACGAGCCCGACCTGCAGGATGCCGAGGAACAGCGGGATCAGCACGACCAGCACGAGCACGAAGTCCACGACCGCGGACCCGCGTGACGACCGGTCGCCGCTGCGGCGCACGGTCAGCTGACCTTCCGCAACGCGTCGCGCACGAGCTCGCGCAGCTCACCCTTCGCGACGCCGTAGATGATCGCGACCAGTCCCGCGGTCATCACCGTGATCAGCACCCAACCGGGCACGTCACCGCGGTCGTCCCGCTCCCGCGGCAGGGTGAGGGCCACGTAGCAGCGGGTCATCCACCAGCTGATCTGGTCCATGTCGTCGACTCCTTCTCTCCGAGGTCAGGTGGGTGGGTCAGGGGCTCGTGAGCGACAGCCCGACGAGGCCGGGCCAGAACGCGAAGAACACGGTCACGGGGAGGATCAGGAAGACGACGGGCACCATCATCAGGACCTCTTTGCGCGCCGCGATCTCGATCAGCTCGCGGCGCCCGGCCTCCCGGACGTCGGCGGCCTGCGCGTGGAGGACGTCGGCAAGCGGCGTGCCGCGCTCGACGGCGACCGCGATCCCCTGCGCGAACCGGGCGACGAGCGGCTGCCCGGAGCGGACGGCCCACTGGTCGAAGGCGTCGCCGACCGGCTCACCGGTGCGGACGTCGGCCAGTACCCGGGCGAGGTCGCGGGAGAGCTCACCGCCGCTTCGACGCACGACCCGGTCGAGGGCGGCGACCGGGCCCTCACCCGCGGCCACGGCCAGGGCCAGCAGCTCGGCGACGGCAGGGAACTCGAGCAGGATCCGCCGCTCGCGGTCGCGGACCTGGCTGCTCAGGTGGTAGTCGCGACCGATGACGCCGAGCGCGAAGCCGACCACGCAGAGCAGCCCGGACGAGACCGGATCGGCACCGCCGGACAGCGACCGGGTCACGGCGTACGCGGCCGTGACGGCGAAGCCGATCAGGCCCCACACGACCTGCCGCAGCCGGAACTCGTGGACGGTCTGGTCGACCGCCGCTCGCTCGAGCCGCCGCCGGACGGACTCGGCGCCGCCGAGCACCCGCTCCACGGTGTTCGCGACCGGGACCAGGACCGGGCCCCAGAGGCCCGTGGTCAGCGGACCTGAGGCGACGCCCGGCGTGCGAGCGAAGGCGGGAAGGTCGCGGAGGTAGGGCAGGACGCGCAGCGAGAGCTGCGGCCGGCGGATCGCCGCCACGCGCGCCCACACCAGCAGCAGCCCGCCCGCCGCCACCAGGCCGAGCACCCCTCCCCACCACTGGAGGATCACGACAGGATCCGCCGCTCCACCGGGAGCCGGCCGATCCGCATCATCAACCGGTAGGCGACGACACACGCCGCCGCGCCAGTCACGAGTACCACCACGCCGCCGCCGCTGTCGTAGCGCCGGATCACCTCGTCCTGACCGGTCATGAAGAGCAGCACGATCCAGGGCGCCGCGACCGCGAGCCGGGCACCGTTGACCGTCCAGGCCTGCCGGGCCTCCATCTCGGAACGGGTCCGCGCCTCGTCACGGAGGTAGCCGCTGAGGTTGCGCAGCAGCCGGCCGAGCTCGCCGCCGCCCACCTCGCGGGCCACGCGCAGGCCCTCGACGACCCGGTCGCCCACGGGGTCGGCGAGCCGCTCCTTGAGCCGGTCGAGCGAGTCGCCGAAGCGGCCCGAGAGCTGGTAGTCGGCCGCGAACGCGTCGAACGCCGGCCGCAGTGGCTCGGGCCCGCGGACACCGAGGTTGCCGAGTGCCTCGGGGAGCGACAGCCCGGCGCGGACGGCGCTGGCGAGGTTGTCGACGGCCTCGGGCCAGACCTGGGCGAGCTCCCGTGAGCGGCGCCGGGCGCGCGAGCGGACCATCGCGAGAGGCGCGCCGCCGCCGATGACCGCGAAGCAGAGCGCGACCGGCGGCGTGGCGGTGACGAGCTGGACCACCACACCGGCACCGAGGCCGAGCACGAGGCACATCGCCACGAGCGTCGAGCTGCCGACGTGGGACAGTCCGGCCTCGGCGAGGGTACGGCGCAGCCGGCTCGGCCGCGCGACCTTCTCGGCCGGAGGCAGCGCGAAGGCCGCCCACACGAGCAGCAGCCCGATCCCGACGCCCAGCCCGACCAGCGCGCCCATCAGCCGTCCCCGAGCAGGTCGACGACGTCGATGCCGAGCCGCTCGAAGCGGTCGCGCCGCGGCGGCAGCCCGGCTCCGCGCCGCAGCTCGCCGCCGACGTGCTCGAAGACCGCCTCGGTCTCGATGACGTCGGTCTCGACCCGGCCCGGCACCGCCACGATCTCCTGGACGTGCCGCCTGCCGCGCGGATCGAGGCCGAGGTGGACGACCAGGTCGACGCTGGCGGCCACCGTCGGCACGACGAAACGGGCGGAGATGTTCTCGCCCGCCAGCAGCGGCAGCGTGCACATCTTCACCAGTGCCTCGCGCGCGGAGTTGGCGTGGATCGTGCACATGCCGGGCAAGCCGGCGTTGAGCGCCAGCAACAGGTCCATGCACTCCTCCGCGCGCACCTCCCCGACCAGCAGCCGGCTCGGCCGCATCCGGAGGCTCTCCTTCACCAGGTCGCGCAGCGTGATCTCGCCCGTGCCCTCCAGCCCGGCCTGCCGGGTCTGCATCGGCACCCAGTCGGGGTGCGGGAACCGCAGCTCGAAGACCTCCTCGACGGTCACGACACGCTCGCCGCCGGGAATGGCTGCGGCGAGGCCGTTGAGGAACGTCGTCTTGCCACTCTGGGTCGACCCGGTCACCAGGACGTTGAGGCCAGCGCGGACCGAGGCCTCCAGGAAGGCCGCCGCGCGCGGGGTCAGGCTGCCGAGCTCGACGAGCCCGGACAGGCTGGCGGCCCGGAGGACGAACTTGCGGATGTTGACCGCCGAGAAGCCGCGGCTGATGCCTTCGAGCACGACATGGAGCCGGTGGCCGTCGGGCAGCATCGCGTCGACGAAGGGCCGCGAGATGTCGACCCGGCGACCGCTCGACTTCAGCATCCGCTCGACGAGCTCCTGCACCTGCGCAGTGCTGAGCATCAAGTTGGTCAGCTCGTGGCGACCGTGGCGGGCGACGAAGACCCGGCTGGGATCGTTGATCCAGACCTCTTCCACGGTCGGGTCGTCGAGGAACGGCTGGAGCGGTCCGAAGCCCGACACGCGGGCGACCAGCTCGCCGACCACGGAGTCGACGTCGGAGACGGGGGCCACCGCGCCGGTCAGCGCGTGGTGGTCGTGCTCGCGCACGACGCCCTCGGCGATCCGTCGGACGAGTCCGGCGTCGCGCTGCGGGTCGACTCCCTCGCGGCGTACGTGGTCGCGGACCCGCGCGTCGAGGGTCTCGACGAGCGCCACGTGCGCGTCGGTGATCGACATGCCGGTCCCCGTCCCGAGTGAGGTTCAGCCGGTGTCAGCTCCGCTGGATGCGAAGAACCTATGCGGCTTTACCCGCGGACTCCACCCCCGGGACGGGCCTGTGGAAACCGGAGTCCTCAGGAGGCGCCGTAGCCCAGCCGGGACGAGGCGGGGCGGCGCACCGGCCGGACGGGCTCGACCGACCGATCGGCGGAGTCAGTCGCCGTCGCCGTCGACCGCCGCGAGGTCGCCGCCGCCACCGCCGGGGCCGGCCCAGCGGTCGTCGCCCAGCTCGATCGCGAGCGTCTCCTCGACGGGTACGTCGGTGGGCAGGTGAGTGAAGTCCGGGCGCTCGGTCATGCGATCAGTGTGCGGCGCGCGTCAAGCGCGCGCGAGGACACCGGTCGAACCTCAGACGTCAGCGGGGCTCTCGAGCCGGAACCCGACGCCGCGGACCGCGACGATCCGCTCACCCACGTCGGCGCGTTCCAGCTTCTGCCGCAGCCGGCCGATCGTGACGTCGAGCGTCTTGGTCGAGCCGTACCAGTTCTCGTCCCACACGTCGGCCATCAGCCGGTCGCGCGCCACGACGTTGCCGCGGTGGGCCACCAGCAGGTCGAGCACGTCGTACTCCTTGCCGGTCAGGTTCACCTCGAAGTCGCCGTAGAACACCCGGCGGGCGCCCTGGTCGATCCGCAGCTGGTCGTCGCGGGCCTCCGGCTCGGGGTCGGAGGAGCGCAGCTGGCCGGTCCGGCGGAGCAGCGCCCGCACCCGGGCCTGCAGCTCGGCCAGCCCGAACGGCTTGGAGAGGTAGTCGTCGGCGCCGTAGTCGAGGCCCACCACCCGGTCGAGCTCGCCGGCCCGCGCGGTGACGATCAAGATCGCCCCGGAGTAGCCGGCGGCACGCGCCTTCTGGCACACCTCGAGGCCGTCCATGTCAGGGAGCCCCAGGTCGAGGATCATCACCTGCACGGTGTTCTCGGCGGCGTACTTCAGGGCCGTGGCGCCGCTCTCGACGCGCACGACCTCATAGCCCTCACGCTCCAGCGTCCGGACAAGGGGGAAGGCAATGTCCTCCTCGTCCTCTACTACGAGCACTCGCGTCATGAGGACGAGCATAGGGGGAGAGACGTGACCGTCTCAGGCGAATGCGCATCGCCGTCGTCGAGGTCGCCACCTCGCAGGCGATGTCCGTTATCCGGTAAATGCAATGGTGGGTGGTCCGGCCCGCTCTTCCCCGAGCAGTCGGACCACCCCACCATCAGCTCTGCGATCGTTGACCTCGCCCCCTCGCCGAGGTCAACCACCAGACCCTGCGCACCCACCCCCCAGCGAGTGCACTGCAGTGATCCTGACTTGTAAGTTACGGCCGTCGAAGTCACGTCGCTCCCTCGTCGGGGGTACGACGAGACCACAGTCCGGTAACAGAAACTGATCCGCCGTTCAGGAACGTCTCAGGCCAGCCCCGCGAGCAGGTCGCCGTCGTCCGAGACCCGCTCCAGGACCTCCTGGTAGCGCACCTGCACCAGCTCCACCGGGTCCTCGGCGCCGGCCGCCACCTCGTCCCAGGAGAGCGGCGCCGCGACGTACGGCTGGTCCCGCCCGCGCAGGGAGTAGGGCGAGAGCGTGGTCTTAGAACCGGCGTTCTGCGACCAGTCGAGGAAGACCTTCCCGGAGCGCTTCGCCTTGGTCATGGTCGCGGTGACCTGCTTCGGGTGCTCCTTCTGCAGGTCCTCGGCGATCGCCTTCGCCAGCCCGGTCGTGTCGTCGGGGTTGAGCTTGCCGGGCAGCCCGGCGTACAGGTGCAGGCCCTTGCTGCCGCTGGTCACCGCCCACGCCTCGAGGTCGCGCTCGGCGAGCTTGTCGCGCACCAGGAGCGCCACGACGGCGCACTCGTGGAGGCCGGCGCCGTCGCCGGGGTCGAGGTCGATCACGAGCCGGTTCGGGTTGCGGGGCTGCCCGTTCCTCCCCACCGTCCACTGGTGCACGTGCAGCTCCAGCGCCGCCAGGTTGGCGAGCCAGGTGAGCGTCGCCAGGTCGTCGACGATCGGGAAGTCGAGGTGGTCACCGTGCCGCGAGTCGCCGCGCGAGCCGGTGGTCGGCACGCGCGCGGTCCGCACCCAGGAGGGGGTGCCCTGGGGTGCGTTCTTCTCGAAGAAGCTGCTGCGCTCGACGCCGTGCGGCCAGCGGACCCGCGTGACCGCCCGGTCCTTGAGGTGCGGGAGCATCACCGGCGCGATCCGGGCGTAGTAGTCGAGCACCTCGCCCTTGGTGGTGCCGGTGCGCGGGTAGAGCACCTTGTCGAGGTTGCTGAGCGACAGCGTCCGCCCCCCGACGTCCACACGGATGTCGTTCACCGGTCAGCTCCCGATCGCGATCAACGGCTTGCGGTCCTGGTGGAGCCGGGGCATCAGCTTCCTCATCCACCACCGCGGAGCGCTCACGCACCCGGCCGTGGCGCCGCTGCCGTTGACGTGCAGGAAGATCGCGCCGCCCCGGTGCTTCACCTGCTGGTCGTTGAAGCTCGTCACCACCGCCCACTCGTACTGGCTCGGGTAGTCCTTGAGCCGCTCCGAGGCGTTGTGGTCGGACGAGCCGAGCCACCAGCGGAAGCCGCCCTGCCGCTTGTTGCGGTAGCGGTTGTAGTGGTCGGACCGGTTGTCGAGCACCCAGTAGTCGCCCTTGCGCACCTTGCGGTAGCTGGGGTCCCAGGCGTCGCGCTGGGCGTGCATCCCGAACGCCCACGGCAGCCGGAACGTGCCGAGCGGGGTCTTGCCCGAGCCCTGCACGCGCTTGCGCGGCCGCACGAGGCCGTTGTAGCCGATCCGTCCGTCGTTGGCACGCAGCCGCTTCTCCCACCGGCCGTTGTCGCGGCGCCAGAGCGTGACCCGCGCGTGGTAGCCCTTCGTGCGGTTGACGGTCACGACCTGGGTCGTGCCCTTCCGCAGGTTGACGGTCACGCCGTCGAGCGTGACGTCGGCGGGCGCCGCCCCGGCGGACGGCGCCGCTCCGACCAGCACCACCCCCACGGTCAGCGCGGTCAGCACGGTCGTCAGGCCGGTCCTCATGTCAGGTCCTCCGGGGTCAGGTCGTTGCGGACGCCGCGGTAGGACGGCTGTCGCAGCCGCTCGTACCCCAGCCCGTGGGTGTCGATGTCCACCACCACGACCGGCTCGACCCACGTGGTGCCCTGGGCGTCGACCCGGGGCACCTCGTCGCCGAACGGGCTCGTGGCGGTGTGGAGCGGCTCCAGCAGCTCCTGGAGCATGCGGGAGGTGGCGCCGGCGATGCCGCTGCCGACCCGGCCGCGGTACATCAGCCCGTCCGGGGTCGGCTCCCCCACCAGCAGTGCGGCGAGCCGGCCGGGGGTGCCGACCTGCGGCCGCCACCCGCCGACCACGAACGAGCCGCGGTGACGGTGCGCGAACTTCAGCCAGTCCTTGCTGCGGCGGTCCATCATGTAGCGCGACGTGCGTCGCTTGCTGACGATGCCCTCCAGCCCCTGGTCGAGGGTCGCCTGGTGGAGCATCAGCCCGTCGTCGTACGCCGTGGGGACCTGCCACGGCGACCCGCTCAAGTCGAGCTGCTCCAGGAGCCCCCGGCGCTCGGTCAGCGGCAGCCCCGTCACGTCGCGGCCGTCGATCCGCAGCACGTCGAACGCCATGAACGTCGCCGGGATCCGGGTGACGAGCTTGGCGACCTCGGCCTGGTTGCGGACGTGCATCCGGTGCTGAAGGACCCGGAAGTCCGGGGTGCCGCGCTCGTTCAGCGCGATCATCTCGCCATCGAGCAGGAGGTCGGTGACGCCGTCGGGCAGCTGGGTGAGCTCCGGCCAGGCGGGGGTCACGACGTTGCCGTTGCGGCTGTGGGCGCGGGCCACGCCGTCGGTGACGTCGAGCAGGATCCGGACGCCGTCCCACTTGACCTCGTGCACCCAGTCGGCCCCGGCGGGCACGTGGTCGCCCTTGGTGGCGAGCATCGGGCGGAGCGCGGTCACGCCCGCAGTGTCTCAGCCCCGCGCGGGCAGCGCGCAGACCTCGTTGCCCGACGGATCGACGTAGAACCGCCACGGCAGGTCGCCCCACTCGGGGTGGAACACCTCGCGACCGCCACGCTCGGCGATCCCCGCTGCGAGGGTGTCCGGGTCGTCGCCGGCCTCGAGCCGGACGTCGAGGTGCAGCCGGTTCTTGGCCTCGCCCTTCGGGGCCGGCTCGGGGCACAGCTCGAGCAGCGGGCCGGTCAGCGAGGGGTGTCGCAGGGTGCGGGGCGCGTCGGTCTCGACGTCCACCCAGCCGGTCAGCCACGCCCAGAAGTCGGCGTCGCGATCCGGGTCGGCGCTGTCGAGCGGCAGTGCCGCGATCGGGCCGGTGTCGACGTACGACGGGCGGTGCTCCATCACGCAGAACGGGTTGCCCTCTGGGTCGGCGAGCACCACCCACGGCACGTCGCCCTGCCCGACGTCGAGGTGGGTCGCGCCGAGCCCGAGCAGCCGCTCGACCACGCCGTCGCGTCCGGCGTCGCCGTAGAGGTCGAGGTGCAGCCGCAGCGGCTCGGACGGCGGCTCGGGGACCCGCTGGAAGCACAGGTCGAGCACCGGACCGCCGGCGATCGCCAGCCGCGTCTCGTAGCCCTCGGCGGTGTCGGTGAGCTGCTCGGTGCCGAGCGCGGCCTCCCAGAACCGGCCCAGCCGGCCCGGGTCGACGGCGTCGAAGACCAGGTTCTCGAGGTACACGGCGCCAGCCTAGGCCCGGCATCACCGCAGGCCAGGGGGCTACCCTCGTCCCATGCGTGCGATCTGGAAGGGCTCGGTCTCGTTCGGGCTCGTCAACGTCCCCGTGAAGCTCTACTCGGCCACCGAGTCCCATGACGTGTCCTTCCGACAGGTGCACGCCAAGGACGGCGGCCGCATCAAGTACCAGCGCGTCTGCTCGATCGACGGCGAGGAGATCGCCTACGCCGACATCGCCAAGGGGTACGAGACCGAGGACGGCGAGATGGTGATCCTCACCGACGACGACATGGCAGACCTGCCGGTCACGTCGTCGCGCGAGATCGCCGTCGAGAAGTTCGTCCCGAGCGACCAGATCGACCCGATGCTGCTCGAGAAGTCCTACTACCTGGAGCCGGAGAAGACCGGCGCCAAGCCCTACGCGTTGCTGCGGCAGGCACTGCTCGACGCAGACCGGATGGCCGTCGTGACAGTCGCGCTGCGGCAGCGGACCACGATCGCCGTCCTGCGCGTGAAGGACGACGTGATCGTCCTCCAGACGATGATGTGGCCCGACGAGATCCGGACCCCCGACTTCTCGATCGACTCCGGCGAGGTCAAGGACGCCGAGGTCAAGATGGCCCACATGCTCGTGGACACGCTCGCCGGCGACTTCGACGTGTCCGACTTCGAGGACGACTATGCCGAGGCCGTGCAGGCGCTCGTCAAGGCCAAGATCGAGGGCGGCGAGATCAAGAAGACGCCGACGTCGACCAAGTCCTCCGGCGAGGTCGTCGACCTGCTGGCCGCGTTGCAGAAGTCGGTCGAGGCCGCCAAGACCGCCCGCGGCGAGTCCGACGAGGAGCCGGAGAAGAAGAAGCCGGCCAAGAAGACCGCGAAGAAGGCTGCCAAGAAGAAGGCCAGCTGACCGCACGCGTTGGCTAGTCCACGGAGGAATGGCCCCCGGGACGAGCCACGTGGGGCCCACTCGTCCGTGGACTACCGGTCCTGGGGAGCGGAGGACGCTGCGTCGGCCAGGCGGGCGGCCCACTCGTGGAGGGTGTCGACCACGGCCTGGGGGGCGGACTCGAGGGTGACCGGGGCGGCGAGGTGGGCGAGACCGAAGGCCGCCCAGTGGGGGTCGTTGGCCTCGATCGTGAGGCGCACCCAGGGGCTGCCGTCGGTCTCGCCGTCGTCGACGATCCGGGCCCAGGGGCCGATCCGCCGCTCGACGTGCCGTCGCGGCGCCGCGACCAGCACCGTCAGGTGGAGGGTCTCGTCGCTTGCCCCGAGGCCGCGCCGGACGTAGTCGGCCGCGTCGCCGCCCGGGATGTCGCGCGGCCGGAAGACGGCGCGGGTGCCTTCCGGGTCACGCAGCCGGTCGAGCCGGAACGAGCGCCAGTCCTGGCGGTCGAGGTCGTAGCCGAGCAGGTACCACCGGCGGCCCACGGTCACGAGCTGGTGAGGCTCGACGTGCCGGCGCACCTGCTCACCGGGTGACCGGCCTCCCCGTGCGGTGTAGGCGTAGCGCAGCCGCTCGTGGTCGCGGATCGCCTGCGCGACCGCGGCGAGCACGCCCGCGTCGACCTCCGGGGCCTGGGAGAACGGCGCGTCGACCGTCGCCGCGCGCAGCGCCTCGGCTCGTCGGCGGAGCCGGTTGGGCAGCACCTGGACCACCTTGGACAGCGCCGAGAGGGACGCCTCGCCGAGCCCGCCGGACAGCGCGCTGGCCGTCCCGCCGAGGGCCACGACCATCGCGATCGCCTCGTCCTCGTCGACGACCAGCGGCGGCATCGACCCGCCCTGCGCGAGCTGGTAGCCGCCCTCGACCCCCCGGGCGGAGTGGACCGGGTAGCCGAGGTCGCGCAACCGCTCGATGTCGCGGCGCAGTGTGCGCTCGGACACCTCCAGCCGCTCGGCCAGCTCACCACCGGGCCAGAACCGGTGGGTCTGGAGCAGCGACAGGAGCCGCAGGGTGCGGGAGCTCGTGTTGGCCATGTCTCCAGAGTTTCTCACATAGCGGTCAGAAAGTGACCGGATGGATCACTAGCGTCGGAGCCATGGAAACCACCACCACCCGTCCCGAAGTCCAGACCGGCGAAGCGACCGGAAAGGAGTCCCACCCCGGCCGTACGGCGGCGCTGATCAGCCTGCTGCTCGCCTCGACCATGGAGCTGATCGACGTCAGCATCGTCAACGTCGCGCTCCCGACGATCGAGGCCGACCTCGGCGCCAGTCCGTCCCAGCTGCAGTGGATGATCGCGGCCTACCCGCTCGCGTTCGCGGTCGCGCTGGTGACCGGCTCGCGGCTCGGCGACGCGTTCGGCCGCAAGCGGCTGTTCGTCGTCGGGCTGATCGGCTTCACCGCGATGTCGGCCGCGTGCGGGCTCGCTCCCGACGCCGGCTCGCTGGTCGCGTTCCGCGCGCTCCAGGGCTTCGCGGCCGCGGCGATGATCCCGCAGGTCATGTCGAGCATCCAGGTGCTCTACGCTCCCGAGGAGCGGGCGAAGGCGATGGGCGCGTTCAGCGCGCTGGCCGGGCTCGCGACCGTGCTCGGCCCGGTCCTGGGCGCGATCCTCACCAGCGCCGACATCGCCGGTACGGCGTGGCGCCCGGTCTTCCTGATCAACATCCCGGTCGGCGCACTGGCGCTGGTGGCGGCGCTGAGGTTCATCCCCGAGTCCCGCTCGGACCGCCGGCCCAACCTCGACCCGGTCGGCGTGCTGACGCTCGGCGGCGGCCTGCTGGCCGTGCTCTACCCGCTGACGATGGGCCGTGAGCAGGGCTGGCCCGCGTGGGGCTTCGCGATGATGGTGGCCGGGGTGGCGTTGCTGGTCCGGTTCGGTCGCGGACAGCACCGGGCCGAGCGGTCGGGTCGCGAGCCGCTGGTCGTGCTGAGCCTCTACCGCGGTCGCGCGTTCGCCGGTGGCAGCACGGTGCTGATGGTGCTGTTCGTCTCGATGTCGGCGTACTTCCTGGCGCAGACGGTCTACTTCCAGGCCGGCCTCGGCTGGTCGGTGCTCAAGGCCGGGCTGGTCGGCGTGCCGTTCGCGTTCACGACGGCGGCGTTCGCCGGGTTCGGCGTGACGGTGCTGGCCCCGAAGATCGGCCGCAAGGTCCTCCAGCACGGCGCGGGCGTGCTCGCGGCCGGCGTCGCCATCCAGGCGATGGCGGTGCACGTCGCGTCGGCCGACACCACGTTCTGGGTCTTCGTGCCGGGGCTGGTCGTGACCGGTGCCGGGTTCGGCCTGATGGTCGCGCCGATCGGGATGTTCACGATCGCGGAGGTGCCGGTCGAGCAGGCGGGGTCGGCCTCGGGGCTGTTCAACACGACCACCCAGCTCGCCAACGCGATCGGGATCGCGCTGCTCGGCACGCTGTTCTTCGAGGTCGTCTCGCGGCAGCGGTCGGCCTTCCCGGCCGAGCTGTTCGGACCGGCGTTCCAGGTCGTGCTGGTCGCGGTCGCCGTGCTGATGGCGGTCGCCGCGCTGGCGGCCGCGGCGCTGCCGGAGGCCGCTCCCGACGAGGTGCCCGAGGTCGTCTGACCGACGTCGTCAGCCGCCGCGGCCGAGCCAGCGCTCGGTCGCGGCGGTCGTCACCACCGCACCAGCTTCCAGATCTCCGGGCGCGGCTCGGTCTCGGTCCCCACGCCCGCGAAGATCTCGACCGCCGCCTTCAGATGGGCCATCGCCTCCTCGTGCCGACCGGTCGCGTGCATCAGGTCGGCGAGATTGTTGTGCAGGGCGGCCTCGCGGTGCCGGTCGCCGGCCACGGCGCACAGCTCGAGCGCGGCTCCAGCGGGCTCGATCGCCCGCTCGGCCTCGCCCGCGGCCGACAGCGCCAGCGCCAGGTTGTTGAGCGCCGCGACCCGCAGCTCGGTGTCGTCGGCCTGCTCGGCGAGCGCCAGCCCGCGGTGCAGCGAGGCGAGCGCCGTCTCGGTGTCGCCCGCCGACGTGGCCAGGATCCCGAGCAGGTTCTGCGCCTGGCACTGGGAGCGGACGTCGTCGGCCTGCTCGGCCAGGTGCCCGGCGTCCGACGCCAGCTCCTGGGCCCGGTCGAGCTCGCCCAGCGAGTACGCCGCCAGGGCGAGGTCGGCCGTGACCGCCGCCCGGGCCGCGACCCGGTCGTCGGGGAGTCCGGTCAGCGCGGCCTCGAGGTGGGCCCGGGCCAGCGCGTACTCACCACGCCGGTGCTGCAGCCGACCCAGCCGGTGCTCGACCTCCGGCAGGTCGCCGGGGGCGGAGGCTGCGGCAGCGGTCTCGAGGCTGACGAGCGCGTCGGCGTACTCGCCCTGCACCGTCTGGACCTCGCCCAGCGCGAGCAGCACCGGCGCCGGGTCGGGATGCCCCAGTGCGAGTGCGGCGCGGAGGTGCTCGGCGGCCTCGGCGTGCGCGAACACGGCCGACGCCTCGTCGGCGGCCTGCAGCCGCGCCTCCGCCGCTGCCTCGTCCTGCCCGGCCTGCTGGAGGTGGCGGGCGACGACGGCCGCGGGGCTGCCCGGCACCGCAGCGGCGCGCGCGTGCAGCAGCCGCCGCCTGGCGAGGCTGGTCTCGTCGAGCACGACCCCGCGCACCAGGTCGTGGGCGAAGTCGTAGTCGGTCTCGCGCTCCCGCAGCAGACCCTGGCGCACCAGCTCCTCGAGCGCGCCGACCGTCTCCTCGTCCGTGCGGCCGCTGACCTCACGCACCGTCTCGACGTCGAACGAGCGGCCGAGCACCGCCGCCGCCGACAGCACCTGCCGGCCGGTCTCGCTGACCGGGTCGAGCCTGGCCGTGAGCATCGCGCGGGCACCGGCGGGGACCGCGCCCTCGTCGTACGACGAGCGGAGGTACTCCACGAGCAGCAGCGGTACCCCCTCGGTCGTCTGCCAGAGCGCGCGTACGTCGGGAGGCGCGTCGGCAGGCTGCAGCTGCTCGACGAGCTCGGCGACGTCGGCCTCGCCCAGCCGCTCGAGCACCAGCGTGACCGCCCCGCTGGCTCGCGCCGCCGCGACGACCGGGCGGAGCTCGGTGGTCTCGGGCGGCGTCCGCCGCAGGAGCAGCACCAGCACCCCGTGGCCGTCGAGCCGCCGCAGCCCGTAGGCGAGCAGGCCACGGGTCGCCTCGTCGACCCACTGCACGTCGTCCACCACCCAGACGCCGGGGCGACCGCCCGCGAGCGCGGCGAGGAGCGTGTCCCAGACGGCGGCGAGGAACCGCGACTCGGCCGCCGGCCCGGAGGCCAGCGGTGGTACGTCCGCGCGCCCCTCCTGGATCTCCGGGACCAGTCGGGCGACCTCGGCGACCGTCGCCGGCTCGAGGGCCGCGACCCAGTCGGTGCCGCGCCGCAGCCGGGCCCGCAGGGTCTCGACGACGGGCCCGTAGGCGAGCCCCTCCTCGTCCTCGTAGGCCCGGGTCACGAGGGAGGGGACGTCTCCGGCCACGGTCGTGAGCAGCTCCTCCACCAGCCGCGTCTTGCCGATGCCGGCCTCGCCCTCGACCAGCACCACGCGGGCGCCCGCGGCCACTCCGTCGTAGGTCTCCCGCAGCTGCCGGAGCTCGGCGGTGCGTCCTACCAGGGTGGGGGCGGCCGGCGTGCTGTCCTCGGGAGCGGGCTCCACCGCCACCGGCTCGGGAACGGCCACCTCGAACGTGCCGCGGTTGATCTCGTCGTACAGCCGGGACGTCTCGCTCAGGGGCGGCACCCCGAGCTCGCGGGAGAGCGTGCGGACGCACTCGCGGTACTGCGCCAGGGCGCCCGCGCGGTCGCCACCGGTGGCAAGCAGCCGGATCAGCGCCTGGTGCGCCGGCTCGTGCAGCGGGTCGAGGTCGAGCCACCGGCGGACGGATGCCGTCGCCGCCGGTAGGTCACCCGCGCCCTCCTCCCGGACGGCGAGCGCGGCCAGGGTCGCCATCAGCTCGCGCCGCAGCGCCTCGCCCTCGGCCGCGGACCAGTCCTCGAACCCCGGGGCGTCGCGGACGACGAAGCCCTCCAGCAGGTCGCCGCGGTACTCCTCGGCCGCGGCCGCGAGGTCGCCTGCCTCACGCAGCCGCCGGAACTCGTCCACGTCGACCCGCAGCCGGTCACCGCGGACCAGCCGGACGTGGTCGCGGGTCGCCTCGACGTGCTCGGCCCCGATGCCGGCGCGAAGCGTCGAGAGCGTCCGGCGCAGGGCCCCCCGCGCCCGCTCCACGTCGGCGTCCGGCCAGAGCAGGTCCGCGAGCGCGTCGCGCGGCCGGGGCCGGCCGCTGAGCGCCAGGTGGGCCAGCAGCGCGGTGGCCTTGCGGGTGTCGAACCCGACCAGGTCGCCGCCGCGCAGCACGCGGGGCGGACCGAGCAGGCGCACCTCCACCCGCTGGACCACCGTCACCACCCCCACCCTCGCCCGGGCGATCGTAACGATTCGAGGACGCGGCGTGCTCAGGCTGAGGTAGAAATGTCTCCGGGAGGGGGGTGTTCGCGCATGGGGCCGCGCAGTCGACGCACGACGTGGGCGCTGGTCGCTGTGCTCGGCTGCCTGTACGCCCTCGGCGAGGTGCTGCTCGGGCTGTCCGACGGAGTGGTGGACGAGTCACCCGTGGCCTCAGCGGCCTTCACGGTGATGGCGATCGTCTACCTCGCCGTCGGCGGTCTCGTCGCGACCCGGCTCCCCCGCAACCCGGTGGGCTGGCTGCTCTTCGGAGCCGGCCTCTTCCAGGGCCTGACGTCGGTCACCTACGGCTATGCCGCGCTCACGCTGGACGTCGCCACCGGCGAGGGGCCCGCGAGCGGGTTGGCCGCCGCCTGGGTCACCTCCTGGAGCTGGACCTTGCCGCTGCTCGGGGCTCCGGCGCTGCTCTTCCTGCTGTTCCCGAACGGCCGCCCGGTCGGCCCGCGCTGGCACGGCGCGGTGGCGCTGGTGCCGCTCGGCCTGCTTCTCGTGCTGGCCGGGGCCGGCTTCGCGGAGGGTGCGCTCACGAACTCGCCGCGCCCCGCGGCGGCGAACCCCCTCGGTGTGCTGCCGCGCGACCTGGCCGATGCGATCTCCGCCGCCGGCTTCGGGATCGCCGTGATCGCGCTGGTGCTCGGCGGTTGCTCGGTCGCCGTCCGGCTGCGCCGGGCGCGCGGCGTCGAGCGGCTCCAGCTCAAGTGGCTGGTGTGGTCCGCCACCCCGCTCCCGCTCTACCTCGTCGGTGGTCTCGTGCGACTGCTCCTCGACGGCGCCACCGGTGGCCTGCTCGCCGAGCTCGGGCTGGTGGCGTGCCTGATCGTGGTCCCTCTCGCGGTCGGGACAGCAGTCCTGCGCTACCGGCTCTACGACATCGACGTCGTCATCAACCGGACGCTGGTCTACGTGACCCTCACGGTCACGCTCGCGGCGTCGTACCTCGCCTCGGTGCTGGTGCTGCGCTTCACGCTCGACCCGCTGACCAGCGGCTCCGACCTGGCGGTCGCCGCGTCGACCCTGGCGGTCGCGGCGCTGTTTCGCCCGCTTCGTACCCGGATCCAGTCGCTCGTCGACCGCCGCTTCTACCGCGCCCGCTACGACGCGGTCCGCACCCTCGACGAGTTCGCCACCCGCCTGCGCGACGAGCTCGACCTCGAGTCCCTGCAGCGCGACCTCCGCACGGTCGTGCTCGACACCGTGCACCCGGTGCGGGTCTCGCTGTGGCTGCGGGAGGGGGCCCGATGAGCGCCCGTCACATGCGGTGGGTGCTGCTGTCGGTGACCGTGCTGCTGCTCGTCGTCGCGATGTTGATGCCGGCCTCGCTGCCGGACGAGCGCGGTCAGGGCTGGCCGTTCTTCCTCCTGCTGACGGCGCAGGCGCTGACGTTCTCGACCGTCGGGCTGGTGCTCATCGGCGCGCAGCCCCGCAACGCCGTCTCCTGGCTCTTCGCGGTGGTGGGCGTCTTCGTGGCGCTCTACCTGTTCTCCGAGCGCTACCAGTACCTCGCGCTCGTCGTCCGCGACGGAGACCTACCGTTCGGTCCGGCGGCCTCCTGGCTGCAGACCTGGCTCTACGTGCCGGCGCTGGGCGTGGTGACGACCCTCCTCCCGCTCCTCTTCCCCGACGGCCGGCTCGTCTCGCGGCGGTGGCGGCCGGCGCTCGTGCTCGCGATCGTCGCGTCGGTCGGCATCCTGCTGAGCGACGCGACGGCCCCCGGCGTGATGAGCCAGAGCACCCTCGTCAACCCGGTCGGGCTGGATCCCCGCTACTACCCGTGGCTGAGCAACACCGCCGGGATCGTCTTCGTGACCTCGGCCGTGGTGGGTTTCGCGTCGCTCGTCCGCCGCTGGCAGGTGGCGCCGTACGCCGAGCGCCAGCAGCTCAAGTGGTTCGCCTACTTCGCGTTGCTGATCCCGACGTTCGTGGTGACCAACGCGGTCGTGACCCTGCTCGAAGTCCCGGAGCCGTACCGGACCGCGGCCAGCCTGGTGGCCGGCACGGGCGCGTTCCTGGGGCTGCCCGTCGGCGTCGCGATCTCGATCCTGCGCTACCGCCTCTACGACATCGACCTGGTCATCAAGCGGACGGTCGTCTACGCCGCGCTGACCACGACCCTGGTCGCGGCGTACCTCGTCTCGGTGCTGCTGCTACGGGTGTCGCTCAGCCCCCTCACGGGCCGGTCGGACCTGGCCGTCGCCGGTTCGACGCTGGGCGTGGCCGCGCTCTTCAGGCCACTGCGGGCGCGGTTCCAGCGGGTGGTGGACCGCCGGTTCTTCCGCCCCCGGTACGACGCCCAGCTCACCCTCGAGGAGTTCGCCGTCCGGTTGCGCGACGAGCTGGACGTCGAGGCGATGTCCGGAGACCTGCGCGGGATGGTCCACCGGACGATGCGCCCGAGCCACGTGAGCGTCTGGCTGCCCGACTCGGGGCGTACGTCGTGAGCCGCTGGTCGGACACCGCGCTGCGCCGGCTCGCGTGGGCGGCCTGGTGGCTGGCGGTGCTCGCCGGGGGGAGCCGGGTGGTCGTCACCGCCGTCGAGCCGACGCCACACAGCTCGGCTTGGGGAGGCGGCCAGATCAGCGCCATCGACCTGTTCGTCGTGGGCCTCGCGTTCTCACTGGTCGGCCTGGTCGTCTTGCGGCGGAACCCGCGCACCACGGTGGGGTGGTTGCTGCAGGCCGCCGGGCTGAGCTCCAGCCTGCCGGCGGTGCTGTGGTCCTACGCCCACCACGGACTCGTGATCGATCCGGGCTCCGTTCCCGGCCCGGAGGTTGCCGCGGCCCTCTACGAGGGCATGTGGACGACGACCGTCGGGGCCGTCGGCGTCTTCGTCGTCCTGTTCTTCCCCGACGGCCGGCTGCCGTCGCCGCGCTGGCGACCGGTCGCCTGGGCCGCCGGCCTCGCCGTGGTGACCGCGACGATCGTGATCGACCTCTCGCCGGGCCGCCTCGAGGAGGCGCCGGTGCGCGGACTGCAGAACCCGCTCGGGGTGGAGTGGGCAGGTCCCGTCCTGACGGCCGCGGCGCCGCCGGCGCTGCTGCTGCTCACCGCGTGCGTCGTCGCCGGCGCCGCCTCCCTGGTGATCCGGTACCGCACGACGCACGGGGTGGCGCGCCAGCAGATCAAGTGGCTCGCGACGGCCGGGTCCCTGGTGGCACTGCTCTTCGCGACGTCCGTGGTGCTGGCGCTGCCCTCTGAGGTCAGCGACCGCGACGGCGTGAGCGGGCCTGACTGGGTGGCGCTGGTGCAGGAGGCCTCCTTCCTGGCGTACGCCCTCCTCCCGCTGGCGATCGGGATCGCGATCCTGCGCTACCGGCTCTTCGACATCGACCTGGTCATCAACCGGGCGCTCGTCTACGGCTCGCTCACCGTCGCACTGGCCGCGCTCTACCTGGGATCGGTCCTGGTGCTCCAGTCGGCCCTGCAACCGTTCACCGACCAGTCCGACCTCGCCGTGGCGGCCTCCACCCTCGCCGTCGCCGCGCTGTTCCGGCCGTTGCGCTCCCGCATCCAGCGGCTGGTCGACCGCCGCTTCTACCGGGCTCGCTACGACGCCGCCCGCACGCTGGAGACGTTCGCGGTGCACCTGCGCGACGATGTGGATCTCGAGAGCCTGCGACACGACCTGCGCGGCGTCGTCCTCGACACGGTCCAGCCGACCCAGGTGTCGCTCTGGCTGAGGGGGGCTGCGCCGTGAGCGGCTGGTCGGACCGCGCACTGCGCCGGCTCGCCTGGACGGGCTGGTGGGCCACCGCCGGATGCGCGATCTCAGGGGCGGTGGTCACCTCGATCGGCGACCCCGACGCCCCGGTGTCGTGGGGCAGTGGCCTGCTCGGCGAGAACGCGTTCCTCCTGGTGGTCCTGATGTTCTCGCTCGTCGGGCTGGGCATCCTGGTCCGCCAGCCCCGCAACCCGATCGGCTGGCTGCTCGAAGGGGTCGGCCTCTCCTGGGGCGTGCCCAGCCTGCTGGACACCTACGCCCACTACGGCTTGGTCATCGCGCCGGGCGAGGTGCCCGGACCGACTGTCGTTGCCGCCCTCAACGAGGGCACGTGGGCGTGGGGCATTCTGGTGATGGGTGTGTTCCTCATCCTGCTGTTCCCCGACGGTCGGCTCCCCAGCCCGCGCTGGCGGGTGGTGGCGTGGCTGGCCGTTGCCGCGGCGGTGGTGGTGCCAGCGGTGATCTCGCTGGCACCCGGCACCCTGGAGGAGGCTCCGGTCTCCGGGCTGGTGAACCCGCTCTCGGCCGGCCCGCTCGAACCCGTCGTGCTCGCCCTCGGCGCGGTGGGCCTTCCCCTGGTCCCGAGCGTGCTGGTCGCGTCCGCCGTGTCCCTGGTCCTGCGCTTTCGCCGCTCGTCGGGCGTCCAGCGCGAGCAGATCAAGTGGCTCGCCACCGCGGGGGGACTGGTGGCCGTGCTCTTCGCGGTGACGCTGACCTCGACGTTCGCGGCCGAGATCGCCGGCGGCGGCTCGGGTGTGGATCTGCCCCCGGCCATCCGGCTCCTTCAGGAGGCGTCCATCCTCTCCTTCGTGCTGCTGCCGCTGGCGATCGGCGCGGCGATCCTGCGCTTCCGGCTGTTCGACATCGACCTGGTGATCAACCGGGCCCTGGTCTACGGCTCGCTCACTGCCCTGCTCGCCGGCGTCTACCTCGGGTCGGTGCTGCTGCTCCAGCTGGTGCTGCGGCCACTGACCGAGCAGTCCGACCTCGCGGTGGCGGTCTCGACGCTGGCGGTGGCCGGTGTCTTCGGGCCCGCCCGCCGGTCGATCCAGGCGCTCGTCGACCGCCGCTTCTACCGGCGCCGCTACGACGCCGCTCGCACCCTGGACGAGTTCTCGGGTCGGCTGCGGCACCAGGTCGACCTCGATGCCGTCGGCGCCGACCTCCTCGCGGCCGTGCGTGAGACCGTCCAGCCGACCCACGCGACCGTGTGGTTGCCCGGCGTCCGGAGCCGACCGTGAGCCGCCTGACGGATCGGCAGCTGCGCCGACTCTCCTGGGCCGGCTGGTGGTTCTTCGTGGTCTCGCTGCTGGCGCGGGTCGCGCTCACCGTCGCTCAGGAGGAGGTCAGCCTGCCCGGCGTCGCCGAGGCGGCGTCCTTCCTGCTGGTGCTGGTCGCGTTCCCCCTGACAGGGCTGGTCATCCTGCGCCGCCAGCCGCGCAACACCGTGGGGTGGCTGCTCACCGGCATCGGTGCCGTCTGGGGCCTGGGCGGGTACGCCGACACCTGGGCCACCTACGGGCTCGTCACGAGTCCGGGGTCGCTCCCGGGGGCGGCGGTCGGCGGCACCATCGCGAACGGGATCTGGGCGCCCGCGCTCGGCCTGACCGGCACCTACCTGTTCCTGCTCTTCCCCGACGGCGGCCTGCCGAGCCCGCGCTGGCGACCCTTCGCGTGGGTGGTCGGGGGCGTCCTGGTCCTGCTGAGCGTGACCCTCCTGCTCTCCCCCGAGGAGCTGGTGACCGGACCCGCGGTCGGCGTCGACAACCCGCTCGGCGTGGTGGCGCTCGGCCCGGCGCTCGACGTGGTCGTGCCGGTCCTGGTGCTGGCACTGGCGCTGTGCATCGTGACGTCGGCCGCGGGGCTGGTGGTCAGGTTCCGTCGATCGCGCGGGGTCGAACGACTGCAGGTGAAGTGGCTCGCCACGGCCGCGGCAGCGGTGGGTGGGGTCTTCATGCTCGGGATCCTGACGTCGTCGGTGTTCCCCGAGGAGGCCGACGCCACCTGGCAGAGGCTGCTCGACCAGCTGTCGTTCCTGATGTTCGCGCTGCTGCCGCTGGCGATCGGCGTCGCCGTCCTGCGCTACCACCTCTACGACATCGACGTCGTGGTGAACCGTGCCCTGGTCTACGGCTCGCTGACCGCCACGCTGGTCGTCACCTACCTGGGGTCGGTGCTGCTGCTCCAGCTGCTGCTCCGGCCGCTGACCGAACGGTCCGACCTCGCGGTGGCGGCGTCCACGCTCGCGGTCGCGGCGCTGTTCGGACCGGCCCGGCGCCGGATCCAGGTCGCCGTGGACCGGCGCTTCTACCGGCACCGGTACGACGCCGCGCGCACGGTGTCCGACTTCAGTGCCCGGCTGCGCCAGCAGATCGACCTCGACGCGATCGGCACCGACCTGGTGCGGATCGCCGGAGACACCGTCCAGCCGACGGACGCGAGCCTGTGGCTGCGGCCCGTAACGGTTTCCGGACGCACGGGCCCTAGAAAGGACTCACCATGACAGCACTCACCGGCTCCCTCCGCCGACGGCTCCTCCGCCGCTCGGCCGGCCAGGACCGCGCCGAGGTCGAGACGATCGACCTGGCGGCGGCTCCCGGTGAGGACGTCGCACCGGTCGACATCGCCCCCAACGATCCGCTGCTCGCCTACCTGCAGAGCGCGGCCGGCGCGGTCGACGTCACCACCCTCGAGCTCGACTCGCCCGCCCTGCTCGCGCTGCGCGAGGCCGGCGTCAAGCTGGCTGTGCCGCTCGTCAGCCAGGGCGAGCTGATCGGCGTCCTGAACCTGGGGCCGCGCCGCTCGGAGCAGGAGTACTCCAGCGACGACCGCAAGCTGCTCGAGAACCTCGCGGCCCAGGCCGCGCCGGCGCTCCGGGTCGGGCAGCTGGTGCGCGAGCAGCAGGCGGAGGCGGCTACCCGGCAGCGCTTCGAGCAGGAGCTCGAGGTCGCCCGTCTGATCCAGCAGAACTTCCTGCCCAAGCAGCTCCCCGAGCTGCCCGGCTGGCAGGTGTCGGCGTACTACCGTCCCGCGCGCGAGGTGGGCGGCGACTTCTACGACGTGATCCCGCTGCCCGGCGACCGGGTCGGCTTCGTCGTCGGCGACGTCACCGACAAGGGCGTCCCGGCCGCGCTGGTGATGGCCGCGACCCGCAGCGTGCTGCGCGCGTCGGCCCAGCGGCTGGTCGAGCCGGGTGCGGTACTCGAGGCCGTCAACGAGCACCTCGTGCCCGACATGCCCGAGAAGATGTTCGTCACCTGCCTGTACGGCGTGCTGGAGCCCGGCACCGGCCGGTTCGTCTTCGCGAACGCCGGCCACGACCTGCCCTACGTGAAGACGGCCGACGGCTCGATGGAGCTGCGCGCCCGGGGCATGCCGCTCGGGTTGATGACCGGGATGGCCTACGAGGAGAACGAGACCGTGTTGCTCCCGGGCCAGTCGATGCTGCTCCACTCCGACGGCGTGGTCGAGGCGCACAGTCCCACCGGCCAGATGTTCGGCTTCCCGCGGTTGATGGACGCCGTCGCGACGTACCCCGGAGGCGGCGAGCTGATCGACCGGGTCCTCACCGACCTGCGGGAGCACACCGGCCCGGACGCCGACCAGGAGGACGACATCACGATGGTGACGGTGACTCGCGCCGCCCGGGGTGACGGGGGAACCCCGGGCGGCGCGACCGCCCAGCAGGTGGAGTTCGAGGTGCCCAGCGCCGAGGGCAACGAGCGGCTCGCGCTCGCCCGGGTCAGCAGCATCGTCGGCGAGCTCGGCCTCGAGCCCGAGCGGCTGCGCCGGCTCGAGACCGCGGTCGGCGAGGCGACCATGAACGCGATGGAGCACGGCAACAAGTACGACGCCGACCGGCCCGTCACGGTGCGCGTGCTCACCCACCACGACCGGGTCGTCGTCCAGATCGTCGACCAGGGCGGCGGGCGACCGGCGCACGCGCCGGAGCAGCCCGACATCGACGCCAAGCTCGCGGGCCTGCAGTCGCCGCGGGGCTGGGGCCTCTTCCTGATCAAGAACATGGTCGACGACGCCGAGGAACACGTCGACGGTGCCGACCACACGCTGGAGCTCGTGATGTTCCTCGAGGAGCCGACCAGTACCGAGAGCCAGACCCCCGCTGACCCCGGGCCCGAGGAGGGAGCCGACCATGACGACCAGTGAGCTGACCAGTGCCGTACGTCGACGCGGCGACGTCGTCGTCGTCGACCTGACGGGCGACGTCAACCGCGGCGCGGAAGCCGCGCTGACCCAGGCGTGGGAGGCGGCCGTGCGGGAGCAGCCCGCGGCCGTCGTCCTGAACTTCTCGGGAGCGGGCTACATCAACTCGACCGGCATCGCCTTGATCGTGGGCGTGCTGGCCCGGGCCCGGGCCGCCGGGATCCCGCTGCGGGCCTACGGGCTCACCCCGCACTACCAGGAGATCTTCGAGATCACACGGCTGGCGGACTACCTCGCCATCACCACCGATGAGGACAGCGCTGTCGGGGGCGCGGAAGGGAACACGCAATGACCGAGGCGACAGCCACCTTCGACGTACGCCGCCACGGGCGGGCGAGCGTGGTGGACATCAAGGGAGACGTCACGGCGGCGTCGGAGGACGTGCTCATGGCGGCCTACAACGACGCCGGCGAGGTGTCGGCGATCGTGCTGAACTTCGCCGGGCTCCAGTACATGAACAGTGGGGGGATCGGGCTGCTGGTCACGCTGTTGGTGCGGGCCAACCGGCGCTCGCAGCAGCTGCTGGCCTTCGGGCTCTCCGACCACTACCGACAGATCTTCGAGCTGACCCGTCTCGACGAGGCCGTCAGCATCCACGACACCGAGCAGGCCGCCCTCAGCGCGGCCGGCGCGGACTAGACCCACCTGAGGGGGGAGCACGATGAGCGAGCTCAACGAGGAGCAGGCCGCGGCCCGCGACGCCACGAACTGGGCGAAGACGGTGTCCCGGCTCGACGTCTCGGACATGCCCGACGAGGCCGTCAACCGGGTCTCGGGCAAGCGGCTGGTCGGTCCGATCCAGGGCTTCGGCAAGATGTGGCAGAAGACCTACCAGGCCCAGCTGCCGCTGGACGTCGTGGCGCCCACCGCGCTGGTGAGCACCTGGCGGCAGAACTTCAACTCGTTCTGGCCGGACGGCCACCGGTTCTACGCCCCGCTGACGGGGATCGAGCCGGGCGAGGTGGCGCTCATCAACGCGCCCCTCCCGGGGGGTCTCAAGCTGTCGACCGGCGTGATGGTGCTCTACTCCGACGAGGAGTCCTTCACCCTGATGACACCGGAGGGTCACGTGTTCGCGGGCTGGATCACGTTCAGCGCCACCGAGCGCGACGGCGCGACCGTCGCCCAGGTGCAGCTGCTGATGCGCGCGGCCGACCCGATCTGCGAGCTGGGTCTCGCCCTCGGCGGCCACAGCCAGGAGAACCAGTTCTGGGTCGACACCCTGACCCGGATGGCCCAGCACTTCGACGTCGACACCACGGTCGAGACCGTCGTGGTGTGCGTGGACAAGAAGCGCCAGTGGGCGCGGTGGACCAACGTCTTCCAGTCGTCGGTCATCTGGTCGACGGGCTACACCCTGGGCGCCCCGTTCCGCGCCGTACGCGGCTGGGCCCGCCGGAGGCGCAGCGAGTGAGCGGACCTCGCGGGGACGGTGGACCGGACGCGGTCGTCGTCGGTGCCGGCGTCAACGGGCTGGTCGCGGCCAACCTGGTCGCCGACGCCGGCTGGTCGGTGGTCGTGCTGGAGCAGCAACCCACCTCGGGCGGCGCCGTACGCACCGACGGGGAGGTCGCCGACGGCTTCCGCCACGACACCTTCAGCGCGTTCTACCCCTTCGCGGCCGCCTCGCCGGCCCTGCAGTCGCTCGACCTCGGGCGGTACGGGCTGCGGTGGCGGCACGCGCCGGCGGTGCTCGGCAACCCGATGCCCGACGGCTCGTGGGCGCTGCTGACCCGTGACCGCGACGCCACCGCTGACCGGTTCGACCGCGCCCACCCCGGCGACGGCGCCGCCTGGCTCGACCTGGTACGTCGTTGGGACGACCTCGCCCCGCACCTGATGGGGGCGCTGCTGTCGCCCTTCCCGCCGGTCCGGCACGGCGTCCCGCTGCTGGCCCGCCTGGCGCGCGAGCCGGGCCTGGCGACGGCACGGACCCTGCTCTCGGGCGTGCGCGGTCTCGGCGAGGAGCGCTTCGGCGGCGAGGGCCCGCGGCTGCTGCTGGCGGGGAACGCGGGCCATGCCGACTTCTCGCCCGAGGGCGCCGGGTCCGGCATCTTCGGCCTGATCATGACGATGCTCGGGCAGACCGTCGGGTTCCCCGCGCCCGAAGGCGGGGCAGGTGCCCTCGTCGACGCACTGCTGCGCCGGCTCGAGGAGCGCGGCGGCGAAGTCCGCACCAGCGTCGAGGTGGCCGAGATCGAGGTGGTCTCCGGTCGGGCGGTCGCCGTCCGGACCGCCGCCGGCGAACGGGTCGTGGCCGGCCGGGCGGTGCTGGCCGACGTCGCGGCACCCCGGCTGTACGGCGGGCTGGTGGACGCCCGGCACCTGCCCACCCGCACCCGCCGCGGCATCGAGCACTTCACGTGGGACCCCGCGACCGTCAAGGTCGACTGGGCGCTGTCGGGGCCGGTGCCGTGGGACCCCGCCCCCGAGCTCGCGCCGGGGTGCGTCCACATCGGTGACTCGGTCGACGAGCTCACCGTCACGTCGGCCCAGATCTCGGCGGGCCGGATCCCGTCGCACCCGTTCCTGCTCGCGGGGCAGATGACGACCACCGACCCGACCCGGTCACCGGCCGGGACCGAGTCGCTGTGGGCCTACACGCACGTCCCGCAGCAGGTCCGCGGCGATGCCGGCCCGGACGGCCTCACCGGCGACTGGGAGGCCGGTGACGCGGAGCGCTTCGCGGACCGGATACAGGCGCGGATCGAGCACTACGCCCCCGGCTTCGGGTCGCGGGTGCTGGCGCGGCGGGTGCTCTCGCCCGTCGAGCTCGAGCGGCGCAACGCCAACCTGGTCGGTGGCGCGGTCAACGCCGGCACCGCGCAGCTGCAGCAGGCGCTGGTCTTCCGGCCGGTGCCGGGGCTCGGCCGCGCGGGGACACCGATCCGGGGCCTGTTCCTCGCCGGCGCTTCCGCGCACCCCGGCGGTGGCGTGCACGGTGCTCCCGGCGCCAACGCCGCGCGGGCCGCGCTCGCGGCCGACCGCCGCGCGAGGCTGGTGCCGCGCCGCCGCTGACCGGGCCGGTCCGCACCGCACGTCCGAGCGATCACACCTACGATGAGAGTCTCGTGTAACCGCCGGAGTCGCTCATGGGTGTACCTCACGTGGAACCCCTGGTTCGATCGAGCGACGACGAGTCCTTCGCGTGGTTCTTCACGGCCGAGTATCCCCAGGTCGTACGCCTGCTCACGGTGGTGCTGCGCGACGGCGCCGCCGCCGAAGACCTCGCCCAGGAGGCGTTCGTGCGACTGCATCGTCACTGGACGAAGGTGTCGCGGTACGAACACCCCGAGGCGTGGGTACGCCGGGTCGCCCTCAACCGGGCCTTCTCCTGGCGAAGGCGGGAGGGTCGGCGCCCGGGCCTGGAGCTGGCGGCGGGACTTCCTCGTCACGCGGCCGACGCAACGACGTCCGAGCGGGTCGACGTGCTGCGCGCCGTGGCTGCACTGCCGACCCGCGACCGCGCGCTCGTCGCGCTCTACCACCTCGAGGACCGCCCCCTGACCGAGGTCGCCGAGGTGCTGGGGCTGAGCCTGGGTGCGGCCAAGGTGGCGCTCCACCGCGCCCGTCGTCGCCTGGCCGAGCAGCTGACCGACCGGGAGGTGGCCCCATGACCGACGACACTCGGCTCGATGCCCGGGTCCGCGGCGCACTGACCGGCCTGCCCGCCCCCGACGAGTCCGCCACCCGGGACGCGCTCGCGTCGGTGTTGGATCGAGACAGCGGCCGGTCGGGCAGCCGGGCCGGCGATCCTCGGTCCTGGTTCGTCCCCGCCATGACAGCGGCTGCCGTGGCCGCCGTGGTGACTGTCGGCGCGCTGGTCCTGGGCCCGATCGAGCCCGAGCAGCAGCCCGCTCCGCCGGCGCCGACGTCGGTCGTGGGGTCCTGGGAGCGACGGGTCGCCGGCGCGGACCTCGCCCGCTGGGACGGCGCCTGGCGCATGACCCTCTCTTCGGACGGGGTGCTCACCCTGGCCGGCCCCGAGACCGCCGCTGATTCCAGCGAGGGCGCGTCGTACTCGGACTCCGGCGGACGCCTGCGGGTCGACGCCTTCGTCAACAACGCATGCGCCGAGCTGCCCGCCGGCATCTACGCCTGGGACCGCGACGGCAACGGACTGGTGCTCACGCTCGTCGAGGACTCCTGCCCCGCTCGGGCGGACCTGTTCTCCGGCCGGTGGACACCTTCGCCGTAACCGAACCGTCTTCAGGAGGGTGTAGTCGTCGTGAGGATCATCGTCATCGCCTGCGGACTGGCGCTCGCGACCGCCATGACCGGCTGTACGTCGTCGACAGACGATCGGCCGCGCGGAGGCGCGCGCTACGAGCAGGTTCCGTGCCCTGACGACGTCGAGGTGCTAGTCGTGCCACCGCACACGTGCGGCTTCGTCACTCCCGATCCCGAGGGACCTACTCGGATCTTCGTCGTCACGGTCGAACCCCCGACGCCCACGACCGCGAGCCCCGTGCTCGAGACCGGTGTCGACCTCGGCATGACGCCGGCATACGGCGGGCTCGCGCCGATCGCCCAGCGCACAGGTCGGCGGGTCGTGATCGTCGACCTTCCCGGGACCGGCCACTCGACCCCCAGTCTGGAGTGCCGCGAGGTGGAGTCCCTGGGTGACGCCGTCGCCCGGCGCCAGCCGGCTCGGCTGACGGAGGCAGTGGCCGCGTGCCGGGAGCGACTCGAAGGTGAGGGCGCGGACGTGGCAGCGCTGTCTCCCGACCACCTCGGTGAGTCCCTCGCCGCGGTGATGACGGCGCTGGACGAGCCGCAGTGGGTCGTGATGGGTCACGGGACCACGGCGGAAGCGGGCCGCCAGGTAGCGCTGGCGCACCCTGACCGGGTCGAAGCGCTGGTGGTGGACTCGTTGGTCGCCGACCCCGGGCTCGACCTCGACCGCGTGGTGGCCGACATCGCAACCGCTTGTCGTGCGGACGGCCGCTGCGTCCGGCGGTACGGCGACCCGGTCGGGCTCTGGCGACGGGCGCGGCAGAGCCTGGCGGACTCCCCGTTGCGCGTCGACGTGATGGGGACGCCGGTGCTGATCGATGACCTGACCCTGGAGCGCGGTGTGCGCTGGCTGACGGGGCCGGTCGACGGCGCTTCCCGACTGCCGGCGTTCCTCCTTGAGGCGGCCGCCAGGCGTCCAGGTCCACACCTCGGGCTCTTCGCCGCCACCCTGAGCGTCGCTCCGCCGCTCTGCGTCGGCTACGTCCCCAAGTGCGAGACCGACCAACGGCTCGTCATCGGCGCCACCCTGTCGGCTCAGTGCCCGACGGCAGCCCACCTCGACAGCTTGCGAGCCGTGTGCAGGGCCTGGGGCGTCGGCACCTCGACCGAGGAGGCCTCGCCGCTCGTCGGCGTCCCCACGCTGGCCGTCTCAGGAGCGCTGGACCCGTTCGCGACGCCGGCGACGGTCGTCGACGCCCTCGCAGAGCTGCTCCCCGAGGCGTTCCGGGTCGAGCTGGCGGCAGGGGGGCACAACGTGTTGGGCGCCGAGTGCATCCGTGCGGTCCGCAACGCCTGGCTCGCCGGGGATGTGACCGAGCCGCCAGCTCCGGAGTCATGCCTGGCTACACCACTGACGTTCGAGTGAGAGGACCCGACCATGAAGTTCACCGTCGCGCTAGCCGCCACTCTTGTCCTGACAGCGACTGCGTGCTCGTCCGGCGAGGACCCCGACGCGGGACCGCCAACGCCTGCGACATCGTCGTCGCCCCCAGCAGTTGAGACGCCACTGGAGGGCACTTGGACCACAGACCTCGAACGGGCCGCCGTGAGGGGCTACATCCGGAAGCAGGGCTGGGGTCGCGAGGCGGAACGGGTCATGCTGTCACCCGACATGGCTGGCCCCGAGGAGACGAGATTCCGGATCGACTTCGTCGGGGACCGGTTCCGCATGGCGCAGGTCAGTAGCGACGAGCAGTGGCAGTCGGGCACGTTCGAGATCGAGGACGGTCGGATCGTGCTCGACGACGAGGCCCCGGTCGGGGTGCTGACGTTCCGGTTCACCCTCGACGGCGACTCGGCAACCTTCGACGATCCCAGCACAGACAGCGGCGGGGCCGAGGTCATGCCAGGCGTTCCCGACTGGGCTCTCGGGGCCGTGATGTGGTCCAGCACCACGTGGGAACGCGATCCGGGCTGAGGGCCCGGGTCACGCTGTGAGCCGGCGTAGCTGCGCACCGCACTCCGCCGCGACGGCGACGGCCAGGTCCTGGGCCGACTCGCCTGCGACCTCGGGGACCACGTGCTGCACGATGCCGTCGGCCAGCAGGTCCGCGGCCCGGACCCGTTGCCGCGCGGCCATCTCCGGCGCGTGCGACGTGTCGCCGTGCACGATCACGCTCGCCCCCTCGGGCGGCAGCGGCGACAGCCACGCGTTCTCGGTCGCGATGACGGTCCGCGCGGGCAGCAGCGCGAGCGCGCCACCGCCGCAGCCCTGACCGAGGATCACGGAGACGGTGGGCACGGTCAGCGACGACAGGCGGGCCAGGCAGCGGGCGATCTCGCCCGCGATCGCGCGCTCCTCGGCCCGCGGCGACAGCTCGGCGCCGGGGGTGTCGATGACGGCCACGAGCGGCAGCCGCAGCTCCTGGGCCAGCCGCATGCCGCGGCGGGCCTCACGCAGCGCACCCGGGCCCATCGCGTGGCTCGGCGTCTGCCGGCTCCGGTCCTGGCCGACCACGACACAGGGGTGGCCGTCGAGCCTCGTCAGCGCCACCATCAGGGTCGAGTCGCGCTCGCCCTCGTCGGTGCCGCGCAGCTGCAGGGTCCCGGTCGCGCCGTACGCCAGGAGCTCGCGGACCCCGGCCCGGCCCGGCCGCCGGGTCTCCTCGATCGAGTCCCAGGCGGAGGTCTCCCCCACGTCACGGGTGTCGGTACGCCGGGGCAGCACGCCCGGTCCGGGCGGGTCGACGAGCACCGCGAGCGCCAGGTCGACGAGCGCCGGCAGCTCGTCGGAGGCGACCACGCCGTCGATCACCCCGGTCGCCGCGAGGTTCTCGGCCGTCTGCACGCCGGGCCGGAAGGGTCGGCCGTGGAGCGCCTCGTAGACCTTCGGCCCGAGGAACCCGACCAGCGCGCCCGGCTCCGCGACGGTCACGTGGCCCAGCGAGCCCCACGACGCGTAGACCCCGCCGGTCGTGGGGTGCCGCAGGTGCACGAGGTAGGGCAGCCCGGCCAACCGGTGGGCCATCAGCGCCCGGGAGATCTCGATCATCCGCACGAACGCCGGCGTGCCCTCCTGCATCCGGGTGCCGCCGGACGCGGTGCTGGCGAGCACGGGCAGCCGCTCCCGGGTCGCCCGCTGGACGGCGGAGGTGATCCGGTCGGCCGCGGCCCGGCCGATCGAGCCGGCGAGGAACCCGAACTCGTTGGCGACGACGCACACCGGCCGGCCGCGCACCAGGCCGCGACCGGTCAGCACCGACTCGTCGGTGCCCGCCTTCGCGGCCGCCGCGTCCAGCTCGGCGCGGTAGCCGGCGTCGTACGCCGCGAGGTCGATCGGCTCGTCCCACGACTCGAACGTGCCCGGGTCGAGCACCAGGTCGAGCAGCTCGTGCGCGGTCCAGCGCCGGGCCCCGCCCTGGCTCACTCCTCCTCCAGCCACGCCCGCAGGTCGTCGGCGTGCTGGTCGAGCAGGGGCGGCGCGCCGTGGTCGCGGCGGGTCGTCTCGCTCCCCGCTGCGTCGAAGAACCGCAGCGGCGGACCCGGCAGGGTCAGCGGGCCGAGCTGCGGGTGCTCGACGTCGACGAGCAGCCCCTGGCTCGCGACCTGGTCCCACGTGTAGACCTCGTCGAGCGAGCGCACCTTGCCCGCGGGGACACCGAGCTCGGCGAGCCGCGCGAGCAGCGGCTCGGCTTCCTGGTCTGCGAACGCCGCCTCCACCGTGGCCACGAGTCGCTCGTGGTTGGCCACCCGGTCGGAGTTGGTGGCGAGCCCGTCGGCCTCGGGGTCGATCCCGAAGCCGGCACACAGCCGGCGCCACAGCCCCTCGCTGCCGACGGCGATCTGGACCGCGCCGTCGCGGCAGTGGAACAGTCCGTAGGGGGCGATCGACGGGTGGTGGTTGCCCTGCCCGCGTCCCACCTGACCGGCGACCGTCCAGCGGGTGCCCTGGAAGGCATGCACCCCGACGACCGCGGCCAGCAGCGACGTGCGCACCACCTGGCCGCGCCCGGTCCGCTCGCGCTCGTGGAGGGCGGCCAGCACACCGTACGCGCCGTACATGCCGGAGAGCAGGTCGGCGATCGGGACGCCGACGCGCTGCGGGTCGTCGGGACCGGCGCCGGTCAGGGACATCAGACCGGCCTCACCCTGCGCGATCTGGTCGTATCCGGCCCGGCCGCCCTCAGGGCCGTCATGGCCGAAGCCCGTGATGGAGAGCACGACCAGCCGCGGGTTGCGCTCGAGGAGCGCCTCGATGCCGAGCCCGAGCCGCTCGAGGACGCCGGTGCGGAAGTTCTCCACGAGCACGTCGGCCCGGTCGACGAGCCGCAGCAGCACGTCGCGGTCGCCACCGTCGGATGAGTCCTTGAGGTCGAGCGCGATCGACTCCTTGTTGCGGTTCGTCGACAGGAAGTACGTCGACTGGCGCGGCTCGCCCACGAACGGCGGACCCCAGCCTCGGGTGTCGTCGCCGTGGCCGGGTGCCTCGACCTTGATGACCCGGGCACCGAGGTCGCCCAGCATCTGGGTCGCGTGAGGCCCGGCCAGGGCGCGCGACAGGTCGACGACGACGGTGCCCGCCAGCGGTCCCCCGTTGCTCATCCGGTCACCACCCCGGCAGGACCAGCGCGGCCCAGACGAGGAGCGGTCCGACCAGGGTCACGATCGCGGCGTACCCGAGGATCTGCTTGTAGTACACGTTCTCCTCGATGGTGTCGGGCCGGTTCGCGAGCATCAGGGCACCGTTCGTGGAGAACGGGCTGACGTCGACGATCGTCGAGGACACCGCGAGCGCAGCGACGAACAGACCGGCGCTGATCCCGCCGTCCGCGATCAGAGGCAGCCCGATCGGGATGATGATCGGCAGCAGGGCCGTCGACGACGCGAACGCCGACACCACGCCGCCGACGTAGCAGAGAACGAGGGCTCCGATCACGGCCACGCCGAGGCCAGCTGCCCACTCGCCCACGAACTCCGGCGAGCCCGCCTCCTCGAGGATGAACGCGTAGGTGCTGACACCGGCGACCAGCAGCACGGTCGGCCAGGCGATCTCCCTCACGGCGTCCTTGTTCTCGCCGGGGGCGAGCATGTGGAGGACGACCGCGGCGGTGATGGCCGCGAAACCGATGTTCCTGTCGAAGGCGATCGCGACCACGGCGACGCCGAGGAACGCTGCCAGCGTGAGGATCTGGTCGCGGCGGACACCGGTCGCCTCCGTCCTCGTCCCGGTCGACGTGCCGGACCCGCGTTGCGGAGCGCTCGCGCCGCCACCGTGCGGCTCGTCGCCGTCGAGGTCGTCCTCGCCGGGGTCGATCCGCTGGCTGAGCAGGCTCCGGCCACCGAGCACCACGAACAGGATCGCAGCGAGGATCGTGTTCACGACCAGGCTGGACAGGAAGATGACGATCTCGCTGTTGGGGAGATCGGCGCCCTCCATCACGGAGTTGGTGATCGAGCCGTAGATGCTGATGGGCGAGAAGCCGCCGGCCTGGGCGCCGTGCACCACCATCATGCCCATCATCAGCGGGCTGATGCCGTAGCGGCCGGCGAACCCGAGCGCGATCGGGCCGATGATCGCGCACGCGGCCGGGCTCACGGCTCCGATCGCGGTGAGGATCCCGGTGACGGCGAACATCACCCAGGGGATCAGGGCGACCCGGCCGCGCACGCTCTTCACCGCCCACCGGACGATCAGGTCGACGGTCCCGTTGTTCTTCGCGATCGCGAACAGGTAGGTGACGCCGATCAGGGTGAGGACGAGGTCACCACTGACCCCGGCCACGATCTCCTTCTCCTCCAGGTCGAGCGAGTACATGCCGACGAGCCACGCCGCGACGTAGGCCAGCGCGCCCATGTTGATCGGCAGCACCGTGCCGACGACGAAGAGGGCGACCAGTGCGAGGATCGCGACCCATTCCGCTCCCATGAGGTGTCCTTCCGTGGGGGTTGACCCGACCAGCCTGTCGGCATCCGTGACGACAGTCACGTGGATCAGTGGCCTAGCCAATAGGACAACGAACCAACTGTCAATAGGCTGCCCCCATGACGGAGGAGTTCCCGCAGCGCGTGAGCAGGGCCCGGCTCTACGAGCAGGTGGCGGCACAGATCACCGACTGGATCGCCCGGCAGGGCCTGCAGCCGGGCGACCGGCTGCCGCCGGAGCGCGAGCTCGCGACCCGGCTGGGCGTCAGCCGCGCGACCTTGAGCCAGGCGCTGGTGGCCCTCGAGGTGGTCGGGGTCGTGACGGTGCGACACGGCGACGGGACCATCGTCACCGCCGAAGCGGCCAGGCGTGCCAGCGCCCGGTCGATCTCCGACGCGATCCGGGCGCACGCCGACCGGATCCCCGAGGTGATCGAGGCCAGGGACGCGCTGGAGACCAAGCTGGCGGCGCTGGCCGCCGAGCGACGTACCGACGACGACCTGGCGGCGATCGACGAGGCGCTGGCGTTCATGGCGCACGACGTCGAGGCCGGCGGCCGCGGTGTGGAGGGCGACGAGCGCTTCCACGGCGCCGTCACGTCCGCCGCCCACTCCCCCCTCCTCGCCGCCATGATGCGGACCATCTCGGAGCTGATCGCTGAGACCAGGCTCGAGTCGCTCTCGCAGCCCGGCCGGCCGGCGGCCTCGCTGGCCGGGCACCAGCGGATCGCCGACGCGATCCGGGCCGGCGACCCGGTCGCGGCGGCGACCGCGATGCACGCGCACGTCGACCTCGTCAGCGACGTGGCGCTGCTGCGCGAGCGCTCGTGACCGGAGCCGAGCAGCTGTTCGTGCTGGCGGCCGGGCTGGTCGCCGGCATCCTCACGTCCACCGTCGGGGTCGCGTCGCTCGTCAGCTTTCCAGCACTGCTGGCGGTCGGCCTGCCGCCAGTGGTGGCCAACGCGTCCAACACGGTCGGCATGACGCCGGCCGGGCTGAGCGGCTCGTTCGGCTACCGCCGCGAGCTGCGCGAGCACCCCCGCGCGGCCGTGGCCGTGATCGTCACCTGCGCCGTCGGCGCGGTGCTCGGCGCAGTGCTGCTGCTCGCGCTGCCCCCGAGCGTCTTCGAGGGGATCGTGCCCTGGCTGATCCTCTTCACGTGCCTCCTGGTCGGCGCCCAGCCGCGGATCTCGCGCTGGCTGCGGAGCCGGCAGGTCGGCGACGCGCCGGAGCCGCGGACCCGGATGTCGCCGGTCACGGCGTTCTTCGCGACCCTCACCGGCGTCTACGGCGGCTACTTCGGTGCCGGCTCCGGCGTGATGATGGTCGCCGTCCTCGGGTTCGGGCTCGACCTCGAGCTCAGGATCGTCAACGCGCTCAAGACGCTGGCCGTGATGGCCGCCAACGTCGTCGCGAGCCTGATCTTCCTCGTCGTGGCCGACCTCGACTGGGCCGCGATCGCGCTGCTCGCCGCCGGCTCGATCGTTGGCGGGTACGTCGGCTCCCACCTCGGTCGGCGGCTGCCCGACCGGCTGCTGCGCGGCCTGATCGTGGCGGCCGGCGTCACGGCGGCGGTGCTGCTGCTCCGCTGAGCGCTAGCTGGTCTCCCAGCGGAACAGCCGGGCGGAGAGCAGGGTCAGGACGAGGGCGAAGGCGGCCAGCACGCCCATCGGGGCCAGCATCGCGGCGGGGCCCTCCCCACGGACGAGCAGGTCGAGCATGCCCTCGTTGAGCCAGTACAGCGGCAGCACGTTCGCCACCGTCTGCAGCCAGGCCGGCGCCGCGTCGAGCGGGAAGAAGGAGCCGCCGAGGAACGCCATCGGCAGCACCAGGAAGTTCGCCATGTTGACCGCACCCTCGACCGTGGTCGTGACCGCGCCGGCGAACAGCCCGACCGCCATGAAGCACAGCGTCCCGACCACGAGGAGCGGGATCGAGGCCCACCAGAACCCGCTCAGCCGCAGGTCGAACGCGGCCGCGCCGAGACCCAGGAAGATCGCCATCTGCACCAGCGCGATCGCCACCGTCACCGCGACCCGGGCGCCGACCACCGTGCGGGTCGACACGGGTGCGAGCTGGAGCCGCCGCAGCAGCTTGCTCTGCCGCCAGCCCTGGAGCGTCGCCGCGGCCCCGAACGCGGCGCTCATCGCGATCGCCCAGCCCAGCAGCCCGGGCGTCACGAACTGGATGGTCGTGAGGCTGTCGTCCTCGACCGGCTCGGTGGTGAGGGAGTACGCCGGCGGCTGCCCCGTCGCGGCGACGTTGGCGCCGTCGACGAACGCGCGCAGCGCCCCCTGCACGATGGCGGCCTTCACCTGGTCGGTCCTCGTGAAGTGAGCGACCAGCTCGCCGTCCCGCATCTCGACGGCCACGTCGGCGTCGCCGTCCTGCACCTCGGCCACCGCTGCCTCCAGGTCGGAGCTGTGCTCCACCGAGAACGTGTCGTCGAACGCCTCGCGCGCCGGACCAGGCAGCTCGTCGAACAGCGCGACGTCGCCGACCTGGACCAGGTCGACCTTCGACTGGCTCTGGTCGCCGAAGATGCCGCCGAACAGCACCAGGAACATCAGCGGGAAGATGATCGCGAAGAACACCGACGCCTTGTCGCGCAGGAAACCGCGCAGGATCGCGACGGAGAGGGAGCGGAACGCCGTCACGCGCGATACTCCCTTCCGGTGAGGTCGAGGAAGACGTCCTCCAGGGTGCCGGTCCGGACCGAGACGCCGTCGAGCTTCTGTTCCGCGGCGAGCCGGCCGATGACCACGTCGGGCTCGTGGGTCTCGATCGTCTCGCCGTCGGCAGTGACGATCCGGGTCGGCGCCGCCAGCCCCTTCACCAGTTCTCGGGGGGTGTCGAGCTCGAGGATCCGGCCGCGGTCCATGATCGCGACCCGGTCGCACAGCACCTCGGCCTCGTCCATGTAGTGCGTCGTGAGCACCACCGTGCGGCCGCTGTCGTTCAGGCCCGAGAGCAGGTCCCAGAGGTTGCGCCGCGCCTGCGGGTCGAGGGACGCGGTGGGCTCGTCGAGGAAGACCAGCTCGGGGTCGTGGACCAGCGCGCAGGCGATGGACAGCCGCTGCGACTGGCCTCCCGAGAGGTCCTCGACCCTGCTGTCGGCCTTGTCGACCAGCCCCACGCGCTCGAGCCACTCGTCGCCGTGGGCCGTCGGCACGCCGTACAGCGAGGCGAACGTGTGGATCTGCTCGCGGGTGGTCAGCCGCTCGAAGAACGACGACGCCTGCAGCTGGACCCCGATCCGCGGCAGCAGCCCGGCGTTGCGTGGCCAGGGCGACTCCCCCAGCACCGCGATCGACCCCGCGTCCGGCTTCCGGAGACCCTCGATCATCTCCAGGGTGGTGGTCTTGCCCGCACCGTTCGGCCCGAGGATCCCGAAGAACTCGCCTTCGGCCACCTCGAAGCTCACCCCGTCGACTGCCCTGAGCTCTCCGTACGCCATGGCGAGGTCGGTGACCTCGATGGCTCCCATGACGGCGACCCTAGCCTCCGGGCGCCGGCGCCGGCTCAGGCATTGTCTCCGCCGTGGTGGCCGGGCCCAGTCGGCGCCGCACCACACGCCGCCGCACGGTGGGCGAGGCCACCACCTCGTAGCCGGCATCGAGGAAGACCTGCACCAGCCCGACCGAGGCCTCGTCCCAGATCACGGTCTTGCCCGGAGGCGGCTCGATCGGGTACCCCTCGAGGACGCGGGCGCCCACCTGCTCGCCGTACTCGACGGTGGCGGCGGCGAGCTCGTAGGTCAGCCCCGACTGGCGCCAGCCCTTGCTCACGAGGAAGCAGGTCACCGACCAGACGCCCTCAAGCTCGGGGTCCATCCGCATCCACGGTTGCTTCCGGCTCCACAGCCTGGGGTAGTTCTCCCGCGGCTCGACCGCGACCCAGCCGGCCGCCTCGCCGTCGACGTACGCGATCAGCCCGGACGTCGGCCCCGCGGTGCCGCACGCGGTCTGCTCCAGCAACGCGGCGTCCCGCTGCTCCTGGGTCGTGTCGCGCCAGATCCAGCCGGGCACCTTGAGCGCCTGGCACCGGCACTTGCGGGCGCCACCGGCGGCGAACACCGCCTCGACGTCTTCGGTCGCTGCTTGGTTGGCCGGGAGCCAGGTGAAGTCGGGCATGCGGCGACCCTAGTGCGGTTCTTCAGCTCTCCAGCGCGGCCCGGATGTGCTCCATGTTGGCAGCTTCACCCTTGCGAAGCCTGCGCAGGAGGACGGGAAAGAAGAGGCGAAGCGGGCCGTGCGGTCGAGCGTCGAAGTCAACGTGCAGCCGGACACCGGCGCCCTCCGGCTCAAGTCGCCCTGCGAACATCACCTCGAGGGGACCACCGTTGTGGGCTACCCATCTGTTGGCCCGGTCGTGCTCCAGCAGCACCACCTGGACAGGCCTCGGAGCGCTCTTCCACTTGGCACGCCACGTGGTGCCGACGCCGACAGGGCCATCTGTGAGCTTCTCGACGTGATCCATGTCGGGGTTCCACTCGGCCTCGTTGCCGAGGTCGCTGAGGTAGTCGAACGCCCGCTCGGGGGTGCACTGCAGGAGGACCGAGTTCTGGATGAGGGCCATGCACCAGATCCTGTCGCGACCCGGTGCCAGCCGCCAGGGTCTGGGCGGCTCTCGGCAGGGACGTGCTGACACTGGCGGGGCGACACCCTCACGGCCGCGTCCAGGCAGGCCGCGAGCAGGACCTGACCGCACGCAGGGCGATCGGCTTCGCGGTCTTTCGGCAGTGTGCCCGCCGCAGGTGCCCTTCCATTGCCACCACGGATCGACCGGAGTAGACACCGAGACGACGGTCGGCATCCCTGCCGGCTGCGGAACGAACGGATGAGCTGGATGAAGCGCTTCTTCAAAGAGTCTCTCTCGCCGACGATGGCGGTCGCGATCCTGTCCCTGGTCATAGCAACCGGCGGGACGGGATTCGCAGCGGCGCGGTTCGCGCAGGACACCGCTCCCTCAGCACAGCGGGCCGGCGCGGCCGCGCAGCCGGTGCTGGGGTCGGGCAAGACGATGATCGGCTACTTCACGGCGGGTGGTTCTGACGGCACGTCGGGCTACATCGGCGAAGGGATCACCTTCCCCGCGAAGCTGCCTGGGGCCTTCAACAACAACCACGTCCGGTACATCGAGAGCGGGGATCCGTACACCAGCCGGTGCCCCGGCCCCAACCGGGCCAAGCGGGGCTGGATGTGCTTCTACGAGGGGCAGAGCTCAGGCGTGAGCATCTGCTGCATCTACGACAAGAACTACAACTCGTTCGCCACGGCTGACCACGGGGTCCGCGTCTACTGGGACGTCCAGGACTCCGGCAACTACGCCGACGGCCAGTGGGTGGTCCGCGCCCCCTAGCTCGTGGGGTTCACGCTGTCGGTCGTCAGGGCAACCGGGCCGTGGGAATCACCGACGTCGGCGGTTCCCACGGCCGCCAGCCAGCGCAACGTCATGCGAACCGTGCGCCGTGGCGACCGGAGCGTATGACGTCCTAGTCATCGTCGACGACCGGGTGCTGACGGTCTGAGCTCACACGCATGAGCACTGCGTGGGCGGTGCGGCCTAGCCTGTCTGGATGCGACGCTTCCACGACGAGGACCTCACCGGCACAGAGTTCCGTGAGTG
The DNA here is from genome assembly GCA_963718725.1 of uncultured Actinomycetota bacterium. Taxonomy (GTDB): domain Bacteria; phylum Actinomycetota; class Actinomycetes; order Propionibacteriales; family Nocardioidaceae; genus Nocardioides. The sequence goes on from OY970374.1 coordinate 2,159,301, forward strand.
CGACCTGAGCAGGGCTCGGCTGGTCGGCGTGATCATGCAGGACGCTGAGATCGACGGGCTGGTCACCAATCTCGTGGTCAACGGGGTGGAGGTGATGCCGTACGTCGAGGCGGAGCTCGACCGTCGCCACCCGGTGCGGTTGCTGATCCGCTCCGACGAGCCGGCCGACCTGCGCGAGGCCTGGCGGCAGCTGCGGGACGACTGGGCGAGGACCACGGAGCGGGTCCGCTCCATGCCCGAGAACAGCGAGCATCGCGGAGTCGACGGCGAGTGGTCGATGGTCGAGACCTTGCGCCACCTCGTCTTCGTGCACGACTCCTGGTTCCGACGCTGCGTGCTCGGGATCACCGAGCCGTTCACGGCGATGGGACTGGGGCCACCGTTCGTCATGAACCAGGTGGAGGACGGGCTCGACCCGTCCGCCCAGCCGAGCCTCGACGAGGTGCTCGCCGTGCGCGACCGGCAGGCTTCGCAGGTCGAGACGTGGCTGGCCGAGGTCACGTCTGACCAGCTCGCGGACTCCGCGCCGGTGCCCGACGACGACAGATGGCCGCCGTATGCCAAGGGGCGGGTGGTGGGGCAATGCTTGCGCACCGTGCTCGACGAGGAATGGGCTCACCACAGGTTCTGCAAGCGCGACCTGGACAAGCTGTCGCGTCAGGAGACCTCGTAAGGTCGCTACCCCAGCAGGGTGCGCACCACCCGCAGCCCGACCGACATCCGCGCGAGGTCAGCCGTCTCGTCGCGACAGATCTCCTCGAGGGTCGCGGTGGAGCGCGAGACGGCCAGCTGCTCGGTCTCCTCCCAGCTCGCGATCCTGGCCACAGCCGGCTCGTCCGAGGAGGTCTCCTCGAGCACCTGGGCGGTGAGCTGGCTGTGCACGGCGTACAGGTCGTCGCGCAGCGCGGCCCGGGCCATGGTCTGCCAGCGGTCCTCGCGCGGCAGCGCGAAGATCCGGCGGACCAGCATGGGCAGGCCGAGCCGCTCGCCGAGGGCGAAGTGGACCCGGGCGACGTCGGCGGGGTCGAGGCCGGCGCGCAGCGCGTTGTCCACGACGCCGAGCAGGCTGTAGGCAGGGTCGAGCACTGCCACGCGCGTGGCGAGGTCGTCGGGGACGCCCCGCTCGACGAGCGCGTCGCGCCGTCCCTCGAGGTCCTCCCGTTCGCGCCCGGTCATCAGGTCGGGCAGCTGCGCCATCAGCGCCGTGACCGGCTCGTGGAAGTGCTCGACGGTCGCCTGGCTGTCCAGCGGCTGCCGACGGTTGGTGACGAGCCACCGGGACGCCCGCTCGACCAGCGTCCGCATCTGGATCCGCATCCGGGTCTGCACCTGGGCGTCCAGCTTGTTGTCCCACGTCCGCAGCTCGTGGCGCAGCTCCAGCGAGCCGAAGATCTCGCGGGCCACGAAGTTGGCACGGGTCAGCTCCGCCGCGGTCGCACCCGTCTCGCCGGACAGTCGCGGGACGAACGTCATGCCGGCGCCGTTGACGAGGTCGTTGACCACCTGCGTCACGATGATCTGGCGGCGCAGCGGGTGCTCGCGGATCTGCCGGAGGAAGCCCTTCTGCATCGCCTGCGGGAAGTACGCGCGCAGGTCGACGTCGAGGTACGGGTCGTCGGGCAGGTCGGAGGCGAGCAGCTCGTCGGCGAGCACGATCTTCGTCCACGACATCAGGACGCACAGCTCCGGAACGGTCAGCTGGCCGCCGCGCTCGAGCCGACGACGCACCTGTCGCGACGACGGCAGCGCCTCGAGGTCGCGGTTGAGCACCCCCATCCGCTCGAGCTTCTTCATCCAGTCCTCGTGGACGTGCAAGAGGGACGGCGCGTGGGCGACCGCGTTGGCCAGCGCGAGGTTCTGCTCGTAGTTGTCGCGGAGCACCAGGACGGCGACCTCGTCGGTCATCTCGGCCAGCAACGAGTTGCGACGCTCCTCGGTCAGGTCGCTGTCGCGGACCACCCGGTCGAGCAAGATCTTGATGTTGACCTCGTGGTCGGAGGTGTCGACGCCGGCGGAGTTGTCGATGAAGTCGGTGTTGATGCGGCCCTCGCGCTCGGCGTACTCGATCCGGCCGAGCTGGGTGAGCCCGAGGTTGCCGCCCTCGCCGACGCACTGCGCGCGCAGGTCGCGGCCGTTGATCCGGATCGCGTCGTTCGCCTTGTCGCCGGCGTCGGCGTGGGTCTCCTCGGCCGCCTTCACGTAGGTGCCGATGCCGCCGTTCCACAGCAGGTCGACCGGCGCCTGGAGGATCGCCTTCATGAGCTCGGCCGGGGTCAGCGCGGAGACACCCTCGCCGAGACCGAGCGCCTCGCGCGCGGCGGCGCTGAGCGGGATCGACTTCATGGAGCGGGGGAAGACGCCGCCCCCGTCCGAGATCAGGGACGCGTCGTAGTCCTGCCAGCTCGAGCGGGGCAGCTCGAACAGCCGCTTCCGCTCGACGTACGACGACGCCGCGTCGGGGTTCGGATCGAGGAAGATGTCGCGGTGGTCGAACGCGGCCACCAGCCGGGTGTGCTCCGAGCACAGCATCCCGTTGCCGAACACGTCACCGGACATGTCGCCGATGCCCACGGCCGTGAAGTCCTCGATCTGGCAGTCGATCCCCCGCTCGCGGAAGTGCCGCTGGACCGACACCCACGCGCCGCGGGCGGTGATCCCCATCGCCTTGTGGTCGTACCCGACGGAGCCGCCGGACGCGAACGCGTCGCCGAGCCAGAAGCCGTAGTCCTTGGCCACCCCGTTCGCGATGTCGGAGAACGTCGCGGTCCCCTTGTCGGCTGCCACGACCAGGTAGCTGTCGTCGTCGTCGTGGCGCACGACGTCGCGCGGCGGAACGTTCTCGCCCTCGATCAGGTTGTCGGTGATGTCGAGCAGGCCGGAGATGAACGTCTTGTAGCAGGAGATGCCCTCGGCCAGCCACGCGTCGCGGTCACCGGGGTCGGGCAGCTGCTTGCAGAAGAAGCCGCCCTTCGCGCCCACGGGGACGATCACGGTGTTCTTGACCATCTGCGCCTTCACGAGCCCGAGCACCTCGGTCCGGAAGTCGTCGCGTCGGTCGGACCAGCGCAGCCCACCGCGGGCGACCGCGCCGAACCGCAGGTGCACGCCCTCGACCCGCGGCGAGTAGACGAAGATCTCGAACGACGGCCGGGGCTCGGGCAGGTCGGGGATCGCCGACGGCTCCAGCTTGAACGAGATGTAGGTCTTCGGGCCGCCGTCGGCGTCCGGCTGGAAGTAGTTGGTCCGCAGCGTCGCCCGGATGTGGGTGAGGTAGGACCGCAGGATCCGGTCGTGGTCGAGACTGACGACGTCGTCCAGGGCCCGCGCCAGGCGGTCCTCCAGGTCGCCGACCTTCGCGACCCGCGCCTCGGCGTCGGCCGCGAGGTGGTCGCGGCCCGGCGCGAACCGCGCCCCGAACAGCTGCACCAGCAGTCGCGTGATGTCGACGTTCCCGACGAGAGCGCCCTCGATGTAGTCCTGGGCGAACGGGCTGTTGCCCTGGCGCATGTACTTCGCGTACGCCCGCAGCACGGTGGCCTGGCGCCACGACAGGCCGGCGTCGAGCACCAGCCGGTTGAAGCCGTCGATCTCGTTGTAGCCGTCCCAGACCGCTCGCAGCGCCTCCTGGAACCGCTCCGGCGAGTCGTGATTTCGAGACGGGCGCGGAGCGCCCTCCTCGATCCAAGGGTCGGAGGGCCGGTCGTAGCGCAGCCCGAACTCGTAGATGTACGCCGGGTGGTCGAGCCCGGTCAGCTCGTACGGTCGCTCGTCGACGACCTCCACACCCATCGACGACAGCATCGGCAGCACCTGCGACAAGGAGAGCGGGGCGCCCGTCCGGAAGACCTTGAGCCGACCCTCGCCGCGGGCCGCGCCGTCGGGACCGTAGAGCCGCAGGTCGATGCCCTGGTCGCCGAGCCGGTCGAGGATGCCGAGGTCGGCGGCGCCGATGGCCGGCGTGAAGTCCTCCTTGAACGCCTCGGGGAACGAGTCGCCGTAGGTGCGCGCGAGCCGCGAGCCGTGCTCGGCGCCGTACTCGGCCATCGCGGCCGACACGAAGTCGTCGCGCCACGACCGGGACGCCTCGGCCAGCCGGCGCTCGAGCACGGTCGTGTCGACCTCCCGGATGGTGCCGCCCTTCGGGGGGTGCACCACGAAGTGGACGTTGGCGGTCGCCGACTCCCCCAGTCGCACCGAGAACTCGACCGAGTCTCCGCCGAGCTCCTCCTGGAGGATCCGGGCGAACCGCTCCCGGACGGCGGTGTTGTAGCGGTCGCGGGGCAGGTAGACGAGGGCGCTGACGTAGCGCCCGTAGGTGTCCTTGCGGATGAAGATCTTGACCTGCCGGCGCTCGCGGGCGTGCATCACCGCGACCGCCGTCGGGGCGAGCTCCTCCAACGGGGTGTGGAACAGCTCGTCGCGCGGGAAGTTCTCGAGCGTGTCCATCAGGGCCTTGCCGGCGTGGCTGCGCGGGTCGAACCCGGCACGCTTGAGCACCTCGCGGGCGGTCTCGCGCAGCAGCGGGATCCGCGTCACCGACTCGGTGTAGGCGGCGCTCGAGAAGAGGCCGAGGAACCGGCGCTCCCCGACGACCTCCCCGGCCTGGTCGAACGTCTTGATGCCGACGTAGTCGAGGTACGCCGGTCGGTGCACGGTCGCGCGGGAGTTCGCCTTCGCGAGCACGAGCAACGTCTTCTCGCGCGCCTTCGCCTTGACGGCCGCCGGCAGCTTGCCGAAGGACGACGACATGTCCTGGTCGAAGCGCAGGATGCCGAGCCCCGTGCCGGGCATCGCCCGCAGCACGTCGTCGTCACCGTCGGTCTCGAGCCGGTACTCCCGGTAGCCGAGGAACGTGAAGTGGTCCTCCGCGAGCCACCGCAGCAGGTCGCGGCCCTGTGAGACCTCGGCGTCCGGCAGCGGCAGGTCCTGCTCGTCGAGCTCGTCGACGATGGCGAGCACCTGCGCGTGCATCTTGGGCCAGTCCTCGACCGCCTCGCGGACGTCGGAGAGCACCCGCTGCAGCGCCTCCTCGAGCGCGGCGGCGTCCTCCTCATCGCTGACCCGGGTGATCTCGATCTGCATCCACGACTCGCGGATCGCGCCCTCGGGTGCGGCCACCGAACCGTCCTCGACGCCCGAGACCCGGCCGAGCTCGCCGGTGATGTCGCGCTCGACGTCCATCTGCGGGTGGATCACGACCCGGACGTCGCGGCCCTGGTTGGCGAGCTCCATCGTCAGCGAGTCGACGAGGAACGGCATGTCGTCGGTCACGACTTGGACCGCGCTGTGACCGCTGGCCGACCAGCCTTCGTCGCCGTCGGGCGTCAGCACCCGGACCCGTGCCGTGCCCTGCGGCCGCACGCGCGCCAGCTCGAGGTGGGAGGCGAGGGCGCCGTACAGGTCGTGGGGTCCGCGCTCGCAGACGTCCTCGGCCGCGACGTTGCGGTAGTAGGCGCGTACCAGCGACGCGGCGCCCATCCGGCCATCGCTCTGCTGGGCTGCCTCGGTCAGCCGGGCGGACTTCTCGTCGTCGAGCGTGATGGCCACGACCCCGACACTAGGACTCCTGGCCGGGCACCACCAACGCGGGTGGCGGCAATCCGATCTCGCGGGCGAGACCGGTCCGGGTGTCATGATGTGCGGCAGCGTGACGGGTCGCCGGACGGCAGCCCGCTCGGCGAGAGGGGCGACGCTGATGTCCAAGCAGGTCCGGCACGAGCTGACCTACGACGCGCCACTGGCCGACGTCGCGGCGATGCTCCGCGACCCCGAGTTCCGCGAGCGGGTGTGTGAGTACCAAGGGGTGCTCCGCTCGACCGTCACGGTCGAGCCGGACGGCGCCGGCATGCGGGTCCGGATCGACCAGGTGCAGACTGCCCAGGGCATCCCGTCGTTCGCGACCAAGTTCGTCGGCGACGAGATCCAGATCGTGCAGGAGGAGACCTGGACGTCGCTCGAGCACGGATTGATCGAGGTCAGCATCCCGGGCAAGCCGGGCGACATGAAGGGCACCGCGACCCTGGCCGAGTCGGGCGGCACCACCACCGAGACGGTGGACCTGACCGTCAAGGTCTCGATCCCGCTGGTGGGCGGCAAGCTCGAGGGCCTGATCGGCGACCTGCTGCTCAAGGCGCTCCGGGCCGAGAACGCCGTCGGGCGGACGTGGCTGGCCGATCGCTGAGGCCGGACCCACGACCGCGTGGGCTCGACCAGCGTTCTGAGTCCTGGTGGTCGAGCCGGGCGGAGCGTCAGCGGAGGCCGTGTCGAGACCCCGACTTCCGGCTACGCCGCTGCGTCGGCGTCGTCCTCCGCGGCGTCCTGGCGACGACGGACCACGATCACGAGCGCGAGCAGCACGAACGGGGCGAAGGCCAGCACGAAGGTCAGCACCTTCTCCTGCTCGTGGAGGGGCCCGAGGTGCTGCAACACCACCGACAGCATCAGGCCATGTAGGGATAGTGGTGGTCGGTCGGGGGGACGAAGTTCTCCTTGATGGAGCGCGGGCTGGTCCACCGGAGCAGGTTCACGGCCGCGCCGGCCTTGTCGTTGGTGCCCGAGGCCCGGGCGCCGCCGAACGGCTGCTGCCCCACGACCGCGCCGGTGGGCTTGTCGTTGACGTAGAAGTTGCCGGCGGCGAACCGCAGGTCGCGGCGGGCGTCGGCGATCGCCTGGCGGTCCTGGGCGATGATCGCGCCGGTCAGGGCGTACGGCGCGAACGACTCCATCTGCGCGAGCACCCGGTCGTAGCGGGCGTCGTCGTACACGTGGACGGCGAGGATCGGGCCGAAGTACTCGTCGGAGAACATCTGGTCGGTCGGGTCGGTCGACTGCACCACCGTCGGACGCACGAAGTAGCCGACCGAGTCGTCGCAGGTGCCGCCCGCCAGCGCCGTGAGGTGCTTGTTGCGCGAGACCCGGGCCAGCGCCTTCTTGTGCTTGGCGAACGCCCGGTCGTCGATCACGGCGCCCATGAAGTTCGAGAAGTCCGTGACGTCACCCATGGTGAGGTTCTCGGTGTCGTGGAGGAACTGGTCCTTCAGCTTCGCCCAGACCGACTTGGCGACGTACGCGCGCGAGGCCGCGGAACACTTCTGCCCCTGGAACTCGAACGCGCCGCGGATCATCGCGACCCGCAGCACGTCGGGGTCGGCGCTGGGGTGGGCGACGATGAAGTCCTTGCCGCCGGTCTCGCCGACGATCCGCGGGTAGGAGCGGTAGCCGGCGATGTTCTCACCGACGGTGCGCCACAAGTGCTGGAACGTCGGTGTCGAGCCGGTGAAGTGGATCCCGGCGAGGTCGGGGTGGGTGAGCGCCACCTTCGAGACGTCGAGCCCGTCGCCGGGGAGCATGTTGATCACCCCCGGCGGCAGCCCCGCCTCCTCGAGCAGGTCCATGGTCAACGACGCCGCGAGCTGCTGGGTCGGCGACGGCTTCCAGACGACGGTGTTGCCCATCAGCGCCGGTGCCGTCGGGAGGTTGCCCGCGATCGCCGTGAAGTTGAACGGCGTGATGGCGTAGACGAAACCCTCGAGCGGTCGGTGGTCGGTGCGGTTCCAGATGCCGGGGCTGTTGGCGATCGGCTGCTCGGCCAGGATCTGGCGTGCGTAGTGGACGTTGAACCGCCAGAAGTCGATCAGCTCGCACGCCGCGTCGATCTCGGCCTGGAAGGCCGTCTTGGACTGGCCGAGCATGGTGGCCGCGTTGATCCGCTGGCGCCACGGCCCGGCGAGCAGGTCGGCCGCCTTCAGGATGATCGAGCAGCGGTCGTCGAACGACATCGCGCGCCAGGCGGGCGCCGCGTCGAGCGCGGCCTTCACCGCGGCGTCGGCGTCCTTGGTGGTGGAGTTCTTGAAGGTCGCCAGCACGTGCTGGTGGTCGTGCGGCTGCACGACCGTCATCTCCGCACCCCCGCCGCTGCGGCGCCGACCGTTGACGTAGGCGCGCAGGGTGGGCTGGCGGCGCTCCTGACGTTCGAGCTCGGTCACGAGAGCAGCCCGCTCGGGAGTGCCGGGCGCGTAGGTCAGGTTCGGCTCGTTGACGGGAGCCGGCGGGGTGGTGATGGCGTCCATGGGGCGACCCTAGTCGCCCGCGGCGGTCACACCAGACCGGGGATCTCCTGGGTCGCGAACCACGCCAGGTCGTCGTCGGGGTCGGCGTCGGCGGGCCGGTCCTCGACGTCGCAGTGCACCGCGACGACGTCGCCCATGGCGATCGGCGCGGCAGCCGTGTCGACCTCCGCCACCACGACCACCCGCCGCCCCGGGCCGGCCAGCAGGGCAGCGGCTGCGGCGGCCGCCTCCATCAGCGCGTCGTACTCCGCCTCCTCGTCGTCGCTGGCGGCCTCGATCCGCTCGACGTCGTCGGGCAGCGATCGCCCGTCGAGGAGCCGCCGGAGCAGGTCGACGGTAGCCGGGACGTAGCAGCGCGTGGTCATGACTCCTTCGACGGCTTGCGGCGACCCCGCGGCACCTTCGGCCGGGTGCCCGACGCGGTGTCGAGCAGCTCGTCGAGCGCCTCGGTCAGGCACTGTCCGAGCACGTCGGCATCGGGCAGCAGGTCGCGGTCCGCGGTGATGCCGTAGTAGACGCTGCCGTCGTACGACGTGACGCCGATCGCGAGCGCATGCCCGGGCATGAGCGGGTGGACCGGGTAGGTCTCGACCATCCGAGCGCCGGCTGCGTGGAGCGGCGACTGCGGACCGGGGACGTTGGTGACGTTGAGCTGGGAGCCGCGGCGCAGCTCCTCGGTGGCGACCCGCGAGCCGATCGCGTGGAACGTCGCCGGGGCGAACCCGGCGATCCCGGCGAGCCGGTTGGCAGCGACCCCGCGCCCGGTCTCCTTGTGGGCCTGGAACGAGTAGCACACCTGGTGCAGCCGGACGACCGCGGACGCCTCGCCCACGGGCAGGTCGACCCAGTGGGCAGCGATCTGGGTGCCGAGCGAGGTCGCCTCGAGCTCCTCGTCGATGACCGACACGGGCACGACCGCGCGGATCCGGCGCAGACCACCCAGCGACTCGGCCCGCGTCATCAGCCAGGTGCGCAGCGCGCCGGTGACGGTCGCCAGGACCACGTCGTTGACCGTGCCCCCGTGCGCCTCGCGGACGGTGCGGTAGTCGGCCAGGTCGGTGCGCACCGTGACCACCCGACGCTGCTGTGACAGCTCACCGGTGAGGGGGCTCTCGGGCACCGGGCGCCGGTTGGCGAGGGCCTCGGCGACCCGGCCCGCCCGGGCGGCGACCTCGCCGGCGGTGCGCCATGCAACGGCGGCGTTGCTGCGGACCGTGTCGAGCACGACGCGCGGCTGGTGAGCGGAGTCGCCGACCGCGCCCGCGACGAGCCCGAGCGGTGACGGACGCCGGCCCGGTCGCCACTCGTCGCCGCCGAGCGGCTTGACGTCCGGGCTCGCGTCGAGCAGCACCTGCCCGAGGTCGACGGTCTCGACGCCGTCGACCATGGCGAGGTGCGACTTCGACAGCACCGCGATCCGGCCGTCGGCCAGGCCCTCGACGAGGTAGACCTCCCAGAGCGGCCGGTGGCGGTCGAGCGGGCGCGAGACGATCCGGGCCACCAGCTCGCGCAGCTGGTCCATCGTGCCCGGCCGCGGCAGCGCCGAGCGGCGTACGTGGTAGCCGAGGTCGAAGTGCGGATCGTCCAGCCAGAGCGGGTTCGCCAGCCTTCCGGGCACCGGCTGGAGCCGCTGCCGGTAGCGCGGGACGAACGAGATCCGGTCATCGATCAGCGCGACCAGCCGGTCGTGGTCGAATCCGGAGTCACCGGGGTCGAAGATCTCCACCGTCGCGTTGTGCATCGGGGTGGTGGGTGACTCCAGCGCGAGGATGGCCAGGTCGCGCGGTCTCAGCCGCTCGCTCATGCCGACCCCCTTCCCGGTTCCGAGTTGCGCCACGTGGGATTCTGGCAGAGGACGCGTCCGCGACCGACGGCCCGTCCCGAGATGTCCCGAGATCGAGAGGACCCGACGTGCGACGCATCGCACTGCTGGCGAGTGCCCTGGCCCTGGGCGTGACCCTGCCGATGACCCTGGCCGGCTGCGGCTCCGAAGAGCCCACGACCGAGCAGCCCACGGACCCGCCCACGTCTAGCACACCCGAGGAGACCCCGGACGAGACGCCGGACGAGACGTCCGAGCCGCCGGAGCCCGAGGTGCGGGAGATCGAGGTCACGTTCGAGGGCGACCAGGCGCCCCCGGTGGAGCGGGTGCAGCTCGAGGTCGGCGAGGAGGTCGAGCTGGTCGTCACGTCCGACCAGCCCGGCGAGCTGCACGTGCACTCCGCCCCGGAGCAGACCCTGGCCTACGGCACCGGCACCACCCGGCTGCCCCTGACGATCGACCGGCCCGGCGTGGTCGAGGTGGAGCGGCACGAGCCCGAGGCGCTCGTGCTGCAGCTCGAAGTCCGCTGACGTGGGCGACTGGCTGACGTTCGCCCACGGCCTGGGCGGACCGGCTGACCTGCCCGTCCCACCGCAGCTCGCCATCGCCGGTGCCGTGGCGGCGCTGGTCGTCTCCTTCACGGTCCTCGCGCTCGCCTGGCGTACGCCGAGGTTCGACGCCGCCGTCGGCGGCCGGCCCGCGCCGGCCGTCCTGCAGCGGCTGGTCGACCACCCGGCGTACCGCGTGGCGCTCCGCGTGCTCGGCATGGTCGGCCTCGCCTGGTTCGGCCTCGCGGCCGTCTTCGGCCAGAACCTGCTCACGAACCCGGCGTTCGGGATGTTCTACGTCTGGTGGTGGGTCGGGCTGGTCCCCGCCTCGGTCCTGCTCGGGCCGGTGTGGCGGGCGATCAGCCCGGTGCGCACGATCAACGCGCTGTTCGCCCGGCTGTCGGGCAGCGACCCGGATCGCGGGCTCTACGACTACCCCGCTCGGCTGGGCCACTGGCCCGCGGCGCTCGGACTGTTCGCCTTCGTGTGGATGGAGCTCGTCTACCCGTTCTCCACCGAGCTCGGCCCGGTGCGGCTGTGGGTCGCGGTCTACCTCGCCCTGATGCTCATGGGCGGCGCGCTGTTCGGCAGCACGTTCTACGAGAAGGCCGACCCGTTCGAGGTCTACTCCTCGCTCTGCGCGAAGCTCTCCGTGTGGGCGCGCCGTGACGGAGCCCTGATCGTCCGCAGCCCGCTCTCGCACCTCGCCACGATCCGCCCCGAGCCCGGCCTGGTCGCGGTGGTGGGTGTGCTGCTGGGCAGCACGGCTTTCGACTCGTTCCGCAGCTCGCTGGTGTGGATCCGCTTCACCGACGGTGCACCGCTCTCCGTGCAGACCATGAACAACCTGGCCCTGATCACGTTCTGCGTCGGCGTCGCCCTGATCCTCACGATCGGCAGCGTCGCCACCGGGGTGGGCGAGCACGTCCGGCGAGGCGAGCTGCCCGCGCTCTTCGCGCACTCCATCGTGCCGATCATCGTCGGCTACATCGTCGCCCACTACCTCAACTACCTGGTCGAGGTCGGGTGGGACACCGTCATCCTGGCGAGCGACCCGCTGAGCGACGGGTCCAACCTGCTCGGCACCGGCGATCTCGACCGGTTCAGCTGGTTCGCCTACCACCAGACCCTGCTCAGCTCGGTGAAGGTGCTCGCGGTCGTGAGCGGCCACGTGCTCGCGGTGGTCGCGGCGCACGACCGCGCCATCCAGGTGCTGCCGAAGCGGCACCAGGTCACCGGTCAGCTGCCCATGCTGCTGGCGATGGTGTCCTTCACCGTGGGCGGGCTCTACCTGCTGTTCGCCGCCTGAGCCGGCTGCGGGACCAGGGCCGCGGCCACGCCGGCCACGGCGCGGCCGACGGCCGAGTCGCCGATCTCCGCGAGCGAACGTCCGGCCACCAGGGCGCGGTCGACCGCGACCCGGTCGTCGGGCAGGAAGTGCAGCCCCGCGACATCGGCGACGCCGCGCAGCATGCCCGCGATGTCGGCCTCGGCCCAGCCGAGCGTGGGCCGCATCCGGTTCACCACGACGGAGGCCTGGGTCCGGCCGGTCGCCTCCGCCAGCTCCACCAGGCCCCGCGCCAGCCGCGACAGCCCCACGGGGTCGGCGCTGCCCACGACGACCACGTCGTCGGCGGCGCCGAGCGCGGCCAGGGTCATGGTGTTGCGCCCGGCCCGGCCGGAGTCGGACGCCGGGTCGTGCTCCAGGCTGAAACCGGTGTCGACCACGACCTGCCCGTGGCCCCTCGCGACCTCGAGGAGGTGCTCGACGACGCCCGCCCTGACCTCGACCCAGCGGTCGGCGCGCGGCAGGCCGGTGACGACGCTGAGCCGGTGGTCGAGCGAGCGCTGCACCGAGCCGAACCGCTCCGGGAGCTGCCCGGTCGCAGCGAGCCTCGTCGCCGCCAGGAGGCCGGACACCTCGTCGACGATCCCGAGCTGCTGGGCGACCGCGCCGCCGTAGGGATCGGCGTCGACCAGGATGGTGCGGCGGGTGCGGCCGAGCTCGGCCGCCAGGCCGACCGCCAGCGTCGTACGCCCCGGCGCGCCGGCCGGCCCCCATACCGCTGTCACCCGGCCCGGCGGCGCTGCCTCCGGCGACGGGTGCTCCGTCGCACGCGCCACGGTCGGTTCGGGCTCGTCGCCCGCGGCCACGACGTCGCCGAGCTGCGGCAGCTCGTCGTCGGCGACGACGGCGCGGACGCCGATCCGGGTGGCCCGCAGCGCCGCCGCGTCCAGGTCGGGGCCGGACGGCAGGATCGCGACCGGCCGGACGCCGTGGCCGCGGAGGTGGTCGACGGCGTCGCGGTCGAGGCCCGGCGCGTCCAGCGAGACCACGGCCACGTCGGCCTGGCCGGCGGCGGCCGTCGCGAGCAGGTCGCCGACGTCGACGCAGCGCTTGAGCACGACCACGTCGGCGCGGTCGGCGAGCCCGGTGAGCGCGGGTGACTCCCAGGCCGCACCGGCGGCCAGCACCAGGACGACGACCACGGTCAGCTCCCCACCACGGTGACGACCGGCGTCTCGAGCGTGGCGAGCAGCTCGAACCAGCGGTCGGCCTCACCCTGCTCGACGGCGAGCACGAGCTGCCGGACGCCGGTCAGCTCGTCGGCGGCCGGGGCGTCGACCACGGTGACCGACTCCAGGGCGGCGCCGGCGCAGTCGGGGCAGCGGGCCGTGTCACGGACGTAGACGCTGACCACCGAGCCGGAACCGACTGTGTCGGGCACCAGGTCGACCGGGATCGGCAGCTGGAGGAGGCCCGTCGCGTCCGCCGTCCCTACCGCTGCTCGCGGCACCAGCTCGCCGTCGCCGACGCCGCGCACGAGCCGGGCGTCGGCCGGGAGTGCCTGGTCGGCCCGGACGTACCGGTCGAGGTCGGACGGGTCGACGAACCGCACCTGCCGCGGCTCCAGGTCGTCGGCGGTCACCTCGGCGCCGGCGGCGAGGTCGTCGGCGGCGGCCCAGACCGTCACCGAGGCGTCGGCCGCACCGAGCAGCCGGGCTCCGGCCACCACCGAGACGGCGACGATCGCGACCCCGATCCAGAGGCGTGGATCGCGCCAGCCCGGCCTGGTGGCGCGGGCAGCGGCAGGTGGCACAGCTGACGGTGAAGTGTCCCCGAGACTCGTCACCGGGACATCATGACGCTGCTCGGCGCGGTCGGGAAGCCGCTTCTCCACAGGACCGCGGGTCGCCGTGCGCCGACCGCGGCGCGGGATGGGACGATGACGCCATGTCCGGCGCGCCCCGTTTCCTGACCCTGGCCGACGTGGCCGAGGTGCTCAACACCTCGAGCGCGCAGGTCTACGCGCTGGTGCGACGCGGCGACCTGCCGGCGATCAAGATCGGCGGCCGCGGCCAGTGGCGGGTCGAGCGCGAGCAGCTCGAGGCCTACATCACGCGGATGTACGACGCGACCCGCGACTACGTCGACCAGCACCCGTTCGTCGAGTCGGAGGCCGACGACCGCTAGCCCGAGTCGTGGGAAATCCGGGCCGAGTCGTGCCTCAATCGGATCGAGTCGTGCCTCAGTCCCGGACTCGGCCAGCATTTCCCACGACTCGGGCGGATTTCCCCACGATTCGGGCGGATTTCCCCACGATTCGCGCGGTCAGCCGACCTCGGCGTCGAGGGTGATCTCCACGATCTGCTCGTCGCCGTCGCGGACCAGGGTGAACTCGATCGTCTCGCCGGGCCGGTAGGTCCGGATCGCGACGATCAGCGAGATGCCGTCGACGACCCGCTGGCCGTTGACCTCGGTGACGACGTCACCCTCCAGGAGCCCGCTGTCGGAGGCCGGGGTGTCGGGCAGCACCTGGTCGATCCGCGCGCCGCGACCGTCGCCCGCCCCGCCGGTCTGCACCTTCGCGCCGATGACCGGGTAGCGGGACTCGCCCGTGCGCAGGATCTGGTCGGCCGTGATCCGGACCTGCTCGATCGGGATCGCGAAGCCGACGCCGATGTTGCCCGACGTGTCGCCGCCGAACCCGCCGCCGGTGGTGGCGATGGCGCTGTTGACGCCGACCACCTCGCCTCGCAGGTTGACGAGCGGGCCGCCGGAGTTGCCGGGGTTGATGGCGGCGTCGGTCTGCACCGCGTTGATGTACGACGGGTCGGAGCCGGACTCGCCCGTGGTCACCGGCCGGTTGAGGGCGCTGACGATGCCTGACGTGACGGTGGAGCTCAGCCCGAGGGGCGAGCCGAACGCGACGACGGGTTCTCCCACGCTGAGCCGGCGGCTCGACCCGAGGGCGGCCGGGGGCAGCCCGACAGCGTCCGCGGAGTAGAGCACGGCGAGGTCGTAGACGGGGCTACGGCCGACCACCTCGGCGACGTACCGGTTGCCGTCCTGGTCGACGATCTCGATCGGGCCCTCGGCGTCGGCCGCGGACGCGACGACGTGGTTGTTGGTGACGACGTGTCCCTGCCGGTCGAGCACGAACCCGCTCCCGGTGGCACCGCCCTCCTCGCCCTCGAACTCGGCGACGATCTGCACCGTGCTCGGCAGCAGCCGGTCGGCGACCCTGACCACGGACCGGTTGGTGCCCTCGAGCGGCACCTTCGTCTCGAGGTCGACGCCGTCGAGCCCGTCGGAGACCGCACCGGGCCGCTCCCGATCGGAGATCGAGTCGAGCACGGCACCACCGACGGCACCACCGACGAGGCCGACCAGGAGGGCCAGCCCGACGACGGCCGGCCACAGCCAGCCGGAGACGCGGCTCCGCTGCTGCGTGGGCGCGTACGGCGCCGGGTAGTCGCGCGGCGGCGCGAGCGGGTACGGCGTGGTGGCCGGTGGAGGCGGCTGCCACTGACCGGGCGGCGGCTGGTTGACCGGCGGCTGCCACGACGCGCCGGCCGCGGGACGGATCGGCTGGGTCGGCTCGGTGCCCTCGTCCGTGCGCGCGTCCGACACCTCGTCCGGGCGTGCGTCGTCGTCGGTCACCCGGTCATTCTCCCCCGAGGCACCCAACGTGCCTAGCGGGAGGGGGTGGTCGTGCTGCGCTCGAGGACCGACCCAGGCACGCGCGCGGGGAGCTGCCGGGGTGCGTCGGTGCCGCCGAAGTTCGTGACCGGGGGCCGGCGCTCGGGTGCCGGGGTGTTGGCGGTGACGCCGAGCGCTAGCACACCCAGGACGGCGACGCCGGCGGCGGAGCCGCCGAGGGCGATCATCCCGACCCGACGGGACCGATGGCTGTCGGGCACGGCGGTGGCGAACGGCGACGGGCACAGGAGCGAGCCCTTGAGGTGCGCCGGCGCCCGGTCGACGTCGGCGGACAACCCTGCCAACCGGGTCTTGACCCAGCCCTCGCGCTCCACCGCGTCGCGGCAGGCGTGGCAGGCGTGCACGTGCGCCCAGGCGCGCTCGGCCTCGTCGACCGGGAGCTGACCGTCGAGCAGCGCGCTGACACGGGGTCCGAGGTGTCCGATCACGACGCACCCTCGGGGGCCATGACGGGGCCGGAGTAGCGCACCCGGCCGGGCTCGGGCTCGCGGTGGGCCAGCGCCCGCCGCAGCATCGCCCGGCCCCGGTGGATCCGGGAGCGCACGGTGCCGAGCTTCGCGCCGAGGATGTCGGCGATCTCGTCGTACGAGAGACCCTCGACGTCGCACAGCACGACGGCCGCGCGGAAGTCGGGCGGCAGCGCCGCCAGCGCGCGCTCGATGTCGTCGTCGAACATCTGGTCGGCCACGGCGAGGTCGGGCGCGGGTCCGCTGCTGCGCAGCGTGCTCGCACGCTCGTCGGACAGGGCGTCGAACCGGATCCGCTGCTTGCGGCGGGCCTGGTCGAGAAAGAGGTTGGTCGTGATCCGGTGCAACCAGCCCTCGAACGTGCCGGGCGTGTAGGTGTGGAGGCTGCGGAAGACGCGGACGAAGACCTCCTGCGTCAGGTCCTCGGCATCGTGCCGGTTGCCCGTCAGCCGGTAGGCGAGCCGGTAGACCCGGTCGGAGTGGCGCTCGACGATCTCGTCCCAGGTGGGGACCTCGTTGGTCGTCATCGGCCCCTCCTCGGGCACAGCCTGTGGGCTCGGCTTCCAGGATTTCAGCGGTCGTCCTCCCTCACGCTAGGGCGTCGTGCTGAGAGGAACCTGTGAGGCCGCTCTCTGCTCCCACAACGACCGTCGGCGCCCACGTGTTCCCGATCACACGCGGTAGGGTCGAACCGCCCTGCCGGACGGGTGGGGCACCTACCGCCAGACCGCTCCGCGGCCGGACCCAGGAGGCCACCATCACCACCTCTCTCAAGCCGTCGAGCTGGTCCTACGCCGAGTCGTTCGTCGCCGAGGACGAGGTCCTGGCCAACGCCCGCGCCCGTGCGGAGGAGGTCGGCGTGGCGCCGATCGGCGCCGGTGGTGGGGCAGCCCTGCGGTTCCTCGCGTCGGTCCTCGAGGCCCGTGCCGTGGTGGAGATCGGCACCGGGACGGGCGTCTCCGGGGTGTGGCTGCTGCGCGGCATGCGGTCCGACGGGGTGCTCACCACGGTCGACATCGAGGCAGAGCACCAGCGGCTCGCGAAGGAGTCCTTCGCCGAGGCCGGCGTCCCGGCCCAGCGCGCCCGCACCATCTCGGGCGCGGCGCTCGACGTCCTGCCGCGCCTGACCGACGGTCACTACGACCTGGTCTTCTGCGACGGTGACAAGGCCGAGTACGACGCCTACCTCACCGAGGCGCTGCGGCTGCTGCGTCCGGGAGGCGTCGTGGCGTTCGACAACGCGCTCTGGCACGACCGGGTCGCCGACCCGTCGCAGCGCGACGAGGACACGGTGGCGATCCGCGAGCTCGGCAAGCGGGTGGCCGACGACGACGACCTCGTCTCGGTGCTGCTCCCGGTGGGCGACGGCCTGCTGGCGGCCAAGAAGGTCTGGGCGCCCGAGCCCGGCGAGTGACTTCTCGGTCGGGGCGAGACTCAGTAGCTGGCGGCGGACTGGAAGCCGTCGCCACCCTCGGCGATCGCGACGACCTCGCACTCCTCGATCAGGATCGGCGGGCTGCCGACGATCTGCGAGCCGGGTGACTCCGCGGCGCCCTGGCTGAACGTCCGCTGGAAGTCGGCGCGCGCCTCGTCGGTCGCGAAGACGTAGCAGCCCTCGAACCACTGGCCGGGCTTGATCCGCCAGGTCTTGAAGCGCAGCCCGGGCTTGTCGGTGAAGCGGGCGTGCGAGCTTTCCTCGACGTACGCCGCCAGCTGCTCGGCCACGTCGTCGGGTGCGTCGGTCAGCGACCACCGCACGGTCAGCCCTCGCACGTCGCTTCCTCAGCCGATCCCGCGCAACGGGTCGGTCCCGGTCAGCCAGGTGAGGAGCACCCGCGAGCCGAAGCCGGTCGGGCCCTTGGTCCACTCGTGGTGCTCGTCAGGCGAGTCGCCGACGGACGCGAGGTCGAGGTGTGCCCAGGGCACGTCGTCGACGAAGTGACGCAGGAACAGGGCGGCCGAGATGGCGCCCGCGTGCTTGGGGCCGTTGTTGGCGTCGGCGATGGTGGAGCTGATGTGCTGCTCGTAGTCGTCGACGAGCGGAAAGCGCCACAGCCGCTCGCCCGAGGCCTCCCCCGCCTCGCGGAGCGCGGCCGCCAGCGCGTCGTCGGTGGCGAACAGCCCGCCCAGCCGCTCGCCCAGGGCCACCCGGATCGTGCCGGTCAGGGTCGCGACGTCGACGACGACGTCGGGGTCGAGCTCGGCCACGGCGTAGGCGAGGCCGTCGGCGAGCACCAGCCGGCCCTCGGCGTCGGTGTTGGTGACCTCCGACGTCCGGCCGCCGTAGTGGCGCAGCACGTCACCAGGGCGCAGTGCGTTGCCGCCCACCGCGTTCTCGGCGGCGGCGACCAGGCCGGTCACGCGCACCGGGCAGTCGAGGCCGCGGAGCGCGGCGAGCACCGACATCACGACGGCGCCGCCGGTCATGTCGCGCTTCATGGTGACCATGCCCTCGGCGGTCTTGATGGACAGCCCGCCGGTGTCGAACGTGATCCCCTTGCCGACCAGCACCACGAGCGGCGCCTTCCGGCCGCCGCGCGGGACGTAGTCGAGCCGGATCAGCCGCGGCGGGGTGGCCGAGGCCTGGCCGACCCCGAGGATGCCGCCGAAGCCCTCCTTGGCCAGCCGCTTCTCGTCCCAGACCGTGACCTTGAGCCCGGACTCTGCCGCGACCTCCTCGGCCTGCTCGGCCAGCCAGGGCGGGTTCTTGATGTTGGACGGGACGGTCGCGAGCATGCGGGCTCGCCAGCCGGCGCCGCCGAACGCGATCCCGCGACGCACCGCGTGGTTCGTGGCCTCGTCGTCGGCGGTGGCCGCCAGCACCACCCGCGCCACGGGCGTGTGCTCGGGACCGTCGGAGCGCAGGGTGAAGCCGAAGGAGCCGAGCGCCAACCCGACCACGAACGCCGTCAGCCCCTCGTCGCCGGCGGCGGCGGCGACCGAGGTGGCGAGCGCCGAACGGTCGCGGACCTCGCGCGCCAGCGCGGCGCCGGCCCGGCGGAGGCTCTCGGAGGACGCGTCACCGACCCCGACGAGCAGGACGAGCCGCAAGGACGGGTTCGCGGCGACCCCGAGCGGCGCCGGGACCGGGGTGACCTCGCCGGCCTTGCCCGTTGCCTGCAGCCCGTCGAGGACGTCGAGCAGGTCGATGCCGAGCGCCTCGCCGAGCTCGACGCCGCCAGGCCCCAGCGTCAGGGAACCGTCGTCGGTCGCCGGCAGCACGGGTACCGCAGCCACCTCCACGCCGGAGACGGCGTGCGGGCGCAGCGGGCTGAGCGCGAACTGTGGCGGGGAGACCTGGGCGGGAAGGGTGTCGGTCGCGGCGGTCACGAGATCAGGTGGTGACGCCCTCGAGCGCCTGGCGCAACGCGGTGGCCTCGTCGGCGTTCAGCTCCACGACCAGCCGGCCGCCACCTTCGAGCGGGACGCGCATCACGAGACCCCGGCCCTCCTTGGTGACCTCCAGCGGTCCGTCGCCCGTCCGGGGCTTCATCGCCGCCATCCGCGCACCTCTTCCTCGTACGTAGCTCTCGAAGGACGCGCCCGGATCAGGAACCGGGCGTGTCGTATGCCGCACCATTATCCCCCATGGCCGCGTGATCCGGGCCACAGGCCCGTAAGTCAGGCCGCGCCCGGGCTGGCACACTCGACCCATGCACGCGCGGTCCGCGTTGTTCGACGTCTACGGCGACCACCTCCGCGGCCGGGGGAGCCAGGCACCGGTCGCCGGGCTGGTGAGGCTGCTCGACCCGGTCGGCATTCAGGCGCCCGCGGTCCGGACGGCGATCTCGCGGATGGTGTCGGAGGGGTGGCTGGAGCCGGTCCGGCTGCCCGCCGGTCGCGGCTACCGCGCCACCGAGCGGACCATCCGCTGGCTCGACGACGTCGCCACCCGCGTCTACCGGCGGGTCGAGCGCACCTGGGACGGCCGCTGGCACCTTGCCCTCGTGGAGCCGCCCAACGGCCGGCGGCCCGACCGCACCCGGCTGCGGGCCGACCTCGCGTTCATCGGGTACGCCGAGCTCACCCCGCACACGTGGGTGAGCCCGTTCGCGCGGACCGAGCTCGACGAGGTGCTGGCTCGGGCGGGCACGACCGCCCGGCTCGTGTGGTCGGAGCGGATCGAGCCGAGCCCGGTCGACGCCTGGGACCTGCCGGGGCTCGCCTCGGCGTACGGGCGCTTCATCGAGGAGGCCGACGCGCTGGTCGGCGCCCTCTCGCCCGACGCCTCCGACGAGAGTGCCTTCGCGGCGCGCTTCCAGCTCGTCCACGAGTGGCGCAAGTTCCTCTTCACCGACCCGGGGCTGCCCGACGAGCTGCTGCCGGCCGACTGGCCCGGCCGCCGGGCCGCGGAGCTGTTCACGAGCGAGGCGCGCCGGCTCAAGCCGGCCTCCGACCGGTTCCTGACGTCTTGCGTGGACTGAGCGGCCGAGCCTGCGAGGCCGCGCCGCCGCGCCGCCGCGTCGGTCCGGCAGACTGCGCTCCATGACCTCACCCGTGCTGCTCGACCTGACCGAGGGCGTCGCCACGATCACGCTGCACCGGCCCGAGGCCATGAACAGCCTCGACGTCGCGACCAAGGAGGCGCTGCTCGAGACCGTCCGGGCGGTCGCGGACGACCCCGCCGCGCGGTGCGTCGTCCTCACCGGCAGCGGCCGCGCGTTCTGCGTCGGGCAAGACCTCAAGGAGCACATCCAGCTCCTCGAGAGCGGCTCCAGCGACGAGCTGTTCAGCACCGTCGACGCCCACTACAACCCGATCGTCACGGTGCTGGCGACGATGGCCAAGCCGGTCGTCGCGGCCGTGAACGGCGTCGCGGCCGGGGCGGGGGCGAGCCTCGCGTTCGCCTGCGACCTGCGCTACCTGGCCGAGGGCGCCGGCTACAACCTGGCGTTCGCGAACGTCGCGCTCTCGTGCGACACCGGCGCGAGCTACCACCTCCAGCGCCTCGTCGGACGGGCGAAGGCGATCGAGCTGCTGTACTTCCCGCGAACCCTGTCGGCTGCCGAGTCGCTCGAGCTGGGGCTGGCGACGCAGGTCGTGCCGGACGACGACCTCCCGGGCGTGGTGTCCGAGGTCGCCGCCCGGCTCGCGGCGGGGCCCACCGTCGCGCTCGGCGCGATGCGGCGGTCGGTCGCGCACGCCGCCGGTCATTCGTTCGAGGACGCCCTCGCGTTCGAGAGCCGGATGATGACGGAGACCGGCGCGACCGAGGACCACGCCGCCGCGGTCGCCGCGTTCATCGCCAAGCAGAAGCCGACGTTCGAGGGCCGCTGACGCACCTCCCTAGTCGAAGCGGGCCCGGAGGGCGCCGAAGATCTCGAGCACCCGGGCCGGGGCGACGACCCGCATCATCCGGGCGCTCGGGTCGGCGCCGTACTCCACCGTCAGGGCGGCGCCGGAGAACTTGTGGTTGTACCAGGACGTCATCGTGCCGTGGCAGACGCCGCCACACGTGAACGTCTTCTTCGGCAGCCGCAGGGTCCGCGCGACCTTACGCGCGAACCGCTTGTTCTTCGTGTCGAGGTCCACGCCGTGGAGCGGCTGGTGGAAGCTGAGGATCCGGTCGGGGCGGACGTCCTTCAGGAACCTGATCATCGCCCGCGTCTCCGGCTCGGACTTCGGCGCCGGCCCGCTCTCATAGTTGCCGTCGAGCTCGGCCCACCGGTAGGGGTAGTTGCGGTTCAGGTCGACGCCGTGGGCGTTCTTGCGGGTGCCGGCCGCCAGCCCGTCCGGGTTGTAGGTCGGGACGACCCACAGGTCGACCCCGCTGATCGAGGCGCCGTTCTTGAGCGATAGCAGGATCCGCCGGGGCCGCGCCTCGTTGCCGTGCATGGTCGCGATCAGGACCACCCGGAAGTCCGACTTGTCGCCGAGCCGGTAGGCCATGATCGACCGCCCCTGCACCGACTCCCCCAGCCTGCGCTTCGACAGCACCGCGTCGTCGGGCGCGGCCACCGCGGGCGCGACCGGTGTCACCAGCGCGGCGGCCAGCAGGAGGGCGGGGAGACGTGGCTTCACACGTGCGAGTTGGCGTAGGCGTAGGTGAACACGAGGACGCCGACGAGCAGTCCGACGTGTGCGAGGACCGACAGTCCCGGACCCTCCGACCAGCTGTCCTCGACGGCCTTCGTCGCGTGGCGGCCCCGGGTGGGTAGCCACCGGACGAGGATGAGCAGCCCGGCGATGGTCACGACCCACCAGAGGGCGAGCGCGATGATCCCGGCCAGCTCGCCGCCCAGCGGGGCGTTCTCGCTCGAGAGCAGGTAGGCCACCCAGGTGGCCAGCGCGAGCACGCCGGTGAACGTGTGGAGGTTCAGCAGCCCCGTGCCGACGTTCACCCGTCCGGCACCACCCTGGGAGCGGCCGAGCCGCAGCCGGGTGAGGACCACCACGACCGCCGCGAGGGCGGTGAGGATGTAGACGACCACCTCGACGGACACGGGGGAAGTCTGCCTCAGTCGGACTCCGACCCGCCACGACCCTCGGGGCGTGGCGGGCGGGCGTCCTCGTCACGCTCGGCGGCGAGGCGGTCGAGCAGCGTGTCTACCTCCGACATCCGGTAGCCGCGGAACGCGAGCGAGAAGCGGACCCGGCGCAGGTCCTCGGCCGTCAGTGGCCGGTCGGCCGGCACGACGGCGTCGGGCCGGTCGTCGTAGACCTCCGACATCGGCGTACCGCGACCGGCAGCGACGACGGCGACGGCGCCGAGTACCAGGACCAGCAGGATCGCGAACACCCAGGTCATCGCGGCCTCACTCGGCCCGGCGCGGTGGCGGGGTCGGCAGCCGTCCCTCGCGCGCGGCCACCATCAGGCTGACCGCCTCGTCGACGTCGTCGGTCAGGACCAGCAGGTCGAGGTCGGTCTCGTTGATGTTGCGCTCGGCGAGCACGGTGCCGCGCAGCCAGTCGAGCAGGCCCTGCCAGTAGTCGACGCCCATCAGCACGACGGGGAACGACGTCACCTTCTGGGTCTGCACGAGCGTGAGCGCCTCGAAGAGCTCGTCGAACGTACCGAGCCCGCCCGGGAGCACGATGAAGCCCTGCGCGTACTTGACGAACATCGTCTTGCGCGCGAAGAAGTAGCGGAAGTTGATGCCGATGTCGACGTAGTCGTTGAGGCCCGCCTCGAAGGGCAGCTCGATCCCGAGCCCGACGGACACCCCACCCGCCTCGCTGGCGCCCTTGTTGGCCGCCTCCATGGCACCCGGGCCGCCGCCCGTGATGACGCCGAAGCCGGCTTCGACCAGGGCTCGGCCGACCTGCTCGCCCGTGGCGTAGGACGGGTGGTCGGACCTGGTCCGGGCCGAGCCGAAGACGCCGATCGCCGGTCCGAGCTCCGCCAGCGCCCCGAAGCCCTCGATGAACTCGGCCTGGATCCGCAGCACCCGCCACGGGTCGGCGTGGACCCAGTCGCTCGGGCCACGCGAGTCCAGCAGCCGCTGGTCGGTGGTGCCCTCGTCGACGGCCTTGCGCCGCAGCGTCACCGGACCCTTGAACTTGCTCCTCACGACGTGCCTCCCAGCCAGCGGCGCAGCTGCCGCTCGCAGTGCTCGATGTGGGCCACCGGGACGTGCTCCCCCTGCTTGTGGGCGAGCATCGGGTCACCGGGCCCGAAGTTGACCGCCGGTACGCCGAGGGCGCTGAACCGTGACACGTCGGTCCAGCCGAACTTCGGGCGCACGTCGTCCCCACCGACGGCGTCGATGAACGCCTTGGCCGCCGGAAGTCCCAGCCCGGGCAGGGCACCGGGTGCGCTGTCGCGGAGCGTCACGTCGTACCCGTCGAAGAACGCGCGGAGGAACTGCTCGGCCTCGGCCTCGGAGCGGTCGGGCGCGAACCGGTAGTTGACCGACACGACGCACTCGTCGGGCAGCACGTTGCCGGCGACGCCGCCGCTGATGAAGACCGCGTTCAGCCCCTCGTGGTACTCCAGGCCGTCGATCACGGGCATCCGCGCCTCGAACGCGTTGAGCCGGGCCAGCACGTCGGCCGCCCCGTGGATCGCGTTGACGCCCTTCCAGCTGCGTGCGGAGTGGGCGCGCTCGCCCGTCGTCCGGACGTCGATCCGCATCGTGCCCTGGCAGCCCGCCTCGACGATCGCACCCGACGGCTCCATCAGGATCGCGAAGTCCGCGGCCATCAGGTCCGGGTCGCTCTGCACCAGCAGGTTGAGGCCGTTGAACTCCGCCTCGATCTCCTCGGCCTCGTAGAGGATGTAGGTGACGTCGCGGTTGGGCGCGGGAACCGTCGCGGCGAGCCGCAGGATGACCGCGTCGCCGCCCTTCATGTCGCAGGTCCCCAGGCCGTGGAGGAGCTCGCCCTCGCGGCGGGCGGGCAGGTTGTCGTTGAGCGGAACGGTGTCGAGGTGGCCGGCGATCACGACCCGCTCGGCGTGCCCGAGCTCGGTCCGGGCGACCACGGTGTGACCCCGTCTGGTCACGGTGAGGTGCGGGAGGGTGCGCAGCGCGGACTCGACGGCGTCGGCGATCGCTCGCTCGTTGCGACTGACCGACTCGATGTTGACCAGCTGCTCGGTGAGCGTGACGGCATCGGCGGAGAGGTCGAGGGTCGTCATGTCCCCATCCAACCAGCCCGCCTCGCAGCCGTGTCAGGTGCGAGGCGGGAGCCCTACGCTTCCGGCAGAGAGGTGGGAGACCATGGACGACACGCACACGTTCCTCGCGGAGCCCGAGCCGACGGAGCCGGCGCAGGCGATGTACGCCGGAGACCTCGGCGGCGACGGCTACGTCATGAACCTGACCAGGGTGTGGGCGCACGGGCCGTCGGTCTTCGACGGGATCGTGGCGATGATGGGCACGGGCGCCGAGGTGGGCGGCCTGACGTTCCGCCAGCGGGGCGTGCTCGTGAGCGCGGCCGCCGCGACCGTGGGTGACTCCTACTGCTCGCTGGCGTGGGGGGCGAGGCTTGCGAGCGAGGTGGGCGACGACACGGCTGCGGCGGTGCTGGTCGGCAACGACACCGGCCTCGACCCGACGGACCAGGCCCTGGCCCGCTGGGCACGCGCCGTCGCCCGGGACCCGAACGGCACCACGCCCGCCGACGTCCAGGCCCTCCGCGCCGCGGGCTTCACCGATGCGCAGATCTTCGGCATCACGGCGTTCGTCGCCGCGCGGCTGGCGTTCTCGGCCGTCAACGACGCGCTGGGGGCGATGCCCGACGCCCAGCTGGTCGGCGCCGCCCCCGACCGGGTGCGGTCGACCGTCGACTGGGGGCGCCCGGCCGCCCTGGAGTGAGCCGCGGAGCGGTCAGCTCCGGGCCACCGCCACCGAGGTCTCCCCCGCGTCCTCGAACGTCACCGCGTCGGCGAGCGTCTCGCGCGCCAGCAGCTCCTCGTGGGTGCGGGCGGCCGCCAGCACGTCGGCCGGCCCCGAGACGGTGAGCGTGATCCGGTCGGACACGTCGAGCTCGGCGTCACGGCGGGCCTGCTGCACCGAGCGCACCAGGTCGCGCGCGGCGCCCTCGGCCTCGAGCTCCGGCGTCGTCGCGGTGTCGAGCACCACGAAGCCGCCGCGCGGCAGCACCGCCGTCGCCGCGTCGGCGGAGTCCTCGCCGGCCACCGTCTCGAGCGTGTACTCGCCGTCGGCGAGGGGGAACCCGGCGCAGGTCACGGAGCCGTCGTCGGCCACCGACCAGTCGCCGGCCTTGGCACCCTTGATGACGGTCTGGACGTCGCGACCCAGCCGCGGCCCCGCGGCGCGTGCGTTCACCGTCAGCCGCTGCTCCACGGCGTACGCCGCCGCCTGCTCGGAGCCGGCCTCGACGAGGTGCACCTGCTTGACGTTGAGCTCGTCGGCCAGGATCGGCTCGAAGCCCGCCAGGGACGACGTGTCGTCGACGACCAGCGTCAGCGATGCCAGCGGCAGCCGGGTGCGCAGCTGGTGGGCCTTCCGGAGCGCGAGGCCCGCCGAGGCGACGTCGCGGACGACGTCCATCGCCCCGACCAGCTCCTCGTCGCCAGGCAGGGCCGACGCGTCGGGCCAGTCGGTGAGGTGGACCGACCGCTGGCCGGTGAGTCCACGCCAGACCTCCTCGGTCGTGAGCGGCAGCAGCGGAGCCGCGGCCCGGCAGACCGTCTCGAGCACCGTGAACAGGGTGTCGAACGCCTCGGCGTCCTCGCCCCAGAACCGTTCGCGCGACCGGCGGATGTACCAGTTGGTCAACACCTCGAGGAAGCCGCGCGTCGAGTCGCACGCGTTCGCCACCTCGTAGTTGTCGAGCTGGTCGGTCAGCACCTCGACGTAGTGGCGCAGCTTGGCCAGCACGTAGCGGTCCATCACGTTCGTGGACGTCGTCCGCGCCGACGCGTCGTACCCGGCCGCGTTGGCGTAGAGCGCGAAGAAGTACCAGGTGTTCCACAGCGGGATCAGCACGTGCCGCACCGACTCGCGGATGCCCCGCTCGGTGACGACCAGGTTGCCACCGCGCAGGATCGGGCTCGACATCAGGAACCAGCGCATCGCGTCGGCGCCGTCGCGGTCGAACACCTCGTAGACGTTCGGGTAGTTGCGCAGGCTCTTCGACATCTTGTTTCCGTCGGAGCCGAGCACGACCCCGTGGCTGACGCACGTCGCGAACGCCGGCTTGTCGAACAGCGCGGTCGCCAGCACGTGCATCGTGTAGAACCAGCCGCGGGTCTGCCCGATGTACTCGACGATGAAGTCACCCGGGTAGTGGTCCTCGAACCAGTCGGCGTTCTCGAACGGGTAGTGCACCTGGGCGAACGGCATCGACCCCGACTCGAACCAGCAGTCGAAGACGTCGGTGACGCGACGCATGGTCGACTTCCCGGTGGGGTCGTCGGGGTTGGGGCGCGTCAGCCGGTCGATGAACGGCCGGTGCAGGTTGTCGGGTCGGACGCCGAAGTCGTGCTCGAGCTCGTCGAGCGATCCGTACACGTCGATCCGCGGGTAGGCGGGGTCGTCGGAGCGCCAGACCGGGATCGGGCTGCCCCAGAACCGGTTGCGGCTGATCGACCAGTCACGGGTGTTCTCCAGCCACTTGCCGAACTGGCCGTCCTTGACGTGGTCGGGCACCCACCGGATCTGCTGGTTGATCTCGAGCATCCGGTCGCGGATCTTCGTGGTGCTGACGAACCAGGACGAGACCGCCATGTAGATCAGCGGCTCGCGGCAGCGCCAGCAGTGGGGGTAGGAGTGCAGGTAGGACTCGCGCCGTAGCAGCACCGTGCCTGCCGTGACCGCGCCGGTCTCCCCTGCCTGCTGGCCGGACAGGCCGCGTGTGGCGTTCTGCAGGTGCTCCACGATCGGGATGTTGGCGTCGAACACGTGCATCCCGGCGTACTCGTCGATCGGGTGCGTGAAGCGGCCGTCCTTGGCCACGGCGACGATCAGGTCGATGCCCTCGCGGTCGGTGATCGCCTTGTCCTCCTCGCCGAAGGCGCCGGCGCTGTGGACCAGCCCGGTGCCGTCGACGGTGGTGACGAACGGCGCCTCGACGACCCGGTGGGCGTGCGGGTGGCCCTCGAAGTAGGTGAACGGCGGTGTGTAGGCGCGGCCGAGCAGGTCGCGGCCCGTGAGCCGCTCGACGACGGGCGCGTCCTCGCCGAGCTCGCGGCGGTACGCCGGCAGCCGCTCCTCGCCGAGGAGGTAGCGCTCGGTGGCGCCCGTGGGCAGGTCCGACTCGACCACGACGTACGGGATGTCCTCGCCGACCATGATCAGCAGGTTGCTGGGCAGGGTCCACGGCGTCGTCGTCCAGACCAGCGCGATCTCGCCGGTCTCGAGCCGGCAGCCGACCGTGACGGCGGGGTCCTGGCGGTCCTGGTAGACGTCCTCGTCCATCCGCAGCTCGTGCGCCGACAGCGGGGTCTCGTCGTTCCAGCAGTAGGGCAGCACCCGGAAGCCCTCGTAGGCGAGCCCCTTCTCGTGCAGCTGCTTGAACGCCCAGATCACCGACTCCATGTAGTCGAGGTCGAGCGTCTTGTAGTCGTTCTCGAAGTCGACCCAGCGGGCCTGCCGGGTGACGTAGTCGCGCCACTCGGAGGTGTAGGTGAGCACGCTGGACCGGCAGAGGTCGTTGAACTCCTCGATCCCGAGGTCGTGGATCTCCTCGGTCGTCTTGATGCCCTTGAGGCGCATCGCCTCCAGCTCGGCCGGCAGGCCGTGGGTGTCCCAGCCGAAGCGGCGCTCGACCCGGCTGCCGCGCATGGTCCGGTAGCGCGGGATCAGGTCCTTCACGTAGCCGGTGAGCAGGTGGCCGTAGTGCGGGAGCCCGTTGGCGAACGGCGGGCCGTCGTAGAAGACGTACTCGTTGTCGCCGTCGGTGCCGGCATCGCGCTGCTCGACGCTCGCCTCGAAGGTGCCGTCGGCCTTCCAGTAGGCCAGCACCCGCTCCTCGATCGCCGGGAAGTCGGCGCTCGACGGGACGTGGTGGTGCTCGCCGGACTGACCGGTGGCGACCTGGGGGTAGGACATGGGCGGATCTCCTGCGGTACGTCGTTCGTCGGGTGGAGCTGTCGATTCCCACGAGGACGACTGACGCCGCGGTACCACCTCGCTTGCCGGCGCCAGATCGGCGCCGACCGCTCGTTGCGGGCTGTGACGGGCCTACCCGTCCGGTTCTACTGAGGTCCACCCCGGGTCGGGTGGCCGGTTCTTCCGGAGGCTCGCCGCTGATGACGGCTCGAGCGCCTGTGGCGCCAGCGTACGGCGCGACGCGCGACCCTCGCCAATCCGTTCCCCGGTGATGGAGGAGGGCCGCCAGGTCCCGTCTCGAACCACCGATGAGTTCCGGTGTCAGTGGGAGTCGGTAGGTTCGGATCTCCGATCCGGGAGGGGCAGTCATGCGGGAGATGATCCGGGCCACGGGCCTGGCCAAGAAGTACAAGACCGTCGAGGCGCTCAGCGGGCTCGACCTGACCGTGCCAGAGGGCCAGGTGCTGGCTCTGCTCGGTCCCAACGGCGCGGGCAAGACCACCGCGGTCCGGGTGCTGGCGACCCTGATCCAGCCCGACGCGGGGTCGGCGGAGGTGGCGGGCGTCGACGTCCTCGCCGATCCGGCGGGGGTCCGGGCGCGGATCGGGCTGTCGGGGCAGTACGCCGCGGTCGACGAGCACCTCACGGGCTACGAGAACCTCGAGATGGTGG
Source organism: uncultured Actinomycetota bacterium (assembly GCA_963718725.1). Classification (GTDB taxonomy): domain Bacteria; phylum Actinomycetota; class Actinomycetes; order Propionibacteriales; family Nocardioidaceae; genus Nocardioides. Next base: position 2,188,342 of record OY970374.1, read on the forward strand.
GTCGGCTCTACGGCTTCGAGAAGGCGCGGGCCCGCACCCGAGGCCGCGAGCTGCTCGAGCGCTTCGACCTGAGCGACGCGGCCGACCGGCCGTCGAAGACCTACAGCGGCGGCATGCGGCGCCGGCTCGACCTCGCCCTGGCGCTGGTCGCCGAGCCGCCCGTGCTGATCCTCGACGAGCCCACGACCGGGCTCGACGTGCGCAGCCGGCAACAGATGTGGGAGGTGATCCGTGAGCTGGTCGCCTCCGGGGCGACCCTCCTGCTCACCACCCAGTACCTCGAGGAGGCCGACCGGCTCGCCGACGACATCGTGGTGATCGACCACGGCCGGGCGATCGCGCGTGGCACCGCCGACGAGCTCAAGTCGCAGACGGGCGGCGAGCGGGTCGAGGTGGTCCTGAGTGACACCACCACCCGCGACGCCGCCGTGCGCGTGCTCGCCGAGGTCTCCGGCGGCGAGGTCCAGGTCGACGAGGACAACCGTCGCAACCTGACCGCCCCCGTCAGCGGCGGGCAGCAGGCGCTGCTCCGGGTGCTGCAGGGGTTCGAGGAGCAGCGGATCGAGGTGCTCGACATCGGGCTGCGCCGGCCCACCCTCGACGACGTGTTCATGAGCCTCACGGGGCATGCCGCCGAGGTCGCGGACGACCCGGCGACGGAGTCACAGCAGAAGTCGAAGAAGTCGGAGGTGTCCGCATGAGCACGACGGTGACCAGCCGCGGCGTGCGCGGCGCGCTCACCGACGGGTGGGTCGTCGCGAAGCGCAACCTGATCAAGATCAAGCGCGTGCCGGACATCCTGGTGTTCGTCCTGATCTCCCCGATCATGTTCGTGCTGCTGTTCGCCTACGTGTTCGGCGGCGCGATCGACCCCCCGGGCAACGTCGACTACAAGGAGTTCCTGGTCCCCGGGATCTTCGCCCAGACCGTGGTGTTCGGCGCGACCTTCACCGGCTACGGACTGGCCGACGACATGCAGAAGGGGATCATCGACCGGTTCAAGTCGCTGCCGATGTCGCGGTCCGCGGTGCTGGTCGGTCGCACGACGTCCGACGTCGCCTACAACGTGATCTCGCTCGTGATCATGGCGCTGACCGGCCTGCTCGTCGGGTGGCGGATCCGCGAGGGCGTCGTCGACGCCGTCCTGGGGCTGCTCCTGCTGCTGGTGTTCGCCTACGCGATCAGCTGGATCATGGCGTTCGTCGGGCTGATCGTGCCCAGCGTGGAGGTCGTCAACAACGCGTCGTTCATCGTGATCATGCCGCTGACGTTCATCTCCAACGCGTTCGTCCCGCAGGAGTCGTTCTCCGGTGTGCTGCGGACGTTCGTGGAGTGGAACCCGGTGTCGACGGTCACCCAGGCCTGCCGCGAGCTGTTCGGCAACGCCGACCCCAGTATCCCCGTCCCCGACTCGTGGGCCATGCAGAACCCGGTCCTCTACACCCTCATCTGGGCCGCCGTCATCGTGGCCGTCTTCGCCCCCCTCTCGGTCCGCCAGTACCGGCGGTCCACCAGCAAGTGACGTCCCCGTCTCGCTCGGTAGTCCACGGGTGAGTGGCCCTCAGGAGGTGATCCCTAGGGCCGTTCGACCGTGGACTACCTCCCTTCAGGCTGCCCAGCGGTGGCGGAGGAGGCGTGCCCTGGCGGCGGGGGCGAGGCGGAACCTGGCCGCGACGGTCGAGGTGTCGGTCCACCACGACGGCTGCTCGACGGTCCAGGGCCGGTCGCCTGCCGGCGCGTGGCGAGCGGCGGCGTACGCAGTGGCGAGCCGGGATCGGAACGAGGCGTAGCCATCGGAGCGGTCGGACGCGACCATCGTCACGCATTCCAGACCGAGCCGCCTGAACTCGCCCTCCCGGCGCACGTCCCGGCCACGCTGACTCCCGAGGAGGTGATGGCTCCCGTCGTACTCGCCCACCACGCCGGCGACCGGGTCGAGCAGGTCGGGGGTCCCGATGTGCTGACCGAGCCGGTCGAACACCGGCACGTTGCAGAGTGGCCTCGGGAACCCGGCGTCGACCGTCCAGACGAGTCGCATCACGACTTCCTGTGGCGACCAGCTGTTCTCGTCGGCGAACGGTAGTGCCTTGCGACACCGGGGGATGCCGGTCCAGGGTCCGATGCGCGCGGCGTACGCCGCCACTTCTGCCACGGTCACGAGGTCGGAGTAGCAGGCCATGTCGAGCGCGACCACCCCGTCACGCCAGTCGCGGGCATGCCTCATCTCGAAGCAGACCGAGCGCACCGGGATGGTGACCGGCAGCCCGTCGACGACGACCACCTCGCCGTGCTTGAGGTGCTCCTGGCTCACTCTGACTCCCGGCGGCGGGACGACCTCACGCTCGGTGACCAGTGGCACCGGGTCGGTGCGGCTGCCGAACCAACGACCGCCCAGCCAGTGGAGCGCCGCCCACCCCGTCACCGCCTCGCCGGGCCGGAGCAGCACCGAGGCCTCGACCACCCGCTGCAGCGGCTCGTCGGCCGGGAGGTGCGCAGGCACGTAGTGGCCCCGCGACGTCCGACGCCACCGCGGCCCGCGGGCCTGCTTGCGGGTCGGCCCGTACCGGCCGGACGGGTCCACCCGGACCGGTGCCACGAGGGCGGGCCGGCGAGGGTCGAACGGCGGTGGCTCGAACACACCCGGAGCGTTCCCCGATCGCGACTCCTTCCCAGTTCTTCTCCACAGACCCCCTGCCCGCCCGGTGCGGGACTGGTAGTCCACGGCCGAGTGGCCCTCGCAGACCGGCACCAGGGGCCGTTCGACCGTGGACTACCGTCCCTGGCGCGAGTGCCTCGACGGCCGTACCGGTCAGTAATCGAGAAGCGGCCGGGACCGGGGCGGCCTACCGTGGCGGACATGTGCATCCCCGGGCTGCCGTCGGTCGAGCTCGTCCAGCTCTACGACGCGGCCGGCGAGCCGGCGGGCACGACCGACCGGGCCCGGATGCGCGCCGAGAACCTGACGCACGCCGCGACCGCGGTCGTGGTGCGCGACCCGCTGGGCCGCGTCTACGTGCACCGGCGGACCGAGACCAAGGACGTCTACCCCGGCCGGTACGACTTCGCAGCGGGCGGCGTCGTCGGGGCCGGGGAGGACCCGCGCGAGGGAGCGGTCCGGGAGCTGGCCGAGGAGCTCGGCGTCACGGGCGTCCGGCTCGCGCCGATCCGGGTGGCGCGCTACACCGACGACCACACCGACTACTGGGGCCACTGCTTCACGACGACGTACGACGGACCGATCACCTGGCAGCCCGAGGAGGTGGCCGAGGGCGACTGGTGGACGCTCGACCGGCTCGTCGCGGCCCTGGACGGTGCGTCGGACGAGTTCGTCCCCGACACGGCCGGGATCCTCGGCGACTGGCTCCGCGGCCGGCTGGCAGACCGGGTCCCGGTCACGGTGCAGGGGTGGGACAGCCACGCCGAGATCGTCGAGGGCACCTGGCTCGACCGCACCGCTCGGCGGCCGGACGTCGCAGGCCGGCTCGAGGCGGAGGCCCGGCTGATGCCTCGCCTCGCGCCCAGGCTGCCCCTCGACGTCCCCGTTCCCGCCCTGCTCGACACCGACCCCCCGCGATGGCGCCACCGGCTCGTGCCCGGCGCCCCGGTCGAACCGACGCGGCTCACGAAAGAAGACGGCGAACGGGTCGGCGCGTTCCTCCGTGCGCTGCACGACACCCCGGCTGAGGTCTGGGACGGGACCGGGATCGCCCACGACCTCGACCGGTTGCCGGCGCTCGACGAGCTGGCCGAGCGGGTGGTGCCGTTGCTCCCGGAGGACCTCCGCTCCCGCGGGCAGGACCTGGTCGGCCGCTGCGCGGCGGCATGCCACCGGACGGCCCTCCGGCACGGTGACCTCGGACCCGAGCACCTGCTCGTCACCGACGGCCGGGTCACCGGCGTCATCGACTGGACCGACGTCGCCGTGGGCGACCACGCACTCGACCTGGCCTGGGTGGTCAACCGGACCCCCGAACCGTTCGCCGACGCACTGTCCGCGACGTACGGCGCCACCGCGGAGGAGCTGGCCCGGGGCCACGACTGGCACCTGCTCGGGCCGTGGTGGGAGGTCCACCACGGGCTCCACGACGGCGGCGAGGCGTTCGTGGCCTCGGGGCTCGAAGGCGCGGTGGCGAGGCTGCGCGGCACCTAGGCTGCGCCCATGATCTCGCGTCGGGGAGTCCTGCTCGGTGCCGGGGGCGTCGGCGCCGTCGGCCTCGCCGGCTTCGCGATCGCGCCGGGCCGCGCCAAGCGGCTGGTCGGGCTCGGCGCCGACCCGTTCATCCCCGACGCCGCCGAGGGCGAAGTCCGGCTCGAGCGCATGACGTCGGAGCACCTGGGGGAGATCGACCTGCTGACCGCGGTGCCGCACGGCTACGGCGACGGCGCGGGGCTGCCGGTGGTGGTCGCGCTGCACGGCTCGTCGCAGTCCGCCGCCGCGCTGCCTGACTTCGGGCTGCCCCGCTTCGTGACCGCTGCAGTGGAGGCGGGCGCGCCGCCGTTCGTGCTGGTCGCGACGGACGACGGTCCCGACGGCTGGCTCCCCAGCGGCGCGACGGATCCGCAGGCCATGCTGCGCGACGAGCTGCCGAGGTGGCTCGACGAACGCGGGTACGACGCCGGGCGGCGCGCCCTCTGGGGCTGGTCCCGCGGCGGGTACGGCGCGCTGCGGCTCCTCCAGGCCGAGCCGGACTGGGCCGAGGCGCTGGCGCTCTACAGCCCCGCGATGGCGCCGGACGACCCGGCGTTCGACGACCTCGGCGTGCTCGAGACCGTGCCGTGGGGGCTCTGGTGCGCCACCGACGACCCCGTCAGCGACGCCTCCGTCGCGCTCGCCGAGCAGGCGCCGGTCGCCCCCGACCCGTGGGTGCAGGGCACGGGCGGCCACACCTGGGTCTACTGGAACGACCAGACGCTCGACATGCTCGGCTGGATCACCGGGACGTTCGAGGCCTGACGGCCACTCCGTAGGCTGGCGCCGTGACCGACACACCGACCGCCGCCTGGGGCCACGGCCTCGCCACCGTCGTCACGAGCGGTGCGTCCGAGGGCACCGTGCTCGAGGCGTGGTTCCCTTCCCCCGCGCTCGGGGTGCGTCCCGACGACGAGCGCCCGCCGGCCGGCCTGGCCGACCAGGCAGGCGACCACCCGGCCCGCCGGGTGCGGACGGAGGTCGTCACGGTCGAGGTCGACCTGACCGAGCCCCCGACGCGCGCGGCCGACGCCTACCTGCGGCTGCAGCTGCTGTCCCACCGGCTGGTGAGGCCGCACGGCCAGAACCTCGACGGCATCTTCGGCGTCCTCAGCAACGTCGTCTGGACGAGCGCGGGCCCGTGCCCCGTCGACGACTTCGAGGCCACCCGGCTCCGGTTGCGCGAGCACGGTCCGGTGCAGGTCCTCGGGATCGACAAGTTCCCGCGGATGACCGACTACGTCGTCCCGACCGGCGTCCGGATCGCCGACGCCGGCCGGGTCCGGCTCGGCGCCCACCTGGCCGAGGGCACCACCGTCATGCACGAGGGGTTCGTGAACTACAACGCCGGCACGCTCGGCGCCTCCATGGTCGAGGGCCGGGTCTCGGCCGGCGTCGTCGTCGGGGACGGTTCCGACGTCGGCGGCGGGGCGTCGATCATGGGCACCCTCTCGGGCGGCGGCACCCAGGTCGTCTCCATCGGCGAGCGCTGCCTGCTCGGCGCGAACGCCGGGATCGGGATCTCGCTCGGCGACGACTGCGTCGTCGAGGCCGGCTGCTACGTCACCGCCGGCACCAAGGTCACCATCCTGGACATCGACAGCAAGCCGAAGGTCGTCAAGGCCGCCACCCTGTCGGGGGCGAGCAACGTGCTGTTCCGCCGCAACTCGGTGAGCGGCGCGGTCGAGGCCGTGCCCTGGAAGGGCAAGGGCATCGCCCTCAACGCGGCTCTCCACGCCAACTAGCGTGCCGCGTTGAGGAGGGTCTGGGTCGTCGGCGCCGTCATCGCCGTCGTGGCCGCGGGCATCCTCGCGTGGCGGCTCGTGGGCGACACCGTCGCGCCGCTGCTGCGGGCAGACAGCTGCACCGCCACCGTGCAGGGCCGCACCGTGGAGCTCGCGCCCGAGCAGGCGGAGAACGCCGCCCTGATCTCCGCGATCGCCCTCCGCCGGGGCATGCCCGCCCGGGCGGCGACGATCGCGCTGGCCACGGCCTACCAGGAGTCGAAGCTCACCAACATCGACTACGGCGACCGCGACTCGCTCGGTCTCTTCCAGCAGCGGCCCTCGCAGGGCTGGGGCACCCGCCGCCAGGTGCTCGAGCCGGAGTACGCGATCAACGCCTTCTACGACGCGCTCGATCGCGTCGACGGGTACGCCTCGATGGAGATCACGGTCGCCGCCCAGGAAGTGCAGCGCTCCGCCTTCCCCGAGGCGTACGCCGACCACGAGGCGGACGCGCGGGTGCTCGCCAGCGCGCTCACCGGCGAGACGTGGCGCGCCTTCCACTGCACCGTCTCCGACAGCCCTGCCGGGGCCACCTCCGACCTCGACGCCACGGGCCTGACGCCGCGGGCGGTCGGCGTCCGAACCGACCTCGAGGCGGCGTTCGGCCCGCAGGCGCTCGGCGGCTTCGCGCCCGGCGGGGTCCGCGACGGGCACCGGGAAGGGTCCGCCCACTACGAGGGGCGGGCGATCGACGTGTTCGTGCGGCCCGTCAGCGAGGCCAACAAGGACCGTGGCTGGGCGATGGCCCACTACCTGGTGGCCCAGGCCGCCCGCCTGCACGTGCAGACCGTGATCTTCGACGGCCGGATCTGGACGTCCGGGCTGCGGTCCGGGTCCGGGTGGCGCCGCTACGCGCCCGACACGTCCGGCCGCGACGCCGACACGGCCGCGATCCTCGAGCACCGTGACCACGTGCACGTCGACGTCTTCGAGTGAGCGCGGGTCCCCACCCGAACGGACTATGGCCCGGCATCCGTCCGGCCAGACCTGCCCGAACCGGCGGACAACGGAGGCTACCCGTCCTTACGGTGGTTCTTGCCCGGTCCGTGGGCGGACCGGGCACCTGATCAGAGGGGACCAGAGCTGATGCAGTCGACCGTCTACACCATCGGAACCGCGTTGGGCCGCGCCCGCGACCACGGGGTCGAGGTCCGGGTGCTCGTCTCCGGACACTGGATCGAGGGTGCCGTGAGCGAGATCGACGGCCATGGGGTGATCCTCACCGGTCCCGACTCCAGCCACCACGTGGTGCGGCTGTCCGACGTCTCCGCGGTCCAGGTCAGCGCCCACCGCCCCTCCTGGCAGACCGACGAGCCCGTGGCGGAGCCCGCGTGGTGGAACGCCGACGACGACGAGGACGACACCGACTACGACGACGCCGCGGCGACCTCCCACCTGCCGCTGCTCGTCGCGCGCTGAGCGCCCCCCGCTCCGCACCGCCACCCCCCACGGCCCAGGGCCGGCCCGCCCCCCGGGCCGGCCCGGCCGCACGTTCAGACCAGGCGACCCGGCACCTCGGCGACCCGCTCGTCGGTCGCGGTGAACGCGATCCGGACGTGGCGCGAGCCCTCGGCGCCGTAGAAGGAGCCCGGGGCGACCAGCACGCCCCGCTCGGCGAACCACGCGACGGTGTCCCAGCAGTCGTCGTCCCGGGTGGACCACAGGTAGAGCGACGCCTCGGAGTGGTCGACCCGGAACCCGGCGGCCTCGAGCGCGTCGCGGAGCAACGTGCGGCGACGCCTGTACGTCGCGTGCTGGACCGCGGCGTGCTCGTCGTCGGCCAGGGCGGCGATCATCGCCCGCTGCTGGGGGCCGGGCTGCATCAGGCCGAGGTTCTTGCGGACCGCGAGCAGCTCGGCCAGCACGGCCGGGTCGCCGGCGACGAAGCCGCAGCGGTAGCCGGCCAGGTTCGACCGCTTCGACAGCGAGTGGACGGCGAGCACGCCGTCGTGCGACCCGCCGCACACGTCCGGGTGGAGCACCGACACCGCCGGCGTCCCCCGGTCCCAGACGCACTCGAGGTAGCACTCGTCGGACACCAGCAGGGTGCCGCCCTCGCGGCACCACTCGACGACCTTGCGGAGGTGCTCGACCGGCAGCACCCGGCCGGTGGGGTTGGACGGGCTGTTGAGCCACAGCAGCGCGGGCCGCTCGGGACCGAACGCCGTCAGCGAGTCGGTCGCGAAACCGCGGGCGCCGCACAGCGCAGCCCCCACCTCGTACGTCGGGTAGGCGAGCGCCGGGTAGCCGACCACGTCGCCGGCGCCGAGCCCGAGGTGGCCGGGCAGCGAGGCGATCAGCTCCTTCGAGCCGATCACGGGCAGCACCCCGTCGATCCCGAGCCCGGAGACGCCGTGCCGTCGCGACAGCCAGTCGACCGCAGCCCGGCGGGTCTCCGCGAGCCCCTGGGTCGTCGGGTAGCCGGGCGAGTCAGCGGCGGCCCGCAGTGCGTCCTGGACCACGTCCGGGGTGGGGTCGACCGGCGTGCCGATCGACAGGTCGACGAGACCGTCGGGGTGCGCGCGGGCCGTCTCGGCGTACGCCGCCAGCTGGTCCCAGGGGAAGTCCGGCAGCCGCTCGGAGACCCGGGCCCGGCTCACTCGTCGTGTTCTTGCGGCGGCAGCGCCGAGACGACCTCGTGGTCGTGGTCGATCACGCCCATCTTGGCCGCGCCACCGGGGGATCCGAGGTCGTCGAAGAAGTGCACGTTGGCGTCGTAGTAGCTCTTCCACTCCTCCGGGGTGTCGTCCTCGTAGAAGATCGCCTCGACCGGGCAGACCGGTTCGCAGGCACCGCAGTCGACGCACTCGTCCGGGTGGATGTAGAGCATCCGCTTGCCCTCGTAGATGCAGTCGACCGGGCACTCGTCGACGCACGCGCGGTCCTTGAGGTCGACGCACGGCTGGGCGATGACGTAGGTCACCAGTTCCTCCTGGACGGGGCGGGGCCAGTTACGGCTGTCAGCCTAGTATCCCGGCGTGCGCAGTGCCCCGGAAGGCCACCCCGCAGGACACGGCCTCGGTCCCCACGTCGTGGGCCACCGGGTCGTCGTCCGGCGGCTGCTGCCCGGCGAGACCGGACCGAGCGGGGGACCCGCGATGACGGACGTGCTCGGCACCTGCCTGCGCTGGTCGGACGGCGAGTGCGTCGTCCAGCCCGAGAGCGGTCCGGCCGTCACGATCCCGCTCGCGCTGATCGTGTCCGGCAAGCCGGTCCCGCCGCGTCCGGCCACCCGCTTCCGGGTCGACCCGCGCGAGTGCCAGCTGAGGGCGATGGCGCTGTGGCCCGACATCGTCACCGAGCCGCTGGGGAACTGGCTGCTCCGCGACTCGGCGACCTCGAGCGCCCGGCGGGCCAACTCCGTCATGGCGTTCGGCCCGGCCGGCGTTCCCGACGCCTACGAGCGGGTCGTCGCCCACTACGAGCGGCCGGTGGCCAACGTGCTGCCCGACTCCGCGGAGGACGCGCTCTTCCGCGGCCGGGGCTGGGTCACCGAGGGCCACGAGGCGGACACCGTGTTCATGCTCGCGTCGGCCGCACGGGTCGCGCGCGGGCTGCCGACGGACCTGCCCGCAGCCGTCGTCGAGCCGGTAGGACCGGGCGTGGTGAGAGCCGTCCTCGACGACGTCGCGGTCGGCTACGCGGGGTACGCCGACGACTGGGTCGGGTTCCGCGGCATCGAGGTCGCCCCCGCCCATCGGGGCCGACGCCTCGCGCTGGCGGTGATGGCCGCCCTGGTCGAGTGGGGTGCGGCGCAGGGCGCGAGCACGGCGTACCTCCAGGTACTGGGCGACAACGCGCCCGCGCGGCGGCTCTACGAGCCGATGGGCTTCGCGCCGCACCACTCCTACCGGTACCTCACGCCGGGCTGAGACAGTGGACCCATGAGCCGTCTGATCGACCTCTCCGCCGACCTCGGCGAGGGCTACGGGTCCTGGCGCATGGGCGACGACGCCCGGCTGCTGCCGTCGTTGAGCTCCGCCAACGTCGCCTGCGGGTTCCACGCCGGTGACCCCGAGATCATGCGGCGGACGGTCGCGCTGTGCCGGGAGCACGGCGTGGCGGTCGGTGCGCACCCGTCGTTCCCCGACCGGGTCGGCTTCGGCCGGCGCACGATGCAGATGTCCCACGACGAGCTCTACGGCGACGTCGTCTACCAGCTCGGCGCCCTGAGCGGCTTCGCCCGCGCCGCCGGCGTCGCGGTGCAGCACGTCAGCCCGCACGGGCGGCTCGGCAACCTGGTGGTCGAGGACGAGGCGTACGCCGTGCCGGTGCTCGAGGCGATCGCGGACGTCGACGACTCGCTGATCGTGGTCACCTACTCCGGTGCGCTGGAGCGGCTCGCCCGCGACCGGGGCCTGCGGGTCGGGCTGATGGCCTTCCCCGACCGCGCCTACGAGGACGACGGCACCCTGGTGTCACGGCAGCAGCCCGACGCGGTCTTCCACGACGCGGAGGAGATCGCCGACCGGGCCCGCCGGATGGTCGAGACCGGCACCGTGCGGACCCGCAGCGGCGCCACCATCGACGTCGACTTCGACACGGTGCTGCTGCACGGCGACAACGAGGAGTCCGTGACCGCCGCCCAGCACGTCCGCCGGGTCCTGGAGGAGGCCGGCGTCACCATCGCCCCGCTCACGGAGGTCCTCGAGGCCGCGTCGTGACGGTGATCCGCGAGTACGGCGACGCCGGGCTGCTCGTGGAGCCGGAGGGTGACCACGACCAGGCGTGGGCCACCGCCCAGGGACTCGCCGCGTCGCTCGCCGACGACCCACCCGACGGGGTCGTGGACGTCGTGGCCAGCTTCCGTCACGCGTTCGTCGTGTTCGACCCGGTGCGCACCGACCACGTCGCCGTCGAGGCGGTCCTGCGCTCGCGGCTCGACCGGTCCGCGCCGGACCCGACCCCGCGGACCTTCTCGGTCCCGGTGCTCTACGGCGGAGACGCCGGGCCGGACCTCGCGGACGTCGCCGAGGAGCTCGGCATGACCACGGACGAGCTGGTCGCGCTCCACACCGGCGACCGGTGGGTGCTCCGCTTCGTCGGCTCGCCGGTGGCGGCCCTCTTCGTCGACGTACCGGCCCTCCCGGCGGAGGTGCCCAGGATGCGCTCGCCGCGGACGAGGATCCCGCCCGGGTCGGTCGCCGTGAGCGGACGACAGTCGATGATCTACCCGGTCCCCTCGCCCGGCGGCTGGCGGCTCCTCGGCCGCACCCCGCTCACCCTGTTCGACCTCGCCGACCCCGACCTCGTGACGTACCGGCCGGGCGACCGGGTGCGCTTCGTGGCGATCGAGGCCGACGCGTGGGACGAGCACGCCGGGCGGCTCGAGCCCGACGGGCCGGCATGACCGGCCGCGACGTCACGGTGCTGCACGTCGCCGACCCCGGCCTGACCACCGTCCAGGACCTCGGCCGGCCGGGCTTCAGCCGGTTCGGGGTCGGCCTCAACGGCGCGGGTGACCGCCACGCCGCCGAGGTCGCCTCCGCCCTGGTCGGCAACGACTCCGGCTCGCCCCTGTTCGAGACCACGGCGACCGGCTGGTCGTTCGCGCTCGACCGGCCGGCCCTCGTCGCCGTCACCGGCGCCGCCGACCGGGTGACGGTGGCCGGTCAGCCGCAGCCGGTGTGGCAGACGCTGGTGGTGCCGGCCGACCGCCGGGTGGTCGTCGAGCCACCCGACCGAGGCTGGCGCACGTACGTCGCGGTCGGCGGGTCGCTCGAGGCCGACCGCACGCTCGGCAGCGTGGCGCCCGACCCGCTGCTCGGCGTCGGCACCCGGCTCGAGGCCGGCGACCAGCTCGCCGTCCGCACCCGGTTCGCCGGCTTCACCCATCCGCACACGGTGATCCCGGTGTTCCGCTTCCCGGTCGACCACCCGGCGCCGGGGCATGCGTGGGAGATCGCCGTCACGCCCGGGCCCGAGGCCGGTGACTTCGCACCGGACGCGTGGCATGCGCTGGACGAGTTCGAGGTCGGCCGCGACTCCGACTACGTCGGCCTGCGGCTGCTGGGCGAGGCGCCGGCCCGCCGCGGCCGGGCGGAGATGATCTCCCGTGGCGTCCCCGTCGGCGCGGTCGAGGTGCCGCCCACCGACGGACTGCTGGTGCTGCTGCGCGGCCGCCTGGTCACGGCCGGCTACCCGGTCCTCGGCGTCGCGACGACCGTGGCCACCGACCGGCTCGCGCAGGCCCGACCCGGCGACCGGATCAGGTTCCGGCCGGGCACGACCGCGGACGCCGTCGCGGACGCCCGCCGCGAGGCAGCCGCCGTGACCGAGCTGGCGCGTCGGGTGCGCGCGGCCCTGCGCGCGTCAGGAGTCGAGCGACTCCACTGAGGGGAAGCCGTCGACCGGGAACGTGTCGACCTGCGGGCTGCGCTGGTTCGCCAGCACGCCGCCGTCGACGACCACCTTGGTGCCCGTGACGTACGCCGCGTCGTCGGACACCAGGAAGAGCGCCGGTCCGGCGAGGTCCTCCGCGCGGCCGCCGCGACCCAGCGGCACGGTCTCGTCGCGCCGCTTGAGCGACCACTCCGGCTCGTCCTCCGACGTCGCGATCAGCCCCGGCATGAGGGTGTTGACCCGGATGCCGTAGGGCGCGAGCTCCAGCGCTGCCGCCCTGGTCATCGCCTCGACACCACCCTTGGCCGCGTCGTAGGCGAGCATCCCGCGGTGGGACGCGGTGGCCCCGCCACTGCTCACGTTGACGATCGCGCCGCCACCGTGGCGCGCCATGATCCGGGCTGCCCGGTCGAGGCAGAGGTACTGCCCGGTGAGGTTGACCCGCAGGTAGCGGTCCCACCACTCCTGGTCGCCGTCGAACACGTGCCGCACGTCGTCGGTGATCGCCGCGTTGTTGACCAGCACACCGACCGGCCCGAGCTCGGCGCTGGTGACCTCGAAGAGCCGGTCGACGGCGGCCGGGTCGCCCACGTCCGTCTGGACGCCGAGCGCCGTACCTCCGCCCTCGACGATCTGCGCCGCGCCGCGTTCGACGGCCTCGGCGTCGCGGTCCGCCAGTGCCACGCGGGCTCCCTCTCGCGCGAAGCGCTGGGCGATGGCCAACCCGATCCCGCGACCGGCGCCGGTGACGACGGCGGTCTTCCCCTCCAGCTGTCCGGTCATGCGGGCATTGTGTCGCGCCCTGGCTCGCGGCTGCCCGCCGCCTCAGCCGTCGGTCGCATCGGGGTTGGTGCAGATCACGGTGTCGCTCGGGATGTAGGTCGTGTGGAACTTCTCCGTCCGGACCAGCTCGGAGGAGCCCGGCTCCCGGAAGTAGCGGTAGACGTCGACGTCGAACCCGCCGTACCCGTCGTTGGGGTGGCACTGCAGGGTGTCGACCCGCCGGGTCTGCTCCGTCGTGAAGTTGTAGCGGTCGGACGTCGACGTGGTGATGTCCCAGGTCTTCGTCGACCACATGCTCACCGTCACCACCCCCGACGTCGACACGGTGCTCGGGGTGACGTTGGCGGTCACCAGCACGCCGTACTCGGTGTCGTTGCGGAAACGCAGGTCGACCGAGCCCCACGCGACGGTCGCCTCGCGGCCGACGGGGTAGCGGTCGATGTAGAACGAGTGCGGCTTGTGCTCGACGTCCTCGAGGCCGGCGAAGAACGCGGCGTTGAAGGTGGTCGTGGCCATCTGCGAGACTCCGCCGCCGAGGTCCTGCACGAGGATCCCGTTGGAGATGACGTAGCCCTCGGTGAAGCCGTTCTCGACGGTCCGCTCCCCCACGATCCCGTTGAGCGAGAACACCTCGCCGGGCTCGAGGATCGTGCCGTCCACGAGCTCGGCCGCCCGCCCGATGTTGACGTTGCGGTAGTCGGCGTGGGGGTAGTAGGTCGTGAACGTCGAGACCCGCTCGGTGATCTTCAGCGCCCGGGCGTCCGCGGTCGTGAAGTCGGCCTGGGCCGCCACCGCCTCGATCCGCTCCTCGCGCTCGCCGTCGGGCCGCACCACGAGCTCGAGGAACGTCCGCTCGACGTCGGCCGGGCGGTAGGTCACGCCCGGCTTGGCGGGAATGACGCGCGGCGCGCCGTTCACGATCCGCACCGTCGCGTCGACCGGGTCACCGCTGCTGATCCGCGCGTCGAGGAGCCGCGTCAGCGCCTTGCGGTCGAGGCCGGGCACCAGCTCGCCGTCCTGCGGCCGCAGCTGTAGCGCCTCGGCGTACACGCGCGGCGCCAGCTGTACCTCGGAGTCGCCGAAGAGCAGCGTGACCGGCCCCGAGAGCGCCGGGTTGCCGAACTCGGCCACCGCCTCCTGCACGTCGGCCTCGTCGATGTCGGGCTGGGTGGTCGTGAGCGACAGCTCGACCTCCGAGCCGTCGGAGAGGTACGCCGTCTCGATCGCCTCGCGGGCGGCGTCGGGTTCGAGCTCGCGGCCGGTCTGCGGCTGGGTGACGTCCAGCCGGCCCCCGCGGAAGTCGACCCGACCGTTGCGGGCTGCGGTGCCGGCCTCAGCCGTCAGGTCCTCGATCGCCGCCGCCATGGCTGCGTCGTCGACGTCCAGCACGGGCGCGAGGTCATCGCCGTCGGTGTAGTAGTCCCACAGGCGCGCCGGGTCCCACGACTGGCCGCCCCCGGCCGCCTCGATGGACGCGTCGTAGTCGACCTCGATCCCGGCCTCGTCGGGGCTGACGGTGAGCGTCTCCCCGTCGACCCCGACCGAGATCGGCTCGTCGACACGGTCGGCGAGGCCCTCCTCGAGGGTGCGGACCGCCTGCTCGGGCGTCAGCCCACCGACGTCGACACCGGCCACCGTCGTGCCGCGCGGCACCTTGTCGCCGGCCCCGACGTACGCCGCGGCGTACGCACCACCGACGAGCAGCGCGAGTCCCAGCACCAGGAGCAGGACGACGCGGCCGCCCGCCTTCTCACGTCCGGGATCGGTCACGCGCGCCATAGTAGGCGGGCGGTCACGCCGACCCGCGCACCGCGCCACGGTGTGGTCGGGGCAGGGTTCCGATCGCCACCGCGAGCACCAGGAACGCCAGGAGCAGCAACAGGTAGCCGCGGACGCTCGACGCGATGGCGTAGTCGCCCTCGGGCCGGGCCCGCACGAACCAGGCGACCCCGGCGACGAACCCGAGGGCCAGCGGCAGCCGGGTGGACCAGCCGCGGCCCACGGCCGGCAGGCCGGTGACGACGGCCGCGGCGGTCACGGGGAGCCCCCACCAGAGCTCGTGGACGGCGACCGCTGCGACCGCGGTGGCAGCACCGACGGCCAGGAGCAGTAGTGCCACGGCGCACCGCAGCAGCGTGGTCACAGCCCCGCGAACAGGTCGGTCTCGTAGCCGTCTGGCCCGGGGACCGCCCGGCCGCGGACGATCCGGTAGTGCTCCTCGCTCCAGAAGGCGTGCCCGCTCTCGCCGCCGCTGAAGAACGGCCCGTCGGACTCCACCTGCGTCTGGTGGGCCGCGAGCGCCGTCATCTTCCGGGCGACGAACTCGCCGCCCTCGACCCGGCTCGAGATCAGCTCGTCGGGCGTGATGAACGGCGGCAGGTCGCCGTCGGGGTCCATCCCCTCGAAGGTCTCGGTGTCTCCCGCGTCGCGCAGCTGACGCAGGCTCTCGCGCATCCGGCTCTCGGACATCGCACACCAGTAGACCTTGGCGATCTCCCACGGCTCGCCGAGGTCGAGGCGGTAGGAGCGCACGCCGGCCAGGTCGGCGGCGTACGTCGCCACCCGGTGGGC
Organism: uncultured Actinomycetota bacterium; assembly: GCA_963718725.1. Lineage (GTDB taxonomy): Bacteria > Actinomycetota > Actinomycetes > Propionibacteriales > Nocardioidaceae > Nocardioides. Next base: position 2,204,014 of record OY970374.1, read on the forward strand.
CTGGATGTGGTCGGGGTGTCCGTAGCCGCCGAACTGGTCGTAGGTGACCAGCACCTGCGGGCGGACCTCGCGGATCACCTGGACCAGGTGGTCGGCCGCCTCGGTGAGGTCGGCGTTCCAGAACGCGTTGTCGGGCACGAACTCGGCGGCCATCGCGTGGCCGTCCTCGTGCCAGGCCATCCCGGAGTCGTGGAACGCGCCGAACCCGCCCAGCCAGCGCTGGTCGGTGACGCCCAGGATCGACATCGCCTCGGCGAGCTCGGTCCGACGGTGCTCGCCCAGCCCGCCCTTCTCGTCGTAGGCGAGGTGGGCGAGGTCGGGAACCAGCACCTCCCCCATCTCGCCGGCGGTGCAGGTCACCAGGGTGACGCCGCGCCCCGCCGCGACGTAGGCGGCCATCGTGGCGCCGTTGTTGATGGTCTCGTCGTCGGGGTGGGCGTGGACCAGCAGCATCCGCTGCTCGAACGTCTCGGACATGGCCTCAGTCTTGCGGAGACCGGTGACGACGTCGCGGCGAGGTCGCAAGATCGAGCGGCGGCGGCGGCTCGGAGACGTCGCCCTCGTGGAGGCAGAGGCCTCGCTCGAGGCCTCATCCCGCCTCCAGGTGCGCCCGCAGCGACGGCAGGAACGGCCGGTCGGGGTCCAGCCAGTCGACGTCGTCGAGCTCGGTCGCCGCCAGCCACCGGGTCGCGTCGTGCTCGACCGGGGCGGGCTCCCCCTCGCGGAGGCGGCAGACGGCGACCGCGAGCTCGTGCCCCGCGCCGATCGGCTCGGTGCCGGGCAGCCAGCCGGTCACCTCGACCCGGCAGCCGAGCTCCTCGGCCAGCTCGCGCACCAGCGCGTCCTCCGGCGCCTCGCCGGACTCCACCTTGCCGCCCGGGAACTCCCAGCGACCGGCTGCGGCCGCGGGCGCCGTACGCCGGGCGGCCAGCACCAGGCCGTCGCGGACGACCGCGGCCCCGACGACGCGCTGGCGCTCCGACACGTCGGCTATCCCACCACGGGAGCGGTCGCTACGGTGCGGGCATGACCGAGCGGGGCGTGCACCACCTCACCCGGACCGACGAGAACGTGCGGGAGATCGACGCCCTCGCGGCCCTGGCCGACGGTCGCGCGCCGTTCGAGGAGCTGCTCGGGGCACTGCCTCACCAGGCGAGGCGGGCCGCGACCGGCCGGCTCCTCGGCCGTGCCGTCGACGAGGCCTACACCTGGACCGCGTCCGACAACCGCGACCCCCAGTGGTGGCCCCAGGGCATCTCCACCTCTGCGGACGCCGACCGGAGCGAGGTGGTCGCGGGCCGCCGGCTGCTGGTGGTCTCGTGGTACTCCCACCCCGTCCAGGGCGGGTCGCACGGCTCGCGGGTCACCTTCCTCGACCTGGACACGCTGCAGTTACGAGCACGTGCTGCTCGTCGTCCCGACGGTCGACGACGACGGCGGGGTCTCGGTGCGGCCGCTCACGGTGCACGCCGGCGGGCTGGTGTGGTCCGGCGGCTTCCTGCACGTGGCGGCCACCTCGCGCGGCGTCGTCAGCTGCCGGCTCGACGACCTGATGCGGTCCGGGGGCGGGCTCACGACGTACGGCCACGACTGGCTGCTGCCGGTGCGGTTCTCCTACCGCGCGCGGACGCCGGACGGTCAGGCCGGGCTGCGCTACTCGTTCCTGTCGCTGGACCGTGAGCGACGGCCGCACTCGCTGGTCACCGGTGAGTACGGCCGCGGCACCGCCTCGACCCGGCTGGCGCGGTTCGACCTCGACGTGGAGTCCGGGCTGCTCGTCGCGGGCGACGACGGGGCGGCCACGCCCGTGGCTCTCGACGACGCCGGCGTGGTCCAGATGCAGGGGGCGGTGGTCGCCCGCGGCCGGCACCACGTGACCGTGTCGCGCGGTTCGTGGTGGCCGGGTGACGTCTACGTCGGGGAGCCGGGCAGCCTACGGCGCCGACGGCTGGCGGTGCCGATGGGGCCGGAGGACCTCAGCTACTGGCCGTCCACCGACCGGCTCTGGTCGGTCTCGGAGCACCCACGGCGGCGGTGGATCTTCTCGATGCGCCGCTCCTGGTTCGACTGACGCGCGCCCGCAGCGGCTACGTCGTCGCCAACTACGTCGCCAGCGCCTGCGCGGCCGCCGCCAGGTCGTCGACGCCACGGGTCAGCTCGTCGGGCCGGTCGGTCGTGAGGTCGAGGTGGAAGCCGTAGAGGGCCGAGTCGACGAGCGTGACGATCCGCGCCACCCGTCGTACCGGAGCACCGCTGCGCACCAGGTAGTCGCTCAGGGCCGACGCCCACTGCTCGTTGCTCGCGCGGGCGTCGGAGAGGTAGGGCTCCTCACCGATCAGGCCGCTGGCGGCGGCCTGGCAGTAGAGCGTGAGCAGCGCACGCAGCGGCTGCGACTGGTAGGCGCCCCAGAGCCGGTTGACCGCGGACCGGACCGACGGCGCCGCGGGAAGCCGGGCCACCGCGGCCGTCGCCCGGTGCGTCGAGCGGGCGACCACGGCCGAGACCAGGGAGTCCCGGCTGCCGAAGTGGTAGATCAGCATCCGGTCGCTGGTGCCGATCGCGGCCGCCAGTGGTCGCAGCGTGAGGCCGATCAGACCGTGCTCCAGCACGTGGTCCGTCACCTGGTCGAGCAGCTGCTCCCGGCGATTCACGACCCCATTGTAGCGAGTGCTACAGTTGGGCATGTAGCATCCGCTACACGAGAGAGGAAGTCATGTACGTCGCCATCAGCCTGCTGGCCGCCGCGATCGGGATCGAGGTCGCCGCGACCGCACTGCTCCCCCGCGCCGAAGGCTTCACCGATCCGTTCTGGACGGTGGTCGTCATGGGTGGCTACGGCATCTCGATCTGGCTGCTGGCCCTGGTGGTCCGCACCATGCCGATCTCGATCGCGTACGCCGTCTGGTCCGGCGTCGGCACCGCCGTCGTCGCCCTCATCGGGTTCGCCTTCCTCGGTGAGCAGATGGGCTGGCTGAAGGCCGCCTCGCTCGGGCTGATCGTCGCCGGGGTCGTCGGCCTCAACTTCGCCGGCGCCCACTGACACCGCACGGCTCGGCTCCACCGCCCGGAGACCTCCTCGCCGTACCCTCGGCGCATGCCCACCCGGACCCGTGCCGCGCGCTACGCGAAGCGCCGCCAGCGCCGGATGGCGGCGGTCGAGCACGACCTGACGGACGTGCAGTGGGCCGCCCTCCGGGCAGCCTGGGGCGGCTGTGCCTACTGCGGGGCGGCCGACCGTCCCCTCCAGAAGGACTGCCTGCTGCCGATCTCGCGCGGTGGCCGCTACACGTTGAACAACGTGGTGCCAGCCTGCGGCTCCTGCAACGCGAGCAAGTGCAACACCGAGGTCACCACCTGGCTGCGCCGCAAGAAGCTGGACGAGGCGGCCATCCTGGTCCGGCAGTCCGAGATCGCCCGCAGCCTCGGGTAGGACTCAGCGGAGGATGCGTTCGCGCCCCGGGTCGAAGAACGGCTTGAGCGAGACCTGAGCGGGGACCCGGGTCCCGGCGACGTCGATCTCGAACGAGCCGCCGGCCAGGTCGGCGGCGGTGAGGCCCGCGTCGCGACTGATGCCGGCGATCCCGCACGAGGCCCCGAGTGAGTGCCCGAAGCCGCCGCTGGTGACGTGGCCGACCGGCTCGTCGTCCCAGTACACCGGCTCGTCGCCGTAGAGGTCGTGGTCGGGCGACGTGAGCAGCACGTTGACGAGCCGGCGGGTCGGCGGGCCCGACTCGCGCAGCTTCGACAGCGCCTCGCGGCCGACGAAGCCGCCCGGCTTGTCCCAGGCCACGGCGAACCCGAGGCCGGCCTCCAGCGGGGTGTCGCCGGAGTCGATGTCGTGGCCCATGTCGCGGAAGGCCTTCTCGAGCCGCATCGTCTCCAGCGCACCTAGCCCGGTCGGCCGGAAGCCCAGGTCGGCGCCGGCCTCGCGCAGCTGCTCGTAGAGGGTCGCGCCGAACTCCGTCGGCACCAGCAGGTCCCATCCCAGCTCACCGACGTACGTCACGCGCAGCGCCCAGAGCGGGGTGTAGCCGAGCTCGACCTTCTGCGCGGTGAGGTAGGGGAAGGCGGCGTCGGACCAGTCGTCCGGGCTCAGCCGCTGCAGCAGCTCGCGCGATCGCGGGCCCTGCACGGACAGCAGGGCGTGGCCGCTCGTCACGTCGGTGACGACGGCGAGCTCCCCGTCCCGGGTCTGGCGACGGATCCAGGCCGGTACCCGCCGGTGGATGTTGTCGCCGCTGACCACGACGTACACGTCCGCGGCCAGCCGCGTGACGGTGACGTCGGCGATGATCCCGCCGCGGTCGTCGAGCCACTGGGTGTAGACGACCCTCCCTAGCGCCGAGTCGACGTCGTTGGCGCAGACCCGGTTGAGCACGGCCATCGCGTCCGGGCCCTGCACCAGGTGGTGCGACATGAGGGACAGGTCGAAGACCGCGAGGTGCTCGCGGGCGTGGAGGTGCTCCTCGCGGGTCCGCTCGAACGCCTCGCCGCGGTCGAAGCCCCACTCGACGGTCGGGGTGACGCCCGAGCCAGCGAAGTAGTCGGGGTACTCCCACCCACTGGTCGCGACGAAGTGAGCGCCGTCAGCGACGTGCTGGGGGTGGTACGGCGAGCGGCGGACGTGGCGGCCGAGCCGTGGCTGCGCGTTGGGCCACGCGAGGTCGTTCAGCAGGAAGCCCAGCCGCTCCACGGTCCGCTCCTCGCGGAACCGCCGGGTCGCCTGGAACTCGTGTGCCCGGTCGACCCCGACCGAGGTGACGTCGAGCGGCGGGTGCCCCTCGATCAGCCACTGCGCCATCACGTGGCCGAGGCCGCCCCCGGAGAGGATGCCGACCGAGTTGAGGCCGCAGGCGAGGTAGAGGCCGTCGACCTCGGGCGACTCCCCCAGCATCGGCGACAGGTCGTCGGTGAAGCTCTCCGGCCCGCAGAAGAGGGTGCGGATCCCGGCGTCCTCGAGGGCAGGGAACCTCCGCATCGCGACCTCGAGGAAGGGCGCCAGCCGCTCCCAGTCGGGCGGCAGCACGGCGAACGCACTGTCGCGCGGCGTACCGTCGAGGGCCCAGGCCTTGCCGACCGGCTCGAACATGCCGACCAGCAGGCCGCCGCCCTCCTCGCGGTAGTAGCCGTACGCCTCGCCGTCCTCGATCACGGGGACCGACTCAGGCGTGACCCCGGGGATCGGCTCGGTCAGCAGGTAGTAGTGCTCCGCGGCCTGGAGCGGCACCGTGACGCCGGCCTTGGCCGCCAGCTCCCGGCCCCAGAGCCCCGCGGCGAGCACGACCTTCTCGCACCCGACGTCACCGCGCTCGGTGCGGACGCCCACCACCCGGCCGCGTTCGAGGAGGAAGTCGGTGACCTCGGTGTTCTCGAAGATCCGCACGCCGCGCTGCCGAGCTCCCTTGGCCATCGACATGGTCACGTCGACCGGGTTGGCCCGCCCCTCGTCGGGCGTCCAGAAACCGTGGATGACGTCGTCGGTCCGCATCAACGGGACCAGGTCGGCGACCTCTCGGGGCGACAGCACGTCCTTGGTCATCCCCACCGACCGCATGTAGGCCGTCTCGCGGCGGAAGCTCTCGTCGGCCCGCGGCGTCGTCGCGAGCTGGAGGTAGCCGCACTGCCGGAAGCCGGTCGACAGCCCCGTCTCCTCCTCCAGCCGGGCGTAGAGCTCCGCGGAGTAGCGCGCCATCCAGAGCGCGTCCTCGGTCGTCCCGCCCGAGACCACCTCGCCGGCCGCGTGCCAGGTCGTGCCGGACGTGAGCTGCTTGCGCTCCAGCAGCACCACGTCGGCCGCACCCAGCAGCGCCAGGTGGTAGGCGATCGACGTCCCGACCACACCCCCGCCCACGACGACGTACTGCGCCCGGCTCGGCAGGTCGCCCGAGGACTGTGCGGAGGCAGCGACCCGGGCGGTGGCGGCGTTGATGGCGCTGGCGTCGAGGGACATACAGCGCAGCCTGCCACGGGTTGAATGGCTGTTCAATCAGTCACCCACCATCCGCACCCTGCTCGTGCCGATGCGCAGCCCGGTCGAGCTCCGGTCGGGGACCCTTGGTCTTCCCGAACGTCCCGGAGTAGCGTCTTCCTGAGGCGATGGGGGGTGATGAGCGCGATGCAGATGGGCGACAACACCGATACGGCGGTGCTCGCTGGAGGCTGCGCCTGGATCATGCAGATGCATCTACGCCACCCCGCGGGAGTTGTCTCCACGCGAGCCGGGTTCATGGGTGGCGAGAACGACAACCCGACCGAGGAAGACAATGTGGGTCATGCCGAGGTCGTCGAGGTCATCTTCGATCCAGCCCTGCTTTCGTATCGGGGCCTGCTAGATGTCTTCTTCCAGGTTCACCGGGCCGACCTTGCTGAAAGCGTCGTCGGTTCCCAGTACCGCTCGGAGATCTTTTACACCAGTCCGGAGCAGCGGAGCGTGGCCGAAGGGATGGTCGAAGACGTTGACGCGTCCGGCCATTGGCCGGGGAAGACGGTAACCAACATCAGCCAGGCCACCGTCTTCTGGGAGATGGGACCCGAGGACCAGGACTACCTTCTACGGTTCCCGCACAACTGCAAACCACCGTTCCCCACGCGGGACGAGCAGAGAATCGGTCTGCGTTCGCCTAGCCGTTGACCGGGCGACTCTTCTTGATCATGCCGGCGTGAGATCGGCCCGCATGAGCAAGTCTCGCTGCGCCTCGTTACCGAACATGAAGACGTGCTCGTCGAAGACGCGGAAGCCGCGACGGCGGTAGAGCGAGATGGCATTCGCGTTGTGCTCCCACACGCCCAACCATACGTAGCCTAGGCCATGAGAGCGCGCCGTCCCGTCGGCAAGGTCAAGCAGCCGCCCGCCAAGGCCACGACCTTGGTGACTGCTCCTGATGTAGACCTGCTCCACCTCGAGCCCGTCGGTCAAGTTGGACACGGTCTGCGCCGATCCCCGGTTCACCTTCAGGTAGCCAACCGGGATGCCCGCGTCCAGGAACCACCACGTGTCACGCCGCTCGTCAGCGAGCTCACCGGCGATCAGCTCTGGATCAAAGGATCGAGCAACATGGGCCGCGAGTTCCTCGGCAGCATTGACGTCTGCGAACGACTCGGAGAATGTCTCTGCCTTGAGGCGTGCCAACGTCACGGCATCGCCGACCCCCGGTGACGCAATCGTCAGCATCACGGCTCACCCGATGCCGGCGGATGGGCCCCTCGACACGGTGGCCCACAAGCTGACGGCGAGGTTCACGCAACCACACACTAGACAGATTGACGCTAGGGGGCGAGGGCCGAAGGACGGTGAGAAGTTCAGGTCCACGTCACTAGGGGAGCGTATCTCCGCTGCGGCCCTTCATCCGTGGCGGAGCCTTCGAACCACTTTGATGGAGTGTCCTGATGCGAAATCCCATCTGGCCTGCGCAAACGTCGCTCTTCACACGTTGAAGCGGAACTCCACCACGTCGCCGTCCTGCATGACGTAGTCCTTGCCCTCCATCCGGACCCGGCCGGCCTCCTTGGCCTTCTGCATCGAGCCCGCGGCGACCAGGTCGTCGAAGGAGACGATCTCGGCCTTGATGAAGCCCTTCTGGAAGTCCGTGTGGATGACGCCGGCAGCCTCGGGAGCGGTGGCGCCCTGCCGGACCGTCCAGGCGCGCGACTCCTTGGGGCCGGCGGTGAGGTAGGTCTGCAGGCCGAGGGTGTCGAAGCCCACGCGGGCCAGCTGGTCGAGCCCCGGCTCCTCGACGCCCATCTCGGCGAGCATCTCTCGCGCCTCGTCGTCGTCGTCCAGCTCCACGAGCTCGGACTCGAACTTCGCGTCGAGGAAGATCGCCTCTGCCGGCGCGACGAGGTCGCGCATCCGCTGCTTGAGGTCCTCGTCGGCGAGCTCGTCGGCGTCGCAGTTGAAGACGTAGAGGTAGGGCTTGGCGGTCAGCAGCATCAGCTCGCGCAGCGCAACCCGGTCGATCGAGGTCGCGATGATCGGGGTGCCGGCCTCCAGCGCCGCGAGCGCCTCCTGGGTGGCCGCGACGACCGGGCCGAGGTCCTTGCGGCCCCGGGCCTCCTTCTCCAGCCGCGGGAGAGCCTTCTCCACCGTCTGGAGGTCGGCGAGGATCAGCTCGGTCTGGATGGTCGAGATGTCGCTGGCGGGATCGACCTTGCCGTCGACGTGGGTGACGTCCTCGTCCCGGAAGACCCGGGTGACCTGACAGATCGCGGCGGACTCACGGATGTGGGAGAGGAACTTGTTGCCCAGGCCCTCGCCCTCGCTGGCGCCGCGGACGATGCCGGCGATGTCGACGAACTCGACCGTGGCGGGCAGCACTCGGGCGGACCCGAACAGCTCCGCCAGCTGCGGGAGGCGATCGTCCGGGACGCCGACGACGCCGACGTTCGGCTCGATCGTCGCGAACGGGTAGTTCGCCGCGAGCACGTCGTTCTTGGTGAGGGCGTTGAAGAGAGTGGACTTTCCCGCGTTGGGGAGTCCGACGATGCCGATGGTGAGGGCCACGGGCGGCGAGTCTAGGTCCGCCGCCCGTGGCCCTCCCAATCAGTGGAGGTCGATCAGGAGCCGTAGAGGGCGACGATGCCCGCGCGGTCCTGGCTCGTCATGCTCAGGTCGCTGGAGGATCCGTTGCACTGGGGGTAGTGCATGATCGACGCCGAGTCGTACGGCGTCAGCGGGCGCCAGTTGTTGTCCTCGAAGCAGGTCCCGGACTCGGGCCGCGTGTGCTCGTGCCGGAAGCCGAGCGTGTGGCCGAGCTCGTGCGCCACGATGTTGGACGGCGTCCACGAGCCGGAGGTCCAGATCGAGTTGTCGACGAGGACGTTGCGCGAGCGCTTGGGACTGCTCGGGAAGAACGCCCGGGCGATGTAGGAGCTCGTGTTCACCGGCTCCACCGAGAACAGAACGCTGTTGTTGCGCGTGGTGCAGTTCGAGTTCTGGGCGGACACGTAGACGAAGTTGACCTTCGAGGAGGCCGCCTCCCACTGGCCAGCACCGCTCGCCATGGCGGTGACCATGCGCGCGTGGTCGCTGCCGAACTTCGTGCTCACGCAGTAGGTGAGGTTGAGCGCCTGCGAGGCGCTCCACTTGTCGTCCTGGCCGTTGACCCGGTTGACGATGAGGCCGCCATCGAGCTTCTTGCCGGTGTGCTTGCCGCCGACCATGTCGTCGTAGAACTGGCGCAGCTTGCCGTCGGTCGCGACCGGCTCGTCGCCGTTCACGACGTACTGCGAGTCCGTGTCCACGAGCGTGGTGGCGCGGAACTCCTGGTAGGTCGGGACGTCGCCGTACTGCGTGGCCGCGGTCGCGGGCAGCATCGACAGCGTCAGGGCACCCGTCGCGACGGTGATCGCGGAGAGGGTGCGGAGCTTGCGTGAAGTCATCGAACATCCTTCGTCGGGGGTACAGGAACGCTTCGCAGTGAAACCCGGTATCCGGACGCACGGCCAGGTTTCGGTTCGCTCAGAAATCTGCGTTGCACAGAAATGAGGCAACCCGGGCGAGCCGGGACTCGCCTCGCCTGCCGCACCGGACCGGACCGGTGTGCGACCCTCGGCGCGTGAACGCGGTGGGCGCGGCAACGTCATGGCTGCGGAGGGCCGACCCGCTGCCGGCGGCCCTGGTCCTCACCGCGATCGTCGTCTGGGGAGCCCGCGGCCTGCACACCCCCCTCACGAGGGACCCCGCGCTGTACCTGTACGCCGGCCAGCAGGTCGCATCCGGTGAGCCGCCGTACGTCGGCGTGCTGAACCGGAGCGGACCGTTCTCACACCTCCTGCCGGCGCTCGGAGTCCAGCTCGGTCGCCTCGTCGGCGCCGGAGACGTGATGGGCGCGAAGCTGATGTACCTCGGGCTGGCGGTCACCGCGCCGGCCCTCGCGTACCTGATCGCGCGCGCGGTGTTCGGGTCCCGGCTGGCAGGCGTGACCGCCGCCGGTGCCCTCATCAGCATCCAGGTGCTGGCGGTCGCGGCCACCGGTGGGCCTGAGGCGAAGCTGCCCATGATGATCGCGCTGCTGGTCACGATGCTGCTCCTCGTCCGGCGCCGCTGGCTGTGGGCCGGCGTGGCGACGGCAGTGGCGACGCTCACGTGGCAGCCGGTCCTGTTCACCCTCGCGCCGGCGGCGCTGTTGCTGGCAGCGACCCGGCCCGGCGGCCTGCGTGCCCGGGCGAACGCCGCGGCGTGGTACGCCGGCGGCGGGCTGGCCACGCTGGGCCTGACCGTGGTCGGCTTCTGGCTGATGGGCGCCCTCGACGCGTTCGTCGAGGGCTACTGGACCATCAACGCGACCTACACCCACCAGACCGGGGCCTTCCAGAGACCGGGACGGGTCCTCGACGCCGTGTACCAGGGCCTGGGCTGGACCACCGTGACCGTGGTGGTCGGGTGTCTGGTGTCCCTCGGCCTCGGCGTGGGTGCCTTCTGGGTCCGGCGCACGGCACCCCGGCGGGCGTCGGACCTGGCGGCCCTGGCGCTGGCGACCGCCAGCACCCTGACGTGGTGCGGGTTCGCCTTCAACCAGGCCCCCGACGGCCTCGCCCTCTACCCGCTGGCAGCGCTGGGCCTCGGGGGCGGGATCGGGGCGCTGGCACATCGCGTCGGGCGCGCCCGCACGACCGTCCCCAGGCGGCTCCTCGTCGGAGCGGTCGTGGGCTGGGTTGCGATCTGTGCCGGCCTGACGTTCGACCACACCAGCAGCCGGCACTCGACCGAGCTGGTCGACCAGCGCGCGCTCGCCGAGGGCGTGATGCGCCACCTCCCCGACGACGTCACGGTGTTCAGCTTCGAGGCCACCCAGCCCCTGGTGCTGACCCGGAGCACGAGCATCAGCAGGTTCGTGCTCTTCGACCACGGGATGCGTGACTACGTGGCGGCGCAATGGGCCGGAGGCCTCAACGGCTACGTCGCCTGGCTCCTGACCGAGCAGCCGGACGTGGTGTTCATGTCCACACGGAACCCTCGTGCGTTCGTGGACCCCCTGCTGGACACCTACGTCAAGGTCAGCGGCCCCGCCCGCCTCGGCGGACACCAGGAGTGGCGGGCCTACGTGCGCGCGGACCTCGACGCCGCCACGGTGCGAGCGATCCGCGAGGACGTGTGGGCGGCGCGTCGCGCTCGGGCCGAGCACGACGAGGACGGACCGTAGGGTCGACCCGTGCGACTCGCCACCTGGAACGTCAACTCACTCCGCTCCCGGATCGACCGGGTCGAGGCCTTCCTCCAGCGCCACGACATCGACGTGCTCGCGCTGCAGGAGACCAAGGCCCGCGAGGACCAGCTGCCCGTGATGGGCCTCCAGGCGATGGGCTACGACGTCGCCTCGGCCGGCTACAACCAGTGGAACGGCGTGGCGGTGGTGAGCCGGGTGGGCCTCGACGACGTCAAGGTCGGCTTCCCTGAGATGCCCGGCTGGGGCGACCCGACCGCGGCCGAGGCGCGGGCGATCGGCGCCACGTGCGGCGGGGTCCGGGTGTGGTCCCTCTACGTCCCCAACGGCCGTAAGCCCGACGACCCGCACTACGTCTACAAGCTCGACTGGCTGGCGCGGCTGCGCGACGCGGCCCGCGAGTGGACCGGCGTCCCGACCGCCCTCGTCGGCGACTGGAACATCGCACCGCAGGACGAGGACGTCTTCGACATGGCCGCGTTCGCCAAGGACACCCACGTCACCCCGCCCGAGCGGGCGGCGTTCGCGGGCTTCCTCGAGGACGGGTACGTCGACGTCGTACGCCCGCACGCGCCCGGACCCGAGGTCTACACGTACTGGGACTACTACCGGCAGCGCTTCGAGCGGAACCGCGGTATGCGGATCGACTTCGTGCTCGGCTCGCCCGGCTTCGCCGAGCGCGTCACCGGGGCCTTCATCGACCGCGACGAACGAGCGGGGGCGGGTGCTTCGGACCACGCCCCCGTCGTCGTCGACCTCAGTGACTGACCGCCGCCGACCGCTGTCCGTCAGGGCAGCGGCGCGAACACGATCCCGGTGCGGGGCTCGCCGTTGAAGTTGGCGCTGTCGCTGCCGACCCACAGGCCGGCGCTGGTCGCCACCAGGGCGCGGCCGCCGATCTGCGCGCGCTTCTCCGGCGCCCACGGCAGCGCGAGCCCGGTGACCGGGTCGATCGCCCCGATGCCCAGTCTCCGAGCAGCCCCGCCGCCGTCGCGGCTGGCGAACCCGAACGGGTTGTCCAGCCACTGGAAGTGGCCCTGCGCGTAGACGGCCGAACCCGTGTCGGACACCGCCCAGACGCTGTCACCGCCGGTGTAGTTGATCCACTCCGGCTCGGTGTCGTCGTTCATCGCGAACCGGCCGACACCGTCGCAGACAGTCTCGAACCGGTCGCCCGACCGAGAGATCTGGCCGGTCGCGGCCACCGAGAAGTGGGTGCCCGACGGCGAGAAGTCGACCCCCTGCAGGTAGGCGATCCGGCGCGGGTGGGTGGAGCTGCACGCGCTGGCGAACCGAGGGTAGTACCACGGGTCGAGGGTGGCCTGCGCGCCGGAGATGTCAGCGACGAACAGCCGGCTACGGGCCTGCCCGTCCACGCGCACGAAGTTGCCGGTCGCGACCAGCTTGGTCCCCTGCGGGTTGGCGGCCATGCCGAGGATCGTCACCGTTGCCCCACGAGTTCGGGAGCTGGTCGGTGATGGCGAGGTCGAAGGTGCCGGTGTTGGCGCCCGTCTCGAGGTTCAGCGCCGCCACCTTGGCGCCGAAGCTGCCGCCGGCGTAGAGGCGGCCGTTGGCGACCGCCAGCACGTTCACCCGGCCGCGGACGGCCGACCTGAAGCCCGGGTCGACCAGCCCCGTGGCGGCGTTGATGCGGGCGATGCTGCGCGTGGGCACGCCACCGAGGGACGTGAACTGCCCGCCGACGTAGATCCAGCCGCCGCTGGCGACCGCGGCCCAGACCCGGTTGTTCGCGTCGAGCGCCGGCCGCACGTCACCGTCGTCGGCGTCGAAGAGGACCAGGTTGCGACGCGCGTACGTCGTGCCGTCCTGGGTCAGCGTCGTGAAGCGCCCGCCCGCCGCGACGGTGTTGCCCGAGACCGCGATCGTGTCGGCGATCGGTTTGGCCTCCCCGTCGACGTGGACCAGAGCCGGTGTGTAGTTCGCCGGATTGTCGGAGACCACCGCCGGGTGCGGAGTGTCCGCGGACGCCGGTGTCAGCGCGACGGACGCGACGGTCAGCGCCAGCACGCCAGCGGCTACCCATGGGCTCCGCAGGATGCGGAGTCTTCCCAACGACATTTCGTTCTTCCCCCCTGTTGCATGACGACATCTGGAACCGGCCGCCCTCCCGAGGTCCGACCCGAACCCTTCCTCTGTCTAGCCGCCCTGACGGTGAGCGGCAGGAGAACGCGGCGGACGTTTGCGAGACGTGGACGAACCGTGTCCGTCGTGTGTGTCCGACTCTGCTCAGGGCAACGGCGCGAACGCGATCCCCCGCCGCGGCTCGTTACCGAAGCGGAGGCTGTCGCTGCCCACCCAGAGCCCGGCTCTCGTCGCCACGAGGGCGCGGCCGCCGATCTGCGCCCGCTTGGCCGGGTTCCACGGCAGAGCCCGCCCGGTCGTCGGGTTGATCGCCCCGATGCCGAACCGTCGCGCGGCGCCGCCGCCGTCGCGGCTGGCGAATCCGAACGGGTTGTCGAGCCACTGGAAGTGGCCCTGCGCGTAGACCGCAGACCCGGTGTCGGACACCGCCCAGACGCTGTCACCGCCGGTGTAGTTGATCCACTCCGGCTCGGTGTCGTCGTTCATCGCGAACCGGCCGACACCGTCGCAGACAGTCTCGAACCGGTCGCCCGACCGAGAGGTCTGGCCGGTCGCGGCCACCGAGAAGTGGGTGCCCGACGGCGAGAAGTCGACCCCCTGCAGGTAGGCGATCCGCCGCGGGTGGGTGGAGCTGCACGCGCTCGAGAACCGCGGGTAGTACCACGGGTCGAGGGTGGCCCGCGCACCCGAGATGTTCGCGACGAACAGTCGGCTCCGGGCCTGTCCCGCGACCCGCCGGAAGTTGCCGGTCGCGACCAGGCGGGTCCCCGCCGGGTTGATGGCCATGCCGAGGATCGTCACGTTGCCCCACGAGTTGGGGAGCTGGTCGGTGATGGCGAGGTCGAAGGTGCCGGTGTTGGCGCCGGTCTCAGGTTCAGCGCCGCCACCTTGGCGCCGAAGCTGCCGCCGGCGTAGAGCCGCCCGTTGGCGACCGCCAGCACGTTCACCCGGCCGCGGACGGCCGACGTGAAGCCCCGGTCGACCACGCCGGTCGAGGAGTTGATCCGCGCGATGCTGCGCTTGGACACGCCGCCGATGGACGTGAACTGCCCACCGACGTAGATCCAGCCACCGCTGGCGACCGCGGCCCAGACCCGGCCGGTCGGGTTGAGCGCCGGCCCCCGGACCTGGCCGTCGTCGGCGTCGAAGAGCACCAGGTTGTTGCGGTGGTAGGTCTTACCGCCCTGGGTCAGCCGCGTGAAGCGGCCCCCGGCGGCCACGGTGTTCCCGGAGACCGCGATGGCGTCGACGATCGGCTTGGGCTCACCCTCGACCCCGACCAGCGACGGCGTGGAGTTGGCCGGGTTCTCCGACACCACCGTCGGCTGAGCGGTGTCGGCCGAGGCCGGCGCGAGTCCGGCCCCCGCCGCGGCGACCGCCACGAGCGTGGCCCCGACGAGTGGTGCGCGCAGGATGCGGCGCGAGACAAAGGACATGTCGTTTCCCCTGGTATGACATGGCGAACCCGGTCCCCCCCAACAGACCTGGACCGTTACCCCCTCTATATGCGCCTCACCGGGCTGGCAGCAACCCCCGGGCGCGGAAAAGTCGGCATTTGGACGGATCTGTGACGTGCTGTGGACGGAAGCGGCTCCGCCCTGCCCGAAGGGGTGATCTAGGCTGCGGCCTCGTGCGCCGACTCGACCCGTGGGGACCCCTCTTCGCCCTGGCGGGGACCGTGGTCTTCCTGCTGCACGGCTTCGGGGGCACCCTGACCCGCGATCTCGCCCTCTACGCCTACAGCGGGCAACAGTTCGCCGAGGGTGAGCCGCCGTACGTCAGTGTCCTGAACCGGGCCGGGCCGCTCGCCCACGTCGTGCCCGGGATCGGCGCCGCGATGGCCAGGGTCGTCGGTACCGACGACCTCCTCACCCAGCGCGCGCTGATGATGCTGCTGTCGATCGCCGCGGTCTGGCTGATGTACGTCGTGGGCCGCGACGCGTTCGAGTCGCGGCTCGCCGGCGCCGCGACCGCCACCACGCTCCTGCTGCTCCAGGGCTTCGTCATCTACGCGACCGGCGGCCCGCGCGAGAAGACCACGATGATGCTGTTCGTCGTCCTCACCATGCTGGCGGTGGTGCACCGACGGTGGCTGTGGGCCGGCGCCACCGTCGCCCTGGCGACCCTCACCTGGCAGCCGGTGTTCGTGGCCGGTGCGGTGATGACCCTGGCCGCGACGCTCGCCCTGCCGCGGCGCGAGCTGCTCGGCGCCCTCGTCCGGTTCGCCGTCGGGGGCATCATCCCCACCGCCCTGACGTGCGCGTACTTCGCCGCGGTCGGGGCCTTCCGCGAGTTCCTCGACGGCTTCTACCTCATCAACGCCGAGTACACCCGGCAGTCGGGTCTCATCGGCTTCCTGGACAACGAGCTCCAGGAGATCGTCGCCGCCTTCGGCTGGTCGCTCTGGGTCCTGCTCGCGGGGCTGCTCGCCTCGATGGTGCTCGGCGCGTCGTGGCTGCGGGGTCTCGACCGCACCAGGGCGGCCCCGGTGGCCGTGGTCGCGTTCGGCGTCGCGACGTTCGCCAGCATCCTGTGGTGCTTCCGGGTCTTCAACGGGTGGGCGGACGCGGTGTTCGTGTTCCCGATGGCGGCCGCAGGGCTCGGGGGGCTCGTGGTGGTGGTCGCACGGCGGTTGCCGGCGTCCGCGCGTGTCCCGGCGGTGGCGGCGTACGCCGTCGTGGGTCTGGTGGCTTCCGGGGTCAACTCCGCGTCGACCGCCCAGGACAACCTCGAGCCGCTGCGCAACGTCACCGAGGACCTCCTCGCGACCGCCGGGCCGGGCGCGACCGTGCAGTCGATCGGCGCCCCCCAGCCGCTGGTGCTCGGGAGCCTGCGCAACCCGATCCGCGACCAGATGTTCATCGCCGGGCTCCAGGAGTACCTCGACGCGGAGCGCCCGGGCGGACTGGCCGCCATCGGGGCGCAGATCGCCGAGGACGAGCCGACGTTCGTCACCATGGACCACCCGACCTGGTACCCGTGGGCCACGCCCTCCCTCGAGGCCGAGTACGTCGAGCTCGGAACCAGCCAGCTGGTGACGTGGTACGCCCACCGCTCGCTGGGTGCGGAGCGGCTCGCCGAGCTGGAGGAGATCGTCGCGGCCGGGCCGCCGCCGATGTGAGGCCGGCCCTGCGCTGTGACACGATCGCGGCATGACCGAGCCGCTCGACCGGACGAGCTTCACCTACTCGATCGTGATCCCGGTCTTCAACAGCGAGCCGATCGTCGGCGACACCATCGACCGGGTCGTCGAGACGTTCACCGAGGCCGGGCTGCGGTACGAGCTGATCCTGGTCAACGACGGCAGCTCCGACCGCAGCTGGCAGGTGATCTCCGAGCGCGCCGCCCGCCTGCCGCACGTCGTCGCGCTGAACCTGATGCGCAACTACGGCCAGCACTACGCGAACCTGGCCGGCTTCACCGAGGCCGGCGGCGACTACGTCATCACCATGGACGACGACCTGCAGAACCCGCCCGACCAGGCGCTCGTGCTGATCGACGCCATCATGGCCGGGCACGAGGTGGTGTTCGGCCAGTTCGAGCAGAAGGCGGCCGGCGGCATCCGGCGCCTCGGCAGCAAGCTGATCGGCGTCATGAACAACCGGATCTTCGGCAAGCCCGCCGACCTGGTCGTCTCGAACTTCCGGATCCTCCGCCGCGACGTGGTCGACCGGATCGTCGCCTCCCGCACGACGTACCCCTACATCACGGGCCAGGCGCTGCTGTTCTCGGGCGACCGCGCCAACGTGATGGTGCGCCACGACCCGCGTCCGATCGGGAAGAGCACCTACAGCCTGGTGCGGATCATGCGGCTGGTCCTGACGATCCTGTTCAGCTACAGCTCGTGGCCGCTGCGGGCGGCCGCCACGCTGGGCTTCGCGATCTCCGGCCTGAGCTTCCTGCTGGGTGGGTTCCTGGTCGTGCGAGGGCTGGTGCGCGACTCGGTCGTCCCCGGCTGGACGTCGACGATGGTGCTGGTCGCGCTGTTCTCCGGCTTCATCATCGCGCTGATCTCGATGATCGGTGAGTACGTCGTGCGGACCCTCCAGACCGTGAGCACCCAGGAGCCGTTCCACGTCGTCCAGCGGGTCGGCCGGTGAGGCGCCACCTGCTCGTCGTCGGCGCCCAGCGGTGCGGCACCACGTACCTCCACGACGCACTGGCCGCGCACCCGCAGGTCGCGATGGCCCGCCCGATGCGGCCCGAGCCCAAGGTCTTCCTGCAGCCGGAGCCGGTCGACGCCGCGACGTACGTCGAGGAGTTCTTCGGCCACGCGGGCGACGCCGAGGTGCTGGGCGAGAAGAGCACGTCCTACCTCGAGGTGCCCGAGGTCCCCGACCGGGTGGCCGCCACGCTCGGCAGCCCGCAGATCCTGGTCCAGCTGCGCGACCCGGTGGCGCGGGCGGTGTCGAACTGGAGCTTCAGCCGCGACCACGGCGTCGAGCCGCGGTCCCTCGCCCTCGCGCTGCGGGCCGACCTCGCCGGCGGGCAGGAGTGGGACCGGAGCGGCTCGTCGGTGTCGCCGTTCGCGTACGTCGCGCGCGGCCGGTACGTCGACGACCTGGCGCGCTGGGTCGACCGGTTCGACGTCCGGGTGCAGTTCCTCGAGGAGCTGCTGACCGATCCCGGCGTCACCGCCGACCTCTACCGCTGGCTCGGCGTGGACGACGCGTTCCGGCCGGCACTGGGCGACGACCCGGTCAACGCGAGCAGCACCACGCCCGAGCCGCTCGACGCGGAGCTCGAGGCCGAGCTGCGCGAGCACTACCGCGACAGCGACGCCGCCCTGGCCGGGCTGCTCGGCCGTGCGCTGCCGTGGCGCGCCGTACCCACCCCCGCCCGCGAGGAGGACTGAGTGTCCGACATCCCGTTCAACGTCCCCGAGCTGGCCGGCCGGGAGCTGGAGTACGTCGCCGGGTCGATGGCGGGCGGTCACACGTCCTCCGGCGGCCCGTTCTCCAAGCGCGCCGGGGCGCTGCTCCAGGAAGCCACCGGCGCCGAGGAGGTGCTGCTCACGACGTCGTGCACCGCGGCCCTCGAGCTGAGCGCGATGCTGCTCGACCTCGGGCCCGACGACACCGTGATCGTGCCCTCGTTCACGTTCACGAGCAGCGCGCTCGCGTTCGCCCGACAAGGGGCGAGGATCCTCTTCTGCGACATCGAGCCGGACACCCTCGGGATCGACCCCGCACATCTCGCGACCCTCCTCGACGACAGCGTGCGGGCCGTCGTGGTGGTCCACTACGCCGGGGTCGCGTGCGACATGGCCGGGGTGCGCCTCGCGCTGGCCGGCCGGCCCGACGTCGTCGTCGTCGAGGACGCCGCCCACGGGCTGTTCGGCGGCTACCAGGGCGAGCCGCTCGGCAGCCTCGGCCGGTTCGCGAGCCTGTCCTTCCACGAGACCAAGAACTTCGTCTGCGGGGAGGGCGGCGCGCTGCTGCTCAACGACCGCGCCGATGTCGACCGGGCGCGGGTCCTCTACGACAAGGGGACCGATCGGCAGGCGTTCTTCCTCGGCCAGGTCGACAAGTACTCCTGGCGCGACACCGGGTCGTCCTTCGGGCTCTCCGACGCCCTCGCGGCGTACCTGCTCGGGCAGCTCGAGGCGGCGGAGTCGATCCAGGCCCGGCGCCGAGGCGTCTACGAGGGGTACGTCGCCGCGCTGGTCGGCCCCGCCGAGGAGCTGGGCCTCCGGCTGCCGGTCGTGCCCGAGGGCTGCGACCCCGCCTACCACCTGTTCCACGTGCTGCTGCCCGACGCCGACCTGCGCCCCCGCGTGATGGCGACGATGCGCGAGCAGGGCGTCGCGACCACGTTCCACTACGTGACGTTGCACGACTCGGTCGGCGGCCGCCGGTTCGCGGCCCGCCCGACCGACTGCCCGGTGTCGAGTGACGTGAGCAGGCGGCTGATACGCCTGCCGTTCTTCAACACCCTGTCGGCGCCGGACGTCGAGCGGGTCGCCGAGACCCTCGTGGCGGCCGTCCGGAACGCCTAGCACCGGGGGCTCCGCGGAATATCTGCTCGGTCGCCGGTCTGGCACGAGGTCCGGGTGGAGGGCTCTGGACTGGTCGGGGCGTCCTCGTCGCCGGGCTCGGAATCTTCCTGGTCGGCCGCGGTCTACGTGGCAGGCGGGGTCTGCTGGCTGGTCTCGCTGGCGTTCCGCCTCACGGTGGTGCCGTGGGCGGCTCAGCACACCGTCTCGGTCGGCGACCTGCCTGACGGCTTCGCCGCTCACGACCGGTGGTCCGGAGCGCTGTACTGCGTGCACATGCTCACGGCGTACGTCGCGTCGGCCGTGCTCGGGTTGGCCGTGCTCGTCTCGGACGACCTGCCGACGTGGCTCGGCTGGACCGGCGTCGGGTGGGGGCTCGCCTTCGCGGCCGGTCTGACGGCGACCCGGTTCGCGGGGCCGTTCAACCCGCCCTTCTGGGCTCACCTCTACACGGCGACCGTCGGCGTGGTCCTGCTGCTCCACTGACGAGGTCCGAGCCTCCGGCGGGGCCGGCTCAGCGGCTCAGCTCCCCGAGGTAGCTGGCGATCGCGTCATCCGGCCACGCGGCGTCGAGCTCGGCCACGACCCGGTCGAGCACCTCGGCCGGCGTACCGACGGCGTCGGTCCAGGGCGACCGGTCCCATCCCAGGAGGTACTCGTCGGCCCCGGTGTCGCCCAGCCGCATGGCGGCCTCGTCGATCGCCTCCTGGAACCGGGGTGCGAGCTCGGCCTTCACGGTGTCGTCACCGGACCGCGCCACGACCATCGAGGGGAGCTCGCGCCACCGGGTCACCTGGTACTCCGTCATGCCTCGGAGCGTAGGGGTCAGTCCGCGCTGCCGTCGACGTCGACCACCAGGGGCGAGGGGACCGTAGGACGCCTGACGGAGCCTGCGGGTTGTCCGGACGGCGTCACTGCCCCTCAACGGGCGCGGTCCACCCGCCACTCGGCCAGCAGGAAGCCCAGCCACGCCGCCGCCTCGACGACCAGGAACGCCCAGCAGGTGCGGGTGACGTCGGCGCCCGGCAGGGCGACCATCGTCAGGAGACCGAGGGGCGCCGCGGCGAGCCACACCCGCGCGCTCAGGCCCGGGCGGCCGCGCGCCAGCAGGCCGAGCGTGAGGATCAGGTTGGCCAGTGCGAAGACCGACCCGATCGCGACGACCGCCGTGAGGCTCGCGCCGAGCCGCACCCCCTCGCCGAAGACCAGCTCGAGCACAGCGTCGCCCAGCCACGCAGCGAGCAGCCCACCGATCAGCGCGGTGAGGAGGGTGCCGGCGGCGAGGGTCTCCCGGAGCCGCCGCAGCACGTCGGTCCGACCGTCCTCGACGAGCCGCGTGAGCCGCCCCGTCAGGGGGGCGACCAGCCCGATCGCGAGGGTGTACGGCGCCCGGAACAGCGCCAGGGCGGCGAACAAGGCCGTCACCTCGGCGGGAGCACCGCCGACCGCGGCGAGCAGCACCGGTCCACCGGTGAGCGTGATCTGCGCGAGCAGCTGTCCGGCCGAGGCGCCCGAGACGAACGCGAGCGGGTCGCCGTGCTCGCCGCTGCCGGTCGTGCGCGGGACGAGCGCCGACGGCCGCAGCCCGATCGCGGCGTACCCGGCCAGGAGGGCGAGGCCGTAGCTCGCGGGGTGCTCGTTGCCGGTGCCCATCAGGATCGCCGCGACCACGCACCGCAGCCCGTTCTCGAGCACGAGTCCGACCCCGACGGCCCCGAACCGGTGTCGGCCGCTCAGCGTCCCCCGGGCCAGGCCGAGCGCCCCGGAGCAGATCCCGACCGCGACGACGAGCAGCGGGAACCAGGTGCCGTCCGGGCCGAACAGCCGGTCGCGCGCGAGCCAGGCGACCGCCCCGGCGACGACCGAGACCCCGGCCACCAGCCCGGCCACGCGCGGCAGCCCTCGACGTACGGCGGCTTCGCCGGCGGCCGTCGCGGCGGTCCGGGAGATCCAGTGCTGGACCGGGAACGTGAAGGCCGCGGCCGCGAAGCTCCACCAGGCCCACAGCACCGCCACCGGTGCGGCCGTCTCCGCGCCCAGCGCGCGCGTCACCAGCGCGAAGAAGACGTAGGCGAGCACCCCGCTCACCACCGATCCCACTGCCAGCAGCCCGGTGCCGCGGCGCGCTCCCCCCGGGGGTCGCCGGTCGGTCGCTGCGGGCTCCATCGCCCGCTGATTCTGCCCGACGTGCCGGAGGTTGAGGTGTGAGGAGCGCTGGCGACGAGCCACGAGGTCTGTCAGTGCCCTCGTGCACCATCAGTCACATGGACACGTGGACGACGATCGCGGTGCTCCTCGCCGGGCTGCTGGTCGGTGGGGCGGTCGGCACCGCCCTGGGCTGGTTCGGCGCCCGTTCCCGCCCCGCGGCCGCCGCCGGCCTGGTCGACCAGGCCGAGGTGATGCAGGGCCTCGACCGGCTCAGCGACCAGCTGATCGAGATCGACCGCGGGCGCGCGTCGTGGCAGGGCGAGTTCCGGCGCCACCTGACCGACCTGCAGCAGGAGACTCGCGGCCTGACCACGGCGTTGCGCCGGCCGCAGGTGCGCGGCAGGTGGGGCGAGCTCCACCTGCGCCGCGCGGTGGAGCTGGCAGGGCTCGTCGACCGCTGCGACTTCACCGAGCAGCTCCGGGTGGCTGACGGGTCGCTCCGCCCCGACCTGGTCGTCCACCTCGTGGGCGGCCGGCAGGTGGTGGTCGACGCCAAGGTGCCGCTCGACGCCTACCTCGACGCCACGACGACCGACGACGCCGCCCGCCGTGACGACGCCCTGGCCCGCCACGCGCGGCAGCTGCGCCAGCACGTCGACGGTCTCAGCTCCAAGGCCTACTGGCGGGCGCTCCCCGAGACGCCCGAGTTCGTCGTGCTCTTCGTCCCGGCCGAGTCCTGCCTGGCGGTCGCGCTCGAGACCGACCGCGACCTGATCGAGTACGCCGCCGAGCGGCAGGTCGTGCTCGCGTCGCCGACGACCCTGATCGCGCTGCTCCGCACCGTCGCGCACGGCTGGCGCCACGAGGCACTGGCCGACCAGGCCGGCGAGATCCACCGGCTGGGCCGCGACCTCCACGACCGGCTGGCGACCCTGTCGGGCCACCTCGACGGCGTCGGCCGTTCGCTGACGGCAGCCGTGGGCCACTACAACAGCGCGGTCGGCAGCCTCGAGTCGCGGGTGCTGGTCTCGGCCCGCCGGTTCCGTGACCTCGCGGTCACCGATGCCGACCTGGAGGCGCCGCGGCAGGTCGAGGCCGGGGTGCGGTCGCTCGGCGCGCCGCCCACCGACGACGACGACGTCCTCCTACCGTGGACCCGTGCCCGCTAGGTCGGAGCAGGCCGGACGGACCCTGTGGGAACAGGGTCACGAGCCCGGTCGGCAGATGGTCGCGCTCGGCGTCGCCGTCGCGCTGACGGCCGTCGTGCTCGACGTCGCGCTCGGAGGTGACCTGGGTCTGCTGTTCGACCTCTGCTTCGTCGCGCTCTGCGTGCTGCTCGCGCTGCGAGTCCGGCCCCGTGACTCGTTCACGGTCGGCGTGCTGCCGCCACTGCTGATGCTCGGCGTACTGCTGCTGGTGGAGCTCGGACGGCCCGAGGTGCTCGGCCACCCGCGCGACGGCCTCGTGCAGTCGGTGGTCACCGGCCTGGCCCACCACAGCGGCGCCCTGGTGACCGGCTACGTGCTGTGCCTGGCCGTGCTGGCGATCCGGCACCGGTTCGACGGTCAGGCCACGAACCGGTCGGCGTCCCCCGCGCCCACCCGGACGATCTCCGGATAGCCCTCCGACCAGTCGACGACCGTCGTCGGCTCGCCGCTGGTCTCTCCGGCCTCGACCACGACGTCGACCTGGTGGTCGAGCTCCTCCTTGATCTCCCAGCCGAGGGTGCGCGCCTCCTCCTCGCCCGGCAGGATCAGGGTGCTCGTCAGGATCGGCTCGCCCAGCTCCTCGAGCAGGGCGCAGACCACGACGTGGTCGGGGATCCGAACCCCCACGGTGCGCTTCTTCGGGTGCATCAGCCGGCGCGGCACCTCGCCGGTCGCGGGCAGGATGAACGTGTAGGGGCCCGGCGTGGCCGACTTGATCGCCCGGAACGCCGAGTTGTCGATGTGGACGAACTGCCCGAGCTGGGCGAAGTCCTTGCACATCAGCGTGAAGTGGTGGCGGTCGTCGAGCTGCCGGATCCCCAGGATCCGGTCGCGGCCGTCGCGGTTGCCGAGCTGGCAGCCGAGGGCGTAGCCGGAGTCCGTGGGGTACGCGATCAGCGCGTCCTCACGCAACGCCTCGACGATCTGGGTCACCACCCGCGGTTGCGGGTTGACCGGGTGGACGTCGAGGTAGCGGGCCAACCTAGTTTCCCGCCTCCTGGGCGGCGGCCTTCAGGTCGCGGCGGAGCTCCTTGGGGAGCGCGAAGATCAGCGACTCCTCGGCCGAGTGCACGGCCTGGGCGTCGGGGTAGCCGCGCTCGCCGAGGAACGACAGCACCCCGTCGACGAGCTCCTCGGGCACGCTGGCCCCGCTCGTGACGCTGACGGTGCTGACCCCGTCGAGCCAGGCCTCGTCGATCTCGCCGGCGTCGTCGACCCGGTACGCCGAGCGGGCGCCCGCCTCGAGGGCGACCTCGACCAGGCGGACCGAGTTGGACGAGTTGCCCGACCCGACCACGATCACCAGGTCGGCGTCCCGCGCGATCTCCTTGATCGCGAGCTGCCGGTTCTGGGTCGCGTAGCAGATGTCGTCGCTCGGCGGGTCGAGCAGCGCGGGGAACCGCTCCCGGATCGCGGCCACCGTCGCCATCGTCTCGTCGACGCTCAGCGTGGTCTGGCTCAGCCACGCGACCTTCTCGGGGTCGCGCACCTCGATCCCGGCGACGTCGTCGGGGCTCTGCACGAGCTGGATGTGGTCGGGCGCCTCGCCGGCGGTGCCCTCGACCTCCTCGTGACCCTCGTGGCCGATCAGCAGGATGTCGTAGTCCTCGCCCGCGAAGCGCTTCGCCTCGTGGTGCACCTTCGTCACGAGCGGGCAGGTCGCATCGATCGTCTTCAGCTCGCGCTCACCCGCCTGCCGGTGGACCTCCGGCGACACGCCGTGGGCCGAGAACACCACCGTCGCGCCGGTCGGCACCTCGTCGAGCTCCTCGACGAAGATCGCGCCGCGCGACTCCAGGTCGGACACGACGTGCTTGTTGTGGACGATCTGCTTGCGGACGTAGACGGGTGCGCCGTACAGGTCGAGCGCCTGCTCCACGGTCACCACGGCCCGGTCCACGCCGGCGCAGTAGCCGCGCGGGGCGGCGAGCAGCACGGCCCGCTCGTCCGGGCTCAGCACCCGCGGGATGGCGAGGTCGGTCGTCATGGTCGCGAGTCTACGGACGGGCGGGCAGATCAGCATGGTCGGCGGCGCGGTCGGCGGCGGGCACTAGGCTCGCCGCCGTGCCCTCCCTGCGCGACACGACCGCCGAGGCGCCCGCCCCGGTGCGGGCGGTGTCCAACGCGCTGTCGCAGTGGATCGGCCAGCTCGGCACGATCTGGGTCGAGGGCCAGGTGACCCAGTTCACCCGACGGCCCGGCCTCGGCACCGTGTTCCTCACGCTGCGTGACCCGGTCGCCGAGGTGTCCGTCGCGGTGACGTGCGCCCGCACCCTGTTCGACTCCCTCAACCCGCCGCTGGTCGAGGGAGCCAGCATCGTGATCCGAGCCCGCCCGACGTTCTACGCCGGCAACGGCAGCCTCTCGCTGGCTGCCTCCGACATCCGGATGGTGGGCCTCGGCGAGCTGCTCGCCCGGCTCGAGCGGCGTCGCCAGCTGCTCGCCGCCGAGGGGCTGTTCGACCCCGCCCGCAAGCGGCGGCTGCCGTTCCTGCCCGGCTGCGTCGGCCTGGTCACCGCCCCGGGGTCCGCCGCGGAGCGCGACGTCGTCGACAACGCGAGACGTCGGTGGCCGGCGGTCCGGATCGAGACGGCGTACGCCGCGATGCAGGGCCAGCGCTCGGCGCTCGAGGTGATCGAGGCGGTCGAACGCCTCGATCGCGACCCTGCCGTCGACGTGATCGTGGTCGCCCGCGGCGGCGGGTCGGTCGAGGACCTGCTGCCGTTCTCCGACGAGGGCCTGGTCCGGGCGGTCCACGCCGTCCGCACCCCGGTGGTCTCCGCCATCGGCCACGAGCCCGACAGCCCGCTGCTCGACCTGGTCGCCGACGTCCGCGCCTCCACCCCGACCGACGCCGCCAAGCGAGTGGTGCCCGACGTCGCGGAAGAGCTCGAGCTGGTGGCGACCGCCCGCGACCGGCTGCGCTCCGGGCTCGGCCGGTTGATCACGCGCGAGCAGCAGGGCCTCGACGCGCTCCGGTCCCGGCCGGTGCTCGCCGACCCGCGCACCCTCGTCGACGAGCGTGCTTCCGAGGTCGCCGACCTGCGCGCCCGCTCGCGCCGCTCGCTGCGCCACGTGCTCGACCGGGCGGTCGACCACCTCGACCACCAGCGGGCCCGCGTCCGCGCCCTGTCACCGCTGGCCACCCTCGAGCGTGGCTACGCCGTGCTGCAGGACGACGGCGGCCAGGTCGTGACGTCCGTGGCGGGCGTGGTGGCCGGTGCGGCCGTCAGCATCCGGGTGGTCGACGGCCGGGTGCACGCGACCACGACCAGGACCGAGCACCACCCCACCGAGGAGGCAGGGTAGCGATGGCGACCGAGGAGATCCCCTACGAGCAGGCCCGTGAGGAGCTGATCGAGGTCGTCCGACGCCTCGAGGCCGGCGGGCTCACCCTGGAGGAGTCGCTGTCCTTGTGGGAGCGGGGCGAGAAGCTCGCGACCGTGTGCCAGGCCTGGCTCGACGGCGCCCGGGAGCGGCTCGAGAAGGCGCACGCGCCCGACGACGGTCCCGAGGACTAGCCGGCCGGCGCGGTCGTGAGCGACCCCGCCAAGTCCACCAGGGCGGCCGGCGAGGCCGAGCCGTAGACCAGCACCGGCACGCCGTCCACCTCACCCACGTAGCCGCGGTCGCCGTCGGCGTCCTCGTGGACCTCCCAGGACGCACCGTCGATCTCGACCGGGTCGAGCGCCGAGGTGTCCTCGTCGACGTAGGTCTCCAGCAGCGTGGCCGACGACTCCTCCGACTGGTGGAGACCGGCGAAACCCTCGGGCGTCAGGAAGCCGATGCCCCACGCCCGGCCGGGGCGCGACTCGACGCTGGTGGCCTTCCAGTCCGCCGGCACCGACGGCGGATAGGCCACCGTCCAGTCCGACTCCTGGGCGAAGCCGACCGCCTCGAGGTAGTCGACCCGCTCCGGCTCCACCTCGAGCTCGTCGCGGTTCAGCGCGCGGAAGCCGACGTACGCGCCCACGACGAGCAGCAGCACGACCATCGCGCCGACCATGCCGGACGCCGACCGCTGGTACCTGCCGGGCTGCTCGCTCACGGATCCAGTTTCCCAGGTGCGCCGAGCCGGCGCGGGGCCGCCCGCCGGTCTCCGTGTCTGCGGCAGACCCCTGGAATTTTCACCGCAGATGCGTCACCCTTCATGCGTGAGCACGTATCGGGTTGCGGAAGCCGCCGAGATCCTGGGCGTCAGTGACGACACGGTCCGCCGCTGGGTCGACGGCGGTCGGCTGGAAGCCGCGACTGACCGCGGCAGGACCGTGCTCGACGGTCCCGACCTGGCCCGCCTGGCCGAGGAGCTCGCCGACCACCCGGACCGGGAGCGCACCCGGGCCAACTCCGTCAGCGCCCGCAACCGGCTCCCCGGCATCGTCACGCGGGTCATGAAGGACACCGTCATGGCGCAGGTCGACGTCATCTGCGGCCGCTACCGGATGGTGTCGCTCATGAGCGCCGAGGCTGCCGACGAGCTCGGTCTCGAGCCCGGCTCGCGCGCGGTCGTCTCGGTCAAGTCGACCAACGTCGTCATCGAGAGGCCCTGACGGTGCCGCGTCCGGGGCGGTCACGCCGGCCTCTTCGGGCTGCGGGCGCGCTGCTGCTCGTTCCGCTCGCCGCCTGCGGTGGAGGCGACGACGGCGAGACGCTCACCGTCCTCGCCGCCGCGTCCCTGACGGACGTCTACGAGCGTCTGGCCACCGACTTCGAGGAGGAGCAGGGCGTCGAGGTCGAGTTCTCCTTCGGCTCCAGCACCGACCTCGCCGAGCAGGCCGCCGACGGCGCCCCCGGTGACGTGCTCGCGACCGCCGACCCGACCTCCATGCAGGTCGCGGAAGAGGCAGGGGTCACCGGTGACGTCGTCACGTTCGCGACCAACGTGATGGTGATCGTCACGCCGCCCGACAACCCCGCCGGGATCCAGAACCTCGACGACCTCGCGGACGCCGCCTGGGTGCGATGCGCCGACGAGGTGCCCTGCGGCCGGGTGGCCCTCAGTGTGCTCGACGCCGGCGACGTCACGGCCGAGCCCGTCAGCCTGGAGGAGGACGTGCGGGCCACGCTCGACAAGGTCGTCTCGGGCGAGGCGGAGGCCGGTCTCGTCTACGCCACCGACGCCGTGGCGGCCGGTGACGACGTCGCCACCGTCGAGATCGTCGGTGCGGAGGAGCAGCGCACGGCGTACGTCGCGGCCACGCTCGAGGGTGCCGACGAGCCGAAGCTCGCGCAGGCCTGGGTCGATCTGCTCACCTCCGAGACCGGGCAGCAGGCCCTCGCGGACGCCGGCTTCACCGTCCCGTGAGCCCGCCTCTGCGCGACCCGCTGGGCCGTCCCCCGGCGCTGCTGATGGTCCCCGCGGCCGTCGCGGTGCTGCTGCTGGTCGTGCCGCTGGCCGCCATGGTCGCCGCCACCGACTGGCCGGGGCTGCCCGCGCAGCTGCGCACCGAGCCACTACGGGAGGCGCTGTGGCTCTCCGTCCTGACGTCGACCATCGCCGTCGCGTTCTGCCTGGCGCTCGGGCTGCCGCTCGCGTGGGTGCTCGCGCGGCTGGACTTCCGGGGGCGCAGCCTGCTGCGGGCCCTCGTCACCGTCCCGCTGGTGCTGCCCCCCGTGGTCGCCGGGGTCGCCCTGCGCACGGCGTTCGGCCGGACCGGTGTCCTCGGCGAGCCGCTGCTCGCCCTCACCGGCTTCGGCTTCCCGTTCACCACGTGGGGGGTCGTGCTGGCCCACGTGTTCGTCTCGCTCCCGTTCGTGGTGATCTCGATCGAGGGCGCCTTCCGCTCGGCGGATCCCGAGTTCGACGCCGCCGCGGCCACCCTCGGTGCTACGCGCTGGACGACCTTCCGGCGGGTCACCGTCCCACTCGCGCTGCCCGGGATCGCCGCCGGGCTCGTGCTCGGCTGGGCCCGGTCCCTCGGCGAGTTCGGTGCGACCATCACGTTCAACGGCAACTACCCCGGCGTCACGCAGACCATGCCGAACCTGATCTACGTCACCCGGCAGTCCGACCAGGACGCCGCCCTCGCCCTCAGCCTGGTGATGCTGGTCGTGTCCGTCGGGGTGCTGCTGGCCCTGCGCGACCGATGGCTCGGCACACCGGGGGTCCGGGCATGACCGGTCTGCACGTCGACCTGGCGGTCCCGGGTCGGGTGACGGCGGCGTTCTCCGTCGAGCCCGGCAGTGTCCTCGCGATCATCGGACCCAACGGTGCCGGCAAGTCGAGCCTGGTGCGGGCGCTGGCCGGCCTGGTCCCGGCCGAGGGGCGGGCGCTGGTGGGAGGTACCGACCTGCTGTCAGTCCCGGCACGCGAGCGGCACGTCGGGCTGGTGTTCCAGGGTCAGCTGCTGTTCCCGCACCTGAGCGCGGTCGACAACGTGGCCTTCGGCCCCCGGTCGCGAGGCGTGTCGCGAGCCGAGGCCGACCGGCTCGCCCAGGACTGGCTCGACCGGCTGGGCATCGGCGAGCTGGCCGACCGCAGGCCACGGCAGCTCTCCGGCGGGCAGGCGCAGCGCGTGGCCATCGCCCGCGCCCTGGTCACCGACCCGCGGCTGCTGCTCCTCGACGAGCCGTTCACCGGCCTCGACGTCAAGGTCGCGATGGCGTTGCGGATCGAGCTCGGCCGCCACCTCGCGGCGTACGAGGGCGTCACGCTGCTGGTCACCCACCATGCCCTCGACGCGCTGACGATCGCCGACCAGGTGCTGGTGCTCGACGGCGGCGAGGTCGCGCAGCTCGGTACGCCGAGCGAGGTGTCGCAGCGCCCGCGGACCGAGCACGTGGCCCGCCTGGTCGGGCTGAACGTCGTACGGGACGAGCGCACCCTCACCGCCTTCACGCCCGAGGCCGTCGCGCTGTCCCTCGACGAGCCCGTGGGATCGCCGCGGCTGCGCTGGCGCGGGGCCGTGGCGGACGTGTCGCCGCACGGCGACGCGGTCCGGGTGCTGGTCCACGCGACCCCTGACCTGATCGCCGACGTGACGCCAGCGGCCGCGACCGAGCTGGGGCTGGTGCCGGGTCGCGAGGTGTGGTTGTCGGTCAAGGAGACGGCCGTCCGGCGCTATGCGATCGACCCCGACCCGCCCGGTACAGTCGCGCCATGACGGACGAGCAGCTCACCCTGAACGCCGGCAAGGTCGACCGGAACCTCGCGATGGAGCTGGTCCGCGTGACGGAGGCGGCGGCCATGGCGGCCGGGCGGTGGGTCGGTCGGGGCGACAAGAACGGCGCCGACGAGGTCGCCGTCAACGCGATGCGCGTGATGATCTCCACCATCGGCATGGACGGCGTCGTCGTGATCGGCGAGGGCGAGAAGGACCAGGCGCCGATGCTCTACAACGGCGAGACGGTCGGAGACGGGACCGGGCCCGAGTGCGACGTCGCCGTCGACCCGATCGACGGCACGACCTTGACCGCGAAGGGCATGAACAACGCGATCGCCGTGCTCGCCGTGGCCCCCCGCGGCGCCATGTACGACCCGTCGGCTGTGTTCTACATGAAGAAGCTCGTCACCGGGCCCGAGGCCGCCGACGTCGTCGACATCCGCGATCCCGTGGCCGAGAACATCCGCCGGGTCGCCAAGGCCAAGGGCTCGGAGCCCGAGGACGTCACGGTGGTGCTGCTCGACCGGCAACGCCACAGCGACCTGGTCGACGAGATCCGCAAGACCGGCGCCCGGATCAAGTTCATCGTCGACGGCGACGTGGCCGGCGCGATCATGGCCGCCCGTCCCAACACCGGCGTCGACCTGCTGCTGGGCATCGGCGGGACCCCGGAGGGGATCATCGCCGCCTGCGCCATGAAGTGCACGGGCGGGGTGATCCAGGGCCAGCTGTGGCCGCGCGACGACGAGGAGCGCCAGAAGGCGCTCGACGCCGGACACGACCTCGACCCCGACCACGTGCTCAGCACCGAGCAGCTCGTCTCCGGCGACG
This sequence comes from uncultured Actinomycetota bacterium, assembly GCA_963718725.1. Classification (GTDB taxonomy): domain Bacteria; phylum Actinomycetota; class Actinomycetes; order Propionibacteriales; family Nocardioidaceae; genus Nocardioides. The sequence goes on from OY970374.1 coordinate 2,234,564, forward strand.
ACGCGTTCTTCGTGGCCACCGGCATCACCGACGGCGAGCTGATGCGCGGCGTCCGCTACCGCGCCGGCGGCTGCACCACCGACTCCCTGGTGATGCGGGCGCGCAGCGGCACGATCCGGTCGATCACCTCCGAGCACCGGTTGAGCAAGCTACGCACTTTCGCCGCGATCGACTTCGAGCACTGACGCATCGCGGTGGCGCGCCAGCGCCGCCGCCACCTGCTCCACGACCCGCGGGTCCACCGCCATGCCCACGTGCGAGGCCTGCACCTCCACAGGCTCCGCCGCCGGGTCCACGCACGCCCGCCAGTCGACGATGCCGTCGCGGCGCGAGAAGAAGGCGGTGAACGACACCCCGTCCGGCACTGGGCGGCGACTCTCCTCGAAGCTCTCCCGGGCGCAGTCGCCCGCCACGCACTCCGCGGACATCAAGCCCGGGACGCCGGCCCGGCTCAGCCGCACCAGCACGTCGACGCTGCGCGTGAGGCTCGCGTGGTGGGCGGCTGGCGCCAGCACGGGGCTCCCCATCGTCACGATCCCCGCCACCAGGTCGGGGCGGCGGACCGCCAGCCCGCGCGCGATCATCCCGCCCAGGCTGTGGCCGACGACCTGCACCCGCGAGCCCCGGCGCAGCGCGATCGCCTCCAGCCGGGTCTCGAGCTGGGCGGCAGCCGCCACCGTGCAGCCGACGTTGGCGTGGATCAGAGACCGGTAGGTGCGGTGCCCGCGCCGCCGCAACGCCTGCGCCATCAACCGCAGGGTCAGGTCGCCGGCGAGGAACCCCGGCACCAGCACGACCGGCTCCCGGAACGACTCCGCCCGACCGGCGTATGAGGCCGTCGAGCGACGCCGGTCGCCCGTCGCCCAGACCGCGTGCCGGCCGGCCTCCCGGACGACGCTGCGCTCGCGGAGCACGGCGACCAGTCCGGGACGCTCGAAACCCTCCGGGAGCAGGAACGTGCCCAGCGTGGGTGCCACGCCGTCGAGCGTAGGACGAGGTCCGCCGGCACCGGGGCATTTCGACCCGATCGGCAGCTCGACCACGACGGTGTTGTTGACTGGTCCCATGGCCAGCTCCACCCAGCCCGAAGCCGAGATCCCCGTCTCCGACGAGCTGTTCGCGCCGGTGAGTCCCGCGATCGAGCTGTGCTACCAGACCTTCGGTGACCCGGCTGACGAGCCCGTGCTGCTCGTCATGGGACTCAGTGGCCCCATGACCTGGTGGGACGAGGACTTCTGCCGTCGCCTGGCCGCGCGCGGGCGCTACGTCGTCCGCTACGACAACCGCGACACCGGACGCTCCAGCCGGGTCCGGGAGCGGGTCCGTGCCGACGCCCTGCTACGGGCGTTCGCGGGTCGACCGGTCCGCCCGCCGTACACCCTCGGCGACATGGCCGACGACGCCTTCGGGCTGCTCGACCACCTCGGCCTCGACGCCGCCCACGTGGTGGGGATCTCGATGGGCGGCATGATCGCGCAGCGGATGGCGATCGCCCACCCGCAGCGGGTGCGTTCGCTCACCAGCATCATGTCCACCACCGGCAAGCGCTCGGTCGGGTGGCAGCACCCGCGGCTGCTGCCGATGCTGCTCGCCCGGCGTGGCAACGACCGGGAGACGTACGCCGCGCGCTCCGCCCGGCTCTGGGAGCTCATCGGGTCACCGGCGTTCCCCCAGCCGCGCGAGGAGACCCTCGCCCACGCCCGCGAGACGTTCGACCGCGGCATCTCGGCCAGCGGGTCGATGCGGCAGATGCTGGCCATCCTGACCGAGAAGAACCGCGGCCCGCGGCTGCACGGGCTCTCGATGCCGGCCCTGGTCGTCCACGGCTCCGCGGACAAGATGGTGCACGTGTCCGGGGGCCGGGCGACCGCTCGCGCGCTCAACGGCTGCGAGCTGCTGGTCGTCGACGGCATGGGGCACGACCTTCCCCGGGAGCTGTACGACACCGTCGTCGACGCGATCGACCGCACCATCCAGCGCGGCTCCTGAACGCGCGTGTGCCCCGACCTGCGCCGGAGCGCGGGTCGGGGCACACGACGGACCTGATCAGTCGGAGAGCCGCTCGCCCGTCTCGTTGTCGAAGACGTGCACGCTCTCCGGGTCGGTCGTCACGTAGATCGTGTCGCCCTTGTGCACCGAGTCGCGCGCGGAGGACACCCGCACGATCACGTTCGACGGCGTGCCCTCGACGTCGGACGTGCCGTAGACGAAGCCGTCGGCACCGAGCTCCTCGACGACCGTCACGTTGACGGGCAGCCCGCCGTCGCTCTCGGAGACGAGTCGCCACGCCTCCGGCCGGACGCCGACGGTGATGTCGTTGTGCTGCGGGCCGAGCTGCTTCGAGGCGGTCGGGTCGACGGGCACGAGGTACTTCCCGATCTGCGCCTGACCGTCCTTGGCCTTCGCCTTGATGAGGTTCATCTGCGGCGAGCCGATGAAACCGGCGACGAAGAGGTTGACCGGCTTGTCGTAGAGGTTCAGCGGGGTGTCGACCTGCTGGAGGTACCCGTCCTTCATGACGGCCACCCGGTCGCCCATCGTCATCGCCTCGACCTGGTCGTGGGTGACGTAGACGGTGGTGACCCCGAGGTCGGCCTGCAGCTTCGCGATGTCGGTGCGGGTCGCCACGCGCATCTTGGCGTCGAGGTTCGACAGCGGCTCGTCCATGCAGAACACCTGCGGCTGGCGCACGATCGCGCGGCCCATGGCGACGCGCTGCCGCTGCCCACCGGAGAGCGCCTTCGGCTTGCGCTCGAGGTAGTCCTCCAGCTGGAGGATCTTGGCCGCCTCGGCCACCCGCTCCTTGCGCTCGGCCTCGGGGACCTTCGCCATCTTCAGGGCGAACGCCATGTTGTCCGCCACCGTCATGTGCGGGTAGAGCGCGTAGTTCTGGAACACCATCGCGATGTCCCGGTCCTTCGGCGGGACGTTGGTGACGTCCCGGTCGCCGATGAAGATCCTGCCGTCGTTGCACTCCTCCAGGCCCGCGAGCATGCGGAGGGTGGTGGACTTGCCGCACCCGGACGGCCCGACGAGGACCATGAACTCCCCGTCGCCGATCTCCAGGCTGATGCCTGGCACCGCGGGCTTGTCCGCCCCGGGATACCAGCGCTGTGCGTTCTCGAACGTCACTGTGGCCATGTCGACCCGCTCCCTTCACCGGCAGGTACGTGCCGGACGATCCGTAGTGAAGTGACAGCCGTCACACTAGTGAGGCGGACGGTCGTGCCGCCACCGCGCGTCTCACGGCGCCCGGACCTCAGTCCTCGGCGCGGACGTGCAGCACGCGGGCGGTCTCCGGTGCGGTGACGCCCAGCCGCACCCCGACGGTGCCCAGGACGTCGCCGGGCAGCACGCCTGTCAGGCTCCGCGGCGTGAGGTCGAGGCCGTGCTGGCCGTGGGTCGGGGTCTCGTCGGAGAGCCGGTAGCGACGCACCGGGTCGAGCCCCTCGAGCCGCACGGGTGCCAGGTGCTGGGTCGCTGACAGGCCGGTGAGCGCCACGACGTACCAGCCCTCCGTGCGGTCGACCGACACCACCCCCGTCACGACCGCGGCGGGGTCGGGGTGGTCGCTGCGCACTAGCCGGCCGGTCGCGACGACGTCGCGCAGCCGTCGGTGGAGCTCGACCCACGCCCGGACCTGGGCCCGCTCGATCGCCGAGAGGGTGCGCAGGTCCCACTCGATGCCGAAGTGGGCGAGCAGCGCGGTGGCCGCCCGGAGCTCGAGCCGGTGGGTGCGCCCCGTGGTGTGGGCGGTCGGGCCGCCGAGGTGGGCGCCGGTCATCTCCGGCGGCACGAGCAGGGTGGTCCAGCGCTGGATCCGCTGCCGCTCCACGGCGTCGATGGTGTCGCTCGGCCAGACCCGGTCGGTGCGGGCGAGGACGCCGAGGTCGACCCGGCCGCCGCCCGAGGCGCACGACTCGATCTCGAGTCGCGGCCGGGCCGCCCGCAGCTCGTCGAGCAGCCGGTAGAACGCCAGGGTCTGCGCGCGGCTGCCCGGCACGTCGACCAGGTCGCGGTTGTGGTCCCACTTGAGGTAGGCGATGTCGTACTCGTCGAGCAGAGCCAGCAGCGCGGCCCGCACGTGCTCGAACGCCTCGGGCACGGACAGGTCGAGCACCTGCTGGTGGCGCCACGACCCCGGCAGCTCGTCGTGCGCCTGCAACAGCCACTCGGGGTGCGCCCGCGCCAGGTCGGAGTCGAGGTTGACCATCTCGGGCTCGACCCACAGCCCGAAGTCGAGGCCGAGGGCGTGGACCCGCTCGATCAGGGGGTGCAGGCCGTCGGGCCACCGCTCCCGGTCGACCGTCCAGTCGCCCAGCCCGCGGCGGTCGTCACGCCGGCCGCGGAACCACCCGTCGTCGAGGACGAACCGTTCCGCCCCCACCTGGGCGGCGGCCTCCGCCAGCTCGGTCAGCCGCTCGAGGTCGTGGTCGAAGTAGACCGCCTCCCACGTGTTGACCAGCACCTTGCGGGTCGGCCGGGGCGTGGTGCGGCGGACGAACCCGTGGAGCCGCTCAGAGATCCCGTCGAGGCCGGCGCCGGACCAGGCGCCGACCAGCCACGGGGACGTGTAGGTCTCCCCCGCCGCGAGCACGACCTCGCCCGTCGCCAGCAGCTCGCCGCCGCCGAGCAGCGCCTCGCCCTCGGCCGTCCGCTCGGCGTACGTCGCAAGGTCTCCGCTCCACGCGACGTGGACCGCCCATACCTGCCCCGAGCGGAACCCGAACGCCGGGGTGCCCGCGCACAGCAGGAGGGTCGCGTCGTGACCGGTGCGGCCGTGCCGGCCGGTCCGCAGCCAGGTGCCCTGGCGCCAGGGCAGCCGCTGCGGCACCCGCTCGCCGATCCACCGACCGGTCAGGTCGAGCAGCTCCGCCGGCCTCGTGAGGCACAGGCAGGGCGCCCCGGACGGCGGCCACCTGGAGGCCGTCTGCCCCCGCGTTGGTGACGGTGGCGCGCGAGCGCACGAGCCCCTCGACGGTCAGCTCGAGCTCGACCCGGACCTCGGCGGCGAGGGTGGGGTCGCCGGCCGTGAGCTCGACCCCGTCGTCGGATGCGACGCAGTGCCAGCCGGAGAGCCGGACCGGCGCCACGACGCCCGGTCGGCCGAGCTCGAGCACCGGGGTCCCCGTGAAGCCGGACGACGACAGCGGGACCAGCCCGGTGACCCGCGGCTCGTCCAGCGCGCTGTGGGGCGTCCCCGCAGCGCGGACCTCGGCCAGCGCGAGGAGCTCGGCCTCGCTCAGCTCGCCGAGCGCCTCGCCCCAGTGCTGGACGACGGGCTCGCCACGAGCGGAGGGCGTGAGCACGAAGCTCACGCCCTCCTGTGTCAGGTGAACGGGTGACCAGGTCACCGGCTCAACGTAGTCGCGCTCAGCCCTTCACGGCACCCGCGGTCAGGCCACGCACGAAGAACCGCTGCAGGAACAGGAAGACCGCCACCGGCACGACCATCGTGATGAACGCCCCCGCGGTCGTGAGGTTCGCGCCCTGGCCGAACTGCCCCTTCAGCTCGCTCAGCTTCTGGGTGACCGGCGCATTGTCGCCCGGGCCCATGAACATCAGGGCCACCAGCAGGTCGTTCCAGACCCACAGGAACTGGAAGATCGCGAACCCCGCCAGCGCCGGCACGGACATCGGCAGCACCAGTCGCCAGAAGGTCTGGAAGTGGCTGGCGCCGTCGATCTTCGCCGACTCGATCACCGTGACGGGAAGTGTGGCCATGTAGTTGCGCAGGATGTAGATCGCCAGCGACATGCCGAAGCCGATGTGCGCGAGCCACACCGCCGGGAAGGTGCCGTTGAGGTCGAGGGTGTCGTAGATCTTCAGCATCGGCACGAACGCCACGTAGTTGGGCACCACCAGGAGGCTGACGATCGCCAGGAACAGGAAGTCGCGACCCGGGAAGTCCATGAACGTGAAGGCGTACGCCGCGAACGCCGCCACCAGCAGCGGGATGAACGTCGCCGGCAGCGTGATCGCGAAGCTGTTGATCAGGCCCGGACCCATGTCGGAGCCCTGCAGGGCTTCGCGGTAGTTGTCGAGGGTGAGCTCGTTCAGGGACCCGAGGACCGTCCACCACCCGGACGAGTCAGCCGCCTGCACCGTGCGGAAGGACGTGACGAAGGTCCCGAACAGGGGAACCATCCACAGGAAGCACAGCAGCACAAGCACCCCCTTCGTGAGCCAGCCCGCCTTGGCGGGGTTGGCGTCGAAGTGGGCGGCCGACTTGCGCTTCTTCTGCCGTTCGTCGGAGGTCGGAGTGGCCGCGGCCACGGTGGCGCTCGGCTGCTGCGTCATGCGTTGGCCTCCTCGGCCTTGAAGTGCTTCACCTGGTAGAACATCACCGGGATCACGGCCAGCATCAGCAGGACGACGACCGCGGCCGCCGCGCCGTTGTTGAAGTTGGTGTTGAGCTGGACGAAGAACTCGTGGCCCAGCACGTTCGTGTTGCTGCGGCCGCGGCTCATGACGAAGACGATGTCGAAGATCTTCATGACCGAGATCAGCACGGTGATGAAGACGGTGATGATGGTCCCCTTGATCTGCGGGACCACCACCTGGAAGAAGATCTTCCCCTCGGTCGCGCCGTCGATCCGTGCGGCTTCGAGGGTGTCCTCGGGGACGCCCTTGACCGCGGCGGACAGCAGCACCATCGCGAAGCCGACCTGCGCCCACAGCAGCACCAGCATCAGCAGGAAGCTGTTGAGGTGCAACGTGCTCGTCTGCAGCCAGCTGACGGGATCGAAGCCGAGGGCGGTGACGATCGCGTTCTGGAGACCGGTCTGCGGCCGACCCTTGGGGTTGACCGCGTAGACGAGGTCCCAGATCACCGCAGCACCGACCAGGCTGATCGCCATCGGCAGGAAGATCACGGTCTTGGCCAGCTTCTCGGTGCTGGGCCTGAGGCGGTCAGCGAGAGTCGCGACGGCGAGGCCCAGCACGACCGTCGCCGCGGGCACCACGAGCATCCAGAGCAGCGTGTTGAACAGGGTGTCCCGGAAGTTCGAGGACGAGAGCAGGTCGGTGTAGTTCTGCAGGCCGACCCATTCCTCCGAGGCGCGGTCCTGGAAGCTGTTGATCACCGTCTGGATCGCCGGGTACAGCAGGTAGACGGTGATCGCGAGGTACGCCGGCAGGATGTAGAAGTACGGCTTGACGCGGGCCTCGACCTTGTCGGGCAGGACCTCCGCCAGCTTGTTGAGCGCCCAGTAGAGGATCAGCGCCGCGCCGACCCCGTACAGCACGGTCAGCAGGGCGTTCAGCAGCTTGATCGTCATGGGTGGGGATTCCTTTCCCGTCGAGCCGTGTCGCTCAGCTCCGTCTCATCGATCGAGTCGCCAGCCGGGCGGGGCGGGCGCACCTGCGCGCCTGCCCCGCCTGGCTCATGTCAGCTGGCGGGCCAGCTGTCGTCGATGTTCTGGAGAGCCGTGTCGAGATCCGTCTCTCCCGAGATCCACGCCGTGATCTCCCGCCAGAAGGAACCTGCACCGACCTCGCCGGGCATCTGGTCCGACCCGTCGAACAGGAACGCGGTCGAGCTGTAGGCCACGTCGGCCATCTGCCTGGTCAGCTCGGTCGGGTACAGCGAGGTGTCGAACGTCGTGTGCGGCGAGATGAACGAGCTGTTCGGGGCGGCCTCGTTGCCGATCTCGGGCTCGGCCAGCCACTCCATGACCTGCGCCGTCGCCTCGTCGTCCGTCATCATCACGGCCATGTCACCGCCACCGAGGACGGGGTTCTCGCCACCCTCCTCGACGGGCGGGAAGCCGAACACGCCGACCTCCTGATCGAGGTCCTCGACACCGCCGCTCTCCTGGAAGAAGCCGGTCATGAAGGAGCCCTGCTTGTACATCCAGCACTCCGGCTCGTCCTGGAACATCGGGTTGGCAGCGTTTCCGAAGTTCGTGGTGGCGATGGCCTCGCGGCCCCCCAGCACGTTGCCGTCGGTGAAGAGCAGCTCCTCGAACTCGGCGGCAGCCTCCCGCACGACCTCGGAGTCGAAGGGAGTGTCGTGGGCGACCCAGGAGTTGTACTCCTCGGCACCGCCGTAGCGCATCACCAGGTCCTCGAACCAGTCGGTCGCGGCCCAGCCGGTGCCACCGCCGTCCTCGATGCCCATGCACCAGGGGGTGTTGCCGTCGGCCTTGATCGTCTCCGTGAGCTGGTTGAGCTCGTCGATGGTGGCCGGGATCGGGTAGCCGGCCTCTTCCCACGCGGGCTTGTTGTAGAAGATGAGCGACTTCACGTTCATGCTCACCAGCAGTCCGTAGGGCGTGCCGTCCACGGCGCCGACGTCGAGCGTGCCGGGAGTCATCGTCTCCTCCAGCGCCGCCGTGTCGAGCACGTCGTCGAGCGGGACCGTCGTCTCGGCTCGGGCGACCACGTCGCGGACGACGCCCGGCTGCGGGATCATCGCGATGTCGGGGGTGGTACCGGCCTGGATGCGCTGCATGATCAAGGAGTTGATGTCCTCGACCGCCTCGATCTTGACGGTGATGCCCTCGCCCTCGGCCCGCGCGTCGAGCGCGGCCTGGAGACCCTCGACGACGGGCGGGTCCATGCTGGCCCACACGAGGACCTCGTTCTCGCTGGCGCCCTCTTCCTCACCGCCGCCGGCGAGGCATCCCGTCAGCGTCAGAGCGACCGTGGCGGACAGCGCTGCCGTCGTCCACCGGCGCCTCTTGCTCGTACTCATCTGATCTCCTCGTGTTCACGGGGCGCCGAGGCGCGTTGTCAGGTTCGTTCGCGTGGCGTGAGGCACGTCACAGGTGCATCACCTGTGTCTAGCCACATCGCCGCCGTTTGTACAGGTCGGATCCGCGAATCCCGTTCCCGGGGCCGGGGTCGCGCAAACGTTTGCACGATCGTGGCGGGGATCACAACTCTCGTCAAGAGTCCCTACGCAAACGTTTCCATATCAATTACCGTGAGGGCGTGCCGAGCAGGGTGGAGCCGCCCCCGACGGGCCGCGCGGGAACGGTCAACATGACCGACGTCGCGGCCCGCGCCGGCGTCTCGATCGCCACCGTCTCGCGCGCGCTCCGCGACGTGCCGGGCGTCGACCCCCGCACGCGCGAGCGGGTCCGCGCGATCGCCGACGAGCTCGCCTACGTCGTCTCCCCCGAGGCGTCCCGGCTGGCGCGCAAGGAGACCGGCCGGGTGGCCGTGGTGGTGCCGAAGATCGACGTGTGGTTCTACTCCGCGATGCTGGCCGGCGTCGAGAAGGTGCTGCGCGCGGCCGACCTCGACGTGCTCGTCTACCAGGTGGACGGCGAGGCGCAGCGCAGCCGCTTCTTCCACGACCTGCCGGCGCGTCGCAAGGTCGACGCGGTGGTGCTGATCGCGCTGCCGGTGCTGGCCGAGGAGGAGCGCCGCTTGGAGCTCCTCGGGGTCCAGGTGATGGTGGCCGGTGGTCAGCTGCGCGACTACCCCCACGTGCGCGTCGACGACCACCGGGTGGCGCTGCTCGCCGTGGGCCACCTGATCGAGCTGGGCCACACCCGGATCGCGATGCTGCGCACCGGCGACACCGAGGGGACGCGCTGGTCCTCCGACGTGGAACGCTCCCGCGGCTACCGCGACGCGCTCACCGCTGCCGGGCTCGAGCTGCGCGACGACTACGTGGTCACCCGGCCCTTCGGGGTCACGGCCGGCGCCGACGGGATCGCGCTGCTCACGTCCCTCGACGACCCGCCGACGGCCGTCTTCTGCTACTCCGACGAGGTGGCGTTCGGAGCGATCCACCAGCTGCTCCGGCACGGCGGCCGGATCCCCGAGGAGATGTCGCTGATCGGGGTCGACGGCCACCCGATGGCCGAGCTCTTCGGACTCACCAGCGTGGTGCAGCGGGTCGACGAGCAGGCCCATCACGCCGGCGAGATGGTGCTGGCGTTGCTGCGCGGCGAGGGCGGCGAGGGCGGCGACTCCGCCGTGGTGCTGGAGCCGGAGCTCGTCGTCCGGAGCACGACCGGACCGCCCTGAGGCCTGCTCAGAGGCCGAGCACCTTGCGACGCGGCGGCTTGGGCGGCCCCTTGCGGGTGACCGTCACGCCCGCCATCAGGGCGATCCCCTTCACCCGGACCACCGGCGAGTCGGCGGTGAGCTGCGGCTCGACCTTGTCGCGTCCCTGGTCGAAGGCGCCCATGATCCCGACGCCCTCGACGATCACGTGGGTGTGGGCGTCGACGTAGATGTCGATCCCGGCCATGATCGCGTTCGCGTAGATGGTCGTCTCCTTGGCGGCGAACGTCGCCTCGCGCAGGTCGAGGTCGACCCCCGCCATCAGCGCGAACGCGGTGTGCCGCTCGGGCACCAGCCAGGCCCCCTTGCGGGTCACGCCGCCCATGATCGAGATGGACGAGTCGAACGTCCCCGCCGTCGCGGGCAGGGTCTCCCGCGCGGCCACAGGAGCGTGGTCTCCCGGATGGGCGGGCAGGTCGATCGTGATCGGCACCAGGTCGGCGTACGTCTTCGCGGCGTACGTCGCCTCCAGCCGCTCGTCGAGCTCCTCGAGGTCGATCCGCCCCTCGCCCGCCGCGTCACGGAGCAGCTCGGCGACCTTGTGGCGGTCGGCGTCCGAGATGCGCAGCCGCGACGGGTCGCCCGACCGCTCGACCTCCCGCCCCGGCTCGTCCATGGCGAGAAGCCTAGTCGGCACCGGGCCGCACCGGCCCGCACCGGCACCCGGCCGTCGACGCGAGCGGGACTACCCTGCCGGGGTGAGCGCGCCCGAGTTCCACTACTCCGACCTGCTGCCCACCGGTCCCGACGCGACGCCGTACCGCAGGCTCACGACCGACGGGGTGTCGACGTTCGAGGCCGGCGGCCGCCGCTTCCTGACCGTCGACCCCGAGGCGATCCGACTGCTGACGGCCGAGGCGATGCACGACATCGCCCACTACCTGCGGCCGGCGCACCTCGCGCAGCTGCGGCGGATCATCGACGACCCCGAGGCGTCCGGCAACGACCGGTTCGTCGCACTCGACCTGCTCAAGAACGTCAACATCTCCGCCGGCGGCGTCCTCCCGATGTGCCAGGACACCGGCACCGCGATCGTCATGGGCAAGAAGTCCGAGGGCGTGCTGACCGGCGCCGACGACGCGGAGGCGATCTCGCGCGGCGTGTTCGACGCGTACACGAGGCTCAACCTCCGCTACTCGCAGCTCGCACCGCTGTCGATGTACGACGAGCAGAACACCGGCAGCAACCTGCCCGCGCAGATCGAGCTCTACTCCACGCCCGGCTCGGCCGACGCCGACCCCGCCTACAGGTTCCTCTTCATGGCCAAGGGCGGCGGGTCGGCCAACAAGTCCTTCCTCTACCAGGAGACGAAGGCGATCCTGAACCCCCAGCGGATGCTGACCTTCCTCGACGAGAAGCTCCGCTCGCTGGGGACGGCGGCCTGCCCGCCTTACCACCTGGCGGTCGTGATCGGGGGCACGTCGGCGGAGTACGCGCTCAAGACCGCGAAGTACGCCAGTGCCCACTACCTCGACCACCTGCCCACCGCGGGCTCGGCGAGCGCGCACGGGTTCCGCGACCTCGAGCTGGAGCAGCAGGTCTTCGAGCTCACCCAGGCGTTCGGGATCGGCGCCCAGTTCGGCGGCAAGTACTTCTGCCACGACGTGCGGGTCGTGCGGCTTCCCCGCCACGGCGCCTCGTGCCCGGTCGCGATCGCGGTCTCGTGCTCGGCCGACCGGCAGGCACTGGGCAGGATCACCGCGGAGGGCGTCTTCCTCGAGCAGCTCGAGACCGACCCGGCCCAGTACATGCCCGACGCCGGCACCGCCGACGACATCGCGGGCGGCGAGGTGGTCCCGATCGACCTCACCCGGCCGATGGCCGAGATCCTCGCCGAGCTCACGAAGCACCCGGTGCGGACCCGGCTCTCCCTCACCGGCCCGCTGGTCGTGGCCCGCGACATCGCGCACGCCAAGATCAAGGAGCGGCTCGACGCCGGCGAGGAGATGCCGTCGTACCTGCGCGACCACCCGATCTACTACGCCGGGCCCGCGAAGACGCCCGACGGCATGGCGTCGGGATCGTTCGGGCCGACCACGGCCGGCCGGATGGACTCCTACGTCGAGCAGTTCCAGGCAGCCGGCGGCTCGCAGGTGATGCTCGCCAAGGGCAACCGCTCGAAGGTCGTGACGGAGGCGTGCGCCGCGCACGGAGGCTTCTACCTCGGGTCGATCGGCGGCCCGGCAGCGCGCCTGGCCCAGGACTGCATCAGGTCGGTGTCGGTGCTCGAGTACGAGGAGCTCGGCATGGAGGCGGTCTGGAAGATCGAGGTCGAGGACTTCCCCGCGTTCGTCGTGGTCGACGACAAGGGGAACGACTTCTTCACCGACCCGTCCGGCACCGTCACGGTGCCGCTGTCGGGGGTCAGGGTGCGTTCGGCGCAGTGACGTCGGCGAGTCGGCGCGCGGCGTCGGCGAGCCGGTGGCCGAGCAGCTCCGCGCCCTCGCCCACGGCGTCCTGGTGACCCCCGCCCACGCTGACGCGGACGTCGGGGCAACCGCGGGCGAGCGCAGCCACGGTCTCGCGGACGGCCGGCACGTCCTCAGCAGCGGGGACCCCGAGGACGGCCATCGTCGCTCCGCGCGACTGCACCGTCGCGACCCAGGCCTCGGGTGGGAGGTCTCCCCCGACGTAGACCACGTCGATCCCGGCGCGGCGTAGCGCGACCGCGAACGCCAGCACGCCGAGCTCGTGCCGGGACCCACGAGCCAGGCCGACGACGGCGACCGGCCCGGTCGCGCCGCGGGAGGCAGCGTCGAACAGTGCCGCCAGCCGTCGTTGCACGGCCGCACTGACGAAGTGCTCCCCGGCGATGCCGACCTCGCCCGTGCGCCACGCCGAGCCGAGCCGGTAGAGCGCCGGCATCAGCCAGCCGTCGGCGACCTGCTCGAAGCTGCCGGCAGCGAACCCGTCGTCGAGCGCAGCCTCGAGCGCGATCCCGTCGAGGTCGCGACCGACCCGCGCCAGCGCGTCCACGTCGCCGACGGTCCGCGCGGTGGGTTCGAGGTCGGCGGTGTCACCGCCGCTCTCGTCCAGCACCCGGCGGGCCGCCTGTGCGGTCGACCAGCCCGCGTCGACCAGGGCCTTCATCGCCGCCAGACGGCGCAGTGCCAGGTCGTCGTAGAGGCGGTAGCCGCCGTCCGAGCGCTGCGGCGCGACCACGCCGTACCGGCGCTCCCACGCCCGCAGCGTGTCGGGTGCGACCCCCGTGAGCTCGGCCGCCCGCTTGACCGTGTGCATCCCGACACCCTACCGCTTCCTTGGACAAACCTCTGACAAACCCTGGACATCGCGTCGAAGTATGTGGTGTGGTGGTCCCTGAACAGACGTTGGACACGAGGAGTGACTGACCATGCACACCGCCGTACGTCTCGGGACCGCTACCGCCGCCATCGCCCTGGCCGTCGCGGGCACCGTGCTCACCGCTCCCTCGGCCAACGCCGGGGCCGACTCGTCGTGCCTGCGCACGGGGATGGCCGCGCTCCACGACGCCGGGCTCGTCGACGACGTCGCCCGCGACGGCCTGTCCCTCGCCTTCGCGGTCGATGTCCTCGGGGTCGCGCCGCGTGCCGGCACCGACCTCGCAGCGGTGCCCGACCCGCTCCCCCTGTCGGTCGTGCTGCGGGATCACCTGGCGGGAGACGGCAGCCTGTTCGTCTACCCCTGGTGTGGCTGACCTCAGCACCGGCCCCCTGCGACGCCCCGCCACGCGCACCCCGTGGCGGGGCGTCGTCAGGTCCTGAGCCCGTCCGGGAAGCGGGCGCCGCCCGCAAGCGGGAACCGTCGCGGTCACCCGGTCGTTCGCGGAGGTGACGACAGGAGGACACCATGCAGTGCCCCACCGACCAGACCACGCTCGTGATGGCGGAGCGCAGCGGGATCGAGATCGACTACTGCCCGTCGTGCCGCGGCGTGTGGCTCGACCGCGGCGAGCTCGACAAGATCATCGAGCGGGCCGCCCCGCAGGCGGCACCGGCCGCGCCCGCGGCAGGCACCTACGAGCAGGAGCGCGACGACCGCCGTCGGCAGCAGGAGCAGCGCTACGCGCAGCCGCAGCAGTACCGGCGCAAGAAGAAGGAGGGCTGGCTCGGGGAGGTCTTCGACTTCTGACCACCCGTGGACTCGCGGGGCGTCCTGGTCGGTCGTGGGCGCGACCCTGGCCGTAGCGTGAGGCCCGTGGAGTACGTCGAGGTCGCGCGGGCGGAGTCGGAGCGTGGCGAGCTGGTGCTGCGGGAGCGACGTGAGCCCGGCGCGCCCGGGATCCTCGAGCTGCGCGCCAACGGCGTCTTCGTGATGGACAACGCTGAGCACACCAGCGAGCGCGCGCTGGCGTCCGCGGCGCTCGGGCTCGTCGATGCGCCGCGTGACGTGCTGGTGGGCGGGATGGGTCTCGGCTTCACGATGCACGAGGTCCTCGCGGACCCCCGGGTCGAGCGGTGCACCGTCGTGGAGATCGAGGAGGCGCTGGTCGGCTGGATGCGTGACGGCACGATCCCCCACGGCCAGACGATGCTGGCCGACGCCCGGGCCAACCCGGTCGTGGCGGACGTGACCGTGGCGCTTCCCGAGGCGGCCGATGCGACGTACGACCTCGTGCTGCTGGACGTGGACAACGGCCCGAGCTTCCTGGTGCACGAGAGCAACGCCCGGATCTACGAGGACACCTTCCTGACCGAGGTACGCCGGATCCTGCGGCCGGGTGGCGCGCTCGTGATCTGGTCGATGGACGAGGCGACCGGGCTCCAGCAGGCGATGCGCGACGTCTTCGACACCGTGAGCGCTATGGCGCAGCCGGTCCGGCTGCAGGACCGTGACGAGGAGTTCTGGCTGCTCGTCGGCCGGGTCGGTCAGGAGAACTCCGACCGGTAGTGCTCCGACTGCGCCGGGTAGTAGTCGTCGAAGTCGAGCGTGGCCGGGTCGCCGTCGGTCTCGGCGGCGACCAACCGGTCGAGGTAGTACTCCCAGCCCGGGCCCACGCTCTCGGCCATCGTCGGCTCCGGTACCGACTGCGCGAACGTGAGGGTGGTGACGCCGCCGGCCTCGACGAGGTCGAGCTCGAGGTGCCACACGACCGGGGTCTCGCCGTCGAACGGCGCCGTGCTGGTCAGCTCCAGCCGGGTCGGCGGCCGGCAGGCGTCGATCGTGAAGACCTCGACGGCGGCGCCCTCGCCCTCGTAGAGCATCTGGAAGTCGACGGCGCCCGACGCGGGGTCGCCGGACCAGGTGCCGACCCAGCGTGCCAGGCGCTCGGGCTCGGTGATCGCCGCCCACACGGCGTCGATCGGCGCCTCGAACCGGCGCTCGATCACCAGGAACTGCCTCCCGGACCGCTCCTCGCGGCGTCCGGTCGCGGTCGGCGTGCTCATGCGGTCTCCTCCGTGTCGAGTGGTGCGGTGCGGTCGCGGACGGTCCGGCGCACCTCCAGGTCGAGCCCGTCGAGGTCGCGCTCCGAGAACCGGGTGGCGGACCTCGTCAGGTCGGCGACCAGCTCGGCCACCGGCTCCAGTCCACCGGCGTGAAGTCGGTAGTGGCGCTCACGCCCCCGGTCGTCGCCGGCGACGAGTCCCGCCTCGCCGAGGACCCGGAGGTGGCGGCTGACCGCAGGACGGCTGATGGGGTGCTCGGCGGCCAGGTCGACCACCCGGGCCGGACCGCCGGCCAGCTGCCGGAGCAGCGCACGCCGGACCGGGTCGGCCAGGGCGGCGAACGGGTCCATGCCCCCATTGGTAACGCATTGGTTACCAATAGTCAAGCATGCAGCTCCGCGACGTGGCGTCCGAGGTCGGCCATGGTCCGGCGCAGCGAGACCGGCAGGAGCACCTCGACGTCGGGGCCGAGCGCGAGCAGCTCCTGCGCCGCCGCGTCGTAGGACGGGAACCGGAAGGACCCCTCCACCCAGCCGGGCCGCTCCGGGTGCGGCTCCGCGCCCGGTCGAGCACGCCACGCCGCGGGCCTGCCTTGCACCAGCGCCAGCTGCAGAGCAGTCGGCGACACCCTGACCCGGACGCGACGCAACCGTCCACCAGGCGCGAGGATCCCCTGCGGCAAGGCCGGCACCGCGTAGTCGAACGTGTCCAACAGCTCGAAGCCGCCCTGACGCCCTCGCACCGCGTACACCGGCACCCCGGACGTGCTCAACCGGTCGAGGTCACGCAGCACGGTGCGCGTGGACACCTCCAGCCGGTCCGCGAGCTGTCGGGCCGACATCCGGCCGCCGTTCCGGAGCAGCAGGATCAGGCTGAGCAGTCGTTGTGCGCTCATGGCATCAGGTCTGGTCGAATCACTGACACATGGTGTCATGTATGGCGGAGGAAGGTACTCACAGCAGCACCGCTACGTCCGAGAGGGACCAGATGATCGAGCACGTCGAGGGGAGCGGCACCGCCGACGACCCCTGGATCCTGACCACGCCGCCGGGCAGCTCGGAGTACGACGCCTGGCACGACGAGGAGAAGGACGCGCTCGTCGTCCGGGTCGGATCGACCACCTTGAGCTACCGGTGGCGCTGCGTCGAGGACCTCACCTCGATGCTGGCCGAGCACGGTGACTGGATGCCGCTAGGCAACGCCGACGAGCAGAAGGAGGCCAAGCCCGGCACGGTCGAGGCCTGGGCCAGGTCCGAGGACAACCCGGTCGGTGGCTGGTACGGCCTCCGGAAGGGCTACCGGGGCCGCTTCGCAACCTACGTCCCGCCGGTGCTGGAGCATCTCGGGCTCGCCGAGCTCGAGCACCAGCCGCGCAACAACCGGATGCGCGCCGTCTCCTCCTGACGCGACGGGGACGCCGGAGCCCCGGGTAGCCTGACTGGGGTGGACGACTACCGGATCGAGCACGACTCCATGGGCGAGGTGCGGGTCCCCGCCGACGCGCTGTGGCGGGCCCAGACCCAGCGGGCGGTCGAGAACTTCCCCATCAGCGGGACCCCGATCGAGCCGCGCCTGGTCCGTGCCCTGGCGTTGGTGAAACAGGCGGCGGCGCGTGCCAACGGCGAGCTCGGCGTGATCGAGGGCGAGACGGCGCGTGCGGTCGAGGAGGCGGCCGCGGCGGTGGCGGCCGGTGACCACGGCGACCACTTCCCGGTCGACGTCTTCCAGACCGGCTCCGGCACCAGCTCGAACATGAACATGAACGAGGTGCTGTCGACGCTCGCCGGTGACGACGTCCACCCGAACGACCACGTCAACGCGAGCCAGTCGAGCAACGACACGTTCCCCACCGCGATCCACGTCGCCGCCGCGCTGGCCGTCGTCGAGGACCTGCAGCCCGCCCTCGAGCGACTGCGCGCGAGCCTCTCCGCCAAGGCCGACGAGTTCGCCGACGTCGTGAAGTCCGGCCGTACCCACCTCATGGACGCGACGCCGGTGATGCTCGGCCAGGAGTTCGGTGGTTACGCCGCGACCGTGGTCCTGGCGGCCGAACGGCTCGACGGCGTCCTGCCCCGGGTACGTGAGCTGCCCCTCGGCGGGACCGCCGTCGGCACCGGCATCAACACGCCGTCCGGGTTCGCCGCCCGCGCGATCGAGGTGCTCGGCGAGCTCAGCGGTCAGCCCTTCACCGAGGCCCGCGACCACTTCGAGGCGCAGGGCACCCGCGACTCGCTCGTCGAGCTCAGCGGCGTGCTGCGCACCATCGCGGTCGGCCTGACGAAGATCTGCAACGACCTGCGCTGGATGTCGAGCGGACCGACGACGGGCCTGGCCGAGATCCACCTGCCCGACCTCCAGCCGGGGTCGAGCATCATGCCCGGCAAGGTGAACCCGGTGCTGCCCGAGGCGACGCTGATGGTGTGCGCCCAGGTGATCGGTAACGACCTCACCGTCACCACCGCCGGCGCGGCCGGCAGCTTCGAGCTCAACGTGATGCTGCCGGTGATCGCGCGCAACGTCCTCGAGTCCGTGCGGCTGCTCGCCGCGGTGGCCCCGCTGCTCGCGGACCGCTGCGTCGACGGCATCACCGCCGACGAGGCCCGGATGCGCGCGTACGCCGAGTCGTCCCCCTCGATCGTCACTCCGCTCAACCGGATCATCGGCTACGAGGAGTCGGCCAAGATCGCGAAGCGGGCGATGGCCGAGGGTGCGACGATCCGCGACACCGTCATCGCGATGGGCTACGTCGAGCGGGGCGACCTCACCGAGGAGCAGCTCGACGAGGCGCTGGACGTCGCCTCGATGACGCGTCCCTGACCCCGGTGGTCGACTGCCCGGTACGCGCAGCCAGGAGCGTGTGACTACCGGGCGGTGGCTGCGAGCTCGGCATCGATCTCCACGACCAGCTCGGCGCGGAGGCCGTCGTGCTGGGGACCCAGCGCGTGCTCCTCGCCCACCCGGCCGGTCCAGTGGTGCAGCGCCGCCGGCCACCCGACGATGTCGGCCGGTTCCCAGGTGTAGCGCGGGGTGACGTGCGCATGGAGGAAGGCGTCGGTGTTGCCCTGGACCTCGACGTTGATGCGTCGGAGCTGCGGGTCGCGCCGGAGGCAGACCGTCGACACCGCCCGCGCCAGCAGCGCAGCGTCGGCCAGGAAGGCCTGTTGCCGCTCCGGCTCGAGGTCGGTGAGCTGGTCGACGCCTGGGGTGTCGGTGATGAGGACGCAGTAGCCGGGCAGGTGCTGGACGTCGCCGATCACGGCGAAGCCGGTCGGGAGCCGGCGCAGCACGGTGGGGTTCGTGCCCGCGAGCGCGGCGCCGACCCGGTCGGCGCGGAAGTCCACCGCGTCAGTACCAGCCGTTGGACTGCTTGAAGGACCAGGCGCTGCACGGCGTCCCGTAGGCGTCCTGGATGTAGCCGAGTCCCCAGCGGATCTGTGCCTCGGCCGAGGTGTAGTAATCGCCCGGGAGGTCGTGCATCGAGGTGAGTGCCTGCGGGATGCCGTAGGCGGACGAGGTGGGGTTGTCGGCGTCGATCCGCCAGTTGCTCTCGCTGACGTAGAGCGAGTCGAGGCACGAGAACTCGGACGACGAGAACCCGAACTCCGGCAGCAGCGCGAGCGCCACGTCGCGCGGGTCGGCTTTCGAGAGGTCCTCGGTGCGGGTCACGGCGCCGCCCTGGTCCTGGGCGAGCGCGAGCTCCTTCGCCCGGTCGGTGTCGGCGCGGCTGTCGGACCGCGACACGGTCGCGGCAGCGCGGTCCTCGAGCTCTGCCTCGCTGAGCGAGTCTGCGGCCGAGGTCCGCAGCTGGCTGCTGGGCAGGCCGGGGCCGCTGAGGCCGTTGGCGACCGCGACACCGGTCGCGGCCACGGCGAGGGTCGAGAGCGCAGCGGCACGCCGCACCACGGTGCCCGGTGCGCGATGGGTGTCGGCGCGGTGGCGGGCCTGGCGGTGCTTGGGCACGTACTTCTGACGCGAGGATTTCAGGGAGGACACAATCGTTGGCTCGGGGGTAGCGAACAGGGTCGGCGATCAGCTCGATCTGGAGGCCCGGACCGCCAAGATCACGAAAAGATCACGGCAACCCTTGCGGATCAGTGGGGGCGATGCAAACCGAACGAAGTAAAAAAGTGGGACCAGTCGGGGCACAAGTGATCCCACCTGTCACAGGCGTCACACCGGCCCCGTTCGTGACCATGGTCGACGGGAACCGGTGGTGACCGTCACAGGTCAGAGGGTGACGTTCTCCAGCATCTCGGTCACCAACGCAGCGATCGGCGACCGCTCGCTGCGCGTGAGCGTGACGTGTGAGAACAGCGGGTGACCCTTGAGCTTCTCCACCACCGCGACCACGCCGTCGTGACGCCCCACCCGCAGGTTGTCGCGCTGGGCGACGTCGTGGGTGAGGACGACCTTGGAGTTGGCTCCGATCCGCGACAGCACCGTGAGCAGCACGTTGCGCTCGAGCGACTGCGCCTCGTCGACGATCACGAACGCGTCGTGCAGGGAGCGACCGCGGATGTGGGTCAGCGGCAGCACCTCGAGCATCCCGCGCTCGAGCACCTCGTCGATGACGTCTCGAGACGTCACCGCGCTGAGGGTGTCGAACACCGCCTGGGCCCAGGGGCCCATCTTCTCCGACTCCGAGCCCGGCAGGTAGCCGAGCTCCTGCCCGCCCACGGCGAACAGCGGGCGGAACACGACGACCTTCTGGTGCTGCCGGCGCTCCAGCACCGCCTCGAGGCCGGCGCACAGTGCCAGCGCCGACTTGCCCGTGCCGGCGCGGCCGCCGAGCGACACGATGCCGACGTCCGGGTCGAGGAGCATCTCGAGCGCGATCCGCTGCTCGGCCGACCGGCCGTGGATGCCGAACGCCTCACGATCGCCGCGCACGAGGTGGACCTGCTTGTCGGGGCCGATCCGGCCGAGCGCCGTGCCGCGGTCGGAGAGCAGCACCAGACCCGTGTGGCAGGGCAGGTCGCGCGCCGCCGCGAGCTCGAGGCTCCCGTCGTCGTAGAGCTCGTCGAGGTCGGCCGACGTCACGTCGAGCTCGGCCATCCCGGTGTAGCCGGTGTCGGAGCTGCTGATCCCCTCCGCGTGGTACTCCTCCGCCTGCAGCCCGACGGCGGATGCCTTGATCCGCATCGGCAGGTCCTTGGAGACGAGCGTGACGTCGTTGCCCTCGTTGGCGAGGTTGCGCGCCACGGCGAGGATCCGGGTGTCGTTGTCGCCGAGCCGGAAGCCGGACGGCAGCGACTGGGGGTCGGTGTGGTTCAGCTCGACCCGGACCGTGCCGCCGTCGGGGCCCGCGGGGACCGCCTCGTCCAACCGGCCGTGGGAGACCCGCAGCTCGTCGAGCAGCCGCAGGGCCGACCGCGCGAAGAACCCGAGCTCGGGGTGGTGACGCTTGCCCTCGAGCTCGGTGATCACCACTACCGGCAGCACCACCTCGTGCTCCTGGAACCGGCGCAACGCGGCCGGGTCGGCGAGCAGCACGCTCGTGTCGAGCACGAACGTGCGGATGCCGGGCGGAGTGGACCGCGGCTGCTTCGCGATGCTGCGGGAGGCGGGCGGCTTGGACGTCTGGGCGGTCTTCTTGGCCGTGGTCGGCACGGTGTCACCCCTCACAGACCGGCGCGCGCACTCCCCTCGCCCGGTCCTCGGTCATTGCGTCGCGGACCGGGAAGAGCGTGGTGGACCGGAGTGCCGGCCCCCGAGCGCGCCGCTCCGCGGCATCCCTCGGTCGTGAATCCTCACGAACTCTGCCTCCCAGCACGGTGAGCTTGCGCACTCGCCGTTACCGGAAAAGTACGCCGGGGTCCCGCCGGTTCCCGCTCGACACGCCCGAACGCAGGGTGACCGTCAGGCGACGGGTCGAGTCAGCTCCCGAACCGGCGCTCGCGCTGGGCGTAGGCCCGGATCGCGCGGAGGAAGTCGACCCGGCGGAAGTCGGGCCAGTAGGCCTCGCAGAAGTAGAACTCCGACTTGGCGCTCTGCCACAGCAGGAATCCGCCGAGGCGCTGCTCGCCGGAGGTCCGGATCACCAGGTCGGGGTCGGGCTGGCCCTTGGTGTAGAGGTGGTCGGCGATGTGCTCGACGTCGAGGACCTGGGCGAGCTCCTCGAGGCTGGTCCCCTTCTCGGCGTGCTCGACCAGCAGCGACCGGACCGCGTCGGCGATCTCGCGCCGACCGCCGTACCCGACGGCGATGTTGACGAGCAGCCCGTCGACCTCGCGGGTGCTGTCGGCGGCCTGCTTCAGCGTCGCGGCCGTCGCGGAGGGCAGCAGGTCGAGTGCGCCCACCGGGTGCAGCCGCCAGCGCTGCTGGGCGGCCAGCGTGAGCACGGCCTCCTCGATGATCTCCAGCAGCGGCTCGAGCTCCTCCGACGTGCGGTTGAGGTTGTCGGTGGAGAGCAGCCAGAGCGTGACGACCTCGACGCCGACCTCCTCGCACCAGTCGAGCAGCGGCTCGATGTTCGCCGCGCCGGTGCGGTGGCCGTGGGCCGTGTCGCGCCCGACGGCCTTGGCCCACCGTCGGTTGCCGTCGAGCATGACCCCGACGTGCTTGGGGATCTGGTCGGGCGGCAGCGACTTGACGACGCGCGCCTCGTAGGCCGGGTAGAGCCGGCGGCGCACCGCCTGCTTGGCCCGGCCCCATGTCGACACGACTCGATCGTAGCCGCGTGACGTCCGTCCCGAACGGCGGACGCGGCACCCACAGGTCCCGTAGCGTTCCAGCCATGAACGACGTCGTCCGGCAGGGTCTCGACCAGCTCGCCGAGCTGGCCGACGAGATCAAGCCGCGACTCCGTGGCTGGCTGCACCTGGTCAACGCGCCGCTCACGCTGGCAGCCGGGATCGTGCTGATCGCGCTGTCGCCGACGGCGCCCACCCGGATCGGCTCGGCGATCTACGCGTGCTCGGCGCTGCTCCTCTTCACGGTGTCCGCGATCTACCACCGCGGCCGTTGGTCACCGGCGACGCACGACTTCCTCAAGCGGTTCGACCACGCCAACATCTTCCTGCTGATCGCCGGCTCCTACACCCCGTTCGCGCTGCTGCTCCTCGAGGGCACGTCCCGGGCGTTGCTGCTGGGCACGGTGTGGGCCGGCGCGGCGCTGGGCGTCGGGTTCCGCGTGCTCTGGGTAGGCGCGCCCCGCTGGCTCTACCTCCCGATCTACCTCGGGCTGGGCTGGGCGGCGGTGTTCTTCATCGACGACTTCGCGGCCGGCGCGGAGCGGCTCGGCGTCGGCATCGGCACCGCGGTGCTGGTGCTCGTCATCGTCGGTGGCGCGCTGTACACGCTCGGCGCGATCGTCTACGGGTTCCGCCGGCCCGACCCGTGGCCGCGCTGGTTCGGGTTCCACGAGATCTTCCACACCTTCACGATCCTGGCGTTCATCAGCCACTACGTCGGCATCTCGCTGGCGACCTACGCGTTGCGGTGAGTCGGCTCACATCCGGCAACCTCGAGGCCGGGCCGTTCGTCCTATCCCCGAGATGAACGACGACACCACACCCTCCCCTGCCCGCACCATCGACCTCTCCTTCCCCCAGCTGATCGGTGGCGCCGTCGCCGCGGCGACGGCGGCCGCCCTGAGCACCCGGCTCGGCGTGGTCGGCACGATCGTCGGCGCCGGGTTCGCCAGCCTGGTCTCCGCCGTCGTGGCGGCGACCCTGGCCGGTTGGCTGCGGCGAGCCGGCGACCTGACGGTCCGCCGGGAGCCGACCCGCCTCCGCTCGCTCGTGGTCGGGGCGGCCGCCGTCGCCCTGGTCGCCGTCGCGTTCAGCGCGGGCGTCGACCTGCTGACCCGTGACCTGCCGTCGGACGCGTTCGCGTCACGGCTCCTGGCCGAGCTCGGCCTCGACCGGGCCTAGCCGCAGAGCGGCCGGTTCGGTGACCGGGCGCTCGCAGACGAACCCCCGGCACACGTACGCCGCCGGACGCCCGTCGACCGGCGGCCGACCGACCAGCAGCGGGATGTCGTCGCGCGCCCCGTCCGCGACGACCACCACCGCGCCGCGGCGCCGCCGGGCCGCGAGCGCCAGCGCGTCGCGCGCCTCACCGGGTGGCCCGACGACGGCGATCTCCTCGGGACCGTCGAGCATCGCGTGGGCTGCCGCCAGCGACCACCCCGCGAACCGCGGCGCGCGCTCGGCGATCGCCGCGACGGTCGCGAGGGCCTGCTCCGCCGCGTCGCGGTGGCGGCCCGAGCCGGTCAGGGCGGCGTACGTCGAGAGGGCGTGCACGGTCGACGAGAGCCCGCTCGGCGACGCGTTGTCTGTGGGGTCCCGCGGCCGCGCCACCAGCGCCTCCGCATCGTCGGCCGTGTCGTGGAAGCCGCCGTCGTCGGCCCGGAACCGGGAGAGCGCCACCTCGAGCAGCTGCTCGGCGAGCCCGAGCCACCGGGCGTCGCCGGTGGCCTGCAGCAGGTCCAGGAAGCCGGCCGCGACGCAGCCGTAGTCCTCGAGCACCCCGGCGGGAGCACCTACCTCGCCGTCGCGCGAGACCCGACGCAGCCGGCCGTCGACCAGGTGCACGCGAGTGAGGAGCTCACCGGCCGCGACCGCCGCCTCGACATACGCAGGCCGTCCGAGAAGCGTGCCTGCGGAGCAGAGGCCACTGATGGCGAGGCCGTTCCAGGCCGCCACCACCTTGTCGTCGCGGGCCGGCCGCTCCCGTCCGTCACGGGCCGCCTTCAGCATCCGCTGCACGCCGAGCCACCGCTCGGGGTCGGTCGGGTCCTCGCGCAGCTGGAGCGTCGAGGCGCCGTGCTCGAACGTGCCGGCTTCCGTGACCCCCAGCAGCGTGGCCGCCCACGGACCGTCCTCCGGCCCGAGCACGTCGGTGAGCTGTTGCGGGGTCCAGACGTAGAAGGTGCCCTCGGCGCCCTCGGAGTCCGCGTCGAGTGCGGACGCGAAGCCGCCCTCGGCGGTGCGGAGCTCGGCGAGCAGGAAGTCGGCGGTGCCCTCGGCCGCCCGGACCCCGACCTCGGTCCCCCACCGGGCGTAGACGCCGAGCAGCAGGGCGTTGTCGTAGAGCATCTTCTCGAAGTGCGGCACGACCCAGTCGGCGTCGACGCTGTAGCGCGCGAAGCCTCCGCCGAGCTGGTCGCGGAGGCCACCACGGGCCATCGCCTCGAGCGTGCCGGCGGCCATCTGCCCGGCCGGGTCGTGGGGGTCGGAGGAGACCCGGAGGAGGAACTCGACGACCATCGACGGCGGGAACTTCGGTGCGCCGCCGAAGCCGCCGCGCCGGGCGTCGTACTCGCGGCCCAGCAGGTCGACCGCTCCCGCGATGGTCTCGGCGCCGATCGGCGCGGCCGCTCCCCCGGTGGTGCCCGTCAACGAGACGAGGTGTTCACGCAGCCTCGTCGCCACCCGGCGGACCTCGTCGGGCTGGCCGCTCCACGCATCGGTGAGCGCGGCGAGGACCTGGCGGAAGCTCGGCTGCCCGTGCCGCGGCTGGTCGGGGAAGTACGTGCCCGCGAAGAACGGGTTGCCGTCGTGGTCGAGGACGACGGTCATCGGCCAGCCGCCATGGCCGGTCATCGCCGTCGTGGCGTTCATGTAGATGGCGTCGACGTCCGGCCGCTCCTCGCGGTCGACCTTGATGCTCACGAAGTGCTCGTTGAGGTAGGCCGCCGTGGTGTCGTCCTCGAAGGACTCGTGCGCCATGACGTGGCACCAGTGGCACGCGGCGTACCCGACGCTGAGCAGCACCGGCAGGTTCCGGCGGCGGGCCTCGGCGAACGCGTCGTCGCCCCACTCCCACCAGTCGACCGGGTTGTCGGCGTGCTGGAGCAGGTACGGCGACGTGGCGTCGGCCAAGCGGTTCGGCATGCGGTCCTCCCAGCTCTCACCGTAGCGATCGTTCCTCCGTGAGGAGCGGCCGCGACGGAGCCCCGGCCGCCAGCAGCACGGCACCAAGTCCGGCCAGGACGGCGAGGACGAGGAACGCGCGCGCGTAGGACCCGGTCGTCGTGGCCAGCAGGGCGCCGGCGAACGGTGCGAGGGCCGAGGCGGCGAGCGCGGGAGCGGTCAGCACGCCGTTGAGCCGGCCGTAGGACGCGGGTCCCCACCGGTCCGTGACCGCGGTCGCCTGCACCAGCGTGTAGAGGCCGCGTGCGAGGCCCAGCAGCATCCCCAGCCCGATCACCACGCCCGTGACCGGCGGCGCGAGGGCGAAGCCCGCCGTGAACGCCGCGACCGCGCCCACGACGAGCACCCCGCGCAGCGTGACTCCTGTCGCCGCGGCGAACCGCGCGTAGCCGACCCGGCCGAGCACCTGCCCGACGCCGCCGAGACCGAGCACGACGGCCGCGGTACGCGTGTCCATGCCCTGCTCACGGAGCATCGGAACGAGGTTCACCACGACGGCGAACACGGACAGCGCGACGAGGGTGTTGGCCGCGGCGAGCATCACGAAGGGCCGCGAGGCCGTCACCCGCCCCCGCGGCACCCCCGGCCCGACGCCGTCGCTGCCGGCTCCCTCGAGCCGTGACCACGGCCGGCGGAGACCACGCCAGTGCAGCGGCACGGTCACGACGGCGGCCACGACCAGCAGCACGACGTACGCCGTGCGCCAGCCCCAGGCGGCGTCGACGGTCGCGGCGAGCGGGGCGAACACCGTGCTGGCGAGCCCGCCGGCGAGCGTGACCGTCGTCAGCGCCCGCACCCGGCGCTCACCTCCCCAGCGGGTCAGCGCCGCGAACGCGGGCGGGTACAGCGTCCCGGCCATCGCGGCACCGACCAGCACCCAGCCGACGTAGAAGACGAGGAGGGACGGCGCCGCGGCAACCGTCAGCATCCCCGGCACCGCGATCAGCGACCCAGCCGTCATCACCGCCCGCGGGCCGTAGGCGTCCAGGTGCCGACCGACCCAGAGCCCCACCAGGGCGCTGACGAGCTGGGCGACCGAGAAGGCGCCGGTGACGGCCGTCGCGGACCACCCCGTGTCGGCGGTGATGGACGACTGGAGCGCGGCGAAGCCGTAGTAGAGGCAGCCCCACGACACGATCTGGCTGATGCCGAGGACGGTGACGACCTGCCGCAGGGCCGGGGCGTCGAGCGCCGCGGGTACGTCGACCGCACCCGTGGGGCCGCCGGCGCGCGTCACTCCGGCGCGCGACCCACGGTGAGGAGCTCGGGCTCCCGCGCCGACGACCCGCAGCAGCCGCCGGACGTGTCACCCGCGACGGCGGCGGGTGCGTCGAACGCGCCGGCTCCGTTGCACACCCCGGACTCGGGCAGTACGAGGTCGACCCGGTCGGCGGCCTCCAGGTCACCGTCGAGCGCGGCCACGACGGAGCGGACCTGCTCGAAGCCGGTCATGGCGAGGAAGGACGGTGCCCGGCCGTAGGACTTCATCCCGGCGAGGTACAAGCCGGGCTCGGGCTGCACCAGCTCGCGGTGCCCGTGGGGGGCCACGTCGCCGCAGCTGTGGTGGTCCGGGTGGATCTGGTCGGCGAGCACCCGTGGCGACCCGAGGGCCGGGTCGAGGTCCAGCCGGACCTCCGACAGGAACCGGAGGTCGGGCCGGAACCCGGTCACGACCACGACCTCGTCGACGTCGCGGACCTCCTGACCGGCCATCGACACGACCGTCACGCGCCCGTCGGGCTGCGGCCGGACCTGGCCCGAGCGGAAGCCCGTCACCGTGGTGACCACGCCACCCTCGGCTGCGTCGCGCGCGGCCTGCCCGAGCCGCCCACGCTCGACGAGCTGGTCGTTGTCGCCGCCACCGAACGCGTCACCCACGGCCGGGCGCCGCAGCACCCACGTGACCCGGGTCCCCGGTCGCTCGGCCGCGAGCTCGGTCAGACCGACCAGCACCCCCTGCGCCGAGGCACCCTTGCCGGCGAGGAGGACGTGCTTCCCGGCGTACCGCGCCGCGACGTCGGGGTCGGCGAGGTCCGGGATGCCGTAGGCGATCCGGTCGGCGTGCTCCCGCTCGCCGAGGGCGGGGTAGCCGTCGGCGCCGAGCGGGTTCGGCTGCCGCCACGTGCCCGAGGCGTCGATGACGGCGCGCGCCACCAGCCGCTCCGCGCCCTTCTCCGTGACGACGTGGATGGCGAACGGGTCGTCCTCGCGGCCGAGGTCGACCAGCAGGTCGCGGCTGGCGCGCCCCACACCCACGACCTCGGCGCCGTACCGGAGGCTCCCGTGGGGGTGGGCGGCGAGCAGGTCGGCGAGCGGCTGGAGGTACTGCTCACGCCACTCGCCGCCGGTCGGGTACGCGTCCTCGTCGGGCGCGCGCCAGGTCCCCGCCGCGTCGAGCAGCCGCCGGGCCGCCGGGTCGACCAGCTCGCGCCACGCGGAGAACAGCCGGACATGGGCCCACTCGCCGACGGCGGCGCCGGCCACCGGGCCGGACTCGAGGACCACGAAGTCCAGCCGGCGCTCGGCGGCGTGAGCTGCGGCGGCGAGTCCGATGGGACCGGCGCCGATGATGGCCACGGGATGGTTCACGAGGATCTCCGTCCACTTTGATCGACGTCGGTCGATGTAGATAGGGAACTGTATCGAGGAAGATCGATGAAGACAAGGTAGACTTCGGGACATGCCCGCCACCCAGACCGCCCCGGTCCCCGCCGCCACCCGGTCGACGCTGCCGCTGATCCAGCCCGACCCCGGATCGAGCGCACTGTCGAAGGAGCAGGCCGAGGACTACGCCGAGTGGTTCGCGGTGCTGTCCGACCCGACCCGGGTGCGGCTGCTGCACGTGCTGTCGACGTCGACGTCGGGGGCCCTGAAGGTCGGTGCCCTCGCGCAGCGGCTCGGCATCAGCCAGTCGACCTGCTCCCACCACGTCGAGCTGCTCCGCAAGGTCGGCTTCGTCGTCGTCGACAAGATCGGCAACGCGTCGATGGTGTCGGTCAACGCGGCCTGCTGCACCGGCCTGCCGCACGCCGCCGACGTCATCATGGGCACCCTGGCGTCGCAACCGTGCTGCCCGACCGACCTGCCTACCGACGTCACGGTCCGCCCGGTCACCGACGGTGACCTCGATCAGGTGCTGGCGATCTACGCCGAGGGCATCGCCACCCGCAACGCCACGTTCGAGACAAAGGTCCCGGGTGCGGAGCAGCTGCAGGCCCGCTGGCTGTCCGACCTCGCCTGGGTCGCTGTCCTCGACGACGAGGTGGTCGGGTGGACCGCAGTGATGCCGACGTCCGGCCGGGATTGCTACGCCGGCGTCGGCGAGACCGCGGTCTACGTCGCCGAGTCCGCCCGGGGACGCGGGGTCGGGAAGGCGCTGCTCCACACCCAGGTCAACGCGGCCGACGCCGCCGGGCTGTGGACCCTGCAGACCTCGATCTTCCCCGAGAACCGGGCCAGCCTGGCTCTCCACCGCTCCGCCGGCTACCGGACCCTCGCGGTCCGGAGCAGGATCGCTCAGCTCGACGGCGTCTGGCGCGACACCGTGCTCATGGAACGGCGCAGCGACCGCACCTGATCATCGGGCGAGCGCGACCGCGACCAGCACGAACGCGGCCACGGACGTCACGGTGCGCGCACGTTCCAGCGGACCCACCGCTCCTCGAACCGCGCCCGGGTCGCGCTCGGGTTGGTCGATCCCCTGGAACGCGCCCACCTACGACGCGTCGTCGCGGCGCGCCAGCCCCGGCATGGCGGTGTGGGCGAACGCGTAGAAGAACCCCGCGAGGAGTCCGGTCATGACCGTGGCAGCCGCCAGCACGACGGTGTCGGTCACGGCCTCGGCCAGGTCGTCGCGTGACGCTCGAAGTGCTCGCCGGTCTGCACGGGGACGACGCAGAACACCATCCCGCCCGGGTCGGTCAGGATCGTGTAGCCCTCCCGCTCCTCGAGCACGGTCGCGCCGAGGTCGGCCACGCGGGCCACCTCCGCCGCGACGTCGTCGGTCTCGAGGTCGAGGTGGACCCGGGCCGGTGTCCCGGCCCCGGTGCGCTGGAGCTCGAGCAGCTCACCACCACCGAGCGGGGCGAGCGACTCGTAGGGGTCCTCCCCCGGCGGCCCTTCGGCGCTGTCCCGCTCGGAGCCGGTGACCCCGGCCCAGAAGGCTGCGGCGGCGTCGTAGGACTCCGCGGGGTGATCGATGAGGAACACGCCGATCCGGCTGCGGTGCATGCCGGGAGCGTACGACGAGCCGGGGACGTGGAGCAGCCGGTCGAGCGGTGCTTGAATCGGGTCATGGACTCCGAGGCCTGGGACGAGCGGTACGCCGCGACCGAGCTGGTGTGGTCGGCGGAGCCGAACCAGTTCGTGGCGGCCGAGTGCGCCGATCTCACGCCCGGACGCGCGGTCGACCTCGCCGCGGGTGAGGGCCGCAACGCGATCTGGTTGGCAGGGCGGGGCTGGGAGGTGACCGCGGTCGACTTCTCGCAGGTCGCGCTCGACAAGGGCCGACGGCTCGCCGCTGCGACCGCGCCCACCGGGTCGCTCGAGTGGGTGTGCGCGGACGCGACGACGTGGACCGGATCGGGCCACGACCTGGCCGTCGTCGCCTACCTGCAGCTGCCGGCGGAGGAACGGCGGGCGGCCGCCCGTCGCGCGGTCGAGGCGCTCGCGCTCGGCGGGACCCTCCTGTGGGTGGCGCACGACTCGAGCAACCTCACGGAGGGCACCGGTGGCCCGCAGGACCCGGGCGTGCTGATGACGGCGGTCGACGTGGTCGCCGACGTCGAGGACCTCGGGGTCGAGGTGCAGCGTGCGGAGCGCGTGGCACGCGTCGTACCACCGTCCGGCGAGCACCGCGGCGAGCCCGACCGCACCGCGTGGGACTGCCTCGTCCGGCTGGTCCGCACCTGACCGCTCAGAGCCTGCGCCACCGGAACGTGGCGCTGTGGAGCCGGTGGTCGCTGATCTTGACGTCCTGGGCCCGGTAGTCGCGCCAGCCGAACTGGCCGTCACCCATCAGCCAGTCGACGTACGACGGGTCGGGCGGCGAGCACCCGTCGCCGGTCACCCCACCGCCGTTCGCGGCCCGCGCGCCCGTCCGGCGGACGACCCTGCAGAACCACTCGCGTCGCTCGTTGGCGTCGCCGAGGACCAGCACGGGTCCGCCGCGCTCGCGGAGCCGCCGGAAGAGCCTGACCTCCTCGCGGGTGGCCGAGTCGCGGTCGGACTCCTGCTTCAACGGCGAGTTGTGGACGTCGATCACGAAGATCCGCCGGCCGGTCGCCTCCTCGCGCAGCCGCACCCACGGCACGGGCCGCTCCTGGTTGCTGAACGTCGTGGTGATGCTGCCGGCGTCGATCAGGTCGAAGCGTTCGCGCACCCACGCGATCTGCAGGCGCAGGCCCCCGGGGCCGAGGTTCTCGTTGGGCCAGAAGCGGTAGCGGGGCAGGTGCACCTTCAACCAGCGGAGCTGGTCGTCCTGCACCTCCTGCATCGCGATCAGCTTGAGCTCCTGGCGGCGGACCAACCGGGCGGTCCGGACGGTCCGCCGCTTGTCGCGGCGCTTTGTGTGCTGGCTGCCGAGGATGTTGAGCGTCGCGACCGAGAACGTGCGGTCGACGCGTGGCCGGTCGCCCTGCTGCACCCCGTTCACCGGGTCGGCGGGGGCCGCGGGCGCGACGGCGAGGGTCGCGGCCAGCAGCAGTCCGGTCAGGGAGGCGGACGCCGACGTGGGGGTCACTCGTCGTCGTGGCATCGGACCACCATACGGAAGTGACGGACGGGGCGGGTGGGGCCAGACCTCAGTCGGTGGGGCTCCGGCGGTCGTCGGGCACGACGGGCTCGTCGCCGTAGACGCCGGCATCCTTGGCCGCCTGCGCCTTGCGCAGCTGCTTGACGAGGCTGAACGCGAGGAGGACCACGGCGGCCGCGAGGCCCAGGAAGATGAAGAGCGCGACGTAGCCCGCCTTCACGTCCTCCGGCTCGGGGCCCTCCATCAGGCCCTCCGAGAGCGGGACCAGCGCCGACGCCAGCGCGGTGGTGAGGAGCATGCTCCCAGTGTCTCAGGTGGCCACGCTCAGGTCGGGGTCGGGATGCCCGCGAAGAGGTCGTCCTCGGGGGTGGGCGCATCGACGTGCGAGACCACGAGCTCGAAGTCCTCCGTCGGCCAGATCTTCTCCTGGAGCTCACGCGGGATCGCGAACCACGGGCCGTCGGGATCGATCTGGGTCGCGTGCGCCAGCAGCGCCTGGTCGCGCACGCCGAAGTAGTCGCCGCACGGGACCCGGGTGGTGATGCGGGCGTCCCACTCAGGCTCGGGCTTCCACTCCTCCAGGCGCTCGCCCCAGGGGGACTCGAGCCCGTGCTCCAGCATCGCGTCGTGGAGCGCCTGCATCCGCGGCCGGTTGAAGGAGTGGTGGTAGTAGAGCTTCAGCGGCTGCCACGGCTCCCCCGCGTCGGGGTAGCGCTCGGGGTCTCCCGCCGCCTCGAACGCCGCCACCGAGAGCTCGTGGCAGGCGATGTGGTCGGGGTGCGGATAGCCACCGCGCTCGTCGTACGTCGTGACGACGTGGGGCTTGAAGTCGCGGATCAGCCGCACCAGCCGCTCGGCGGCCTCCTCCACGGGCACGAGGGCGAAGCAGCCCTCGGGCAGCGGGGGCTTGGGGTCGCCCTCGGGCCAGCCGGAGTCGACGAAGCCGAGCCAGTCCTGCCGCACCCCCAGGATGTCGCGGGCTCGCTCCATCTCCTGGCGACGTACCTCGGAGATGTTCGCGAGGATGTCGGGGCGGTCCATCTTGGGGTTGAGGATCGAGCCGCGCTCGCCGCCGGTGCAGGTGGCGACGTGGACGTCGACCCCCTCCGCGACGTAGCGGGCGGTCGTGGCCGCGCCCTTGCTCGACTCGTCGTCGGGGTGGGCGTGCACGTGCATCAGCCGGAAGCCGGTCCGGGGGCGCTGCTCCATGGCCCGAGTTTAGGTGTGAGGATCGGGCCATGACGGACCTGGCCGACCGGTACGGCGCCCCGTCGCCGGTGCGCCGGCGGGTGGTGGTCGTCGTGGCCACGGCGGTGGCCGTGGCGTTCCTGGCGTGGCTGGCGTGGACCACGGTGTTCCACGCGAACCCGGTGGTCGAGTCGGAGCTCACGTCGTACGACGTGGTCGACGACGGGTCCGCGTCGGCGGTGGTCACCGTCTCGCTGGCCGACGGCGTGGTCGCGAGCTGTCGGATCCGGGCGTTCGCGGACGACCACACGACGGTCGGCGAGGTCGCCTTCGAGCCGGTCGACGGACGCAACGAGGTGACCGTGCGGACCGAGCGGCGGGCGACGTCGGTGACCCTCCTGGGCTGCACGGCGCCGGACCAGCCGCGACCCCGTTGAGGGTCGGTCACGCCCCGCTCGACCTGCGTCACGCGGCACGAGTTGCTAAAGTGATCAGCGATCACCCCGCAGGGCATCCCGACGCTGAGGAAGCGCCCGGCGGGTTTTGCTTTGTTTCACGCAGGAGTTGACGCACCCATGACGCAGTCCGCACAACCGACCACGGTCTGGCTCACCAAGACGACGTTCGACCGCCTCACGGCAGAGCTCGAGGACCTCCGAGGTCCCCAGCGGCAGGAGGTCATCGAGCGGATCAGTGCTGCCCGCGACGAGGGTGACCTGAAGGAGAACGGCGGCTACCACGCCGCCAAGGACGAGCAGGGCAAGATCGAGGCCCGGATCCTCCAGCTCGAGGAGATGCTGCGCACGGCCGTCACGGACGTGTCCGACGACGACGGGGTGGTCTCCCCCGGCAAGGTCGTCACCTACCGCTTCGTCGGTGACGACGAGGACGAGGTGTTCCTGCTCGGCGCCCGAGAGATCGACGACGACCACGACATCGCCGTCGTCTCGCCGCAGGCCCCGCTCGGCGCCGCGATGCTCGGCGCCGCCAAGGGCTCGACGATCGACTTCGAGGCCCCCAACGGCAAGACCCTGAAGATCGAGGTCGTCGACGCGGTCCCGTTCCAGGAGTGACCCGGGCGGGTCACTGCTGGACGCTGTAGCCGCGTTCGCGCAGCCGCGCGACGACCTGCTCGGCGTGCGGCTCGCCGCGGGTCTCCATCTGGATCCGTACCTCGACCTCGTCGAGGGCGAGGTTGGCCGAGATCCGCTCGTGGCTGATCTCCAGGATGTTGGCGCCGGCCTCGCCGAGCTCGGTGATCAGCCGCGCCAGCCCGCCCGGGACGTCGGGGATGCACACCCGCAGGTAGAGGTAGCGGCCGGCCGACGCCATGCCGTGCCGGATCACCTTCCCGAGCAGCAGCGGGTCGATGTTGCCCCCCGAGAGCACCGCCACCGTCGGGCAGCCGAACGCCGTGGGGTCGTCGAGCAGCGCCGCGACCGCGGCCGCGCCGGCCGGCTCGACCACCATCTTGGCCCGCTCGAGCAGCGCCACCAGGGCGCGTGACAGCGACTCCTCGGACACGGTGACGATCTCGTCGACGTACTGCTCGACGAAGGCGTAGGTCACGTCGCCGGGCAGCCCCACCGCGATGCCGTCGGCCATCGTCTGCATCGACTCCAGGGCTACCGGCGCTCCCGCGGCCAGCGAGCCCGGGAACGCCGCGGCGCCCTCGGCCTGCACGCCGACGACCCGGACGTCGGGCCGCGACTGCTTGACCGCGATCGCGATCCCGGCGAGCAGCCCGCCGCCTCCGGTCGGCACCACCACGGTGGACACGTCGGGTGCCTGCTCGAGGATCTCGAGCCCGCAGCTGGCCTGGCCGGCCACGATGTCGAGGTGGTCGAAGGGGTGGATCAGCACCGCACCCGTCGCGTCGGAGAACTCGCGGGCCGCGGCGAGCGCGTGCTCGAGGTAGCGGCCGTGGAACACCACGTCGGCGCCGTACCCGCGGGTCGCCTTCTCCTTCGGGATCGGCGCTCCCTCGGGCATGAAGACCGTCGCCTTGATCCCGAGCATCTGCGCGGCCAGCGCGACCCCCTGCGCGTGGTTGCCGGCCGAGGCCGCGACCACCCCGTTCGCACGTTCGGCCTCCGACAACCGTGACATCCGCACGAACGCGCCGCGCGCCTTGAAGGACCCGGTGCGCTGGAGGTTCTCGCACTTCAGGCTGACCGGCCCGCCCGCGAGCGCGGAGAGCCACCGTGAGTCCTCCATCGGGGTCCGTACGGCGACGCCCTCGAGCAGCTCACGGGCGGCCCGGAGGTCCTCAGGCGTCAGGTCGGTCACCGGTCTCTCCTTCCCCGGACTCGTCGGGCGCGGCCTCTGCCGCGGCCACCTCGACCCGATCCTCCTCCAGCTCCAGCTCGGGGTCCTCGGACCCCACCTGGGTGTGGGACGCCAGGTGCTGCACGACCGCGTTGAGCGAGGCCGCCAGCGGGACCGCGATGAGGGCGCCGACGATGCCCGCGGCCAGCACGCCGCAGCCGATCGCGAGGATGACGCCGAGCGGGTGGAGCGAGACGAACCGGCCCATGAGGAACGGCTGCAGCACGTGGCCCTCGATCTGCTGCACCAGGACGACGCCGCCGAGCATCAGCAGCGCGGTGATCGGCCCCTGGTCGACCAGCGCCACCAGCACCGCGACCGAGCCCGCCACCGTCGCTCCCACCATCGGGACGAACGCGCCGAGGAACACCAGCACGCCGATCGCCAGCACGAACGGGACGCCGAGGACGACGGCGACGAGCATGATCCCGATCGCGTCGACCGCTGCCACCAGCACCGTGGCCCGGACGAACTTCGTGAGGCTGCTCCAGGCCACCCACCCGCTGTCGTCCATCCGCTGCCGCGCTGCACGGGGGGCGAGCCGCACGGTCCAGGCCCAGATCCGGCCGCCGTCGGCGAGGAAGAAGTACGTCGAGAAGAGCACGATGAAGAAGCCGGCGACGGCATGCCCGAGGGCCGTCCCCAGCTCCGCGGTGCGCGACAGCACCCCGCCTTCCGCCGTGCTGTCGGTGATCGCGTCCTGCGTGGCCGCGAGCGCGTCGTTGATCTGGGTCTCGCTCGCGTTGAGCGGCCCGGTCTTCAGCCAGCCCCGGATCTGCTCGATGCCCTGCACGACCGAGTCCGCCAGGTCGGATGCGCCGGCTGCCACCTGCGCGCCGACGAACGTCAGGAGCAGCGCCACCGTGGCGAGGCCGGCGAGCACGACGATGCCCGCCCCGAGCGCGCGGGGCACGCCGATGTCGTGCAGCCGGCGGACGAGCGGACCGACGAGCGCCGAGATGAGGAGGGCGATCGCCACCGGGACCGTGATGACGGCGAAGAACGCGAGCAGCCAGAGGATCAGGTAAGCGGCGGCGGCGATGACCAGGAAGCGCCAGGACCACGCGGCGGCGAGGTCGACCCCGTAGGGCACCTGCGCCTTGGCGAGGTTGGTGGTGCCGGCCTCGATCGGCGGCGGTTCGGCGCGGCGCTCGGCCCGCGACATGGCCCACTGGTGGGCGAACCTCTCGGCGAACCGCTGCTGCTCGCTCCGCTCCGGCTCGCTCGTCACGGGGCTCAGGCTACTTCGCGACCGGGGCGGCGCCCGCGAGGCGCCGCGACAGGTCGTACGCCGCCTCCGGGTGGGGCACGGCGAGCAGTCCGATCGCGCAGAGCGCGTAGTCGTGGTCGACGACCACGCGGGGGACGCGCGGCAGCTGCCAGCCGCCCTCGAGGTCGGCGCCCACGCTCCCCGCGAGCACGCGGGCGGCAACACCCGGGCGGCCGTTGCGCAGCACGCCACCCGACCCGACCAGCAGGTCGATCTCGCGCAGGTCCTTCCCGCTCCGCTCGACCACCCGGCCCTCGGGGCTGACCACCACCCGCGAGCGGCCGGCGTGGCGGCGCAGCGCGAGGTCGACCGCGGCGTGCGCGATCTGCTCGTCGATGCCTGCCTGCCGCTCGTCGTCGGGCAGGTAGCCCGGCTGCTCCTTGCGGCGGCTCGCCTCGGCCGCGAGCTCGGTGAGCCCCGCCGCCTCGACCGTCGACAGCGCCGACCACCGCATGCCGAGGTCGCCCTCGACCGTCCGCGTGACCGGGGTGACGGCCACGACCTCCCGCGACAGCCCTGCCTCCTCCGGGTCGAGCGCGACCACGCTGTGCACGTCGGTCGTGGCACCCCCGACGTCGACGACGGCCACGTCCCCGGCGCCGGGCCGGTCCTGGCCGAGCCCGCGGGCGAGCAGCTCGACGCCGGCCAGCACGACGTCCGGCGTGGCGCCGCGGACCATCGCCCGGAAGTCGTCACTGGCGCTGAGGTGCTTGCCGCCGATCACGTGCGCCAGGAACATCTCGCGGATCGCCGCCCGGGCACTCTCCGGGGCGAGCACGCCGATCCGCGGCACCACGTTGTCGGCGAGCACGTACGGCGTGCCGCCGTCAGTCAGGAGCGACGCGGCCTCGGCGTGGGCCTCGACGCTGCCCGCGACGACGACCGGCCCTGCCCACCCCGCCGCGACCAGGCCGCGGGCGCCGTCGACCAGCGACTCGGCGTTGCCGCCGTCGGTGCCCCCGGTCAGAAGCACGACGTCGGCCTCGAGCCCGGCGAGGCCGGCCAGGTCGTCGCCGCGACCGAACACGCCGACCACCTTGCCGCCGCTCGACAGCGCCACCCGGCGGCCGGCCTCGGCCGTCACCAGCTCCTCGTTGCCGACGACCGCGATCCGCAGTCCGCCGCCCGCGCTGGAGCACGCGAGCACCTCGGCCGTCGCGGTCCGGGTGTCCTGCTCCTGGAGGGCGTCACGGCACGCGGCGTACCCGTCGAGGACGTCGGTGCCGATGGTGGTGGGGTGGCTCGCCGAGGCCACGATCCGGCCTGCGGCGAGATCGACCAGCGACGCCTTCGTGAACGTCGAACCGAAATCGACGCAGAGAGCGACCTCAGCCAGGTCCTCAACCACCGGCGAGTGCACGGTCGAGGTCGGCGAGCAGGTCGTCGGCGGTCTCGATGCCGACGCTGAGCCGGACGAGGTCCGCCGGGACCTCCAGGTCGGTGCCAGTCACGCTGGCGTGGGTCATCCGTCCGGGGTGCTCGATCAGGCTCTCGACCCCGCCGAGGGACTCGCCGAGGATGAACACGCGGGTGCGGTCGCACACGGCCAGCGCCTCGGACTCGCCGCCCGCGACGCGGAACGACACCATCCCGCCGTACCGCCGCATCTGCCGGCTCGCGACCGCGTGGCCGGGGTGCTCCGGCAGGCCGGGGTAGATCACGTCGGTGACGGCCTCGTGCCCCGTGAGGAACTCGACCACCCGCTCGGCGTTGTCGCAGTGACGGTCCATCCGGACGCCCAGGGTCTTGAGGCCGCGGTGCGTGAGGAAGCAGTCGAACGGGCCGGCAACCGCGCCCATGGCGTTCTGGTGGAAGCCGATCCGCTCGGCCAGCTCGTGGTCGCGCACGACGAGCGCCCCGCCCACGACGTCGGAGTGGCCGCCGACGTACTTGGTGGTGGAGTGCACCACGACGTCGGCGCCGAGCGTCAGTGGCTGCTGGAGGTACGGCGTGGCGAACGTGTTGTCAACGACGAGCAGCGCGCCCGCGTCGTGGGCCACTGCCGCGAGCGCCTCGATGTCGGCGACGTTGAGGAGCGGGTTCGTGGGCGTCTCGACCCAGAGGAGCTTCGTCTCGCCCGGCCGGATCGCGGCCCGGACCGCGTCGACGTCCGACACCGGGGCCGGCGTGTGTGCGAGTCCCCAGGGCAGGGCGACCTTGTCGAAGAGCCGGAACGTGCCGCCGTACGCGTCGTCCGGCAGCACCACGTGGTCGCCCGGTCCGCACAGGCCGCGGACCAGGGTGTCCTCGGCGGCGAGGCCGGACGCGAACGCGAACCCGCGCTCGCCGTCCTCGACCGCCGCCAGCGCGCCCTCGAGGGCGGTCCGGGTCGGATTGGCGGACCGGCTGTACTCGTACCCGCCGCGCAGCCCTCCGACGCCGTCCTGCTTGTAGGTCGAGGTCGCGAAGATCGGCGGGATCACCGCACCGGTCGTGGGGTCCGGCTCGTAGCCCGCGTGGATCGCCCGGGTGTCGAAGCCGGACTTGTCGGCATGCTCCTGGTTCACGTCCTGAGGCTATCCGCCGCGGCGGGAAGGTTGGGTGGCGCGGTGTTGTTGGACATGCTGGAGGCACCACAGACCACCTCCGAGGAGGAGCAACCCGATGTTCGGACTGGGCCGCAAGACCGAGATGGTGACCCCGGAGCAGGCGCTCGGCGGCCGCGACACCCGCCCCTGGCAGCTCGGCGAGCACGTCGTGCTGAAGACGCCGGTCGTCAGCGACGAGGTGCCCGCGGGCCACGAGGTCGCGATCTTCGGGCTCGGCTGCTTCTGGGGTGCCGAGGAGATCTACTGGCAGCTGCCCGGCGTCTGGGCGACGTCGGTCGGGTACGCCGGCGGCGTCAGCCCGCACCCGACGTACGAGGAGGTCTGCAGCGGCCGCACCGGTCACACCGAGGCGATCCGGGTCGTCTTCGACCCGTCCGTCGTCTCGTACGCCGACCTCGTGAAGCGGTTCTTCGAGGTGCACGACCCCACCCAGGGCATGCGTCAGGGCAACGACGTCGGCACCCAGTACCGCTCCGCGATCTACTGGACGACGCCCGAGCAGGAGCAGACCGCGCGCGAGCTGACCAAGGTCTACGGCGACGAGCTGGCCCGCCGCCGGCTCGGCGACATCACCACCGAGATCCGGCCGGCCTCCGAGACGCCGTACTTCTACGCCGAGGACGCCCACCAGCAGTACCTCGCGAAGAACCCGTTCGGCTACCGCTGCCACGCCAACACGGGCGTGAAGTTCCCCGCCTGAGCTGTCGATCCGACCCCTGCTCGCTCGTCACTAGGGTGGCGACGGACACCGGGTCCGTTCGAGCGAGGGAGCAGGGATGGCGCAGTACCTCATCTACTTCAACCAGCAGTGGGTCGGCGACCACCCGGACGAGTGGTGGGGCACCCGCGTCGAGCCGTCGATGGCGGTGATGCGGGAGATGGAGGCGCAGGGCGTGCTCGTCTTCGCCGGCGGGCTCGAGGAGGAGGACGGCCCGGTCCACGCGGCTGACGCCACGAGCGGCGAGATCGTCGTGACCGAGGGCCCCTTCGTCGAGCACACCGAGTTCCTCGGCGGCCTGACGGTCATCGACGTCCCGGACGAGGAGGACGCGAAGTACTGGGCGGGCCGGGTCGCGGAGGGGTGCGGCTGGCCGCAGGAGCTCCGCAAGTTCAAGCCGATCCCGGGGTCGGGCTGAGGCTCAGCCGAGCAGGCCGTCGACGTTCGGCAGGTCCTCGAAGGCCGTGAACGTGCCCTGCTCGGCGATCTCCCGTGCGGCTGCGAGCCAGCCGCCCCAGGCGGTGCGAGCGAGGGTGCCGCCGACGCTGATCCTCCGCACGCCGGTCGCGGCCGCCTCGGCGTAGGTGGTGAACGGGGCGTTGACGAGCAGGTTCACGGGCGTGGGGGCGAGGGCGGCGACGATCGCGGCAGCCTCCTCCACGGTCCCGAGCCGTGGGGCGTAGACGCAGTCGGCGCCGGCCTCGGCGTAGGCCTGCAGCCGCCGGATCGTCTCGGCGAGGTCGGGGCGGCCGACCACGAAGCCCTCGGACCGGCCGGTAAGCAGCACCCCGGTCCCGCTGTCGTCGATCGCCTGCCGGGCGGCGCGGATCCGGTCGACGGACAGCTCGAGCTCGAGCAGCGGCTCGCGGGGGTCGCCCGAGGAGTCCTCGATCGAGAGTCCGGCGATGCCGGTGGCGACCGCGAGCGTCACGTTCGCCGCCACGCCGTCGGGGTCGACCGCATGGCCGCCCTCGAAGTCGGCGTTGACCGGGACGGCGACGGCCGCGGAGACGGCGCGAAGGTGCTCGATCACCTCGGGCAGCGTCGCCTCCGTGTCCGCGCGGCCGACCGTCCAGGCGAACCCGGCGCTCGTCGTCGCCAGGGCCGGGAAGCCCAGCTGCTCGAGGGCCCGCGCGCTGCCGACGTCCCACGGGTTCGGCATCACGAAGCAGCCGGCGTCGTGCAGCCGGTGGAACTCGTCGACCCGGTCGGCTTGCACGTCCATGTCACACCTCGTCACGGTCGGGACCCCTCACCACAGTGTCGCGGACCGCGGCGCTCGCGTCACGGGTCGGACACCATGCCCTGACCGAGCCGGGCAAATGACTGAACCGTCACCCTGGGGTACCGGCCTCCGGGGCACCTCCGGCTTATCGTCGTCCGACCGCACAATCCCGAGGGGGGATCGCATACATGAAGAAGTTGATGGGCGGCCTGGTCGCCATCGTCAGCGGCGCCGCGCTGCTGGCCCAAACCGTTCCGGCCCAGGCCATCGTCGGCGGTGCACCCGACGCGGGTGAGCACCCGTACGTCGGCCAGCTGCTGTTCTACGTGCCGGACGCGGTCGACCCGCGCTTCGACGAGCCGGGCGCCTGGTTCAACTGCACCGGCACCCTGATCAACGCCGACACGGTCGTCACCGCCGGCCACTGCACGTACGCCGTCGGCACCGAGGGCGAGCTGCCTCCGGACCCGCTGCACGGCGGGACCGACGTGTGGTTCACCGTGAAGGAGGCGGCCGACTACTCGATGCTGCCGCCCAGCGCCGACTTCATCCCCGACCGCAACCCCGAGCGGTACGACGCCTACGCGGCGGCGCTCGACGCCAGCCCCACGTGGGCCGAGGCGGAGATGACGTTCACGCACCCGGAGTACGTCGACGCGGCGTTCCTGCTCCACGACCTCGGCGTGGTCGAGCTGAGCGAACCTGTCCGCCGATCGGAGTACGGCGCGCTCCCGGAGCCGGACTACCTCGACACCTACTACCCGAAGAAGGCCAAGCAGCGCGGTCTCTTCGAGTCGGTGGGCTACGGCCTGGAGGCCAGCGGTCCGAAGTTCTCCTTCGGCGGAGACACCCGACGCAAGGCCGACCGCAAGCTCGTGAGCTTCAAGGGTGCCTACGGCCTGAAGAACATCGCGGTGAAGTTCTCGCACAACACCGGCGGGACGTGCTTCGGTGACTCTGGAGGCCCGACGTTCGACATCGCCACCCCGGCGATCGCGTCGCAGAACATCATCGTGGCGGTGACGTCGTTCGGCCAGAACTACAACTGCAACGCGAG
This sequence comes from uncultured Actinomycetota bacterium, assembly GCA_963718725.1. Classification (GTDB taxonomy): domain Bacteria; phylum Actinomycetota; class Actinomycetes; order Propionibacteriales; family Nocardioidaceae; genus Nocardioides. The sequence continues at coordinate 2,275,918 of OY970374.1, forward strand.
TGGCAGCTACCGGATCGACCAGCCGGACGACCTGGCGTTCCTGGCCGACCCGGCCGGCGCCTACTGAGCCGCCTGACCAGCTGATCCGACCGACGCCGGCGTCAGGTACGGCGGCCACTCGCCAGTGGCTTGCTGAACCAGACGTCGGCGTCGGCGTTCCCGTTGTAGTCGGGCACCCGCTCGTATCCACGGGACTCGTAGAGGCCCACCGCCGTCGTCAGGGAGCTGTTGGTGTCCAGCAACGCGAACCGTCGCCCGCTCGCGACGATCTGCTCCTCGAGGTGGGCCAGCAGCGCCGCCGCGAGGCCGCTGCCGCGCGCGTCTGGCGCCACCCACATCCGCTTGATCTCACCCCGCTCGTCGTCGAAGAACTGCACCGCGCCGCACGCGAGCGGCGGCTCCTCGGCACCCGCGAGCACGAAGACCCCGCGCGGCGGAGCGAACGCCGTCGCCGCGTCGTCCAGCGCCGTCCCGACCTCGAAGCCGAAGGCGGCGCCGATCTCGGCGAAGTACTCGCTCATGGCCCACCGGGCACCCGGGGACGCGGGGTCGACCACGCGGAACTCAGGCACGCCGTCATCCTCTCACCGCGGGTCAGGGAGACTGGACCCGTGAGTGACCTCCCACGCAAGGCAGCCGCGCGCACCGCGCGGCTCGCCGCCCTGCCCCTCGGGTACGCCGGGCGGACGGCCGTCGGCCTCGGCCGGCGCCTCGGAGGCACGCCGGCGGACGTGGTGCTGACCGGGGTCCAGCAGCGGACGGCCGAGCAGCTGTTCCGCACGCTCGGGGAGCTCAAGGGCGGCGCGATGAAGTTCGGCCAGGCCCTGAGCGTGCTGGAGGCTGCCCTCCCGGACGACGTGATCGCGCCGTACCGCGAGCACCTCACCGCCCTGCAGGACTCCGCTCCCCCGATGCCGACCCAGACCGTGCGTGAGCAGCTGGCCCGTTCGCTCGGCGACGACTGGCGCGAGCGGATCACGTGGCTCGACGGCGCCCCCGCCGCGGCCGCCAGCATCGGCCAGGTCCACCGCGCGCGGTGGAACGACGGGCGCGACGTCGCGGTCAAGGTGCAGTACCCGGGCGCCGGCGAGGCCCTCATGTCCGACCTGCGCCAGCTGGCCCGGGTCGCCCGAGGCGTCGCGCCGGTCTTCCCCGGCCTCGACATCAAGCCGCTCGTCGAGGAGATCCAGGCGCGGGCGTCCGACGAGCTCGACTACCGCCTCGAGGCCGAGGCGCAGTCGGCGTACGCCGAGGCGTTCGCCGCCGACCACGAGGTCACCGTGCCCGGCGTGGTCGCCGTGGGTGAGCAGGTGCTGGTCACCGAGTGGCTGGAGAGCCCCCACTCCATGGCCCAGGTGATCCGGCACGGCAGCCAGGAGGAGCGCGACCACTACGGGAGGATCTTCGTCACGTTCCTGTTCGACGGCCCGACCCGGACCGGGATGCTCCACGCCGACCCGCACCCCGGCAACTTCCGGATCGTGCCCGGGGCCGACGGATCGCTCGGCCGGATCGGCGTGCTCGACTTCGGGGCGGTCGCGCGGCTGCCGGAGCGCGGGCTGCCGTCGGCCATGGGACGGCTGATCCGGCTCGCGCTCGACAACGGCGCCGAGGAGCTCGTCGAGGGGCTGCGCGCGGAGGGGTTCATCAAGGACCGGATCCGGATCGAGCCCGAGCAGGTCCTCGACTACCTCGCGCCGTTCGTGGAGCCCGCACGCTCCGAGACGTTCGCGTTCACGCGCGAGTGGATGCGCGAGCAGTTCGAGCGGATCAACAACCCCCGCAGCCCGTCGTTCGCGATCGCGACCAAGCTGAACCTGCCGACGTCGTACCTCATGATCCACCGGACCTGGCTCGGCGGGCTCGGCGTGCTGAGCCAGCTCGAGTGCGAGGTGCCGTTCCGGCGGATCATGGAGCGGCACCTGCCGGGCTTCGCCCTCTGACCTCAGGTCAGGTCGCGGTACATCACGTGCAGCCCGACGTGCCCTCGTGACGCCGAGTCGAAGGCGCCGGGCACGGTGCCGACGATCTCGAAACCGAGGCCCTGCCACAGCCGCACGGCGGCCGTGTTGGTCGCGACGACCGCGTTGAACTGGATGCCCCGGTAGCCCTGCTCCCGCAGCCGGTCGACCGCGTGCTCGCCGAGCGCCCGGCCGACACCACGCCCGCGCGCGGCGGCCGCGACCATGAACGACGCGGTGCCGACGTGGCGGCCCCGGCCCGGCCGGTTCGGCCCGTACTTCGCGGTGCCCAGGACCTGGCCGTCCGACTCCAGCACCACCGTCTCGCCAGGGGGTCGCTCCATCCAGAGCGCGCGCGCCTGGTCCGACGTCAGGTCCTCGGGGTAGGCGTAGGTCTCCCCGGCGGCGACGACCTCCAGGAACACCGGCCAGATCGCGGGCCAGTCGGCGTCCGTGGCCGGTCGGATCCGCCGATCCGTCATCGGGGCGCCCGGTCGGTGATGCAGTACGCCGAGCCGGTGGGGTCGGCCAGCACGGTCCAGGCGTCGTAGGACTCGACGTGCGTGGCCCCCAGGGCCAGGTGGCGCTCGGTCTCCGCGGCCCGGTCGGAGCACCCGAGGTCCAGGTGGGCGCGGACCTCGCCGCCTTCGTCGTCGAGCCGCTGCACCAGCAGCTCCAGCCCCTGGTCGACCGGCCGGCGCAGCCGCCGGAACTCCGGCCGGATCGACGGCACCGGCTCGCGGCCCGTCACCGCCAGCCAGAAGGCCAGCTCGCGCTCGAACTCGTCGGCGGGGATGTCGAGGCACACCTGGTCGACCAGGGTGCGGTGCCCGCCGGGCCAGACGCTCGCGGGTGCAGGCCGCGATGCCGGATGGCTGACGAAGCAGAACGGGAACCCGCCCGGTGAGCTCAGCACCACGTGACCACGGTCGGCGACCTCGACGGCGCCCAGGGCCAGCGCCCGGTCGGCGGCGACCCGCGGCTCGGCGACGTGGAGGTCGAGATGCATCCCCGGCGTACCGGACCCCAGCCGCTGCACCCGCAGGTGCGCGTCGCCCTCGGACGGGACCAGCGTCACGAACTCGCCGTGGACCCCGCGCGCCGGGGAGACCTCCCAGCCGGAGACGTCGCGCCAGAACGCGAGGCTGGCGGCGTGCGACTCGGGTGCCAGGTCGAGGAACCCACTGACCCAGAACGGGGTCACAGGTCCACCGCACCGTCGACGGACTCGCGGATCAGGTCGGCGTGGCCGCAGTGCCGGGCGTACTCCTCCACGAGGTGCACCAGGATCCAGCGGAGGCTGAAGTGCTTCCGGTAGCGCTCGCGCTCTGCGAGCGCGTCGAGCCCGACCTCGTCGATCGCTCGTCGGTAGATCGCGTCGGCGGCTGCGATCTCGGCGTCGTGCAGGCGGCGGAGCTCGGCGGGCGGGTCGAGGGCGGCCGACGTCAGCTCCCAGTCGGGATCGGCGTCCCAGTCGGCGGAGGCCCACGGCTCGGTCATCTCCTCGCCCTCGAACACGTACGTCGCCCAGTACCGCTCGACGTGCGCGAGGTGCTTGAGCAGCGCTCCGAGCGTGAGCGTGCTGGGCGGCAACCGGGTGGCGAGCTGCTGCGCGTCGAGACCGTCCGTCTGCCGTCGCAGCGTGGCGCGGAAGTAGTCGAGGAACGCCAGGAGCGTGGTGGACTCGTCCGCCGCGGCCGGCGGGTGGGTGCGCGCGGTCACGTGACCGGTACGCAGTCGTTGCCGCAGTCGCCGACCGAGGCGCTGGGGCCGTCCGCGTGCGAGGCCGGACGGTGGAGGACCGCGGACTCCGGGGTGAACGCGATGCCCGCGTCGTCGGCGGCCGCGGTGCCGTCGACCAGCAGCGTGTGACCACGGTCGTCGACCGGGGGGAAGAGCAGCGTGGCGGCGGGCTGGGCGGCGAGGTTGGCGGCCGAGCCGCGGCTGGCGGGACACCGGAGCACGCCCTCGACGAGGGTCGGCTCGACCGTCACCGCCTTCACGCGGCCGTCGCCGGAGGCGGTCAGGAGGTAGCCGGGGCCCCGGCCGGCCAGGGCCTCGCCGAGCTGCTCGATCTCCACAGGAACGCTCACCTCCCAGACCCTAGCCGCGCCGATTGCAACCTGCCTGCGCCATTTCGCGTCTTGGGAGCGATGGAATGGAGGTGCACACCGGATGCACGCACTGGCGCCCACGGGGGTGACGATGGCTCGGGCGATGACCCGTGACGAGGACTTCTCGTCGTACATGCACGCCCGCCAGCCCAGCCTGCTGCGCACCGCCTACCTCCTGACCGGGGACCGCCACTCCGCCGAGGACCTCGTCCAGACCGCCTTCGCCAAGCTCTACCTCTCCTGGGACAAGGTCAACGACCGCGGTTCCCTCGACGGCTACGTGCGTCGGATCCTGGTCAACGAGCACAACTCGCTGTGGCGCCGCGCCTGGAAGCGCCGCGAGACGACCACCGACGAGCTGCCCGACCGTCCCCACCACGACGACCTGGACCACGGCACCGGCACCGCGCTCTGGGACCTGGTCCAGACGCTGCCCACCAAGGCCCGCGCCGTGGTCGTGCTCCGCTACTACGAGGAGCTCTCGGAAGCCGAGACCGCCGAGACGCTCGGCATCTCCGTCGGGACCGTGAAGTCCCAGGCCAGCCGCGCTCTGGCCGCGCTGCGTGACCGCGCACCCCAGACCCTGAACCCGACCCTGGACCCCCGGGAGGAGGACCGATGAACGACGTCCCCCACGGACTGGCGTCCGAGCTGACCCGCCAGCTCCACGCCCAGGTCGACGACTGGCACCACGCACCCCTGACCCTCGACGACGTGCAGGGCAAGGCCCGCGCCATCCGACGCCGCCGCGCTGCCGTCACCACCGGCATCGCCGCGGCCGCGGTCGTGGCCGTCCTGCTGCCCGCCGGGCTCGTCCTCGACGACCCCGGCACCCCACGGCCCTCGCCGGCGCCCTCACCCACGGAAGCGGTCGAGCCGACGCCGAATCCCGACGGCACGTTCCCGCTGACGCTCGACGTCCCGGAGGGTGAAGTCCCGGCCACCGGCTACCTCACCCTCGACGACCAGCAGCTCGTGACGCAGGCCGGCCGGTTCGACGTGCCCGGCCACTTCGTGCAGATCGCGCCGTACGACGGCGGCTGGGTCGGCATCCGCGCCGGGGACTCGGGGGCCTACCAGCCCACGGCCGCCCAGGTCGTAGTGCTCGACGCCGACTTCCAGGAGGTCTCCGCCGTCATCGGCGGGCCGGCCCTCGCCATCAGCGCGGACGGCAGCCGGGTTGCCTGGGTCGAGGCCCGCGGGACCGGCGACGACTGGACGGTCGTGAACGCCCCGACCGACGGCGGCGAGCCGATCCTCACTCCGACCCGGCCCCTCACCCAGGTCGAGGGCTTCCTGGCCGACGACGCCGTGGCCACGTCCCACTTCGAGAACCCCGACGACTACTACTCCTACGGACAGGCCACCCCGGAGGGCGAGTTCGACGCCATCCCGCTCGCGGGCTACCAGCGCGTCGGGGGCGTCTCCGCGACCAGTGGCCTGGCCGCGGGGCAGACGAAGTTCCTCGGCGACCGCACCTGCTCGGAGGTCCGCAACACCGACACCGCCCAGAAGCAGCTCGTCTACGAGACCTGCGACTACCAGCTCGCCGACTTCAGCCCCGACGGCCGGTGGCTGATCGGGTACGCCACCTACTACGACCTCGGCTCGCCGACGCTCGCGATCCTGGACGCCGCCACCGGCGACCCGGTGGTCGAGTACCTCAGCAGCCGCGAGCAGGCGGAAGCCGCGACGGTGCTCGCGGCGGCCTGGGAGGACGACGACACCGTGATCGCCATGGTCGAGCAGGGCGGTCAGCAGGCCGTGCTGCGGCTCGAGGCGGACGGCACGGCGACCCGGGTCTCCGACGTGCGGGACGCCGCGATGTCGATCGAGTTCTTCCTGCCGCAGCACCTGTTCGGGCAGTGATCGTCAGACCAGCACCTCGGTGACCGGCAGCGAGGAGTCGGCTGGGAGGTCGAGCGCCGACGGCGGCCGGTTCCTCGCGACCATCTCCGCGCCGAGCGCGGCGACCATCGCGCCGTTGTCGGTGCACAGCCCCGGCCGGGGCACCCGGACCCTCAGCCCGCGCGCAGCAGCGCGCTCCTCGGCCAGCGCCCGCAGCCGCGAGTTGGCCGCGACCCCGCCCCCGATCAGCAGGTCCTCGATGCCCTCGCTGACGGCCGCGTCGATCGCCTTGCGCGTCAGCACGTCGCACACGGCCTCCTGGAAGGACGCCGCGACGTCGGCCACCGGGACCGGCTCCCCCGCGCGCTCGCGCGCCTCGACCCAGCGCGCGACCGCCGTCTTGAGCCCCGAGAACGAGAAGTCGAACCGGTGCCGCTCGAGGTCGCGGCGGGAGGAGAGACCGCGGGGGAAGTCGATGGCGACGGTGCTCCCCTCGCGGGCCACGCGGTCGATGTGGGGGCCGCCGGGGAACGGCAGGCCGAGCAGCCGCGCCACCTTGTCGAACGCCTCGCCGGCCGCGTCGTCGATCGTCGCGCCGAGCGGCACGACGTCGCCCGTGACGTCGGAGACCCGCAGCAGGCTGGAGTGGCCACCCGAGACCAGCATCGCCAGGCACGGCTCCGGCAGCGCCCCGTGCTCGAGCTGGTCCACGGCGACGTGCGCGGCGAGGTGGTTGACGCCGTAGATCGGCTTGCCGAGCCCGATTGCGAGGGCCTTGGCCGCCGCGACGCCGACGAGCAACGCGCCGGCGAGGCCGGGCCCGCTGGTCACCGCGATGGCGTCGACGTCGTACAGCTCGACGCCGGCGGTCTCGCAGGCCCGCTCGATCGTCGGCACCATCGCCTCGAGGTGGGCCCGGCTGGCGACCTCGGGCACGACTCCGCCGAACCGGGCGTGCTCCTCGACGCTGCTCGCGACCGCGTCGGCCAGCAGCGTGTGGCCCCGCACGATCCCGACACCGGTCTCGTCGCACGAGGTCTCGATGCCGAGGACGAGCGGGGCATCGGTCATGGCCGCCATTGTGCCGGGGACAATGCTGGGGTGCGCGTCGTGGGGGTCTCCGAGCTCGGCCACCTGCCCTTCGTGCGGCATGCCGTCGACCCGGGCCGCGTCCTCGGGGCGTGGCGGCTCGACGAGGCGGCCGCGGTGCTGGCTCGGCGGCCGATGGCACGCGAGCTGCTGACCACGATCACCTGCTTCGGCCCGGCTCCCGACCAGACGCGGCTGCTTGCCGCCCTGACCGCGGAGGTCGCGCCGCCGGACCGGCTCACCGTGGCCGCTCCGGTCGAGGTCGTGCCGGACGGCTGGCGGCTGCGCGAGGTGCGCCACTGGCACTGGATGCTGAGCAGCACGCCGCCGTCCGGCGAGCCGCCCGACGTGGTCGAGGTGGACGACCCCGACGAGGTGGACGCGCTGCTCGACGCGGCCGCCCCGGACTCCCACGCGCGGCCTGGGACGCCCGGGGTCGAGGCCTGGCTCGGGCTGCGCGACGGGCGCTCACTCGTGGCGGTCGGCGCCGTGGTCCGCCAGCCCGACGGGTCCGGTCACCTCCGCGCGGTGACCGTCGCGCCGCACGCGCGCGGCCGCGGGCTCGGGCGGGAGCTGAGCGTCGCCCTCACCCATCGCGCGATGCGCGGTCCGGGCGTCGCCAGCCTGGGGGTGTACGCCGACAACGAGCCGGCGCTGCGGATCTACCACGGCCTCGGCTACGAGGTCGCCCACGCGTTCACGTCGGGCCCGGTCACCGGCAGCTCGAGGACGACCGCGGTCGCACCGTCGCGGTAGTAGCGCCGCCGATGAGCCAGCTCGGTGAACCCGGCCGCGCGGTAGAACGCGAGCGCGGCCGTGTTGTCCTCGCGCACTTCGAGCAGCAGCCGCTCGGCCCCGTCGGCCCGGGCCAGCCGGACGACCTCGGCGAGCAGCCGGGTAGCCACACCGTCTCGCCGATGGGCCGGGTCGACAGCGATCCGCTGCAGCTCGGCGACGTCACCGGCCACGCTCACCGTGACGTAGCCGGTGACCAGTCCGTCCTCTCGGGACACGAGGTAGTGGACCGTCGGCAGCTCGCCGGTGATCCCCTGCTCGACCAGCACCGCTGACCACGCGTCCGGCCCCAGCGCGACCAGCTCCAGCGCCGCGACCCCCGCCACGTCCTCGGCTGTCGCCGCCTCGATCATGAGTTGGTTCCTGAGGAGGGCGCCCCGCGCCCGTCTCGAACGGCCGGCTTGCGCGGCCCGGGCATCACGGCGTCGGGCCGTCGCAGGTAGAGCGGCTCGGGGTCGCACAGCTCGGCCCGTTCCTCGGCCACGGTCCGAGCCAGCCAGCCGGCACTCGGCCGGCGAGGCCCGATCGGAGTCGGGAAGTGCTCGGGGAAGAGCAGCGCGCCCTCGCCCACCACCTGCCCGTCATCAGCGAGGACGTCCGGCCGGTCGACGACCGGGCCGGTGAGCCGCTGCCCGTCCTCGTCGTAGGTCGCGAGGTAGACCTCCTTGCGTCGCGCGTCGGTCGCCACCGCGAAGTCCCCGATGACGGCCCCGGTGTCGACCGCCTCGACCGCGAGCACGTCGAGCGAGCACACGCCGTAGACGGGCAGGTCGAGCACGAAGCCGAGCGTGCGGGCGGTGACCAGCCCCACCCGCAGCCCGGTGAACGGACCGGGGCCGACCCCGACGGCGATCGCGGTGAGGTCCTGCCGCACGAGGCCGGCACCGGTGAGGGCCCGGTCGATCAGCGGCGCGAGCTGCTCGGCGTGGCGCATCGGCTGGTCGCTGTCGAGCTCGGCCACGACGTCGGTGCCGTCGTGGAGCGCCACCGTGACGGTCGGCGTGGCGGTGTCGAAGGCGAGCAGCACGCCGTCAGGCTAGTCGCCGTCCGAGGACGTGCCGCGGAGCACCCGGACCAGGTGGGCGTCGATCGCGGAGAGCCCGGCGTGCTCCTCCGCAGGGTCCCACCACGTGAGTCCGTCGACGTCGCCCCCCGGCCGCAGGTCGTCGGCGCCGGGCAGCGTAGTCCGGTAGACGGCGACCCGCTTGATCCGGCGCTGGTGGCCGTGCTGGATCGTCGCCACCCCCGCGAACCGCACCGGCCCGGGCTCACCGCCGGTGACCGCCCGGAACTGCTCGACGACCGCGTCGCGCGGCGGCTCGTCGGCCCCGAGCCGCGCCAGCGGCAGCTCCCACTCGGCCGTGCGCAGGTTGCGGACGAGCAGCACCCGGTCGCCGTGCTCCGGCACCAGGATCGACATCGTGAGCGGTACGTCGCGGTCGAGGTCGCGCAGGTCGTCCTCCGCGCCGGTCCAGAAGTCGACCAGCAGCGTCTCACCCGGCTTCGCCGCCAGCGGCGGGCGCCGCGAGTCGGGCACCTCCAGCTCGTACCAGCGAGGTCCGACCGGGGCCATGAGCACCCGGCGCGGGTCGTGGTCCTCGGCCTCCTCGGTGTGCGCCAGGGCCCGGATCACGCGGATCTCGAGACGCGACTCCGCCAGCCCCTCGGCGATCCCCTCGCCCCACTCGACCACGGTGACCGCGTCGTCGAGCGCCGTGTCGAGGTCGAGGTCGTCGAGCTCGTCGATCCCGCCGAGCCGGTAGGCGTCGACGTGGACCAGCGCCGGTCCGCCGACCAGGGACGGGTGGACGCGCGCGATCACGAACGTCGGGGAGGTGACCGGGCCGCGCACCTCCAGCCCTGCGCCGAGTCCCTGGGTGAACGTCGTCTTGCCGGCCCCGAGCTCACCGCTGAGGACGACCAGGTCGCCGGCGCGCAGCTGCTCGGCCAGCGACTCACCGAGGGCGCGCATGGCGTCCGCGTCGGGGACGTCGAACAGGAACGTGTTGAGCGGGCGGCGCAGCTCGACGTTCGGCTCGTTGCGCCGTACCTCCCGGAAGCCGCGGCGCTCCCAGAAGCCGACCGTCTCGGGCAGCTCCAGCCGCGCGACGACGGTGAGGTCGTCGTAACCCTCGGCCTCGGTGACCGCTGCCTGGATCAGCCGCGCTGCGATGCCGTGTCCCTGGGCACCCGGCAGGACCCCGAAGCGCCGGACGTACATCGTCGTGCCGACCGGGTCGAGCACCAGCCCGCCGACCGGCTCGCCGTCGAGCCTGGCGAGCAGCCCGCCCCGGTGCGAGAGCAGCTCGGCGAGCGACTCGACCGTCTCGACGAGCGTCGCCGCGGGTGGGTCGAGCGGCGGCCGGGCCGCGAAGGCCGGCCGCACCGTGTCGAGCAGCACGGCCGCGTCCGCCGGCCCGATGAGCTGGATCTCGACGGTCATCCGCCCGCCCGCTCCCGGGCCGCCGAGAACAGCCGGTCGAGCTCGGCGTTGACCTCCTCGTGCCGCTCGAGGATCACCATGTGCCCGGCGCCCTCGAGCTCGAGGAGTCGCGAGCCCGGGATGGTGGCGTGCAGCTTGCGGCTGTGGCCGACCGACGTCATCTTGTCCGCCGTGCCGCAGATGATCGAGACCGGCACGTGCGCGAGCGCCCGCACGGTCTCGAACTTGTCGAGCGAGGAGAAGTTCGGGAAGAACTCGGCGATCACCTCGAACGGCGTGGCCGACAGCATCGAGTCGACGAACTCGACGTACGACGCTGGGACGTCGTCGCCGAAGGCGAACGCGTCCGTGACGACCGACGCCACGGCCCGGCCGACCCGCCGCACGCCGTCGACGGTCCGGTGGCCGCGCGACAGCACCGCGACCGCCCGCAGGGCCAGCGCGCTGCCGAGTCCCGACGGCACGGCGGGGACGAGGACCCGGTGAGGGGCGAGGCCGCCGGCCGTGGTCGCGATCAGCCCGACGCCGACCACCCGGTCCCCGAAGAGCTCCGGGTGCTCCTCGGCCAGGGCGATGATGCCCATCCCACCCATGGAGTGCCCCACGAGCACGACCGGCCCCGGGGGGACGACCTCGTCGATCAGGCGCGCCAGGTCGCGGCCGAGCTGGTCGATGGTGGCGTGCCCGTCGGTGGACCGGCCGGAGCGGCCGTGGCTGCGCTGGTCGTAGTAGACGGCGTGGGCCAGGCCGCGGTAGCTGGCACGCTGGAAGTGCCAGCAGTCGAGGTTGAGGGCGTAGCCGTGGGCGAAGACCACCGTCAGCGGCGACCCCTCGCACGGGTCCACCTCGACGTGCAGCGGGACGCCGTCGTCGGCGACCACCGTCACGGCTGGCGACCGGAGCGAGCCGAAGTCCGTCGTGTCGCCCGCGCCGGGGCGGGCGATGATCTGGCGCCGGCGTGCGACACCGACCGCCGTGCCGGCGACGGCGACGCCGGCCGCGGACGCGACGATCCCGACGACCTTGCCCCGGACGCTCACTCGGCGGGCACCTCACGGACGCTCTCGTCGACGTACCGCCGCTCGAACCGCCCGCCGACCCGGGTCACGATCTCGTAGCTGATCGTGTCGCACCACTCGGCCCAGTCCTGCGCGGTCGGCTCGCCGTAGAGGCCGGCGCCGAACAGCACGACCTCGTCGCCCGCGGCCGCCGGGTCGTCTCCGAGGTCGACGACGAACTGGTCCATGCAGACCCGTCCGCGGATCGGCCGCCGGCCGTCGGCGACCAGCGCCTCGGCGCGGTTGCCGGCATGGCGGGGCACCCCGTCGCCGTACCCGACCGGCACCAGCCCGACCGTCGTCGGCCGCTCGGCGTGCCAGGTGTGGCCGTAGGAGACGCCGTCGCCGGACTCGATCCGCTTCACGAGCGCGAGCCGGGCGGAGACGTGCATGGCCGGGACCAGTCCGGGTCGGTCTGGCTGGGCGAGGTCGGGGGTGTGGCCCGGGGCGGGGTCGAGGCCGTACGACGCCAGGCCGCACCGGACCAGGTCGTACCGCGCGCTCGGGCGCAGGATGGCCGCCGCCGAGTTGGCGAGGTGGCGCACCTCCGGCTCGAGGCCGGCGCTCGCCGCCAGTGCGAGGGCGTCGTCGAAGGCCGCCTCCTGGGCGTCGTTGGCGGGGTGCTCGGGCTCGTCGCTGCAGGCGAAGTGCGACCAGACCCCCGTCACGCGGATCGTGCCCTCCCGCTCGTGGTCGGCGGCGACCGCGAAGAGGTCCCGCCAGGTCGCGCGGGCCGCGCCGCCCCGCGAGAGGCCGGTGTCGACCTTGACCTGCACGCGCGCCGGGGCGTCGCCCACGGTCGCGACGACCTCCGCGAGCTCGGCCTCGGTGTAGACCGTGACGTCCACGTCCGCGGCGATCGCCGCCGCGTAGTCCTCACCGGGCACGCCGAGCCAGCAGAGGATCCGACCGGAGTCGCCCGCCTGCCGGAGGGCCAGCGCCTCGTCGATCGTGGCCACCCCGAGCCAGGTGGCGCCGCCCTCGCGCGCGGCTCGGGCTGCGGGCACCATGCCGTGGCCGTAGCCGTCGGCCTTCACGACCGTCATCACGTCGACCCCCGTGTGCGCGCGGAGCACGCCCACGTTGTGCCGGATCGCGGGCAGCTCGACGACGATCTGCGCGCGCGGCCGGGTCATTCCGCGGATTCTTCCATCCCGGTCGCGAGCACCTGACGGACCGTCTCGGGGAGCGCGCGCGCCACGTCGCCCGCAGCGATCGGCCCGCCGTGGGAGGCGACGGTCGCCGCGGCACCGTGCAGCCAGCTGCCGACGGACGCGGCGTCGTACGGCGTGAGGCCGGTGGCCAGCAGCGAGCCGATCAGCCCCGCGAGCACGTCGCCGGCCCCGGCGGTGGCGAGCCACGGGACGCCGGTCGTGGTGACCCGCACTCCGCTCTCCCCCGCGATCAGGGTGTGCCGTCCCTTGAGCAGCACGACCGCGTCGAAGCGCTCGGCCGCCGCCCGGGCGTGCGCGAGCGGCCGGGCCTCGATGTCCGCCCGGTCGGCACCGGTCATCGCGGCGAGCTCGCCCGCGTGCGGCGTCAGGACTGCTGGCGTGCTCAGGGGCTCCGTGAGGTGCTGGAGCGCGTCGGCGTCGACCACGACCGGCACCCCGTCGGCCAGGGCGGCCTTGAGGTGGTCGGCCGCGTCCTGGTCCGTGCCCGAGCCCACGACCCACGCCTGCACCCGACCGTCACCGACCACCTCGGGGCGGATCGCGCGCACCGTGTCGGCCGCCGCGCCGACGTACCGCACCATGCCGGCGAGGCCGCTGGACGCGCCGGCGACGCAGAGCTCGGCGGCGCCGGGATAGGTGGCCGAGCCGGCGCGCACGCCGACGACGCCGCGGGTGTACTTGTGGGCGTCGGGGTGGGGCCGCGGCAGCAGCCGCCGTACGTCGACGGGCTGCAGCGCCTCCACCGCGGCCTGCGGGAGTGTGAGCCGGAGGTCGACGAGGTAGGTGACGCCGCAGGCGGCGGCCGCGGGGTCGACGAGGTGGGCGACCTTGTGGGTCCCGAAGGTCACCGTGAGCGCGGCTCGCACGTGGGGTCCGGCCAGCTCGCCGGTGTCGACGTCGACCCCGCTGGGGATGTCGACGGCCACCACCGGGACGCCCTCCAGCCGGGCGAGCGCGGCGACGGCCTCGGGCCGCAGCCCGGGCCTGCCGCCGATGCCGACGATCCCGTCGACCGCGACGTCCGCGCGGGCGTCCTCGCGCGGCTCGCCGACCCGCCCGCCCGCGGCCCGCAGCGCCGCGAGCCCGCCCTCGTGCACCTGGTCCGCCAGCAGCCACGCCTCGACCCAGGCGCCGCGGCGGGCCAGCACGGCGCCGGCGTGGAGCGCGTCCCCGCCGTTGTTGCCCGGCCCGACGAGCAGCACCACCCGCCGGCCGTAGGCGCCGCCGAGCCAGTCCACCACGGCGTACGCCAGTCCGGTCGCCGCCTGCTGCATCAGCGACCCCTCGGGCAGCGTCGCCAGCAGCGCCTCCTCGGCGGCTCGGACCTGCTCGACCGTGTGCGCGTGGCGCATGCGCCCAACCTAGCGGCGGGTCGCGGCTGCTGGGCTGCCTCACGTGCCCGCGATGCGGCTTCTGCACAGCTGTAGCTGTCCAGGAGCAGGAGGGAGGGCACGTGAGCCACGCAGGACGGGCGGGAGGAGCGGCTCAGGACTCCAGCACCACGACCGCGGACGCGATCCCGGCGTCGTGCGAGAGCGACAGGTGCACGGAGGTGACGCCGAGCTCGTCGGCGCGGGCCTGGACCGAGCCGCGGATGGTCAGCAACGGGCGGCCGGAGGACTCCGAGACCACCTCGGCGTCGTGCCAGGCCATCCCGGTCGGCGCGCCGAGCGCCTTCGCCATCGCCTCCTTGGCCGCGAACCGCGCTGCGAGCGACGCCGGGGGTCGAGAGGCCTCGGCCGGCGTGAACAGCCGCGCGCGCAGCCCGGGCGTCCGCTCGAGCGACGCCATGAACCGCTCGATGTCGACCACGTCGATGCCGACCCCGATGACTGCCACCCGCTACTCCACCGTGACGGACTTGGCGAGGTTGCGTGGCTGGTCGACGTCGTGGCCGAGCAGGGTCGCCAGCTCGCACGCGAACAGCTGCATCGGGATCACCGCCAGCATCGGTTGGAGCAGCACCGGCACGCGTGGCAGCTCGATGAGCTCGTCGGCGTACGGCGTGATGGTGGTGTCGCCCTCCTCGGCGAGACAGATCGTGTGGGCCCCCCGGGCCCGGATCTCCTGGATGCCGCTCACCATCTTGTCGTGGAGCTGGTCACGCCCCTTCGGAGGTACGACGCACAGCACCGGCACCCCGGCCTCGATCAGCGCGATCGGACCGTGCTTGAGCTCACCGGCGGCGAACCCCTCGGCGTGCAGGTAGGCGAGCTCCTTCAGCTTCAGCGCCCCCTCGAGCGCGATCGGGTAGCCGGCGTGACGACCGACGAACAGCACCGAGCTGTCGTCGCGGTGGGCTCGGGCCAGCTCGTAGATCCGCTGGTCCTGGTCGAGCACCCGTCGGATGAGCTGCGGCATCCGCTCGAGCTCGTCGACGATCTGGGTGATCTCGTCGCCGTAGCGCGTGCCCTTCACCTGCGCGAGGTAGAGCCCGAGCAGGTAGCACGCCACCATCTGGGTCATGAAGCCCTTGGTCGACGCGACCGCGATCTCCGGGCCGGCGTTGGTGTAGATCACGGCGTCGGACTCACGCGGGATCGTCGACCCGTTCGTGTTGCAGATCGCCAGCACCCGGGACCGCTGCCGCCGCGCGTGCCGGATCGCCTGGAGCGTGTCCGCGGTCTCGCCCGACTGGCTGATCGCCACGACGAGCGTCGACTGGGTCAGGACCGGGTCGCGGTAGCGGAACTCGGAGGCGAGCTCGACCTCGCACGGGATCCGGGTCCAGTGCTCGATGGCGTACTTCGCGACGAGCCCGGCGTAGAACGCGGTGCCGCACGCGATCACGATGATCTTGTCGATGTCGCGCAGGTCCTGCTCGGCCAGGCGCATCTCGTCGAGCTGCAGCTCGCCCGAGGCCGTACGCCGGCCGAGGAGCGCGTTCGCCACCGCCCGCGGCTGCTCGTAGATCTCCTTGCGCATGAACCAGTCGTGGCCGTCCTTCTCGGCGGCCGACAGGTCCCAGTCGACGTGGTAGCGCTTGCCCTCCGCAGGCGTGCCGTCGAAGTCGGTGACCGCGACGCCCCCGCGGGTGATGGTCACGACCTGGTCCTGCCCGAGCTCGAGCGCCTCCCGGGTGTGCTCGATGAACGCGGCGACGTCGGAGCCCAGGAAGTTCTCGCCCTCTCCGATCCCGACGACCAGCGGCGAGTTGCAGCGCGCGGCCACGACGAGCGACGGGTCCTGCGCGTCGACCGCGACCAGCGTGAACGCCCCGGTCAGCCGCCGGCAGGTCGCCTGCATCGCGGCCGTGAGGTCACCGCCACGCTCGAGCTCGGCCTCCAGCAGGTGGGCGGCCACCTCGGTGTCGGTGTCGGACACCAGGTCGTGACCGTCGGCCTCCAGCTCGGCTCGCAGCGTCGCGAAGTTCTCGATGATGCCGTTGTGGACCAGCGCCACCCGGCCGCCCTGCCCGAGGTGCGGGTGGGCGTTGCGGTCGGTCGGCGGCCCGTGTGTGGCCCAGCGGGTGTGCCCGATCCCCGTCGTGGACGGCGGCAGCGGGTGGTCGGCGATCGCCTTGTCGAGGTTCGCCAGCTTGCCGGCGCGCTTGTCGGAGGCGATCGTGCCGTCGGTCACCAACGCGATCCCGGCGGAGTCGTAGCCGCGGTACTCCAGCCGCCGCAGCCCCTCGATCACGACGTCCTGCGCCTGCCGAGGGCCGACGTACCCGACGATTCCGCACATGGGTCCACTGTAGGGCGGACCCGGCTGCAAGAATGCCGCGCATGTCTCCGAACGGCGGGTCGGTCGGCGCCTCGGACGCGGGCCGCGAGCCGTCGCCGTACGTCGAGCTCGACCGCGACGCGTGGGCGGCCCTCGGCAAGGAGACCGAGAGCCCCCTGACGGCCGACGAGATCACCAGCCTGCAAGGTCTCGGCGACGCGCTCGACCTGCTCGAGGTCGAGCAGATCTACCTCCCGATCTCGCGGCTCCTCAGCCTGTACGTCGCCGCCGCGGGCCGGCTGCACCGCGAGCAGGAGGAGTTCCTCCACCTGCCGCAGCCGCCCCGCACACCGTTCGTGATCGGCCTCGCCGGCTCGGTCGCGGTCGGCAAGTCCACCACCGCCCGGGTGCTCCAGCAGCTCCTCGCGCACTGGCCCGAGCACCCGAACGTCGCGTTGGTGACCACCGACGGCTTCCTCTACCCCAACGCGGAGCTCGAGCGCCGCGGGCTGCTCCAGCGCAAGGGCTTCCCTGAGTCCTACGACCGGCGCGCGCTGCTGCGGTTCGTGGTCGACATCAAGTCCGGCAAGGACGAGGTGGCGGCGCCGACGTACTCCCACCTCGTCTACGACGTCGTCCCCGACGAGCACGTGGTGATCCAGAGCCCCGACATCGTGATCATCGAGGGACTCAACGTGCTGCAGCCGGCGCGGGTCCGCGAGGACGGCCGCGCCGGTCTCACCCTGAGCGACTTCTTCGACTTCACCGTCTACGTCGACGCCCGCACCGAGCACATCCGGGAGTGGTACGTCGACCGCTTCAAGCGGCTGCGCGAGACGGCGTTCCGCGACCCGGAGTCCTACTTCGCCCAGTACGCCGCGCTCAGCGAGGACGAGGCCGTCGAGACCGCCACCCGGCTGTGGGACACCATCAACGGGCCGAACCTCACGCAGAACGTGCTGCCGACCCGCTCCCGCGCGACGCTCGTGCTGCGCAAGGACCTCGACCACTCGGTCCGCTACGTCCGGCTCAGGAAGCTCTGAGCCGGTCGGGCGCCGACCGCGCGGTTGCCACGACGTGCTGCGTGACGGCCAGGGCCAGCACCAGCCCGATCAGCAGCACCACCACGCCCGTCGGGAGCCCGAGCGCGAGCCCGGCGCCCGCCACCACGAGCCCGGCGACCGACGTAGCGACCGCGGG
Organism: uncultured Actinomycetota bacterium; assembly: GCA_963718725.1. GTDB lineage: Bacteria > Actinomycetota > Actinomycetes > Propionibacteriales > Nocardioidaceae > Nocardioides. The sequence goes on from OY970374.1 coordinate 2,293,267, forward strand.
CACGGCCAGCCGCAGGTCGTGGTCCGACAAGGCGTGCACGACGCCGAGGACGAGCGTGAACACCGCGACCGGCACCGCGACCGACCAGACGGCGACCGCGTCGGTGGTGTGGCCGTGGTGGGTGACGACGTCGACCGCGACGGCCAGGCCGGCCCCCGCCGCGGCCACCGAGGCGAACCCGAACGCGTGCGCGTACGCCGTCGTGAACACCGTCCGCTCAGACGCGAACAGCGGCGCGTTGTCGCGCTTGAAGTAGAGCCACCACAGGGAGAACACGAGCAGCATGCCGCCGATGACGAGCGGGATCAGGTCGTCGACGTACTCGTCACCTTCGAGCGCGCCCTGCACGGCCATCACGGACGACAGCACCACCTCACCGAGCACGATGATCGTGAAGAGGGCGTAGCGCTCGGCGATGTGCTCGGGGTGGTACGGCGTGCGGTGGTGGCGCTCGGCGAGGTAGGGCACCGTGAACTCGATGGCCATGCCGAGGACGAACGTGCCGAGCAGCACGGCCTGGCCGTCCAGCCCGAGCCGGGCGAGCCAGAAGACCTGGACGGCGGTGATCCCCGCGGCGTACGTCAGGGCGGCGCGGCGGCCCTCGGGGTGACCGTGGGCGGCGCGCAGCCACAGCGACACCATCCCGAGGCGCATCACGCAGTAGCCGGCGACGACCAGCACCGAGCTGCCGTCGTCGAAGAGCGAGGGCACGCCGGCGGCCAGCAGCAGCGACCCGGCCATGATGACCAGCGACAGCAGCCGGTAGATCACGTCGCCGGAGTCGTAGGCCGAGGCGAACCAGGTGTAGTTGACCCACGCCCACCAGATGGCGACGAAGACCAGCGCGAAGTAGACGACCGCGTCGAGGTGGTGCTCGGCGAGGCCGTGGTGGAGCTCGGCGGCGGCCGCGGCGATCGCGACCACGAAGACCAGGTCGAAGAACAGCTCCAGCGGGGTGGCCGCGCGGTGCGGCTCCTCGGTGTCGCGAGGGCCCATCGGGACCGACCACGGGAGCGGCGTGATGCTCATGGCCGCCAGCCTGGCACAGCCGGGCCAGGTGGTCGGAGCGAGCGCGTCAGAGGGCCAGCTGACGCCGTACGACGCCGGCGAGCCGCTCGGCGACCTCACGTGCCTGCTGCTCGGTCGGCGCCTCGACCATGACCCGCACGATCGGCTCGGTGCCGGAGGGCCGCAGCAGGATCCGGCCGGTGTCGGCCAGGCCGGCCTCCTCCTCCGCGACCGCGGCCGCGACGACCGGGTCGTCGTCGGCGCGCGCCTTGTCCACCTGGTCGACGTTGAGGAGCACCTGGGGCAGCCGGGTCATGATGGAGGCGAGCTCCTGGATCGACTGCCCGGTCGTGGCCATCCGTTCCAGGACCGCCATCGCGGTGAGGATGCCGTCGCCGGTCGTGGCGTGGTCGCTCATGATCACGTGGCCGGACTGCTCGCCGCCGAGGGAGTAGCCGGAGACCTTCATCGCCTCGAGCACGTAGCGGTCGCCGACCTTGGTCTGCCGGACGCCGATGCCCTGGCCGCGCATCGCCTGCACGAAGCCGAGGTTGCTCATGACGGTCGCGACGACCGTGTCCTTCGCGAGCCGGTCGTGGTCGTGGAGCGCGAGCGCGAGAATCGCGAGCAGCTGGTCGCCGTCGACGACGTTCCCCTCGTGGTCGACGGCGAGGCAGCGGTCAGCGTCGCCGTCGAGGGCGAAGCCGACGTCGGCGCCGTCCTGGATGACCGCCTTCTGCAGCGACTCGAGGTGCGTGGACCCGCAGTTGTCGTTGATGTTCAGGCCGTCCGGCATGGCGTGGATCGCGCTCACGTCGGCACCCGCGCCGACCAGCGCCCGCGGGCCGGCCTCGGACGCGGCGCCCTCGGCGCAGTCGAGCACGACCTTGATCCCGACGAGAGGGTGGTCGATCGACATGATCAGGTGGTCGACGTAGTCGTCGATGGCCTCGGCGTACTGCTCGACGCGGCCGACCCCGGCGCCCACCGGCCGCTGCCAGTCATCGTGCAGCCGGCGCTCGATCGCGTGCTCGGCGACGTCGTCGAGCTTCTGGCCGCCGCGGGCGAGGAACTTGATGCCGTTGTCGGGCATCGGGTTGTGGGACGCCGAGAGCATGACGCCGAGGTCGGCGCCCAGCTTCTGGGTGAGGAACGCGACGCCCGGCGTCGGCAGCACACCGAGCAGCAGCACGTCGACGCCGGCCGACGCGAGCCCGGCGACGACGGCCGCCTCGAGGAACTCGCCGGACACCCGGGTGTCGCGGCCGACGACCGCGACCGGCCGGTGGCCCTCGAAGTCGCCGCGGTCGGCGAGCACGTGGGCCGCGGCAACGGAAAGGTCCAGGGCCAGCTCTGCGGTGAGATCACCGTTCGCCAGGCCCCGGACCCCGTCCGTGCCGAAGAGTCGCGCCATGCGACGACCCTAGAGCGTCAGCGCTTGCTGAACTGAGGCGCCTTGCGGGCCTTCTTGAGACCGGCCTTCTTGCGCTCGATGACGCGGGCGTCGCGGGTGAGCAGGCCGGCCTTCTTCAGGATCGCGCGGTTGGCGTCCTCGTCGACCGCGTTCAGGGCGCGGGCCACACCGAGGCGCAGCGCGCCGGCCTGGCCGGTGATGCCGCCGCCGTGGATCCGGGCGATCACGTCGAAGCGGCCCTCGAGGCGGGTGGCCGCGAACGGCTCGTTGACCACCTGCTGGTGCAGCTTGTTGGGGAAGTAGGAGTCGAGGGTGCGGCCGTTGACGGTCCAGGTGCCGGAGCCCGGGACGATCCGGACGCGGGCGACGGCCTGCTTGCGACGGCCGGTGGCCGCCGCCGGGGCGATCGCGGACGCGACGGGCGCGTCCGCGGCCGGGGCGCTCTCGGAGCTGTAGGCGACGCCCTGCTCGTCGGTCTCGAAGGTCTCCTCGACCTCGGTGGTGCTGTTCTCGGTCACGTTCTCAGTCACGTCAGGAATCCTTGGGTCGATCACTGGGAGATCTGCGAGATCTCGAAGGGCGTGGCCTGCTGGGCCTGGTGGGGGTGGTTCGGGCCGGAGTAGACCTTGAGCTTCTTGATCATCTGGCGACCGAGCTTGTTCTTCGGGAGCATGCCCCACACGGCCTTCTCGACGACCTTGCGAGCGTCCTTCTCGAGGATCTCGCCGACCGGGGTGGCGGTGAGGCCGCCCGGGTAGCCGGAGTGGCGGTAGGAGAGCTTCTTGGTGGCCTTGTCGCCGGTGAGAGCGAGCTTCTCGGCGTTCACGATGATGACGAAGTCGCCGGTGTCCATGTGCGGGGCGAAGATCGGCTTGTGCTTGCCGCGGAGCAGGTTCGCGGTCTGGACCGCGAGCCGGCCCAGCACCACGTCGGTGGCGTCGATGACCAGCCACTGACGGTTGATGTCGCCCGGCTTGGGGCTGTAAGTGCGCACGTGACGTGCCCTTCTCGTTCGTGGAAACCGGCCGGCGGTCGCCGGTCGGTCGGTGGTGCTGCGGCTTCTGACGAACACGGCCCGGCTCAGATCTCAGTCCGGGACTGCACCCCGACCCACGTGGGAGGTCAGGACGCGGCAGGAGTCGCGACCACACAGGCTACCCGCAGCGACTCCTGAGCGGCAAAACCGCGCGAGCGCCCGCAAGACTCGGATTCGCCCCGTCCCCGGGGCAGGGTTAGGTTGTCCGGGTGACTGAATCCCTCACCGTCCGCGACAACCGCACCGGACAGGAGTACGAGGTCCCGATCACCGACGGCACCATCAAGGCCGCGGACCTGGGCCAGATCAAGTCGGAGGACGAGGCGCCGGGCCTGGCCGTCTACGACCCCGGCTTCGTCAACACCGCGTCGTGCCGCAGCTCCGTCACCTACATCGACGGCGACCAGGGGATCCTCGAGTACCGCGGCTACCCGATCGAGCAGCTCGCCGAGAAGTCCTCCTTCCTCGAGGTCGCCTACCTGCTGATCAACGGCACGCTCCCGTCCAAGGCGGAGTACGACGCCTGGGTGCACGAGATCACCTACCACACGTTCGTCCACGAGAACGTCAAGTCGTTCATGGAGGGCTTCCGCTACGACGCCCACCCGATGGGCATGCTGATGGCGTCGGTCGGCGCGCTGTCGACCTTCTACCCCGACGCCCGCAACATCGGTGACGCCGAGAACCGGCACATGCAGATCGTCCGGATGATTGCGAAGATGCCGACGCTGGGCGCCTGGTCGTTCCGGCACGCGCAGGGCAAGCCGTTCATCTACCCCGACAACGACCTCTCCTACACCGCCAACTTCCTGTCGATGCTCTTCAAGATGAGCGAGCGGCGGTTCGATGCCGACGAGCGGCTCGTCAAGGCGCTCGACGTGCTGTTCATCCTGCACGCCGACCACGAGCAGAACTGCTCGACCAACGCGGTCCGCTCGGTCGGCTCCAGCCAGGTCGACCCGTACTCCGCGGTGGCGGCCGGCGTCGCGGCGCTCTACGGCCCGCTGCACGGCGGCGCCAACGAGGCCGTGCTGCGGATGCTGCGCCGGATCGGCAGCAAGGAGAACATCCCCGACTTCATCAAGGGCGTGAAGGACGGCAACGAGCGGCTGATGGGCTTCGGCCACCGGGTCTACAAGAACTACGACCCCCGCGCCACGATCATCAAGAAGGCGTGCGACGACGTCTTCGAGGTCACCGGGGTCAACCCGCTGCTCGAGATCGCCCAGGAGCTCGAGAAGATCGCGCTGGAGGACGAGTACTTCGTGCAGCGCAAGCTCTACCCGAACGTCGACTTCTACTCCGGCCTGATCTACGAGGCCTTCCAGTTCCCGCCCGAGATGTTCACGGTGCTGTTCGCCATCGGGCGCACCCCCGGCTGGCTCGCGCAGTGGCTCGAGCTGGTGCAGGACAAGGAGCAGAAGATCGCCCGCCCCAAGCAGATCTACACCGGCGACCGCACCCTCGACTTTGTGCCCGCCTCGGAGCGTTGGGCCTGAGCGAAGCGATGGCTCCACGCTCTGAGGGAGCAGGGCCAGGTCGAGCAGCGGCACGGCTGAGCCTGCGAAGCCGTGACCCGCGTGTCGAGACCAAGCCCGCCTCGGAGCGTGGGGCCAGAGCGAACCTCGGCGGTGGTCAGCGACTCCGGACCGCCAGGATCGCGAGCACCACGTCCAGCCTGAGCTATTCGTCGGGAGAGCGGGTCCAGCTCCACTCCCAGACCGTGCCCACCTCCGGGTCCTCCTGGTCGGCGACGTGCTCGAAGCCCAGCGACACGAGCACGCCGGTCGACGCGTTCGGACCGGGCAGCGTGTGAGCGACGACCCGGTCGACCTCGCCGCTGTCCACGGCACGCTCGACGAGCGCCCGGGCGGCGGCGGTCCCGAACCCCTGCCCTCGGAACTCCGGTGCGACCTCGTAGCCGATCTCGACGACGCGGTCGGCCGGCGGGGTCGCGAAGCCACCGGAGCCGACCAGGCGCCCGGTCGCGGCGTCGACGAAGAACTGCATCGTCCACGGATGATCTCCCTCCGGCGCGTTGCGGAGGTGCTCCAGGGTGGAGCCGATCGCCTCGGGGAACTCGGGCCAGCCGTCCGGCGCAGGTGAGCCGAGCAGCTCACCGAACGTGGTGCGGTCCTCGTCCAGGGCGGTCAGCAGGGTCACGGTGGCCGGGACGAGCCGGACGTGCGGGTGAGACGGCATGCGGGATTCTACGAGCCACGCCCTGCGGAGGCCACGGCCAGGATCGCGGGCACCACGTCGGGCCAGCTCTCGGGTGGTGGCACCTGGTGTCCCATGCCCTCGACGACGAGCAGCCGGGCGCCGGGGATCGCGGCGGCCAGCGCCTCGCCGTGCGGCAGCGGGAACAGCGGGTCGTCGGTGCCGTGCACCACGAGCGTGGGAGCGGTGATCCGGCGTACGTCGACCGGCTCGCCACCGTCGCCGGTCAGCAGCCAGTGGTTGCTCGCAGCGGCCGGGTCGAGGCTGCGGTCGAACACCTGCCCGGCGACGTCCCGCGTCTGCTGCTCGTCGAACAGTCGCCCGGAGAACGCGCGGTCCGCCTCGGTGTGCCACGCCACGACCGCGTCACGATCGGTCCAGTCGGGGTCGGGCGGCGGGTCGTCGAAGAGGGCGGCGACCTCGGGTGACACGCCCGGGAGGTCGGCCTCGACGCCGCCCAGGGGCGAGGTGGCCACCAGCGTCAGCGCCGAGACGACCTCAGGGCGGTGACAGGCGACGGACTGCGCGATGCCGCCGCCCATCGAGAGCCCGACCAGGTGCGCCGGGCCTAGGCCGAGTGCCTCGACCAGAGCGACGCAGTCACGCTCCAGCGCCTCCCCGCCGTACGTCGGCGCGCCGGCCGGGTCGGTGGTCGACCGGCCCGTGTCGCGGTGGTCGTAGCGGACCACCCGGCGTCCGCCAGCGGCGATCGCCTCACAGAAGCCGACGTCCCACCAGTCCATGGACGCGGCCGCCCCGCCAACGAGCAGGACGAGCGGGTGTGCCGGGTCGCCGAACTCGTCCACGCACAGCTCGACGTCCCGGACGCGCAGCAGCCTCATGCAAGGGTCAGACCGGTCGCGGGCGCCGGACTCATCGGTCGGAGCCGGGTTCCTGCGGTACGGGGACAGACCCGTCGAGCCCGCCGCTCCAGCCGGGCATGAGCACCCACCGCATCACGTCCTCGGTCAGGTCACGTGAGCCGCCGGACAGGTAGACGCCGTTCTCGGTGGCGCACCAGCTCTCGAACACCACGGTGACGCTCCCGAGATCACCGCCGGAGCCGGCGATGACGCGCCCGGACGGCTCGAGATCGACCGGTTCGCCGCAGGGGCCCTCGTCGCCCTTCGGCGGCGCCTCGGAGACCGCCTCGAGGAACGCCGCGGAGTCGGCGGCCGACAACAACTCGGCTCTCCCGGAGCCAGCCGTCGGCACCGTACCGGCACATGCTCCACCGGTCGCCGTCCCCCTGAGCGACGTCCGTGCCGTCACGGACGGCGCAGCCGTTCGGGTCGTGACCGCGGACCACCCCCGCCGACTCGAGCACCGCGCGCGTCGTCGCCTCGTCGGGCGTGACGACCATCAGGTAGTGGTCACCGTCCTGGAAGAACCCGAGCCACGCGTCCTCCGGATAGACCTTGAGCTGGTCGGGCGAGTCCCAGCCGTACTGCCACACGTGCCCGCTGTCGTGGACGAAGCTGATGGCCGAGCCGTCGCCGAAGTAGAGCCCGTAGCCGTTCTGGGGCGTGCACCCGATGGTGCGCACGGCGTTCTCTGGCCGCACCACCACCGGGGGCTGGCGGGGTCCGCCGTCGGCGCACCAGTCGGTGCCGCCGCCGTACCCCCAGGCGTCGGGGACCGTGGCCGTGAGGTTCCGCCACGACTCGACGCGCCGGCCGGCGGGCACCGGGTCGGTGTCGGGTGACGGGTCCGGCGAGGCCGCCGACTCCGATGCCGTCGGCCCTCCCGGAGCGGGCGCCGCGTCGCGAGACGGACCGGTCACCGCCAGCACGGCGGGCACGGCCGCCACCGCGACCGCGGCGGCCACGACCGTCATCGTCGTACGTCGCCGCGACCGCAGCCGCGCCCGGGCTCCGTCCGCGAGCCCGGCAACCCCGGTGCGGTCGCTCTCCCGGTCGTGCGACGCCAGCGCCGCCCGTACCTTGTCCTCGAACTGCTCACTCATCGCGCTCCCCCAGGTCGGCCCTCAAGGCAGCCAGCCCGCGCGAGACCCGCGACCGGACCGAGCCCTCGCGCACGCCGGTCAGCTCGGCGATCTCGGCGTACTCCAGCTGTTCGTAGAACCGCAGCACCACCGCGGTCCGTTGCGCCTCCGGCAGCCGCCGGCACGCGGCCCAGATCCGGTCGCGCTCCTCGTGCGAGCCCGCGGCCGGTGCCTCGACGTCGTGGTTGACGGGGTCGGGCACCGGCGTCTCACGGCGGCGGAACCGCCGCCACCACGACGTGTGCTCGTTGACGACCATCCGCCGCACGTACGCGTACGGGTCGGAGAGACCCGAGATCCGCGACCAGCGCGGAAGCGCCCGCGAGAGTGCCTCCTGCACGACGTCCTCGGCCTGCGCCTCGTCGCCCGTCATCACCCGCGCCAGCCGCAGCAGCGCGGGGCCGCGGGCGGCGACCCACTCGTCGAAGTCGGGCGCGGCCACCATCGTCACCTCGTCCCTGAGCGCGATCGCCTCCACGCCATACAAACGCACCCGACGGTGATCGTGTTGCAGGATTCAGACCACGCGTTCGTCCGGCCGTCCCGGATCGTCCAGCACCGGCGCCGAGTCGTGGGCTCGCACGGCCTCGAGCTGCGCGCAGACGGCCAGCCCGTAGAAGAGCCCCATGGACGACAGCAGGCTCCAGAGCAACAACGCGAACACCCCGGCGAGGGGGCCGTAGGTGCTGGAGAACGACGCGCTCACTGAGACGTACGCCGCGAACCCCGCGGCGGCCAGCATGCTCAGGACCACGGCGACCGCCGACCCGAGCGCCAGCCACGACAGCGCCGGCTGTCGCCGGCGGGGGGCGTGGTCGAAGAGCACCGCGATCGCCAGGACCAGGACCGCGAGGCCGGCGGGCCAGCGGAGCACGTTCCACCAGGTGCTGGTCGAGTCGGACCACCCGTACTCCTGGACCATGGCGTCACCGAAGGCGCCTCCCGCCACGAGCAGGAGGAAGCCCAGCCCCAGCGGCACCGCCAGCACGGCGGTGTAGATCGCGGCTCGGCCGTACTTGGCGAGCGCCGGGCGGTCGCGGCGGATCCCGTAGATCCGGTTGCCACCACGCTCCACCTGCGCCATCGCGGTCGTCATCGACAGCAGGGCGAACGCCAGCCCGAAGGCCAGCGCCAGCTCCGCGGTCCGCTCCGACCCGCTGGAGAGCGCTTCGGTGAGAGCGTCCCGCTCCCGCGCCCCGGGCGAGACGGCGTCGACGGTCGCGGCGACCACGCGGGCCGGGCGCTCCTCGTCGAGGTCCGCGGCCAGGCCGGTGACCGCCAGCATGAACGGCACCACGGCCAGGCAGGTCTGGAGCGCGAGCGCGCGACTGTTGGTGAAGCCGTCGCCGTACCGGAACCGGAGGAACGACTCGACCAGGATGCGCCGGAGACCGTGGGCGCGGACCAGGTGCCACGCGTCCTCGGCGTCCAGCTCGTCGCCGTCCATCTCGGTGGTGACCGGGACGGTCCGGGCGGTGGTCATGCCGCATTCTGTCCGAGCACATATCGGGCGACAACAGATGGGGCGCCCGGCAGAATGAGGTGGTGACCGTCACCGCGACCGACCTGACCGCCCGGTTCGACCACCTGCGCGAGGCGCCGACCCAGGTCGGCACGCTCGCGCTCGTCGTACGCCGCCCCGCGGCCCGCGAGCGTGAGCTGCTCGACGAGGGCGTCGTCGACGAGGTGGACGGGCTCGTGGGCGACAACTGGCTCAGCCGGGCGACCACACGGGCCGTCTCCGCGGGTCGCCACCTCGACGCGCAGCTGACCGTGATGAGCGCGCGGATGGCGGCGCTGCTCGACGACGACCCCGCCGGCCAGGCGCTCGCCGGCGACCAGCTGTACGTCGACCTCGACCTGTCGCACGAGAACCTGCCGGCCGGCTCCCGGCTGGCGATCGGCGACACCGTGGTGATCGAGGTGTCCGCCAAGCCGCACCACGGCTGCAAGAAGTTCCTGGACCGGTTCGGCGACGACGCCGTCGCGTTCGTGAACTCCGAGGTCGGCAGGGCGATGCGGCTGCGGGGCCTCAACGCGCGGGTCGTCACCGGCGGCGTCGTCCGGCCAGGGGACCCGGTCCGCAAGATCTAACCGTTTCTGTAGGCGCTTCTCAGGACCTTCACAGGCTCGCTCGGCACGGTGGGTGACATGAGCGAGACCCGTGTCCTCCCGCCGATGCCCGACGAGCCGTCGGGGCACGAGCACCCGCCTGCGACCGCGACCCCTGACCCGCGGCCGCGGCGGCGGACCGGCGCCGTCACCGCCCTCCTCCTGGGTTCCTTGGCCCTCGGTGGAGCGGCGGGGGTGGGCGGCGCCGCCGCCTGGGAGACCTGGCAGGACGACACCGGAGCGGCAACTCCGGATCCTCAGGTCTCCCAGGTGGTCGACACGGGCGACTCCCCCGCGCCGGACGGCTCGGTCGAGCAGGTGGCCTCCGAGGTGCTGCCGTCGGTCGTGAAGATCGACGTGTCGGGTCCGGAGGGCTCCGGGTCCGGTTCGGGGATCATCCTCAGCTCGGACGGCCAGATCCTCACCAACAACCACGTGGTCGAGGTCGCCGCCGCGGGCGGGGCACTGACCGTCTCCTTCGACGACGGCACCCACGCCGAGGCCCGCGTGCTCGGCACCGACCCGCTCACCGATACCGCCGTCATCCAGGCCGAGGACGTCTCCGGGCTGACCCCGGCGACCATCGGGCAGTCGGCCAACGTCGACGTCGGGCAGCAGGTCGTGGCCGTCGGCTCGCCGTTCGGTCTCGACGCCACGGTCACCAGTGGCATCGTCAGCGCGCTCCAGCGTCCGGTGAACGTCGGCTCGGACGCCCAGGGCAACGCGACCGTCTACCCGGCGATCCAGACCGACGCCGCGATCAACCCGGGCAACTCCGGCGGACCGCTGGTCGACCTCGACGGCAACGTCATCGGCATCAACTCCTCCATCCGCACGTCCGGCTCCTCCCTGAGCGGCTCAGGGACCGGCTCGATAGGCCTCGGCTTCGCGATCCCGATCGACGAGGTCATGCCGCTGGTCGAGGACATGGCGAACGGCGAGACGCCCGCCCACGCCCGGATGGGCGTCAGCGTGCAGACCGCCGCCGCCACCGAGGACCTGGTCGCGGACGGCGCCGTGATCCGCGAGATCACCGAGGGCTCCGCCGCGTCCGAGTCGGGCCTCGAGGTCGGCGACGTCGTCACGGCCGTCGACGACATCCTGGTCACCGACTCCGACAGCCTGATCGCCACCGTCCGCTCCTACCGCCCCGGGGACGAGGTCGAGGTGACGTTCACCCGCGACGGCGAGGAGCAGACCGCGACCGTGACGCTCGAGTCGGACGCCGACACCACCAGCTGATCCAGCGCGACGGGGCAGGTAGGCCCATCAGCGGGCCCGGACGACCCGGCCCTCGTCCCAGACGGGGCCGTCGGACTCGTAGACCGAGCCGTCGGCGCCGTAGACGAGGAACCGGTCGAAGCCGCGGGCGAACCAGCGGTCGTGGGTGACCGCGACGACGGTGCCCTCGAACGCCTCCAGCCCGGCCTCCAGCGCCTCGGCACTCTGGACGTCGAGGTTGTCGGTGGGCTCGTCGAGCAGGAGCAGGGTCGCGCCGGAGAGCTCGAGCAGCAGGATCTGGAAGCGGGCCTGCTGGCCGCCGCTGAGCGACTCGAAGGTCTGCTCGCTGGCGTGGGCGAGCTCGTAGCGGTCGAGGACGCGAGCGGCCTGCTCGCGACCCATGCCGGTGCGCCCGTCGGGCGAACCGTCACCCCGGTGGAGGATGTCCAGCAGGGTGCGGCCGAGCAGCTCGGGGTGCTCATGGGTCTGCACGAACCAGCCGGGCCGCACGCGGGCGCCGAGCTTGGCGCGACCGGTGTGGTCGACCGGCTTGACTCGCACCTCCCCGATCGGCTGGTGCTCCTTGTCCGGGTCGGAGCCGCCGGCCGCGAGCAACCGCAGGAAGTGGGACTTGCCGGAGCCGTTGCTGCCGAGCACGGCCACCCGCTCGCCGTACCAGACCTCCAGGTCGAACGGCTGCATCAGGCCGGTGAGCTCGAGCTGTTCGCAGACGACGGCCCGCTTGCCGGTGCGGCCGCCCTTGAGGCGCATCGTCACCTGCTGCTCGCGCGGCTGCTCGGTCGGCGGACCGGCCTCCTCGAACTTCCGCAGCCGCGTCTGGGCGGCCTTGTACTGCGAGGCCATGCCGTCGTTGTACTCCGCCTTGATCTTCAGCCGCAGCACCAGGGCCTTGATCTTGGCGTGCTCCTCGTCCCAGCGCCGGCGCTGCATCTCGAACCGGAGGAAGCGGTCGGCGCGGGCCTCGTGGTAGCTCGCGAAGCCGCCCGGGTGGGTCCAGACCAGGTTGCCCGCCTGGCCGAGCTCGACGGTGACGATCCGGGTGGCCGTGTTGTCGAGCAGCTCGCGGTCGTGGCTGATGAAGAGGACCGTCTTGGCGGACTCGCGGAGCCGCCCCTCCAGCCAGATCTTGCCGGGTACGTCGAGGAAGTTGTCGGGCTCGTCGAGCAGCAGCACCTCGTCGGGACCGCGGAGCAGGTAGTCGAGCACCAGCCGCTTCTGCTCACCGCCCGAGAGGGTGCGCAGGTCGCGGTACTTGGCGCGGTCGTAGGGCACGCCGAGCCCGGCGATCGTGCAGACGTCCCACGTGACCTCGAGGTCGTAGCCGCCGGCGTCGGCGTACTCGGCCAGGGCCGCGGCGTACTCGAGCTGGGTCTTCTCGTCGTCGTGCTCCATGAGGGCCTGCTCGAGCCGGTCGATCTCGGCGTGGGCGCGACGGATCCGCTGCGGCGCCACCGAGAGCAGCAGCTCGGCCACCGTCGGGTCGTCGCCGAGGCCGTGCGAGACCATCTGCCGCATCACGCCGAGCCCGCCGCTGCGGGTGACGACGCCCGCGTGGGGCGTGAGGTCGCCGGTGATGATGCGCAGGAGGGTGGTCTTGCCCGCGCCGTTGGCGCCGACCAGCGCGACCTTCGCCCCGTCCCCCACGCGGAACGACACGTCGTCGAGCAGCACCCGGCCGTCGGGCAGCTCGTAGCGCACCCCGGCGACGTCCACGTGACCCATGGCAGCCATTGTCCGGGTCGGCGAGGTCGGGCGCACCCGGGTTTCGGGCTCAGTGTGTGGTGCCGCCGACGAGCGAGCGTCGGGCGATCGCGGCGGCCCCGGTGACCGGGTCGGCCGCGCTGAGGACGTCGAGGCGCCGCTCGGTCAGGTGCCGCCGCAGCGCGTGGCCGATCGGGGTCCCGCGCTCGGTGAGGGCGCCCGCGAGCACGACCGGTTCCCGCGGCTGCGGCTCCGGCAGCCGGCCGAAGAGCGCCACGAGGTGGTCGATGCCCGCCAGGACGATCCGCTGGGCGACCGGGTCGCCGGCGTCGTGGGCCGCGGTGACGAGCGGCGCCAGCGACGAGAGCGCGACCGGCGACTGCGCGTACACCTGCTGGACGAGCGCCGAGCGTCCGTCGCCCGTGCCCGGCAGGGTCGCCAGCACCGCCTCGCCGAGGGGACCGGGCGGGAGACCCTCGTCCAACGCGTGGAGCGTGGCCCGCACCGCTTCGCGGCCCAGCCAGAACCCCGACCCCTCGTCGCCGAGCAGCCAGCCGTGGCCGCCGGCGGTGGCGACCAGCCGGCCGCGCTCGATCCGGGCGGCGACCGCGCCGGTGCCGGCGACCAGCACCGACCCCGTGGTCGCCTCGGTCCCGGCGGCGAAGGCCACCTCGACGTCGGAGCGGACGTCGGGCCGGCCGGTGAGCCCCGCCGCGCTCCAGGCGTCGTCGTACGCCGCTCGCACGGCCGGGTCGCGCAGCGCCCCGCCCCCGGCCATGCCGAGCACGCCCGCGCGGACCAGGATCGGGTCGACGGCCCGGAGCGCCTCGGCCAGGGCGACGGCCAGCGCGTCGCGCGCCGTCGCGGGGTGGGCCGTCGGGTTGCCGCCGCCCGCCGTCCCCCGGCCGACCGGTCGGCCGGCCAGGTCGGTGACGAGGATCCGGGTGGACGTCCCGCCGAGGTCCCCGCCGAGGGCGAGAACCCCTGCGTCGGGCGAGGAGGCGGTCACGACATACTCCTACAAGACCCGAGGAGGGGTGTCCACGTGCCCGACCAGCCCATCAACGCGCAGTCGTACCTCGACGCGCTCTCCCCCGTCCTGACCGCCGTCACCCAGCAGGCCGACGGCCCGGTGCTCGAGGCGGCCGACCTGATCGCCGACTCCGTGCGACAGGGCGGCGTGCTGCAGACCTTCGGGTCCGGGCACTCCGAGGCGCTCGCGATGGAGCTCGCGGGCCGCGCCGGCGGCCTCGTGCCCAGCAACCGGATCTCGCTGCGCGACGTCGTCGTGCACGGCGGGGAGCCGCCCGAGGTGCTCGGCCGCGGCATCCTCGAGCGCGACCCGGCGATCGCCGCCCGGCTCTACGAGCTCGCCGCGCCCGACCCGCGCGACGTGTTCGTCATCGCGTCCAGCTCGGGGGTCAACGGCTCCGTCGTCGAGATGGCCCGGATCGTCAAGCAGCACGGCCATCCCCTGATCGCCGTCACGTCGGTCGCCCACACCACCGGCGTCGACTCCCGTCACCCGTCCGGCGAGAAGCTCGTCGACCACGCCGACGTGGTCCTCGACAACGGCGCGCCGTACGGCGACGCGGTGCTGCCGCTGCCGGGCGGCGGGTCCGCGTGCGCGGTCTCGTCGATCACCGCGGCGCTGCTGGCGCAGCTCGTCACCGCCGAGGTCGTGCGGCGGCTGCTCGAGGCGGGCGAGACGCCGCCGGTCTACCTGTCGGCCAACGTGCCGGGAGGCGACGAGCACAACCACGCGCTCGAGGAGCGCTACGCGGGCCGGATCCGCCGCACCGCCTGAGGTCAGTCCTCGGTCTGCTTCGCCCACAGGTTCACGCCGACCTCCTCGGCGTACTGGTCGATCTCGGCGAGCTCGTCGTCGGTCAGCGGTTGGCCGTCGAGGGCGTCGAGGTTCGTGTCGAGCTGCTCGACGCTCGACGCGCCGATCACGGCGCTGGTGACGCGGTGGTCGCGCACCGCCCACTGGAGGGCGAGCTGAGCGAGCTTCTGGCCACGCCGCTGCGCGATCCCGTCGAGCGCCCTCACCCGGTCGAGCACGCTCTCGTCGAGCCCGGCGATCGTCGAGCCGTCGCGGGCGGCGCGGCTGTCGGCGGGCACCCCGTCGAGGTAGCGGTCGGTCAGCAGCCCCTGGGCCAGCGCCGTGAACACGATGCAGCCCATCCCCTGGGTCTCGAGCTCGTCGAGCAGGTCGCCCTCGATCCAGCGGTTGAGCATGGAGTACGACGGCTGGTGGATCAGCAGCGGCGTGCCGAGCTCGCGGGCGATGGTCGCCGCCTCGCGCGTCTTGTCGGCGGAGTAGGAGCTGATCCCGGCGTAGAGCGCCTTGCCGGAGCGGACCGCGGTGTCGAGCGCCATCACGGTCTCCTCGACGGGCGTCTCGGGGTCGAACCGGTGGCTGTAGAAGATGTCGACGTAGTCGAGCCCCATCCGGGCGAGCGACTGGTCGAGGCTCGCCAGCACGTACTTCCGCGAGCCGCCGCCCTGACCGTAGGGACCGGGCCACATGTCCCAGCCGGCCTTCGTGGAGATGATCAGCTCGTCGCGGTAGGGCTTGAAGTCGTCGGCGAGGTAGCGCCCGAAGTTCTCCTCCGCGCGCCCGTAGGGCGGCCCGTAGTTGTTGGCGAGGTCGAAGTGGGTGACCCCGCGGTCGAAGGCCCTGCGCAGGATCGCGCGCTGCGTCTCCTCGGGTCGGTCGGTGCCGAAGTTCTGCCACAGCCCGAGGGAGAGCACCGGCAGCTTCAGCCCGCTGTGGCCGGTGTAGCGGTAGTGCATCCCGCCGTCGTCGGTGAGCCCGTCGTACCGGTCCTGTGCCGCTTCGTACGTCATGCCTCCACCCTGTCACGCGGCGCCGACGGGCACCGAGCCGGTCAGGCGAGCAGGTCGGCGAGCAGCCGCTCGATCCGCGCGCGGATCTCGTCGCGGATCGGGCGGACCGCGTCGATGTCCTGGCCGGCGGGGTCGTCGAGGACCCAGTCCTCGTAGCGCTTGCCGGGGAAGTACGGGCACTCGTCGCCGCAGCCCATGGTGACGACCACGTCGGACTCCTGCACCGCCTCGGCGGTCAACACCTTCGGATGATGGGTCCCGATGTCGATCCCGACCTCGGCCATGGCCGCGACGGCGACCGGGTTGATCGTGGACGCCGGCGCCGACCCGGCGGACAGCACCTCGACCCGGTCGCCGGCGAGGTGCCGGAGCCAACCGGCGGCCATCTGGGACCGACCGGCGTTGTGGACACAGACGAAGAGGACGGTGGGCGTCATGACGGGACCTCTGGGGTCGGGAACAGGAACCGGACCAGCCCGACGGCGACCGCGCCGCCGGCGAGCTGCATCAGCACGAACATCGGGGCCGCCGACGGCGCGATCCCCGCGAACGTGTCGGAGAGCGTGCGCGCGACCGTGACGGCCGGGTTGGCGAAGCTCGTCGAGCTGGTGAACCAGTAGGCCGCGGCGATGTAGCCGCCGACCGCGAGCGCGACGGTCTCAGGGCGGTCCGAGCGCAGCGACCCGAAGACCACGACCACGAGGCCGAGCGTCGCGACCGCCTCGGCCAGCCAGAGCCCGCCGCCCGTGCGCTCGGTGGTGGCCAGGGTCACCGCGTCCAGCCCGAACATCAGGTTCGCGAGCACCGCGCCGGCCACGCCGCCGACGAGCTGGGCCGCGACGAGGGCCGCCGCCTCGCGGGCCGGAACGAGCCGGAGCGCGGCCTCGACCAGGGTGACGACCGGGTTGAACGACGCCGACACGGGTCGCAGTGCCAGGATCAGGGCGACCAGCGCGGCACCGGTGGCGACGCTGTTCTGCAACAGCTGGAGTCCGACATCTCCCGGGGAGAGCCGGGCGGCCATGATGCCCGAGCCGATGACGGCCGCCACGAGGAACGCGGTGCCGAGGGCCTCGGCCGCGGCCCGGCGTACGACTGCGGTCACCGGCCGGCGCTCGCGACGAGGGCGCCGAGGTCGGCCAGCACCTGGTCCTGGACCCGGTAGAACACCCACACGCCACGCTTCTCGCGGTGCAGCAGCCCGGCCTCGTGCAGCACCTTGAGGTGGTGGCTGACCGTCGGCTGCGAGAGGTCGAGCGCGTGGTTGAGGTCGCACACGCACGCCTCGCCGCCCTCGTGGGAGGCGACCAGCGACAGCAGCCGGAGCCGCGCCGGATCGGCGAGGGCCTTGAGCATCGGCACCACCCCCGCCGCCGCGAGCGCGGACAGCGGCTCGCCTCGCAGCGGGGTGCAGCACGCGACCGCGTCGATCGGCGCCAGCATCGCGGACTTCGACATGCCTCGATATTGACGCCTGTCGATGTGTTGCGCAACAACGCGGACCCGCTGACGCTCACCACCGGAGGTCGAGGTGCGAGGGCGCCCCGCGCCGAGCCCACGAAACCTCGGGACCGTCCGGGCTACCGTGGCCGCCATGGGCTTCGAGGTCTCGGCCGACGCGTACGACCGGTTCATGGGCCGGTTCAGCACCCCGCTCGCGGCACAGTTCGTCGTCGAGGCCGGGATCTCGGCCGCGATGCGGGTGCTGGACGTCGGGAGCGGGCCAGGGGCCCTGACGGGCGCGCTGGCCGCGACCGTCGGCGTCGACCATGTCGTCGCCGTCGACCCGATGCCGGTCTTCGTGGAGACCCTGCAGCAACGGCACCCCGGGGTGGCGGCCCAGGTCTCAGCGGCCGAGGCGCTCCCGTTCGCCGACGGCGACTTCGACGCGGCGTTGGCGGCGCTGGTGGTGCCGTTCATGGCCGACCCGGTCGCGGGGCTCCGCGAGATGGCCCGCGTGACGCGCCCGCGCGGGGTCGTCGCCGCGACCGTGTGGCAGCACGCCGCCGGCACCAGCCCGCTCTCGCCGTTCTGGGACGGCGTCCGCGACGTCGACCCCGGCGCGGTCAACGAGTCCGTGGCCGCAGGCACCCGCGAGGGACATCTCGCCGAGCTCTTCACCGAGGCCGGCCTCCCCGACCCGCGCACCACCGAGCTGACGGTCACGATCGAGTTCGGCCGGTTCGAGGACTGGTGGGAGCCGTTCACCTACGGCGTGGGGCCGGCCGGCGGCTACGTGGCGGGCCAGTCGCCGGAGCGGGTGGCCGCGGTGCGTGAGGCGTGCGCGGCCAGGCTCGGCCCGGAGCCGTTCTCGGTGTCCGGCAGCGCGTGGTGCGCCGTGAGTCGGGGGCCGCGGATCGGCTAGTCCACGGCCGAACGGCCCTCACGGCGGTCTCCGAGGGGCCGTTCGGCCGTGGACTACCGACCCGGGCGGACCGTCTCCAGCACCCGGAACCCCTTGGCGCTCGCGAGCCGGGTCGTGGGCCAGCCCCGGTCGGTCAGCC
This sequence comes from uncultured Actinomycetota bacterium, assembly GCA_963718725.1. Taxonomy (GTDB): domain Bacteria; phylum Actinomycetota; class Actinomycetes; order Propionibacteriales; family Nocardioidaceae; genus Nocardioides. The sequence goes on from OY970374.1 coordinate 2,311,362, forward strand.
ACCGCTGCAGGGAGTCGGCGCCGAGGTGCTTCCCGACCACCATCACCGCTCGGCCCTCCGGTCGCAGCCGCGGCAGCCACGCGAGCAGGAGGTCGTGCAGTGCGTCCTTGCCGATCCGGATCGGCGGGTTCGACCAGATCTCGTCGTACGTCGCGTCGGTGGGAACCTGCTCGGGTGTGCAGGCGACGAACCGACCCTCGACGCCGAGGGCCCGAGCGTTCTCGTTGGCGAGCAGCAGCGCCCGCTGGTTGACGTCCGTGGCGGTCACGTTGGCCAGCGGCACGGCGGTCGCGATGGCCAGCCCGATCACCCCGTAGCCACACCCGAGGTCGAGGAACTGACCCTGCGGCGGCGGCTCGGTCTCACGGAACAGCACCGCCGTCGCGTGGTCGAGATGTCCCTTGCTGAAGACTCCGGCCCCGCTGGTCAGCCGCAGCGTGTGACCCCACACCTCGCACTCGAAGGCGTCGCGCGCGAACGCCACCGACGGGTCGGCCGAGAAGTAGTGGTCGTCGCTCACGGCACCTCCCGCCTCGCGCGCGACAGGTCCGCCCGCGCCGCCAGCCCGGCGTCGTCGGGGTAGCCGACCTCCTCGAGCGTCAGGCCGTGCGCCGCGACCACGGCCACCGACGGGTCGCGCACGGCCGCGCCGAGGATCTCGGCCGGCCACGTCACCGGACGCCGCCCGTCTCCCACGGCGAGCAGGCAGCCGACCAGTGAGCGGACCATGTGGTGGCAGAACGCGTCCGCGCGGACGGTGGCCACGACGAGTCCGCCGGCGTCCCGCGCCCACCCGAGGTCGAGCAGGGTGCGGACCGTGGTCGCCCCCTCGCGCTGCTTGCAGAACGCGGCGAAGTCGCGCAGTCCGACGAGCGGCGCCGACGCCGCCGCCATCGCCTCGACGTCCAGCGGGCGCGGCCACGACAGCACGTGACCGCGGGTGAGCGGGTCGGCGAGCGCGGGACCGTCGGCCACCCGGTAGGCGTAGCGCCGCCACGCCGCCGAGAACCGCGCGTCGAAGCCCGCGGCGGCCACCCCCGCCGCCGTCACCCGGACGTCCGCCGGGAGGATCCCGTTGAGCCGCCGCAGCAGCTTCTCGTCGTACGTCGACCCCTCGGGGAGGTCGAGATGGACCACCTGGCCGCGCGCGTGGACGCCGGTGTCGGTGCGTCCCGCGCACACCAGCGTGACCGCCGGCACCCGCAGCACGGTCGCCAGCGCGGCCTCCAGCGTCCCCTGCACGGTGCGCAACCCCGGCTGGGCCGCCCAGCCGTGGAAGTCGGTCCCGTCGTAGGACAGGTCGATCCGCAGTCGCACGGTCGCTCATCCTAGGGTCGACCGCCATCGGTCATGCTGGGCTCCTGCTCGGAGCCGCGCCCCACTGTGACTGGGTGCCGCCCGACGTCGCCCGCGACGAGCGCGGTTTCGTTCTCACCGGCCGCGACGTCCCCACCGAGGAGTGGCAGGACGGACTGCCGCCGCCCAGCCTCGCCACCACGGTGCCGGGCGTGTTCGCCGTCGGCGACGTCCGGGCGGGCTCGATGAAGCGGGTGGCCGCCGCCAGCGGTGAGGGCGCCAGCGTGGTGCCGCTGGTCCACACCTGGCTGGCTCCCGCCTGACTGTGTTCAACCAGAGGGTTGACAACGACCGGATCGCCTCGTACGGTTCTATTCAACCGATGAGTTGAACGAAGGATCGAGATGTCCGACCCGCTCTCCCGCGTCTTCGCCGCCCTCGCCGACCCGACCCGGCGCGACATCGTCGCCCGGCTCACCGAGCAGGACGCGACCGTGGGTGAGATCGCGGCGCCGTACGACGTGAGCCTCCAGGCCGTCTCCAAGCACCTCAAGGTGCTGGAGGAGGCCGGCCTCGTCACCCGGAGCCGCGATGCCCAGCGCCGGCCGGTGCACCTCGAAGCGGAGGTGTTCGACCTGATGACGAAGTGGATCGAGCGCTACCGCCGGCAGGCGGAGGAGCGCTACCGACGCCTGGACGCCGTCCTGGCCGAGCTGGACGACAACGAGAACGAGCACGACCGACCCCAGGAGGGAACCGCATCATGAGCCAGACCACGCACCCCACCACCCGGTACGCCGAGGCCGCCATCGAGGCCGTCCCCGACCTGCCGATCGTCCGCATCACCCGCGACTTCCGCGCCAGCGTGGAGCAGCTGATGCGCGCCCACACCGACCCCGAGCTCTTCGTGCGCTGGATCGGCCCGGACGCCGTCACGGCCCGGATCGACCAGTGGGACTGCCGCACCCTCGGCTCCTACCGCTACGTCTGCGAGCACGACGGCGCCGAGCACGGCTTCCGGGGGACCTTCCCCGAGGTCGGCGACGACCGGATCGTCCAGACGTTCACGTGGGAGGGCATGCCCGAGGCGATCGCGCTGGAGACGATGTGGTTCGAGGACCTCGGCGACGGCACCACCCGGCTGCACGCGCAGTCGCTGTGCGACTCGATCGAGGGTCGGGACGGCATGCTGAGCAGCGGCATGGACACCGGCGTCCACGAGGGCTACGCGAAGCTCGACGCCCTGCTCGCCGACGGCGCGATCTGAGGACGGGACAGTGACCCGGTCCGACGCTGCCGACCGTCACCGCCGGTACGCCGGCGCCTTCACCGACCTGGTGCGGGGCGCCGGCGACTGGGACGCGCCGGCGCCCGTGGCGGGGTGGCGCGCCCGCGACGTGGTCGACCACCTGGTCACCTGGCTCCCGGGCTTCCTGGCCGGCGACGGCGTCGAGCTGCCGCGGGGGCCGTCGGCCGCGGCCGACCCGGTGGCGGCGTGGGAGCACCATGCCGGGGCCGTGCAGACGATCCTCGACGACCCCGCCACCGCCGACCGGACGTTCGCCAACCGCCACGTCGGCGACCTGCCCCTCGCCGACGCGATCGACCGGTTCTACACGACGGACGTGTTCATGCACACGTGGGACCTCGCCCGAGCTACCGGCCAGCCTGCCGGGCTCGACGAGGCCGAGTGTGCCGCGCTGCTCGCCGGGATGGAGCCGATGGACGAGCTGTTGCGGTCCTCGGGCCAGTACGGACCGCGCGTCGTCGTCCCCGCCGAGGCTCTCGCGGTGGACCGGCTGATGGGGTTCATCGGCCGCGACCCGGCGTGGCAGCCACCGACCCGTTCGTCGGGCTAGGCGGAGCTGCCGTCGAGCTCGCGCAGGTACGGCGGGTCGGCACCGGGCCGGCCCACGGTCACCGCCGCCGCTCGCGCGGCGTGGGCCAGCACGTCGACAACGGCGTCGCGCGCCACGTCGACGAGCGCCTCGCGTCCACCCGGGCCGAGCAGGTCGCGGGCCCAGAGCGCGTCGAGCATCGCGGCGCAGAACGTGTCCCCAGCGCCGATCGTGTCCGCGACCACCACCGGCACGCTCGCCACGTCGACCTCCTGCAGCGCACTCACCCAGGTCGCGCCGCCTTGCCCACGGGTCACGACCACCGCGGCCGGGCCGAGGGCGAGCAGCCGCTTGGCGCCGGCCAGGGGGTCGACGCCCTCGTAGAGCGCCTCGAGGTCCTCGTCGGACGCCTTCACGAGGTCGCTGCGCGCCGCCACTGCCTCGACCCGTGCCACGAGCGCCGGGCCGGTGCCCGTGATCGCCGGGCGGACGTTCACGTCGTAGCTGGTCGTGGTGCTGCCCCGCAGCCGACCCAGCAGGTCGAGGACGTCGTCGGCCCCCGGCGTGATCACGGCGCCCAGCGAGCAGGTGTGCAGGACCAGGGGGTCGTGGGTGTCCGGGAGCGGGTTCAGCCGCCAGGCCAGGTCGAACTCGTACGACGCGTGCCCGTCGGAGCCGATCGTCGCGATCGCCGTCGAGGTGTGGCCGATGGCGTGCGGGTCGACCGCGAGGGTGACCCCGTCGCGCTCGAGCCGGTCGGCGAGCATCCGACCGCGGTCGTCGTCGCCCCAGCTCGTCGCGAACTCGACGGGGCGGCCGAGGCGCGCGAGAGCCACCGCCACGTTGGCAGCACTGCCGCCCGCGAACTCGTTCGTGCTGCCGTCGCCCGCGCGCACGATGTCGACGAGGGACTCCCCCACGACGAGAGCGGACTGCGGCATGGGCCAATGACTATCGCATCGACGACCGCCCTGGCGAGGGTAGTGTCCGCGCCATGCGGATCCACCCGCCCGACCCGTCGCTCGCGGAGCCGCCCTTCGAGCAGCTGCGCAGCCAGGTCGCGCGACGAGCGGCCACCGGCGACCTGCCCGCCGGCACCAGGCTGCCGACCGTGCGGGCCCTGGCCAACGAGCTGGGGCTGGCCGCCAACACCGTCGCGCGGGCCTACCGGGAGCTGGAGGCCGACGGCGTGGTGGTCACCGAGGGCCGACGGGGCACGTTCGTCGCCACCAGCACGGCGGCCGGCTCGGACGAGGCGGCGGCCGCCGCCTCGACGTACGCCGCCACGGCACGGCGCCTCGGCCTCACCCGCGCCGAGGCGACCCGACTGCTCGCGGGCGCCTGGCCGGTCTGAACCGGGTCCGAGGGCACCGCCGTGGACCGGCACCACCGTGGTCACTCGTGGCGGTGGATCATCCGCAACCACGGCGACCCTCGACGCCGCCACCGAAGGCGTGGGCCCCGTCGCCGGCGACCTCGCGGAACCAGGCCGCCACCTCCCCGAGCGCGGCAGCGCAGTCGTCGCGTCGCTGGGCGAGGTCGCCGTGGTACCACAGCAGCTCCACCTGATCGCAACGGCCGCGCGCGGCTCGGAGCCGGCCGTCGGCACCTGCCACCGCCTGGCTGACCAACCCGAGCAGCTGCTGCTTGACGTCCCCGTCACGCATCGCGAACACCGTCGGCCGGACGGTGCCGGTCCTCGCGGTCAGCCGGCCGAACTCCGCCGCGATCGCCGCGGCTCCGTGCTGCCGGCAGGCGGCAACCTCCTCCGACCCGCGCGAGCGCGAGGACCGGTCGAGCACGGCGGCGCCGACGCCGAGGACGAGGAGCAGGGTGAGGAGTCCCGCCACCCAGCGACGTGACCGCCGCGGTGGTCCGGCGTCGATCACCTCCGCCTCGTCGCTCACCTCCCCAGTGTGCCCCGCGCACCTGACGGGTCGCGCTGGCAGACTGTGCGGGTGCCGCTGGGTCCCGGGGTGGAGACGCTGGAGACCGACCGCCTGTTCCTCCGGGATCGCCGGGAGGACGAGGCCGCGACCTACCGTCGGCTCTGGACCGAGCGTGACCCTCGGGTGCCGCCCCACCGCCGGCTCGACCCCGACGGGAGGCCCACCGTGGCGGACCTCGCCGCCCAGATCCGCGCCGAGCACGAAGCGCCTCGACCAGGCCTCCTGGCAGTGGAGCGGAAGGACACGGGCGACGTCATCGGCTACTGCGGGCTGGTCTGGCACGGGAACGGATCGCCCGACGAGCCCGAGCTCGCCTTCGAGCTGCTGCGGGCGGTGCACGGCCGCGGCTACGCCACGGAGGCGGGTCACGCCGTCGTTGCGTGGGCAGCCGACACGGGTTCTCCGCGGCTGTGGGCGACGGTCCGCGACTGGAACGACGCGTCTCAGCGGGTCCTCGAGAAGCTCGGCTTCCGGCAGACGGGCCACGTGGAGCCGGACCCCGTCCACGGCGACAGCCTGCTGATGGTCCGGGAGCCCTGACCGAGCCGAGCGCCCGCCCCCATCGGACGACGACGGCCCGCCACCCAGGCGGGTGGCGGGCCGTCGTGCGTCGGTCGCGGGGTCAGGCGTCCTTGGACTCCTCGGCGGACTCCTCAGCGGGAGCCTCGTCGGTGTCCTCGGCGGCAGCCTCGTCGGCCGGAGCCTCCGTGGTCTCCTCGACCTCGTCGGTCGTCTCGACCGGAGCCTCCTCGGCGGGGGTGTCCTCGACCGGAGCGTCCTCGACCGGGGCGGGTGCCGCGGCCTTCGCGGTGCTCTTCTTCTTGGTCGTCGCCGGCTTGGGCGCGTAGGGCTCGGTCACGAGCTCGATGACCGCCATCGGGGCGTTGTCGCCCTTGCGCGGACCGATCTTCGTGATCCGGGTGTAACCGCCCGGCCGCTCGGAGAACGACGGCGCGATCTCGGTGAAGAGGGTGTGCACGACGGACTTGTCGCGCACCGTCCGCAGCACCAGGCGACGGCTGTGCAGGTCGCCCCGCTTCGCCTTGGTGATCAGCTTCTCCGCGAGCGGGCGCAGCGTGCGCGCCCGAGTCTCGGTGGTCGTGATCTTGCCGTGCTCGAAGAGCTGGGTCGCCAGGTTCGACAACATCAGCCGCTGGTGGGCCGGGCTACCGCCGAGGCGGGCACCCTTCTTGGGAGTAGGCATGCGTCTTCTCGATTCTCCCCGGCCGTGTCAGGTACCGGAGTAGAGGGGATCAGTACTGCTCGTCCTCGACGAACGCGTCGTCGTCGTCGTCCGAGCCGTAGGCCGCCAGGGCGGCGTGCGGGTCGAAGCCCGGGCCGCTGTCCTTGAGCGAGAGGCCCATCTCGACCAGCTTGGCCTTGACCTCGTCGATCGACTTGGCGCCGAAGTTGCGGATGTCGAGCAGGTCCTGCTCCGAGCGGCTGATGAGCTCACCCACGGTGTGGATGCCCTCGCGCTTGAGGCAGTTGTAGGACCGGACCGTCAGGTTGAGCTCCTCGACCGGCAGGGCCAGGTCGGCCGCCAGCTGCTCGTCGACCGGCGACGGGCCGATGTCGATGCCCTCGGCCTCGACGTTCAGCTCCCGGGCCAGGCCGAACAGCTCGACCAGCGTCTTGCCGGCCGACGCGATCGCGTCGCGCGGGCGGATCGACGGCTTGGTCTCGACGTCGATGACCAGCTTGTCGAAGTCGGTGCGCTGCTCGACACGGGTGGCCTCGACCTTGTAGGTCACCTTGAGGACCGGGCTGTAGATCGAGTCGACCGGCATCCGGCCGATCTCGTTGTCGGCCCCCTTGTTCTGGACCGAGGAGACGTAGCCGCGGCCACGCTCCACGACCAGCTCCATCTCCAGCTTGCCCTTGTCGGACAGGGTGGCGATCTTCAGGTCGGGGTTGTGGACCTCGACCCCGGCCGGCGGGTTGATGTCGGCGGCGGTCACGTCACCGGCACCCGACTTGCGCAGGTACATCGTGACCGGCTCGTCGTGCTCCGAGGAGACGACGAGGCCCTTCAGGTTGAGGATGACCTCGGTGACGTCCTCCTTGACGCCCTCGATGGTCGAGAACTCGTGGAGGACACCGTCGACCTTGATGCTCGTGACCGAGGCACCGGGGATCGACGACAGGAGGGTACGGCGGAGCGAGTTGCCGAGGGTGTAGCCGAAGCCGGGCTCCAGCGGCTCGATCACGAACCGCGAACGGAACTCGTCGACGGACTCTTCCGACAGGGTGGGGCGCTGTGCGATGAGCACTTGTTCTTTCCTTTCCGGGCGCGACCGCTATTTGACGTCGCCCAGATCTGCGAGGTGGGGCCGAAAGGGTCTTACTTCTTCGAGTAGTACTCGACGATGAGCTGCTCCTGGATCGGGAGGTCGATCTGCGCGCGCACGGGGACCTGGTGGACCAGGACCCGCATCCGCGTCGGGATCGCCTCGAGCCAGGCCGGGACGACGCGCTCGCCGTGGGTCTCACGGGCGACGATGAACGGGGTCATCTCGAGCGACTTCTCGCGCACGTCGATCACGTCGTGGGCGGTCACCTGGAACGACGGGATGTCGACCTTGCGACCGTTCACCAGGAAGTGGCCGTGGACGACCAGCTGGCGGGCGTGACGGCGGGTGCGGGCGAAACCGGCCCGGTAGACGACGTTGTCCAGGCGGCACTCGAGCAGCTGGAGCAGGTTGTCGCCCGTCTTGCCGCCGCGGCGGCTGGCTTCCTTGTAGTAGCGGACGAACTGCTTCTCGAGGACGCCGTAGGTGTAGCGGGCCTTCTGCTTCTCACGAAGCTGGAGGAGGTACTCGCTCTCCTTGATGCGGCCGCGGCCGTGCTGGCCGGGGGCGTAGGGACGCTTCTCGAAGGCGGCGTCGCCGCCGACGAGGTCGACACCGAGACGGCGCGACTTCTTGGTCATGGGGCCGGTGTAACGGGCCATGGGTCAGTGCTCCTTGGGTCTCTGGTGGCGGGTCAGACGCGCCGGCGCTTGGGCGGGCGGCATCCGTTGTGGGGCGTGGGGGTGACGTCCTGGATGGTGCCGACCTCGAGGCCGATCGCACCCAGGGACCGGATCGCCGTCTCGCGGCCCGAGCCCGGACCCTTGACGAAGACGTCGATCTTCTTCATCCCGTGCTCCATCGCCCGGCGACCAGCGGCCTCGGCGGCCATCTGCGCGGCGAACGGGGTGGACTTGCGCGAGCCCTTGAAGCCGACGGTGCCGGCAGAGGCCCACGAGATCACCGCACCGGTCGGGTCGGTGATCGTGACGATGGTGTTGTTGAACGTGCTCTTGATGTGGGCTTCGCCCTGAGCGACGTTCTTCTTCTCCTTGCGACGCACCTTGGCGGTGCGGCTCTTGGGAGGCATTCGTTATCTCCTGAGGTTGCTGGGAAGCGTTCGAGTGGTGGGAAGGCAGGACCGGGAGACCCCGATCACTTGGCCTTCTTCTTGCCGGCGACGGTGCGCTTGGGACCCTTGCGGGTGCGCGCGTTGGTCTTGGTGCGCTGACCGCGGACCGGGAGGCCCTGACGGTGGCGGCGACCCTGATAGCTGCCGATCTCGATCTTGCGACGGATGTCGGCCTGCACCTCACGGCGCAGGTCACCCTCGATCTTGACCTCGAGGTTCTCGATCGCGTCGCGGAGCTTGACCAGCTCCTCGTCCCCCAGCTGGTGGACGCGCAGGTCCGGGGAGACCCCGGTGGCGGCCAGGAGCTCCTGGGCGCGGGTACGGCCGATGCCGTAGATGTAGGTGAGTGCGACCTCGATGCGCTTGTCGCGCGGCAGGTCGACCCCAACAAGGCGTGCCATTGAGTGGCCTTTCCTGAAGGGACGGTGTCCCCTCGTGTTCACGGTGGTGTGGTCGTGACGCGTCCCGTGCCTGCTGCGGCTGTGGGCTCCGGCCATCCGCTCCGGAGGTGGTTCAGCGGTCCCGTCGGGGAGCCGCCTAAGCGATCACGTGGTGGATGTATTCAGTTGTCCGCTGAGCTGGGCTCAGCCTTGGCGCTGCTTGTGACGCGGGTTGTCGCAGATGACCATGACGCGGCCGTGGCGACGGATCACCTGGCACTTGTCACAGATCTTCTTGACGCTGGGGGCGACCTTCATGTCAGCCCTTTCTGCTCGGTAGCGGCTTACTTGTAGCGGTAGACGATGCGCCCTCGAGTGAGGTCGTACGGCGAGAGCTCCACCACGACCCGGTCCTCGGGGAGGATCCGGATGTAGTGCTGGCGCATCTTGCCGCTGATGTGGGCGAGAACCTTGTGTCCGTTGGTCAGCTCGACCCGGAACATGGCGTTGGGGAGGGCCTCCACGACGGTGCCCTCGATCTCGATCACGCCTTCTTTCTTCGGCATTTCCTCCACAATCCGTTGTTGGCGTCTACCGTCGACCCGCGAACCTCCGGCTGCTTCTCGAACAGCCGGTGGACCTCGTGCAGCGGTTCCGCAGTCCTCAACCCCGGGCACGACCGAGCCTCTCGACGAGAGGGATCGGCGGGTGTCCGGGCAGCCGCAAGGCGCCACGAAACACGACCCACGTTGGGCCGACACGCCAGTGTACGGGGTGCCGAGGGCGAAGCCCTAATCGCGATCCGGGCTCCGGGCGCAGCCCGCAGCGGGGCAACGACTCTGCGTGCCGACGCATTCCCGCAGGCTCGCGAGCAGGGTTGCCATCGCCTGCTGCCACGGCGGGCACGGCTCGGCAGCGCGACTTTCACCGGCTCGTGGGGATGAGCCTCTGTTCGCCGCTGGTCGACCGGTCCAGGCGGTCACAGTCGGCGCACAGTCAGGGGCGCAGGCGGAAGGCGGCCGCCGGACCGGAGCCCGACCCGTCCTTCACGCCGAGCGACGTGGTGCCCGACGCACCCATCCCCGAGCCGTTCGTCCGGGGACGGCGGGCGGGCGACGACGTGACGTTCACGTGGCGCGTGGTCGGCGGTACCAAGGCGGGCGACACCTGGGTCTGGCGCCGACCCGACACCGGCGAGAGCAGTCGGGGCACCCAGCGACGACTCACGGTCACGGAGGCCGGCCGGGTGTGCCTCCAGGTGCAGCTGGTCCGAGAGGGCGAGCCCTCGACCTCGACCCAGCAGTGCGTGGAGTGACCTCAGCCGGCCAGCAGCCGGAGGGTCTCCTCGCGCGCCGGTGACCGCGTGGGGTCGGTCCCGGTCCAGGCACCCGCGACCGGGTGCACCATCACCTCGTCGACGGCGTGCTCGGCCGCGAGGCTTTCGATCCGCTGCCGCGCCGTCGCTGCGTCGCCGATCACCCAGCGTCGGCGCATCGCCCCGATCAGCTCGCGGTGCGCCTCGGGCGGATCCTGCTTCTCCGCGTCCTCCACGAGCTGCTGCGCACGCAGCGGCTGCCCGGTCCGCAGGGCGACCATGGCGAGCAGCTGGGGCAGCGCGAGCCGGTCGGCCTCCTGCTGGGTGGGTGCCACGGCGGCGTTCACGGTCAGGAAGGTCCGCGGCGCGTCGAGGTACGTCGAGGGGCGGAACTCGTCGCGGTAGAGCGCGAGGGCCGCAGCCGTGCCCGACCCGGAGAAGTGGTGGGCGAACACGTAGGGCAGACCACGCTCGGCCGCGAGCCGCGCCGAGTAGTCGGACGAGCCCAGCAGCCAGGCAACAGGGACGCCCGTCGCGCGCGGCGTCGCCCGCAGCCCGTGACGGCGACCGCCGACGGACAGCTGGGCGCCGCCCGCGTCCATCAGGGCGAGCACGTGGTCGACGTACTCCGGGAACCGGGCGACGGCGTCGTCGTCGACCCCGCCGGCGCCGTGCCGCAGCGCGAACGACGTCACCGGGTCGGTGCCCGGGGCGCGGCCGATGCCGAGGTCGATCCGGCCCGGGTGGGCCGCCTCGAGCAGGGCGAACTGCTCCGCCACCACGAGGGGCGCGTGGTTGGGCAGCATCACTCCTCCGGACCCGACCCGGATGCGCTCCGTCGCAGCCGCCACCATCGCGATCAGCACCGGCGGGTTCGTCGCCGCCACGGCGGGCATGTTGTGGTGCTCCGCGAGCCAGTAGCGGCGGAAGCCGAGGTCGTCAGCCACGCGCGCCATTGACCGGGTCGCCGCCAGGGCGTCGCCGGAGGTCTGGTCGTCGCGAACGGGGACGAGGTCCAGGACGGAGAGCGCGAGCGAGGTCATCGCCCGTGACAACGTCCGGGAGCGTGCGCGGATTCCCGCCTCAGTCGTCGTCCCAGTCGCGCCGCGGACCGGTCGCCGCGTCCCGCTGGAGCTGGGACAGCCCGCCCGACTTCATCAGCGAGAGCACCGCCGTGACCGCCAGCGTCGCGACGATCACCGTCAGGGACAGCCAGATCGGTATCTCGAGCCAGTCGTAGGCGACGTGCTCACCGCCGTTGATGAACGGCAGCTCGTTCTCGTGCAGCGCGTGGAAGATCAGCTTGACGCCGATGAACGCGAGCAGGAACGCCAAGCCGTAGGACAGGTAGACCAGCCGCTCGAGGAGGCCGCCGATCAGGAAGTAGAGCTGCCGCAGCCCCATCAGGGCGAAGATGTTCGCCGTGAGGACGAGGTAGGGCTCCTTCGTGATGCCGAAGATCGCAGGGATCGAGTCGAGCGCGAAGAGCAGGTCGGTCGTCCCCAGCGTGATGATCACGATGAAGAGCGGCGTGATCATGCGGGCGCCGTTCTGCTTCGTGAACAGCTGCTTGCCGTGCCATTCCTTGGTGGCGGGGAAGCGCTTCTCCACGAAGACGACGAGCCGGTTCTCCTCGTACTCGTCCTCGTCCTCCGGTCCCTCCTTGGCGAGCTTCCAGGCGGTGTAGATGAGGAACGCACCGAACAGGTAGAAGACCCAGGAGAACTCCTCGATGGCGGCCGCACCGACGGCGATGAAGATGGCCCGCATGACCAGGGCCATCACGATGCCCACCATCAGCGTGTACTGCTGCAGCTCCCGCGGCACCGCGAACTTGCTCATGATGATGATGAAGATGAACAGGTTGTCGATGGACAGGGAGTACTCCACCAGCCAGCCGGCGTAGAACTCACCCGCGTAGGTGCCGCCGTTCGTCACCAGCACCCCGACGCCGAACAGCAGCGCCAGGCCGACGTACACGGACAGGTAGGTCGCGCACTCCTTCATGCTCGGCTCGTGCGGCCGCCGGCCGACCACCAGCAGGTCGAAGGTGAAGATCACCACCGTCACCGCGAAAGTGACCCACCAGACCCACGGTGCTACGTCCACGTGCTGTCCCTCCGTCGTGCTCGGTGTCGTGCGTCAGTGGCCCCCGAACGGGACCCCCAGCTCGGCCAGCCGGCTCTCGCCGCCGTCGAGCGCCGTCAGCACCCAGGCGCCGTCCGGCGTCAGGGTGAACGTGTGCTCGTAGTGTGCCGACCAGCTTCCGTCGACAGTACCGACCGTCCACTCGTCGGGCAGCAGCGTGGTCTGGTTGCTCCCGAGAGTCAGCATCGGCTCGACCGCGAGCGCCAGCCCGCGCACCAGCTTCGGGCCGCGGCCGGGGCGGCCGTAGTTGGGCACGTTGGGCGGCTGGTGCATGGCCGAGCCGATGCCGTGCCCGACGTAGTCCTCGAGGATGCCGTACGCACCGCCGGACGGGTGGGCCTGGGACCGGACGTAGGTCTCGACCGCGTGCGAGATGTCGGTGACGCGACCACCGAGCCGGGCGGCGGAGATCCCCCGCCACAGCGACTCCTCCGTCACGCGCATCAGCTCGGCTACGTCGTCGGCCACGTCGCCGACCCCGACCGTGATCGCGGCGTCGCCGTGCCAGCCGTCGACGATCGCGCCGCAGTCGATCGAGATCACGTCGCCCTCCTCGAGCACCCGGTCGCCGGGGATGCCGTGGACGACCTCGTCGTTGACGGAGGCGCAGATCGAGGCCGGGAACGGCGGGTGGCTGTAGCCCTTGAACGACGGGACGGCGCCCGACGAGAGGATGTGGTCCTCGGCGAGCGCGTCGAGCTCACGGGTGCTCACGCCGGCCTTCACCGCGTCACGGAGCAGCTCGAGGGTGCGGCCGACGACCAGCCCAGCCGCCCGCATCTTCTCGATCTGGTCCGGCGTCTTGATCTCCACGCCACGGTCGCGCAACGACATGGTCAGCTCTGGGGGAGGTCGTCCAGCGCCGCGAAGATGCGCTTCGTCACGTCGTCGACGGCGCCCATGCCGTCGACCTCGATCAGGAGGCCGCGACCGCGGTAGACCCCGATCAGCGGCTCGGTCTGCTCGGCGTACACCTCCTGGCGGCGCCGGATGACGTCCTCGGTGTCGTCAGCCCGGCCCGACACCTGCGCTCGGTGCAGCAGCCGCGCCACGAGCTCGTCGGGGTCGGCGGTGAGCACCACGGCGGCGTCCAGGCTGTGGCCTGTGAACGCGATCATCCCGTCGAGCTCCTCGACCTGGGCGAGGGTGCGCGGGTAGCCGTCGAGCAGGAAGCCCGGCTCGGCGTCCGGCTCGTCGATCCGGTTGCGGACCATCCGGTTGGTGAGCTCGTCCGGGACGTACTCGCCCGCGTCCATGAAGCGCTGGGCCTCGACGCCGAGCTCGGTGCCCCGCGAGACGTTGGCGCGGAAGATGTCGCCGGTCGAGATCGCCGGGATGCCGAAGTGGTCGGCGACGAACGTGGCCTGGGTGCCCTTCCCCGCCCCCGGGGGGCCCATCAAGATCAGTCTCACAGGTTCAGTCTCATCTCAGCGCAGGAATCCCTCGTAGTTGCGCTGCTGGAGCTGGCTCTCGATCTGCTTCACCGTGTCGAGGGCGACGCCGACCATGATCAGGATGGACGTACCGCCGAACGGGAAGTTCTGGTTGGCGTTGATCAGCACGAGGGCGATCAGCGGGATCAGGGAGATCAGACCGAGGTACAACGCGCCCGGCAGCGTGATGCGGGACAGGACGTAGGACAAGTAGTCCTCGGTCGGCTTGCCCGCCCGGATCCCGGGGATGAAGCCGCCGTACTTCTTCATGTTGTCGGCCACCTCTTGCGGGTTGAAGGTGATCGAGACGTAGAAGTAGGTGAAGAAGACGATGAGGGCGAAGAACGTCGCCATGTAGATGGGGTGGCTGCCCTGCACGAAGTAGTCGTTGAGGATCTGGACCGGCTTCGAGTCGCTGTTGCGGTTGAACTGCACCGCCATCGCGGGGAGGTACATCAGGGACGACGCGAAGATCACGGGGATGATGCCCGCCTGGTTGACCTTCAGCGGGATGTACGTCGAGGAGCCGCCGAACATCTTGCGGCCGACCATCCGCCGGGCGTACTGCACGGGGATCCGGCGTTGGGCCTGCTCGATGAAGATGACGGCCGCGATGATCACGAGGCCTATGGCCATCACGAGGCCGAAGGTGAACCAGCCCTCGCCGATCCGGACGGCCCACATCGAGCCCGGGAACGTCGCGACGACCTGGGTGAAGATCAGCAGGGACATGCCGTTGCCGATGCCGTGCTCGGTGATCAGCTCGCCGAGCCACATGATGACCGCGGTGCCGGCGGTCATCGTGATGACCATGATGAGGAACGTCTGGGTGCCGTTGTCGTGCAGCAGCGGCAGGGTGCAGCCCTGCAGCAGGTCGCCGGAGCGGGCCAGCGCGACGATGCCGGTCGCCTGCAGCAGCGCGAGGCCGAGGGTCAGCATCCGGGTGTACTGCGTGATCTTCGCCTGGCCTGCCTGGCCCTCCTTCTTCAGCGTCTCGAGCCGCGGGATCACCACGACGAGCAGCTGGAGGATGATGCTGGCCGTGATGTAGGGCATGATGCCGAGCGCGAAGATCGTCAGCTGGAGCAGCGCGCCACCCGAGAACAGGTTGATCAGGCTGTAGAGACTGGCGTTCTCACCCTGCGCGGCGAGGTCGAGGCACTGCCGGACGTTGGAGACGTGGACCCCCGGCGCCGGCACCTGCGACCCGAGCCTGAAGATCGTGATGATCATCAGGACGAACAGCAGCTTCCGCCGCAGGTCCGGGGTCCGGAATGCATTGGCGAACGCGCTCAGCACGACTTCCTCTTTCCACTGGCTGGATGCGGCTCTCGCCCCGTTGTCACAGGGCTCGACCGGTGTCGGTGCGAGGCCCGGGGAAGCCTAACAGGCGGCCCCGAGGCCCCCGGGTGTGCGTCGGGGCGCGGCCGGCCCGTCGTGACGGGTTGGTCCGCGCCCCTCGGCAGGTGCATCGGGGAGACGACTCAGAGAGTCGTCGTCGTCCCGCCGGCGGCCTCGATCTTGTCCTTGGCAGAGCCTGAGAAGGCATGAGCGGTGACGTCAACCTTGACGGCGAGGTCGCCCTGGCCGAGGACCTTCACCGGCTGGCCCTTGCGGACGGCGCCCTTGGCGACGAGGTCGTCGACCGACACGGTGCCACCGTCGGGGAAGAGCTCGCCCAGGCGGTCGAGGTTGACGACCTGGAACTCCACCTTGAACGGGTTCTTGAAGCCCTTGAGCTTCGGCAACCGCATGTGGATCGGCATCTGGCCACCCTCGAAGGCGACCGGGACCTGGTTGCGGGCCTTGGTGCCCTTGGTGCCGCGGCCGGCGGTCTTGCCCTTGGAGCCCTCACCGCGACCCACGCGGGTCTTGGCGGTCTTGGCACCCGGCGCCGGGCGCAGGTGATGCAGCTTGAGAGTCATGGTCACTCCACCTCTTCGACCGTCACGAGGTGACGGACGGTCCGGACCATGCCGCGGATCTCCGGGCGGTCCTCCTTGATCACGGTGTCGCCGATCCGCTTCAGGCCGAGGGTCCGCAGCGTCTCGCGCTGGTTCGCCTTGCAGCCGATCGTCGACTTCTTCTGCTGGACCTTGAGCTGCGCCATCACGCCGGCACCTCCTGCGAGGTGCCCTCGGGCACCTCGGCGCGCGCACGGAGGAGGGCCGCAGGGGCGACGTCCTCGACCCGACGACCGCGACGTGCGGCCACCGACTCGGGCTGCTCCAGCATCCGCAGCGCCTCGACGGTCGCGTGGACGATGTTGATCTGGTTCGACGAGCCGAGCGACTTGCTCAGGACGTCGTGGATGCCGGCACACTCCAGGACGGCGCGTACCGGACCACCGGCGATCACACCCGTACCGGGTGCGGCCGGGCGCAGCAGCACCACGCCGGCAGCCTTCTCACCCTGCACGGGGTGCGGGATGGTGCCCTGGATGCGGGGAACGCGGAAGAAGTTCTTCTTCGCCTCCTCGACGCCCTTGGCGATGGCAGCCGGGACCTCCTTGGCCTTGCCGTAGCCGACGCCGACCATGCCGTCGCCGTCGCCGACGACCACGAGGGCGGTGAAGCTGAAGCGACGACCACCCTTCACGACCTTGGCGACGCGGTTGATCGCGACGACGCGCTCGAGGTACTGGCTCTTCTCCTGCTGGCCACCGCGACCACCGTCGCGGCCACCGCGGCCGCCACCGGCGCGCTGTCCGCGCTGCTGGGATCCGCTCATCAGATAACTCCCTTGAATGTCATGTCCGCCATCAGAAGGTCAGGCCACCCTCGCGGGCGCCGTCGGCCAGGGCCGCGACCCGGCCGTGGTACTTGTTGCCGGCACGGTCGAAGACCACCGACTGGACGCCGCCGGCCTGGGCCCGCTCCGCGACGAGCTCTCCGACCTTGCGGGCCTTGGCGGTCTTGTCACCGTCGAGCGAGCGCAGGTCCGCCTCCATGGTGGAGGCCGACGCCAGCGTCTTGCCGGCCAGGTCGTCGACGACCTGCACGGTGATGTGGCGCGACGAGCGCGTCACGACCAGGCGCGGTCGGTCGGCGGTGCCGGCGACCTTCTTGCGTCCCCGGACCTGACGGCGGAGCCGCGAGCGGGTGCGCGCGGCGGTGTGCTTGTGGTGCGACAGCTTGATCGCCATGTCACTTACCAGCCTTTCCGACCTTGCGGCGGATGTGCTCACCCGCGTAGCGAACGCCCTTGCCCTTGTAGGGCTCGGGCTTGCGCAGCTTGCGGATGTTGGCCGCGGTCTCGCCGACCAGCTGCTTGTCGATGCCCTGGACGCCCAGCCTCGTCGGTCCGTCGACCGTGAAGGTGATGCCCTCCGGGGCGTTGAACGTGATCGAGTGGGAGTAGCCGAGCTGGAACTCCAGCTGGGTCGGGCCCTTGGACAGGACCCGGTAGCCCACGCCCACGATCTCGAGCTTCTTCTCGTAGCCCTCGGTCACGCCGACGACCATGTTGTTGATCAGGGTGCGGGTGAGGCCGTGGAGCGAGCGGCTGATCCGCTCGTCGTCGGGACGCTTCACCTCGACGATCCCGTCGTTCTTCTCGACGGTGATCGGGGAGGCGACCGCGTGGCTCAGGGTGCCCTTGGGGCCCTTGACGGTCACGAGGCTCTCGTCGATGGCGACGTCGACACCCGACGGCACCGCGATCGGGAGCTTGCCAATGCGCGACATGCTTCTTCTCTCCTTACGCGTGTAGTCGGGGTCACCAGACGTAGGCGAGGACTTCCCCACCCACGCCCTTCTGGTTGGCCTGACGGTCGGTCAGCAGGCCCTGGCTGGTCGAGATGATCGCGACGCCGAGGCCGCCGAGCACCTTGGGCAGGCCGGTGCTCTTGGCGTAGACGCGCAGGCCGGGCTTGCTGATGCGGCGTACGCCGGCGATCGAGCGCTCCCGGCTGCGGCCGTACTTGAGGGTGATCGTCAGCGTCTTGCCGGGGCCCTCGGTCGCGTCCGTGACCTCGAAGGAGCTGATGTAGCCCTCCTGCTGGAGGATCTCGGCCACGCCCTGCTTGAGCTTGCTGTAGGGCATGGACACGTCGTCGTGGAACGCCTGGTTGGCGTTGCGCAGACGAGTCAGCATGTCTGCGATCGGGTCGGTCATCGTCATGGTTGGTCGTTCTCTCTCTTCTGTGGTTTCCCGCTCGGCGGGACCTTCAGCGGTTAGTGGTGGTGCTCACCAGGAGGACTTGGTCACGCCGGGGAGCTCGCCGCGGTGGGCCATCTCGCGCAGGCAGATCCGGCACAGGCCGAACTTGCGGTACACGGCCTTGGGCCGGCCGCAGCGCTGGCAGCGCGTGTAGCCGCGCACCGCGAACTTGGGCTTGCGGGCCGCCTTGACCCTCAGTGCAGTCTTTGCCATCTCAGCTTCTCCTTGTCACCGCTCGGCGAAGGGGAAGCCGAGCTGCTTCAGGAGCGCCCGCCCCTCGTCGTCGTTGGTGGCGGTCGTGACGACCGTGATGTCCATGCCCCGGGAGCGGTCCATCCGGTCCTGGTCGATCTCGTGGAACATGACCTGCTCGGTCAGCCCGAACGTGTAGTTGCCGCGACCGTCGAACTGCTGCGGCGAGAGGCCGCGGAAGTCACGGATGCGGGGCAGCGCCAGGGACAGCAGGCGGTCGAGGAACTCCCACATGCGGTCGCCGCGGAGCGTGACGTGGGCACCGATCGGCATCCCCTCGCGCAGCTTGAACTGCGCGATGGACTTGCGGGCCTTGGTCACCATCGGCTTCTGACCGGTGATCGCGGTGAGGTCCTTGATGGCGCCCTCGATCAGCTTCGAGTCGCGAGCCGCCTCGCCGACGCCCATGTTGACCACGATCTTGACGAGGCCGGGCACCTGCATGACGTTGGCGATCTCGAACTCGGACTGCAGCGCCGGGAGGATCTCCTCGCGGTAGCGGGTCTTCAGCCGGGGGGTGACCCGCTCGGCGGTCTCGGCCGCCGGGGTCTCCACAGTGGTGTCGCTCATGTCAGATCTCCTTCCCGGTCTTGCGCGAGACCCGAACGCTGCGGGTCGCGCCGTACGTCGAGCCGTCGGGCCGACGCTTGGTCACCTCGTCGCGGCGGAATCCCACGCGGGTGACGCCGTCGCCCTCGACGAGCATCACGTTGGACACGTGGATCGGCGCCTCGGCGGTGATGATCCCACCGGTGGTGCCGGCCCGGCCGCCCTGGTTGACGACCTTGGTGTGCCGCTTGACGCGGTTGACGCCCTCGACGATCACCCGCTGCTGCTCACGCAGCACCCGGATGACCTTGCCCTCGGCGCCCTTGTCCTTGCCCGAGATGACCCGGACCTGGTCGCCCTTCTTGATGTTCACGGTCTTCTTCCCCTGCTTGGCCATCGTCAGAGCACCTCCGGCGCCAGCGAGATGATCTTCATGAACTTCTTCTCGCGCAGCTCGCGGCCGACGGGGCCGAAGATGCGGGTGCCGCGCGGCTCGCCGTCGGACTTGAGGATCACGGCGGCGTTCTCGTCGAAGCGGATGTAGGAACCGTCGGCGCGACGGCGTTCCTTGACGGTGCGCACGATCACGGCCTTGACGACGTCGCCCTTCTTCACGTTGCCACCGGGGATCGCGTCCTTGACGGTCGCGACGATGACGTCACCGATGCCGGCGTAGCGACGACCCGAGCCACCGAGCACGCGGATGCACAAGATCTCCTTGGCACCCGTGTTGTCGGCGACCTTGAGTCGCGACTCCTGCTGAATCATCTTCTGTCTCTCCTTGTCACCCTGGTTCTCGGCTGCTCACCGAGCCTGGGGGAACTGTTGCGGTCTGGGCTGGCGCGAACGCCTGCTGCTTACTTGGCGCGCTCGAGGATCTCGACGACGCGCCAGCGCTTGGTGGCCGACAGCGGTCGGGTCTCCATGATCAGGACCCGGTCGCCCATCCCGCACTCGTTGTTCTCGTCGTGGGCCTTGAGCTTCGACGTCCGGCGCAGGACCTTGCCGTAGAGCGCGTGCTTGACCCGGTCCTCGACAGCGACGACCACGGTCTTGTCCATCTTGTCGGACACGATCAGGCCCTCCTTGGTCTTGCGCGTGCTGCGCGTCACCTGCTGCTCACTCATGCGGAAGCCCCTTCCTTGTCGTTGCCGGCCTTCTCACTGCCGGGGGTCTCGCGGATGCCGAGCTCGCGCTCACGCACCACGGTGTAGATCCGGGCGATGTCCTTCTTGACCGTCCGGAGCCGACCGTGGCTCTCCAGCTGGCCGGTGGCCGCCTGGAAGCGGAGGTTGAACAGCTCCTCCTTGGCCTCGCGGAGCTTCCCCTCGAGGTCGGTGTCGGTCATCTCGTCGAGCTCGTGGGCCTTCAACGTGCTAGCCATCAGAACTCACCTGCCTCACGGGAAATGAACCGGCACTTCATGGGGAGCTTGTGCATCGCACGGCGCATCGCCTCGCGGGCGACGTCCTCGGACACACCGGACAGCTCGAACATGACACGGCCGGGCTTGACGTTGGCGATCCACCACTCCGGCGAACCCTTGCCGGAACCCATGCGGGTCTCGGCCGGCTTCTTCGTGAGCGGACGGTCGGGGTAGATGTTGATCCACACCTTGCCGCCACGCTTGATGTGGCGGGTCATGGCGATACGAGCGGACTCGATCTGGCGGTTGGTCACGTAGTGACCCTCGATCGCCTGGATCCCGAAGTCACCGAACGCCAGGGTGGTCCCCCCCTTGGCCGAACCGGTCCGCTTGGGGTGGTGCTGCTTGCGGTGCTTGACGCGACGGGGCATCAACATGGCTCAGGCCTCCGTTCCGGCGTCGGGCGCGGGTGCCGCCGCGGGAGCCGCAGGGGCCGTGTCGGCCGCGGGGGCCTCGGGGCTGCGGTCGGAGCGGGTCGGCCGGTCGCCGCGCGAGCCGCGGCTCGGGCGGTCGCCGCCACGCGTCGGACGCCCACCGCGACCGGGGACACCGGCGCGGGCCGCCGCTTGGGCCTGCCGCTCGGCACGGGTGCCGGCGACCTCGCCCTTGTAGATCCAGACCTTCACGCCGATCCGGCCGAAGGTCGTGCGGGCCTCGTAGAAGCCGTAGTCGATGTCGGCGCGCAGCGTGTGCAGCGGGACGCGGCCCTCGCGGTAGAACTCCGTGCGCGACATCTCTGCGCCGTTGAGACGGCCGGAGCACTGGATCCGGATGCCCTTGGCACCGGACCGCATGGAGGTTTGCATCGCCTTGCGCATGGCGCGACGGAACTGCACGCGGCCGGACAGCTGCTCGGCGACGCCCTGGGCGACCAGCTGCGCGTCGACCTCGGGGTTCTTGACCTCGAGGATGTTCAGCTGCACCTGCTTGCCCGTGAGCTTCTCCAGCTCGCCACGGATCCGGTCGGCCTCGGCGCCGCGGCGACCGATGACGATGCCCGGGCGGGCGGTGTGGATGTCGACGCGGACCCGGTCACGGGTGCGCTCGATCTCCACCTTGGAGATGCCGGCCCGCTCCATGCCCTTGGAGAGCAGCTTGCGGATCGCGACGTCCTCACCGACGTAGGCCTTGTAGAGCTTGTCGGCGTACCAGCGGGACTTGTGGTCCGTGGAGATGCCGAGGCGGAAGCCGTTCGGGTTGATCTTCTGTCCCATCAGGCACGCCGTCCCTTCTTGGTGTTCTTGGCAGCAGCCACGACCTCGGCCGGCTGGACCGCCAGCGTGATGTGGCTCGTGCGCTTGAGGATGCGGGTGGCGCGGCCCTGGGCACGCGGCCGCCAGCGCTTCATCGTCGGACCCTCGTCGACCAGCGCGACGGAGATGACGAGGTCGGCCCGGTTGAGCCCCTCGGTCGTCTCGGCGTTCGCGATGGCGCTCTCGAGCACCTTGTAGACGGTCTCGGACGCGGCCTGCGGCGCGAACTGCAGCAGGGACAGCGCCTCGTCCACGGGCATCCCGCGCACGAGGTCGACGACCCGGCGTGCCTTCATCGGGGTGATCCGCACGAAGCGGGCGGCCGCGAAGGCGCCCGGCTGGTCGCCCAGCAGGGACTCGCGGCGGGCGCTGCTGCGCCGGCGCTCGGTGACACTCATCGACGTCGTCCCTTCCGGTCGTCCTTCACGTGCCCGCGGTAGGTGCGGGTGGGGGCGAACTCACCCAGCTTGTGACCGACCATGGAGTCGGTCACGAACACCGGGACGTGCTTGCGACCGTCGTGCACCGCGATCGTGTGGCCGATCATGGCCGGGACGATCATCGAGCGGCGCGACCAGGTCTTGATCACGTTCTTGGAGCCCTTGTCGTTCTCGGCGTCCACCTTCTTCATGAGGTGGTCGTCGACGAACGGGCCCTTCTTCAAGCTGCGAGGCATCCTCTATCTCCTGCTCAGCGCTTCTTGCCGGACTTGCGGCGGCGGATGATCTGGGCGTCGGAGGCCTTGCGCTTGCGCGTACGGCCCTCGGGCTTGCCCCACGGGGACACCGGGTGGCGGCCACCGGACGTCTTGCCCTCACCACCACCGTGCGGGTGGTCGACCGGGTTCATGACGACACCGCGGACGGTCGGGCGCTTGCCCTTCCACCGCATCCGGCCGGCCTTGCCCCAGTTGATGTTCGACTGCTCGGCGTTGCCGACCTCGCCGATCGAGGCGCGGCAGCGGACGTCGACGAACCGCATCTCGCCGGACGGCAGGCGCAGCGTGGCGCGCGAGCCCTCCTTGGCGACCAGCTGGGCCGAGTTGCCCGCCGAGCGGGCGATCTTGGCACCGCCGCCGGGCCGCAGCTCGACGCAGTGGATCGTCGTGCCGACGGGGATGTTGCGCAGCGGCAGGTTGTTGCCGGCCTTGATGTCGGAGCCGGGGCCCGACTCGACCGCGGTGCCCTGCACGAGGCCCTTCGGCGCGATGATGTAGCGCTTCTCGCCGTCGGCGAAGTGCAGCAGCGCGATCCGCGCGGTGCGGTTGGGGTCGTACTCGATGTGCGCGACCTTCGCGGGGACACCGTCCTTGTCGTAGCGACGGAAGTCGATGATCCGGTAGGCGCGCTTGTGTCCGCCGCCCTGGTGCCGGGTGGTGATCCGACCCTGGTTGTTGCGGCCGCCCTTCTTGGGCAGCGGACGGGTCAGCGACTTCTCCGGCGTGGTCCGGGTGATCTCGACGAAGTCGGCCACCGAGGAGCCACGACGGCCCGGGGTGGTCGGCTTGTACTTGCGGATAGCCATGTCTGTCTTCCTTCGGGGCGCCGGCTCAGGCGCCGAAGATGTCGATGCGGTGGCCCTCAGCGAGGCTGACGATGGCGCGCTTGGTGTTCGCGCGCTTGCCGGTGCCGTAGCGGGTCCGACGGGTCTTGCCCTGGCGGTTGATCGTGTTCACCGAGGTGACCTTGACGTTGAACACCTTCTCGACCGCGATCTTGATCTCGGTCTTGTTGGCGTCCGGACGCACCAGGAACGTGTACTTGTTGGCGTCGAGGAGGCCGTAGCTCTTCTCCGACACGACCGGCGCGATCAGGATGTCGCGGTGGTCCTTGTGCAGCGTGCTCACTTGTCGTCCTCCCCGGCGGAACCGCCACCGGCACGCTCGAAGCCCGCGGCCTCGGCGTCCTCGGCGGTCTTGAAGTAGAACTCGGCGTCCGTCTGGTCGTACCACTGGCCGTCGGGCTCGTGGTACTTGCCCGAGTCGGCATTGCCCTTGATCTCGAAGCCCTTCGGGGCGCCACCGCTCTTGAGCGGGGCCTTCGCACCCTTGGGGAGCTCGACCTTCTCGGCGTCGTCGGCCTTCTCGGTGTCCTCGGACTTCGCGGGGGCGGCCTTCTTCGCGGCGGCCTTCTTCGCGGGCTTCGGGGCCTCGTCGGCGGCCGGAGCCTCGACGAAGGTCGCCGTGCGCGACGTCGCGTCGCCGGCCGAGCCCACGAACGCCTCGTAGGCACCCTGCGTGAAGACCACGTCGTCGGACGCCAGCACGTCGTAGGTGTTGAGCTGGTCCACCGCGACGATGTGCACCTCGGGGGCGTTGCGCAGCGACAGCCAGGTCAGGGAGTCGGTGCGCTCGAGCACGACGAGGTACTTCGCGCGCTCGGACAGCCCCGCCAGCGAGGCAAGTGCGTTCTTGGTGGACGGCTTGTCACCGGCGAGCAGCGAGTCGACGACGTGGATGCGGTCGTTGCGCGCCCGGTCGGACAGCGCGCTGCGCAACGCGGCGGCCTTCATCTTCTTGGGCGTGCGCTGGTCGTAGTTGCGCGGCTGCGGGCCGTGCACGACGCCACCACCGGCGAACTGCGGCGCGCGCGTCGAGCCCTGGCGGGCGCGGCCGGTGCCCTTCTGCTTGTAGGGCTTGCGGCCGCCACCGCGGACCTCACCGCGGGTCTTGGTCGAGTGCGTGCCCTGGCGGGCCGCGGCCTGCTGGGCCACGACGACCTGGTGGATCAGCGGGATGTTGACCTCGACGCCGAAGATCTCGGCGGGGAAGTCGACCTTCACGGTCTTCGTAGCCATGGTCAGGCCTCCTTGCCCGTAGATCCGGCGGAGCTCTTGGCAGCGGACCGCAGCACGACGAGGGAGCCCTTGGGGCCGGGGATCGCACCCTTGACCAGGATCAGGCCCTTCTCGGCGTCCACGGCGTGCACGGTGAGGTTCTGGACGGTCACGGTGTCGCGGCCCATCCGGCCGGCCATCCGGACGCCCTTGAACACGCGACCGGGGGTCGCGCAGGCGCCGATCGAGCCCGGCTTGCGGTGGTTGCGGTGGGCACCGTGGGAGGCGCCGACGCCGTGGAAGCCGTGACGCTTCATCACACCGGCGAAGCCCTTGCCCTTGCTGGTGCCGGTGACGTCGATCTCCTCGCCCGCGGCGAAGGTGTCGGCGCCCAGCTCCTGGCCCACGGTGTAGACCGTGGCCTCGCTGGTGCGGATCTCGACGACGTGGCGGCGTGGGGTGGTCCCGGCCTTGTCGAAGTGACCGGTCTGGGGCTTGTTCACCTTGCGGCCCTCGATCTCACCGAACCCGACCTGGACGGCGTTGTAGCCGTCGATCTCGGGGGTGCGGACCTGGGTCACGACGTTGGTGCGCGCGTCGATCACGGTCACGGGGACGATCCGGTTGTTCTCGTCCCACAGCTGGGTCATGCCGAGCTTGGTGCCCAGCAGCCCCTTGGCGGCGCGTTCGAAAGTGGCAGTCATCGCAGAATCCTCAGAGCTTGATCTCGATGTCGACGCCGGCAGGCAGGTCGAGGCGCATCAGCGAGTCGACGGTCTTCGGCGTGGGGTCGATGATGTCGATGAGACGCTTGTGGGTGCGCATCTCGAAGTGCTCGCGCGAGTCCTTGTACTTGTGGGGCGAGCGGATGACGCAGTAGACGTTCTTCTCGGTCGGCAGCGGCACAGGGCCGGCGACCTTCGCACCCGTCCGGGTGACCGTGTCCACGATCTTGCGCGCCGAGGTGTCGATCACCTCGTGGTCATAGGCCTTGAGCCTGATGCGGATCTTCTGTCCCGCCATAGGTCTCTCTCGTCCTTCTCAAGTCAGTGCCGCATGGTCGAACTGCTGTCAGTTGCCCGCCTCACCGTCCCACCCCCGAGGTCGGGCGTGTCGCGCATATCGGGCGCAACACAAGACCTGGTGGATCTTGTTCGGTGGTGGTGACGCCCGGCGCTGGGCCGAGCCGATCGGGTCTCACGGTGCGGTGTCGTCACAGCAGGCAACCACCGGATCGATCGTGAGACGCGATTCAGTAGTCAACGTGTGGCGCACCCCGGCAACCCGCCGAAGCAACCGGACCATCTTGGCAGACACCCCGGCCAGGACCAAATCCGGTCGCACCCGGCGCGATGGGCGGCCGGTCACTGCCTGATCGGGGCCTTCGAGTCGAGACGCGCGCGGGGGGATTCTCGGTCACATGCTGTCGGTCACCGGCAGACCCGGCGCGGCCTCCGCCGGCTCCGGTCGCCGCGGGATGAGCAGGCAGGCCAGCGCCGCCCCGAGGCAGAGCCCGCCGGCGGTGAGCCACGCCGCGAGGTAGTCGCCCTGCTCGGTCCGGACCCAGCCGGCGAAGCTGGCGGCCACCCCGGCCCCGACCATGTGGGCGGCGAAGACCCACCCGAAGACCACCCCAGAGCGGTCGATGCCGAAGTGCTGCCGGCACAGCGCGACGGTGGGCGGCACCGTCGCGACCCAGTCGAGGCCGTAGAAGAGGATGAAGAAGAACAGGCTCGGGTGGACGTGCGGAGCGAGCAGCCACGGCACGGCCAGCAGCGAGAGGCCCCGGAAGAAGTAGTAGCCGAAGAGCAGGTAGCGGCTGTCGACCCGGTCGGTGAGCCAGCCGCTGGCCACGGTGCCGATGATGTCGAAGACGCCGATCAGGGCGAGCAGGGTCGCGCTCGTCGTCGCCGGCATGCCGTGGTCGTGGGCGGCCGGGATGAAGTGGGTGCCGATCAGGCCGTTGGTGGACCAGCCGCAGATCCAGAACGTCCCGAAGAGGATCCAGAACGTCCGCGAGCGGGCGCTGTCGCGCAGGGTGACTATCGCCACGGTGGCCGGACCGGGCCGGCCGGGATCCGGCGCCGGCTCAGCGACCGGCTCGGTGGCGCCGTACGGCGTCGTGCCGGCCTGGGCCGGCGAGTCGCGCAGCACGAGCCAGACGACCGGCACGAGCAGGACGGCGAAGCCCGCGACGAGGGTGGCCGCGAAGCGCCAGCCGGGGCCGGCCGCGAGGCCGGCGATCGCGGGCAGGAAGACCAGCTGGCCGGTCGAGCTCGCGGCGCTGAAGAGGCCGACGACGAGGCCGCGATGGCGGACGAACCAGCGGTTGGCGACGATCGCGCCGAAGACCAGCGCCAGCGAACCGGTCCCGACGCCGACGGCGAAGCCCCACAGCAGCCACAGCTGCCACGGGCTGGTCATGAACACCGTCAGCCCGGACCCGAGCGCGACCAGCAGCAGCGCGACCACGACGACCCGACGGAGCCCGAACCGTTCCATCAGGGCGGCTGCGAACGGCGCGACCAGCCCGTAGATCACGAGGTTGAGGCTGACCGCGCCGCTCGTCGTGGCGCGGGACCAGCCGAACTCGACCTCGAGCGGGACCAGCAGCGCGCCGGTCGACGAGCGGAAGCCGGCGGCGGCGACCAGCGCCGCCATCGTGACGGCGGCGACCCACCAGGCGCGGTGGAGACCGCGGGCCCGGGTCGCCGTCAGTGCCACGTGCGAAGCCTAGGGCTCAGCGGAGGAGTCCCCCAGACCCCGGGGCGGCGTACCCTGCAGGCGTGGCCGAGCTCGTCGGGGCCATCGCCCTGTTCGTCGCTCTCGCGCTGGTGCCGTTGCTGCTCCTCGCGCTGCTCGTCGGTGCGCCCGGCCGCCTGCGCAGCGGGGTTCCCGGCCTCGCTCGCCGCCGGCGGCGATCGGAGAGCCCGCCGACGACCCGGCGACCCCTCGACGAGGTCGCGGCCGATGCCCGTCGGCTCGCCGACCGGTACCACCAGGAGGGCATGCGCTTCGCGCAGTACGAAGGCCGCCGGCAGGCGTTCGACCGCGTGCTCGGCGAGGCCGCGGAGATGCTCGAGATCGAGCACCTGCTCCAGGTGCTTCCCCCCGGCCCCGAGTGCGACCACGAGCGCACGCGGGTCGAGACGCGCCTGGTCCGGGCAGGGCTCCTCCTCCACCGGTCCGAGCCCGCCTAGCGCCCGCCGGACGTCCGTTCAGCCCACAGCGCGGCGACGTGCGACGAGTCGGTGCCGCAGCAGCCGCCGACCACCCGGATCGCGGGCAGCCGCTCCTCCAGCCGGGCGTGGGCCGCGGCCAGCGCCGGCGGGTCACCCGCGTCGAGCTCGGTCATCGCGTCGAGCTCCTCGTGACTGAGCTCGGAGGCGTTGACCCGCAGCCCGATCACCCGCTCCCACGGCCCGTCCGCGTCGAGGCCACGCGCGACGTGGTCGGGATGGGCGCAGTTGACCATGAAGGCGTCCGGCGGGGCGGCGGCATCGGTGGCACGGATCGCGTCCGCGAGCGTGGTGCCGCCGGGCAGGCGCCCGTCGGTCTCGACGGTGAACGCGATCGTCACGGGGATCCCCGCGCCGCGGGCGGCCCGCACGACGCCGATCGCCTCCCCCACGTCGGTGAGCGTCAGCGCGGAGACCCGGTCGGCACCGGCCGCCGCGAACGCCTCCACCTGCGGCCGGTGGTAGTCGGCCGCCTCGTCGGGGTCGACCGCGGCCCCCGGCCGGTAGCCGTCGCCGCGGGGGCCGACCTGGCCGGCGACCCGGATGTCCGCGACCCGGTCCGACCAGCGGTCAGCCACCTCGCGCACCAGCGACACGGCGTCGGTGTTCATGCGTGCGAGGCCCGCCGCGTCGTACCCGATCGCAGCGCCCCAGTCGGGGTTCGCCCGCCAGGTCGGGGTCTCGAGCTGGAGGCCCACCCCGTGCTCGGCCGCGATCGCGGCGTAGCCGTCGTAGTAGGAGTGCAGGGCCGCCCGGCCGCGCTCGTCGTCGAGGAGCGGGAACGACGCGAACTCGGGCAGGTCGAACCCGTGGTGGTAGATCAGGTCGGTCTCGAGCCCGCCGTCGGTCACATACTGCGTCGTGGTCGACACCCCGCCTCCTCCGTACGCCGTGGCACTGGCCCGTTGTATCAGGCGGCAGAGTCCGGACCCGCGTGTCGGCGTTGGTAGCAGAGGTCGGTGATGGTGCGCCCGGCGGCGAGGCCCTTGCGCTCGAACTTCGTGACCGGCCGCTCGGTCCACCTCGGGACCTGACCGCCCTCCAGGAGCGGGACGGCGTCCAGCACGTCCTGCATCTGCTCGGCGTAGTCGGCCCAGTCGGTGGCGAGCCGCCACTGCGCCCCGGGCTGCAGCCGCGAGGCGGCCAGCGTGCCGAACTCGGGCCCGACCAGCCGACGCTTGTGGTGCTTCTTCTTCGGCCACGGGTCGGGGAAGAAGGTCCAGAGCCCGGCGAGCGAGGCCGGCGCCACCAGGTGCTCCATCACCCACCCGGCGTCGACCGCGCAGAACCGGACGTTGTCCGCACCGGCAGCCGCGGCCTCGGCGAGCGCGGCCGCGACGCCGGGGCGCCAGACCTCCAGGGCGAGGACGTCGTGGTCGGGCCGCGCGGCGGCCAGCACGCCGGTCGCCTCCCCCACGCCCGGTCCGATCTCCACGATGAGCGGCGCCGCGCGTCCGAACCACCCCGCCAGCGAGAACCCGGGGTCGTCGACGGCGTCGTCGGGGATGACCCACTGCTCGGCGTACCGCTCCCAGGCGGCGGCCTGTGACGGCGTGAACCGGCCGCCCCGCCGGGAGTAGCTGAGCACCTCCCGCATCCGGCGGCCGTCCTCGGTCAGGCGCTGGTGCGGACGCACGGGTCGGGCGGGCTCGGTCACGGCTCCATCCTCCCCGGCGAGCGGCGCGCCGGCGAACCCGGGACTAGCCTGTGCGGGTGCTGACGAGCCTTCCCGACGGCCGGGTCGCGCAGTACTGGCTCGGTGGCGCCGACGACGGGCCGGTCGTGCTGTTCTGCCACGGCTGTCCCGACACCCGCTGGGCCGCCATGACCGGCGAGGAGGCGGCTCGCGAGGTCGGCGTCCGGCTGCTGGCGGTGAACCGGCCGGGCTACGGGCGCTCGACCCGGCACGAGAGCAGCCACGCCAGCGTGGCGGACGACGCCGTCGCGGTACTCGGCATGTCGGTCGGCGGCGCGTACGCCGTCACGCTGGCCGGTCGGCACCCGGATCGGGTCGGCGCGCTCGGCGTGGTCGCGACCCTGCCGATGGACGCGACCGACACCACCGAGGTCGAAGACCTCGTGGAGCGCTACCGCGCGGGGTTCGCGGAGCTGGTGGCGGACGTGCGCGTCGACGACCCGGACGACCAGGCGCTGGCAGCACGCTGGCTGGCCGGCCTCCCGGAGCCGGACGCGGCGCTGCTGCGGAGCAGCGGCTCCTCGTTCGTCGCCGGCTCGGTGCGCGAGGCGCTCGCCGACCCCGACGGCTACCTGCGCGACGCGGCGCTCCTGACCCGCTCGTGGCCCGAGCACCCCGAGGACGTCCGCTGCCCGACCCGGCTCTGGTACGGGGACTCGGACGAGCGGGCCCGCCCCGGCGGCGACTGGTTCGCCGCCCGGATCCCGGGAGCCGAGCTCGTGGTGCGGCCCGGCGCGACCCACTGGGCGGCGCTCGCGGCGCACTGGCCCGAGATCCTCGGCTGGCTGGCCGAGGCGATGCGCGGGCAGGCGTCGCGCCCCTAGAGTCCCGTCATGATCGACCGTGCACGGCTGACCGCGCTGCGGCAGCAGGAGGAGGACCGGTCCGCCGACCGGCACCCGAGGTCCGCGGAGCTCTCCGCCGAGGCGGGCCGGCACCTTGCCTCAACCGGGGCGTGCTGCTGACGCCGTTCCACGACATGTCGCTCTGCAGCCCGCACCACAGCGAGGCGGACGTCGACCGCCACACCGAGGTTCTCGCCGAGACAGCGGCCGCACTGGTCGGCGGCTGACCTCAGCCGGCCCAGGCTGTCCGGATGTCGGCGATGTGGCGGGTCATGAGCGACTCCGCCGCGGCCGCGTCACCGGCGAGCACGAGATCGACGATCCGTTCGTGCTCGCGGGCCGAGCGGAGCAGCTGGGCCTCGTTGGTCCGCTCGGCCAGGCCGTGCAACCGGCTGCGGGACCGCAGGTTGCCGACCACGTCGACGAGGTGGCGGTTGCCGGCGAGCGTCAGCAGGGCCAGGTGGAACGCCCGGTCGGCCTCGACGTACTCCACGTAGCGGCCGGCCTCCGCGTGCGCGACGATCATGCGGGCCAGTGGTCGCAGCGCCTCGACCTGCGGCCGCTCCTCGTCGTCCATCGCCGCGGCAAGGCCCGCGACGGTCGGGACCTCGATCAGGACTCGCAGCGAGGTGATCTCGTCGAGGTCCCGCTCCGCGAGCTCGATCACCCGGAACCCTTTGTTGCGCACCGGCTCGACCAGCCCCTCCCCGGCCAGGTCGAGCAGCGCCTCTCGCACCGGCGTCACCGAGACGCCGAACCGGGCCGCGAGCGTCGGCGCCGAGTAGACGACCCCAGGCAGCAGTCGTCCGGCGACCAGGGCCCCCCGCAGCGCCTCCGCGATCTCCTGCCGCATCTGGCCGCGGACAGCCAGCTGCGGCAGCGGTGGCGTGGTCATCCGGACTCCTCGGGGGTTGCGTCGTCGGCGTTCTGTAATATATTACTGCTTCCACCACTCGTCCACCCACCGGAGCTCGCGCATGTCCCCGACCCACCAGCCGTGGCACGGCGTCCTGGTCGCCACCGCCCTCCCCTACACCGCCGACCTCCGGGTCGACCACGACGCGTACGCCGAGCACGTCCGCTGGCTCGCCGACAACGGCGTCCACGGCGTCGTGCCCAACGGCTCGTTGGGCGAGTACCCGGTGCTCACCCCCGAGGAGCGGGCGCAGGTCGTCGAGACCGCCGTGGCCGCCGCCCCCGACGGGTTCGTCGTGATGCCGGGGGTCGGCGCCTACGGCGCGTTCGAGTCGCGCCGGTTCGCGGAGCAGGCGGCCGAGGCCGGCGCCCAGGTGCTGATGGCACTCCCGCCCAACAGCTACCGCGCCGACGAGCGCGCGGTCGTCGAGCACTTCCGCGAGATCGCCAAGGCCGGGCTCCCCGTCACGGCGTACAACAACCCGATCGACACCAAGACCGACCTCACCCCGCAGCTGCTCGCCACGCTCTTCCACGAGGGCCTCATCGTCGGGGTGAAGGAGTTCACCGGCGACGTGCGCCGGGCCTACGAGATCGCCGAGCTCGCGCCGGGGCTCGACCTGATGATCGGCAGCGACGACGTGGTGCTCGAGGTCGGCATCGCCGGCGCGAAGGGCTGGGTCGCCGGCTACACCAACGCGTTCCCGCGCGCCACGGTCGAGCTGTTCGCGCTGTCCATCGCTCGCGACGTCGAGCGGGCGCTGCCGCTCTACCGCACCCTCCACCCGCTGCTGCGCTGGGACTCCAAGACCGAGTTCGTGCAGGCGATCAAGCTGTCGATGGACATCGTCGGGCGGTACGGCGGACCGTGCCGGCCGCCCCGCCAGCCGCTCGCGCCGGAGCAGGAGCTCGCCGTCCGGCGCGCCACCGAGGCTGCGCTCGAGGCGGGGCTGGCCTGACCGTGCGCAGCCGACGGGTCCTGCACGCGGTCGACTCCCACACCGAGGGGATGCCGACCCGCGTCATCACCGGCGGCGTCGGCCCGCTCCCGGGGGCGACCATGCTCGAGCGCCGCGACTGGTTCGTCGCCCACCAAGACGACCTGCGCACGCTGCTGATGTACGAGCCGCGCGGGCATGCCTCGATGTCGGGCGCGATCCTCCAGCCGTCGACCCGGCCCGACGCCGACTGGGGCGTGCTCTACATCGAGGTCTCGGGCTGCCTGCCGATGTGCGGTCACGGCACGATCGGCGTCGCCACCGTGCTCGTCGAGACCGGCATGGTCGAGGTCACCGAGCCGGTGACGACGATCCGGCTCGACACCCCGGCCGGGCTGGTCGTGACTGAGGTCGCGGTCGAGGACGGCGCGGCCACGGCGGTGACGTTCCGCAACGTGGCGTCTTACTCCCACACGCTCGACACGCACGTGTCCGTGCCGGGACTCGGGGACGTCCGCTACGACCTCGCCTACGGTGGCAACTTCTACGCGATGGTGGAGCTCGCCGAGCTCGGGCTGCCGTTCGACCGCGCCGAGAAGCAGCGGCTGCTCGACGCCGGGCTCGCGATCATGGCTGCCGTCAACGAGGCGGCCGAGCCGGTCCACCCGCTCGACGCCTCGATCCGCGGCTGTCACCACGTCCAGCTCGTCGCGCCCGGCTCCGACGCCCGGCGCAGCCGGCACGCGATGGCGATCCACCCGGGCTGGTTCGACCGGAGCCCGTGCGGCACCGGCACGAGCGCCCGGATGGCGCAGCTCCACGCCCGCGGTGAGCTGCCGCTCGACACCGACTTCGTCAACGAGTCGTTCATCGGCACCCGGTTCGTCGGACGGCTCGTCGAGGAGACCACGATCGACGTCCCCGGCGGCGACCCGGTCCAGGCGGTCGTCCCGACGATCACCGGCCGGGCCTGGCTCACCGGCACCGCCCAGTACTTCCTCGACCCGACCGACCCGTTCCCCGCGGGTTTCCTGTTGTAGAGATGCGTCGGGTTCTCTGATGTCCGACCTGGTGGTCGTCGGCGGCGGCATCGTCGGGTCTGCGTGCGCCTACTACGCTGCCCGGACAGGCCTGACGGTGACGGTGCTCGACCGCGGTACGCCGGGTGCCGGCTCCACCAGTCGCGGCGAGGGCAACATCCTGGTGTCCGACAAGGGCGCGGGCGCCGAGCTCGGCCTGGCGCTCGCCTCCCGCCAGCTGTGGCTCGACCTCGCGGCCGAGCACGGCGCGGACGCCTTCGAGCTGGAGCAGAAGGGCGGGCTCGTCGTCGCCCTCAGCGAGCCCGGGCTCGCCTCGCTGTCCGCCTTCGCCGACGGCCAGCGCGGCGCCGGCGTGGTCGCCGAGCCGGTGGCCCGGGACGGGTTGGCCGAGCACGAGCCGCACCTCGCGACGGACCTGCCGGGCGGGGTCAGCTACCCGCAGGACCTCCAGGTGCAGCCGGTGCTGGCCGCCGCCCGGCTGCTGGCCGCGGCCGGTCGGCTCGGCGCCCGGGTGGTGACGGGCGAGGAGGTCACCGGTGCGAGGCACGGTCGCGACGGCCGGGTCGTGGCCGTGCGCACCGACCGTGCGACGTACGACTGCGGACTGGTGGTGAACGCCGCTGGGACGTGGGGCGGCACGGTCGGCGAGCGGCTCGGCGGGCCGGTGCCGATCCTCCCCCGCCGCGGCTTCGTCCTCGTCACCGAGCCGCTGCCGCGGGTGGTGCGGCACAAGGTCTACTCCGCCGACTACGTCGCCAACGTCGCCTCCGACGACGAGGGGCTGGAGACCTCCGCCGTGGTCGAGGGCACGCGCGCCGGCACCGTGCTGATCGGTGCCAGCCGGGAGCGGGTCGGCTTCGACGCCTCGATGTCCGTCGAGGCGCTGACCCTGCTGGCCCGCCAGGCGGTCCGGCTGTTCCCGTTCCTGCGCGACGTCCGGCTGCTGCGGGCCTACGCGGGGTTCCGGCCCTACTGCCCCGACCACCTGCCCGCGATCGGACCGGACCCGCGGGTGCCCGGGCTGCTCCACGCGTGCGGGCACGAGGGCGCCGGCATCGGGCTGGCGCCGGCGACCGGCCGGCTGGTGACGGACCTGGTGACCGGCTCGGTGCCGCTGGTCGACCCGGCGCCGTTCGACCCGGCCCGACTCGTGCCGGTGCCGGCATGAGCGCCTTCGACTTCGACGGCCGGACGATCGGGTTCGTCGAGGGCCAGAGCATCGGCGCGGCCCTCACAGCGGCGGGCATCCGGTCGTGGCGGACGACCCGCGAGACGGGCCGCCCCCGCGGGATCTTCTGCGGGATCGGCATCTGCTTCGACTGTCTGGTGGTGGTCGACGGCCACCCGAACGAGCGCGCCTGCCTGGTCCCCGCCCGGGCGGGCGCCGTCGTGACGAGCCAGGAGGGGACCGGCCATGGCGCCCTCGAGGTCTGAGCCGTACGACGTGCTGGTGGTCGGCGCCGGCCCGGCCGGGCTCGCGGCGGCCGCGGCCGCGGTCGCCGCGGGGGTCCGGGTCGCGGTGGTCGACGCCGGGGCACGGCCGGGCGGCCAGTACTGGCGGCAGCCCTCGGACGCCGTCGGCGCCGGGCTCGGCCCGCTCGCCGCCGACCTCCAGCACGACCGCGCGACGTACGACCGGCTGGTGCGCGAGAGCGCGGCCGCCGACTGGCACTCCTGGCACACGGTCTGGACGATCACGCGCTCCGTCGACGGGTTCGACGTCCACACGGTGGCGCGGGAGCGGGCAGTCGACTCGCGCTCGACAGTGGCGGCCCGGCGGCTGGTGCTCGCCCCCGGCTCCTACGACCGGCAGCTGCCCTTCCCGGGTTGGGACCTGCCCGGTGTGATGACCGCTGGCGGGGTGCAGGCGCTGCTGAGGGGACATGGCGTGGCCGCCGGCGCCCGGGTGCTGGTCGCCGGCACCGGCCCGTTCCTGCTGCCGGTGGCGGCCGGTCTCGCGGCCGCCGGAGCCCGCGTGGTGGGCGTGCACGAGGCGGCCTCCGGAGCGGGCTGGGCGCGGCATCCGCTGGCCGTGTCCCGCAACCCCGGCACGGTGGCGGAGGGGCTCGGCCTCGCCCGCGCCCTGGCCCGGCACCGGATCCCGGTACGGCGCCGGTCGGTCGTGCTGGCCGCGCACGGCACCGACGCGGTCACGTCGGCGACGGTCGGGCGGATCCGGGCCGACGGTCGGATGGTCGCGGGCAGCGAGCGGCGGGTGATGGCCGACCTGCTCGCCATCGGGTGGGGCTTCACGCCGCAGCTCGAGCTGCCGCTGGCGCTCGGCTGCGCCACCGAGGTCGATGCCGACGGGTCGCTCGTGTGCACGGTCGACAGTGAGCAGCGGTCCTCGGTCGACCGGGTGTGGGTGGCCGGCGAGGCCTGCGGGGTCGGCGGCGCCGCCCTCGCCGTGGTCGAGGGGGAGATCGCGGGCGCGTCGGCAGCTGGCCTTGCCTCATCGGCGCGGGCCCGCCGGCGGCGCTCGGCTGCCCGGGCGTTCGCCGCAGCGCTCCACCGCGCGCACCCGGTCCCGCCCGGCTGGGTCGACCGGGTCACCGACGACACCCTCGTGTGCCGCTGCGAGGAGGTGCCGGCCGGCGCGTTGCGGGCGGCCGTGGCCGAGCTCGGGGCCGACAGCGCCCGCTCGGCCAAGCTGCTCGTGCGGACGGGGATGGGCTGGTGCCAGGGCCGGGTCTGCGGCTACGCCACGTCGTGCCTGGTCGCGGACCTGACCGGCGGGCCGCCGAGCGCCCCGCTGCCGGAACGCCAGATCGCGGCTCCGCTCAGCCTCGGCGCGCTCGCCGACGACGCCTGAGGATGGTCAGGACGCGGGGTCCAGCCCCGCGGCCTCTTGCGCGGCGGCCACGCAGAACTCGTTGCCGTCGGGGTCGGCCAGCGTGACCCAGCGGAAGTTCTCGTCGCCGCGCCGCCCCACCAGCGTGGCACCCGCGCCCAGCAGCCGGTCGACCTCGGCCTCGAGGTCGTCGGCGGTGAGGTCGAGGTGGATCCGGTTCTTGCCCGGCGTCGGGTCGTCGACCTTCTGGAAGGAGAGCAGGCCCGGGAGCCCGCCCCCGCTGACCATGACGTACCAGCCGTCGTTGGTCTCGACCACGGTCGCGCCGGTCTGCTCGGCCCACCACGTCCCCAGCGCCATGGCGTCGGTGGTGTCCATGGTGATCATGCCCAGTCTCAGTGTCATGCCCGGAGGCTAGGGCCGACCACCGACAGGTCCGGAGATGCAGCAGGGCCCCCACGCCTCGCGGCGTGGGGGCCCTGACCGGTGCTCAGTGGGTCACTTGGTGATCTTGGTGACCCGGCCGGCCATCAGCGGAGTCGGCCACCCTCGAGGGTGGCCGACTCGTTAGATCACTTGGTGATCTTCGTGACCCGGCCGGCCATCAGCGGAGTCGGCCACCCTCGAGGGTGGCCGACTCGTTAGATCACTTGGTGATCTTCGTGACCCTGCCGGCGCCGACGGTCCGGCCACCCTCACGGATGGCGAACCGCAGGCCTTCGTCCATGGCGATCGGCTGGATCAGCTCGACGAGCATCTCCGTGTTGTCGCCCGGCATGACCATCTCCTTGCCCTCGGGCAGGGTGACGACGCCGGTCACGTCCGTGGTCCGGAAGTAGAACTGCGGACGGTAGTTGTTGAAGAACGGCGTGTGACGGCCGCCCTCCTCCTTCGAGAGGATGTAGACCGAGGCCTCGAAGTTGGTGTGCGGGGTCGTGGTGCCCGGCTTGGCGAGCACCATGCCACGCTCGACGTCCTCGCGCTTCGTGCCACGGAGCAGCAGCCCGACGTTCTCGCCGGCCTGGCCCTCGTCGAGCAGCTTGCGGAACATCTCGACACCGGTGACGGTGGTCTTCTGCGAGCCCTCGCGGATGCCGAGGATCTCGATCTCCTCGTTCACCTTGACGATGCCGCGTTCGATCCGGCCGGTGACGACGGTGCCACGACCGGTGATCGTGAAGACGTCCTCGACAGGCATGAGGAACGGCTTCTCGGTGTCGCGCTCGGGCGTCGGGATGTACTCGTCCACGGCCTTCATGAGCTCGAGGACGCTCTCGCCCCACTTCTCGTCGCCGTTCAGCGCCGGGAAGGCAGCCACCTTGACGACCGGGATGTCGTCGCCCGGGAACTCGTACTCGGAGAGGAGCTCGCGCACCTCCATCTCGACGAGCTCGACGAGCTCCTCGTCGTCGACCATGTCGCACTTGTTGAGCGCCACGACCAGGGCCGGCACGCCGACCTGGCGGGCGAGCAGCACGTGCTCACGCGTCTGGGGCATCGGACCGTCGGTGGCGGCGACCACGAGGATCGCGCCGTCCATCTGGGCCGCGCCGGTGATCATGTTCTTGATGTAGTCCGCGTGACCGGGGCAGTCCACGTGCGCGTAGTGGCGGCCGTCGGTCTGGTACTCGACGTGCGCGATCGAGATCGTGATGCCGCGCTGACGCTCTTCGGGTGCCTTGTCGATCTCGTCGAACGGCGTGAACGGGTTCAGGTCCGGGTGTGCGTCGTGCAGGACCTTGGTGATCGCCGCGGTCAAGGTGGTCTTGCCGTGGTCGATGTGACCGATCGTGCCGATGTTGACGTGCGGCTTGGTCCGCTCGAACTTCGCCTTAGCCACTGTGGGCTCCTCCTGGTGTGGTTGGTACTTGACTCGTGTTGGGTGTAGCTGGCCGAGGGCCTGGGGCGTCTTTACTCGCCGCGGACCTTCTTGACGATCTCGTCGGCGATGTTCGTCGGAACCTCGGCGTACGAGTCGAACTCCATCGAGTACGACGCCTGACCGGAGGTCTTGGACCTCAAGTCGCCAACGTACCCGAACATCTCGGACAGCGGCACGAGGGCATTGATGACCATGTCCCCGTGACGCTCCTCCTGGGCCTGGATCTGCCCACGGCGGCTGTTGATGTCGCCGATGACGGTGCCGAGGAAGGTCTCCGGGGTGATCACCTCGACGGCGAACATCGGCTCCAGCAGCACCGGCTTGGCCATGCGGGCGGCCTCCTTGAAGGCCTGGTTGCCCGCGATCTTGAAGGCCAGCTCGGAGGAGTCGACGTCGTGGTAGGCGCCGTCCTCCAGCGTGAACTTCACGTCGACCATGGGGTAGCCGGCGAGCACGCCGAACTCCATGGCGTCCTGACCGCCCTGGTCGACCGACGGGATGTACTCCTTCGGCACGCGCCCGCCGCTGACGTTGTTGGCGAACTCGTAGCCCGCGCCGACGCCGGTCTCGGGATCCTTGTTGGGACCCAGCGAGACGACGACCTTCGCGAACTGGCCGGAGCCGCCGGTCTGCTTCTTGTGGGTGTAGGAGTGCTTGGTGACCTCCTTGCGGAGGGTCTCGCGGTAGGCGACCTGCGGCTTGCCGACGGTGGCCTCCACTCGGAACTCGCGCTTCATCCGGTCGACGAGGATCTCGAGGTGGAGCTCGCCCATGCCCGCGATGATCGTCTGCCCGGTCTCCTCGTCGGCCTTGACCGTGAAGGTCGGGTCCTCGTCGGAGAGGCGCTGGATCGCCATGCCCAGCTTCTCCTGGTCGCTCTTCGTCTTGGGCTCGATCGCGACCTCGATCACCGGGGCCGGGAACGTCATCGACTCGAGCACGACCGGGCTCTGCTGGTCGCAGAGGGTGTGGCCGGTCTTGGTGTCCTTGAGGCCCATGACGGCCACGATCTGGCCGGCGCCGACCGACGCGATCTCCTCACGCTTGTTGGCGTGCATCTGGTAGACCTTGCCGATCCGCTCCTTGCGCCCGGTCACCGAGTTCAGGACGGACGAACCGGCCTCCAGCTTGCCGGAGTAGACGCGGACGTAGATCAGCTTCCCGAGGTGCGGGTCGGACGCGATCTTGTAGGCCAGGCCCGAGAACGGCTCGTCGTCGTTGGGCTGGCGCTCGATCTTCTCGTCCTCGTCCTTCACCGAGTGGCCGACGATCGCGTCGATGTCGAGCGGGCTCGGCAGGAACTTGACGACCGCGTCGAGCAGGGGCTGCACGCCCTTGTTCTTGAACGCCGTGCCGCACAGGACCGGGTTGAGCTTGTCGGCCAGCGTGGCGCGACGGATGGCGGACTCGAGCTCCTCGACGGTGAACGACTCGCCCTCGAGGTACTTCTCCATGATGTCGTCGTCGGCCTCGGCCAGGGTCTCGAGCAGCTTCTCGCGGTACTCGTCGGCCTGGGCCTGGAGCTCGGCCGGGATCTCCTCGACCTCGTAGTCGTCGCCCATCGTGGTCTCGCCGCGCCAGGTGAGCGCGCGCATGCCGACCAGGTCGACCACGCCCAGGAAGTCGGACTCGGCGCCGATCGGCAGCTGGAGCACCAGCGGGGTGGAGTTGAGGCGGTCGACCATCATGTCGACGCAGCGGAAGAAGTCGGCACCGGTGCGGTCGAGCTTGTTGACGAAGCACATGCGGGGCACGGCGTACTTGTTGGCCTGCCGCCACACGGTCATCGTCTGGGGCTCGACACCCGCGACACCGTCGAACACCGCGACCGCACCGTCGAGGACGCGCAGCGAGCGCTCCACCTCGGCCGTGAAGTCGACGTGACCCGGGGTGTCGATGATGTTGATCTGGTGGTCCTTCCACCAGCAGGTCGTCGCGGCGGACGTGATGGTGATGCCGCGCTCCTGCTCCTGCTCCATCCAGTCCATCGTGGCAGCGCCGTCGTGGACCTCACCGATCTTGTAGGAGATACCGGTGTAGAACAGGATGCGCTCGGTGGTCGTGGTCTTGCCGGCGTCGATGTGCGCCATGATGCCGATGTTGCGGACCTTGTTGAGGTCGGTGGTGATCTCGACAGCCACTGTTGTCAGCGTTCCTTCGAAGTCGTCGTTCGGTGGTCGGCGTGCGGTCGCCGGGTGGGCGACCGCCGCCGTACGTCACCAGCGGTAGTGGGCGAAAGCCTTGTTGGACTCGGCCATCTTGTGGGTGTCCTCGCGCTTCTTCACCGCGGCACCGAGGCCGTTGGAGGCGTCGAGGATCTCGTTCATCAGGCGCTCCGACATCGTCTTCTCGCGACGGTCGGCGGCGTAGCCGACGAGCCAGCGCAGCGCGAGCGTGGTGCCGCGCGTGCCCTTGACCTCGATCGGGACCTGGTAGGTCGCACCGCCGACGCGGCGGGACTTGACCTCGATGGCCGGCTTCACGTTGTCGAGCGCGCGCTTGAGCGTGACGACCGGGTCGGTGCCGGTCTTCTCGCGGCAGCCCTCGAGGGCGGTGTAGACGATGCGCTGGGCGA
Source organism: uncultured Actinomycetota bacterium (assembly GCA_963718725.1). Taxonomy (GTDB): domain Bacteria; phylum Actinomycetota; class Actinomycetes; order Propionibacteriales; family Nocardioidaceae; genus Nocardioides. Next base: position 2,351,481 of record OY970374.1, read on the forward strand.
CCTGCTTCTTGCCGTCCTTGAGCACCTTGGAGACCAGCTGCGTCACCAGCTGCGACCCGAAGACCGGGTCGACGTCGATCGGCCGCTTCGGTGCGGGACCCTTGCGCGGCATATCAGCTCTTCTCCTTCTTCGCGCCGTAACGGCTGCGGGCCTGCTTGCGGTTCTTCACGCCCTGGGTGTCGAGCGTGCCGCGGATGATCTTGTAGCGGACGCCGGGGAGGTCCTTCACCCGGCCGCCGCGGACGAGCACGATCGAGTGCTCCTGCAGGTTGTGACCGACACCCGGGATGTAGGCCGTGACCTCGACGCCGCTCGACAGCCGCACGCGGGCGACCTTCCGGAGGGCGGAGTTCGGCTTCTTCGGGGTGGTCGTGTAGACGCGGGTGCAGACGCCTCGGCGCTGCGGAGATCCCTTCAGGGCAGGCGTCTTGTTCTTCGACACCTTGTCCTGGCGGCCCTTGCGGACCAGCTGGTTAATGGTGGGCACCTTGGGTGGTTCCCTTTCTTCGCTGCTGTCACGGCCCGGCACGGTGCCGGGCACGGGGTCCTGCGTGTGATTCCTGTGCCTGTGAGGAGCGCCGCGGGTGATGAAACGGAATCCGGGCGCGCGCAACGGTCTGGTTGTCCCAGACACGGTGCTCGAGGTTACTCGCGCACGGGGACGGGGGTCAAAACGGCGACCTCAGGCGGCGGCCGCCGCCGGCTCGGCCTCCCCGGCAGCCCGTTCGGCCTCGAGGAGGCGGTGGTGGTGCCGCAGGTAGACCAGGCTCGCGGCGGAGACGCCGACGAACGTCGCGATCCCACCCACGAGCAGCGTCCACCGGGCGCCGGCGACCTCGCCGATCCAGCCGATGAACGGCGCGCCCAACGGCGTGCCGCCGATGAAGATCATCATGTACAGCGCCATCACACGCCCGCGCATTCCCGGCTCGGTGTGGAGCTGCACGAACGTGTTGGCGGCGGTGATCATCGTCAGGGCCGCCAGCCCGAGCAGCGGCGTCATCAGCGCGAACGTGAGGTACGTCGGCATCAGCCCGGCGGCGATCTCGACCACCGCGAACGTCAGCGCGGCTCCCACGACGAGGCGGTGCCGGACCCGGACCCGCCGCGCGGCGACGAGGGAGCCCGTGAGCGACCCGACCGCGAGGAACGTCCCGAGCAGGCCGTACTCGGTAGCGCCCTTCCCGAAGACCTCGGTGGCCATCAGCGCGGACGTCATCTGGAAGTTGAGCCCGAACGTGCCCGTGAAGAACACGATGGCCAGGATCAGCATCAGGTCGGGTCGTTGCAGGACGTACTGGACCCCGGCCCTGAGCTGGCCGGGCTCGCGACCCATCGGCGTGGGGCTGTCCAGCTGAGCGCCGTCCAACGAGCGGAGCGTCATGATCGGCGCGATGTAGCTGACGGCGTTGGCGAGGATCACCCAGCCGGTGGCGACGACGCCGCCACCGAGCGCCGCGATCAGGACGCCCGCCACGGCGGGGCCGACCAGGCGCGCGGCGTTGAAGCTGGCCGAGTTGAGGCCGACCGCGTTCGTGAGGTCGTCGGCGTCGACGATCTCGGACACGAAGCTCTGGCGGGCCGGCGCGTCGAACGCGGAGGCGACGCCCAGCGCGGTCGCGAGCACGTAGACGTGCCAGATCTGGGCAGTACCGGTGACCGCGAGGATGCCCAGCAGCAGCGCCGGCACGGCCATGCCGACGTTCGTCATCTGGAGCAGCCGGCGCTTGGGGATCCGGTCGGCCACCAGCCCGGCGAACGGCGACAGCAGCAGGAACGGCAGGAACTGGAGGCCGGTCGTGATGCCGAGCGCCGCCGCCGAGTTGGCGGTGAGCTGCAGCACCAGCCAGTCCTGGGCGACCCGCTGCATCCAGGTGCCGGTGTTGGAGACGACGCCGCCAGCGGCGTACCGGCGGTAGTTGGGGTTGCGGAGGGAGCGGAACGTGGGACTCAAGTAGTGGAGAGCCTTTCGAGGATCGGGGCCGCCTCGCGGAGGACGGCGCGTTCGGCCGGGGTCAGGTCGGCCAACCGCCGGGCCAGCCACGCGTCGCGGCGGCGGCGGTCGGCGAGGAGCGTGCTCCGGCCGGAGTCGGTGAGGGAGACGACGACCTGTCGGCCGTCGGTCTCGTGGGGGCGACGAACGACGTGGCCGGCGTCCGCCAGGCAGGTGACGGTGCGAGTCATCGACGGCGGCTGGACGAGCTCGAGCGTGGCCAGCTCGCCGACGGAGAGGTCGCCGTGGCGGTAGAGCGAGCCGAGCACTGCCATCGCGGTGAGGCTCAGGTCGTTGTCGGGGTGTCGCTCGCTCGCCAGGCGGCGGCGCAGCCGCATCACCGACAGCCGGAGCTCGGAGGCCAGACCGGCGTCGGTGCGCACTGTCTTCTCAACCGTGGGAACCATGTCGTTAGCGTAACTCATTACCTGTGCTAACTATTCCGGTGGGACCTACGATCAGGGCATGGTCGAGTACCTGCAGCCCCCCGGCCCCGGCGACGAGGTGGTCCTGGTCGAGTACGACGCCGGGTGGCCGGCCCGCTACCGGCGGCACGAGGAGCGGATCCAGGCGGCGCTCGGCGACCGTGCGGTGGAGGTGCACCACGCCGGCTCGACGTCCGTGCCCGGACTCGCGGCCAAGGACGTGATCGACGTGCTGCTGGTCGTGCCCGACCCGACTGAGGAGGCGGCGTACGCCCCGGCGCTGGAGGCCGCGGGCTACACGTTCCACCTGCGTGAGCCCGAGTGGCACGAGCACCGGCTCTTCAGGGAGGGGTCACCCCGGATGAACCTGCACGTCTTCGGGCGCGACTGCGAGGAGGTACGCCGGATGCTCGCGTTCCGCGACCACCTCCGCGCCGACGCCGACGACCGGGATCGCTACGAGCGCGTGAAGCGCGACCTGGCGACCCGCGCGTGGGGCCGGGTGCAGGACTACGCCGACGCCAAGACCGCCGTCGTCACCGACATCATGACGCGAGCGCTCAGGTGAGCCAGCCGGTGATCGGGTCGATCGCGAAGTAGACGACGAACAGCGCCGCGACGACCCACATCAGCGGGTGGACGGCCGCCCGCTTGCGGCGAACGACCTTCAGGACCACGAAAGCGATGAACCCGGCGCCGATGCCCACCGAGATCGAGTAGGTGAACGGCATCAGCACGATCGTGAGGAACGCCGGGATCGCGATCTCGAGGTCGTCCCAGTCGATTCCCTTGACCTGCTGCATCATCAGGAATCCGACCAGCACGAGCGCCGGGACTGCCGCCTCGCTCGGGATGACATTGACCACCGGAGCGAAGAACATCGTGAGCAGGAAGAGTAGGCCGGTGACGATGCTGGCGATCCCCGTGCGCGCGCCGTCAGCCACCCCCGAGGCGGACTCGATGTAGGAGGTGTTGCTGGAGACCGACGCCGCGCCACCTGCCGCGGCTGCGATGGAGTCGACGACCAGGATCCGCCGCGTGTTCGGCGGGTTGCCCCGCTCGTCCAGCAGGCCGGCCTCAGCACCCACGGCCGTCATCGTGCCGAGCGTGTCGAAGAAGTCGGCGAGCAGCAGCGTGAACACCAGGAGAGCGGCCACGACGATCCCGGCGTTCTCCCAGGAGCCCAGCAGGTTGAACTCGCCGAGCAGCTGGAGGTCGGGCATCCCGACCACGTCGGAGGGGAGTTGAGGAACGTTCAGCGCCCACCCGGTCGGGTTGACGCCGTCAGGGGTGAAGGTCGGACCGATCTCGGCGACCGCCTCGACGATGATCGCCACCACGGTCGTCACCACGATCGAGATCAGGATCGCGCCCCTCACCCGTAGCGCGAACAGGGCGAGGACCAGGAGCAGGCCGAGGCAGAACACCGCGACCGGCCACCCCTCGAGGAATCCCTCCGGGCCTAGTGTCACCGGCACCGGCCCGGCACCGGTACGGCGCACGAACCCGGCGTCGACGAGACCGATGATCGTCAGGAACAGGCCGATCCCCACCGAGATCGCGATCTTCAGCTGCGCCGGCACCGCGTTGAAGACGGCCTCGCGGAACCCGGTGAGCACGAGCACCAGGATGATCAGGCCCTCGATCACGACCAGGCCCATGGCATCGGCCCACGTCATCTGGCTCGCCACCGAGTAGGTCACGAACGCATTGAGGCCCAGGCCCGTGGCGAGCGCGAGCGGGTAGTTGGCAACCGCGCCCATGAGGATGGTGAGGACGCCAGCGGCGAGCGCGGTCGCGGCGCTGATCGCAGCGAAGTCACCGCCCGCGAGCTGCTCACCACCGGCGTCCATCCCGCCGAGCAGGATGATCGGGTTGAGAACCACGATGTAGGCCATCGTGAGGAACGTGACCACGCCGCCGCGGACCTCGCGGCCGACGGTGGAGCCACGCTCAGAGATCTGGAAGTAGCTGTCGAGGCTCACGGTCGCGCAGTCTGGCAGACCAGGCCCGTCCAGGCCAGCAGGTGGGCGGGATATCCTGGGGCCGTGGAGCTCCGCGACGACCAGCCGATGCAGCACGAGATCGGCAACCGCACCTACATCGTCGCGGACGTCGAGCCGCTCGACGTCGACGGCATCCGCACGGTCGAGATCGGCTCGCTGGCCTGGCTGATCGGATTCCTGGCGCTGCTCCCGTTCTACGGAGAGCTCGAGGACAACGGCCGGCTCTGGTGGCTGTGGACGTGCCTCGCCGGCTGCGGGCTCGGCCTCTTCGGTCTCGAGTACTGCCGCCGACGCCGCAAGGCACGCGCCGAGCGCGACGCCGCCGACGAGCGATGACCGAGCTGCCGCCGACGCGGTGGGAGCTCGCGGGGGCAGAGACGCGGGGGTACGGCGAGTGCTTCGGCCGGATGGTCGAGGGCGGCGAGGACGTCGAGGGCGAGGCCCGCTTCGTCGATGCCCTCGCGCCGCGCGGCGCCCGGGTCCTCGACGTGGGCTCCGGCATGGGCCGGGTGTCCGACGCGCTGCGGCGCCGGGGCCACCGGGTCGTGGCGACCGAGCCCGACCCGTCGCTGCGCGAGCAGTCGCGTCGTACCTATCCCGACGTCGAGGTGCTGCCGCACCAGGCCCTCGCGCTCGACCCGGCCGGGCTCGAGCCGTTCGACGTCATCGTCGTCGTGGGCAACGTCATGGTGTACGTCGGCGAGGGGACCGAGCGCGCGGTGCTGACGCGGCTGCGTGAGCTGCTGGCGCCCGGCGGCCGCGTGGTCGTCGGCTTCCACCTCGACGGCAACCGGACCGGCAGCCGGGTCTACCCCGCCGCCGAGTTCGTCGCCGACGTGGCCGCGAGCGGGCTGCGGGTCGACCACCGGTTCGGCAGCTACGAGCTGCACCCGCCCGACGACGAGTACGCCGTGTGGGTGCTCGCCGCCGGCTGACCGACGGTCAGAGGGCCTCGAACTCGTCGGAGGCGAGCGTGTCGTAGACGTGGCCCGGCAGCGGCTGCGGCTCGTGCCGCTTGGCCAGCTGCACCTCCGAGTGCGCGCCGCACCCGTGGTCGAGGGACACCACGCGCCCGTCGTCGTTGGCGTTGCCGTTGGCGCAGACACCGAACAGCTCCGACATCGGACCGGAGATCCGGAGCAGGAAGCCGCAGGTGGAGCAGAGGTCCGGCGCCGACTGGGCCAGGGGCGACCCGGGGCCAGCGTCGCCGTCGTACCACCGCTCGGCGGCGAGGTCGCGGCCCTCCATCGAGAGCGTGCGCACCCGGCCGAGCCCCAGGTCGCGGGCGACCTCGCGGACCTGGGCCTTCTCGTCGGCGTCGAGCGGGTCGTCGCCGAAGGAGTAGGTCGGCACCAGCCGCGGGTCGTCCTCCTCGACGGGCAGCAGGTCGCCCGGCGACAGGTCGCCAGGCTTCACGCGCTCCTTGTAGGGGATCCACTCCGGCGCCACGATCGACTCGGCGCCCGGGACGAGCACGACCTCGTCGACCGTCACCGCCTTCTGGCGCGACGCCCGGGCCACCGTGACCGACCAGTGCCAGCCGACGTACCCACGGCGGGTGCAGGCGAAGAGATGGGTGACGACGCGGTCGCCCTCGGCGGTGTGGCCGAGGTGCTCACCCACGTCGGCGGCGCCGACCTCCTCGACGAGAGCGGCCCGCGCGGCGTCGACCGCGGTCGCGGCGACGGAGTCGGTCTTGCTGCGCAGGGTCGGGGTCACGGTCGCATCATGACAAATCGCAGCGATCCCTGTCAGGCCGGGGCGCCGGAGCACGTCCCACGAGGGCCATTGGGCAGGATGGGAGACATGACCGAGCGCGGGCCGGAGGCCGAGACGGCCGAGACCGGGGCCGGGACGGGGGCCGAGCCACGTCCCGGGCCGGGGCGGGCGCGCGCGGTCGGCCGTGGCCTGGGGGCGGGAGCCCGCGCGACCGGTCGCGGCATCGCCGGAGCGGCTCGGCTGACGGGTCGGTTCGGCGGGTACGCCGGCCGCACCGCGCGGCGGGCGTCGGAGGCCGAGGGCGCCGGGGAGTCCGGCCTGTCCCGGCTGATCCAGATGCACTTCTTCAACACCGCCGGCGACTCCGCGGTCGCGATCTCGCTGGCCGGCTCGCTGTTCTTCCAGGTCCCCTCCGGTGAGGCGCGCGGGCAGGTCGCGCTGTTCCTGGGCCTGACGATGCTGCCCTTCGCCATCGTCGCGCCGCTGCTCGGACCGTTCCTCGACCGGTTCGCCCACGGCCGCCGGTGGGCGATCGGGGCGACAATGGCGCTGCGTGCCTTCCTCTGCTGGGGGCTGGCGACGTCTGTCACCGGCGACTCCCCGTGGCTGTTCGCGGCCGCGCTCGGCGTCCTCGTCTCCTCCAAGGCGTACGGCGTGACCCGAGCCGCGGCCGTGCCCCGGCTGCTGCCCAGCGAGTTCACGCTGGTCCGGGCCAACGGCCGGGTGTCGATGGCCGGCACCATCGGCGCGGCGCTCTCGGCGCCGATCGCGGGACTGCTGTCGGTGATCGGGCCCGAGTGGTCGCTGCGCTACGCCTTCGCGCTGTTCGTGATCGCGACCGTGTGCGCGATCCGGCTCCCCGACAAGGTCGACTCCTCGGTCGGGGAGGACGACCTGGTGCTGCGCGGCTCGGACGCCTCGATGAGCCGCCGCGGCCGGGCCAAGCTCCGGATCCCCCCGGCGGTCGCGTTCGCGCTGCGCGCCAACTGCGGTCCGCGCTGGCTGAGCGGCTTCCTCATCATGTTCATGGCGTTCCTGCTGCGCGAGAACCCGCCCGAGACCGACCTGCGTGCCGAGGTCCTGGTCGGGCTGATCATCGGCGCCGCCGGGGCCGGCAACGCACTCGGGATCCTGCTGGCGTCCTGGCTCAAGCGGATCAACCCCCAGGTCACCGTGGTGCTGGCGTTGGTGGCCGTCACCGCCGTCACCGCCGTCGCCACCGTGTTCTACGGGGTGCTGCCGCTGGTCCTGCTCGGCCTCACCGCCGGCCTCGCCCAGTCGCTGGCGAAGTTCTGTCTCGATGCGACGATCCAGCGCGACGTCCCGGGGCGGGTGCAGGCGAGCGCGTTCGCGCGCAGCGACACCACCCTCCAGCTGGCCTGGGTGATCGGCGGCTTCGTCGGGATCGCGCTGCCGCTGGAACCGGCCCGGCTCGGCCTCGGCGTGGCCGTCGCCGTGCTCACGGCCTGGGCGGTGTTCGTGCTGGCCAGCCGGCCCCGGCGTACGTCGGCGACGGCCGGGCCGACCTAGAGCTCGAGCTCGTCGGCCAGCGCCCGCAGCAGCTTGGCGGTGGGCCGCGCGGTCTTGGACTCCGGGTGACGGCCGCGGCGGTAGGTCTCCCCCACGCCGTCGAGCAGCCGGATCGTGTCCTCGACGATCGTCACCATCTCCTCCGGGGCCTTGCGCCGCGCGTGGGCCTGGTTGCGCTGCACCGACTGCGGGGCGTCGACGATCCGGACCTGCAGGGCCTGGTCGCCGCGGCGTCCCTGGGCGATGCCGAACTCGACGCGCGCACCGTTCTTGAGGGTCGTGACGCCCTCGGGGAGCGCGTCGGAGTGCACGTAGACGTCGGGCCCGTCCTCCTGGGACAGGAACCCGAACCCCTTCGCCGGGTCGAACCACTTCACCTTGCCGCTGGGCACGACTGAGACCTTCCACTTCTGATGACGAATGCCGCGACGCGCCGTCGCGGCAACGTCCAACCCTATGTCGCGCTGCGCCACCGGGCCAACCGGGATTCGGGGGCGGGCCGGAGCGGGCTACAGGAGGTCGTTGAGCGAGCCGGAGCGGAAGCCGCGCGGGTCGAGCGCGGCCTCGCCGAACCCGGCGGACCGGACGGCGTCGAGGAACGGCCCGGCGGTGGGCTCGGGCAGCGGCAGCAGCGTCGCATCGAGCTCGAGGGAGGCTCGGTCGCCGAGGTCGCGCACTCGCAGGTTCGTGACCGGTACGCCGAGGTCTGCGGCCCGGGCGCGGACGGCGGCCTCGGCCCGCTCGACCCGCGCCAGACGGTGCGGGGTCACCTCCAGCCCGTAGGCGATCCGCGACGACAGGCAGGCCGCCTGGGGCTTGTCCCACGTCGGCAGCTCCCAGCGGCGCGAGGCCGCCCGGACCTGTCGCTTGGTGAGCCCGGCATCGGCGAGTGGGGTGATCGCGTCGCGCTCGGCGGCCGCGCGGATCCCGGGTCGGAAGCCGGCCACCACGTCGTCGGCGTTGGTGCCGGTCGCGACGTGCCCCAGCCCGTGGTCGCGAGCCAGCGGCGTCAGCACGTCAAGCAGCTCGGCCTTGCAGAAGAAGCACCGGTCGCCGGCGTTGGCCCGGTAGCCCTCCCGGTCCATCTCGTGCGTCTGCGGGGTCAGCACCGTGACCCCGAGGGACTCGGCGAACCTGCGCGCCGGGTCGCGCTCTGCCTGCGGCAGCGAGTCGGAGTAGCCGGTGGCGGCCACCACCCGGTCGGGCCCGAGTGCGCGCACGGCCGCGGCGAGCAGGAACGCGCTGTCGGCGCCGCCGCTGTAGGCGACCAGCACCGACCCCCGCGCCTCGAGGTCGGCGGCGAGGGCGTCGAGGCGGAGGTCGAGCAGGTGGTCGGCGAACCAGCCGGCGAACTGCGAGAGGTCGTCCAGCACCACGTCGGTGCCGGCCTCGACCAGCTCCTCGCGGGTGCTGCCCCCCGTGAGCACGGAGACGCTGAGGGCGCCCGCGGCTCGGGCTCCCTCCACGTCGTGGACGTGGTCGCCGACGTAGATCGTGCAGCCCTCGCGGCGCAGCACCTCGCCCTTGCCGGACCCCCAGACCTCGCCGGCCAGCCCGTCGTGGGCCACGTCGAGGTGCTCGAGGTGGAGCAGCGCGTTCGGCGTGAACTTCCCGGTGACGACCACGACCCGCCCGCCCGCCGCGCGCACGGCGTCCAGCGCGTCGGCCGCGCCCGGGAGCAGGAGCGTGGGCGCGATCGCGTGGGCCGGGTAGAGCTCGCGGAACCGGTGGACAGCAGCCCCCACGGCATCCTCGGCGAGGTGGGGGCCGATCAGCTGGTCGAGCGGCGGCCCGAGTCGCGCTACGACGTCCTCGACCGGGAACTCGACACCGAGCTCGGACCCCAGGGCCCGCAGCGTCGCGCCGAAGCCGGGACCCGTGTCGATGAGGGTCATGTCGAGGTCGAACCCGACCGACAAGGGCGCGGACATGACCCCAGCCTAGGCAGGCCGGCGGCCAGCGACGATTCGGGATTCGTCCGACCGGGGTTGCCACGTGGGAGAGACTGGTCGTTCGGCAGCGCACGGGGCCGTAGGGACAGGAGCGCACGGTGGCACGAGGCAGCGGTGGTGTGGCGGGGCGGCGGCTCGTCGCGCCCCTGGCCGCCGGCCTGGGCCTTGCGGTGGCCCTCACGGTGGCGCCCGCTCCCGTCGCCCACGCGATCCACACCGGCGACCCGCGGCTCTACCTCGTGACGTTCGACGGGCCCGGCACCGCCGGCTACACCGGCCCGCTCTCGGCCGCTGGCTACACGGGCGTCCTGTCGCGACGCCAGGACGCCGCGCTGGACGCGGTGGGCGCGCCCGTCCCCGTCTACCGCTGGACCACCGCGCTCAGCGGCGTCGCCGTCGACCTCACGCCGGGCCAGGCGTTGTCGCTGCGCCGGCAGCCGCGGGTCGCGGCCGTCCAGGAGAACGAGGTCCGCCGGCTGACGGCGACCGCGTCCGCGCCGACGGCGCCGGCGGCCCTCCAGGGACGCGGCGGCCGCGGCGTCGTCGTGGGCGTCGTCGACACCGGCGTCTCGCCCGACACGGCGGTGTTCGCCGAGCTGCCCGGCCTCGGACCGGCCCCGCCCGCGCGTGACTTCTCCGGCGCGTGCCAGCCCGGTGAGGACTGGTCGCCCCGCACCTGCAACGCCAAGCTCGTGGCCGCCTCCTGGTTCGTCGCCGGGTACGGCGAGCAGGCGGTCGCCGCCGACGAGCCGCTATCGGCCCGCGACGTGCGCGGCCACGGCACCGCGCTCGCCTCGATCGCCGTCGGCAACGCGCAGGTCGACGTCGACCTGCCCGGACTGCGTACCTCCTTCAGCGGCGTGGCACCACGCGCCCGGCTGGCGGCCTACAAGGCGTGCTGGAGCGCCCCGGACCCCGCCGACGACGGCTGTGCCACGGCCGACCTGGTCGCGGCCATCGACCGGGCCACCGAGGACGGCGTCGACGTCCTCAACCTCGGCGTGGGTGACGTCGCCGGCGTCGACACCGTCGACCGGGCCCTGCTCGGCGCCGCCGAGGCCGGCATCGTCGTGGTGGCCTCCGCGGGAAACGACCACGACGACTACGCGGCGCACGACAGCCCGTGGGTCACCACCGTCGGCGGGCTGCGCCAGGCGGCCCGCACCGGCTCGGTCGAGGTGGGGAACACTGCCTTCCCCGGCGCCATGACCGCCGACCGGACGGTGCGCGCCAGGATCGTCCGCAGCCGTGACGTCCCCGCACCGGGAGTCGACCGCGCGGCCGCCGCACTCTGCCGGCCGGGAGCCCTGGACGCCGCGGCCGTCGCGGACCGGGTCGTGCTGTGCGTCCGCGGCGCGATCGGCCGGGTCGAGAAGTCGTCCGCGGTCGCCCGCGCCGGCGGCGCCGGCATGGTGCTCGTCAACCCCGGGCGCGGCCCGGTCGCCCAGGACCTGCATGCCGTCCCGACCGTGCACCTCGGACGCGACGCAGCGCGGGCGCTGCACCGTGCCCTGGCCGGCGGCACACCCCGGGTGACCCTGCGCCCGGACCCGTCGCCCTCGCCTCTGCTACGCGTCGCGGGCTGGTCCTCCGCCGGAGACCCGACCGGGAGCTTCGTCAAGCCCGACCTGGTCGCGCCGGCCACCGGGCTGCTGGCCGCGGCGCCGGCGACGACGACCGGGCCGCGCTGGTCGCTCGCGTCCGGCACGTCGGCGGCCACCGCCTGGACGAGCGGCGCCGCTGCTGTCCTCCTGTCCCGCTTCGACTGGCCGGCTGCGGCCGTCCGGTCCGCCCTCACCGGTACCGCCTCTCCCGTCCCCGGCTCGGTCCTCAGCAGCGGCGCCGGCTCGCCCGCCCTGAGCCGCGCCCTCCGCACCCGCCTGGTCCACGACGTCCCGGCCGGCGCCTACCGCGCCTGGCTCGTGGGCGCCCGCCCGGACGTCAACTCGGCGTCGCTGCTGGCGCGCGGCACCAGCACGCTGACCCGCCGGGTCACGAACCTCGGTCACCGGACCGGGACCTGGCAGGTGTCGATGACCGGCGTCGAGCGGTACGCCGTGTCGGTGTCCCCGGCCTCGATCACGCTGGGACCGGGCGAGTCGGCGACCTACCGCGTCACGGTCGGCGCCGGGTCGCTCGCCGGCGGGCTGGACGACGGCTACGTCGTGTGGAGCGGTGATCTCGGCGACGTCGTCCGGGTGCCGCTCGCGATCACCCGCTGACCACCCCGACCACGCAGCGGCCCCACCACGAACCCCGCGACAGACAGGGACCGGGCCTCGGAGATCGAGATCTCCGAGGCCCGGTCACCTTGGTGCGTGGGCGTCAGCCCGAGGTACCGACCCGGATCGTCATGACTCCGGCGTTGTTGACCTTCACCACCCGGATGGTGGTGCCGGTCTTCGGCACGTCGACGCTGTACCAGCCAGGCTGGTAGTGACCCTCGTGCTCACCGGTGGAGTGCTCGTCAGAGCCGAACCACCAGGTCTTCATGTCGTCGAACAACGGCTTGGCCGCACGACCGCGCAGGGTGTACTCCACCCCGCCGTAGTGCAACGTCTGCGTCTTCGTCCGAGTGAGCCCGAACGCCGAGTCCCGCGAGGAGATCCGAGGACGCAGCAGCGTGCCGTCCGGCGCGTGGTCGAACGCAGGGTGTGCGTCGACCGGCAGGATCAGACCACTGCCCGGGTGGTCACCGACATTGTTGTCGGTCTCCGAGCTGTCCCAGTAGCTGATCAACGCGCCCGGGTCGTTGCGGAACCAGTCCACCCAGTTCGGCCGGTTGGGGTACCCGGCGAAGTTGTAGAGGTGGTCCAGCGTGCGGTCCAGGTTGACGTACTGACGGTTCTGGACCATGTAGGCGTTGAGGTACTCGATCTCCTCGTCGCCCGTGGTGATCCGGAAGCCGTCGAACTCCCAGCCTTCGTCCGTCTCGGCGGTGCCGATCTCGGTGCTGTCCAGGACGATGTTGTCGACCTGGAAGCCGTCGAGGATGTACCCGCCGTCGGTGGCGTAGCGCCAGCGCAGGGCGTTGGTGCCGTCGGGGACGGTGGCGGTCAGATCCACCCATTCGCCCTCGGTGGAACCGCTGATCCCCACGTCGTGGGGGTCGAGCCCGCTCTCGTCGGGACCGTCGAAGTTCTCGCTGGTGTCGACGCCCTCCCAGGTCTCACCGCCGTCGCTGGAGGCCTCCAGGAACGCGTAGTCGAACTCGGCCTCGATGTCGTACCGCACCTTGGCGGTGAGGGCACCGCCGTCGGCGACGTCCCGCGTCATGGTGTTGTTGAGGCTATCGCCCTTGTCGGACCAGAAGTACGACGCACCGCAGGTGCCGCACGGCGCCCCGAGATCGAGCGGGACCACCTTGTTGGGCAGCAGCACGACCGCGGCCTCGGCAGTGGTCGACGTGTCGGCCGACTGCGCGGGACGGATCTTGGTGGTGCCATGGTCACCCGTCCTGAAGGCGTCGTAGTCGAGCCAGCCGAGCTGGAACTTGTCCCAGGCGCCCATCGGCATCGGCCGGTCGCCGATCCCGTCGTCCTTCGGCAGGGTGCCGCGTGACTGCGACATGAGGGACCAGAAGCCGACGCTGTTCTCCGCGCCGCCCTGGTTGCCCGAGGTGTCGTAGAGGTCGGGCAGCTCCAGGTCGTGCGCGAACTCGTGCGCGAAGACGCTCAGGCCCCCGTTCTCGGGCTGGATGGTGTAGTCGTTCACCCAGACACCAGTCGGGTTGTCGGGTACCTCCGAGGCGCCTCCGTCCTCCATGGTCTCGTCGCCCATGCCGACCTCGACACCGCCGATCGGGGCGCCGTCCTCGGGACCAGTGCCGAAGTCCTGGAGCTGCGCGTTCCAGCGGTGACTCCAGATGGCGTCGTCGCCGTAGATCGGGTCGCCGTCGGCGCCGTCCTGGCCCGCGTGGACGACCTGGAAGTGGTCGATGTAGCCGTCCGGCTCCTTGAAGTCACCGTCACCGTCGAAGTCATAGCGGTCGAGCTCGTCGAACGTCTTCAGATAGTTCGTCGTCTGCTGCAACGTCCAGCCGGCGTCCAGCTTCGCCTGGACCCAGTAGGCGAGGCCGTCGCGCACCAGCCACCACGTGTTGTTGCACGCAACTCCACCGCAATAGTCGCGGCCGTAGCGGGCCTCGTTGAAGGGCACCTTGACCCACTCGGTGACGGTGCCGTCAAAGCTGTACTTGCCATTGGACTCGTTCTCGTAGAACTTGCGCATCCGGTTGAAGTACATGTTCTTGTAGTGCTTACGGCTGTAGTTCGCCTTCCACAACGTGGAGTTGTCCTTGCGGCGATTCGGCTCCGGGATCGCGTTGTGCTCCGGTCCTTCGAACTTGGTCGCAGTGACGGGCTCGTCGGTGTCGAGGTAGTCCGGATGCCGCTCGTTGCCGAATTCGGCGAGGACGACGAAGATCTTCTCCGTGCCGGCGGTCGCGACCTTGCCGTACACGCCTCGGCCCAGCTTCTCCGTGGCGCCCTTGCCGCCGGTGCGGAGACGTTGCTCGACGGCCGCCTTGCGGATGGCGTCGTAGCGCCCCTTCCAGGCAGGCGGCTTCAGGGAGTCACCGTGGGCGGTGCTCCCCCCCTGCGCGCTTCCGGGAGCGGTGGCAGGCGCGGGGGTTGCCCCGACCTGCCCAGCAGTGAGGGGCAGCATCGCTGCCCCGACGAGTGAGGCGGTCGCGATCGCGACAAGCCTTGTCTTCCTCAAGAGAGTTCCTCCCATTGACCGGTCTCGACGGCCCTGCGACGTCGAGGAGGGCTCGTGACCGACGTCTGGTGAGACCGGGGTCCCGAGCACCTTCCGAAGAGGACCTCTTCGGGGGCGTTGGAGGGAAGAGCCGCGCCGCATCGTTACCAGACCGTTATCCAGCCCGCGGACGTCCGCTCACCCGTTCGGGTTAACCGACTATCGGTCAGTAGATTGAGGGTGTGGACACCGACGCCGTGCTCGACCTGATCCGTGAGGTCGCCGACCAGGTCGTCGTCCCGCGGTTCCGTGACCTGGCCGACAGCGAGGTGTCCGAGAAGGGTCCCGGCGACCTGGTGACGGTGGCCGACCGCGAGGCCGAGGAGCTGCTGACGCGGGCGCTCAGCTCGGCGTATCCGGGGGCGGTGGTGCTCGGCGAGGAGGCGACGGCCCACGACCCCGACCTGCTGGAGCGCTACCGCGCAGCCGAGCACGCCTTCACGATCGACCCCGTCGACGGCACCAAGAACTTCGTGAAGGGCTCGCCCGACCACGCCGTGATGGTCGCCGAGGTCCAGGGCGGCGAGACGGTGCGGTCGTGGATCTGGCAGCCGCAGCACGCGAAGGCGTACGTCGCCGAGCGTGGTGCCGGCGCCTGGCGGAACGGCGAGCGGTTGACCCGCCCGCCGATCGGCGACCCGCTGCGGGGAGTCACGTCCCGCCGGTCGTGGATCGGCCGGGCGCTCGGGACCCTGACCGCGCTGGAGCTGACCTGGGTCTGCTGCGGCATCGACTACCCCAAGCTCGTCGAGGGCGAGGCCGACTACGCGATCTACTCCCGGTCGAAGCCGTGGGACCACGCCCCGGGGTCGCTGCTCCTCGCCGAGGCCGGCGGGTACGTCGGTGATCTCGGCGGCGCGCGCTACCGGCCGCAGACCGAGCCCCCGTCGGGTCTGGTCGCCGCGGCCGACCGGGCCACCTACGAACTGGTCAGCGGACTCATGCCCGACCTCCGCTGAGCCGCACCTACACCTCGCGGAGCGCGGTCATGCTGCGGTCGCCGAAACGGACCTCGTCGCCGGCGAGCACCGTGGTCGGCTTGCCCGCCGGCAGCTCGCGGGCGACGCCGGAACGCACCAGCATCGAGCCGTTGGTCGAGCCGCGGTCCATCACGACGAGGGCGCCGTCGGGGGCGACCTGGAACTGGGCGTGGGTCTTGGAGACCGACATGTCGGACGAGGTGAGCGGCACCAGGTGCCGGACCGGCTCGCCGGGCCGCCCCTCGGGGCGCCGGCCGACCAGGGCCAGGCCCTCGACGAGGAACGTGTGCCCGTCGTCGAACGTCACCCGCCAGAGCGCGGTCGGCGCTGGGCGGGGCGCGCTGCCGCGGACCACCGTGCGGTCGGCCTCCGGCTCGGTCTGCGGCGGCCGGTGGCCGGACGGGCCCGCGCCGCCGGGGGCGAAGCCCGGCGGTGGGCCCGGCGGCATCGTGGGCACGCCCGCCTGTGGCGACGGGGGCGGAGTGGTGGGCGGCGCGGTCCGGCGCGGCGGCGTGGGAGGCGGGCCGGGCGGCGGGGCGGGAGCGAGCCGCATCGCGGTGAGGTTGACGACCTGGCGCGGCGGCTCGGCGACGTCCCGGGGCAGCTCGGCCACCGGACGGACGTCCACGACGATGCCCCCGCTGACGTGGTCGTGCCAGCCGCGGCGCTGCCGGCCGCGGTCCATCACCGCGGTCCACGCGAGCGACGCGAGGCCGAGCCCGAACGTGGGCAGGGCGGCGGCGCCGACGATGACGGTCCGGAGCAGGGCGGGTCGGACGCCGATCGGGCGACCCTCGTCGGCGGACACCAGTCGCAACCCCAGCGCGGCCTTGCCAGGGGAGCTCCCCGTCGTGCCGAGCACGACGGCGAAGACGACGCCGACCACGGCGCAGACAGCCACGATCGCGACGACCCCCGGCAGCACCTCACCGTCGTCGAGGAAGAGCACGTAGGCGGCGTACGCACCCGCGGCCAGCAGCGGCCACGCGGCCAGCCGGTCCACGGCGTAGGCATAGAAGCGCCGGTCGAGGCCGGCCGGAGGGTAGGACGTGACCCGCTCCGAGACTGCGGCGGACATCAGGGATTGGTCACCTGGATGGTGACGCCGTCACCGAGGTCGATGATCGCCCCCGGGACGAGCTGCACGGCGATGCCCGGCTGGAGGTCCTCGGGCGGCAGGCCGGGCTGGACGACGACGGTGCCGTTGGTCGAGCCGAGGTCGGTCACCACGGCGCTCCCGTGATCGGCGCCGGCGCCGGGGCGGATCTCGAGGTGGGTCGAGGAGATCTCCTGGGCCGGGCTCGGCACCACGACGAGCTGGGGCTGGTCGCCCGTGGTGAAGCGCCGGGCCTCGGGGGCGCGGCCGACGAGGACTGCGCGGTCGACCTCGACGTCGTCGCCGCTGGAGAACACCAGCCGGGCCACCGGGCGGACCACGTTCGGGGGCGGCGTGGGGGTGCCGGCGGGCGGCTCGGTCGCCCCGCCCTGGGTCAGGCCGTCGTGCTCGACCGGCGGCGGGGCGGGCACGGATACGGCGGGCGGTGGGCCGGACGGGACGCCGAACGGCGGGGGCGGGACGTCGGCGACCGCCGGCTGGGGCGCGGTGTCGGGGGCGTCGTCCTCGACCGCCGGCTGCGGCTCAGGCTCGGGCTGCGGCTCAGGCTCGGGCTGGGGCTCAGGCTCGGGCTGGGGCTCGGGTTCGGGCTGGGGCTCGGGCTCGGGCTCCGGGGCAGGCACCGGAACGGGTGCGGGCGTGGGCTCCGGCCCCACCTCGGCCGCCGGGGACAACACCTCGCCCACCCGCACCAGGCCCTGCACGATCGGGAGCAGCGGCGGCTGGTCATCCGCATCGACCGGCCCCACGACGAGCCGGCTCGCGTCGACACCGGCGACGGACCGCTCGGCCCAGGTCGTGGCCTGTGAGCCTGAGACCTCGAACGTCTCGTCGCCCGAGGTGAACCAGGCCCGGGCCTCACCGCGGATGACGACCTTCGTCTCCTCCTCCTCGGCGGACACCAGGACGAAGCCCGGCAGGTCGCGCAGTCCCTCGGAGATCAGCGCGTCGAGGACGACGTCGAAACCGGCTCCGTCGTCGACCAGCGCCCACAGCCGTCCGACCCGGTCCTTCTCCGAGGGCGGCAGCAGCACGGTGGCGCGCGCCCCGAAGATCCCGAACCACTGCCCGGGGCGGTAGCTGCGGGTCGCGGTCGTCTCGGTCACGGCAGGGCACCCAGTTTCTGTTCGAGGCTCAAGCGCTGGCGGTCGGAGTCGTAGTCCGGTACGTCGGCCCATCCCACCACATCGATCACGACCGCGGTCGCGTTGTCGCGACCCCCTGCTGCGAGTGCCCGCTCGACCAGCTGGTCGGCCGCGTCACGGGGGTCCTCGGCGTCGCGGAGGACGGTCGCGATGGCGTCGTCGTCGATCATCCCGCTCACGCCGTCGGAGCACAGCAGCAGCCGCTCGACGGCGGGCAGGGGCAGGAGGAAGTAGTCGGCCTCACCCGGATGGGGCCCGCCCAGCGCCCGGGTGATCACGTGCCGTTCAGGATGGGTCGCGGCGTCCTCGTCGGTGATGGTGCCGGCGTCCACCAGCTCCTGGACGAGGCTGTGATCGACGCTCACCTGCTCGAGGCGGTCGTCGGTGAGCCGGTAGATGCGGGAGTCGCCGAGGTTGACGAGCAGCCACTTCGGTCCGCCGTCGTCGACCAGCAGGGCCGCCGCCACGGTCGTGCCGGCGTACCCGCGCGCCTGCCGCTGCGCGATCTGCTGCTCGCCGTACTCCTGGATCCGGCGCTGGCACTCCTGCAGCGTCTCCGCCACCAGGTCGCCACCGCGCTCTGGCTCGAAGCCGTCGTCGGCCAGCCGGGCGAACTCCTCGACGACGATCCGGCTCGCGACGTCGCCACCGTCGTGACCGCCCATGCCGTCGGCCACGACGAACACCGGGGGCGAGGCGAGGAAGGCGTCCTCGTTGACCTCGCGGACCAGCCCGACGTCGGACCGGGCGCCGTGATGGAGCTCCACCTGCCTCATCCCACCTCCTGGGCGGGCAGCAGCGTAGGCCGTCCCGCGCCTCGGACGCCGAGTAGCGTTGGCCGGATGGCGAAGGAGGGCGCGGGCGACGCGGAGTACCGCACGTTCGCGGCACAGCTGCGGGCATGGCCCGATGACCGGTTGACCCGGCTGCTGCGCGACCGCCCGGACCTCGCCACGCCCGCCCCTCACGATTCCGGTCAGCTGGCCTCGCGCGCGTCGACCCGGTCGTCGGTCGTCCGCGCGCTCGACCAGCTGAGCATGCTGGAACTTTCCGTTCTTGATGCCCACCTGGTCGCCGGCCAAACCACCCGCGACCAACTCTCCTCGCTCGTGCACGCCGAGCCGGCGGCCGCGGCCGCCGCGCTGGACCGGCTGCTCGACCTCGGTCTGGTGTGGCAGGCGCCCGGTGGACTGCGCCCGCTCACCGGTGTCGTCGACGCGCTGACACCCCAGAGCCCCGGCGCGAGCGGGGTGCGGCCACGTACCGAGGACGGTCCCGACCCGGGCCAGGTGCCCGCGCTGCTCGGTGAGATCAGCCCGCAGGCCCGCGCGATGCTCGACCACGTCGACGCCCACGGCGGGCAGGCGACCGCCGGCTCGGCACGCCGAGGCGTGACGCCCGGGGACGCGGAGACGCCGGCCGAGGAGCTGCTCGCGCGACAGCTCCTGGTGCCGCGGGGCGGCGGCACCGTGGTCGTGCCCGGTGAGGTGGCGGTGGCGCTGCGCGGTGGGCGGACGACCCGCGACCCGGTGGACGCACC
Organism: uncultured Actinomycetota bacterium; assembly: GCA_963718725.1. Classification (GTDB taxonomy): domain Bacteria; phylum Actinomycetota; class Actinomycetes; order Propionibacteriales; family Nocardioidaceae; genus Nocardioides. Next base: position 2,370,644 of record OY970374.1, read on the forward strand.
GCCGGACCTGGCGACGACCCAGCGCGGTGCCGCCCTGGTCGACCGGGCCGCGGCCGGGGCCGCGTTCGAGGCCGTCCACCGGGTGGAGCTCCTGCTCGACCAGTGGGGCACCAGTCCGCCGTCCGAGCTCCGCAGCGGCGGCCTCGGGGTGCGGGACCTCCGGGCAGCAGCGGGACTGCTGCACACCACCGACCGCACGGCCGCACTCCTGGTCGAGGTCGCCGCAGCCGCCGGGCTGCTGGCCACCCGCGCCGACGCGGAGGGCGAACCGGTGCTGGTCCCCACCGACACGTTCGACGCCTGGAGCACCCGCGACCACGCGGAGCGTTGGCTCGCACTCGTGCGCGCCTGGCTCGACAGCCCCCGGGTCCCGGGACTGGTCGGGTCGCGCGACACCGCGGGCAAGGGCCGCAACGCGCTCGCCCCCGACTCCACCAGCCCGATCGCGGTGGAGACCCGACGCATGGCGCTGACCGTGCTCGCCGACCTGCCCGACGGCGAGGTGCTCGCGACCGGTACCGGGGTCCCGTCCGTGGTGGCCCGCCTCGCCTGGGTGCGGCCGCGGCGACCCGTGGCCCGCGGCGACCAGGCGGCGTGGGCGCTGGAGGAGGCCGCGACCCTCGGCCTCACCGGCCTGGGCGGCCCGGCGTCGTACCTCCGGCCGCTGCTCGACGGCGACCCCGCCGCCGCGGCGGCCGGGGTCACCCCACTGCTCCCGCAACCGGTCAGCGAGGTCGTGGTCCAGGCCGACCTGACGGCCGTCGCGCCCGGCCCGCTCGAGACCGCGGTGGCCCGGCGGCTGCACGTCGTGGCCGACGTCGAGTCGCGGGGCGGGGCGACCGTCTACCGCTTCACCGGCGGTTCCGTGCGTCGCGCCCTGGACCTCGGGTGGTCGGCCCTGGAGGTGCACGAGTTCCTCGACGAGGTGTCCGCGACCGAGGTGCCGCAGCCGCTGCGCTACCTCGTCGACGACACCGCGCGGACGTTCGGCAGCATCCGGGTCGGGCACGCCGAGGCCTTCCTGCGGGCGGACGACGAGACGGTGCTGACCGAGCTGCTCCACCACCCGCAGGCCGGCCGGCTCGGCCTCCGACGGGTCGCGCCGACCGTGCTCGTGAGCGACACCCCGCTCGACGTGCTGCTCCCCCGGCTGCGCGAGCTCGGGGCAGCGCCCGTCGTCGAGGCACCCGACGGCACCGTCCGGATCGCGCGGCCGGACCTGGTCCGGGCCCGCAGCCCGCGCGGGCGGCGGGCCGCGTCCGCCGCCGTGGCGCGGGAGGCCGCCCAGGCCGCGCAGGTCGTGGCGGCGATCCGGGCCGGCGACCGCGTGACCGCGGCGCGGCCGGTGACGAGCGCGGACACGCTCACGCCCAGCGGCTCGCTGGCCGCCCTGCGCGACGCGGTCGAGGGCCGACGACCGGTCCTCATCGGGTACGTCGACAACCACGGCACCCGCTCCGAACGACTGGTGGAGCCGGTGCGGGTCGAGGGCGGGCAGCTCACGGCGTACGACGCCCGCAGCGACGACACCCGGACGTTCGCGATCCACCGGATCACCTCGGTGCGCGACGCCGGGGACGCGCCCTCGGCCCGGCCGTAGACTCGACACGTGGACTTCATCCGGTATGCCGAGGCGTCGGCGAGCCTGCTCAACACCGAGCTCGCCGACCGCGACGACCTGGTGGCCCACCTCACCGGACGGCAGTGGTTGCACCCGCAGTGCACCGACCGTGACGCGGCCGCGCTGCGCCGGTTCCAGAAGGAGCTCCGGCCGGTGTTCGAAGCGTCCGAGGCCGAGAACGTCCCCGCCGTGATCTCCGGGCTCAACGCGCTGATGGAGAAGCACCCGATCACTCCGATGATCTCCGACCACGACCCCGCCGACCTCCACCTCCACGTCGCCACCCGCGCGGCGACCGTGTCGGAGCTGGTCATCGGGGAGGCGCTGCTCGGCCTCGCGACGCTGGTGTGCGACCTGGGGCCGACCCGGCTCGGCGTCTGCGCGGAGGTGAAGTGCGACAACGTCTACGTCGACACCTCGCCCAACCAGTCGCGCCGCTACTGCTCCGACCGGTGCTCCTCGCGAGCGAACGTCGCCGCCTACCGCGCCCGCCAGAAGGCCGAGTCGGCTGTCTGAGCTCGTCGACCGGCTGCGGGCGGCCGGCTGCGTGTTCGCCGAGGAGGAGGCCGCGCTCCTCACGGACGCCGCGGCCGGGTCGGAGCTCGAAGGGCTGGTGACCCGCCGCGCGGCCGGCGAGCCGCTGGAGCACCTGCTGGGCTGGGCCTCCTTCGCCGGGCTGCGGGTCGCCGTAGCCCCCGGCGTGTTCGTCCCGCGCCGTCGTACCGAGCTGCTGGTCCGGCTGGCCCTGGAGACAATGGTCCCCGGACGAAACCCCGTGGTGGTCGACCTGTGCTGCGGGTCCGGGGCGATCGGGGTCGCGGTGGCCAACGCGTGCCAGGAGGCACGGGTGTACGCCTCGGACGTCGACCCGGTCGCGGTCGCCTGCGCGCGACGCAGCCTGCCGCCGGCGCGGGTCTTCGAGGGCGACCTCTACGACGCGCTGCCGGTCGACCTGGGCGGGCGGGTCGACGTGCTGGCCGTCAACGCGCCGTACGTGCCGACCGGCGCGATCGCCACCATGCCCGCCGAGGCCCGCCACCACGAGCCGCGGGTCGCGCTCGACGGCGGGCCGGACGGCGTCGCCCTCCACCGCCGGGTGGCGGCGGGGGCGGCGCACTGGCTGGCTCCCGGCGGCCGGCTGCTGATCGAGACCGGGCGGTCGCAGGCGCCGCTCACCGTGGCGGCCTGCGCGGCCGCCGGGCTGGTCGCCGAGGTCGTCGCCGACGACGACCTCGACGCCACCGCCGTCCGCGCGGTCAGGCCGCAGTGACCCAGCGCCCGTACTCGCGCCAGGCCGGGACCTTGTCGGTGACCTGGCCCCACTCGAACGTGCCGAACGAGCTCACGCGGAGCCGCTGCGGCATCGCCCCGTCGGTCCGGAGGCAGCCGCGGCCGACGACCACGGTGAGCAGTCGCTCGGCGGGCTTGCGGCGCCCGAGGTGCAGCCCGCACGACACGGCGTCACCGTCGTGGAGCCTGTCGTAGGGGTCCTTGCGCCGCGGCCAGCCGTCGACCCGGACGACCCGCACGCTCGGCTTGTCGGTCACCTCGCTGGTGACGACCGTGAACACGATGAACTCCGGCACCGCGTCGCCTCGGGTGTCGACGACGTGCCAGACCTCGTCGGGCAGGCCGTTGCCGCGGTACATCTTCGTCTTCAGCTTCACCCGCTTCCGGGTGTGGTCGACCGTGACCTTCTTCATGTCGACGTCCTTGGCCGAGTCGCCGCGGGCGTCCTGGGTGACGGTCAGCTGCGCCTGGGCCGGCGCCGCCAGTGCGAGGCCGGCGACGATCGCGACGGCCGTGGTGATGAGTGTGCGTGCCATGTGGGTTCCCTCCCCAGTGGTGTCGTCACCAGTGTGGACGCATCTCGACGCCACGTGGTTGCGGCCGATCCGTAGGCTGGGCCGGTCATGAACGACGGACCCCTGATCGTCCAGAGCGACAAGACGCTCCTGCTGGAGATCGGCCACGCCCAGGCGGCCGACTGCCGGAAGGCGATCGCGCCGTTCGCCGAGCTCGAGCGCAGCCCCGAGCACATCCACACCTACCGGCTCACGCCGCTCGGCCTGTGGAACGCCCGCGCCGCGGGCCACGACGCCGAGCAGGTGGTCGACACGCTGCTCACCTACAGCCGGTTCGCCGTGCCCCACTCGCTGCTCGTCGACGTCGCCGAGACGATGGCGCGCTACGGACGGCTCCGCCTGGAGAAGCACCCGACGCACGGCCTGGTGCTCGTCAGCAACGACCGGCCGGTCCTCGAGGAGGTGCTGCGCGCCAAGAAGATCGCCGGTCTGCTCGGCGCCCGGCTCGACGACGACACCGTGGTGGTGCACCCGAGTGAGCGCGGGAACCTCAAGCAGGCGCTGCTCAAGCTGGGGTGGCCGGCCGAGGACTACGCCGGGTACGTCGACGGCGAGGCCCACGCGATCGCGCTCGCCGAGGACGGCTGGACGCTGCGCGACTACCAGCGCGATGCCGCCGACTCGTTCTGGCACGGCGGGTCGGGGGTCGTCGTGCTCCCGTGCGGCGCCGGCAAGACGATCGTCGGCGCGGCCGCGATGGCCCACGCCCAGGCGACGACCCTGATCCTGGTCACCAACACCGTCTCGGCCCGGCAGTGGAAGGACGAGCTGCTCAAGCGCACGACGCTCACCGCGGACGAGATCGGCGAGTACTCCGGCTCCGTCAAGGAGGTCCGGCCCGTCACCATCGCGACGTACCAGGTCATGACGACCCGCCGGAAGGGCGTCTACTCCCACCTCGAGCTGCTCGACGCGCGCGACTGGGGGCTGATCGTCTACGACGAGGTGCACCTGCTGCCCGCGCCGATCTTCCGGATGACCGCCAACCTGCAGGCGCGGCGCCGGATCGGGCTCACGGCGACGCTGGTCCGCGAGGACGGCCGTGAGGGTGACGTCTTCTCGCTGATCGGGCCGAAGCGGTACGACGCCCCGTGGAAGGACATCGAGGCGCAGGGCTGGATCGCTCCCGCCGACTGCGTCGAGGTCCGCGTGACGCTGTCGGAGTCGGAGCGGCTCGCCTACGCGACCGCCGAGCCCGAGGAGCGCTACCGGCTCGCGGCCTGCACGCCCGCCAAGACGCGGGTCGCCGAGCAGCTCGTGCGCCAGCACGCCGGCGAGCCGACGCTGGTGATCGGGCAGTACCTCGACCAGCTCGACGAGATCGGCGCCGACCTCGACGCACCGGTCATCAAGGGCGACACCCCCGTCAAGGAACGGCAGCGGCTGTTCGAGGCGTTCCGGACCGGCGAGCTCTCGCTCCTCGTCGTCTCGAAGGTCGCCAACTTCTCGATCGACCTGCCCGAGGCAGCCGTCGCGATCCAGGTCTCCGGCTCGTTCGGGTCGCGCCAGGAGGAGGCGCAACGACTCGGCCGGCTGCTGCGGCCCAAGCAGGACGGCCGCACCGCACGCTTCTACGCGATCGTCTCTCGGGACACGGTCGACGCCGACTTCGCGGCCAACCGGCAGCGGTTCCTCGCCGAGCAGGGCTACGCCTACCGGATCCTCGACGCGGTCGACCTGTGACCGACGTGGGGCGACCGGTCTTCGTGCTCCACGAGCACCACCAGCCGCAGCACCACTTCGACCTGCGGCTGGAGGAGGACGGCGTGCTCCGGTCCTGGGCCGTGCCTCGCGGCCTCCCCACCGACACCCGGCACGACCGGCTCGCCGTCCCCGTGGCCGACCACGAGCTGGAGCACGCCACCTTCGAGGACGAGCACAAGAGCATCGCCGACACCGGCTGGTGGGAGCTGGAGGACCGCAACGACCGGCGACAGGTGTTCGTGCTGCACGGCCGGGACGGCTCGCGTCGCTACGCCCTCATCGACACCGGCCAGGACGCGCTGCTGCACCTGGTCAAGAACCAGCCCGGCTGATGCCGCAGGGCCTCGCCGCCGATGGGGTTCGGCCACCGCGAGCTGCGCGAGGGATGGCCGTAGGGTGCGCCCATGACGTGCTCCGTGCTGCGCTGCCAGAACACCGGCTCACACGTGATGACCGTGCGCGAGGAGCCGACGCCCGTGGAGGTCGTGGTCTGCGAGCGGCACCACCTGCTGATCGACGGCGACGCGCGCTGGCGCGTGGAGGACCAGCCGCGCCAGGAGTCGGTGACCGTGCTGATGGGTAACGACCTGCCGCCGCTGGTGGAGATCGTGAACTTCTGGGAGGACGACCCCAGTGAGACCTTCGTGTCGCTGTCGCTGAGCGTGAGGCGCGGCGACGGCCAGGAGGACCTGGTGCGCTACGACGTCCGCAAGGACACCATCCGGGACCAGTTCGGGTACCTGAGCGGGTACTTCGAGGGCGAGCCCGGCTGACGCCTCACGGCCCCGTCAGCGGCCGCAGCGCATCGATCGGGCACGACGCCTCGCCGGACGCCTCGCACGGCAGCTCCGGGATCGACATGACAGTACGACCGCCCAGCCCTGGACATCGGTTCCCACTGAAGGTCGTGCGGCGCGGGTCGTCGCGGCCTACCCTCGCGACATGTCCGTGCTCATCTGGTTCGTCCTCGTCGTGCTCGGCTTCGGCATGTTCGGCTCCGTCGGCGGCACCGAGGTGGGGTCCGGGGCCGAGGAGGCGCCGGTCCCGAGCGCCACGGAGCTGCCGGGTGCGGAGTCCGACCCGTTCCCGGACGACCTGCCGTTCCCGAGCACCAGCGGCGAGATCCAGGAGCGGTACGCGACCCGGTCCTTGGTGAGGGCCTGCGGCTTCGTCGACGTCACGTCGGGCGATGCGGGTGCCCAGGCCGACGCCGGCTGGTCGTGCCTGCAGGACGCGGTCGGTGGCGAGAACGGCGCCGAGCTGTTCATCTACGACTTCAGCGACCCGGTGTCCACCACGACGTACCGGGTGAACCCCGACGGGCCGCTCGAGATCTTCGTGGACAGGTCTCAGTCCCCCGGCACGGAGCCGACCTGGGAGTACCGCCAGTGCCAGCCGGCCGCGGATCTACGCACCGGGCCGTGCGCGTAGGCGATCGCCGTGTCGGTGCTGGTCTGGCTGTTCCTGCTGGTGGTGGGCGGCCTGGCGGACGCCGAGCAGGCCGACGACGCGGGCGGGGCCCTGCCACGACCGGTCCCGACGAGCGTTCCCACCGACGCGACGGACCGCGAGATCGAGTGGTGGTTCCTGAACCGCCCCGAGTACCGCGTCTGCGGCTACCTCGACGGGAACCGCCTGCCCTGGGACGTCGCGGGTGCGTGGCACTGCCTGCAGCGGGGCATCGGCGCCGAGGGTGCGGAGCTGGCCGTCCTCCACGACGAGGCCGAGCCCCCGCGCCGGACGTACTACCGGCTCACTCCCGACGGGCGCCTCGAGATCGTCACCCGGGTCGACCGCGAGCAGACCGACGACGGCCGCCGCTGGCGCTACCGCGAGTGCACGCCGTCACCCGACCTCCAGGCACGTCCCTGCGCCTGACCGGGACCCTGACCTCTCCCTGAGATCGGCGACTCGGGGCTGAAATCCGGGCCCTGGCGAGGCACGCTCGATGACATGAGTAAGACGATGACCACCCGATCCCTGGTCCGCCCGCGTCGCGAGCGGATGATCGCCGGCGTGTGCGCCGGCCTGGCCCGCCGCTTCGGCACCACTCCCACCACGATGCGCGTGATCTTCGTGGTCAGCTGCCTGCTGCCCGGACCGCAGTTCCTGGTCTACGTGGCGCTGTGGGTGCTGGTCCCGAGCGAGGACTGACCGGAGCGCAGCTGCAGCAGCACCACCCACGCACACCCGAGCAGCGCGACCGCTGCACCGATCCCGAACGCGGCCGGGATGCCACGTGCGTCCGCGGCCAGGCCCATCAGGATCGGGCCGGCACCCAGCCCGAGGTCGATGAACGCGCTGGCCGTGCCCGAGGCCGCGCCGCGCTCCGACGGCGTCGCGGTCGCGAAGATCGCGGAGAAGAACGCCGGCGTCGCGAAGGACACCCCGACGGCGGCGACCACCACCCCAAGCAGCAGGCCGGCCGGCCGCTGCCACACGGCCATGACGGCCAGCCCGGCTCCCACCGCGAGCAGGGAGGCGGCGGCCAGCGGCAGCGACGGCAGCCGGTCGGGCACCCGGGCGAACACGAGCCGGCAGAAGACCACCACCAGGCCGTAGGTCAGCAGCGCCAACGACGTGTTGCTCAGGCCGATGTCGCGCGAGTGCAGCGCCGCGAACGCGAGGAAGCCGCTGACCGCCGCCAGGGACGCGAAGAACCCCAGGGAGATCGGGATCGCCGCGCGATGGATCAGCCGGCCGTGGCCGTCGCCGTCGTCGACGCGGGCAGGCTCGGTGAGCACCAGCGTCAGGGCCGCGGCGAGAACGGCGAGCGCGGTGGCGCCGTACCATGCGACGTCGAGCCCGCCGGCCTCGGCGAGCAGCTCGCCGACGAACGGCCCGAACGCGATCCCGAGGTAGAGGCCGAGCGAGTTGTAGCTCAGCGCCTCGCCCATCCGGGACGGCGGCGCGAGGTCGGCCAGCAGTGCGAAGCCCGCCACGAAGAACGCCGCCTCCGCGACTCCCTGGAGCAGGCGCAGCGCCACCACCAGGGCCAGTGACTCGACGTACGGCATCAGCACCATGCCGAGGCCGCAGCCGAGGGCGCCCGCGATCATCAGCGGTCGGCGGCCGAACCGGTCGGACAGGCGCCCGGCGAACGGCCGGCACACCAGGGCGGTGACGCCGAACGCGCCGAAGGCGAGGCCCGCGCCGGCCTCGTCGGACCCGATCCGGCCGGTCACCGTCAGCGGCAGCGCGAGCAGCGCCACCCCCACCGAGGTGAAGTACGCGAGGTCGGCCAACCCGAGGAGCCAGAAGTCGCGGGTGAGCAGACGCTCGCCGGCCATGCCGCGATCCTAGAGCCGGATTCCGACCGGCTGCCTAGGCTGGACCCATGGCACTGCGGCAGCGGCTCGGCGACGCGATCTTCTCCGTCGCCGCCGGTCCCGACGGGCCGCGTCACCGGGAGCGGATCCACGGCCGGCCCGGACCGCGCTGGTTCGAGCCCGACTCGCCCATCGGCGCCGTCCACGGCGACGCGTCGATGTTCGTCGGCGGGCTGCGGGCCCTGCTGCTCCAGACCCTCCACCCGGCCGCCATGACCGCCGTCGCCGAGCACTCCGACTACCGCGTCGACATGCTCGGCCGGCTCGCCCGCACCAGCCGGTTCCTCGCCGAGACCACCTTCGGGCACGCGGACGACGCCCAGCGCGCGGTCGACGTCGTGCGTGCCATCCACCACCGGGTGGCCGGCACCATGCCTGACGGCACGCCCTACGTCGCCTCCGACCCGCACCTGCTCGGCTGGGTCCACGTCGCCGAGGTCGACAGCTTCCTGCGTGCCCACACCGCCTACGGCCGGCACCCGCTCGACGCGGCCGGCCGCGACGAGTACGTCGCCCAGGCGGCCGTGATCGCCCGCAAGCTCGGCGTCCTGGACCCGCCCCTGACCGAGGCGGCGCTGGCCGACCGGATCGAGGCGTACCGGCCCGAGCTGCGGGCGACCGACCACGCGCGGGAGGCCGTCCGCTTCGTCGTGACCCGCCCACCGCTGCCGCTGTCCGCCCGGCCGGCGTACGGCGTCCTGGTCGCCGCCGCGGTCGGGCTGCTCCCCCGGTGGACCCGGAAGCCGCTGCACCTGCCGTCGCTGCCCGTGACGGAGCGCACCGTCGTCCGAGCGGGCGGCTCGCTGGCCACCGGCACGATCCGGTGGGCGATGTCGCCGGGGCGGGCGGCCGCCCGTGAGCTGGCGGCGGACCGCGTGGAGGGCTGATGCTGGAGGACCGCTGGCCGTTGGCGTCACACCTCGACGTCCGCGACGAGCTGCTGGCGGCGTACGGCTCACCCGGCCGCAGCTACCACGACCTACGCCACCTCACCGAGGTGCTCGACCGGCTCGACGACCTGGCCTGCTCGTCGGAGGCAGTGCTGCTCGCCGCGTGGTTCCACGACGCTGTGTACGAGGGGGCCGCTGACGACGAGGAACAGTCGGCGGCCTTCGCCGCGCGCGTGCTGCCCGGCGACCTCGGCCCGGAGGTGGCCCGGCTGGTGCGGCTCACGGCGGCGCACCGGCCGGCCGACGACGACCCGGACGGCCAGGCGTTGTGCGACGCCGACCTGGCGATCCTGGCCTCGCCCGCCAACCGGTACGACGAGTACGCACGCGACGTACGCCGGGAGTACGCCCAGGTGCCCGACGCCGCCTTCGCCCGCGGCCGCACGGCCGTGCTGGCGGACCTGCTCGCCAAGCCGGCCCTGTTCCAGACCGCCCGCGGCTTCGAGCTGTGGGAGGCGGCGGCGCGCCGGAACGTGGCGGCCGAGCTGGCCCGGCTGGGCTCGGAACCGGTTGGGTAACGTGCCGCGCTTCCTGCTCATGGACAGCTGCAGCTGTCCATAAGCAAGGCCAAGGGCACGTTAGCCAGGCGAGTGGCCCGGCTTACGGCGCCGCAGCCCGGCCGCGACCAGCCGCTTCACCAGCTCGCGGGAGGTGACCGGCGACGCACCGCGGGCCACCATCTCGTCGTACCACTCGGACGGGACGTCGTAGTGGTCGCGGTCGAAGCCCCGCTCGGGGACGCCGGCCTCGCGGGCGAACACGTGCAGCTCGTCGTAGGAGACGTCGCTGGCCAGGTGGGACCAGAGCCGGCCGCGGCCCTCCGCCAGCGGCGGGTCGATCAGGATCACCGAGCCGACTCCAGGGTGCGCCGCAGCAGTTCCACGGCGGCCAGCGTGCTCGCCTCGACCACCTCGTCGGGATCGCCGTCCAGGGCCAGCTGCCGGCAGGTGACCTCGTCGTGGTAGGCCACGAGGCCTCCCCGGAACCAGGTGGCGGCGTCCTTCGCAGCGCCCAGGCTGGCGGCCACCCGCCCGCTGGTCAGGGACTCCGCGGAGGCGACGGAACGGCCTTGCTCGCGGGCCGGCTCGGCGATGCGACGGGCGTGCTCGGCTGCAGGATCACTCACAGGGACAGTCTGCAGGACCGGCGAAGCCGGATCATCCGGCCACGGCGTGCTCGGCGCGGGTCACGGCGTCGTCGAGCAGCAGCCGCCAGGAGCGGACGTGCGCGGCGTCGACGTAGGCCTTGTCGGAGCCGCCGGGACGGACCTGTGGCCCGAGGTGGAAGGTGCGGACGCCGACCCGGACGAACCAGGGCACGTGCTCACCAGCGAGACCGCCCGCCGGGACGACCCGCTCGGCGATCCTCGGCCAGCGGGTGGCGAGCGCGAGCAGGTCGTCGAAACCGACGCCGAGGCCGCGCGGCGAGCCGGCGGAGTGGACCCCGGCAAGGCCGGGCAGGTCGGACACCCGGGCCCACGCACGCAGCGGCTCGAGGGCGTCGTCGAAACCGCCGTGGAAGGTCCACGGGACGCCGGGCAGCGACTCCGCGACGTGGGTGCAGACCTCCTCGTCGATCTCGAGGTCGGCGTCGAGGAAGCCGAACGAGACCCCCGCCGCACCACAGTGCAGGTAGTCCTCGGCCAGCCCGGTCAGCCGCGTCAGCTCGCCGCCCGTGGTGGTCCACGAGTCGTTGAGCCGCAGCTGCACGAACACCGGGACGTCGCTCTCGCGGCAGACGGCGGACACGGTCGCGGGGTCCGGCGACAGCCCGCCCTCGGCGCTCAGGTGGAGCCGGTCCGCGCCGCCCTCGTCGGCTCCGGCGACGTCACCCGGAGCGCGTACGGCGACCTCCAGCACGGCCTTGCCCATGACGTCACTGTAGGGGCGAGGCACCATGGAACCGTGGACCACCGATTGTTCCTCGCCGCGCGCGCCCTCGTGCTCGCCGATCTCGAAGCCAGACGCGCGGCGACGCCGGAGGTGGTGTCGGCGCTGGAGGACGCCGTGGCGTCCCGTCAGTGGTGGGCCGAGCAGTGGCCCGAGGGCGAGGTGTACGTCGCCGGGCTGGTCGCCCAGGACGTGCAGGACGCGGCGTTCGACTCCGGGCTCCGGTGGCCGGTGTGCGAGACCTGCCGAGACGCGCCGGAGCACTCGCTGCACATCCAGCCGGACCTCGGCGGCCCCGACCCGATGTGGGTCTGCGAGGAGTCCGGGCAGGCCGTGGCGGGACTGGGCCGGCTCAGTGCCCCTGGCCGAGCTGGACCCGCCAGCTGAACCGGTCGGCCCGGTAGACCGAGCGCGACACCTCGACGATCTTCTCCTCGTTGAGGGCTCGCCGGGTCTGCCGCAGCACGGAGCTGCCGGCCTCGATCTCGAGGTGCTCGGCCTCCTGGGCGGATGCCACGTCGGCCGACACCGAGTCCTCCGCCCACGTCGGTCGCAGGCCGCGCGCGGCCAGCGCGTCGTACAGGCTGGTGGGCATGCCGGTCTGGAGGAAGCCGGGCAGCAGCACCTCGTTGAGGTAGGCGTCCTCGACACACATGGGGACGCCGTCGGCGCGCCGGAGCCGCTTCCACCGGATCACCGCGTCGCCGGGCGTGACGCCGAGGGCCCGGGCGACGCCGGGACCGGCCTGCTCGCGCCGGGCGACCAGCGTCTGCGACTCGGCCAGCAGCCCGCGGGCCGCCATCTCCTCGGTGTAGCTGCGCAGCCGACCGACCTCGCGCCGCGGCCGGGCCACGAACGTGCCTCGACCGGGGATCCGCTCGAGCAGCCCCTCCGCCACGAGGGCGTCCATCGCCTGCCGGACGGTCATCCGGGCGATGTGGAACTGGTGGACGAGCTCGCGCTCCGAGGGCGCCGCCGTACCCGGGGCCGCCTCTCGCAGCAGGCCCCGCACGTACTCCCGGACCTGGACGTGCTTGGGCACGCCCGAGCCGGCAACGAGCGCAATGTCCACGGCGGAAGCGTACGCCCGCGACCGCCCGCTCGTCCTCAGATCGACCAACCCCGAGGCGGTTGGATCCGAACATCTGTTCGATTCCGGTGCTATCGTCTCCCCATGCAGTTCCAGGCGACGCTCTTCGCCGCCGAGGCGGCCGACGACACCGAGACCCTCGTCCTGTCCCCCGAGCGCACCACGCTCGCCCGCGGATCCTGGCTCGACGTCCAGCGGTCGTGGCTGCCGCAGGCGGACGACGTGCTCGCGACCCTCGTGCGCGACGTGCCGTGGCGGGCCGAGCGCCGCCAGATGTATGACCGGCTGGTCGACGTGCCCCGCTTGACCTACACCTACATGATCGACGAGGACCTGCCCCACCCGATGCTGCTCGAGGCCCGGGAGGCGCTGTCGGCCCACTACGAACCCGAGCTCGGCGAGCCGTTCCGGACCGCCGGCTGCTGCTACTACCGCGACGGGCGCGACAGCGTCGCCTGGCACGGCGACACGATCGGCCGCGGCAGCACCCACGACACGATGGTCGCGATCGTCTCGGTCGGCGACCCGCGCCGGCTCGCGCTGCGACCGCGCGGCGGCGGCGAGTCGATCTCGGTCGAGATGGGCCACGGCGACCTGGTGGTGATGGGCGGCTCGTGCCAGCGGACCTGGGAGCACGCCGTCCCCAAGGTCGCCCACGCCGGCCCGCGGGTGTCCGTGCAGTTCCGCCCGTTCAACGTCTTCTGAGACCGAGTCGTGCCTGAATCGGGTCGAGTCGTGGAATTTTCACCCGACTCGGTCCGCATCAGGCACGAATCGATCGTCAGAACGTGACCTGCGGCGCCTGCTCCTGGCCCTCGGGGGCGTCGTAGAACTCACGGGCCCGGACGCCGGCCATCGGCGCGAACAGCAGCCACGGGATGGTCGCGACCAGCGTGTTCAGCGACCGGACGGCGTCGTTGTAGTACTGCCGGGCGAACGAGACCTGGTCCTCGGTCTCGGCGAGCTGCCGCTGGAGGTCCTGGAAGTTCTGGTTGGCCTTCAGGTCGGGGTAGGCCTCCGCGACGGCGTTGAGGTTGACCAGGGCGCCCTGCAGGCGCGCGTCTGCCGCGGCCTTCGCCGCGACGTCGTCGCCGGCTGCGGCGGCCTGGACGCCGGCCCGCGCCTCGGTCACCGCCTCGAACACGCCCTTCTCGTGCGCGGCGTACCCCTTGACGGTCTCGACGAGGTTGGGGATCAGGTCGGCCCGGCGCGTGAGCTGGACGTCGATCCCGCCGAGCGCCTCCTGGGCCGCGATGTCCGTGGTCCGCAGCCGGTTGAACGCCACGACGGCGAACAGCAGCACGACGACGATCAGGACGCCGACGACGATCAGCGCAGTGGTCATGGTCTTCCCCGCTCTCGGATGGTCCCGGCCGCGCCGGGTGCCTGCATTGTGGCGTACCGGCGGCTCACCACGAGCCACCACCGCCGCCCCCGCCGCCCCCGCCGCCGGAGAAGCCGCCCCCACCGCCGCTGGAGGAGCTCTGGGTGGCCTGGTAGGACCCGATCGCGGAGTCGACCGTGGACGAGAAGTCACTGACCATCCGGGTCACGTGGCCGCCCGGGTCGCTGCCGACGTACCCGCCGGCGAAGTAGGCGGGGACCGGCGGCTCCGTGCCGGTCTCGGTGCGGTACTTGGCCGCCCACGCGGCCGCCACGCCGAACGCCACCGCCCACGGCAGGTACGCCGTGTAGAGGTCCTGGCGGCCCGAGAAGTCGAACCGCTCCTTGCTCGACGGCGTCGACAACACCCGCCGGAACCCGCCGACCCGCGACCACAGGTCGCGGCCGGACCGGGTGCGCAGGGTTCCCGCGCCGGGCATCAGGAGGCCGACGGCGCCGATCGCGAAGAACCCCGGGACGATCGCCAGCAGCGACATGCCGAACAGCGCGGTCACGCCGATCGCGACCGCCACGCCCATCGCCGCGAGCACGAGCAACCCGCCGAGCCCGCCGAGCGGGCCGCGCACGACCAACCCCTGGCTCCGGGCCCAGTCGGCGGTGTCGTCCTCGAGCTGCGACAGCTGTTCCTGCAGCCGCTTGCCGGCGTCGACCCCGCCGGTCGTCGCGCTGAACGTCCCGGACCCGCCGGTGAGCGTCGCGAGCCCCGCTGACACCTGGTCGACCCGGTCCCAGCCGCCCCGGTCCTCGATCGTCCAGCCGCTCTCGGACCGGCGCACGTCGACCGCACCCTGCTCGGCGGCGTGCAGCACGGTGGCCACCAGCTGCTCGCGCCCCACGCGCTCGTCGAGGACGTACGCCGCCTGGGCGGGTCCCAGCCCCGGCGGGGGCGCGTACTGCAGCGGGTACGGCGGCGTGCGCTCGAAGACCCGGTAGCTGAGCCCGACGCCGGCTGCCAGCGCACCGAGCGCGGCCAGCACCACGAGGACGACCACCGGGACCGGTGCCAGCACCGGGTCGTACTGCGGGCCCCAGGCGTACTCGTCGCCCCGGACCGGCGGCACCGGGGTCGCGAGGTCGGTCTGGATCGTGACGGGCGTGAACGGATCGATGCGCTCGAGCCCGAGCCGCAGCGCCGGTGACCCCTCCCCCGATGGTGGGCAGGGACTGGTCGAACCGGAACCGACGGCGCACTGCACGTCGGACGCGTCGGCAGGCAGGCGAACCCGGATTCGCAGCTCCTCGATGAACTGGGCCCAGCCGCCGGGCAGAACCTGCCAGTAGAACCGCGACCCGTCACCACCGGGGTCGTCGATCAGCACGTCGTCGACGGTGTAGGAGATCTGGTAGGTGTGGGTCCCCGGCTCGAGCACCACGTCGGGCCGGCCGATCTTCGCGACCAGGAACCGCCCCTGGTCCTCGGTGAGGTACTCCACCTGCTCCGGCTGACCGGCCCGCAGCACCTCGATGTCGTAGGGCTCCCGCCGCAGGTGCGGCGCGCTCTGGTCCGCGCGGTCGAAGAACCGGAAGATGCCGTGCCGGTCGAAGGTCTCCACGAGGAGCTCAATGTCCTCGACCACGCGCATGGTGCCGTCGTCAGCCACGTCGAACGTCGCCCGGTAGCTGGTGATGGTGGTCGTCTCGCCGGCGTCCTCCGCGGACCCGATGTTGAACAACCACGCCGGCACCAGCACGGCGACACCGAGGATCGCCAGCCCCAGCAGGCCGACCGCGAGTCGCTTCACGGTCGGCAGCCTACGGCCGGGGGAGCGACCGCGGGGCGGGCTCGGCGCAACGCAGCGCGGTCAGTCGCGCACCAGCAGGTAGATCACCACGAGCAGCGCGACCAGGACGACGACCGCGGGCTTCCAGTACGCCCGCAGCAGCACCGGCAGCACGGTGGCACCGAGGTTGAGGCTGTCGTCGGACTGGCGGGGCGCCGACCCCGACGGCGGCATGCTCGGGGGCGCTGTCGGGGTCGCCGGGGCCGGCGGTACGACGGCAGCGGGCTGCTGGACCGGCGGATCGGCGGCGTTGCCGGCGGCACTGGAGGCCGCCGGCTCAGCCGCCGGCTCGGGGGTGCCGGACGTCGTACTCGCGGGGGTGGTGGCATCCCCCGGGGGTGGAGCCGGGGCGGACTCCTCCCCCGGGGGTGCGTCGAGGGTGCCGCTGGCGACGAGCTGCTGCTCGAGGCACGACACGAACTGGCCGAGGAGCTTGTCGGAGACGTCCTTGATGACGTTGCCCCGGCCGAACTGGGCGGCCTTGCCGGTGATGGACAGGTCGGTGCTCACCGCGACCTCGGTGGACCCCGGCCCCGCCTCGGACAGAACGGCCGTGACCATCGCGCCCGCCGTGCCGTTGCCACGCTTGTCCTTGCCCTTTGCGTCAATGACGAGCCGGTGGGCCGCCTCGTCCTTCTCGACGAACGTTCCGGAGCCGTTGTAGACGAGCGCGATCGGGCCGAGCTTGACCTTGACGGTGCCCGTGAACGACTCCGCGTCCGCCTCGGTCACCGTGGCACCGGGGAAGCACCCGGCGACTCCCTCGATGTCGTTGAAGTGCGCCCAGGTCTTCTCGACGTCGGCCGGGACGGTGAACCGGTGCTCGAGCTCCATCAGCCAAGGGCCGCCTTCAGGACCGCCCGGCGGGTCAGCACCGTGACGAGGTGCCGCCGGTAGTCGCTGTCGCCGTTCAGGTCCGCGGGCGGGTTGGTGCCGTCGGCCGCCTTGGCGGCCGCGTCGCGGACGCCGTCCTCGGTCGCGGCAGCCCCGCCGAGCGCCTCCTCGACCGCGGTCGCGCGCAGCGGGGTGTTGCCCATGTTGGTCAGCCCGATCCGCGCCTCGGCGATGCTGCCGCCGTCGACCCGGACCGCGGCCGCCACCGCCACGATCGGCCACTGGTGCTTGATCCGCACGAACTTCTCGTAGTGGGCACCCCAGCCGGTGTGCTTGGGGATCCGGACCTCGGTGAGGATCTCGTCGTCACCGATCGCGGTCTCGAAGAGGTCCACGAAGAAGTCGGACGCCGCCACGGTGCGCGTCCCGCCACTGCCGGCGATCACGAACTCCGCGCCGAGCGCCAGCGTGGGCGCCCCGAGGTCGCCCGCGGGGTCGGCGTGGGCGAGCGCGCCACCGAACGTGCCGCGGTGGCGCACCTGCTCGTCGGCGAGCTCGGTGGTGGCCTCCGTGATCAGCCGGGCGTGCTCGCGCACGAGGTCGCTGGTCCGCACGTCGTGGTGGGTCGTCATCGCCCCGATCACGAGGGCGTCGCCGTCGTCCCGGATGCCGCGCAGGCTCTCGATCCGGCCGAGGTCGATCACCATCTCGGGCGCGTTCAGGCGCATCCGGAGCACCGGCAGCAGGCTCTGCCCACCGGCCAGGATCTTCGCCTCGTCACCGTGCTCGGCGAGCGCCGCGAGCGCGTCCTCGACCGAGGTCGGCGCCACGTAGTCGAACTGTGCGGGGATCATGCCCCTGCCCCTTCCGTGGAGTCCCGACCGGGTTCGGCGTCGTCGAAGTGCGGCATCGCCGCACCCTCGGTCGCCCCACCGGAGCCACCCTGGTTGATCGCCCGCCAGACCCGCTCGGGCGTGCACGGCATCGCGATGTCGTTGACGCCGAGGTGACGGACCGCGTCGACCACGGCGTTGACGACCGCCGGCGTCGAGGCGATGCACCCGGCCTCGCCGACGCCCTTGGTGCCGAGCGAGTTCGTGGTCGACGGCGAGGTCGTGTTGGCGGTGTCGAAGCTGATGGTGTCGGCCGCGGTCGGCAGCAGGTAGTCGACGAACGACCCGGACACGAGGGTCCCGGTGTCGTCGAACACCGCCTCCTCCCAGAGTGCCTGGGCGATGCCCTGCACCAGCCCGCCGTGCACCTGGCCCGCGACGATGAGCGGGTTGATGATGTTCCCGATGTCGTCGCACGCGACGTACTTGCGCATCTTCACCTCGCCCGTCTCCGTGTCCACCTCCATCGCGCACAGGTGGGTGCCGTGGGGGAACGAGAACGTCGCCGGGTCGAACGTCGCCTCGGAGTCGAGCTGCGCCTCGACCCCGTCGGGCAGGTTGTGCGCCGCGAACACCGCGGTCGCGATCTCAGCGATCCCCATCCCCTGGTCCGTGCCCTTGACGGTGAAGCGGCCACCGCTGAACTCCAGGTCGTCGACCGCGGCCTCGAGCAGGTGGGCCGCGATCGGTCGCGCCTTCTCGATCACCTTGTCGGCGGCGAGCACCAGCGCCTCGCCACCGACCACCAGCGAGCGCGATCCGTAGGTGTCGTACCCCTTCGTCGAGATCTGAGTGTCCCCGTGGAGCACCTCGACGTCCTCGAAGGGCACGCCGAGCCGGTCGGCGACGATCTGGCTGAACGCCGTCTCGTGACCCTGGCCGTGAGCGCTGGCGCCGGTGACCACCTCGACCTTGCCGGTCCCGCTCAGCCGGATCGAGGCACTCTCCCAGCCGCCCGCGCCGTAGTTGAGGGCACCGAGCACCCGGCTCGGAGCCAGGCCGCACATCTCGGTGAACGTCGAGATCCCGATCCCGAGCTGCACCCGGTCGCCGGACTCGCGCCGCTGCTTCTGCTCGGCCCGCAGCTCGTCGTAGCCGAACATCTCCAAGGCCTTCTCGGTGGCGGCCTCGTAGTTGCCCGAGTCGTACTCCATGCCGGCGACGGTCGTGAACGGGAACTCGTGATGCTTGATCCAGTTCTGCTCGCGGATCGCCATCGGGTCGACCCCGACCTCGACGGCCAGCTCGTCCATCAGCCGCTCGATCGCGTACGTCGCCTCCGGCCGGCCCGCGCCTCGATAGGCGTCGGTGAGCGTCTTGTTGGTGTAGAGGTTCGTGCAGTTGAACTGGTAGGCGGGGAACTTGTAGATCGCGTTGAACATGAACGCACCGAGGATCGGTACGCCGCCGCCCACCGTCCCGGCGTACGCGCCGAGATCGGCGAGCAGGTCGACCTTGAGACCGGTGACCGTGCCGTCGCTGGTCGCCGCGAGGGTCAACCGCTGCCACTGGTCGCGTCCGTGGTGGGCCGCGACCAGCGACTCCGAACGGGTCTCCGTGTACTTGCACGGCTTGCCGGCGCGCCGCGCGAGGAGCAGCGTGATGATCTCCTCCGGGACGACCTGCAGCTTCCCGCCGAAGCCACCACCCACGTCGGGTGCGATCACCCGGATCTTGTTCTCCGGGATCCCCAGCACGGCGGCCAGGAAGAAGCGGGTGATGTGAGGGATCTGGGTCGAGGACCACAGCACCAGCTGCTCGCCGGTCGGGTCGCACATGAAGGAGCGCGGCTCCATGAACGCCGGGATCAGCCGCTGCTGGCGGTACTCCCGCTCGATCACGATGCCGCCGGCGCGGGCCTTCTCGATCGCCTCGTCCACGGCACCCCCGGTCCCGGCGTCGACGGAGTCGAACTGCCAGACGGCCGACGTGTTCGTGCCGAGGTCCGGATGGGCGAGCACGGTGTCCTGGGCCGCCTCCTTCAGGTCCAGCGCTGCCGGCAGCTCGTCGTAGTCGACGTCCACCAGCTCGGCGGCATCGCGCGCCTCTGCCGCCGTGCGTGCGACGACCACGGCGACGATCTCGCCCGCGAACGCCACCCGGTCGACCGCTACGGCGGGGTGCGGCGGCGACTTCTGGTCCGGCGTGATGTTCCAGGCCGTGGGGATGCTCCCCTGCTCGTCGGCGAGGTCGGCTCCCGTGACCACGGCCGTGACGCCGGGTGCGGCCTTCGCGGCGCCGGTCTCGACGCCCGTGATCCTCGCGTGGGCGAACGGGCTCCGCACCATGGCGAGGTGCAGCATGCCGGGGAGCTGCAGGTTGTCGGTCCAGCGGGTGCGCCCGGTGATGAGGCGCTGGTCCTCCTTGCGGCGTCGGTCGCGCCCGATCTCGGCAGTGGGGCGCTCCTGGGTCGCGGTCATGCGTTCGCACCACCCTTCGCGGCGTGGAGCACGCTCTGCACGATGTTGTGGTAGCCGGTGCAGCGGCAGAGGTTGCCCTCGAGGCCGAGCCGCACCTCCTCCTCGGTCGGGTCCGGGTTGTCCTCGAGGAGGTCGACCGCCTGCATGATCATGCCGGGGGTGCAGAACCCGCACTGGAGGCCGTGACACTCACGGAAGGCCTCCTGCACCGGGTGCAGCTGGTCGCCGGTGGCGAGGCCCTCGATCGTCGTGACCTGGTGGCCGTCGGCCTGGACCGCCAGCACGTTGCACGACTTCACGCTGCGGCCGTCGAGGTGCACGGTGCACGCACCGCAGTTGCTGGTGTCGCAGCCGACGACGGTGCCGGTCTTCCCGAGCTTCTCCCGCAGGTACTGGACGAGCAACAGGCGGGGTTCGACATCGTCGGAGACGTGGGCTCCGTCGACGGTGAGGTTGATGCGCGCCATGGACTGGCTCCTCCTCGAGCGTGGATGGACCGAGTGATGCCGCTCACGCTAGGTCCGCGAGGTTGGTGGACGGTTGGCTAGCCTTCCTGCGTGCCTGACCAGGGACCAGCACCGCTCGTCGGCGTCGCCCTGGTCGCTCTCGGTGGTGCCGCCGGCTCGCTGGCCCGGTGGTCGCTCGCCGAGGTGACCCCGGCGCCGTGGGGCACCTTCGCAGCCAACGTCTCCGGCTGCCTCCTCATCGGGCTGCTGGCCGGGTGGCTGTTCGACCGGCAACCGCGACTCCGGCTGTTGCTCGGCGTCGGGCTGCTCGGCGGCTACACCACGTTCTCGACCCACCTGCTCGAGGCCCGCGACCTGCTCGCGTCGGGCGACGACGCCCGGGCAGCGGCGTACGTCCTGGGGACGCTCGTTCTCTCCCTCCTCGCCGCGTACGCCGGGCTGTGGCTCGGTCGCTGGCTGGACGGTGCGCGATGACCGCGGTGCTGCTGGTCGCGCTGGGTGGAGCCCTCGGCGCTGTTCTGCGCTACGCGGTCGGTCTCGCGACGGCCGGGCCGCGGGCGACCCTCCTGGTGAACGTGGCCGGCAGCCTGCTCCTCGGCGCGGTCGCGGCCGACTCGCCCGGCTGGCTGCTCACGCTGCTCGGCTCGGCCGTGGCGGGCGCGCTGACGACGTACTCGGCCTTCGCGCTGGAGAGCGTCCGGCTCGCACCGCGCCGGGCCGCGGGCAACGTGCTGGCCACCCTCGTGCTCGGCTCGGCGGCGTTCGCCGTCGGCTGGTGGCTCGGGGGCTAGCGGCCCGCGGCGGCCAGTCTCCCCTTGAGGAGCGCCTTGGCGGGGTGGTCGCGCTCGCCCAGGACGGCCAGGCACCGCTCGACCACCTCGGTGTCGTAGGGCGCCAGCTCGCCGTAGCGCACGACAGCGGCGGGGTCGGGGTCGGCCAGCAGCGCCTCGCGCATGCTCACGGCGACGTAGTCGCCGAGCTCGGCGAGCGCCGGCGCGTCGGTGCCGGGCAGCAGGTCGCCGCCGTAGGCGCCGACCGCGGCCTTCACGTCGCCCGAGCTGAGCAGGAACAGCACGTCCTCCACGTCGGTGCGCAGCGGCATCGTCAGCCGGTAGGGGCGCGAGGCCAGCTGCCCGCCGAGGGCCGCGCGCAGGTGCGACACCTCGGCCTTGAGGGTCGAGGCCGTCACCGCCTGGTCGCCGTAGACCATGGCGTGGAGCCGTTCGAGCGAGAGCCCCTCGGGGTGCAGGCTCAGCACGGCGAGGATCTCGGTCTGCCGGCGGTTGAGGAGCAGCCGCTGCCCGTCGAGCCAGGCCTGCGCGGTGCCGAGCAGCGACAGGCTCAGGCCGGGTTCGGGCGGCCCCAGCCCCGCGCTGGTCCCCCACTGGTGGGACCGCGGCATCGCGCCCTCGATCATCCGGGCGAGCACCCGGGCGGTGGCGAGCCCGATCGGGTGGGTGCGGTCCCAGGTCGTGGAGAGGTCGATGACGCCGATCTGCTCGCCGGAGACCGGGTCGTGCAGCGGCGCGGCCCAGCAGACCCAGTTGTGGACGATCGGGGCGTAGTGCTCGGCGCTGAACACCATGGCTGGCTCGCCGGTCCGCATCGCGATCGCGAGCGCGTTGGTGCCGACGCTCGCCTCGTCCCAGCGCCCGGCCGGGACGAAGTTGACCGACTCCGCCTTCCGGCGCATCACCCGCCCGCCGTACGTCCAGAGCACGCGGGTCTCGGGGTCGGTGACGGCCAGCACCAGGTCGCCGTCCTCGGCGGTCTTGCGCAGCTCGTCCTCGACCCGCTCGACCGCGATCTGGAGCGGCGACCCCTGGAAGTACGCCGCGGTCTCGTCCTCGTCGGCCAGCGGCGCCTGCGTGACGTCCGGGGTCACCGTGGCCTCGGACAGCTCCCAGCTGCGCAGGATCTCCGGGCGCACGTCGGACATCCCGTCGGCGTGCTCGATGAAGGACGTCCACGCGCGCACAGCGTCGAGCCGTCGAGACTGCAGGTCGCGCGTGTCGCTCATGTCCGCCCCGGATGAGTGGTGATGTCCGTCACGGTAGCGCCGGGACGGTCGCCGCTCAATCGCGGTCCACGCCGCCTGCGTGCGGACGGACTCAGTGGTGGATCCGGCCCTCCCGCGCGGCCAGCCGGTCGCCGGACCCTCCCCACTGCAGCGCGACGATCTCGGCGGCGATGCTGATCGCGGTCTCCTCCGGCGTCCGGGCGCCGAGGTCCAGCCCGATCGGGCTGGACATGCCCGCGATCTCCTTCTCCGTGAGGCCCGCCTCCCGCAGCCGGGCGAGCCGGTCGTCGTGGGTGCGCCGGCTGCCCATCGCCCCGACGTACGCCGGCCGCTGCTCCTCCGGGAGCCGCAGCGCGACCTCGAGCAGCGGGACGTCGAACTTGGGGTCGTGGGTCAGCACCGCGATCACGGTCCGCTGGTCCACCCGGCCCGCCTCGACCTCGGCGGCCAGGAAGCGGTGCGGCCAGTCCACGACGACCTCGTCGGCGTCCGGGAAGCGACTGGTGGTCGCGAACACGGGGCGGGCGTCGCACACGGTCACGTGGTAGCCGAGGAAGCTGCCGACCCGCGCCACCGCAGCGGCGAAGTCGATCGCGCCGAAGACGAGCATCCGCGGCTTGGGCGCGAACGCCCACACGAACACCCGCATGCCCTCGCCGCGCCGCTCGCCGTCGGGGCCGTAGGTCAGGGTCGCGTTGTGGCCGGCGGCCAGCAGTCCGAGCGCGTCGTCGTGCACGGCGTCGTCGGCCCGCGGCGAGCCGAGCGTGCCGAGGGCCTCCTCGTCGGGCCGGATGACGAGCCGGCGTCCCATCCGCTCGGGGTCGGGGTGCTCGATCACGGTCGCCAGCGCGACCGGCCGGCCCGCCTCGACGTCGGCGGCGATCTCCCCGAGCTCCGGGAACGTCTCGCGGCTGACCTTCTCGACGTACACGTCGAGGATGCCGCCGCAGGTCAGGCCGACGGCGAACGCGTCGTCGTCGCTCACGCCGTAGCGCTCCAGCACCGGGGCACCGGACTCGACCACCGACTGCGCCAGGTCGTAGACGGCGCCCTCGACGCAGCCGCCGGACACCGAGCCGACGGCGGTCTCGTCGGGGCCGACCAGCATCGAGGCGCCCGCGGGGCGCGGGGCCGACTGGAACGTCGCGACCACGGTGCCGACACCGACGGTCTCGCCGGACTCCCACCAGGTCATCAGCTCGGGCAGCACGTCACGCACGGGACACCAGCTCCGTCAGCTCCGCGAAGGTGGACAGGGAATGGCCTGCGACGAACGCGTCGCAGTGGGGCAGCACGGCCAGCACCCCGGCCTGCACGGGCTCGTAGCCGGCCTTGCCCCGGTGGGGGTTGACCCAGATCACCCGGTGGGCGACCCGCCGCAGCCGCTCCAGCTGGGCCGCGAGCAGTGCCGGGTCGCCGCGCTCCCAGCCGTCGCTGAACACGACGACCACCGCACCGCGGGCCAGGCCGCGCTGGCCCCAGCGGGTCAGGAACATCTGGAGCGTCTCGCCGAGCCGGGTGCCGCCGGACCAGTCGGGCACCGTCTCGCCGGCCGCGACGATCGCCCGGTCCGGGTCGCGCAGCCGCATCGCGCGGGTGACGTGCGTCAGCCTGGTGCCGACGGTGAACGTCTCGACCACCCGACCGCCCGTCTGGGTCCACCGGTGCGCCAGCCGCAGCAGCGCGTCGGCGTACCCGCTCATCGAGCCGGACACGTCGACCAGCAGCACCACCCGGCGCGGCCGGGTGCTCCGCCGCCGCCAGGCGATGTCGGCCGGCTCGCCCATCCGCCGCAGGCTGTCACGCAGGGTCCGGTGCGCGTCGACCCGGCCGCGGTGCCACCGCCGGTGCCGGGCCGTACGTCGATGGGGCGGCCGGCACGTGAGCTCGGAGAACAGCGCGGCGAGCCGTTGCTTCTCGGCCGCCGAGAGCGCGGCGACGTCGCGGTGCTTGAGCACCTCGGTCGCGCTGGCCGCCGCGCGGACCGCGTCCTCGTCGGCGTCGCCGTCGCCGCCGGTGGGCTCCTGCTCGGGGAAGACCGAGACCGGCGGCTGTGACCGGCTGACCGGCCGCAGCCGGGGCAGCCCGTCCCGCCCGTTGAAGTAGGCGTCGAAGACCTGGTCGTAGCGCTGGAGGTCGTCGGGGGCGGCACACAGCGTCGCACGTCCGGCCCAGTAGGTGGCGCGGCGGTCGTCGAGCCCGGTGAGCGCGGTGGCGGCCAGGAAGCCGTGGGCACGGTCCTGGGTGACGGGCACCCCGGCCGCGCGGAGCGCCCGCGTGAACCCGAGCAGGATCGCCTCTGGCGGGCGGACGGTCGCGGTCATGTCGCGAGCATCCGTTCCAGGGCCTGCTTCACGCGGTCGCGGTCCTCGCGGTACTTCACGAGGGCCCCCAGCGTCGCCGCCGCCGACTCCAGGTCGAGCTCGTCGGTGCCGAGGTGGTGGAGTGCCCGCGCCCAGTCGAGGGTCTCCGCGACCCCGGGCGGCTTGAGGAGGTCGTCGCGGTCACGCAGCTGCTGCACGGCCGCGACCACCTGTCGGCCGAGCGCCTCGGCGACCTCCGGGGCTCGGCTGCGCACGATCGCCAGCTCGCGCTCCAGCCCCGGGTGCTCGACCCAGTGGTAGAGGCAGCGCCGTTTCAGCGCGTCGTGCAGCTCACGAGTGCGGTTGGACGTGAGCACCACGATCGGCGGCACGGCGGCCGCGACCGTGCCGAGCTCGGGGATGCTGACCTGGTAGGTGGAGAGCACCTCGAGCAGGAACGCCTCGAACTCGTCGTCGGCCCGGTCCACCTCGTCCACCAGCAGCACGGCCGGCGCCTGCTGGAGGGCCTGGAGCACCGGCCGGGCGAGCAGGAACCGCTCGTCGTACAGGCTCTTCTCGGCCTCCTCGACGTCCGTCGTCTCGCCGGGCACGGCCTCGAGGGCGCGCAGGTGGAGGATCTGGCGCGGGAAGTCCCAGTCGTAGAGGGCCTGCGTCGCGTCGATCCCCTCGTAGCACTGGAGCCTGATCAGGGGCAGGTCGAGGGCCTGCGCGAGCGCCTCCGCCAGGGCGGTCTTGCCCGTGCCCGGCTCGCCCTCCACGAGGAGCGGACGCTGCATCCGCAGCGCGAGGAACGCGACCGTCGCCAGCTCGTCGTCGGCGAGGTAGCCGGTCTCGGCGAGCCGGGAGGCGATCTCGGCGCTGGAATCCATACGACGAGCGTACGCAGCACCATGTTGGCCCGCGGTTGGTCTCACCCGCGCCGGTCGACGTCGCGCCCGGTGGCCAGGTCGCCGCACTCGACCGCGGCGACCTCGTGGTCGGCGAGGTACCCGCGAGCACCGGTGTCGCCGTGCACAGTCGCCACCGCGCGCGCCCAGTGGTCCCGCCCCATCACGACCGGGTGGCCCGGGCGGCCGACGTACGTCGCCCGCGCCAGGGTCCCGGGGCCGGCGCCGGCCGCGACGACCCGGCGAACGACGTCCGCCCCCACGTCCGGCAGGTCGACGAGCGAGATCACGACGGCCTCGGCGGCGCCGCCGGACAACGACCCCAGGCCGGCCCGGAGCGAGGCGCTCATGCCCTCGGCCCAGTCGTCGGCCACGACGCTGGTGACCGGCCCGTCGGGGAGCAGGGTCACGGCCTCGGCGGCGCCGGCGCCCAGCACGACCGTCACCGCCTCGCAGCCGCCGTCGAGCAGCACGGCGACGCTGCGGACGAGCCACGGCGTGCCGTCGGGATCAGCGACGAGCGCCTTGGGCGTGCCCATCCGCGAGCCGGCGCCCGCCGCGAGCAGCAGCCCGTGGAGCGTCACGCGCCGAAGGCCTGGGCGTACAGGTCGGCGAGGTCGTCGGAGTAGGGGGCGCTGAAGCCGCAGACCATCACGGACCCGTCGTCGGTGCCGGCGACGAGGAACCGCTGGCCCTCCTCGAACACCGGCGCCAGGATCAACGACGCGAAGTCGGCGCTCGACTGGTCGACATCGACCTGGTCGGTCTCCTCGCCGGCGTACCACCGGTCCACCTCGAGGGTGGCGGTGTCGTTCTCGATCGCGGTGACCGTGCCGTCGAACGCATACGCCGCCCTCTTGAGGGTCGCGGCGCTCGGCACCATGCAGCGGCCGGCGGTCGCCTCGGGCATGGTCAGCTCGGTGACGGTCGGGTCGGCGGCGGTCGGGGGCGGCGACGGGTCGGTGCCGCCCGGGAGGAAGGCGACGGCGCCGGCCGCGGCGATCAGCGCCACGGCGGCCGCGGCGATCAGCCAGGTGAGGGGGCTGCGGCCGCGCGTCCCGGTCTCGCGCGACTCGGTCATCGTGTCGTGGCTCATGGCGTCCTCCAGCAGTCGGGCGACCCGGTCGGGGTCGGCGGGCGGGAGGGTGGCCGCGGGGTCGGCGTCACGCAGCCGGGCGTAGAGCTCGTCCCGCTCCTCGTGGTCCGTCATCGCGTCCCTCCTTCCGACTGCTCATGTCCGGCACCGGCCTCGATCTTTCCGATCTCGGCCCTCAGCTTCTCCCGGGCGCGGAGCAGGCGGAGGCTGACCGCGTTCGGAGTCACGTCCAGGACGGTCGCGATCTCCGAAGGCGTCAGCTGCTCCCACGCCCACAGTCGCAACAGCTCCGCCTCGTCGTCGCGCAGCCTCCCCAGCGCGTCGTGCAGCACGTCGTCGCGACTGCCGACCGGGTCGGGGACCTCCCGGGGCGGGTCCTCGACGGCGACCTTCGCGGCCACCCGCTGCTGCCGGCGGGCGCTGCGGTCGGCGTTGGCGAGGCAGTGGCGCGCCACGCCGTACGCCCACGGGAGCGTGGCGTCGGCGGGCAGCTCGTCGAACCGCCGCCAGCACACCAGCAGCGTCTCGGACAGCACGTCGTCGACCGTGGCGGGGTCCGTACGCCGCACCAGGAAGCGTCGCAGCGGCTCGACCAGCTCGTCGCGGGCCAGCGCCTCGAAGCGGGCACGACGGAGGTTCGGGTGCTCGACGGGGTCACCCGTGCTGTCAGTGCTGCCCACCGCTCCACCGTGCCACACGGCCCCGACGACCGGGGCGGGGCTCAGCGGTCGGCCCGGAACTCGGCCCGCAGGAACGCGATCGTGCGGTCCATCGACTGCTGCCACCGCACGTAGAACGCGTGGTCCTCGCCCGGGTACCGGTGCAACCGGGAGTCGACGCCCGCCCGGCGCAGGAGGCGCTGGGTGGTGGTGGCCCACCGCGGCGGGCAGGTGGCGTCGACCTCGCCGTGGTGGGCGAGCACCGGCTCGGTGATCCGGTCGAAGTAGGTGCGCGCGGACAGGTCGCGGTAGAAGCGCGGCGCCGCGCGGGGCGTCCCGAACCGGTCGTAGAGCGCCTGTTCGGCCTCCGGCCGGTTCGGGCGGGTGAAGTGCTCGACGTTCTCCAGGAACGAGGAGCTGACGCTCGCGTAGATCACGGCCGCGTCGACCAGTCCCGGCTGCGCGACCAGCGCGTTCATCGTCACGCCGCCGCCCATCGAGCGGCCGAGCATGGCGAGCCGGTCGTCGTCGACGTACGGCAGCGTCCGGAGGGCATCGACCGCGTTGATGGCGTCGCGGGCGTAGCCGAGCCGGGTCTCGCGGTCGAGGTCCGGTACGTCGTCGGAGGCGGCGTGGCCGCGGTAGTCGGTGTGGAGCACCACGAAGCCCGCCCGCGCGAGGGCATCCTGCTCACGGGCAAGACCCTGGCCCGTGACGTAGTACGACGGGTCGATGTAGCCGTGGTTGAGCACGATCGCGGGGAACGGGCCGGGACCCCGGGGACGCAGCATCACACCGGAGACCGTCAGGTCACCGCTGCGGTAGACCACCTGGTGCCGCGTGTAGGCGTCGGTCTCGAGCTCGGTCGCGGTGATCCGGGGCCGGCCGCCGTCGGGCCGCTCGCGCATCAGTGCCGGCAGCGACACCCGGTGCCGGACCCGGGGGAGCCGCTCCCCCGGCTCCGTCGCGGGCTCGGTGGAGGGCTCGGAGGTCGGTTCGGGCGGGCTGGCCTGCTCGGTGGTCGAGGACGGCACGGTGGGAGTCGGGCCGACGCCGGGGTCGTCCGGCGCGACGGCCGTGCAGCCCGCCAGCAGCAGGCCCGCGGACGTCGCGGCGAGCCAGGAGCGCATGCGCCCAGTGTGGCCCGGCACGCAACAGGGCCCCGACCGTGACGGCCGGGGCCCTGCGTGCCTGTGCTGTGTCTGCTGAGCGACTGGTGTCTCGACGCGGGTCGCTCCTCCCCTCGCTGCGCTCGGGGGTGAGCCGACCCGGCTCGACCTTGATCGCCGGAGGTCACCCGCGGGCTGCGCCCGCGGGTGACCGGCCGATCAAAAGTCCATGCCACCCATGCCGCCGGACGGGTCGCCCATCGGGGCGGCCTTCTCCGGCTTGTCGGCCACGACGGCCTCGGTGGTGAGGAACAGCGCGGCGATCGACGCGGCGTTCTGCAGCGCCGAGCGGGTGACCTTCGCGGGGTCGAGGATGCCGGCAGCGATCATGTCGACGTACTCGCCCGTGGCGGCGTTGAGGCCGTGGCCCGGGGTCAGGCCCCGCACCTTCTCCACGACGACGCCGCCCTCGTGACCGGCGTTGACCGCGATCTGCTTGAGCGGCGCCTCGGTGGCGGCCCGCACGATGGCGGCACCGGTGGCCTCGTCACCGACGAGGTCGAGCTTCTCGAACGCGGCGGTCGCGGCCTGCAGGAGCGCCACGCCACCTCCGGCGACGATGCCCTCCTCGACGGCAGCCTTGGCGTTGCGGACGGCGTCCTCGATCCGGTGCTTGCGCTCCTTGAGCTCGACCTCGGTGGCCGCGCCGACCTTGATCACCGCGACGCCGCCGGCCAGCTTGGCCAGCCGCTCCTGCAGCTTCTCGCGGTCGTAGTCGGAGTCGCTCTTCTCGATCTCGGCCCGGATCTGGTTGACCCGGCCCTCGATCTGGGCGGTGTCGCCCGCGCCCTCGACGATCGTGGTCTCGTCCTTGGTGATGACGACCTTGCGGGCCTGGCCGAGCAGCTCGACGCCGGCGTTCTCCAGCTTCAGGCCGACCTCCTCGG
This sequence comes from uncultured Actinomycetota bacterium, assembly GCA_963718725.1. Classification (GTDB taxonomy): domain Bacteria; phylum Actinomycetota; class Actinomycetes; order Propionibacteriales; family Nocardioidaceae; genus Nocardioides. The sequence continues at coordinate 2,399,933 of OY970374.1, forward strand.
AGATCACCTGGCCGCCGGTGAGGATGGCGATGTCCTGCAGCATGGCCTTGCGGCGGTCACCGAAGCCCGGGGCCTTGACGGCGACGGACTTGAAGGTGCCGCGGATCTTGTTGACGACCAGCGTGGACAGCGCCTCGCCGTCGACGTCCTCGGCGATGATGACCAGCGGCTTGCCGGACTGCATGACCTTCTCGAGCAGCGGCAGCAGGTCCTTGACGCTGCTGACCTTGGAGTTGGCGATGAGGACGTAGGGGTCCTCCAGCACGGTCTCCATGCGCTCGGGGTCGGTCACGAAGTACGCCGAGATGTAGCCCTTGTCGAAGCGCATCCCCTCGGTCAGCTCGAGGTCGAGCCCGAAGGTGTTCGACTCCTCGACCGTGATGACGCCTTCCTTGCCGACCTTGTCCATCGCCTCGGCGATGATCTCGCCGACGGTGGCGTCCGCGGCGGAGATCGACGCGGTCGCGGCGATCTGCTCCTTGGTCTCGACGTCCTTCGCCATGCCGAGCAGCTGCTCGGCGACGGCCTCGACGGCGGCCTCGATGCCGCGCTTGAGCGACATCGGGTTGGCGCCGGCGGCGACGTTGCGCAGACCCTCGCGGACCATCGCCTGGGCGAGGACGGTCGCGGTCGTCGTACCGTCACCGGCGACGTCGTCCGTCTTCTTCGCGACCTCCTTGACGAGCTCGGCCCCGATCTTCTCGTACGGGTCCTCGAGCTCGATCTCCTTGGCGATCGACACACCGTCGTTCGTGATGGTGGGGGCGCCCCACTTCTTCTCGAGGACGACGTTGCGGCCCTTGGGGCCGAGCGTGACCTTGACCGCGTCGGCGAGGGTGTTCATACCCTTCTCCAGCCCGCGGCGGGCCTCCTCGTTGAAAGCAATCAGCTTCGGCATAACTCCTGCGAAACCTTTCGGGAGTTCGTGGTGTACGACGGGATGGGTTGCCCGCGACGGACGGCCCGCTCGTGCCGGGGAACCCTGCTCCCCGGTCGGTCCCGGACCTCAACGTCATCCTGTCGGTGTTGTCACTCTCATGCTACGAGTGCCAGTCTCATGTTTAGCACTCGGGGTGGTCGAGTGCAAACGATGTCCGGGCCTGCACAGGCCCCGGATCCGGACAGACCTCCGCCCCGGCGACCCTCGTGGGCGCCGGGGCGGAGTCACGCGTGGCCCGGCACGCGCGTCATTCGATGAGCCGGACCGGCTCACCTTCGATCTTGGCGGTCCACGTGGTGGAGTCGTTGACCGCTGCCGCCGACCCGAAGTCGACCGCGACCCGGAACCAGCAGCCGCCCGGCGACGCGACGTTGCAGTCGTAGGTGCTCGGGATCGGCACCCGGATCTGCTGGCTCCGTCCGTTCCACCCGGAGCTGCTGATGCCGCTGATCTGGCAGTTCGTGAGCGCACCGGTCACCTTGCCCGATCCCGTGCATCCCGTGATCACGGCCGGCATCGTCGAGTCGGCCGGCGGTATGACCCGCATGGTGCCGCCGGTCGCCGCCTCACCTACGTCGAAGAACCCGAAGACCAGGGTCTTGCCCTGTGCCGCCGGGATGACCCGGACCAGGTTGAACTGCGTCGAGGCGCCACTCGCGTTGGCGTAGATCGGCATCCGCTCCCACGCCGCCACCGACAGTGACCCCGGGGGGGTGCCCGCGGAGTAGGCCCGGAGGGCGAAGCGGTTGGCTCCCCCGCCGCCGACGGTCGGGTCGTCGCCGGTCTGCGTGAACACCGCCTGGTTGTCCTGGTAGCCGCCCTCACCGTCGGGGCTGGCGGTGCTGAGCTTCACGTTGGTCCGAACCTGCAGGTAGTAGTCGCCCTCCTGGGTCGGGGTGAACGTGCAGAACGGGACCCATTGATGGAAGACCTTGGCCAGCTCCGCGTCGTAGTTGAGGTGGCCCTCCTTGAGCGACTGGCTGTGGAGATCGTTCTCACCCCAGCCGCGGTACTGCCGCGCGCACGTGGAGACCGGCGCGGCCAGCCGCGGCTCGTAGGTGTCGGTGGGAGCGCGCAGACCGAACGAGGTGACGGTCGGCGTCGTCGACGTCGGGACGTCACCGGTGCAGAACTCGTTCGTCGTCGACTGCGTCTGCTTCGCGTAGCGCGTCCGGGCGTCGTTGCGTGCGTAGGCATTCCAGTCGTCGTTGTCGACCGCGCTGCCCTTCGGCCCTCGTTCGCAGTAGTCGCCCTGGGCGACGAACGCCGGGTCGTAGATCTGGATCGCCACCGGCCGTCCCACGGCCCCGGCGCCGATCCGCACCAGGTAGAAGTAGCCCTGCGGGTCGAAGTCGGTGTTCTTGCCGTTGCTGCAGCCGTCTACGCCCGCCGCGCAGGTCCGGGTCATGAACTGGTCGCCATTGCCCTTCGGCCAGTCGGGGCCGCCGATGTTGGCCCAGAACTCCGGGTTGGCCGAGCACTGCGCGCCCGCCGGCACCAGCAGCTGGCTCGCCTGCGGTCCGCGGGTGGTCGTGCCCGGCGGCTCGTTGCCCATGGTGTTGCACGGGCTGCCCATCGGTGCCGGCCCGTTGTAGTCGGCGACCGACGTGCGGCTCAGGACGGTGTCGACCACGCCGATCGCGCTGCCGAAGCCGTTGCCGACCTTGGAGCTCACCGTTACCCGCAGCTGGGTGGGCCGTTCGCCCACGCTCACCTGGACGCTGGTCGTGCCGGAGTTGGGGTAGCCGTTGTCCTCCGCGATCTCGATCGCCCGCGACCGGGCCTTCCCGAAGTCGTCGGGCAGGTAGGTCACGCCGGCAGCCGAGGCGGCGTCGGCCGCTGCCTGGACCCGTTCCAGCTCGACGTACCACCGCGCGACGTCGACGGAGATGGCGGCCAGCGGGAGCGCCAGCGACGCCACGAAGGCGGCCACGATCACGGCCGCGGCGCCGGCCTGGTTGCGGGGTCGTCCGTTCCGTCTCGTCACCCGTCGGCCCTCACAGGTGCGCATTCGGAGTGCCGGGCTTGCACCGGTCGGACTCGAGCGGCTCGAACTGCATGACGGTCCGCTCCTGCATGACCATGCCGTCGCCGAACATGCCGGTGAGCCAGGTGTGGTCGGCTTGCAGCCCGATCCCGACCGCGTGGCGGGCGGCGTCGTTGACACACGCGTTGACCGAGGCCGAGGGCCAGGAGCCGGACGAGTACCGGAACTTGTCGAGCGAGGAGTCCCAGACGTAGATCACGCAGTTGCTGGAGCAGCGCAAGCTGGTCTGTCCGACGGGGAACCCGTTGGTCCCGGCCTCGTAGACCATCAGCCAGTCGATGTCCTCGCGCGGCATCGCCGTCCCGGCGGTCTGGATCGTGTCGGCGGCGGCCTGCGCGAAGGCCGGCACGGTGGCGGGCGAGCACGGCGGCGGGTTGGTGCTCGCCTCGCACGTCCCCGGTCCGGCGTCCGCGGCGGCTGAGGCGGTGCGCGCTCCGGCCCGGACGCTGCTGCTCATCGAGACGTAGTCGCGCATGAGAAAGCTCATCTCGATGATCCCCAGCAGGAGAATCACCAAGATGGGCACGACCAGCGCGAACTCGACCGCTGCTGCCCCGCGGTCGTCGCGTCGTCTGTCCCCGTATGTCGTTGTCGTGCCCACTGTTGCACCTCCCCCGAGGATCCACGGAACCCGGCCAAGGCCGGGTGCCCACCCGTGTTGACCCGAGGTTAGGGAGTCCTCATCTGTCGCCGTGGCGGAACGGCCAGCATTTTGCTTTGGCGGCTCAGTGCTGTGACGGCTGAGCACGTCGACTCAGGCGCAGCCGTCACCCAGGTCCCATGCTGGCGACATGAGCACATCTCCGACCCTGCCCCGCCCGGCCCTCCGGCCGGCCAGCCCGGCCCAGCTCTCCTGGCTGCGCACCGAGCTCGACGCCTGGCAGCAGGAGGGGCTGGTCGGCCCCGACCTGGCCGCCACCCTCACGGCGCGCTATCACGAGACGAAGCGATTCTCCGTCGGCCGCTTGCTGCTGACCCTGGGCGCCCTCTTCGTCGGAATCGGCCTGATCTGGCTGGTCGCCGCCAACCTCGAGCAGCTCCCACCACTGCTGCGGTTCGTCGCGGTGGCCGTGATCTGGCTGGCGCTGCTGGCCTCGGGGGAGCTCCTCGCGACCCGCCAGGCGCGGCAGCCCGGGATCCCGCGGCCGCTCGTCTTCGCCGTCCGGCTGCTGGCGGCACTGGCGTTCGGTGCCGTGATCTTCCAGGCGGCGCAGAGCCTCCAGGTACCCGCCTACGAGCCCCGCCTCGTCGGGCTGTGGGCAGCCGGCGCGCTCGTCCACGCCTACGTCGCGCGCGGCGCCGGACCGCTGCTGGTCGCGATCACGGCGGGCAGCACGTGGTTCGTCTGGCAGACCCTCTGGGACGAGCCGTCCGGGTTCTCGGCGGTGCTGGCTCTCGTGGTCCTCGCCGCGACCGGGCTCGCCGCGGCCACGCTCCACACGGGCGGCCCTGCGATCGACCGGTTCGCCGCTCCCTGGCGCGAGGCCGGTGCGCTCTTCGCCCTGGCCGCGCTGTTCGTCGCCGCGCTCCCCTACGTCGGCCTCGACGGCTTCGAGTGGAACCCGTGGCTCGTCGGCGGTCTGGTCGTCGCCACCCTCACCAGCGCGGCCGCGTTCCTGCGGGCCCGGGGCGTTCCCGACCGGCTCGAGTCGCTCACCGGCATCGGGGTCGCGGTCGCCGCCGTCGGCCTCGCCGCGTGGGAGACCAGCACGAACCTCGACGCGGTCGGCCCGGTCGAGTGGGCCCATGCCGCGGTCAGCGTCACGGCGTACGTCGCGGCCGCGATCGGCATCGCCCTGCTCGGCACCAGGCACGACAGCTGGCGCCTGACAGCGCTCGCGACCGGATCACTGGTCGTGTTCACGACGTTCCAGAGCTTCGCGGTCTTCGCCCCGATCATCGAGGGCGCCTGGCTCTTCGTCGTGCTGGGCCTGATCTTCCTGGGCACCGGCTTCGCGTTCGACCGAGCCCGTCGGCGACTCGCCGCCGCGTTGGAAGGAGACGACCGATGACCACCTCGGCCCTCACCCGGATCGCCCTCGTGGCGGTGGCGAACCTCGCCCTCGTGCCGCTCGCCGTCCTGCCCCAGCTCTCCGCCCGGATCACCGGGGACACCTATCTCCTCCGCGTCGCCCCGATCGACCCGATCGACCCGTTCCGTGGTGCCTACGTCGACCTCGACTACCCCGACCTGCGCACCCCCGACATGTCCAGCCCGCCGAGCCTCGAGGACGGGCGGAGCGGCGACGTCTACGCCACGCTCGTGGAGGAGCAGGGGTTCTGGGTGCTCGGTGAGTACACCCGCACCCGTCCCGACGACGGCCCCTACCTGGCCTGCACCGACCGGGACTGGGCCATCGAGTGCGGGATCGAGAGCTGGTTCACGTCCCAGGAGAACGCGCAACGGCTCGAGCGGGCGGTCGCCGACGGCGCCGTCGCGACCGTCAAGATCGACGCGCGGGGCCACGCCGCGATCATCGACCTCCAGCCTCGCTAGGAACCGTCCTTCGAGACGCTCGCTGCGCGAGCTCCTCAGGAACCCCCCGCCACTGCGGGGATCACCGAGATCTGGGTGCCCTCCGGCGTCGGGGTCGAGAGATTGTCGAGGAAGCGGACATCGTCGTTGCCGACGTACACGTTCACGAAGCGGCGCAGCTCGCCGGCCTCGTCGACGATCCGGCCCTTGATCCCGCTGAAGTTGCCGTCGAGGTCGTCGAGCACCTCGGCCAGGGTCGTCCCGTCGGCGGCCACCTCGGACTCGCCGCCGGTGTAGGTGCGCAGGATCGTCGGGATGCGGACGGACACGCTCATCAGGCTCTCCTCTGTACGTCGGGTCAGGCGATTCCGGTGGCGGCGAACGCGGGGTACGACGGGTCGATCGTCGCGGCTGGCCCGACCTGGTCGGCCACCGCGTCGAGCGTCTTCAGACCCATTCCGGTGTTGATGATGACAGTCTCCAGCGACGGGTCCAGCTGGCGGGTCTCCACCAGCTTCTTGAGCACCGCCGTGGTGGTGCCGCCGGCGGTCTCGGTGAAGATCCCCTCGGTCCGGGCGAGCAGCAGGATCCCGGCGCGGACCTCGTCGTCGGTGACGTCCTCGACGGCGCCGCCGGTCTGCCGGCAGATGTCCAGCACGTAGATGCCGTCGGCCGGGTTGCCGATCGCGAGGCTCTTGGCGATCGTGTCGGGCCGGACCGGCCGGATCGCGTCGACGCCTGCCTTGAACGCGGTCGACACCGGTGAGCAGCCCGCAGCCTGCGCACCGAACACCCGGTAGGGCTTCTCCTCGACGAGCCCCAGTGCGATCAGCTCCTGGAAGGCCTTGTGCACCTTGGTGAGCTGGGAGCCGGAGGCCACCGGGATCACGACCTGGTCGGGCAACCGCCAGCCGAGCTGCTCGGCGATCTCGAAGCCGAGCGTCTTCGACCCCTCGGCGTAGTAGGGGCGGACGTTGACGTTCACGAACGCCCACCCGTCCTCCTCGCCGGCGATCTCGGACGCGAGCCGGTTGACATCGTCGTACGAGCCGTTCACGGCGACCAGCGAGTCGGTGTAGACGGCCGAGTTCACCTGCTTCGGCTTCTCGAGATCGGCCGGGATGAACACGACGGTCTTCATCCCGGCGCGCGCGCCGGCGGCGGCGACCGCGTTCGCGAGGTTGCCGGTGCTGGGACAGGCGAAGACCTTCGCGTGCAGCTCGCGGGCCGCGCTCAGCGCGCAGGCGACCACGCGGTCCTTGAACGAGTTCGTCGGGTTGGTCGAGTCGTCCTTGACCCAGAGGTTCGTCATCCCCAGCTCGCGGCCGAGGTTGCCCGCCCGGAGCAGCCTGGTGAAGCCGGGCTCGGTGTTCGGCGATTGCTCGATGTCGGTGGGCACCGGCAGCAGTGCCTTGTAGCGCCAGATGTTCTTGGGCCCGGCCTCGATCTCCGCGCGGGTGAGGGTGACGTCGCGATAGGCCACCTCGAGCGGGCCGAAGCACTCGGGGCACGCGTAGAACGGCCCGAGGTCGACCTGGTGGCCGCACTCGCGGCACGACAGGGACCGGGCGTTGCCGAAGGCTCCCTCGCGAAGCCCGGGCGGGGTGGTTCTCTCGCCGGCGTCGATGGTCTCGGCCACTGGTGCGCTCACGTGATCCTCCTCCTCATCTTCCCCGGGGCGACTCTCGTCCTGGGCCGGAATTGGCACCGTTTCCGCAGCCGTGGTGATGGTGGCGCTGGCTGCGGCGGTTGCCGGGACGTCGACGGGCCGTTCCCTCAGTCCCTCGTGATGAGCTGGTCAGGACCCTACGCGAGTCGTCTCAGCATGCGTCTGCCGGTCCCGCATGCTGGAAGTTGCCCGAGGGCGTCAGCCGGCGTCGCGGGCGAGCCGGCGCAGCAGGTCGAGCACGCCCTCGGGACCCTTGACCAGCACGTCGGCGCGGGCCGCGAGCGCCGACTCCTCGTCGGACAGCGAGCAGACCAGCAGCGTCGCCAGGCCGTCGTCGCGCAGCGCGTCCACGGCGTCGAACGCGTCGAGATCGCCCAGGTCGTCGCCCGCGAAGAGGAAACCACCGGCGCCCAGCTCGTCGACGAGCGCGCGGACGGCGTGGCCCTTGGTCATCCCGGGCGACCGGACCTCGATCACGTTCCGGCCGGGCTCGAGGACCAAGCCGTGCTGCTCGGCCAGCGCTCGCATCGGCTCGACGAGCCGGTCGCGGGCGGCCGCGGGGTCCGACAGCCGACGGGTGTGGACCGCGACCGCGAGCCCCTTCTCCTCGACGTACGCCGCGGCGGCGTCGGCCCGGCGGAGCACGGCCGGCAGCTCCCGCTCGAAGGAGGAGAGACCGTGCGGCGGGCGCGGGGAGATGACCCGCCGCTGGGTCGACGACCAGCGCTCGTTGCCGTACTGCCCGAAGACGAAGAGCTCCTTGCCGTGCGCCCCGATCTCGGCGCCGACCTCGTCGAGGTCGCCCAGCGCCATCGCCTGCCGGGCGGGGCGACCCGTGATGACGGCGACCGCGCGCACGGCGTCGGCCAGGGCGACGAGGACCTCGGCCGCGTCCGGGTGGATGCGCGCCTCGGACGGCTCGTCGACGATCGGCGACAGCACGCCGTCGAAGTCGAGCCCGACCACGGTGTCCGCCGCGGCCGTCACCAGGTCGGCGTAGCGCTGCTCGGCCTCCGGGGAGGTGAACTCCATGCCCTCATCCCACCACGAGGCGGGTCCCGGCGCGCCGGAGCCCTCAGTCGGCGTCCGCGGTGAGGACGACGGTCAGCCGGTCGCGGCGCATCGCGCCGGTGGCCGGCAGGGTGCGCCGGATGCCGAGGTCGAGGGCCAGCAACCGCGCCGCGGCCTTGAGCCGCTCGGGGTAGTAGACCGTCGACGCGGGGATGGTGCCGTACCAGTTGTCGGCGCCCACGACCTGCCAGCCGACGTCGGTCGCGACCCCCGCGACCCGGTCGGCGAGGCCGCTGATGCCGGAGTTGTTGTAGACCTCGACGTAGACGTCGCGGCGGACCACGGTCGGCTCGATCGGACGGGGCTTGCCCGTGGGTAGCGTCTGCTCCGGACCCGGCTCCGGCTCGGACGGCGTGGAGACGGTCCGGACCTCGCGCTCGGTCGGCGGCTGGTCCTTGGTGGCGACGTAGGCGATGCCGGCCATCGCCACGGCGATGACGCTCAGCATGGCGACCGGTGAGGGGAAGGCGACGCCGCGCTGGCCCCGCGTCGACCGGGTCCGCACGGCCTAGACCTCGAAGCCGAGGCGGCGCGCGGAGCGCTGCCGCTGGCGGGCGGCCCGCAACCGGCGCAACCGGCGCACCAGGAGCGGGTCGGCCTCCAGCGCCTCGGGGCGGTCGATCAAGGCGTTGAGCACCTGGTAGTAGCGCGTCGAGCTCATGTCGAACTTCTCGCGGACCGCGGTCTCCTTGGCGCCGGCGTACTTCCACCAGTGGCGCTCGAACTCCAGGATCTCGCGGTCGCGGTCGCTCAGGCCCGGCTGCTCGCCGGCCGGGTGGCCGTGGAGTGCGTTGGCGGCGTCCATGCGGTGGGTCTCCTGGGTCGATCCGGGGTCGTGACGCCACTGTAGGCGACGAACCACAACGATGTCATTCGATCCCCCGCGAGTCGCCGAGGAGGCTGGACCCGTCGCGCCGACGGGTGAGCCGCGCCGCCCGACCGACCCCTAGGGTGGAGCAGTGACCCAGTCGGACCAGCTCGTCATCGTCGCGAACCGGTTGCCCGTCGACCGCGCCGAGCTCCCCGACGGGTCACTCGGGTGGCGGCGCTCGCCCGGCGGCCTCGTGTCGGCGATGGATCCGGTGATGCGGGACCGCAACGGGGTCTGGATCGGCTGGCCGGGCGGCACCGAGACCGGCCTCGAGCCGTTCGAGGACGACGGCCTCTCGCTGGTCCCGATCACGCTGTCGGCGCGGGAGATCGAGGAGTTCTACGAGGGGATGTCGAACGCCACCCTGTGGCCGATCTACCACGACGTCGTCGCCAAGCCCGAGTTCCACCGGGAGTGGTGGGACAGCTACGTCGACGTCAACACCCGGTTCACCGAGAAGGCCGCCGACGTCGCCGAGAAGGGCGCCACGGTCTGGGTGCACGACTACCAGCTCCAGCTCGTACCCCAGATGCTCCGGGAGCTGCGGCCGGACCTGCGGATCGGGTTCTACCTGCACATCCCGTTCCCGCCGACCGAGCTGTTCGCGCAGCTGCCCTGGCGGCGGCAGATCATCGAGGGCCTCCTCGGCGCCGACCTCGTGGGCTTCCAGATGTCCGGCGGCGCGGCCAACTTCGTGCGTCTCGTGCGGCAGCGGGTCGGCCACAAGACCCACCGCGACGTCGTCTTCCTCCCCGACGGCCGGAAGGTCCGGGCCGCGTCCTTCCCGATCTCGATCGACACCCGGTCGTTCGAGGAGCTCGCGCGCCGCGACAGCGTGGCCGAGCGGGCGGAGGAGATCCGGAGCGCCCTCGGCGACCCCGCCAAGGTCTTCCTCGGCATCGACCGGCTCGACTACACCAAGGGGATCCACGCGCGGCTGCGCGCGTTCAGCGAGCTGATCGCCGACGGCGACGTCGACGTCGAGGACGCGGTCTTCGTGCAGGTGGCGACCCCGTCGCGCGAGCGGGTCGAGCAGTACCGGATCCTGCGTGACGACATCGACCGGCTCGTCGGCCGGGTGAACGGCGACATGGGCCGGATCGGCCGGCCGGCCATCAGCTACCTGCACTCGTCGTACCCGCGGGAGGAGATGGCGGCGCTCTACCGCGCCGCCGACATCATGGTCGTCACCCCGTTCCGCGACGGCATGAACCTGGTGGCCAAGGAGTACGTCGCGTGCCGGTACGACGACGACGGGGCACTCGTGCTGTCCGAGTTCGCCGGCGCGGCCGACGAGCTGCGGCAGGCATGGCTGGTGAACCCCTACGACATCAACGGCATGAAGACGGCGCTGCTCGACGCCTGCCGTGCCGACGAGAAGGAGCGGACCAGGCGCATGAAGGCGATGCGCAAGACCGTGCTCAAGAACGACGTCGCCGCCTGGGCCAGGAGCTTCCTCGAGGGCATGGCCGAGGTCGGTCGCGACGACTGAGGGACCGGCCATGCCGCTGACGATCTCGACCGACCCGGACCGGCTCGACCTCGACACCCTGCACCGCTGGCTGTCCGAGGACGCGTACTGGTCGCGCGGGCGGTCCCGCGCGGTTGTCGAGCGCTCGGTGCAGGGCTCGCTGAATTTCAGCGCCCACGACGGCGACGCGTTCGTCGGCTACGCCCGGGTCGTCACCGACGGCGCGACGTTCGCCTGGCTCTGCGACGTGTACGTCGAGCCGGCGTACCGGCGCCGGGGCGTCGGGTCCACCCTGCTCGACGCCGTCGCGGAGCGGCTCGGCGAGCTCGGGGTCGGCCGGGCGATGCTGGCCACGGCAGACGCGCACGAGCTGTACGCGCGCTACGGGTTCGAGCCGCTCGCCCACCCGGAGCGGTGGATGGGCAGGACGTACGGGTCGGCGGCGAAGCCCCCGGTCATCGACTGACCGTCCGGCCACCCGTCCGGGGGTGGTGGCGCTCTGACGCCGGTGCCTAAGGTGCGTCGATGGGACGAATTCTCTCGATCCTCGTCGTGGTCTGGCTGCTGATCGGGCTCCTGGCCGCCTTCCAGCGTGACTACTTCTCCGGCGCGAAGACGAACTGTGCCGAGGCGAGCAACATCGCGCTCACCGTCGTCGCGGGCCCGCTGAACTACGTCGGCCTCAACCCCAAGGTGAAGTGCAAGGACGTCGAGATGCCGGAGCCCTCCCGCTGACGGACCTCAGCCCACCGGCTGACCGTCGTGCGGCGCGCGGGGCGCCATGATCCGGGTGATCTCCTCGGCCAGCTCCGGGCCGAGCTGACCGCAGCCCTCGGGATAGCCGTAGGTCTCGCGCACCGGCCGACCGCCGTGCAGCCCGTCGAGCACGTCGAGGTCGTCGGCCGTGATCAGGCCGGGGTGGTCGACTCCCACGGCCTCGGAGACCTTGAGGAGGTCGCGGCGCATGGTCTTGACGTAGTTGGCCAGGCGGACGCTCTTCAGGGTCGGGTCGAGGCCGCGGACGTAGCGCGGGTTCTGGGTCGCGATCCCGACCGGGCAGTGGTCGGTGTGGCACTTCTGGGCCTGGATGCACCCGATCGCGAGCATCGCCTCCCGTCCGACGTTGACCAGGTCGACGCCCAGCGCGAACGCGACGATCGCGTGCTCGGGGATCCCGAGCTTGCCGGCACCGATGAACGTGACGTCGTCGGTCAGGCCCGCCTCGTGGAACTTCCGGTAGACGTGGGCGAAGCCTATCCGGAACGGGTAGGCGACGCTGTCGGCGAAGATCATCGGGGCCGCGCCGGTGCCACCCTCGCCGCCGTCGATGTTGACGAAGTCGACCCCCCGCTGCCTGCCGGCCATCTGCGCGATCAGGTTGTCCCAGAAGTCGAGGTTGCCGACGGCCGACTTGATGCCGACCGGGACGCCGGTGGCGTCGGCGATCCGCTCGACGAAGTCGAGCATCGAGTCGCAGTCGGAGAACTCGGTGTGGCGACTCGGCGACGCGCAGTCGACACCCGCCTGGATGCCGCGGATCTCGGCGATCTCGTCGCTGACCTTCGCACCCGGCAGCAGGCCGCCGAGGCCGGGCTTGGCTCCCTGCGACAGCTTGATCTCGATCGCCTTGATCGGCGTGGACGCGACGAGGTCCTGCAGTCGCGCGAGGTCGAAGCGGCCCTCGGCGTCCCGGCACCCGAAGTACGCCGTCCCGATCTGGAAGACCAGGTCGCCGCCGTGGCGGTGGTACGGCGACACCGCGCCCTCACCCGTGTTGTGGAGGCAGCCGGCCATGGCCGCGCCCTTGTTGAGCGCCTCGATCGCGTTCTTGGAGAGCGCGCCGAAGCTCATCCCCGACACGTTCACGACCGACTGCGGCCGGAAGGCATGGGTCCGGCCGCGGGGGCCGCCGAGGACCTTGGCCGAGGGGAGCCCGACCTCCTCGCCGGCGTGCTGGCCCGTCGCGGCCCCCTGGCCGCGGAAGGTGCGGTGCTTGATCACGACGTACCCGGACGTGTTCTCGAAGTCGTTGTCGGTGCCGAACCCGAAGTAGTTGTTCTCCAGCTTCGAGCTGGCGTAGACCCAGCGGCGCTGGTCGCGGCTGAACGGACGCTCCTCGTCGTTCGACGTCACGATGTACTGGCGCAGCTCGGGGCCGAACCGCTCGAGCTGGTAGCGCAGGTGGCCCACGACCGGGAAGTTGCGACGGATCGCGTGCTGCTTCTGCGTGAGGTCGCGCGCGGCCACGGCGCCGAGGGCCGCTGCCGTGAGCGCGCCCGCCCGCTTCCATGCCATGGACCGGTTGTAGTCCTGCGGGCCGCCCCGTGTCGAGGAGCAGGGTAGTTTCCCGGACATGGATCTGATCCCCAAGCCCGATCAGGTCGTCGCCGCAGCCAGCAACGTCGCGCACAAGGTGCTGTACGGCGGTCTCGCCGACCTGCGCCCGATGCCGCGCACCCTCATCGACGAGGGCACGCTGCGCGAGGTCTACCACTACCGGCCGGCCGCGAAGGTCCTCGAGAGCGGCGACCCGGTGCTGCTGGTGACGCCGCTCGCGGCGCCCGCCCTGTGCTTCGACCTGCGTCGTGGCTGCTCGCTCGTCGAGCACTTCGTCGGGGCGGGGCGGCCGACGTACCTCGTGGAGTACGGCGAGGTGTCGTTCCGGGACCGCAACCTCGGGATGGAGCACTGGGTGGACGAGGTGGTGCCGACCGCGGTGCGCGAGGTCTCCGCGCACGCCGGTGGCCGCCCGGTGCACCTGGTCGGCTGGTCGCTCGGCGGGATCTTCGCGCTGCTGGCCGCAGCCGACGACGCGGACCTGCCCGTCGCGTCGGTCACCGTGGTCGGATCACCCGTCGACGTCAGCCGGGTGCCGCTCGTGGCTCCGTTGCGGCCGCTGCTGACTCTGCCCCTCGGGTGGGGCACCCAGGGCCGAGGCGCGATCACCCGGGCCTACCAGGCGATGGGCGGCGCACCGAAGCCGCTGGTGAAGTGGGCGTTCCAGCTCTCGTCGTTCCAGAAGCTCGTGACGAAGCCGATCGCGCAGGCGCAGCACCTCGACGATGTCGACTTCCTCGCGCAGATCGAGGCCGTCGACCGCTTCACCGACCACATGATCGCCTACCCCGGCCGGACGTTCGGGCAGCTCTACCACCGGTTCGTGAAGGGCAACGCGCTCGTCGAGGGTGAGATGGAGCTCGGTGACCGGACGATCCGGCTGGCCGACGTGTCCGTCCCGGTGCTGGTGTTCGGGGGCGCGACCGACGGCATCGCGCCGATCCCCGCCGTCAAGGCGGTCGTGCCACTGCTCAGCGGGTCGCCGGAGGTCAGGTTCGAGGTCGTGCCCGGTGGCCACCTCGGGATGCTGACGGGCCGCGCCGCTCGCGGCTCGACGTGGACGGTGATGGACGAGTGGATCGACGAGTGGTCGAGGTCCGGCGAGGACGGGCCGGCCTCCCCACCGCCCCGGCGGCCGCGTGCGGGGTCGCAGGGCACGATCGGGTCGAACCCAAAGCGACGCTACGGTTCCGCCGGCTCCCGCTCCCTCGCCCCCTGACCGGCCACCCGGTCGGAGGTCAAGGTGCGAGGAGCGCCAGCGACGAACCACGCAACCTCGGGTGGGTCCGCCGACGGCGGCCTGGTCCTCCCCGACCGGACGGCGCCCGTCAACGCCATGCTCGACGCCGCGTCCCCCGCTTTGCGCGAGGCCCTGCTGGTCGCGTTCCTCGACCGCCTCAGCCGCCCGGTACGTTCGGAGCCGTGAGCACGCTCGCTGGCCTGGTGGAGCGGCAGCTGATGGCCTCCGACTGGGCGCAGGCGCTGTCACCGGTGGAGGACCGGGTCACCGCGATGGGTCGCTTCCTCCGCGAGGAGCTGGCCGCGGGCCGTTCCTACCTGCCCGACGGCTACCACGTGCTGCGCGCGTTCCAACGGCCGCTCGCCGACGTGCGGGTGCTGATCGTCGGGCAGGACCCCTACCCGACACCGGGGCACGCGATCGGGCTGAGCTTCGCGGTCGCCCGCGACGTGTGGCCGCTGCCGCCCAGCCTCCGCAACATCTACGTCGAGCTGCGCGACGACCTCGGCGTCGTACCGCCGAAGCACGGCGATCTCACAGCCTGGGCCGACCAGGGGGTGATGCTGCTCAACCGGGTGCTGACGGTCCGACCCGGCGAGTCCGCCAGCCACCGCGGCCGCGGTTGGGAGGAGGTCACCGAGTGCGCGATCCGGGCGCTGGCCGCGCGCGGCAGTCCGCTCGCCGCCATCCTCTGGGGTCGCGACGCACAGTCGCTGAAGCCGCTCCTCGGCCCGGTGCCGTGGGTCGAGTCCGTGCACCCGTCGCCGCTGTCGGCCTCGCGCGGCTTCTTCGGGTCCCGGCCGTTCAGCCGCGTCAACCGGATGCTGGCGGAGCAGGGTGGCGAACCGGTTGACTGGGCGAAGGACTGGGAATAAAGTTGAAACTTGAACTATTGTAGGTGACATGACCGCTCGGATGCCCGCCCTCTACATCGGCCACGGTGCGCCGCCGCTGCTCGACGACCCCGTGTGGTCGGGCGAGCTAGCGCGCTGGGCGGCCGACCTCCCCCGCCCGAAGGCGATCCTCATCGTCAGCGCGCACTGGGAGTCGGCGCCGGTGATGCTGAGCGCCAGCCAGGTCCCGCTGGTCTACGACTTCGGCGGGTTCGAGGCGAAGTACTACCGGATGACCTACGAGACGCCCGACGCCACCGCCCTCGCGACCCGGATCGCAGCCACGATGCCGGCGGACGAGCCGGTCCACCAGCACCCCTCGCGCGGCCTCGACCACGGGGCGTGGGTGCCGTTGCGGATCATGTACCCGGACGCCGACATCCCGGTGCTGCAGATGTCGCTGCCCACCCAGGACCCGGCCCGGCTGCTCCGGCTCGGTGAGCGGTTGCGGCCGCTGCGCGACGAAGGGGTGCTGATCATCGGTTCCGGCTTCCTCACCCACGGCCTGCCGTTCCTCAAGGAGTTCCGCATCGACGCCGACGTGCCGGGCTGGTCGTCCGACTTCGACTCGTGGGCCGGGGAGGCGCTGGCCCGCGGTGACGTCGACGCGCTGGCGGCGTACGGCTCGCGGGCGCCGGGCATGCCCTACGCGCACCCCACGGTGGAGCACTACACGCCGCTGTTCGTGACGCTGGGCGCTGCCACCGACCCGGAGGAGCCGGGGATCCAGGTGATCGACGGCTTCTGGATGGGGTTGTCGAAGCGGTCGCTCCAGGTGGCCTGAGTCCTCAGTCCTGCTTGCGGCGCGCGTCGCGCCACTTGACGACACCGGCGAACACCAGCCCGATCGCGATCGCGACCAGCGTGCCCACCCACCAGCCAGCAGCAGCTCGCCCTCCATCGCGAGGAACAGCGCGGTGAGCATCGAGGCCTCGCTGGGCAGCGGCGGGAAGACGGCCGACCCGGTGATCATGAGTGCGACGACGGCGTACGACCAGGGCGGGCCGGTGATCCAGCCGAGGGGGGACACCTGCTCCGCCCTAGGAGGGCCGGCCAGGTTTGTGCTCACCCCTGCACGGCGGCAGGATCGTCGGGTGCGCATCCTGTCGATCCAGTCCCACGTCGCCTACGGCCACGTCGGCAACTCCGCCGCGGTGTTCCCGCTGCAGCGGCTCGGTCACGAGGTGTGGCCGGTGCTGACGGTGAACTTCTCGAACCACACCGGGTACGGCGCGTGGCGCGGCCCGCTGATCGACCCGGGCGACGTCGCGGCGGTCGTCGAGGGGATCGAGGAGCGGGGGGTGCTCCCGACCTGCGACGCGGTGCTGTCGGGCTACCAGGGCAGCCCGGCCATCGCCGGCGTCGTCGTCGACGCGGTCCGCCGGGTGAAGGCGGCCAACCCCTCGGCGACGTACACCTGCGACCCGGTGATGGGCAACGCGACCTCGGGCTGCTTCGTGAATCCGGAGATCCCGCCGGTCATCCGGGAGCTGGTGGTGCCGGTCGCCGACGTCATCACGCCGAACCAGTTCGAGCTCGGCTTCCTCACCGACACCACGCCGTCCTCGCTCGACGAGGTGCTGGCCAGCGCCGACCTGGCGCGGGCGATGGGGCCCTCGACGATCCTGGTCACGAGCGTCGAGACCGGCGCCGAGACGACCGGCCTGATGGCGGTCACCGACGACGGCGCCTGGCTGGTCGAGACACCCCGGCTGCCGATGAAGGCGAACGGTTCCGGTGACGTCACGGCCGCACTGTTCACCGCCCATCTGCACGACACCGGGTCGGCCGAGGTCGCGCTGGCGCGCACGGTCAGCACGGTCTTCGCGGTGCTGCAGCGCACGCTCGACTCGGGCGAGCGCGAGCTGCGGCTGGTCGGCGCGCAGGACGCGATCGCCTTCCCCGCGTGCGAGTTCGACGTCCGACGGGTGCGGTGACCCGCTCGCAGTGCGCGATCCCTAGGATTGCCGCACCTCGCCGGTGTAGCTCAGTTGGTAGAGCGTTCCCCTTGTAAGGGAAATGTCGCGGGTTCGACTCCTGTCACCGGCTCTGTCGGGTCGCCACCTAGGGTGATCCCGTGGCCCACGTCGAGGACTGGCCGGCGCTCGCCGAGCTCGCGGACCGGTGCGGTGTCTCCCGCGAGTACTGGGACTGGCAGGGCCACCACGTCCCCGTGACGGTCGAGACGGTGCAGGCCCTGCTGGCCGCGCTCGACATCGATGCGACCACCGAGGAGTCGGTCCGGGCAGCGCTCGCCGACCTCGACGAGGCACCATGGCGACGGACGCTGCCGGCGGTCACCGTCGGTCGCGCGGGGCGCCCGGTCGAGGTGCTCGTGCACGTGCCGGAGGGAGACCCGCTCACGCTCCGGGTCGTGGCGGAGGGCGGCGCCGCGGTCGACGCGACCCAGGTCGAGCACCGGACGCCGCCGCGGGAGGTCGACGGCCGGCTCGTGGGCGAGGCCCGGTTCATGCTCCCGTCCGACCTGCCCACCGGCTACCACCGGCTGCAGGCCACCAGCGGCGAGAAGTCTTATGACGGGCTGCTGATCCTCGCCCCCGACCGGATCGACCTGCCCGACGACCTCGCACACCAGGTGTGGGGGGTGATGACCCAGCTCTACTCCGTGCGCTCGCGCGACTCGTGGGGCGTCGGCGACCTCGCGGACCTCGCGACGCAGGCCCGGTGGGCGGCGGGCCTCGGCGCCGACTTCGTGCTCGTCAACCCGCTCCATGCCGCCGAGCCCGTGCCCCCGGTCGAGGACTCGCCTTACCTCCCGACGTCGCGGCGCTACCTCAACCCGCTCTACCTGCGCGTCACCGACGTGCCTGAGCTCGCGGCGCTGTCCGAGCGGCAGCGCGCGATGGTGGAGGCGTACGCCGCCGGCCCGTTCGACGACGAGGACGGGCTGCTCGACCGCCAGGCGTCGTACGCCGCCAAGCTGGCTGCCCTCGACCTGGTCCATGCCGCCCCGCGCACGGCGGAGCGGGAGCGGGCGTTCGAGGCGTTCCTCCGGGACCAGGGCCCCGAGCTGCACGACTTCGCGGTCTGGTGCGCGCTCGCGGAGCACCTCGGCGGCCGAGACTGGCCCGAGGACCTGCGCGACCCGGACTCCCCCCAGGTGGCGGTCCTCGCGAAGCGGCTCGCGCACCGGGTGCGGTTCTTCGGCTGGCTGCAGTGGCTGTGCGACGAGCAGCTCGCCGCCGCCCAGCAGGTGGCCGTCGACGCCGGCATGTCGATCGGGCTGGTGACCGACCTCGCGGTCGGTGTCCACCCGGCCGGCGCGGAGGTGTGGACGCTGGGCCCGGCGCTGGCCCACGGCGTGTCGGTGGGCGCGCCACCCGACGCGTTCAACCAGCGCGGGCAGGACTGGTCGCAGCCGCCGTGGCGGCCCGACGTCCTCGCCGAGCTGGGCTACGCGCCCTACCGCGCCGTGCTGCGGGCCGCGCTGCGCCACGCGGGCGGCGTGCGGATCGACCACGTCATGGGCCTGTTCCGCCTCTGGTGCATCCCGCAGGGCGCCGCGCCGGCCGAGGGCGCCTATCTCCGCTACGACCACGAGGCCCTCGTCTCGATCCTGCTGCTCGAGGCCGAGCGGGCGGGTGGCTTCGTCGTCGGCGAGGACCTCGGCGTGGTCGAGCCCTTCGTGCGCGACTACCTCGCCGGCCGGGGCGTGCTCGGCACGTCGATCCTGTGGTTCGAGAGCGAGAACGGCGCGCCACACCCGCCCGAGGCCTGGCGGGAGCTGTGCCTGGCCTCGGTCACGACCCACGACCTGCCTCCCACGGCGGGCTACCTCGCGGGCGACCACGTCCGGCTGCGCGACTCGCTCGGGCTGCTGACGCGGCCGGTCGAGCAGGAGCTGCACGCCTGGGCGCACGAGCAGGAGACGTTCCGGTCGTTGCTGCGCGAGCGCGGGCTGCTGTCCGAGGGTGCCGACGAGGAGGAGACCGTCGCCGCCCTGCACCGCCTGCTCGCTTGCGCCCCCAGCCGGCTGCTCGGTGTGTCCCTCGCCGACCTCGTGGGCGACCGCCGGACGCAGAACCAGCCGGGAACCCACCAGGAGTACCCCAACTGGCGCGTGCCGCTCGCCGGCCCGGACGGCACGCCGCTCCTGCTCGAGGACCTCCCCGACGTCGGCCGGGCACGGCGACTCGCGGGGCAGCTGCCCACCACGCC
Source organism: uncultured Actinomycetota bacterium (assembly GCA_963718725.1). Taxonomy (GTDB): domain Bacteria; phylum Actinomycetota; class Actinomycetes; order Propionibacteriales; family Nocardioidaceae; genus Nocardioides. The sequence goes on from OY970374.1 coordinate 2,419,127, forward strand.
CTAGGCTTCGAAGATGGCCCTGAGGATCGTCGCGAGCCGGCCCGATCCGGCGATCGTGACGCTGCCGTGGGCCACCCCGCTCGAGGAGTGGGGCGACGAGCACGTCGTGCCGCTCCCCCGCGGGCTCTCGCGCCACGTCGTCCGGATCGTGCGGCTGCGCGACCGGGTCTACGCGATCAAGGAGACCCAGGAGGACATCGCGTTCCGCGAGTACCGGCTGCTGCGCGACCTGCAGCGGATGGGGCTGCCGGCGGTCGTGCCACAGGCGGTGGTCACCGGCCGCGAGGACGAGGCCGACGAGGAGCTGCCCGCCGCGCTGCTCACCGAGCACCTGCGGTTCTCGTTGCCCTACCGCAGCCTGTTCTCCCACGGGCTGTCGTCCGACAGCCTGCCGTCGCTGATCGACGCGCTCGTGGTGCTGCTGGTCCGGCTGCACCTCGCGGAGTTCTACTGGGGCGACGTGTCGCTCTCCAACGTGCTGTTCCGCCGCAGCGCCGGTGGGTTCTCGGCGTACCTCGTCGACGCGGAGACCGGCGAGCTGCGCCCGCAGCTGTCGGGCTCGATGCGCGACTACGACCTCACGGTCGGCTGCGAGAACGTCTTCGGCGAGCTGCTCGACCTCCAGGCCAGCGGAAAGCTCGACGAGCAGGTCGAGGCGGCCGACGTGGTCGAGCTCATCCGCACCAGGTACGACGCACTCTGGAACGAGCTGACCGGGGAGGAGGAGTTCCCGGCCGGCGAGATGTGGCGGATCGAGCAGCGGATCGAGCGCCTCAACGACCTCGGCTTCGACGTCGAGGAGCTCGACATCGTGACCGACTTCGACGGCGACCGGGTCGTGATCCAGCCGCGGGTGGTCGAGCTGGGCCACCACACCCGGGAGCTCCAGGGACTCACCGGGATGTACGCCGAGGACGCGCAGGCCCGCCGGATGCTCAACGACATCGCGTCGTACACGGCGGCGAAGGACCTCGGTCGCGAGGACCGCGCGCTGGTCGCGAACCGCTGGCTGACCGAGGTCTACGAGCCGGTGATGGCGATGGTGCCGGCCGACGCCCGCGGCAAGCTCGAGCCCGCCGAGCTGTTCCACGAGATCCTCGTGCACCGGTGGTACCTCTCCGAGCGGTCCGACACGGAGGTCAGCATCCGCGACACGGCCCGCGACTACATCGAGACGGTCCTTGCGACCAAGCCCGACGAGGCGGTGGCCGCGCCGGGTGCGCAGGCGGCGCTCGACGAGGAGGAGTAGGGCTCAGGGCAGGGTGGCGGGCGCGCCCGGCGCGAGCTCGACGTACTCGCCGACCGCGAAGGTGCCGTTGGTCTGCAGCGTCACCGACTGGATCGCGACCGGGATGCCGTCGCGGTAGGTGACGAGCGAGACCATGGCGTCGCGGCGCGGCTTGCTGCCGATCGCGATCGCGTACGCCGCGCCGCCGGTCGTGCCGTTCGTGTAGCGGTAGCCGACCGTGCCGCCCTCGGCACGGACCTCGTCCGGTCCGATCTTGACGTGCACGTGGCCGCCCACGACCAGGTCGACGCAGCCGCGCTCCAGGGCGTCGGCGGCCAGGTCGACGTCGTGCACGAGCACCGTGTTGACCCGCTCGTCGGCCGCGCAGAGCTCCTCGCTGAAGCGGTCTCCCACCTCGGAGAAGCTGAGCCCGGTCGCGTCGCGCCAGTTGCCCAGGCCGCTCGACCGCGGATCCGGTGCGCCGACCAGGGTGCCGCCGCCCGGGCCCTCCTCCATCCCGCCGTCGAGCACGGTCCAGCCGAGCCGATCGAGGTAGTCGCCGACGAAGTCGCCCTCGTCGTGGTTGCCGGTCGACACGAACCGGTCGTAGCCGTCGAACGCCGCTGTCACCGAGTCGAGGCTGAAGGCCTCCCACGCCTCGCCTGTCGACGTATCGTCACCAGCGTCGAGCACAACGGTCGCGCCGCCGCGGTCGCCGATCGCACGGGCCACCCGGTCCATCCCGATGTTGTCGTGCCGGTCGGAGACGAGCACCGCGACCGTCTCGCCCTCCTCGGGTTGACGTAGCTGGAGGGCACCGGCCGCCTCAGCTGCAGCGTCGTAGAACTTCCTGCTCCGCTCGTACGTCGAGACGGCGCTCTCGATCAGCCGGCGGGAGTCGATCGCGCCGGTGTCGCTGCGCACCTCGACGGCGGCGAGCTGCGACGCGACGGGCACCGCGTCACCCAGGTAGATCGGCAGCGGGATCCACGACTGGTCCTCGCCGATCGACGGCTCGCCGTCCTCCCAGGGCTCCCAGACGACCACCGCGGCCACCACCGCCAGGCCGAACGCAGCGAGCCCGGTCCGGCTGCGGGCGGCCCGCCACAGCTCCTGGCGCCGGGCCGCACCGAGCAGCCCCCAGATCGCGACCGGCAGCAGCCCGACCACCGCACCGAGCGCGGCTGCGTCGACGGTCATGTCGCCCACCGCGCCCTCGACCCGGGCGACCGAGCCCTCCGGCTGGCTGGCGATCAGCGCGTAGCGCTCCACCAGCTCGCCGAGGGTGTCGGCGTTCGTCTTGCCGAGCGTGACCTCGACCCCGACCCGGCGGCCGGAGTCGAGCCGGAGGTCGGGCAGCACCGGACCGGTGTGCACCACGACGTACCCGTCGAGGGTCGGCCGGATCACCGTGTCGTGGCCCGCCACCACCACCGCGCGCTCGGAGTCGAGGAAGAACCCGATCCCGGTCGCGACCGCCAGCACCGCCCACACCGCGGCCAGGCCGAGACCGCGGGCGAGAGGAACGGCGGCGCGCCTCACCGTCCGGTCCGGGCCTGCGCGATCGCGTAGAGCGTCACCGACGCGGCTACCCCGGCGTTGAGGGACTCGAGGTCGTTCGCCATCGGGATCGACACGAGCTGGTCACACGTCTCGGCCACGAGCCGGGAGAGCCCACCGCCCTCGGCCCCGACGACCACCACGAGTGGTCCGTCGGCGAGCCCGTCGGGGGCCGTCAGCTCGGTGAGCGAGAGCTCGCCGTCGGCGGCCAGCCCGACCACCATGCAGCCCGCCTCCTGGTAGGCCTTCAGCTGGCGGGTCAGGTTGACGGTCTGGGCGACCGGGACCCGGGCCGCGGCGCCGGCACTGGTCTTCCAGGCGCTCGCGGTCATGGTCGCCGCCCGCCGCTCGGGGATCACCACGCCGTGGGCGCCGAAGCCGCTGGCGCTGCGGACGATCGCTCCGAGGTTGCGCGGGTCGGTCACCTGGTCGAGCACCACGATCAGCGGGGGCTCGCCCGCCGCCTCGGCGCGGCCGACCAGGTCGTCGGCGTGGGCGTACTCGTAGGCCGGGATCCGGGCCGCGAGGCCCTGGTGGACGGCGTTTCCGGTGAGCCGGTCGAGCTCGGTGCGGGTGACCTCGAGCAGGCTGGTGCCCTGCTCGGCCGCGATCTTGAACGCCTCGCGCAGCCGGCTGTCACGGTCGGCGCCCTCGGCGACGTACACGGCCGTCACGGGGACGCCCGCGCGCAGCGCCTCGACGACCGAGTTGCGCCCGGCCACCCACTCGGCGTCGGAGACGGCCGGCCGCCGCCGGGGCCTCGCCGACTGCGCTCGCTCGGACTGCTGCTTGGCCTTGTAGACCTTGTGGTTGGGGCGGTCCTTGGCCTTGGGCGTCGGGCCCTTGCCCTCCAGCCCGCGCTTCACCCGGCCGCCCGAGCCTGCCGTCGGCTTCTTGCTGCTCTTGCGGATCGAGCCCTTGCGCTGCGAATTCCCTGGCACTGCTCTCACACGCTCCACTTCGGGCCGTCGGGGGTGTCCTCGATCTCGACGCCGGCGGCCTTGAGCCGGTCGCGGATCGCGTCGGCGCGGGCCCAGTCCTGGTCGGCGCGGGCCTGGGTGCGCTCCTCGAGCAAGCCCTGCACCAGGGCGTCGACCACGCCCGTGAGCCGGCCGTCGTCCGCGCCGAGGTCCCACGCCGAGTCGTAGGGGTCGACCCCGAGCACCGCGAGCATCGCCCGGACCGAGCCGACCGTGCCGCGCAGCGCAGTGGCGTCACCGCTGGTGAGGGACTTGTTGCCCTCGCGGACCACCTCGTGCACGGCGGCCAGGGCGGCCGGGGTCCCGAGGTCGTCGTCCATGGCCGTCACGAAGGCGGCGCACGGCATGCCGGGTTCGGGCAGGTCGCCGAGCTGCGTGACCGCCCGCTGGAGGAACGCCTCGATCCGGCGGAACGAGACCGCCGACTCCTCGAGCGCCTCGAAGGAGAACTCGACGGTCGACCGGTAGTGGGCGCTCACCATGTAGAAGCGCAGCTCGATCCCACGGACCCGCTCCAGCACGTGAGGCACCAGCAGCGAGTTGCCGAGCGACTTGCTCATCTTCTCGCCGGAGGTGGTGATCCACGCGTTGTGCAGCCAGTACGACGCGAACGGGTCGCCCGCCGCGCGCGACTGGGCCTGCTCGTTCTCGTGGTGCGGGAAGCGCAGGTCGACGCCGCCGCCGTGGATGTCGAACGCCGCGCCGAGATACTTGCGCGCCATCGCCGAGCACTCGATGTGCCAGCCGGGCCGGCCGGGGCCGTACGGCGACGGCCAGGCCGCCGTCTCCGGCTCGGTCTCCTTCTTGTAGCCCTTCCAGAGAGCGAAGTCGCGCGGGTCGCGCTTGCCACGCGGGTCGGCGTCGCCCGCCGGCTCCATGTCGTCGATCCGCTGCCGGGTCAGCTCGCCGTACTCCGGCCAGGAGCGGACGTCGAAGTAGACGTCGCCCGAGCCGTCCTCGGCGGCGTACGCGTGGCCTTTCGCGACCAGCCGGCCGATCAGCTCGAGGATCTCCGGGACGTGCCCGGTCGCACCGGGCTCGTAGGTCGGACGCAGCACGTTGATCGCCGCGAGCGCCTCGTCGAGCTCGTGGTGCATCCGCTGCGCGAGCTCGTACCAGTGCAGGCCCTGGTCGGCGGCCTTGGCGAGGATCTTGTCGTCGATGTCGGTGACGTTGCGGATGAAGTCGACCTGGTAGTCGGCGTTCTCCAGCCACCGGCGCAGCACGTCGAAGTTCACCGCGGACCTGACGTGACCCACGTGCGGCTCCGACTGCACCGTCAGACCGCAGACGTAGATGCCCGCCCGGCCCGGCACGAGCGGGACGAAGTCGCGGACGTCGCGGGTCGCGGTGTCGTAGAGGCGCAGGGTCACCGGGCGATTCTACGGGCGCGGCCCGGAATCACCCGATCCGTTGGAGTCTGTGACTCCTGGGACAGGAGTGAATGATCGGCGTACCCTCGACGGGTGCTTCCCCGCCTTGCTCGTCCCGTGCTCTCCCTCCTCGTCCTCGCCCTGGTCGTTCCGGGGCCCGCCGCCACCTCCGCTGGCGCGGCGCCGGCGGAACGGCGGATCCAGTACGCCGAGTGGCGCGGCGCGGACCTGGCTGCCGGAACGTTCGAGGGGACCGTGCTGCGCAAGGCCCGGATCCGGATCGCGGCACCGGTCGCGACCCGGCGCTACGGCGGCACGACCTACGACGTCGGCCGGTGGGTCTCGCCCTGGCACCGACCCGGGTTCGGCCTGACCGAGCTGATCGCGTCGTGGCAGGCCACCACGCCCGGCAACAGCTGGGTCGAGGTCCAGGTGCGGGGTCGGACCGCCCAGGGCAGGCGGTCGAGCTGGGACACGCTGGGCCGGTGGGCGGCCGGTGACCGGCACGTCCGGCGCACCTCCGTCGGCCGGCAGGGCGACGACCTGGGCGGCGTCGCCGTCGACACCTGGCAGGTGCCCGGCGGCACCCGCGCCTGGCAGCTGCGGGTCAACCTGATGCGCGCGGGAAGGGCCCGCCCGACCGTGCGGGCGCTCGGCGCGATGGCGTCGCGGCTGCCCGACGTCGACGGGGTGGCGACCTCGCAGCCGGGCGTCGCGAGCGGCCGCGACCACGTCGTGCTCGACGTCCCCCGCTACTCGCAGATGGTCCATTCCGGCCACTACCCGGCCTGGGGCGGCGGCGGGGAGGCCTGGTGCTCACCGACGTCCCTGTCGATGGTCCTCGGCTACCACGACGCACTGCCGCCCGCCTCGGCCTACCCCTGGGTGCCGGACGGCCACCCGCAGCCCTGGGTCGACCACGTCGCCCGGATGACCTTCGACGTGGACTACGACGGCACCGGCAACTGGCCGTTCAACACCGCGTACGCCGCAAGCCGGCTCGGCCCGGGGGCCCGCGCGTACGTCACGCGGCTGCGCAGCCTGCGGCACGCGGAGCGGTTCGTCGCGAACGGGACGCCGCTGGTCGCCTCGATCTCGTTCGGCCCGGGCGAGCTCGACGGCGCCCCGATCTCCTCGACCAACGGCCACCTGCTCGTGATTGCCGGCTTCACGCGGTCGGGAGACGTCGTCGTGAACGACCCGGCGGCCCGGCAGCGCAGCGGCGTCCGGCGTACCTATGACCGCGGACAGTTCGAGGACGCGTGGCTCCCGACGTCCGGAGGCGTCGTGTACGTCCTGACCCGCGACGGCGCGTGAGGGTCAGGCCTCCTCGGCGCTGAACTCGACCTCGTGCCACCCGGTGGCCCCGTCGGGCACCACGCCTCGCTCGAACGACGTCTGGACCTCGCCGTCGGCACTGGTGGCGCGCACCCGCAGCACGTGGTCGCCAGGCGACACGGTGACCGTCCCTGCCCACTGCACCCAGGTGTCGACGGTCGGCGCCTTGCCGAGCAGCACCGGCTCCCAGGCGCCGCCGTCGAGGCTGATCTCGACGGTGCGGATCCCGACCTGCTGCTGCCAGGCGACGCCACCGACCCGGACCTCGCCGGCCGTGACGTCGGCGCCGGAACGGGGGACGTCTATCCGCGACGCCAGCCGGACGGGCGCCTGCTCCGCCCACCCCTTGCCGGTCCAGTAGGCCTCGATCCGGTCGAACCGGGTGACCTCGATGTCCACCACCCACTTGCACGCGGAGACGAACCCGTAGAGGCCCGGGACGATGGTGCGCACCGGGAACCCGTGCTCGACCGGCAGCGGGCGGCCGTTCATGGCGATCGCCAGCATGGCGTCACGGCTGTCGGTCAGGGCGGCGAGCGGCGTGCCGCAGGTCCAGCCGTCCTCGGAGGTCTGCAGCACGCAGTCGGCGTCGGTGCTGATGCCGAGCTCGCCGAGCAGGTCGGCGAGCCGTACCCCGCTCCACCAGGCGTTCCCGATCAGCTCGCCGCCGACCGGGTTGGACACGCAGTTGAGCGTCACCCAGGCCTCGGTCCGCTCGCGGTCGAGCAGGTCCTGGAACGACAGCGTCACCTCGCGCTCGACCAGGCCGTGGATCCGCAGCCGCCACTCCTCCGGCTCGATCGTCGGCAGTGCGATCGCGGTGTGGATCAGGTAGAAGTCGCCGGGGGACGTCACCCAGGACGAGACGCCGTCGAGGCCGAGGCTCGTCGCGGGCGGCACCTTCGGCTCGGTGACGTCCGTGAGCCGCAGCAGCCGGCGGCTCTCCTCCACCCGGCGGCGGCTGCCGCCCCAGGCCCGTCCCAGCACGCCGAGCCCGAGGGACACCGTGACGACTCCTGCGGCGCCGAGGAGGAAGCCGCGGCGCGAGCCGGCCGGCTCCGCCTCCTCCGTGCCCGACACCGGCCGGCCGATCCGACCGGTCAACGCGTTCAGCACCAGCAGCCACGTGACGAAGCCGATGGCCACGGGGAGGTACGACGTGGTCGACGGCGGCGGCTCCTGGACCGCGGTCGCGGCCACGCCGACGGCCGCGAGCACGCCGAACACCACGACCGGCGCCCACCAGTGCCGCGCGGCCAGCCGCCCGGCCCACGCGAAGAGCAGCGCCATCAGCACCAGGATCCCGGCCACCAGCACCGGCTTGTCGTTGAACCCGAGCACCCCGATCGCCCGCTCGACGACCTCGCCCGGGGTCACCCGGATCACCAGCTCCGCCACGGCCACGACCGGGGAGCTGCGGACGGACATCACGTTCGCCGTCGCGTAGCTGGTGGCCAGCCCTGCGGCCCCGGCGACCAGACCCGCCAGCGGCCACGCGTAGCGGTGCGTGCTCATGCCGCCATTCTCCCTCAGGCATGATCAGCACGTGCAGAACGACCCCCGCCCGCCCCTCCGCGTCGGCATCGGCACCGATGTCCACCGGCTCGTCGACGGCGCACCCCTGCACCTCGCGGGGCTCAGCTGGCCGGACGAGCCGCGGGGCCTCGACGGCCACTCCGACGCCGACGTCGTCGCGCACGCGGCCTGCGACGCGCTGCTCTCGGCCGCCGGGCTCGGCGACCTCGGCAGCAACTTCGGGACGTCGGAGCCGCGCTGGGCCGACGCGTCGGGCGTCGCGCTGCTGACCGAGACCTCGCAGCGGGTCCGGGCGGCCGGCTACGAGATCGGGAACGTCGCGGTCCAGGTGATCGGCGACCGGCCCCGGCTCGGACCCCGCCGGGCCGAGGCCGAGGCCGCGCTCAGCGCGGCGGTCGGGGCGCTCGTGTCGGTGTCGGCCACGACCACCGACGGACTGGGCCTGACCGGCCGCGGTGAGGGGATCGCCGCGATCGCGACCGCCCTGCTGCACGGCTGACCCGACGAGCACCCGGGCTCAGGCGTGGCGGCGTTGCCCGACCTCGACCATGCCGTCAGTCACCCGCACGTCGTACACGGAGACTGCGACGGCCGCGTCGTCGAGGCAGCGGCCGGTGCGGAGGTCGAACGCGTGACCGTGCCGCGGGGACGCCACGAACGTCACGTCCCCGCGGCGCCCGACGATCCCCCTGGCGAGCCCGCTCGTGTGCTCGAACGGGTCGTGGTTGCTCACGGCGTGCACCTCGTCGGCGGTCCTGAACAGTGCGACGGCCTGGCCGTGGACCAGCGCGGCCGCCCCCCGCTCGACCTCGAGATCCTCGACCCGGCACACCGGCAGGAACCCTGTCTGGTCCTGGGCGGCGTCCGAGGTCACCCGGCGGACGTTAGGCCCGACACGTTTCGACCGGCGCCGCCCGGTGTTTCGCACGTGTGACGGTCCGGCCGAGTCGTGCCTGGATCGCGACGAGTCGTGCCTCATTCCGGCCGAGTCGTGGCTCGTTCGGGAATCAGGCACGACTCGTCGGGAATGAGGCACGACTCGTCGCGGATTTCCCACGACTCGCGCGGCACAGCGACGCGCCCCGGTCCGAGGGACCGGGGCGCGTCGTCAGTGGTTCAGTGCGGTGCGTGGGCCAGGCTCAGGACGCCAGCACCTCGTCGAGGATGGCCTCGGCCTTGTCCTCGTTGGTGTGCTCGGCCAGTGCCAGCTCCGAGACCAGGATCTGCCGGGCCTTGGCGAGCATCCGCTTCTCGCCGGCCGACAGGCCGCGGTCGCGCTCCCGGCGCCACAGGTCGCGGACGACCTCGGACACCTTCATGACGTCGCCGCTGTGGAGCTTCTCGAGGTTGGCCTTGTAGCGGCGCGACCAGTTGGTCGGCTCCTCGACGTGGGCGGCACGGAGGACGTCGAACACACGGTCGAGGCCCTCCTTGTCGACGACGTCCCTGACACCTACGAGATCGAGGTTGCACGCAGGTACGCGGACCACCAGGTCCTGCTGCGCGACGATCCTCAGAACGAGGTACTGCCGGTCCTCTCCCTTGATCTGCCGCATCTCGATGTCCTCGATGACTGCGGCTCCGTGATTCGGATAGACAACCGTTTCGCCGACGGTGAAACTCATATGTGAAGTACCCCTTTCCAGGCACCTATCGTAACACGGCGCCGGTTGTGCTCCCGACGCGTTTGTGCAGGTCAGGACCGCATTGAGGGCTTGACAGAACGCCACTCCGTGTGGTGGAGCCACCCTCGGGATCCCCGGCTGGCGCCCCGGCTCCGCGGAGTTCCGTGACCCCTGCGCGCAGGTGGTCGATACTGCGGGCATGGCCCGCAGCAGCCCGGACATCCCGGCCGTCGACGGACACACGGACCGGCCTCCGGGCGGCGTCACGTGGTGGCGCCGGTGGACGCCGGTCCTGCTCCTGCAGGCCTCGCACCCGCGGCTCGGCCTGGTCAGCGCGGTGGCGCTCGCGGGTGCCGCCGCCCTCAGCGGCCGCGCCACCCGCGAGGTCGGGGTCGTGCTGCTCACGGTGCTGGTCGGCCAGGCGATCCTCGGCTGGCACAACGACCTCGTCGACCGGCACCGTGACGCCGATGACGGGCGGCGGGACAAGCCGGTCGCCCTCGGCCGGCTGGCCGCCGGCGACGCCGGCTTCGCGATCGCGTGCGCCGCCCTGGTGCTCGTGCCGTTGGCCGTCTCGCACGGGGTCCGGGCCGGCGTCGCTTACCTGGCGTCCGTCGCGATCGGGCTGCTGGGCAACCTGGTCCTGCGGCACGGCTGGCTCTCGTGGCTGCCCTGGGCGGCGGCGTACGCGCTCTACCCGGCGTTCCTCGCGTACGGCGGATGGGCCGGCGTCGGCACCACCACCGCGCCGGAGATCTCCGTCACCGCGCTGGCAGCACTCCTGGGCGTCTGCGTGCACGTCCTGGTCTCGCTGCCGGGCCTGGTGCGCGACCACGAGCGCGGGGTCCGGCACCTCCCGCTGCGGATCGGGCTGCGGGTCGGCGCGGCCGCTGCGCTGTGGTCGACGATCGCCGTGACGGCCCTGGTCCTGGCGGGCTTGCTGGCCGCGGGGTCGCAGGTCGGCCTGCGGCAGTGAGCGCCCGCACGGACCGCTAGCATGCGAGCCATGCAGAAGACCCGACGCCCCTGGGCGCTGGCGGCAGGTGCGCTGCTGCTGGCGGCGCCGCTGTCCTCGTGCGGCTTCGACAAGGCCACCGAGCGGGAGTACACGCCGGCCGCCGGCGCCAACAACCGCGACGCGTCGGTCGACGTGCTCGGCGCGGTGATCGTCTCCGCCGAGGAGGGCTCGGGCACGTTCGTCGCGACGTTCGTCAACAACGACGTGTCCGAGGACGGCACGGTCGAGTCCGTGGCACCCGGCGTCGACACCGCCCAGATCGACGACTTCTCGCCGATCACCGTCGCCCCGGGTGGCCTCGTCTACCTCGGCGCCGAGGGCGAGGAAGGCGTCGCCGTGGAGGGTGAGTTCGGCGCCGGAGGCTCGGTGCCGATGACGTTCGAGCTCTCCGGCGGCCAGGTCGTCCAGCTGACCGTGCCCGTGGTCTCCAACTGCCACGAGTTCGAGGGCCTCGACGGCACCGGCGGTGAGTGCGAGATCGCCGAGCCCGAGGGCGAGCACTGATGACCCACACGCTGATCTTGCTGCGGCACGGCGAGAGCGAGTGGAACGCGAAGAACCTCTTCACCGGCTGGGTCGACGTCGACCTGACCGAGAAGGGTCGCGCGGAGGCGGTGAGCGGCGGCGAGCAGCTGCGCGCGGCCGGGCTGCTGCCGGACGTCGTCCACACCTCCCTCCAGCGGCGGGCGATCAGCACCGCCCACCTGGCGCTCGACGCGGCCGACCGCCACTGGATCCCCGTCCGGCGCTCCTGGCGGCTCAACGAGCGCCACTACGGCGCGCTGCAGGGCAAGGACAAGAAGCAGACCCTCGAGGAGTACGGCGAGGAGCAGTTCATGACCTGGCGGCGCTCGTTCGACGTACCGCCGCCGCCGCTGCCCGACGACGACGAGTGGTCCCAGGCCGGCGACCCGCGCTACGCCGACCTCGGGGACGACCTCCCCCGCACCGAGTGCCTCAAGGACGTCATCGTCCGGATGCTCCCCCACTGGGAGTCGGCGGTGGTGCCCGACCTCGAGGCGGGTCTGACCGTGCTGGTCGCGGCCCACGGCAACAGCTTGCGGGGCATCGTGAAGCACCTCGACGGGATCAGCGACGACGACATCGCCGGCCTCAACATCCCCACCGGGATGCCGCTCGTCTACCGGCTCGACGACTCGTTCTCACCGACGGTCGCGGGTGGCGAGTACCTCGACCCCGAGGCGGCCGCCGCGGCCGCGGCCGCCGTGGCCAACCAGGGTCGCTAGCGCGTCGGGTGCGGGCGCCGCAGCAGCCGAGGTAGCCGGGCAGCACCCGGCGCACGGTCGTCGGCCGCCAGCACGTCCCCCGGGTTGTAGATGGTGCACCGCTGCAGCGACAGGCAGCCGCAGCCGATGCAGGAGTCGAGGCCGTCGCGCAGCGCCTCCAGGGCCGCGATCTGCTCGTCCAGCCGGCCGCGCCAGTGCCGGCTGATCCGGCTCCAGTCCGCCTTGGTGGGGGTGCGTCCCGCCGGTAGCGCGTCGAGCTCCTCGCGGATCTCGTGCAACGTCAGGCCCACGTTCGCAGCAGCCCGGATGAAGGCCAGCCGCCGCAGCGCGCTCCGTTCGAACATCCGACGTCCGCCGGGTGACCTGGTGGCGTGCACGAGTCCCTCGGCTTCGTAGTAGCGCAGGGCCGAGGCGGCGAAGCCGCTGCGCTCGACGACCTCCCCCATCGACATCAGGTCGCGCTTCTCCACGCTTCTCCTTGAACTCAAGTTAACTTGAACTTGAACAATGGCAGACATGACCAACGAGCTCAAGCCAGACACCACGCCCCGCACCCCCGTCGCCCTCGTCACGGGCGGCTCGGAGGGGCTCGGACTCGAGCTCGTCCGCACCCTGACCGAGCGAGGGTGGACGGTCGTGACCGACGCCCGCAACGCCGACCGGCTGCACGGCAACATCGGGGAGCTCCGCTCCCGCGAGCGGGTCCGGGCGATCGTCGGCGACGTCGCCGACGCGCCCCACCGGGCCGCCCTCCGTGCCGAGGTCGACGCGGCCGGGGGCCTCGACCTCCTCGTGCTCAACGCGAGCACGCTCGGGCCGCTGCCCCTGAGACCGCTGCGCGAGCTCACCGCCACCGAGCTCGGCGAGACGATCCGCGGCACCGCCGGTGCGAACGCGGCGCTCATGATCGAGCTCGTCGAACCGTTGCTCGCGCGGGACGGAGTGGTCGTGGGCATCTCCTCCGACGCGGCGGTGAAGCACTACGAGACCTGGGGGCCGTACGGCGCCGCCAAGGCGGCCCTCGACCACCTGGTGCAGACATTCGGTGCCGAGACCGGCCTCGCGGCGTACGCCGTGGACCCCGGCGACATGCGGACCCGGATGCACCAGGACGCGTTCCCGGCCGAGGACATCTCCGACCGGCCACGACCCGCCACGGTCGCACCGCGGCTGCTCGCCCTGGTCGAGCAGCGCCCACCCTCGGGCCGCTACCGGGCCGCGGACGTCGAGGTCGCACGGGCGGAGGTGCCCGCGTGACGATCCTGACGCTGCGCCCCACCACGACGTTCACGGCGCCCGCCACCGCCTTCGCGGCAGCACCGGCCGAGGCGCGCGGCCTGCGGCGCGACGACGTCCGACTGCTGGTCGGAGACCCGGGCGGCATCCGGCACGCGCGGTTCGCCGACCTGCCCGACCACCTGCGCCCCGGCGACCTCCTGGTCGTCAACAACTCCGCGACGGTCGCGGGCCAGCTGGACGCCCGGTGGGAGCACACGGGCTCGACCACCGCGGTGGTGCTGCACGTCGGCTCCCGGCTGGACGACCTCAGCCGGGTGGTCGAGCTGCGGACCGTCCCGGACGCCGGCCGCGCGGTGCTCGACGCGTCCCCCGGCGACCGGGTCAGTGCGGCGTCGTTCGCGCTGACGCTGGTCGCGCCCTACCCGGCCGACGACTCGTCCCCGACCGGATCGGGCAACCGGCTGTGGCGGGCCCGCGTGGAGGGCGACCTCGCCGGGGCCCTACGCCGGGGCGGCCGGCCGATCAGCTACGGCTACCTCGACGGCCGCTTCCCGCTCTCCGCGTACCAGTCCGTGTTCAGCACACAGCCCGGCAGCGCCGAGATGCCGTCGGCCGGTCGACCGTTCACCCACGAGGTCATCACCGGGCTGGTCGCGCGCGGCATCGGGGTCGCACCGATCACGCTGCACACCGGCTTCTCCTCCCAGGAGGCCGGCGAGGCGCCGCAGCCGGAGTGGTACGACGTCCCGGCCGCGACGGCCCGGCTCGCGACCGCGACCCGGGCGGCCGGCGGGCGGGTGGTCGCCGTCGGGACCACTGTCACCCGTGCGCTCGAGTCGGCGGTCGTCGGGGACCGGGTGGTCGCCAGCCGGGGCTGGACCGAGCGGGTCGTGACGCCCGCGGACCCGCCCCAGGTCGTGGACGGGCTGGTCACCGGGTGGCACGACCCGGGCGCCTCGCACCTGCTGCTGGTCGAGGCGGTGGCCGGGCACGAGCTCACCCAGGCGGCGTACGACACCGCGACGGCAGCCGGCTACCTCTGGCACGAGTTCGGCGACGCGGCACTGCTGCTGCGCCGCTGAGCGCGGGCTAGGAGGCTCAGGCGTCGACCGGCTGCTGACCGGTGACCACGAACACGATCCGGTTGGCGACCGACACGGCGTGGTCGGCGATCCGCTCGTAGTAGCGACCGAGCAGCGCGAGGTCGACGGCGGCCTCGACGCCGTGGGCCCAGTCGTCGGACAGCAGCTCGCGGAAGCTCTGTCGGCGCAGCCGGTCCATCACCTCGTCGTCGCGACCGAGCGCGATCGCGGCCTCGACGTCCTTGCTCGTGATGATCTGCGAGACCCGGGCGACCATGTCGCGTGCCACGTCGGCCATCTGCGACATCGTCGGCCGGACCTGCTCGGGCACGGCCATGCCGGGAACCCGCAGCCGTGCGATCTTCGCGACGTGGACCGACAGGTCGCCCATCCGCTCCAGCTCGCTCACCATCCGCAGCGCGGACACCACGACCCGCAGGTCGCCAGCGACCGGCTGCTGCAGCGACAGCAGCGTGAAACAGGTCTCCTCGACCCGCTCGCGAGCGGCGTCGATGTCGGCGTCGGAGCTGATCACGCGCTCGGCCACCTGGGCGTCGCCCTCGAGCAGGGCCTGGCTCGCGAGCGCCACCGCGGTCTCGACGCTGCGGCAGATGCCGGCTAGGTCCTCGAACACGGAGTCGAGCTGGTCATGGAAGGCCTCGCGCATGACCGACACCCTAGGCAGGGCAGATGACAGGACGGGGTGGACGCGTGAACGCGCGGTGAACAGTCGACGGCGGTCCGTCCGCCGTCGAAATCCGCGATGAACGGCTGCGTACCCTGGGAGCGTGGACGGGACGACCCAGGCGCTGCTCGCCGCGTTGCTCGGCGCGGGTGTCGCCGGAGCGGCTGTCCTCGCGTGGGCCCTGAGCGACCGGGTCCAGCGCACGCCACCGCTGGTCGAGGAGCCGGTCCTCCCACCGGGCGTCGCCACCGTGCTCTCGGTGCTCCGCAGCAGCGCAGTCGTGCTCGGCGAGGACGACGTCGTCGTCAAGGCCAGTGCTCCGGCGTACTCCCTCGGGCTGGTGAAGGGTCACGCGCTCGTGTCGACCGAGCTGGCGGAGCTCGTCGAGCAGGTACGACGCGACGGCACGATCCGCGAGACCGAGCTCCTGATGAGCCGGCCCGACGGCCTGTCACCGCGCCACGTCACCGCGCGCGTGGCGCCGCTCAGCTCCCGACTGGTGCTCGCGCTGGTCGAGGACCGGACGCGGGAGCGGCAGGTCGAGGCCGTCCGGCGCGACTTCGTCGCCAACGTGAGTCACGAGCTGAAGACGCCGGTCGGTGCGATCCGGTTGCTCGCCGAGGCCGTGCACGACGCGGCCGGGGACCCGGAGGCGGTGCAGCGGTTCAGCGGCCGGATGATCACCGAGTCCGAGCGGCTGACCCGGCTGGTCCAGCAGATCATCGAGCTCTCGCGGCTGCAGGCCGACGACCCGATCGACACCCCGTTGCCGGTCCAGGTCGACGAGGTCGTCAAGACCGCCGTCGACACGAGCGCGATCGACGCCGACGCCGCCCGGATCTCGGTCGTCAGCGCCGGCTCGTCCGACCTGGAGGTCCTCGGCAACGCCGAGCAGATCACCGCCGCCGTCGCCAACCTGGTCGCCAACGCGATCGCCTACTCCGGGGAGGGCTCGACCGTGCTGGTGTCGACCAAGGGTCTCCCCGAGAGCGTGGAGATCTCCGTGGTCGACCAGGGCATCGGCATCCCCGAGAACGAGGTCGGACGGATCTTCGAGCGCTTCTACCGGGTCGACCCGGCCCGGCACCGCTCCACCGGCGGCACCGGCCTCGGGCTGTCGATCGTCAAGCACGTCGCCGCCACCCACGGCGGCGACATCAGCGTCTGGTCCGTGGAGGGGCAAGGATCGACGTTCACCCTCACGCTGCCCCGCAGGAAGCAGGAGACAAGCCGGTGACCCGGGTACTCGTCGTCGAGGACGAGGAGAGCTACAGCGACGCGCTCTCCTACATGCTGCGCAAGGAGGGCTTCGAGGTGGCGATCGCGACCAACGGCCACGACGCGCTGACCGAGTTCGAGCGCAACGGTGCCGACATCGTGCTGCTCGACCTGATGCTGCCGGGCATCCCCGGCACCGAGGTCTGCCGGCAGATCCGGGCGACGTCCAGCGTCCCGGTGATCATGGTGTCGGCCAAGGACGACGAGGTCGACAAGGTCGTCGGCCTCGAGCTCGGCGCCGACGACTACGTCACGAAGCCCTACTCCCCGCGCGAGCTCGTGGCCCGGGTCCGGGCCGTGCTGCGCCGCGGCGTCGAGCCCGACCATGCTCCCGCCGCGCTCGAGGCGGGGCCGGTGCGGATGGACGTCGAGCGACACGTCGTCACCGTCAACGGCGAGCAGCAGCGGCTGCCGCTCAAGGAGTTCGAGCTGCTCGAGATGTTCCTCCGGAACGCCGGCCGGGTGCTCACCCGCGGCCAGCTGATCGACCGGGTGTGGGGCTCCGACTACGTCGGCGACACCAAGACCCTCGACGTCCACGTGAAGCGGCTGCGCGCCAAGCTGGAGCCGAACCCCTCCGAGCCGCGCTTGCTCGTGACCGTCCGCGGGCTCGGCTACAAGCTGGACCTGTGATCCCGCAGGGACGCCGGTCCGACTGGCGGGATGTCGCGGTGCCCCGTCCGAAAACCGCGCGACCGGGATGGGGGCGGGTTCCTAGGCTGGGGCGGTGAGCGCCACGACCAGGACCCCGCCCAGCTGGCTGCCGCTGGCCGCCGTGGCGACGACGCTCGTCTTCTGGGCGTCGGCGTTCGTCGCGATCCGCTACCTGGGCGATGCGTTCTCACCCGGGCCGCTCTCGCTCGGCCGGCTGGTGATCGGCTCGATCTGCCTCGGCGCGGTGGCGCTGGCCGGCGGCCTGCCCCGTCCGACAGCCGCCCAGTGGCGCTCGATCGTGGTCATCGGCGTGCTCTGGTTCGGCGTCTACAACGTCGCCCTCAACGAGGGCGAGCAGCGGGTCGACGCCGGCACCGCGGCGATGCTGATCCAGGTGTCGCCGATCCTGATCGCGGTGCTCGCGGCGGTCTTCCTCGACGAGCGGTTCACCCGCAACCTGGTGATCGGACTGGCCCTCGCGTTCGGCGGGGTCGCGCTGATCGCGGTCGCGACGTCGCCCAGCGGCGACCGCGACCTCGTCGGGGTCGCGCTGTGCCTGCTGTCGGCGGCCGTCTACGCCGTGAGCCTGGTGCTCCAGAAACCGCTGGTCGCCAGCCTCCGCAGCCTGCACGTCACCTGGCTCGCGTGCTCGATCGGCATGATCGCGTGCCTCCCGTTCGCGGGCTCGCTGTGGTCGGAGCTCCAGGACGCACCCGCCTCCTCGGTCTGGTGGCTCGTCTACCTCGGCGTCTTCCCGACCGCGATCGCGTTCACGACCTACGCCTACGCGCTGCGCCACATGAGCGCCAGCAACCTCGGCGTCACGACCTACCTCGTCCCGCCGATCACGATCGTCATGGGACTGGTGTTCCTCGGCGAGGCCCCGGCGTCCATGGCGTACGTCGGCGGGGCGCTCGCCCTGGTCGGCGTGGCGGTCGCGCGCCGCCGCCCGAAGGCGGCCACACCCGCGCCGCACGAGACGGTCGTCGTCACTCGTCCGTGACGCCGAGCCAGCCGCGGAACGCGTCGAGGTTGCGGGTCGACTCCCCGCGCGACGTCCGCCACTCCCACTCCTTGCGGATCGCGGTCCCGAACCCGAGCTCGAGGATCGTGTTGAACGACTCGTCGGCGTAGGTCAGGACCGAGCCGAGCAGCCGGTCGATCTCGTCGGGGCTGATCGTCGCCAGGGGCAGACGGGCGTCGAGGTAGATGTCGCCCAGCGGGTCGATCCCGAACGCCACGGCGTACATCCTCAGGTTGCGCTGGAGCAGCCAGCGGTAGACGACCTCGTGGTCCTCGTCCGGCCGACGGCAGACGAACGCGTGCACGCCGAGCGCGTGCGGACCGACGTCGAGCCGGACCGGCACCTGGAGCTTGCGCTCCCCTGGCATCGTCACGGTGAAGACGCCGTCGGCGATCTCCTCGTGCTCGAGCTCGGCGTCCGTGAGGTACTCCCGCAGCACCGCGGCCGCGCTGGTCTGTTCTGTCACACCCACGCGGCCATGGTCTCGTGTGCCCGGTGGTAGACGTCCAGGGTGGCGTCCGCGGTGCGTTCCCACGAGAACGACCGCGCGTGCTCGACGGCGCCGGCGGCCAGCCGGTCGCGCAGCGCGTCGTCGCCGATGACGCGCTGCAGCGCGCCCGCCCAGGACACGGCGTCGTGGCCGTCGACCAGCAGGCCGGAGACCTCGTCGCGCACCACCGTGGTCAGCCCGCCGACGGCCGCCGCGACGACCGGCGTCCCGGAGGCCTGGGCCTCGACCGCGACCAGGCCGAACGACTCGTTGTAGGACGGAACGGCGACCAGGTCGGCCGCAGCGCACCAGCGGCTGAGGTCCGGCTGGGTCACCGGCGGCACGAACCGCACGACGCCGTCGAGCCCGAGGTCGGCCGCGAGGTCGGCCAAGGACTCGGGATGGTCGAGGCCCGACCCGGACGGCCCTCCCACGATGGGGACGACCAGCCGGGAGCGCAGCCCGGGATCACGCTCGAGCAGCTCCGCGACCGCGCGCAACAGCACGTCCGGGGCCTTCAACGGCTGGATCCGACCCGCGAACAGGAGGACGTGAGCGTCCTCGGGAAGCCCGAGCTCACGCCGGGTGGCGCGCCGGTCGTGCGGTCGGAACACGTCGAGGTCGACGCCGGGGTGCACGACCTCGACCCGGTCGGGGTCGGCGCCGTACAGCTCGACGAGCTGGGTCGCCTCCAGGTCGGTGTTGGCGACGAGCATGTCGGCGGCCTCGACCACCTGCTCCTCGCCGATGATGCGCCCCTCGGGCTCGGGCGTGTCCCCCTCGGCCAGCGCGTCGTTCTTGACCTTGGCCATGGTGTGCATGGAGTGGACGAGCGGGACGCCCCACCGGTCGCGGGCGAGCGCGCCCACCTGGCCCGACAGCCAGTAGTGGCTGTGCACGGCGTCGTAGTGGCCGAGCGGCTGCAACGCCTCGGCGCGCAGCACCTCGCGCGCGAACACGCACAGCTGGCCGGGCAGCTCACTCTTCCGCAGGCCCTCGAACGGGCCGGCCGTGATGTGTCGGACCGTGACCCCGTCGCCCGCGGGCGCGACCTGGGGGAGCTCGGACGTCGTCGCACGCGTGAAGATGTCGACCTCGATGCCGCGTCGGGCGAGCCGCTTGGACAGCTCGAGCACGTAGACGTTCATGCCGCCGGCGTCGCCGGTGCCCGGCTGGTCCAGCGGGGAGGTGTGCAGGCTGATCATCGCCACTCGCTGCAGCCCGTCCACGCCGTCTCCTGCCGTTCGACCCCGTTGTTGCGACCCGTGCTCCGAAGGGTCATAACCACGCCCGGACGTCGTTCATTCCGCCCGGTGTGCGGCGTACGCCGGAGCGCGGGTCAGCGGGCGTGCGTGCCGTGGCTGCGCCGCGGCGGGGGCTCCGAGCCTGCGGCGTGCCGGAGCGCGAGCGCGAACAGCGCCAGGGACCCGACGATCGCGACCGCCCCGAGCACCCCGTCGAGCGTGACGGCGTCGTCGTCGCCCTTCACCACGGCGTACACCGACCAGACGAGCAGCGGGAGCGCCAGCGCGACGATCAGGCGCAGCCAGCGCGCACTCCGGCTGACGAGCCCGCCGCCGGCGCAGGCCAGGGCGAGGCCGAGGAGGCCCAGGCCGACCCAGTAGATGGTGTCGGACCACGACGGTGGGGTGCCCGCCAGGTCCGTCCCCCACCGTGCCACCCAGCAGCCGCCCCCGAGCAGGCCGGTGACCAGGGCGAGGACACGCAGGCTCATCCAGAACTCCTGTCGGGTGGGACGCCCGATTGTGCCAAAGGGCAGAATCGCGCGCATGAGCGTACTCCGCACCGCCGTCGTCACCGGAGCGAGCAGCGGCATCGGCGCCGCGACCGCGCGGTCCCTCGCCGAGGCGGGCTTCCACGTCTGGTGCGCCGCGCGTCGCACCGGACGGATCGAGCCGCTGGCGGCGGAGATCGGCGGTTCGGCCGTCGCCTGCGACGTGACCGACCCGACCTCGGTCGCCGCGTTGGCCGAGGCGGTCGGCGAGCCGCTGCACGTGCTGGTCAACAACGCGGGAGGCGCGTTCGGGGCCGACCCGGTCGCGACGGCCGACCCGGAGCAGTGGCGGGCGATGTACGACGTGAACGTGCTCGGCACGCTCCACGTCACCCAGGCGCTGCTGCCGGCGCTGCGAGCCAGCGGCGACGGCCTGATCGTCAACGTCGGCTCGACCGCGGGCCGGGTCGCCTACGAGGGCGGCGGCGGCTACACGGCGGCCAAGCACGGCACCCAGGTGCTGACCGAGACGCTGCGGCTCGAGCTCAACGGGGAGCCGATCCGGATCTCCGAGATCGCGCCCGGCATGGTCCGCACCGACGAGTTCGCGCTGGTCCGCTTCGAGGGCGACGCTGCCAAGGCCGACGCCGTCTACGACGGCGTCCCCGAGCCACTGGTCGCCGAGGACGTCGCCGACGCGATCTCTTGGATCGCCACCCGACCCTCCCACGTCAACATCGACGAGCTGGTGATCCGGCCCCGGGCCCAGGCCGCACAGCACAAGGTCCACCGGATCGACCAGGACGACTAGGGTCGGGTCGTGCAGACCATCGGACTCGTCGGCGGCATGAGCTGGGAATCCAGCCTGGTCTACTACCGGGACCTCAACGTGGGGATGCAGGAGCGGCTCGGTGGTCTCTCCTCGCCGAAGCTGGTGCTGAGCACGGTCGACTTCGCGGAGCTCACGGCCCTCGAGGACGCCGAGCGGTGGGACCGGATCGGCCAGCTGCTCGGTGAGGCGGCGCAGGGCGTCGAGCGCGCCGGGGCCGACTTCCTGCTGCTCTGCACGACCACGTTCCACAAGGTGGCCGACCAGGTGGCCGCGGCTGTCGACATCCCGCTGCTCCACCTCGCCGACGTGGTGGCCGACGCAGTCCGCGCGTCCGAGTCGAGCAAGGTCGGCTTCATCGGCACCGCCGTCGCGATGTCCGACCGGTTCTTCATCGACCGGATGGCCGAGCAGGGCGTCGAGGTCGTGGCCCCCACCGCCGACCACCACGACTACCTCAACTCCGCGATCTACGACGAGCTGGTGCACGGCCACGTCCTGGACCGGACCCGCCGCCGTGTGGTCGAGATCATCGACGAGCTCTGGGACGACGGCGCCCAGGGGATCCTCGTCGGCTGCACCGAGCTCGAGCTGCTGATCCGTCAGTCCGACCTCGACATCCCGGCGTACCCCTGCACGACCCTGCACGTCGCCGCGGCCCTCGACCGCGCCCTCGCCTGAGCGCGAGTCGTGCCTGATGCGGCGCGAGTCGTGCCTGAATCCGGTCCAGTCGTGCCGAAATCGCAGGCGTGACGAACGGATCCACGATTCGGGCCGAATTCCCCACGACTCGGGCCGAATTCCCCACGACTCGGGCCGATTTTCCCACGATTCGCGCGTCAGGCCTCGGGGGTGCCCTGGTGGTAGCGCTGCAGCCAGCGCTCGCCCTCGCGCACCCACAACGAGCTGCGCAGCGTGGCGTCACCGCCGGCGGGGACCGACCGCCACAGCAGCAGGACCGCCTCGCCGACCCGGTCGAGCGAGAGCACCTCGACGTCGACCCGCTCCTCGAGCGGCGCGATCCGCGTCAGCATCTCGTCGCGTGACCAGCGCCGGCCGGAACGGCCGACCTCCTCCCACGCCGGGTGCAGCAGCGCCGCCACCGCGGCCGGGTCGCCGCGCACCTCGTCGGTCAGCAGCGCCCGCTCGAGTCGTACGACGAGCTCCTCGTCGGACTCCACCGGTTCCTCGGCCAGCGAGAACAGGTCGGGGTCGGGCTCCGGCGCCATGGTCACGCTGAACTCGTGCGTCGACCGGTGGCCGTGGAAGCCGGGGCCGGGCTCCGGCACGGACCCTTCCTGGAAGGCCCTGGCCGCAGCGTTGGCCAGCTCGTCGGCCTTCTCGTTCAGCACGTGGCCGGCATGTCCCTTGACCCACTCGAAGACGACCCGGCGGCCCTGCATGGCCTCGTCGAGGGCCTTCATGATCTCGACGTTGGCGACCGGCTTGCCGTCGCCCTTCTTCCAGCCCCGTCGCTTCCAGCCGGCCATCCACTTCGTGATCGCGTTGATGGCGTACGTCGAGTCGCAGAACACGTGCAGGTCGTCGTCGACGCCCGCGGTCTGCTGGAGCAGGTCCAGCACCGCGGTGAGCTCGCCCATGTTGTTGGTGCCGTGGGCCCAGCCGCCGCTGGCCCAGCAGTCGTCGTCGACGTACCACGCCCACCCGCTCGGGCCGGGGTTGCCGAGGGCGGACCCGTCGGCGGCGGCGATCAGCGTCATGGGCGGGCGGAGGCGGGCGGGACGGCGGAACGCATGCCGGACAGCCTAGGCGCGACGAATCGCGGCCATCGACCGCGCCTCCGTAGACTGATCCGTCGGTCCCCACCCTCCCCACGAAAGCGGTCGCAGCACGCCATGCCCACTCTCAGGAACGACCTGCGCAACGTCGCGATCGTCGCCCACGTCGATCACGGCAAGACCACGCTCGTCGACGCGATGCTCCACCAGGCCGGCGCGTTCACGGCCCACGAGGCCGAGGGCGTGGCCGAGCGGGTCATGGACTCCGGCGACCTGGAGCGCGAGAAGGGGATCACGATCCTCGCCAAGAACACCGCCGTGCACTACACCGGACCGAGTGCGCCCGAGGGCATGACGATCAACATCATCGACACCCCCGGCCACGCCGACTTCGGCGGCGAGGTCGAGCGCGGCCTGTCGATGGTCGACGGGATCGTGCTGCTGGTCGACGCCAGCGAGGGACCGCTGCCGCAGACCCGGTTCGTGCTGCGCAAGGCGCTCAACGCCGACATGCCGGTCGTCCTCGTCGTCAACAAGGTCGACCGCGGCGACGCCCGGATCGCCGAGGTGGTCGACGAGACCTACGAGCTGTTCATGGACCTGCTCGACGAGTCGCACAGCCAGGACGCGCTCGACTTCCCCGTCGTCTACGCCTCGGCCAAGGCCGGCCGCGCGTCGCTGTCGGTGCCCGACAACGGCGGGCTCCCGGACTCCCCCGACCTCGAGCCGCTGTTCCGCACCATCCTCGACACGATCCCCGCCCCGACGTACATCGAGGGCGCACCGCTCCAGGCCCACGTCACCAACCTGGACGCCTCGCCGTTCCTGGGCCGGCTCGCGCTGGTCCGCGTCCACCAGGGCACGCTGCGCAAGGGCCAGACCGTCGCGTGGATGCGCCGCAACGGCGACGTCAAGAACGTCCGCGTCACCGAGCTGCTCGTGACCGAGGGGCTCGAGCGCAAGCCCGGCGAGTCCGCGGGTCCGGGCGACATCGCGGCCATCGCCGGCATCCCCGACATCACGATCGGCGAGACCCTGGCCGACGTCGACGAGCCGGTCGCGCTGCCCCTGATCCATGTCGACGAGCCCGCGATCTCGATGACGATCGGCACCAACACCTCGCCGCTCGTCGGCCGGGTCAAGGGCTCCAAGGTGACCGCCCGGCTGGTCAAGGACCGGCTCGACGCCGAGCTCGTCGGCAACGTGTCGCTGCGGATCCTGCCGACCGAGCGCCCCGACGCCTGGGAGGTGCAGGGTCGCGGCGAGCTGGCGCTGGCCATCCTGGTCGAGCAGATGCGGCGCGAGGGGTTCGAGCTGACCGTCGGCAAGCCACAGGTGGTGACCAAGGAGATCGGCGGCAAGATCCACGAGCCGATGGAGCGGCTGACGATCGACGCCCCCGAGGAGTACCTCGGCACGATCACGGAGCTGCTCGCTGCCCGGAAGGGCCGGATGGAGCAGATGACCAACCACGGCACCGGCTGGGTGCGGATGGAGTTCCTGGTCCCGGCCCGCGGTCTGATCGGCTTCCGCACCGAGTTCCTCACCGACACCCGGGGCACCGGCATCGCCCACCACATCTCGGAGGGCTACGAGCCCTGGGCAGGCGAGATCCGCTCGCGCAACAACGGCTCGCTGGTGGCCGACCGCAAGGGCGCGGCGACGGCGTACGCCATGACGAACCTGCAGGAGCGCGGCGTGATGTTCGTCGAGCCGACGACCGAGGTCTACGAGGGCATGATCGTCGGCGAGAACTCCCGCGCCGACGACATGGACGTCAACATCACCAAGGAGAAGCAGCAGACCAACATCCGGTCCGCGACCTCCGACAACTTCGAGAAGCTCATCCCGCCACGCAAGCTGTCGCTCGAGCAGTGCCTCGAGTTCTGCCGCGAGGACGAGTGCGTCGAGGTCACCCCCGAGACGGTGCGGATCCGCAAGCTCATCCTCGACCAGAACGAGCGCGCGAAGATCGCCGCGCGCGCCCGCAAGTCGAAGTAGCAAGGGAGCAGTCGGACCGGGCTCACGCAAACCCGCCCCACGAGAGGCCGGGTCTGCCTACGCTCGTGCGGCCATGGAGGAGCGCCCGCCACCGACCGCCGCCGAGCTCGGAGTCAGCGATGCGGAGTACGCGCGCATCCTGCGCGGGCTGGCGGGCCGGCTGCCGGCCCTGAGCCTGCCCGACCTCCGGGTCGCCCCACCAGGCGAGGAGGCGCCCGAGCCCGCCGGTCCGTCCGTCAGGCCGAGGACCCTCGTCCTGGCCCTGCTGCTGCCCGTCGCGCTCGTGGTGGTCCTCCTCGTCCGGACGCCGAGCGCCGATCCCGCGCCGGAGCACGCCTTCTCCATGACGATGGGCGGCGAGCCGGTGGCCTACACCTCCTGTCGCCCGATCCAGGTCGCCGTCTACCCGGCGGGTGGGCCGTCAGGCGCGTTCGAGCTCGCGAGCGCTGCCGTGAGCCGGGCCGCCAGCGCGTCCGGCCTGCAGCTCGTCGTGATCGGTCCCTACGGCGGCGCGGCGCCCAACTGGAACTTCGAGGCCGCGCCCGTGGAGGCCGACGACCCGATCAGCATCTCGTGGCAGGACGGCGACGCGATCGCGGAGCTGACCGACCACGTCGCAGGGCTCGGCGGCAGCCGTTACCTCGACTACCCCGGCGGTCGACGCCGGCTGATCGCGGGCACGATCGCTCTCTCCCGTGACTACTACCGCTACCTCGACGAGGTCGGCGACCGGGACCAGCAGCTCGCGGTGCTCCTGCACGAGCTCGGCCACGTGCTGGGGCTCGACCACGTCGACAACCCGGACGAGCTCATGAACGACGACAACCTCGGGCTCACGGCGTACGGGCCGGGCGACCTGGCCGGCCTGCGGCGGCTCGGGAACGGCCCCTGCTTCTGACGAGACGCTAGGTACGTCGCACCGTCGGCCGCAGCACCAGGAGCCCGAGGAGCGGCAGCACGGCGAGCAGCGCCAGCGCGCCGCCCATGCCGAGCACCCCGCCGAGCCCGGCGACGACGGCGGATCCGATGCTGCCGCCCACGAGGAAGAGCAGCGTGGCGATCCCGAGGGCGACGCCGCGGACGTCGACCGCGACGGCGTCGCCGACGGCGGCGCTGAGGGCGGGCTGCCCGAGGCCGAACGCGAACGTGACCAGCATGATCGCGAGGACCAGCACCGGTGCGTTCACCCAGTGCGCGCCGAGCGAGGCGACGACCAGGGCACTCGAGGCGACCAGCCCGGAGAGCGCGAGCGAGCGGGCGGCCCCGATCCGTTCGAGCAGCGGCCCGGTGACCCGCGGCACGCCGAGCGCGACGACCGCGCTGGGCACCATCGCGAGCCCGACCTCCCACGCCTCCCAGCCGTCGGCCAGGAGCACGGCTGGCAGCGCGATCAGCAGCGCGAACCACGACGCCGGGACGGCCGCCGCGGCGATCGCGCTCCGGACCACCACGGCGTTCCGCACCACCTCGACGGGCAGGAACCCGCCCGGCCGGCGCCGGACCGACGCCGTGACCGCGGGGACGCCGAGCACGAGGAGAACGGCGCCGACGGCAGCCACCGCGATCCCCGCCGACGGCGACTGCACGAGCAGCACCATGCCGGCGGCGGTGAGGGCGACCAGCACCGCGCCCACGATGTCGAGCGGGGCTCCGCTGCCGCCCGCGGTCAGGGCCCGCCACAGGAACGGGACGACGAGGATGCCGAGGATGGGCAGCGCCATCACCGCGCGCCAGCCGAGCACCGACTCGACCACGCCGCCGGCGAGCGGCCCGAGGCAGCTGATCGCCGCGGCGGTCCCGGCCAGCCGACCGAACGCGAGGCCGCGGACCGAGCCCTCGTAGCGCTGCGACAGGATCGCGACGCCCAGCGTGGGCACGGCGGCCGCCCCGGCCCCCTGCAGGACGCGGGCGGCGAGCAGGGCGCCGTACGTCGGGGCGAGGGCAGCCACCAGGGCGCCGACCGTCATCAGGACCAGTCCGGCCAGCAGTGGGGCGCGGACCCCGACCAGGTCGGAGATCCGGCCGTACAGCGCGGTGGTGACCGCGAGCATCAGCACGTAGAGGCTGATCGTCCAGGCGGCGAGGCCCGGCGTGACGCCGAGGTCGGGCCCGAGGAGCGGCAGCGTGACGGCCGCCGAGGACGACCCCATGCCGGCCAGCCCGAAGAGAGCGCCGAGCAGGATGGAGACCCGGCGCGAGTCGTCGTGCGTCGGTGCGACGGTGCGCGCGGGATCGGTGGCGGTCATCGACCATCCCCAACACCGCGGCCCCGGGCTTGATTCCGCGGCGCCCGTCACCGGGGTCGGGTCACCAGTCGCGCGGGCGCCGCCGGGTCGCCAGGTGGTACGCCGCGAGCACGCCGCCCGCAGCCCCGAAGAGGTGCCCCTGCCAGGAGACCCCGGGCTGGCCCGGCAGCACGCCGAGCAGCACGCCGCCGTACAGCAGGAAGACGCCGATGCTGACGAGTATCCCGACCGCCCGCCGCTCCAGGAAGCCGACCACGAGCAGGTAGGCCAGCAGCCCGAACACCAGGCCCGACGCCCCGACCGTCACGGAGTTGCCGGGTGCGACCAGCCACACGCCGAGGCCCCCCACCACCCAGGCCCAGGCGAGCACGCCCAGGAACCGGGCCGTGGAGACGACCGCCACGATCAGCCCGAGCACCAGCAGCGGCACGGAGTTCGCCTCCAGGTGGGTCCACCCGGAGTGCAACAGGGGCGCGAGGGCGATGCCGACAAGGCCGTCCTCGGAGCGCGGCTCGATGCCGTACCGGTCGAGGTCACCACCGCCGACGACGTCCACGATCTCGATCACCCAGAGCAGCCCGACGAACGCCGCGACGACCCCCGCGGCCCGGACCCAGCCGCGGGTCGGATCGGCACTGGTGGCGCTCACGAGGGGAACCTACCCGGGCCGTCCCAGTCCGCCCTGCCCGTCTACTGTGACCCCACCGACCCACCCGTCTCCCTCGAGGAGGACAGCAATGCCCGCGACCCGGGTGATGCCCACCGAGGAGTCCACCGAGCTGGTCCGCCTGGTGCGCGACTTCGCGGCCCGCGAGCTGCTCCCCCGCAGCGCCGCCGCCGAGGCCGACAGCGCGTTCCCCCGCGACGTCTTCCGGATGATCGGCGGGCTGGGGCTGCTCGGGCTGCCCTACCCCGAGGAGTACGGCGGCGGGGGCCAGCCCTACGAGGTGTACCTCCAGGTGCTGGAGGAGATCGCGGCGGTGTGGGCCAGCGTCGGCGTGGGCGTCTCGGTGCACGCCCTGTCCTGCTTCGGCCTGGTCACGCGCGGCACCGAGGAGCAGAAGCGGCGGTGGCTCCCGGACATGCTCGGCGGCGACCTCCTCGGCGCCTACTGCCTCTCCGAGGCACACGCGGGCTCGGACGCGGCGGCGATGCGGGCCACCGCCACGCGCGACGGCGACCACTACGTCCTGCGGGGCAGCAAGGCGTGGACCACGCACGGCGGTCACGCCGACTTCTACAAGGTGATGGCCCGGACGTCCGACGCGCGCGACGGCATCTCGTGCTTCCTGGTCCCGGCGGAGACCGACGGGCTGTCCGCCGACTCCCCCGAGCGCAAGATGGGCCTGACCGGGTCGACCACGGCGACGATGCGCCTCGACGACGTCCGGGTCCCGGCCGAGCGGTTGCTCGGCGACGAGGGCGACGGGCTGCGGATCGCGCTGGCCGGGCTCGACGCCGGCCGGCTCGGCATCGCGGCCGTGGCGACGGGTCTGGCGCAGGGAGCGCTCGACCAGGCCGTCGCCTACGCCCAGGAGCGCGAGACGTTCGGGAAGCCGATCATCGAGCACCAGGGACTCGCGTTCCTGCTCGCCGACATGGAGGCTGCCGTCCAGTCGGCACGCGCGACCACGCTGCACGCCGCTCGCCTCAAGGACGCCGGGCTGCCCTTCAGTCGCGAGGCGAGCATCGCCAAGCTGATCGCGACCGACCAGGCGATGAAGGTGACCACTGACGCCGTCCAGGTCTTCGGCGGCTACGGCTACACCCGCGACTTCCCCGTCGAGCGCTACATGCGCGAGGCGAAGGTGATGCAGATCTTCGAGGGCACCAACCAGATCCAGCGGATGGTCATCGCCCGCCACCTCGCGAAGGGCGGCGGCTCCGTCACCCACCTCCCCTCCGGGGGTTGAGGTGCGAGGGCCGCCCAGGCCCGAGGCCACGAAACCCCGGTGCCGGCCCGCCGAACTTCACCCCTACGGGCGTCCTCTGACCCGGTCCCGGCTCGTACGGTCGAAGGCATGACCAAGAAGATCGCGTTCCTGACCGCATCCGAGGGCATCGAGCGGGTCGAGCTCACCGAGCCGTGGCAGGCCGTGACCGATGCCGGTCACACCGCCGAGCTGCTCGCACCCGACGCCGGTGAGGTGCAGCTGTTCGACCACCTCGACAAGGCCGACACCCAGGCCGTCGACCGCACCGTCGCCGACGCCTCGGTGGACGACTACGACGCCCTCGTGCTGCCCGGCGGTGTGGCCAACCCCGACGCGTTGCGCACCGACGCCGCCGCCGTGGGCTTCGTCCGCGAGTTCGTGGCGTCCGGCAAGCCCGTGGCGGCGATCTGCCACGCATCCTGGACCCTCGTCGAGGCCGGCAGCCTGGCAGGCAAGCGGGTCACCTCGTGGCCGAGCCTGCAGACGGACATCCGCAACGCGGGCGGGGACTGGGTCGACGAAGAGGTCGTCGTCGACGGCAACCTCATCAGCAGCCGCAACCCCGACGACCTGCCGGCCTTCACGAAGGCGCTGCTCGAGGCCGTCGACGGCTGAGCGTCACCGCTCGACGAACCACCTGGCGAGCAGGGTGCCGTCCTGCTCGACCAACGTGTGCAGCCGCAGCGGTACGTCGACGGGCGGCCCGTTGCTGATCCGCGGGTGCAGCCCGCCGATGACCCGCGGCACGGTGGTCGTGCAGAGCTCGTCGGCAACACCCTGGTCGAGCAGGTCGCGCAGCAGGTGCGGGCCGCCCTCGGAGAGGATCCGGCGGAGGCCGCGTTCGACGAGCGCGTCGCGCAGCAGGGCGAGGTCGACCCGGTGCGAGCCGAGGACCAGCACGTTCTCCGGCCCGAGCAGCCGACGGGCCTCGACGAGCCCTTCGGCCCGCTCGCACGTCGCGAGCAGCACCCGACCCGGCGGGCAGTCGCGCAGCGTCGGCGGGACCGACCCGCGGCGGCTGACGGCGACGATCGGGAGCGGGTTCGGCCGGTAGCCCTCCTCGCGCAACGTCCCGGCCCCGACCACGATCACATCGGCCTGCTCGCGGAGCAGCCGGAAGACGACCTGGTCGGGCTCGTTGTTGATCGTCCGGCTGGTGCCGCTCGGACCGGTGGCCGCGCCGTCGACGGTCGCCACCATGTTGAGCCGCAGCCACGGCTCCTCGGGGAGGGCGTAGAGCTCAGGCAGGGGTACGTCGGGGCCGAGCAGCACGCGCATGCACCGACGTTAGCGGGGCTGCCTACACTCCGTCGGGTGATCACGTTGACCGACCTCGCTGCGCTCCACGAGACCTACGCCGACGACCTGGCCCGGCCGGTGTCGCCGGTCCGGGTGACCGACGACGTGGTGCTCGAGGACGACGGTCTGCCGCTGCTGATGGGGGTCGTCAACCTCTCCCGCGACTCGACGTACCGGGAGAGCATCGCGGGCTCGACCGAGGCGGCGCTCCACAAGGCCCGCGTGCAGACTGCTCAGGGCGCCCGGATCATCGACCTCGGCGCCGAGGCGAGCAACGACGACGCCGACCGGGTGGGGCCCGAGGAACAGCTCGAGAAGCTGCTGCCGGTCGTCGAGGAGCTGTCGCGGGTCACCGCGGTGTCGGTGGAGACCTACCGGCCGGCCGTCGTCCGCGCGGTCCTCGGCGCGGGTGCCCGGATGATCAACCTCACCGGGCGCGCTGACGAGGACGAGATGCTCAGCGCCGTCGCCGAGCACGACGCAGCGGTGCTGATGTGCTTCGGGACCTCGGCCAACGTCCGCGAGCAGGACGAGCTGCCCGAGCACGACGACCTCGCGCCGTACCTCGTCGACCACTTCGCCGAGCGGATCGAGCACGCGCGGTCACTCGGCGTGAGCAAGATCGTGATCGACCCCGGCATGGGCTTCACGTTCCCCAACCTCGGCGGCATCGAGCGCGCGAACCTGCAGACCCGCACGGTCACCCAGAACTTCCGGCTGCGCACCCTCGGGGTCCCCACCGCGAGCGTGCTGCCGCACAACCTCGACATCTTCGAGGACGAGTTCCGCAAGGCGGAGGGGTTCTTCACGGTGTTCGCGACGCTCGGGCGCGTGAACCTGCTGCGCGTCCACGAGATCCCACACATCCGCACCGTGCTGCGGGCGATGGAGATGCTCGACGTCAGGTGAGCGGCAGCACCATGCCGAGCACGTCGGGCTGATCGGCCGGCAGCCACGGCGTCCGCACCCGGCACACCTCGCGCCAGCCGGCCGCCTCGTAGAGCCGCAGCGCACCCGCGTGCACCGGCACCACGTCCAGGCACGGTCCACGGCCCTGCTCGCGCAGCCACGCCACCGCGACGTCGTGCAGCCGGCGACCCAGGCCGGCGCCGCGCACCGTCGGGTCGACGAAGAGCGTGCTCACCACGCCGAGCCGGTCGGGGGGCAGCCCGTGCCCCCGCTCCCAGTGCGGGCCGAAGAGCTCGTCGCTGGCCTCCAGCACCGCGACGTGGCCCACCGGGCGTCCCTCGGCGAGCGCCGTCCACGCCGCCAGCTCCTCCGTTCGTACGACGAACTCCTCGATCGGGAACGGCAGCGGCCAGCGCATCGGGTACCGGCTGGTCGGCTGCTGCGCGG
Organism: uncultured Actinomycetota bacterium; assembly: GCA_963718725.1. Classification (GTDB taxonomy): domain Bacteria; phylum Actinomycetota; class Actinomycetes; order Propionibacteriales; family Nocardioidaceae; genus Nocardioides. The sequence continues at coordinate 2,450,623 of OY970374.1, forward strand.
CCAGCACCTCGACCAGCGCCGGCAGGTCGTCCTCGTGACGTCGACGGATCTCGACGACTGGTCCCGCCCCGGTCACAGGTCGGTGACCCGGATCCCGGAGTGCGCCTTGTAGCGGCGGTTGATGCTGATCAGGTTGGCCGTCAGCGCCTCGACCTGGTGGCAGTTGCGCAGCCGGCCGCCGTACACCCCCCGCATGCCGGGGACGACGGACGCGAGCGCCTGCACCAGGTCGGTCGCGTCACGGTCCTCACCGAGCACCAGCACGTCGGTGTCGACGGAGGACACCTCCGGGTCGTCGAGCAGCACCGCGCTGACGTGGTGGAAGGCGCCGACGACGGTCGAGCCCGGCAGCAGCGCGGCGGCCTGCTGGGCGGCCGAGCCCTCCTCGACGGACAGCGGGTAGGCGCCCTGCTTGTCGAAGCCGAGCGGGTTCACGCAGTCGACGACCACCTTGCCGGCGAGCTGGCCCGCCAGGTCGCGGAGCAGTTCCGCGTGGCCGTCCCAGGGGACCGCGACGACCACCACGTCGCCCTGTCCTGCCGCGGTGGCGTTGTCGGTGCCCGACACGGAGCCGCCGGTGGCCTCGCCGAGCTCGGTCGCGGTCTCGGCCGCCCGCTCCGCGGAGCGGGACCCGAGCACGACCGGGATCCCGGCCTGCGAGAAGCGGCGCGCGAGACCGCGCCCCTGCGGGCCGGTCCCGCCCAGCACGGCCACGATCCGGTCGGTCGGGAACGGTGGCAGGTCGGTCATGGGCCGGGAGCCTAGTGGCGTTCCGCCGGAGGTCCGACGCCGCCTCAGCCCGTGGGCGGGCGCTATCCCCGGCTGACCGGGGATCGCGCCCTTCCTACCCCACCCGCAGGAACGCCCGCACCGCGTCGAGCAGGCCGCGGGCGTAGCGGGTCCGGCCGGGCGAGGACGTCAGGAGGGCGGCGTCGCGCCGGTTGCGCAGGTTGCCCAGCTCGATCAGCACGGTCGGGACGTCCGAGAGGTTGAGCGTGGCGAGGTCGCCCCGGGCGACGAGGCCGTCGCCGCCCGCGGTGTAGTCGGCCAGGCGGAGGCGTCGACCCGCCAGGGACGCGCTGACGATCCTGGCCAGCCGTCGGGACGGCAGGTAGATGTCGCGGGTCCACCGCGGGCGGTCCGTGGGGCGGATGACGTGGAAGCCCCGGCCGGAGGCGGCCGCTCCGTCGCCGTGGAGGCTCAGCTTCAGGTCGGCGTCGACCCGGTTGCCGCGCCGGCCGCGGGTGTCCACGCAGGGTCCCCAGCGGTCCCGCCGGTTGCTGTCGCGGGTGAGCACCACCCGCGCGCCCTGCGTCTCGAGCCGCCGGACCAGGACCTGGCTGACCCGCCACACGACCGTGGCCTCCCAGGTGCCGCTCCGGGTGCGGGCGCCGACCGTGTTGCAGGGTTTCAGGAACCCACCGGCGGGCACCAGCCGGCCGATCCGGCGCGGGTAGCGGTGGTTGCCGAGCTGGTGACCGGCGTCGACCACGACGACGTACCCGGCCAGCGGCTGGCCCGCCGGCGCCGTGAGGCCGGCGACGTCCTCCGCGACCGCCGGCACCGCGGGCGATGCCAGCAGCAGCCCGACGACGAAGGTGGTCGCGCGGATCATCCGGTCGCGTAGCCCTCGGGGTTCTGCGACTGCCAGCGCCAGGTGTCCGCGCACATCTCCTCGACCGACTTGGTGGTGCGCCAGCCCAGCTCCGCGTTGGCCTTCGACGGGTCGGCGTACGACGTCGCGACGTCACCCGGCCGCCGGGCGACCACCTCGTAGGGAAGCTCACGCCCGACCGCCTTCTCGAACGCGCGGAGCAGCTCGAGCACGCTCGTGCCGCGGCCCGACCCGAGATTCCAGACGTTGACGGGCTCGTCGGTCGACGTCAGCGCCTGCAGGGCCGCGACGTGCCCCGCGGCGAGGTCCTCGACGTGGATGTAGTCGCGCACGCCGGTGCCGTCCGGCGTGTCGTAGTCGTCGCCGAAGACGCTGAGCTTCTCGCGGCGGCCGACGGCCACCTGGGCGATGTAGGGCATCAGGTTGTTCGGGACCTCGGACGGGTCCTCGCCGATCGTGCCGGAGGGGTGTGCACCGACCGGGTTGAAGTAGCGCAGCAGGGCGACCCGCATCGAGGGCGCGGCTCGCGCCACGTCGCCGAGGATCTGCTCCTGCATCACCTTCGTCCAGCCGTACGGGTTGGTGGCGAACGTCCGCCGGTCCTCGGTCGCCCCGGCCTGGTCGGTGCCGTAGACCGTCGCGCTGGACGAGAAGACCAGCTTGTCGACGCCGTAGCGCTGCATCGCGCGGATCAGGGAGAAGGTGGAGCCGAGGTTGTTCTCGTAGTACTCCATCGGCTTGACGACGCTCTCGCCGACCGCCTTGAACCCGGCGAAGTGGATGATGGCGTCGAAGGCCTCGACCGCGAACAGGTGCTCGGTCTTGTCGACGTCGCGCAGGTCGAACGCGTGGACCGGCAGGCTCGTCCCCGTGAGGGCCTCCAGCCGACCGAGGACCGCCGGCACCGCGTTGCTGAAGTTGTCGACGATCACCACGTCGTGGCCGGCCTCGACGAGCCGGACCACGGTGTGCGAGCCGATGTAGCCGGCCCCACCACTCACCAGAACCTTCATGGCGCGAGCGTATCGAGGGCGCCGGGCGCTGGCATGATCGGCGCATGCCGACCGCGCTGATCACCGGGATCACCGGGCAGGACGGGCTCTACCTCGCCGAGCTCCTCATCGCCAAGGGGTACGACGTGCACGGGCTGGTCCGCGGCCAGAACAACCCGCGGCGTGACCTGGTGGCCGACCTGGTGCCCGACGTCCTGCTCCACACCGGCGACCTCACCGACATGTCGAGCCTGATCCGGGCGCTGCGCGAGTCCGACCCGGACGAGGTCTACAACCTCGGCGCGATCTCCTACGTCGCCTACTCGTGGGAGAACGCCGCACTCACCACCGACGTCACCGGCAAGGGGGTGCTGAACCTGCTCGAGGCGCTGCGGCTCCACACGGGCGACGATCCCGGCCGGGTCCGCTTCTACCAGGCGTCGAGCTCGGAGATGTTCGGCAAGGTGCAGGAGTCGCCGCAGCACGAGCGCACCCTGCTGTGGCCGCGCTCGCCGTACGGGGTGAGCAAGGTGTTCGGCCACCACATGACGATCAACTACCGCGAGTCCTACGGGATGCACGCCAGCTCCGGGATCCTCTTCAACCACGAGTCGCCGCGGCGCGGGCCGGAGTTCGTGACCCGCAAGGTGAGCCGGGCGGTGGCGCGGATCGCGCTCGGGCTCGCCGACCACGTGACGCTCGGCAACCTCGACGCCCGCCGCGACTGGGGCTTCGCCGGCGACTACGTCGAGGCGATGTGGCTGATGCTCCAGCAGCCGGAGGCCGACGACTACGTCGTCGCGACGGGCGAGACGCACTCGATCCGCGACCTGCTCGACCTCGCCTTCGCCCAGGTCGGCATCGACGACTGGGCGCCGTTCGTCCGGCAGGACCCGCGCTTCATCCGGCCCGCCGAGGTCGACGAGCTGATCGGCGACGCCGGCAAGGCCCGCGAGGTGCTCGGCTGGAAGCCGAAGGTGTCCTTCCCGGAGCTGGTCTCGATGATGGTCGAGGCCGACCTCGCCGCGACCCGGCAGGGCTGGTGACGTGACCCGGGTCTTCGTCACCGGGATCGGGGGGCAGGACGGCGGCTACCTCGCCGAGCTGCTGGTGGCCGAGGGCGCCGAGGTGCACGCCCTCGCGCACGAGGCCGAGCCCCTGCCGCACGTGCCCGGCGTCGAGCTCCACCTGGGCGACCTGACGCGCACCGACGACGTCCGCCGGCTCGTGCTGGACCTCGCGCCGGACGAGATCTACAACCTGGCCGCGCTGAGCTCGGTGGCCCGGTCGTGGGAGGAGCCGGACCTGACGGCCGCCGTGAACGGGGGTGCCGCGGTCGCGCTCCTCGACACGGCGTACCGGCTCCAGGAGCGGAGCGGCCGGCAGGTCCGGGTGCTGCAGGCGTCGAGCGCCGAGATCTTCGGCCAGCCCGACCGCACACCGCAGGACGAGTCGACGCCGGTGCGGCCCGTCAACCCGTACGGCGCCGCGAAGGCGTTCGCGCACCTGATGTGCGGCGTCTACCGCCACCGCGGGCTGCACGCCGCGACGGCGATCCTCTACAACCACGAGTCGCCCCGGCGGCCGCCGCGGTTCGTCACCCGGAAGATCACCGCGATGGCCGCCGCGATCGCGCGGGGTGAGGCCGACCGCCTGGTGCTCGGCAACCTCGACGCCCGCCGCGACTGGGGCTGGGCACCTGACTACGTCGACGCGATGGTGCGGGCCGCCCGAGCCGATCAGCCCGACGACTACGTCGTCGCCACCGGCACCGGCCACTCCGTCCGCGAGTTCGTCGAGGCGGCCTTCGCCCGCGCCGGCGTCGGCGACTGGGAGCACCGGGTGGAGGTCGACCCCGCGCTCGTCCGGCCGGCCGACGCGACCGAGCTCGTGGGTGACGCGACCAAGGCCCGGCAGGAGCTCGGCTGGGCGCCGACGGTGGGCTTCGAGGAGCTCGTGGCGCGACTGGTCGACGCCGAGCTCAGTCGGTGAGCAGCCGCATCAGGTAGTCGCCGTACCCGCTCTTCTCGAGCTCCCCGGCGATCGCCGTGAGCTGCTCGTCGTCGATGAACCCCATCCGCCACGCGACCTCCTCCGGGCAGCCGATCTTGAGCCCCTGGCGGCTCTCGACCGTGCGCACGAAGTCGCTGGCGTCGTTGAGGTCGTCGAACGTGCCGGTGTCGAGCCACGCGGCGCCGCGGGGCAGCACCTCGACCTTGAGCCGGCCCTCGGCGAGGTAGGTCTGGTTGAGGTCGGTGATCTCCAGCTCGCCGCGCGCCGACGGCGTCAGCGCCTTGGCCCGCTCGACGACGTCGGTGCCGTAGAAGTAGAGCCCCGGCACGGCGTACTTGCTCCGCGGCTGCTCGGGCTTCTCCTCCAGCGAGATCGCGGTGCCGGCCTCGTCGAACTCCACGACGCCGTACGCCGACGGGTCGGACACCCGGTAGCCGAACACCGCCGCGCCGTCGACCTCGCGGAAGCGTCGCAGGTGCTGGCCGAGCCCGACGCCGTAGAAGACGTTGTCGCCCAGGATCAGCGCCACCCGCTCCCCTGCAATGTGCTCCTCGCCGATGACGAACGCCTGCGCCAGACCCTCCGGCTTCGGCTGCACGGCGTACTCGATCGAGAGCCCGAGGGCGGAGCCGTTGCCCAGCAGCCGCCGGAACTGGTCGGACTCGTGGGGCGTCGTGATCACGAGGATGTCGCGGATCCCCGCCAGCATCAGCGTGGAGAGCGGGTAGTAGATCATCGGCTTGTCGTAGACGGGGACGAGCTGCTTGCTGACCGCCCGCGTGATCGGGTGGAGCCGCGATCCGGTCCCGCCCGCCAAGATGATGCCGCGCATGCGCCCGATCCTCGCAGACCGCGGTCGACCTACACTGCAGCGCGTGCAGCACGTACTCGTCACCGGCGGCGCCGGCTTCATCGGCGCCAACTTCGTCCACCACCTGCTCGGCCACACCGACGCGTCCGTCACGGTGCTCGACAAGCTCACGTACGCCGCCAACGAGGAGGCGCTCGCCGAGCTCCCACCCGACCGGTGCCGGCTGGTCGTCGGCGACGTCGCCGACGCGGAGACGGTCGGTCCGCTGGTCGCGGACCACGACACGGTCGTCCACTTCGCCGCCGAGTCGCACAACGACAACTCGCTGCGTGACCCCGCGCCGTTCGTCCGGACCAACCTGGTCGGGACGTTCACGATCCTCGAGGCGGTGCGCCAGAGCGGCGCCCGGCTCCACCACGTCTCCACGGACGAGGTCTACGGCGACCTCGAGCTCGACGACCCCAAGAAGTTCACCGAGGACACGCCATACCTCCCGAGCAGCCCCTACTCCGCCTCCAAGGCCGGCTCCGACCACCTGGTCCGCGCGTGGGTGCGGAGCTTCGGGGTGACCGCCACGATCTCGAACTGCTCCAACAACTACGGCCCGTGGCAGCACATCGAGAAGTTCATCCCGCGGCAGGTCACCAACGTGCTCGACGGCGGCCGCCCGAAGCTCTACGGCACCGGCGCCAACGTCCGCGACTGGATCCACGTCGACGACCACAGCTCCGCCGTCCGCACCATCCTCGAGCGGGGCCGGACCGGTGAGACGTACCTGATCGGGGCCGAGGGCGAGCGGAGCAACCTCGAGGTGGTGCGGCTGATCCTGCGGCTGATGGGCCGCGCGGAGGACGACTTCGACCACGTGACCGACCGGGCCGGCCACGACCTCCGCTACGCCATCGAGGCAGGGAAGCTGCGGCAGGAGCTCGGGTGGCGCCCGACGTACGAGAACTTCGAGGACGGGCTGGCCCGCACCATCGAGTGGTACCGCGAGCACGAGGACTGGTGGCGCCCGCACAAGGCCGCGACCGAGCAGGGGTACGCCGCGAAGGGGCAGTGAGTCCCCGACCTCAGCGCTGGTGCAGGCCCTTGAGCGCCGGTCGCACGTCCGCGAGGTAGACGAACGTGGCGATGGTGAAGGCGATGTTCAGCAGCCCGATCGGGTTGCTCAGGAAGAGCAGGTTGGCGAGCACGCCGAGCCCGAGGATCGCGACCCACGCCTGCTTGGTCAGCTTGTCGGCCGCCTGATAGTGCTGCGGGCTGAAGCCGAGCGAGGTCACGAGGGCGAAGATCTTGATCGCCAGCAGCGCGAGCGTGACGGCCAGCAGGATCCAGCCCTCGATGCCGATCACGTTGTCCACGGCGCCCACGGTACTGGAGGCCGCGCACCCCGAGGCCGGCCGGAAGGCGGCGGAGGACGCCGAGACCCCGGGGCTCACACCCCGGGGTCTCGTCGTACGCGTCGGTCAGTCGCCGACCTTCGCGGCGGCGTCGGTGACGGCGTTGCCGGCCGAGGCCGCGGTCTTCTTCGCCGCGGTCGCGGTGGCCTTGGCGCTGCTCTTGGGAGCGGTGCTCTTCTTCTTGGCCGTGGTCGTCGCCTTCTTGGCGGTGGCCTTGCTCGTCGACTTCGTGGCCTTGGTGGCCTGGGTCTTGGTGGTCTTGGCCTTCGCCGTCGTGGTCTTGGCGGCAGCGGCGGTGGCCTGGGTGGACTCCTGCTTGCGGATCCGGGTCACGAGGACCTCGCCGCGGGCGATCAGGTCGTCGTAGGCGCCGCCGACGGTGGAGGCGTTCTCGTCGACGAACGCCTGCAGCTTGGCCGGGAGCGACTTGGCCTCGGCGCGCAGCTCGGCCACGCGCTTCTCGATCGCGGCGCGGCCCTCCTTGGCGTCCTTGGCCAGGGCGTCGACGCGGGCGTTGACGACCGTGGTCGCCTGGTCGCGCAGCGCCTGGGGCTCGAGGTCGAGGTCGGTCACGCGCTTCTGGGCGTCGGCGAAGCGCTTCTGCGCCTCGGTGACGTACTCGCGGACGAGCTCCACGGCGAGGTCGGTGGCACCGACGCCGGCGTACAGCGGCTTCGCGGCGACCTTGAGGTCGGTCTTGAGGTTGTCGAGCTTGCGGTTGTCGAACGTGGCCATGCGGCTCACTCCTTCGGGGTGGTGGTGGCGAGCGAGCGGAACGACGCGTAGACGTCGAGCAGGGTCTGCTTCTGCCGCTCGCTCAGGTGGGGATCGTTCAGGACGGCGAGCTCCACCGAGCGTTCCGGTGCGCCCGGGACGTGCTCCGGGCTGACCAGGCCGGCCCGGACGTAGAGCTGTTCCGCGGAGATCCGCAGCGCCTTCGCGATCTGCTGCAGGACCTCGGCCGAGGGCTTGCGCAGACCGCGTTCGATCTGGCTCAGGTACGGGTTGGAGACCCCGGCCTGCTCGGCGAGCTGCCGCAGGGAGAGCCGCGACGCGAGTCGCTGCTCCCTGAGGTACTCGCCGAGAGACCCGACGGTCTTCCCGACCTTGCTCTTGGCCATGCCTCCACTGTGCTAGCTGGTGCTAGCAAAATGCAAACTCAGCAAGCGTGAGGTGCTTCACAGTCGGATTCCCGGGCCCCCGGGCTGGGGCTGCACCAGGCTGGAGGTCAGAAGATGGCGCGGATCTCGCCCACGGGCTCGCCGCCGCCGAGGAGCGCCACGTGCCCGGTCCGACGGACGGCGTCGGCGTCCACGCCCGGCTCGTCGAGGACGCCGCTGCGCTCGAGGGCGGCGGCCATCAGCACCGGACGCACCCGCGGGGCCCCGTCGTCGGTCTTGAGGGCGAACGCTCGGCCGTCGGGCAGCGCGACGGCGTAGCACGACTCGGCCCCCGCCTTCCCGATCGCACCGGGCAACGCCGTGAGCAGCGCCCGCTCGTCGCGCTCGCTCCCCGAGACGTACGCCGGGTGCGACCGGATCGCGTCCCCCACCCGGACCGCGAGCGGGTCGGGCCGGTCCGTTCCGTCGACGCCGCGCGCGAGCCGGGCGAACGCGCGCGCCAGCCCGACGAGGGACGTCGACAGCAGCGGGGCGCCGCACCCGTCGACCGCAACCACCACGGCCGGCTCGCCGGTGAGCTCCTCGAAGACCTCGCGGATCCCGACCTGGAGCGGGTGGTCGGCGCTGCGGTAGTCGGCGACGTCCCAGCCGCGCCGGACGCAGGTGGCGAGCATCGCGGCGTGCTTGCCCGAGCAGTTCATGAGGACCGGCGCCTTCTCGCCGCCGGCCCGGATGACCCGCTCGCGCGCGGCGTCGTCCAGCGGGTAGTCGGGCGGGGTCTGCAGCGCCGTCTCGTCGAGCCCGGCGTCGGCCAGGATCCGGCGGACGCCGGCGACGTGGAAGTCCTCGCCCGAGTGGGACGCGCAGGCCAGCGCCAGCAGTTCCGGCTCGAGCTCGAGGCCGAGCCGCAGCATGCCGAGCGCCTGCACCGGCTTGTTGCACGACCGCGGCAGCACGGGTGACGTGACGTCGCCGACCGACCAGGCGACCTCACCCGTCGCGTCCAGGGCGACGAGGGACCCGTAGTGGTGGCCCTCGACGAAGTCCGAGCGGACGATCTCGGCGACGGCGACCGGCGCGGTCACTCGGGACACCTGGCGTAGTCGTCCTCGAGCCGCACGATGTCGTCCTCCTCGGTGTAGTCGCCGAGCTGGGTCTCCAGGATCACCAGCAGCTCGTCGCCCTCGTTGGCGATCCGGTGCGGCACCCCCTGGTCGACGTCGACGTGCTCGCCGGGCCCGACGACCACTGCCTCACCGTCGATCACGCAGGTGGCGGTGCCCGAGACGACCAGCCAGTGCTCGGAGCGGTGGGTGTGGGTCTGGTACGAGAGCCGGTGGCCGGCCCGCACCTCGATCCGCTTCAGCTTGTAGCCCTCGCCGACGTCGAGCACCTGCCAGGCACCCCAGGGGCGCGTGGCCGAACCCGCGTGCTGCTCGTCTGACACAGCACGCACCCTAACCAGCGGCACCGCGGCGCGCCGGTGGCAGGATGGCGCCGTGCCCGATGCCCCCGTCCCCCAGCACTGCCCCACGCCCCGCGAGCTCGACGACCTCGAGCTGCTGACCACCGGGGCGCTGGCACCCGTGACCCGGTTCGGGGAGCCGGGCAGCCCGGTCACACTCACCCTGCCGCCCGGTCTGGCCGAGGCCCCCGTCGTCGAGCTCGTCGACCCCGAGGGCCTTCCCCTGGCGCGCGTGACGACCGGGTCAGGCGAGGTAGAGACCCTCACACACCCCCAGTACGGCGCCTTCCGACGCCTGTACCTCTCGCCCGCCGCCGTCCGGGAGAGCTACGCCGGGGCGACGTTCGTGCCCACCGACGACGCACTCACCGACGACCAGCTCGCCGAGCTGGCCGGGCTCGGCGGCCGGGTGGTGCTGCTCGCGCTCGTCGGGCACGGCACGCCCGTGCTCGGTGCGGTGGCACTGATCCGCGCCTCGCTCGCCGCGGCGGCCCGGCTCGGCGCGGAGGTCGTCGCCGTGCCGCTCGCCGCGCACGGCGACCCCGACGCCGACCACGCGCTCGGGGTCCGGGTCGTGGCGACGTACGCCGGCGGCGACCCGGTCCACGCGCTCACCGAGCCCGCAGCCGGCGACGACCCCGGCTACCCCGAGGACATCGCCGCCATCGTGGCGGCCGGCCGGCCGGCGCCGGGTGACCAGGGGCTCGTGCTGTTCTTCACCGGGCTGTCCGGCAGCGGGAAGTCGACCCTTGCCCAGGCGCTCGTGGACCGGATCCACGAGCAGACCGGGCGCACGGTCACCAGCCTCGACGGAGACGTGGTCCGCCGCCACCTCTCGGCCGGGTTGACGTTCTCCAAGGCCGACCGGGAGACCAACATCCGGCGCATCGGCTGGGTGGCCGCCGAGATCTCGCGCCACCGCGGCCTCGCCGTCTGCAGCCCGATCGCACCGTTCGCCGAGACCCGGCAGCAGGTCCGGCAGCTGGTCGAGGACGCCGGAGGCGCGTTCTTCCTGGTCCACGTCGCGACCCCGCTCGAGGAGTGCGAGCGGCGCGACCGCAAGGGCCTCTACGCCAAGGCGCGGCGCGGCGAGATCCCCGAGTTCACCGGCATCTCCTCGCCGTACGAGGAACCGGACGACGCGGCGGTACGGGTCGACACGACGGGCCGCAGCATCGAGGACGCGCTCGGCGAGGTCACCGACGCGTTGCGAGACGTCGGGCTGCTCGACGTGACGCCGTCACCGTGAACTTGGCGATGCATTCCCACAATCTCAGGTAGATCAGTAGAGTTCGGCGGGCAACGGGTCTAAGGGGGTCCTCCATGGGCGACGTCATCACGACGACGTTCCTCGCTGTCATCGCGGCCGGGTTCTTCGTCGGGATCGTGGTCGGCATGACCGGCATGGGCGGCGGCGCTCTCATGACGCCGGCGCTGATCTTCCTCGGGGTCGGCGAGACCACGGCGGTCATCACCGCCGACCTCACCGCGGCCGCCGTCTACAAGTCCGGCGGTGCCGTGGTGCACCACCGGGAGGGGACCCCGAACCTGTCGCTGGCCAAGTGGCTGATCATCGGGTCGGTCCCCATGGCCCTGCTCGGGCCCTACCTCGTCTCCAGCCTCACGTCCGACAAGGACGAGCTCGACCGGGTCCTCAAGCTCTGCATCGGGTTCGCACTGCTCTTCGCCGCGCTGACCTACGCGCTCCGGCTCTGGATCAACCTGCGCCGGGTCCGACTGGGGGAGACGACCGACAACTCGGACCCCGCCATCCGGATCCTGCCGACCGTCCTCGTCGGCGCCCTCGGCGGCCTGCTCGTCGGCATCACCAGCGTCGGCTCGGGCTCGGTCATCATGATCGCCCTGCTGATGCTCTACCCCGGCCTGTCGGCTGCGAAGCTCGTGGGCACCGACCTGGTCCAGGCGGTGCCGCTCGTGCTCGCCGCCGCGATCTCCAACATCGCCATCCACGGCCTCGACTGGGGGCTGCTGATCCCGCTCATCATCGGTTCGCTCCCGGGCACCATGATCGGCGCCAAGATCGCGCCGCGGGTGCCGCAGTCCTACATCCGACGCGGCATCGTCGTGGTGCTGACGATGTCCGGCGTCGCGCTCCTCGACAAGGCGGGCTGGGCGCCGCTCGGCGCCGGTGAGGACGAGACCCACCCGCTGCTGATCGCGGGCGTCGGGCTGGTGATGGTGGTCCTGGTCCCGCTGGTCTGGGGCGTGATCCGCCGCACGCAGGGCATGCCGATGTTCGGCTCCCCGACCGTGGCCGAGCTCGAGAACCCGTCGTACCGGCCCGGCGTCGTAGGCATGAAGCGCGGCGATGCCGCTCCCGACGACCCCGCCGGGCCACCGGTCTGACTGGGGGCAGAGGTCGCCGTCCGCACCTGGGCGACGATTCCGCCGGCCCCCACGAGCCCGGCTAGCATGAAGCCGCTTACCCCGAGGAGAGGTTCCGCCACCCCATGACTGCACCGCCGACCCATGTCGACTACCAGCTGAGCCAGCTCGACCAGCTGGAAGCGGAGTCGATCCACATCTTCCGTGAGGTCGCCGCCGAGTTCGAGAAGCCCGTCCTGATGTTCTCGGGCGGCAAGGACTCGATCGTGATGCTGCGCCTGGCCGAGAAGGCGTTCTTCCCGGCCAAGATCCCGTTCCCCGTGCTGCAGGTCGACACCGGGTACGACTTCCCCGAGGTGCTCGCCTGCCGCGACTCCTGGGTCAACCGGCTGGGCGTGAAGCTCAAGGTCGCCTCCGTCGAGGAGGCCATCGCCAACGGCGTGGTCGTCGACGACGGCAAGACGTCCCGCAACCGGCTGCAGATCGGCACCCTGCTCCACGCGCTGGAGGAGGAGGGCTACACCGCCGCCTTCGGTGGCGGCCGCCGCGACGAGGAGAAGGCCCGCGCCAAGGAGCGCGTCTACTCCCACCGCGACGAGTTCGGCCAGTGGGACCCGAAGATGCAGCGCCCCGAGCTGTGGAGCCTCTACAACGGCCGGCTCCACGAGGGCGAGCACATGCGGATCTTCCCGCTCTCCAACTGGACCGAGCTGGACATCTGGCACTACCTCGGTCGCGAGCAGATCGAGATCCCGACCATCTACTTCTCCCACCAGCGCCGCGTGTTCCTGCGCGACGGCATGCTGCTCTCGGAGAGCGAGTTCAACCCGACCAAGGGCAACGAGACCGTCGAGGAGCGCACCGTGCGCTTCCGCACCGTGGGCGACCTGACGCTCACCGGCTGCGTGGAGTCCGAGGCCGACACGATCGAGAAGATCATCGACGAGATCGCGATCGCCCGCGTGACCGAGCGCGGCGCGACCCGCGGTGACGACCGGTTCTCCGAGGCAGCCATGGAGGACCGGAAGAAGGAAGGCTACTTCTGATGAGCACTGTTTCCGACGAGCCCGGCACCGACAAGCGCGAGATGGACCTGCTCCGGTTCGCGACCGCCGGTTCCGTGGACGACGGCAAGTCGACCCTGATCGGGCGTCTGCTGCTCGACTCGAAGGCGATCTTCGAGGACCAGCTCGAGGCCGTGGAGTCGTCCTCGCAAGCGAAGGGGTACGACTACACCGACCTCGCGCTGCTGACCGACGGGCTGCGCTCCGAGCGCGAGCAGGGCATCACGATCGACGTGGCCTACCGCTACTTCGCGACCCCGAGCCGCAAGTTCATCATCGCCGACACCCCGGGCCACGTGCAGTACACCCGCAACATGGTCACCGGCGCCTCGACCGCCGACCTCGGCCTGGTGCTCGTCGACGCGCGCCAGGGCCTGACCGAGCAGTCGCGCCGCCACGCGGTGATCCTGTCGCTGCTGCGGGTGCCGCACCTCGTGCTGGCCGTGAACAAGATGGACCTCGTCGACTACTCCGAGGAGGTCTACGACCGGATCCACCAGGAGTTCACCCAGTTCGCGACCAAGCTCGCGATCCCGGACCTCGAGGTCATCCCGATCTCGGCCCTCAAGGGCGACAACGTGGTGACCCGCAGCGAGGAGATGCCGTGGTACTCCGGCTCCACGCTGATGCACCACCTCGAGCACATCCACGTCGCGTCCGACCGAGACCTGGTCGACGTCCGGTTCCCGGTGCAGTACGTCGTCCGGCCCAAGTCCGACCAGTACCACGACTACCGCGGGTACGCCGGCCAAGTGGCCGGCGGGGTCCTCAAGCCCGGTGACGAGGTCGTCGTCCTTCCCTCGGGCATGACGTCGACCATCTCCAAGATCGACTTGTTCGACCAGGAGATCACCGAGGCGTTCCCGCCGATGAGCGTCACCGTGCACCTCGAGGACGACGTCGACGTCTCTCGCGGCGACATGATCGCCCGCGTGAAGAACGCGCCGAAGCCGAGCCAGGACATCGACGCGATGGTCTGCTGGATGACCAACGCACCGCTGCGGCCGCGCCAGAAGCTGGCGATCAAGCACACGACCCGCAGCGGCCGGGCGATGGTCAAGGACATCCAGTACCGGCTCGACGTCAACACGCTCCACCGCGACCAGGACACCAAGGAGCTCGGGCTCAACGAGATCGGCCGCGTCCAGCTGCGCACCACCGTGCCGCTGCTGTGCGACCCGTACTCCAAGAACCGGTCCACCGGCTCGTTCATCCTGATCGACGAGGCGACCGGCATCACCGTCGGCGCCGGCATGATCAACTCCGGCGACTGACCTCGGTCCACCCGGACAGCCGGACGGCCGCAGCCCTCGGGCTGCGGCCGTTCGCCGCTGGGTGCTCCAGGTCAGACCGAGATGGCGACCTCGGCGACGGAGCCGACCTGGGCGAAGACCTGGCGGTCCGTGGTCTCGGCCTTCGGGGCCAGCGCGCGCAGCGTCCACCGGCCGTCGCCGGCGAAGAACCGGAACTGGCCGGCGTCGTCGGTCGGCACCTCGGCGGTGAACTCACCGGTGCTGTCGAGCAGCCGCACGTACGCGTTCCCGACCGGTTCGCCGGACCGGAGCACCTGCCCCTGGATGATCGCTTCCTTGGTCACGTCGACCCCGTCAAGGGACCGGCCGCCCACCACTGCTCCGCACGCCATCAGGCCTCGCCCCTCTCGTCGCCGAGAGCCACGGGCACGCCCACGAGCGAGCCGTACTCGGTCCACGAACCGTCGTAGTTCTTCACGTTCTGCTGGCCGAGCAGCTCCTTGAGCACGAACCAGGTGTGGCTCGAGCGCTCCCCGATCCGGCAGTACGCGATCGTGTCCTTGTCCCAGTCGACGCCGGCGTCGGTGTAGATCTCGGTCAGCTCGTCGTCGGACTTGAACGTGCCGTCGTCGTTGGCGGCCTTGCTCCACGGCACGCTCGACGCGGTGGGGATGTGACCCGCCCGCTGTGCCTGCTCCTGCGGGAGGTGGGCCGGGGCGAGCAGCCGGCCGGCGTACTCGTCGGGGCTGCGGACGTCGACCAGGTTCCGGGTCCCGATCGCGGCGACGACCTCGTCGCGGAACGCCCGCAGCGTGTGGTCCTGCTCCTGGGCGGTGTACTGCGTGGGCGCCCGGCTCGGCAGCTCCTCGGTCAGCTCGCGGGAGTCGAGCTCCCACTTCTTGCGGCCGCCGTCGAGCAGCTTCACGTCCTGGTGGCCGTACAGCTTGAAGTACCAGTACGCGTACGCCGCGAACCAGTTGTTGTTGCCGCCGTACAGGACGACCGTGTGGTCGTTCCCGACTCCCCGCTCGGAGAGCAGGGCCTCGAACTGCTGCTTGTTCACGAAGTCACGGCGCACCTGGTCCTGCAGGTCGGTCGTCCAGTCGAGCTTGATGGCCCCCTTGATGTGGCCCTTGTCGTAGGCAGTGGTGTCCTCGTCGACCTCGACCAGGACGATCCGGTCGTTGTCGAGGTTCTGCTCGACCCAATCGGCGGTGACGAGTGCGGTCTCGCGGCTCATGTGATGGTGCCTTTCAGTTGGTTGCGGCCGGGCGGGCCGTGGTGGTGGTGGTGAGGCGGCGCGCGAGGAGGTAGACCTCGCAGCCCAGGCACAGGCCCAGCGCCGCATTGAGGAGCGCCGCCACCAGCGCGAAGCCGACGGCGACCAGACCGAGCGTCGTGAGGCCGGCCAGCAGCGCGAGCAGGGCGACGAGCGCGAAGCCGAGGCCGACGGCCTGGGCGAAGCGCGGCGGAGCGGCGTCCTCGAGCTCACCCGGCGCGCCGAGGCGGGGCCGGACGACGGTGCGGAACAGCCACGCGTACGGCGTGCGCTGCACCCCGGCAGCCGCACCGATCGCGAAGACCGCCGTCTGGGCGGCGAGCAGGCCGCTCGCGACGGCGCCGGGCGCCGTCAGCAGCACCGACGCCAGCACGGCGCTGGTGAGGGCGGCGGAGATGCGGGCGCCGCGGGGATCGATGAGCGTGGGCATGGAGGTCCTGTCCTCTGGTCCGACGGGTTCGGGACGGGGCACACCCGCGACGTTAGTCGAGTGATCGACTAGACAAAAGGACGTCAGGGAGAGGGGCGTGCCCTAGGACATGCGACACATGGCCGAGCGCACGAGGCAGTGGTCCACTGCGCGGCGCTTGGTCAGCATGGTCGAGCTCATGGGAGAAACAGTAGGGCGCGGTCGCGCCGGGTCGGTAACCATCGTCCCAATGGGCGAGACGCGCATCCATGATGTGGACATCACGCCTCGATCCCGGCCAGCGCGGTGAGCACCTGCTCCTTGCGCGGAGCGCCCGCGGCGCGGGTGACCTCGCGGCCCGCGGCGTCGAGCACGAGGGTGGTGGGCGTGCGCGTCACCCCGACCCGGCGGACCAGGTCGAGGTGGTGTTCGGCGTCGAGCTCGACGTGGGTGACACCCGGGACGACCGCCGCGATGTCCGCCAGCACTCGCCGGGTGGCTCGGCACGGCGCGCAGAACGCGCTGGAGAACTGGAGCAGCGTCGCCCGCTCACCGAGCCGGTCGCCGGGGACCAGCGGCTCGCCGCTCGCCTCGACCGTCGCCGGCAGCGTCCCGTCGGCTCCTGTCACAGGGTGGGTGCCTCGGAAGCGGCCGTCGGAGGCAACGCGGTAGACGCCGAACCCGATCGCGAGCAGCACGCTCGCCAGCAGGATCCAGCCGCCGGTGGTCACGCCCGGCTCAACGCTGCCGCAGGCGGTCGCATTCCTCGCGGAGCCGCTCCACCTCGCCCTCGAGCCGCAGCACGTGGGCGATGCCGGCGAGGTTCAGCCCGTCCGCCAGCAGGTCACGGATCCGGTTGAGGCGATCGACGTCCGCGCGGCTGTAGCGACGGGTGCCACCCGACGTGCGTTCGGGGGTGAGGAGTCCGTGCCGCTCGTAGACGCGCAGGTTCTGGGCGGGCATCGCGACCATCTCGGCCACCACCGAGATCGCGAAGACGCCGTGCGGACCGGCCACCGACCTCCACCTCCGAAAATTCTTGCTGGACGGGCTTGAAATCTGCCCGGCAGAGAATCTATAACAGTCATTGCAAGTTGTCACCACGCATCACCGACAGACCTGAGGAGGGCTTCTGATGTTGCTTCGTACGACGGACCCGTTCCGCGAGTTCGACCGCCTGACCAACCAGCTGCTGGGCACCACCAACCGTCCCGCGGTCATGCCGATGGACGCCTGGCGGGAGGGCGACCGCTTCGTGCTCGAGTTCGACCTGCCGGGCGTGAGCCGCGACAGCATCGACCTCGACGTCGAGCGCAACGTGCTCACCGTGCGGGCCGAGCGGGTCGCCCGCAACGGCGACTGGGAGATGCTCGCCACCGAGCGCCCGCGCGGCATGTTCAGCCGCCAGCTGGTGCTGGGCGACAACCTCGACCTGGACCAGATCGAGGCGAGCTACGACGCCGGCGTGCTGCGCCTGCTCGTGCCGGTGGCCGAGAAGGCGAAGCCGCGCAAGATCGAGATCGCGGGCTCCCACGACGAGCCGACGGCCATCGAGGCCTGAGGTCCACGGACGCGGGGTCGCTCCCACGGGGTGGGGCGGCCCCGCTCGTCAGCCGCCGGCGAACGGCGGCAAGAACTCCACCGAGTCGCCCGGCGCGACCTCGACCGTGAGCGGGTCCTGGGTCTTCACCGGCCGGTCCCCCACCAGCACCGAGCACACCTCGAGCACCCCGGCGAGCCTGCCCTCGGGGTGGGCCGCCACGGCTCGCCGTACGACCTCGGCGAGCGTCACCGGACCGTCGACCGCGAGCTCGTCGCGGTCGGTCCCGGCCGCGGCGCGAGCCGCGGCCCAATAGCGGACGGTGATCTTCTGCGTGCTCATCGCGCTCTATCCTTGCCTATCGGGCCAGCCGGGCCCGCCGGTCGTACGACGGAGGTCGGGATGAGCCAGGTGCTGCTCCTCACGAGCGCCCTCCAGTCGTCCGCGGAAGTGCTGCCGAGCCTCGCGCTGCTCGCGCACCAGGTGCGGATCCTGCCCGCCGAGGGCAGCGCGCTCCTCGACGCCCCCGACTCCGACGTGCTGCTCGTCGACGGCCGCCAGGACCTCGCCCACGCCCGTGACCTGTGCCGCCTGATCCGGACCACGGGGGTCCGGGTGCCGGTCCTGCTGGTGCTCACCGAAGGCGGACTGGCCGCGGTCAGCCACGACTGGGGCATGGACGACGTCGTCCTCCACACGATCGGGCCGGCCGAGCTCGAGGCGCGACTGAGGCTCGCGGCCGGTCGGCTGCGCGCCGAGCGGGAGGCCGACGACCCCGACGCGCACGTGATCCGGTCCGGCGAGGTGGTCGTCGACGAGACGACCTACACCGCGAAGCTCGGGCGCCGCGTGCTCGACCTGACGTTCAAGGAGTTCGAGCTCCTCAAGTACCTCGCGCAGCACCCCGGCCGCGTGTTCACCCGACAGCAGCTGCTGCAAGAGGTGTGGGGCTACGACTACTTCGGGGGCACCCGCACCGTCGACGTCCACGTGCGCCGGCTGCGGGCGAAGCTCGGCCCGGAGCACGAGACCCTGATCGGCACCGTGCGCAACGTCGGCTACCGGTTCGTGCTCCCGGCGCAGGAGCAGTCCGAGCAGGTGCGCGACTCCCAGGAGGCATGAGGGACGTACCCTCGCCCTGTGGATGCCGAACGGCTCAGGCTGATCGCGGACGTCGCAGCCGACTCGGAAGCAGCCGACGGGGCGGCGCCGATCGACGAAGCGACCTGGCTGACGCTGCGCAACCGCTCCGATGACGTGGCGTCGTGGGCGAACGACCACGGCTTCGCGCTGATCACGGGCGGCGACCTGTCGCTCGCCGTCCGGCCGCGGGCCCGCCGCCACGGCGTGGGCGAGTCGCTGCTGGCCGAGGCGCTGGCGTCGTACGACGGCGGGCTGCGAGCCTGGTCGCACGCCGACCACCCGGCGGCGGCCCGGCTGGCGGAGCGGCACGACTTCGACCGGGCCCGCGAGCTCTGGGTCATGCGCCGGCCCGCCGACGAGCCGGTCGGTGAGGTGTGGGTGCCCGAGGGCGTCGTGATCCGCGGCTACCGGCCGGGCGACATGCGCGAGCTGCTCCGCGTCAACGCCGCGTCGTTCGCGCAGCACCCCGAGCAGGGGGCGATGTCGGAGAGCGACCTGGCGGAGCGGATGGGCGAGCCGTGGTTCGACGCCGCTGGCCTGCTGGTCGCGATCGACGGCGGCCGGATGCTCGGCTTCCACTGGACCAAGCAGCACTCGGCGGCCCTCGGCGAGGTGTACGTCGTGGGCGTCGACCCGACCGCGCAGGGGCTCGGCCTCGGGCGTGCGCTGACCCGGGCCGGGCTGTCGCACCTCGCCGGTCGCGGCGTCTCCGAGGTCGAGCTGTACGTCGAGGCGGACAACCTGCCCGCCATCGCGCTCTACCGCGGCCTCGGGTTCACCCACGACGAGCGCGACACCCACGTGATGTACCACCGCCGCGCCGGCTCGTCGTCCGGCTCGTCCCCCGGCTAGCGCCTCAACGCAGCTTGGGTCGGACGTGCAGGCCGACCTCGGGGTCGACGACGACCTCCTGCGAGGCGACCAGCCCGTCGGCGTGCACGACCGCGTCGAGCGCGACGTTGCGCTTGACGAGAGCCAGCGCGATCGGGCCGAGCTCGTGGTGGCGGGCGCTCGAGCCCACCCTGCCCACGACCTTGTCGTCGAGCAGGAGGTCGGAGCCGCGCTCGGGGAGCCGGTTCTCGGAGCCGTCGAGGTGCAGCAGCGTGAGGCGGCGGGGTGGCCGGCCGAGGGTGTGGACCCGGGCGACCGTCTCCTGGCCGCGGTAGCAGCCCTTGTCGAGATGCACGGCGGAGGGGATCCAGCCCGCCTCGTTGGGGATCGTCCGGTGGTCGGTGTCGAGCCCGAAGCGCGGCTCGCCGCGCGCGATCCGGAGCGCCTCGAACGCCCACAGCCCGCAGGCCGGGCCGGCCGCCTCGGCGTACACCCGCAGCTGGTCGCGGGGCACCAGGTCGTAGCCCTTCGGCCGCCATGCGACCGCGACGTCGCCGGTCACGTCGGTGAGCTCGACCCGCATCATGAAGACCATCCGCTGGAGGAACTCCAGCAGCGGCGACCCGGCGCCGGGCTCGGTGTGGACGGTGAGCGCCTCGCCGTCGTCGACGCCGGCGAACGCGTGCTCGACGTGGCCCTGCGGGCTGAGCACCAGCGACTCGGTCCACTCCCCCGGGGCGAGGTCGGTGAGGTGCTGCGTCGTCAGCGAGTGGAGCCACGTGAGGCGGTCGGGGCCGGCGATCCGCAGCACGTCGCGGTGCGACAGGTCGACGAAGCCCTCCCCGCCCACGAGCGTGCGCTGCTCGCGGTTGAACGAGCCGTAGTGACCGGCGACTCCGGCGTCGACTCCCTCCGCGGCGACGGCGCCGGGCAGGTCGAGCAGCGGGCTGGTCACCGGCATGCCGAGCACCGCCCGAACACGGTGAGGTGGCCGACGTCGACGTCGAAGTCGTGGTCGGCGGCGAGCTTCTCCTGCAGCGGGGTGAGCACGTCAGGGTCAACCGAGATGACGGCCTGACAATTCCGGCAGACCAGGTGGAAGTGCTCGTGGTCGGTGACCGAGTGGTACGTCGGCGAGCGGTCGGACAGGTGCGCGTGCCGGACGAGGCCGAGCTCCTCGAGGACCTCGAGCGTGCGGTAGACCGTCGAGACGTTGACCGCCGACGAGTGCTCGCGCACGGCCGCCAGCACCTCGTCGGGGGTGGCGTGACCGAGTCGCTCGACCGCGGCCAGGATCAGCTCCCGCTGCGGCGTGAGCCGGTAGCCCCGCTTACGGAGCTGTGTGCGCCAGTCGTCCGCGGTCACGGTCGGTCACTGCCTCACCAGCTGGGCGTGGGTGTGGGGCTGCAGCGGCTGCCCCATCGCCGCCATGTCGTAGGCGTACATCAGGTCACCCTCGACGTAGCCGTAGAGCCGCCGACCGCCGACGTACTCCTTGGCGGTGGCAGTGCGGGCGACTGCGTCGGTGGCGATCTCGAACCGCGGCTGCTCGGAGTGGAGCTCGCCGTGCCAGATCTCCACGAAGCCGGTGTTGTGGCTGAGGACCATCTCGATGGTGCCGTCCTCCTGGGGGCGGATGAAGCCGGTCTCCTGCGCGGCCGGCCGGAGGACCGTGCCGTCGGCGTCGGTGATCCACGCGCGGCTGAAGTAGTGGATGAACGGCCGGCCGTCCTGCTGGAAGATCACTTCCTGCCCGAACTGGAAGGGCTCGATCGTGGGGTACTCGCCGTGGCCGTTGCCCGCCCACGTCCCGATCAGCCAGGCCAGCCGGCTACAGCTGGGGTGGATGTTCTCGGGGATCTCGAACGGCATGCGTCGAGTCTAGGGTGGAACCATGGCGAGGACTCTGGTGGTCAAGGTGACGTGCGGCGCGGACGATCCGGAGCGCTGCAACCAGGCGTTCACGGTCGCCGCGGCGGCGGTCGCCTCCGGTGCCGACGTGAACCTCTGGCTCACCGGGGAGGCGGCGTGGTTCGCCGTACCGGGCCGGGCCGAGGGGTTCTCGCTGCCGCTCGCGACGCCGCTGGCCGACCTGCGCGACGCCGTGATCGCCGGCGGCCGGGTCACGCTGTGCACGCAGTGCGCGGCACGGCGCCAGATCGGCGAGGAGGACGTCGTACCGGGTATCCGGATCGCGGGGGCGGCCGGGTTCGCGGAGGAGGTCCTGGGCGACGGCGTCCAAGCGCTCGTCTACTGAGCGCGAATCGTGGGAAAATCGGCCCGATTCGTGCCTGATTCGGGTCGAGTCGTGCCTGATTCGGGTCGAGTCGTGGCTCGTTCGGGATCAGGCCACGACTCGACCGGATTTCGGCACGATTCGCGCCGCATTACCCACGATTCGCGCCGCATTACCCACGATTCGACTTGATGCCGAGGAAGGTCCGGGCCTCGTCGGTCGACATCGGCGTCCGCTGCACGATCCGGCCGAGCGCCACGACCCGCTCGACGAGCTGGCTGTTGTGCTCGACGGGGACGCCCTTCGCGAGGGTGAGCACGTCCTCCATGCCGACCCGCAGGTGGCCGCCCTTCGACAGCGACGCGAGGGCCACGGCCAGGGTGGAGCGGCCGATGCCGGTGGCCGACCAGCTGGTCGTCGCGGCCGGCAGGTCGTGCACGGCGGCGACCAGCGCGTCGGCGGTGCCGTTCATGCCGCCGGGGACGCCCATCACGAGGTCGCAGTGCACCCGGCCGCCGTACGGGAGGCCGAACTTGTCGATCAGCCGTGACAGGGCGTGGACCTGCCCGAGGTCGAACAGCTCGAACTCGGGCACGACCTCGCGCTCCTGGCTCAGCTGGTAGAGCTCGCACACGAAGGGCCACGGGTTGGAGAAGACGTCGTCGCCGAAGTTCGTGGTGCCCATGGTGAGCGAGCACGAGTCGGGATCCGCGTCGAGCACCCGCAGCCGCTGGTCGAGCGGGTCGTGCACCGACCCTCCGGTCGACAGCTGGACGACGAGCGACGACGACGCGCGGACGGCGGCGACCCACTCGCGCAGCAGCCCGAGGTCCAGGGTCGGCCGGTGCTCGGAGTCCCGGACGTGGATGTGGATCATGGCCGCGCCGGCGGCCTCGCACGCGCTGGCCGTCTCGGCGATCTCCTCGGGCGTCGTCGGCAGCTGCGGGCACGCCTCCTTCGCGGTCTCCGCACCCGTGGGGGCGACGGTGACGAGCAGGCGGTCGGCGGGGACGGTGTTCGCGTTCACGGCTGGGACACTAGTCCCATGCGTGCGGTGATCCAGCGAGTGCTCTCCGCCTCGGTCACGGTCGACGACGAGGTCGTCGGTGCGATCGACGAGCCGGGGCTCCTCGTCTACCTCGGCGTCACCCACGACGACGGCCCCGACGAGATCGCCTGGACGGCCGGCAAGATCCGCGACCTGCGGCTGCTCCGTGACGAGCGGTCGGTGGTCGACTCCGGAGCACCGGTCCTCGTGGTCAGCCAGTTCACGCTGTACGGCGACGGTCGCAAGGGCCGCCGCCCCACGTGGCTGGCGGCGGCGCCCCAGCCGGTCAGCGAGCCGGCGTACGACGCCGTCTGCGACGCCCTGGCCCGCGACGGGATCCGCGTCGAGCGCGGTGTCTTCGGTGCCGACATGCGGGTCACCAGCGAGGGCGACGGGCCGGTCACCCTCATCATCGAGTCCCCCTGAGGTCGCGGCGGCTCAGGTGACGGCGGACCTCAGCCGGGCGGCAATCTCCTCGTTGGCCGCCCGCACCGCCCGCCTGGGACCGACCATGGTGAAGAAGCCGTGGACGAGGTGCGGGAAGCGCCGCGGTAGGCGAGGGCTTCGACCCGGTCGAAGAGGCACGCGGGCGACCTACCGACGGTCGACGCGGAGGACACCCGCCGTTCACGTGGCGGTGCCACACTGGCGGGGTGACGACCCTGGACCGCGAGCCGGAGGCTCCCGCGGGCGACGAGACGGCCGAGGGCGGCCCGCACGCGCCGTACGCGCCCGACGCCGCGGCCCTCGAGGCGATCGCCAAGCACGAGGACCGGTTCCTCGACCGCGAGGTGTCGTGGCTGCACTTCAACCAGCGGGTGCTCGAGCTCGCCGAGAATCCCCGGGTCCCGCTGCTCGAGCGGACCCGCTTCCTCGCGATCTTCGCCAGCAACCTCGACGAGTTCTTCATGGTCCGGGTGGCGGGTCTGAAGCGCCGGATCGCGGCCGGGGTCGCCCTGAAGGCGGCGTCCGGGCTGCTGCCGCGCGAGGTGCTCGAGTCCATCTGGGCCGAGACCCACCAGCTCACCCGCCGGCACGCGGCCGTCTTCGCCGACGAGATCATCCCGGCGCTGCTCGACCACGGCATCCAGGTGGTTCGCTGGGAGGACCTCGACAAGGACGAGCAGAAGCACTGCAAGCGGCTCTTCAAGGAACGGATCTTCCCGGTGCTGACGCCGCTGGCGGTCGACCCGGCCCACCCCTTCCCGTACATCTCGGGGCTGTCGCTCAACCTCGCGGTGCTGGTCCGCAACCCGAAGAGCGGCAAGCAGCACTTCGCCCGGGTGAAGGTGCCGCCGAGCTTCCACCGGTTCGTGCCGCTCGGCAACGACCGGTTCGTGCCGCTGGAGGACGTGATCGGCGAGCACCTCCGGCGGCTGTTCCCGGGCATGGAGGTGCTCCAGGTCCACACCTTCCGGGTGACCCGCAACGAGGACGTCGAGGTCGAGGAGGACGACGCGGAGAACCTGCTGGCCGCCCTCGAGAAGGAGCTGCTGCGGCGGCGCTTCGGACCCCCGGTGCGGCTGGAGGTCGAGGAGTCGATCACCCCGGCCGTGCTCGAGCTGCTCGTGTCCGAGCTCGGCATCTCCGAGGACGAGGTCCTCCGGCTGCCTGGCCCGCTCGACCTCACCGGCCTTCACGACATCGCGGACCTCCAGCGGGAGGAGCTGAAGTACCCCGCGTTCATCCCGAGCACGCACCACCACCTCGCCGAGGTCGAGTCGGCGGCGCCGGTCGACGTGTTCAAGGCGACCCGGCGGCACGACGTGCTCCTGCACCACCCGTACGACTCGTTCGCCACCAGCGTCCAGCGCTTCATCGAGCAGGCGGCCGCCGACCCGCACGTGCTGGCGATCAAGCAGACGCTCTACCGCACGTCCGGCGACTCCCCGGTCATCGACGCCCTCGTCGACGCGGCCGAGTCGGGCAAGCAGGTGCTGGTGATCGTCGAGATCAAGGCCCGGTTCGACGAGCAGGCCAACATCCGTTGGGCCCGCAAGCTGGAGCAGGCGGGCTGCCACGTCGTCTACGGCCAGGTCGGTCTCAAGACGCACTGCAAGCTGTCGATGGTGGTGCGCGACGAGCCCGACGGCATCCGGCGCTACGTCCACATCGGCACTGGCAACTACAACTCGAAGACCGCGCGGACCTACGAGGACCTCGGCCTCATCACCACCGACGAGGCGATCGGCGACGACGTCGCCCACCTGTTCAACAACCTGTCCGGCTACTCCCGCAAGGCGTCGTACGTCGAGCTGCTGGTCGCCCCCGACACCCTGCGCGCCGGGCTGGTCGAGCGGATCCACGGCGAGATCGAGCACGCCCGGGCCGGTCGCCCGGCGGGGATCCGGCTGAAAGCCAACTCGATCGTCGACGAGGACCTGATCGACGCGCTCTACCTCGCGTCGTGCGAAGGCGTGCGGGTCGAGGCCCTGATCCGGGGCATCAGCGCGCTGCGGCCGGGGGTGCCCGGGCTCTCGGAGCAGATCTCGGTGCGGTCGATCCTCGGGCGGTTCCTCGAGCACAGCCGCGTCTACTGGTTCGAGAACGGCGGCGAGCCGGCCGCCTGGATCGGGTCCGCCGACCTGATGCACCGCAACCTCGACCGGCGGGTCGAGGTCCTGGTCCGGCTCCCTGACTCCGACAACGTGACCGAGGTCGGCGCCCTGCTCGACCTGGTGTTCGACGACCACACCTCGGCCTGGCTGCTGCAGCCGGACGGCAGCTGGCGGCTCAACGAGGGCGAGGCGCACGCGCAGGAGCGGCTGATCGAGCGGCAGCGGCGGCGGCGTCCCACCCCCTGAGGTGGACCCTGACTTGTACGTGGCGGCGAACCACCCCCTAGTCTGTGGGACGTTCTGCTCCGACACCCCAGGAGTTCACTGTGCGTCTGAAGTTCCGCCCTGTCGACGCCTCGTTCTACGACCTCTTCTCCGAAGCCGCCGGCCACCTCACGGTGGGTGCTGAGCTGCTCGCGGAGATGCTCGCCGCGGGGAGCGACCGCAGCGACGTCGCCCGCCGGATGCGGGAGGCCGAGCACGCGGCTGACGAGACCACGCACCACATCGTGCGCCGGGTGAACAGCACGTTCGTCACCCCGTTCGACCGCGAGGACATCTACGCGCTGGCCTCCGGGCTCGACGACGTGATGGACATGATGGACGAGGTCGTCGACCTGGTCCTGCTCTACGAGGTGCAGGAGCTCCCCTCCGAGCTGTCCACGCTGGTCGAGGTCATCCAGCGCTGCGCCGAGATCACCAACGACGCCATGCCGCGGTTGCAGGCGATGAAGGACCTCGAGGAGTACTGGATCGAGATCAACCGGCTCGAGAACGCCGGCGACAAGTCCTACCGCCGCACCCTCGCCAACCTGTTCAGCGGTGGCTACGAGGCGCTCGAGGTGCTCAAGCTCAAGGACATCGTGACCTCCCTGGAGGGCGCGATCGACGCGTTCGAGAAGGTCGCCAACATCGTCGAGCAGATCGCCGTCAAGGAGTCCTGACGTCCATGGAGATCGCGATCATCGTCGCGGTGGTCGTGGTTGCCCTGGTGTTCGACTACACCAACGGCTTCCACGATGCGGCCAACGCCATCGCCACCTCGGTGTCGACCGGGGCGCTGACCCCGCGGATCGCGCTGGCGATGGCGGCGGTGATGAACTTCGTCGGCGCCTTCCTGGGACAGGAGGTCGCCAGCACTGTCAGCGACACGATCAGCCCACCATCGGGGTCGCACGGGCTGGTGATCGTGATGTCCGGCCTCCTCGGGGCCATCATCTGGAACCTCATCACCTGGTACTACGGCCTGCCCTCGTCGTCCTCCCACGCGCTGATCGGCGGCCTGGTCGGCTCGGCGGTCGCCGCGGGCGTCACCGCCAACTGGGACATCGTCCTCAAGAAGGTCGTCATCCCGATGTTCGTCTCACCCCTGGTGGCGTTCTCGCTCGGCTTCGGGCTGATGCTCGCCATCATGTGGATGTTCCGCAAAGCCAACCCGTCGAAGGCGCATCGCGGTTTCAAGATCGCCCAGACCGTGTCGGCTGCCGCCATGGCCCTCGGCCACGGCCTGCAGGACGCCCAGAAGACGATGGGCGTGATCTTCCTGGCGCTGCTCACCGGCGGCTACGTCGGCGCCGACGACCCGCTGCCGCTCTGGGTGATCTTCTCGGCGGCCGCCGCGATCTCGCTCGGCACCTACTCCGGCGGCTGGCGGATCATGCGGACCCTCGGTCGGCGGATCATCCACCTCGACCCTGCCCGCGGCTTCTCGGCCGAGGCAGTCGCTGCGTCGGTGCTCTACACCACGGCCTACGCGTTCGAGGCGCCGATCTCCACCACCCACACCATCACCTCCGCCGTGATGGGGGTCGGCGCGACCAAGCGGGTCTCCGCCGTCCGCTGGGGCGTGGCCCGCTCGATCCTCACCGCCTGGGTGCTGACCTTCCCGGCGGCCGGCTCCGCTGCCGCGATCTGCTACGGGATCAGCCACCTGCTGATCGAGGTCATCCCCTGACCTGAGCCTGGGGCAGGACGTCATGCGATCCGGTCGCTAGGACGCTCGGTCCGTATGACGTCCCGGCCAGCCAGCGTTGGTGAGCGCGCGTTCGATCTGGTCGAAGAAGTCGTCGGCCGCGACCCGGAGGCCCAGCAGCGGCAACCGCAGCACCCGGGCGTCCTGCAACGTGACGTCGTTCTGTCGGAGCGCGTCGTGCACGATGTTCTGAGCCTCGAGCAGGTCGACCACCACGGTGCGCAGCTGCACGCGGCGTCGGTCGCGGCGGATCCCCAGCAGCTCCCTCCGAGGCGCTCGGCCGTCGTCAGCCCTGCTGCACCGCCATCGTGAGGAGCAACGCCGCCTGCCCGTCCGAGCGAGCCCACAGCGCGCCCCGGACCGCCGCCACCTCCGGCCTGGTCCGAGGGGCACCGCCACCTGTCGCGAGGTCGGATGCGGACCAGCGCCGGGTCTGCCGGATGTCGAGCCCGCGGCCCCGACGCACCCGCGCTCCTCGCGGCACCGAGACCCGGATCCGGTCTACCTCGAACTTCGTCAGTCCGGCAGCCACGAGTGCCGACGCGCCATCGAGGAACGCCCGCGCGCCGGCGCGGGTGACCCCGGCGGCGTACAGCTGCGGGCGCGAGAGCACACCCGCTTGGCGCGCGGCCAGGAGCCCGACCCGGTCGACTCGCTGCGACATGGCGGGGAGCCTTCCCTCACCGCGACGCCGGAACCACCTGGTTCCAGGTCTGGGGACGAGCCACCACGTCATACGGTCCGGTCGCCACAGCGACCGGACCGTATGACGTCAGCGACGGAGCCTCAGCCGAAGCGGCCGGAGATGTAGTCCTCGGTCCGCTTGTCGTGCGGGTTGGTGAAGATCCGGCTCGTGAGGTCGTACTCGACGAGCAGGCCGGTGCGGTTGCCGGTGGTCTCGTCGGGGCGGGCGGTGAAGAACGCGGTGCGGTCGGAGACCCGGGCGGCCTGCTGCATGTTGTGGGTGACGATGATGATCGTGAAGTCCTCGCGCAGCCCGATCATCAGGTCCTCGATCCGCGAGGTGGCGATCGGGTCGAGCGCCGAGCACGGCTCGTCCATCAGGATCACGTCAGGCCGGGTGGCGATCGTGCGCGCGATGCAGAGCCGCTGCTGCTGACCGCCGGACAGCCCGTACGCCGACTGCTTGAGCTTGTCCTTGACCTCGTCCCACAGGGCAGCGCCCCGGAGCGCCTCCTCGACGACGTCGTCCATGTCGTCGACCTTCATCCCGATGACCCGCGGACCGTAGGCGATGTTGTCGTAGATCGACTTCGGGAACGGGTTGGGCTTCTGGAACACCATCCCGATGTGCGTGCGGACCGCGATCGGGTCGACGCCCTTCGCGTAGATGTTCTGGCCGTGATACATGATGTCACCCTCGACCCGGGCGCTCGGGACGAGGTCGTTCATCCGGTTGAGGCAGCGGAGGACGGTCGACTTGCCGCAGCCGGACGGGCCGATCAGTGCGGTGATCTCGTTCTTGCCGAACGAGAGGTTCACGTCGTGGACGGCGTGGAAGTCGCCGTAGAAGACGTTCAGGCCGAACGCCTCCATCACCGGGTCGGGCGGCGCGTCCGGGAGCTGCCGCTCCACATCGCTGTGGACCTGACCGAGGGAGCCGACGTTGCGCTCGGCGTCCGTGGCGGTCTCGGCATCGAGGGTGGTGGTCATGGGCCGGTCCTCCCGGGTTGAGAACGTGTGGGGGTGCGTGGCCATGCTCACCAGCTCCTCTGGAACTTGTTGCGGATGAAGATGGCGAGCGCGTTCATGCCGAGGATCATCACCAGCAGCACGATGATCGCGGCGGCCGCGGCGGTCTGGAGCTCCTCCTGCGGCCGTGACGTCTGGTTGAAGATCTGCATCGGCAGCGCGGTGAAGGCGCTGAGGAAGCCGTTGGGGTCGAACCGGATGCCGACCGCGACGCCCACCAGCAGCAGCGGGGCGGCCTCGCCGATCGCGCGCGAGAGGCCCAGGATCGTACCGGTCGCGATGCCCGGGATCGCCGACGGCAGCGTCTGCCGCCAGGTCGTCTGCCAGACGGTGGCGCCGAGCGCCAAGGACCCGTCCCGGATCTCGCGCGGCACGGCCCTGACCGCCTCGCGGGTCGTGATGATCACGACCGGCAGGATCAGCAGCGCCAGCGCGATCGAGCCGCCGAGGATGATCCCGCTGTCCTGGAACCCCAGGACCGACATCGCTGCGACGGCCAGCAGCCCGTAGACGACAGCCGGGACGGCCGCCAGGTTCTGCAGGTTGAGCTCGATCAGCCGGTTGTACCAGCGGTCCCGGTCGGCGAACTCCTCGAGGTAGAGCGCCGACGCGATGCCCAGGGGTACGGCGAGCAGCGAGGTGCCGAGCATCAGCCACATCGAGCCGAGGATGCCGGCACGGAAGCCGCTCGTGCCCATCTCCAGCGACGACAGGTAGTTCGTGAACAGAGCCCCGTCCATGCGAGCCGCGCCGTCGAGCGCCGTCGAGACGATCAGCACCAGCAGCACCA
This sequence comes from uncultured Actinomycetota bacterium, assembly GCA_963718725.1. Classification (GTDB taxonomy): domain Bacteria; phylum Actinomycetota; class Actinomycetes; order Propionibacteriales; family Nocardioidaceae; genus Nocardioides. Next base: position 2,480,225 of record OY970374.1, read on the forward strand.
TCACCCCGAAGAACAGCGACGCCCACAGGGCCATCAGGAACGCCAGCGACCCGGGGCTCCGGTCGCGGTTCGTGCCGGTCGCGATCGCGACGGTCGTCTCGCGAGCGGTGGTCACCGCAGTGCTGGCCATCAGTACTCCTGCCGGAAGCGTCGGACCAGGCTGATGCTGATCATGTTGATGACGAGGGTGATCGCGAACAGCAGCAGGCCGATCGCGAAGAGGGTGTTGTACTCCAGCGACCCGACCGGGTTCTCGCCGCCCGCCGTGGTCGCCATGTAGCCGGTCATGGCCTGCATGCCCTCCCGCGGGTCCGTGCTCATGTTGGGCAGCGACCCCGAGGCCAGCGTGACGATCATCGTCTCCCCGACCGCTCGGGAGAGTCCCAGCACGATGGCGGCGGCGATGCCGGAGAGCGCCGCCGGGAACACCACGCGCAGGGTGGTCTGCATCTTGTTGGCGCCCATGGCCAGCGATCCCTGCCGGAGCGCCAGCGGCACCGCGCTCATGGCGTCCTCCGACAGCGACGCCACCGTGGGCACGATCATCACGCCGAGCACGAGGCCCGCCGCCAGCGCGTTGGTGAAGCCGACCTCGAACGACAGCAGGTCCTGCAAGAGCCACGGCGTCACGACGGCCAGGGCGAAGAACCCGTAGACGACGGACGGGACGCCGGCGAGCAGCTCGAGGACCGGCTTGAAGATCTTCCGGACCCGGGGCGAGGCGTACTCCGAGAGGTACATCGCCGCGCCGAGGCCGACCGGCACTGCCACCACCAACGAGATCAAGGTGATGAGGAACGTCGCCTTCACCAGCGGCAACGCGCCGAACTCGCCCCGCCGCGGGGCCCACTCGGTCCCGGTGAGGAACTGGATCACCGACGCCTCGCCGAAGAAGTCGAGGCTCGGCCCGATCAGCGTGACGACGATCCCGATGGTGGTGACGATCGAGATCATCGCGGCCACGAAGAGCGCGGCCCTGATCACCGACTCGCCGGGACGCGAGCGCCCCCTCAACGAGGGAGCGGAGGGCTGCAGGCCCGCCCCGGAGGGCGAGCCTGCAGCACCGGTGGTGGTGGACATCGAGTGTCTTTCCGATCGGTCGTCCGCCGTCAGCCTGCGATGCCTTCGAGCGCGGACTGCGTCTCGGTGTACTGCTCGTCGTTGAGCGGGATGAACTGGGTCGCCTCCGCCAGCTCGGCCAGGTTCTCGACGTAGAAGTCGACGTACGCCGCGGTGGCCTCGTTCTCGTTGTACTTCGCGTTGTTGACGTAGATGAACAGCGGCCGTGAGAGCGGGGTGTAGGTGCCGTCCGCGGCGGTCTCGGCGGAGGGCGCGACGCAGCCGTTGCCGCTGTCGATCGCGACCGCCTTGAGGCTCTCCTGGTTCTCCTCGTAGTACGTGTAGCCGAAGTACCCCGTGGCGCCCTCGGTCCCCGCGACGCCCTGGACCAGGACGTTGTCGTCCTCCGAGGCCTCGTAGTCGTCACGCGTGGACTCGGACTCGTCGCCGATCACGTCGGCGGCCATGTAGTCGTAGGTGCCTGAGTCGGTGCCCGGACCGAACAGCGAGATCTCCTGGTCGGGGAAGCTGGGGTCGAGGTCCTGCCAGTTGGTCACGGTGGAGCCGGGGCCCCACAGCTCGATCAGCTGGTCGACGGTCAGGCAGTCGACCGCGAGGTCAGGGTGGACGACGACGGTGAGGGCGTCCGTGGCGACCTGGAGCTCGGTGTACTCGACGCCGGCCTCCTCGCACGCCGCGACCTCGTCCTCCTCGATCGGGCGGGAGGCGTCGGAGACGTCGGTCTGCTCCTGGCAGAACACCTCGAACCCGCCGCCGGTGCCGGCCTCGCCGACCGTGACCTTGATGTCGGGGTTCTCGCCGCTGAGGAGCTCCGCGGCCGCGTCGCTGAGGGGGAAGACGGTGGACGACCCGTCGACCGCCACGGAGCCGCTGACACCCTCGGCACCGGTGCCGGCACTGCTCTGGCCGCCGCAGGCGCTGAGGACCAGCGCCAGGGCCGCGATGCCGGGCACGACTGCCCAGCGGATGGAAGTGCGCTTCACTTCGTATCTCCTGATGTCTGTGTGCATGACACAGCGAACGTAGGGAGCGCAGGTGTCCGGACCCAGGGCCGTCGGTGAACGCAGCGTGAACGCGGTCGGGCGAGATGACGTCGGTCGACCGGCCTGCGACGGCCGGGTCGTGGATCGAGCCTGGCCCGAGCCCGTTCAGGGACGGGCGTGGACCTCGGTCGCGACGACCTGGCCGTGGCGGTGGTGGGCGATGAAGAGGGCGCCAGGGTCGAGCTTCTCCTCGTCCACGCCGAGCGCCTCGAACACGTGCGGGAGCACCGGTCGGTGCGTGCACAGGACCGAGCTGCGGGACGTGTCGAGCAGGTCCGCCACCGCCGAGCGGACCGAGGTGCGGCTGGCCTCCTCCTCGCTGAGGCCCACGTCGAGCCCGAGCTCCCAGCCGGTGCTGTCGGCGTACGGCTGGAGGGTCTGGACGCAGCGCACGCTCGAGGAGCTGGCGAGCCGTGTCACGTCGTACGCCGCGAGCAGGGCGACCAGCCGCTGCGCCTGGTGGTGCCCGAGCGAGACGAGCGGCCGCTCGGCGTCCGGCCGCTTCGCGCTCCAGCTCTTGCGGGACCTCGCCTTGCCGTGGCGGAGCGTGACCAACGCCCGGGTCTTCTTGCGGGCGCGGGTCGCCTCGGCGAGCGTCTCCCGGTCCCGCTCGTAGGTCAGCCACTCCCCGGCCTCGTCGGTCGCCACCCACACGACCTCGTCGATCTCGTCGTTGACGAGGTAGCCCGACACGTCGTGGTCGCCCACCGGCCAGCCGACCCAGTAGTGCACCGTCTTCCCCCGTCCGGCCACGGGGTAGCGCTGCGACCCGAGCGACCGGCCCAGCCGGACGTGCACCCCGGTCTCCTCGGCGACCTCGCGCACTGCGGCCACCGCCGCGTGCTCGCCCGGATCGAGCTTGCCCTTGGGGAACGACCAGTCGTCGTACGCCGGCCGGTGCACGAGCAGCACTCGTCGGCCCGGACCGAAGGCCACGACGCCGGCTGCGACGACGTCATTGCGCTGCGGCATGGCGTTAGTCTCACACCACCCCGAGCAGATCTGGAGGTCCGCGTGCGCAAGTGGACGGCCGCGGGCGTCGCTGCCCTCCTGCTCGTCGTGGCGGTGCTGGTCGGCGTCCGCTGGTGGCAGTCGTCGCGGTCCACCCACTTCGAGCAGGCGGTCTCCTTGGCGCCGGCCGACGCCCAGCGACTGACCTACACCGACTGGCAGGGCGTCCGCCGAGAGCTGAGGGCGGGCCTCGACGCAGACTCGCCCCGCGACGAGGTCGCGGACTTCCTCGCCGACGCCTTCGACGCCGACCTGTCGCCGATGTCAGCGCTGCTGGCGTCCACCGAGACCATGCACGAGCAGTACGGGTTCTCCCCCGCCACCCTCGACTGGGAGCTGCTGAGCCAGTCCGACGCCGGTGCTGCCGTGCTCATGCGTCTCTCGGACGACACGGACGTCGCTGCTCTGGAGGAGCGGCTCGCCGACCTCGGCTACCAGCGTCCCGAGGAGGACACCGGGGTGTGGCTCGGCGGCACCGACCTGCTGGCCGGCATCGGGACGCTCACGCCGGAGCTTCAGTTCCTCGCGGTCGACGCCGACCAGCGGCTGGTGCTCGGGTCCGACACCGAGGCGTACGCCGAGCAGGCGATGCGGACCGTGACCGGTGACGCCGACGCGTCCTCCGGTGTGGAGCCGGTGATCGACGCGGTCGGCGCCGCGGGTGCACCGCTCGCTGCGGCGGTGTTCGACGGGCCGCTGGCGTGCAGCGCGCTGGCGATGGGCAGCGCCGACCCGGCCGACCAGGACCAGGCGCGTGAGCTGATCGCGGCCGCCGGTGAGGTCAACCCGCTGACCGGGTTCGCGATGGCGGTCGAGCCGTCGCTCGACGTACGGGTGGCGATGTCGTTCGAGAGCGACGACCAGGCCCGGGCGAACGCCGACTCACGGGCCATGCTCGCCTCGGGGCCGGCCCCGGGTCAGGGCGGTGACTTCACCGACCGGTTCCGGCTCGGGCGGGTGAGCGCCGAGGACGGCGTGGTGACGATGGCGCTGCGACCGCGGCAGGGTCAGTACCTGCTGTCGGATCTCACGAGCGGGCCGGTGCTGTTCGCGACCTGCTGAGGGTCGGGCGCTCAGGCCTCGTCGAGTCGCGCCGGCGCGACGCCGAGGATCCGGTCGATCTCGGCCTGGTCGAGGTGCTCGTCGGCCTCGCTGGCGGCGATGATGAGGTTGGTGGTGAGCTCCACCTCACCCAAGAGGTCGGAGTCTTCGAGCGTCACGTCGAACTGGTCGTGCACCGTGTGCAGCCCCTCCCTCCCCCGTCGTGAACAGAATCCCGAGTTCAACCATGCCCAACTCCCGGTGGGGGCAAACCCGGAATTGCGAAACTTTTCCTCGAATGTGGATCGGAACGGCGTGAGGCCCCACCCGAGAGCGGGTGGGACCTCACTGGGGTCCTGTGATCAGGTGCTGATCAGAGGGGACGGACGTTCTCCGCCTGCGGGCCCTTCGGGCTCTGCGTGACGTCGAACTCCACCTTCTGGTTCTCGTCCAGGGACTTGTAGCCCTGGCTCTGGATCGCCGAGTAGTGCACGAAGACGTCGTCGCCGCCGTCCTCCTGTGCGATGAAGCCGAAGCCCTTCTCGGCGTTGAACCACTTCACGGTGCCCTGAGCCATCTGCTCTTTACTCCTTCATCGGGGCGAGAGCCGTCACTTCGACGGCCCGCAGCAGATGCGGTGACACGTCGCTCCGACTTGCGTGACTGGCAGACACACCCGAAGAAACGCCGTTGGATCACAAACTCCGCGGGCGTCAGACCTGCTGGAACTTGCACCTGTTGCACCGCTGAGAGTATCAATCGGCCTCGCGAACGGAAGCACCTGTCGCCGCCGAGTTCACGCTCCTGGTGACTGCAGAAGCCTGCAATGCACAGACCTGCAGGTGACCCGCCGTGACCTTGCGCGAGGTGTGGCCGTTGGTCCCCTGTCAGGTCGCCACTCGGGCGGCACACCCCGACAGAAGGACTCCGATGCGTTCACGCCTCATGGCCCTCACGACTGCGGCCGCGACCGCAGCCGCTCTCACCCTCGGCAGTACGGCGGCCACCAGCGCCGCACCCGCCCCGACCCCGGCCTCGACGAACGGCGACTACATCGTCGTGCTCGAGGACGGTGCGCTGGCGCGGACCGTGTCAGCGGTCCACGCGGACCGGTTCGGGCTCGAGCTCGGTCACGTCTTCACGACCGCCCTGCAGGGCTACTCCGCAGCCATGACCCCGCAGACGGCGTCGCTCATCGAGGCCCTGCCCGGCGTCGCCTGGGTCCAGGTCGACGCTCCGGTGACGACCGCCGCCCAGTCCACGCCGACCGGGATCGATCGCGCCGACGCCGACCTCAGCCCGACCGCGTCGATCAACGGAAGCGACCAGCGGGTCGACGTGGACGTGGCCGTGATCGACACCGGGGTCGACCTCGACCACCCCGACCTCAACGTGTACCGGGCCGGTGCCCGGAACTGCTCGCTCTTCGGCCTGTCGGCGGACGACGACCACGGGCACGGGTCCCACGTCGCGGGCACGATCGGCGCTCTCGACAACACCACCGGCGTGGTCGGAGTCGCTCCCGGCGCGCGGATCTGGCCGGTCAAGGTGCTCAGCGCCTTGGGTACCGGGCTGAACTCCGACGTGATCTGTGGGATCGACTACGTCGCCGCGCACGCCGACGAGATCGAGGTCGCCAACATGAGCCTCGGCGGGGGCGGCGCGGACGACGGCGACTGCGGCGCGACCAACGACGACGCCATGCACGCCGCGATCTGCGACGCGGTGGCAGGTGGCATCACGTTCGTCGTCGCGGCGGGCAACGACTCGGCCGACGCGGCCACGTCGACGCCGGCGGCGTACGACGAGGTCGTGACGGTCAGCGCGCTGGCCGACTTCAACGGCCAGCCGGGTGGCGGCGCCGCGCCGACGTGCCGGGCCGACGAGGACGACACGTTCGCGTCGTTCTCCAACTACGGGGCCGACGTCGACCTGATCGCCCCCGGCGTCTGCATCGACAGCACCTCGATGAACGGTGGCTACGCCACGCTGTCGGGAACCTCGATGGCCTCACCGCACGTGGCGGGCGGTGCCGCGCTGTACGCCGCCACCCACCCGTCGGTCACCCCGACCCAGGTCAAGAGCGCGCTGATCGCGTCCGGCACGACCGCCTGGAACGACGGCGACGACCCGGACAACACCCAGGAGAAGCTGCTCAACGTCGCGTCGTACTGACGCCTCAGCCGACCGCCCGCCCGGTCCGCCTCGTGCGGCCGGGCGGGCGGCTCGACCGCGCCGCCTGAGGGCGACGCCGGATCAGACGGCGGTCTTCTTGCCCGCGACCTGCTCGGCGACCCCGATGAGGAGCACGGCGGCGACCACGGCCAGGACGAACCCGATGACGTTCAGCTCCCAGATGCTTCCGGTCCCGAACGCCTGGGCGATCAGTCCGCCGATGAGGGAGCCCACCAGGCCGAGGCCCAGCGTGGCGAGGAGGCCCAGCGACTGCTTGCCGGGCTTGATGAGACGAGCGAGTGCGCCGATCACGAGTCCGGCGACGAGGAATCCGATCATGCCTCGAGCGTAGCCACGTCGCCCTGACGGAGGCACTGTCCGAGCCGGACCCGAGGTTCTGGGATACTCCTGCTCTCGGGTTCTCGGGCCCTTGCAAGCGCAAGAACTGCCGGGTCGTCGACGGTCAGGACACACCCGCCGGCACCTGCGCGGCGTTCAGCGCGACGAGCCCAGGTAGCTACCGGGTGCTCCAGACCGTGCCGGTCGTGGTGGACCGCGGACAGCGGGTCAAGCTCGACCTGCAGCAGTGCGCCCGCCGCTGGGAGCGCTGATCCCACGGCCGTCGCGGTGCGCGGCCGTTCACCGAGGCGTGGTCATTCGGTGCGGAACGAACCCGACGAGAGTGTCTGGTTGCCGCTGCGCTCGATGGCGAGCACCTCCCAGACGTACGCCGTGCCCGCCTGCAGGAACTCCCGCGGGACGGGCATGCTGGTCACCGATCGTGGGAGGTACATGCTGAGCCCCAGCTTCCCGATCATGTGACGGTGCGGCTCGACGTCCTTCTCGATGATCAGCTGGTAGGCGATGATCCGTACGGGCTCGCCGGTGATCGTCTTGGTCACCGGCCTCCAGCGGGCCACCAACCCCTGGCGCGGCACCGTGGCTCCCTCCTCGGGAGACACCAGCCGCGGGCCCCGTGGGATGTCGTGGGTCAGCCAGGCTCTGCCCGAGGTGCGACCGGTGCTCTCGCCGTTCTCCTGCCCAGGGCCGGCAATCGTGTAGCGGCCCTCGGGAAGCTTCCTCAGCATTCTCCGGATCGGCACGTCGGCGTTCTCGGGCTCGACGGACTCGAAGAACAACTCAGTCAGCCCGAGGCCGCCGAGCTTCCCCAAGCCGCGGAACCTCGCCACCGGCCCCTCAGGGCCCACGACGTGGAGGCGCCGCCAGCCTTCGCCGTCGACGAAACCCTGGAAGCCGGTGTCCTTGTCCGTGGCGTTGTGCTCGATGTTGAGCTTGGCGTCCTTCAGCGGTACCACCCGCTGCGAGTCGGCCGCGACGCTCGCGCGCTCGACCCCGGCGGCCGCCTGCCCTGGCGGCGCCATGGTCGAGCTGGCGTGGGCCGTCAGCCAGAGGAGCAGAGTGGCAGAAAGGGTGGCAGAGAGCATGGGGAGAATGACGCGTCGCATGGTGGTCCTCCGAAAGCTTGACACCAACGGTCGGGCTGACCGCACGCGCGACGCTAGAACGCCCGGATGAGGCGACGATGAGCCCCGAGCTCGCCGATCACGGCTGCGTGGTCCCAGCCTGCCCCGAGCAGTGCCAGCGTGCGGACGGACCTCGAGGCCGTGTCGAGACGGTCCCTACCGGATTCCCGTGTCGCAGGGGATGGTCACCCTGGCGTAGGTGGCTTGGTGAACGCGCGCGTCCATGAGCTCGCACGACATGCCCGCCTCGGCGGTCACGACGTACTCGCCAGGGTCGAGCGCCACGGTGAAGGTCCCGTCGGCGGCCGTCGTCACCCGCGCGACCTCGTCCCCGGCCGAGTAGGACTCACCAGGGACCAGCTCGGACACGATGACCGCCACCCCCGACGCCGGCTTCTCGTCACACGGGTCCGTCGAGCTCTCGACCGGGCACTGCGGGCCGAGCTGGACCACGCCGTTGACACCCGAGTCCGGTTCCGCGGCAGGCTGCTGGTCGCCGCACCCGACGAAGATCAGCGGTCCCGCGGCGAGCGTGAGGGCGAGGGCGGAATGCATGCCGGTGAGACGTTCCAAGCACCTCAGCAGTTCCCTCCAGCGCCGACGCCGCAGGCGATCACAGGCCTGCCGCGGTGGTCTCCCGACCGGCGGGTGAGTCTCGGGCCTGGTGGCGGCGCAGCTGGGTGCCGCCCGCGGCGACCCCTCACCCGCGGGGTCGGCCAGGAGCGAACTGCGACCACTCCAGGCCAGGTCCCTGGACCAGAGGTCACCCCCAGCCCGTCACGCTCCTGCGGGCGCGCACCTCGTTCAGCGGTGGTAGGTCGTCAGCGTCTCCACGTCGTGCAGGGGCCGTGGACCAGCTGGAGTGGGAAGTAGGTGAGCAACAGAGCCGAGCTACGGGCCTTGCCATTCGCCCTCCACCACTTGTTGGCCAGCGGTCACTCGGCGTACTCGGGGCAGTACGGCGCTGTCGCGTCGCGTGCGACGCTCGTGTTTTGGTGACGGCACGAAGCGCGTCGATCCGACCGTTGCCGAAGCACTCGTCGTAGCCCGGGAGGCCAATGTCCACGGTGGTTTGCTGCAGGATGTTCTCGACCGTCTGCGGCGGCAGCTTGATGTCGCCGTCCGCGCTCAGACGTCCGAACTGGCTGATGATCAGGGCAGCCACGTCGGTCATGCCAGTGCCGTAGTTGGAGTATCCGGCCTTCTCGCTTCCACTGCCCAGCGAGGCCGTACCGATGACGCCCTGGGTCTCGGTGGGGACGACTTCGCACTCGTTGCTGATCGGTTGCCCTTCATCGTCGACGGGGTGGGCGAGATCCTGGTCGGAGTTGCCGAGCGCAGCCACCCGCCGCCTAGCCCTGGCCATCCTCTCCGGCACGGAGCGATGCGGCATGCCCGGACGGCTGCAGTACGACCTATCCGCGACGTGAAGGAATGAGAGCGAGCCTTAGACTCGCTCCATCAGCTCAGAATCACCACCCAGGCAACGTGCGCGACGGTTTTCCACACACAAGTCCGCACGGCCCGGGCCCTTAGCTCAATTGGCAGAGCTCCGGACTTTTAATCCGTTGGTTGTGGGTTCGAGTCCCACAGGGCCTACACATGGCAGTCACACGTCTGGGGTCCCGGTTCGACTACTGACCTCAGCAACACAGCACCGCCCCGCGGCACGACCAACAGCCGGGGGCGTGCCCTTCAACGCACGGTCCTGCGCCGCGCCGCTGGGCGAGGGGCAGGATGAAGATGCCAGCCACCGTCAGGGGAATCGACAAGAGGCTCACTACGTGGACCCCAAGCGCAGTCCTGCACGCCTCACTCACGACTCCGAGTCCTGCTGCGCTGGTGGCCCCCGCCGCCCGGAGCCCCAAGAACAGGACCGCGGCGGGGGCACTCAGCGCGACGGCCACCCCGAGGATCTGCGTGAGTCTGCGAACCGGCCACCGCTCCTGAGCGGGACGATAATCCGCCTTGCCCGCTTTGAGAAGAGCCGGTCTACCCCGTGTTCAGAGCGCATGGCTGGTGGCCTCTCGGGAAGCTCAGGGGCGGTTCCCTCCGGCACACACAGGCACCGTCTCCATGGGTGCAGGGGGAAGGTCGACGTTCCCACCAGCATCTCGACGCGGCTTTACCCCTTCGAGGGCATCCCAGACGCGGACCGCGCTCGTTGAGTGAGGACGGAAGGGTGACCGTCCTCGGTACGGACGTGATATGAGGGCTGCATTCTTCCGGGTGTAGGACACGCCGCCTCAGCGCCCGAACCGCCACCAGCCGATTCCCCCGACGCGGCCAGTCGCGGTTCCTTGTCTACGGTCCACTCCGTACTGCACCCGAAGTACATGATTGGTCGGGTTTTGCTACTGCGGCGTGGGTCGAGGGGGTCGCGGCTCCGAGTATGTGTCATCTGGCTATTGCGGAACTGCGAATCCCGGGCACCTACGTAGTGACCTGCCCCAGGGCCGACACACATCGACGCGGATCAGAGGTCACCTGTCCGTGCAGCAGACCCGCCCCTATTCGTGGCTGTGTGAGTGCTCCTCTTCCTCTCCTGCCTGGTGGACGTGGGCGTGGGTGTGGGCCTCGTCGTCATGTTCGTGTTCGTGTTCGTGGTCGACGTGCTCGTGGTCGTGAGCGCTGTGCGGGTGCGCATGCGCTTCGTCACCGTGCTCGTGCTCGTGCTCGTGAGGTGCTTCATGGGAGTGCTCGGTCATCGACTTCCTTCTTTCGGCTGCTCTGACGGTCGGACAAAGCCCGGCTTGCGTACCACCCTGCTGTGCGCAGTTCAACCTGTCGTTTCATCTCGCGCAACAGCTGGGAGAGTGCGGTCACGCAAGCTAGAGCTGGATGAGCGCTCTGCCTACGACGCCTACCCCGACAATGCAGATACCGAGCGCAGCGCCGTAGCGCAAGAACCTGCGTAGGTGTCCTCCGAAGTGTCCTCGCCGCTCCGCGATGCCCTCGATCCGCAGCACCATGTTGCGAGCCAGCAGTCCCACGGCCGCGAGGGACAGCGCCATCCCGATCCCGAACGCGAGGACGAGGAGCATGCCGAGCCAGGCGCGCCCGATCGCGACAGCCGCCAGGAGCAGCAGGAGGGCAGATGGGCTCGGGACCAAGCCCCCGACCAGACCCATCACCCACACCCCCCAACGGCCCGGAGTGGTCTCGGAGGGGGCGCGTTCGGTCGCGTTGCTGGTCGCCAAGGCCACGGCCCCGGATGGCAGGGGCTGGTGGTCGTGCTGGTGGTCACGGTCGTGTCCATGGGCGTGGCCGTGATCATGGCCGTGGTCATGGCCGTGCTGATGTCCATGCGCGTGCTCGTGCCCGTGCCCGTGTCCGTGCCCATGCTGGTGGCCGTGTCCGCCGTGTCCGTGTCCGTGGGAGTGGTCGTGTTCACCGCCGGCACGCAGCCTGAGCAGCAAGTAGATACCGAGTGCGACGATGAGCAGGCCGGTGAGCAACGTGAGCCACGGGTAGAGCCTGGCCGGAACGAATGCACTGCTCAACGAGACCAGCAGACCCAAGAACAAGACCGAACCGGTATGTGCCAGTGTCACTGCCCCGCCGACCGAGAGCGCGGATCGCAACGATGAGTCGCCTCGCTGGGACAGGTAGAACGCCATCACGGTCTTGCCGTGTCCAGGGGAGAGCGCGTGAGCCGCCCCCAGCACCAGCGCGAGGAGCAAGGCCAGTCCAGCTGCGATCCAGCCGCCGTTGGCCACGAGGGACGTGGCCTTTGCGGACAACCAATTGGTGTCGGCGGCCGCTGGGGCGTCGTCGTCTCCTACTCCGGGCAGGGCGCCTGCGGGCCCACCCGGGGTGATGGTGAGTGCGGCGGTCTCGACCGACACCGGAGATTCGAGCAGGTTGTCGGGGTAGGAAGTGAGTCGGTCACTGATGCTCTGGGCCGGCACGTCGCTGCTTGAGAGCGTCATCTCGTCGCCGAGGGCGGTCACCTCACGCCAACCCACGGCTCCGGGCGCGGTGGTGTCCTCGAACGTGACCTCACCGGCCTCAAGCTCCGCCTGAGCGGTGAAGGCGCAGGTGATGCGGGTGACAGGGAGGCCGCCTTCCCCGGCTTGCGTGGTGGCCGAGGCGTCCTTCAGGCTGAGCGGGACCGCGGAGCCGGAGGCGGTGAGTGTCAGGCCGCGACTCGAGGTCGTACATTCGCGCTCGGCGAGCAGCGGCAAGTCGTTGATCCTGTCGCCGAGTTGAGCGGTCGGGATCTCTGCGAGGTCGACGACATGGTCGACGGTGAACCCCTGGGGTGATACGAGGATCCCGGTGTAGCGGTTGACGGTGAAGTTGCCGAGCGGGTGCGCGGACGCTGGCGCGGCCGTCAGCACCAGATGGGCCGCGACGACGCCGATAGCCACCAAGAGCCGCATCGTGAGCCGCATCGTGAGCCGCCTCGGGAGTCGCATCGTGAGTGTCATCGGGAGCTCTCTACCTGTCGAAGGGTGGTGCGTGCTTGGGCGCGTTGCCATGGGGACAGTCCAGGATCACTGTCGAGGCCTCGCCGCAGGTGCGTGCTGGCTGCGCGAGCCATTCCGAGGGTGGCCTCGATGGTGCCTCGGTGGATCCAGAACTTGGCGTCCGGAGTGCCGAGGGCGGTGGCACGCTGAGCGAGCTTGAGAGCGTGGGCATGCCGGCCGACGCGGTGCAGAGCCCAGCCGTAGGCGTCGGCGACATGAATGCTGTGGCGTCGGGCCCATTCTGCGGACGCCAGTTCGAGCGCACGCTGGGCGGAACCGTGGTCTGCTTCGTGGAGTGCCGTTTCCAGGTCTGCATCAACCCCACCTGACTCCAGCAGGGTGACCGTGGCATCGACGACGGCGAACTGTTCGCTCGGCCTCGGCTGCGCGGCCGAGGTGGAGGTAGAGCTCGCCGAGCTCGGTGAGGTATTCGGGCAGGGGCTGTCGCGCCACCACTTTCTGCCAGGCGGAAACGGCGCGGGCTGGCTTCCCGCGCGCTATGTGCAGGCGCGCCAGGGCGACGTTGGCCGGTAGGTATCCGGGGGTGGCGGCTCGCGCGGTCTTCAGTGCCCGCGCGGCCTGGGGAAGTCTGCCCAATCGTCGCTGGATGTCGGCGAACAGGGTCATCAGGTAGGAGCGGTCCGAACGTGCGCCGGTGTCGGCCGCCGACCGAAGGATCGAGGCGGCTCGGCCGAGGTCGCCCCGCAGCTCGAAGGCATAGGCGTAACGGGCGGCGATGGCAGCGCCGGGCTGGCGGCGGTCCGCGAGGCGCACGGCGGCCAATTGCTGCTGATAGCGGCCAAGCTCGGTGAGGGCGTCGACGCGGATCGCCAGAGCACTCAAACCGCGGGGGTTGATGGCCAGGGACTGGTCGGCCAGGTCAAGGGCAGCTGCGAAGTCGTGTCGGGCCGCGGCGATGGCTGCTCTTGCGGCAAGGCCCGCATAGTTGTCATCGGGTTCCAGGTCGAGGGAGCGGTCGGCCGCCTCGCTCGCCTTCTGATAGTACGAAGGTACGCCTGTCAGTCGTCCCTGCTCGACATAGGCGATCGCCAGACCGGCCCAGGCGGTGTGATCTTCCGGCACTCGTCGCAAGGTGCTCTGCAGGGCCTGGATCGTGCCTGAGAGGTCCACTCCGGGCGCCATAGACCCCGGAACCGGAGCGACCGCAGGTGCAGGACGCGGGTCCGGGGAGTTCGCGATTCCGATGCCGCCGGACACGCTCAGGACGAGCGCGACAGCGATCAAAGTGAGGTACCGGGGCATCGCAATTCTTTCAAGGGAGGCACCCGGCCGCACGACAGGAAGGAGAGTGTCGCGCGGCCGGGCGCAATGGATGAATCAGTTCTCGTTGTGGCTGTCGTGGCGCTCGTCGCCGTCGTCCTCGCGGCGGCGTCGTGCAATGCCGGCGCTACCCATCAGCAGGGCGACCATCCCCACGCCCACCGCGGACATGGAGACGTTCTCGTTCTGCAGCATCCCGGTCACGCCCGTGGCCGAGGACGACCTCGCACCCGAGTTGCTCGGGTGCGGGTCCGGCTCGCTGCCGCTCACCGGGAGCGCCAGGTAGGGGAACCGTCCAGAGAATCGGACGTCATTGGTGTTGACGCCGTCTCCCAGATCATTCGGGTTCCCGACCAGCTCCCCCTCAACGACCTGCAGCGCGATGTCGATCACGTCGTCAGCGAGACGCCGGCCGTTCGGGAAGCCCTGGTTGTCGCCACCGATGACACCGAGACGGTTCGGGTTCTCCGTCACCGGGGTCGACATGTTCAGCCGCAGCTGCTCACTCGGCGTGATCTTGCCCTTGGGCTTGTTGATGCCCTCGACCCCGGTCAGGAACACCGAGACCAGGTCGTTTCGGGGTGTCTTGGGCGCCGGGATGCCGTAGACGGCCTCGATCAGCCTGGGCAGTTCGGGGTGAGTCACGTACCTCAGAGCTGCTCCGTCCTGGGTGGGCTTGGAGGCGTTGAACGCATCCTTGACCTTCAGGGGGAGGACGACCTCGTTGACCAGCGGGTTGCCCAGCCGTGAGACCTGGCGGAAGCCGCCGCCGATCGACTTCTTCGACGTCGTCGACCAGGTGCCGATGATGGGGTTCCGCTCGGCGTTGTTGTTCTTGGCCACCCACCGCCGCGGCACCTGCAACGCCACCGAGTTGACGTTGAAACCGTCCAAGGTGTCATCGCCGACCTCGGAGAGGTCACCGCCGTAGAGCAGGTCGAAGACGCGCAGGTCGAGGAAGAACGGGTCCTCGGCCTGACCGGCGAAGGACTGCACGTGCTCGCCGACCATCGTGGTCGCCTGGTTCCGCAGCTTCGCGTAGTCCGGCATCGAGGCCTCGCCCACGTTGGAGGGCGCGACCTTCCGGTTGCTGACCAGCACCTTGGTCCGGTCGCCCTTGATCCGCACCAGCCGGTAGGTCTGGAAGAAGTTCAGGTTCTCGTCGTTGAGGGACGTGACCGGCCCGGTGGCGTACAGGAAGGTGTTCTTGGACCGGTAGTGGTCCTTGAACGTCCACCGGAACGTCACGTCCGCCTTGGCGTCAGCGTCGTTGTCGACGTGGATGTCGTAGCGGGCGTCGGTGGCGAAGCTGTAGAAGTTCGGCCCCCCGGCGGGCTCCTCGAACGGGATCCAGTTCGCCGCCAGCGTGACGGTGCGTTGCCGCTCCGGGCTGCGGAACGCATACAGGTCGGTGTTGTCGTACTGGGGTAGACCCCCGATGAGTGGTGCCTCGCGGTGACTGGATGCGGTGGCAGACAGCGGGCCCAGGCCGGCAAGACCGGCCGAGGTCAACAGTCCACCAGCGGCCACGAGGGCTACTGCCCCGCGCCGCTGAGTGAGTCGTGATCGAATCATCGACGTTTACTCCTTGGATTGGCACGCATGGCCGCTCCCCCGTGGGCGGCCGAGAGCATGCACTCCCGGTCTCCTCCAATGAGCCGGGATATGGAGTGTTCGAAGTCACATGCACACCGGATTGGTCCGGAGCCGTACCCGTTTTTGACAGGTTGCAAGGTGGACGTGCTCAGCCCAGCAGCGAGCGGCCTGGGCCTTCACCGAACCGCCCGCTCATCTCGATGAGCGGGCGACGCCTCGCGTGAGGTGGTAGGTCGCTGCCGCGCCGGTGGCGACGACGACCATCGCCGCGCCGATCCATTGCCGGTCGGTCAGTCTGTCCCCAGCGAAGTAGCCAGCGGCAATCCCGAACACAGGTACCAGTGGGAAGAAGCTCCCGGCGACCGAAGCTGGGATTCCCCGCAGACCGCCGACGAAGAACCAGAACGCAAGGCCGTAGTAGACCATGCCCGACGCCGCCGCGAGGGTCCAGGTCGTGAGGTTCGCGGGTAGCCCGAGCCCTGTGATCCCGATGGCGGCGACCGTTCCTGTGAGGGTCACCCCGAAGCACAGCGCAGCGATCTGCTGCACCAGGACGACTTCTAGAGAGCCGTCGTCGAGCAGGAGTCGGCGGGTGAGCACTGTGTAGAACGCACACGCGGAGACGGCGCCGACCGTGAGGCTGATCCCGACCGCATCGCCGGACGCACCCGGCCGGTACAGGACCAGCAGTACCCCAATCAGCGCGATGGCGACCGCGACCATAGTGGCGGCCGCGATTCGTTCGCGCAGCACATGCACCGCAAGCAGCATGATCAGAACTGGTTCGGTGGCCCAGAGAAGCACCGACAGGCTCGCGGTGATGGTGACGAGGCCGAGGAGACCTAGCGCGTATGCGATGCCGGGGTTGAGCACGCCGAGCAGTGCGAGCCTCATGAGGGTCGGCGACCAGTGGGGGCGAACCCCGAGCACCAGTGCGCCCAGCCCGAGCAATATGACGCTGGCGGCGAGTTCGATGACGAGCAAGGTCAGCGGGGCGACGCCCCGGTCGAGGACTTGCTTGCTGAGTATCGTGCCGCCACCCCAACAGGCGGTAGCGGACACGATGAGGAGGGCATGGCGGTACGAGGTGGTGGGTGGCATGACTGTGACTCCCGTGAACGAGACGATTGGTGGGAGGAAGCGATGACCGACGGGAGCGTCAGCTGTCAGCGCGAGT
The DNA here is from genome assembly GCA_963718725.1 of uncultured Actinomycetota bacterium. Taxonomy (GTDB): domain Bacteria; phylum Actinomycetota; class Actinomycetes; order Propionibacteriales; family Nocardioidaceae; genus Nocardioides. The sequence goes on from OY970374.1 coordinate 2,496,585, forward strand.
GATCCTCTTCGTCACAGCAGTCGTAGGCAGGCAGTCGGCAGCTGCGTCCGGAGCCGCCGGGCATGCCCATGCGTTCATGCTACTGCCGACCGTTGGCCCCCGTACTGCTGCACGTCCGCTCATGGCTCCTGAGCGATCGTGTCCTCATCTGGCCGTCCCGGGTCGACTCGTCGGTAACGGGCTCAGGGTTTCAGCTGTGGGAAGCAGGGCGAGAAGTAGACCCTCTAGGGGCCGACCCGGGGACCTGCGGCCTTCGGTGGGTGCCAGCCGGTGGGTGCTGATCAACGCGACCGGCGAGATCGAGGCGCAGTCGGGTGGCTTCGAGGTCGAAGCTGCTCACCCCGTGCTTGACAACACGGCTCTCCCGGGTGCTCCAGACAACTCGCTGCGAGCCAACGGCAACGTCTACATCGACGCCCATGAGGACCTGACCAACAACGGCATCGTCTCGACTATCGCGTTGCAGAACTCGGTGGACCAGAATGGCGACGGGAACATGAACGGCCGGGGCGACAACGACTTCGAGTTCTCCGGTGAGATCTCCACCAGCATCTGCGGTCTGCCGGGCACAGCCTGCGCGCCCCAGGGAACCAACACCACGGACTACTTCGTGGTGAGCCCCGCAACAGTGACGGCACCGTGACCTCTGGCACCGCTCGCAGGCGGTTCTACGTGATCATCACCGGTAACTCCTCGGACCGGACCAAGTGATCACACCTGTCGGGCTCCGGCGAGACCGCGGACCGAGTCAGCAGCTGCGGGAGGCACGCGCGGTCGTGTAGGAGGGCTCTCGGAGACGGCGGACCCACTCGTAGTTCTCGAGGCCGGGAAGCGTGTTGCGGACCGGGTCGAACGACACAGGGACGTCAGCCTCGTCGGGCGGGGCGTCCTGGAGCACCAGCTCGGCGAACGGGTGCCAGGCACCGGACCCTACGGCCCAGGCCAAGGCGACGGTGGCCTCGTCGCGAAACGCCGCGGCCAGCAGGACCGGTCCGGTCGGGGCCCGGTAGGGCAGCAACGTCGTGAGCGGTCGGCCGAGGGGTGACCGCGAAGCGGTCAGCAGGTAGCGCGTGAACCGTCCGAGCCCCGTCGAGGCGAAGAGGAGGTCGCCGTGCCGGCCGTCAGGGGTGGGCACCCGTACGGCAAGGCCGAAGATGTCAGGCAGGGAAGAGGGCAGTCCTATCGCCCGGGACTGCCGCACCAGGACCGTGTCTTCACCCGCGTCGTCCAACCACGCGGCGCCAGTGCCTGGCTCGCTGCCGGACCGGCGTAGAGCCCCGGTCACGACAGACCCGCGCGGGTGCAGGGGCTTGGCCGCAGGCCGCGAGGTGACCAGCCGGGTTGCTGCTCGGAGCACCTGCCCACCTGCGGACGAGGCGGCGCGGGTGCCGGACCTGAGGACGCTCATGACCCCCTGTACCCGCTCGCGCCTGGTTCAGCGACGCCGACCGACCCCCGGGCTGGCGACCAGCCCAAGCGCCTCCAGCAGGTGGACGCTGGGGCGAGAGCTGCCCGTCCAGGTTCCCCGCGTGTTATCGAGCCGAGGAGCGGCTCAGGAAGCCAGGTCACAGGTCTATCCCCCGGTCAGGCCCGGGCCTACTCTGACGAAGTGCAGTGTGCTGTTCTCGGCCCACTGGAGGTGCGGGGGGACGATGACCGGGTCCTGAACGTGCCCGGCGCGAAAGAACGCCATCTGCTGGCCGTGCTGGCCGCCGCGTTCCCAGCCGTGGTGACGGTCGACCGGCTCCTCGAGGTGCTCTGGGACGGGGCACCGCCGCGCACCGGACGCAAGTCCTTGCAGGCCCACGTCGTGCGGTTGCGTACGGCGCTGGAGCCCGACCGTCCCCCCGGCTCGCCGGGTCGGTACGTCGTACGTCGCCACGACGGTTACGCGCTCGCCATCGAGCGCGACCGGCTGGACGCGACCGCGTTCGCGGACCTGGCTGCTCGCGGCCGCGCGATGCTGTCCGCCGGGGACGCCGGCGGGGCGGCCGACCTGCTCCGCGAGGCGCTCGCCCTCTGGCGCGGACGCCCCTACGCCGACTGGCCCGATGCGGCCGATCTCGACGGCGAGCGGGAGCGGCTCAAGGAGATCCAGGCCCACGTGCTGGAGGCGTTCTGGGAGGCCGAGCTCGCGCTCGGCCGGCACGTCGAGGCGGTACCGGAGCTCGGGCGGCTCACCCAGGAGTACCCGCTGCACGAGGGGTGGTGGGCGCTCCACGCGCTGGCCCTCTACCGCGCAGGAAGGCAGGGCGACGCACTCGAGTCGCTCCGGAGCGTCCGGCGGGTGCTGGACGACGAGCTCGGGGTCGAACCCGGCACCCGGCTCCGCGAGCTGGAGCGAACGATCCTGGCCCAGGACCGGAGCCTCGATCTCCCGAGCGCGCGGGCCGCCGCGCGAGAGGCCCCGGCTCCGGTGACCAGCGTCACCGGATGTCCCTACAAGGGGCTGGCGCGCTACGAGCTCGACGACGCCGCCGTGTTCCGCGGCCGCGGACGGCTGGTTCGCATGCTGGTGACGAGTCTCGTCGACCGCCGGCTGCTCGTGGTGTCCGGTTCCAGCGGCGCTGGCAAGTCGTCCGTCGTGCGAGCCGGACTGTTGCCCGCGCTCGCGTCGGGAGAACTTCCCGGCAGCGCGGCATGGCAGCCGGTCGTCGTGGTGCCGGGCCGTCGGCCCGTCGACACGCTCTCACCCCTGACCGGCGAGGATCCGCCTGAAGCACCCGTGCTGCTGGTCTGCGACCAGCTCGAGCAGCTGTGGTCGGAAGAGGTCGGCCCCGGCGAGCGCGAGGCCTTCCTCGACACCGTGCTCGGACTGCTGTCGGACGACGTCGTGTCCCGGTGCGTGCTGGTCGTCCGCGGCGATCACGTAGGCCGACTGGCGGAGCACCCCGACGTCGCGCAGCACCTCCACGGCGGACTGGTGATGGTGCCGCCGATGACGGAGACAGAGCTGCGGCAGGTCGTGGAGGAGCCGGCGCGGGCGGCCGGGCTGCGCGTCGAGGAGGATCTGGCCGACGTGGCGGTGGGCGACGTGCTCGGGCGCTCGGGGGCGCTGCCGCTCCTCTCGACGGCCCTCGCCGAGACGTGGGAGCGGCGACGCGAGGCGACCCTGACGCTCGCGGGCTACCTCGCGACCGGCGGTGTGACGGGCGCGGTGGCGCGGTCCGCCGAGACCGCGTTCTCCTCCCTGCCGGAGGCTGGACAGGAGCTCGCCCGCCGGATCCTCGTGCGGCTTGCCGAGCAGGACGAGCAGGGAACGCTGCGGGCGCGACAGCTGCCGTCGGCCGAGCTCGCCCTCGTCGGCGCCGATGCTGCGCTCACCGACCAAGTGATCGAGACCTTGGTCGCGCGCCGGTTGCTCGCCCGCGACGGCGAACACCTCGAGGTGACCCACGAGGCGCTGCTCGGCGCATGGCCCCGGTTGGCGGCCTGGCTCGCACAGGACGCCGTCGGCCGCGCCGTACGCCGGCACCTCGCCCCGGCAGCGGTCGAGTGGGCCGACCACGGGCGGCCGGCCGACGAGCTGTTCCGCGGCGCCCGGTTGGAAGCCGCGGCCGAGTGGGCGGCCGACCCCGACACCGGTCCCACTGCGGTCGAGCGCGAGTTCGTCGAGGCGGGTGTCCGGCAGGCGGAAGCGGACCTGGCTGCGGCCGAAGCACGCGCCGAGGCGGAGTCGGCCGGCCGACGGCGGACGCGGCGCCTCGCTCTCGTGCTCGCGGCGGTGCTCGTGCTGGCGCTGGTCTCGGCAGCGGTCGCCGTGGGCTTCCAGCGCGCCGCGACCGACCGGGCTAGAGAAGCGGGTGCGGCAGAGACGGTGGCCGACGCCAACCGGCTGGCTGCGCTCGCGTCATCGGCCCGCACCTTGGACCTCTCGCTGCTGCTGGCGACCGCAGCCCTGCGCACCGCCGACACACCGGCGACCCGGGACGGCTTGCTGAACGCCCTCATCGAGCACCGGCGTGCCTCTGGCGTCCGCCAGATCGGGCGAGAGGGGATCGAGGAGGTTGCGATCAGTCCGAACGGCCGCACCATGATGGCGACCGTCGGCGGAGGACAGCCTCGGGTCCTCGCCTGGCGCACCGGATCGGCCGATCCGCCGCGGGCCATCGCCTCGTGGTGGCCCGAGTCGCTGGCGGTGTCACCGGACGGGAGGACGCTCGTGGCCGCGGCCTCGTGGTCTCGCGTCGGCGTGTTCGCCTACACCCCTGGCGGGCAGCTCCGCACACGGCTGCTCTACTCCGCTCTGGGTGGCTTCCCCCGGGACGTCGCCTTCACACCGTCGGGTCGGCTGCTCCTCTGCATGGGCAAGATCCGCAAGGGCGCCGGGCCCCTCGCGGTCCTCGCAGACGTGGACCTGCGAACCGGTGAGGTCCATGAACGAGCGACCATCGCCAGCGCGAGGGCCAGGGGCGGCTACTTCGACGCGCGGTTCAGCGACGACGCCTCGATGCTGGTCACCTACCGCACCGACCGCCTGCAGGCCTTCCTGACCGACGTCCGCACCCGCCGAGTCACGAGGCTCGAGGTTCCGAGGCGAGACGCGACCAGCATCGAGTTCTTCGCGCTGCCCACCGGTGCTGCCCAGGCCTGGTCGGACGGCGCCGTCACCCTCTACGACACCACCGGCCGAGTGGTCCAGGAGCTCTCGAACCACCGGACGGTCGTGCGCGACCTGCGGTTGCTGAACGGCCGACGTACGGCGGTGACCGCGGGTGAGAGCGGTCAGGTGGAACTCTGGGACGTGAACGCCCGGGACGGCCGCTGGACGCCTCGCGAGCCTCTGGTCGGACACTCCGGCCCGGTGCTGGACATCGAGCAGTCGGCCGATGGCGACGCCCTGCTGACCGCGTCGTCCGACGGCCAGCTGGTCACGTGGGACCTGACCGACCGGGCCGGGTTCGGAGCCTCCTACCCGGGGCTCACCGGGCGCTATGTGTCCAACCGGATCGAGCAGGTCGTGCGAGGCGAGGTCGTCGTCGCCCCGACCCGGACCCTCGCAGACGGGCCCCGAGCCTTCCAGAACGTCCCCGGGGCCGGAACCCTCAGCGTCGCCGCCGCCTTCCTCGACCCGAACAACGGGCAGGTGCTGGACACGGTGGTCACGGGCAACACCGGGCCTGGCCACTTCTTCGGGTCGTCCGTCGCGGTCAGTCCCGACACCACGATGGTGGCCGTCACCTCGATCACGCAGGCCGCGGTCTTGGACACGCGGACGCACCGGGTGATCGCACGAGTGAGGATCCCGAACACGTTCTCCAGCGATGCGTCCTGGCTTCCTGACGGCTCCGCACTGATCCTTGCATCGGAGGTGTTCGCTGACGACGGCGAGTGGCTCGGCGGGCGGCTCCTCGTTGTCGAGAGCGACGGCTGGGCACTGCAGCGAAAGGTCAGAGTCCCCGTGGGGGGACCCCAGGTGATGGAGTGGAGCCCTGACCAGACGATGATGGCGCTGGGCGTCAACGGCACCGGGAGCGTGATGGTCTTCGACGACCAACTCCACATGATCCAGTCGAAAGACCTCGGCTCGGGCGGCGACGTGTTCGACCTCTCATTCTCGCCCGACGGCCGCTATCTCGCCGCTGGACGTACCGGCGGCCAGCTGTCGGTGCTCGACACCGCCACCTGGGAGCCGGTGAACGAACCCGCGCCGATCCACGGGAGCCAGATCATCGACGTGGAGTGGCTCCCGGACAACAACACCGTGGTGACGTCGGGCAAGGACGAGATGATCTCGCTGTACGACGTCGAGCGGGATCTGGTCCGCGGCCGACCGTTCCCCGCGTCCGAGCAACCTGGGGACGGCTACACCTTTCTGCTGCCGTTCCCGACCGATGAGGTCGTGGCGTTCAACGAGGGCGGACCAGGACACTCCTTCCCCGTCAACCCCGCTCACTGGCTGGGCCTGGCCTGCACCATCGCCGGGAGGGACCTGACCCAGGCCGAGTGGGACAGATACCTCCCGGACACGCCGTACCGCCGGGTGTGCGACCTCACCGTCGAGGAGTGAGCGACGTCCCGTCGCAACCGCGAGGCCGAGGCGCGTTCTCCCCCAGGTGGCAACGGTTCCACGAGTCGTGGAGGTGCTGCGAGCTCCAGAACTGGTCCCGGAACCGCTTCTCCCACGGGTCCCCGACATACGACTCGGCGTCGCGCACCAGGTCATCGACCTGCTGGCTGCTGCGCTCGGGCGGCGCCTGCTCGGCTGAGGCTCCGGTGCAGCCGACGAGGCTCGCACCCAGGAGAACGGATGCGGCGACGGTGCTGATGCTGCGGGCTGCTGAGGTGATCTGCACGGTGGGCTCCTGTCCTTGGCCGGGCCGTTCCCGGCGATGGGAGGAGCAGAGCGCGCGGCGGTTGCCGCGGCGGCCGCGCGCGGTTGCGGTCCGGTTGCGGTGGTCCCCAACGGGGTCACGCGACCGGCTTGCAGGCGTTGACGAGGCGACGAACCAGCCGCCGGCCGGGCCGGGTCAGACGGTGAGGTCGAACCAGTAGCGGAGCTTGTCGCCGCGCCGGTCCTCGAACGCGCCGCCGGCGTGCTCGATGGTGAGTCGCGACGGCAGGTTGTCGTGGTCGCAGGTGACCAGGGCCCGGTCGAGACCGAGGGCGCGCGCCTCGTGCAGGGCCAGGCGGAGCGCACGGGTCGCGTGGCCCTCGCGGCGACGACTCGGGCGGATGCTGTAGCCGATGTGGCCGCCCTCCTCGAGGAGGAACGGCGTGAGAGCGTGCCGGACCGCGAGGTAGCCGAGGAACTCGGCGCCGTCGACGATCCAGTAGTACGACGAGTGCACCCGGTCCTCGGGGAGCACGGTGGCCGGGTCGCCCTCGGCGAGCAGCCGCCCGATCTCAGCGGCCAGGGCGACGGTGCCCAGATCGCTGGTGTCGAACAGCCACAGGCCCGAGCCGTGCATCACGTCGCCAGCGGTCTCGAACTCCCGGACGGCCACGGCCCACGACGCGTGGAAGCGCAGGTCGGGTCGGGCCAGGTCGGTCATCGGGTCAGCGTTGGTCGGCGGGGACTCCACGCGCGCCGGTGTCGGTGAGCCGAGCCTCCTCGACCGCCTGCGCCTCCAGCTCCGCGCGGCGGGTCTCCTCGATCATCTCGCGCGCGGCGTCGTAGGCACCGGGCTCGGAGACCAGGTCGGCGGCGCCGTGCCGGAGCCGGGCCAGGGCGGAGCGGGCGAAGATCTGCTGCTCGGTCGTGGTCCGCTCGGACCGGCCGCGCCCGAGGAACGAGACGGCCCAGTGCAGGAGGGCCGTGATCCGGCTCTTGAAGCCGGTGATGTAGATCAGGTGGAGGCCGAGCCACATCAGCCACGCGACCACGCCCTTGAGGCGCAGCCTGCCGATCATCGCCACCGCGTTGAAGCGGCTGATGATCGCCATCGAACCCTTGTCGAAGTACTTGAACGGCCGCTGCGGAGCCTTGCCGCGGAGCCGGCCGTCGATCTCCTTCGCGGCGTACTTGGCGCCCTGGATGGCGACCTGGGCGACACCCGGCAGGTTGTCGAGGGCGATCATGTCGCCGACCACGAACACCTCAGGGTGGCCGGGCAGTGTCAGGTCGGGGTTGACGGCGATCCGGCCTGCCCGGTCGAGCGGCGCGCCGGTCTGGTCGGAGAGGGTCCGCCCGAGCGGGTTCGCCTGCACTCCCGCGGCCCAGATCTTGGTCACGGCCGAGATCGACTCGGTCCGGCCGTCCTTGTGCTTCAGCTGGATCCCGCGCTCGTCGACGTCGGTGACCATCGCGCCGAGCACCACCTCGACGCCGAGCTTCTCCAGCTCACGCTTGGTGGATGCCCCGAGCTTGGCGCCGAACGGGGGGAGCACCTGCGGGGCGGCGTCGATCAGGATCACCCGTGCGGTGTGGGTCTGGATCGCGCGGAAGTCCTTGCGGAGGGTACGGCGGGAGAGCTCGGCGATCTGGCCGGCCATCTCCACCCCCGTCGGGCCGGCTCCCACGATCACGAACGTGAGGTGGTGGTCGACGTTGTCGCCGCGGCTGGCCCCCAGCTCGGCCATCTCGAACGCGCCGAAGATCCGGCCGCGCAGCTCGAGCGCGTCGTCGATGCTCTTCATGCCAGGCGCGTACTCGGCGAACTGGTCGTTCCCGAAGTACGACTGCGCCGCACCGGCCGCCACGATCAACGAGTCGTACGGCGTCATGGTGGGCCGACCGAGCACCAGGGAGGTGACCTGCTTGCGCTGGAGGTCGATCTCGGTGACCTCCCCGAGGAGCACCTGCGCGTTGCGCTGCCGGCTCAGCACCTCCCTCGTCGGCGGGGCGATCTCACCCTCGGAGAGGATGCCGGTCGCCACCTGGTAGAGCAGCGGCTGGAACAGGTGATGGGTGGTCTTGGCGATCAGCGTGACGTCGACGTCGGCTCGGCGCAGGGCCTTGGTCCCGAAGAGTCCGCCGAAGCCGGAGCCGACGACCACGACGCGGTGGCGGTGGGTCGTCTCCTGCTGCATCTCCATGCCTCCATTGTCCTCCCGGGGGACCGCCGCCCACGAATCCGGGACCACGTCTGGTCGATCACACCCGACGCGCTCGAAATCCCCACAGGAAAAGTTGAAGATGGAAAGGTTTCAGTGGCCTCCCCACGGGGAAGGTCAAGACCGTCAAGTGCGTCCACGACAGAACATGGGGTTCAGGGTGTCGCGTCACAGGCCCGCGCTGGCGCTGGGTCCGGGCCCGCGCGGGGTGCAGCAGGCGCGCCGGTGGGTCGTCGACGCCATCGCCGCCCTCGGCCGACGTGATCTCACCGAGACGGCGGAGCTCGGCGTGTCCGAGCTGGTGACCAACGCGTTGCTCCACGGCACCCCTCCCGTCAGCGTCCGGCTGGGCGGCACGAGCGAGCACCCGCGGGTGGAGGTGCACGACCAATCGACCGAGCCGCCCGTGCTGCCAGATGCGTCCGGCGCGCCGGACCTCGGGCTCGACGGCGCGCTCGACGACCTCGACGACCTCGACGACCTGGCCCTGATGACGTTCGGTCGGGGCCTCGACATCGTGGCGCGCTGCGCCGAGGCGTGGGGGGCGGAGATCGAGCCGGCCGGCAAGGTCGTCTGGTTCACCCCCGCCGCCGAGATCGGCGACGACGGCTCCCCCGGACAGGTCACCGGCCTGCCGCCCGCCCCCGCACCGGTCGACCGCCGCGACCAGCAGGCGTTCCACCTGCTCGGCGTTCCCCTGGAGTGGCTCGCGGAGTTCCAGCGCCACTACCTCGAGCTGCGCCGCGAGGTGCGGCTGCTCGCACTGGCGCACGAGGAGCACTACCCGCTGGCCAAGACGCTCTCCGACCACTTCGGCACCATGCACCGCCAGCTCGTCGACGGCATGGAGGTCGACGGCACCGACCAGTCGCCGGCGCGGCAGGACACGATCGATCTGGTGGTCCACCTCAGCCCCGACTCCGTCGAGGCCATGGGCAGCCTGGTCGAGCTCCTCGACTTCGCCGACGAGTTCGCCGCTCGCGAGCGGCTGCTGTCGGTCGCGCGCACCCCTGACCAGCGGACGTTCCAGACCTGGTTCCTCAGCGAGTTCGTCCACCAGCACGCCGGCCGCACCCCGCGGGCGTGGTCGGCGCCGCCCGCCTACCGCGCTCAGGCATAGCCGAGCTCGTCCAGCCGGGTGTCGTCGATGCCGAAGTGGTGGGCCACCTCGTGGACGACGGTGATCCGGACCTCGTCGGCCAGCTGCGACTCGTCGTCGCAGAAGTCGAGCAGCGGCAGCCGGTAGACGAAGATCCGGTCGGGCAGCTCCACCCCGGGCTCGCCGTGCCGCTCGGTCAGCGCGACGCCGTCGTAGAGCCCGAGCAGGTCGGGGTCGTCGGGCGGAGCCTCGTCCTCGACGATCACCGCGACGTTGCGGATCAGCCGCGCGATCTCGTCGGGGATCGAGTCGAGCGCGGCGTCGACGAGCCGCTCGAACTCGACCCGCTCCATCTCCACCGGCATGCGGCCAGCGTAGGGCGGGCCGGAAGCGTCCCGCGGACGCACGAACGCCCCGGAACCTGTGGTTCCGGGGCGTGGCTGGCGACCCCGACGGGACTCGAACCCGCGGCCTCCGCCGTGACAGGGCGGCGCGCTAACCAACTGCGCTACGGGGCCTGGTGACGCTCGCGCGGTGCTGCTGCACGAAGCGCTGGGAACTCTAACCCATCGGTGCCACGCCCTCCCAATCGAGGTGAGGCGCCTCTGGCTGGCACCCCCAACCGGATTCGAACCGGCGCTACCGCCGTGAAAGGGCGGGGTCCTGGGCCGCTAGACGATGGGGGCCGGACTGCTGGCCAAGCATAGGCGCGGCACCTCGGAGGACGGCAATCGACCGCGCCCGTTTTCGTCCGCCTCCGCGCCCTCCGGTAGGGTTCCCCTCGCTCTGAGAACGACGGGGCCAGGTAGCTCAGTTGGTACGAGCGATCGACTGAAAATCGATAGGTCGGCGGTTCGACCCCGCCCCTGGCCACACCTCGCGAGGCCGCACCGCACCGGTGCGGCCTTCGTGTCTTCTGCGGCCGACCGGCGGTCAAGGCCGGGCTTCGCGGAGCCAGAGCGAGACGTGAGCAGGCTGCACGGACCGGCCGGCGATCGTGCACAGATCGGCGCCGACGGCGTCGAGGTCGAGCTCGTGGCGCAGCCGTGTGGAGAAGTCGTCCAAGGTGCTCGCGGAGTCGTAGCGCCGCCGGTAGAACCTGCGATCGACCGCGGCCTGGATCCGCGTTCGCGCGGGTCGGAAGAGGGCGGCCACCAGCAACGTGGAGCCGGCGACCGCCAGGTCGGACGTGCCCGCGACGGGACTGAGGACGAGCCGCAGCAGCAGGATGGAGCCGACGTACGTCGCCGCCAGCGCGGCTGTCAGGGACCCGTAGACCAGGGTGCGGTTGATGACCAGGTCGATGTCGTACAGCCGATGCCTCAAGATGGCGATGCCCGTGGCCAGGGGGATGCCCAGGATGGCGCTGAAGAGGAAGACCGACCACCCGACATCGTTGACCGGGTTGCTCCAACGCCCGGGGATGAGCGCCGCGAGCCCCGACACGGCCAGGCCGCCCACCACCAGCAGGCCCGCGAACGCGAACCACTTCAGCTGCTGACGCTCCGCACCTCTCGATCGACGGAACCTGAGGACGAGGGAAAGACCCGACAGCAGCACGGCCACGCTGCTCGCGCCCAGCACCCAGGGCTCGAGGGTGGCCAGCACGTTCCCCGCTGTGCCGTGGACCCCCCACGGGTTCGCCACCGACCCCGTCACCGCCAACTGGCCCGGCCGGAGACCTACCAGGAGGACACCCGTGAGGAGGGTGACCACCTCGAACCACCACACGACGCGCCAGCGAGCGGACAGCAGCCTGCCGGTCGGGAACACCAGAGGGAGGAAGGCCACGACCAGGGCGAACCAGACATTGAAGAGCCAGCCCGAGACCCAGGCCGCGGCGACGTATCCCGGAGAGCCCGCGATCACGTACGTGTCGCCGCCGACCATCGCGCTGGCGGTCAGCGCGACCGCGAGCAGCAGCCACCCCACGGCGTTCTCCGGATGACGCCAGGCCACCAGCGCGCCGGCGGCGGCATACCCGACGAGCATGAGCGGGAAGTAGTAGTCGCGGTTGGCCGGCTGCTCACTGCCGACGACGGCGGTGACGACGGAGATCGCGGCCCACAGGACGAACAGCGACCAGGCCAGTGCGGTCGTGCCTCGGTGAGGGCCCATCGCGGTCGCGCTCCTTGCGGCGTCTCGATGACCGTACGCTCGCCCACGGACGTCCAGGAACCGTTACGACCCACCGATACCTACCTCTGACGGGTGGCTCAGCCGGCGGAGCGTCGGGCCAGCACCCACCACAAGGGCCCGACCACGGCGGCGAGCCCGGCCAGCCAGGCCCACGGCGTGACCAGCGACGGGAGCGGCGGCGGCGGGCCGGCACCCTGGCCGCCGGTGAGGTCCGGCCGGACCGGCGCGCCCACGAGGTCCTGGAGGGTTCCCTCGAGCTTCGGGGTGGCGGGCCCGGTGCCGCCGCAGAGGTTCGCGCTGAGCCGGTCGCCGCTGTGGTGCGCGAACACGACGTACCGGTCTCCCACCTCGAGGCCCTCCAGCCCGCAGGCGGCCCCGCTCGACGCGGTCGTCACGTGCGCGACTGCCGCCGGGTCTCCGGCATAGACCGCGTCGACCTCGAACGCGTACGTCGTGTCGTCGCCGTCGAACAGGGACCGGGCGCCGTCGACGTCGGTGAGGGTGCCCGCGAAGACCGCGTCGGCGCCGTCAGCGTGCTCGGCGACCGACTGCATCGCGCAGCTGCACGCGAAGGCCGGCGCGGCCCCCACCAACGCGAGTCCGCTGCCGAGCACGAGCGCTGCGAGCGTGATCCGGAGCCAGGTCATGGCGATCGGACGCCGTCGGGGCCGGTTCGGTTCCCAGAACGCCTGGGGCGAATCACCGGCGGAATTGCCCGTCGAGCGGCGATGATGGTGGGACCCATCTGTCGAGGAGCCCCCGTGAGTATCGATGCCGAGCTGTACCGGACGCTGGTCGAGGCCAGCGCCGACGGCTTGTGGCTGCTCGACGAGGAGGGCACGACGCTGCTCTACAACCCGCGGATGGCGGAGCTCCTGGGACGCACGCCCGAGGAGATGGAGGGGCTCTCGGGGTTCGACGTGCACGACGAGCAGGGCAAGGTCGAGTTCGCCCGCCACCTGGCCCAGGCGCGCGCCGGGCACCCGGGTCACTTCGACAAGGAGACCAAGTACATCAAGCCCGACGGGACACCGGTCTGGGTGCTCATGAGCTTCCGGCCCGTCCACGACTCGGACGGCACGTTCCTGGGCTTCCTCCACCAGTACTCCGACTACACCGAGGCGCACCGCCTGATCGACCAGCTGGCGCACCGCGAGAAGCAGCTCGCCACCGCCCAGCACATCGCCAAGATGGGCAGCTGGGAGTGGGACATCGTCCACGACGTGAGCGTGTGGTCCGACGAGCTCTTCTACCTCTACGGGATCGACCGCGAGGACTTCGCCGGCGACTTCGAAGCCTTCCTGCGACGCATCCACCCCGAGGACCGCCACCAGGTAAGGGCCGCGCTCGACGCGACGTTCGCGGGCGACGACTCCTTCAGCTGGCAGGCCCGCGTCGTGCGGCCGGACGGCGAGGAGCGCTGGTTCCGGTGCCTCGGCCAGGTGGAGCGCGACGCTTCCGGGACGCCGATCCGGTTGACCGGCGTCGACCAGGACATCACCGCACGCGTGATGGCCGACATCGAGATCGCGGAGTACAACCGGCGGCTGGCCCTGCTCCGGCAGGTCGCCGAGGCGGCGAACCAGTCCACGAGCCTGGTGGAGACCCTCGCCCGCGCGGCCCACAGCCTGACCGGGACGCCCGGGTGGGAGCCCACGGCCGTGTTCGTCCGCGACGAGTCCGACGGAGCGCTGGTGCCGCTGGTACTGGCCGACCCCGACCTGCCGTGGCAGGCCGAGCCTGACGCCGAGCTCGCGGCCCGCGCGTGGGAGACCCAGGAGCTCGAGCACGTGCCGGTGCCCGGGCACGGACAGACCCACAGCCTGGTGGCCTTCCCGATCCTCCACGGCGAGGGCGTCGCGTGCGTGGTGGAGCTGGTCGCCGACGAGGCGCCGCCCGACGCCAACTCACGCGACCTGATCGAGCAGATCGCAGCGCAGCTGGGGAGGGTCGCCGAGCGCGAGCGGAGCGCCGCCGAGCTCGCCGAGGCCCGCGACCAGGCGATGGAGGCCTCGCGGCTGAAGTCGGAGTTCCTGGCGACCATGAGCCACGAGATCCGGACGCCGATGAACGGCGTCATCGGGCTCACCGACCTGCTGCTCCGGACCGACCTGGACGACCCGCAGCGGCGGTTGGCCGAGGCGCTGCACGGAGCCGGTGCCACGCTCCGAGGGATCATCAACGACATCCTCGACCTCTCCAAGATCGAGGCGGGGAAGCTCGAGCTGGAGGTGGTGGACTTCGAGGTGCGGCCGGTCATCGAGCAGACCATGCACCTGCTCCGCGGGCACGCCGACGAGAAGGGGCTGGACCTCCAGGTCAGCGTCGCCCACGACGTCCCGACGTACGTCAGCGGCGACGCCGGCCGCTGGGCCCAGGTGCTGGCGAACCTCGGCTCCAACGCGGTGAAGTTCACCGACCTCGGATCGGTCACCGTGTCGGTGACGGTCGCCCGCCATGACGCCGGCGGCACCGTGCTCGAGACGGTCGTCGAGGACACCGGTCCCGGCATTCCGGCCGAGGCGCAGCTGCGGCTCTTCGACGCGTTCACCCAGGCCGACCCGTCGACCACCCGCCGCCACGGCGGGACCGGGCTCGGCCTCACGATCGCGCGCCAGCTCGTCGACGCGCTCGGCGGCGAGCTCGGGCTCAAGAGCGAGAGCGGCGCCGGTTCGCGCTTCTGGTTCACGTCCCGCTTCGGCTCCGCCACGGGCGACGCCCGCGAGAAGCAGGGCAGCTCCGAGGGGGTCCGACCGGCCGACGCGCCGCTCCAGCGGATCCTGGTCGTCGAGGACAACCAGGTGAACCAGATGGTGGCGGTCGGGTTGCTCGAGAGCGCCGGGTACGTCGCCGACGTGGCCGAGGACGGGCTCGAGGCGGTGGCCGCGATGGCCGGTGACCACGGCTACGCCGCCGTGCTCATGGACTGCCGGATGCCCCGCATGGACGGCTTCACGGCGACCCGCGCCATCCGTGCGCAGGAGCGGGTCGGCGCCCGGGTGCCGATCATCGCCATGACGGCCTCCGCGCTGCAGGGGGAGCGGGAGCGCTGCCTCGAGGCGGGGATGGACGACTTCCTGACCAAGCCGGTCGACTCCCTCCGGTTGCAGCGAGTGATGCGACAGTGGACGACGGACGACGTCCGCCCCGCGACCGCGGCGACCCTCGAGCCGGCAGCGGAGGGTCCCGACCCGGGGAGCGACGGGGTCCCGGAGGACACCGTGGACGTCGAGCGGATCGAGATGCTGCACGAGATGGTCAAGGACGGGCTGAGCCTGTTCCAGCGCAGCTCGGGCAACTTCATCGCCCACGCGGAGGACCACCTCACCGCGATCGGTGCCGCGGTCGCCGCCGCGGACGCCGAGGCGCTGCTGGCGACCGCACACAAGCTCAAGGGCAGTGCCCTGAACCTCGGCCTTCCCCGCGTGGGCGCGGCCGCGCTGGCGCTGGAGGAGAACGGCCGCGAGGGCCGCCTCGACGGCTCGACGGAGGCCTACCTCGTGCTCGAGCAGGAGATGGGCCGCGCGGTCGTCGCGCTCGAACGCGAGCGCGCCGCGCGTACTTCTGGGTAACCGAGCACCGCAACTACCCTGGACCGGAGCGCCCGCGCCACCCCTGCGGTCGCACCACCGCCACCACCCTCGTGGCAGCAGACAGAAAGCGGGTCACCCCGATGCCCAGCACCCCGGTCGACGTCTTCGAGCTCGGCGCCGAGCACGAGCAGGTCGTCTTCGCGAACGATCCGGCCAGCGGTCTCCGCGCCGTCATCGCGATCCACTCGACCGCCCTCGGCCCCGCCCTCGGCGGCACCCGCTTCTACCCGTACGCCTCGACCGACGACGCGGTGCGCGACGTCCTCAACCTCTCGCGCGGCATGTCCTACAAGGCCGCGCTGGCCGGTCTCGACCTCGGCGGCGGCAAGGCCGTCATCATCGGCGACCCCGCCACCCTGAAGTCCGAGGCGCTGCTGCGGGCCTACGGCCGCTTCGTGCAGTCGCTGAACGGCCGCTACTACACCGCGTGCGACGTGGGCACCTACAGCGAGGACATGGACCACGTGGCGCGCGAGTGCGACTTCGTCACCGGCCGCACCGCCACGCACGGCGGTGCCGGCGACAGCTCGGTGCTCACGGCGTACGGCGTGTTCCAGGGGATGCGTGCCGCCGCGGAGGTCGCGTGGGGCGAGCCGACGCTGGGCGGCCGGACCGTGGGTGTCGCGGGGGTGGGCAAGGTGGGTCACCACCTGGTCCGCCATCTGATCGAGGACGGCGCGAGTGTCGTGGTGACCGATCCGCATCCGCCGTCGGTCCAGCGGGTGCTCGGCGAGTTCCCCCAGGTCACGGTCGTCGCCGACACCGACGCGCTGGTGGCCTCCGACCTCGACGTCTACGCGCCCTGCGCGTTGGGCGGCGCGCTCACCGATGCGGTCGTCGAGACCCTCTCGGCGAAGATCGTGTGCGGTGCGGCCAACAACCAGCTCGCGCACCCGGGGATCGAGAAGGTCCTGGAGGAGCACGGGATCCTCTACGCCCCCGACTACTGCGTGAACTCCGGCGGCCTGATCCAGGTGGCCGACGAGCTCCAGGGGTTCTCGTTCGAGCGGGCGCAGCAACGGGCGTCCGGCATCTTCGAGACGACCCGGTCGGTGTTCGAGCTGGCCCGGGGCGAGCAGGTCCCGCCGGCGGTGGCGGCCGACCGGTTGGCCGAGCAGCGGATGCGCGACGTGGGTCGGCTCCGCGCCGTGTACCTGCGTTAGGGACCGGCGGTGGCCCGGTCCGGGCGTCAGGCAGCGGCGACCAGGCCGGTGCGGCCGGGTCGCGAGGGTGGGGAGGTCAGTCCCGATCGCGGTCGGAGGCGTACCCCGACCACTGGTCGTACTCGTCGACGTCGTCCGGCGGCGGCGGCGGTGCCTCGGCAGCCGGAGGCCCGTCGTCGTTCTCGCCGTGCAGCTCACGGGCCAACGCGCCGAAGTCCGTCTCGTGAGAGCGGTACTTCAGCTCGCGCGCCACCTTGGTCTGCTTCGCCTTCGCTCGGCCGCGCCCCATAGGGTCGACCCCCTCGCACACTGGGCCGGGCATGACCTGCGCGGTCGCTCCCCGGTCTGATCGGTCTGGATTCTCGTACTGACAACGCTACCTGTTGGCCGGGTGTTCCCGCACACCCACTCCGGCAATTGGGCGAGCAAGCTCCGCGGAGAGTCCTAGGCGCCGGCGTAGGAGCCGGTCAGCGAGACGGTGCCGGAGCCGTCCCCGGTCACCACCCCTGCCACCCAGGCCCGCACGCCGTGCTCACCGAGCACCCGCACCGCGGCCTCGGCGGCGTCGGGATCGGTCAAAGCGACCATGCCCACCCCGCAGTTGAGCGTCTGCTCGAGGTCGGGCAGAGGTACGTCGCCGACCCGGCGGACCAGGTCGAACACCGGCGGCAGCACCCAGGTGCCACGCTCGATCGTGACGTCGAGCTCGACGGGCAGCACGCGGGCGAGGTTCGCTGCCAGGCCGCCGCCGGTGACGTGGGACATCGCGTGGGTCCCGCCCTGGTCGGCCAGCGCGAGGCAGGCCTTGGCGTAGATCCGGGTCGGCTCGAGCAGCTCCTCGCCCAGCGCGCGACCGAGCTCGTCGACGTGCCGGTCGAGCTCCCAGCCGGCCCTCTGGAGCAGCACGTGGCGGACCAGCGAGTAGCCGTTGGAGTGGAGCCCGCTCGACTCCATGAGCACGACGGCGTCGCCCGGCCGCACCCGCCCCGGTCCCAGCAGCCGGTCGCCCTCGACGACGCCCGTGGTCGAGCCCGCCACGTCGTACTCGTCGGGCTCGAGCAGTCCCGGGTGCTCGGCCGTCTCGCCGCCGATCAGGGCGCAGCCGGCCTCGACGCACGCCTCGGCGATGCCCTTGACGATCGCGGCGATCCGCTCCGGCACGACCCGGCCGGTGGCGATGTAGTCGGTGAGGAACAGCGGCTCTGCGCCGCAGACGACGAGGTCGTCCACCAGCATCCCGACGAGGTCGAACCCGATCGTGTCGTGCTTGTCCATCGCCTGCGCGATCGCGACCTTGGTGCCGACGCCGTCGGCGGACGTCGCGAGGAGGGGCCGGTCGTAGGACTTGAGGGCCGAGGCGTCGAACAGGCCCGCGAAGCCGCCGATCCCGCCGACCATCTCGGGCCGGCGAGCCTTCTCGACCCAACCCCTCATCAGCTCGACCGCCTTGTCGCCGGCCTCGATCGAGACGCCGGCGGCGGCGTAGGCGTTGTCGGGCACGGGACCTCCGGGATCAGGGATTGTTGAGGACGGGGAGCGCCTCGCTGGCGAGCGAGGCCTCCAGCAGGTGCTTGCCGAGCAGGGCCTCGTCGGGCAGCGGGATCGGGTAGCTGCCGGTGAAGCAGGCCGTGCAGAGCCGCTCGTCGGACTGACCGGTCGCGTCGACCATGCCCTCCAGCGAGATGTAGCCGAGGCTGTCGGCGCCGATGCTGGCGGCGATCTCGTCGACGTCGAGGCCGTTGGCGATCAGCTCGGCACGGGTCGCGAAGTCGATGCCGTAGAAGCACGGCCACTGCACGGGCGGGCTCGAGATCCGCACGTGGACCTCGAGGGCGCCGGCCTCGCGGAGCATCCGCACCTGCGCGCGCTGGGTGTTGCCGCGCACGATCGAGTCGTCGACCACCACGATCTTCCGGCCGCGGATCATGTGCTCGAGCGCGTTGAGCTTGAGCCGGATGCCGAGCTGCCGCAGGCTCTGGCTGGGCTGGATGAACGTGCGCCCGACATACGCGTTCTTGACGAAGCCCTGGCCGAAGGGGATCCCGCTCTCCTCGGCGTACCCGGCCGCGGCGGGCGTGCCCGACTCGGGGACCGGCATCACGAGGTCGGCGTCGACGGGGAACTCGCGGGCCAGCCGTCGACCCATCTCTACCCGCGCCTCGTGGACGCTGCGGCCGCTGATGGTGGCGTCGGGTCGCGCGAGGTAGACGTACTCGAACACGCAGCCCTTGGGCTCCGGCTCGGCGAACGTGTGGCTGCGCAGTCCGTTCTCGTCGATCACGAGCAGCTCGCCGGGCTCGACCTCGCGGACCACGCTGGCGCCGACGGTCGCGAGCGCCGCGCTCTCCGAGGCCACGACCCAGCCGCGCTCCAGCCGTCCCAGCACGAGAGGTCGGATGCCCTGGGGGTCGCGGGCGGCGTACAGCGTGTTCTCGTTCATCCAGACGAAGCAGAACGCGCCCTGCACCGAGGGCAGCACCTCGAGCGCGCGCTGCTCCAGCGAGGTGTCGGGGTGGTAGGCAAGCAGCGCCGTGACCAGGCCGGTGTCATTGGTCGACGCCTCGAGTGCGCGGGCGTGGATGTCGAGCTCGTCGCTGGCGCTCGGCAGCGCCGCCACCTGCGACATCAGCTCGGCGGTGTTGATCAGGTTGCCGTTGTGGCCGAGCGCGATCGATCCGTCGGCCGTCGGCCGGAACGTCGGCTGGGCGTTCTCCCAGACACTCGAGCCGGTGGTGGAGTAGCGGCAGTGGCCGACCGCGAGGTGGCCCTTCAGGGAGGCGAGCGTCGTCTCATCGAACACCTGCGAGACCAGCCCCATGTCCTTGTAGACGAGGATCTGGCGACCGTTGCTGACCGCGATCCCGGCCGACTCCTGGCCCCGGTGCTGGAGCGCGTAGAGGCCGAAGTAGGTCAGCTTGGCGACGTCCTCGCCCGGCGCCCAGACCCCGAACACGCCACAGGCGTCCTGGGGGCCCTGGTCCTGAGGGTCGAGCGCGTCGGTGAGTCGGCCGTCGCCCGGACGGGACCAGCTGGCTCGGAGCACGCCCTGAGTCTACAAAGCCAGGGCCCAGATCCCGCTTCGGCGCGACTTCGCGCAGGTCGGGGACATGACGGCGCTCCGTTCCGTACCATCACGCCGGGGAGACCGACAGTGGGGAGTCACGTGCGCCAGGAGGACGCAAGCTCGGCAGACCTGCCCGGTAGCGGGTCGGACCAGGTGTTCCGCGACGCCTTGCAGCTGATCGCTGAGGGCGTGATCGAGATCGTCGGCTTCCGGCTGGCGACCATCAGCGTGGTGCGCCAGGCTCCCGACGGCAGCCAGGAGCTCGAGGTGATCGCCGACGCCGGCGACGACGAGACCGGCGAGATCATCGTGGGTCGACGTACGCCGCTCGCGAGCCTGCTCATGGAGCTCGAGAAGGCGGAGGTGTGGGGCCAGTTCCGGTTCCTTCCCCACGAGCTGCTGGAGACCGAGGACGTCGAGAACTCCTACGGCTGGGTGGTCGCCGAGTTCGAGCCGATCGACGCCCCGGACGCCTGGCACCCGCTCGACCTGCTGGTCGCCCTGCTCCACGACGACCACGGCGTGCTGCGCGGAACGCTCGCGATCGACCTGCCCGACAACGGCCGTCGGCCCGGCGTCGAGCAGCGCGACCTGCTGGAGCGCTTCGCGTCCCTGGCGGGCCGTGCGGTGGTCACCACCCTGGAGCGCGAGGAGCTCACCGAGCAGGTCCGGATGGCCGACACCGCCCGCACCATCGTGCGCAACGCCAGCGCCCAGCAGGACCTGGGCGAGGTCCTCGCCGACCTGCAGGCGAGCCTGGTCGAGGGCTTCCGGTCGCGCGGGACCTGGATCCAGACGTTCGACGAAGACGGTCGCGGCAGCGGGGCCATCCACTCCGCGATCGGCGTCGAGGTGGACCTGCCCGACGGCTTCGTCGACCTCGCCGAGCGCTCCGCCCGCTACTGCTGGGCCAACCAGGTGGTGCAGGTCGTCGGGGTACGTCACCCCATCCCGCCCGGGATCTCCGAGGAGGAGAACGAGCGGATCCTCGCGTTCCTCCACTCGCTCGGGATCGGCTCCCTGCTCTTCGTGCCGCTCGGGGCGGGCGCGGAGTGCCTCGGCAACCTGGTCCTGACCCGGTCCGGCAGCGAGTCGTGGACCGAGCTCGACCGGCGCGCCGCGCTCGACATCGGGCACGACCTCGGCCGGGTGATCCTCAACGCCCGCACGTTCCAGCGCGAGCACGAGCTCGTCGTGGAGCTCCAGGCGCTCGACACCTACAAGAGCCAGCTGATCGCGACCGTCTCCCACGAGCTGAAGAACCCGCTCACGGCGATCACCGGGTACCTCGAGATCCTCGACTCGGCCAGCTCGATGGACGCCGGCTCCCGCACCGCGGTCCAAGCCATGGGTCGTGGCGCGGCCCGCTTGACCCGGGTGGTCGAGGACCTGCTGCTGCTGTCGAAGGTCGGCGACCCGCACCAGCGGATGATCGCCGCCGACGTCGACGTGCGGCGGATCGTCGACGAGGTCACCGACCTGGTCTCGGTGACGGCGCGCCAGAAGGACCTGGTCGTCGTCACCGACGTACCCGCCGAGCCGGTGACGGCATGGGGTGACGCCGTCGAGATCGACCGGCTCGTGACGAACCTGGTGAGCAACGCCGTGAAGTACACCCCCGAGGGTCGCCGGGTCGACATCCGGTTGCGCCCGGACGACGGCCACGTCGTGCTCGAGGTGGCCGACGAGGGCTACGGCATCTCCGAGCCAGACCAGGCCCAGCTGTTCGACGAGTTCTTCCGGTCCGCGAACCCGGAGGCTGCCCAGCAGCCCGGCTCCGGCCTGGGGCTCGCCATCGTGAAGCGGATCGTCGAGCGCCACGGTGGCGACATCGGGGTCGTGTCGGAGCTCGGCGTGGGCAGCACGTTCCGGGTCACCCTCCCCACCGGCGGCTGAGCCCCTAAGAGGAGGCTCCCAGTCCGTCGAGCAGGAGCGCCTCGGCCAGCACGACCCGCTCGAACTCGGCGAGGTGGAGTCCCTCGTTGGCGCCGTGCGCGCGGGTGTCGGGATCCTCGACGCCGGTGACCAGCACGCTCGCCTGCGGGAACGCCTCCAGGAACTCGGCGATGAACGGGATGGAGCCGCCGACGCCCATGTCGACCGGCTCGGTGCCGTCCCAGGCCTCGGCGAACGCCCGCCGCGCCGCGTCGTAGGCGGGGCCGGTGGCGTCGATCTGGGTCGCCTCACCGGTGTCGACGACCGTGAACCCGAGCTCGGCGCCCCACGGCACGTGCTGCTGGAGGTGCCGGCGCAGGCAGTCGGTGGCGTTCGCCGTGGTGTCACCGGGGGCGATCCGCATCGAGATCTTGGCGCGCGCCACCGGGACCAGCGTGTTGCTCGCGCCGTCGACCTGCGGGGCGTCGAGCCCGGTAATGCTCAGCGAAGGCCGGGTCCACAGCCGCGCGACGACCGGGCCGTCGCCGATCCACTGGACGTCGGCGGTGGCGCCTGACTCGGCCCGCAGCCGTGACTCGGGGTACTCCACGTCGGCTGCCGACCCGTGGTGCAGTCCCTCGACGGCCACGTTGCCGGCGTCGTCGTGCAACGTCGCGATCAGGCGGCTCAGCGCGATCAGCGCATCGGGGACCAGCCCGCCCCACATGCCGGAGTGGACGGCGTGGGTCAGTGTCCGCACCTCGACGTCAGCGCGCACCAGCCCGCGCAGGCTGGTGGTGAGCGCGGGCTCGCCGATGTCCCAGTTGCCGGAGTCGGCGATCACGATGACGTCGGCACCGAGCCGGTCCTGGTGGGCGCGGAGCAACGCCGGGAGCGTGTCGGAGCCGACCTCCTCCTCGCCCTCGATGAACAGCGTGACGCCCACCGGGAGGTCGTCGCCGAAGATCCGCAGCGCCGCGAGGTGGGCCACGATGCCGGCCTTGTCGTCGGCGGCACCCCGGGCGTAGAGCCGGTCGCCGCGCTCGGTCGGCTCGAACGGCGGGGAGTCCCACTCCGCGTGGTCGTTCTCGGGCTGCACGTCGTGGTGGGCGTAGAGGAGCACCGTCGGCGCGCCCTCCGGACCCGGCTTGTGGGCGATGACGGCCGGGGCGCCGCCGTCCGCCGACACGATCTCCGTCTCGCAGCCCTCAGCCTCGAACAGAGCCCGCACCGCCTCGGCGCTGCGCTGCACCTCCGCGGCGCGCGCCGGGTCGGCACTCACCGACTCGATCCGGACCAGGTCCTCCAGATCGGCGCGGATCCCCGGCAGCACCTCGGCCACCCTGGCGCGCAGCTCGTCGCGTGTCATACCTCAACCCTAGTGAGGTGGTCAGCCCGGCCGGGTCACGGTCTCCCGTGGGCGCTTCCACCCCGTCGCGCGGGGGTGGGAGCGCACCTCCGGCACCGTCACCCCGGCACGGAGCCGTCCCGGATCACGTTGCGCAGCGGCTCGCCGGCGACGTACGCCGCCAGCTGCTGGCGGACCAGGGCGGCCACCCGCGGCAGCATGGCGGTGGTGCCGCCCGCCACGTGCGGGGTGATCAGGACGCCGGGCGCGTCCCAGAGCGGGTGCCCGTCGGGGAGCGGCTCGGGGTCGGTGACGTCGAGCGCGAACCGCAGCCGGCCCGCCTCGGCGAGCACCGCCTCGGTGTCGAGCACTCCGCCGCGGGCGACGTTGACCACCAGCGCGCCGTCGGGCAGTGCCGCCAGCAGTGCCGGCCCGGCGAAGCCGCGGGTGGCGTCGCTGAGCGGCAGCAGGAGCACCACGACGTGCTGGTCGCCCAGCAGTGCCGGCAGCTCGTCGGCCCCGTGCACCGAGCCCACCAGGTCGTCGGCCCGGGGCCGGGACGCGACGGCCGTGACGACGGCGCGGTGGGCCAGCAGCCGCTCGGCCAACGACCGGCCGATCGATCCGTAGCCGAGGATCATCACCCGCGAGTCGGCGAGCGACCGGCGGCCCTCCTGGAGGCCGGTCCAGCTGCCGTGGGCCCGCACCGCCTCGGGGATGCCGCGCAGGCTGGCCAGGATCAGCCCCACCGCGTGCTCGGCGGTGGCGTCGTCGTGCACGCCGGCCGCGTTGCACAGCGTCACGCCGTCGGGCAGCAGCTCGAGCTGTCCGTCGAAGCCCGCGAGCTGGGTCTGCACGACACGCACCGCCGGCAGCTCGCCGAGGCGTCGCATGACCCGGAGCGTGGTGCGGTAGTCGGGCACGCACACCTCGATCCGCGGGTCCGGGTCGGCCATCCCGTCCCACAGCACCGCCTCGACGCCGGCGACGTCGCCAACGGCCTCGCGCAGCTCCTCGGTCGGGAGGGCCGCGATCATGCGTCCCCCACCAGCGGGAGGTACGGCGTCAGCTCGGCCCGCTCCCCCGAGGCGACGACACGGCCTGCGGCGACCGCGGCGTCCCAGGTCAGCTCCCCCGTCGCCAGCGCCAGCCAAGTGGCAACGTCCGTCTCGACCACCGCCGGCGGGGTGCCGCGGGTGTGTCGGACGCCGGGGATCGCCTGCACCGCGGCGTGCGGCGGCACCCGGACCTCGACGGAGCGGCCCGGCGCCCGCTCGGCGAGCACGGCGAGGAAGTGCTTCGTGAGCAGCTTGTCGTCGGCCGGGGCGCGGCGTGCGAGGGCCGCCGCGACCTCCTCCGGCTCGGCGACGCGCAACCGGGCTGGCATGGCACCGACTCTAGGACCTGCTGCTAGTCGGGGCCGTGCTCGGGCAGCGGCTGGATGATGGAGAGGAAGGAGTAGGTCTGTCGCTCCGGGTCGCGGCCCCGCGTGCGGTCGGCCCACTGCCGGACCACCTCGTTGACCTCGGCCACCATCTCGCGCGCCTCGGCCTGGGTCAGCCGCAGCGTCTGGTCGGTGATCGAACGCTGGATGCCCGGCGCCTTGGTGCCGGCGTACGCCGCGTCGACGAGCGTGTGGGCCCAGGCCCCGGCCTGGGCTCGGAACACCGCCGCGGCGGCCGGCCCGCCCGGCTGCTTCTCCAGCTCGCCGAGGTCGAGGTTGAGCCCCGACTCGTCGACGAGCTGCCAGACCCGGTCGCGACGGTCGCGGCCCTCCCCCACTGCCTCCTCGACCAGGCCGTACTTGGCGAGCTGCCGGAGGTGGAACGACGCCTGGTTGGCCGGGATCCCGAGCTCCTGGGACAGGTCGGCCGCGCGGAGCGGTCCCTGGGCGCTGAGCTCGCCCAGGATCCGGTTGCGCACCGGATGGGCGATGGCGCGCAGGACGATCGGGTCGTGGACTGGCCGGGGCATGCCACCATGCTATCCGCACCACTAATTGCGCACTACTACTTGCGCACGTGTTATTGCGCATCTATCGTCGAGTCGTGACCAGTTTCCGGACGCTCGCCCGCAACCGCGACTTCACCCGGCTCTGGGTGGGCGAGGCGGTCAGTCAGCTCGGGACCGCAGCCGGTTTGTTCGTCTTCCCGCTGATCGGCTACGCACTCACCGGCTCGGCGCTGCTCGCCGGGCTCCCGGTGGCGGCGTACTCCCTCGGCATCGCGCTGGCACTGCTCCCTGCCGGGGTGGTCGCTGACCAGCTGGACCGGCGCCGGGTGCTGCTGGCGGCCAGCGCCGCCGGTCTCGCGCTCTCCGGGTCGCTCGCGGTCGCGGGGTTCCTGGGGGCGATCACGATGCCCCACCTCGTGGCCGTCGCGCTCGGGACGGGCGCCGTGGCCGGCTTCTACATGCCCACGGAGCTGTCGGCGGTGCGCAGCGTGGTCACCCGCGAGGAGCTCCCCACCGCGATCAGCCAGAACCAGGCGCGCCACCACATCGCGTCCCTGCTGGGCGGGCCGCTCGGCGGCGTGCTCTACGCCGTGGGACGCCCGCTGCCCTTCCTCGTCGACGCACTCACCTTCGCGGTCTCGCTGGTCACCGTCTCGCGGGTGAAGACCGACCTCTCCCCCGTCGACAGGCCGCACCGGGCCCCGGTCCGCGAGCTCGGGGACGGCCTGCGCTACCTCCTCGCCCGGCCCTACTTCCGCGCCACGGCGGCGTTCTCGGCGGCGTGCAACCTGGTCGTCAACGCCGTCTTCTTCGTCGCGGTCGTGCGCCTCGTGCAGGCCGGCGTCCCGTCGACCACGATCGGCGTGGTCGAAGCCCTCGCAGGAGCCGGCGGCATCGTCGGAGCGCTGATCGCCCCGTTCGTGATCGACCGGATGCGCACCGGCCACCTGACGATGTCGGTGGCGTGGAGCTGGGTGCCCCTCCTGGTCCCCCTGATCTTCTGGTCCTCGCCCTGGCTGGTCGGTGCCATGCTGTTCCTCGGACTCCTGCTCAACCCGGCCGGCAACGCCGCCGGCCAGTCCTACCGGGTCGCCGTCACGCCTGACGAGCTCCAGGGTCGAATCGCGTCGTCGTCGCAGTTCCTCAGCTTCACCACGATCCCGTTCGCGCCGCTCCTCGGAGGCTGGCTGCTGGAGACGTACGGCGCCTCGACCGCGACCGTCGTGCTGCTCGTCGCCGCCGCGCTGACGGCGCTGATCCCGACCCTCACGTCCGAGGTCCGGTCGGTCCCGCGGCCCCGCGACTGGCCGGTGCTGGACGCCTCAGGCGAGCTCGTCGAGCAGCCCGAGCGTCCGCTGCCAGGCGTCCGACCCGGGATCGATGACGACGAAGTGGTCGCCGTCGACGGCCATGAGCGAGGCGTCACCGCCGGCGTCTGACGCGGCGGCGACGTACCGCTCGGAGATCTCGATCGGGACGATCTCGTCCCCCGACCCGTGCACGCACCGGACCGGGACGTCGAGCGGCAGCTGCAGGTAGGGGTCGTACGCCGCGTCGGCCGGGCCCGGCGGGTGGCCGAGCAGCGCCTGGACAGCGCCGGTGCCGAGGTTCAGCTCGTGAGCGCGCACCAGGTCGAGCACGCCGGCCTGCGACACCGCCCCGGTCACGGACACGGCCGGGTCGAGGCGGCCCGCAGCCCACGCGGCGAGGTGTCCGCCGGCCGAGTGGCCAAGGGTGAGCACGGTCGACGTCGCCAGCCCGTCGATGCCGGCCAGCGCGTCGATCCCGGCGGCCACGTCGTCGAAGGTGACGGGTGCACCCCCGCCTCCGCCACGGTCTGCGGGACCGACCCGGCGGTACTCCAGGTTCCACGCGGCCCAGCCCTCGTCGACGAGGCTCTCCGCCAGCGGTCGGCCGAGTGACAGGTCGTACGCGGACTTCCAGAACCCTCCGTGGATCACGACCACGACACCCCGCGGGGTGCCGTCGGGCAGGCTCAGCTCGCCGAACTGGCTGGGATCCTCGCCGTACCGGATCGTCCGGGAGGCGGCCGACGGTGTCACTGAGCCGCCCGGGGACGCCGGCGACGGACGGTCGGAGCAGGCAGCGAGCGGGCTCGCGACGGCCAGCGCGAGGAGGCTGCGCCGCCCGATCGACACGCCATCAGCCGAGGAGCGCCGGCAGGGTGGCGGTCCACGCCCCTCGCAGCTCGTCGAGAGGTACGTCGAACCAGCCCTCGACCTCGAGGGTGTCGCCGCCGGTGCGACCGATCGTGGTGGCGGGCACGCCGAGCGCCTCGGCCATCGTGAGCAGCTGGGCCAGGTCGCTGCTCGGGACGGTGACGACCGCCCGCGCGGCGGACTCCGAGAACAGCGCGACGAACGGGTCGCCGTCGATCCGGACCGTGGCTCCGACCCCCTCGCGCAGGGTCGCCTCGACGAGCGCCTGGGCCAGCCCGCCGTCGGCGAGGTCGTGGGCGGAGCTCACCAGCCCGGAGCGGGCAGCATCGATCAGCAGCGTCGCGAGCTGGCGCTCTGAGATCAGGTCGACCGCCGGCGGGCGGCCGCCGAGGTGGCCGTGGACGACGTGCGCCCACTCCGAGCCCGAGAGCTCCTCCCGGGTCTCCCCCAGCAGCACGACCTCGTGGTCGGCGTGGCCGAAGCCGGTGGGGGTGCGCCGTGTCACGTCCTCGATGACGCCGAGCACGGCGACCACCGGCGTGGGCAGGATCGCGGTCTCCCCGGTCTGGTTGTAGAGGCTGACGTTGCCGCCCGTGACCGGGATGCCCAGCTGGACGCAGGCGTCCTTGAGCCCGCGACAGGCCTCGGCGAACTGCCACATGACGCCCGGCTCCTCCGGCGACCCGAAGTTCAGGCAGTCGCTCACGGCCAGCGGCCGGGCGCCCCCGGTCGCGACGTTGCGGAACGCCTCCGCGAGCGCGAGCTGCGCGCCGGCGTACGGGTCGAGCGCGGCGAACCGGCCGTTGCAGTCGGTGGCGAGCGCGACCCCGAGGTTGGTCTCCTCGTCGACGCGCACCATCCCGCTGTCGCTCGGCTGGGACAGCACGGTGTTGCCGCGGACGTAGCGGTCGTACTGGTCGGTGATCCACGACTTGTCGCAGAGGTTCGGGCTGCCGGCGAGGCGGAGCAGGGTCTCGCGGAGCTCGTCGCCGGTCTCGGGCCGCGGCAGCGCCTCGGCTCCGTCGGCCTGGAGCGCGTCCTGCGAGTCCGGCCGCGCGAAGGGCCGCTGGTAGGTGGGGCCGTCGTGCGCCACGGACCGCGGCGGGACGTCGACCACCTGCTCGCCGTGCCAGTCGATCTGCAGCCGGCCGGTGTCGGTGACCTCGCCGATGTCGGTGGCCTCGACGTCCCACGTCGCGCAGATCTCGAGGAACGCGGCGACGTCCCCGGGCGCGACGACGGCCATCATCCGCTCCTGCGACTCGCTCATGAGGATCTCCTCGGGCGCCAGCGTCGAGTCGCGCAGCGGCACGCGGTCGAGCTCGACGTGCATCCCGCCGTCGCCCGCGCTGGCGAGCTCGGACGTCGCGCAGGACAGGCCGGCGCCGCCGAGGTCCTGGATGCCCGTGACGATGCCGGCCGCGAACAGCTCGAGGGTGCACTCGATGAGCAGCTTCTCCATGAACGGGTCGCCGACCTGCACGCTGGGCCGCTTCGCGGGTCCGCCCTCGCCCGACTCGGACATCTCGAACGTCTCGCTGGCGAGCACGCTCACGCCGCCGATCCCGTCGCCGCCGGTCCGCGCGCCGTAGAGCAGCACCCGGTTGCCGACGCCGGACGCCTTGGCGAGATGGAGGTCCTCGTGGCGGAGCACGCCGACGCACAGCGCGTTGACGAGCGGGTTGCCGAGGTAGGTCGCGTCGAAGACGGCCTCGCCGCCGATGTTGGGCAGCCCGAGGCAGTTGCCGTAGCCGCCCACGCCGGCCACGACCCCCGGCAGCACCCGCTGCGTGTCGTCGGCGTCGAGCGGGCCGAACCGGAGCGGGTCCATCACCGCGACCGGCCGGGCACCCATGGCGAGGATGTCGCGCACGATCCCGCCGACCCCGGTGGCGGCCCCCTGGTAGGGCTCGACGTACGACGGGTGGTTGTGGCTCTCGATCTTGAACGTGACCGCGTAGCCCTGGCCGATGTCGATCACCCCGGCGTTCTCGCCGATGCCGGCGAGCATCTTGCCGACCGGGGTCTCCTGCGGGATCTCGCTGAACTGCTTCAGATGCACCTTGCTGGACTTGTAGGAGCAGTGCTCGCTCCACATGACGGAGTACATCGCCAGCTCGCTGCTCGTGGGGCGGCGACCCAGGATCTCGCGGATCCGCTGGTACTCGTCGGCCTTGAGGCCGAGCTCCGCCCACGGCTGCTCGGGGTCGGAGTCCTGGGCTGCGGCGACGACGGTGTCCAGCACGGCGTCAATCTACCGGGGGTGACTCACGGCCGAGGACCAGCCGGGCCGCCACCGTGACCCAGACGGCTGCGTACACGACGCTCGTCAGCACGTCGGTCAGGTGGTGGGCGCCCTGGTAGAGCCGGGCCGACAGGCACGCGAGCGGCACGAGGGCGAGCAGCAGCGTCCAGCCGCGCGCGATCCTGGTGTAGGTCCACACCAGGAACGTCACCCCCAAGAAGACCGCCATCGCGGTCCCGGTGTGCCCCGACGGGAAGCTGTGGTCGGGCACGAGCCCCGCGTCGAGGATCTTCACCGGTGGCCGGTCGCGAGGATCGAGATGGGTTCCCAGCCAGTAGATGCCGCCGAGACCGGCCTCCACGAGGCCGACGAAGACCAGGGGCAGCCAAGTCCGTCGCCAGGCCGCGACCACCACGGCCAGGAGCACGAGCACCGCGGCGCCCACGATCGTCTCGCCGACGTACGCCGCGACCTCGGCGGCGTCGGTCAGCGACGGCGTCCGCTCGTCGGCCAGCCACCGGGCCAGGTCGTCGTCGACCTCGCCGACCGACCCCTCCAGCTGCTGGGTCAGCAGCCAGCCCCAGCCCACGACGAGCGCGGCGACCACCAGCCAGCACGTGACGAGCAGGGCGGCGGTCGCTGGCCAGGAACGGCGTTGCCGGGTCATGGCCGCCATCCTGCCCCCGGTTGCGCGGCGCCGGGCGGCGCCGCGCGCCCGGAACTACAGGACTGTAGTTCTGCGGAACGCGTGTTGCGGATGTGACTGGTGAGGTTATGGTGCCGTCACCCCCTTCCCCAGGAGTCGTCATGTACCGCGCCATCCCCCGAACCACGGCCAGAGTCCTGGCCTGGCTGCTGGCCGCGGTCGCGCTCGCCCTTCCGGTGCGCGCGGACGCGGACAACGTGGCGACTCCTGGGAACTTCACGGGCTACGGGTTCGACCAGTGCGTCGGGCCGACGCAGAAGGCGATGAACACGTGGCTGCGCACGTCGCCCTTCCTCGCCGTCGGCATCTACATCTCCGGAGACAGCCGCGGGTGCCGCACCCAGCCGAACCTCACGCCGCGCTGGGTGTCGACCCAGCTGGGCAAGGGCTGGCGGCTGCTGCCGATCACGCTCGGCCCGCAGGCCTCGTGCCACCCCAGCTTCCCGCGGTACGACGACGACAGGTCGATCAACCCCAAGCCGGGCGACAGCGGGAAGTACCGCCGGGCCCGCCGCCAGGCCCGGGTCGAGGCCACCACGGCGGTCGCCGTCGCGAAGGACCTGGGCATCGTCACGAAGAGCACCCTCTGGTACGACCTCGAGGGCTTCGACGTCACCAACCGGCACTGCCGTGAGTCGGCCCTGGCGTTCCTGTCGGCCTGGACGACCAAGCTTCACGCGTTCGGCTACGTCTCCGGTGTCTACTCCAGCGCCGGCTCCGGGATCAAGATGCTGGACGACGCCCGCGTCAACCGGCCCGGCGAGGTCGTGCTGCCGGACCGGATCTGGATCGCCCGCTGGGACGGCAAGGCCAACACCAGGACCGACTACATCCGCGACGACGGGTGGCTGCCCGGCGGCCGGATGAAGCAGTACCAGGGCGGGCACAACGAGACCTGGGGCGGCGTCACGATCAACATCGACCGCAACTGGCTGGACCTCGGCAAGGGGTCGGTCGCCCGGCCCGTGGCCCACTGCAACGGCGTCGACGTCAACCACCCGACGTACAAGGTGCTCTCCGTGGGGACCGCCGAGGCGGGCCTGGTCACAGCGCTGCAGTGCCTCCTGAAGGAGAAGGGCGAGTACGGCGGCCGGCTCAACGGCGTCTACAACGAGCGGACGGTCGCGGCCGCCCGGCGGTGGCAGGCCGACCACGGCTTCAGCGCGGGCAGCACGTGGACCCGCGTCCATTGGATGAGCCTGCTCTCCGACGGCGCGTCGCCGGTCCTCAAGTTCGGCTCGGCCGGCGAGGACGTGCGGCGGGTTCAGCGGGCGCTCAAGGCCGCCAGCGCCTCCCTGCCGATCAAGATCACGGGGCGCTACACCCGGGCCACCGCGAGGGCCGTGGCGGACTGGCAGTCCGACGTCGGGCACCGCCACTCCGGGATCGTCACCGGCCGCTCGTGGAAGGCGCTGCGCGCCGGCAGGCGCTGATCGCGGCAGCGGTCAGGTGAACGCCCCGGCCGCCAGCGACGTGAAGAAGCCGAGGCCGTCGGTGCCCGAGCCGGTCAGCTCCTCGACCGCGTGCTCCGGGTGCGGCATCAGCCCGACCACGGTGCCGGTGTCGTTCGTGATGCCGGCGATGTCTCTCAACGAGCCGTTGGGGTTGTCGTCGAGGTAGCGCACCACGACCCGGCCCTCGCCCTCGAGCCGGTCGAGCGTCGCCTCGTCGGCGACGTACCCGCCCTCGCCGTTCTTGAGCACGACCGTGATCTCGGCACCCGGCTCGTATGCCGTGGTCCACGCGGTCGCGACGTTCTCGACCCGCAGCCGCTGCTCGCGGCAGACGAACTTGCGGTGGTCGTTGCGGATCAGGGCGCCCGGCAGCAGGTGGGACTCGCAGAGGATCTGGAACCCGTTGCAGATGCCGAGGACCGGCAGGCCCTTCCGGGCCGCCTCGACCACCTCGGTCATCACCGGCGCGAACCGGCTGATCGCGCCGCACCGCAGGTAGTCGCCGTAGGAGAAGCCCCCCGGGAGGACGACGGCGTCGACGGCGCGCAGGTCGTGGTCGCCGTGCCAGAGCGCGACCGCCTCGTGGCCGCCGATCCGGACCGCGCGCTGTGCGTCGGCGTCGTCGAGCGAGCCGGGGAAGGTGACGACCCCGACCCTCACGCGTCCTCCACCCGGACCTCGAAGTTCTCGATCACCGGGTTGGACAGCAGCGTCTCGGCCATCTGGGCGACGGAGGCCAGCACCTCGTCGGTCACGTCACCGTCGACCTCGAGCTCGAACCGCTTGCCCTGGCGGACGTCGGTCACGCCCGAGAACCCCAGCCGTGGCAGGGCTCCGAGCACCGCCTTGCCCTGCGGGTCGAGGATCTCGGGCTTGGGCATGACGTCGACGACGACACGGGCCACGGTGGTTCTCCTGAGCGGGGGACGGGACGTGGCCCGAGTCTAGGGCCGTGACGGGCGTCGTCCGCCGGTGGCCCGCGGTCAGTCGCGGCGGCGTTGCAGGACCACGATCGACAGCGCGATCCCGAGGCCGGCGACGATCGGGCCGATGATGGCCCACGTGTCGGAGCCGGTCATCGAGCTGCCCTCGACGTACCCGAGTCCCTGGAAGGTCCACAGTCCGCCGACCAGCACGAGCAGCACGGCGAGACCGAGCCCGATCACGCGACCCATCAGGACAGCTCGCGCTTGAGGATCTTGCCGGTCGCCGTCATCGGCAGGGCGTCGACGAACTCCACCACGCGCGGGTACTTGTACGCCGCGAGCTGCTCCTTGGCCCAGGCGACCAGGTCGTCCTCGGACACGTCGTCGTGGTCCTTCTCCTTGATCACGACGGCCTTGATCTCCTCGCCGTGGCTCTCGTGCGGAACTCCGATCACCGCCGCGAGCGACACGGCCGGGTGCTCGAGCAGCACCTCCTCGATCTCCCGCGGGTACACGTTGAAACCACCGCGGATGATCATGTCCTTGGAGCGGTCGACGATGTAGTACCAGCCGTCCGCGTCCCGCTTGCCGAGGTCGCCCGACCGGAACCAGCCGTCACGGATCGCCTCCTCGGTCGCGTCGGGCCGGCCGTAGTAGCCCTTCATGATGTTGGGGCCCTTGATCGCGATCTCGCCGACGGTGTCGGGGTCGGCGTCCACCTCCGACCAGTCGTCGTCGATCAGCTTCATCTCCACCCCGGGGATCGGCGTGCCGATGGAGCCGACGCGGACCTGCTGGCCGAGCGGCGAGAAGCTCGCGACGGGCGAGGTCTCCGACAGGCCGTAGCCCTCGAGGATCGTGACACCGAAGCGCCTCTCGAAGTCCTTGTGGACCTCGACCGGGAGCGCCGAGCCCCCGGCGACGGAGACCCGGAGGTTCGCGGCCAGCGCCTGCACGTCGACCCCGGACCCGTCGAGGGCGCCGAGCAGCCCCCAGTACATCGTCGGGACGCCCGCGAAGAACGTGACCCCCTCCTTCGCCATGGCCTTCAGGGCGGCGTCGGCCTCGAACCGCGGCAGCATCACGACGGTGCCGCCGTAGGCGAAGCCGCCGTTCATGATCACGGTCTGCCCGAATGAGTGGAACAGCGGCAGGACGCACAGGTAGGTGTCAGGGGTGGCCGCGTCGGCGCCGAAGAGCGGGGCGCCGGTGAGGGCGTTGGAGTGCATGTTGCGGTGCATCAGCTCGGCGCCCTTGGGCTGGCCGGTGGTGCCCGAGGTGTAGAGGATGACGGCCGTGTCGCCGTCGTCGGTGGCCACGGTGTCGAACGTCGGCGGCTGGCCGGCGAGGCCCTGGCCGAGGGTCTCCGTGCCGGGGATCGGGGAGTCCGCAGCCGGGTCGACGGTGATGACGAAGAAGTGCTCGCAGCCGTCGGTCTGGTCGAACCCTTCGTGGCCGGCCGCCCCGATCGGCAGCTCGGGGGTGCCCTCGAAGCAGAAGTACGCGACGGCGTCGGAGTCGGCCAGGTGGTAGGCGACCTCGCGGCCCTTGAGGAGCACGTTGAGCGGCACGACGGTCGCGCCCGCCTTGAGGATCCCGTAGTAGACGATCGGGAAGTAGGGCAGGTTCGGGCAGCTCAGCGCGACCTTGTCGCCCGGCTCGATCCCGCGCGAGACCAACAGGTTCGCGACCTGGTTGGCCGCGCCGTCGACCTGGGCGTAGGTGAGGCGCCGGTCGCCGAGGACGACTGCCTCGCGGGCGCCGTACTGCTCGGCGGAGTTCTCGAGGAGGGACGCGAGGTTCAGCATGACTCGACCCTAGGGGAGGGTCCGCAGCGGCGACAGCGCGTGACCGGGCAGGCCCGACCTCAGCGGGTGATCCGGCCGCGGGTGAGGATCTCGCCCGCGCGCACGAGGTCGTGCCGGATCGCCGGACCGGCCAGCCGGCCGGCCGCCTTCGCGGGCAGCCGCCACGGTCCCGACCCGGTGACGCTGCCCGTCGCGTGCACCCGGCAGCCGTCGGCGATCCGGGTCAGGCGCAGCGTCAGCGTGGCCTCGATCCCCCGCCAGCGGCCGACCTCGGAGAAGACCTTGAAGGGTGCCAGCTCGGTGATCTCCATCGTGGGCCGGACCCCGGTCATCGTGTTGTCGCGCCACGTCATCCCGACCCGTGGCTCGCCCCGGTCGTGCAGCGTCACCGAGAGCAGCGACGCCTGCCACTCGGGGCGGTTGCGCGGGTCCGCGAGGTAGCGGAAGACCTGCTCCGGGGCATGGGGGAGGTCGGCCGTGGCCTCGAAGTCGACGGTGGTCAGAACGCCTCCCCGGTCAGGAGCTCGTAGGCCTCCAGGTAGCGGCGGCGGGTCCGGTCGACGACGTCCGGCGGCAGCGGTGGCGGCGGCTCGCCCGATCCGCGGTCCCAGCCGGACTCCGGCGACAGCAGCCAGTTGCGCACGATCTGCTTGTCGTACGACGGCTGTGCCCGACCGGGCTGCCACTCAGCTGCCGGCCAGAAGCGGGACGAGTCCGGGGTGAGGACCTCGTCGGCCAGGACGAGGGTGCCGTCGTCGCGGTGGCCGAGCTCGAGCTTGGTGTCGGCCAGGATGATGCCGCGGTCGCGGGCGATCCCCTCGGCCCGCGCGTAGACCTCGAGGGTCAGCCGCCGCAGCTCCGCGGCGACGTCCGCGCCGACCGTCTCCACGACCGCGTCGTACGCCACGTTCTCGTCGTGCTCGCCGAGCTCGGCCTTGGTCGCCGGGGTGAAGATCGGCTCCGGCAGCCGGTCGCCGTCGGTGAGGCCGTCCGGCAGCGCGATCCCGCACACCTCGCCGGTGCGCTCGTAGTCGAGGAGACCCGACCCGGTCAGGTAGCCGCGGGCCACGCACTCGACGGGGTACATGCTCAGCCGCTCGCACACCACGGCCCGGCCCCGGTACTGCTCGGGCACGTCGGTGGACACGACGTGGTGCGGGACGAGGTCGGCCAGCCGGTCGAACCACCAGAGCGACATCCGGGTGAGGATCTCGCCCTTGTCGGGGATCTCGGTGTCGAGGATGTGGTCGAACGCGCTGATCCGGTCGCTGGCGACCATGAGCAGTCGGCCGTCCGGCATCGCGTACAGGTCGCGCACCTTGCCGGAGTGGAGGTGCTGGAGATCGCCGGTCACGCGGCGATCCTATGGCGACCCGTACGTGACGCACGCTTCGCAGGCTCACGAGCCGAGCTAGGCCGGGCAGTTCTGCCGACTACCGCCCGCGCGCCTCCAACAGCCGCTTGAGCTGGGCCAGGTCCCTGGTCGTCGCGCGGCGCATCGCCCGCTCCATCAGCGGCGCGGCCAGCCCACCGAAGCCCGAGGGCGTGCCCCGGTTGCGCAGGGTCATCCTGGTCCTGCCTTCTCCCGCGGGCTCCCAGGTGTAGGTCGTCTCCATCGGGAACGGGCCATCGGCCGTCCGCATCACCAGCCGCCGGCCAGCATCGAGCTCGACCACCTCGTACGTGTAGCTCAGGGTCCGGCCGAGGAACCGGGCCACGAAGTCCAGCTGCGACCCGACGGCCACCGGCGGCTCGGTCCGCCACTCGACCCGCCGGATGTTGGCGTACCACGCTCCCGCGTTGGTCGGGTCGCCCGCGAACTCGGCAACCTCGTGCACCGGACGGTCGATGACCGTCTCCACCCGAACGTCGACACTCACGCCTGAAGCGTAGTGACCCGGGCGGGACCGGGGTGTGATCACGCTGGCTCACGCGGGAGTCAGAGGATGGCGCCGGGCGAGTACGCCGCGGCCGACGGGTGCCGGGCCACGACCTGCTCCACCAGCCGCACGACGGCCTGGGTCTGGGCGACCGACGCCCCGGTGAACGAGATCGGGTCTGCCACCAGCCCGTCGATGTCGGCGCGGGTGAGGCCGAGGCGGTCGTCGGCGGCGAGCCGGTCGAACACGTCGTTCACAGCCTGGCCCTGGCGCATCGCGAGCGCCGTGCCGACGGCGGCCTGCTTGATGGCCTCGTGGCCGACCTCGCGGCCGACGCCACGGCGGACGGCGGCCATCAGCACCTTGGTGGTCGCCAGGAACGGGAGGTAGCGGTCGAGCTCGCGCTGGATGACGGCGGGGAAGGCGCCGAACTCGTCGAGCACCGTGAGGAAGGTCTGGAACAGGCCGTCGGCCGCGAAGAACGCATCGGGCAGCGCGACCCGGCGGACGACCGAGCACGAGACGTCGCCCTCGTTCCACTGGTCGCCGGCGAGCTCGCCGACCATCGAGAGGTAGCCGCGCGTGATGACGGCGAGACCGTTGACCCGCTCGCAGGAGCGGGTGTTCATCTTGTGCGGCATCGCGCTCGAACCGACCTGGCCCTCGGCGAAGCCCTCGGTGACGAGCTCGTGGCCGGCCATCAACCGGATCGTGGTGGCCAAGTTGGACGGCGCCGCGACGAGCTGGACGACGGCGGACAGCACGTCGAAGTCGAGGCTGCGCGGGTAGACCTGGCCGACGCTCGTCAGGACGCGCTCGAACCCGAGGTGGCCGGCGACCCGCCGCTCGAGCTCGGCGAGCCGGTGGGCGTCGCCGTCGAGCAGGTCGAGCATGTCCTGCGAGGTGCCCATCGGGCCCTTGATGCCGCGCAGCGGGTAGCGGGCGAGCAGCTCCTCGAGGCGCTCGACCGCGACCAGCAGCTCGTCGGCCACCGTCGCGAACCGCTTCCCGAGCGTGGTCGCCTGCGCGGCGACGTTGTGGGACCGGCCCGCCATGACTGTCGTCTCGTGCTCGGCCGCCAGCCGCGCCAGCCGGGCCAGGGTCGCCACAGCCCGGTCCCGCAGCAGGCTCAGCGACTGGCGGACCTGGAGCTGCTCGACGTTCTCGGTCAGGTCGCGGCTCGTCATCCCCTTGTGGATGTGCTCGTGACCGGCCAGCGCGCTGAACTCCTCGATCCGCGCCTTCACGTCGTGACGCGTCACCCGCTCCCGGGCGGCGATCGAGTCGAGGTCGACCTTGCCGGCGACGTTCTCGTAGGCCTCGACCACCCCGGCCGGCACGTCGACGCCGAGGTCACGCTGTGCCCTGAGGACCGCGATCCACAGCTGCCGTTCCAGCACGATCTTGTGCTCCGGCGACCAGATCTCGACCAGGTCGGCTCCGGCGTAGCGCCCGGCGAGGACGTTGGGGACGGTCACGCGACGATTCTCCCACGCTCCTAGACGCCGGCGGCGATGTCCGTGCGGTGCTGCGCGCCGTCGAAACGGATCCGCTCCACGCCCGCGTAGGCCGCGGCCCGGGCGGCGTCGACGTCGGCACCGGTGCCGACGACCGCGAGCACCCGGCCGCCGGCGGTGACCAGGTCGTCGCCGGCGAGGGCGGTGCCGGCCTGGATGACGTGGACACCCTCGACGCCCTCAGCGGCCTCGATCCCGGTGATGACGTCACCGCTCGACGACGTCTCCGGGTAGCCGCGGCTGGCCATCACGACGGCGACCGCAGCCCCGTCCGACCACGTGGGCGGGGGCACGTCGGCGAGGGTGCCGGTGGCCGAGCCCATCAGGAGTGCGCCGAGGGGCGACTCCAGGAGCGCCAGGAGTGGCTGCGTCTCAGGGTCGCCGAAGCGGGCGTTGAACTCGACGACGCGCACGCCACGGGACGTGAGGGCCAGGCCGATGTACAGCAGGCCCTTGAACGGCGTGCCACGGCGGAGCAGCTCCTGGATCGTGGGGTGCGCGACGGTGTCGAGCACCTCCTCGATGAGGCCAGCGGGCGCCCAGGCGAGAGGGGTGTAGGCGCCCATCCCGCCGGTGTTCGGCCCGACGTCACCGTCGAAGATCCGCTTGAAGTCCTGGGCCGGTTGCAACGGATAGACGGTGGAGCCGTCGGTGATGGCGAAGAGCGACACCTCGGGGCCGTCGAGGTACTCCTCGATCACGACTCGCCCGCAGGCGGCGGCATGGGCCACGGCCTCCTCACGCGACTCGGTCACGACGACGCCCTTGCCGGCGGCTAGTCCGTCGTTCTTCACGACGAAGGGCGCGCCGAGCTCGTCGAGCGCGGCAGCCGCCTCCTCGTCGGTGGTGCAGACGAACGCCCGAGCCGTCGGGACCCCAGCTGCGTTCATCACGTCCTTGGCGAATGCCTTCGACCCCTCGAGCTGTGCGGCCGCCCGGGACGGGCCGAACACCGCGATGTTGCTGGCCTCCACAGCATCGGCGACACCCGCGACCAGCGGTGCTTCGGGGCCGACGACGACCAGGTCGACCCCGAGATCGACCGCCAAGCCCGCCACAGCAGCTCCGTCCAGAGCATCGACGTCGTGCAACGTCGCGACGTCGGCGATCCCCGGGTTGCCGGGGGCGACATGCACCTCGGTCACGCCCGGGTCGCGGGAGAGCGCGCGGGCGAGCGCGTGCTCGCGGCCACCGGTGCCGATCACGAGGGTCCTCACGGGCGCGATGCTAGCGGCGTGCCACGATCCGACTGACAGCCGCTCGAACCGCCGCGAGTGGGCGGAGGTTGTGGAAACGCTTCCACCAATTCCCCGCTCACTCTTGCCGCGAGAGCGGTGGTCCCTACCGGCTGATCATCCCGACCCAGCTGGTGGTGCGGGAGTCCGCGTGACGCCCCGTCTCAGGAGGTCCGGCGGCTGACCGACTCGGTGTAGGCGCCGCGGCGGTACAGCAGGATCGGGTCGTCCGGCAGCTCGATGCCGTCGACCGTCCGGGTCGGGTCGAACACCGTCGGCGACCCGCCGGCCTCGGGGTCGTCGGCCTCGGACGTGACCTCGATCCGCCCGGCGAGCAGCGTGCGAGCGCCCCGCCAGGCCGTCGTGACGTCGTCGGGGTCGTGCCGCTCCTCGGCGACCTGCACCCACACCTCGTGCACCACCGGCCCGGCCGCCAGCCGGGCCGCCATCTCCTCGGCGAGCCGGTCGCGGCTGGTGAACGCCTCCACAAGCCGGTCCTCCCGGGTGGCCGTGGGCCGGAGCTCGTAGCGCACCCAGGTGCGCCGCCCCTCGTCGTCCAGCCAGCCGTAGGCGTGCAGCGGGAAGAAGGCGAGCTCCGCGAAGCTGTGGTGCGACTTCACCCCGCTCAGCCCGTCGACCAGGGCCGGCACCAGCCGGGGGTGGCGCAGCAGGAAGAGCGGGAACGTCCGCCGCTTCCTCGACGCCTCGGCGATCCGCACGAACTCCGCCGGGTCCTGCGTCGGGAAAGACGTCGCCGTCTGCCCGAGCAGGTCGAACGGCCGCCCGTCGTCGCCGGCGAGCTTCACCGCCATCCCGCGGATGTCGGGCGACAGGTCCTTCGTCCGGGCGTTGCCCGAGCCGCTCGACCACCGCAGCAGCACCGGCCTCGTCGTCCCGTCGAGGTGACCGGCCCGGCACAGCGCCGCCGCCTCGGGGGTCGCCGTGAACGTGCCGGAGTAGAACCGGCCCTTCCCGTGCAAGGTCCGATGGCCGTCCGGCCCGCCGAACGCCGCCCGCAGGCGGCTGACCGCCTCGCTGGGGTCCATGCTGCGGACTCTAGGACCGGGGGTGCCCCGGTGTCAGTGGCCGGTGTCAGTGGCCGCGTCAGTGGCCGTCAGTCGTCGTGGACGACGATCGTCTGCTCCCGGCCCGGGCCGACGCCGACGCCCCAGATCCGGGTCCCGGACAGCTGCTCCAGCGCCTCGACGTACCGCTGGGCGTTGCGGGGCAGGTCGTCGAAGGACCGGCAGCCGGAGATGTCCTCCCACCAGCCGTCGAGGTACTCGTAGATCGGG
Organism: uncultured Actinomycetota bacterium; assembly: GCA_963718725.1. Lineage (GTDB taxonomy): Bacteria > Actinomycetota > Actinomycetes > Propionibacteriales > Nocardioidaceae > Nocardioides. The sequence continues at coordinate 2,536,561 of OY970374.1, forward strand.
GTCGCGCGGAGGAACTCGCTCTGCGTCATCGGCATCTCGTCGTGGCGGACCCCGTCGACGTCGTAGGCGACACAGACCGGCACCCGCTCCCAGCTCGAGAGCACGTCGAGCTTGGTCAGGAACAGGTCGGTGAGGCCGTTGACCCGCGTGGCGTAGCGGGCGATCACGGCGTCGTACCAGCCGCAGCGCCGGTCGCGGCCGGTCGAGACGCCGACCTCGCCGCCGACCTTCCAGAGCTTCTCGCCGTCGGCGTCGAACAGCTCGGTGGGGAAGGGCCCGGAGCCGACCCGGGTCGTGTAGGCCTTGATCACGCCGATCACCCGGTCGATCCGGGTCGGGCCGACCCCGGATCCGGTGCAAACACCGCCCGCGACCGGCGACGACGACGTGACGAACGGGTAGGTGCCGTGGTCGACGTCCAGCATCGTGGCCTGCGCGCCCTCGAACAGCACGGTGAGGCCCTCGTCGAGGGCGTTGTTGAGCAGCAGCGTGGTGTCCTGCACCATCGGCCGCAGCCGGTCGGCGTACGACACGAGCTCCTCGACCACGGCGTCGCGGTCGACCGCCCGGCGGTTGTAGACCTTGGCGAGCAGGTGGTTCTTGACGTCGAGCGCGCCCTCGACCTTGTCGCTCAGCAACGCTTCGTCGAACAGGTCGGCGATCCTGATCCCGAGCCGGTTGACCTTGTCGGCGTACGTCGGCCCGATCCCGCGGCCGGTGGTGCCGATCTTGTTCTTGCCGAGGAAGCGCTCGGTCACCTTGTCGACCGTCACGTGGTACGGCGCGATGACGTGGGCGTTGGCGGAGACGACGAGCCGGTCCTCGACGCCGTCGACGCCGCGCGCGAGCAGGCCGTCGATCTCGTGGAACAGCGCCTCGGGCGAGACCACGACGCCGTTGCCGATGACCGAGGTCGCACCCGGCGTGAGGATGCCCGAGGGCAGCAGGTGGGTGGCGTACTTCTCGCCGTTGACGACGATGGTGTGACCGGCGTTGTGGCCACCGCTCGTCCGCACCACGAAGTCGATGGTGTCGGTCGTGGCGAGGAGATCGGTCGCCTTGCCCTTGCCTTCGTCGCCCCACTGGGCGCCGAGGACGATGATGGCCGGCATCGCTGGCTTCTTTCCGCGTCGGGGGTCGTGGAGTCCTGGCAACGCGAGAGCCCCGGACGGCAACAACCGGTTCGGGGCTCTTGCGACCGAAGGCTACCAAAGGCGGGGCGACGGGCTAGGGTCGCGGCCGTGGAGTCGTTCCTGGTCATCACCAACGAGGGCGCCGGCACTGCCTACGAGGAGTCCCTGGACCAGGCGGTCGGCATCCTGAGCGAGCACAGCTCGGTCGAGGTCGTGGCCACGTCCAATCCCGGGGAGCTCGACGGCGTGCTGCATCGGGCCGGCACCCGCCGGATCGTGGTGGCCGGCGGCGACGGGAGCCTGCACGCGGTGGTGGCGGCGCTGCACAGACGGCACGACCTCGCCGGCAGCGTGCTGGGCCTGATCCCGCTCGGCACCGGCAACGACTTCGCGCGTTGCATGGACATCCCGCTCGAGCCCGAGAAGGCCGCCGAGCTGCTCCTCGACGGCGAGATCCGGCCGGTCGACCTGCTGCTCGACGAGCTCGGCGGGGTCGTCGTCAACAACGTGCACGTCGGCGCCGGCGCCCAGGCCAGCCGCCGTGGCAGCCGCTGGAAGGACCGGCTCGGCTCGATCGGCATCGGCCAGGCGAACCTCGGCAAGCTCGGCTACCCCATCGGCGCCCTCCTGGCAGCCTTCCAGCCCCCGGAGATCAGGTTGCGCGTCGAGGTGGACGGCCAGGTCATCGTCGACGTCGACGACCCGGTCCTGATGGTGGCGGTCGGCAACGGCACCAGTGTCGGCGGCGGGACCGAGCTCACGCCCGAGGCAGACCCCGAGGACGGCAAGGTCGACGTCATGATCTCCCGCGCTGTCGGGCCGCTCGCCAAGTTCGGGTACGTCGCGCACCTGTCCCGGTCGAAGCACCACGAGCGGGACGACGTCACCTACCTGCGCGCCTCACGCGTCACGGTCTCCGGCGACGAGTTCTTCTGCTCGGCGGACGGCGAGATCAGCGGCCCGGAGCGGCGACGCAGCTGGCACGTCGTGCCGGCGGCGTACTCCATGCTCCTGCCCTGACACCTCACCGCTCACAGCCAGCCCCGACGGGACGCCTCCACGCCGGCCTGGAACCGCGAGTCGGCACCGAGCTCGGTCATCAGCCCGGCGATCCGGCGCCGGACGGTCCGCAGGCTGAGGCCGAGGGTGCGGGCGATCTGCTCGTCCTTGGCGCCCTGGGCGAGCTGCGCCAGCAGGAACCGGTAGACCTCCGACCGGCCGTCGCGGGGACGGCCCTCCTCGGGCAGCGGGCTGGCGCGCTCCCACAGCGCCTCGAACCAGAGGATCAGCGCCTGCACCAGGCCCGGCTGCCGCACCAGCGAGCGCGGCTCGTCGACAAAGCCCAGCGGCTCGGGGAGCACCGCGTGCGTCGTGCCGATGATGAACATCCGGGTGGGCAGCTCCGGCAGCAGTCGGACGTGCTCGCCGACCGAGGCCCGCAGCTCGAGCGTCTCGCGGTTCTCGGTCCAGGCCCGGGCGGGGTAGATGGCCCGGGACGCCCGGCCCTGCTCGACCACCTGCCTGACGACCGCCGCCATCGCGGCCTCGCGCTTGGTGCCGAAGTCGTCGGGGCGGAACCAGCAGAGGTCGCCGGCGCTCTCGGTGATGAGGGCGTGCAGGAGGGGGACCGGGTTGCCGCCGGCGCTGACCTCGCCGTCGATCGGGTGGACGTCGAGCACCTCCCCCGGCTTCGGCCGCGCGGCCGGGGCGGCGAGGTGCGGGATCGCCCGGGCGACGTCCTGCAGCCGGGTAGTGGCCAGGGCCGCGGCGCTCGCCGTGTCGCGGAGCAGCAGCGCGACCGCCTCCGGCGGCGTCGCGACGTGGACGCGGGACTCCTCGACCCGCACGATCCCGACCTCGACCAGCGGCTCGACGTCGCGGAGCAGCTCGTCCGGGGTGCGGGACAGGGCGTCGGCGACCGAGAGCAGCTCGCGGCCCGACTGGGCCAGGAGCCGGTGGTAGTCGCGTTCGACCCGCTTGCTGAAGCCGAGGGCGGAGATGACCGAGGGAGGCTGCGCTCGCATCGTGGCATCATAGTGACAGCGGCAGGTGCGCTCCGGTGGCACGGTCCTGTCAGTGTGAGAGTGGGAGCAATGTCGCGTGGCCTGTGCGGTCACAGCCTCGACCACTCGCGGGGGATAGGTCGAGCAGCCGACGGCGAGGCGCCGGACTCCTGGAGTCCGGCGCCTTTCGGCGTCCCGCCCTCCGGTAGCGTGACCGCGCCGATCCCGATCAGAGCGCCAGGAGCAGTCGACATGGCACGAGGTCAGCAGGGTCCCCCGACCGACTGGGTGACCCGCGCCGCCGACGACGCGCTCCGGCACGCCCGCGAGGGCGAGACCGTCACCTGCTCGTCCGGCGCCTCCCCGTCGGGCCCGGTGCACCTGGGCAACCTGCGCGAGTTCCTCACCGTCCACTTCGTCGCCGACGAGCTGAGCCGCCGCGGCGTACCGGTCCGGCACCTGCACGTGTGGGACGACTACGACCGCTTCCGCAAGGTGCCCGCGGGCGTCGACCCCTCGTGGGCCGACCACATCGGACGGCCCCTGAGCGCCGTCCCCGACCCGTGGGGCTGCCACTCGTCGTGGGCCGAGCACTTCAAGGAGCCGCTGCGCACGGCGCTCCACGAGCTCGGGGTCGACATGGAGGAGGTCTCGCAGACCGAGCGCTACCGGGCCGGGGTCTACCGGGAGCAGATCCTGGCGTCCGTCGCGCGGCGCGACGACATCGAGGCGGTGCTGGCGCAGCACCGCACGAAGCAGGTCGACGAGGACGACGCGTCCTCCGTCGACGACCTCGCCCGGTTCCCCTTCAAGGCCTACTGCCGGCAGTGCGGCCGCGACACGACCGCTCCCTCGTCGTACGACGACGGGACGAGCGACCTCGCCTACACCTGCGCCTCCTGCGGCTTCAGCGGCGTCACCAACCTCACCACGCAGGACGAGGGCAAGCTGGTCTGGAAGGTCGACTGGCCCATGCGGTGGGCCTTCGAGCACGTCGACTTCGAGCCGGCCGGGATGGACCACGCCACGCCGGGGTCGTCGTTCACGGTCGGCCACGAGCTGGTCGAGTCGGTGTTCGGCATGCCGCGACCGGCCTGGTTCGGCTATGGGTTCGTCGGGTTCGCCGGCACCCAGAAGATGTCGTCGTCCGCCGGCGGGGCCCCGACCGCCGCCGACGCGCTGCGGGTGCTGGAGGCGCCGGTCCTGCGGTGGCTCTACGTCCGCCGCAATCCGCGCCAGGCGTTCGACATCGACTTCGGCCCCGAGGTCGTGCGCCTGTACGACGAGTGGGACGCGCTCGGCCGCAAGGCCGGCTCGGGCAAGCGCGACGGCGCCGTCCTCGCTCACGAGCGGGCGTCGTCGACCGCGAGCGCGGGTCGCCTCCCGACGTCGCCGGTGACCGTGCCGTTCCGGGTGCTCTCGTCGGTGGCCGACGTGACCGCGGGGTCGGCCGACCAGATCAGCCGGATCGTCTCCGAGGTCGGGCACCCGCACGACTCGGTCGAGGACCTGCAGCCGCGGCTCGCGAAGGCGATGCAGTGGACAGCGGAGTTCGTGCCGGAGTCCGACCGGACCACCGTCCGCTCCGAGCCCGACGCGGCCGCGCTGTCGGCCCTCGGCCCGCAGGAGTCGGAGTGGCTGCGGCTGCTCCTGACCGGCCTGCCCGAGGCCGACCTCGAGCTCGCGGCTGTCACATCCCTGGTCTACGGCGTCCCCAAGCTCGCCCACGGCCTGGCCCTCGACGACCCGCCGACCGACGAGGTGAAGGCCGACCAGAAGGCCTTCTTCGGGCTGCTCTACCACCTGCTGGTCGATGCCGAGCGCGGTCCGCGGCTGCCGACCCTGATCATGGCTCTCGGTGCCGAGCGGGTGCGGTCGTTGCTCGGCGGCTGAGGCCTGGTTTGCCGGGGTAACGGTGCTCTAACGTCCCTTCCCACCCGTTGCAACGGGTTGAGAGCGCGCCCCCAGCACCGTTACCCACGATCAGCGCGGCTCCGGGTCCTCAACCGGCGACGCGGTAGCGGGCACCGCGCATGCGCTGCGCGAACTTCTCGAGGTGGGAGGGCAGGGTGTCGCCGAACCGCTGCCGGGTGACCTCCTCCTCGCGGAGCAGCCGCGCCTTGGCTCGCTCGCGGGCTGCTCCCCAGTAGTCGGTCCAGACGAGACGCGACATGCCCAGACCGACGGAGCAGACCTCCCGTTGGCGCCGCCGCTCTTCCCAGAGGAGGCGTTCCAGCTCTCGATCGGCCAGGCCACCGTCGGCGACGGGTCGGGACTTGGACCGGCCGTCGCACTCCACGATGTGACAGCCCACCCGGAGGTCGCACCACGCCACACCGCCAGGAACAGACACCGGGAACTGGCTCTCGATGTTCGTGAACCCCAATTCGTTCAACAGCTCTCGCCCGAGGGTCTCGATGACGCTCTCCGCACCTGGGTCCGCGTCGTTGACGGCCGAACGGACGGTCAGGCTGTAGGGCCAGCCGGCCATCTCGTGGGCCGCGCTCTGCATCTCCTCACGACCGATGCCGAGCTGCATCGCACCATCAGCGGCCACCAGGCCCGCGCGGTAGCCGTGCTCCCGTGCGATGTCCACGACTGTTCGGGCGGGGTCGAGGACGTCGACGTCGCCGATCGACCACACCCGCGAGTCGTGGAACCGGGCACCGTGATGGTGGATCCCACCCTTCACCCGGGAACCGCGCATGTCCTCACGGGTGAGATGGACGGCAGCGTCCTGGGGCCGGAGCAAGGGCAGCCCGTGAAGGATGGCCGCGGAATCGTGACTGAAGACGAAGGGGATCTCGATCGTCAGGGCCGCGGCTCGGATCCGGGCGAGCGGCTTGGCGACGTACGCGTCCCACGAGTCCCAGAGCTCGGCCGACGTGTAGACGCCGCGACGTACGGCGACCAGGGCGCGACTGCGCACCCAGGCGGTGATCTGACGGCTACTGAAGCCTTCACGGCGGAGATCAGCCGCGGTCGCCAATCCCTGGCGGCGGGCCAGGCACGCGAGGAGTCGTGAGTCCATGACCAAATCCTGGTCACGCGCGGAAGGCCTGCTCATGCGTCTCGTGCCGGCTGTGGACGGGCGCGCCGCGCTGTCGGATGTGGGTCCTCAGCGGCTTCGATCTCGTTGGCTAACGGTGTCCGACGCGCGCTCCCCACCCGTTGCACGGGGGTGCAAGCGCACCGCTGGCACCGTTACCCAAACGGGAGGCTCACTCCGGCAGGAGCTCAGCCGCCGCTTCAGGGGAGGAGTCGCGCAGGAAGGTGGCGCAGCGCTCCCACTCCTCGGTCTCGCCGATGGCCTTGGCGGAGAGGGCGAGGAGGGCGAGGGCGCGCAGGAAGCCGCGGTTGGGTTCGTGGGACCAGGGGACGGGGCCGTGGCCCTTCCAGCCGTTGCGGCGCAGCAGGTCGAGGGAGCGGTGGTAGCCGACGCGCGAGTAGGCGTAGACGGTCACGTCGTCGGCACCCTCCTCGGCGGCCAGCGCGGCGAGGGCGGCCCAGGCGATCGGCGACGCCGGGTGGCGGCGTACGACGTCGGCGGGCGCGCCGCCCTCGGCCAGCTCGGTGGCCGCCGGGTCCTCGGGCAGGTGGGTCGGCGGTGGTCCGGCCATCAGGTCCATGTGACTCATGCCCGCCAGCCTGCCACCCGGGCCGATCAGTAGGGTCGGCGCCATGCCTGCACCGGACCCCGACCTGGCCCGCGACGTCGATGCCTGCTGCCGCCTGACCGGCGAGTTCACGCTGCGGTCGGGGACCGTGTCGCACGAGTACTTCGACAAGTACCTCTTCGAGGCCCAGCCCGCTCTGCTGCGCCGGGTCGTGGCGCAGATGCAGGACCTGGTGCCCGACGGCACCGAGCTGCTCGGCGGGCTCGAGATGGGCGGGATCCCGATCGTGGCCGTGCTCAGCGCCGAGACCGGGCTGCCTGCGCTGTTCGTGCGCAAGGAGGCCAAGACCTACGGCACCTGCAAGCTCGCCGAGGGTCCGGACGTCGCCGGCCGCCGGGTGACGCTGGTCGAGGACGTGATCACGACCGGGGGCGCGGTGCGCGACGCCACCCGGAAGCTGCGCGAGTACGGCGCCACGGTCGAGCACGTGCTCTGCGCGATCGACCGCAGCCCGGCGGGCGAGAACCCGCTGGCCGACGTCGCGCTCGACGTCCGCGCGGTGCTGACGAAGGCGGAGCTGGACGCCGTCAGCGGCTGAGCGTCAGGCCGTCCGGTCGAGGCTCTGCATGCGCCGGTGCTTCCACCACTCGTAGACGATCGGGACCAGCGAGAACGCGAGGATCACGACGATCGCCTTGTCGATGTTCTCGCCGAGGCTCGGGAACGCCGAACCCAGGAAGAACCCGAGCAGCGTGATGCTGAGGACCCACAGCACCGCACCGACCGCGCTCCACAGGAAGAACCGGGTGCGGTCCATCCGGGTCACGCCCGCGACGACGGTGACGTAGGTACGGACGAAGGGCACGAAGCGGCCGATCAGCAGCGCCTTGTTGCCGTGCTTGTCGAAGAAGGCGGTCGTCTGGTCGAAGTACTTCCGCTTGAGGATCCGGCCCTCGCGCTCGTACAGGGGTGGCCCGAGCCTGCGCCCGATCTCGTACCCCGCGACGTTGCCGAGGAAGCCGGCCGCCATGAAGAGCAGCAGCGCCGCCGCCAGCTCGACGCCGGCGGGGCCGGGGAAGACGTCGATCCGCTCGGACGCGATGAACAGGCCCATCGCGAACAGCAGCGTGTCACCGGGCAGGAAAGGGAAGAACAGCCCGCACTCGATGAAGATGATGACGAGGCTGAGCCAGAAGAGCTCCTGGCCGAAGTGCTCGAGGAGCCAGTTGGGATCCATCCAGTCCATGCCGAGCAGCAGCGGCTGGAGCAACTCCGTCACGCGCCGACCATACCCGGACGGCGGTAGCCTCGCCCCGTGCCGCTCTCGCTCACCGACGTCGTTCTCGACTCCGCCCGCACCGTCGCGACGCTCGCACTGAGCGAGCCGGTCCGCGCCCAGTGGGTCGAGGAGAGCGCGTGCGCCGGCATGACCGTGGGCGGCCTCGCGCACCACCTCACCGGCCAGGTCGACAGCCTGGTCGCGCTGTACGCCGAGCCGCCGGACGCGTCCGAGCCGATCACCGTGCGCGAGCACTACCGGCGGGCGGCCTGGGCCAACACCGGGCTCGACGACGAGGACAACGTCGGCATCAGGGTCGACGCCGACGAGGCAGCCGCGGAAGGCCCCGACGCCCACACCGACCAGGTCCGGGCCGCGCTCGACGCACTGCCGGCCGCGCTCGCGGCCGTCCGCGACCATGACCCGGTCCTGATCCCCTGGCAGGGCTGGTCCCTGACGGCCCACGACTTCGCGGTCACGCGGCTGATGGAGATGGTCGTCCACACAGACGACCTCGCGGCCAGCATCGGCGTGGACACCCCGGCGTTCCCCGACGAGGCGGTACGGCAGGTCGTCGGCCTGCTGTCCGACGTCGCCGTCGCCCGGCACGGCCAGGCCGCCGTCGTCCGCGCGCTCAGCCGGCCGCAGCGGGCGCCGTCGTCCGTGTCCGCCTTCTGATGGGCGAACCGGAGGAAGCACGGGCGCCGTACGACCCGATGCCGTACGGCCCCGACGAGGTCGGGGTCGGTCCGTGGGAGGGTCGGTGGCCCGAGGACGAGCGGTACGACGCGGAGCTGCTGCGCGACGGCGACCGGCGCAACGTCGTCGACCGCTACCGCTACTGGACCCTCGACGCGATCCGCGCCGACCTCGACACCCGCCGGCACGACTTCCACGTGGCCATCGAGAACTGGCGGCACGACTTCAACATCGGGACGATCGTGCGGACGGCCAACGCGTTCCTCGCGGCCGAGGTCCACATCGTCGGCAACCGCCGCTGGAACCGCCGCGGCGCGATGGTGACCGACCGCTACCAGCACCTGCACCACCACGAGAGCGTCGCCGGCCTCGCGACGTACCTGCACCAACGTGAGGTCACCCTGCTGGGGATCGACAACCTCCCGGGCTCCGAGCACCTGGAGACGATGCGCCTGCCACGGCAGGTCTGCTTCCTGTTCGGGCAGGAGGGCCCGGGGCTCTCGGAGGCGGCGCGGGCGGCGTGCGACGGCACGTTCTCGATCGCGCAGTTCGGGTCGACCCGCTCGATCAACGCCAGCGCAGCCGGGGCGATCGCGATGCACACCTGGATCCGGGAGTACGCCGACCTGACCGGTGAGGACGCCTGGCGGGGGTGATGCCCTGCCTGGGCCCGGGTGCTGCCCGGACCCAGGCCTCGGTCTCCCCCGAGCCTGTCGACTGCTCAACGTCCGGGATCCGGAGAAGTCACGGGTCCAGCGTCACGAATTCCGAACGGAGTCGCTCGAGGCCACGGTGCGCGTGGCTCTTGACCGTGCCCTCGCCGATCCGGAGGTCGGCCGCGGTCTCGGCGACGGACAGATCGAGCCAGTAGCGGAGCACCACGACGCTGCGCTGCATCGGTGGCAGCGCCTGCAGCGCCGCGAACAGGTCCTGGCGCGCGTCGAGATCGGTCTCCGGGGTCGGCGGGTCGAACCCGTCGAGGCCAGGCCGCTCGCGACGCCACCAGGGCCGGCGGACCTCGTCGAGGTTGGCGCGGACGATGATCTGGCGGACGTAGGCGTCCTCGCGTCCGTCGCGGCAGACCCGCGGCCACGCCACGTAGAGCTTGGTCAGCGCGGTCTGCAGCAGGTCCTCGGCCCGGTCCCAGTCACCGCACACGGCGTACGCCACCCGCCGCAGCCGGGCCTGTCGCCCCGCCACGAACTCGACGTACGCCGCCTCCTCGGTGGGTGTCAGGACGCCTCCCCGGTCGGCAACCAGCCGGCGGCCCGGAGCCAGGTCGCGAGGTCCTCACCCGGGTCAGCCGTGACGAGCCGGTGCACCCGCCAGCCGTCGTCCTCGACGTGCAGGAGCAGCACGAAGGACCGCTTCCCCTCGAGCTGGACCTGCAGTCCGTAGGCACGGTCGCGGTCGCGCACGACCGGGCCGATCACGAGGCTCCCCGGCGGCCCTGACGCCAGCTGCGGCACGCCGTCGACGACGGTGACCTCGAGCTCCTGGCCGGCTTCCTCGTCCGGACCCACCGGCGGGCCCTGCGTGGTCGGACCCCCGGTGATGAAGTCGGACACGAACTCGTCGAAGCTGTCGAAGACCTCGCCGGCCACGTCCTGCCCGATGGTGCCACCGCCCTCGGTCCAGTCCATCGCCACCCAGTAGCGCTGGCCCTCGAAGCGGATCACCAGGGCGACGGAGTGGCCGTCGGACCCGGGGAACAGGTCGTCGCGACGATCGAGCACGCTAGCCCCGGGCCGGATGAGGGGCTCGTCCCCGCCGAAGTCGATGGCCGCAACCGTGTCCCGCCGCCACGGATAGGTATGCGCCGTGTACGTCCGGCGATCCGGTTCGGGCGTGACGCGATCGGCCTCGAGGTTCGGGGGGACGTCGGGTGGAGCGGTGGGACGCGAGATGGGAGACCCCGGGTCGACGCCGCGACTGCCGATGCCACCGCTCGCGGCGAACGGTGCGACGAGCGCCGACGCCACGACCAGGGCACCGGCGCCGACAGCGAGCCTGCGCCGTCGTAGCGCCGTCTGGCCGGCGCGCAGCCGTTCCTCGGGCGCGGGCAGCGCCGGGCCGTGGCCGATGGCCTGCTCGAGCTCGTCACGAAGGTCCATACCCCTCCTTACGGACCGGACTCCGGATCGGTTGTCAGTCCACCATGCGGCCACCCACGGCGGCCCCGGAAGCGACTCATCGGTAGCGACTAGGGTTTGGGCCATGCCGATCGCCACCCCTGAGAAGTACGCCGAGATGCTGGACGCCGCGAAGCAGCAGTCGTTCGCGTTCCCGGCCATCAACGTCTCCTCGTCCCAGACCCTCAACGCGGCTCTCCAGGGCTTCGCCGACGCCGAGTCCGACGGGATCATCCAGGTCTCGACCGGCGGCGCCGAGTACCTCTCTGGCCCCCAGGTCAAGAACATGGTCACCGGGTCCGTCGCGTTCGCGGCGTACGCCGCCGAGGTCGCCAAGAACTACCCGGTCAACATCGCGCTGCACACCGACCACTGCCCGAAGGACAAGCTCGACGGCTTCGTCCGGCCGCTGGTCGACCTGTCGGCCGAGCGGGTCGCGCGCGGCGAGGCGCCGCTGTTCCAGTCGCACATGTGGGACGGCTCCGCCGTGCCGCTCGACGAGAACCTGCAGATCGCCGAGGAGCTGCTCGCGAAGTGCAAGGCGGCCCACATCATCCTCGAGATCGAGGTCGGGGTCGTCGGCGGCGAGGAGGACGGCGTCGCCAACGAGATCAACGACCAGCTCTACACGACCCCCGAGGACGCGATCGCGACCGTGAAGGCGCTCGGCTCCGGCGAGCAGGGCCGCTACCTCACGGCGCTGACGTTCGGCAACGTGCACGGCGTCTACAAGCCGGGCAACGTCAAGCTCCGCCCGGAGATCCTCCGCGATGCCCAGGCGGCCGCCGCGTCCGAGCTCGGCCTGGGCGACGACGCCCGCCCGTTCGACCTGGTCTTCCACGGCGGCTCCGGCTCGACCGCCGAGGAGATCAGTGCGGCGGTCGACTTCGGCGTCGTCAAGATGAACGTCGACACCGACACCCAGTACGCGTTCACGCGACCGGTCGCCTCCCACATGTTCGGCAACTACGACGGCGTCCTCAAGGTCGACGGCGAGGTCGGCAACAAGAAGGCCTACGACCCGCGCGCGTGGGGCAAGGCGGCCGAGGGCGGCATGGCGGCCCGGGTCGTCGAGGCGTGCGAGAACCTCCGCGCGAGCGGTCACACGCTGCGCTGAGCTCGGCTGGGCCACGTGCCCGCCCTCGCTAGGGTCGAGGCATGGTTGCGCAACGGCTCCACGGGATCGCGCCGACGATCTTCAGCACGATGTCGGCGCTGGCGGTGCGGACCGGGTCGGTGAACCTGGGGCAGGGGTTCCCGGACGTCCATGGGCCGGCGGGGCTGATCGAGGCGGCGCGCGCCGCGATCGCGGAGGGGTCGAACCAGTACGCCCCGGGGATCGGGGTCCCCCCGCTGCGCACCGCCATCGCCGACCACCAGCGGCGGCACTACGGGATCGAGCTCGACCCCGACCGCGAGGTCTGCGTGACCACCGGCTGCACCGAGGCGGTCGCCGCGGCGCTGCTGGGGCTGGTCGACCCCGGCGACGAGGTGGTCGTGCTGGAGCCCTACTACGACTCGTACGTCGCGATGCTGCAGGTGGCTGGGGCCGTCCGCCGCCCGGTGACCCTCCGCGCGCCCGACTTCCGGCTCGACGTCGACGAGCTGCGGGCGGCGGTGACCGACCGGACCCGGTTCGTGCTGCTCAACAGCCCGCACAACCCGACCGGCACCGTGCTCACGCGCGATGAGCTGCAGGCCGTGGCCGACGTCGCCCTCGAGCGGGACCTGGTCGTCATCACCGACGAGGTCTACGAGCACCTCGTCTTCGACGACCACGTCCACGTGCCGATCGCGACCCTGCCGGGGATGGCCGAGCGGACCCTGACCCTGTCGAGCGCGGGCAAGTCCTACTCCGTCACCGGCTGGAAGGTCGGCTGGGCGACCGGTCCGGCCCCGCTGGTCGACGCGCTGATGTCAGCCAAGCAGTGGCTGAGCTTCAGCTCCGGCACGCCGTTGCAGCACGCCGTGGCCCACGCGCTGGTGCACGAGGCCGACTTCCCGCGGCAGCTCGCGGCCGACCTCGGCAAGCGCCGCGACCTGCTGTGCGACGGCCTCGCCGAGATCGGGCTGGCGCCGCGCGTGCCCGAGGGCACCTACTTCGCGCTGACGGACGTGGGCCGGCTCGGCTGGGCCGACGGGCTCGAGTTCTGCGAGGCGTTGCCGGAACGGGCGGGCGTCGTGGCGATCCCGGCCCAGGCCTTCTACGACGACCAGGGGGCCGGTCGGCACCAGGTGCGCTGGGCGTTCTGCAAGGAGCCGGACGTGATCGAGGACGGCCTGCGCCGGCTGCGCGGGGCCGTCCTCGACAAGTGACGTCTCAGGCGATCGGCGGGGCGAGCCCGGAATGGCCCGGTGCGCCGTTCTTGCCGGCGTACCACTGGCCGGCGCCGCCGGCGAACAGGCAGACGATCACCGCGATGCACGCCACCAGCGAGACGATCGAGAGCCCCGAGGAGATGGCGATCAGCGAGAGCACCGCCGCCAGCGCCGAGCTCACGACGAGCCCGATCCGGGCGCCGTTCGAGCGCCGCAGCGCGAACACGGCGAGCACCATCGCGAGGGCGCACCAGATGATGAAGGCCGCGAACACGACGTAGAGCACCGAGATGATGTCGTTCGGGTCGACGTCACCGAGGCCGCCCGTGTCACGCATCTGGTCGACGACGTCCTCGCGCGCGACGGCGAGCGCCACGAAGCCCAGCGCGAACAGCGCCAGCACCAGGCCGCTCATCACGAGCGTGATCACGGCCGCAGCGGTCACCGTGGCCGGGCGTCGGTCGCTCGCAGGCTGGCCGTAACCGCCATATGCCGGCTGGCCGTACCCCTGCTGCGGGTGGGCCGGCTGGCCGTAGGGCTGCTGGCCGTACTGCTGTGAGTACGTCTGTGGCTGCTCCTGCGGGGCCGGGGGCTGCTGCGGCTGCCCGTAGGGCGACGGGCTGGCCGGCGGCGCGCCGAAGGGCTGCTGCGGCTCGCCGTAGGGATTCTGCGGCGGCGGGTACGTCGGCGGCTGCTCGTCTCCCGAGGCCGGCGGGTCGCCGTGGGGGTCGTTCCCCGTCGTGTCACTCATGACTGCATTGGATCATGCGGAGCTCACCGGTGGGCGTACCAGGCCCGGACCTCCGGGCGGCTGAGGAGCGCCACCGTGGTCATCGCCGCCGCCGCGGGCACGATCAGCAACACAGAGCTGAAGACCCCGACCAGGCAGACCACCCCGGCGACCGCGGACGAGATGAGGACCCCGGTCCGGCCGCCCGCTCCACGCCGGAACGCCAGCGCGGCCAGGAGGGCCGCCGCGAGGGACCAGACGCCGACCACGGCCGCCGTCACGTAGGTCACCCGCACCAGCAGGTCGGTGTCGCCGCCGGCGAGGTCCTCGTCCTGGCGCTGCAGCTGGTCGAGCACGACGTCCGGGTTGCCGGCGAGCAGCGCCACGCTGGCACTCATCACGACGACCGCGAGCCCGCAGAACGCCCACACCAGGACGCACGCCCAGACGACCGCGTCCGGCCGCTGCGGCTGCCCGGGCACCGGGGACGGCTGGTCCAAGAAGAGCTGGCGGGCCTCAGGCGACGGCGGCGGCGGCTGGTGGAAGGAGGGCAGCGCCGGGCTCGCCGGTCGTGGCGGCTCCGGGCGGGCGGCGACGTCCTCGGACGCCCGCGGCGTCGGCCGGTCGATGAAGCCGCGGTTCGACGTCGGCCGGCCGTCGTGCAGCCAGGCGGCGGACGGCCCGACCCACAGCAGCACGATCGACGCGGTGACCAGCGCGGTGATGAAGCCACCGGCGACGAAGCCGCCGAGGAAGATGGGCGCGGCGAGGAGCGACAGCCCCAGCCGGGCACCGCGGTTGCGGCGCAGCACCTCGATCCCGAGCACGACGGCGGCCGTGCAGCACCCGGCGACGACCATCAGCACGACCCGCAGCAGCTGGAGCGCCCCCTCGAGGCCGAGGCCGAGGCCGTTGCCGGGAGGCTCGCTGAGGAACGCCCTGATCTGCTCCTGGGTCTCCAGGGAGTGGAGCCCGCTGAGCTGACCGGCGATCGACACCACGATCGCCGCCGACCCGCCGACGACGAAGCCAGCCGCCATCGTGGTGTGCGGCGGCCGTGCCGAGGTCTCGCTCACGTGGCCAATTGCATCACGCGCACCCTGAGCGGCAGCCGGGCGGCGTCCCCGCGGCGTGCGGCGTCACGGCAGCCGCAGCTCACCGTCGAGCCGCCGCGTGAGGCCCCACGGGTTGCCGTCGCGCACGGCCTCGGGGAGCAGGTCCGCCGGCACGTCCTGGTAGCACACCGGCCGCTGGAACCGCTCGATCGCCAGCGAGCCGACCGAGGTGGTGCGCGCGTCGGACGTCGCGGGGAACGGACCGCCGTGCACCATGGCATGCCCTACCTCGACACCGGTCGGCCAGCCGTTGAACAGGATCCGGCCCGCCTTCGCCTCCAGCACCGGCAGCAGCCGCCGGGCCGCCTCGGTGTCGGCCTCCGTGGCGTGGACGGTGGCGGTCAGCTGTCCCTCGAGTCGCTCCAGCTGCGGCACCAGCGCCTCGAGCTCGGCGTACCGGATGACGACGCCGGCTGCTCCGAACACCTCGTCGGTCACGCCGTCGAGGTCGCGGGCCTCGACCACCTGTGGGGCCGGCGCCTGCTCGCCACCGGGGTTGCCCTGCGCCACGAGGTCGACGCCGTCAGTGCCGCGAAGGGCGGCGGCGCCGCGTTCGTAGGCGTCGGCGATGCCGCTGGTCAGCATCGGCTGGCCGGTCGCCTCACCGACCGCCGCGCCGACGGCCGCGAGGAAGGCGTCGCCGTCGGGGCTGGTCGGCAGGAACAGCAGCCCCGGGTTGGTGCAGAACTGGCCGGACCCGAGCGTGAGCGACCCGACGTACGACGAGGCGAGCGCGCCCACGTCCCCGCCAGCGAGAGCGCCCGGGAGGACCACGACCGGGTTGATCGACGACATCTCGGCGTACACCGGGATCGGCACGGGCCGGGCCGCTGCGGCCGCGACGAGCGCGAGCCCGCCCCGTCGGGAGCCGGTGAAGCCCACCGCCGCGATCCGCGGGTCGCGCACCAGCTCCTGGCCGAGCTCGATCCCCCGCTCGTCGTCGGCCGCGAGCACGAACGAGAACACCCCCGCCGGCAGGTCGTGCGCGGCGACCGCCCGGGTGACCGCGCGCGCCACGAGCTCACCGGTGCGCGGGTGCGCGGGGTGACCCTTGACGACGACCGGGCATCCGGCGGCGAGCGCGGACGCGGTGTCGCCCCCGGCGGTGGAGAAGGCGAGCGGGAAGTTGCTGGCCCCGAAGACCGCGACCGGACCCAGCGGGACCATCCGCTGCCGGAGGTCGGGCCTCGGCAGCGGGGTGCGGGCGGGCAGGGCTGGATCGAGCCGGACGCCGAGGTGGTCGCCGCGCCGGACGACGTCGGCGAACAGCCGCAGCTGGCCGGTCGTCCGACCGACCTCACCCGCGACCCGGGCCTCGGGGAGTCCGCTCTCGGCGACCGCGGCCGCCACGAGGGTCTCGCGGTCGGCCTCGATCTCGGCCGCGACCGAGTCGAGGAAGGAACCGCGCTGCTCCGGCGTGGTGTCCCGGTAGGTGGCGAACGCCTCGGCCGCCGCCGTGGTGGCGGCCTCGACCGACGGCGTCTCCGCGTCGGCGCCGGCGATGATCGAGAGGGCGGCGAAGGGCGTCATGCAGACATCTTCCGGGATCGGTTGCCCGGTTGCCGTGACCCGGGTGCTGCCACGCACGCGACGGAGCAGCTCAGCCCGGTGGCGGCGTCCAGCGCGCGTCCCGTCCGAAGCGGGCGAGCAGGTCCGTGCGGTCGTCGCCGCCTCCGGTCACTCGCGGGCCGACAGCTCCGGCCTCGCGGTACATCTCCTCGCGGTCGGCGAACCACGCCGCCACCCCGGCCACCAGCTCCTCGTCGAGGTCGACGTCGCCACCGGTCGCCGCCGCCAGGTCCCACCCATGGATCAGGTGGTCGGCGGCCAGCTGGGAGACGTACTCCGCCATGTCCTCCTCGCCGTACGACAGGTGCACCTTCCCCGAGGTCGGCAGCGTCTCGGCCACGGCCGCGGCCGCCTCGGCCGCCGCGCCACGGGCCGCCGCCTGCGGGTCCTCGCCGAGCAGGTCACCGTCGAACCGGTCGCCGACCTCCTCGATCGTCGATCCGCGCATCAGCGGCCCGGTCCACACGTCCTCGCCGACCACGTGGTTGACCAGGGTGCGCACGTCCCAGTCCTCACACGGGGTGGGTGCGGCCCACTGGTCGGGGCCGACGTCCTCCACCCTGGCTGTCCAGCTCTCGACGGCACGGCGGTACAGGGTCTCCAGGTCCATCACCACGTTCCTCTCTCGATCGTCGTCCGGGCCCGGGCGGCCCACCACGCGAGACTGGCGCGTTCCCGCTCACGCACCGACTCCTCCGGGCTCTCCACCACGTCCAGCGCCTTGTTCCAGCCGAGCCAGCACAAGGCAGCGAGCAGGGAGAGCTGCATCGACTCGAGGTCGTACGCCGGTCCGGCGGCCTCGCCGTACGCCGCGACAACCTCGTCCGGGTCGAGGTCGATCACGTGGGCGCAGCCGACCAGCAGGCGCGCGACATCGAACGCCCCGGGCGCGGCCACCGGCATCGCCCAGTCGAGCAGGATCAGCCGATCGTCCTCGAAGGCCAGGTTGACCGTGGCCAGGTCGCCGTGCGCCAGCGTGACCGGGCCGGCACCGAGGGCGGCCGCGAGCGGCCGGGCGTCGGTGTGCAGCGCGAACACCGCGTCCGACACGTCCGCCGGCACGATCGCCGGGTCGCCGAAGTACTCCCAGCCGCGGAGTGCCGCCGCGAACAGCTCGTCACCGTCCTGGGCCGACGCCGCGATCCGGACGGGGGCGAAGAGGTCGAGCACGGGCAGCAGCGGTGCGACCGCGGTGGGCGGGTCGCCGAGGAAGGCCCGGTGCATCGCAGCGACGCGGGCCAGCACCACCCGGCACGCTCTGGCGTCGAGCCGGTCGTCCCAGCCGAGCACCGCGTCGCCCAGGTCGCGCATGACGATGACGGTCGTGTCCTCACCCTCGGTCCACGCGTCGAGGATGACGTGTCCCACGCCGTCCGGCAGCCGGTCCAGGGCGCCCGACCGCCACAGCAGGTACTCCTGAGAGACCGTCCCACCGAACATCGACAGCGTGAGGTCCGTCTCGGGGGTCACCCGCTTGACGACCACCGTGCGTCCGTCGCCCAGCGTGACCCGCTCCAGGGCGGCACCGGACTTGCCGACGTTCTCGGCGAGTGCGGCGCGCCCGATCGCGTCGTCCAGGAACTCCGCGGGTGCCACCGTCCTACGGTGGCACCGCGGTCGGCCATTTGCCATCGTCAAGACTGGTGAATCACGGCGGGTCCGGCTCGCCGCTCGACGGCATGGTCGTGCAGGTCCAGACTGGCACCCATGGCGACCGGCTATCACGACGGCAGCCGGTCCCTGCAGGACCGGTTCGACACCCGGGCCCTGGCCGACCGGATCGACGACCTGCTCGTCAGCGAGACGATCAGCGAGGGCGATCGGGCGTTCATCGAGGCGCGGGACATGTTCTTCCTGGCGACGGCAGACGCCGACGGGCGGCCGACCAGCTCCTACAAGGGCGGCGACCCGGGCTTCGTGCGGGTGCTCGACCCGCTCACGTTGGTGTTCCCCAACTACGACGGCAACGGGATGTACCTGTCGGCCGGCAACGTCCTGGTGAACCCGCACGTCGGCATGCTCTTCATCGACTTCGAGCGCGGCCACCGGATGCGCCTGGAGGGGACGGCGAGCATCGACCTCGACGACCCGCTGCGGAGCGAGCACCCCGAGGCGCAGTTCGTCGTCCGCGTCACCGCGCGAGCCGTCTACCCCAACTGCCCCCGCTACATCCACCGCTACACGCTCCAGCAGCGGTCGCGGTTCGTGCCGCAGGAGGGCTGCGTCACCCCGGTGCCGGAGTGGAAGCGCTCCGAGTGGGCCTTCGACGCACTGCCCGCGACCGATCCCGCGCGCGACCCCGGCGAGCGTGACGTGCTCGGCCGCTGATCGGGTGTGCGGCCGCGCAGCGGATCAGGACGTGAACAGCGCGAGGAGGTCCTCGCAGAAGTCGCGGCCGACCGCGGTGTCGATGCCGACCTCCTTCAGCGGGACGAACGTGTCCGGGATCTCCACGTCGTCCGACGGGTCATGGGGGGGTCCCGCCGCGGCGACCATGAACCGGAACGCACCACTTGTCGACCCCCCGAGTTCCGGACGGTGATGGTCAAGGTGCCGTCCCGGGTTGTCGCGGACCAGGTGGTCGCGGTCCCGGACCTTGTCGAAGTTCGTGTAGGTCTTCCCCCGTGTCGTCGTTGGTGAAGATGGTGGTGCCGTGCACGTTGACCCGAAGTACGAGCATGCGGCTGCTCCGGCCTCAGTGTGTCGACGTCGACCTCCCCGCGGCGACGTCCGATCGAGGTATCTCCGCGTCAGGCCAGCGGCCGGTAGCTCGAGCTCGCGACCGTCTTCACCCGGCGCCGCAGCCGGCGCAGCTGGTCGTTGACCGGCCGCCCGAAGTAGGTCCCGAGGGTGGCGCCGGCGGCGATGCCGAGCGCGACGACGAGGGCAAGGAACAGCGAGCGGCCGCCGGCGACGATCGCCGGGTTGGCCGGGTCGCCCCCGGTCATCTCCAGCAGCCCGTTGAGCAGGGCGAGGCCGGGCACCAGCGGCAGCAGCGCTCCGCTCTCCATCCCGAAGCCGGGCGCGTCCGTGCCCCGGACCAGCAACGTCGCGAGACCGCCCACGGCGAGCGCGGCGGTCGTGTTGGACACGATCTCGCTGGAGCCGGCGTCGACGAGCGCGGCGTACACGGCGTAGCCGAGCAGCCCGACCAGCGCGGTCAGCACGGCCGTCGCGACGTCCGCGAAGCAGTAGACGGCGAAGGAGAGCGAGATCAGCCCGGCGCCGACGAACTGCGCCCACAGCGGCGCGGCCGAGCCCGGCTGCTGGTTGACCACGAGGAACGACACGTCCCACACGTCGAGGACCCGCACCGCCACCAGGATCCCGGCGACGATCCCGCCGGTCCGCATCACGACCTCGAGCAGCCGCGCCGAGGCGGTGACGTAGAACTGGTCGATCGCGTCCTGAACGGCGCCCACGATCATCACGCCGGCGAGCAGCATCACGATGCCGCCGACCACGATCAGGGTCGGGTCCATGTCCTCGAAGAGCGGGACGCCGCGGCGCCCCAGCTGGTGCACGCCTGCAGCGACCATGGTGATGCCGCCGGCCACGGTGGCCTGGGCGAAGAACGGGGGCACCCGGCGCGCGTGCAGCCAGCGGAGCACCGACTCGGCACCGGTCCCGGCGGCGAACGAGATCAGCGCGAGCAGCCAGGACGTGGAGAACGTGAGCGACACCCCCGCGGCGATCCCGCCGCTGCCGAGCAGTGCGATCCAGCGCGAGTACGGCGGCGGCGCCCAGAAGATGTCGTCGTAGGCGGCCCGAGCCTCGGCGATCCCGAGCCCGCCCTCGATCCGCGTCAGGAGCCGGGAGATCTCACGCGCCTTCGAGTAGTCGACCACCACCGGCTGCACGATCCGGACCATCGACAGCGGCCGACGCGTGGGCCCGCGGTGGTGGGTGACGCCGATCGAGGTGTAGGTCAGGTCGATGTGCACGCTGGACAGCCCGAACGCCCGGGTCACCCGCAGCATCTGCACGACGACGTCGTTGGCGGACATCCCCGAGACGAGGAGCCGCTCCCCGATCGACATGGCGAGGTCGAGCACCGGCATCGAGCCGGCCCGGCGGGTCCGGGTCCGGGGGGACGCGGGTGGGGACGAGCGCACGCCTCCGATGGTGACAGGTCGCGTCCGCCCAGCAGCGCACCGTCCGCGAGGATGTCGGCATGGCGATCCCTGACGCGCTGCTCGAGCGGCTCCTCGAGGCGCTCGGCCCCGCCGGGGTGCTGTCGGACCCGGCCGACCTGGCGCCGTACGTCGAGGACTGGACCGGCACCCACCGCGGCAGCACCCCCGCCGTGCTGCGACCGGCGGGCACCGAGGAGGTCGCAGCCGTCGTCCGCCTGTGCCGTGAGGCCGGCGTGGCGCTCGTGCCGCAGGGCGGCAACACCGGTCTCGCCGCCGGCGCCGTCCCGGACACGTCCGGCGACCAGCTCGTCCTGTCACTGACCCGGATGCGGGCGGTGCGCGACGTCGACCCGGTCGCCGACACGATGACGGTGGAGGCCGGCGTGGTGCTCGCCGAGGCGCAGCGGGTCGCGGCCGACGCGGGCCGGCTGTTCCCGCTCTCGCTCGGGTCGGAGGGCAGCTGCACCGTCGGGGGCAACGTGGCCACCAACGCCGGCGGCACCGCGGTCCTGCGCTACGGGATGATGCGCGACCTCGTGCTCGGCCTCGAGGTGGTGCTGCCCGACGGCCGGGTGTGGAACGGGCTGCGAGGCGTTCGGAAGGACAACACCGGCTACGACCTGAAGCAGCTGTTCGTCGGCTCGGAGGGCACGCTGGGGATCGTCACCACCGCGGTGCTGCGGCTGTTCCCCGCCACGCCGCGGCGGGCGACCGCGTGGCTCGCGCTGCCCTCGGTCGGCGCCGCCGTGTCGATGCTCGGCGTGCTGCGCGAGCGGGCCGGAGCACACCTCTCGACGTGGGAGCTCGTGTCGCGGCAAGGGCTCGACCTGGTCCTGGAGCACCTGCCGGGGACCCGCGACCCGTTCACGGCCGCCCATCCCTGGTACGGGTTGGTCGAGCTGGGAGCGGCCGACGTGGAGCACGGCCTGGACGAGGTGCTCGAGGCGGCGCTCGGCGAGGGGGTCGAGCGGGCGCTCGTGGTGGACGCGGTGGTCGCCGGCAGCCCGGCCCAGCGGTCGGCGCTGTGGCAGCTGCGCGAGGGCGTCTCCGAGGCGCAGAAGTACGCCGGAGCGGGGCTCAAGCACGACGTGACCCTGCCGATCGCCGACCTGGCCGCCTTCGTCGACGAGGTCGCGCCACGGCTCGACGTCCTGGTGCCCGGCATCCGGCTGGTCACCTACGGTCACGTCGGCGACGGCAACCTGCACTACAACCTCAGCGCGCCGGCGGGCGGCGCCGGCAACGACTCGTTCGTCAGGCGCGGCCCGGAGCTGACCCGGATCGTCTACGACGAGGTGGCCGCGCGCCACGGCAGCATCAGCGCCGAGCACGGGCTGGGCGCCCTGAGGCGCGACGCCGCGGCGTCGTACCGCGGCGACGTCGAGAACGACCTGATGCGGGCGGTGAAGCGAGCGCTCGACCCCGACGGGCTCATGAACCCCGGGAAGGTGGTGCCGGGCTGAGTCAGCCGAGCCGCTCGGTCAGGTGGACGGTGACCTCGTCGCCGTCGGTCTTGCCGATCGCCGTGCGGACCTTCGCTGCGACCGGCAGCTTGTGCGTGCCGTCGCCGAGCGCCATGAAGGAACCGCGGAAGGGCTCGCCGTCGACCGTGCCGGCCACCTTGACGAGTCCGCGAGTGCCGAACACGGCGGCCGAGTCGGGGAGCTGGACGCAGGTCCAGGTGTCGTCGACGCGTACCTTGCCGAGCGTCGCAGTGAACGTGATGTCGAGCTGACCTGTCTCGCCGTGCATGATGACCACCTTCGTTCGGGAACAGCAGGTAGACCCGGCCGGCAGCGAGAAGTCATCGCTCGGGGTCGACCAGGCCCGGTGGGGCACGACACGATCAGGGCATGCGCACCGTCGGCCACGTCCTCGAGGTCCCGCTCGACCACGACCGGCCCGACGGGCCGACGCTGTCGCTCTTCGCGCGCGAGGTCGTCGAGCCGGGCGGCGAGCAGCGGCCCTGGCTGGTGTTCCTCCAGGGCGGGCCGGGTGGCGAGAGCCCGCGACCGAACCCGGTCGACGGTCCTGCCTGGCTACGTCGCGCCGCACGCGACTACCGGGTGCTGCTGCTCGACCAGCGCGGCACCGGCCTGTCGACGCCGGTCGGCCGGTTCGACCAGGTCCCGGGGGACGACGTCGCCGCCAAGGCCGACTACCTGACCCACTTCCGGGCCGACGCGATCGTGCACGACTGCGAGCTGTTGCGCGAGCACCTGGGCGTCGAGCGGTGGAGCCTCCTCGGCCAGTCGTTCGGGGGCTTCACGTCGCTGACCTACCTGTCGCGCGCGGCGGAGCGGCTCCAGACGGTCTACCTGACCGGTGGTCTGGCGCCGGTCGGGGTCCCGCCCGACGACGTGTACGCAACGACGTACGGGACGATGCAGGAGCGCTCCGAGTCCTTCTACCGCCGTTTCCCCGGCGACCGCGACCGGTTCCGGGCAGCCCTCGACCTCGCCAGGAGCGGCGAGCTGCGGCTGCCCGACGGCGACGTGCTGACTCCTGGGCTGCTGCGCTCGATCGGCGGCGTCCTCGGTCGCGACGGCGGCGACCACCAGCTGCACCACCTGCTCGAGCGTGACCTCACGTCCACTGGCTTCGTCCACGACCTCGCGCCGCTCATCCCGTTCCACGGCCGCAACCCGATCTACTCGCTCCTCCACGAGTCGTCGTGCTCCGACGGCTACGCGACCCGGTGGTCGGCGCACCGGGTCCGCCCCACGACGTACGACGAGGACGAGACGCTGCTCACGGGCGAGCATCTCGCGCCCTGGTTCTTCGAGCGGCGCTCCGCGCTCCAGCCGTACGCCGAGCTGGCCGACGCGCTCGCCGGGCACCCGTGGCCGCGGCTCTACGACGAGGACGCGCTCCGACGCGCGGACGTCCCGGTGGCCGCGGCCGTCTACCACGACGACCCGTTCGTCGATCGCGCGCTGTCGCTGCGCACGGCGTCGCTGCTGCCGCGGGTGCACCCGTGGATCACCAACGAGCACCAGCACAGTGCGCTGCGGACGTCCGGTGAGCGGGTGCTCGACCGGCTGATCACGCTGGCGCGCGACGTCTGAGCCCGGCCCGTCATGGAGGATGGCTCGGTGAGGATGCCGACCGAGACGCCGGTGCTGCGCACCGAGCGCCTGCTGATCCGACCGTTCGAACCCACCGACCGGGAGGGCCGCCAGGCGTTGGGCCAGGACCCCGAGATCATGCAGATGTTCGGCGGGTCACCCGACTTCACCGAACCCGTGCCGATGTCCGACGCCGAGGCGCAGGAGTGGTACGACTCCTGGACCTCCGACCCAGATCCGCTGCGATGGGCGGTGGAGCACGAGGGCCGCTTCGTCGGGACCACGAACCTGCACTCGCTGCGGGAGGACGACCGCAAGGCGCAGTTCGGGATCGGCCTGCTCGACCGCCGGACCTGGGGTCAGGGCCTCGGCGCCGAGATCACCCGCGAGGTGGTCCGCTACGGCTTCGAGGAGGTCGGGCTGCACCGGATCGGGCTGAAGGTGTTCGCCCACAACGACCGGGCGATCCGGACCTACGCGCGGTGCGGGTTCGTCGAGGAGGGTCGCGAGCGCGAGGCCGCCTTCGTCGGCGGTGCCTGGCGCGACGACGTGATCATGGGGATCCTCCGCAGCGATCCTCGCTGACGACCGTCAGCGCAGCACGAGCCCGTCGCCGCCCGTGTCGACGGTGACCGACCCGCCGTCGGCGACCTCACCCGAGATCAGCAGCCGCGCCAGCGGGTCGCCGATGGCCGACTGGATCAGCCGCCGGAGCGGCCGGGCGCCGTAGGCGGGGTCGTAGCCGGTGTCGGCCAGCCACTGCTTCGCCGCCTCGGTGACCGCGATCGAGATCCGGCGCACCGCCAGCCGCTTCTCCAGCAGGGCCAGCTGCAGCTCCACGATGTGGGTCAGGTCGTCCTTGCTGAGCGCGTCGAACAGCACGACCTCGTCGAGCCGGTTGAGGAACTCCGGCTTGAACGCCGCCCGCACCGTGGCCATCACCGAGTCGCGCTTCTTGTCGGGATCGAGCGTGGGGTCGACCAGGTAGTGCGACCCGAGGTTGCTGGTCAGGATGAGCAGCGTGTTGCGGAAGTCGACGGTGCGGCCCTGCCCGTCGGTGAGCCGGCCGTCGTCGAGCACCTGCAACAGGATGTCGAACACCTCGGGGTGCGCCTTCTCGACCTCGTCGAGCAGCACCACGGAGTACGGGCGGCGACGGACCGCCTCGGTGAGCTGGCCGCCCTCGTCGTAGCCGACGTAGCCGGGCGGCGCGCCGACGAGCCTTGCCACCGAGTGCTTCTCGGAGTACTCGCTCATGTCCATCCGGACGATCGCGCGGTCGTCGTCGAACAGGAAGTCGGCGAGCGCCTTGGCCAGCTCGGTCTTGCCGGTTCCGGTCGGGCCGAGGAACAGGAACGAGCCGGTCGGCCGGTTGGGGTCGGAGATGCCGGCCCGCGAGCGGCGGACGGCGTCGCTCACGGCGGTGACGGCGGCGCGCTGACCGATCAGCCGCTTTCCCAGCACCGACTCCATCTCGAGCAGCTTGGCGGTCTCGCCCTGCAGCAGCCGGCCGGTCGGGATTCCGGTCCACGCCTCGACGACGTCGGCGATCTGCTCCGCGCCGACCTCTTCGCCGACGAGCGGGTCGAGGTCGGCCTGCTCGGCCTTCTCGACATCGGCGATCTGCTGCTCCAGCGCGGGGATCCGGCCGTACCGGATCTCGCTGGCCTGCTCGAGGTCGCCCTCGCGCAGGTGCTTGTCGGCCTCGATCCGCAGCGCGTCGAGCTGCCGGCGCAGCTCGCCCTCCCCCTGGAGCTGGTCCTTCTCGCGCTCCCACCGGGCCTCCAGGCCGCGCAGGGTCTCCTCCTGGTCGGCGAGGTCCTGGCGCAGCGTGTCGATCCGCTCCTGGGAGGCGGCGTCGGTCTCCTTCTCGAGGGCGAACTCCTCCATCTTGAGCCGCTCGACCCGGCGGCGCAGCTCGTCGATCTCCTCCGGACTCGACTCGTGCTCCATCCGGAGCCGGGACGACGCCTCGTCGATCAGGTCGATCGCCTTGTCGGGCAGCTGGCGACCGGTGATGTAGCGGTCGCTCAGGGTGGCGGCGGCGACCAGGGCGGCGTCGGTGATCCGGACCCCGTGGTGCGCCTCGTACTTCTCCTGGATGCCACGCAGGATCTGGATCGTGTCCTCGACCGAGGGCTCGCCGACGAAGACCTGCTGGAACCGCCGCTCGAGGGCGGGGTCCTTCTCGATCCGCTCGCGGTACTCGTCGAGCGTGGTCGCGCCGATCATGTGGAGCTCGCCGCGGGCGAGCATCGGCTTGAGCATGTTGCCGGCGTCCATCGCCGAGTCGCCGCCGGCGCCCGCACCGACCACAGTGTGGAGCTCGTCGATGAACGTGATGACCTGCCCACCGGCGTCCTTGACCTCCTCGAGCACGGCCTTCAGCCGCTCCTCGAACTCGCCGCGGTACTTCGCGCCGGCCACCATCGCGGCCAGGTCGAGGCTGAGGACGCGGCGGCCCTTGAGGGAGTCGGGGACGTCGCCGGCGACCACGCGCTGGGCGAGCCCCTCGACGACGGCGGTCTTGCCCACGCCGGGCTCACCGATCAGGACGGGGTTGTTCTTCGTACGCCGCGACAGCACCTGCACGACCCGCCGGATCTCGGCGTCGCGGCCGATCACCGGGTCGAGCCGACCCTCGCGCGCGGCGTCGGTCAGGTCGACGCTGTACTTCTCCAGCGCCTCGTACGTCGACTCGGCGTCCTGGCTGGTGACGCGGCGGTTGCCGCGAACGGCCGTGAGGCTCTCCTCGAGCACCTGGGCGTGGAGGCCGGCCGGGCCCAGCACCTTCTGGGTGCTGCCCTCACGGGCGAGGGTGATGAGCAGGTGCTCGCTCGCGACGTAGTCGTCCTTCATCGACGCTGCGAGACCGATCGCCTCGCCGAGCACCCAGGTCAGCGCTCGCGACGCGGACGGCTGCTGCACCGTCGCGCCGCTGGCGCGGGGCAGTGCGTTCATGACCTGCTCCGCCTCGGGGAGGAGCGTGGTGGGGTCGACGCCGGCCTTGGCCACCAGGGCGCGCGCCGTGCCGTCCTCCTGCCGCAGCAGGGCCACGAGCAGGTGGATCGGCTCGGTCGTGGTGTTGCCGGCGGTCGTCGCCGACAGCTGCGCCGCCTCGATCGCCTCGCGGCTGCGCGTGGTGAACTTCTCGGCTCCGAACTGGCTCACGGCCCCCTCCTGGTCTCTCCGTCTGCGGCCCGCGGGGACATCGTGTCCTCTTCCCGGGCTTCATGCATCACAACGCTGCCAGAGTTGAGTCTGTTCCACTCAACTCTGATTCGTGCCCAAAAGGTGCTGCTCGGTCTAGGATCAGCGCGAGCACCCGGGTGGAAGAGAAGGTGACCGCACATGGGGTTGGGCAGGATCTTCGGCAAGCAGCGGTCCGAAGGCGAGACCGAGGTCGAGGCGCCGGTCGAGGAGGAGCAGCGCGCCCCGCAGACGGCGACGACGGGCAACGGCCTCAAGGTCGTGATCATCGACGACGACCCCGACGCCCGTGACTTCATGCGGATGGGCCTCGAGGTCGGCGGTTTCGAGGTCGTCGGCGAGGGCGGCGACGGCCCGTCGGGGATCCAGGCGGTCAAGGACGGCAAGCCCGACCTGGTCCTGGTCGACCTCCACATGCCCGACATCGGCGGCCTGGAGCTGCTGCCGGAGCTGCGCGAGGCTTACTGGGCGTGCCGCTTCGTGGTCGTGTCCGCGATCGGGGCGACCCGGATGGTCGAGGCTGCGATGGAGGCCGGCGCCGTCGCGTTCATCGAGAAGGGCGTCTCGCCGCGCAGCGTGAACATCCACCTGGAGAAGGTCGCGCACGCCGGTGCCGTCAAGGTCGTGCGGCCCTACCCGCTCAACAGCGAGTACCCCTAGTCGCCACCCGAGCCGCTGCCTTCAGTCGGCTCCGGCCACGGGTGGCTCGTGGAGCGGGTAGCCGGTGTCCTCACCGGCGGGAGCCAGCACCGCCCGGCAGAAGTCGTCGCCGAACGGCGTCAGGTGGATGCTGCGGCGCACCACCTTGGTGAACCGCTCCGCGTGCAGCGCGGCGAGCACGTCGGGCTGGGCCTCCAGCACCTGGTACTCCATCGGGTCGGTCAGCTGCTCGCGCGAGAACCACACCAGTCCGAGCCGGTGCAGGTTGTTGAGGTACGCCGGTACCCGCTCGACGTACCGGCACCCGGCGTGGGCGCCGATCATCGTCAAGCCGGGCGCGATCAGCCGGCTGGCGACCCGCCCGACGGGGCCGCCGGTGCGGACGTCGACGCTCGGCTGGGGGCCCGACCGGAGCAGCAGCATCAGCACCCGGGCCTCGTCGGGCGCGAGGTCGCCGAGGATCCGGGCGTACGCCGGGTGCTCCTCGTCCTCCTGCCAGACGTCGCGCGAGCGCGCCATCAGATCTGCGCCGCGCTCGCGCAGCGAGTCGGACGGGTCGTCGTCGCGCGCGGCCTGCTCGGCCTCGACCTCGACGGCCGCGGCGAGCGCCTCGGGCAGCGGTACGCCGCTGGCGACGGCTCGGGCCAGGTCGGTCACGGTGGCGACCGTGACCCCGAGCTCGGCGGCCAGCTCGGACGCGACCCCCGGGTCGCGGGTGGCCGCGACCAGTCGCCTGCCGGTCCGGGCGGAGGTCAGCAGGCTCCACTGCGCGGCGTTGAGCCAGGTCGACGCCGCGATCCGGGCCAGCCCGGGCAGCGCCGCCGCGACCTCGCCCGGGGACGGCAGCGGCCGCCCGCCGCGCCGTTCGTCGTGCTCGCTCATGTCCCTCCCATCCCGAAGATCCCCACATGCAGCAGGCCGCCGCCGAAGCCCATCATCGCGCCGTGCGCGTAGAGCAACCACTCGTCCTCCCTGATGGCCGCCCGCATCATCTCCACGAAGTCGCGCGGCGGGAGCTCCTGGGTCCGGGTCGCCACCAGCGCCCGGATCTTGTCGGCCTGGACCGCGCTGAACTCCTTGTCCTTGAACGGCGTCATCGTGTACTCGACGCCCTCGCGGGCGATCGCGGTCCGGATCGCCTCGTAGCGACCGCGGCCGAGCGCGACCTTCACCGCCGGGCGGACGACCCCCGCCGCCTTGTCGATCGCCGGCCCGAGAGCCTCGGCGAGCATCTGCCGGGTGCGGTCGCAGCGCGGCCCGTTGAGGAGGAAGTCGCCGATGTTCTCCAGCGTGATGACGTCGTCGGCGATGATGTCGGCGTACACCAGCGCGGCCTCGGACTGCCGCCGCGGGAACAGTCCGTGCACCCGGATCCCCGCGATCCGCCGCGGCTCGG
Source organism: uncultured Actinomycetota bacterium (assembly GCA_963718725.1). Taxonomy (GTDB): domain Bacteria; phylum Actinomycetota; class Actinomycetes; order Propionibacteriales; family Nocardioidaceae; genus Nocardioides. Next base: position 2,565,627 of record OY970374.1, read on the forward strand.
GCGGCTCGAAGATCAACCACATCCCGAGCGCGTTCGTCACCCAGCCGACGACCACGCCGAGCACCGGCAGCAGCCACCACTGGTGGAACGTGAAGTCCAGCACCGCGACCGGGATGCCGAGCAGGAAGCCGAAGATCCCGCCGAACCACACCATCAGGTTCAGCTCGCGCTGGCCGAAGTCGCGGAAGATCCGGACCACCAGCGCCGGGTTCTGCTTGAACTGCTCGATCACCATGATCTTCGGGTCGAGCAGCTGGTCGATGTGGTTGCCGATCTCGGTGGTGATGGTGCGGACGACGCTCGGCAGCTGCTCTCGCACGCGCGCCACCACGGCACGGCGTCCGGCCGGCGGCAGGTCGCGCCACAGCGCTGGGTGCTCGGTCAGCATCACCTCGTCGATCAGGTCCGGCAGCTCCGGCGTGAACAGCTCGACGATGTGCTCGGCGATCCGGTCGGGCTCGAGGTTCTGGTAGAACTCGGCCGGCGTCCCGAGCTTGGAGATCGCCTTGTCGACCGCGATCGAGCCCATCTTGGCCGCCCGCGCGGGGATGATCCCCTGCCAGCCGGCGCCGCCCTGCATGATCCCGGGCACTTCCTGCAGCTTGTGGGGCAGGACCGACGACAGCTCCCGGAGCCCGGGGACCGACACGCCGTGGAACCGCACCGGGCGGAACAGCATGACCAGGCCGGTCCAGTTGATCAGCCAGCCGATGACGGCGGTGAAGACGGGGATCGACCAGAAGACCAGCCAGTCGACCTCGCGGAGCCACTCCGCCGACGCCCTCACCTCCCTCCGGCACCGATGGGCCGACCCGCGCGTCGCGGCTCGGCTCCGCTGAGGCTAACGAGGGTGCGACGATGGGGTGATGCGCCAGCGCGAACTGCCTGTGCTCGCTGCCGACTGCAGCCGCTGCTTCGGGCTCTGCTGCGTGCTCCTGCCGTTCCGGCGCGGGAGCGGGTTCGGCATCGACAAGGACAGCGGTACGGCCTGCGACCACCTCGACCAGCACGACCGCTGCGGGATCCACGACCGGCTCCGCGAGACCGGCTGGTCGGGCTGCGCCACGTTCGACTGCTTCGGCGCCGGCCAGCAGGTGTCGCAGGTGACCTACGGCGGCGAGTCGTGGCGGGTCAACGAGAACCTGGGTGAGATGGCGGCCGTGCTGTCGGTGATGCGCCAGCTGCACGAGATGCTCGCACACGTCGGCGAGGTGCTGCGTCGCTCCCCCACCCCGGCGGCCCGCGAGGAGCACGACGAGCTGCTGGCGCTGACCCATGCCGAGCCCGAGACGATCCTCACCGCCGACCTGGACCGGATCCGGTCGCGCGTGAGCCAGGTGCTGCGCGACGGCTCCGCCCGCCTGCACGGTCCCGCGCGGCCGATGCCGCAGGACCTGGCGGGCAGCGACCTGCGCGACGAGGACCTGGTCCGCGCCGACCTGCGCGGCGCGCTGCTGATCCGGGCCGACCTGCGCGGTGCCGACCTGGCGCGGGCCGATCTGCTGGGCGCCGACGTCCGCGACGCCGACGTCCGCGGCACCCGGCTCGCCGACGGCTGGTTCCTCAGCCAGTCACAGCTCAACGCGACGCGTGGTGACGACGCGACGACCATCCCGGCGCACCTGCGTCGGCCGGGTCACTGGGCTGGGTAACGGGGCTCGGCCGCTGGCACTGTGGCTCACGTGCCCTGAGTGCCGCTCCTGAACAGCTGGAGCTGTCCACCAGCAGCACCGACGACACGTTAGGCACCATCACGCGGGTCCTCGACGTACGCCGCGAGGTTGGCCAGCGACGCGTCCAGGCCCTGCTGGTGGGCCTCGGGGTCGATGCCGGGCGGCACGTCGGTGGCGTCGATGGCGACCCGGGTGCCCTCGTCGCGCGAGGTCAGCGTCCAGGTCATCGTCATCACGCCGACGTGATCCGGGTCGTCGGTGTCGAACTCGACCCCCCACACGATCCGGCGCCCGGGCTCGAGCTCGGTGATCTCGACCCGCGTCACGTCGGTGTCCGCCGTCGTCTTGCCGCGGCCACCGCCGCCGTCGGGGTACGTCAGCACCATGGCGAACCCGCCGCCCGCGCGCGCTTCGAGGTCGGACACCTCGCCGGTCATGCCGGTCGGCGGCAGCCACGACGCGAGGGCGTCGGCATCGACGAACGCGGCGTACACCGCATCGGGTGTCGCGGCGACGTCCCGGACGGCGCGATCGAGCCGGGGCACTAGGGCCGCCGGCGCCAGACGACCACGGACTGGCCGACCTCGGGACTGCGGACGGCCGGGAGCCGGTCGGGCGCGGGACGCGACGCCAGCGCCTGTCGCAGCGCCTCCCGGGTGGCCGCGAGCTCTGCGACCAGGTCGGCGTTGCGGGCGTGCAGCGCCGCGTTCCGGTTCTCGAGCTCCAACAGCCGGCGGACCCCCTCGACGCCGACGCCGGACGCCGTCAGGTCGGCGATCGACCGGAGCCGCTCGATGTCGCGGTGGGAGTAGCGGCGGCCGCCGCCGACGGTCCGGCCGGGCGTGATGAGGCCCATCCGCTCGTAAGCGCGGAGGGTCTGCGGGTGAAGGCCGGAGAGCTCGGCGGCGACGCTGATGACGTAGACGGCGGCCTCGGGGCCGGGCGCCTCGAAGGCGCTCACGACTCGCCGTCCGGGAAGAGGTTGGCGCGCAGCGGCCTGCCGGCGGTGGCCGCGCGGTAGGCCTCGACGGCGTCGCGGGCGGCCGGGTCGAGGGCGCCTGGAACCTGGACCTGCACCGTGGCCAGCAGGTCGCCCTTCGTGCCGTCGCGCCGGGTCGCGCCCTTGCCGCGGACCCGGAACGTCCGCCCGTTCGGCGTCCCGGCCGGGATCTTGAGCGTGACCGGGGGGCCGCCGAGGGTCGGGATCCGGATCTCCGCCCCGAGGGCCGCCTCGTCGAACGAGACCGGGACGTCGAGCGTCAGGTTGTCACCGGTCCGACCGAAGACAGCGTGCGGCTTGACCTTGACGGTCACGAACAGGTCGCCCGCGGGACCGCCGTTGTCGCCCGCGGCTCCCTTGCCCTTGACCCGGATCCGCTGGCCGTCCTTCACCCCGGCCGGGATCCGCGCCTGGATCGACCGTGCGGACGAGCCGCGGCCCGAGCCGTGGCAGGTGGGGCACGCCTCGTCGTAGACGAGCTGGCGGCCGCCGCACGCGGGGCAGGTCTCGTTCATCGCGAACGCGCCGCCGGTCGAGACGACCACGAACCCGGCGCCCTCGCACTCGGTGCAGATGTGGGGCCGGGTGCCGGGCTTGCCACCGGTGCCCGAGCAGGTCGGGCACGGCGCGTCAGAGGTCAGCCGGAGCGAGATCGTGACGCCGTCGACCGCGTCGGTGAACCCGATCGTGGCGGTGGTCTCGACGTCGGCGCCCCGGTGGGGTCGCTGCGGCTGGGTGGGCCGCGCCCGGGTGCCGAACAGGTCGCCGAACATGTCGCCGAGCCCGCCCGAGCGCGCCCGGTCCCCGAAGAGGTCGCTCACGTCGAAGCCGCCGCCGGTGCCGCCCTGCGGGAAGCCGAAGCCTCCGGAGGAGTACGCCGTGCGCACCTCGTCGTACCTGGTCCGCTTCTCGGGGTCGCCGATCACGTCGTAGGCCTCGGCGACCTCCTTGAACCGGTCGTGCTTGGCCTGGTCGCCGGGGTTGGAGTCGGGGTGGTTGGCGCGCGCGAGCTTCCGGTAGGCCTTCTTGATGTCGTCGGCGCTGGCATCCTTGGCCACGCCGAGCACCTGGTAGAAGTCCTTGGTCGCCCAGTCGGCGCGGACCCCGCCGTCGCTGGTGCTCACTCGCTCACCCCCTCACTCGTTCTCGTGGCGGCTGCTGCTCAGGAGGCCGGGTCGACCACGAGCACCTGCGCGGCGCGCACCACCCGGTCGCCGATCCGGTAGCCCGCCTTGGCGACCACCTTGCAGGTGGTGACCTCCACGTCGGGATCCTCCCCGATGTGGGAGAGGGCCTCGTGGAGGTTCGGGTCGAACGGCTCGCCGGGCGCGCCGAACTTCGTGAGCCCGAGTCCGGTCACGACCCGCTCCAGCTGGTCGGCCACGGTCTGGAAGCCCTCGTCGAGCTCGCCGTGCTCCCGCGCCCGGTCGACGGTGTCGAGGACGTCGATGATCGGCACCAGCACGCGGTACGTCGCGTTCTGCTCGGTCAGCGAGCGGTCGCGCTCCACCCGGCGTTTGTAGTTGAGGAACTCCGCCTGCAGCCGCTGGAGGTCGGCGGTCCGCTCCTCCAGCTGGACCGCGACGTCCGGGGCGGCCGGCACCTCGGGCTCCGCAGCCTCCGCGGCTCCGGTGGCCTCGACCTCGTCGAGGTCGACCGGCTCGAGCGGCCCGCCCTCCTCGACCCAGTTGTCGACGCCACTGATGTCGTCGGCGTGGCCGGCCGAGCCCGGGGGCCCGACCGGCTCGCCTTCGGCGCGATGGGTCACTTGGACTCATCCTCCGAGGTGCTCTCGTCGGTGCTCTCGTCGGTGCTCCCGTCGGCCGGCTCGTCCACGATCTCCGCGTCGACGACGTCGTCGTCGGCCTCGCCGGTCGCCTCGGTGGTGCCACCGGCCGCGGCCTGGTCGGCCTCGGCGGCGGCGTACATCGCGGCACCCATCTTCTGGCTGGACTCGCCGAGCTTGGTCACGCCGGCGGTGATCTCCTCGGCGGAGGCGTCGGCGTTCTCGAGCGTCGCCTTGAGCGCGTCGACGTCGGCCTGGACCTCGGACTTCACGTCGTCGGGGATCTTCTCGGCGTTCTCCTCGAGGAACTTCTCGGTGGAGTAGACGAGCGAGTCGGCCTGGTTGCGGCTCTCGACGGCCTCGCGACGCTTGGCGTCCTCCTCGGCGTACTGCTCCGCCTCCTTGACCATCCGGTCGATCTCGTCCTTGGACAGGGCCGACCCGCCGGAGATGGTCATCTTCTGCTCGCGGCCGGACGCCTGGTCCTTGGCGGAGACGTTGACGATGCCGTTGGCGTCGATGTCGAACGTCACCTCGATCTTCGGCACCCCTCGCGGCGCGGGCGGCAGGCCGGTCAGCTCGAAGTTGCCGAGCGGCTGGTTCTGCGCCCACATCTGGCGCTCGCCCTGGGCGACCTTGATCTCCACGGACGGCTGGTTGTCGTCGGCGGTGGTGAAGATCTCCGAGCGCTTCGTCGGGATGGTGGTGTTGCGCTCGATCAGCGAGGTCATCACCCCGCCCTTGGTCTCGATGCCCAGCGACAGCGGGGTCACGTCGAGCAGCAGCACGTCCTTGACCTCGCCCTTGAGGACACCGGCCTGGAGCGCCGCGCCGACCGCCACGACCTCGTCGGGGTTGACGCCCTTGTTGGGCTCCTTGCCGCCGAGCAGCTCCTTGACGACCTCGGTGACGGCCGGCATCCGGGTGGAGCCGCCGACCAGCACGACGTGGTCGATGTTGGCGATCGCGACGCCGCCGTCCTTGAGCACCGACTGGAACGGCGCCTTGGTGCGGTCGAGCAGGTCGGACGTCATCTTCTGGAACTCGGCGCGCGTCAGCTTCTCCTCGAAGTGCAGCGGGCCGGACTCGCCGTGGGTGATGTAGGGCAGGTGGATCGTGGTCTCGCTCGAGCTGGACAGCTCGATCTTCGCCTTCTCGGCGGCCTCCTGGAGGCGCTGCTTGGCGATCTTGTCCTGGCTCAGGTCGACGCCGTTGCCCATCTTGAACTTGCTGACCATCCAGTCGACGACGCGAGCGTCCCAGTCGTCACCACCGAGGTGGTTGTCGCCGGAGGTCGCCTTGACCTCGACCACGCCCTCGCCGATCTCGAGCAGCGACACGTCGAACGTGCCGCCGCCGAGGTCGAACACCAGGATGGTCTGGTCGTCGCCCTTGTCGAGCCCGTAGGCGAGCGCGGCCGCGGTCGGCTCGTTGACGATCCGCGACACGGTGAGGCCCGCGATCTCGCCGGCCTCCTTGGTCGCCTGCCGCTGCGCGTCGGAGAAGTAGGCCGGCACGGTGATCACCGCGTCGGTGACGGTCTCACCGAGGTAGGCCTCGGCATCCCGCTTCAGCTTCTGGAGCACGAAGGCGCTGATCTGCTGCGGCGTGAACGTCTTGTCGTCGATCTTGACGTCCCAGTCGGTGCCCATGTGGCGCTTGACCGAGCGGATGGTGCGGTCGACGTTCGTCACCGCCTGCCGCTTGGCCACCTCGCCGACGAGCACCTCGCCGGACTTCGAGAACGCGACCACCGAGGGGGTGGTGCGCGCTCCCTCCGCGTTGGCGATGACGGTGGGTTCGCCACCTTCGAGCACCGCGACGACGGAGTTGGTCGTCCCGAGGTCGATACCGACCGCACGAGCCATGATGGTGTTCCTTCCGGGTTGCGCTCCGGGACGGGTCGTCCCGGCTGTCGTGGGGTAGTTGAGCGTTCTCGGCTCAACTTATGTGTGCCAGCGTAACGAAGGCGCGGCACGCGTTGTTCCCGGGTCCACCGGAATACCTTGCGGCCACCGGGTGTCACACCTGGCATGACGACTACTCGGATACCCCGGATCGAGCTCCACGACGGCACGTCCATCCCGCAGCTGGGGCTGGGCGTGTTCCAGGTGCCGCCCGACGAGACCGCCGAGGTCGTGACCGCCGCCCTCGAGGCCGGCTACCGGCACCTCGACACCGCCCAGATGTACGGCAACGAGGCCGGCGTCGGCGAGGCGATCGCGGCGGCGGGCCTGCCGCGCGACGAGCTCTACGTCACGACCAAGCTCAACAACGGCTTCCACCGCCCCGACGACGCCCGGCGTGCGTTCGACGACTCGCTCACCCGGCTCGGGCTCGACCGGGTCGACCTCTTCCTCATCCACTGGCCGCTGCCGACCCGGTACGACGGCGACTTCGTCTCCACCTGGCGGACCCTGACGGAGCTGGCCGCCGACGGCCGCGCGACCTCGATCGGCGTCTCCAACTTCCAGCCCGACCACCTCGACCGGATCGTCGACGAGACCGGCGTCGTGCCCGTCGTGAACCAGGTCGAGTGCCACCCGTTCTTCCGCAACGACCGGGTCCGGTCCGCGAACCAGCGGCACGGCGTCGTGACCGAGGCGTGGGCACCGATCGCGAGGGGCGCGGTCGCCGACGAGCAGGCGATCGGCGAGATCGCCACGGCCACCGGCAAGACGCCCGCGCAGGTGGTGCTGCGCTGGCACCTCCAGCACGGGCACGTCGTGTTCCCCAAGACCACCCGCCCGGAGCGGATGCGGGAGAACGCCGACCTGTTCGACTTCGAGCTCACCGGTGACCAGGTCGCCGTGATCGACGGTCTCGACCGGGGCGAGGACGGGCGCACGGGCGCGCACCCCGACACGTTCGACTGGATCCCCGCCTGACCGGGGCGTGCCTCGGCAAGGGCGGTTCGACCCGAGACCGATGACGCCGCCGCGTCGGACCGCACATCCGTCGCCGCGGTGCGGAGAATGGGGCGGGTGACCCGACCCGCCGACGGATTCCGGCTGCGCGACATCGCGGTGGCGGCGTACGGCCCGAGCGTGGTCATCTCCACCGGGCACGGCGCGGTGCTGCCGGTGCTCGCGCTGCGCGCCCGCGACCTGGGGGCGGACGTCGGCACGGCGGCCCTCGTCGTCGGGCTGCTCGGCGTCGGGATGCTGATCACCTCGTTGCCGGCGGGGGTCGCGATCGCCCGGATCGGGGAGAAGCGTGCCCTCCAGGTGGCCGGCGTCGTCGACGCGGTCGCGATGGGGGCGGCCGCCCTGACCGACTCGGTGGTCGGCCTGAGCGCCGCGGTCGTGCTCAGCGGCATGGCCTGGACGACGTTCCTCATCTCGCGGCAGGGCTTCATGATCGACGCGGTGCCGCCGGAGTACCGCGCGCGGGCACTGTCGGTGCTCGGGGGCACCTACCGGATCGGGGTGTTCGTCGGCCCGCTGGTCGGCGCCGCGCTGATTCACGTCTGGGGACTGCCCGCGGTGTTCTGGTTCGCACTGGGGCTCTCGCTCGCCGCCGGCGCGCTGGCCACCGTGATGCCGGACCTCGGGTCGGAGAATCGCGCCGAGCAGCGCGCCGAGGGCCACCCCTCGCTGTGGTCGGTGCTCGTCGCCCACCGGCGGGTCCTGCTGACGGTCGGCATCGCGATCGTCGTCATCGGGGCCTCGCGGTCGGTCCGCAACGGGTTGCTCCCGCTGTGGGCGGAGTCGATCGGGATCTCGGCGTCGACGACCTCGCTGATCTTCGCGCTGGCCGCGCTCGTCGACATCGCGTTCTTCTACCCGGGTGGCTGGGTCATGGACCGGCACGGCCGCACCGTCGTCGCCGTCCCGGTCGTGCTCTCGGTCGCGATCGCTTCGCTGCTCCTGCCCCTCACCTCGGGGCCCGTGGGGGTCGCGGCGGTGATGATGCTGATCGCGGCGGGCAACGGGCTCGGCTCGGGGATCGTGATGACGCTCGGGGCGGACACGGCCCCTGCTCGCGGCAGGTCCCAGTACCTCGGCGCCTGGCGGCTGTGCGGCGACGTCGGCAACACCAGCGGACCGCTGCTGGTCAGCGCGGTGGCCGCGGTCGCGCCGCTGGCGACCGCGTGCCTGGTGATCGGCGCGCTCGGGCTGCTGGGCACCGGCTGGGTCGGCTACTGGACCGCCGCGCTCGAGCGACGGCGCACGGCGCCGCGGACCGACGACGGCGTCAGCCGTTGACGGTGACCCGGACCTCGTTGGACGGCTTGTTCGTGCGGGTGTCGACGACCCGGAAGCGCTGGAGGCCCGGCACACCGGTCTGGACGTAGGTGCTGAACGTCTGGTCGCTGACCGAGACCGGCGAGGCCGGGAAGTCCTGCCACGAGCCGTTCTCGAAGCGCTGCACCTGGAGGATCGCGCCCTCGCCGCCGGGGTAGGTGCCGGTCAGGTCGATCTGACCCATGGGGGAGACCTCGGTCTGCGCCGAGGAGAGCGAGATCGCCTTGGTCCGGGCCTTCGACGTCTCGGTCTCGTCCGGCTCGGACGCCTGCGGCTGCTCCTGCCCGGGGCGCAGCGTGATCTCGGGACCCTTCGGGCCCTTCGTCCGCTCCGGCTTCGGGAGGTACATCGAGGCCTGTCCACCACTGCTCGTGGCGGAGCTCTCCTCACCGACGCCCACCACGCGCGCTCCTGCCAGGGCGCCCAGGCCCATGATGAGGCCGACCACGACGCCCACGCCGATCAGCGCGAGCAGCCCGTACGCGACGGGGTGCTCCTGGGGGTCCTCGAGACGGTCGGCCACGGCCCCATTGTCGCGGAGCCACCCTGAGGATCAAATCGCGGCACCACCCGACGTCCACCGGCACTGTCCGCGCACCCCCGTCCACAGCGCGACGGCCGGGCCCGGCGCGGACCCGGCCGCGGGACGAGACTCGCGGCCATGACCACCACTCTCACGCTCAGGCCGGAGGCGCTGCTCTCCACCCGGCGCGAGCTGCTCCGCCACGAGCGGGCCGTGGCAGCCGTGCCGCTCGACCCGCCCGAGACCGGCGCCACCGCGGCGCTCACCCGCGACGTCTACGGCCGGGTGGTCGAGGCCGCCGGGTCGGTCACCGCCGACCTCCGAGCCCTCGCCGCCGGGCTGGCCCGGGTCGTCGACGAGGTGACGGACGCGGACGCCGAGGTGCGCTCGGTCCTCGACCTGCTCCGGCGGGCGCTGTGGTGACCGCGGCGGTCGCCTGCGGCGCGGCGGCCGCCGACCTCACGGAGCTCGCGTGGCGACTGCTCCAGGTCCACGACACGCTCATCGAGCAGGTGCGGACGTCGGCCCGCGACGTCGGCGGCGTCTCGGGCGAGGCCTACCGCGTCCACGCCTCCCACTCCGCGGGCTCCGTGGCCGGGCTCGCCTCCGACGTCGCGCTCCTCGCCGGGGCTCTCGCGGCCCTCGGCCGGGCGCTGGCCGACGTGACCGAGCTCCGCGCGCTCGCCGACGAAATGGCCTCCGACGAGGCCGCCGACGTCCGGCGCCAGGCCGACGACCGGGAGGTGCGAGCCCAGGCCCGTTGGCGCGCGGCCGTCGCGGACTTCGAGCACGGCCGCCGCCCCGTCGCGGAGCCCGACCGGTCGGCCGGATCGGAACCTCCGGCCGGGGTGCGCCCGCCGCCGGGTGCGACGGCCGCGGCCACCTCGTCCGCCACAGCTCAGCCGAAGAGTGTGCCGCGACGGGCGCCGCCCGCGTCCGACCGCGGACCCGACCCGCTCGAGGCCGAGATCGTGGGCCGGCGGTTCGAGGCGGAGATCGTGCGGCCCGGTCCCTCGTCGAGCCGGGTCAACGGGCGGTGACCCGGATCCGCGCGCCGTGCCGCGGCACGCTGGTGATGTTGCGGACCCGGGGGACGTCGCGACCGAGCGTCTCCACGTCGTACGCCGTGAGGATCTCGCGCAGCACCACCACCCCCTCCATCAGCGAGAAGCCGGCACCGATGCAGCGGCGGACGCCGCCCCCGAACGGGATCCAGGTGTTGGTGGGCGGCTGCTGGCCGACGAAGCGCTCGGGGCGGAACACTGCCGGGTCGGGATGGTTCTCCGCCCGGGCATGGGCGAGCAGGATCGACGGCCCGACCGTGACGCCGGCGGGGAGGTCGATGCCGCCGATGGTCGCCGGCTTCATGAGGGTGCGGACGACCATCGGGATGATCGGGTGGAGCCGCATCGACTCCTTCAGCAGCGCCTCGAGCCACTCGTCGTCGCCCGCCAGCGCCGCGGCGCGGGCACGCTCCCGCTGCCGGGGGTCGCGGCCCACCTCGTGGAGGGTCCACGCCAACGCGGACGCGGTGGTCTCGTGGCCGGCCAGCAGCAACGTGATCAGCTGGTCGCGCAGCTCCTCGTCCGTGAGCCGGTCACCGCCGTCCTCCCTGCGAGACGGGCGTTGCCCGCCCTCCTCAGGACCAGCGCCCCGGATCAGCTGCGAGAGGACGTCGGTCCGCCCGGCGAGGTCGGGCGCCTGTCGCCGCTCGCGGATCTCGGCGTACATCAGCCGGTCGAGTGCGTAGGCGTTCTCGACGGTCGCACGCCACGGCCCCACCTGCTGGAGCCGCGGGTAGCCCCAGCCGAGCAGCACGGCCGGGTTGACGTCGACGGTCTGGTTGACCCGCGGCCGCAGGGCGGCGAGCCGCTCCTCGTCGGAGACCCCGAAGACCACCCGCAGGATCACCTCGAGGGTGAGCGCGTTCATCCGCTCCAGCGACCGGAACTCCTCGCCCGGCCGCCAGCGGCCGATCTCGGCGCGCGCCACGTCGGTCACCAGGTCGCCGTAGCCGCGCAGCGCCTGCCCGTTGAACGCGGGCATCAACAGCGTGCGGGCCCGCTTGTGCTCGCCGCCATCCTGCAGCAGCAGCGAGTGCTCGCCCATGATCGGGCCGAGGATCGCGTTTCCCTTGCCGGCGTGGAACACCGCCGGGTCGCCCGCGAAGATCTGCTTCGCGTGCTCGGGCCGGGCGAACAGCACCAGTGGCCGGCCCTTCGGCAGGATCCGGACGGTGAAGACGTCGCCGTACCGGCGGTGGCACCACGGCACGAACTGGTGGCGGAACCGCACCAGTCCGATGCTCTGGGCGATCATCGGCCACCGCGGACCGGGTGGCAGCCCGGTCGTGTCCAGCGGCGGCGGGGTGTTGCCCCCGAACGGCCGCATCTTCGCGAACCGCTGCGCGGTCAGCTCCTCGACACCGTCCGTGAGGGCACTCATCCCCGACATACTACGAGTACGTCAAGGGCCTGGAACGGTGTGGCGGGTCAGGCGGGGAGCCGGTGGAGTGCGAGCACGTGGTGGCGGGGGATCCCGTGCGCGCTCCCCGCGGTGCACGTGAGGCGGTGCCGGTCCGCGTCGTCCACGGTGGTGCGGACGACGACCTGCCACGGCTCCGCGCCGGCCTCGAACCGGGTGCGCCACGTGTCGCCGTCCCGGCTGCGCCCCACCAGCCGGACGGCGTCGTGCCGGGTCTCGCCCAGCTGCCGGCGCAGCGCGATCTCGGCCGCCTGGACCGCCATCGGGTACGACGAGCGGCCGCGGAGGTGGTCGAGGTCGAGGTGGCCGGTGCGGTGGCCGGCGGCGACGGCGATGGCCGACAGCGGGTCCAGCCGGCCGTAGTAGAGCCCGTGCGGCAGCACCAGCAGGTTGCCGGCGAACCGGTCTCCGCCGATGTGCGAGATCTCCCACGTCGCGTCGGGCTGCGCCTCGTCGAGGGCGTTGGCGATGGGCCGGCCCAGCTCGGCGCAGCACGCGTCGTGCCGGCCGTGGGTGCACACCCCGAAGACCGGCCCGGCGCTCGGACGCAGTCCTGCCGACCTGCCCGCCCCGAGGGCCGCCAGATCGAGGTCGGCGACCTCGTCCGACGACTGGAGCACGGCCGTCTCTAGCCACGACCGGTCCTGGCCGGCGTACGCCGCGAAGACCCGGGTGCCGGGCTCCCTCGCAGCCGGCCGGTGCCGCCGGATCAGGTTGACCCGGACGCCGTGGCCGGCGGCCGAGCGCAGCACCTGCTTCGTGGCGACGTGGAGCCGCGAGTCGCGGAGCGCGTCGACGCCCCAGGCTCCGGAGAACTCGACGAGCAGGAAGGCACGCACCGTCGACGCCGTGCCGGCGAGCTCGTCGCTGCGCAGCCCACTGGCGACGGCGCAACGGAACCGTTCGTTCACTCCAGGACCTCGAGCAGGCCCTCCCGCACCAGTCGGCGGCAGAGCACGCGTCGACTCTCGGGATCGAGGTGGTCGGCGAGGTCGGCCGGCGTGAGCACGTCCGCGGCCCGGATCTGCTCGAGAGCCGGCCGCAGCCGGGCCGGCACGTCGAGGGTGCGGTCGCCCAGCAGCAGCCGGATCCCGCCGTCGTGGTCGACCAGCACGCACGGGCTCCCTGCACGACGCGCGAGCCGGGTGTGGTCGGCCAGGTCGCGGACCGCGACCACGTCGCGCAGCCCGCCGCGGAGCCGGGCGCTGCGCGACGTGAGGAACCGCTCGACGCGGTCGGCCGCGGCGGCCCCGGCGTCGATCCGCCGAACGGCCTCCGCCACGTCGTCGAGCCGGGCGCGGAGCCCCGCGGCGAGCTCGGCCGGCGCGTCGACGTACCCCGCCGGCAGGTGGGTGTCGGGGACGTCGGCGAGCACCTCGGACACCGTCTGCTCGACCAGCGCGCGCCAGGTGACCTGGTTGATGCCGAGCGTCACGTGGAGCGAGACGGCGTCCTGGGCGCGCGCCGCGTGCGGGGTGCCGGTCGGCAGGTACATCGACAACCCCGGCTCGAGGAGCACGTCGTCGACCCGCCCGTCGGTGTGGATCTCCCACTGCTTGTGCCCGTGGGTCTGGAAGACGAACACGTCGTGGCTGTCGGAGTGCACCGCGAAGCCCTGCGAACCGGGCGGGGTGAGGTAGGCGTTGGCCTGGCACGGATGGCCGAGCTCCAGCTCGAGGTCGGCGACCAGCGCGCGCAATGGTGGCCAGTAGCGGTGAAGTCCCTGGAGCACGACGGTCGCGCCCTCGTCGAACAGCTGCAGGACCCGCCGGGCGTCGACGAGGCCGGTCAGCGGCTTGCCGGCCACTGTCGCCCCCGACCGGGTGTACCGCGCCTCGGGAAGCACCGAGCCGTCCCGAGCCACCCGGACGGCCGGCGTACGGATCGCGGTCTCGGTCAGGAGGTGGTCGACGTCGTCGAACGACAGCATCCCGACCAGGCGGTCGCGGTCGGCCTGGTGCAGGTGGACGCGGGTCGCCCAGACCTTCGCGAGGAAGGTCTGGGCGTCACCGCTGAGAAGGTCGAGCGCGCTCAGCGGGCTCTCCTCGGGCGTGTCTCCACTGCCCTAGCCGTCGGTCGCGTCCGCGTCGCCGCCGTCGGTGCCGTCGGCGTCGCTGCTGTCACCGTCGGTCGAGTCGGTCGAGTCCCCATCGGTGCTGTCGGCGTCCCCGCCGTCCGTGCCGTCCGCGTCGGAGGGCATGGACGAAGCGGTCGGGGTGTCGCCGGTGGTCAGGTCAGCGTCGGTGAGGGATTCGTCGGAGCTGTTCGTCATGGCGCCTCCTCGAGGGTGTCGAGCGGCGGTTCCGCCCGTACGTCGAACCTAGCGGCCGCCTCGCTCCCGTCGCACCCACCGCAGGGGTGAACCCGTCAGCCGAGCAGCCCGCGACGTCGGGCGATCGCAGCCGCCTCGGTGCGACCGGCGGCCCCGAGCTTGGCCAGGATGTTGGAGACGTGGACCGAGACGGTCTTGGTGCTGATGAACAGCTGTTTCCCGATCTCGCCGTTGCTGCGCCCCTCGGCCACCAGCGCGAGGATCTCCGACTCCCGGGCGGTGAGACGGTCGCTCCCGGCCGACCGCCGCGGCTTGCGCGAGCCCAGCGCCGTCAGCTGGTCGACGAGGGGCCGGGCGCCGAGCGCGTGCGCGGCCTCGCGGGCGCGGTCGCCGACGTCACGGGCACCGGCGGCGTCGCCCGTGGCCCGCAGGATGGAGGCGAGCCCGACCCGGACCGCGGCCAGCTGGTAGACGTCGCCGAACTGCTCGAAGCGCGACTCCGCCTCGCGCCAGGCCGCGACCAGGACGTCGTCGGCCGGCGGGTCTCCCGCGAGCCAGCGGAAGCGGAGCGCCTCTGCCTCCAGCCGTGCGACCCACGCCTCGCCCTCGGGCCCCCACAGCCCGGCCGGGTTGGCGTAGCGCTCGAGCACCAGCCGTCCGTCGTTGAGGAGCTCCCCTGCCCGCTCGACGAGCGCGGGCCGTTCGGCCGCGGGGACCTCGGGCAAGAGGTCGGCGAGGGACGCGAGCGCGACCGCCGCCATCCGGATCCGCGCCGGGAACCACGGCTGCCACAGCCGGGTGAGCACGCCCACGGAGTCGCGGTAGGCGCCCAGGACGGCAGCGGGGTCGCCGGCGCGCGCGGCCTCGGTCATCTCCATCGTGCTGGAGTGGATCGGGATCAGCCCCTCCTCGGCCCACAGCGGGCGGAGCACGGCCAACCGGTCGGCGACGGACTCGCCCCGGGACTGGGCGATGAAGAGGACGAAGATGTCGAGCACGGCCTGCTGGATCAGGGGCGGGGAGCCGGCCTTGGCGGCGAGGTCGAGGGCGCCGTCCCACAGGCCGCGGACGGTGTACTGGAAGATCAGGTGCCAGCGGGCCTCGAAGCCGTAGGGCGCGAACGGCAGCCCGACCTCCTCGGCGAGCGCGACCCCGGCTCGGAACGCGGTCTCGGCCTGGGGCCACTCGCCCATGTCCTCGTAGGAGCGGCCCAGCATGAAGTGGCCGCGTAGCTCCGCGTCGACCGCACCGGCCTCGCGCGAGCGCAGGATCGCCTCGCCCAGCGCCTCCCGCAGCCCGGCGTGCGGCCCGGTGTGGCGCGCCTGGCTGAGGGTGACGAGGAGGTCGGCGACCAGGGTGGGCGCCTGCAGCCGCTCGGCGAGCGCGAGCGCCTCCAGCGCCACCGGCTGCGCGTCCTCCCCGCGGCCGAAGGCGGTGAGGATCCGGGCGTGGGTGCCCAGCACCTTGGCCCGGAGCACGGTCTCGTCGCCCGGCACCAGCCGGAAGGCCTCGGTGGAGATCTCGAGCGGGTCGGCCTCGGTCTCGGTGATCATCAGCAGGAACGCGTGGGCGGCGAGCATCCGGGCGCGCCACGCGCTCGGAGCATCGGCGCGCAGCGCCTCGAGCTCCTCGCCGAGGAGAGCCGCGGCACGCTGCGGGCGCCCGGAGGCGGAGAGCGCGTCGGCGAGGTGGACGGCGAGCGCGGACCGGTCGACGTCGAGATCGGGCGGACGTCGCGGGTCGGTGAGCAGCTGGAGCGCCTGCTCGTAGTGGTGGACGGCCTCGTCGGGTCCGCCCACGGCCAGCGCGTCGTGACCGGCCCGGATGCTGGCGTGGACGGCCGTGCCGAGGTCGTTGGCGAGCCGGGAGTGGCGCGCGAGCTCGGCGGCGGTGCCGGTCACCGCGCCGTCGCGCAGCGCCGCCGCGAACCGGTCGTGGAGCCGGACCCGCTCGCCGGGGAGCAGGTCGTCGTAGACCGCCTCGCCGAGCAGCGCGTGCCGGAACGCGTAGCGCTCGCCGCTGGGTACGAGGACGTTGACGTCAGCGGCCTGGCGCAGGCCGCCCTCGAGCGCGACGGCGTCGAGCCCGGACGCGGCGGCGAGCAGGTCGTGCGACACCTTCCGGCCGGCCACGCTGGCGGCCCGGACCACCTGGCGGGCGGCGTCGTCGAGCCGGTCGAGCCGCACGAGGAGCACGTCGGCGAGCTCGGCGGGTACCCACCGGCCCGGCCCGGCGGCCGCGCTCGTGAGCTCCTCGACGAAGAACGCGTTGCCCTCGGCCCGGTCGACGATGTCGACGGTCTCGGCCATGGACAGGCCGCCAGGGACCAGCTCGGCGATCAGGGCCTGGACGGCGTCGTCGGCCAGCGTGCCCAGCGCGAGGCGTCGTACGCCGGGGATCCGGGTCCACTCGGCAAGGTGGCGCCGCAGCGGGTGGCGCCGGTGGAGGTCGTCGGCGCGGTAGCTGACGACGAGCGCCACCGGGCCGGTGAAGTCACGGGTGAAGAGGAAGCTGAGGAGGTCGCGCGTCGACTGGTCGGCCCAGTGGGAGTCCTCGACCACGACGAGCAGCGGGGCGTCACGGGAGGCCTCCTCGAAGAGCGCGCGGACGGCGTCGAAGAGGGCGGAGCGGTCGATCGAGGCGCCGTCGCCGCCCTCGACGGCGAGCGTGCGGCGGCCGGGCTGCAGCCGGGTGAGGGTCGGGTGGTGGCCGGCGACGGTGGCGACGACGTCGGGGAGCTCGATATCGAGCCGGCCGAGTATCTCGGAGAACGGGAGGTAGGGGAGGCCGGTGTCGCCCAGGTCGAGGCAGTGGCCCGCGAGGACCCGCCAGCCGTCGGCGGCCAGTCGGTCGCGGACCTCGGTCAGGAGCCGGGTCTTGCCGACGCCCGCGTCACCGCCGAGGAGCACCCCGGAGATGGATTGACCCTCGCCGGCCGCGTCACGGAGCCAGGACTCGAGGTCCTTCAGCTCGGTGTCACGACCGACGAGGGTCTTGCTGGTCTGGGTCGCCACGACGTCCATCATGGCGGCTGACGCCGACATCAGGCGGCAGGGCGACTCAGGTTCCGGCCCGTCCGGCGCCACCGGACGGGCCGCGTGGTGCGGTGCCCCTCGTGGTGCTCGTCGGGGCGCTCGCCACGCATCCGCTCGGCGCGGTAGGCCAGCTCGTAGTCCAGGTAGGTGTGGTCGATCTCGAACATCTCGTGCTCCTCGTCTCGGTCTTCTGGTTGTGCTGACGAGTCGAGAGTGCGCGTCTGAGGTAGGCCCGCACATCGGGCAGGTGCCTTATCTGAGGCACCCCGCACCACCTCAGAGCGGCCGGCCGTCCTTCCAGACCCCCGCCACCAGGGGCACGCCGGGCCGGTAGGCGAGATGCACGGCCGAGGGCGCCTCGAGCAGCACGAGATCCGCCCGGGCGCCGGGTGCGAGCACGCCGACGTCGTCACGACCGAGGGCCCGTGCGCCGCCGGCCGTGGCGGCCCACACGGCCTCAGCGGGCGTCATCCCCATCTCCCGGACGGCGAGTGCGATGCACAGCGCCACGGAGCTGGTGAAGCACGAGCCGGGGTTGCAGTCGCTGGCGAGCGCCACGGTGACACCGGCGTCGAGCAGCCGGCGGGCGTCGGGGTAGGGCTGCCGGGTCGAGAACTCCACGCCCGGCAGCAGGGTCGCCACCGTCCCGCTGTCGGCGAGTGCCGCGACGTCGTCGTCGCTCAGGTAGGTGCAGTGGTCCACGGCCGTCAGGCCGAGCTCCGCGGCCAGCCGCACGCCGCCGCCGTACGTGAGCTGGTTGGCGTGGAGCCGCCCCCGCAGCCCGGCGTCGGCGCCGGCGGCGAGCACGGTCCGGGCCTGGTCCTCGTCGAACGCGCCGTCCTCGCAGAAGACGTCGATCCAGCGGGCGTGAGGGGCACAGGCCTCGAGCATCGGGCCCGTCACCAGCTCGACGTACGCCGAGGGGTCGGCGTCGGCCGGCACCACGTGGGCGCCGAGGAACGTGGTCTCGTCGGTGAACTGGCGGGCGACGACCAGGCTGCGGGCCTCGTCGTGGACCGTCAACCCGTAGCCGCTCTTGATCTCGACCGTGGTGGTGCCCTGGCGGCGCATCTCCCCCACCAGCCGGGCGACGTGGCTGGTCAGCTGCTCGTCGGAGGCGGCGCGGGTGGCGGCGACGGTCGTGCGGATCCCGCCAGCGGCGTACGACTCCCCCGCCATCCTGGCCGCGAACTCGGGTGCCCGGTCGCCCGCGAACACCAGGTGGCTGTGGCTGTCGACGAAGCCCGGGATCACAGCCCGGCCGCCCGCGTCGACCTGCTGGTCGGCGTCCGGCGCGTCGGCCGCGCTCCCGACCCAGGCCACGTGACCGCCGTCGAGGACGACGGCGGCGTCGGCGAGCGGGCGCGGGTGGGCGTTCGTCGTCAGCTCGCCGATGTGGGTGATGACGGTGGTGCTCACGTCCATTCCCTCCCGATGGCGAGGTCGAGCTCACGGCCCACCGCCTCGGCGTCACCCTGCCGCATCACCACCCGGCCGTCGACCACGACCTGGGTGACGTCGGCGGCGGTGGCCGCGAACACGGCGGTGTGCTCGTCCGCCCCGGTCCCCGCCGTGCGCGGGGTGCCGGTGTCGATCGTGACGAGGTCGGCCCGCTGGCCGACGGCGATCGCGCCCGCGTCGTCCCAGCCCAGGCTGGCGTGGCCGTCCGACGTCGCGGCCGTCAGCAGGTCGGCCGCGCGCCAGTGGCCTCGCTGCTGGGTCGCGAGCCGCTCGTCGAGCTCGAGCGCCCGCATCTCCTCGAACGGGTCCACGACCGCGTGGCTGTCGCTGCCGAGGGTCAGTCGGACGCCGGCGTCGCGTAGCCGGGTCGACGGCCCGATGCCGTCGCCGAGGTCGCGCTCGGTCGTGGGGCAGAACCCGGCGTACGTCTGCGTCCCGGCGAGGTGGGCGACGTCGTCCTCGGAGAGGTGCGTGGCGTGGACCGCGGTGGTCAGCGGGCCGAGCACGCCGTGGTCGAGCAGCACCTCGACGGGCGTGCGCGCGTAGGCGGCGACACAGGCCTGGTTCTCACCGACCTGCTCGGACACGTGGACATGCAGCGGGCGGCCGGCGGACCAGTCGGCGACGGTCGGCATCGCCTCGGCCGGCACGGCGCGGACCGAGTGGATCGCGGCTCCGAGCCGGGTGGCGTCGGTGGCGTTCCGGGCGGACGCCCGCTCCGCCCAGGCGCCGACGTCGCCGTCGCTGAACCGGCGCTGCACGCCCTGGGGTGGCTCGCCGAACCCGGCCGAGAGGTAGCACGTGTCCAGCAGCGTGAGCCGGATCCCCGCCTCCTGCGCCGCCGCGACGAGCGCGTGCGACATGGCGTTGGGGTCGGCGTACGGTGACCCGTCGGGCTGGTGGTGGAGGTAGTGGAACTCCCCCACGCTCGTCATCCCGGCGGCGACCATCTCGCGGTAGGTGGCCCGGGCCAGGGCGAAGTAGCCGTCCGGGTCGAGCCGCTCCGCCACGGCGTACATCCGCTCCCGCCAGGTCCAGAACGTCCCCCGCTCGCGCTGGGTGCGCCCGCGCAGCGCGCGGTGGAACGCGTGGCTGTGGGTGTTGGCGAACCCGGGCAGCGTGAGGCCGGGGAGGCGGGTCGCGCCGTCGGTGCGACCGCCGGGCGTGACGGACGTGAACCGGCCGCCCGCGATCTCCACCAGCACGCCGTCGTGGACGGCGCCGTCCACCCACGCCCGCTCGAGGAGGTACGTCGAGCTCACGACGTGAGCCGCTCGAGCGTGTCGGCCAGCGCGGAGACGCCCACGAGACAGTCGGCCGTCGACGCCTCCTCGGCGGGCGAGTGCGAGATCCCGGTCGGGTTCCGCACGAACAGCATCGCGGTCGGGATGCCGGCGGCGGCGAGGATCCCGGCGTCGTGGCCGGCCGCGGTCGGGATCACCGGCCAGTCGCCGCTCGCGTGGCCGGTGGCGATCCGGGCCGCGAGCGCTGCGTCGAAGGAGACCAGGTCCGACACCGACTCGGCGGTCACGGTGACCGCCGTCGCGTCGCGGCCGGCCCGGTCGGTCGCCTGCCGGCTCACCGCCGCCACCAGCGCCTCCAGCTCGGCCGCGGTCCCGGCCCGCGCGTCGAGCCACGCGGTCACGGCCGACGGCACCGCGTTCGTGCCGTTCGGTGCGACCTCCACCCGGCCGAACGTCGCGCGCGCGTCGGCGAGCCGCGCCTGCTTGTTCGCCGCCAGCGCGGTCATCGCGTACGTCAGCATCGGGTCGTGCCGGTCGGCCATCCGGGTCGTGCCTGCGTGGTTGGCCTCGCCGGTGAAGTCGAACCGGTAGCGCCCGTGCGGCCAGATCCCGCTCCCCACCCCGACCGCCGCACCGCGGTCGACCAGGTCGCGGCCCTGCTCGACGTGCAGCTCCACGAAGCAGCCGACGTCCGCCAGCGCTGACCACGGACCGGGTACGTCGGCGCCGAGCCCGGCGGCGGCCAGCGCGTCGGGCAGGAACACCCCGTCGCGGTCACGCAGCTCCTGTGCGCGCGACCAGTCGAGCGAGCCCGTCGCGACCCGCGACCCGAGGCAGGCCAGCCCGAAGCGCGATCCCTCCTCCTCCACGAACACCGACACGCCGACCGGCCGGCTCGGCACGACGCCACGCGCCCTGAGCTCGTCGATCGCGGCCAGCCCGGAGACCACGCCGAGCGGCCCGTCGTACGCCCCGCCGTCGAGGACGCTGTCGAGGTGCGAGCCGGTGAGCACGGCGGGTCCGGACCCGACGTCCCACCAGGCGACCTGGTTGCCGAGCGGGTCGCTCTCGAGCCGCAGGCCGCGATCGGCCGCGGCGGCGGCGAACCAGGCCCGCAGCTCGGTCTCGGCTCCTGCCCAGGGTTGCCGGAAGTAGCCCCCGGAGTCGGAGGAGCGGCCGACCGGCGCCAGGTCGGCCCACATCTCCTCGAACGTCATGGCCCCAGTCCAGCGGTCTCCGGCGACCCCGGCAAGCGCCGCCGCGGCCAGCCGGTCCGGGATCCGAGACGTGCGAGGGTGATCGGCATGGAGTTCCAGCAGGTCGTCGACCGCCGCCGCATGATCCGCAACTACGCCGAGCGGCCGGTCGACCCCGCGATCGTGGAGCGCGCGCTGCGCAACGCGACCCGGGCCCCGAGCGCGGGCTTCAGCCAGGGCTGGGCGTTCGTGCTGCTCGACACGCCCGGCGACGTACGTCGCTACTGGGAGTCGGCCACCCCGCCCGAGCAGCTCGCGGCGCCCGACCGCTGGCTGACCGGCATGCTGCGAGCGCCGGTGATCGTCGTCCCCTGCTCCAGCAAGGCCGCCTACCTCGACCGCTACGCCGAGCCCGACAAGGGCTGGGCCAACCGCGACGACAGCCACTGGCCCGTGCCCTACTGGCACATGGACACGGCGATGGCGAGCCTCCTGATCCTCCAGACGGTGGTCGACGAGGGGCTCGGGGCGCTGTTCTTCGGGATCCCGGTGGACCGCCTCGACGACGTCCGGCGCGAGCTCGCCATCCCCGACACCCACGACCCGATCGGCGCGATCACGATCGGCCACCTCGCCGACGACGCCGGCCTGCCCGGCTCGGCGAGCAGCCGGCGGCGGGTGCCGCTCGACGAGCTCGTCCACCGCGGCGGCTGGGGGCGCTAGCGTGCGGCCATGACGGACCCGGTCGCGGCGCTGCAGGCGCGGGCATTCCGCCCGAGTCGTGGGAAATCCGGGCCGAGTCGTGGGAAATCCGGGCCGAGTCGTGCCTCGTTCGTGCGTTGGTCGGATTCAGCCACGACTCGACGCGAATCAGGCACGACTCGACCCGATTTTCCCACGATTCGCGCTCTGTAAACTGGGGGCATGGCGGAGCGAGCCGACCGTACGCCGGAGCGGGACCGCCGCACCGGCCGGGCGGCCGCGGCCCGGAGGATCGAGCAGCAGCAGACCTGGGTCGACCTGCAGATCCGGCAGGCGATGGAGCGCGGCGACTTCGACAACCTCCCGGGCGCCGGCAAGCCGATCCAGAACCTCGGCAACCAGCACGACCCCGACTGGTGGGTGAAGCAGCTCGTCGAGCGCGAGCGGATCACCGGCGTCCTGCCCGCCGCGCTCCAGCTGCGCAAGGACGACCTCGAGCTCGACGGTCTGCTCGACCGGCTGACCTCTGAGCGGGAGGTACGTCGCGAGCTCGACGACTTCAACCGCCGGGTGGTCCACGCCCGCCGGCAGCTCGAGGGCGGGCCACCGGTGATCACGCCGACCCGAGACGTCGACGTCGAGGTCGGACGATGGCGCGAGCGCCGCACCCGGCGTCACACTGGGTCGGAGGCGCCTCGCAGGTCCGAGCCGCGGCGATCCCGCCGCCGGTGGTTCAGGGGCTGACCGCACGCCCCGGCGCCCGGGAGGTGCACGGTGATGGCAGCAGGAGAGGCGTCCGCACGGGGTGACTGGAGAGCGACGTACGACGCCCTGGCCCCCGACCGCGACGCGCTCGACCCGTCCGACCTGGCACGACTGGCCGAAGCGGCGTGGTGGCTGGGCGACTCCCCGACGTCGATGGAGGTCTCCGAGGAGATCTACCAAAAGCTTCGGGCTGCCGGGGCGGAGCAGCAGGCGGCGAACCAGGCGATCCGGCTGTCGCTCGCCTGGTACACCCGCGGCGACCTGCAGGTCGGGACGGCATGGGTCGCACGAGCGCGCAGGCTGCTGGCCGGGCAGCCGCGATCGGTCCTGCACGGGTACCTGACCTACCTGGAGGCCGCCGGTGACCTGGACCTCACTGGCGACCCTGCGCCCGCCGCAGCGGCGGCGGCCGAGCTCAGGGGGTACGCCGAGGATTTCCGCGACCCCGCCCTGAGCTGTTTCGCCCTCGCCCTCGGGGGCATGTCCGCGGTACGGGCCGGCGACACGGCGTCTGGGTTCGCCCATTTGGACGAGGCGATGCTCCCGGTCCTTGCTGGGCACGTCGACCCCCTCTGGTCCGGAGACCTCTACTGCACCGTGATCCATCTGTGTGACGACCTGGCCGACCTGGGCCGGATGCGCGCGTGGACCGACGCCCTCGCACGGTGGGCCACACCCCTGTCACAGACCTTCATGTTCGCCGGAGTCACCCGCATCCACGAGCTGCAGCTGATCGCCGCCGAGGGCGGTTGGACCACCGTCGAGCGGGAGCTCGGCGATCAGAGCGAGAACCTGGTCGGCGCCCATGGCTGGCTGGCCGGGGAGGGCTACTACACGCTGGGCGAGGTACGCCGGCTCCGCGGCGACGTGGACGGCGCAGGCCATGCGTTCGACCAGGCCCGGGCACTGGCGCACCACGCGCAACCCGGTTCGGCCCTGCTGCTTCGCGACGCGGGCGACACCGCCGGAGCGCTGGCTCAGCTGCGGATCGCGCTCGCGGGCGAGAACCGCCTGACCCGCGCACGGATGCTGCTGCCGGCCGTAGAGCTGGCACTGGTCGAGCACGAGCCGGCGTACGCCGCTTCGCTGACCCTCGAGCTGGAGGAGACGGCTACGTGGTACGGCACTGCGGGTCTGCTCGCACTCGAAGGCCGTGCTCGCGCCGCCCTGCTGCTCAGCGGCGGTGAGCCCGCGCCAGCGATGCCGCTCCTGGAGCGCTCCGCCCGGATCTATCGCGAGCAACGCCACCGCCACGCATCGGCGGTCGTGCACGAACGACTCGCCGAGGCCGCGCGCGCCCTCGGTGAAGAAGACCGGGCGCGGGCAGAGGAGGCCACGGCCCTCGCGATCTACACCCAGCTCGGCGCCGAGCCGGACCTCGTCCGGCTGGCCCCGCGGGCGCTGCCCGGCGGGCTCACGTCCCGTGAGGGAGAGGTCCTGCGGCTGGTCGCCGCCGGGTCGACGAACCACCAGGTCGCCGATGCGCTCACGATCAGTGGCAAGACGGTGAGCCGTCACCTCGCGAACATCTTCACGAAGATCGGGGTGTCGTCCAGGACCTCCGCCGCCGCCTGGGCCCGTGAGCACGGAGTCTGACCTACACCTTTCACCCCAGGCCGGCTGCGCGGAATGGGCCGTCCACCCGACGCGGTGTGCCCCGTCAGCCGCCTAGCGTCCCTTCCAATCGGAAACGCCGGGTCCCCAGGAGGAAAGAGATGACGATTCTCGACGCACAGCCCACCACGCTCACCGACCCCGAAGCGGTCGCCGAGCGCGTCTTCGGGATCGTGAACGACGGCGCCGTCTGCGTGCTCACCAGCATCGGCCACGAGCTGGGGCTCTTCGAGACCCTCGGCGCGCTGCCGCCCGCCACCAGCGCCCAGGTCGCCGATGCGGCCGGACTCGACGAGCGCTACGTGCGCGAGTGGCTCGGCGGTGTGGTGTCGACACGCTTCGTCGAGTACCGACCCGAGGACCAGACCTACCAGCTGGCCCCCGACCACGCGGCGTTCCTCACCGGTGCGGGTCCCGACAACCTGGCACGCCAGACGCGGCTGGTCACTCTCATGGCGCAGGTCCTCCCCAAGGTCGCCGAACGCTTCCGGGCGGGTGGCGGCCTGTCGTACGACGACTACCCGAACTTTCACGCGCTGATGGCTGCCGAGAGCGCGGCTGTCAACGACGCCGCGCTGCTCGACTCCATCATCCCGATCACCGGTCTCACCGCCCGCCTCGAGGCAGGCATCAGCGTCGGCGACATCGGGTGCGGCGAGGGCCACGCGATCAACCTGCTGGCCCGCGCGTACCCCACCAGCAGCTTCGTCGGGTACGACTTCAGTCCCGACGCCATCACGGCCGCGCGCGGCGAGGCCGCAGCCTGGGGGTTGACCAACGCCCGCTTCGAGTGCCGCGACGTCGCCGCCCTGGACGTCGAGGCGGAGCTCGACCTGGTGACCGCGTTCGACGCGATCCACGACCAGGCACACCCCGCGACCGTGCTCGCGAACATCCGCCGGGCGCTACGCCCCGGCGGCAGCTTCCTCATGGTCGACGTCAACGCACAGAGCAACCTCGAGGACAACCTCGACCTGCCGTGGGCCTCGTTCCTCTACGCCATCTCGATGGTGCACTGCATGTCGGTGTCGCTCGGACAGGGCGGCGACGGGCTGGGCACGGTCTGGGGAGTGCAGACCGCCGAGCGGATGGTGCGAGAAGCCGGCTTCGAGGACGTCGTCGTGCACGACCTCGAGGAGGACCCGCTCAACGTGTACTTCGTGGCTCGCGCCTGAGCCCGCCTGGCGCGGCGGGCGTGAAGAGCGTCATACCGGAGCGGACCGCGGCGGCGGTAGGTTCCGCCTCATGTCCCCGTCACGTCCCGCCAAGGACTTCTTCCGCCCGCTCGCCGTCGGCGCGCCCGACCCGGTGCGGGAGGTGCCGGCCAGGCCCAGCCGCGCGATCCACTTCTTCGACCCGAGCAACGAGAAGATGGCGTCGAAGATCCCCGACCTGGTCGGGAAGGTCGACGTCCTGCTGGGCAACCTCGAGGACGCCGTCAAGGCCGATGACAAGGAGGCCGCCCGGGCCGGCCTGGTGACGATCGCGCAGTCGACGGACTTCGAGCCGACCCAGCTCTGGACGCGGGTCAACGCGCTCGACAGCCCGTGGGTGCTCGACGACCTGACCACCCTGGTCGGCGAGATCGGCGACCGGCTCGACGTGGTCATGGTGCCGAAGGTGCAGGGCGCCGAGGACATCCACTACGTCGACCGGCTGCTCGCCCAGCTCGAGGCGAAGGCCGGGCTCGACCGGCCGATCCTGGTGCACGCGATCCTCGAGACGGCCCGCGGCGTGGCGAACGTCGAGGAGATCTGCGGTGCCAGCCCGCGGATGCAGGGCCTCTCGCTCGGTCCGGCCGACCTCGCCGCCGACCGCCGGATGAAGACGACCCGCGTCGGCGGCGGCCACCCCGGCTACCTCGTCCGGCAGGATCCCGACCCGCAGCAGCCCGACATGCAGCGGCGGGCGTTCCAGCAGGACCTCTGGCACTACACGATCGCGCGGATGGTCGACGCGTGCGCGATGCACGGGATCTACCCCTACTACGGGCCGTTCGGCGACATCGCCGACGAGGTGGCCTGTGAGGACCA
The DNA here is from genome assembly GCA_963718725.1 of uncultured Actinomycetota bacterium. Classification (GTDB taxonomy): domain Bacteria; phylum Actinomycetota; class Actinomycetes; order Propionibacteriales; family Nocardioidaceae; genus Nocardioides. The sequence continues at coordinate 2,591,662 of OY970374.1, forward strand.
GTTCCGCAACGCGTTCCTGCTCGGTTGCGTCGGCACCTGGAGCCTGCACCCCAAGCAGATCGCGATCGCGCACCGCGTCTTCAGCCCGAGCGTCGAGGACGTCGCCCACGCCCGTCGGGTCGTCGCCGCCATGGGTGACGGCACGGGAGCGGTGATGCTCGACGGCAAGATGGAGGACGACGCGTCCCTCAAGCAGTGCCTCGTGATGGTCGAGCTGGCCGAGCAGCTCGCCGCCATCGACCCGGAGCTCGCGGAGAAGTACGAGGCGATCGGCCGTGAATGACGTCCGGCCCCGCCGCAGCGTGCTCTACATGCCGTCGTCCAACGCCCGCGCGTTGGAGAAGGCCACGACCCTGCCCTGCGACGGGCTGATCCTCGACCTCGAGGACGCCGTCGCCCCCGACGACAAACCGGCCGCCCGCGACGCGGCCTGCGCAGCGGCCGCGTCCGGCGAGTACGGCGCCCGCGAGGTCGCGGTCCGGGTCAACGGGGCGGACACCGAGTGGCATGCCGACGACCTCGCGGCTGCCTGTGCGGCCGGGCCGGACGCGATCGTGGTCCCCAAGGTGAACAGCGCCGACGCGGTGCTGGCCCTCGTCGAGGCCATGGCGGGCCACGGCGCCCCCGAGCACACTGCCCTGTGGGCGATGCTCGAGACGCCGTACGCGATGCTCCACGCGGAGGACATCGCCGGCGCGTCCGAGCGGCTGACCGTGCTGGTCATGGGCAGCAACGACCTCACCAAGGAGCTGCACGCCGAGCACGTGCCCGGCCGGCAGCCGCTGCTGGCCGGGCTCGGCCTCGCGCTGCTGGCGGCGCGTGCCACCGGCAAGGTCATCCTCGACGGGGTCTACAACGACGTGAAGGACGACGCGGGGTTCGTGGCCGAGTGCCGCCAGGGTCGCGAGCTGGGGTTCGACGGCAAGACCCTGATCCACCCGAACCAGGTCGCCGGCGCCAACGAGGCGTTCGCCCCGTCCGAGCAGGCGGTGGAGGACGCCCGCGGCGTGCTCGACGCGTGGGAGAACCGGTCCTCGGGCGTGGTCACCTACCGGGGCCGGATGGTCGAGCACCTCCACGTGGAGTCGGCCGAGCGGACGCTGCGCATCCACGAGGCGATCACGGCGCTCGGTCGCTGACCGGGCCGCGTCAACCGAGCCGCCCGTCCCGCGGCGCGGCCGGCAGGCTCGACGGGGTCTTCGAAGGGCCACCTGGGAAACTCACGGGCGCGGCCGCCTCCGCTCTGTCACCATCGCGGCATGTCCGCGGTCACCCACGTCGCGCTGCTCCACCAGGGGCGGGTGCTGACCGTCGACGGGCGGCTGCCCGAGCTCGAGGTCGACGAGGACAGCGCCGACCACGAGGACCACCGGTTCTCCCGCGCGCTCGACCTCGTGGGCGCCGACGTCTACCTGGCGCCCGTGCTGGAGGTCGAGAAGGACCGCTACCTCGACGTCGTCGGGTGTCGCGCGCTCCCGCTCCCGGGCGGTTCCTGGATCGAGCCAGCCTCGCTCCCCGACGACCCCGCGGCCCGGCTGCTCGCGCGGACGATCGAACAGCTCGCGACGGCGCCCCACCCGCTGCGCCCGCCGTGGTTCCGTCCGGGGTGGTACGACGAGGTGGAGACCTGGGTCGACGAGCACCTGGCCTCCTCCGGCCGGCGACGTACCGGCGTGATGCGGATCAGCCGGGTGTGGAGCATCTCCGGGGTGATCCGGGTGCCCACGGACTCCGGCGACGTCTGGTTCAAGGCGGCCTCCGACATGTTCCGCGACGAGGCGGCCCTCCACCGCGTGCTGGCACGGCACTTCCCCGACGACGTGCCGACGTTGGTCGCCGTCGACGTCGACCGCGGTTGGCTGCTGATGGAGGCGATGCAGGGCGCGGGCGACTCCGACCGGGCGCCCGGCTCCGAGGCCGCCGTCGCCCGGCGGTGGGGCGTGGTGCAGGTAGCCGCCCTCGACGTCGTGGACGAGCTGATCGAGGCCGGTGCGCCGGTCCGCGACGCGGCCGCGACGACCGCCGGGTTCCGCCGGGTCCTCGAGGAGAGTCCCGAGCTGGCGCGCCTGACGCCGGAGGAGCGGGCCGCCCTCGACGACGTGGTCGACGACGTGGGGCGGTTCGTGCACGAGCTCTGGGACTGCGGGCTGCCGGACACGCTGAGCCACGGCGACCTGCACCCGGGCAACGTGGCGTTCGACGGCGAGGTGCTCCGGGTGTTCGATCTCACGGACTGCTGCGTGAGCCACCCGCTGCTCGACGGCTACCACCTCGCCCACTTCGACAAGCGCGAGCCATCGGAGAGCGAGCTGTTCGCGGCCTACCTCCGGCCGTGGCGCGAGGCGTTCCCGGACGCGGACCTCGAGCGGGCGACCGCCCTCGTGGCCGTCGTCAACCTGGCCTTCCAGATCGACACCTTCCACCGGATCGCGCTCGCGACCGAGCCGGCCTCGGCGTACGAGCTCGGCGGCGTGGTCGCCTACCTGCTCCGGAAGTTGCCGGCTGCGGTCGCAGCAGCGCGCCCCGGCCCGACCGCCGGCTGACCGGGCCTGCAGGATCTCGGCCGGCACGTCCGAAACTCGCGTGCGGGGTGTCCGTGGTGACAGCGAGGATGGACCGGTGAGCAGCGAGACCGACGACCGCCCGAGCCTGCGGGCGTTCTGGCGCGACCTGTCTCCGGCCGGCCGCTGGCTGCTCTCGACGGTCGCGATCCAGACACTCGGTCGCGGTCTGACGCTGCCCTTCACCGTCATCTACCTCCACGAGGTGCGCGGCATCTCGCTCGACCTCGCCGGCACGCTGATGGCGTTCATCGCCGTCGTCGCCCTGCTCGTCACCGGACCGGGCGGCGCGCTGACGGACCGGATCGGCGCCCGCCGGATGCTGTTGATGGGCACGAGCGCCCAGCTGGTCGGCTGCGTGATCCTCGCGTTCGCCACCACCCCGTTGGTCGTGGCGCTCTCGTTCCTGCTGCTCGGCTTCAACTTCGGCGTCTCGTGGCCGGCGTTCAACGCCCTCATCGCGGCCGTCACCACCGGTGCCACGCGGCAGCAGTACTTCGGGGTCAACTTCGCGCTCGTCAACCTCGGCATCGGGGTCGGCGGCGTGATCGGCGGGCTCTACGCCGACGTGTCCGACCCGACGACGTTCACCGTCATCTTCCTCGCCGACGGCCTCAGCATGCTGGTCCCGATCGCGCTGCTCCTCGGGCCGCTGCGGCACGTGGCCGACCGGGGTGTGGCGTCCACGAGCGACGACGACGCCACCGCCGGCCGTGGGGCCTACCTCGCGATCATCCGCCAGCCGGTCGTGCTCTGGATGACCGGGCTCACCTTCCTCGGCACGTTCGTCGGCTACGGCCAGATGGAGGCGGGGTTCCCGGCCTTCGCGCGGCAGGTCAGCGAGGTGTCGACCGACGTCATCGGGTTCGCCTTCGCGGTCAACACGGCTGTCATCGTCGGCCTCCAGTTCCTGGTCCTGCGGTTCATCACGGGCCGACGACGCACCCGCGTGCTCGTCGTGATGTCCCTGCTCTGGGCCGGGTCCTGGGTCGTGCTCGGTCTCACCGGGCTGGTGCCCGGCTCGGCGGCGGCGGTCGCCGGGGTGCTCGTGTTCCACAGCCTGTTCGCGCTCGGCGAGACGATGTTCCAGCCCACCATCCCGGCGATCACCAACGACCTCGCGCCCGACCACCTGCGCGGCCGCTACAACGCGGTCAACGCCGGCGCGTTCCAGGGCGGCACGATCGCCGGCCCGGTCGTGGCGGGCGTGATGCTCGACCGCGGCCTCGACACCGCGTTCATCGCCACCATCGCCGCCGGCTGCATCGCCATGATCGTGCTGGCGCTCCGGGTCGAGCGACTGGTGTCCCCGGCCGTCAACGGCCTCGGCCCGGCAGCCAGCGAGCCGGAGGTCCCCGACGTCACCGTCCCGGGTCCGGCGACCGCCCCCTGAGTCCGCCTCGGACCGAGCCGGGCCGGCCTCCCGACGACGCTCCGGAGATCCGGCTGCGTGGCGCGCACCTGATCGACAGGATGGCCTCCATGGAACGACCTGCCGACGCACGCCCCACCGGCAGCCTGCGCCGTGCCACCCGTGAGGACGTCGACATGATCGCCGCGTGGCACCCGATGGAGCCTGCCGAGGTCCTCAGGTGGTGGCCAGACGACGAAGTGCTTCGCCAACGGCGGCTCACGCGCTGTCTCCCGAGGATGGGACAGTCTGGAACGCGGGCCAGCGCCCTGAGTGGGTGTGGACGGTGCTCAGGACCGCTGGGAGCTGACATCCAGCGCCCGCACCGGCTTCGGGTGCCTGAGACCGCCGTCGGTCAGGGGGTCTCGCCGCGGCGGAGCTTCTCGTCGAGCCACACCTTGAAGCTCCCCGCGGCGCCCGCCATGTCGTGCACGAGCTTGCCCAGGGTGTCCTGCGACTGCGCGAACGCGGCCGAGTAGCCGTCTGCCGCCTCCCGGGCGGCGTCGGTCACCTTGGCGTCGCCGTCGTCGTCGCGACGCGGGTAGCTGCCGGTGAGGTACTGCGTGTACTCGCCGGAGTCGACCCACTGCCGGAGCTCCGCGGCGCGCACCACGGCGAACGGGTGGCTGGCGCGCTCGACCAGCAGCAGCTTGAGCACGGAGTCGCGCAGGTCGTTGGACTCGAGGTACTCCCGGCCCTGCGCGAAGAAGGACGTCGTGTCGAGGTCGTCGAGGTGGCCGCCGCTCGCCAGCTTCATGTGCACCCGGAACGCCGTGGCGGGGTCCTGGGTCGCCAGCAGTCCGGCTCTGTCGGCCGACAGCTCGGCCTTGCGCGACCACTCGTACAGGGCGGCGATGATCGCCCGCACCCCGAGCCCGCCGAGCGGGATGGCGTACAGCACGCCGGTCAGGTTGAGCAGCCGCTGCAGCAGCGTCTGGTAGATCGCGTGCCCGCTGACCGCGTGGCCGAGCTCGTGACCGACCACGAACCGCAGCTCGTCCTCGTCGAGCAGGTCGACCAGCCCGGAGTTGATGAGGATGAAGGGCTTGTTCATGCCGATGGTGACGGCACCCGGGACGGGGTTGGAGGTCACGAACACCTCGGGCAGCTCGGCCACGTCGAGCACCCGGCCGACGTCCTGCAGCAGGAAGTGCAGCGTCGGGAACTGGCGCTCGTCGACCCGGATCGCCGTCCCCAGGTGGAGCAGCCGCACCGCCGGCTCCCGGAAGAGCCCCGACACCGTCTTGAGCACCGAGTCGAAGCCCTTGAGCTTGCGCAGCGCGACGAGCGCGCCCCGGTCTGCCGGGTGCTCCCAGGCCCGGGAGCTGATGTCGGTCAGGATGACCCGGGTGCGGGCTGGCGGCTGGGCGGTCTCATCGGTCACCGGGTCACTGTGCCACCGGCCGTCGTGGATGTCCCGTGATTCTCCCGCCGAACCTCACTCCGTCATGGGCACCCGGACGGCGCGTTCCTCGGCCACCTCGACCGCCCGGTCGTAGCCCGCGTCGACGTGCCGGATGACGCCCATCCCCGGGTCGTTGGTGAGCACCCGCTCGATCTTCTGCGCCGCGAGGTCGGTGCCGTCGGCGACGCACACCTGGCCGGCGTGCAGCGACCGGCCGATCCCGACGCCGCCGCCGTGGTGGAACGACACCCACGTGGCACCCGACGCGGTGTTGACCAGCGCGTTGAGGAGCGCCCAGTCGGCGATCGCGTCGGAGCCGTCGAGCATCGCCTCCGTCTCGCGGTACGGCGAGGCGACGGACCCGCAGTCGAGGTGGTCGCGGCCGATGACGACCGGTGCGCTCAGCTCGCCCGAGGCGACCATCTCGTTGAAGCGGAGCCCGGCCCGGTGGCGCTCGCCGTACCCGAGCCAGCAGATCCGCGCCGGCAGCCCTTGGAACTCCACCCGCTCGGCGGCCATGGTGATCCACTTCCGCAGCTTCTCGTCCTCCGGGAAGAGCTCGAGGATGGCGCGGTCGGTGGCGGCGATGTCGGCCGGGTCGCCCGACAGCGCCGCCCACCGGAACGGACCCTTGCCCTCGCAGAAGAGCGGCCGGATGTACGCCGGGACGAAGCCCGGGAACTCGAAGGCCCGGTCGTAGCCGCCCTTGCGGGCCTCGTCGCGGATCGAGTTGCCGTAGTCGAACACCTCGGCACCGCGGTCCTGGAACTCGACCATCGCCCGCACGTGGGCGGCCATCGAGGCCTGCGCCTCCTTGGTGAACCCGGCCGGGTCGGCCTCCCGGCGGTCGTGCCACTCGCCGAACGGCACCCCCGTCGGCAGGTAGGCCAGCGGGTCGTGGGCGGAGGTCTGGTCGGTCACCACGTCGATCGGTGCGTCCCGCTCGAGCAGGGCCGGCAGCAGGTCGGCAGCGTTGCCGAGCACCCCGATCGACAGTGCCCGCCGGGCGTCCCGGGCCTCCACCGCGAGCTCGAGCGCGTGGTCGAGGTCGCGTGCCTGCACGTCGAGGTAGCGGGTCTCGAGTCGCCGGTCGATCCGCGTCTGGTCGCACTCGATGCACAGCGCGACCCCGTCGTTCATGGTCACCGCCAGCGGCTGCGCCCCGCCCATCCCACCCAGCCCGGCGGTGAGCGTGATCGTGCCGGCCAACGTGCCGCCGAACCGCTTCTCGGCCACCGCGGCGAACGTCTCGAACGTGCCCTGCAGGATGCCCTGGGTGCCGATGTAGATCCACGACCCCGCAGTCATCTGGCCGTACATCGTGAGGCCGAGGTCCTCGAGCCGGCGGAACTCCTCCCAGTTGGCCCAGTCGCCCACGAGGTTGGAGTTGGCGATCAGCACCCGGGGCGCCCACTCGTGGGTCCTCATGACGCCGACCGGCTTGCCCGACTGCACGAGCATGGTCTCGTCGTCGCCGAGGGTCGTGAGCGTGCGCACCAGCGCGTCGTACGCCTCCCAGCTCCGGGCGGCCTTGCCGGTGCCGCCGTAGACGACGAGGTCCTCGGGCCGCTCCGCGTTCGCCGGGTCGAGGTTGTTCATCAGCATCCGCAGCGGCGCCTCGGTCTGCCACGAGCGCGCGGTCAGCTCGGTGCCGTGGGCAGCGTGGATGGGCAGGCGGGGGTTGGTCGAGTCGTTCATGACAGCTCTCCGATCACGGACTGGACGGCATCGAGGACGGCGCCGGAGTGGACGAGCCCGACGCAGGTCTCGATCTCCGGCGACAGGTGTCGGTCGGGCCCGGGACCCTCGATCCCGGACTGGCGCAGCAGCCCCACGACGGCGCCGGTCGCCGGCGACGGCGTGAGGGGGCGGCGCAGGTCGAGCGCGCGGGCAGCGGTCAGCACCTCGATCGCGAGCACCCGGGTCAGCCCGTCGACGGCGCGGCGCAGCTTGCGGGCGGCGGACCAGCCCATCGAGACGTGGTCCTCCTGCATCGCGCTCGAGGGGATCGAGTCGACGCTCGCGGGCACCGCGAGCCGCTTGAGCTCCGAGACGATGGCGGCCTGGGTGTACTGCGCGATCATGTGCCCGCTGTCGACGCCCGGGTCGTCGGCGAGGAACGGCGGCAGCCCGTGGCTGCGGGACTTGTCGAGGAACCGGTCGGTACGCCGCTCGCTGATCGAGGCCAAGTCGGCGACCGCGATCGCGAGGAAGTCGAGCACGTAGCCCACCGGGGCGCCGTGGAAGTTGCCGTTCGACTCGACGCGCCCCGCCTCCGGCAGCACCACCGGGTTGTCGACGGCGCTGGCCAGCTCGCGGCCGGCCACCTCGCCGGCGTACGCCACGGTGTCGCGGGCGGCACCGTGGACCTGCGGCGAGCAGCGCAGCGAGTAGGCGTCCTGGACCCGGTTGCAGTCGGGGCCGCGGTGGGAGGCGACGACCCCGGAGTCGGCCAGCAGCGAGGTCAGGTTGGCGGCGGACACGGCCTGGCCCGGGTGGGGCCGCAGCGCCTGCAGCTCGGCCGCGAACACCCGGTCGGTGCCGAGCTGCCCCTCCACCGACATCGCCGCCGCGACGTCCGCGACCGCCAGCAGCCGCCGCAGGTCGGTGAGCGCCAGCACCAGCATCCCGAGCATCCCGTCGGTGCCGTTGATGAGCGCGAGCCCCTCCTTGGCGGCCAGCTCGACCGGGGCCAGCCCCGCGGCGGCGAGCGCCTCCGCGGCCGGTCGCAGCGTTCCCTCCGAGTCCCGCACGTCGCCCTCGCCGATCAGGGCGAGTGCGCAGTGGGACAGCGGGGCCAGGTCGCCGGAGCACCCCAGCGAGCCGTACTCGTGCACGACCGGCGTGATGTCGTGGGTCAGCAGGCCGGCGATCAGGCGGGCGGTCTCGAGCCGGATCCCGGTGTGGCCGGTCGCCAGCGTCGAGAGCCGCAACAGCATCAGCGCGCGCACCACCTCACGCTCGACCTCGGGGCCTGACCCCGCCGCGTGCGACCGGACCAGCGAGCGCTGCAGCTGGGCGCGCATCTCAGGTGCGATGTGCCGGGTGGCGAGCGCCCCGAACCCGGTCGAGATGCCGTACGTCGGACTCTCCCCACCCGCGAGCGCGTCGACCACCGCCCGTGACCGCTCGATCGCGGCCTCGGCGTCCGCCGTCAGTGCGACCGCCGCGCCGTGGCGTGCGACCGCGACGACGTCGGCGAACGAGACAGCCCCGGTCCCGACCTGGACGGTGCCGCCGACCGGCGGCGCGAGGGTGCTGGTCATGCCCCCATCCAAGGACCGAGCCACCCCGGACGCCAGCCCCCTCCGACGCGAGACATCTCGGATCCGAGACTGCCCGGTTGATCGCCGAGATCGACGCCTCCGTGGCCACTGCCCTGATCCGGACCTGGCGCCTCAAGCTCGACGTGGGCTTCTGGCGCCCGTTCGGGGCCGTGGCAGGCGCGGCCGACGACCACAACTCGGCCACGACCCCGGAGACCGGGTGGGCGTCGCTGGTCCCGACGCGATGGAGGACGGCTACCACCTCGGCCACGCCACTGCCCGACGGGTGATGCGCGCCCTGCGCTGAGCCCACCTGCGCGACCCGCCCTTCCACCCCTGTGGGTGAGGGTGGGTCGTCGCTGTGGTGCCTACGTTGGCAGCATGTCGAGCGAACAGATCATCTGGATCCTGGTGGCGATCGTGGTCGTCGCGGCGCTGATCGGCGTGGCGATGATGGCCAGCAAGCGTCGCAGTACGGCGCAGGAGGAGCACCGCCGCCACGAGGCCGAGCAGCTGCGCGAGGACGCGGTGGCGGGAGCCTCCGGGCTGACGTCGTCACGAGCCGAGGCACAGGAGGCCCGGGCCGAGGCCGAGGCCGCCCGGAACCGGGCCGCGCAGGCGGAGCAGGGCGTGGCGATGGACGAGGCCGTCGTCGAGGACCGGGTGCGCGAGGCGGACCGGGTCGACCCCGACATCGACCACCGGTCCGACGACTACGAGCCCGAGACTCCGGCCGTGCGCGGCGACGCCGCCACCAGTGACGGTCTCGGCCGGCGTGACCAGGCCGTCGACGAGACCACGCACCCCGCAACGCACCCCACGACACACCCGACCACGGCCGACACCGACGAGACGTCAGACCCGGCAGCACCGGTCGCGGAGCAGCACCCGCCTGCCGACCCCGACGACGCGTCCGGCACCCACCGCGCCTGAGTCCCCATCCGCGCGGGTGAAATTCCTGGCCCCGCGCAAGTCGGGGCCGCTCGTCACGTTTGCCTGACGTGAGGCGGGGTCGCCATCACCGTTTGCACCACCCGCCGCAACGGGGTCGCCGCGTCGACGTCGACCCAGCGGATCGCCCGCACCACGTCGCTGCGGGCGCCGGCACCTAGAGTCACATCATGAGCCAGGTGCCCGCGGCGACCCGATGCCTGCGCGTCCTCAAGTTCCTGGCGAGCCAGCCCGAGCCGGTCCCGCTGGACCGGATCCGGCAGGTGTGCGACCTGCCGAGAAGCACGGCGTACCACCTGCTCCAGGCCATGGCCGACGAGGGCTTCGTCGACCATCTCGAGGACGAGCACCGGTTCGCCCTCGGGGTGGCGGCCTTCGAGGTGGGCAGCGGGTACTCCCGCCACGAGCCGCTGCAGCGGGTCGCCCGCCGACTGCTGGCGGCGGTGGTCGACGCGACGCACCACAGCGCGCACTTCACGGTGCTCCACGGGCGCGACGTCCTCTACGTGCTGGAGGAGCGGGCGCCCGGTCGCCCCAGCCTGGTGACCGACGTGGGCGTGCGGCTGCCGGCCCACCTCACGGCCAGCGGTCGCGCGATCCTCGCCGCCCTGCCGCCTGCACAGGTCCGGGCGCTCTACCCCGACAGCGCGACGTTCACCCAGCGTCACGGGACCGGCCCGGCCACCCCGTCGGCTCTGCGGTCGCTGCTCACCGACACCCGCGCCCGCGGTTACGCGACCGAGGACGGCGAGGTCACGCCGGGCTTCGCGAGCGTCGCCTCCGCCGTGCTCGACCACCGGGCGCACCCGGTCGCCGCCATCGCGATCACGTTCCCGGCCACGGACGACGCCGCGCCGGGCCAGCTCGCCGAGGCCACCCGCCAGGCCGCGGCCGCCCTGACCACCCGGATCGGCGGCCGGGTGTCCTGACGCGGTCGAGTGACCTCGGACGGGGCCGGTCGTCGAACCCGGCAGCCCGACCGGAGGAGCCGGGCGTCCGGCTGCGGGTCGTGCTCGACAGCACCGGCCGCGTGACCCAGCCGCCGAGTCGTGCCTGATGCGGCCCGAGTCGTGCCTGATTCGGATCGAGTCGTGCCTGATCCCGGACTCGACCGGAACGAGGCACGACTCGACCGGTATTTCCCACGACTCGCGCGGATTGAGGCACGACTCGCGTGACGGGAGGTCATCCCTACTTCCAGGTAACCTGATTCACACGGCTTGCCCGCTGACCGCGACCCCCGGGTCGCCGTAGTCTCGGCGCGACGCACCACCGAAGCCACGAGGAGACGTCGTGACCTGGGTCCTTGTTCTCGGCCTGCTGATCAACGTGATCGCGCTGCCGATCGCGGCGCGCCGCGTGGTGTGGCTGATCCGGTTGATCCGGAGCGGCCAGCCCGACCCCGGCCGGGTCGCGGGCGTCACCGGCCGGCTCGGCCGGGCCGTCAAGAACCAGCTCGTCGAGGTCTTCGGGCAGCAGCGGCTGCTCAAGTGGACGGTGCCGGGTGCGGCGCACTTCTTCGTGTTCTGGGCGTTCGTGATCCTGGGCAGCGTCTACGTCGAGGCGTACGGCGTGCTGCTCATCTCCGACGACTTCGCGATCCCGTTGATCGGCCGCTGGGAGCTGCTGGGCTTCCTCCAGGACCTGATCGCGGTCCTCGCCGTGGTCAGCCTCGGGGTCTTCGCCCAGATCCGGCTGAAGAACGCCCCCGAGAAGCTGGGGCGCAAGTCTCGGTTCAAGGGCTCGCACCTCGGCGGCGCCTGGCTCGTGCTGTTCATGATCTTCAACGTCATCTGGACGATGTTCCTGTTCCGCGGCGCGGCGTCCGCGGCCGGCAACCTCCCCTACGACAGCGGAGCGTTCCTCTCCGTGGCCCTCGGCAACCTGCTCGACGGTCTGTCCGAGGACGCCGTGCACGCGCTCGAGGGGATCGGCCTGCTGCTCCACATCGGCGTGATGCTGGTGTTCCTCGTCATCGTGCTCAACAGCAAGCACCTCCACATCTTCGTGGCCCCGCTCAACGTCCTCTTCAAGCGTCAGCCGGTCGCGTTGGGTGCGGCCAAGCCGCTCACGTCCGGCGGCAAGCCCGTCACGCTGGAGGACCTCGAGGAGATGGACGAGGACACCACCCTCGGCATCGGCTCGATCGAGGACTTCTCGTGGAAGGGCATGCTCGACTTCGCGACCTGCACCGAGTGCGGCCGCTGCCAGAGCCAGTGCCCGGCGTGGAACACCGAGAAGCCGCTCTCGCCCAAGATGCTGATCATGAACCTGCGGGACCACGCGTTCCACATCGGTTCCTACCTCCAGGCCGATGAGGCCAAGCGGGAGAAGCTGCTCGAGGACGACCCGGAGCTGGCCGCCGAGGTGGAGCGCGCCCTGGTCGGCGCCACCGAAGGCGAGGCATGGGCGCCGACCGGCGGCGGGATCATCGACCCCGACGTGCTCTGGTCGTGCGTGACGTGCGGCGCCTGCGTCCAGCAATGCCCGGTCGACATCGAGCACGTCGACCACATCGTCGACATGCGCCGCTACCAGGTGCTGGTCGAGAACAACTTCCCCGCCGAGCTGAACCAGCTCTTCAAGGGCATGGAGTCCAAGGGCAACCCGTGGAACCTGTCCCCCAACATGCGGCTGGACTGGGCTCAGGGCCTCGACTTCGACGTGCCGGTCGTCGGCGAGGACCTCGAGTCGCTCGAGTCGGTCGACTGGTTGTTCTGGGTCGGCTGCGCCGGCGCCTACGAGGACCGCGCCAAGAAGACCACCCGGGCCGTGGCCGAGCTGCTGAACCTGGCGGGCGTCTCGTTCGGCGTGCTCGGCAAGGGCGAGACGTGCACCGGCGACTCGGCGCGCAGGGCCGGCAACGAGTTCGTGTTCCAGGGCCTGGCGCAGCAGAACGTCGAGACGTTCAAGGAGTTCAAGGTCAAGCAGGTCGTGTCCACCTGCGCCCACTGCTTCAACACGCTCAAGAACGAGTACCAGGAGTTCGGCATCGAGCTGGAGGTGGTCCACCACACCCAGCTGCTGAACCGGCTCGTCCGCGAGGGCCGGCTGACGCCCGTCCAGGACGGAGCCGGGGCCGCCAAGCGCTCGATCACCTATCACGACCCGTGCTACATCGGCCGCCACAACCAGGTGTACTCGCCGCCACGCGAACTGCTCCAGGTGCTGCCCGGCGCCGAGTTCGTGGAGATGGAGCGCAACTCCGAGCGCTCCTTCTGCTGCGGTGCCGGCGGTGCCCGGATGTGGATGGAGGAGACGATCGGCGAGCGGATCAACCTCAACCGCACGACCGAGGCGGTCGGTACCGGCGCCGACCAGATCGCCGTCGGCTGCCCGTTCTGCCGGGTGATGCTCTCCGACGGGCTGTCCGCGCTCCAGGACTCCGGTGACGCCCGCGCGGAGGTCGAGGTCCTCGACGTCGCGCAGATGTTGCTCGCTTCCGTCAAGGGCGAGGCCGCCACCCGCGCCGCCAAGTCCGGTGCCTCGGCCTCGGCCGCCGGTGCCGCCACGGCGACCCTCACGAAGGTGGAGGAGGAGGAGGCCGCCGAGGACGTGGCCACCAAGGCGGAGCCCGAGCCTGGCGACGCCACCCAGACCGAGGGAACGATCACCGAGACGGCGGACGTCGGTCCCGCGGCCAAGGCCAGCGGCGGCTCCTCCCTCTTCGACGTCGAGGAGCAGGCGCCCCAGCCCGAGACCACCGCACCGGAGAAGTCCGTGCCGGAGGAGGCCGCGGCTGCCCCGGCGTCCTCGTCCGGTGGCTCGTTGTTCGACGTGGGCGGTCACGACGGCGAAGCCCCGAGCCAGGACGTCGAGAAGCAGGCGCGGACCGAGGCGGTCAGCACGGCCAACGACGACTCCCTCTCCGGCGTCGGCTCGTTGTTCGACGTGTCCGGCAATGGTCCCGCCGACGACACCCCACCCACGCCGGCGCCACCTACCGAGAGCAAGCCCGCCTCCGGGGGCTCCCTCTTCGACGTCGAACCGGAGGTTGAGGAGCGAGGAGCGCCAGCGACGAGCCACGAGACCCCGGAACCCTCCACGCCCACGCCGACCACCGACGTCCCGCAGGGCGGCTCGCTCTTCGACGTACCCGAGGCGGAGACCAGCGCAGCCGTCGATCCCGCGGCGCTCAGCCAGGCCGCCACGACCGCGGCGTCCGACGAGCCCGCGGTGTCGGAACCGGTGGTGGAGCCGGAGCCAACGCCCGATCCGGAACCCGAGCCGGACCCGGCGCCCGACGACGAGGCGGACGCATCGGACGACGCGGCCGAGCCGACCGAGGACGAGCCCGCGACACCGCCCCCCGCGGACCAGGGTCACCAGTCGAAGACCGACGTCGAGATCAACGAGAAGGGCTCCCTCTTCGACCTCTGACCCTCGCGCGTCACTCGCGAGGCAGTGGGATCTCGCAGGAGACCACGGAGTCGTCGTCTGGGCCGAGTACGTCGTGCGGGTCAGTGGGTGGGGCGCTCCACCTCGTCGCGGTCGACGTCGTCCGGCACGACGATCGGCCGGAGCCGCATCCAGACCAGGAAGAACGCACCCACGACGAGGAGCGCGATCCCGGCGTAGAGGTTGGCGTTGACGCCGCCGGTCCGGTCCTCGTCGGCATCGGCGAACAGCCCCATGGCGGTCAGGATCACGCCGTACGCCGTGAGCAGCAACCCGATGATGTTGCGCACGTCGAACGCACCTGCGGTCTTCTTGCCCGACTTCTCAGCCATCTCGTCAGCCTCCTCAGAACAGCATGTTCAGAATGATGACCATCACCAGCGCCACCCCCGCCAAGGGCACCGTCCTGCGGTACCACGGCGCCGAGGCCTCGTTGGGGTCGGTGCGCAGGTCCGCCGGCGTCTCGGAGTAGACCAGGCCGACGAGCTGCTCGGCCGGCTTCGGCGCGGTGACCGTCGACACCGCGACGCTGACCACGATGTCGACGACGAACGCGGTCGAGGCGGCCAGGAACGCCGCCCCCTGCCCGTCGACCGGGATCAGGCCGATGCTGAGGTTGCCGAACGCATCCTCGCTCAGGAACGCGACGGCCACCGCCGACAGGGTGCCCGCGACCAGACCCATCCAGCCGGCTGTCGGCGTCATCCGCTTCCAGAACATCCCGAGGATGAACGTCGCGAAGAGCGGCGCGTTGAAGAACCCGAAGAGCGTCTGGAGGTAGTCCATGACGTTCGAGAAGCTGCCGGCGATCGACGCCGTCAGGATCGCGATCAGGGTCGCCGCGACGGTCGCGACCCGGCCGACCTTGAGGTAGTAGTCGTCCTCCCGGTCCTTGACCACGTAGTCCTGCCAGAGGTCGTAGCTGAAGACCGTGTTGAACGCCGAGACGTTGGCCGCCATGCCCGCCATGAACGCCGCCAGCAGACCGGTGATCGCGAGCCCGAGCAGGCCGTTGGGCAGGACGTCGCGCATGAGCAGCAGGAGCGAGTCGTTGTAGTCGACCGCGCCGACCCCGTCGACGCTCGGTGTCCCGCCCGCCTTGAAGTCGGCGAGATCGACCACCAGCACCGCCGCGATCATGCCGGGCACGATCGTGATGAACGGGACGAACATCTTGGGGAACGCACCGATCACCGGCGTACGACGCGCGGAGCTGATCGAGTCGGAGGCCATGGCGCGCTGGACCTCGACGAAGTTGGTGGTCCAGTAGCCGAACGAGAGCACGAACCCGAGACCGAACACGATGCCGATCACCGACAGGATGGGTGAGTCGAACCCCGACAGCGCCTGCCCGGGCCAGGACTCGAGCTGTTGCTCGGCCGGCGGACCCGCGCCGTTGTCGGCGGCCTCGGTGATCTTGGCGGTGAGGCCGTCCCAGCCGCCGACCTTGTGGAGGCCGATCAGCGTGAGCGGCAGCAGCGCGGCCACGATCACGAAGAACTGCAGCACCTCGTTGTAGATGGCCGCCGAGAGTCCCCCAAGCGTGATGTAGAAGAGCACGACCAGGGCGGCGACGAAGAGCGCCGTCCAGCGCGGCCAGCCGAGCAGCGCCTGCACGATGGTGGACAGGAGGTAGAGGTTCACGCCGGCGATCAGCAGCTGGGCGAGCGCGAAGGAGATCGAGTTGACCAGGTGGGCGCCGGGCCCGAAGCGCCGCAGCATGAACTCGGGGACCGAGCGGACCTTGGAGCCGTAGTAGAAGGGCATCATCACGACGCCGAGGAACAGCATGGCCGGGATCGCACCGACCCAGAAGTAGTGGACCGTCGGCAGCCCGAACTCCGCGCCCGACGCCGACATGCCCATGATCTCGACCGCGCCGAGGTTGGCGGAGATGAACGCGAGGCCGGTGACCCAGGCCGGCAGCGACCGACCGCTGAGGAAGAAGTCGACGGAGTCGGAGATATGGCGTCTCGCGAGGAGTCCGATCCCCAGGACGAAGCCGAAGTAGATGGCGAGGATCGCGTAGTCGACGACGTCCGCGTCGATCAAGGTCTCTGCCATCACCGTCACGTGCGCAGACATCCGAGGCTCCTCCCGAGGTCGAGTCGCGTCCGACTCACCGTAGACCGCCGCCGTACCCACTATCAGGTGACGCCATGCGTGACGCGGAACGACGGCATCTCGATGTCACGACGCCTTGACATGACGTCATGATGACGTCATAGTGGTGCACATGGACATCACACCGTACGTCGAGGGGCTGCGCCGGGATCTCGTCGCCGCCGCCGAGGCGGGTGGCGACGATGCGCGGCACGCCGCCGAGCGCCTCGTGCTCGCCCTCGACCCCGCCGCCCGGCTGGCTCTGATGGAGGCGATCTCCCAGGCCGCGGCCGAGATCACCGCCGAGCTGCCGAGTGGCAGCGTCGACGTCCGGCTGTCGGGCCGCGAGCTCGACTTCGTGGTCCAGGCCGGCGCCGTTCCCGCGCCGCCGGCGCCCCCCGCGCCGCCGGCGCCGGAGGAGACCGACGAGGGCGGGCTGGCACGGATCACGCTCCGGATCCCGGAGTCGGTGAAGAACCGGGCCGAGGACCGGGCCGCCCGAGCCGGCGACAGCCTCAACACCTGGCTGGTCAAGGTGGTGCGCGCCGCGACCAGCGACGCCGCCATCGAGGTCGACCTCGACCTGTCGAGCCTGCCGTTCGGCGCGTTCGATCCCTTCCGGAAGGACAAGGGCAACCGCCGGATGACCGGCTGGCTCTGACACCACCCACCCACCGATCAACCCCACGCGGGACCGGCACCAGGCCGGCCCCTTGGCCGAGCACACCCAGGAGGCACCCATGCCCGAGTACGACTTCACCACTTCCCAGCCCGTCGCGCTGTACGTCGAGATCGGCGCCGGTCAGGTCGACGTCACGGCCACCGACACCGACGAGAGCCGGGTCGAGCTGAGCGGCCGGCACGCCGACGAGGTCCTCGTGGAGCTCGACGGCCGCGACCTGCGGGTCATCGCGCCGAAGCGCAAGACCGGCTTCTTCTCGTCCGACGACGACGCCCTGTTCGCGACGATCACCGTCCCCGCGGGCAGCGACCTCGCCACCCGGACCGGCAGCGCCGACCTCGGCGTCGTCGGCGAGATCGGCTCCTCACGCGTGAAGACCGGTTCCGGCGACGTCCGCCTCGACACGCTCGGGGGGCCGGCCAGCGTCGAGACCGGGTCGGGCGACGTCGAGATCGAGGAGTCCCGCTCCGAGCTGCGCGTGAAGTGCGGCAGCGGCGACGTCCGCATCAACGCCGTCCGTGCCGGCGCGGCGGTCTCGACCGGCTCGGGCGACGTGCAGCTCGGCGCCACCCACGGCCCGGCGGTCGTGAAGACCGGCTCGGGCGACGTCCGGGTCGTCGAGGCCGACAGCGACGTCTCGCTGGTCACCGGCAGCGGCGACCTGCAGATCGACACCGCCCGCCGCGGCAAGCTGAGCGCCAAAGGCGCGTCCGGCTCGATCCACGTCGGGATCCCCGCCGGGGTCCCCGTCTGGACCGACATCTCGACCGTCTCGGGCCGGATCCACAACAACGTCGAAGGCTCGGGCGAACCGTCCGGCGACGGCGATCACATCGAGCTGCGTGCGACGACCGTCAGTGGTGACGTCGTCCTGAGCGCGCGCTGACCACGAGCACCCGAGAGGAGGACCACCATGAGCACCTACTTCACCGAGGCAGCCGAGGTCACCCGTCGGCAGGACCTCGAGGACCGCAGCCGGCGCCCGGTGCCGGGTCCGCGCCCGCGCACCCGGACCCGCACCCGGATGGCCGCCGCACTGCGACACGCCGCCGAGCGTCTCGACCACTGACGCTCCCCTACCCCTCCTGCCTGACCTCGTCGCGGCAGGAGGGGTTCTTCATGCGCTCAGGACGCCTGGAGCTCGCCGAACCCGGCCTGCACCAGGTCGACCACGGCCCGCACCGCGGGCTCGGCATCAGGGCCGGTCGCGGACACCCGCAGCTCCATGCCCCGGCTCGCCCGCAGCGCCATCAGCTCCAGCGAGCTCGCGGCATCGGCGCTGCGGTCCTCGCAGCCGACGGTGACCTCGGCGACCAGAGCCCCCACCGCCTCGGCGATCAGGGCGGCGGGGCGGGCGTGCAGCCCGTCCTTGTTGACCAGGCTGGCGCGCGCAGAGACGCAGTCGGCCGGGTCTGCCGAGGTGCCGTTGGCACGGGCGGCCGACACGGCGTGCGACGCCAGCGCCGTAGTCTTCGGCAGCAGGGCGGCTTCGGCCTCCCGGGCCACGACGTCGAGCGCGGCGCCTCCTGCCGCCCGCACCACCGCCGCCACCAGTCCCTCCACGAGCGGCGCCGGACAGAGCCGGACCTCGCCGGCCGCCGGCGTGAGCTCCAGCGCCAGCTCGGCACTCAGCACGGCTGACCCGAGGTCCATCAGCACCAGCACGCCGTCCGGCGACGCCGCACGCTCGATGGCCCCGGCGACGTCGGTGGCGTCGGTGCCGAGCCGCCCGTCGGCTCCGGCCGCGATCTCGATGACCGGGCCGGTACCGGTGACCATCTGCTGCGCCAGGTCCACCGCCGCCCGCGCCAGGGCAGGGCTGTGGGAGACCAGGACGATCCCGATCATGGCCGGCCTCAACCCACCGCATCGGCGAGCGCCGACAGCATCAGCGCGGCCGACGCCGACCCGGGATCGATATGGCCGACGCTCCGTTCGCCGAGGTAGCTGGCCCGCCCCTTGAGCGCGAGCATGTCGGACGTCGCGTCCCGGCCCTCCGCCGCCGCAGTCGCCGCCCGCCGGACCGAGGTGGTGAGAGACTCACCCTCCTCGAGCCCGGCCGCGAGTGCCGCGACGGCCGGCGCGAGCGCGTCGTACATCGTCTTGTCGCCCGGCTCGGCCCGGCCGCGGGTCACGATCCCCTCGAGGCCGGCCTGCAGCGCCCGCAGCAGGGCCGGGCCGTCCAGAGCGGCCACGTCGCCGGCGGTGGTGCCGAGCCGGAGGAAGAACGTGCCGTAGAGCGGACCGCTGGCGCCGCCGACAGACGTCACGAGGGTCATGCCGACCTTCGTGAGGAGCGAGCCCGCGTCACCCGGTCGTTCCGCGTCGGGTCCGGCGACCGCCGTCATCACCGCGTCCATCCCGCGGGTGAGGTTGGCGCCGTGGTCGGCGTCGCCGATCGCCGAGTCGAGCTCGGTGAGGTATCCGTTGTGCTCGTGGACGGCGTCGGTGAACGAGCTCAGCCAGGAGAGCAGGTCGTCCAGGGTGACGGCGTCGGTCACGGTCAGACCCCCCATCGCAGCCCCGCGGTCAGGACAGGAGCATCCCACAGTCGCAGGAGCTCGTCGTCGGCCTTGAGGACCGTCACGGAGGCGCCTGCCATGTCGAGCGAGGTGATGTAGTTGCCCACCAGCACCCGGGCCGGCGCAACGCCCGCCTTCTCGAGCAGGGTCGCCACCTCGCCGTACAGGAGGTAGAGCTCGATCAGCGGTGTGCCGCCCATCCCGTTGAGCATCACGATGCTCGGCGAGCCGGTGAAGTCGAGGTCCCCGAGAACCGGCTCGACGAGCTGCTCGGCCACCTCGGCGGCCGTGCCCAGCGGGACCCGGTGACGTCCGGGCTCGCCGTGGATCCCGACCCCCATCTCCATCTCGTCCTCCGGCAGGTCGAACGTCGGCTTGCCGGCGGCGGGCACGGTGCAGCTGGTGAGCGCCATCCCCATCGAGCGGCCCGACCCGTTCACACGCTGCGCCAGGGCGAGCACCGCGTCCAGGTCCTGCCCCTCCTCGGCGGCCGCGCCGACGATCTTCTCCAGCAGCACCGTGAGCCCGACGCCGCGACGTCCCGCGGTCCACGTCGAGTCCTGCACCGCCACGTCGTCGTCGACGACGACGGTCTCGACCCGGGTGCCCGAGCTCGCACCCGCCATCTCGCCCGCCATCTCGAAGTTCATGACGTCGCCGGTGTAGTTCTTCACGATGTGGAGGACCCCGGCGCCGCGATCGGCCTCGACCGTCGCCGCGACCATCTGGTCGGGGGTCGGTGAGGTGAACACCTCGCCGCAGCACGCCGCGTCGAGCATGCCCGTGCCGACGAAGCCACCGTGCAGGGGCTCGTGGCCCGAGCCGCCGCCGGAGATCAGCGCGACCTTGCCCGACTCCTTGGGCTGTGCCCGGTAGATCACCCGGTGCTGGTGGTCGACCCGCAGGTCGGCGCTCGCGGCCTCGATGCCCTTGAGCGCGTCGGCCAGGACGTCGGCCGGGGCGTTGATCAGCTTCTTCATGGTTCAGACCTCCGCAGTCGTGGGGGCGTCGGACACCGCGGCCCGGTCCACCTGGGTGTGAGCGATGATGCCGAACGCGAGGGCCGCCAGGACACCCGCGAGCAGCTCGGCCCCGACGTACACGGGCCACTGCGACCAGCTCACGTCGCCACCGAGGAGCTGCTGCACGATCATGGGTCCGGTCGTGCGAGCGGGGTTGATGGAGGCACCGGTCGTCGGCGCGACCGGGATGATCGCGGCGAACACGACCATGCCGATGGCGAGGCCGGCCCACCCGGGCGCCGCCTTGCGGTAGATCACCCCGAAGACCGCGAAGACCAGCAGGAACGTCCCGACGAACTCGGCGAGGAACGCCTGCGGGGTCGAGACGGTGTCGCCGTACGACGCCACGCCGAGCCCGACGTCACTCGCCTTGCTGCCGAGGACTCCGGCGATGAGGAAGGCTCCGAGCACCGCGCCGGCCACCTGGGCCGCGACGTAGCTGGGCACCTCCCGCCAGGGGAACTTGCCGGTGGCCGCCAGCCCAAAGGTGACGGCGGGGTTGATGTGGTTTCCCGAGATGTAACCGAAGACGTAGACCGTCACGATCACGATCGACGCGAACGCCAGGGAGATGATCCCCAGGTCCGAGCCGCTGAACGTCGAGCCGTTGGCCTCGTTCACGATCAGCAGGGCGGGCACCGAGCCGACGCCGACGAAGACGAGGAAGGCAGTTCCGAGGAACTCGGCGGCCAACTTCTGCCACGCAGTGTTGTCGTCCATCACGAGCGGACCTTTCGTGTGATGTGAATTACATTCGGCATTGTCGAATAGTGCTCGAACTTCGCCGGTTCGTCAAGGGTAGAACCGGAAAGGGCTGCCGGAACGTGCATACTGACGCCGGACGGAAAGGAGAGCCGGTGATCCAGGCGATCGACCGCGCGGCGCAGGTCCTGCGCGCGCTGCAGGGCTCGCGGCACCTCGGCGTGAGCGAGCTCGGGGCCCGGCTCGGCCTGCCCCCCTCGACGGTGCACGGGATCGTGAAGTCGCTGCAGGAGCACGGGCTCGTCGTCCAGGAGCCGCACGGCCAGCGGTACATGCTCGGGCCGACGCTGCTCCAGCTCTCGAACGTCTACCTCGACACGCTCGACGTCCGCGCCCGGGCGATGCGCTGGACCACCGACCTCAGCGAGCGGACCGGCCTGGCGGTCAGGCTTGGCGCGGAGTTCTTCGACGAGGTGATCGTGATCCACCATGAGCCTCGCCCCGACGGGAGCCGCCAGATGCCGGAGACCGGGCTCACGATCCCGGCCCACGCGTCGGCCCTCGGCAAGGTGCTGCTCGCCCACCGCCCGGCGTTCCGGGAGCGGGTGCTCGCCGGGCCGCTGCGAAGCCTCACCGGCGACACCGTCGTCGACCCGGGAGACCTGGCGCGGTCCCTGGACGAGGTGGCCCGGACCGGGCACGCCCTCGAGAATGAGGAGGCCGTGCTGGGCGAGGCCTCGGTGGCGGCCGCGATCGCCGACCGGGACGGCGAGGCGGTGGCCGCCGTCGCCGTGGTGTTCCCGGCCGACCAGCAGCCGGTCGAGCCCAAGGTGCTGACCCTGCTGCGCGAGTGCGCCCGCAACGTGTCCCGCGAGCTGGGTGCGACCTCCTGGCCGCCCACGACGTCCGACGCCTGAGCGCAGGGTCAGGAGCGGGTCAGGAGCGCATGGCGACGCCGCGGCGCCAGTAGCCCATGAAGGCGACCTGGCGGCGGTCCATCCCGAGGTGGCGCACGAGGTGCCGGCGCAGCCCGGTCACGACCTTCGACTCCCCCGCGATCCACGCGTAGAGGTCGCCGTGCCGGCCGGCCGCCGAGCCGTCGGCCGCGACCTCCTCGCCGGACGAGGAGTGCGTCGGCGTCTCCCACAGGTCGGGGTCGACCTCGTCGTCGGTGACCTCGAGGTCGGCCTCGGGCGCTCCCAGGTGGGCCGCGACCGCCGCGTGCAGCAGCTCCCCGTGAATCCCGCCGTACTCGTGACCGCGGCGAGGCGCCATGGTCGCGAGCCGGTCGCCCGGCTTCGCCACTAGCGCCCAGGCGTTCCCGGGTCCGGTGGCGCCTTCGTGCACGACGATGTCGACGACGAGCCTGGTGTCGGCGCCCTCACCGACGACGTCGCGCACGGTGTAGGTGCGCATGTGGCCGCGCTCGGTCTCCGGCCGGTCGGTCCAGGTCGTGAACCAGCTCTCGTCCGATCCGGCGAAGTCTGGCACCACCCCCTGGAGTGGTTCGGGCGAACTTAGGTCACCCTAACCTCTGGTGCGGGGATCGTCAGATCGAGGTGCGGTGGAAGTTCTGGAACGACCGGGACGGGGTCGGCCCACGCTGCCCCTGGTAGCGCGACCCGTACTTGGCGGACCCGTACGGGTGCTCCGACGGCGACGACAGCCGGAAGAAGCAGAACTGCCCGATCTTCATGCCCGGGTAGAGCTTGATGGGCAACGTCGCGACGTTCGCCAGCTCGAGCGTGACGTGCCCCGAGAAGCCGGGGTCGACGAAGCCCGCGGTCGCATGGGTCAGCAGGCCGAGCCGGCCCAGGGACGACTTGCCCTCGACCCGGGCGGCGATGTCGTCAGGCAGGCTGACGACCTCGTACGTCGATCCCAGCACGAACTCGCCCGGGTGCAGGATGAACGGCTCCTCGCCCTCCGGCTCCACCACGCGCGTCAGGTCGGACTGGTCGGCCGCCGGGTCGATGTGCGGGTAGCGGTGGTTCTCGAAGACCCGGAAGAACCGGTCGAGCCGGACGTCGATGGAGGAGGGCTGCAGCATGGCCGGGTCCCACGGCTCCATCGTGATCCGCTCGGCGTCGATCTCGGCGAGGATGTCGCGGTCGCTCAGCAGCACGGACGTAACCTACCCGGCGGCAGGAGGACCCGGGATCAGGTCGGGTACGATCCCCTCGCAGCACCCACGAGGTGCCGCACGCGGATGTAGCTCAGTTGGTAGAGCGCGACCTTCCCAAGGTCGATGTCGCGAGTTCGAGTCTCGTCATCCGCTCCACCCCCCGTCGATGTCGCGAGCTCGAGTCTCGTCATCCGCTCCATCCCCACCGTCGATGTCGCGAGCTCGAGTCTCGTCATCCGCTCCACCACCCGTGCTTGGTAGAGCGCGACGAGCCACGCAACCCCGGCCAGCTCCGCAGTCGCCGACCGTGTGACTGGAGGGGAACTTGCGTTTCGTGTGACTGGTGGGGACAGTGGAGAGGCTCCTTCCCCGATCAGAGGTCCTCCCCATGGCTCGGCTGCAACACCTCCTCACCCGTCTCTCCCCGCGCGACCGGATCGCCCTGGGGGCCGTCCTGTCGCTCGTGCTGGTGGTCGCCGCGGCGACCCTCGTCCCGCGAGGCGGGGACCCCGGCGACGGCGCGGTCAGGACGGCGACCGACCAGTCGGGCCCGACGTACGTCGCCCGGGACGGCGCCCCCGGACCGGGTCGCGTCAGTGCCACCGACCGCGCCGAGATCGAGCGGGTTCTCGCCGCCGCGCCGGCAGGAGTGAGCGGCCGCCGGCCGGCCGCCGAGCTCGCCCGCGCCCTGGCCCGGTGCGCGACGTTCGAGGGGCAGCAGTACTGCCTCGGGGTCGGCTGGACCGACGCCGACCCGGACCACGTGCGGGCCGACGCGGCGGCGCCATCGCTCCAGAACGGCCGGGCCGTGTCGGTCGAGACCACGGGCGACCTCTCGACCGCCGAGCTGCTCGCCCAGCGGGCCGCGCTGCCAGCCGACGAGCGGCTCGCGGACGAGCGCGCCGAGCTCGAGGCCGCGGCGGCCTCCGTCTCCAAGGTCGTGCTGCTGCGCCACCAGCTGCTCGGCGAACCGCTCCCCACCGGCTTCCTCGACCGTCACCCCGAGGCCCGGACCTCGGCCGCGACCGCCACGTCGGCACGGGAGCCCGCCGCCAAGGGCTTCAAGGACTACCCGCGGCGCTCGCAGGTCCTGCACTGGAAGGACATCCGCGCGCAGCGCACCACGTACTGGTGCGGTCCCACCACGATGCAGTCGATCGCGTGGGGGTGGCAGCACAAGCGCCGCACGCAGCAGCACTGGGCCGACCGGCTCGGCACCACGACGTCCGGCAGCGCGATCACCGACATGGTCCGGGTCGTGAACGACGCCACCGGCTACGACCAGGAGAACTACGCCGGGAAGTACGTCGTGCTCGACATCTCGGACTGGTCGTTCAGGCAGTGGACGCTGCTCCAGATGCGGCACATCGAGGACTACCGCGCCCCGGTCGTGCTCCACCCGATCCTGCTCAAGCGGTTCTACCCGTACCTCGACGACGACGCCTCGGGCCACTTCCAGGTCGGCCGGGGCTACGACAAGGCCGGCGACAATCCGACCCGGCTCGGCTACTTCGAGCCCTGGAACCAGCAGCGCTTCGACCCCTCCGAGCCCTACATCTCCCGGGTCCAGTGGCGCAACGCCTACCAGAGCTACCGCGCCAACCAGGCCCACCCGCACCGGAACATCGGGGTCTGAGTGCGCGCCCGACTCGTCGTCCCGGTCGTCGCAGCACTGCTGCTCGCGGGCTGCGCCGCCGACGAGCCCGAACCCGCCCCGCCACCGGCCACGTCGACCAACGAGACCCCTGACGACGCCGAGCCGACCGGTGAGGACACCGGATCGGCCTCGCCCAGCCAGAAGCCGGCGGTGCTCGACTGGCGCGAGGTGCCGGGGCCGGTCGACGACGAGGTCACGGTCAGCGGCGCGTGGACGCTGCGGCGGCTGGCGTCCGGCGGCCGGGCCGAGCTGACCGGTCCCCAGGACCTCACGGTCGACGCGGGACGCGACTTCCGGATCACCGACGCCTTGATCGACGGACAGTACGCCGTGGTGGTGGCCGAGCACGAGCGCGCCGAGCAGCCGAACCGGGCGACGGTGGTCGAGCTCGCGACCGGCGACCGCACGGTCGTCGACGGCGACTCCGCGGTGCCGACGACGGTCGGCGGCACCTGGGCGCTCGGCTCCGGGCTGCTCGTCCACGCCACGACGTCGGGGAGGGACTACTGCCTGGCCTTCCTGGACCTCACCAGCGGGCGAGGTGCCGGTCGTCCCTGCGTGCCGCCACTCCACGGGCTCACCAACGCCACCGTCTCGCCGGGCGGGATCAGCGTGATGACGTTCGACGACAGCCGCCCCTCGTGCCGCACCCTCCAGCGGCTGGTGGGGACCGGGCTCGAGCCGCTCGCAGACGTCGAGGAGTGCCGGGGTTGGGAGGCCGTCACCACCGAGACCGCCGCGATCTGGGGGGTCGTCGACAACGAGCGCCGGGTCGAGGCGTCGACGCTGTACGCCGACGCGGGCGCCGGCCCGGTCGAGGTCGGGCCGGTCACGACCGGCACCCTGACGTGGTGCGGCGACGCGGCGTACGTCGTCCGCGACCCGCAGCGCGACACCGACCCGGCCCGGCTGCTCCGAGTGGCCACCGACGGCTCGGTCGAGGTCGTCTACGAGTCGCCCGGAGCCGGTCGCGCCTTCCTCTCCGCCCCCCGCTGCGGTGGCACCGACCTCACGGTGACCGCCTACACCGACGACGGCGACGAGCAGGTGACCGCGCCGCTCGACTGACGGGCTCGTACGGTGGTCCCGTGAGTGAGTTCACCGGCTTCCCGGTCCGCGCGCTGGACTTCTACGACGACCTCGAGGTCGAGAACACCAAGGCTTTCTGGGACGAGCACCGGACAACCTACGACGACGACGTCCGGGCGCCGATGCTGGCGCTGATGGCGGCGTTGGAGCCGGAGTTCGGGACCGCGAAGGTCTTCCGGCCTCACCGCGACGTCAGGTTCGCGAAGGACAAGACGCCGTACAAGACCCACCAGGGCGCGTTCGTCGCGGCCGGCCCCTCGACCGGTTGGTACGTGGAGATCTCCGCGCGCGGCACTCGCGTGGGTGCCGGCTGCTACCACCCCGGCGAGCGGCTCGCCGGGATCCGGGAGGCGATCGACGACGACCGGACCGGACGCCAGCTCGAACGGCTGCTGGCGCGTCTCGAGAAGGGCGGTTTCGAGATCAGCGGCGAGCAGCTGAAGACGAGCCCGCGCGGCTACGCCGCCGACCATCCGCGGATCCAGCTGCTGCGCTACAAGCAGCTGATGGCCGGCCGCAGCTACGGCTTCGAGGCCGACGCGATCGGACCGGACCTGCTCGAGCGGGTCCGCGAGGACTGGCGCAGCATGCGCCCGCTTGTCGAGTGGCTCAACAAGTTCGCCTGAGCACACGTCAGTGGGGCTGCCAGGCGTCCTCGTCGGCGGTCCGCGAGCTGACCTCGCGGGGGAGCTCCTGGGACGCGAGGTGCTCGATCGTCACGTGCTCGAAGACGTCGCGCAGCGACCGGCGGGCGGCGATCCAGACGTGCTGCAGCACCGACGCCTCGTCGTTGTACTCCACGGCCTCCGGCCGCAGGCCGTAGACCGACACCAGCGGCCCGTCGACCGCCCGGATCACGTCGGCCACGGACACCTCGGACGCCGGCCGCGCCAGCCGCCAGCCACCCGACTGACCGCGCTGGGAGATCACCACGCCCGCGCGGCGCAGGTCGGCCAGGATCGCCTGGAGGAAGCCGTGCGGGATGTCCTGGCGCCGCCCGAGCTCCTCGGCGCTGATGGCCGAGCGCTCGGTCGTCCGCGCGATCTCGATCAGGGCTCGGAGCGCGTAGTCGGACTTGGCGGAAACTCGCACGAGGTCAGTCTGTCAGACCGACTCGCTCGACTCGCTCGACTCGGTGGACGCGGCGTGTGGCGAGCACCCGATCGGCCGGTGGGCTGCGTCACACGCCACGCGGGTGGATCCGTGGGTTCCTTGCGAACGCCGTGGTGCCGGGCGATACTCTTGTTACCGACGAGTAAGAACGTCAGCCACGAGACGAACAGGGTGGAAGCCGTGAGCCACTACAAGACCAATCTCCGCGACATCGAGTTCAACCTCTTCGAGGTGCTCGGCCGTGACGAGGTCCTCGGTAAGGGCCCCTTCGCGGAGATCGACTCCGAGACCGCCCGGGCGATCCTGGCCGAGGTCGACCGCCTCGCGCGTGAGGACCTCGCGGCGTCGTACGAGGACAGCGACCGCAACCCGCCGGTGTTCGACCCGAAGACTCACACCGCCCCCGTGCCCGAGTCCTTCGCGGCGAGCTACCGCGCGTGGATGGACGCGGAGTACTGGCGGCTGCAGATCGCCGACGAGCTCGGCGGCACCCCCGCCCCCTCGTCCCTCAACTGGGCGATCGGCGAGATGGTGCTCGGCGCGAACGCGCCGGTCTGGATGTACGCCGCCGGCCCGGCGTTCGCGAGCATCCTCCACCGCAACGGCAACGACCGCGACAAACGGATCGCGCAGCTGATGGTCGAGAACGGGTGGAACACCACGATGGTGCTCACCGAGCCCGACGCCGGGTCCGACGTGGGCGCGGGTCGCACGAAGGCCACGCCCAACGAGGACGGCTCCTGGAACATCGAAGGCGTCAAGCGCTTCATCACCAGCGCCGAGAGCCAGCTCTCCGACAACATCGTGCACCTGACGCTGGCCCGCCCGGTCGGGGTCGAGGGCGCCGGCGGTGCCGGCACCAAGGGCCTGTCGCTCTTCATCGTCCCCAAGCACCACTTCGACCACGAGACCGGTGAGCTCACCGGCGAGCGCAACGGCGTCTACGTCACGAACGTCGAGCACAAGATGGGCATCAAGGTGTCCAACACCTGCGAGCTGACGTACGGCGACCCGTCCGTGGGCGGCGGCGAGCCGGCCAAGGGGTGGCTGCTCGGCGAGGTGCACGACGGCATCGCGCAGATGTTCCAGGTCATCGAGAATGCCCGGATGATGGTCGGCACCAAGGCGATCGCCACGCTGTCGACCGGGTACCTCAACGCGCTCGACTACGCCAAGACGCGGCAGCAGGGTCCGGACCTCACGCAGGCCGCCGACAAGACGGCGCCGCGCGTAGCCATTACCCACCACCCCGACGTCCGCCGCTCGCTGATGACGCAGAAGTCGTTCGCCGAGGCGATGCGCGCCCTGGTGCTCTACACCGCGACCTGGCAGGACCGGGTGCAGGTGGCCGAGCACCGGGGCGAGCGCGACGAGCTCGCCATGGCCGTCAACGACCTGCTGCTCCCGATCGTGAAGGGCTACGGCTCGGAGCGCTCGTGGGTGCTGCTCGGCACCGAGTCGCTCCAGACGCTGGGCGGGTCGGGCTTCCTGACCGAGTACCCGATCGAGCAGTACGTCCGGGACGCGAAGATCGACACCCTGTACGAGGGCACCACCGCGATCCAGGGCCAGGACTTCTTCTTCCGCAAGATCGTGAAGGACCAGGGCCGCGCCCTCGGGCACCTGGCGAAGGAGATCGAGGCGTTCCTCGCGAGCGAGGCCGGGAACGGCCGCCTCAAGTCGGAGCGGGCGCTGCTCGCGACCGCGCTCGAGGACGCCAACGCGGTGGTCGGCCACATGATCAACGACCTGATGTCGGCCGACGCCTCGGCCGACGGCGGCGACGTCCGCAACATCTACAAGGTCGGGCTCAACACGACCCGGCTCCTCATGGTGCTCGGCGACGTCGTCTGCGCGTGGCTGCTGTTGCGCCAGGCGGAGGTAGCGCTGGAGAAGCTCGCGGGCGACGTGTCGGAGAAGGACCAGCGGTTCTACGAGGGCAAGGTCGCGGGCGCGCAGTTCTTCGCGCAGCACAACCTGCCCAAGATCAGCGCCGAGCGCCGGATCGCGGAGGGCATCGACCTCGGTCTGATGGACCTCGATGAGGCGGCCTTCTGACGGCGGCCCGCCACACGCGGCGGCGCCGCACGGGGGTGGCCCGTGCGGCGCCGTTCCTGCTTCACGTGCGGCCAGGCGTCAGTAGACGCTCACGCCGTAGACGCTCAGCGCCTCCGTGACGGGCTGGAAGTACGTCGTTCCACCCCACGTGCAGTTGCCGCTTCCGCCCGAGGTGAGCCCGAGCGCTGTCGAGCCGGCGAACAGCGAGCCGCCGCTGTCACCACCCTCGGCGCACACGTTGGTGCGAATCAGGCCGGAGACCTGGCCCTCGGCGTAGTTGACGGTGGCGTTCAGTGCCTGGACCGTGCCGCCGTGGACACCGGTGGTGCTGCCGCTGCGGGTGACGGACTGGCCCACGTAGGCGTTGCCGGCCGTGGTGATGTCCCGGTACGAGCCGTTGTAGAGGTAGACGTTGCCCGCCCCGGCGGTCGTGGTGTAGCGCACGATGCCGTAGTCGTTGCCCGGGAAGCTCGAACCCGCGCGGGTACCGAGCTGCGAGGTCTGGCTCGAGTTCGCGTACCACGTGCTCGCCAGGTTGGTGCAGTGACCGGCGGTGAGGAAGTAGTAGGTGCTGCCGGAGCGGACGTTGAACCCGAGCGAGCACCGGGAGCCACCGCCGTAGATGGCGTGGCCGCCGGAGAGCGTCGGCTGAAGGGTGCCCTCGATCCGCTCCACGCTGGCCCGGTCGCCGAAGCTGCCCACGATCCGGGTGAGACGCGCCGTGGCCCGCGGACCCACCGTGGCGTCGAGGGTCACGACGACCTCGTTGCTGGTCGGGTCGACGGCCCACGCGGTCCCGGCGGTGGAGACCCGGTCGTTCAGTGACCGGGTCACGCGGGCGAGTGCGGCGTTGCTGTGCTCGACCCGGCGGGCGGCCAGCCCGTCGGCCCGGACCTGCCGGGCGGCGCCGGCGGTGGTCACGTTCACGACCATCCGCCCGCGGTCAGCGTCGTACCAGGTCCCGGCGGTACGCCGGGCGCCCATCTTGTGCGCCACGGTGGCGGCTCGATCGGCCCGGTCGACGGCCGCGTCGGCGCGGGTGACCGCGCGCTGGCTCTGGTCGGCACCAGGTGCTGGCGCTGCGACAGAGGCCGAGCTGGTCGGCGCCATCATCATGGTGAGGGCCGTGCCGAGGGCCGCGGTGGCGGCGAGCATGGCCTTCTGAGGTGTGGTTGTTCTCACGAGGGATCTCCCTTCGGGTGGATGAGCCCGATGCACATCCACCGCCACCCGCGTCCCGTCCGGAGACCCCCCCGATGGGGCTCGAGTCAGGGCCGAGCCCTGTCCAGCAAGATCGCGTGGCGACTAGGACATTCTCTATCCCGCCTCGATCCTTCTTACAAGGCTTGACTTCCGCGGAGCCCGGGCGTAACAGCGGCCGCGACTCGCTAGGCTGGCCACCCTGTCCCCCTCGACTGGAGGCACCTCATGGGAATCGGCGTAAGCATCCTGTTGCTGGTCATCGGGCTGATCCTGGTCCTCGACGCGATCAACCTGCCCGAAGCAGTCACCGACGTGCTCCAGGCCACCACGATCGGCTGGATCTGCGTGATCGTGGGCGCCCTCGGCCTGGTGCTCGCGCTGGTGATGAACCAGCAGCGGTCGAAGACGACCCACATCGAGCGCCGCGAGGGCTGAAGGTTCCTCAGCGCGGCCGCCTCAGCGCGGCCGCAGCAGCCACCGAGACGGCGCCGCCCAGCCGGTCGAGCAGGGGCGAGTCGATCCGCCAGCGCATCCAGTGCAGCGAGACGTCGACCACGTCGCGCCCGAGCAGCACCACCGATCCGTCGTCGAGCCACGGTGCCAGCTGCGCCTCGGGCAACAGGCCCCACCCGAGGCCGAGCCGGACCGCCTCGGCGAAGTCGCCGGACGTCGGCACCCGGTGCCACAGTGCGGGCTCGGCCACGCCGCGACGGGCGAGGAACGAGTGCTGGAGGTCGTCCTTCTCGTTCAGGACCACGACGGGCATCCGCTGCCAGTCCGACCCGCGCCCCCGTCGCCACCGCTCTGCCACAGCCGGGGTGGCCGCCGGGCGGTAGCGCATTGCCCCGAGCGGCGTGACCCGGCAGCCCTGCACGGGCGTCGGGTCCGAGGTGATGGCAGCGAGCGCGTCTCCGCGACGCAGCAGGTCGGCCGAGAACGCCTGGTCCTCGACGTGGAGCCGCAGCGCGACCCCGTCCCAACCGGCGACGTGCGACAGGACGTCGCGGAACCAGGTCGCGAGCGAGTCGGCGTTGACCGCCAGCGTCAGCTCGGTGGCAGCCCCCGCCGAGCCGAGCTCCCGATCGGCCTCGGCGGCGAGCAGCTGGTGCTGGCGCGCCAGGCGCAGCAACACCTCGCCGGCGCTGGTCGGCCGGCACGGCGACGTCCGCTGCACGAGCACCTGCCCGACGGCCGCCTCGAGCGCCCGGACCCGCTGGCTCACGGCAGACGGGGTCAGCCGCTGTGCGCGGGCAGCCGCCTCGAACGTGCCGTGCTCGGCGATCGCGAGCAACGTGGCGAGCTGGGACGCAGGAAGCTCCATCTGCTCATCATAAGCAATCCTTCATGATCCGCAGATTCTTTCGCTTCCGTGATGGCGATGGCCCTCCTAGCCTGGGCCGGTGCTCCTCGACACGACGACCGGCCTCCTGACCGGGCTCACGCTGATCATCGCGATCGGCGCGCAGAACGCGTTCGTGCTGCGGCAGGGACTGCTGCAGCAGCACGTCGGGGTCGTGGTCGCGATCTGTGCGGTCTCCGACCTGGTGCTGGTCGCCGCGGGCGTGGCGGGGGTCGGCACCATCGTCGAGCGAGCACCGGAGGCGATCACGGTGGTGCGGTGGCTGGGCGTCGCGTTCCTCACCTGGTACGGCGTGGCGTCGCTGCTGCGCGCCCGCCGGCCCGACGCGCTGCGGGCTGCCGAGCGGGGCGTCGGCTCGCGGCGTACGGCGGTGGTGACGGCGGTGGCGCTCACCTGGCTCAACCCGCACGTCTACCTCGACACCGTGCTCCTGCTCGGGTCGCTCGCGCAGCAGCGGGGCGACGACGGGCGCTGGTGGTTCGCGGTCGGCGCGTGCGCCTCCAGCCTCCTGTGGTTCACCGGCCTCGGCTACGGCGCCCGCCGCGTCTCGCACCTGCTCGCGAGCCCCCGGGCCTGGCAGGTGCTCGACGTCCTGATCGGGCTGACGATGCTGGCGATCGCGGTGAAGCTGGCCCTGGGGTGAGTGGGATGCGGCGGTTTCCCCGCTTGAGCGGGGGAACCACCACCTACTGGCCGGAACTTCCCTCGGGAGCCGCCAGACTCGCCCAGTAGGTTCGGGACAGGACGAACGCGGGAGGGCTGTTGGTCACGATCGGGATCGTGTCGCCGGGCGCGATGGGCAGCGCGCTGGGACGCGCCTGGGCAGCCGGAGGCGCGCGGGTCGTGGCCACGGTCGAGGGTCGCTCGGAGCGGACCCGCGGACTCGCCCACGGGCTGGAGCTGCTCCCGACGCTGGCGGACGTCGTGGCGGACGCGGACGTCGTCGTGACGGTCTGCCCGCCTTCGGCGGCGGTCGCGGCGCTGGACGACGTGGTCGCGGCGGCGGGCGCGCACCGGCCGGTGCTGGCGGACCTCAACGCGGTCTCGCCCGACACCATGGCCCACCTGGCACGACGCGCCACGGGCAAGAGCTTCGACCTGGTCGACGGCTCGATCAGCGGCGGACCGCCGAGTCCCGGCGGGGACAGCATGGTCTACCTGAGCGGGGAGCGCGCCGACGTACTGGCGGACCTGCCCGCCGACGGGCTGCGCACGCGGGTCGTCGGCGACCGCGTCGGCACGGCCTCGGCAGTGAAGATGTGCACGGCGTCGGTCTACAAGGGCACGACCGCCGTCTGGGCCCAGGCGCTCCAGACGGCGTACGCGCTCGGCGTCCTGGACGTGGTGCTCGACGACCTCCGCGAGGAGCACGCCGACGAGGTCGCGCGCGCGGGACGCCGGATCGCGGTCTCGACGAGCAAGGCGGCCCGGTTCGTCGGCGAGATGGAGCAGATCGCGGCGACGCAGCAGGCCGCCGGCGCCTCGGGCGAGCTGTTCGCCGGGATGGCCGCCGTCTACCGGCGGCTCGCCCGCACCGACCTCGCCTCGCTCTCCCCGGAGGAGGCGGCCGCCCTCACCGAGCTCGAAGCGGTGCTGGGCCGGTTGTGTTGACCAGCGTCAGTCGCGGTGCTTGCCGTGCGGCTTGGAGCGCTTGACCGGCGGACCCTGGTCACGCGTCAGCTCGATCAGCTTCCCGCTGATCCGGGTCTGCCGCAGCGCCGTCCACGCCTGCTCCGAGAGGGTCGCGGGCAGCTCGACCAGCGAGTGGTCGGGTCGGATCAGGATGGCGCCGAAGTCGCTGCGGTCGAGGCCGCCCTCGTTGGCGATGGCGCCGACGATCTGCCGGGGCTCGACCTTCTGCCGCTTGCCCACGGAGATCCGGTACGTCGCCATCGGGCCGCTGGGTGCGCGGCGTCCGGACGACCCACCGGTCCGCTCCTTGCGGGGCCGCGACTCACGGTCACGCGCCGGCCGCTGCGGCTGCTCCTCGAGCAGCAGCGGCGTGTCCCCCTGGAGCACGACCGCCAGCGCCGCGGCGACGTCGACCTCGGGCACGTCGTGCTCGTTGATGTAGTGGCTCACGACGTCGCGGAAGAAGCCGACCTGCGCCGAGCCGAGCGCCGCGGTGATCTGGTCGTCGAACCGCGCGAGCCGGGTGCTGTTCACGTCGTCGACGGTCGGCAGCTGCATCTGGGTCAGCGGCTGCCGGGTCGCCTTCTCGATGTGCTTGAGGAGGTAGCGCTCACGCGGCGTGACGAAGGAGATCGCGTCACCGGTGCGCCCGGCACGGCCGGTGCGCCCGATCCGGTGCACGTAGGACTCGGTGTCGGTGGGGATGTCGTAGTTGACGACGTGGCTGATCCGGTCGACGTCGAGCCCGCGCGCGGCGACGTCGGTCGCGACCAGGATGTCGAGCTTGGCGGCCTTGAGCTGGGCCACCGTCCGCTCACGCACCTGCTGCGGTATGTCGCCGTTGATGGCCTGGGCGGAGAACCCGCGCGCCCGCAGCTTCTCGGCGAGCGTCTCGGTCTCGTTCTTGGTACGGACGAAGACGATCATCCCCTCGAAGTTCTCCACCTCGAGGATCCGGGTCAGCGCGTCGACCTTCTGCGGGTAGGACACGATCAGGTAGCGCTGGGCCGTGTTGGCCGACGTCGCGGTCTTGCCGAGCACCTTGATCTCGACCGGATCGGTGAGGTACTGGGAGGCGAGCCGGCGGATCGTCGGGGGCATCGTGGCCGAGAACAGCGCCACCTGCTTGGTGTCCGGGGTGTCGGCCAGGATCCGCTCGACGTCGTCGGCGAACCCCATGTTGAGCATCTCGTCCGCCTCGTCGAGCACGAGGAAGCGGAGCTCGGTGAGGTCGAGCGTGCCCTTGTCGAGGTGGTCCATGATCCGGCCAGGCGTGCCGACCACGACGTGCACGCCGCGGCGCAGCGCCGACAGCTGGACGCCGTACCCCTGCCCGCCGTAGACCGGCAGCACGTGGACACCGCGCAGGTGCGCGGCGTAGCGCTCGAACGCCTCGCACACCTGGAGCGCCAGCTCGCGGGTCGGCGCGAGCACCAGCGCCTGGGGGCTCTTCTGGCTCAGGTCGAGCCGCTCGAGGATGGGCAGCGCGAACGCCGCGGTCTTGCCGGTGCCGGTCTGCGCCAGCCCGACGAGGTCGTGACCGGCGAGCAGCGGCGGGATGGTCTGCGCCTGGATCGTGGACGGGCTCTCGTACCCGACCTCACGCAGGGACTTCAGGACCGCCGCGCCGAGCCCGAGGTCGGCGAACGTCACGGCCGGGGACTCGGTCGCTTCTTCGCTCATCACCCCACGGTAGGGCTTGGCGGCCCCCGGCAGGGATTCCGCGACCGCCCGTACGCTTGCCCCCCATGACGGATTCCCTCGTCCGGTACGTCGAGATCTGGTGGCAGGCGGTCGACGACCTCACCACGCTGCTCGAGACCCTCGAGCCGGACGACTGGTCGGCCCCCACCGACCTCGCCGGCTGGGACGTGCACGCCGTCGCCGCCCACGGCGCCCACCTCGAGGCGCTGCTTGCCGGCGCCCCGCACGACGAGGTCGAGATCGGGCAACCGCCGCACGTGACGGGGCTCCTGGGGCAGTTCACCGAGCAGGGGGTCGTCGCCCGGCGGGACCGCTCCCCCGACGAGCTGATCACCGAGCTCCGCTCGTCGGCCACGACCCGCCACACGACGTTGCTGGCCGAACCGCCGACCGACCCGGAAGCGCCCGCGCCGGGCGTGTTCGGCCTGATCGGCTGGTCGACGAAGACGTTGCTCCGCAACCGGCCGCTCGACCTCTGGATGCACGAGCAGGACGTACGCCGAGCCGTCGGCCGCCCCGGCAACCTCGACGGTCCGGCCGCGTTCCACTCGGCCGACTACCTGGCCGAGAGCCTCGGCTTCGTGCTCGCCAAGCGGGCCGGCGCCGCACCCGGCTCGACGGCCGTGCTGGCGATCACCGGCCACCCGCCGTACTCCGTCGAGGTCGACGAGAGCGGCCGCGGCCGGCGGCTCGAGCACGAGCCGGAGGCGCCGACCATCCGGCTCGCGATGGACCGCGACACGTTCATCCGGCTCGCCGGCGGCCGGCGCCCGGCTGAGCCCGGTGCGGTCGAGCTGGCCGGCGACCCCCACCTCGGGCAGCGGGTCGTCGACGGCCTCGCGGTGACCCCGTGACCCATGACCCCGTGACCCCTGACCCCGTGACCCCGACCCCGTGATCCACGACCACTGGACCCTCGACGACCTGCCCGCCCAGACCGACCGCACCGTGGTGGTCACCGGCTGCACCCGGGGCGGGCTCGGCTTCCACGCGGGCCTCGAGCTCGCCCGCCGGGGTGCGACGGTGGTGCTCGCCGGCCGCAACCCGGAGGCACTCACGATCGCCGAGCGGGCGATCCACGACGATGTGCCAGAGGCGCGGCTGACGACGCTGGAGGTCGACCTGGCCGACCTGACGTCCGTACGCCGAGCCGCCGTCCGGGCCGCGGACCTCGGCCCGATCCACGTCCTCCTCAACAACGCCGGCGTGATGGCGACACCGCACACCCGCACCGCGGACGGCCTCGAGCTGCAGCTGGCGACCAACCACTTCGGGCCGTTCCTGCTCACGGGGCTGCTGCTGCCGCAGCTGGTCGACGCGGTCGACGCGCGCGTGGTGACCGTCTCGTCGCTCATGCACAGGAACGCCCGACGCGCACCGCTGGACGACCCGCGGTCACCACACGGCTACTACCGCCGCTGGCAGGCCTACTCCCGCACCAAGCTCGCCAACCTCCTGTTCACGTTCGAGCTCGACCGCCGACTGCGTCGGAGCGGCCTGCCGGTCGCGGCGATGGCCGCCCACCCCGGCTACTCCGGCACCCACCTCGTCGCGAACGGCCAGCTCGGCCGGTCGTCGGGAGGGTTCGCCTCGATCCTCGACGCCGCCAACCGCGCGATCTCGCAGCCCGCGGCTGCCGGGGCGCTGCCGCTGCTCATGGCCGCGACCGCCGACGTCCCGGGCAGCAGCTACTGCGGCCCGGGCGGTCCCGGTGAGCTGCGCGGCCTCCCCCGGCTCGTGGGGTGCAGCCGGCTCGCTCGCGACGAGCAGGCGCAGCGCGAGCTCTGGGAGCTCAGCGAGCGGACCGTCGGACTGACCTACCCTGACCAGAACTCGGATGCGGACGCCTGACCGGCCCGGGTACGGTCCCAGTCATGAGTGCGGACCAGTTCGTGCCGGTCGACTTCGAGCCGCCGACCTCGCTCGTCACCGACCGGTTCCGCCTCGAACCGCTGGGACCGCAGCACAACGAGGCTGACCTCGCCGCGTGGACGTCGAGCATCGAGCACATCCGCTCGACCCCGGGCTACCCCGACGGCCGGTGGCCGCCCGCGAGCGGCATGACGCTCGAGGAGAACCTCGACGACCTCCGCCGCCACCACGACGACTTCACCCGGAGAGCCGGCTTCACGTTCACCGTCCTCGACCCGGGCGACGACGACGTCATCGGGTGCGTCTACCTCTACCCGTCCGCCTCCGACGAGTGGGACGTGACGGTGCAGTCGTGGGTGCGGGCCGACAGGTCGGCCCTCGACCAGCCGCTCGCCGACGCCGTCGCCCGCTGGCTCGCGTCCGACTGGCCGTGGCAGCGGGTCGACCGCTGCGGTCGCTGACTGCTGGAGTCGCCACCGCGACCCTGACCAGAGTCAGGCAGTCCGGCGACCTCCGCACGATGCGACGGCATGCCCGCCCGTCCTCACGTCGGGTGATGGCCGCGACGTAGGTGTGTGAGCCGACCCGCCGGCGTGATCGGCTACTCGACCGGGAACCGGCCGGAGCCGGCCACTACGACGAACACCACCACCGCGGCCAGGCCCGCCTGTGCCAGCAGGGTGCGGCCGACGTGACGGCTCCCGGCCCAGGGCAGCAGCACCAGCCCGATCCCGGCGACGATCCCCGGAACGACCAGCGGGTGGAGCCGGCCGACGGTCAGCAGCGCCACCAGCCCGACCAGGCCGGCGCCGACGAGCACCGGCCCCACCCGGACCGGCCGGGCCCGGCGAGGTAGGCCGACGGTGACGACCCCACTCCCGCCCGGCAGCGGCGACACCCCGGGCAGCGCGCCCAACCCGATCGCCACGGCACCGACGGTCGCGGCATCCGCGACGACCACGACGTCACGGAACCGGTCGCTCACGGCATGGCCCCGCACCAGCGCCTCGAGCCGCCGCACCCGTTCTGCGTCAGCGCCGCCCGGCCCGGCGTCGGCCAGCACCGGAGAGGTGATCGTCGGCAGTTCCATCGTCGCGGCCAGCGCCTGGGCCGCCGGGTCCGGCGCGGCGAGGACCACCCCCCGGCGCGGCCGCCTGAAGGTGGGGTCGGCGGCGTCGGTGGCGACCAGGACGATCCGTTGCAGGCTCACCGGGGCTGGTCGTCAGCCCGGCGGGTTCTGCTCGGCCCACAGCCCGAGCAGGCCCCGGAAGTGGGCGAGGAACTGCTCCTGCTCGTGCGCCGGGTACGTCGCCGCGACCGTGTCGCGCAGCAGCCGGTCGAAGTCGTCGGACGTGACCCAGTCGTGGACCTGCTCGGGCAGGTGCGGCAGGTGCTCGTCGCACCACTCGCGGTAGCGGTCGGTCTCGAAGTGCGCGTCGGCCAGCGCGGCGTACGCGTCGAGCTTCTCCTCGTAGGTGCGCTCGGAGTCGGCGATGTCGAAGTAGCGCGACGTCTCGAGGTCCACGTTGCTGCGCCGGCCCGTCACCACGCAGTAGACGGACCACCGCACCAGCGCCGTGATCGCCCACGGGAAGTAGTAGTGGAGGCTCGTGACCGCGACGTCGGGACAGGCGTTGGCGTAGTCGATCGGGTAGACCTCGTCGCCGGCCACCAGCATCTCCGCGGAGTTGAACTCCCAGTGGAAGAAGGCGTTGACGATCCGGCTGATCTGCGCGGCCTGCCGGCCGCTGGAGGGCGAGAGGAAGTCGTGGGTGACGGCGTACCGCTGGTGCATCGGCTGCTCGGGCCGGAAGTCCATGACCATCGTCTCGGGACCGATGGAGAGCGCCCGGGCGAAGTGCTCGTAGTCGACGGTCGCCTGCAGGTGCATCAGCATCTCGCCGGACTCGTCGTAGGCGCGATGGAGGTCGCCGCGGTCGTTGACCCGGGACACGCCGCGCCAGCCGCCACCGTCGAACGGCTTCATGTACATCGGGTAGCCGAGACCGTCGGCGATCGCGTCGAGGTCGAACGACTCGTTGTACTTCTCGGAGGTGTAGGCCCAGCGGACGTTGTCGACCGGATTCTTGTAGGGCACCAGGATCGTGTCGGGCACCTTCAGCCCGAGCCGGAGCATCGCGCAGTAGGCGCTGTGCTTCTCCATGGACTGGAACGTGAACGGGCTGTTGAGCAGGTAGGTCCCGTTGACCAGGGCGGCCTTCTTGAGCCACTCCCGCGGGTGGTAGTACCAGTAGGCGAGGCGGTCGATCACGAGGTCGGTGCGGACCGGGTCGGTGAGGTCGAACGGCTCGATCGTGAGCCGTTCGCTCGTGAGGGTGTGGGAGCCGCCGTCGACCGACAGCGGGCCGACGCGACGCAGGATCGACTCGAACGCGCGCGGCCAGTCCTCCTCCGCGCCGAGCAGCAGCCCGATCAGGTGGTCGGTCATGGCGTTCCTTTCCGTCAGCCCGTCAGCAGAACCGGGGCAGGTGGTAGGCGAGCTGGAGCTGCCACCACGGCCAGTCGTGCGCCGAGTCGTGGCCCCAGACGTCGAGCTCGTGCGGAACTCCCTGGCCGGCCAGCAGCTCCGCCATCCGCCGTGCGCTCGGGAGCGAGCCGGTCGGGTGGGTCTCCCACGACCCCTCGCCGACGACCAGCACCGCGTGGACCCGGCTGCGGAGCCAGTCGAGGTGGTCGCCGTGGAGGTGGGGGACGTAGTCGGTGGGGTTGGTGAAGAACGCGTCGTCACCGCGGTCCCCCCACGCGTGCCAGTCGGACGGGTCGTAGTTGCCGGACTGGCAGATCGCCAGCGGGAAGAGGTCGGCGCGGGTGAGCGCCAGCTGCAGCGCGTGGTAGGCACCGAGGCTGCAGCCAGTGGCTGCGAGGTCGCCGTGGCCGGGAGAGTCGTGGTCGATCAGCGGGACGACGCGGTCGGTGATCCAGGCCTCGAAGCCGCGGTGCCGCCGCGCCCGCTCCTCGAGCGGGACGTCCCGGGCGGCCCAGGTGGCGTCGTCGACGGAGTCGACGCAGTAGAGCTTCACGCGGCCGGCCTCGAGCAGGTCCTCGACCGCGCCCACCATGCCGTTGTTCTCGTAGTCCCAGGCCCGGCCCTGCTCGCTGGGGAACACCACGACGGGCCGGCCGTAGTGGCCGTAGCGGATCACGGTGCCACTCCGGTCGAAGCCGGGGATGTCGAGCTCCCAGGTCGCGCGCTCGCTCATGTCCACACCTTTCGCAGCAGGTCCGTGAGATGAGGGTCGAGCAGGTCGCGCCAGCACGTCCAGGTGTGGGCCTGGCGGACCTCGCCCCAGGTGACGTCGAGCCCGACGGCGCGGAGGTGGTCGCGGACCAGCAGGTTGTTGGCGTGGTTCTCCTCCGCCGAACCGCACGTCATCGCGACCGACGGCGCATCCGGCGCCCCTTGGGTCGCGGCGAGCACGGTGGCGACGAAGCCGGTCACCTCGTCCCAGAACTCGAACCCCGACTCCTGGGGATCGAGCTCGGGCGTGAAGAACGACCCCGACTGGAGCATCAGGCCGGCGAACGTGCCCGGGCTCGTCCACGCGGCGTGCAGCGCGGCCAGGCCGCCGAGGCTCTGGCCCACGAGCACCGGCCGGACGTTGCTCGGGCACGCGGCCAGCAGCGCCGGCAGCACGTGGTCGGTCAGCGCGGCGGCGTACGCCGGGTTGGCCGAGTAGCGCTCGTTGCGCGGACCGGGCGCGAGCAGCGCGACCCGCAGCCGCGGCAGTGCGCCGGCGGCGATCCCGGTCGCGGCCCAGGTGAGCAGCTCGCCGTACGTCGCCATCTCGGGGCCGTCGTGGACGAGCAGCAGCGGCAGCGGCTCGTCACCCTCGGCGTCGGCCGGCGCCCAGACCGTGGCCTCGACGTCGCCCGCGGGGGTGTCCTCGACGAGGATCCCGGCCTGCTGCGACGGCACCTGCTGCGCCTCGAGCCACGCCGGAGGCGCGTACGCCGGGAGGCCGACCCAGGAGTGCTCGCCGAAGGCCCCGTCGACGGTCTGGGGGTTCGTCGGGTCGAGCCGGTGACCGCCGTCGACGTCGAGGAGGTACTCCAGCCGGTCGACCGGCAGGTCGGGGATGCGCAGCTCCCAGCCACCGTCGACGGGGCCGAGGGCGGGGTCCGGGAGGTCGAGCTCGCTCCACAGCCGCACCGAGCCGGCGTCGCCCGCGGGGTCGGGGTAGCGCACCACGACGGCGTCGCCGTCGACGGCGGTGCGGAACGCGGTCTCGCTCATCGACGTCACCCTAGTGACCGGCGCCGCGGCCCGCGCCTGCGGTTTCGCGGGTCAGCAGCGGCCCGGTCCTCCGTACCGGAACGACGTGTCCCCGGTGAGCTTCACGCTGTAGTTGCG
The DNA here is from genome assembly GCA_963718725.1 of uncultured Actinomycetota bacterium. GTDB lineage: Bacteria > Actinomycetota > Actinomycetes > Propionibacteriales > Nocardioidaceae > Nocardioides. Next base: position 2,632,870 of record OY970374.1, read on the forward strand.
GCGGTCGCTGTCGGGGCTGACGCTCAGCTGCACGGGAGGACCGTCGTAGAAGCGGACCCCGGTGACCTTGGCCGCCTTCAGCCGCTTGGCACGCTTGCCGTTGCCCATATCGGCGCAGAGCCGCTGGGTGCGCTTGGTATGCCGCCAGGACACGAACAGCCGCGGGCCGTCGAGGTACGTGCGCCAGCCGGCCTCGACGAACGCCCGGTTGTCGGTGTCGCCGACGGCGATCTGGCCGATGGAGTGCTGGCCCTTGCGTCCCTTGACCTGCTTCGGCCGGTGCACGGTGAACGTCGCCCTCACCCCGCGGGAGAGCTCGCCGGCGGGCAGCACCTGGGTGAACGTGGCGCCGTAGTGGTAGCCGGGCGTGACTGCGCGGGCCGACGGGAGTGCCCGGACGCCGGACTCGCCCTCGACGGGTGCGGCCGAGGACGGCGCCGGCGCGGACGTGATCGCGACCGCCAGGGCGGTGGCGACGAGCAGGGACCGGATCGGTGGCATGGGACTCACACTTCCTGGATCAGCTTGCGGAGCTGATCGACCATGAGCGCCAGGAACACCAGGGCGGTCAGGGCCATGGACACGTTGGACACGAGCTTGTTGCGCCACTCCCGCGGCACCCGGTCGCTGTTGAGGATCAGCAGCAGGGTGATCGCGAGGAACGGCATGAACAGGGCACCGAGCGCGCCGTAGGCGAGGATCAGCCAGAAGGGCTCGCCGAGCAGGAAGAGGATCATCGGCGGGAACGTCAGCCAGAGGATGTAGCCCTTGTAGGCCCAGCCGGCCGAGCCGCGCTCGGGCGAGTCCTCGGGCAGGCCGCGCACGTTGCCGGCGAAGTCGGCGAACATCAGCGAGACGCCGTTCCACACACCGACCAGCGACGACATCGCCGCGGCCCAGAAGCCGATCAGGAAGATCTTCCCGGCGACCGCGCCGTAGCGCTCCTCCAGGACCCGGCCCAGGTCGAGCAGTCCCTGCTCGCCCTCGGCGATCGCGATGTTGGCCGAGTAGAGCAGCTCCGCGCCGACGATCAGGGTGGCGGTCACGAACAGGCCGGTCACGACGTACGCGACGGTGTTGTCGAGCCGCATCACGCGCATGTACGCCGGGGTGGTCCACCCCTTCTCGCGCACCCAGTAGCCGTACGCCGCCAGCGTGATCGTGCCGCCGACGCCGCCGGCCAGCGCGAGCGTGGTGAAGAGGCCGCCGTCGGGGACCTGCGGGGCGAGGCCGGTCGCGAGCTCGCCGAGGTTGGGGACCGTGAGTGCTGCGGCGGTCACCATCGCGACGAACATGATCCCGACGAAGAGCGCGCACACCTTCTCGAAGAGGCTGTAGCGGCCGAACCACACCAGCGCCAGCCCGATCAGGCCGGACAGGATCCCCCAGGCCTCCACCGACAGGAACGGCAGCAGCGAGTGGAGGGGCAGCCCGGTGCCGGCCATCGCGGCGGCGCCGTAGACGAAGCCCCAGAGCACGATGTAGGGCGCGAAGTAGACCGTGGTCCACCGGCCGAGCGACGCCCAGCCCTCGTAGATCGTGCGGCCGGTCGCGAGCGAGTAGCGGCCCGCACCCTCGACGAGCACGATCTTCATCACGCACCCGACGACGACCGCCCAGAAGAGGGCGTAGCCGTAGTTGCTGCCGGCGATCAGGGTCGCGACGAGGTCGGCGGCACCCACGCCGGTCGCGGCGACGATCAGGCCGGGCCCGATGATCGACCACCGTGGTCGCGACTCGTCCGTCGCGCTGCCGGACTGCGCGGGCGCGCTGCTCATGTGACCTCCCTGGCCGAGAACGGGATCCCCAGCACCGTAGCGCGTGCCGTGCCCACGACCGGGGCTGGGCCGCGACGTGGTGAGCAGACCGCGATCGCGACATGATGAGCGGCATGTCAGCGACGAGCCGAGCCGGGCAGCCCGCCGAACCCTCCGACCTGGTCGACGTCAGCGCGCTGCTCGCGGCGTACGGCGAACGGGTGCCCGACCCCGACGACCCCGACCAGCAGGTGGCCTTCGGCACCAGCGGCCACCGCGGCACGTCGCTGAAGACCTCGTTCAACGAGCACCACATCCTCGCCACCACGCAGGCGATCTGCGACTACCGCCGCGAGCAGGGCTACGACGGCCCGCTGTTCGTGGGGCGTGACACCCATGCTCTGTCGGAGCCGGCCTGGGTCTCGGCGCTGGAGGTGCTGCTGGCCAACGACGTCGACGTGCGCGTCGACAGTCGCGACGGGTTCACCCCGACGCCGGCGGTCTCCCACGCCATCCTGCGGGCGAACGGCGGCCGCACGAGCGGCAGCGGACTGGCGGACGGGATCGTGGTGACCCCGTCGCACAACCCGCCGAGCGACGGCGGCTTCAAGTACAACCCGCCCCACGGCGGTCCGGCCGACACCGACGTCACGTCGGTCGTCGCGGAGCGGGCCAACGACCTGATGCGGGCCGGACTAGACGGCGTGAAGCGGGTCGCCGACGTGTCGGGTGCCGGGCGCTACGACTTCCTCGGGACGTACGTCGACGACCTGCCGGCGGTCCTCGACCTCGACGCGATCCGCGACGCCGGCGTCCGGATCGGCGCCGATCCGCTCGGCGGCGCCAGCGTCGACTACTGGGGCGCGATCGGCGAGCGGTTCGGGCTCGACGTGACCGTGGTGAACCCGGAGGTCGACCCGACCTGGCGCTTCATGACGCTCGACTGGGACGAGAAGATCCGGATGGACTGCTCGTCGCCGTACGCCATGGCCTCGCTGATCCAGCGGAAGGACGAGTACGCCATCGCGACCGGCAACGACGCCGATGCCGACCGGCACGGGATCGTGACGCCGGACGGCGGCCTGATGAACCCCAACCACTACCTCGCGGTCGCGATCGGCTACCTCTTCGGTGGCGCCCGGCCCGGTTGGCCCGATACCGCCCGGATCGGGAAGACGCTGGTGTCGAGCTCGATGATCGACCGGGTGGCCGCTGGCCTCGGGAAGCCGATGGTGGAGGTCCCCGTCGGCTTCAAGTGGTTCGTGCCGGGGCTGATCGACGGCTCGTTCGGCTTCGGGGGCGAGGAGTCGGCCGGCGCGTCGTTCCTGCGCACCGACGGCACCGCGTGGACCACCGACAAGGACGGGATCATCCTCGCGCTGCTCGCCTCTGAGATCCTCGCGCGCACGGGCCTGACCCCCAGCGAGCACTACCGGGCCCTCGTGGCCGAGCACGGCGACCCGGCGTACGCCCGGATCGACGCCCCCGCCGACCGGGCGCAGAAGGCCAAGCTCGCTGCCCTGTCGCCCGACGACGTCACCGCGACCGAGCTGGCCGGCGAGCCGATCACCGCGCGGCTGACCGAGGCGCCGGGCAACGGTGCCCGGATCGGCGGCCTCAAGGTCACGACCGAGAGCGCCTGGTTCGCGGCCCGGCCCAGCGGCACCGAGGACGTCTACAAGATCTACGCCGAGTCGTTCCGCGGCCCCGACCACCTGGCCCAGGTGCAGACCGAGGCGCGCGACGTCGTCTCGGCGGCCCTGGGATGACCCACCCGGTCGACGGCGAGGACCTCGGGTCGGGCGGGGCCCACGGGGTCCGAGACGCGTCGGCGGTCGACGTGAGCAGCGGGCGACGGGGCACCGACCACCGGGCTGACCCTGGTGGTTGCGAGGGTCTGCCCCGTAGTGCCGGGACCGCTCAACCGGCACCGTGAAGACATGACTCAGTACTCCACCACCACCGTCACCGCGACCCCGGCTCCGCCGCAGCGTCGCGACCCCGCCAGCGGTAGCGCGCTCGTCGCCGGTGCCGCCTGCTTCCTGCCTTCGGGACTGCTGCACCCGGAGCCGGGACCCGGGACCGGGCTGCAGCAGATCCACATGATGGTCACCGACTCCACCTGGATCCCGTCCGCGGCCCTGGGGCTCGCCGCGTTCGTCTGCTTCGCTGTGGCGTTCGCCCGGCTCTCGCGCACAGCCGACCGCTTCGGCCGGGCGCTCTGGTGGAGTGCCCTCACCTCCGCGGCCGTCGCCGTCGGCCAGCTGGTCTACCTGTTCGGCGAGGTCGGGGCGGAGCCCCTGGCCCGTGACGAGAGCAACTGGTTCTCGTCGGTCATGTTCGTCACCCATCTGTTCGTCCACCCGCTGTGGGGCCTCGCGGTCGCGACCATCGCGATGGCAGGCTGGCTCAGCGGCCGGCTCCTCGGCCGGGTGGGTCTCATGGCCGGCCTGGTGGGCGGTCTCAGCTGGGCGGTGTCGATGGCGACGGCGCCCTACCTCGACGTCGACGACCTCCTGCTCCCCGTCGCGGGCACGCTCCTGACGGGGTGGACGCTTGCTCTGGGCGTTGTGCTCCTGCGCCGCGGGCGGTGACGCGTCACCCGCTGCGGGCACCGGCGCCGTCGTGGAAGCATCCGGTCATGACGCGGACCAGCCGGTGGGCCTGGCCCACGGCGGTCACTGTGGCGGTCGTCGTGGCGCTCGGCTTCCTGTGCGGCGTACACCTGGGCAACCTGCACAACGGACTGCTCGGCTTCTCGTTTGCGTTGGTCGGCGCCTTCGTGGTCGGCCACCACCCGGACCCGGCCTCGCCGGGTCACCGGGAGGGCCGGCTGTTCCTCCTCAGTGGCGCCGCGTCGGGCGCGATGTTCACGTGCCGCCAGGTGGGTTACCAGCCGGACGTTCCCGGTGCCGAGTGGATTGCGTGGTTAGGGGTGTGGCCGCTGCCGCTGGTCATGGTGCTGGTGGGGGTGACGATCATGTCGTTCCCCTCCGGCCGGCTGCCTGGTCCGTGGTGGCGACGGCTCGTCATCGCGGCGACCGCGGTCGCGGTCGTCCTGTCGGCAATGGCCGCGCTCTGGCCGGTCGAGTACGGCCGCACGGCGCTGCTGGTCGACCATCCCCTCGCCGTGCCCGGCGGCGAGGGCCTGCAGGACCTCTTCACCGTCACGAGCAACGTCGCCTACTTCGGCTTCCAGCTGATGTTCGCCGTGTGCCTGCTCTCCCGGATGGTGCGGGCGGACGCCGCGCAGAGTCGGCAGTTGTGGTGGTTCGTCGGCGCGGGGGCCCTGAGCGTCGTGGTCATGGTGCTCAGCCTCACGGTCTGGGACACACCCATCGGTGGACTGCTGTTCATCCCACTTCTGCCGCTGGCGGCCGGGATCGCCATGGTCGAGTCGTCGTACGAGGCGCTGCTGACCGACCTCCGTACCTCGGCGCGGCGAATCGTCACGGCGGGGGACGACGCCCGCCACCGGCTGGAGCGCGACCTGCACGACGGAGCCCAGCAGCGGCTGGTGACGTTGGGGATGGACCTGGGGGCGCTGGTCGAGCTGGCCGAGGCGTCGGGCGACGAGGACCTGACCCGGGCGGCCCACCGGGCCCGGGTGGAGCTGATGGACGCGACCGCGGAGCTGCGCGAGCTCGCGCAGGGCATCCACCCGACGATCCTCACCGACCGGGGCCTGGTCCCGGCCGTCGAGCGCCTGGCCGACCGGTCCCCGATCCCGGTCTCGGTCAGGGCCCAGCTGCCCGACCGGCTTGCCGCCGACGTGGAGGAGGCGGCGTACTACGTGGTGGCCGAGGCGCTCACCAACGCCGCGAAGCACTCGCGGGCGACCTCAGTGGGTGTGGAGCTCTCACTGGCCGACCGCGGGATCACGGTCCGGGTGTCCGACGACGGCCGCGGTGGGGCGGACCCGTCGGGGCTGGGACTCGTCGGGCTGGCCGACCGGATGCTGATGCTCGGCGGATCCCTCGGGGTCGACAGCGGGCCGAGGGGCACGACCGTGTCGGCGGTGCTGCCGTGCGCGTGATCGTGGCCGACGACGCCCTCCTCTTCCGCGAGGGCCTCACCCGGGTCCTCGCGTCGATCGGATTCGAGGTGCTCGGGGTCGCCGACGACGTCGCGGGGAGCCTGCGCCTGGTGCAGAACGATCCCCCCGATGTCGCGATCCTCGACCTCCGGATGCCCCCCGGCCACGGCACCGAGGGACTCGAGGCCGCGCAGCAGATCCGGGAGCGGTGGCCGTCGGTGGGCCTGCTGCTGCTGTCCCAGTACGTCGAGGCGCACTATGCGCTGCAGCTGATGACCGAGTTCGAGGGCGCCGTCGGCTACCTCCTCAAGGACCGGGTCTCCGACCTCGAGACGTTCGCCCACGACGTCCGCCGGGTAGCCGGCGGCGCGACCGTGATCGACCCCGAGCTTGTGGCCAAGCTGGTCGCCCGCCGCCGGGAGAGGGACCCCCTGGAGTCCCTGAGCAAGCGCGAGCGGGACGTCCTGAGCCTGATGGCACAAGGCAGGTCGAACGCCGCGCTGGCTGACGAGCTTCACCTGTCGCCCAAGACGGTCGAGTCCTACGTCACGAGCATCTTCGCCAAGCTCGGCCTCGCGCCGGACACCCGCGAGCACCGGCGGGTGCTGGCGGTGCTGACGTTTCTGCGGGCATGAGCAAGCATGCAGGGAGGCCCAGCCGCGGCGAAGTGATCGTGCCGCTGCTGCTCGCGCTGGCAGAGGGGGTCGGATGCACCGTCCGACCTGACCGTCGGTCCTGTGCGGAACGACGTCGATCAGCCCGGGCCGTCAGGGTGGGTGAGGTCGTACGCCCGCTGCAGCTTCTTCGGGACCACCATCCGCCAGGCGTCGACGACCAGCTCGCGGGCCTCGGTGGGGTCGAGGTTGGCGAGGGTGGCGTGGACCCAGTGGAAGCGGAGGTCGGACTCCGAGGGCAGGTGGAACCTGGCGGGGTCGCTTTCGACGAGGGCAGCGCGCTCTTCACGGGGGAAGGCGAAGCCCATCACGGTCTCGTCGAGGGAGAAGGCGACGTACACCATCTGGCCGACGCGGAACTTCAGCCGGCCGCGCACGAAGACCTCGTACGAGCGCTCCAGCTCGCTGCCCAACGACCGCACGTCCTCGACCACTGCCATGCCCTAGTGGACCGCCGCCAGCGGCTGGAGTCATCGGGCCGGCGCAGGCCAGCCCCTAGTGTGGCCGCGTGGCATCTGAACACCCGACCACCGTCGTCCTCTTCGGCGCGACGGGAGACCTGAGTCGGCGCAAGCTGCTGCCGGGGCTGCTGCACCTCTTCAAGACCGGGCTGCTGCGCGACATCCGGGTGGTCTGCACCTCGCTCGACGAGTACACGACCGAGTCGTTCCGCGACTTCGCGCGCGAGGCGGTGGACGAGTTCGGCGGGGACGACGGGGACACGGAGGCGTGGCCGGAGTTCGCGCCGCTGCTGCACTTCTCGCCCGGCTCGGCGGGAGCGGCCGGGCTGCGCCGTACCGTCGAGGAGGTCGAGGCATCCTGGGACGGCGTCACCCACCCGCGCCGGCTCCACTACCTGAGCGTCCCGCCGAAGGCGGCGCTCGAGGTCGTCGCGCAGCTCGGGGAGGCGGCGCTGGTCGAGCGCAGCCGGATCATCATGGAGAAGCCGTTCGGCACCGACCTCGCCTCGGCGATCGAGCTCAACCGGCAGCTGCACGAGGTGTTCGACGAGGAGCAGATCTTCCGGATCGACCACTTCCTCGGCAAGGAGGCGGCGCAGAACATCCTCGCGTTCCGCTTCGCCAACGGCCTCTTCGAGCCGATCTGGCACCGCCACCACATCGACCACGTGCAGATCGACGTCCCCGAGGAGCTCGGGCTCGAGCAGCGGGCGAGCTTCTACGAGGCCACCGGCGCCTACCGTGACATGGTCGTCACCCACCTCTTCCAGGTCCTCGCGTTCACCGCGATGGAGCCGCCGACGGCGCTGGAGCCCGCGGCCATCTCGGAGGAGAAGAACAAGGTCTTCCGCTCGATGCTGCCGATCGAGCCGCACGACGTCGTCCGCGGCCAGTACGTCGGCTACCGCGAGCTCGACGGTGTCGCCGACGACTCCGAGACCGAGACGTTCGTCGCCCTCAAGTGCTACGTCGACAACTGGCGCTGGGCCGGCGTCCCGTTCTACCTGCGCACCGGCAAGCAGATGGCGCAGGGCGCCCGGATCATCTCGATCGCCTTCAAGGAGCCGCCGCGCTCGATGTTCCCCGCCGGTTCCGGCGTCGGCGACCACGGCCCCGACCACCTGACGTTCGACCTCGCCGACCAGTCCCGCATGTCGCTGTCGTTCTACGGCAAGCGCCCCGGCCCCGGCATGCACCTCGACAAGCTGTCGATGCAGTTCGCGATGCACGACACCGGCTGGGCGGGGTCGGTGCTCGAGGCGTACGAACGCCTCATCCACGACGCCGCCCGAGGCGACCACACCCTCTTCACCTCCGCGCAGGGCATCGAGCGGCTGTGGGAGATCTCGACCCCGGTGCTCGAGAGCCCGCCGGTGGTGCGGCCCTACGCGCCCGGCTCGTGGGGGCCGAACCAGATCCACCAGCTGGTCGCGCCCTTCACGTGGCGGCTGCCCTTTGAGCGGAACTGGCGCGACCCGAACGCCCAGGGCGGCTGAGCCGATAGCGCCCCGCGGACTCTCGGGCCGCTTGCCGTCCACATGGGGGCTTCGCGCGTGGTCGTCCACAGGGACGACGTGAGGGCGTCGTCGTGGTCGGTGGGTTCGACCAGACTCGGGGTACTGGACAAGCACAGGAGCGGGGGTGCCATGCGACGCGACGACCACGATCCCGACCGCGACGCGTGGACCACTGGTCCTGGCGCGAGCCGGGTCCCCGCCGTGGTCGCGTCGCTGGGGCGGGCGCTCGAGGAGGTCGGTGAGCTCCCGCTCGGCTCTGCGTCGGACCGAGAGGTGGTGGCGCTGGTCGACGCGCTGACCCACGCCGCCTCGCGGCTCACCGCGCAGCTCTCACGATCCCTGGTCGAGGCCGACCGGCGGCGGGTCGGCGACCCGATCGGCGCCCGCACCACCGCCACCTGGTGGGCCCACCGCACCCGGGTCACCCGTGGCGAGGCCGGCCGTACCTTCGGGCTCGCCGAACGCCTCGGCGCCCCGCTCCACGTACCCGTCGCCGTCGCCCTCGCCGACGGACGGCTCCGCACCGACCAGGCCGACGTGATCACCCGCGCGGTCGACGAGCTCCCCGACGACCGGGTCGACGACGACCTGCGGGGGAAGGCCCGCGACGTGCTGCTCGACCACGCCGCCGACCACGACGCCCATGCGCTGCGCATCCTCGGCAAACGGATCCTCGACGTCATCGCACCCCAGGTTGGCGAGACCCACGAGCAGCGCCGCCTTGAAGCAGAAGAAGCGACCGCCGCCGCGACCGCCTCCTTCACGATGGTCGACGACGGCCACGGCCGCTGTCACGGCCGGTTCACCCTCCCCACGCTCCACGGCCGGCTGCTGCGCGAGCACCTCCACGCGCTGGCCTCGCCCCGCCGCCATTCGACGGTGGCGGGTACGACCGAACCGCCGCGCCCGCCGGCCACCAGGGAGTCGTTGGGACAGGCCCTGATGGAGTACGTCGAGTCCTACCCCACCGACCGGCTCCCCACCTCGGCCGGCGCCGGACTCTCCTTGACCGTCACCCTCGACCTCGACACCCTGGTCACCGGCCTCGGCGCCGCCTCCCTGTCCACCGGCGAACGGATCTCCGCCGGCGAAGCACGCCGGCTCGCCTGCCGCGCCGGGCTCGCCCCGGCCGTCCTCGGCACCAACTCCGTGCCACTCGACCTCGGCCGCACCGCGCGGCTCTTCAACCCGGCCCAACGCCGCGCCCTGGTCGCCCGCGACGGCGGCTGCACCACCCAAGGCTGCGGACTGCCACCCGGCGTCTGCCACGCCCACCACGACGAGCCGTGGGCAGGCGGCGGAGCCACCGACCTTCGCAACGGCCGGCTCCTGTGCCCCCGCCACCACCGGCTCGCCCACGACCCCCGCTACGACCTGCACCACCACCCCGACCACACCATCACCTTCCACCGACGATGCTGACGTCGGGCGCGCTTACGATCGGACCCATGGCTCGCGCCCGACCGGTCCACTTCGACCCCACCGAGGTACGCAACGCCTACATCGCCGCCGGCGACGGGTTCGTCTCGCTGGTCGGCGAGGTGCCCGCCGGGGCCTGGGATCGGCCGGCGCTCGGCGACTGGACGGTCCGCGACCTGGTCGGTCACACCACCCGCTCGTTCGTCACGGTCACGGCCTACCTGGCCACCGGCGCCGGCCGGACCGTCGAGCTCGACCACGCCTTCGACTACGCCGCCGTCCTCCGGATGGCGCACGCCGACCCCGCCGCCATCACCGACCGGGGCCGGCAGGCGTGATGCGACTGACCGACTACCTGCCGTGCCGGGTCTTCGAGCCGTCCCGGGCTCGCAGACGTGGGGCGGCGACTGGCCCCGGATGGTCACGTGGGTCCGGTTCCGCGACCGCCGCGCCGGTGGCGACCTCGCCGTCGTCAACACCCACCTCGAGGCGTACGACGCCACGGCTCGCGCCCGGGGCCGCGCAGCTGATCCGCCGGCGACTCGGGGAGCTCTTCGAGCCCGGTCTCCCGGTGCTGGTGACCGGCGACATGAACGAGGCGGCGCGTCCGGGCGGTGCCGTCTACGACTGCCTCGTCACCGATGGCCCGCTCGTGGACACCTGGGAGGCCGCCCCCGAACGGAGCGGACGGTTCGGCACCTTCCACGGCTACGGACCGCTCACGCCCGCGGGCGACCGGATCGACTGGATCCTCGCCACTCCGGACGTCGTGGTGCGGTCGGCGGTTACCGACCCCTACGCCGAGGGCGGCCGGCACCCCAGCGACCACCTACCGGTGACGGCCGTGGTCTCGCTGCCGGTCACCAGCTGACGGCGACGTACTGGTGACCCCGCGCCCGGCGATCTCCGCCGCCGCCGCGACGGTGAGCTCGCCGAGCGGCGCGAACCGCGCGTCGGTGAGCCGCTCGCTCGGACCCCACACACTGACGACCGCGACGGGGCGTCCGGAGACGTCGAGCACCGGCGCCGAGACCCCCCACGCCAGGCTCTCGAACTCACCGCGGCACACGGCGTACCCGCGCTCGCGGGTCAGCTCCAGCTCCTTCTCCATCGCCGCGAACGACGTGATCGTCGTCGAGGTGTGCCGGGTCAGTCGCCCACCGCGCGGCGGCAGCTTCAGGAGCATCCGCAGGTCGTCCGGGTCGGAGTAGGCGAGGAGCGCCTTGCCCGTGGAGGTGGCGTGCAACGAGACCCCTCGCCCCTGCCAGGCGGCCGCCACGACGGAACCCGCGGTGGCCTCGGCGACGTAGGTCAGCACCCCGCTGCGCATCACGGCCAGGGAGGCGGTCTCCTGGGACCGGTCGGCCAGGTGGCGCAGCACGGCCCGGGACGACCGGACCAGCGCGGCGCCGTCGGCCTGGCCGGCGAGATCGAGCAGGCCGAACCCGAGGGAGTAGGTGCCGCTCTCGTCGTCGCGGACGACCAGCCGCTCCTGCTCGAGGGTCGTCAGGATGCGCCAGGTCGTGGTGCGGTTGAGGCCGACCGTCTCGGCCAGTGCCGTCGCCGATCCGGCAGCCCCGGTGGCCGCCGCGACGGCGCGCAACAGTGCCGCGGCCCGTTCCACGGACTGGACCCGGGTCGCCCCGGGACGCGCTGGTGACGGTGACATTCGAGTGACCTTTTCCTCCGGTTCATTGACCCACACAACAGGACGCTTTATGTTGCGCAGGTCACACCTTACGTTCGCATAGCGCAACAGGGAGTCACCAAGTGAACCAGAACTCGCGCCGCAACTGGGAAATCTCTCGACGCCAGCTGCTCAGGTACTCCGGGGTCAGCGCCGCTGCTGTGGCCGGCAGCAGCTTCCTCGCCGCGTGTGGAGGTGACAGTGGCGGGCCGGCCGGCCCCAGCGGGACCCAGGGCTCCGGCGGCATCCTCATCCACGGCGCGACGGGCGGCGGCGCCAAGGACACGATCGACCCGCACGCGCCGGTCACCAACCCCGACATCGCACGGGTGAGCAACCTCTTCGAGCCGCTGCTCTTCTGGAACAACAGCTACGAGCTCGAGCCGGCACTCGCCGAGTCCATCGAGGGCTCCGAGGACGCCACGACCTGGACCATCAAGATGCGTCCGGGCGTCACGTTCCACAACGGCAAGACGGTGACGGCCGAGGACGCCTGGTTCAGCATCCAGCGCGTGGCCAACCCGAAGGCCCCGCTCTCCGCCGGCGGTCAGCTCTCGCAGATCATCGACTTCCAGTCGACCAAGGTCGTCGACGAGACGACGCTCGAGCTGGTGCTCAACACGCCGTACGCGATCCTCGACACCTTGCTCGCGGAGTACACGCTCGGGATCATCCCGACCGACTTCGACATCGCGAACCCGGTCGGCACCGGTGCGTTCGCCTACAAGTCCTTCACCCCCGGCGAGACCAGCACGTTCACCAAGTACGCCGACTACTGGGGCGAGCCGGCGTTCATCGACGAGCTGCAGATCCAGGACTTCGCCGACGACAGCTCCAAGGTCAACGCGCTGCAGTCCGGCCAGATCCAGACCGTCGACAACCTGCCCTACAACCTGATCGACACGATCAAGGGCGCCGGAGGCGGCGTGCTCGTCTCCGACACCGGCGCCTGGGTGCCGTTCACGATGCGGGTCGACGTCGCGCCGTTCAGCGACGTCCGGGTGCGGCAGGCGCTGCGCCTGGTGGTCGACCGGCAGCAGATGATCGACCAGACGCTCAGCGGCTACGGCTCGCTCGGCAACGACATGTACGCCCCGCTCGACGTCAACTACGCCAGCGACCTGCCCCAGCGCGAGCAGGACATCGACCAAGCCAAGTCGCTGCTCGCCCAGGCCGGGCAGGAGGGGCTGCAGGTCGAGCTCTTCACCGGCGACGACATCGGCTCCGTCGCCCCCGCCGCGGCCAACCTCTTCGCCGAGCAGGCCAAGGCGGCCGGCATCGACGTGAAGGTCACCAAGAAGACGCCGTTCTACGACGACGACTACCTGTCCTACGCGTTCGCCCAGGACTTCTGGAACACCCGCAACTACATCCCGCAGGCCGTGGTCGGCACGTTCCCGCCGGAGCAGGGCGGCACCTACAACGAGACCCACTGGGACAACGAGGAGCACCGCGACCTCGTCAACGCTGCTGCCAAGGAGCTCGACGAGGCAAAGCGGAAGGAGCTGCTCCACGATGCGCAGGAGATCGAGTACAACGAGGGCGGCCTGATCATCTGGGGCTTCCGGCAGCAGGTCGACGGGTACGCCGCCGGCGTCCAGGGCATCGAGCCGAGCGCCTACCTGCCGCTCGGGTCCTACAAGTTCCAGTTCGCCTCGGTCGAGTAGACCCGGCCGGGATCCTGCGATGACTGACCTTTCGACAGCCCTGCAAGATCCCCTCGAGGAGGTCGCTCCGCCGAAGGGCCAGCACGGAGCGGCCGCCTGGGCGATCTGGATCGCCCGCCGGCTGGGGCTGGCGGCGCTGACCCTGTGGCTCGTCTCGATCCTCACCTTCCTGGCCACGGCCGCGCTGGGCGACCCGGTCCGGGCGATCCTGGGACGCGACTACAACTCCAACCCCGGCCGGGTGGCCGAGCTGGAGGCGCTGCTCGGCACCGACCAGTCGATCGTGTCGCGCTACTTCGACTGGCTCGGCGGGTTGCTCACCGGTGACCTCGGTGTGTCCCTGGCGAACTCACTCCCCGTGGCCGGCCAGATCTCCGACAGCGTGGTCAACTCCGCGGTGCTGGTGCTGCTGTCGGCGGGGGTGATGATCCCGCTGGCCTTCATCGTCGCGATGATCTCGGTGCACTACCGCCGCAAGCGTCCTGACACCGTGATCCAGACGGTCCTGCTGGCCATGGCCGGCCTGCCGGAGTTCGTGATCGGCGTGCTGCTGATCGCGCTGCTGGCGACGACGGTGTTCCAGATCTTCCCGGCCGTCACCCTGGTCCCGCTGGGTGGGAGCCCGTGGGACGAGCCGCAGAGCATGGTGCTCCCCACGCTGACCCTGGTGCTGTGGGTGGCGCCGTACGTCTCCCGCATCGTGCGCGCCTCGCTGCTCGAGGTGATCGACAGCGACTACGTCGAGCTCGCCCGTCTCAAGGGCATCCCGGAGAAGGTCGTGATGCGCAAGCACGCGTTGCTCAACGCGATCGTGCCCGGCATCCAGGTGATCGCCCTCCAGCTGGCCTTCCTGGCCGGTGGTGTCGTGGTCGTCGAGACGCTGTTCTCCTACCCCGGGATCGGCCGTCAGCTCGTCGACTCCGTGCGCAACCACGACGTCGCGATGGTCCAGGCGCTGAGCATGATCATCGCCGGCGTCTACGTCGTGGTGAACCTGATCGCTGACCTCCTGTCCATCCTGTTGACCCCGCGCGCGAGGACGGCGATCTCGTCATGAGCACCGAATCGGTACCCGCTGCCTCTGTCCCCGCCCCGGCCGAGCCCTCCACGTTCCAGAAGGCAATGCGCCAGAAGCGCTTCGTCGCCGGCGGTGCGATCACGCTGCTGCTCGTCCTGCTCGTGATCATCGGGCCCTACCTCGCGCCATTCGGGGAGACCGCGGTGGCCGGCCCGCCGTTCAGCAAGGACGGGACCCTCGGCACCGACTACCTCGGCTCGGACGTGCTCAGCCGGGTCCTGTACGGCGGCCGGGCGATCCTCGTCATCGCCCTCCTCGGCACGCTGCTCGGCATGGTGCTGGGCATCGCGATCGGCGTGATCGCGGCGTACGCCGGCGGCTGGTGGGACGAGATCATCATGCGCGGCAACGACGTCATCCTGTCGTTCCCCCAGATCCTGCTCGCCCTGCTGGTGCTCACGGCCCTGCAGCGACCGACGGCGTGGATCCTGATCGTGCTCGTCGGCGTCTCCCACGCCCCGCGCGTCGCCCGGCTCGCCCGCGGTGTGGCGCTCGGCATCGTGTCCCGCGACTTCGTGATCGCGGCCGAGGCGCTCGGCGAGAAGCGCAGCCGCGTGATCCTGGCCGAGGTGCTTCCCAACATGAACGCCCCGCTGCTCGCCGAGGGCGGGCTGCGACTCACCTTCTCGATCGGCTTCGTCGGCTCCCTCGGCTTCCTCGGGTTCTCCGCGAACCCCGGCGCCGCCAACTGGGGCCAGATGATCCAGGAGAACCGGCTGGGACTGGCGACCCAGCCCTGGGCGGTCCTCGCGCCGGTGCTGATCATCGCGATCTTCTGCATCGGCACCAACCTGATGGCCGACGGCATCGCGCAGGTCGCTCAGCGAGGAGACAACTGATGACCGCCAGCCAGAGCCTCGTCGGTGAGGAGAAGCAGGGCGCCGGTCTCGTCGTCGAGGACCTCGGCGTGATGCTGACCGGCAAGCCGGTGGACGTCGTCGACGACATCGACCTGGTCCTCAAGCCCGGCGAGGTCGTCGGGCTGGTGGGCGAGTCCGGCTCGGGCAAGACGACCGTCGGCACCTCGCTGCTCGGCTACTCCCGGGCCGGCGCGATCATCTCGTCGGGCAAGGTGCTCCTCGAGGATCGCGACGTCCTCACCATGCACTGGCGCGACATGCGGCAGGTGCGGGGCGAGGAGATCGCCTACGTCCCGCAGGACCCGGCGTCCGCGCTCAACCCGAGCATCCGGATCGGCAAGCAGATCGTCGAGCTCCTCGAGCTGCGCGGCATCGGGACATCGGAGTCGCGCCTGCAGGGTGCGCGCGACGGCCTGGCCGAGGTGGGCCTGCCCAACGACGACGAGTTCCTGCGCCGCTACGCCCACCAGCTCTCCGGCGGTCAGGTGCAGCGCGTCGCGCTCGCCATGGCCTTCCTCCCCAAGCCGAAGGTTCTGGTGCTCGACGAGCCCACGACCGGTCTCGACGTCACGACCCAGGCGATGGTGCTGAAGACGATGGCCGAGCTCTGCCGCACCCACGGCGTCAGCGCGCTCTACGTGACCCACGACCTCGCGGTGGTCGCCAACATCGCCGACCGGGTGGCGGTGATGTACGCGGGCCAGATCGTGGAGCTCGGACCCCGGGACACGATCTTCGCCAACCCGTCGCACCCCTACACGCGAGCGCTGCTCGACTCCATCCCCCACCTGAGCCAGGCCCGGGCGCTCACCGGCATCCCCGGGCGTACGCCGGCGCCCGGAGCCCGCCCTTCGGGCTGCCGGTTCAACGACCGCTGCGCGTTCGCCATCGACCAGTGTCGGGCCGCGGTGCCGGAGCTGGCGACGGTCGCTGCCGACCACGACGTCCGCTGCATCCGGGTCCATGACATCGGGACGTGGGACATCTCCCGCGGCACCGTGCCGGACGCCGATCCGGACCGGGCGCGCGAGGTCATCCTCTCGGTCGAGGGCCTCGACGTCTTCTACGGCCGCAAGCACGTCGTGCACGACGTGAGCTTCGACCTGGCCAAGGCCGAGGTGGTCGCCCTCGTGGGCGAGTCCGGATCCGGCAAGACCACCATCTCCCGCTCGATCGGCGGGCTGCACAAGGACTGGTCGGGCGTCATCCGGTTCGAGGGTGACGAGCTCGCGAAGGGTGCCCGACAGCGCAGCGCCCGCAACCGCAAGCGGCTCCAGTACATCTTCCAGAACCCCTACCTCTCGCTGAACCCCCGCCTCACGATCGAGCAGATCGTCAAGCGGCCGATGGAGCTCTTCGGCATCGCCTCCGGCAAGGAGGCCACCGAGCGGGCGGTCGAGCTGCTCGACCAGGTGGCGCTCGGACCGCGGATGCTGCGCTACCAGGCGAGCCGGCTCTCCGGCGGGGAGCGCCAGCGGGTCGCCATCGCGCGGGCGCTGGCGGCCGAGCCGGACGTGATGATCTGCGACGAGATCACCTCTGCCCTCGACGTGTCCGTCCAGGGCTCGATCGTCGAGCTGCTGGAAGGGCTGCGGCAGTCGCGCGGCATCAGCATGGTGTTCGTGACCCACAACCTCGCGCTGGTGCGCTCGATCGCGGCGCGGGTGGAGATCCTCCAGCAGGGCAGGGTCGTCGAGGCCGGCCCCGTGGTCGAGGTCATGGACAACCCGCGCGAGGAGTACACGCGCAACCTGCTGAGCAACAGCCCCAGGATCGACTGAGGCCCGTCGTGCCAGCCTCCGCTGTGGGGTCCCGGCTCTCCGGCCTCCGGTTCATCGACCCCCAGGACCACCCGGCGTGGGCCCACGTCGTGGTCCCCGCCGGACCGGGTCCGGCGCTGCCCGCCGCCACCCGGCCGATCGACGTCGAGATCGCCGGCGCCGGCCGCACCTGGGACCTCGGCGGGTGGCTCGAGGAGACCTGGTCGACGTCCCTGCTCGTGCTCGAGCGCGGCACGATCGTCCACGAGTGGTACGCCGCCGGGCTGGACCCCCGGACCCGCTTCCTCGGCGCGTCGATGTCGAAGTCGGTGCTGTCACACCTGGTGGGCCAGGCGGTCGCCGCCGGCGTCCTGACGCTCGAGGACCAGGTCTGCGCGCACGTGCCCGAGCTGCGCGGCAGCGGGTACGACGGGACGCGCGTGGTCGACGTCCTGACCATGACCTCCGGCGTCGACTGGGTCGAGGACCACCGCGACCCGGGCTCGCTCGCCTCCCGGCTGCTCGCCTGCTTCGCCGACGGCGGCGACTCCCGCCCGCTGCTCGGTGCGGTGCGCCCGGGCGCCCGGCCCGGGACGCGCTTCGCCTACTGCACCGCCGACTCGCAGGTGCTGGACTGGGTGCGCGAACGGGCGACCGGTCGTGCCTTCGCCGACGACCTGACCCGGCTGTGGTCGGACCTGGGCTGCGCGAGCGACGCGTTCGTGGGAGTCGACGGCTGTGGTGTCACGCTGGCCGGCGGCGCAGTCGCCGCCACCTCGCGTGACTGGGCGCGGGTCGCGCTGCTGGCGGCCGACGGCACGACCGCGGGGCGGCGGCTGCTCGACGAGTCGTGGGTGGACGCGGCCGCCCGCCCGGCGTACCCCTTCCTGGCGCCGGGCCGCCTGCCCAGCACGATCACCTCGCACGCAGGCTTCGGCTACCACTGGTGGCCGCTGGACGACGCCGGCCGGCGCGCGACCGCCGACGGCAGCCGCGGCCAGCTCGCGGCCGTCGACCGCCGCACCGGCGCGGTCGTGGTGAAGACCTCCTCGTGGCCCTACGACGACGCGTGGGCCGACCGGCACTACCGCGACCTCAGCTACCTGGGCCTGCAGACCCTGCTCGACACCATCGAAGGAGAGTCCACACCGTGAACCGCACCGTCATCATCACCTGCGCACTGACCGGAGCCGGCGACACCGTGGGCCGCTCGGAGCACGTACCGGTCACCCCCGAGCAGATCGCCGACGCGGGGATCGCCGCGGCCCGGGCGGGCGCCGCCATCGTCCACGTGCACGTGCGCGACCCCGAGTCGGGCAAGGGCTCCCGCGAGGTCGCGCTCTACCGCGAGGCGGTCGAGCGGATCCGGGCTGCCGACGTCGACGTCGTCATCAACACCACCGCCGGCATGGGCGGCGACCTGATGCTCGACCCGCAGCAGCCGACGAACTTCGTCGCGGGCACCGACCTCGTGAACGGCGTCGAGCGGCTCGCCCACGTCGAGGAGCTGCTCCCCGACATCTGCACGCTCGACTGCGGCAGCCTCAACTTCGGCGAGGGCAGCCTCGTCTACGTCAGCACGCCGGACATGCTCCGCGACGGCGCGAAGCGGATCCAGGAGCTCGGCGTCCGGGTCGAGATGGAGATCTTCGACACCGGCCACCTGTGGTTCGCCAACCAGCTCGTGGCCGAGGGCCTGATCGACGCGCCCGCGATGTACCAGCTCTGCATGGGGATCCCGTACGGCGCTCCGGCTGATCCGATGACGCTCGCGGCGATGGTCGCCCAGGTGCCCGAGGGCGCCGTCTGGACGTCGTTCGCGCTGGGCTCGATGCAGATGCCCTGGGTGGCCCAGTCGGTCCTGCTGGGCGGCCACGTGCGGGTGGGCCTGGAGGACAACCTCTACCTGCGCAAGGGCGTGAAGGCGACGAACGCGCAGCTGGTCGAGCAGGCCCGTACGATCGTGGAGGCCATGGGAGCGGCGGTCGCCACCCCCGACCAGGCCCGCGAGATCCTGCAGCTGAAGGCGCGGTCGTAACGTGCGCCCGACCCCGCAGGGCGTCCGGACCGTCGTCTGCGCCGGCACCGGTGTGATCGGAGGCGGCTGGGTGGCCTACTTCCTGGCCCGCGGCTACGACGTGGTGGCGTGGGACCCGGGCGGCGACGCCGACGAGAAGCTGCGGCACCTCGTGGCCGGCGCCTGGCCGGCGCTCACCGAGCTCGGCCTGGCGGACGGAGCCGACCGGGCACGGCTGGTCTTCGAGCCCGACCTCGCGACGGCCTGCGCGCAGGCCGACTTCGTGCAGGAGAGCGCTCCGGAGGACCTCGACCTCAAGCGCCGGCTGCTGGCCGACATCGACGCCGCCACCCCCGACGGCGTGGTCGTCTCGTCGTCGACCTCCGGCTTCGGCATGACCGAGATGCAGACGGACTGCGCGCACCCGGAGCGCACGGTGGTCGGTCACCCGTTCAACCCGCCGTACCTCATCCCGCTCGTCGAGGTCGTCGGCGGCAAGCTCACCGACCCCGAGGTGGTCGCCTGGACCTCCGACTTCTTCCGGTTGGCCGGCAAGTCGGTGATCACGATGGAGCACGAGGTGCCCGGGTTCATCGCCAACCGGCTGCAGGAGGCACTGTGGCGCGAGGCGCTGCACATGGTCGCGGCCGGCGAGGCGACCGTGGAGCAGATCGACCTGTCGATCACCGACGGCCCCGGCCTGCGGTGGCCCATCCACGGGCCGATGCTCACGTTCCACCTGGCGGGAGGACAGGGCGGGATGGCGCACATGCTCGACCACTTCGGCCCCTCGCTGCTCTCACCGTGGACCCGGCTGCAGGCCGCCGAGCTGACGCCGGAGCTGCGCGACGCCGTCGTCGCCGGCTGTGACCGCGAGGCCGACGGGCGGACCATCGACGAGCTCGTCGCGGAGCGGGACCGCGGCGTGATCGCGGTGCTGCGCGCGCTGGGCCGGGCGTGACGTTCTCGGTCTGGCGCGAGCCGGTCCAGGACGCCTGGATCGACTACAACGGCCACCTGTCCGAGGCGTACTACGTGCTGGTGCTCGGGCACGCCACGGACGCGGTGATGGACGCCGTCGGGCTCGATGCGACGTACCGCTCCGACCACGACGCGTCCCTCTACACGGTCGAGGCCCACGTCCGGTACCTCGAGGAGGTGTCGGCGGGCAGCGACCTGGAGGTGCGTTCGTCCATCATCGGCGTCACGGACAAGCTGCTGTGGATCTGGCACGAGCTGTGGGTCGCGGACCGGCTCCGGGCCACCGAGGAGGTGCTCGGCGTCCATGTCCGGGGCGGCGCCTCCGCCCCGTTCCCCGCCGAGGTCGAAGCCCGAGCTCGCCAGGCTCGCGTCCGCCCTCCGGCCGAGGCGAGCCGGAGGATCGGCCCGATCGGGGCCTGAGGGGGCCCGACTACCTCATCTGGTGGATGCCCCCGGCGGTCGCCCGCGGGCACGATGCGAGCAGCGGCTCCGCTTGGGGTGAGAGGCGCGACCGATCGGCGATCGGTCTTGAACGGCCCCCTCCTGGTCCCCGCAACCGGGAGGGGGTCCCCACTCTGCCCGCGCAGGCTCATTGCCGCTGCATGGGCCCGGGCCTAGACTCGCCGTCTGGGGTCTGATCCCCCGGCCTGCGCCCTCACCCGGCGCCGGCGCGGACCCACGGGCACGAGACGCGGGAAGGCGCCGGGGTGTTGGTGAGCCGGTTGGTGTGGGGCAGGCAGGCCGGCCTGGTCGGCGCGGGCCTGGTCGTCACCTGGACCCTCGTGCCTCTCATGACGGTGCTGTGGATCGCCCCCGGCACGCGTGACCTCGCCACCGTGGCCGCGGTCACCGACCTCATCGTCTACCCCGCCGTGCTGATCGGGGCGCTGCTGCTCTACGTCCACACCCGGGTCGCGCCGGGCGTCGTCTCCGCCGGCCTCGCCGTCGCGGTGGTGTTCGGCACCAGCCAAGGAGTGGCGTACGCCGTGCTCCGGCTCGCGCTTCCAGACTCCACCCAGACCCGGCCGGGCTGGCTGATGCTGATCGAGCTCGTCGTCGCCGTCCTCCTCGTCTCGCTGCTCGCGTGGGGGGACCGGCTCCGACGGCTGGGCGACCCGTTGCTGGTCGGCCTCGGGCTCGGGGCCGCGGTCTCGGCCGTCCGGCTGCTGCTCGTCACCTGGGTCCCCCCGCTGCCGGCCGGGCTGCGCGAGCACGCGGCGCTGCTCGGCGTCCTCGTGCTCCTCGTGCACCTGGTCGCGGCGGCGCTGATCGTCCGCCGGGTGCAGGCCCCGCGGTCGGCCGCCGTCTCGCTCGCGGCGGCCTGGGTGCTGCTCGGCGTGAGCCACCTGCTCACCTACCCCACCCCGCCGTCCGACGTCCGCAGCCTGGTGGCCGCGGTCGCCGACGTGCTGGGCGCGGTCCTGTTCTGCACCACCTCGTGGCGACTGCTCCAGGGAGCTCTCGCCGGGGCCGCCCGGCTGGAGGTGCTGCAGGAGCTGCTGGAGGTGGCCGAGGCCGAGGTCCGCCACGACCGCACCGTGCTCCACCAGGTGGCGAGCGCGGCAGCCGGCATCACCTCGGTCTCCCAGCTGCTCGCGTCGGGTCAGGTCGACGACGCCGCAGCGCGCGATCGGATGATGCAGCTGCTGGCGGCAGAGTCGGCCCGGCTCCAACGCCTCTCCGTCGGACGACCGGCCGTGCCGGCCGTGCCGGCCGGTGTGGTCGACCTCGACCAGGCCCTCGCTCCGCTGCTCGTGGCGCACGCGGTCCGCGGTCGCACCATCGTCTGGGAGCCCACGGGGCTGCGGGCCCTGGGCTCCTCCGACCGGGTCGCCGAGATCGTCGGCATCCTCCTCGACAACTGCGCGCTGCACTCCGGCACGGCCACGGCGCGCGTCGTCCTGGCCGAGACGCCTGACTGGGTGGCCGTCACCGTGTCCGACGAGGGACGCGGGATCGACGACGCCGTGATCGCGCGCGGCTTCCCCTGGGGCGGCCGCGGCGCCGCGTCGTCCGGCCAGGGCATCGGCCTGCACCACGCTCACCGGCTCGCGGCCGGGCTGCGCGGCACGCTGACCGTGGCTCGCGCCCCGAGCCGCGGCACGTCCGCGACGCTCACCCTCCCTGCCGCCCCGGCCCTGGAGGGTGAGTCCCGTGGCGCGTGACTCGTCGGTGCTGGTCGTCGACGACCACGCCCTCTTCTCGGAGGCGATGGTGCTGGCCCTGACAGCGCCGGACCGCCAGGTCCACCGGCTCGCGCTGGAGGACCTCGGCGGCGCCCCGGCCCGGGTGCTCTCCGCGGCGCTGCGGCTCCGCCCCGACATCGCGCTGCTCGACCTCGACCTGGG
The DNA here is from genome assembly GCA_963718725.1 of uncultured Actinomycetota bacterium. Classification (GTDB taxonomy): domain Bacteria; phylum Actinomycetota; class Actinomycetes; order Propionibacteriales; family Nocardioidaceae; genus Nocardioides. The sequence goes on from OY970374.1 coordinate 2,655,132, forward strand.
GCGGTACGGCGACGGGCACGCCCTGATCCGGCCGCTCACCCGGGTCGGCGCGGCCGTCGTGGTCGTCACCGCCCTCCTGGACGACGCCGACTGGGGCGGCTGCCTGCGGCAGGGGGCGCGGGTGGTGGTGTCGAAGCACCGGCCACTCTCGGAGCTTCTGACGGTCGTGCAGCGGCTGGAGGCGGGCGAGCCGGTGCTGCGGCCGACCGAGTACCAGCGACTGACCCGCCTGTGGCAGGAACGGCTCGTCGAGGACGAGGAGCACCGGCGTCGGCTGGCGCTGCTGAGCCCGCGCGAGCGCGAGGTGCTCGGCGAGCTGATGGCCGGTCACACGATCCGGGAGATCGCCGGCCGCGACGTCGTGTCGGAGGCGACCGTGCGCACCCAGGTGCGCGCGGTCCTCCACAAGCTCGGGGTCTCCACGCAGATCGCGGCCGTCGGGGTGGCCCACCGGGTCGCGTGGCGCTCGCCTCCGGCCGACCGGCTGCCGGTGCCCTAGCCCTGCCGGAGGGCGGCGGCCGTGCGGGTGGTGGGGAACAGCGCCGAGTAGGCGTTGAGGGCGGGCTGGCCGCCGAGGTGGGCGTACAGCACGGTGGAGTCCGCGCCGATCTCACCGCTCGTCACGAGGTCGATCAGGCCAGCCATCGACTTGCCCTCGTAGACCGGGTCGATGATCACGCCCTCGAGCTGGCCCGTGAGCCGGATCGCCTCCAGCGTCGACTCGACGGGGATGCCGTAGAGGTCGCCGGCCCATCCCTCCAGCACGGTGATCTCGTCGTCGCGCAGCGCGCCGACCCCGATCAGGTCGGCGGTGGCCCGGGCGATCCGGGCGACCTGGTCGCGGGTCTTCTCCAGGGTCGCGGACGCGTCGATGCCGAGCACCCGCCGCGGCCGCCCTCCGGCGCGCTCCAGGTCGGCGAAGCCGGCGATCATCCCGGCGTGCGTCGACCCGGTGACGGTGCAGACGACGATGGTGTCGAAGAAGACCCCGAGCTGCTCCTCCTGCTGGGCCACCTCGTGCGCCCAGTGGGCGAAGCCGAGGCCGCCGAGCCGGTGGTCGGAGGCCCCCGCCGGGATCGCGTACGGCGTGCCACCGCGGGCGGTGACGTCGTCGATCGCCTGCCGCCAGGAGTCCCGGAAGCCGATGTCGAAGCCGGCCTCGTCGAGCCGCACCTCGGCGCCCATGATCCGGCTGAGCAGGATGTTGCCGACCCGGTCGTTCACGCTGTCGGGCCACTCGACCCACTTCTCCTGGACCAGCACCGCCCGCATGCCCAGGCGCGCGGCGACGGCCGCGACCTGGCGGGTGTGGTTGGACTGGTAGCCGCCGATGCTGACCAGGGTGTCGGCCCCCGACGCGATCGCGTCGGGCACGAAGTACTCCAGCTTGCGGGTCTTGTTGCCGCCGTACGCGAGGCCGGAGTTGCAGTCCTCGCGCTTGGCCCAGACCTGCGCGCCACCGAGGTGGCGGCTGAGCCGTTCCAGCGGGTGGACCGGGCTCGGTCCGAACGTGAGCGGGTACCGGTCGAAGTCGGCGAGGGACATGCGGCTCAGTCTGCCGGGAAGCCGAGGTGCCTGGGTGCGGTAGTCCACGGTTGAACGGCCCCTGATCACTCGGATCAGGGGCCGTTCGACCGTGGACTACCGTCCGGGCGTGGCGGAGAGCCGGGTCAGGCGGCCGCGGCCTCGCGCTGCTTGGTGGCCTCGCGGGTGATCGCCAGCTGGACGACGCGCCGCTGCTTGGGCGTGCCGGTCGCCATCAGCTTCAGGGCCTTGAGCTGGCGGGGCAGGTTCTTGAGGGTCGTGGTCTCCAGCCAGTGGTTGGGCAGCGAGAGCCGGACCACCTTGTGCCAGGCGGAGTAGACCTGCGGGACGATCGGCCGCGCGCAGTAGGACAGGTCGTACTTCTCGAACAGCGCCTGGACCTTCGGCGCGATCTCGGAGTAGCGGTTCGACGGCAGGTCGGGGAAGAGGTGGTGCTCGATCTGGTGCGACAGGTTGCCCGTCATCACGTGCATCGCCTTGGAGCCGGAGATGTTGGCGCTGCCGAGCATCTGCCGGATGTACCACTCGCCCTTGGTCTCCCCCTCGATCGAGCGCTTCTCGAACGTCTCGACGCCCTCGGGGAAGTGGCCGCACATGATGACCGAGTGGGCCCAGATGTTGCGCACGATGTTGGCCGTGACGTTCGCGGCCAGGGTGGTGAGGAACGAGCCGGTCGGGACCGACAGCAGCGGGTGGACGACGTAGTCCTTGGTCGCCTGCTTGCGGATCTTCTTCAGCACCTTCTTGGCGTCGGCACGGAACTTCGGGTCCTTCGTCTGACCCCGCGCGATCGCCCCGCGCAGCTCGAGGTCGTAGGCCGCGATGCCGTACTCGAAGAAGCAGGCGTTGAGGAAGTTCCAGAACGGCTGGCCGAGGTGCATCGGCTGCCAGGTCTGGTCCTCGTCGACGCGCATGATGCCGTAGCCGAGGTCGTTGTCCTTGCCGATCACGTTCGTGTAGTTGTGGTGCAGCTCGTTGTGGCTGTGCTTCCACTGCTCGGCCGGCGTCGCGTGGTCCCACTCCCAGGTCGTGGAGTGGATCTTCGGGTCGCGCATCCAGTCCCACTGGCCGTGGAGGATGTTGTGGCCGATCTCCATGTTGTCGAGGATCTTCGCGACGCTCAGGCCGGCCGTGCCGAGCAGCCAGGCCGGCGGGAACGCGCTGAACAGCAGCACCGCCCGGCTGCCGAGCTCGATGCTGCGCTGGGTCTTGATGACCCGGCGGATGTACGCCGCGTCTGACGCGCCCCGGCTGTCGACGATCTCCTGGCGGATGGCGTCGAGCTCGATGCCGATCTGCTCGATGTCCTCGGGCGTGAGGTGGGCGACGGGGTGGTCGGTCTTCTTCTGGATGACGGTCACGGGGAACCTTCCGGTGCTGGTTGGTTACTGGTGGTCGAGGTGGCAGGGGCCGGCGGCGGCGTTGATGCAGGTCTGCACCTTGATAGCGCCGCTCTCGCCGGGGACGGCAGTGGTGACGTCGCCGTTGCGCAGGTCGCGGACGCTGCCCTCGCGGAGCGGCAGCACGCAGCCGTAGCAGATGCCCATGCGGCACCCGCTCGGCATCAGGACGCCGGCAGCTTCGGCGGCGTCGAGGATCGGGGTCGAGCCGTCGGCGTCGACGGTGCGGCCGTCGGTGAAGCCAACCGTGCCGCCGTCACCGGGCTCGATGCGGGCGGTGCGGAACTGCTCGGTGAACAGCTGCAGTCCCTTGTTGTCGTGGAACTCCTGGAGGGCGTCGAGCAGCCCGGGGGGCCCGCACGCGAACGTCCGGCGCTCGGCGAGGTCGGGCACCATCGCCGGCAGCTCCTCGATGTCGAGGACGCCATGGACGTCGTCGTACCGGCTCACCAGCCGGATCGCGCCGGCGGCGTCGAGCGCCTCGAGGTCGCGGATGAAGATCGAGTCGGGGTGGCTGGGCGCGACGTGCACGACGGTGATGTCGTACGCCGAGCTCCTGGCCGGCCGCAGCACGCCCTCGTCCGTGGCGGGGAACAGGTTGCGCAGCATGCCGATCACCGGCGTGATGCCGGAGCCGGCGGTGACGAAGAGGAACTTGCCGCCACCCGGCGGCAGCACGAACTCGCCCGCGGCCTGCTCGAGGTGGACGAGCGTCCCGGGATGGGTGCCGTGCACCAGGTGGTGGCTGACGAGGCCGTCGGGGACGGCCTTCACGGTGATCGAGATCCGGCGGTCGGGACGCGGGCCGTGGGTCAGCGAGTAGGCGCGCCACTGGCGGACGCCGTCGACGTCGATCCCGATCCGGAGGTACTGGCCCGGCACGTGGCCGGCCCAGTCGGCGCCGGGGCGGATCACCAGCGTCGCGGCATCCTTGGTCTCGGCCCGGACCTGCTCGATCCGCCCCCGCAGCTCGGCGCCGGCACGCAGCGGAGCGAACAGGTCGAGGAAGTCGGCTGGCACCAGCGGAGTGGTGGCCGCTTCGGCGAGCTGGCGCGCGCGGCTCCGCAGGGATGTCATGTCACCAGTGTGTCTGACTCTCGCGCGCAAGACATGAGTCGCAGACGTGAATCTCCACCTGGTTTTTGTTCGCAGATGACAGCACCCGTCAGCGAAGGTGGCGGAGGGCCTCGCGTTGCGAAAGGGGTGACAGCGTGTCGCTGCGCTCGGCGACGAACGCCCGCACCCAGGCGGGATCGGTCCGGGCGTGCTCGCGCAGCGCCCACCCGATCGCCTTGCGGAGCCAGAACGACCGGTCCGCCGCGTTGTGGTCGATGGCGTGCGTGAGCAGGTCGAGGTCGGTGTCGGCGCGGTGACGGAGCTGGCTCAGCACCGCGGTCCGCCGCAGCCACAGGTCCTCGTCGGTGGCCCAGCCGCGGAGCACCGGCGTCGTCGCGACGCGGTGGCCGGCGAGGACCCCGCCGACCAGGTGGCCCGCGACCTCGTCCACTACGTCCCACCAGGCGCCGGTGACCACGAGGTGGCGGTAGAGCGCCAGCGCCTCCGGGTCCTGCCACGGTCGCGCCGCGCGGTGCCGGGCGACCGCCAGGGCGACGTACCACTCCTCGCGGTGGGTGGCGCCGTCCCAGAGCAGGCGGACGTCGGCCTCCCAGGCGGCGCGGTCGTCCGGCTCGTACGCCGCGAGGTGCGGCCGCAGCAGTGCCTTCAGCTGGGGGGCGGCGAGCCCGTGGTAGGGCAGGTCCGACTTCATGTAGCGCTGCTGGGACAGCGCGCGCTCCGGATCTCCGGCGGCTGCCAGCGCGCGCCGGACGGCGATGAGGTCGAGGCCGGGCACGGCTCGAGGCTACTGGCGGCGGGTTGGGCGCTAGCATCAAGTTCGGACGGTCCGCGGGCGGTGCCCGGGGCCGGGATTGTTCGTCCGTGACAAAGGAACGCCGATGGCCGCGTACTCCCTCGACCGCCAGCTGATCGACCTGCTGAAGGCGACGCTGCCCGAGGTCGCGGGCCACACCGTGACCGCGGTCCGCGACGAGGTGCCGGCGTACGGCGAGGGGTTCGGCGACGCGCTGGCCGCCACCATCGAGCAGGCGGTCCAGATGGCGCTCGCGGGGTTCCTGCGCGTCGCCGGGCGACGCAACGACCCCGGGACGCCGCTGTCGCCGACCCTGGAGGGCGCCTACGCGCTCGGCCGTGGCGAGGCGCGGGCCGGCCGATCGGCTGACGCGTTGCTGGCGGCCTACCGGGTCGGCGCCCGGGTGGCGTGGCGCGAGCTGTCGGCAGCGGCGGTCGCGGCGGGCGTCCCGGCCGAGACGATCGCGTCCTTCGCGGAGCTGGTGTTCGCCTACATCGACGAGCTCTCGGCCGCCTCGGTCGCCGGCCACACCGACGAGCTCCAGACGACCGGCCGGGTGCGCGAGCGCTACCTCGACCGGCTCGCCGGGGCGCTGCTGCGCGGCGAGGCCACCGATGCGCTCGCCGCCGCCGCCGACCGGGCCGACTGGAGCCCGCCGAAGACGCTCACCGCGGTGCTGCTGCCCGACGCCCAGGTCCGTCCCGTGCTCGGCCTGGTGTCGGGTCACGCACTGACCGCGAGCGAGCACAGCCTGCCCGAGGGCCTCGCCGTGGTGCTCGTGCCCGACATGGGCGGCCGGTCGCGGGCCCGGTTGCTGAAGCTCCTGGCCGACCGGCACGCGGTCGTCGGTCCGGCCCGGCCGTGGACGGAGGTCCGCGGCTCCTTCGCCCGCGCCGTCCGAGGGCTGGCGCTGCGTGGGACCTCCGCGCCGGTCGACACCGAGCAGCACCTCGCGTCCCTGGTGGTCAGCGCCGACCCGGAAGCCCTCGCCGACCTGCGCGCGACGGCGCTGGCGCCGCTGGCCTCGCTGCGGCCCGCCACCGCCGAGAAGCTCGAGGCGACCCTGCGGTCGTGGCTGCTCCACCAGGGCCGGCGCGAGGACGTCGCGGCGGAGCTCTTCGTGCACCCGCAGACAGTGCGCTACCGGATGGGGCAGCTGCGTGAGCTGTACGGCGACCGGCTCGACGACCCGGAGACGGTGCTCGCGCTGACGCTGGCGCTGGCCTGAGCCGTCCGGGTCAGCCCCTCGACACCGGTCGAGCAGCGCGACGGCGTCGTGCGGCGCGCGGCCGCGCGCGTCGTTGTCGAAGTAGACGAAGCAGTCGCGGCCTCCGTCGGCCCAGTCGCGCAGTCGCGCCGCCCACCGGTCCAGCGAGCGAGCGGCGTAGCCGCTGGCGTACAGGTCGGTGTGGCCGTGCAGCCGCACGTAGCGCAGGTCGGTGGTGTCCTCGTCGAAGCAGGGCCAGGCGCCCGGGCTGTCCGACAGCACGAGGGCGACGTCGTGGCGTCGCAGGTGCGCCACGGCCGCTGCGTCGCCGAACGACGGGTGTCGGGGCTCGAGCACGTGTCGCAGCGGCCCGCTCGCCGTCGCCTCCGTGACCGCGCGGTCCTCGGCCAGCTTGTCGTCGTGGCGGGCCGCGAGGTCGGCGGCGGCCCGGTGGTCCCGCGGCAGCAGCTCGAGGAACGTCTCGACCAGGTCCGCGTCGTACTGCAGGGTGCGCGGCAGCTGCCACAGCACGGGGCCGAGCCGGTCACCGAGGAGCAGGACGCCGGACGCGAAGAAGTTGGCGAGCGGCACCTCGACGTCACGCAACCGCTTCAGGTGGGTGACGAAGCGGCCGCCCTTGACCGCGACCGGGAAGCCGGTCGGCGTCTGCTCGACGATCGTGCGGTACGTCCTCGGCCGCTGCAGCGAGTAGAAGGACCCGTTGAGCTCGACCGAGGTCATCCGCTGGGCGACGTGAGCCAACCACAGCCGGCGAGGCAGGTCCGCCGGGTAGAAGTCGCCGCGCCAACCGTCGTAGCTCCAGCCGGAGACGCCGACGCGGATCGTGCCCATGCTCCGGGGTACCCACCCGGCGGGGTCACATGTCGGCGTGCGCCTCGCGACCAGCGACCCACGTCGCCGCGACGGCCGGCGCGGGGAGCCGCCCGGCCCAGTCGCCGAGCGGGTCCTGGTCGAGGAGCACCAGGTCGGCGGGGTGGCCCGCGGCGACCGTGCCGCGCCCGTCGGTCGAGGCAGCCAGCGCCTCGCGGAGGGTGATCGACTGCTCGGCGTACCAGGGCTCGCGGCCGTCCACGGTGCGGTGGACCGCGGCGGCGATCGCCAGCCACGGGTCGAGCGCGGCGACCGGGGCGTCGGAGCCGAGCGCGAGGGTGACGCCCTCGTCGAGCATCCAGCGGAAGGCGAAGCAGCGCTCGCCGCGACCGGGCCAGAGCCGGTCGGTGGCGTCGCGGTCGTCGACCAGGTGGGCGGGCTGCACGCTCGCGGTCACGCCGAGCTCCGCCATCCGGCGGACGTCGTCGCGGCACACGAGCTGGGCGTGCTCGATCGAGCCGCGCGCGCCGGTCTCCGCGATCGCGTCGAGCGCCTCGGCCACCGCCCGGTCGCCGATCGCGTGGACGGCGACGTCGAGCCCGTGAGCGGTCGCCCGGTGGAGGAGGCGGCGCAGCTCCTCGGGCGTCTGGTTGGGCTGGCCCAGCGGGAAGCCGAGCGGCGCCGGGCCCGCGTAGGGGTCGCAGCACCAGGCGGTGCGGGTGTTGAGCGAGCCGTCGCTGATGATCTTCAGCGGCCCCATCCGCGCTCGCTCGTCGCACCCGGGCAGCACGTCGCCCGTGCGGAGGCCGCGCTCGATGACGTCGTCCAGCCCCTCGGCGTACGTCGCGACCCGGACTCGCAGCAGCCCGGCACCGGCCTCCCACCGCTCGGTCCACTGGTCGGGCCCGCCCGCGAACTCGAGGTCGGTCACGCCCACGACGCCGAGCGCGGCCGCCTGCTCCTGGGTGCGCAGGATCGCCTCCGGGCCGGTGCCGTCGTCGCCGAGCATCGCGGCCAGCCGCGCGTACGCGGCGAACCACTCGCCCTCGGCGACCACGCCTTCGCGGCTCGACAGCGCCAGGGTCATGAGCGCGACCGTGTTGAGCCAGCCGTGGTGCCCGTCGCCGGCGATCAGCACGATCGGCTGGTCGGTGTCGATCGCGTCGAGCGTGGAGACGAGCGGATCCTCCGGCCAGTCGGTCGGCCGGTGCCCCCAGCCGATCACCGGCGCGGCCGGCCACTCGGCCAGCCGCTCGCGGACCGCCGCCACCGCCTGCTCGGCCGACCGGGCCCCGGCGAGGTCGAGCCGGGCCGCGGTGAGGCTCCATTGCGTGAGGTGGACGTGCTGGTCCCACAGCCCCGGCATCACCCAGCGCCCGTCAGCCGCGACCTCGGCCAGGCCGTCCGCGGCCAGCCCCGGGCCGACCTCGGTCACGGTGCCGTCGACGATCCGCACGTCGACCGGCCGCTCCGGCGTACCCCCTCCGTCGAGGTCGACCAGCCGGGCGTCCTTCAGCAGGAAGCTCGTCATGGCGTCACGGTAGGGCGCGGCCTCTCGTGGCGCGGCCGCGGGGCGGCCTCACACCTCAACCTCCGGGACTGCGTCACACGTGGCGGCGGGACTGCACGATCCGGAAGCGGGACGCGACGTAGGCGCCGTCGGTGAAGGACGCGTTGGCGGCGGGGTTGGCGCCGGTGCCGTGGAAGTCGGAGTAGGCGGCCGACTGGTTGACGAAGACCCCGCCGAGCAGGTTCTCCGACAGCGCGACGCCGGCGTCGAGGGCGGCCTCGCGCACGTCGGCGAGGACGTCGTCGGAGGTGGTGTAGACGGCGGCGGTCATCGCGCCGTGGCGCTGGACGGTGTCGCGGAACAGGTCGATCGACTCGTCGGTGCCGGCCGTCTGGATCAGGTAGGCGACCGGGCCGAAGCACTCGTACTCGTAGACCTCCGAGTCGGCGGCCGTCAGGCCGATCACCGTGGGCGTGCGCACCGTGGCGTCGGGGTACGCCGGGTGGGTGATCGTGCGCGAGGCGACCAGCACGTCGCCGTGGGCGCCGGCGGCGTCGAGCCGCTCGAGGACGCCCGGGTTGACGACGCCGCCGAGCAGCTCGACCGCGCGCGCGTCCTCGCCGAGCAGCTTGTCCAGGGACGCGCCGATCCCGGCTGCCACCTCGGCCGGCGTCTTCACGCCGTCCTCGGTGTCGATCCCGGCCGACGGCAGGTAGACGTTCTGGGGGGCGGTGCACATCTGGCCCGTGTAGAGCGCGAACGAGAACGCGAGGTTCTGGCACATCGCCCGAAAGCTGTCGGTCGAGTCGACGACGACCGTGTTGACCCCGGCCTTCTCGGTGAAGACCACCGCCTGGCGCGCGTTGTCCTCCAGCCAGTCGCCGAAGGCGTTGCCGCCGGTGAAGTCGATCAGCTTCACCTCGGGTCGCACGGCGAGCACCCCGGCGAGCCGGTCGGCCGGGTCCTCGGCGGCGAGCGTGACCAGGTGCGGGTCGAAGCCGGCCTCGGCGAGCACCTCCTGGCAGGCCTGGACCGTGATCGCGAGCGGCAGCACCGCGGCCGGGTGGGGCTTCACGACGACCGGGTTGCCGGTCACCAGCGAGGCGAACAGGCCGGGCCAGGAGTTCCAGGTCGGGAACGTGTTGCAGCCGATCACCAGTCCGACGCCGCGCGGCACGACGGTGAACGTCTTCTCCATCGTCAGCGGCACCTTGCCCGGCTTCTCCCAGCGGGCGGTGGCGGGCGTGCGGGTCATCTCGGTCCAGGCGTAGGCGATCGCCTCCAGCGCCCGGTCGAGGGCGTGCGCGCCGCCGGCCTGGAATGCCATCACGAACGCCTGACCGCTCGTGTGCTGCACCGCGTTGGCGAGCTCGAACACCCGGCCGTGGAGCCGGTGGAGGATCTCCAGGCAGACACCGGTGCGCCCCTCCGGTCCGGCGTCGCGCCACGCCTTCCGGCCGGCGGTCGCAGCCGCCATCAGCGCGTCGACGCCGTCGGGCCGCACCCGCGGGTAGCGGACGCCGAGGTCGATGCCGAACGGCGACCGCTCGGTGGCGACCGTGCCGTCGGCACCGGGCGTCGTGAGCGGGAAGTCGCCGTCGAGCCACGCCTCGTAGGCAGCCTTGCCGTCAGCGGCCGCCGCCTCGCCGTAGACGCGCGGTGACGGGGACTCGTCGAACGCGGAGAAGTACTCGCGGGAGGCACAGGCCGCGACGGCTGCGTCCAGGCGGTCGCGGTGACGAGACAGCAAGTCGGTGCTCATGGGAGCAAGCCTTCCACAGCGGCTACCGTGTCCTCCCGTGGGTGCACGCGGTCTCGGGTTGCTGCTGCTGCTCGCCCTGGTGGGGGGAGCAGCCGGCTGGGCGTACGCCGAGCAGACCACCGTGCCCCGGGTCTCGCGGACGGTCCCGACGCCGCTGGCGGCGGCCGACCCGGCGGTCCCCTACACGCCACCCGAGGTGACCAAGCCGGACGCCGACCTGCCGCCCCTGGCGGAGGGCTTCACGACCCACGACGAGCGGCTCGGCGTGCCCGGTCAGGGCGGCGTCGTGGTGCCGGTGCCCGACGACTGGGGACGGACCACCCTGCGCGACGCCGAGGCCCGCTGGCTGCCACCCGGGGCGGCGACCGGCGGCGGCTACTCCGTCCGGGTCCAGGTCGTCGACCTCCAACGCTCGCTGGCCCAGGCGGTGGCCGAGCGCGCGGCGGCCCTCGACTTCGACACCCGGCTCACCGACCTCGAGGTCCTCGACCAGCAGGGCGACACGCTGCGCGCGTCCTTCATCCTCGACGGCTGGCGCAAGCTGCAGGTGACGCGCTGGGTGAGCTTCGACGGCAACGGGATCGACCTCGAGATCTCGGCGACCGGCCGACTGATCGACGAGCGCGGCCTCGAGGCGCTGGTGTCGAAGATCGCCACCGAGGTCTACCGACAGGCACCGGTGGAGCCGCGCGACGGCAGCCTCGCCAGCCCCACGGACACCGCCTCGCCCGGGTCCTAGAAGCCCGACACCTCGACCTGGTCGAGGACGTCGTTCGCGGTGGCCCGGTCGTCGCTGCGGACCTGGATCCACACGTAACGGTTGGTGGCGACCTGCCGCACCCGCTCCACGATCACGCCGGGGCAGCCGGTCGCGACCTGGGTCAGCACCGGGTCGTCACCGATCGAGTCGCTGACCGGGGTGAGCACGCTCCGGCACCCGGCATGCCCGGGCAGCTGCTCGGGGAGGTCGTCGGCCGGCAGCACGCCGACGAAGACGCCCTGGCCCTCCCCGGTGCCCGCGTTCCAGCCGGCGCTGGATCCCGCCGACAGCGACGGGAAACGGTCGTCCTGGTCGGGCGGCGTCCACTGGCTGGTCCGGGTGTGCGTCGTCCACGACGCCGGCACCGTCACGGACAACGAGCCGGTCGCGTCGGACACCTCGACCCCGCGGTCCTGCTGCCCGTGCCCGAGGTAGCCCGCGACCCCACCCACCCCGAGGGCCAGCACGGCGGCGGCGCCCACCAGCACCCGCCGCCGGGTGCTGAGCCGCGGCGGGGCGGGATCGGGCAACGGATCGTCGGAGGGCAGCGCGGTGGGCCGGGGTCCGGGCTGGGTGAGGTTCGGGTCGATCGGCAGCCACGGCTCCGGCATCGAGCCCGCGGCGTGCTCGCCGAGCGAGGTGTCGAGCGCCTCGACGTACGACGTGATGTCGGGCCAGCGCTGCTCGCGGTCCGGGTCGAGCGCCCGTCGTACGACGGAGTCGACCGCGTCCGGGAACTCCCGGCCGGGCCGCGACAGCGCCGGCGGCGGCCCGGGGGTCGACGCCGCGGACAGCGACGCGTGCCGGAAGGCCGGCTCACCCGTCAGCAGCAGGTGGGTGAGCGCCCCGAGCGCGTACTGGTCTGCCCGCGCGTCGAGCGGCTCGCCCTGGGCCTGCTCGGGCGCCACGAACGACGGCGTGCCGGCGATCATCGTCAGCCGCGAGGAGACGTCGAGCGCCTTGCCGAGCCCGAGGTCGGCGAGCATCGCGCGGACGGGCGACTCCCCGTGGCGGGGGTCGACGGTCCGGAACAGCACGTTGGCCGGCTTCACGTCCCGGTGCAGGACGCCGCGCTCGTGCAGCGCGGTCAGCCCGAGCCCGATCTGGCGCACCACCTCCAGCGCCTGCGGCGGGGTCAGCCCGTCGATCTCGAGCCGGTCGGCGAGCGTCCCCTGGTCGGCGTAGGACATGACGAGGTAGGGCCGACCGTCGTCGAGCTCCCCGGCGTCGTAGACGGAGACGACGTGCGGCGACTCCACCTTGCGGAGGAACCGGCCCTCCTCGAGGAACCGCTGCCGGACGTGGTGGTCCTCGGTCCAGTTCTCGGCGAGCACCTTCACGGCGACGGGCGAGTCGAGCTGCTCGTCGTAGGCCAGCCACACCGTGGCGAAACCACCGGAGCCGATCCGCCGGCGCACGGCGTACCGACCGATCCGAGAGGGCATGGACACGACTGCATTATGGTCATGCCCACGGGGGAAAGAGGCAGCGCATGAGCTGGGACACGACCACGCCGGACGACATCGACGATCTGGCGCGCCGGGCACAGACCGGCGACCGCGACGCGCTCGAGGCGCTGCTGGGGGCGGTGCGGCCGCGCGCGCTCAACGTCTGCCGGGGCGTGCTGCCCTACTCCTCGGACGCGGAGGACGCCTGCCAGGAGGCGTTGATCAACATCGCCAACAAGGTCGGCTCGTGGCACGGCCGGGGCCGGTTCACCACCTGGATGCACGCCGTGGCCGTCAACTCAGCCCGCTCGACGTACCGCCGCCTGAAGAACCAGGCCATCGCCAGCGACACCGCGGCGCTCGAGGCGCCCGACCCGCGCACCACCAGCGTGATCGCCGGCACCCGGCTCGACCTGCTGGAGGCGATGGAGGCGCTCGAGCGCGACCACCCGCAGTTCGTCGAGCCGCTGCTGCTGCGCGACGTCTACGGGCTGCCGTACGACGAGATCGCGCGCCTGGTCGACGCCCCGCTGGGCACGGTCAAGGCCCAGATCCACCACGGCCGCAAGCTGGTGCGCCCGATGCTCCGCGGGGACGACTGACCGTGCGGCCCGCGCGGTGGACCGGTGCGGCGCTCGCGACCGCGCTGGTCATCGCCCTCCTCGGCTGCGACGCCACCGCCAGCGACGGAGGCAGCGGGCCGGGCGGCGGCGACCCGCCTCCCGCCGGCGCGCTCCGGGCCGCCGTCAGCGACCCGGTGGAGGACCGGGTCTACCCCGAGGTGGGCGACCCCGGTGTCGACGCCCTCCACTACGACCTCGACCTCGCCTGGGACCCGGACGGGCAGCGGCTCGACGCGCACGAGACCCTCACGTTCCGCTCGACCGAGGACGACGACGAGTTCCAGCTCGACCTGGTGTCGTGGCTGGAGGTCTCCGACGTCACCCTCGACGGCGAGCCGGTCGACCACCGCCAGGACGACAAGGACCTGGTGGTCGAGGCGGACGTCGAGCGTGACGGCCGCTACGTCCTCGAGCTCGACTACACCGGCTCGCCGCGGGGCGTCGCGGCCCCCACCACCCGGCTCGACGTCCCGCTCGTCGGCTGGACGACGATGGCCGACGGCGAGGTCTGGACGCTGCAGGAGCCGTTCGGCGCCTACACCTGGTACGCCGTGAACGACCAGCCCGCCGACAAGGCGCTCTACGACTTCACGCTCCGGGTGCCGGAGCCGATGGAGGGCATCGCCAACGGCGTCCGCGAGTCCAGCACGGTCAAGGACGGCCAGCGGGTGAGCCGGTGGCACCTGGCCGAGCCGGCGGCGGCGTACCTCGTGACGGTCGCGTTCGGGGTGTGGGAGACCGCGAAGGTGACGTCGGCGAGTGGGGTGCCGATCACCGTCTACCTGCCGCCGGAGGAGGGCGCCCAGCTCGACCGGCTGGCCGAGGACACGGTCACGGCGATGGACTGGTCGGAGGACATCCTCGGCCCCTACCCGTTCGACTCGCTCGGGTTCCTGTTCGTCGACTCCACGAGCGGCATGGAGACCCAGACCATGATCACGCTGGGCATCCACGAGTACGCCATGTCGCTGCCGGTGCTGGTGCACGAGACCGTGCACCACTGGTGGGGCGACCAGGTCACGCCGCGCGACTGGCGGGACGTCTGGATGAACGAGGGCATGACCATGTACCTCCAGGCGCTGTGGGAGTCGGAGAACGGCGGTCCGACCATCGACGCCCGGATGGCCGAGTGGGCGGCCGGCGGCACCGAGATGCGGGAGACCACCGGCCCGCCCGCCGACTACGAGTCGACGGCGTTCGCGGAGCGCAACGTCTACTACCTGCCGGCCGTGATGTGGCACGACATCCGTGGCCGGCTCGGCGACCAGGAGTTCTTCCGGCTGGTGCGGTGGTGGCCGGCCTCGCACGACAACGAGACCGCCGGCTACGACGACATCGTCGCCTGGTGGTCGGAGCAGTCCGGGGTCGGCCTCGAGCCGGTGTTCCGCCGCCACCTGCTCGGGATGAAGCAGCCGCGCGCCTGAGACCGGCGTCAGCGCGTCGCGCAGGTCACCGTCGCCACGGCGGCCGCCGACCTGGTCGCCTCCGACAGCTGCGAGGCGGGGACGTCGACGAACCGGAGGTCGTCGTCGAACAGACCGTCCTCGACCAGCTGCTCGAGTCCGGCGGCCGCGATCCACTCCTGGGCCGTGCACGCTGCCTGGTCCTCGGAGAGCAGGCCTTGGCCGAGCAGCGCGGCCGCGAGGCTGCGCTCGGCGGCGCGCTCGTCGGCCGCGGTCAGCGGGCCGACCGGGTCGGTCGGCCCGGCGCCGGTCCCGGTCTCGGGCACGACGGGCGTGAGGGACGCGACCGGCCGGTCCACGGACCGCGCGACGGGCTGGTCGCGCGTCACGCCCCAGGCGATCGCGACCCCCACCAGCACCACGGCGGCGAGCGCGCCGGCGACCAGCAGGGGCGTGCGGCGTACGCCGGACGGCGGGGTGGCCGGTGACAGCGCCCGGGCCAGCCGGAGGTCGTCGCGCAGCTGCGCGGCCGACGGGTAGCGGTCGGCCGGCCTCTTCGCCATCGCGGACCGCAGGATCCGGTTGACCTCGGTGGCCAGCGGGGAGTCCCCGACCAGCTGGGGGATCGGCTGCTCGAGGTGGGCCCGCACGAGCTCGTGGTCCGTCGCGCCTCGGTAGGGCGCCCGGCCGCTGAGCGTCGTCCACAGCAGGCAGCCGAGCGCGTAGACGTCACTGGCGACCCCCGCCCCGCCTCCGGCATGGAGCTCGGGTGCCATGTAGGACGGCGTGCCGACGGTCCCGGTCCGGTCGTCCTCGGGGTCCGCGTCGTGCAGCCGGCGGGAGATCCCGAAGTCGCCGAGATAGGCCGCCATCGTGGCGCCACGCCGCCGCAGCAGGACGTTCGCCGGCTTGATGTCACGGTGGACCAGCCCGGCCGCGTGGGCGTCGGCGAGCCCGCTCGCGACCTGGGCGACCAGGTCGAGCGCCACCATCGCCGGCGGTGCGCCGTACTCCCGCAGCATCGCGCCGAGGTCGCCGCCGGGCACCAGCTGGGTCGCGAGGTAGAGCCGACCGTCGACCTCGCCGTAGGCATAGACGTGCACGACCTGCGGTGAGTCGAGCGCGGCCAGCGCCTGCGCCTCACGCGTGAACCGGGCACGGAACGCCGGGTCGGCCGCGAGGTGGGGCGAGATCAGCTTGAGCGCGACCGTGCGGTCGAGGGCGTCGTCGGCAGCCTCGTAGACGACCCCCATGCCGCCGCCGCCGATCTCGCGGACGATCCGGTAGGGGCCGATCTGCTCGCCCTCGCCAGGGCGACCGTCGGTCGGGCTCACCTGCGGGTTCCTACCCCGGCGACCGCGATTTCACACCCGGGCGGCCGCCCCCGGCGCCGGTCGTGACCGGCGACGGGGGGCCGACGCAGCGGGGGGCAACCCTCGGCGCGGCCACCAGGGCAGCCGTTCCCTGCGGATTTCTGGTCCACAGGTTCCCGGGCTCAATCCCCAGATCCCCCTATGAGGCCGTACCGACGGTTCCTCCCCACCGGTCAAGGTAGACCTGGGCCGGGACCGGCCACCATCACCTCGTGGGCACGTTCGCATAGTCCGTTCGGACTAGGTGAGACCTCGGTCCACAGGGCGTGCGAGCGTCAGAAGAGCAACGCCGACGCCGGGTCCTCCAGAATGCCGGCGACGTCCGCGAGGAAGCGCGAGCCCTTCTCGCCGTCGATGTGCCGGTGGTCGAAGGACAGCGCGAGCGTCGTGATCTGGCGGGGCACGATCCGGTCCTCGCCACCCTCGGTCACCACCCACGGCTGCTTGCGGACCGCGCCGAAGCACAGGATCGCGGACTCACCCGGGTTGATGATCGGGGTGCCGGCGTCGACGCCGAAGACCCCGACGTTGGTGATCGTGAACGTCCCGCCGCTCATCTCGGCCGGCTGCGTCTTGCCGTCGCGCGCGGTGGCGGTGAGCCCGTTGAGCGCCGCGGCCAGCTCGAGCAGGCCGAGCTGGTCGGCGTCCTTGACGTTGGGCACGACCAGGCCGCGCGGCGTCGCGGCCGCGATGCCGAGGTTGACGTAGGACTTGTAGACGACCTCCTGGGCGGCGTCGTCCCAGAACGAGTTGATCTCCGGCGTACGCCGCATCGCGAGCATCACCGCGCGGGCGAGCACCAGCAGCGGGCTGACCTTGACCTCACGGAACTCGCGGCGCGCCTTGAGGCGGTCGACGAACTCCATGGTCCGGGTGGCGTCGACGGTGATCCACTCGGTGACGTGGGGGCTCGTGAAGGCGGACCGGCTCATCGCCTGCGCCATCATCTTGCGGACGCCCTTGATCGGCTCCCGGGTCTCGACACGCTCGCTGGCGCTCGCGGCTCGACCACCGCCCGTGGCCGCGACGGCCGCGCCATCGGCCGGTGCGTGGCCTGCCCCGGCAGCTTCGACGTCCGCGCGGGTGATGACACCTCCGTCGCCGGTGCCGGTGAGCGTGGCCAGGTCGACCCCGAGGTCCTTGGCGAGCTTGCGGACCGGCGGCTTGGCAAGCGCGCGGACGGCGCCCGGGTCAGCCGGCTCGTCGGCGCGCGCGGAGGTCGCGGGCACGGCCGGCTCGTCGGAGTCGTCGACCTCGGTCGGCTGGGTGCCACCGGGGGCGAACGCGCCCTGCAGCTGCAGCTGGGTGTTGGCACCGGCCTCCGAGGACGGCGCCGCCGGACCCTTGCGGGCACGGCGGACCGGGCCGCGGTCGGCCTTGTTGCGGCCGACCAGGCTCTCGCCCTCACCGCCGCCGCTGGCGGCCGGGTTGGAGAGGTCGATCTCCATGGCCGGCGCGGGCGGCTCGTCGGCCGACGACGCGTCGCCGATGGCGATGATCGGCGTGCCGACCGGGACCGTCTCGCCCTCGGCGACCAGCAGCCGGGTGACCGTGCCGGCGAACGGCGACGGCAGCTCGACGATCGACTTGGCGGTCTCGATGTCGCAGATGATGTCGTTGATGGCGACGACGTCGCCCTCCTTGACCTTCCACGCCACGAGCTCGGCCTCGGTGAGGCCCTCGCCGACGTCGGGCAGCTTGAACGCAGGCATTCAGAACTCCAGGCTTCTGTCCACGGCGTCGAGGACGCGGTCGAGGTCGGGGAGGTAGTCCTCCTCGATGCGGGACGCGGGGTAGGGGGTGTCGAACCCGCCGACGCGCAGCACGGGCGCCTCGAGCGAGTAGAAGCACTCCTCGGTGATCCGGGCCGCGACCTCCGAGCCCATGCCGAGGTTGACGTGCGCCTCGTGGGTGATGATCGCGTGGCCGGTCCGACGTACGGACTCGAACACCGGCCCCAGGTCGAGCGGCGAGAGCGTGCGCAGGTCGATCACCTCGAGGCTCCTGCCCTCGCCGGCGGCCGCCTCGGCCGCGGACAGCGCGGTCTTCACGGTCGGGCCGTAGGCGAGCACCGTGACGTCGCTGCCCTTCCGCACCACCCGGCTCGAGAACAGCGGCGACGGGGTGGCGGTCTCGTCGAGCTCGGCCTTGTCGGCGTGGTACTGCCGCTTGGGCTCGAGGAAGATGACCGGGTCGTCGCACGCGATCGCCTGCTGGATCATCCAGTAGCCGTCGATCGGGTTGGAGCAGGCGACCACCTTGAGGCCGGGCGTGTGCGCGAACTGCGCCTCCGGGCTC
The DNA here is from genome assembly GCA_963718725.1 of uncultured Actinomycetota bacterium. Taxonomy (GTDB): domain Bacteria; phylum Actinomycetota; class Actinomycetes; order Propionibacteriales; family Nocardioidaceae; genus Nocardioides. The sequence continues at coordinate 2,673,162 of OY970374.1, forward strand.
TCGGAGTGGTGCTCGACCGCGCCGATGCCGCCGCCGAACGGGATCCGGATGACCATCGGCATCTTGTAGTGGCCCTTGGAGCGGTACTGCATCTTCGCGACCTGGCACACGATCTGGTCGTACGCCGGGTAGACGAAGCCGTCGAACTGGATCTCGACGACGGGCCGGTAGCCGCGCAGCGCCATGCCGACCGCGGTGCCGACGATGCCGGACTCGGCGAGCGGCGAGTCGATGACCCGGTCCTCGCCGAAGTCCTTCTGCAGCCCGTCGGTGATCCGGAAGACGCCGCCGAGCTTGCCGACGTCCTCACCCATGATCAGGACCTTGGGGTCGTCCTCCATCGCCTTGCGCAGGCCCATGTTGAGGCCCTTGGCGAGGGTCACCTTCTGCGTGCTCATCAGTGGTGGCTCCCCTCGAACGACCCGAGGTACTCGGCGAAGCCCTCGCGCTGGACGCGCAGCTCCTCGGTCTCCTCCGAGTAGACGTGGTCGAACATGTCGAGCGGCTGCGGGTCCGGCAGTGCCTTGCAGCCCTCGCGCAGGTGGTGGCCGAGCTCGTCGGCCTCGTTCTTCAGGTCGTCGATGAAGGCGTCGTCGACCAGGCCGTTGCGGCGCAGGTAGACCTCCAACCGGGCGATCGGGTCCTTCAGCTTCCAGTTCTCGACGTCGTCGTTGAGCCGGTAGCGGGTCGGGTCGTCCGTGGTGGTGTGGGCGCCCATCCGGTAGGTGTAGGCCTCCACCAGCGTGGGGCCCTGGCCGTCGCGAGCCCGCTGGAGCGCGGCCTGCGTCACGGCGTACGTCGCGAGGACGTCGTTGCCGTCGACCCGGACGCCCGGGAAGCCGAAGCCCAGCGCACGCTGGTAGAGCGGGATCCGCGACTGGCGCTCGATCGGCTCGGAGATCGCCCACTGGTTGTTCTGGCAGAAGAACACGACCGGCGAGTTGTAGGAGGCGGCGAAGATGAACGCCTCGTTGACGTCGCCCTGGCTCGAGGCGCCGTCGCCGAAGTGGGCGATCACGGCGGCATCGCGCTCGGGGTCGCCGGTGCCGACGTCGCCGTCTCGCTGGATGCCCATGGCGTAGCCGGTGGCGTGGAGGGCCTGGGCGCCGATCACGATCGTGTAGAGCCCGAAGTTGAACTCGTGGGGGTCCCAGGAGCCGTGGTCGATGCCGCGGAAGAGGCCGAGCAGCTTCAGGGGGTCGATGCCCTTGCAGTAGGCGACGCCGTGCTCGCGGTAGGTCGGGAAGACGAAGTCCTGCGGCTGGAGGGCACGGCCCGCTCCGATCTGAGCGGCCTCCTGGCCGAGCAGCTGGGCCCAGATGCCGAGCTCGCCGTGGCGCTGGAGGGCGGTGGCCTCGGTGTCGATCCGCCGGGTCAGCACCATGTCGCGGTAGAACCCGCGCAGCTCCTCGGCGGTGAAGTCCCGGTCGAACTCCGGGTGGTGCACGCGCTCGCCCTCGGGCGTCAGCAGCTGCACGAGCTCGGGACCGCCGTCGCTCTGGGATGGCCCGAAGACCTCCGCCAGGTCGGGGCCGAATCCAGGGTTGGTCACCTGTACTCCTCTTTCAGCTCACGGGCGCTCACGGGGTCTCCGCGGTGGCCGCACTGGTCGTCGCACTGGTCGTCGCACTGGTCGTCATGGGGTCCGCTTGTGACGGGGACCACAACGTGGGTGCGGTCAAAGGTACCGGCGGCGGCGGGGCACCCGCCAATCGAACGGTCCAACCACGCAGCCGCTCACGGCAGGGTGAGCGTGGCTCCGTCCAGCAGCGGCCCGAGCCAGGCCGCCGTCCGCTCGTCGTACGGCGTGACGTCCGCGCCCTCCAGCCACGCGGCCGGGTCGGTGCGGCCGGCCCGCAGCACGACGTCCCAGTCGTAGTCGCGCTCCTCGACGAGGGACCATGGCGTCTCGTCACGCTGCTTGACCAGCACCACGCCGGGGACGCGCTCCGCCCGCTCGAGTGCGCCGGCGACGGCGGGCTCGGAGCTGGCGGTGACGAGCACCTTCACGGGGTCGGCGAGGGCGGGGGCGACCTCCGCCGGCTCGACCAGCTGGTGGGTGGCGCCGATCCGGGCGCCGGCGAGGACGGCGATGACGGCCTCGGGCACGGCGGGGAGGGCGACGAGGACCCGGTCGCCGGGGAGGACCCCGCAGTGGCGCAGCACGCCGCCGAACGCGGCGACCTCCTCGAGGAGGCGTGCGTAGGTGAAGCTCTCGCCCGGTGCGGTCAGCGCGACCCGGTCGGCGGCGCCACCGATCACGTGCCGGTCGAGGGCGTCGAAGCAGGTGGGGCTCATGGCGCCAGCCTGCCAGCACCCACTATCATCGGCGTATGGCGATGACAGCGGCCCCGGCCGACGGTTCGCCGGGCACCAGCCCGGCCGGGACGGCGGCGCTGTTCCACGCCCTGTCCGAGCCGTCGCGGCTCGCGATCCTCGAGCACCTGTTCCTCGGGGAGCACCGGGTGGTCGACCTGGTCGCCCACCTCGGGCTGGCGCAGTCGACGGTCTCCCAGCACCTCGCGTGCCTGCGCGACTGCGGCCTGGTCACCAGCCGGGCCGAGGGCCGCGCGTCCCACTACTCGCTCCACGACCCGACCCGGGTCCGCGCCCTCCTGACCGAGGCCGGCCGGCTGCTGGCCGCGACCGGCGGGGCGGCGGCCGACCACGACGGGAGGCACTGAGGTGGGCGCGGGACACTCGCACGGACCTGTGGGTCACGCCGGCGGCCACCACCGCTGGCGGCTGGTCCTCGCGTTCGCGCTGGTCGGCTCGTTCTTCGTCGTCGAGCTGGTCGTCGGGCTCGTGGCCGGCTCGCTGGCGCTGCTGTCCGACGCCGGCCACATGGCGGCCGACGTGGTGGCGCTCGGGGCGGCGCTGGCCGCGACCCGGATCGCCACCCGGGAGGACACCACCGGCCGGCGTACGTTCGGCTCCTACCGCGCAGAGGTGTTCGCCTCCGGACTGACGGTGCTGCTGATGCTGGGCGCGGCGGCGTACGTCGGGGTCGAGGCGCTGCGCCGAATCGGTGTGGGCCGGATCGGCGACCCGGCGACCGTCGCGAGCGCCCCGCTGCTGGTCGTGGGCGGGCTCGGCCTGCTGGTCAACCTGGTCGCGCTGGTGCTGCTGCGCGGCGGCGCCGGCGAGAGCCTCAACGTCAAGGGCGCCTACGTCGAGGTGGTCGCCGACACGGTCGGCTCGGTCGGCGTCATCGGCGCCGGGCTGCTGGTGGCGGCGACCGGCGACGCGTGGTGGGACACCCTGGTCGCGGCGGCGATCGCCGTCTTCGTCGCGGTCCGGGCGCTCTGGCTGGGCCGCGAGGTGCTCACGGTGCTGGGCCAGCACGCGCCGGCCGGGATGGACCCGGCCGAGGTCGAGGCGGCCCTCTGCGCCGTCCCGGGCGTAGCCACCATCCACGACCTCCACCTGTGGACCCTGACGTCCGGCATGCACGTCGCCACCGCCCACCTCGTCGCCACCGGCGACACCGACGCGGTGCTGACCGCGGCCGCCTCGACCCTCCGCCAGCGGTTCGGGGTCGAGCACGCCACGCTCCAGGTGGAGTCGGGCGCCCGGGCCTGCCGCGAGCTGTCCTGGTAGCGGGCGGGGTGGCGGTCTCCCCACTGCCACCAGCACGGGCTCAGCCGCGGCCGTGCGGCTCCAGCCAGACGTCGGGGTCGGGGCCCTTGGGAACCACCCCGGTCGGGTTGATGTCGTCCTGCACGACGTAGTAGTGCTCCTGGATCTGGTCGAAGTCGGTGTTCTCGCCGAAGCCGGGGGTCTGGAAGAGGTCGCGGGCGTAGCCCCAGAGGTTCGGCAGCTCGGTCAGCTTCTGCCGGTTGCACTTGAAGTGACCGTGGTAGACCGCGTCGAAGCGCGCCAGCGTCGTGTAGAGCCGGACGTCGGCCTCGGTGATCGCGTCGCCCATCAGGAACCGGCGATCGGCGAGCCGCTCCTCGAGCCAGTCGAGCGCCGCCCAGAGCCGGTCGAACGCCTTCTCGTACGCCTCCTGGCTGCCCGCGAACCCGCACCGGTAGACCCCGTTGTTCACGTCGGTGAAGATCCGCTCCATGACGGCGTCCATCTCTTCGCGCACGTCGTCCGGCCACAGGTCGGGCGCGCCCGGCTGGTGGTGCTCCCGCCACTCGAAGAACAGGTCGTGGGTGATCTGCGGGAAGTCGTTGGTGACGACCTGCCCGCTGGGGACGTCGACGATCGCCGGCACGGTGATCCCCTTCGGGTAGGCGGGGACCCGCTCGAAGTAGGCCTCCTGCAGCCGGTGGATCCGCAGCACCGGGTCGAGGTCGCCGGGGTCGAGGTCGAACGTCCAGCTGCGCTCGTCGTGCGTCGGACCGGCCAGGCCCATCGAGAGCACGTCCTGGAGGCCGAGCAGGTCCCGGACGATGATCGCCCGGGTCGCCCACGGGCACGCCTTCGCCGCCAGCAGCCGGTAGCGGCCGGGCTCCACCGGCCAGCCGTCCCGCCCGTCGCGGGTGATGCGGTCCGGGAGGTAGTCCATGTCCCGGTCGAAGTCGTCCTCTTCCACGTATGCCACCCGATGGTGTCTAGCACGGCGACCGAGCTCGCGGCTCACCCCCGGAAGCGGTCCGCCAGCTCCACGACCCGGTCGTTGGCCTCCGGCTCGCCGATCGACACCCGGGCGCCCTCGCCCGCGAACGGCCGCACCACGATGCCCAGCTCGTCACCCGCGGCGGCGAACTCCGCGGTCCGCTGGCCGAGGCCGAACCACACGAAGTTGCCCTGCGGCTCCGGGACGTCCCAGCCGACCCCGCGCAGCCCGGCCACGAGCCGGTCCCGCTCGCCGACCAGCGCGCCGACCCGCTCGAGCAGTGCGTCCTCGGCGGCGAGCGAGGCGACCGCGGCGGCCTGGGCCACGCTCGAGACGCCGAAGGGCAGCGACACCGCGCGCAGCGCGGCCGCGATCGGCACCGGCCCCACGGCGTACCCGACCCGGAAGCCGGCCAGCCCGTAGGCCTTCGAGAAGGTGCGGGTGAGCAGCACGTTCTGGTGGGCGCGGTACGTCGCGAGGCCGTCGACCGGGTCGGCCATCCGCACGAACTCGACGTACGCCTCGTCGACGACGACCAGCACGTGCGACGGCACCTGCGCCAGGAACGCGTCGAGCTCGGCCTGACCGACCGCGGGGCCGGTCGGGTTGTTGGGCGTGCAGACGAGCACCACCTTGGTGCGCTCGGTGATCGCCGCCGCCATCGCGTCGAGGTCGTGGCGCCCGTCGGCCGTGACCGGGACCCGCACCGACGTCGCGGCCGCCGCCGTCACGGCGATCGGGTAGGCCTCGAACGACCGCCAGGCGTAGACGACCTCGTCGCCGGGCTCGCAGAACGCCTGCACGAGCTGGTAGATCAGCGCGACCGATCCGGTCGCCAGCGCGAGCTCCTCGACCGGGACGCCGAGCCTGTCCGACAGTGCGCCGTAGAGCTCCGCGTTGCCCATGTCGGGGTAGCGGTTCATCCGGTGCGCGGCCTCGGTCGCCGCCGCCACCACCCCGGGCAGCGGCGAGTAGGGGTTCTCGTTCGACGAGAGCTTGTAGACCGTCATCCCGTCGCGCGGCACCGGCGGCCTGCCCGCGACGTACTGCGGGATGGCGGCGACGTTCGGGCGCGGCTGCGGGCTCGGCATGCCGGTCAGGCTAGCGGCGGGCGTGCCACGGGCGCAGGGCGGCCGCGAGCAGCACCCCGGCCACGAACCCGACCACCGCGCCGGTCACGTTGTCGACGAAGTCGGTGACGTCGCAGGCCCGGTCGATCCGCGCCACCTCCAGCTGCACGAGCTCGATCACCAAGGAGTACGCCGCCAGGCCGACCAGCCCCACGGGCGCCATCAGCCAGCCGACCCGCCACCGGGTGGCCGCCAGGACGAGCAGCGCGCCGGCCGGCACGAAGAGGGCCGTGTTGAGCAGCCGCTGCCCGCCGGAGAAGATCCAGAACCCGTCGGGCGCCGGCCCGCCGTAGTCCATCGAGCAGGTGTCCGACCGGGTCTCCGCCGGCACGGCGAGGTCGATGCCGTAGAGCGGCACCAGCGTCACCAGCGCGATCACCACGAGCCACCACGCGAGCCCGCACCAGGCGGCCGCGCCGACCCAGCCGAGACGCCGCCGCAGGACGGACGCGAGCACCGCGAAGCAGATCCCGGACGCCAGCGCGCCCGCGACCATGCTCTCGGTGCCACCGAACCAGTCCCCCACGGCCGCGAGAGTAGTGGTCAGGCCCTCGAGACGCGCGCGAACGGCCGTCGCTCGGCCCGGATCACTACGCTGACCGCATGAGACTCGTGATCTGGCTGATCGCCAACATCCTGGCGGTCGCGGTGGCGGCCTGGATCGTGCCCGGCATCGGGTTCACCGAGCGGGGTGGGCTGGCGGAGTACTGGCCCACGCTGCTGGCCGTGGGCGTCATCCTCGGCGTCGTGTCCAGCTTCGTGAAGCCGGTCGTGAAGGTCCTCTCGATCCCCTTCATCATCCTGACCCTCGGGTTGTTCCTCTGGGTGATCAACGCCCTGATGCTGCTCCTGACGAGCTGGCTCGCGAAGCAGCTCGACCTCGGCTTCGTGGTCGACGACTTCTTCTGGTCCGCCCTGCTCGGGGCCCTGGTCATCAGCCTGGTGAACTGGTTCGTCGCTTCCGTCACGGACGACTGAGAGCGATGGGGGGTGCCGCGACGCTGCCGCCACCACGCGAACCGGGCCGCTACCGGATCGCGATGGTCTGCCTCGGCAACATCTGCCGCTCGCCGATGGCCCACGTGGTGGTGGAGTCGCGGCTGGCCGAGGCGGGGCTCGCGGACGTCGTGGAGGTCACCAGCGCCGGCACCGGCGGTTGGCACGAGGGTGGGCCGATGGACGACCGGGCCGCGACCACGCTCACCGCGGCGGGCTACGACGCGACCCGGCACCGGGCGCGCACCTTCGACCCGACGTGGCACGAGGAGCACGACCTGGTGCTCGTGATGGACCTCAGCAACCTCCACGCCGTGGGTGGCGCCGGCGAGCGGACGATGCTGTTCCGCGCGTTCGATCCAGAGGAACCTGGTGGCGAGGTGCCCGACCCGTACTACGGTGAGTTGTCGGGCTACGAGGAGGTGCTGCGCATGGTCGAGCGCACCAGTACGTCGCTCGTCGCCACGCTCCGCCAGGAGCTGTCCCACACATGACCCGGCTGCCCCTGATCGCGCGGCGTGCCGAGGAGCTGATCGGCTCGTCGGTCATCGCGACCGCGCCGGTCGCCGGTGGCGACATCTCCACCGCCACCCGGGTGCGCACCAGCGATGGCACCACCGCGCTCGTGAAGACCCACCACCAGGCGCCGGAGGGCTTCTTCGACGCGGAGGCCCGCGGCCTGACCTGGCTGGCGGAGGCCGCCGCCGACGGGGGCGTCGCGGTCCCCGACCTGCTCGGCCACGACCACGAGTGCCTGGTCGTCCGCTGGGTCGAGCCCGGCAAGACCACGGTCGACGCAGCGGTCGGGCTCGGGCAGTCGCTGGCCCGCACGCACCGCGCCGGCGCCGACGCGTTCGGCCACGAGCACGACGGCTTCATCGGCCGGCTCCCGCTCCCGAACCGGACCGCCCCGACCTGGCCGGAGTTCTACGCCACCCGGCGGGTGCTCCCCTACCTCAAGCTCGCCCGCGACCGGCACGCGATCGGCACCGACGACGCGGCGGCCGTCGAGGCGGTGCTGCCCCGGCTGGCCGACCTGGTGCCCGAGGAGGAGCCCGCCCGGCTGCACGGCGACCTGTGGAACGGCAACGTGCTGTGGGGACAGGACGGCCGGTGCTGGGCGATCGACCCGGCGGCGTACGGCGGACACCGCGAGGTCGACCTGGCGATGCTCGCCCTGTTCGGGCTGCCGCACCTGCACCGGGTGCTCGACGCCTACGAGGCGGAGCACCCGCTCGCCGACGGCTGGCGCGACCGGGTCGGCGTGCACCAGCTCTTCCCCCTCCTCGTGCACGCCTGCCAGTTCGGCGGCGGGTACGGCGCCCGCGCGGCTGCGGTCGCCCGCACGTTCACCTGAGGCCCGGCACTCTCAGACGGGCCTCAGGCTCGGCTGGCACAGTTGGACGCGTGACTGCCGCCGCCCGACCCCGCGTGCTCGTCGTCGACGACGACCGGGCCGTGCGGGAGTCGCTGCGGCGCTCGTTGGAGTTCAACGGGTACGACGTGGCGCTGGCAGCCGACGGGGCCGAGGCGCTCGCCGGGATCGGCGCCGCGCAGCCCGACGTCGTGGTGATGGACGTGATGATGCCGCGGCTCGACGGGCTCGAGGCGACCCGCGCGATGCGGTCGGCCGGGCACGACCTGCCGATCCTGGTGCTGACCGCGCGCGACGCCGTGGGCGACCGGGTCGAGGGGCTCGACGCGGGCGCCGACGACTACCTCACCAAGCCGTTCGCGCTGCCCGAGCTCCTGGCCCGGCTGCGCGCGCTGCTCCGCCGGGTCGTCCCGCCGGACGAGGCCGACGACGAGGTGCTGGAGTTCGCCGACCTGTCCATGGACGTCGCCACCCGCGAGGTCCGCCGCGGCGACCGGCAGATCGAGCTGACGCGCACCGAGTTCACGCTGCTCGAGATGTTCCTGCGGCGGCCCCGCCGGGTGCTGGAGCGGTCGTTCATCCTCGAGGAGGTCTGGGGGTACGACTTCCCGACCACCGCCAACTCGCTCGAGGTGTACGTCGGCTACCTCCGCCGCAAGACCGAGGGCGAGGGCGAGCCGCGGCTGATCCACACGGTGCGCGGCGTCGGCTACGTGCTGAAGAGCCCATGACGCACCCGCCGAGCACCGGCCGCTGGCACTACCGACGGTCACTCGCCAGCCGGGTCACCCTCCTCACGACGCTGGCGGTCGGTCTCGCGGTCGCGTTCGTCGCGTTCGCCGCGTTCATGACGGCGAAGATGCAGATGCAGTCGACCCTCGACGAGTCGCTGCTGGACCGAGCGCACAAGGTCGCCCGGTACGACGTGCTGCTGGACGTCGACGTGCCGACCCAGGCCCTCGGTGCCGCCGACATCCGGATCCTCTACTTCACGTCCGACGGCCGCGCCCGCACGTTCGACGACTTCTCGCAGCTGGAGCTCGGCCGACCGGAGCTCGACGTCGCCCGCGGCGGCGCCACGCAGAGCGTCCGCACCGTGGTGGCCGAGGACGGCGAGCGGTTCCGGGTGGTGACCGTGCCGTCCCAGGAGCGTGGCCTGGCCCTGGTGCTCGCCCAGTCGCTGGACTCGCAGCAGCGGACGCTCGCCAAGCTCGGCCTGGTGATGCTGCTGTTCGGCCTCGCTGGGGTGATCGCGGCGGCGGCGGCCGGCTGGGCGGTCGCCCGCAACGGGCTGCGGCCGGTGCGCCGGCTGACGGCCGCGGTCGAGGCGATCGCCGAGACCGAGGACCTGCGACCGCTGCCGGTCGAGGGCGACGACGAGATCGCGCGGCTTGCCGGCGCCTTCAACTCGATGCTGGTCGCGCTCGCGGCGTCGCGCGACCGGCAGCGGCAGCTGGTGGCCGACGCGGGGCACGAGCTGCGCACGCCGCTGACGTCGCTGCGCACCAACCTCGACCTGCTCGCGCAGGCCGGTCGCGACCTGCCGGAGGAGGCGCGGGTCGAGCTGCTCGCCGACGTCCGCGCCCAGATCGAGGAGCTGACCACGCTGATCGGCGACCTGGTCGAGCTCGCGCGCGACGACCCGATGCCGGCGGTCGTCGCGACCGTGCACCTCGACGACATCGTCGACCGGGCGCTCGCCCGGGTCCGCCGCCGCGCACCCACCCTCACGTTCGACGCCGACGTCGAGCCGTGGTCGGTCATCGGCGACGCCGGCGCCCTGGAGCGCGCGGTCACGAACCTCCTCGACAACGCCGCCAAGTGGAGCCCGCCCGACGGGGTCGTGCGGGTCCGGCTCACCGACGGCGAGCTCACGGTCGACGACGAGGGCCCGGGCATCGCCGAGGAGGACCTGACCCACGTCTTCGAGCGGTTCTGGCGGTCGGACGAGTCGCGCTCGATGCCGGGCTCCGGGCTCGGGCTCGCGATCGTCGCGCAGGTCGTCGACCGCCACTCCGGGTCGGTCACGGCCAGCCGGTCGCCGGCGGGCGGTGCCCGGCTCACGATCCGGCTGCCCGGCGTGCGGGAGCCGTCAGTCGCCGAAGACGGCTCGTAGCCGGTCGGCCTTCCACACCGTCTCGGCGTACTCCTCCGCCACCTGGGAGTGGACCGTGATGCCGCCGCCGGTGCCGAGCGTCCACGTGCCGTCGCCCGCGGTGAACAGGCTGCGGATCACGACGCCGAGGTCCGCCTGGCCGTCGCCGGCGATCCAGCCGAACGCCCCCGCGTACGCCGAGCGCGGGCCCGGCTCGACGGCGCCGATGATCTCCATCGTCCGCCGCTTGGGCGCGCCCGTCATCGAGCCGGCCGGGAACAGCGCGCGCAACGCGTCGAGCGTGGACACGTCGTCGCGGAGCCGGCCGCGCACGGTGCTGACGAGCTGGTGCACGTTCTCGTAGGACTCCACGGTCATCAGTGACGGCACCGCGACCGTGCCGGGCTCGCACACCATCGACACGTCGTTGCGCAGCAGGTCGACGATCATCAGGTTCTCGGCGCGGAACCGCGCGTCGCTCGCGAGCGACGCACGGAACTGCTCGTCCTCCTCGGGCGTCGCGCCGCGAGGCGTGGTGCCCTTGATCGGCTTGGTCTCGAGCATCCGGTCGCGGGTCACCAGCGCGTAGCGCTCGGGGCTGGAGCTGAGGAGCCAGGCGCGGGCGCCGTCGACGTCGTGCTGGAGGAACCCGGCGTACGGCGCCGGGTTGAGCAGGCGCAGCCGCACGTAGGCCTCGGGCGGGAGCAGGTCGCTGGCGATGGTGTCGCGGTAGGTGAGGTTCGCCTCGTAGGTGTTGCCGGCGTGCAGCTCCTCCTGGACCCGGTCGAACGCCTCGGCGTACCACGGCGGAACCTCGGCCGCCGGCTCCGGGCGGGCGACCAGCGCGGCCGACGGCGGCTCCTCGTGATCGAACATCCGCACGATCCGCGGCTGCAGCCACACCGCGTCGGGCACCGCCCCGCCGGGGCGGGCCGCGAGGTCCGGGCGGCAGGCGTAGCCGAGGTAGCCGAACCACTGCCCGTCCGGGTCGGCCGCCAGCTCGGCCGCCAGCACGTCGAAGACGTCGTCTCCGACCACCTCGGCCCGTCCGGACCGGTGTCGCGTGACCTCCCGGGCCGCGGCGTCGTACGTCAGCGAGACGTCGTCGTCGTCGAGCCAGCCGATGATGGACGTGTTGCCCGACCAGTCGCGCGCGCCGCCGCCGTCGAGCCAGAAGCAGCGCGCGTGCTCGCGGGCGACCTCGAGGAAGTACGCCGCCACCGGGTCGTTCATCGACGCCCGGCCAGGAAGTTCTCGACCAGGGTCGCGCCGTGCTCGGACAGCACCGACTCGGGGTGGAACTGCACCCCCTCGATCGGCAGGTCGAGGTGGCGCACCCCCATCAGCGCCGACGGACCGTCGACCCGGGAGCCCGGGCACGCCGCCGTCGACTCGAGGCACGCCGGCAGCTCGACCCCCTGGAGCGAGTGGTAGCGCACGGCCCGGAAGTCCTGGGGCAGCCCGGTGAAGACGCCGGCACCGTCGTGGCTGACGAGCGCGACCTCGCCGTGCGCCGGTACGTCGCGCTCGACGGTGCCGCCGAACGTCGTGATGATCCCCTGCATCCCCAGGCAGACGCCGAGCACCGGCCGGGTGCCGGCGAGCAGCACGTCGCGGCCGACCGAGAAGTCGCCGCGCTCGGCCGGGTGACCAGGCCCCGGCGACAGCACCACGAAGTCGTGGGCCAGCACGTCCTCGGCAGCCACCTCGTCGTGCTGGACGACCGTGGGCAGCGCCCCGGTCACCCCGGCGACGAGGTGCACCAGGTTCCAGGTGTAGGAGTCGTGGTGGTCGACGACCACGACGTCCGCGGCGGGCACCGGCTCAACCTACTGTCTGTGAGCGGGAGCTCGGCCGCCCCGGGTCAGCGCGTCAGGTCGCGGCACGCGCGGCCGAACGCGGCGTCGCGGATGCTGTCCTGGCAGCCGTCGAACCGGTCCAGCAACGCGGTCAGCCGGCGGACGCGCGCCCGCTGCCGCGGGTCGGCGTACGCGTTGCGACGCTCCCAGCCGACGGCGCCGTAGTCGTAGAGCTCGTAGGCGTGGTCGACGCCGGACCACGACGGGTCGAGGTCGAACCGCACGAGCAGGGCGCGGCGGCTCCGCACCGCGACGTACGAGGGGATCGAGTCGATCGTGCCGCCCGCGTACATCGCGTCCGGGTCGGGCCCGAGCGAGGGTGCCCAGGTGTGCTCGAAGAACGTGAACCTGCGACGGGACAGGTCCGGGTCGGCGAACGTGGGCACCAGCGAGGTGCCGGCCCGGTAGCGGGGCGGTGCCAGGCCGGCGAGCCGCTCCAGGGTCGGTGCGAGGTCGAGGTTCGACACCACCTCGCTGCGGGGCCCGGGCTCGACGCCGGGGCCGGTGATGATCAGCGGCACCCGGACGTCGGCGTCGAACGGGGTGCCCTTGCCCTGGCCGAGCCCGTGGAGACCGAGGTGGAAGCCGTTGTCGGACGTCAGCACGACGTAGGTGTCGGGGCCGACCTCTGCCCGGATCCGGGCCAGCATCCGGTCGATCGACTGCGCCATCTGGGCCCGCGCCCGCATCGCTGTCGTGGCCGTCTCCGCGACCGGCACCGACGCCCACGACGGCCGCCACTGCGGCACCGGTGTCCCGTCGGGGTGGCGCGGGGCGTTGTCGGCCTGGTCGTCGCCGAAGCCGGGCACCGCCGACGCGTCGAGGTCGGCACACCTGACCGGGCCGCAGTTGCCTGGGCGACCTTCCCGGGGCCGGTCGGCGAACGCCGGCGGGAACCCGGGGTCGTCCGGGTAGTGCCCCTCCGGCCGGGTCCGTGAGTGGGGACCGAACGGCGCCACCACCAGGAAGTACGGCGCGGAGCGGCGCTCGTTCGCGCGCACGAACTCCACGGCACGGTCGGCGATCACGGTGCCGGCGTAGGCCGCGTCCTTCTCGGCCGACGAGGCAGACGCCGGAGGCGCGTCGACGTGCTCCAGGGTCAGGTCGGCGGCGGCGTCGGACCGCCCGATGGTGAAGTCCCACCCGTCGTAGGCGTCGGGGAACACCGGCTGCCAGCTCGACCACCCGGGCTGCACCTCGGGGAGCTCGACCCCGTCCCCCACGAAGTACCCGTTGAGGAACTTGCCGACCAGCCCGGTCGTCCAGCCGGCCCGCTGGAGCCGGACGTTGACGCTCCGCTCCTGGTTGCCGTACGCCGTGAACGCCTCGTAGCCGCCCAGCGGCCCGACCAGGTTGGGGGTGTTGGGGGTGTTGACGAGCACGCCGGTCTGGTGCGGGTACTGACCGGTGAGCAGGCTGGTGCGGGACACGCAGCACAGCGAGTCCACGACGTACGCGTGGTCGTAGGACGCCCCCTCGCGGGCCATCACGCCCGCGTGCCGCAGGGTCGGCAGCAGGTCCATCGAGAAGTCGTCCATCAGGACCACCACGATGTTCGGCTTCTCGGGAAGCTCCACCGGTGCGCGGTCGATCGCGTGGCCCCCGACCACCCGGGGCCGGTACTCCCGCTCCGGCGGCACGTCAGCGGACGCCACGCATCCCGAGGTGAGCAGTACTCCGCTCACCACCGCCACGATGCCTGTCCGCACCTGCATCTCGCGCCCCGTCGTCGTGTGTCTCCCTGCAAGAGAGACGCGCCGAGAGCGTAAACGGTTGCCTCAGCGCGGCGCCGGAGTTTGCAGGAGGTCACGCACCAGGTCGTGCAGCAGGTCGTAGCCGTGCTCGGTGAGGATCGACTCGGCGTGGAACTGGATGCCTCGGTAGTGCGGCCCGCGCACCAGGTGGACGTCACCCGTGCCGGGGTCGGCCTCGACGCTGACGCCGGCCGGCAGCTCGCCGGCGGCGCGCGCGACGAACGTGTTGTAGAAGCCGACCCGCTCGGTGCGCCCGTCGATCGAGACCGGCGACTGGGTGCCCTGGAAGACGATGTCCTTGTAGCCGAGGTCGAGGCCGAGCCGCTGGCAGAGCGCCTGGTGGCCGAGGCACACGGCGAGGAACGGCTGTTCCCGCTCGAGGAGCCGGTCGACCGCGCTCCGGAGGGTCGCCATCTTCGCGTCGTCGCCGTCGCGCGGGTCGCCCGGCCCGGGCCCGACGACCACCAGGTCGGCCTCGTCGAGGCAGCCGGGCTCGTAGGCGTCGTACCGCACGACGTCGCTGGTGATGCCGAGCACGCCGAGGACGTGGCGCAGCATGTTCACGAAGTCGTCCTCGCCGTCGAGGATCCGCACGTGCTTGCCACGCAGCCGCGGGTCGGGTGGCGCCCCCGCCTGGTCGGCCAGCCAGAACGACGACAGCCGCCGGTTGCGGTCGTGCAGCGCGAGCAGCACGTCCTCGTCGCGCGCCAGGCTGGCGACGTCGAGGGCGGGCACCTGCGCGGCGGGCACCAGCCCGAACGCGCTGAGGATGCCGCCCGCCTTGGCGTGCGTCTCCGCCACCTCGTACGCCGGGTCGGAGTCGCGCACCAGCGTGGCCCCGGCCGAGATCTTGAGCCGGCCCTCCGGGTCGACGTCGGCGGTGCGGATCAGGATCGGGCTGTCCATCGTGTGCTGTCCGTCCCGGTCCCGGCCGAACAGGGCGAGCGCGGCGCCGTAGTAGCCGCGGCCCTCGGTCTCGTACGACGCGATCAGCCGGCAGGCGTTCTCGACCGGCGAGCCGGTGACCGTCGCGGCGAACATCGTGTCGCGCAGGATCTCGCGCGGGTCGCGGTGGCTGCGGCCGGCCAGCAGGTACTCGGTGTGGATCAGGTGGGTCATCGGCTTGAGGAAGGGCCCGAGCACCTGGCCGCCCTCGTGGCACAGGTCGCACATCATCTTCAGCTCCTCGTCGACGACCATGAAGAGCTCGAAGATCTCCTTCTCGTCGGCGAGGAAGCGCAGCAGCCGGTCCCGCAGGTCGTCGTACTCGGTCGAGCCGGCGTCGCCGACCCGGAACGTGCCGCTGATCGGGTTCATCCGGACGTCACCGCCGCGCACGCTGACGTGCCGCTCGGGGCTCGCCCCGATGAGGAACCGCTCGCCGGTGAAGAAGCAGAACGTCCAGTAGGCGCCGCGCTCGCGCTCCAGCAGCCGGCGGAAGACGGTCAGCGCCCGCTCGGCGTCCCAGTCGGCCACCTCGGCGCGGTAGTGGCGGCCGATCACGAGGTTGGCGCCCTCGCCCTGGCCGATCTCGTCGCGGATGATCCGCTCGACGACCGCGCCGTAGGCCGCGTCCTCGACCCCGAACCCCCCGCGGTCGGCGAACTCGATCGGCGCGTCCGGCAGCGCGGCCAGCAGGTCGTCGACGGCCACCTCGTGCTCGGCCTCGATGTCGACCACGGTCAGCGGGGCTCCGTCGTCGATCGCCTCGAAGCCGCGCTCGGCGACCTGCCGGAAGGGGACCGCGACCAGCCGGTCGGCACTGCGCCCCGGCTCGGGCACCCCCTCGTCCAGCGGTACGTCGAGGAGCGAGGCGACCTGCCGCGGCGTGCCCCCGACCAGGCCGGCCGTCGGCGCCGCCTTGCGCCGGATGACCGCCCACGCACCGTACCCCTGGACCTGCTCCAGGAGGGCTCCGACGTCCGTGGCGGTCATGCCGGAACCCTAGAGCGCGGCGGCTGGGTCAGGAGACCGTGGTCAGCAGCTGGGTGGCGCGGGTGAGGACGACGTAGAGGGTGGCGCGCCCGGTGCCCGACTCGTCCTCGATCTCCTGCGGCCGGACCACCACGATGCCGTCGAACTCCAGGCCCTTGGTCTCGAGGCCGGTGAGCAGCACCACCCGCTCGTCGAGCAGACCGGCCAGCCACGAGGTCACGTCGGCGATCCGGCTGACGGGGACGACGACGCCGACGGTGCCGGCCACCGAGCCGGCGATCGCCTCGACCTCGGCCCGGGTCACTGCCTCGAGGTCGTCGTCGCCGGCCGACACGTCGCGGGGCGCGACGCCGGTCGAGCGGACGGCGGTGGGCAGGTCGGCGTCCAGCCCGACCCGCTCGGCGTACGCCGCTGCGTGCTCGTAGATCTCCGAGGAGTTCCGGTAGTTGGTGGACAGGTGGAACTCGTGGACCTGCTTGCCGTCGAGCGCGGCCGCGCGCGCCGCCGCCGCCTCGGCCGGCTCGGGCCACGACGACTGCGCCGGGTCGCCCACGATGGTCCAGGTGGCGGCGCGGCCGCGGCGACCGACCATCCGCCACTGCATCGGCGTGAGGTCCTGCGCCTCGTCGACCAGCACGTGGGCGAAGCCGTCGTCCTCGATCCGGTGGGAGGGCGCGGACCAGGCGCGGCCGGTCGGGGCGTACTCGCGGTCGGAGGCGGTCGTGAGCTCCTGGAGGTCGACCGCGCCCTCGGCCACCAGCTCGTCGTCGACCTGGTCGCCGTGCCGCGCGGGCAGGTCGCCCAGGGCGTAGCGCAGCTCGTCGACCAGCGGTACGTCCTGCACCGACAGCCCGGCCGTCGGGTCGTCGGGCCACGACTTGGACAGCAGCCGCTGCTCCTCCGAGGTCAGGACTCCGTCGGCGACCCGGGCGAGCAGCTCGGGGTCACGGAGCCACCCGAAGACGTCGACCGCCGTGAGCGGCGGCCACCACCGGACCGCGAAGTCGACGAACGTCTGGTTCGAGAGCAGGTCGTCCTCGAACGCCTCGCGGCCCCGCTCGCGGCCGCGCTCACCACGCACCTGGCGCCACATCGCGTCGAGCAGCGTGCCCGTCACCCGGGGCAGCTGCCGGTTGTGAGGACCGTGCGACATCAGCTGCCGCCGCAGCCGGCTGAGCTCACGACGCTCGAGCCGGACCACGTCGTCGCGCCAGAAGACCCGGAACTCGTCGGGTCCGCCCGGCACCGGCTGCCTGGCCGTCCGGCGCAGGACCTCGGCCATCCGACCGGAGCCCTTCAGGTCGGCCACGGCCGGCTCGTCGTTGCGCGAGGCCTTGAGCCCGTCGACGACCTCGCCGAGCGAGCGCAGCGCGACCGCGGTCTCGCCGAGCGACGGCAGCACCCGCTCGATGTAGCGCATGAAGACGCCGCTCGGCCCGACGACCAGCACGCCGCCGCCCTCGTAGCGCCGTCGGTCGGTGTAGAGCAGGAACGCCGCGCGGTGCAGCGCGACCACGGTCTTGCCGGTCCCGGGACCGCCGGAGATCGCGACCACGCCCTTGGCCGGCGCCCGGATCGCCCGGTCCTGCTCGGCCTGGATCGTGGCCACGATCGAGTGCATCGACCGGTCGCGGGCGCGCGACAGCTGGGCCATCAGGGCGCCCTCGCCCACGATCGGCAGGTCCCGGTCGGCGCCCTCGAGGGCCTCCGCGTCGAGCAGCTCGTCCTCGACGCCGGCGACCCGGCGGCCCGAGCACCGGAGCACCCGTCGGCGTACGACGCCGTGCGGCTCGGCGGCGGTCGCCTGGTAGAACACGGCGGCCGCCGGCGCCCGCCAGTCGATCAGCAGCGAGTCGCGGTGCTCGTCGCGCAGCCCGATCCGGCCGACGTAGCGCGGCTGCGGGTCGAGCTCCTCGCGCAGGTCGAGCCGGCCGAAGACGAGTCCTTCGTGGGCGGCGTCGAGCTGGGCGATCCGGCGGGCGGCCTGGAAGACCATCGCGTCACGCTCCACGAGTCCGCCCTCGTGGCCGAGCGAGCCCCGGCCGATGCCCTCCCGCGCCAGCGCCTGTGCGGCCGTCGCCGACCGCTCGAGCTGCACGTAGACACGGTCGACGAACGCCTGCTCGGCCCCGATCTCGCGCTCCGCCAGGTTGTCGCTCACGCTGTTCCTGTTCCCCGTAGTCCCGATGCCTCACCGATTTCCGGCAAGTCCTCAAGACTACAAGGAGCCGGGCGCTATTCAGTCGAAGCGGCTGTAGAAGGCGAAGCCGAGCAGCGCCTGATCGGGCACGGGCTCCCTCACCCGGATCGACGCACGTTGCCCCGGCAGCAGCAGGAATGTCGACACGCCCCCGCCGACGCTGTTCTGGTTGCCGTCCCGCCCCCCGTTCCAGGATGTGACCACTCGTTGCTCACCGGTCCGGTGGGCGATCGCCCGCACGAGCAGGGTCGTGTCGTCGGAGTTCCTGTGGTCAAGCCCGGGTGTCCCGGCCCGCGCCGAGTACCGGCCGTCGTATTTCCACACGTGACCGTCGTGCTCGACCAGTGCCGGCACGTCATACCCGGCCACGCGAGCCTCTGGAAGTGCCACGTCGTAGGCCGCCAGCCCGAGCCGGACGTCGTCGCTGTCGATCCGCGGGCCGTCCTCTCCCTGGGTCAGGTAAGCGCTGGCGACCAACGCCTCACCGGGGCGACCCAGCCTCGAGGTGCTTCCGCCCGCGCCCGGGTCGAAACCGGAGTCGTCGCACATGGGACCTTGCACGTACTCCCCGAGTCGTGGACCGAAGTCCACGTGGAGCCAGGCATCGCGCGGACTGCCCTGGCACAGACTGCTGAAACGCAGCTGGCCGTTCGTCGGCACGGTCACCTCGAGGGTGACCTCGTCCTGCCCGACCTCGCCGATCTGCGCGGCCAGCAGCCGGTCACCCGCGACGTCGTCGCGGAACGTGATGCCGTCGACCGTGAGCCCGGCCGGTCGCTGGTCGCCGAGCTCGTAGACCGCGATCGCCGCAGCCTCGCCGCCGGCTCGGACCGACCACTCGCTAGACGCTCCCGGTTCGACGAGCACGAAGTCGTCGAAGTCGGTGGCACGGGAGCGGAGGTGGAACTCGCCGACGCTGCCGAGGACACCCACCTCGGTGTCATCGCTGGCCCAGGTAACCAGCCGCGGCTCGTCTGAAGCACGCAACCGGATCGTGGCGTGCTTCTCACGGGCCTCGACGCCTTCTGCGAAGTGGTAGGTGTAGCCGAGCGACTCCAGCGTGGCCGGAGCGAGCCTGCCGATGAGCTGCCTGTCGGCTGGGGCTGGTGTGCGGTCGCCCGCGAGGATCGAGACCGCTGACGCGGCGACGACGGCTAGGACGGCGGCGGCGCGCGACCACGGCGGTCCGCCGGCGGCGTACGACGCGGGCGCGGCCAGCCACGGACGCGACCCGCTCGGCGGCGGACGTGTCGCGCACGTCGGCCGCGTGGAGGTCGAGGGTCGTGCGGAGGTCCTGGAGCGTGTTCATCGGGCTTCTCCCTCGGTCGGCTCGGGCTGCTCGGCGAGCGACGGGTCGATACGCAGCTTGGCGAGCGCCTTGCTGGCCTGGCTCTTGACGGTGCCGACGGAGATCCCGAGGAGGTCGGCGGTCTCGGCCTCGGTGAGGTCCTCGAAGTACCGCAGCACCACGACGGCCCGCATCCGACGGGGGAGCCGGCCCAGGGCGTCCCACAGGTCGCCGTGCTCGCCGAGGCCGTCGTCGCCGGCACCTCGGTCGGGCAGCTGGTCGGTCGGCTGCTCGCCGTTCCACTTGCGCCGCCACCAGGAGGAGTAGGTGTTGACGAGGATCCGGCGCACGTACGGCTCGGGGTTCCCGTCGATCCGGCCCCACGCGAGGTAGGCCTTCGTGAGCGCCGTCTGGAGCAGGTCCTCGGCGGTGATGTGGTCCCGGGTGAGCAGGTAGGCGGTGCGCAGCAGCGCGGACGAGCGCGCCGCCACGAACTCCTCGAACGCCGGAGCGCTCACGGTGGCCTCCCCCGAGATCGTCATGGTCGTCATGCCCGGTCCTACCCGGTGGGAGGCCGGGATGGTTGCCTATACCCGGCGGCGGTCCAGGAACGCGGTCATCGCCTCGCGCGCCTCGTCGCTGGCGAAGAGCCGGGCCGAGAGCGTCGCCAGGTCCTCGCCGTGGGCGTCGATCCGCGCGACCAGGTCGCGGTTGAGGACGGCCTTCGACTCGCGCAGGCCCTGGGCGGCCCCGGTCGCGAGGCTGGCGCAGACCGCCGTCACCTCGGCGTGGAGGTCGGCCGCGGGCACGGCCTTCGTCACCAACCCGTACGCCGCGGCGGCGGTGCCGTCGAACACCTCGCCGCCGAGCGTGGTCAGCGACGCAGCCCGCGGGTTCATCCGGTGGTGGACGGTGAGGCTGATGATGGCAGCGGCGAGGCCGAGCTTCACCTCGGTGAGCGCGAACGTCGCGTCCTCGGCGACCACGGCGACGTCGCTGGCCGCGACGATCCCGATCCCGCCTGCGCGGACCGCGCCCAGCACCTCGGTGACGATCGGCGTCCCCATCGTGACGATCAGCCGCTGCAGCGCGACGATCCGGCGGGCGCCCTCCTCCATCCCGTCGGCGGTGGCCTCCGTCAGGTCCGCACCCGAGCAGAACACGCGGTCAGCGGACCGGATCAGCACGACCCGCACCCCCGGGTCCGCCTCGGCCGCCTCGAGCCCCGCGAAGAGCTCGGTCACCAGCTGCCGGCTGAGCGCGTTCTTGTTGTGGGGCGAGTCGAGCGTGATCGTGGCCAGCGGGCCGCTGACGTCGTAGCGGACGAGCGCGTCGGTCATGCGGGCCATCCTCTCCCACCTCGTTCCCGTCGTGGGTAACGGTGCCGTGCCGACGCCTCCCACCCGGTGCGCCGGGTGGGAAGCGCACCGCAGGCACCGTGACCCACGACGGGCAGCGCCCATCCCTGCGGTGCTCCGCTCCGAACACCTCCCATGCGACAGCGACTGATGTATGCCGGTTTCGGAGTCCTGGCCACGCTCGTGGGGATGGCCGTGGGACACCTCGTCGCCGCCCTCATCGACCCTGCCTCGTCCCCCGTCCTGGCCGTGGGGTCGACGGTCATCGACCTGACCCCCACCCCGGTCAAGGAGTGGGCCGTGGCCCAGTTCGGGACCGCCGACAAGCCGATCCTCGTGGGCTCGGTGATGGCCGGAGCCGTGCTGCTGGCCGCGATCGGGGGGCTGCTCGCGCGCCGTCGGTTCGAGGCGGGCGCGGCGGTGCTGCTCGCGCTGGTCGCGGTCGCCGGGGTCGCCGCGGTCGTCCGACCGGGCGCCGGGCCGCTGGATGCCGTCCCCGCCGTCGCGACCGCCGTCACCGGTGTCAGCGCCCTGTGGTGGCTGACCCGGGCCGCCACGGCCACCCCGGCCGAGCAGACCGCCGCCACCACCGAGCTCCCCAGCCGACGCGGCGTGATCGTGGCCACCACCGTCCTCACGGCCGCGGCCGCCGCCGCAGGCGGCGTCGGGCGGCTGATCGCCGGCCTGCGTGCCGACCCGGCGGACGTCGCGCTCCCCGCTCCCGCCGACCCGGCCGCCGCGTTCCCGACCGGGTTGGACCGCAAGGTCCCCGGCATCTCGACGTTCCGCACGCCGAACGAGACGTTCTACCGGATCGACACCCGGCTCACCCTTCCCACGCTCGGGGTCGAGGACTACGAGCTGATCGTCGACGGCGACGTCGAGAACGAGCTGTCGTTCAGCTTCCAGGACCTGCTCGACATGGACCTGATCGAGCGCGACATCACGCTCACGTGCGTGTCCAACGACGTCGGCGGGCCCTACGTGGGTGGCGCCCGCTGGCTCGGCGTCCGGCTCACCGACGTCCTCGACCGGGCCGGGGTGGGCGGCACCGCCGACCAGATCCTGTCCACGGACGTCGACGGCATGACCATCAGCACCCCGCTGGCGGTGGCGACCGACGGGCGCGACGCGATGCTCGCGGTCGGCATGAACGGCGAGGCGCTCCCCCGCGAGCACGGTTTCCCGGTGCGGATGGTCGTCCCCGGCCTCTACGGCTACGTCAGCGCGTGCAAGTGGATCACCCGCATGACGCTGACGACGTACGACGCCCAGGAGGCGTACTGGACCGAGCGCGACTGGGCGATCGAGGCCCCGATCAAGATCGCGAGCCGGATCGACACCCCGAAGTCCTTCTCCGAGATCGACGCCGGCCGGACGTTCATCGGCGGCGTCGCCTGGGCCCAGGACCGCGGCGTCGGCAAGGTCGAGGTCCAGATCGACGGGGGTGCGTGGCAGACCGCCGAGCTCGGCCCCAGCGCCGGCGTCGACTACTGGCGCCAGTGGTACCTGCCGTGGGAGCCGAAGGCCGGCGAGTACTCCCTGACGGTCCGCGCCGAGACCGAGGACGGCGAGCCGCAGACCCCCGCGAAGGCCACGCCGTTCCCCGACGGCGCCTCCGGCTACCAGCGGATCGTGGTCAGGGTCGCCTGATCTCCCTCCCGAATTCCGGTCGCGGACCAATCCGCAGCACCGGTTGCACCGAATCCCCGATGTTCAGACCACAACGAGAGGTTCCCTCATGAAGCGCACGACCATTCTCCGCAAGACCGGCCTCGCGGCCGCTGCCGTGTCCCTGTCCTTCGGCCTGGCCGCGTGCGGCGAGGACGAGCCGACCACGGCCGAGACTCCCGCGGCCCAGGACACCCCGACGGACGAGGAGCCCACCGACGAGGGCGACGACATGGGCGACCCCGAGGCCCAGACGTACGGCGCCGCCTGTGGCGACGTCCCCACCGAGGGCGACGGCTCGTTCGTCGGCATGGCGACCGCTCCGGTCGCCTCCGCCGCCAGCGCGAACCCGCTCCTCAGCACCCTGGTCGCCGCCGTCGGTGCCGCAGACCTGGTGGAGCCGCTGAACGCCGCCCCGGCGCTCACCGTGTTCGCCCCGGCCAACCCGGCCTTCGAGGCGTTCACGAAGAAGCAGCTCAACGGCCTGCTCAACGACAAGGAGGCCCTCACCGGCGTCCTCACCCACCACGTCGTGGGGGAGCAGATCAGCCCCGACCAGCTCACCGGTGAGTTCGAGACCCTGGCCGGCGACACGATCACGATCAACGGCTCCGGCGAGGAGGCCACGATCGGTGACGAGAAGGCGACCGTGCTCTGCGGCAACGTCCCGACCGCGAACGCCACGGTCTACGTCATCGACACCGTCCTGATGCCCTGACCTTCCATCAGGACCAGGGACCAGACAAGATTCAGAACGTGGACCACCTTCGCGCCGTCCCGTCCGGCGCCCCCTCTCGCGGGGGGGCGTCGGAGGCACGGGCCCTGGCTGACCTGCTCGGCAGGTCGGCCCGGGGTGACACCGAGGCCTTCGCCCGGTTCTACGACGCCACCTCCGCTCGCGCCTACGGGCTCGCGCTGCGGGTGGTGCGGGACCCGGCCCAGGCCGAGGAGGTCACCCAGGAGGTCTTCCTCGACGTCTGGCGGCAGTCCGGCCGGTACGACGCCGCCCGTGGCAGCGTCATGGGCTGGCTGCTGACGATCGTGCACCGCAAGGCGGTCGACCGGGTGCGCTCGGCCGAGTCCGCCACCCGGCGGGACGCGACGTACCAGCAGGAGAACCACAAGGTCGCGCACGACGCGACCGCCGAGGCCGCCGAGGCCTCGCTGGAGGCACATCGGGTGCGCTCGGCGATGCAGGAGCTGACCGCGATCCAGCGGCAGGCCTTGGAGCTGGCGTACTTCGGTGGCTACACACACACGGAGGTGGCGACCATGCTCGACCTACCGGTCGGCACCGCCAAGACCCGGATCCGCGACGGGCTGATCCGCATGAGAGACGCAATGGGGGTGAGCACGTCATGAGCGACATCCACGCCCTCGTCGGCGCCTACGCGGTCGACGCCCTCGACGACGTCGAGCGCGCCGCGTTCGAGCGGCACCTGGCCGAGTGCGCCGACTGTCGCGCCGAGGTCGACGGGCTGCGCGAGGCCGCCTCCGTGATGGGCAGCTCGGTCGCCCAGGAGGCACCGGGTTCGCTGCGGGACCGGGTCCTCTCCGACATCGTGACCGTCCGCCCGTTGCCGCCGCTGACCGTGCCCGCCTCTCAGCGCGCCGCGCGATTTCGCCCGGCTCTGGTCGCGGCCGCGGCTGCCGTGGTGATCGCGGTGGCCAGCGGCGTGGTCGTCGCCGAGCCGTGGGCTGATGACTCCAGCCAGGGCCCGGTCACCGCCGCCGACCGGATCCGCGCCGCCGCGGACGCCGAGACGTTCCAGCAGGAGCTCGACGGTGGCGCGGTCGCGACCGTGGTCCGCTCCAAGTCGCTCAACCAGGCCGTCCTGGTCACCCGCGACATGCCGCCCGCGCCCGACGGCAAGGTCTATGAGCTGTGGCTCAACCACGACGGCGTCGGGATGGTGGCCGCCGGCCTGATGGAGAACGGCCAGCGCGAGGTCGTCCTCGAGGGAGACCCGGCCACCGCGGTCGGGTTCGGCATCACGGTCGAGCCCGACGGCGGCTCGAAGGAGCCGACGCTTCCGGCCGTCACGACCCTGGCGTTCGAGAACGTCTGATGACCGGCACGTCCCGACGGCTCGCCGTCATCGGCTCCGGTGTGTCCGGACTGGTGGCGGCCCACGTCGCCGCCTCCTCAGGCGCGCAGGTCACCCTCTACGAGGCCGACGACCGGCTCGGGGGCCACGCCGACACCCACGACGTGACGGCAGCCGACGGGTCGGCGCTACGGATCGACACCGGGTTCATCGTGCACAACCGGCGCACCTACCCGACCCTGCTGCGACTCTTCGACGAGCTCGGCGTCGCCACCCAGGAGTCGGAGATGTCGCTCTCGGTGCACGACGACGAGACCGGCCTCGAGTGGGCCGGCGCGCTCGGACGGCGCGGTCTGTTCCCGGCCGCGGCCAACCTGCGCAGCCCGGCGTACCTCCGGATGCTGACCGAGATCCCCCGCTTCCACCGGCGTGCGCGCCGGCTGGTCTCCGCGGGCGTGACGGGGCCCGACCCGACCCTGCGCGAGTTCCTCGCCGCCGGCCGGTTCTCGGCCTACTTCGCGCGGCACTTCATGGAGCCGCTGGTGGCTGCGGTCTGGTCGTGCGACCCCGACCTCGCCCTGGAGTACCCAGCGCGCTACCTCTTCACGTTCCTCGAGCACCACGGGATGCTCCAGGTGTTCGGCTCGCCGACGTGGCGCACGGTGACCGACGGCTCCCACGCCTACGTCGACCGGGTCGCCGCCGGGCTGCCCGACGTGCGCACCGGCACCAAGGTCACCTCCGTGCTCGAGACCGCGACCGGGGTCGAGGTCACCGACGGCAACGGCGTCGTCGAGGCGTACGACGCCGCCGTCGTCGCCACCCACCCCGACCAGGCCCTGACCATGCTCGCCGAGCCCACCGCGCTCCAACGCGAGCTGTTGACCGCCCTCCCCTACTCCGACAACGCGGCCCTCCTCCACACCGATGCGTCGCTGCTGCCGGTGGCCGACGGCGCCCGGGCGTCGTGGAACTTCCGTCGGGTCGCGGGCCGGGCCGGCGACGTCACGGTGACCTACGACCTGACGAGGCTGCAGCGGCTGCCCACCGACACCCACTACCTGGTGACGCTCGGCGGGGACGACCTCGTCGACCCCCGCACCGTAGTGGCGCGGCGCGACTACGCACACCCGATCTACACGCCGGAGTCGGTCGCCGCTCGGGAGCGGCTCCCGGAGATCTCGTCCGACCGGCTCGCCTTCGCCGGCGCGTACCACGGATGGGGCTTCCACGAGGACGGCGCCCGGTCCGGCCTCACCGCCGCCGAGCGTCTGGGGTTCCGGTGGGCGTCGCCGCCGGGGCGCGGGCTGGAGAGTCGCGCGGTCTACCGGACCTCGATCACCCACACCCGTCGGAAGCCGTTCCGGCGCACGTTCACCCATCGTTCCCACACCTGGCTGGTCGACCTCGACCACCTGCCGGACCACGGCCGGCTCGCAACGGTCCTCGGGAGCATCGAGTCGTGCGACCACCTCGGCGACCCGGACCGCCCGCTGCGCACGAACGTCGAGACCCTCCTCGCGCAGCACGGCGTGACGCTCGACGGCGGCCGAGTCCTGCTGGCGGCGCTGCCGCGGGCGTTCGGTTACTGCTTCAACCCGATCAGCGTGTTCTGGTGCTTCGGTCCTGACGGCGAGCAGCGGGCCGTCGTGGTCGAGGTGCACAACACCTACGGCGACCGGCACGCCTACCTCGTCCATCCCGACGAGCAGGGCCGCGCCCGGACCGACAAGCAGATGTACGTCTCGCCGTTCCACGCCACCGACGGCTACTACGAGCTCGCCGTGCCGGTCCCCGGCGCCACGCTCGACGTGTCGGTCACGCTCCACACCGACGACGGCGCCGTCTTCAGCGCCTCGCTGCGCGGCGAGCCCAGCGACGTACCGGCCTGGCGGGCGGCGCCGGAGGCGCTGCGCTCCTCCGCCCTGATCAGGATGCACGGCGTCTGGCTCTGGCTGCGCCGCCTGCCCGTCCGCACGCGACCCGTGCACCACCAGGAAGGCGTGTCCCCCCGATGACCCTCAGCCAGACGCGCAGCACCGGCCGGCGCCAGGAGACGTGGCCGGGCCTGTTCGACGTCCCGACCGGACCCCGCAACGCGATCGCCTCGCCGGTCGCCCGTCGGCTCTTCCACGCCGCGGTCTCACGGCTCCCCGTCACCGTGGAGATCGAGCACGGCCCCGGACGCCGTGAGGTGCTGGGCCGCGGCGGTCCCCAGATGCGGATCCACCGGCCCGACGAGTTCTACGCCCGGATCGGCCGCGACGGCCTGATCGGCTTCGGAGAGTCCTACCTGACCGGCGCCTGGGACGAGGGCGAGGGCGGCGACCTCGGTGGCTTCCTCACGGTGCTCGCCGCCGAGATGGCCACCCTGGTCCCGGCCCGCCTGCAGCGCGCCCGGGCCTTCGTGGTCGCGAAGCGGCCGCGTCTCCACCGGCCCGACGCCACCCGGTCGCGCGACCTGATCGCGCACCACTACGACCTCTCCAACGACCTGTTCCGGCTGTTCCTCGACCGGAACCTGAGCTACTCCTCGGCGTTGTTCGAGGCACACCCCGACGGCAGCCCGGTGCTGCCCGAGGAGCTCGAGGACGCGCAGACTCGCAAGATCGAGCGGCTGCTCGACGCGACCGGGGTCCGCGAGGGCAGCCGGGTGCTCGAGATCGGCACCGGCTGGGGCGAGCTCGCGCTGCGCGCCGCGCGCCGCGGTGCGCACGTCCACTCGATCACGCTCTCGACCGAGCAGCTCGACCTGGCCCGCGCGCGGGTCGCGGAGGCGGGGATGGCCGACCGGGTGGTGGTCGAGCTGCTCGACTACCGCTCGGTGGCGACCGCCCACGCCGGTCGGCAGTACGACGCCGTCGTCTCGGTCGAGATGATCGAGGCCGTCGGGGCGGAGTACTGGTCGTCGTACTTCGCGACGATCGACGCGGCCCTGGCGCCGGGCGGTCGGGTCGGCATCCAGGCGATCACGATGCCCCACGACCGGATGCTCGCCACCCGGGGCGGCTTCACCTGGATCAACAAGTACATCTTCCCGGGCGGGTTCCTCCCGTCGGTGCAGGTGATCGACGAGGTGACCCGGGCCGACACCACACTGCGGCTGACCGGCCGGCACTCGTTCGGCCTCCACTACGCCGAGACCCTGCGCCAGTGGGACGAGCGGTTCCTCGCGGCCCGGCAGGAGGTGGCTGCGCTGGGGTTCGACGACATCTTCGTGCGGATGTGGCACTTCTACCTGGAGTACTCCCGCGCCGGCTTCGCCTCCGGCTACCTCGACGTGCACCAGCTGGTCCTCGAGCGCCCGGTGGAGCACCCGTGACCGTGCCCGACCGGCTCGAGTGGTGACCGACCTCCTGGTCATCGCCGGGGCGTCCCTGGCCGTCGCGGTCGCCGCGATGACGATCACCGCCGTGGTGGCACGCCGCCTCGGCCGGGTCAACGTCGTCGACGTCACGTGGGGCCTCGCCCTGGTCGCAGTGGCGCTCGTCTGCGCAGGCCTCTCCCCCACGTGGGAGGCGTGGCTCGTGCTGGGCCTGGTCGCCGTCTGGGGCGTGCGGCTGTCGTCGCACATCCTGTCCCGGTCGCGGGGCGAGGGTGAGGACCCGCGGTACGCGGCGATGCTCGGCGACGGGGGCTTCCCGGTCGCGGTGCGCAGGGTGTTCGTGGTCCAGGGAGCCGCGGTCTGGCTGGTGTCCCTGCCGATCCAGGCAGCCGCCGTCACCGACGTCGAGTGGGCGTGGGCCTGCGTGCTCGGGATCGTGGTGTGGGCGGTCGGCCTGGTCTTCGAGGTCGTGGGCGACCGGCAGCTGGCGGCGTACCGCGCCCGGCCGCGTGACCAGCGCCCGCCGGTCCTCGACACCGGGCTCTGGGCCTGGACCCGGCACCCCCACTACTTCGGCGACGCCTGCGTGTGGTGGGGCATCTGGCTGACCGGCGCGGTCTCCGCCGGCTGGCTGCCCGCGCTGGTGACCCTGGTCGCCCCCGTCATGATGACCCACTTCCTCCGCAACGTCACCGGCGCGAAGCTGATCGAGCGGACCATGTCGGCCAGGCCGGGCTGGGACGAGTACGCCGCCCGGGTGCCGTTGTTCGTGCCTCGCCCGCCGCGTCGTCGGTAGTCCACATCGATCTGGCTGGAGATCCACCGCCCGCGGCAGCCAGTTCGGTGTGGACTACCGTCTACGACCCTCAGGCGGGGCGGTCGACCTGCTCGGCGAGCCGTTGCGGCGCCACGAGGCAGTAGGAGTCGGTGAGCAGCTCTGCGAGCTCCTCCCAGTCGGTGTCGTCGTCGAGCAGCATCCCGACGACGTTGGGCCCCCAGCCGGCGCGGAAGTACGGCGCACCGAGGTGCTGGAACGCCATCACCTCCTCGGTCTCGGCACGGAACGTGATCCGGAACAGCTGGTCCTCGCCGCCGAAGACGTGCGCGATCGTGGCCTGGCCGATCCGCCACCGGGTGCCGACCCAGGCGTTCTCCTCGACCGCCCGCGGCAGCCGGCCGAGGATCTCCCCGATCCGGAGCACCATGCTCTCGGGGACCAGCGGGCGCTCGGGCTTGGGCACGGCACGACCCTGCCACGGCTCACCGACACCGCGCCATCGCGTGGCAGAGTCGGGGCATGGACGCCGTCACGGCCGCGTTCGACGCCCACCCGCGCCGGGGCTTCCTGCCGCGGCGCGAACGGCGCCGCGCGTCGTACGACGGCCCGATCCAGATCGGCGGCGGTCAGACGAACTCCCAGCCGCGCACCGTCGACGCGATGCTCCGGCTGCTCCAGGTCCACGCCGGGCAGCGGGTGCTCGACGTGGGCGCCGGTTCGGGCTGGTCCACCGCGCTCCTGGCCCATCTCGTCGGGAGCACCGGCAGCGTCCTCGGGCTGGAGCTGGAGCCCGACCTGGTCGAGTTCGGCCGCGCCAACCTCCGCCGGACGGGTCAGCCGTGGGCCCGGATCGAGCAGGCCGAGCCGGGCGTGCTCGGGAGGCCGGAGGAGGCGCCGTACGACCGGATCCTGGTCTCGGCCGAGCCGCGCGAGCTGCCCACCGAGCTGGTCGACCAGCTGGCGGAGGACGGCGTGCTGGTCATCCCCGTCGCGGGCACGATGTTGCGGGTGACCAACCCCGGCGCGCTCGTGACGCGCCACGGCGGCTACCGGTTCGTGCCCCTCCGCTGAGGACCCGCCGCACGGAGCGCCTCGACGGACGGCGGCGCCGGCAGGTCCTCCGGCAGCCACGGCGACCGCACCGGCTCGGCGTACGTCCGCGTGATCGGGAGGATCCCGGTCCAGACGTCCTGGGGGATCACGTCGAGCTCCTCGTCGACGTCCTGGTCGCTCACCTTGAGCAGCCAGTTGTCGTCGGTGATGTCGAGCGCGAGGGCCACGGTGGCGGCGACCTCCTTCTTGAGGTGCCCGCGCAGCTCACCCCGGCGGCCGGGGACCAGTGCGTCCGAGAGCCGGTCGAGCGCCGCCACCGCCTCGTCGCCGACCAGCGGCACGAGCGGCCCGCGCACCACCGCCGACCGGTAGTTGGCGGAGTGCTCGAAGAGCGACGTGGCCAGCACGAGGGCGTCGATCGCGGTCACCGCGACCACCGCTTCGGCCCCCGCCGCCACCCGGCGCAGCGCGCCGGCCCCGGTCGAGCCGTGCAGCAGCACCCGGTCTCCGTCGCGGGCGTAGAACATCGGCACCGCCCACGGGCGGCCGTCGGTCGTCACCGTGGCCAGCGTGGCCACCAGCTCCTCGTCGAGCAGTCGGTCGAGCTCGGCGCGCTCCGAGCGGCGCTTCTCCTTCAGGCGGGTCAGGTCGTCCAGCGTCACCGGACGATGGTGGCACGTCGTCAGTACGACTTGGGCAGTCCGAGGCTGTGCATCGCCACGTAGTTGAGGATCATCTCCCGGCTGACCGGCGCGATCCGGCCCGCGCGAGTGGCCACGAGCAGCCCCGCCATGCCGTACTCCTGGGTGATGCCGTTGCCACCGTGCGTCTGCACCGCACGGTCGGCCGCGTCGCAGGCCGCCTCGGCCGCGGCGTACTTCGCCATGTTGGCCGCCTCGCCCGCGCCCTGGTCGTCGCCCGCGTCGTAGAGGGCGGCCGCCTTCTGGGTCATCAGCCGTGCCAGCTCGATCTCGATGTGGCTCTGCGCGAGCGGGTGCGCGACCGCCTGGTGGGTGCCGATCGGGCCCTGGAACACCGTGCGCTCCTTGGCGTACGCCGCCGCGCGGTCGAGCGCGAACCGAGCCAGCCCGGTGGAGAACGAGGCGGCCATGATCCGCTCCGGGTTCAGGCCCGCGAACAGCTGCACCAGCCCGCCGTCCTCGTCACCCACGATCGCGTCGGCCGGCAGCCGGACGTCGTCGAGGAACACGGTGAACTGCTGCTCGGGGCTGACGATCTCCATCGGGATCGAGCGCGCCTCGAAGCCGTCGGCGTCGGTGGGCACGACGAACAGCACCGGCTTCGACGTGCCGGTCCTGCCCCTGCCGTCGGACAGAGCCTCGGCACGCGCGACGACGAGCACGTGGTCGGCCTCGTCGACGCCGGAGATGTAGATCTTGCGGCCGTTCAGGACCCACTCGTCGCTGTCGCGTCGGGCGGTGGTGGTGATGTTGTGGGTGTTGGTGCCGGCGTCCGGCTCGGTGATCGCGAACGCCATGGTGCCGGTGCCGTCGCAGATCCCGGGCAGCCAGCGCTGCTTCTGCTCCTCCGTGCCGTAGCGGCTGATGATCGTGCCGCAGATCGCCGGGCTGACGACCATCAGCAGCAACGGGCAGCCCTGCGCCGCCAGCTCCTCGCAGACCGCCGCGATGTCGCCGATCCCGCCGCCACCCCCGCCGTACTCCTCGGGGATGTTGATGCCCAGGTAACCGTTCTTCCCGATCTCCAGCCACAGGTCGGTGGTCTTGCCGCCCGACCGGGCCTTCCCCGTGAACCACTCGCGGCCGTACTTCGAGGCCAGCCGGGCCACCGCCTTGCGCAGCTCCTGGCGTTCCTCGGACTCGCTGAACGCATTCATCCCTGCTCCTCCGTCGGTTCGACCACTGCCAGGACCTCGCCGGCGGCGACCTGCGCGCCGGGTCGTACATCGATCTCGCTGACCGTGCCGGCGTGGGGCGCGCTCACGGTGTGCTGCATCTTCATGGCCTCCAGCACCAGCACCGGCGCGTCCGCCTCGACTCGATCGCCCGTGCTCACCGCGACGCTCACGACCGTGCCGGGCATCGGCGCCAGCAGGCTGCCGCTGCGGTGCTGCTCGGCCGGGTCGGTGAACCGCGGCCGCTCGACGAGCCGCGCGTGCCCGACCGGGCCGTCGACCTCGACCGCGGTGCCGTCCACCCGCACGGAGTACGTCGCCGCGAGGCCGCCCTCGACCAACGTCACCGAGTCCGGGCCGATGGCGGTGACCTCGAGCCCGTCGAACCGGTATCCGTCGCGGCCGCCGTGCCAGGCGACCCCGTGGTCCGGCTCGAACCCGGTCAGCTGCGGCTGGGACGCGACGTTGCGCCAGCCCACCGGGATCCCCCGCTGGACGACGCGACGGGCGCGCCGCGCCTCCTCCAGCGCGACCGTCGCGGCCACCAGCAGGTGTCGATGAGGATCGCGGTGCTCGGTCGCGGCGACCACCGACGTGCGGTCGAGGAAGTCGGTGCCGACCTTGGCTGCGAGGAAGTCCGGGTCGCGGAGGATCGCGACCAGCAGGTCGCGGTTGGTCGCGACGCCGTGGATCCGGGCCCGGTCGAGGGTCGCGGCCAGCCGTCGGGCCGCGATGAGGCGGGTCGGGCCGTGGGCGATGACCTTGGCGAGCATCGCGTCGTAGTGGGTGGAGACCTCCGAGGCGGCCGCGAACCCGGACTCGACCCGGATCCCCTCCCCGGCCGGGACGTCGAACGCCGTCAGCACGCCGCTCTGCGGCTGGAAGTCGGCGGCGGGGTCCTCGGCGTAGAGCCTCACCTCGATCGCGTGCCCGTGCGGCGCGGGGCTGCCGACGTCGAGGTGGGCGAGGGCGGTGCCCTCGGCCACCGCGAGCTGGAGCGCTACCAGGTCGACGCCGAACACCTCCTCCGTCACCGGGTGCTCGACCTGGAGCCGGGTGTTCATCTCGAGGAAGAAGAAGCGCTCGGTCTCGGGGTCGTGCAGGAACTCGACCGTGCCGGCGCCGACGTAGCCGATCGCCGCGGCCGCGGCTCGGGCGGCCTCGTGCATCTCGGCCGCGACCTCGGGCGCGAGGTCGGGTGCCGGCGCCTCCTCCACGACCTTCTGGTGGCGCCGCTGGATCGAGCAGTCGCGCTCGCCGAGCACGACGATGTCGCCGTGCCTGTCACCGACGACCTGCACCTCGACATGGCGGCCGCGTTCGACGTACGGCTCCACGAAGACGGTGCCGTCGCCGAACGCGCTGGCCGCCTCCGCGCGGGCGCGCTCGACCTCGGCGTCGAGCGACGCCAGCTCGCGGACGATCCGCATGCCACGGCCGCCACCGCCGGCCGAGGCCTTCACGATCAGCGGGAGATCGGCTTCCGTCGGTTCCCCGGGAGCATCCAGCACCGGGACGCCCGCGTCACGCATGATCCGCTTCGCCTCGATCTTGGAGCCCATCGCCTCGATCGACTCCGGCGACGGTCCGACCCAGGTCAGCCCGGCGGCCTCGACCGCGCGAGCGAAGTCGGCGTTCTCGGAGAGGAAGCCGTAGCCCGGGTGGATCGCGTCCGCCCCGGTCCGCTTCGCCGCGTGCAGCACCGCGTCGACGTCGAGGTAGGTCTCGGCCGGCGCATTGCCGGAGAGGCCGACCGCGACGTCCGCCTCGGCGACGTACGGCAGCGACGCGTCGGCGTCGGAGTGGATCGCGACGGTCGCGATGCCGAGCGACCGGCACGTGCGGAACACCCGCGACGCGATCTCGGCGCGGTTGGCGACCAGCAGTCGTGTGATCACGTCGCTCACATCCTGAAGACGCCGAAGCGGTCGGTGCCGGCGAAGGCCTTGGTGTCGATCACCGACAGGCAGATGCCGAGCACGGTGCGGGTGTCGCGCGGGTCGATCACACCGTCGTCGTAGAGCATCCCGGACAGGAAGTGGGGCAGCGACTGCTCCTCGACCGACTGCTCGACGAACGCGCGCATGCCGGCGTCGGCCTCCTCGTCGTACGCCGTTCCCTTCGCCTCGGCAGCCGCGCGGGCCACGATCGAGAGCACGCCGGCGAGCTGCGCCGGGCCCATCACGGCCGACTTCGCAGACGGCCAGGTGAAGAGGAAGCGGGGATCGTAGGCGCGGCCGTTCATGCCGTAGTTGCCGGCGCCGTACGACGCGCCCATGATCACGCTGAGGTGCGGGACGGTGGAGTTGCTGACGGCGTTGATCATCATCGCGCCGTGCTTGATGATCCCGCCCTGCTCGTACTCGGCGCCGACCATGTAGCCGGTCGTGTTGTGCAGGAACAGCAGCGGGGTGTCGACCTGGTTGGCGAGCTGGATGAACTGCGTCGCCTTCTGCGCCTCCTCGCTGAACAGCACGCCCTGCGCGTTGGCGAGGATGCCGACCGGCCGGCCGTGGATCCGCGCCCAGCCGGTGACCAGCGAGGCGCCGTAGAGCGGCTTGAACTCGTCGAACGCGCGCTCGTTCCCGGGACCGGCCCCGTCGACGACCCGTGCGATGACCTCACGCGGGTCGAACGGCTCCTTGAGGTCGCTCGGGACGAGGTCCAGCAGACCGTCCGGGTCGGCGTCCGGCTCCGCGTAGGGGCCGGGCTCGGGCCGCGCCTTGCGCCAGTTGAGGCGGGCCACGATCCGTCGCCCGATCCGGATCGCGTCCTGCTCGTCCTCGGCCAGGTAGTCGGCGAGGCCGGACGTGCGGGCGTGCATCTCGGCGCCGCCCAGCGACTCGTCGTCGGACTCCTCGCCGGTCGCCATCCTCACCAGCGGCGGGCCTCCGAGGAACACCTTGGCCTGCTCCTTGACCATCACCGTGTAGTCGCTCATGCCCGGGACGTAGGCACCACCGGCCGTCGAGTTGCCGAAGACGAGGGCGACCGTCGGCTCCTTGCGGGCGCTGGCGCGTGTGATGTCGCGGAACAGCTGGCCGCCGGGGATGAAGATCTCCTTCTGCGTCGGCAGGTCGGCACCGCCCGACTCGACCAGCGCGACGGTCGGCAGCCCGTTCTCCTCGGCGATCTGGGCGGCCCGGAACACCTTCTTGACCGTCCACGGATTGCTCGCGCCGCCCTTGACCGTCGGGTCGTTCGCGGTGATCACGCACTCGACGCCCTCGATCACCCCGATCCCGGTGACGATGCTGGCGCCGACCGTGAAGTCCGATCCCCAGCCGGCCAGCGGAGACAGCTCGAGGAACGCCGACCCGGGATCGATCAGCAGCTCGATCCGCTCGCGGGGCAGCAGCTTGCCGCGCGAGTGGTGCCGCTCGACGTACCGCTCCCCGCCGCCGGCGACCGCCTTGGCGTGCTCGGCGTCGAGGTCCGCGAGCTTCTCGAGCATCGCCACCCGGTTCGCGCTCATGCCTCCAGGACCGCCTTCATCCGCTCGAGGGTGGTGCGCATGCCCTTCTCGTTGGTGCGGCCGCGGAAGGGCCCGAGCACCAGCCAGTACAGCCGCATCGGGAGGTTGGGCTCGAGGCGGAAGTACTCCGTGACGAGGGTGCCGCCGTCCTTCGGCTGGAGCCGGTAGCCCCAGTTGTTGACGGACACGTCGTCGGTGCCGACGGCGAACTCGAAGAGCCGCTGCGGCTCGCACGCCGTGACGGTGCAGGCGCTCCAGTAGATCGGGCCGACGCCGTTGCGCTTCACGTGGCCCTTGAACTTCGCGCCGACCTCCGGACCGTCGTAGCCGCGGCGCCAGCGCGCCTCGAACGTCTCGGGCGAGAACTCGCCGATCCTGGTGACGTCGCTGACGAGGTCCCAGACCTGGTCGGGCGGTGCGGCCATCCACAGCGACACCTCGCCGGTCAGCGGTCGCAGCAGGACTCCTACGAGTGGCAGCATCAGACGTAGCCCATCAGTCGTGCGGTCAGGTCGGTCAACACCTCGGTCGCTCCTCCTCCGATCGGCAGGAGCCGGGCGTCGCGGTAGTGCCGCTCCACCTCGGTCCCGGTCAGGTAGCCGGTGCCGCCCTGCAGCTGCACCGCCTTGTCACACACATACGTCGAGCACTCGACCGCGGTCTGCTTGGCGAGGCAGGCCTCGGCGACGACGTCCTCCCCGGCGACGTGCCGGCGTGCCACCTCGTGGGTGTAGGTGCGGGCGACCTCGACGTGCCGGCGCATCTCCACCAGCGTGTGGCGGACCACCTGGTTGGTGATCAGCGGCCTGCCGAAGGTCTCCCGCTGGCGGACGTGCTCCAGGGTCAGGTCGAGGCTGCGGGCCGCGATCCCGTAGGCGTGGACCGCGAGCGCGATCCGCTCCACCACGAACTGCTCGGCGATCTGGTAGAAGCCGGTGTGCTCCTCGCCGACCAGGTGGGTCGCGGGGACCCGGCAGCCGGCGAAGCCCAGCTCGGCCGTGTCCGAGCAGTGCCAGCCCATCGTGCTCAGGGTGCGGTCGACGGTGAGGCCGGGCGTGCCCTTCTCGACCACCAGCAGCGAGATCCCGCCGTGACCCGGGCCGCCGGTGCGGACCGCCACGGTCACGAAGTCGGCCCGGACCCCGCTCGTGATGAACGTCTTCCCGCCGTCGACGACGTACTCGTCGCCGTCGCGGCGGGCCGTCGTGCGGATCCCGGCCACGTCGGAGCCACCGCCGGGCTCGGTGATCGCGAGCGCCGCGATCAGCTCGCCGGCGAGCGTCGGCCGCACGAACCGGTCGATCAGGTCGCGGTTGCCGGACGCGGCGATGTGGGGCAGGGCGATGCCGCTGGTGAAGAGCGCCGCCATCAGCCCGCTGGAGGCGCCCGCCTCGAAGCAGCCCTCCATCGCGGCGATGCTGTCGAGCAGGTCGCCGCCCTGGCCACCGACGTCCTCGTGGAAGGCGATGCCGAGCAGTCCCTGCTGCGCGGTCGTCGCATGGAGCGCGCGCGGCACGTCGCCGGCCGCTTCCCAGTCGTCAAGGTGGGGGACGACCTCGCGCCGCACGAGCTCCGCGGCGGCCTCGTGGATGGCTCGGCGATCGGTCATGTCAGCCGCTCCTCGATGGAGACCAGCCGCGACCGCACCCACTCGCCGAGGCCCTTGGCCTGCGGGTCGAACCGGGTCGAGGCCGCCACGCCCTCGCCGAGCAGTCCCTGCAGCACGACGTTGACCCCGCCCAGATTGGGCAGCAGGAACACCTCGACTTCGAGGCCGGCCGCCTCGGGCACCAGCTCGCGGACCTTCGTGGGGGTGATCAGCTTGGCCAGCCACTCGACGCGCGCGGCGTACTTCTCCACCTGGCCGGCCCGCATGACCCAGAGCCCGAGGTTGGCGTCACCACCCTTGTCACCGGAGCGGGCGTGGACGAACGTGCCGAGCGGCAGTCGGCGGGTGAGGGTGTCAGCGGGGTGGGGGTAGGGCGACGGGCGGGTGCCGGTGGTGTCCTCCCCCGGCTGCGGCGCGGTCGGCGGGTCGCCGACGACCTGCCGGCGGCCGTCGGCGTGCACGACGGTGTGGCGGACCTCCGCGCGGTCGACGAAGGCGGCGCGGAAGAGGCCGTACGGTGCGGGCGGGCCGGGCGGCGCGGTCATCGTGAAGCCCGGGTAGGAGCCGAGCGCCAGCTCGACCACGGCTGCGGTGAAGCGCTTGCCGACCGGGCCGGCCTCGGGATCCGTGACGGTGCACCGCAGCAGCACCGACGCGGACTCCTCCGAGGAGGCGTCGAGGGCCGGCTGCGCGACCGGCGACCAGGCGACCTCGGCCGGCGCCGGGACGAGCGAGGCCGCGACCTGCTGGCGCACCCAGCCCGCCTTCTCCTCGACGTCGAGGCCGGTCAGCACCAGCTCGACGGAGTTGCGCCAGCCGCCGAGCTCGTTGACGCAGACCTTGAGCTGCTCGGGCGGGGCCTCGCCGTGGACGCCGGTGACCGACACCCGGTCGGGGCCGACCTGCTCCAGCCGGACCGAGGCGAGGTCGACGGTGACGTCGGGACCGAGGTAGCGGGTCGACTGGACCTCGTAGAGCAGCTGCGCGGTGACGGTGTCGACCGTGACCGCGCCCCCGGTGCCGTCGTGCTTGGTGATCACGCAGCCGCCGTCGGCCGCGATCTCCGCCAGCGGGAAGCCGAGGGGCCGCGACCGGTCGATGGAGCGGAAGCCGCTGAAGTTGCCGCCGGTCGCCTGGGCGCCGCACTCGAGCACGTGACCCGCCACGACCGCACCGGCCAGCTCGTCGTACTGCTCGGGCGACCAGCCGTGGTGCGCCATCGCCGGGCCGACGACCAGGGAGGCGTCGGTGACCCGGCCGGTGACGACGACGTCGGCGCCCGCCGTCAGCGCGGCGGCGATGCCGGAGCCGCCGAGGTAGGCGTTGGCCGTGAGGGCGTCCGGGTAGGACAGGTGGCGCACGTCGTCGCCCTCGACGTGCGCGATCGCCGGGTCCAGCCCGAGGCCGCGGGCGACCTCCCGCACCCGGTCGGCGAGCCCGGCGGGGTTGAGCCCCCCGGCGTTGGAGACGATCCGCACGCCGCGCTCCAGGGCGGTGCCGAGGCACTCCTCGAGCTGGCGGACGAACGTGCGGGCGTAGCCCAGGCTCGGGTCCTTGAGCGTGTCCTTGCCGAGGATCAGCAGGGTCAGCTCGGCGAGGTAGTCACCGGTGAGTACGTCGAGGCGCTGCCCGTCCGGAGCACCGTCCAACATCTCGCGCATGGCCGAGTGGCGATCGCCGTAGAAGCCGGAGCAGTTGCCGACTCGCAGCACGTCGGTCATCGCGGCCGCCGCCCGGTGCCGGAGGACCCGGCGAAGGCCTGGGCGATCGACAGCCAGGTGGTCGCGTCACCGCCGTGCGCCACCAGGTCGGTGTCGTCGCGGTGGATCCGCTGCGTCACGAGCAGGCAGAAGTCGTACGCCGAGCCGCGGACCGACTGGGCGGCGCCGTCGGGTCCCCACGACCAGACGTCCCCGCTGGGGGCCGTCAGCTCGATCCGGAACTCGTCGGCGGGCGCGCCGAGCCCCTGGCTCGCGAACGCGAAGTTCCGGGTCCGGACGCCGAGGTGAGCGACGTGCCGCACCCGGTCGGTGACCTCCGGCTCGGCGGCCAGCGCGTGGTGGACGTCGAGCGAGTGGGCCCAGGTCTCCATGAACCGAGCGGTCGCCATGGACGTCGCCGACATGGGCGGCCCGAACCAGGGCAGCCGCTCGCCGTCCAGAACCGCGCGCAGCGCGTCGGCGAGGGAGGCCCGGGTGTGGCGCCACCGCGCGAGCAGCTGAGACGGCGCCACGGCCCCGCCGTCGAGCGCAGCCCGGTCGACGTAGCCGGTCGGGTCCTCGATGGCCGAGCGCACCAGCGCGTCCCACGCGGCCGGGTCGGTCGCCGCCGCGTGGGCCGCCTCGTCGGTCCACGCGAGGTGGGCGACCTGCGTGGCGACGTCCCAGCCCACGGCCGGGGTGGGCGTGCGCCAGCCGTCCTCGGGGAGGTCGGTCACCAGCGCGTCGAGCCGGCTGCTCTCGGTGTCCAGGTCGGCCAGCACGGACTCCAGGAGGCTCACGCGGTCAGCCTCTCGTCGAGCGTCCGGGCCCACTCGTCGAGGATCCGTTGCCGACGACGGGCGTCGTCGGTGATCGTGTCGGCGAGCCCGAGGCCGCGCACCAGGTCGAGGGTGGCCTGCACCAGCTCGCGCGCGCCCGGCCGCGACTCGTCGACGCCGAGGGCCTCCACCGTGAGCCGGTGGGTCTCGCGCCCGATCCGCTGCT
The DNA here is from genome assembly GCA_963718725.1 of uncultured Actinomycetota bacterium. Classification (GTDB taxonomy): domain Bacteria; phylum Actinomycetota; class Actinomycetes; order Propionibacteriales; family Nocardioidaceae; genus Nocardioides. The sequence continues at coordinate 2,712,262 of OY970374.1, forward strand.
CCAGGGGAGCGACGGCGGCGAGCAGCGTCTCGTCGGTGCGGGCGGCGACCCAGAGCTCGAGCGCCGCGGTGAACACCGGTGAGCTGAAGTGGTCGCCGAGCATCCGGACCACTGCCCGGGTCCGTCCCTCGCCCCGCGGCAGCCGGGCGACGGCGTCGGCCAGCTCGGCGCCCCGCAGCTCGGTGAGGTGTTCGACCGCCGCGACGACCAGGTCGTTCTTGGTCGGGAAGTGGTGGAGCTGGGCACCGCGTGACACCCCGGCCCGCTCGGACACCAGCGTCGTCGACGTCCCCGAGAAGCCGCGCTCGATCAGCACCTCCAGCGTCGCCTCCAGCAGCCGCTGGCGCATCGCCCGGCTGCGGTCGGCCTGGGGAGTCCGGACGGCGGCGGTCACCGAGCCATCGTCGTACCCCACTAACAAACAGTCAAGCCTGACTGTTTGTGATGCGCGAATCGTGGGAAATCCGGCGCGAATCGTGGCTCATTCGGGCCGAGTCGTGGATCGTTTCCGGACTCGGTCGATTCAGGCACGACTCGATCCGATTTACCCACGATTCGCGCTCAGTCGATGCGGGCGACCATCGGCAGTCGGGACCGGGTGAACAGGCCGACCAGCAACGCCGTCACCAGGGGGAGCGCCACCACCAGCGAGCCGATCAGCAGCCACGGGATCGCCAGGAAGTGGCTCGGCAGGGACGGGTCCATCTCCTGCACCCACGAAGCGCCGGTGAGCGGGTAGGTGACCGCGATCCCCGGGATCAGCCCCACCCCGACGCCGAGCAGGGCACCGACCAGCGCGATCACGAGGGCGTACGACGCCGCGACCGCCCGGCGGCTCCGGGGCGAGGCCCCGACGGCCGACAGCGTGGCCAGGTCGGGGCGCGCGTCCGACAGCGACAGGAACGTCGCCGTCAGCGTGCCGCCGAGCATGAGCACGGCGCCGAGCGCGCCGAGCACGAGCTGGATGATGACGGTCTCGTCGTCGTTCTGGTAGCCGCGCTCGACGTACATCGAGGCCTCGGCGTCCAGGGCCAGCAGGGCCTCGTTGACGTCCTGCTCCTGGCCTTCGGTGATCTCGGCACCACCGACGATCAGCCCGTCGACCACGACGGTGAGTCCGAGGGCGGCCGCGGCCTCCTGCGACATCACTCCCTGCGCCCGCGCCTCCAGCTGCGTCGTCTCGACGAAGACGGCGGGGACCGTCGCGCGGGTGACGTCCGAGGGACCTCGGCGCCCGTCGACGTGCGCGACGAGCCGCACCTCGTCGGCCCGCACCCCCTGGTCGGTGAAGACGACCGCGCCGCCGTCGGCGAGCACCGCCTCGGCCGCGGCGCGCTCGTCCTCGGTCAGGGTCGTGAGGTACGCCGGGACCGTCCCGTCCTGGCTCACCGGGAAGCCCGAGAGCATGCCGCTCCAACCGGACAGCACCGACTCGGTCCCCGACACCCGGGCATCGACCCAGGTGTAGCGGCGGATCGAGTTCGGCGGCCCCCACACCTGGGTGACCGTCGCGTCCGGCACGTAGCGGTCGAGCACCTCCTCCACCTGGGCGACCTCGATCCCCTCCGGCGGGCTGACGGACGCCTGCCCCATGGCGAGCAGCGGCGTGTACGTCGCCCGCCTCTCCTCCGCGTCGCTGGCGTTGCCGATGCCGAGTGCGACGACGCCGGCGACGGTGGCCGCGACCGCGGCGACGGCCGGCACGGTCCGGGTGCGGTGACGAGCCGCGTCGCGCACCGCGAACCGGAGCGGCAGCGGCAGCCGCCGCGCCAACCGGGCGAGCACCACGACCACGACCGGGATCAGCAGGATCATGCCGAGCACCGCGACGATCGCGGACACCGCGATGACGTACTCCCCACCCTGCCGCGCGGCACCGTACGCCGCGAGGGCGGCGCCTCCGCCGAGGAGCAGCACGCCGAGCAGCGGCGAGCGGAGCGACGGCTTGCGGTCGCCCCGCCGGCCGGCCAGCACCGCCACCACGTCCTGGCGCGAGGCCAACCACGCGGGTACGACCGCGGCGAGCAGCGCGGACAGCAGCCCGAAGCCCGCGATCCCGAGCAGGTGCAGCCACGGCACGTCGTACGGGCCGAGGTAGCTGTCGGAGAACCGCTGAACGACGGGCAGCCCGGCCCAGGCGACCAGCAGTCCCAGGCCGACGCCGACGACGGCACCGACGCTACCGAGCACGAGGGCACTCGCGAGCACGACCTTGCGCGCCTGCGGGGGCGTGGCCCCGTTGGCGGCCATCAGGGCGAGCGACCGCTGGAGCCGGCGCGCGATCACCGCGAACGCCGGGCCGGCCAGCAGCACCACCTCGAGCAGCGCCATCACGACGACCAGCACCACGACAGCCAGCCACGCGTCGTCGGTCCCGGTCGCGTAGCCGAGCTCGGGCGAGATCTCCGAGTCCGGCGGCGGGTCGGCCAGCACCGCACGCGACCAGACGGTCGCGCCGATCTCGTTGAGCGCCCGGACGTCGTCCCAGGTGACGGCCCCGCCCGCCTCCACCAGCCAGGTGTGCTGCCCGGGTGCGGTCTCCAGCGCGAAGCCACCGGGTGGTGCCACGGCGATGGCCGAGCCGCGGACCACGGCGTTCTCGACGATCCCCACGATCGTCAGCGACGACCCGTCCTTGAAGGCGAGGTCGTCGCCGACGGCGTACGGTCCGCGCGCCGCGAGGTCGCCGTTGACCGCGACCTCACCGACCGCCTCGGGCACCCGACCCTCGGCCACCCAGAACGTGCCCTCGGTGAGCGGCGAGGTGAGGTCGGTCTCGACCAGCTCGGCGTACGTCGCCCCGGCATCGGTCGTCACCTGCCGGCCGCCACGCACGACCTCGACGGCCTCGACCTCGCGACCGAGCGCGTCGCTCACGTCGTCCAGGGTGCGCAGCTCCGCCCGTCGGCGGCTGTTCCAGCCCGACGCCTGGTCGGGGTCGGGCAGCTGGACGACGTTGGTCACGCCGCGTTCGACCGTGACGAGGGCGTCGGCGCCGCCGATCCGCCGCTCGACCGCCTCGGACCCCTTCACGTCGCCGGTGGCGATGACGACGTCGGCCGCGGTGACGGCGAGCACGGGCAGCGCGATCATCGTCAGCACCAGGACCGACCGGCCCTTGGCGCGCCAGGCCTCGCGCCGGGCCATCCGCACCGCGGGGGCCCAGCGCCGGGCCGGGTTCACCGCACCAGTCCCGGTTCGAGCAGGGCGTCGACCGGGGCGCTCGCCGTCTGGTCGACGACCACCCCGTCGCGCAGGAACACCACCCGGTCCGCCCAGGCCGCGTGCCGGGCCTCGTGGGTGACGAGGACTCCGGCGGCGCCGCCGTCGCACCGGGCCCGCAGCAGCTTGAGGATCTCCTCGCCCGTCTCGGTGTCGAGGGCGCCGGTGGGCTCGTCGGCCAGGATCAGCCGACGGTCGCCGACCACCGCGCGGGCGATCGCCACCCGCTGTTGCTGGCCGCCAGACATCTCGTCGGGGAACCGGTCGCCCAGGTCGCCGATCCCGACCTCCTCGAGCGCGGCGCGCGCCAGCCTGCCGGCCGCACGGGCGCTCTCGCCGTCGAGCTCGCGCGGCAGGGCCACGTTCTCGGCGGCGGTCAGGGCGGGGATCAGGTTGAAGTCCTGGAAGACGTAGCCGATCGAGCCGCGGCGCAGCCGGGCCCGCGCGGCGTGCCCGAGTCCGCCGAGGTCGCGGCCCTCGATCGACACAGTGCCGCTGGTCGGGGTGTCGAGACCGCCGGCCAGGGTGAGCAGGGTCGACTTGCCGGAGCCGGAAGGCCCCATCACGGCGACCAGCTCCCCGGCGTACGCCGAGAACGAGATCGACCGCAGCGCGTGCACCTGCGCGGCGCCGTCGCCGTGGACCCGGCTGACGTCGGCGAGCTCGAGCACGGTGCTCATCGGCGGGTCTCCTGTGCCGGGGACGTCGTGTCGACCGCGCTCGCCGGGACCAGCGCGGCCCGTTCGGACGCTGCGCGCCGCAGCCGGGCCTCGCAGTGGTCGAGCCACCGGATCTCCGCCTCGGCGGAGAACACCAGCGAGTCGAGCACCAGGCCCCAGGCCAGGTCGCTCGTGTCCTCGGGCTTCGCGAGCCGGCCGCTCCGCTTGAGCCGGGTGTAGTCCTGGAGGGCCGCCATCGTGGCCGAGCGCTGCTGCTGGATCACGGAGCCCACGTCGACGCCGGGCACGGTCACGGCGAGGGCGAGCTTGATCGCGAGCTCGTCGCGGGGCGGCTGGGTCCGAGGTACCGGAGTGGTGAACCACTCCAGCACCTCGGCCCGGCCGTGATCGGTGACCCGGTAGACGACGTGACCGTCGCCCTCGGTCGTCTCGACATCGCCGGCCACCTGTTCGACGAGTCCGTCACGCTCCAGCCGGGCGAGGGTCGTGTAGACCTGCCCGACGTTGAGGGGCCAGGTGGCCCCGGTGCGCTGCTCGAACTCGGCGCGGAGCTGGTACCCGTACATGGGTCCCTGCTCCAGCAGGGCCAGCAGTGCCTGCTTGACCGACATCGGGTCCTCCGATCTGAGGCTCCACGACACCCCCGTGTCCGTGGATACTGGGTATGTATACCACGTATGCACTCGCGTCGTCGCGGATCTCGCCGGTGGCGGGGGTCAGCGGAGGCGCTGGTGGATGTCCTGGCTCATCCGGGTGATCGCGAGGTAGAACTCCAGCGTCATCCGGATCAGGCACAGGTAGAGCAGCACCGCGACCGGGCCCAGGACCAGCACGACCAGTCCGCTGGTGGCGCCCTGGGAGAAGCCCGCGGCCAGGAAGAGCAGGAAGCCGAGGCCGAGCGCGAGGATCGCGAGCACGTAGACGACCTTGACGATCATCGGCGTCACGAAGTGCTCGAACGAGAAGTCGAACAGGGCACCGAAGAAGCTCTTGCCCGAGGGCAGAGCTCCCGGTGACGAGCTGGGCTGTCCGTAGGGGTCGCTGGGCGGTGGGGTACCGGTGCTCACGAAAGCTCCTGGGGGCAGGCGGCCTCGGCCCTCCGAGACCTGGTGGCAGCAACGTACTGGGGAGCCGTGGGAAAGACTGGCCGAATGACGCAGACGATCCTGATCACGGGCGCCTCCTCCGGCCTCGGGGCCGAGATGGCCCGCCAGTTCGCCGACCTCGGCTACGACCTGGGGCTCAGCGCCCGGCGGTCCGACCGGCTCGAGGAGCTGCGCGACGAGGTCCTCGGGCACCACCCGGAGCGCCGGGTCGAGCTGCGTGCGCTGGACGTCAACGACCACGACGCGGTCTTCGCGGTGATGCGCGACCTCGCGACGACGTTCGGGGGGATCGACCGGGTCGTCGTGAACGCGGGGGTCGGCAGCGGGGCTCCCCTCGGCACCGGGCGGTTCGAGGCCAACCGCGAGACCGCGATGACCAACTTCGTGGGGGCGCTCGCCCAGGTCGAGGCCGCGATGGAGGTCTTCCGCGCGCAGGGCGGTGGCCACCTCGTGATGGTGTCGTCGATGTCAGGCCTGCGCGGCCTGCCCCGGTCGATGACCACGTACGCCGCCACCAAGGCGGGCGTCGCGCACCTGGTCGAGGGGCTGCGCACCGAGTTCTACGGCAAGCCCGGCTACGACTTCACCGTGCTCTACCCCGGCTACATCCGCTCGGAGATGAACGACGGGGTCGCGGCCGCGGAGAACCGGATGATGGTCTCGACCGAGAAGGGCGTCGCCGCGATGGTGTCCGCGATCGAGAAGAAGCGGGCGTCCGCCTGCGTCCCGCCGCTGCCGTGGGCGCCGTTGTCCGTGGTGCTGAGGCACGCTCCGTTGCCGGTGTTCCGCCGGATGATCTGACGCCGGCCGAGTCGGCGTCGTCAGCGGTAGGTGAGGAGGTCCCGGGAGAGGTGCTGGTGCTCGTTGAGGGACAGCAGGGTCAGGCCGCGCCGGCCCGAGATCACCCGGGTGATGCCGGTGTTCACGAGGCCCGGCAGCAGTCGGCGGTACGTCGCCGGACCGCCGTCCAGCAGCACCGTCGCGATCGCGGCGATCGGCCCGCCCGAGGAGACCGCGACGACCGTGCCCTCGCTCGCCAGGTCGGCGAGCGCGGCGTTCGCCCGGTCCGTGAAGCCGGCGTACGACTCGGTGTAGTCGTGGTCGTGCTCACCACCCGCCCACCGCTCCATCGCGGCCTCGTACCACTCCTGGAACGCCGCCCGGTCGGCGACGTCCGGGGTACTGCCCGAGACCACGGCGAACTGCGACAGGCTCTCCAGCTCGTTCCACCGCGCGTCCTCGCGCAGCGGCGCCGTCCAGCCGGCAGCCCCGGCCGCGAGCTGCGCGGTGCGCCGCTGCCGGACGAGGGAGCCGTGCACCACCAGGTCGGGCACGAGACCGGCCAGCGACCGGCCGAGCACCCTCGCCTGCCCCTCCCCCGTCGCCGACAGGACGTCGTAGTCGTCGGCCCCGAACGACGCCTGGCCGTGGCGGACCACCAGGATCTGGCCCATCAGGCCGACCCGTGCAGGACGGCCCGCGTCCGCTGCTCGAGGTACCCGACGGCGGGACCGAAGACGGCGTACGCCTCGTTCGTGGTCTGCCGGTGGTAGTAGCGGTACCAGATCTGCTGCGCGATGACCGCGAGCCGGAAGAGCCCGAACACCTCGTAGAACCGCCACTGCTCGGTCGAGGGCGTGAGGCCGGTCCGCTCGCCGTAGTGCTCGACGATCCGGCTGCGCGACCACATGCCCGGGGCGTCGGACGGCTGTCGCCGGAACTGCCGGAAGAACTCGTCGTCGTCGTCTTGCACCCAGTAGGCCAGGGAGCCGCCGAGGTCCATCAGCGGGTCGCCGACGGTGGCCATCTCCCAGTCGAGCACGGCCGCGACCGTCGGCGGGTCGCCGGGCGCCAGCACCAGGTTGTCGAACCGGAAGTCGTTGTGGATCAGGCGGCTGGCGACGTCCGCCGGCTGGTGGTCCTCGATCCACCCGGTCACCTCCGACCAGTCGCCGAGGTCGTCGGTCGCGGCGTTCGCCAGCCGGGTGGTCCAGCCGGACACCTGGCGCGCGACGTACCCCTCGCCCTTGCCCAACGACCGCAGCCCGGTCGCGTCGAGGTCCACCGAGTGGAGCCGCGCCAGCACGTCCCACACGTCGCCGCAGAGGTCGGACGTCTGCTCGGCCGACAGGTCGAGGCCGAGCTCGCGACGCGGGATCACGCCGTCGACCCGCGTCATCACGTAGAACGGCAGGCCGAGCACGGCCTGGTCGTCGCAGTGGGCCACCATCTCCGGCACGAGCGGGAAGACCGGCGCCAACGCCTGCTGGATCCGGTGCTCGCGCCCCATGTCGTGGGCGCCCCGCGCCTTCGCCCCGCCCGGCGGCCGTCGCAGGACCAGGTCGGCGTCGGGGTAGCGCAACGAGTAGGTGAGGTTGGACGCGCCGCCCGGGAACTGCCGCACCTCCGGGGTGCCGGCGAGTCGCTCGCGCCAGGTCTCGCCGGCGTGCTCGCGCAGCCAGTCCGCGACCCGGTCGACGTCGAACGCATCCTCCGCGCGGACCGGCCTGGTCTCGTCGGGGGCCTTGTCCGGGCTCACAGCGCGGCCAACCGCTCGGCCTGGTGGCGTTGCTGGGCGTCGTACGCCACGCGGTCGCGCCGCTTGAGGTCGTACGCCGCGCGGGCGGCCGGGTCGGGCAGGATCAGCTCCTCGCCCCGGTCGAGCGCGGCCAGCACCTCGGCAGCGATGTCGTCGGGGCCGACCGGCGCGGTCGCGACGAGGTGGGCGATCACGGCGCCGAGCTCGCGGTCCTCACCCTGGAGGTTCTCGAGCAACCCGGTGCGGAAGTAGGACGGGCAGACCACGGCCGCCCGGACGCCGTAAGGGGAGAGCTCGTGGGCGGTCGTCTCCGTCAGCGCCACGACCGCGGCCTTGACGGCGTTGTAGGAGGCCATCCCGGCCGGATGGACGAGTCCGGCCAGGGACGCGACGTTCACGATCAGGCCGGCCCGCTGCGCCTTGAACAGTGGCACGAACGCGTGCGTGCCGCGCACCGCGCCGAAGAGGTTGACCTCGGTGACCCGCCGCCACTCGTCGAGGGTCGACCGGTCGAGCCGGCCGCCGCCGGCGACGCCGGCGTTGTTGACGAGGACGTCGAGCCCGCCCCACGTCCGCTCGACGTGCTCGACCGCCGCGTCCCAGTCGTCGCCGCTGGTGACGTCGAGCCGCAGGTCGGCGCCGCCGGCCACGTCGGTCGCCAGCACCTCGTCGCCCCGCGTCCGGTAGGCCGCGGCGAGGGCGGCGCCGAGTCCGTTCGCGGCGCCGGTGACGAGCACCCTCATCGGTAGCGACCCAGCTCGAGGCGGGCGACCATCCCCTGGTGGACCTCGTCGGGGCCGTCGGCAAGCCGCAACGCGCGGGAGCTCACCCACGACATCGCGAGCGGGAAGTCGTCGGAGAGTCCGGCGCCGCCGTGCAGCTGGATCGCCATGTCGATCACGCCCAGCGCTGCTCTGGGGACCGCCACCTTGATCTGCGAGACCTCGGACAGCGCGTTGAGCGGACCGCCCTCGTCGAGCCTCCAGGCGGCGTGCAGCACCAGCAGCCTGGCCTGCTCGATGGCGATCCTGGCGTCCGCGATCCGCTCGCGGTTGCCGCCGAGGTCGACCAGCGGCTTGCCGAACGCGGTCCGCTCCAGACCCCGGCGGATGGCGTGCTCGAGCGCCACCTCGGCGGCGCCGATCAGCCGCATGCAGTGGTGGATCCGGCCCGGACCGAGCCGGCCCTGCGCGATCGAGAACGCCTCGCCCGGCCCGGAGAGGATGTTCGTCGCCGGCACGCGGACGTCGGTGAACGAGACCTCGCCGTGCCCGATCGGCTCGTCGGCGTACCCCATCGTCGTGAGCAGCCGCTCGACCCTCACACCAGGGGCGTCGCGCGGCACGAGCACCATCGTGTGCCGGTGGTGGCGGTCGGCGTCCGGGTCCGCCCCGGGACGATGACTGAGCCCCATGAACACGAAGATCTTGCAGTCGGGGTGGCCGACGCCCGTCGACCACCACTTCCGGCCGTTGATGACCACCTCGTCACCGTCGACCACGGCGGTGGCGGCCATGTTGGTCGCGTCGGAGCTCGCGACACCCGGCTCGGTCATCGTGAACGCCGACCGGATCCGGCCGTCGAGCAGCGGGTCGAGCCACTCGTCGCGCTGCTCCTGCGTGCCGTAACGCAGCAGCACCTCCATGTTGCCGGTGTCGGGAGCGTTGCAGTTGAACACCAGCGGCGCGATGGCCGACCGGCCCATCAGCTCCGCGAGCGGCGCGTAGTCGACGTTGCTCAGACCGCTACCCCCGTCGGTCCCGTACGCCGCGGCGTACTCGCCCGCGTGCTCCACCGGCAGGAACAGGTTCCACAGCCCGCGCTCACGTGCCTTCGCCTTGAGCTCCTCGATCACCGGCAGCGGCGTCCACTGGGTGCCCTGGAGCCGGGCCTCGGCCAGGTCGCGGTGGTAGGACGGCTCGATCGGGTCGATCTCCTCGGCCATGAAGCTCGCCACCTTCTCGCGGAGGTCGACGGCCCGGGGCGACGACGAGAAGTCCATGCGTCGACCCTAGTCGGGCACGACGGAGGGAGGGTCCGGCCGAGCCTCAGGCCGCGACGGTCGTGACGACCCGGGCCCGCTCGAACGGGTCGATCCAGCGGCGCCGGGTGCGGATCAGGCGCATCGTCGACCACGCCAGGCACGGCACCGCGACCAGCAGCGAGATCGTCGGGTCGGGCAGCCGGGCGAGCGCCGAGAACAGCAGCCCGGTGAACGTCGTGCTCAGGGCCAGCCGCGCGGAGTAGCCGACCATCATCACCGGCGGCGCGGGCGTCGCCCTGGCGCTGCGGAGGTCGACGGCGTACGGACGCTGGTCGGACCACCGCATCGAGGCACCGACGACCTGCACGGTGACGACGACGACGGTGCACGCGATCGCGGTCAGCTCGGACGCGGTCGGGAAGCCGGCCCGGACCGAGGCCAGCAGGATGGTGATGACCGAGGCGATGCCGAGGAACTCCGCGATCACGAGGGCCCGGACGGTGAAGACGGTGCCGGGCCGGACCGGCAGGTTCTCGCGCCACAGCAGCCCGCGCCCGTCGAGGCACCAGGCGTTGACGCCGAACAGCAGCGCGCCACCGGACACGACCAGGCCCGGCAGCACCGTGATCGACTCCCACGGCAGTCCGCCGACGACGGCGACGAGCCCCGGCCCGACCGCCAGGACCGCCATGCCGCGGCGCATCGGGACGGCGCGCCAGACCGACGCCCGGTCGATCCGCAGCAGCGCGGACAGGTCGGTCCACGGCATCGGCCGCGGCGTGTGGGTGTCGGTCTCGGCCCGCAGCTCGTCGTGCGGCAGCCGGCGGGCCGCGAAGTTGGCGGGGATCGAGCCGAGCACCACGAGGCACACGAAGAGCACGGCCTCCAGCACGATCGCGCTCACCCAGCCCCACGTGAAACCCCCGATGCCGGCGACCCACAGCCACAGGGTGGGGATCTGGTCGAGGACGCCGGTGGTGCGGCCGGTGATCTGGACCCAGAACGCGACGGCGGCGAGTCCGACGAGAAGGAACCGCATCGCGACGATGCCGTGCGGTCGCCGCCGGACCGCCTCGACGCTCCACGCGATCACCTGGGCGGCAGCGGTCGCCAGCGCGAGCCACAGCAGCGTGACGGTCTGGGCCGTGAAGAGGCGGGGCGGCAGCGCGCCGTACGCCGAGGCGCCCAGCAGCACCCAGGCCTGGATCAGCCACGCGATGTTGAGGGGCGCGAGCAGCAGCGCGCCGAGGTGGTCGGTGGTCGGGCTGACCGGGAACGCGACGCCCTGCTCGCGGCTGATCAGCTCGCGGCCGCCGCCGGACGCGATCGCCGAGACGATCGAGATCGCGAAGATGCCGGCCATGGCGGTCGGCATGAGGACCGCGACCTGCAGCCGTCGTTCGTCGTCGGCCGGCACGAACGCCGGGACGGTCGCGGCGCCGATCGTGATCAGCAGCAGGATGAGTGCCGACCAGCGGAACGCCGAGCGGCGGCGGACCGCCGCGGCCCGGAAGCGCAGCAGGTGTCCGACGTCGCGGACCGGCCGGTACCACGCGAACTCGGTGGGCACGCGCAGCCGGGCGTCAGTCGAGGAGAGCGCGGTAGGCACGCGCACCTTCCTCCCCGGCCATCTCGCTGGCGTCGACGGTGGCGACCCGCGAGCCGCCGCGCAGCACCAGCACCTCGCCGCACGCCTCGATGGCGAGCTCGCGGAGGTGGGTCGAGACCAGCACGCACGCGCCGCGGGCGCGGGCATCGGCGATCACGTCGAGGGTCGCCTCGACACCGATCGGGTCGACGCCGTCGAAGGGCTCGTCGAGCAGCAGCACCTCGGGGTCGTGGAGCGCGGCCAGGGCGACCGAGAGCCGCCGGCCCATGCCGTGGGAGAAGCCGCCCGTCACCCGGTGGGCTGCGTCGCCGAGCTCGAACCGCTCCAGCAGGTCGCGCGCGCGGTCCTCCCAGTCGTTCATCCGCCGCAGCCGGGCGGCGAGCTGGAGGTGCTCCCACGCGGTGGCCCGCGTGACCAGGCCGCCGACGTCGGGGCAGTAGCCCGTCACCCGCTTGACGGCGAGCGGCTCACGCCGGACGTCGTGGCCGGCGACGACGGCGCCGCCGGCGGTGGGCGGGACCAACCCGGCCAGCACGCGCATCGTGGTCGACTTGCCGGCGCCGTTGCGCCCCAGGAGGGCGGTCGCCTGCCCGGCGTAGGCGGCGAGGTCGACACCGGCGACCGCCTCGACGTCGCCGAACCGGACGTGGAGGCCGGTCACCTCGACCGCGGGCAGCTGCTCGTTCACCGGGACATCCTCCCGCAGACCCGTCCGGTGTGCCTGAGAACGACGCAAACGCCGGCGTCAGGCCGGGAAGGACTCGCCCCTCGCCGCCAGCCCGCGCAGGTACGGCGACGGACGGAACCGCTCGCCGTAGGTGTCGGCCAGCTCGTCGGCCCGTTCGAGGAACACCGCGAGCCCGATCGGCCCGTCGCTGTCGGTCGGGTCCTGGTAGCCGGTCATGTACTGCGCGGCACCGCCGGTGGCGGGCGGGAAGCCGATGCCCATGATCGAGCCGATGTTGGCTGCCGCGGCCGACTCGATGACGCCCTCGTCGAAGCACTTCGCGGTCTCGAGCGCCTCGGCGAAGAGCATCCGCTCCTTGACGTCGCGCAGCGCGGGCTGCACGTCGGCGACCGGGAACGCCTCGGCCAGGCCGGACCACAGCCCCTGCCGCTTGCCCGACTCGTCGTACTCGTAGAAGCCGGCGCCTTTGAGTCGCGACGGCCGTGCGAGCTCGATCATCCGCAGGACCACGGCCGAGCCCGGGTGGACGTCGTAGGCGAGGCCGTCGCGCTCGGCCGCGTCGCGGGTCGCCTTGCCGATCTTGGCCATCAGCTCCATGTTGAGCTCGTCGGAGAGCTGGAGCGTTCCCACCGGGTAGCCGGCCTGGGTGGCGGCGCGCTCGAGCGTCATCGGGTGCACGCCCTCGGCGAGCATGGCGAGCCCCTCGTTGACCATGAACCCGATGACCCGGGACGTGTAGAACCCGCGGCTGTCGTTGACGACGATCGGCGTCTTCTTGATCTGCTGGACGACGTCGTAGGCCTTGGCGAGCGCCTCGTCGGTGGTCTCGCGGCCCCGGATGATCTCGACCAGCGGCATCTTGTCGACGGGGCTGAAGAAGTGGAGCCCGATGAAGTCCGCCGGCCGGTCGACCCCGGTGGCGAGCTCGGTGATCGGCAGCGTCGAGGTGTTGCTGCACAGCAGCGCGTCGTCGTTCACGTACGGCGCGATCTCGGCGAACACCTGGTGCTTGAGGGACGGGTCCTCGAAGACCGCCTCGATCACGAGGTCGCACCCGGCGAGGTCGGCGGGGTCGGACGTCGGGGTGATCCGGTCGAGCAGCGCCTCGCTCTTCTCCTCGGTCAGCGTGCCCCGCTCGACCGCCTTGGCGTTGAGCCTCGCGGAGTAGGCCTTGCCCTTCTCGGCGTTCTCCTGTGCGACGTCCTTCAGCACGACCTCCATCCCGGCGCGAGCGCAGGAGTAGGCGATCCCGGCGCCCATCATCCCCGCGCCGAGGACGGCGACCTTGGTGGCCTTCCAGGGCGCGATCCCGGCGGGCCGCAGCTTCCCGGCGTTGATCGCCTGGAGGTCGAAGAAGAACGCCTGGATCATGTTCTTGCTGTTCTGATTGACGATCAGCTTCGTCAGGTAGCGCGACTCGATCCGGCTCGCGGTGTCGAAGTCCGTGCCGGCGCCCTCCACTGCTGCGGACAGGATCGCTCGCTGGGCGGGGTAGTCGGCGCCCTTGAGCTGCTTGCGGAGCAGCGCCGGGAACGCCGGCAGGAACGCGGCCATGGCTGGCGACTTCGGGTTGCCGCCGGGCAGCTGGTAGCCGGGGGCGTCCCAGGGGTTCTGCGCGGCGTCGGGGTTGGCCGCGATCCAGGCCTTGGCAGCCGGCACCAGCTCCTCGCGGGTGGCGACCAGCTCGTCGACCAGGCCCCGCTTCTGCGCCTTCTGCGGGTCGAGCTGCGGGCCCTGGAGCAGCACGTCCATCAACGCGTCCTGGAGCCCGAGCATCCGCACCACACGCGTGACCCCGCCGCCGCCGGGCAGCAGCCCGAGGGTGGCCTCGGGGAGGCCGACCTTCACCGACCGGTCGTCGACGCAGATCCGGTGGTTGCACGCGAGCGCGATCTCGAGACCGCCGCCCAGCGCGGCCCCGTTGATCGCGGCGACCACCGGGCGCGGGAACGTCTCGAGCCGGCGCAGGTCGGCCTTCATGGACTCGACCATCGAGAAGATCTCCGGCGCGTCGTCCTTCGTCGCCTGGATCATCAGCGTGAGGTCGCCGCCGGCGAAGAACGTCTTCTTCGCACTGGCGACCACCACGCCGGTCACCTGGTCCTGCTCGTCGTACAGCCGGTCGACGGCCGCGGCCATCGACACCCGGTAGCGGTCGTTCATGGTGTTGGCGCTGGCCGTGGGGTCGTCGAGGGTGAGGGTGACGATCCCGTCGGCGTCCCGCTCGTAACGGACGGCGGACTCGGTCTCGGTCGTGCTGGCAGTCATGTGGGGATGTCCTCTGGTCGGGTCGGGAGGGGTCAGACGAGCTCGACGATGGTCGCTATCCCCATGCCGCCACCCACGCAGAGCGTGGCGAGGCCGCGGCGCAGGTCGCGCCGCTGGAGCTCGTCGATCAGCGTGCCGAGGATCATGGCGCCGGTGGCGCCGAGCGGGTGGCCCATCGAGATGGCGCCACCGTTGACGTTGGTGATCTCGTGGCTGATGCCCAGGTCCTTCATGAAGCGCATCGCCACCGCGGCGAACGCCTCGTTCATCTCGAAGAGGTCGATGTCTCCGACGTCCAGGCCCGCCTTCGCGAGGGCCTTGCGGGCGGCCGGTGCCGGGCCGGTGAGCATGATCGTCGGGTCGGCACCGGAGACCGCAGCGGAGATGATCCGCGCCCGCGGCGTGAGCCCGAGCTCCTGGCCGACCGCCTCGGTGCCGATCGCCATGAGCGCGGCGCCGTCGACGATGCCGGACGAGTTGCCGGCGTGGTGGACGTGGTCGATGCGGGGCACCCAGTGGTACTTCTCGAGTGCCACCTCGTCGAACCCGGCGTCCTGGCCCAGCTGGGCGAAGCTCGGCTTGAGGCCGGCCAGCCCCTCCACGCTGGTGTCGGGGCGGATCAGCTCGTCGTGCTCGAGGACGGTGAGGCCGTTCTGGTCGGTGACCGGCACGACCGAGTCGGCGAAGTAGCCGTTGGCCCAGGCCTTCGCCGCGCGGTGGTGCGACTCGGCGGCGTACGCGTCGACGTCCTCGCGGGTCCAGCTCTCCAGGGTGGCGATCAGGTCGGCCCCGATGCCCTGCGGGACGAACCCGGTGGTGAGCGCGGTGGCCGGGTCGGCCGCCCACGCCCCGCCGTCGGAGCCCATCGCCACCCGGCTCATCGACTCGACCCCGCCCGCGAGGATCAGGTCCTCGAATCCCGAGCGCACCCGACCGGCGGCCTGGTTGACCGCCTCCAGGCCGGAGGCGCAGAAGCGGTTGAGCTGGACGCCGGAGACGGTCTCGGGGTAGCCGGCCGCGAGCGCCGCAGTCTTGGCGATGTCGCCACCCTGCTCGCCGATCGGGCTGACCACGCCGAGCACGACGTCGTCGATCCGGTGCGGGTCGAGGCCCGGGTTGCGGGTGCGGATCTCGTCGAGCAGCCCGACCATCAGGTCGACCGGCTTCACCTCGTGGAGCGAACCGACGGCCTTGCCCTTCCCGCGGGGCGTCCGGATGTGGTCGTACACGAATGCTTCTGCCATGACCGTCCTTGTGTCGTCCGTGGTGCCTCGGGGTACGGCGCGTCGGGGACGCTTGCCTCGCCCGATTGTGACACCGATACTGTCAGGGTCGTCAAGGTGGTGCTCATCACCTGCTGCCCGACGAGCAGACCACGACAGCAGGACCCGACGAGCAGGAGCGTGTGGTGGAGGAACGGACGGAGGAGCGGGTGGAGTCGCTGCGCGAGCTGCTGACGCTGGACGAGCTCACCAACCGGGTCGGTCTCAGCGTCCGCAACATCCGCTTCTACACCACCAGGGGCCTGGTGCCGCCGCCGATCCGGCGCGGCCGGTCGGGCTACTACACGCCCGACCACGTGGCCCGGCTCGAGCTGCTGCAGGAGCTCCAGAGCCACGGCTTCACGCTGGCCGCCGTCGAGCGGTACCTGTCGAGGATCCCCAGCGACGCCACCCCCGAGGACATCGCGCTCCACCGCGCGATGCTCGCCCCCTGGCAGTCCGAGGCGCCCGTCGACATGAGTCGCGCCGACCTCGACAAACGGGCCGGTCGGGCGCTCACCGACGACGACCTCGAGACGCTGGCGGCCCTGGGGATCGTGCTGCGCGCGAAACGCGGCCGCTACGAGGTGTCGCTCTCGCAGCTCTCGGTCGGGCTCGGGCTGCTCGACCTCGGCTTCCCCACGGAGGCCGCGCTCGCCGCCGCCGACGTGTACGCCGAGCACGGGCGGCAGATCGCCAAGGAGCTGTACGAGCTGTTCCGCACGATGGTCTGGCCGATCTACAAGGAGTCCGGCGCGTCCCCGGAGAAGCTGCGCGAGGTCGTCGAGCGACTCAAGCCGCTGTCGATCGCGTCCCTCGTCTCGGCGTACGAGGCGGCCATGGACGAGACCAAGCGCGAGGGCATTGCACAGCGCTCGCGCTGAGACGCTGTCCCCGCCCGTAGGGTTGGTGACATGGCCGATCCCCTGACTGTGCTCGTCACCGGCGCGACCGGCTTCGTGGGCCGGCGGCTGGTGCCTGCCCTGGTCGAGCACGGGCACGACGTGCGCGCGATGACCCGGCATCCCGAGACCTACGACGGGGAGGGGGCTGCCATCGGCGGCGACGTCTTCGATCCCGACTCGCTGACCGAGCCGCTCGCGGGCGCGGACGTCGCGATCTACCTCGTCCACTCCCTCGACGACCCCGACTTCGAACGCAAGGACGCCGAGGCCGCGCGGACGTTCGCGAGCGCGGCCGCCGAGGCGGGGGTGTCGCAGATCGTCTACCTCGGTGGGCTCGGCGACGACGACGAGGACCTCTCGCCGCACCTGCGGTCACGCCGCGAGGTGGAGCGGCTGCTCGGGGAGACCGGCGTGCCGGTCACCGTGCTGCGCGCCGCCATCGTGGTCGGCGCAGGCGGCATCTCGTGGGAGCTGACCCGGCAGCTCGTGAAGAACCTTCCGGCGATGGTCGTCCCCCGCTGGGTGTCGACCCCGACCCAGCCGATCGCGCTCGACGACGTGATCCGCTACCTGGTCGGCGTGACCGGCCTCGACGAGGCACGAGGCCGGGTCTTCGAGATCGGTGGGCCGGAGCCGATGACCTACCTGGAGATGCTCCAGGTGGCCGCCGAGGTGACCGCAGGCCACCGGGTCCCGATCGTGCGGGTGCCGGTGCTGACGCCGCGGCTCTCGTCGTACTGGCTCGCGCTCGTGACCGACGTCGACGCCACGACCGGCCGCAACCTCATCGACTCGATGGGCACGAAGGTCGTGGTCACCGACCACAGCATCCGCGAGCTCGTGCCCGGGGACCCGATCCCGTACGACGAGGCCGTGCGGCGGGCGCTCGAGGAGGACGGCCTCAGGGGGTGAAGATCAGGGGCAGCACGAGCAGCATCGTGAGCGACCACGTGACGTGGGTCAGGATCGGGCCGAGGATGCCGCCGGACGCCCGGCGCTCGAGACCGACGAGCAGCCCGAGCAGCACCGCCGCGAACGTGAGCATCACGTTGCCCGTGGCGTAGGTCGCCACCGTGTAGAGCGCGGTCGTCACCAGGACCGGGTGGCGCGGCGTGGCGGCGTACGCGGCGCCACGGAAGAACAGCTCCTCGGTCGCCCCCGTGATCGCGGTGACCAGCACCAGCAGCGGCAGCGCCCCCTGGTCGGCGAAGTCGACGACGTCGCCGACCTGCCCCGCGAGCGCGGGGATCTCGCGCACGACGAGGCCACCGGCGACGAACACCCCGGCGAGCGCGAGGCCGAGCAGGATCGGCGCCACGATCGGCCGGACCGGGTCTCGCTCGGGGTGCAGGATCCGGCCGAGGTACAGCGGACCCGAGGCGAGCGCGCCGGCGGCCCAGATCGCGGAGAGCGTCAGCGAGCCGGCATAGAACGCCGGGCTGCCGGGCTCCGTGCGGAGGCTGAGGCCGAGCACGATGCCGCCGAGGATCACGACCAGGCCGGTCACCCACTGCCGTCGTCGGAGCGCCGATGGCGAGTCGCGGTGGTCGCGGGGCACCTGGTCCCACAGCGCCCGACGCAGCCAGAGTTGCACGCCCGCGACTCTACGGTCCGGTGCGAGCGGCGGCGGAGGCGACGCCGAGCCAGGTGTGGGGGTTGCCGTCCCAGCACCAGCCGAGCTTCGGGGCCCGTTCGCTGATCCAGAGGGCGGGCACCCGCCGGTCGTGCCGGCGCGACCCGGACACCATGAAGCACTTGTTCTTCACCAGCAGCTCGGGCGCCTGGGTCACGAGCGCGATGCCCTCGTCGATCGTCAGCGGCGTGCGGCCACGATCGCGGATGACCGGCAGCGCGTCCTCCGGCCGCACCCCGCAGAACTCCTCGCCGCGCTCGACGTCGAGCAGCAGGTACGCAGCACCGTCGGGCACGGCCAGCTCGGGCAGCGGGTGGTACGTCGCGAGGTCGCCCTCGCCGTGGTTGCGGTCCACGACGCCGGACTTGCGACCGTCGGCGAGCCGCAGCAGCGGGACCCGCGGCTCGGGCGGGATCAGGTCGCGGGTCACGACCAGCACCCACGGCACGCGTCCCTCGGCGGCGTCGACCGGCACGGTCGACGCCGGCACCCGCTCCTCGAGGGGAGCGAGCCGGGCGCGGAAGTCGCCCTCGGACCGGCCCGCCAGCCCGGCGTACCCGAGCGAGACGAGGCGGTCGACCTGGGCGGTGAAGGACGGTGAGTAGGTCACGGAGCTCCTGAGGTGGGCGGCGCGGGTAGAACGCACCGCCCCCTCACGGAGTTCCCGGAGGCGTGCCACCTACTTCTTGAACGCGTCCTTCACGTCCTCGGCAGCGCCCTTCGCCTTGTCGCCGGCGCTCTTGACCGACGCCGAGGCCTGGTCGCCCTTGCCCTCGCCCTCGAGGCGGGGGTTGTCGGTCGCCTTGCCGGTGGCCTCCTTGGCCTTGCCCTTGAGGTCCTCGGCCTTGTGCGAGGCCTGGTCGTCCATACCCATGGCGCATCTCCTGTCTGTCGGAGCCTTCACTCCAGCACCGCCGCTGTCGGGGCGGCACACCCCATCAGGCGAACGCGTGGGTAGGTCGTGGCTGGGTCAGCGGCGTCCGCTGAAGCCGGCCGCGCTGTGGGCCGACGACCCGGAGCTGCGGCGACCGCCGCCGCTCCCGCCGCCGCGCTTGGCGCCGCCCCCACGACCGCCGGACTTGGGCGCGCCGCCGGAGCGGCCGCCGGACTGGGGTGCCCCGCCGCTGCGGGAGCCGCCGGACCGACCGCGCCCGCGGCCCGAGCGCTTGCGCCCGCCGCCGGTGCCACCGGAGCCGCCGCGGCCACCCGTCTCGTCGGCGGGACGGCCCGCCGGAGCGTAGCCGCCGGGGACCAGGGTGCGCGCGCCGGGTGCGAGCTCGACCAGGATCGGGTGACCCGAGTCGCGCACCTTCGTCGTGATCGGCTGGATCCCGGCCTGCCGGGTCAGGGTGCGGACGTCGCGCACCTGGTCGTCGGTCATGAGCGTGATGACGGTGCCGGCCGCACCCGCACGCGCCGTCCGGCCCGAGCGGTGCAGGTAGGCCTTGTGCTCGACGGGCGGGTCGGCGTGGACGACGAGCGCCACGTCGTCGACGTGGATGCCGCGGGCCGCGATGTCGGTGGCGACCAGCGTGGAGGCGGCGCCGCCGTGGAACGCGTCGAGGTTGCGGGTCCGGGCGTTCTGGCCCAGGTTCCCGTGCAGCTCGACGCTCGGGACGCCGCTGCGGTTGAGCTGACGGGCCAGCGCCTTGGCGCCGTGCTTGGTACGGGTGAAGACCACCGTGCGGCCCGGGGCGCTGGTGAGCTCGACGAGCACCGCGAGCCGCTGCTCGCGCTGCAGGTGCAGCACGTGGTGGGCCATGGTCGAGATCGGCGACTGCGCCGAGTCGGCCTGGTGCGTGACGGGGTCGACGAGGAACCGCTTGACGATCACGTCGATCGCCTTGTCGAGCGTCGCCGAGAACAGCAGCCGCTGGCCGCCGGCCGGGGTGCGGTCGAGCAGCCGGCGTACGGAGGGCAGGAAGCCGAGGTCGGCCATGTGGTCGGCCTCGTCGAGCACGGTGACCTCCACCGCGCCGAGGTCGCAGTGGCCCTGGCTGATCAGGTCCTCGAGTCGGCCCGGGCACGCGACGACGATGTCGGCGCCCTTGCGGAGCCCGGTGACCTGCGGGTGCTGGCCGACGCCGCCGAAGATCGTGATCGAGGTCAGCCCGGCCTGGGCGGCGAGCGGCTGGAGGGCGGTGTGGATCTGGCCTACGAGCTCACGGGTCGGCGCGAGGATCAGCGCCCGGGGCCGGCGCGACGCGGCGCGGCGGCCGTCGGAGAGCCGGGCGACCAGCGGCAGGAGGAAGGCGTAGGTCTTGCCGGAGCCGGTGCGGCCGCGGCCGAGCACGTCGCGGCCCGCGAAGGAGTCGGGCAGCGTCGCTGCCTGGATCGGGGTGGGCACGGTGATGCCCCGGTCTGCCAGCACTGCGGAGAGTGCGGCGGGGACACCCAGGGCGTCGAACGTCCGGGTGTCGAGGGAATGCGTGGTCAAGGAAGGGACCTTCTGTTGGTGTCTCACCAACGCGTCCGCCGGGCGGCGGGGGCGGCAGCTCGAGGCTGCTGCGTGTGCTCACGGATCGTGAGGGCGTCCACGACCTTGTCTGGGTCCGTGGTTGCCGGCAACCCGAGGCAAGACTGGACGGGCTACTGCAATGAGCGTAGGGCACCGGCGGTCGAACCGTCGGATCCTGAGCACATCCGGGTCACGTGAAACGCAGCACACCGTCGTCGACCGGGCTGCGCCGGATCGAGCGGACGTCGTAGACGTAGTTCTGGCGCAGCCGCCACGGCTCCCGGTCGCCCTGTTGCGGCAGCAGGTGCAGCGACCGCGTCACGTAACCGGGCGTGAAGTCCATGAACGGCGCCGGCGCGACGGCAGGATCGGGCACCGGGACCGCGGCGCGGTGTCCGTGCTCGTCGAGGTGGGCCAGCAACCGGCAGACGTAGTCGGCGACCAGGTCGGCCTTGAGGGTCCACGACGCGTTGGTGTAGCCGATCGTGAACGCGAAGTTGGGGACGCCGCTGAACATCAGCGCGCGGTAGGTCATCCGGTCGCGCAGGTCGACCTCCTCGCCGTCGACGTTGAGGGCCACGTCTCCCAGGATCTTGAGGTTGAGGCCGGTCGCCGTCACGACCACGTCGGCCGGCAGCACCTCCCCCGACGACACCTGCACGCCGTCCTCGGTGAACGTGTCGATCGTGTCGGTGACGACGTCGACGCTGCCCTCGCGGATCGTCCGGAACAGGTCGCCGTCGGGCACCAGGCAGAGCCGCTGGTCCCACGGGTCGTACGTCGGCTTGAAGTGGACGTCGACCGGGTAGCCCTCCGGCAGCTGCTTGGCCGCGGCGCTGCGGATGACCCGTTTCGCCGCGCGCGGCGCCCGCTGGCTCAGCTGGAACGTCGCGATCCCGACGCCGATGTTCTTCCACCGGGTGAGCCAGTACGACGCCCGCTCGGGCAGCCACCGACGCAGCACCCGGGCGACCGGGTCGATGGCCGGGAGCGCCAGCACGTACGTCGGGGACCGCTGGAGCATCGTGACGTGGCCGGCGCCGGCGTCGGCGAGCGCCGGGACGAGCGTCATCGCGGTGGCTCCGCTGCCGACCACGACCACCCGTCGGCCTGTCGTGACGAGGTCCTCGGGCCACTGCTGCGGGTGCACCACCGGGCCCTCGAACCGCTCGATGCCCGGCAGCTCCGGCAGATAGGGCCGGTCGTAGTCGTAGTAACCGCTGCACGCCCAGAGGAAGCTGGCCGTCAGGGTGACCGGGCCGTCCGGGGTGTCCGCCGTGACCGTCCACCGGGCCACGGCGGAGTCCCAGTCGGCGCGGGTGACCCGGTGCTCGTAGCGGGTCCGCTCGTCGACGCCGTACTCGCTGGCGGTGTCGCGGAGGTAGGCGAGGACCGACGGACCGTCGGCCAGGGCGCGGTCGCTGCGCCACGGGCGGAACCGGTAGCCCATCGTGAACATGTCGGAGTCGGAGCGGACGCCCGGGTAGCGGAAGAGGTCCCAGGTGCCGCCGCTGGCGGCGCGGGCCTCGAGCACGAGGAACGCTCGGTGCGGGTGCTCCTGCCGCAACCGGGCCGCGGCGCCGATGCCGGACACGCCGGCTCCCACGATCAGCACGTCGACGTGTTCGGGGGTGGTGGGGGGACGGGTCATGCTCGGGAGTACCTCTCGGTGAAGGCGGCGAGGATCTTCGGCGGCTCCGTGACGACGCTGCGCCGGGCGAGGTCGATCAGGCTCTGCACCTGCTCGGGCGGGAAGTAGCCGTGCTCGCGGTAGGTCTGCACCCGCAACGCGAGTCCGTCCGCATCGAGCTCCGGATGGAACTGGGTGGCGTAGGCGTGCTGGCCGATCCGGAACGCCTGCACCGGGCAGCCGGTGGACCCGGCGAGCCGGACCGCCCCGTCGGGCAGCCGGAGCACCGCCTCCTTGTGTCCCAGGAACACGTCGAAGGCGGCCGGCAGGTCCGCCAGCAGCGGGTCGTCGCGGCCCGCGTCGGTGAGCGTCACCTCGGCGCAGCCGACCGGCTCGCCGTAGGTGCGGTCGACGGCGCCGCCCCGGATGCTGCCGAGGACGCCGATCCCGTAGCAGGCGCCCAGGAACGGGGTGCCGGCCGCGACGACCAGCTCGGCGAGGCCGGCCAGCTCGCCCTCGACCCGGCGCTGGACGTCCGACTTGTCGGGCTCCGGGTCGCTGACGTTGAACGGCCCGCCGCCGAGCAGGATCCCCGACCAGGCGTCGAGGTCGACCGTGCCGAGCTCCTCGCGCTCGAGCCGGACCCTGCGCAGGTCGCGCTCGGCGAGGCCGGTGCCGGCCAGCACGGCGTCGTACTCGTTGTCGGCAGCGGCGTCCTCCGCCCGCGTGCCGAGGAACAGGAACGGCCTCACGGCTTCCTCACGCCTGCACGGCGGCGCCGGACTCGAGCAGCGCGTCGACGTCGGCGGCGCCCCAGGCGACCAGGGCCTCGCGGGTGTGGGCGCCCGGGCCACCGGGCGGCATCGCGACGGCCCCCGGCGTCCGGCTGAACCGCGGCGCCGGCGCCGGCTGGGTGATCCCCTCGACGTCGACGAACGTCCCGCGCGCAGCGAGGTGCGGGTGGGCCGGCGCCTCGCTCAGCGGCAGCACCGGGGCGACGCACGCGTCGGTCGCGTCGAAGACCTCGGCCCACTCGGCCTGCGTGCGCTGCCGGAACGTCTCGGTGAGGAGGTCGCGCAGGGCAGGCAGTGCGGCCGGGTCGTCGCGGTCCGGCGCCCGGTCGGTGAGGCCGAGCCGCTCGAGCAGGTCGGCGTAGAACTGCGGCTCGAGCGCTCCGACCGAGACGTGCTTGCCGTCGGCGGTCTCGTAGAGGTCGTAGTACGGCGTACCGCCGTCGAGCAGCCCGCTGCAGCGGCGCTCGGGCTGGACACCGAGCGCGGCCATGGTCGAGGCCATCGCGTTGAGGTGAGCGGTCCCGTCGACGATCGCGGCGTCCACGACCTGGCCGCGACCGCTGGTCCGCGCCTCGAGCAGCGCCGCCAGCACCCCGATGACGAGGTAGGTCGAGCCGCCGCCGAAGTCGCCGAGCAGGTTGGTCGGGAAGTGCGGTCGGGCCGGGTCCTGGCCCAGGCCGTGCAGCGCGCCCGTGACCGCGACGTAGTTCACGTCGTGGCCGGCCACCTGCGACCACGGCCCGCCCTGCCCCCAGCCGGTCATCCGGCCGTAGACCAGGGCGGGGTTGCGCTCCCAGCACTCGTCCGGGCCGAGTCCGAGCCGCTCGGCGGCACCGGGCCGCATCCCCTCGACGAGGACGTCGGCCCGCTCGACCAGGTCGAGGACGGTGCGGATCGCGTCCGGGTGCTTGAGGTCGAGCGCCACGCTCGGGCGGCCGCGGGTGAGCACGTCGGAGGTCCCGGCCCCGAACGCGCCCCCGCCGGGCCGCTCGATCCGGACCACGTCGGCCCCGAGGTCGGCCAGCGTCATGCACGCGTGCGGCGCCGGCCCGATCCCGGCCAGCTCCACGACCCGCACCCCGCGCAGCGGCCCGCTGCCGTGTCCCAGCTCGAAGCGCCTGCGATCGGACATGCGCCCGATCATGACAGGCCGAGTCGTGCCTGATTCCGGCCGAGTCGTGGGTAAATCGCGACGAGTCGTGCCTCGTTCGCGATTTCGGCACGACTCGACCCGATTCCCCCACGACTCGGGCCGATTTTCCCACGATTCGCGGTCAGGGGAGGACCCGGCGGAGGAACTGGCGGGTGCGCTCCTCCCGCGGCTGGCTGAACACCTGCTCCGGTGGGCCCGACTCCAGGATCCGGCCGTCGTCGAGGAAGCAGACCCGGGTGGCGACGTCGCGGGCGAACGCCATCTCGTGGGTGGCGAGCAGCATCGTGGTGCCGGACGCCGCCAGGTCGCGGACGATCGTGAGGACGTCCCCGACGAGCTCCGGGTCGAGGGCGGCGGTGATCTCGTCGAGCAGGAGCAACGCCGGCCGGGTCGCGAGCGCCCGCACCAGCGCGACCCGCTGCTGCTGGCCGCCGGACAGCCGGTCGGGGTGCTTCGCGGCCTGGTCGGCGAGGCCGAACCGGTCGAGCAGCTCGTGCGCCTGCTGCTCCGCCTCCGGACGCGACAGGCCGTGCACGCGCCGCGGAGCGAGGGTGACGTTGTCGAGCACGCTCAGGTGCGGGAACAGGTTGTAGGCCTGGAAGACCATCCCGATCCGCTGCCGCACCGCCCGCTGGTCGACCAGCGGGTCGGACACCTCGCGTCCCTCGAGCTCGATGACGCCGTCGTCGATCTCCTCCAGCAGGTCGAGGCAGCGCAGCAGGGTCGACTTGCCCGAGCCGGACGACCCGATCAGGCAGATCACGTCGTGCTGCTCGACGGTGAGGTCGATGTCGTCCAGCACCACCCGGTCGCCGTAGCTCTTGCGGAGGTTCTCGACGCGCAGGAGCGGCGTCCCGGCTGTCACAGCGCGCCCGCGCGTTCGCGCTCGAGCCAGCGCCGCTGCAGCCAGTCGGTGAACCGCGCCAGCGGCACGGTCAGCGCAACGAAGAAGCAGGCGACGACCACGTACGGCGTGTAGTTGAAGTTGAACGCCGTGTAGTCGCGGGCGGCGAAGACGGCGTCGAACACCGCGACCGCCGAGACGAGGGCGGTGTCCTTCTGGAGGGACACGAAGTCGTTCAGGAGCGGCGGCACCACCCGGCGCACCGCCTGCGGCACCACGACGTAGCGGAGCGCCTGCGGCCGGGAGAGCCCGAGCGCCACGGCGCTGGAGACCTGGGACGGGTGGATGGAGTCGATGCCGGCGCGGAACACCTCGGCGACGTATGCGCCGTAGGACAGGACCAGCGCCACGCCCGCCCAGAACAGCTCGTCGTCCGGCAGCCCCTGCAGCCGCAGCGCCGGTACGCCGAAACCGAGCATCAGGATCAGCAGGATGGTCGGGACGCCGCGGAACAGGTCGGTGTAGACGACCGCGGCGATCCGGACCGGCGCCAGCCACGGTGACCGTGCGGTGCGCGCCAGCGCGACCGCGAGTCCCAGCACGAGGATGCAGACCTCGCAGATCATGAACAGCTTCACGTTGATCCAGAAGCCGTCCAGGATCTGCGGGAACGACGCCTTCGCGTCCGACCAGCTGAGGAACGTCGCCCGGAACCGGGGCCAGCCGGGCGAGCCGGTCACCACCACCGTCAGCACCGCCGCCGCGACCAGGATCAGTCCGGTGGAGATCGCGATCGAGCGCAGCCGCTGCCGCCGGCGTACGGCGCGCCGCTCGAGCTCGCGGTCGCTGGGCTGCCAGGGCGCCGCCCGGTCGACCCCGCGGTCGGGACCCACTACTGGAGCTCGGGGACGTCCACGACGTCGGAGAGCCACTGCTGCTCGATGTCGTCGAGCGTGCCGTCCTCACGCAGCGCCGAGAGCGCCTCGTTGACGCACGGGACCAGCTCGTTGCCCTTCTCGAACAGCAGGCCGAACTCCTCCTTCTCGCCGGTGTCCGGCGTGAACTGCCCGATCAGGGTGGCCTCGGGGATCTCGACCGCGGTGATGTAGAAAGCGGTCGGCAGGTCGGCCAGGATCCCGTCGACCTGGTTGTTGAGCAGGGCCTGCTTGGCCGCGTTGGTGTCCTCGAAGACCGCCGGTTCGTTGGCCGGCTGGACCACGTCGCGGATCACCGTGAGGGACGTCGTCCCGGTCTGGGCGCCGAGGTTGAAGTCGGCGAGGTCGGCCACGGTCTCGGCGTCGGCGATCGGGGTGTCGTCGAGCGCGATCACCGCCTGCGCCGCCTCGTAGTAGCCGTCCGAGAAGTCGACCACCTCGGCACGGGCCGGCGTGATCGAGATCTGGTTGATGTCGAAGTCGAAGTCCTTCGCTCCCGGCTTGTAGGAGCTGTTGAACGGGACCGTGACCCAGCTGACCTGGTCGTCGGAGAAGCCGAGCTCCTCGGCCACGGCGTACGCGACCGCGGACTCGAAGCCCTTGCCGTTGGTGGGGTCGTCGCCCTTGAACCAGGGCGGGAACGCCGGGGAGTCGGTGCCGATCGTCAGCGTGCCTGGCTCCAGCAGGGGCAGGCTCTCCACCGCGCACTGGTCGCTCGCCGTGGGCGACGGGTCGACCGGGTCGGGCGCAGAGGCCTCGTCGACCGGTGCACAACCGGCGAGGCCGAACGGGACCGAGACCAACGCAAGGAGGCTGACTGCCTGACGGGTGTGCATGCCCAGATCGTAGGGCCGAAACCGGTCGTCAGTCGTGATGTCCAGCCGCGTGCATCTCGTGCACGACGGCGTGACCCCGCCCGCGACCGATCATGGCCTTGTTCACCGGGACCGTCACCACGAAGGCGACGGCCAGCGCCAGGGCGAGCGCCCCCCAGAAGAGGCCGCTCGTCAGCGTCGACTCCATGGCACCGGGGACGGCGAGCAGGAGCGCGTTGTCGACGACCTCCATCACCAGGATCGAGACCGTGTCTGCGGCCAGCGCGACCCGGACCGCGTCGCGGACGGTGAGCCCCGAACGGCGCACGCCGACGAACGTCAGCAGGTAGCCGAAGAAGAACGCGAGCGTCACGGCGAGGGCGATCGAGGCGACGTCGCCCCAGCCCCACCACGTGGCGAGGACCATGCCGAGCACCTCCCCGATCGCGCAGCCGGTGAGGCAGTGGAGGGTGGCTGAGATCGCGGTCCGCCAGGAGTTCATGCGAGCGGAACATATACCCCCTTGGGGTATTTATCAAACCACGTGAGCCTGGTCACCGATGCTTGCCCCGGTCGCCGCCCGGCGGCCATCGTGAGCGGCGACCCTGCCGTGATCGACCAGAAAGCCCTCATGCCCTACCCCCACCTGCTCGCGCCGATCCGGCTCGGCGACCTCGAGCTGCGCAACCGGGTGGTGATGGGCTCGATGCACACCGGGCTGGAGGACAAGCCCTGGGACGTCCCCAAGCTCGCGGCGTTCTACGCCGAGCGGGCCCGGGGCGGCATCGGCCTCATGATCACGGGCGGGTACGCCGTGAACCGCCGGGCCTGGCTCAAGCCGTTCGCCGGCCGGATGACCACCCGCCTCCACGCCATCCGGCACGAGCAGGTCACCGGGGCTGTCCACGACGAGGGCGGCACGATCGCGCTGCAGCTGCTCCACAGCGGCCGCTACGGCTACCACCCCTTCAGCGTAGGTGCGTCGGCGATCCGGTCCCCCATCACGCCGTTCACCCCGCGGGCACTCTCCACGCAGGCCGTGCACCGGACCGTCGACGACTTCGCGCGGTCGGCCGCGCTCGCGCGCAGGGCGGGCTACGACGCGGTCGAGATCATGGGCTCCGAGGGCTACCTGATCAACCAGTTCCTCACCGGACGCACCAACGACCGCACCGACGAGTGGGGCGGTTCTGCCTCTGCGCGGATGCGGTTCCCGGTCCGGGTGGTGGAACGGATCCGCGAGCGGCTCGGCGACGGCTTCCCGGTCGTCTACCGGATCTCGCTGCTCGACCTCGTCGACGGCGGCCAGACCTGGGACGAGACCGTCGAGCTCGCGCAGCGGCTGGCGGCCGCCGGCGTCACCGCGTTCAACACCGGGATCGGCTGGCACGAGGCGCGGGTGCCGACGATCATCACCCAGGTCCCCCGCGGGATCTGGGCGCCGTGGACCCGTCGCCTGCGGGAGGCCGTCGACGTGCCCGTGATCGCGTCGAACCGGATCAACACCCCCGAGCTCGCCGAGCAGCTGGTCGCCGACGGCACGGCCGACCTGGTCTCGATGGCCCGGCCGTTCCTCGCCGACCCCGACTTCGTCCGCAAGGCGGCAGAGGACCGGGCCGACGAGATCAACACCTGCATCGCGTGCAACCAGGCCTGCCTGGACCACACGTTCCAGAACCGCACCGCCACCTGCCTGGTCAACCCGCGCGCCTGCCGCGAGACGACGCTCCTGCTGGCGCCGACCCGGCGGAGCGCCACGGTCGCGGTCGTCGGCGCCGGCCCCGCGGGGCTCGCGGCCGCGGTCACCGCCGCCGAGCGCGGCTTCGCCGTGACGCTCTTCGAGGCGGGTCCCGCCGTCGGCGGGCAGTTCCGGCTCGCCATGGAGGTCCCGGGCAAGGAGGACTTCGCCGACACGCTCCGCTACTACACGCGCCGGCTCGAGGTGCTCGGCGTCGACGTGCGGCTCTCGACCCGCGCCGAGGCCGGCGACCTCGCGACGTACGACGAGGTGGTGATCGCGACCGGCGTGACGCCGCGGATCCCGGTGATCGACGGGATCGACCATCCCTCGGTCGTGTCCTACGCCGACGTGCTGGCCGGCCGGGTCGTGCCCGGTCGCCGGGTGGCCGTGATCGGAGCCGGCGGGATCGGGGTCGACGTGGCGCACT
Source organism: uncultured Actinomycetota bacterium (assembly GCA_963718725.1). Classification (GTDB taxonomy): domain Bacteria; phylum Actinomycetota; class Actinomycetes; order Propionibacteriales; family Nocardioidaceae; genus Nocardioides. The sequence goes on from OY970374.1 coordinate 2,740,955, forward strand.
GGCTCGCCCACGACCCCACCGACACCGTGGACGACTGGCTCGCGCACTGGGGCGTCGGCGACCCGGCCGTGCACCCCGGCGGGCTGACCGAACCGAAGCCGCGGACCCCCACGCGCGAGGTGACCCTGGTGCAGCGCAAGACCACCCGGATCGGGATCGGCCTCGGCAAGACGTCCGGCTGGGCCCACCGGTCGGTGCTGAAGCAGTCGGGGGTCGTCCAGGTCACCGGCGCGACGTACGACCGGGTGGACGACGACGGCCTCCACGTCACGGTCGACGGCGAGGCCCAGGTCCTCGCGTGCGACCACGTGGTCGTGTGCGCGGGCCAGGACTCGGTCCGGGCGCTCCACGACGAGCTGGTCGCGGCCGGTCGCACCCCGCACCTGATCGGCGGCGCCGACGTGGCAGCGGAGCTCGACGCCAAGACGGCGATCGACCAGGGAACCCGGGTCGCGGCTGCTCTGTAGCGTGGGCCCGGTGACCTCCGCTGGACTGATCCGGGACCTCACCGACGACGAGGCCCGGCGGGCCCTGCCGCTCAAGTGGGGCACCGTCGAGCCGGACGTCATCCCGGCCTGGGTGGCCGAGATGGACTACGCCGTCGCGGAGCCGATCGAGGCCGCGCTGCGCCGGGCCATCGACGACGGCGCGTTGGGGTACCCACCCTTCGATGACGGGCACGAGCTCGGGGAGGCCTACTCCGCCTTCAGCCAGCGGCACTTCGGCTACGCCGTCGACCCCGCCCAGGTGCTGCCGGTCGTGGACGTGACCGCGGGCGTCCGGCTGGTGCTCGACGTGCTCTGCGACCCGGGGCCGGTCGTGCTGCCGACGCCGGCGTACCACCCCCAGCTCCAGGTCATCCCGGTCACGGGCCGCGAGCTGTGGGAGCTGCCGATCGACCCGGACGCGCCCACGGCGGAGCTCGACCTCGACCGGCTCGGCGCGCTGTTCGCCGCCGGTGCCCGGACGCTGCTGCTCACCCACCCCCACAACCCGCTCGGGCACGTCTACGACCGGTCCGAGCTCGAGGGCATCCGCGACGTCGCGCTGCGCCACGGCGCCCGGGTCATCAGCGACGAGATCCACGGCCCGCTCGTGCTGCCCGGCGCGACCCACGTGCCCTACCTCGCCCTCGACGGCACCGCCGACCACGGCGTGGCGGTGCTGGCGGCCAGCAAGGCGTTCAACACCGCCGGGTTGCGGTGCGCCCAGCTGGTCACCGCCGAGGTCGCCGCCCGCGACGTCCTGCGCGACGTGCCGATGGTCCGCAACGACTCCTGGTCGGTGCTCGGCGTGGTCGCCAGCGTCGCGGCGTACGCCGAGGGCGACGCCTGGCTCGCGGCCCTCGTCGACCGCCTCGACCGGCAGCGGCAGCTCCTCGCGGCGCTGCTCGCCGAGCACCTGCCGAAGGCCCGGATGCGGCCGTTGGCCGCGACCTACCTCGCGTGGGTCGACCTGCGCGACTACGGTCACGACGACCCGGCCACCCTGGCTCTCGAACGCGGCCGGGTGCGGCTGGAGGAGTGCCAGCGCTACCAGCCCGGGTTGACCGGGCACGTGCGGCTCAACATCGCGACGTCGCCGGCGCGGTTGACGGAGATCGTCCGACGCCTGGCGGCGGCACTGGGCTGAGCGTCCGCGGTTGCGCTTGGGGTTGCGGGGAGCGTGCTACGCGTCCTGGTGCTGCGCGGCGATCAGGTCGCGGTACCACTCGAAGGACTTCTTCGGCGTCCGCTGCTGGGTCTCGTAGTCGACGTGCACCAGCCCGAACCGCTGGGTGTGGCCCTCGGCCCACTCGAAGTTGTCCATGAGCGACCAGGCGTAGTAGCCGCGGATGTCGACACCGCGCTGGATCGCGGTGGCGACCGCGTTGAGGTGCGCCTCGTGGTAGTTGATCCGGCGCTGGTCGTCGACCACGCCGTCGGCGTCCGGGCCGTCGGCGTACGAGCAGCCGGACTCGGTGATGACGATCGGCGGCAGGGCGGCGCGGTAGCGGGCGCGGAACATGATCAGCCACTCGCGCAGCGCGTCGGGGACGACCGGCCAGCCGAAGTCGGTGGTCGGGTAGCCCAGCAGGTCGAGCACCTCGAACGGCAGCTCGGCGTCCTCGGGGGACGCGGCCACCTTGATCGGGTTGTAGTAGTTGAGGCCGTAGAAGTCGAGCGGCTGGCGCATCGTCGCGAAGTCGCCGGGTCGGGCGACGTGCTCGAACAGCGGCATCAGGTCGGCGGGGTAGCGGCCGAGCAGCATGCCCTCGAGGTAGAGCCCGTTCCAGAGCATGTCGAAGAGCTTGGCCGCCCCGACGTCGGCGTCCTGGTCGCTGGCGGGCCAGATCGGCGCGTGGTTGTTGGCGCTGCCGACGCTGGTGGCGCCGGCCTCGCGCAGCGCGATCGCGGCTCGGCCGTGCGCCACCAGCAGGTGGTGGGCGACCGGCAGCGCGTCGAACGTGAGGGCGCGGCCCGGGGCGTGGGTGCCGAGCCCGTGGCCGAGCATGGTGACGACGTTCGGCTCGTTGACCGGGATCCAGTGCGCCACCCGGTCGGCGAGGGCGTTCCCGAGGATGCCGGCGTACTCCGCGAACCGCTCGATGGTGTCGCGGTTGAGCCAGCCGCCATCGTCCTGGAGGCCTTGCGGCAGGTCCCAGTGGTAGAGGGTGACCATCGGCTCCAGCCCCTCCTCGAGGAGCCGGTCGACCAGGCGGTCGTAGAACGCCAGCCCGGCCTGGTTGACCGCGCCCGAGCCGGTGGGCTGGATCCGGGGCCAGGACACGGAGAAGCGGTAGCCCGGGGCGCCGAGCTCGCGCATCAGGGCGACGTCCTCCTCCCACCGGTGGTAGTGGTCGCAGGCGACCTCGCCGGTGGTGCCGTCGACGATCCGGCCGGGTTGCGCGGCGAAGGTGTCCCAGATGCTCGGGCCCTTCCCGTCCTCGGTCGCGGCGCCCTCGATCTGGTACGCCGCCGTGCTGGTGCCGAAGCGGAAGCCAGGAGGAAGCTGCGGGAACACGGACCCATCCTTGTGCATCGGTGGTCGCGCTCGCCGGGGAACCGCCGGTTTGGTCACCGGACGAGCACGCGCAGCGCTCCGGGTCGCACCTCGACGACGGCCGGCCGGTCGGCCAGGCAGGGCAGCGTGCCCAGCGGCTCGCCGTCGGCGCCGAGGGGGACCGAGCCGCGCCCTCGCGCTGGGGTGCGTCGGCGCACCGTGACAGGAAATCGACGACGACCGATGAGTTTTCGCATCGACGCGGGTCGGTACGTGTTGGCAGACTGACCAGAGTCCGAGGAGCCGGCCGATGAGGACAGCGACAGTGACCACCGAGACCAGCACGACCGAGCTGGACGACTTCGACGCGCTCACCCAGCGCTACCAGCGCGAGCTGCTCGCACACTGCTACCGGATGAGCGGGTCCGTGCACGAGGCCGAGGACCTCGTCCAGGAGACGCTGCTGCGCGCCTGGAAGGCGAGCGCCGACTTCGAGGGCCGCTCCAGTGTGCGCACCTGGCTCTACCGGATCGCCACGAACGTCTGCCTCACCAACCTCGAGGGTCGGCCCCGCCGGCCGCTGCCCACCGGCCTGGGCGCGACCGAGTCCGACGCCCGTGATCCGCTCGACGCGCAACCCGAGATCCCGTGGCTCGAGCCGATCCCCGACGCCGCGGTGCAGGTCGAGGAGAAGGACACGATCCGGCTGGCGTTCGTCGCCGCCCTCCAGCACCTGCCCGCCCGGCAGCGTGCGGTGCTGATCCTGCGCGACGTGCTCCGCTGGTCGGCCGCCGAGGTGGCCGAGGCGCTCGACACCACCTCCGCCGCCGTGAACTCGGCGCTCCAGCGGGCCCACGCCCAGCTCGACAAGCAGGACCTCGACGCCGACCACGTGACGCCGACCCTCAACGACGCCCAGGAGCAGCTGCTCGTGGAGTACGTCGAGGCGTTCTGGAACAAGGACATCGACCGGATCGTGACGCTGCTGACCGCCGAGGCGACCTGGGAGATGCCGCCCTTCACCGGGTGGTACGCCGGCCCCGAGAGCATCGGAACCCTGATCGACACGAAGTGCCCCGGCGGCCACCACGACATGCCGATGATCCGCACCGAGGCCAACGGCCAGCCCGCCTTCGCCCTCTACATGCGCACCCTCCAGGGCGACTTCGAGCCGTTCCACATGCAGGTGTTGCAGCTCGACGGCGACCGGGTCGCGCACGTCAGCGCGTTCTTCGGCCGCGACGTGTTCGCCAGGTTCGACCTCCCCGACCGGCTCCCCGCCGACTACCGCGGCTGACCCGATGAACGTCGCCCTCACGGGCGCCGTCGAGCTCCTGGACCGCTCGCTCGCCTACACCCGGCTGGCCCTGGCGGAGATCGGTCCCGAGCACGAGGCGCTCCCCACTCCGTGCCACGGCTGGTCGCTGCACCGGCTGCTGGAGCACATGGACGACGGCCTCGATGCCTACACCGAGGCGGCCACCGGCCGGCTGTCCCTGGTGCCCAGCCTCGGCGACGCCCCCGTCGAGTCGATCCGGGCCAAGGCGTGCGCGCTGCTCTCGTGGTGGCTCGACCCGCCGGTCGAGTCCGTCGCGATCGGTGACCGCCGGCTGGCTGCGGAGACCCTCCTCTGCGCGGCAGCGCTGGAGATCACGCTGCACGGGTGGGACGTCCACGAGACGCTCGGTCGGCGGACGCCGGTCCCCGAGGCCCTCGCCGCGCCGCTCTTCGACGTGGCGATCGAGGTCGCGACCGGGCCGTGGCGACCGAGCTGCTTCGCGCCGCCGGTCACCCCGCCTCCGGGTGACTCCGAGTCGCAGCTCCTGGTCGGGTTCCTCGGGCGCGGCCGACCCGGGGGCTCGGCAAAGAATGGCGGGTCCTCCCGCGGACCGCGGTGACGGTTCCCTACGCTCGGGGCATGCTCGCGAAGCCGGTGGCTCACGCGTCGTTCATCGACGCCGAGAACCTGCTCCGTGCCGGACGGGTCACGGCCGCGCTCGACGTGCTGCTCTCCGACTCCAGGCGCTCGGTCGCGAGCCTCGCCCTGACCCTGGAGTGCCGGCTCGCGCGGGGCGAGATGGACCTCGCCCTGCGGCTGGGGACGAAGCTGTCGGACCGGCGCAGGCCTGACGCCGACGACGCCGTGGCCGCGCTGGCGTGCGCCGAGCTGGCTGCCGCCCTCGGCAACGACGACGACGCGATCGGCCTCGCCCTCACGGTCGGAGTCGACGACCTGCCGTGGCGCGAGTGCGCCGCGCTGAGCATGATCCGGGTCGGCCGTCGCCGGGAGGCCGAACGGCTCACGACCGAGCAGCTGGAGCTCGCCCGCGAGAGCGGCTCGACGTACTCGCTGGCGCGGGCGCTGCGGACGAGCGCCGCCGTCGAAGCCACCGTCGACCACGACGCACAGCTGCGCGAGGCCCTCGCTCTTGCGCGGGTCGGCGGATACGAGCGGCTCGCCGCACAGGTCGCGACCGACCTCGCCGGCCTGCAGGCCCTCACCGTGCGCGACCACGGGGAGGCGGTCGCGCTCCTCCGCGACGCCGAGGAGTACGCCGACCTCGAGGACCTGTGGCCGCTCCACACGCGGGTGCGCCGGCTGCTGGAGCGGCTGGGCGAGACGCCGAAGCTGCCCCGGACCGAGGCGATGGCACGGCTGACCCAGACCCAGCTGCTGATCTGCAACCTCGCCGCCACCGGCAGCACCAACCGCGCGATCGGCGAGCACCTCGGGATCACCGTCAAGGCGGTCGAGTGGCACCTCTCCCACGCCTACAAGAAGCTCGGGATCCGGGGTCGGTCCGACCTGCCCCGGGTGCTGCGCCTGCCCTGAGCCCACTCAGAGCACCCGCATCGCCGCGCCGTGGCCGTGCGTGCGCGCCCGCGCCAGCCCGTCGATCCCGAGCACGAACGTCCCCGGGACCTCGGTGCCCTCGGGAGCGGTCGCGCTGACGCTCGGGAGCACCTGTGGCGCCTCGTTGCTGAGCCACCGGCACGCACCGTCGGACACCAGCCCGGTGACGAGGTCGACGAACCGGTCCCGGTCGTCGGGCTCGAGGTAGGCGATCACCGCGCTGTGGAACACCACCACGGGCCCGTACGCCGCCGCCTCCTCGACCAGCGCCGGCAGCCCGACGAGCAGGTCGCCTGCGACCAGCCGCGGGGGGTCGGCCCGGGCGATCCGGACCGCGGTCGCCAGCCGGGTCCGCCGGTCGTCCTGCTCGGGCCACACCAGGTTCGTCAGCCACGCCATCGCGTCCGGGTCCGTCGGGTCGAGCGGGTTCAGGTCGATCCCGCCGCGCCACGCGACCTCGGGCGGCGCCACCGCGTCGGGGAACGGCCCGGTCACGGTGCACGCGAGCGGCGGACCGGAGCCCGCGGTGACCACGCCGGTCGGGGTCGACCAGGCATAGGACCACCGGTCGGGGTAGAGGCACAGCCCCGCGCTGGCGCCGACCTCGAGCAGCGAGAGCCGCGGGCCGAGCTCGGCGAAGAAGGGCGTGAGGGTCGCGAGCCGACCCACCTCGTTGGTCTGGGTGGCGCGGGCCAGGACCGTCGCCCGGATCGTGCCGTCGTCGCCCAGCAGGGCGTCCCGCAGCCCGGCGTACGGGCCCGGGGCCGGGACGCCGTGCCACCGGGCGGCGGCGAACACCAGGTTGGGCTGCTGCTTCGCCGGCGGGAGGGTCGCGACCCACGCGAGCACCTCAGGGTCGTCCGCGACGCCGAGCGCCCAGTCGCGCAAGCACGGGGAGCCGTCGGCGTAGAGCACGAAGTCGGCGTACTGCCGGGCGACGTCGGTGAAGAGCTCCATCCGGGGTAGGCCCGCCGGGCTCAGCCGGCCGGGATCGCGACGTACGTCGTGTCGAGGTACTCCTCGATGCCCTCGAAGCCGCCCTCGCGACCGAACCCGCTGGCCTTGACTCCGCCGAACGGCGCCGCCGGGTTGGAGACCAGCCCGGTGTTGACCCCGACCATGCCGAAGTCGAGCGACTCCGCGAGCCGGACGGTGCGGGCGAGGTCGCGCGTGTAGACGTACGACGTGAGGCCGTACTCGGTCGCGTTCGCGCGCTCGACCGCCTCCTCCTCGGTGGTGAACGTCGTGATCGGGGCGACCGGTCCGAAGATCTCCTCACGGTTGATCTGCGAGTCGGCGGGGACGCCGGTCAGCACGGTCGGGGAGTAGAAGTAGCCGGGCCCGTCGGGGGCGCTGCCGCCGGTGACCACCGTCGCGCCGTCGTGGACCGCGTCGGTGACGAGCCCGGAGACGGCCTCGACGGCGGCGGCGTTGATGAGCGGGCCGACGTCGACCCCGTCGTCCTGGCCCCGGCCGACGGTCAGGGCACCCATCCGGGCGCCGAGCTTCTCGGCGAACTCCGCCGCCACCGACTCGTGCACCAGGAACCGGTTGGCCGCCGTGCACGCCTCGCCCATGTTGCGCATCTTCGCGATCATGGCGCCGTCGACGGCCGCGTCGACGTCGGCGTCCTCGAACACGAGGAACGGCGCGTTGCCGCCGAGCTCCATCGACACCCGCTGCAGCTGGTCGGCGGACTGCTTGACCAGGATCTTGCCCACCGGCGTGGACCCGGTGAAGCTCACCTTGCGCAGCCGGTCGTCGGCCATCAGGGCCTTGCTCAGCGCCGCGGAGTTGCTCGTGGTGACGACGTTGAGGACGCCCGCGGGGAGGCCGGCCTCCTCCATGATCCCGGCGAGGGCCAGCATGGTGAGCGGCGTCAGCTCCGCGGGCTTGATGACCATGGTGCAGCCGGCCGCGACGGCCGGGCCGATCTTGCGGGTGCCCATCGCGATCGGGAAGTTCCAGGGCGTCAGGAACAGGCACGGGCCGACCGGCTTGCGGATCGTCAGCAGCCGGGATCCTCCGGCCGGCGCCTGCATCCAGCGGCCGTGGATCCGGACCGCCTCCTCGCTGAACCAACGGAAGAACTCCGCGCCGTAGGTGACCTCGCCCTTGGCCTCCGCGAGGGTCTTGCCCATCTCGAGGGAGATCAGCCTGCCCAGGGAGTCGGCACGGGCGGTGATCAGCTCGAAGCCGCGGCGCAGGATCTCCCCGCGCTCCCGCGGCGCGGTCCGCGCCCAGGCGGGCTGAGCCGCCGCGGCGGCGTCCAGCGCGTCCATCGCGTCGTCGGCCGAGCCGTCCGCCACGTCGGTGATCGTCGACCCGTCGGCGGGGTCGAGGACGTCGAGTCGTTCGCCTCCGCTCGCCTCCCGCCAGGACCCGTCGATGTACAGGTTGCGCTGCTCGTCGGGCAGCAGCCGGCTCAGGTCAGGGCTCACGTCAGGGATGGCACTCACAGGGGCAGCCTGACACCGGTCCACAGGTTTCCGAAAGCACTGACACCGCCACGGGGGCCGTGGCAGGGTTGGGAACGTCGACAGGAGGGAGCACCTTGCGTCGGCACGGGCCCCTCGCCGACCCCATGCGGCGAGGGGCCTCCCTGATTTCACGGCTGTCGCCGGCCGGGCGCCCGCCCGGTCCCGACCCTTGCCAATCGCGCCGAACCGGAGTTGCCTTTCCGGCAGGAGGTAGCGCCATGGCCGACAAGGGGAACGGACGTAGACCAGCCGGGCAAGATCTCGAGGCGAGCAGCCCGGACCGGATCAGGAACGTCGTCCTGGTCGGACCCGGTGGCTCCGGCAAGACGACCCTCGTCGAGACGCTGCTCGCCACTGCCGGAGCCGTGCCGCGCGCGGGGTCGGTCGACGACGGGAGCACCGTCAGCGACTTCGACCCGAGCGAGCGGAAGCACGGCCGATCGTGCTCCCTCGCCGTCGCGCCGCTGCTCCACGAGGGCACGAAGGTCAACCTGATCGACACCCCCGGGTACGCCGACTTCGTCGGTGAGCTCCGGGCCGGGCTGCGCGCCGCCGACTGTGCGCTGTTCGTGATCGCGGCCAACGAGGGGGTCGACGACGGCACCCGGAACGTGTGGCGCGAGTGCGCCGAGGTCGGGATGCCGCGCGCGGTGGTGATCACCAAGCTCGACCAGGCCCGGGCCGACTACGACGGCGTGCTGCGGCAGGCGCAGGACGCGTTCGGCGACAAGGTGAAGCCGCTCTACGTCCCGGTCCGCGACGGGGGCGACGTGACGTCGCTGACCGGGCTGCTCGAGCCGTGCGACGACGAGCTCGAGGCGCTGCGCGGGGACCTGATCGAGGGCGTCATCGAGGAGTCCGAGGACGAGACCCTGATGGACCGCTACCTCGGCGGCGAGGAGATCGACGTCAAGCTGCTGGTCGACGACCTGGAGCGGGCCGTCGCCCGCGCGACGTTCTTCCCCGTCGTCCCGGTCTGCTCGGTGACCGGCGTCGGCTGCGCCGAGCTGCTCGAGCTCGCGGTCCGCGGCTTCCCGTCGCCCGCGGAGCACCCCTCACCCGACGTGTTCACCGCGGCGGGAGCCACGGCACCGGGCATCACCTGCGACCCGGCCGCCGACCTCGTCGCCGAGGTCATCAAGACCACCAGCGACCCCTATGTGGGCCGGCTCAGCCTGGTGCGGGTGTTCAGCGGGACGCTGCGGCCCGACGCGTCGGTCCACGTGTCCGGCCACTTCGCGTCGTTCTTCGGGGAGGAGTCGGGACACCCCGACCACGACGAGGACGAGCGGATCGGCGCCCTGTCGCACGCCTTCGGCAAGCAGCTGGTCCCCGCGTCCCAGGTCGTCGCCGGCGACCTGTGCGCGATCGGCCGGCTGAGCCGCGCCGAGACCGGGGACACGCTGTCCGACACCGACCACCCCGTCGTCCTCAAGCCATGGAACCTGCCCGAGCCGCTGCTCCCCGTCGCCATCGTCGCGCGCACCAAGTCCGACGAGGACAAGCTGTCGCAGGCCCTCGGCCGGGTCGCGGCCGAGGACCCGTCGCTCCGGGTCGAGAACAACGCCGAGACCCACCAGCTCGTCCTCTGGTGCCTCGGCGAGGCGCACGCCGACGTCACCCTCGAGCGGCTCGAGGAGCGGTACGCCGTCCACGTCGACACGGTGCCGTTCGTGGTGTCGCTGCGCGAGACGTTCGGCGGCAGCGCGCAGGGGCTGGGCCGCCACGTGAAGCAGTCCGGCGGGCACGGCCAGTACGCCGTCTGCCAGATCACCGTGGAACCGCTGCCCGAGGGCGCCGGCTTCGAGTTCGTCGACAAGGTGGTCGGTGGCTCCGTCCCGCGGCAGTTCATCCCCAGCGTCGAGAAGGGCGTCCGGGCCCAGATGGAGCGCGGCGTACGCAACGGCTACCCGGTCGTCGACCTGCGGGTCACCCTCACCGAGGGCAAGGCGCACAGCGTCGACTCCTCCGACATGGCGTTCCAGGCCGCCGGCGCGCTCGCGCTGCGCGAGGCGGCCGCGGCCTGCACCGTGACGATGCTCGAGCCCTACGACGCGGTCGACGTCCTCGTCCCCGACGAGCACATCGGCGGGGTGATGAGCGACCTCTCCTCACGCCGGGCCCGGGTGCTCGGCACCGACAAGGTCGGGGACGACCGGACCGTCGTGAAGGCGGAGGTGCCGCAGACCGAGCTGGTCCGCTACGCCACCGACCTGCGCTCCGCGACCCACGGGGCCGGCATGTTCACCCGATCCTTCGCGCACTACGAGCCGATGCCCGAGGACGTCGCGGGAACGATCGCCCCCCGCGACCGCTGACCTTGCCGAATCGTGGGGAAATCGGCCCGAGTCGTGCCTCATTCGGGTCGAGTCGTGGCTGGTTCCCCACTTCGACACGACTGAGCCGGATTTCGACACGACTCGCGCCGATTTACCCACGATTCGCGCGTCAGCCTGCGGAGCGGAGGAAGGCTTCGAGGATCGGGCCGGCGGTCTGGGAGCCGGACACGCCGTCCTCCACGAACACCGCGACGGCGAGGTCGCCCCGGGCGGCGATCATCCAGGCGTGCGTCCGGAGGCCGCCGCCGCGCGCGACGTACTCGGCGGTGCCGGTCTTGGCGATCACCGGCGGGCCGGGGACGTCGGCGAGCAGCGCCCCGCTGCCGGAGGTGACCACGCCGCGCAGCAGCGACCGGAGCTGGGCGGCCTCGCTCCCGGTGAGCGCGGGCACCGAGGCCTGCTCGACGTCGTGGGAGCGCACCAGCCGCGGCAGCACGGTGCGACCCGCCTGGATGGACGCGGCCACGGTCGCCATCGCCATCGGCGAGGCGAGGATCGTGCCCTGACCGATCATGTCGGCGGCCGCCTCGGTCTCCGACTTCGGCGGGACGACGGAGCCGAAGTAGGCCGGGAAGCCGAGGTCGTGGTCGACCCCCATCCCCAGCGAGGCGGCGGCGTCGACCAGCGTGCGGCGGCCGAGCCGGTCGGCCTCGCCGATGAAGGCGGTGTTGCAGGAGTTGGCCACCGCGGTCCGGAACGGGATCGTGCCGAGCCCGCCCGCGGGGTAGTCGTCGTAGTTCTCGAACCGCTTGCCGTCGACGACCACGCTGGCCGGGCACCCGACCCCGGTGTCGGGCGTGATCCCCGACCGCAGCAGCGCCAGCCCGCTCACGGACTTGAACGTCGAGCCCGGCGCGAACTGGCCGAACGTCGCCATGTTGTAGCCGTCGGTGCCCGGGCCGTTGGCCGCGGCCAGGATCGCGCCGGTGGAGGGCTTGATCGCTACCAGCGCGCTGGCCGACCCGACCGGCGCCAGCAGCCGCTCGGCCGCGCTCTGGAGCCGGACGTCGAGCGTCAGCTCCAGCGGCTGTCCGGGGAGCGCGTCCTCGCGGAACAGCTCCTTCTCCTTGCCGTCGGACGCCACCCGCGTCACGACGACCCCCGGTGTGCCGACCAGCTGCTCGTCGTACCTCAGCTGGAGCCCGGAGAGCCCGACCTCCTGGCCGACGGCGTACCGCTCCGGGTCCTCCTCGACCATCTCCGCGGTCGGCTCGCCGACGGTGCCGAGGATGGGCGCCGCGAACTGCCGGGTCGGGGCGAGCGGCAGGTCGTCCTGCAGCGCGAGCGCGCCCTTGATCCGCGCGTAGCCCGAGCCCACCTCCAGCGGGATGTCGTCGCGGCGCAGCACGATCGCCTCGACGAACGCCTCGTCGCCGGCCGCCTGCACCCGCTCGACGTACGCCGGCACCTCGAGGTCCAGCAGCCCGGCCAGCTCGCGGGCGGCCGCGACCGCCCGGTTGGCGGAGACGGCGGACTTGTCGATCCCGAACCGGGTCACCGGCCGGTCGGCGACGATCGCCTGCCGGCCGGCGCCGCGGATCTCGCCCCGGGCGGCCGTGATGCCGGTGAGCTCGAGGGTCCCGCCGCGGCGCAGCGAGGGCTCGATGATCGACGGCTCCCACTCGACGACCCACGCGTCGCCCACCTCGCTGAGGGTCGCGGTCGTCGTGTAGGTCCAGTCCTGCTCGGTGACCGGCCAGCTCCAGCCGAGAGTTGCGGTGGCCGTGCCCTCCGACTCGGTCAGGTCGGTCAGCTCGACGGTCGGGGTGAGCTCGCCGAGCCCGGCCACGGCCTCGTCGTACTGCTTCTCCACACCGGTCGGGTCGGCGAGCTCGACGTCCGTCAGGTCACCGGCCGCCAGCCCCTCGGCGAGCGCCTCGGCGACGGGTGCGGGGTCGGCGGCGTCCTCCGGCGACGAACCGGTGCAGGCCGTGAGCAACGACACCGGCAGCAGCAGGGCCGACGCGAGGAGGGTGCGGGTCATGGCCCTTCTCTACCAGCCGACCCTCACTGCCGCGCGAGCCACCGGTCGTAGACGACGCCGTGCTGCCGCGCCAGCCGCCGCATGCCCGGGGCGGTCACGTCGGGCGCCACGAACTCCTGCGGCGTGATCGCGGCATCCTGCTCGGCGTACTGCCGCTGCTGAGCGGTGAGCGCGTCCGTCTGGCCCGCCGCGGCCGCGAGCGCCGCGCGCGTGACGGTGACGGTGGCGCCGGTGAGGACCGGGCTCACGGTCGGCGTGTAGCCCGAGGTGTGGCCGGCCCGGTTGGGGTGGTAGCTCTCGCTGATCGGCCACGACAGGCCGTTGATCCACTCAGGGCTGCCGCAGACGGCATGGCCGACGAAGCGGCTGGTGGGGTTGGCGAACGTGAAGCCGCGGGCCGCCGCAGCGGTCGACAGGCGCGCGTTCAGCAGGTCGGCGGTCTGGTTGAGCCGGGCCATCTCCGAGCCGGTGAACCAGGTGCCGGCGTTGCAGTCGACGCCCATGAAGATCCGCGGGTAGCCGACGACGACGACCTTGGCGGCCGGCGCGCGGGTCCGGATCGCGGCGTACAGCGTGGACAGCCGTGACGGCAGCTGGTTGTTGATGAAGGACTGCGCGCCGTCGATCGACTCGTTGCAGTCGGCCGCCCACCAGGGGAGGGCACAGTCGGTCAGGACGTCGGCGAAGCCGGCGTCGTTGCCGCCGACCGAGATCGTCACGTAGGCCGTGCCGGACGTGAGGGCGGAGAGCTGGGTGTTGGTGACGTCGGCGATCTTCGCGCCCGAGCAGGCCCGGAAGTTGAGCGTGTAGCCACGGGCCACCGAGATCAGGCTCGGATAGGCGTACGTCGAACGCTGGCACGACGTCCCGTCGGCGAGGTAGCTGCGGGTGCCGGTCCCGGAGCTGTAGGAGTCGCCGAGCGCGACGTAGGACGGTGCGGCGGCGACCGCGGGCGGCACGGCCAGGATCGAGGTGGCGAGCGAGAGCGCGGCGGCGGCCAGGAGGCCGCCTCGCAGTCGACGGAGTGCGGACATGGGCGGGACCCTCCCCAGAAGCGGCCACCCGAGTGTGACCGCTCCTCAATCTAGGGCGAGCCTGCCGCCTCCGCCAGAGGTCAGCGCCCGAGCCCGGTGCGGTCCACGCGGCGGTGGAAGCGCATCCCCGCGAGTCCGCCGAGCATCGCGCCGACCAGGGTCACGAGGGCGACGACGGCGCCGCCGACGATCACCGTGGTGGTGCGCTCCAGGTCGAGGTCGGGCAGGCCGGCGGTGACGGTGTAGTCGTCACCTGCGAACGCAGCGAGCACGCCGATCAGGATCGCCACGACGAGCGCCCAGGCCCACACGGCGACGCCCTGCTTGATGCCGTCGAACCGAGCCATCCGGCCGGCGACGTACCCGCCCGAGTAGTAGGCGACGAACCAGATCGCGAGCGCCGCGATGATGCCGACCACGCCGAGCTCGTCGAGCTGGAGGTTGAGTGCGTCGGCGACCTCCGAGGGGTTGTCGGTCTCGGTCGCCTCACCGGCGAGCACACCGGTGGCGGCCACGATCGCGGTCAGCAGCACCGCCATGCCGGTGGCGGCCAGCCACCCGAAGAACGCGGAGCCGATCTTGACGCCGCCGTGCTGCTCGCGCTCCCGGTCGACGATGTCGCCGCGGGTCTCGTAGCCGGCGTCGTGCTCGGTGTGGGAGCCGGTGTGGGAACCGGCGTGGGAGCCGGTGTCGTGCCGGGTCTCGTCCGGGGTCTGGTTGCGGTTGTCCGCCATGGGGGTCCACTCCTCGTGTCTCGAACCCCCGTACCCTCACCAGATCACGACCATGCCTCGATCCGCCACTCGGCGGGGCCCTGTCGGCCCGGTGGTCCCGCCGGGTTTGATGGGGCCATGACCGACTCCCGCCCGCTGGCCCCGCTCGCGCTGCTCGACCTCGACTCCCTCATCGGCGAGGAGGACCGGGCGATGCGCGACGCGGTGCGAACGATGGTCGACGAGCGGCTGCGGCCGGAGATCGCGGGGTGGTACGAGCGCGGTGACACCCCGGTCCGCGAGCTGGCCCGGGAGTTCGGACGACTGGGCCTGCTGGGGATGCACCTGACCGGCTACGGCTGCGCCGGGACCAGCGCGACGGCGTACGGGCTGGCCTGCCTGGAGCTGGAGGCCGGCGACAGCGGCCTGCGCTCGGTCGTGTCGGTGCAGGGATCGCTCGCCATGTTCGCGATCTGGAAGCACGGCTCCGACGAGCAGAAGGAGCGCTGGCTGCCGGGCATGGCGTCCGGTGACCTGATCGGGTGCTTCGGGCTGACGGAGCCCGACTTCGGGTCGGACCCGGGCGGGATGCGCACCCGGGCGCGACGGGACACCCCGGGAGACGAGCGCAGCGACTGGGTGCTCGACGGCACCAAGATGTGGATCACGAACGGTTCGGTGGCCGACGTCGCCGTGGTCTGGGCGCGCACCGACGACGGCATCCGCGGCTTCGTCGTGCCCACGGACACCCCTGGCTTCTCGGCCCCGGAGATCACGCAGAAGCTGTCGCTGCGTGCCTCGGTCACGAGCGAGCTGGTCCTCGACGGCGTCCGGCTGCCGGCCGATGCGGTGCTGCCTCAGGTGCGGGGACTGGCCGGCCCGTTGTCGTGCCTGACCGAGGCTCGCTTCGGGATCGTCTTCGGCGCGATCGGGGCCGCCCGCGACTGCCTGGAGGCGACCCTCGCGTACACCCGCGAGCGGCAGGTCTTCGACAAGCCCCTCAGCGGCTACCAGCTCACGCAGGCGAAGCTGGCCGACATGGCGGTGGAGCTCAACAAGGGCATGCTGCTCGCGCTGCACCTCGGACGGCTCAAGGACGAGGGTCGGTTGCCGCCGGCGGCGATCAGCGTCGGCAAGCTCAACAACACGCGGGAGGCGATCCGGATCGCGCGGGAGTGCCGGACGCTGCTCGGCGCCAACGGGATCACGCTCGACTACCCGCTGATGCGGCACGCCAACAACCTGGAGTCGGTGCTGACCTACGAGGGGACCGCGGAGGTCCACCAGCTGGTGATCGGGCAGGCGCTCACGGGCGAGGCCGCCTTCCGCTGACGAGTTGTTCTCCTGACCCGGAATAGATCCGGGCCTGAGGTGTTGAAGTAGTCAAGTGTTCAACTAACCCTCAAGGAGTGAACCACCAATGAGCAGCACCACCCCCACCCTCACCGACATCACCGGCGACTACACGGTCGACCCCTCCCACTCGCGCCTGGGCTTCGTCGCCCGCCACGCGATGGTCACCAAGGTCCGCGGCCAGTTCGACGCCTTCAGCGCCACTGCCCGGGTCGACGCCGAGAACCCCTCGGCCTCCTCGATCGAGCTCAGCGTCGACGTCGCGTCCGTCACCACCGGCAGCCCCGACCGTGACGGCCACCTCCGCTCGGCCGACTTCTTCGACGTCGAGACCTACCCGACCTGGACGTTCCGCTCCACCGACGTCGCCCGCGACGGCGACGAGTGGACCGTCACGGGCGACCTGACCATCAAGGACGCCACCTTGCCCGTCACCATCGAGTTCGTGGAGACCGGCACCGCGATCGACCCGTTCGGCAACACCCGGGTGGGCTTCGAGGGCGACGTCACCGTCAACCGCAAGGACTGGGGCCTGACCTGGAACGCCGCGCTCGAGACCGGCGGCGTGCTGGTGTCGGAGAAGGTCAAGCTCGAGTTCGACATCTCGGCCATCAAGACCGCCTGACTCTCCCTCACCGAACGGTGCCACCGGTAATCCGGTGGCACCGTTCGCGTCTGGGGCCCCACCATGTCCTCATGGATCTCCAGGCCCACCTCCCCGACGGACTGACGGCCCGACCGCTCGTCCCGTCCGACGCCCGCGCCGTGTACGAGGTGCTGGCGGCCCAGGAGCTCGCCGACATCGGCATGGTCGAGATCGAGGAGGCCGACATCGTCAGCGACTGGGCCCGCCCCAGCTTCGACGTGTCCGAGCAGGCCGTCGGCGTCCTCGACGGTGACCGGCTGGTCGCCTATGCCGAGTTCGCGCGGCCCGACCGCGGTGACGCGGCGGTCCACCCCGACCACCGCGGCCGCGGCATCGGTAGCGCCCTCGCCGGGTGGATGCAGGGCAAGGCGCGCGCCACCGGCGCGACGATCGTCGGGATGCCAGTGCCTGAGGGCTCGGCGGGCGACCGGCTGCTGGCGGCGCTCGGCTACGAGGTCCGGTGGACGAGCTGGGTGCTCCAGCTGGGCGAAGGAGTCGCCGTGGTGGAACGGCCGCTGCCTGAGGGGTACGCCGTGCGCGAGGCCGACCCGGAGGAGTACCCGGCCGTCCACGCCGTGCTGGAGGACGCGTTCCTCGAGTGGTCGGTGCGCGACCGGGAGACCTACGAGGACTTCTCGGCAGTCGTGATGGGCCGCCCCGGGTTCGAGCCGTGGATGGTGCGCGTCGTCGTCGACGACACCGGCGAGGTCGTGGGAGCTGCGACGGTCACGATCTACGAGCCGGACGACGTGCGGCCTCCCGAGGCGTTCATCCCGCGGCTCGCCGTACGCCGTGACCAGCGGAACCGCGGTCTGGCGCAGGCGCTGATGGTCGATGCGTTCGCGCGGGCGCGTGAGCACGGCGCGGTCACGTCCGGGCTCTCGACCGACTCGCGGACCGGGGCGCTCGGCCTCTACGAGAAGGTCGGGATGAAGGTCACCGCCACCTGGGTCAACCGCGGGATCGCGCTCTGACTCACCAGCGCCGGGACGGGTGCAGCCGCGACCCGCAGGCGCCGCCGCGGACGAAGAAGAACCACACACCCAGCCCCACCAGGATCAGTGGCAGGTGGGCGAGCACGGCCACCACGCCGAGCGCCACGAGCAGCACCAGCAGCGGCGCGGGGATGCGGCGCGCCCAGCCGCGCGACGGCGGCGGGCCGAGGCGCGCGCGGCTCGTCGGCGTGGAGTAGGGGCCTCGGGGGTCCGGTCCGCCCGGCCCGGGCAGGTCGCGGAACACCGGCACCAGCTCGGCGTGGGTCCGCGCGGCCCAGACCTGGTCGAGCCGCTCGTCGTACTCGTCCTTGTCGAGCCGGCCGGCCGCGAAGTGGTCGGCGAGCCTGGCCTGGGCACGCTCCCGGTCGGCGTCACCGATCCGCAGGCCATCCGGGAAGCGGCCGTCGAGCGGCTGGCCGGTCATCGCGGGTCCTCGTCGGCCAGCAGCCCGTAGAGCCTGCGGCGGGTCTCGATCAGCACCGCCATCGCGTCCTTCCGCTGCTGGTCCGTGCCGGTCGTGACGATCTGCCACAGTGCCGACATCAGCTGCCCGATCTCGGACTTGAGCACCGACAGGTCCGGGCCGTCGTCGGCGGGCTCGGCGTCGAACGCCGCCCACACCGCCCCGAGCTCGTCGGGGTGCTCGGCGACGTACGCCTCACCCTCCGGCGTCAGCCGCAGCGTGCGGCCGCGCTCCTGGTCGGCGGTGATCAGACCCTCGTCCTCGAGCTGCGAGATCGTCGGGTAGACCGAGCCCGGGCTCGGACGCCAGGCGCCCCCGGACCGCTCGGCGATCTGCTGGATCACCTGGTAGCCGTTGAGCGGCTCGACCGCGAGCACGTCGAGGATCGCTGCCCGGACGTCGCCACGACGCACACGAGGTGCGCGCGGCGGCGCCGGGGGCGTCATCCCGAAGATCTCGGCCAGCCACGGCGGCGGCCCCGGTCGGCCGCGGCCGCCCTGGTCCCAGCCCCAGGGGCCTCCACCCCACTTTCCGTGCAGGTGTCCCATGTCAGTTCTCCCGTCGTCTGAGCGATACGTCGGCGAGACGTCAGCGATACTCACCGATAGTTACCGATATATCGCGATAGTACGCCCGGATCGCAACGAGTCAAGGGCTCCCGGTCACCAACGTCGACGTGACCGGCGAGTAGCTGGCTCGTTGGACCGGCATGCGCCTGCGATCCTCGCTGCTCCTGCTGAGCCTGCTCGTGCCCCTGCTGCTGGTCCCCGCGACCGGCACCCACGCCGCCCCGGCGACCTGGCAGGCCGTGGCGCAGGCCACCCGACCGCTGCCGATCGAGGTGCTGTCGAACCGGCGCGACCTGGTGTCCGGTGGCGACGCCCTGGTCGAGGTGCGGCTACCTGACGGGGTGCTTCCGGGTCAGGTCACGGTCCGGCTCGGCGGCGAACCCGTCACGCGCCGGTTCCACGCCACCGCCGACGGCCGCTTCGTCGGCCTGGTGCGGGAGCTACGCGTGGGTGCCAACCGGCTGAGCGGCGACCGCGCCGGGGTACGCCGGCGCGACCCGGATCGTCAACCACCCGAACGGCGGGCCGGTGTTCTCCGGGCCGCAGCTCGACCACTACCGGTGCCAGGAGTCCGCTGTCGACGACGACTGCAACGAGCCTGCGACGTACACCCTCCTCTACCGGTCGACCGACCCGACCAAGTCCGAGCTCCAGCCCTACGACCGCGACGACCCGCCCGACGACGTCGCGACCACGACCACCGACGAGGGCGTCGAGGTGCCCTTCGTCGTGCGCCGCGAGGACGGCTACCAGGACCGCGACCGCTACACGATCCTCACGCTGTGGCAGCCCGGGAAGCGGTGGCGGCCCTGGGCGCCGCAGGAGCAGTGGAACCGCAAGCTGCTCGTGACTCACGGCGGCAACTGCGGCGCGTCGTACACGCCGGGCACCCCGCCGCTGCAGGACTACTCCGGCACGCTCGAGTCCGTCCCGCTGGTGACCCCGAGCTACGTCACCGCGCTCGGCCGCGGCTTCGCCGTCCTGTCCACCGCGCTCGCGAACACGGGCCACAACTGCAACGTCGCGATGGAGGCCGAGTCGCTGCTGATGGGCAAGGAACGGCTGGTGGAGCGGTACGGCGAGCTGCGCTACACGATCGGCACCGGCTGCTCGGGCGGCTCGATCGCGCAGAGCACGATCGCCAACGCCTACCCGGGCATCTACCAGGGGCTGGTCACGACCTGCTCCTACCCCGACACGCTGACCGCGGGCGCACAGTTCGCCGACTACCACCTGATGCGGCGCTACTTCGAGGCGCCGAACCGCTGGGCACCCGGCGTGGCCTGGTCGCCGACCCAGATGGCCATGGTCGAGGGACACCTCTCGCACGTGAACGCCGTGGTGGCCGACGAGGGGCTCTTCAAGGCCGCGCTCGATCCCGAGCACGCCTGCCCCGGCACGCTGGACCCGGTCGCAGGCGACGAGTCGACCCGCTACGACTCCGACCTCAACCCCGGCGGGGTCCGGTGCTCGGTGCTCGACATCATGGGCAACCTGCTCGGCCCGCGCCCGCCCTCAGCCTGGGGCCCGCAGGAGCAGGCGGTCGGGCGCGGCTTCGCCGGGGTGCCCTTCGCCAACACCGGCGTGCAGCTCGGGCTCGCGCAGCTGAAGCAGGGCCTGATCACGCCGGCCCAGTTCGTGGACCTGAACGCGAAGCTCGGTGGGCTCGACGTCGACCGGCAACCGACCGCGCACCGCATCGCCGGCGACCCCGCCGCGATCCGGCGGGCCTACCGGACCGGACTGATCAACGAGACGACCCACCTCGACGAGGTCGCGATCATCAACCACGGCGGCCCGGACCCGGGGATCGCCCACGACTACGCGCACGCGTTCTGGACCGAGGAGCGGCTGCTCGCCGACCAGGGCCACACCGACAACCGGGTGATGTGGTTCGGCCCGACGCCGTTGATCGGCGACCCGCGCTGGGCGAACGAAGCGCTGCTCGCGATGGACGGCTGGCTGACCGCGGTGGAGGCCGACCGCCGCTCGGTCCCGCTGGCGACCAAGATCGCCGAGGACCGGCCCGCGGCCGTCACCGACCGGTGCGTCGTGGCCGAGCTCGCCGCGGCGTGCGCCGTACGTGCGCTGCAGGTGCTGCAGACCCGGTTGTCGACCCCGCGGCAGGAGGCCGGCGGCCCGCTGGCCAACGACAACGTCGCCTGCCGGCTGCGACCGTTCGACCTGGCCGACTACGGCGCAGTCGCGGCGCTCTTCACGGCCGACCAGGTCGCCACCCTGGAGCGGGTCTTCCCCGACGGCGTCTGCGACTGGTCGCGCCCGGGCCGCGGCCAGGGCCCGACCGAGACCTGGTTGCGGTACGGCGCCCCGGACGGCTCGGCCGTCTACGGCGGCGCCGCCCTCGGCCCGGTCCCGGCCCGCTCCGGCGACGGCCAGATGAGCCCGTCGTTCCGGCCGCTGTGGCGGCAGTGAGGGTGACTCCTCGGGTGCCTCACGTGCCCTGGGGCCCCCGCTCAGGCGGCCTCGCCGGACTGGATGTTGACCATCCAGTGGATCCCGAACTTGTCGACCAGCATGCCGAACGTGTCGCCCCACATCTGCTTCTCGAGCGGCATGGAGACGGTGCCGCCCTCGGACAGCTTCTCGAAGTAGCCGCTCAGCTCGGCGGCGTCGTCGCCGGACAGGCTGATCGTGATGTTGGTGCCGGGGTCGTGGGACTGGCCCTCGGGCAGGTCGGCCGCCATCAGGTGGAAGCCGGCAGGCGTGCCGAGGTAGGAGTGCATGATCCCGTCGGCCGGGGTGCCGCCGTACTCGCCGAAGGTGTTCACCTCGAGCTCGCCCCCGAGCGCGTCGCGGTAGAACTCCATCGCCTGGCGCGCATTGCCGTCGAAGTTGAGGTACGGGTTCAGCAGCTGCGCCATGGTGGTTCCCCTCCGGTCGGTGTCTCGGCAGTCTTGCCTACTGCGCCTCGTCCAGCCAGGGGTCGGTGATGGTGCGCAAGTCGGCGAGAGCACGGCGGAGCTCGCGCATCCGGTCTCGGCCCAGGTGCCGGGTCCACTCGGCCTCGATCTGCCGCTCCACGACCCGCGCCTCCACCTGGGCCCGCGTGCCGCGCTCGGCGATGAAGATGAGCCGTGCCCGGGCGTCGGTGGGGTCCGGACGACGCTCGACGTACCCGGCCTGCTCGAGCTGGCGGACGAGGAACGCCGCGGTCTGCTTGGTCACCTGCGCGGCAGCCGCCAGGTCGGTGAGGCGCATCCCCTGCGGGTCGAGGCGCGCCGCGATCCGGCCCTGGGCGAGGGTGATGTCGTCGAACCCGTGCTGGCGCAGGTGCTCCAGCACGCGCTCCTGCACGTGTCGCTGCGCGATGAACATCAGCACCGCCGTCTTGACCTCGGGCACGGAACCTCCTTGACAGGATCGTCAGCCTATCTGACTATTTTAGTCAGACTCTCTGACAATTCCTAGGAGGCTCGCCATGGACCGCGACCAGGTCTGGGACCACACCGTCGCCGCCCGCGAGTCGCTCGCCGCCACCCTGGCCACGCTGTCCGAGGACGACTGGAACCATCCGTCACTCTGCGACGGGTGGCGGGTCCGCGACGTGGCCGCCCACGTCATCGGCGGCCCCCAGCTCGGCTGGGGCGAGACTCTGAGGCTGATGCCCGGCGCCTGGCGTGGCTACAACGGCCTCGTCCTGCGCGATGGGCAACGCCGCGGCGAGGCGCCGGTCGCCGAGATCCTGGCGCAGTTCGAGCGGTATGCCGACGTCCGGCGCGCCCCCGTCCTCGTCACGTACGTCGAGCCGCTGGTCGACGCGCTGGTGCACAGCCAGGACATCCTGCGGCCGTTGGGGATCGTGCAGCCGATGTGGCCGGAGGCGGCCGCCGTCGCTGCGACTCGGGGGCGACTGCTCGCGCGGCTCAGCGGATCGCGCGCGACCGACGCGGTGCGGGGCCGCCGGTTCGTGGCCACCGACACCGACTGGTCGATCGGTTCGGGCCGCGTCGTCGAGGGGCCGGCGGGCGAGCTGCTCATGATGATCACCGGCCGTGAGCCTGACTGGGCGCAGCTGTCGGGGGACGGGGTACCGGTCCGTACGCTCGAGGAGTGACCGCCCCCAGCATCTCGTCCGTTATCGACACCGCCCTCGACCGCAGCGTCGTCCTCGGCTTCAGTGCGATCGGTCCCGCCGTCCGCCGCCGGTTGCCGGGCTGGCCGGCCGACCCCCTGCCCGGCGCCCTGACGGGCCGGGTCGCCGCCGTCACCGGGGCCACCTCCGGGCTCGGGATCGCGACCGCCCGCGGGCTGCTGGCTCTGGGGGCCGAGGTCCGCCTCGTCGTCCGGGACGCCGACAAGGGCGCCCGTGTGCGGGACGACCTGGTCGCCGCCGTGCCCGGCGGGGTCGTCGCGGTCGACCGCTGCGACCTGGGTGACCTCGACGACGTCCGGCGCTTCGCCACCGAGCTCGACACCGACCGGCTCGACGTCCTGGTCCACAACGCGGGGGCGATGCCCCCCACCCGGACCGAGTCGCCCCAGGGTCACGAGCTGACCATGGCGCTCCACGTGCTCGGACCGGTGCTGATGACCGAGCTGCTGCGGCCACGGCTCACTTCGGACGCCCGCGTGCTGATGGTGACCTCGGGCGGGATGTACGGCCAGGTGCTCCGGGCCGACGACCCGGAGTACGTCCGGGACGACTACTCCGGCTCCACCGCCTACGCCCGGAGCAAGCGTGCGCAGGTCGAGCTGCTGCCGACGCTCGAGCAGCGCTGGGGGGTGCGGGTCTACGCGACCCATCCCGGCTGGGCCGACACACCGGGCATCCAGGAGTCGCTCCCCACGTTCCGGCGCCTCACCGGTCCGATCCTGCGCGACGCGGAGAGCGGCGCGGAGACCACGGTCTGGCTCGCCGCGGTCGACCCCGCCCCGCCCGGCGGCGGCCTGTGGCACGACCGTCGCGCGCGGCCGACCCACCTGCTCCGGCGTACCCGCCCAGGGGCGGGCGACGTCGAGCGGATGTGGGAGTGGGTCCGCGCGCAGGCCGGTCTCGACTGACCCTGGCGATCAGCCGGCCGCCTGGGCCCGCACCGGCACCTCGACGCCGAGCGTCCAGCCCTCCACGAGCGGGAGGTACTCCCCGCTCCAGAACGTGCCGGGGTCGTACCAGGTCGCGCGCCGGTCGCGCGGCAGCAGCCCCATCTCCTGGTAGGTGTGCGCCACCACCTCCGCGCAGAACGCCGCCTCGGGAGCGGGCCGCTCGACGTCCCGGTCCTTCCTCGGGACGTAGGCGTCTCGACCGCGCAGCCACCGCAAGGCGAGCCGCGTCAGGCTCGGGAAGGCGGCGCCGTCGAGCCGGGCCACGGCGCGCAGCGCGCCGTCCTCCTCGGCCCGGCCGACGTCCGGCCGCAGCTGGCGCAGCCAGGCGGACTGCCCGTAGTCGTCCTGCCAGCGCACGACCGCGTCGCGCAGGTCGTGCAGCTGGACGCCGCGGTGGTGGCCCCCGGTCCAGTGGTCCTGGAGCGTCTTGGCGAGCTCGGCGTGCCACAGCAGGGGCGGCAGGTCGTCGACCACGATCGCCATCCCGACATGGTTGACGGGACTGTTCGTGAACGTCTGGATGGCGCGGTCGGGGCTGCGCCGGCCGCGGAACAACCACAGGTCCCCGGTGCGCGTCAGCGCCACCGCCTCGTCGAGCCCGAGTCCTACCGCTCCCCCGCGTGCCATGGCCGCACCCTACGATCGAGACGTGCGCGCATGGTGGAAGTGGCTCGGGCTGGCCGGCGTCGTCGGGGTCGCGGCGACCGGTGCGGTCGTCGCGCGGCAGGAGCGCGAGCGTCGCTCGTACTCTCCGGACGAGATCCGCGACCGGCTGCACCAGCGTCATGCCGAGGCCGGCAGCGAGGCCCGGTCCCGTGACACCTGACGCGATGATGCGGGACGTCGACGTCCTCGCGTTCGACGTCTACGGCACCCTCGTCGACACCGAGGGCCAGGTCCGCCGGCTCGCCGGGATCCTGGGCCCCGGCACCGCGGCGGCCTTCTCCGCTGCCTGGCGGCAGACCCAGCTCGCCTACACGTTCCGGCGCGGCTTGATGGACGCCTACGTCGACTTCGAGGTCGTCACGGCCCAGGCGCTCGACGCCACCGCCGCCTCGCACGGGGTCGAGCTCGCGGTCGAGGACCGGCACGAGCTGCTGGCGGGCTACCGCACCCTGCCGGCGTACGACGACGTGCCGGCCGCGCTGCGGTCGCTCTCCGACGCCGGCCGGCGGTGCGTGGCCTTCAGCAACGGCGTCGCCGCCGCCGTCACCGAGCTGCTGGAGCACGCGGGGCTGCGCGGGCTGCTCGACGACGTGGTGAGCGTCGACGAGGTCGGGTCGTACAAGCCGGATCCGCTCGTGTACCGGCATCTGCTCGAGCGAGTCGGGGCCGACGCCGACCGCACGATGCTCGTCTCGGGCAATTCCTTCGACGTCATCGGGGCCAAGACGGTCGGCCTGCGGGCGGCGTGGCTGCGGCGCTCCGACGACGCCCACCTCGACCCGTGGGGAGTCGACCCGGACGTGACGGTCCGGGACCTCGCCGAGCTCGCCGCGATCGGTCGCGCACGCTGACGTCGCGGTCGCGGAAGTGCTCGAGCACCTGGGTCGCGGGTAACGGCGCAGCCGCCGCGCTACCCACCCCGGACACCGGGGTGGGAGCGCACCGGAAGCACCGTCACACCAGGCCGGCCACCACGTGCTCGGCGATCGCCAGGCTCGAGGTGGCCGCCGGGGACGGGGCGTTGCGGATGCTGGTCACCGGGCCGCTGGTGCTGATCCGGAAGTCGTCGACCAGCGTGCCGTCGCGCTCGACCGCCTGGGCCCGGACCCCGGAGCCGGCCGGGACGACGTCGGCCACCCCGATCTCGGGGACGTAGCGCTGGGCGACCCGGAGGTACGCGCGGAGCGAGAGCGACCCGCGCAGCTCGGCGGCGCCGGTGCGCCAGTGGCGACGGGCGAGCCGCCAGAAGCCCGGCCACGCCAGGGTGTCCGCGACGTCGGAGAGGGAGACGTCGCGCCGTCGGTAGCCCTCCCGGCGCAGCGCCAGCACGGCGTTCGGCCCGATCTCGAGCCCGCCGTCCACGCGGCGCGTGAAGTGGACGCCGAGGAACGGGTACGCCGGGTCCGGTACGGGGTAGACGAGACCGCGCACCAGGTCGCGCTTGGCCGGCCGGACCGTGAGGTACTCGCCGCGGAACGGGACGATCCGCGGTCCGGCCTCGCCGTCGACCTGCCGTGCGAGCCGGTCGCCCTGCAGCCCGGCGCACACGACGAGCCGGTCGAAGCGCTGCTCGCCCCCGGACGTGGTGAGGCGGACCCCGTCGCCGGCGGCCTCGATCCGCGCGACCTCGGTCGAGAGCCGGATCCGGCCGCCCGCGACCTCGATCTCGGCGGCGAACCGGTGGGCGACGGCGGAGAAGTCGGTGATCGCGGTGGCGGGCGAGTGCAGCGCCGACAGCCCGGTCGCGTGCGGCTCGATCTCGCGCAGCGCCGCCGCGTCGAGCCGACGCAGCCCGGGCACGCCGTTCTCGGTGCCCGACCGCTCGAGCGCGTCGAGCCGCGGCAGCTCGTCGGCGTCGACGGCGACGACCAGCTTGCCGACCTCGTCGTACGGGAGGCCGTGCTCGGCGCAGTAGTCGCGCAGGAGCAGCCGGCCGCGGGTGCACAGCTCCGCCTTGAGGCTGCCGGGCCGGTAGTAGATGCCCGCGTGCACGACGCCGGAGTTGTGGCCGGTCTGGTGCGCAGCGAGCCGGTCCTCCTTCTCGAGGACCTCGACCCGGGTGCCGGGCCGGCGGCGGCCGAGCTCGCGGCCGATCGCGAGGCCGAGGATGCCCCCGCCGATGACGCCGACCGTCGGGACCCCCACGGAGCCGATCGTCTCAGACGCCGTGGATCGGCTGCTTGGGCAGCTTCTTCACCCTGCGCTGCCGCTTGCGGCGCTCCGGGATCATGGACCGCATCTCCTCGAGCCTGCCGCAGCAGAGCAGCCGGCCCTCGGCCTCGAGCACGTCGTCCGGTCGCGGGCTGGCGATGACCTGCGCGCCGGACCTGACAGGATCGGGGGATGGCCGGGTCGGACACGGGATCGGAGGCTCCGCCCTCACACACGGTCGCCGGGTGGCGCGAGTGGGTCGGCCTGCCTGGGCTGGGCGTCCCGTGGATCAAGGCCAAGCTCGACAGCGGTGCCCGTTCCTCGTCGCTGCACGCCTTCGACGTCGAGGAGATCGAGCGCGACGGCGAGGCCTGGGTGCGCTTCGCCGTCCGGCCGTGGCAGCGCTCCGACGAGGACTCGGTCACGGTCGAGAGCCGGGTGCTCGACCGCCGCGCGGTCCGCAGCTCGTCGGGCCATGCCGACGAGCGGTACGTCGTGTCGTTGGACGTGTCGATCGGCGGCCGGGTCGTGGCCGCCGAGGTCACGCTCAGCAACCGCGACGAGATGGGCTTCCGGATGCTGATCGGCCGGGAGGCGCTGCGCGGCGGCTTCCTGGTCGACCCCGGGCGGTCCTACCTCGGCGGCCGGCCCCGCGCCGCCGTACGCCGCAAGAACCGGGGGCGCTGATGGCGCGCGAGTCGTTCGCCATCGGATTCGCCATCGGAAGCCTGCGGGTGAGAGCTGGGGTCTCGCGAGCGATCGAGCTGCCGATCACGCGATTCGGACCCGGGCGACCGTGGGTGACACTGGCCCCATGAGCCGAGCCGCGCGCGCCGAGGACGTGCACGAGGCGGCCGCCGCGATGCCGCACGTGACCGTCGAGACGGGCGTCAAGGCCGGCAACCGGATCTACCGGGTCGGGAGCAAGTCGTTCGTCTTCTTCCGGACGCCGCGGCCCGATGCGTTCGATCCCGACACCAGGGAGCGGTACGACGACGTGATCGTGCTGTGGGTGGCCGACGAGGGCGAGAAGCTGGCGTTGGTGCAGGACCCGGCCTCGCCGTACTTCACGACGCCGCACTTCGACGGCCACCCGTCCGTGCTGGTGCGCGCGTCGCGGCTCGGCGAGGTCACGCGCGACGAGATCGTCGAGCTGGTCCAGGACGCGTGGCTCGCGCAGGCGTCGCCGACCCGGCGGCGCCGGTGGCTGGCCGAGCACGACCTGCCGGGAGGCTGACCGGCCGAGGTCAGGGCAGGTGGCCCAGCGCGGCGCGGAGAGTCGGGTCGCGGCCGGCGAAGTAGTCGTCGGCCACGACCGTGACCGGGACGTCGGGCTCGACCGTGAGGCGGGGGTCGGCCGGGTCGGCCGCCTGCTCCCAGTAGCGGGTGCTGATCCCCACCTGCATCGGCTGCGGCAGCCGGTCGAGGTGCACCCAGGTGACGTCGTTCCAGAAGTTGAGGCCGCCGCCCATCGGCTCGCCCACGACCACCGGGTCGACGTACCGCTCGAGGTCGGTGACCAGGTTGCTCGCCGCCGAGAACGTCACCCGGTCGGTGATCACGGTCGCGGACCGGCCGGGGTGGCTCTCCTCGAACTCGCCCAGCAGGTCGACCATCGGCGGGTTGTTGTGGTTGTCGCCGCCGGGGTTCTGCCGCACGTCGAGCACCAGCCGGGTCAGGTCCGGGTCCTGGGAGGCCCGGACCAGCCGCTCGTCCGGCTCGGCCCTGACCTCGGTCAGCCGGACGTAGAGCACGGAGCCCAGCCGCTCCCAGGTCAGCGGCTCCTCCAGGTCCTCCAGGTACGGCGTGCCCGGCCGCTCCGGGAGCCGGATCGCGCCGAACCCGCCGGCCCACGCGACGTGCTCGTCGAACGGGACGGGGGTGAGGTCCGTCTCCGTCTCCGCCCCGTCACGCTCCACGGTGATCGTGACGGTGTCACCGGTCATCAGGCCGAGGCCGCGCAGCACCTCGGTCCGCAGCACGTACTGCGGCTGGAACGTCAGCACGGTCTGTGGCCCGTCCCGCGGGACGAGCGGCTCGGTCATCGCCACGACGTCGTCGACCGGGGTGTCACCGACGGCGGTCAGCACACCCCCGACCAGGTCGTCGTACGGCGGCAGCGCGTCGGTCACGACCAGGTCGCCCTCGAAGAACCAGAGCCGCAGCGGCAGCATCTCCCCCTCGTGGCCGGACAGCGGCAACGCGAACTGGTGCCCGTCGCGTCCCTCCCGGCTCAGCAGCGCGACGAGGCGCATCACCTCGACCGTCGTCTCGTCGGGAGTCAGGTCAGGCAGCCGGTCTTGCAGGGCGCGCAGCTCGCCGACCCACACGTCGCGTGCCACCCCGTGGAACGGCTCGGGGTGGATCGTCTCGAGCCGCTCCAGGAGCAGGTCGAGGTCGGCGGCCGCGCCGGCCGTGGCCGCATCGGGCGCGGGAGCCGGGTCGGCCGAGCAGCCGCCGGTCAGGGCGAGAGCGGCCACCAGCGACAGCGACACGAGCCTCATGACCGGAAGTTACTGCGATATCGCAGTAAAATCCACCCATGAGTCCCGCCCCGCACCGTCCGCCCATCAAGGGCACCTCCCTGCTGTTCGACGTCTTCGTCCTCGCGCAGGCGGTCCAGGAGATGCTGTCCGAGGGCATGACGGACAGCCCGCTCACGCCGTCGGAGTACGCGCTGTACAGCCACGTCGGCGAGGTCGGACCCTGCCCGCCGTCCCAGATCTCCCGCGAGCTGCGGGTGCCCGCCACCACCGTGACGGTGTGGGTCCGCGAGATGCAGCGTCGCGGCCACGTGGAGCGTCGGCCGAGCCCAGCGGACGGCCGCTCCTACGAAGTCGGGCTGAACGACGCGGGGATCGCGGCGCACGCGGCGGCCCGGGAGGCCTTCGACGTCGTCAACGCCGGCTTCGTCCACCGGCTGCCGGCGCCCGAGGGCCAGCTGCGGTCGGCGTTGGCCGGGATCATCGCGGCGACGGCTCCCGCCTGACGGGTCCGCGCATCGGCTCGCCGTCGCTCGTCCCGCCTCGGCACGACCGGGGGTCCTACGCTGGCCCCGGACAAGCCGGGCCTTGAGGGGGGCGAGCAGGTGCGTCTAGGGGTACTGATCCATGCCGAGTCGGTGGCGCCCGAGTGCTGGGCGCCGCTGTCGCGGCTGCTGTCCGAGCGCGGCGACCTGTCGGTCGTGCACGCGCACGCCGACTGGTCGGCACCGGAGGTCTCCTGCTGGCTGCCCGTGCTGCGGCGGCACGGGATCCAGCTCCGCCACCAGTTCCGCGCCCGCACCACCCAGGACCCCGCGCTGATCGCCCTCACGATGGACGCCGTCGAGCTCGCGGCGGCGGCGCAGCTCGGCGGCGTGGTGCTCGTGGGAGACGTCGGCCCCGCGATGCCGCTGCTCCACCGGCTCCGCGAGGGTGGGCTCGACGTCATCGTCGCGGGCCCCCCGGTCACGCCGCTCGACATCCGCGGCGCGTGCACCGAGTTCGTCGACCTGCGCACGCTCGAGCCGGCCACTGCCGGCGGCCAGCCGGGCCGTCACCGGGCCTGAAGTCAGGGCAGCCGCAGCCGAGGCGCCAACCCCAGGAAGCCGCCGTACGCCGCCGCGGCCGCCTCCACGTCGTCCCGCATGCCGGGGGTCCACGACGCGTAGGGCACCACGTCGAACGTGACCGCCCGCGGGGTCGTCGCCCGCTTCATCGACGCGACCAGCTGGCCGTCGTGCAGCACCATCCCGATCGCGGTCTCGCGGCCGCGCGGCACCGCCCCCGCCGCGTCGATCACCATCCGCGAGTCCTGGAAGCCGCGGTACATCTCGTCGAGGATCTGGAGCAGGTGGGCACGCGGCTCGGCCGGCCCGGTGGGCGGTTCCTCGTCGGGCCGGTGCCAGTAGGTGCGGCCGTCGTGCTCGAACGTGGCGAGCCGATCGGATACGGCCGCGAACGCGGCCTTCGCGTCCGCGGGCGTCAAGGTCGCCCAGTAGGAGAGGTCGCGGACCGTGGCGGGCCCGTGGCCGCCGACGTAGCGCACCGCCAGCTCCGCCAGTGCCTCTTCGCGGTCGGGCCGGCGTGGCCGCGGGATCCGCTCCTCGAGCAGCGCGTAGGTGTGGACGCCCTCCGCGGGCGCTCCGCTGCAGATCAGCCCCTGCTGCTCGAGATCGCCGAGCAGGTGCATCAGGGCCATGCCACCGAGCTCGTGGCCGTGCCCGGCGAGGTGCTCGGCGACCTGCGGTCTGGTGAGGTGACGGCCTCCCGACAGGGCCCCGGCGACCAGGCCGCCGAGGCGGTCGACCACCGCCGGCGCCAGGCCGTGCAGCCGCTCCAGCTGCTCGCTGAACGTGGCCCGGACCCGCGGGGCCGTCAGGTCGAGCAGCCAGACGAGGTCGTCGGCGGTGGCGTAGTGCCAGGTCGGCCGGATGACGTGGGTGCGCAGCACCCGGCCGTCGGCCAGCGCCGCGTCGAGGTCGGCCGGGTCTGGCGCGACGGTGCGCACGGCGACCGCCCAGGCGGACTGGGCCTGGTTCTCCGCCTGCACGCAGAGGTGCTCGCGCACCACGGTGTCGGCGTCGGGGTAGCCCTCCCCGACCAGCCGCTGGCTGCGCAGCCGCCACCGGGCGACGTCGACGTCCGTCAGGGTCACACCCGGACGTTAGCCGCGCGCGCCGACCGGCGAGTCAGCCGGAGTGGCCCCGCAGGAGGGTCTCGAACGGCGTCACGTCGGCCGGGACGTCCGACCCGGACCGCCGCGGGCGGGCGGCCAGGTCGGGCGCGAAGCCCGCCACCCCGGTCGGGGTGCCGACCATGAGGGCGGCCAGCTCGGACGCCGCGCGGGTGATCCGGTCCGACAGCGCAGGGTCGCCGAAGTCCTCGGTCGCGGCGAACACGCCGGTGGGGACGACGACCGCTCGCAGGTGGCTGAACAGCGGCCGCATCGCATGGTCGAGCACCAGCGAGTGGCGCGCCGTCCCGGCGGTGGCGGCCACCACCACCGGCATCCCGTTGAGCGAGTCGGGGTCGAGCGCGTCGACCAGGGTCTTGAACAGGCCGCTGTAGCTGGCCGTGAACACCGGGGTCACCGCGACCACGCCGTCGGCCGCCGAGACCAGGTCGCGGGCTCGCGTCACGGCCGCCGTCGGGATCCCGCCACTCGTGAGCATCGTGGCGAGGTCGTGGGCGAGCTCGCGCACCTCCACGACGTCCATGACGACGTCCTCGCCGCGGGCACCGACCTGCACCCGCACCGCGTCGGCGAGCTGGTCGGCCAGCAGCCGGCTGGCCGACGGGTCCGACAGGCCAGCGCTGATGACGGCCAGTCGGCGGGTCACGACGCGCTCCCGACGGTCTCGGCGAGGCGGGCCGGGGCCACCTGGTGGTGGGGCGAGTCGGGTCCGGCGGCGACGAGCGACGCGTGGGTCGGCGGGTCGCTGGGCACGTGCGCCGGGCGACGGCGGTCGAACTCCCGCCGCAGCACGGGCACCACCTCGCGACCCAGGATCTCGATCTGCTCGAGCACGACGTCCATCGGCAGGCCGGCGTGGTCCATGAGGAACAGCTGACGCTGGTAGTCGCCGACGTAGTCAGCGAACCCGAGCGTCCGCTCGATCACCTGCTCCGGCGTCCCCACCGTCAGCGGCGTCATCTCGGAGAAGTCCTCGAGGGAGGGACCGTGGCCGTAGACCGGGGCGTTGTCGAAGTACGGGCGGAAGTATCGCTTGGCCTCCGCCTCGGTGTCGGCCATGAAGACCTGACCGCCGAGGCCGACGATCGCCTGGTCGGCGGAGCCATGGCCGTAGTGCTCGAAGCGCCGGCGGTAGAGCTCGACCATCTGCTGGGTGTGCTCCTTGTTCCAGAAGATGTGGTTGTGGAAGAAGCCGTCGCCGTAGTACGCCGCCTGCTCGGCGATCTCGGGGCTGCGGATCGATCCGTGCCAGACGAACGGCGGGGTCCCGTCGAGTGGTGCCGGGGTGGCGGTGAAGCCCTGCAGCGCGGTGCGGTACTCGCCCTGCCAGGTCACCACGCGCTCGCGCCACAGGCGCCGCAGCAGGTGGTAGTTCTCGACGGCGAGCGGGATGCCGTTGCGGATGTCCTGGCCGAACCAGGGGTAGACCGGACCGGTGTTGCCACGACCCATCATGAGGTCGATCCGGCCGTCGGAGAGGTGCTGCAGCATCGCGTAGTCCTCGGCGAGCTTCACCGGGTCGTTGGTCGTGATCAGGGTGGTGGACGTCGACAGCAGCAGCCGCTGGGTCTGCGCCGCGATGAACGCGAGGTGGGTCGTCGGGCTGCTGGGCACGAACGGCGGGTTGTGGTGCTCGCCGGTCGCGAACACGTCGAGGCCGACCTCCTCGGCCTTGAGCGCGATCGCGGTCATGGACCGGATCCGCTCCGCCTCGGTCGGTGCACGCCCGGTGGTCGGGTCGGGCGTCACGTCACCGACGGTGAAGATGCCGAACTGCATGTCTCGCCTCCTGATTGAATCTTGTACCACTTCAACCGGAGCGCACAGGGGTTCATTCCCGGCGCGGCGTCAGACCCAGTACGTGTCGTGCTGGAGCATGAACGCCGCCCGCTCGTCGTCGGTGATCTCGAGGCCCCGGCCGATTGCGTTGAGGGTCTCGAAGTAGTCCTCGCGCGGCGCGCCGGGCGTGAACATCAACAGCATCCGGGCGTGGTCACCGCCGCGGAAGCCGTGGATGCCGCCCTCGGGGACGTGCAGGAAGTCGCCGGCCCTGGCGGTGACCCAGTCCTCGCCGTCGTACAGCTTCACCGTGCCCTCGAGCACGTAGAACGACTCGGTGATCGCGCGGTGGAAGTGCGGGTCGGGCCCGCTCTCGTCCTCGCCGAACGACCACCGGTAGAGCCCGTAGAGGCCGCCGGTCTGGTCGCCGGTCGCGAGGTACTCGCACGTGCCGCCGTTGCGGTACTCCAGCTCCGGGGGACTGTCGTCGGCCCGCAGCCAGGCAGTGGCCTCGCCTCCCTCGCCGGTGTACACGTCGCTCGGGTAGGGCCGGTGCAGTGGATGGGGGATCGACATGGCGCCCATCTTGCCCCCGCGCGCCGCACAGCACGTGCCCCACCAGGACGCTCCGACGCCAGGGTCTGCTCAAGGTGCCCGAGATGGTGGCCATGCCGGCACCGTAGGCAGTGGCCCCGGCCGTCGGCATCGGGGTCGTCCCCGGTCCCGACCCTGATCGTTCCGGGGGGTTGGCTAGCGTGGCGGGCATGGACATCCCCCGCTACTCGCTCAACGACGGACACGACCTGCCGGTGATCGGCTTCGGAACCGCGGGCCTGCGCGGCGACGACGCGGTGGCCGCTGTGTCGAGCGCGCTGGACACCGGCTACCGCCTGGTCGACACGGCCGTCAACTACGAGAACGAGGCCGAGGTAGGCGAGGCGATCCGCCGCTCCGACGTACGCCGTGACGAGATCGTGGTGTGCAGCAAGATCCCCGGCCGGCACCACGGCTACGACGACGCGATCCGCTCCACGAGGGAGTCCCTTGAGCGGCTCGGGATCGACCGCCTCGACCTGCACCTGATCCACTGGCCGAACCCGGGCCGCGACCGCTACCACGAGGCGTGGCGGGCCCTGGTCGACCTGCAGCGGGACGGGCTGGTGCGCAGCATCGGCGTCTCGAACTTCACGCACGGCCACCTGCAGCGGATCGTCGACGAGACGGGCGTGACGCCGGCGGTCAACCAGATCGAGCTGCACCCCTACTTCCCCCAGCCGGAGATGCAGCAGGTGGACGACGACCTCGGGATCGTGACCGAGTCGTGGAGTCCGCTGGGCAAGCGACAGGCGCCGTTCACCGAGCCGCCGGTCGCGTCCGCTGCGGAGCGGCACGGGGTGACCCCGGGCCAGGTGCTCCTCCGGTGGCACCTCCAGCAGGGAAACCTGCCGATCCCCAAGTCGGCCACGCCCGCGCGGCAGCGCGAGAACCTCGACGTCTTCGGGTTCGAGCTCACCGACGACGAGGTCGCGGCGATCAGCGGGCTGGCCCGGGCCGACGGTCGTCTCTTCGGCGGCGACCCGGACACCCACGAGGAGATGTGATCAGCGGCTGACCGCCACCAGCCGCTCGAGCAGCGCCCGGGTCGCCGGCACCTGCTCGCCGCCCGGCCGGTACACGAGGCCGACGTGCCGGTCGCCCAGCGCCCGGGACTCCCGGACGACGACCTCGGGGTGCCGGAACGCCCGCAGTGCCGAGCGCGGCAGCAGCGTCACGCCCAGCCCTGCCGCGACGAGCGCCTGGACGGCGACGTAGTCGTCGGTCTCGTGGGACAGCCGTGGCTCGAACCCGGCCGCACGGCACCGGTCGACGAGGTGCTGGCGGCAGCGGGAGCAGCCACCGATCCAGGTGTCCCGCGCGAGCTCTCCGAGCCGGACCGCCCGGCGGGTGCCCGCGGGGTGCTCGGGCGGCAGCACCAGGTCGACCGGCTCCACGACCAGGGGCAGCCAGGTGAGGTCGCCGTCGTCGGCCGGCGGTCCGTCGTACCCGAAGACCAGTGCGAGGTCGGCCTCCCCGGCTCTCACTGCCGCCCACGCCTCCGGCGGCTCGGCCTCGACGAGCGCGACCTCGACCGCCGGATAGTCGTGGGCGAGCGCCTTGAGTGCTGCCGGAGCCAGGGTCGCGGCGGCCGACGGGAACGCGACCAGCCGGACCCGGCCGCCGCGCAGGTCGGCGAGCGAGGCGAGCTCCTCGGTCGCCATGTGGAGGGCGCCGGCGACGGTGTCCGCGCGCTGAAGCAGCAGCCGGCCGGCCTCGGTGAGGGTGACGCCACGGGTGCTGCGGACGAGCAGCGGGCTGCCCACCTCCCGCTCGAGACGCTGCAGCTGCTGGCTGACCGCCGGCTGGGTCCACCCCAGGTCGCGGGCGGCCCCGCTCAGCGAGCCGGCCCGGGCGACGGCTCTGAAGAGGAGCACGCGCCGCGGATCCATCATCCAAGTATTGCTTATGCCCCTGGCAAGCAGGAAGGGACTACCTTTGATCGCGTCGGTCGGCCAGGCTGGCGCCATGCAGACCATCGGACTCATCGGCGGCATGAGCTGGCACTCGACCGCCAGCTACTACCGGATCATCAACGAGGTCGTCGCCGACCGGCTCGGTGGCCACGCCTCGGCGCCGATCACGATGCAGTCCCTGGACTTCTCGGCAGTGCGGCAGTGCCAGGTGGCGGGCGACTGGGCGGGCGCGGGGGATCTGCTCGGTCGCGCGGCCCAGGCCTGCGTCGCCGGCGGCGCCGACGTCGTCGCGATCTGCACCAACCTGATGCACAAGGTCGCGCCGGCGGTCGAGGCCTCCGTCGACGTACCGCTCCTGCACATCGCCGACGCGGTCGCGGGGGTCGCGGCCGGTCAGGGCTGGTCGCGGCTCGGCGTCCTGGGCGCGCGCTGGGTGATGGAGGAGCAGTTCTACGCCGACCGGCTGGCCCGGCACGGCATCGCCGCCCTGGTGCCGTCGGCACCTGACCGCGACCTGGTCGACCGGGTGATCTTCGACGAGCTCACCCAGGGCCGGATCGTCGACGCCTCGCGCACGGCCTACGTCGACGCCATCGAGCGGCTCGCCGAGCGCGGTGCTCAAGCGGTCGTCCTGGCGTGCACCGAGATCGGGCTGCTGGTCTCCGAGAAGGACAGCCCGCTCCCCCTGATCTGCTCCGCCGACGCGCACGCGCGGGCGCTTGCGGAGGTGGCGCTGGACGCGCCCGTGCTGGTCTGACGCGTGACGAGCCCCGACGTCTACAGGCAGACGTCGGGGCCGGTCAGGAGGTGGCCGGTCAGGAGGTGGCTGGTCGTCACGGCACCTCGGTTGGTGGCGATCCGAGCCCGGCTCCACCTCGAGGACCAGGACGGTGGGGTGCCCGCCCGCCACGAGCTCCGCGACCTGGCGGAGCTCCTGCTCGCGGCCGACCAGGGGCGGTGGAGGGCCCATGAGCCCATGATCACAGGCGCCGTCCGGCCCGACCAGCGCCTCGCTCAGCCTGACTCCGGAGAACGTGGTTGGTGGCCTCAGCCGAGGTCGCGGCGGTCCTCGCTGGCGGGTGAGTTCTCGGTGGCACAGAACAGGAGGCCGGTGGGGTCGCGCAGGACGTGCCAGCCACGACCCGGAGCGACGTCCTCGGCGCCCAGGTCGACCAGCCGGCTCACCTCTGCGGGGAGATCGTCGGTGCCGAGGTCGAGGTGCGCCCGGACCGGACCGTCGGGCTCGTCGAGGCGCTGGAACAGCAGCTGGATCGGGGAGCCGAGGTCGTCGTGCCACTTGCCGGCGAACTCGTGGGCGGGCGAGTCGACCCACCGGTCGCCGAGCAGGGCCTGCCAGAACGCGACCTCGGCGGCGTGCCGCGAGGACGGAGAGTCGATGCAGACCTGCACCAGCCGGCTGCGGTGACCGTCCGGCCAGGCCACCGGGGCCGGCGGGGCCCGGTGGTCGGTGGTGGCGAGCACGCAGAATGGCAGCCCGCCCGGGGACAGCAGCGTCTGCCACCGGTCGCTCCGCCCGACGAACCGGGCACCCAGCTCGACCGCGTGCTCCACCAGCGCGTCCGGATCGACGGACTCCAGGTCGAGGTGGACGCGCGGTGGTCCGTCGATCTCCTGCAGGTGGACGTAGGCCGTCCCCGCCAGTGGCTCGAAGCTCCGCAGCTCGGGGTGCCGGGACCACGGTCTCCCCGCGGGGCAGCCGAGTGCGGACCCCCAGAAGTCGCCGGCGAGCGCTCGGCTCGGGGGCGGCACGTCGAGCACGGCGTGGATCCAGGCCATCGCCCCAGGTTAAGCGTCTGGCCGGAAACTCCGGTGACGTCGGGGAGGATCGGACCTACCGTCGAGAGATGCAGGTGACGTTCACGAAGGTCGACGACAAGCGGTACCGGGTCGCGATCGAGCGCGAGCACGGGCCGGCGCTGGTGCCGCGGTTCGCACCGGGGTACGACGAGTTGATGCCGCACGACGTCGCCCACTACCTGGTCGAGGAGTCGTACGGGATCGAGCTCGGGGTCTGGGGGCAGCTGGCCGCGGGCGGCGGCGGCATCTTCACGCCCGCCCCGGAGGACAACACGCTGCGCAACCAGCGGCGGGCGCAGCGGATCGGGGCGGTCGGGCGGGCCGACATGGCGCGCTCCGAGCAGCTCGTCGTGCTGACGGTCCGCACCTGGGAGCGGAGCATCGGTCGGGTCAAGCAGCACACCCTGCCGGCGCCGCTCGAGGTCGACCCGACTGACCTCGCCGCGGCCGTCCGGCGGATGACCGAGGTCGCCGAGCAGTGGCGGGCCCTGCCCCACGGCGGGTCGCTCACGTTCACGTGGCCACGGCGGTTGACGTTCGACGCCGCGACGTCACCCCGCGGGCGCCGGAGCCCCCGCCGCACCCGCACCGCGGCCCGCCGCTGACCACTCGGCGTTACAGTCGGCTCCGTGACTCGCTACGGCGCCCAGTTCGGGCCCGACATCACGTTCCTCGGCGTCCCGGCGTGCGACCTCGACGACGAGGCGTCGTACGCCGGCGCGGACGTCGTGATCCTGGGCGCCCCGTTCGACGGTGGGACGTCGCACCGGCCCGGCACCCGGTTCGGGCCGCAGGCGATCCGGAGCACCGACTACCTGCCCCACGACGGCTCGCGACCGTCGCTGGCGCTGCGCACCGACGGCCTGCTCGACCTCCGGGTCGTCGACGCCGGCGACGTCGAGATGCCGCCCGGCGACATCGAGGTCGCGCTGCCGCGACTGGAGGCCGCGGTCGAGACGGTCACGCGGGCCGGGGCGATCCCGGTCGTCCTCGGCGGCGACCACTCGGTCGCCTACCCCGACGCGAAGGGCGTCGCCAACGTGCTCGGCCATGGCCGGGTGTCGATGATCCACTTCGACGCGCACGCCGACACCGGCGACATCGAGTTCGGGTCGCTGTGGGGCCACGGCCAGCCGATGCGACGGCTGATCGAGTCCGGCGCGGTGCGGGGCGACCGCTTCCTCCAGATGGGGCTGCGCGGCTACTGGCCCGGCCCCGAGACGCTCGACTGGATGGCCGGTGAGCAGATGCGGTCCTACGAGATGACCGAGATCGGCGAGCGCGGCCTGACCGAGTGCCTGACCGAGGCGTTCGCGATCGCCACCGACGAGTGCGAGGGCGTCTTCCTCTCGGTCGACATCGACGTCTGCGACCCGGGGCACGCCCCCGGCACCGGCACCCCGGAGCCGGGTGGCCTGTCCGCGCGCGACCTGCTCGACGCCGTACGCCGGATCTGCCTGGAGCTCCCCGTCGTGGGCGTCGACGTCGTCGAGGTCAGCCCGCCCTACGACCACGCGGACATCACCGCGGCGCTCGCCAACCGGGTCGTGCTCGAGTCGCTGTCGGCGATCGCCCGCAAGCGCCGCGACGAGCGCGACGGCACCACCTGGGACCCGCGGCGGCCACTGCTCGACCGATGACCCACGAGCTGACGCCGGAGCAGGCGCGGCGGATCGCGGTCCGCGCCCAGCTGCTCACCGACCACCGCCCCACCGACCTGCTCGACCTGGTGCGCCACCTGACCTACGTGCAGGACGACCCGACCGCGGCCGTGGCGCCGAGCGCCCACGTCGTCGCCTGGAGCCGGCTCGGTCAGGGGTACCGCCGGGCGGACCTGGACGCCGGCGTCGACGGCGGCGACCTGATCAACCTCCAGCAGCTGCTGCGGCCGGCAGAGGACCTCGCGCTGTTCCGGGCCGAGATGGCCGCGTGGCCGGGCGTCGGCGAGCTCAAGGACTGGGAGCAGGGTCTGGCCGACTGGGTCGAGGCGAACGACGACTGCCGCCGCGACATCCTCGAGAAGCTGTACGACGAGGGGCCGCTCACGACTCGCGAGCTGCCCGACGTCACGTTGGTCCCGTGGCGGTCGAGCGGGTGGAACGACGATCGCAACGTGCGGATGCTGATCTCGATGATGGTCCAGCGCGGCGAGGTCGCGACCGCCGGCCGCGACGGCCGGGAGCGGCTGTGGGACCTCGCCGAGCGCGTCTACCCGGACGTCGAGCCGGTGCCGCTCGAGGAGGCCTTCCGGATCCGCGACGAGCGACGGCTGCGGTCGCTCGGGATCGCGCGGGCGAAGTCGGCGCAGATGCCCGGCGAGCCGAACCACGTCGGTCAGGCCGGCGAGCCGGCCGTCGTCGAGGGCGTCCGCGGCACCTGGCGGGTCGACCCGGCGTACGTCGTGGAGGAGTTCGAGCCGCGCACCGCGCTGCTGTCGCCGCTCGACCGGCTCGTCTACGACCGCAAGCGGATGTCCGAGCTCTTCGGCTTCGACTACCAGCTCGAGATGTACAAGCCGAAGGACAAGCGACGGTGGGGCTACTGGGCGCTGCCGGTCCTCCACGGCGACCGGCTGGTCGGCAAGGTCGACGCCACCGCCGAGCGCGACCGCGGCGTGCTGCGGGTCGACGCGGTCCACGCTGACGAGCCGTTCGACGCCGCGCTCGCCGCGGCCGTCGACGCCGAGATCGAGAGCCTGGCCACCTGGCTGGACCTGGAGCCTGAGCGCCCCTGAGTCCGTGAGAGGGTCGCCCGCATGGGAGAGCGGACCGGGGTGCGGATCGGGGTGGCGACGGCAGCCGAGGTCCCGGACCTCGACGACGAGGGGCAGCGGTTCCTCGCGGCGCTGCACGACCGCGACGTCACCGCCGAGCCGGCCGTGTGGGACGCCGAGCTCGACTGGTCGGCGTACGACCTGGTGGTGGTCCGGTCGACGTGGGACTACGCGGAGCGACTGCCCGAGTTCCTGGCCTGGGCCGACCGGGTGGCCGGGGCCACGCGACTGCTGAACTCCGCCGCGGTGCTCCGCTGGAACACCGACAAGCGCTACCTCGCCGAGCTCGAGGCGGCCGGCGTCCCGATCGTGCCGACCCAGTTCCTCGCGCCCGGCGACGGGCCCCGGCACCGGTTCGAGGACGTCGAGCACGTCGTGAAGCCGGTCGTGTCGGCCGGCTCCAGGGGCACGTTGCGGCTCGGGCCGGACGAGGTCGACCGGTCTCACGCGCACGCCGGCGCGCTGCTCGGCGCGGGCCGCGGGGTGATGGTGCAGCCCTACCTCCACGAAGTCGACGAGATCGGCGAGACCGCGCTGCTGTTCATCGACGGCCGGTTCTCGCACGCGATGCGGAAGGGCCCGCTGCTGACGCCCGGGATGGCCCTCACCGAGGAGCTGTTCCTGCAGGAGGAGATGTCACCGCGCGACGCGTCGACCGCCGAGCGGGAGCTCGCCGACGCCGTCCTCGAGGCGGTGCCGGCGCAGCTGCGCGACGACCTGCTCTACGCCCGGGTCGACCTGCTGCCCAGCCCCGACGGACCCCGGCTGCTGGAGCTGGAGCTGGCCGAGCCGTCCCTGTTCCTCGACCACCACCAGCCGGCTGCCGGCGCCCTCGCGGACGCCGCCGTCCGCCGCCTGGGCTGAGGTCAGGCCGCCTCGACCGGCCCGCCGCCGATCCCGACCTCGTTCCCGTCGGGGTCGCGGAACGTCGCCTTGCGGACCCCGTTGCCGTAGGTCTCCTCCGACTCCGGCTCGACGCCCCGCTCGGCGGCGGCTCGGACGAACCCGTCGTAGTCGTCGACGAAGACCGTCATCTGGGCACCGCCGGCGCCCTCGGGCTGCAGCTCGACGTACACGTGCCGGCCCTCGCCCAGCGTCCACACCAGCTCGGTGTCGTGGGGCTGGAACGTCTCGACATCACCCCACAGCCGGTGGTGCCAGGCCACGGCCCGCTCGAAGTCGGTCACCGAGAAGCCCGCGAACAGGTCGCCGTACATCAGAAGACCTGGGGGACGAACGTCTGCTCGTGCATGGGCGGCCGGACGTAGGGCTCCTGACGCATCTCGGGAAGTTCCACCACGTCCGGTGACACGTCCTCGTAGGCAAACTGGGTCAACAGGTGGGCGATGCAGTTGAGCCGGGCGGCCCGCTTGTCGTCGGACGGCACGACGTACCAGGGCGCCTGCTTGATGTCGGTGTACTGGAACGTGGTGTCCTTCGCCATCGAGTAGCGGACGTAGAGCTCGTGCTCGGCCAGATCCATGTCGGAGAGCTTCCACCGCTTGAGAGGCTCGGCGTTGCGGGCCTCGAACCGCTTGCGCTGCTCCTCGAACGACACGGAGAACCAGTACTTCAAGACCTTGATGCCGGACCGGACCAGCATCCGCTCGAACTCCGGGCAGGAGCGGAGGAACTCCTGGTGCTCCTCCTCGGAGCAGTAGCCCATCACCCACTCGACGTTCGAGCGGTTGTACCAGCTGCGGTCGAAGAGAACCATCTCGCCGGCGGCCGGCAGGTGCTCGACGTACCGCTGGAAGTACCACTGCGTCTGCTGCCGCTCGGTCGGTTTCGGCAACGCCACCACGCGCACTGTGCGGGGGCTCGTGCGCTCGGTGATCCGCTTGATGACGCCGCCCTTCCCGGCCGAGCCGCGGCCCTCGAAGATCACCAGCACCTTGAGGCCCTGCCGCTGGATCCAGTACTGGAGCTGCACGAGCTGCTCCTGGAGCCGCTCGATCTCCTCCTCGTAGACCGGGGCTCGCAGCTTCCCCCGCTTCGTGTAGCGCGCGGGGTCGTGGCCGGCGTCGGATCGTTCCTGGAGGTCGTCGGCGCCGGCCGGCGGCGTGCTGGTGGTCATGGGCCACCCTCGCCCGCGCGGCGGACCCGTGCAAGGGCCACCGACGTCCGTGGACCGCTAGCGTCTGGCCCATGAGCGCGACGGTCTGGGAGCGGCAACCGCCGCCGGCATCCGCGCTGGACCACGCGCTGGCCGAGGTGCGCGACGCCTGCTTCTGGATCGAGGACGCGCCCGGAGAGCGGTACGAGCCGCTGACCGCCGACCACACCACCGACCTCGCGGTCGTCGGCGGCGGGTACGCCGGGCTGTGGACCGCGGTCCGCGCGAAGCAGCGCGACCCCGGCCGCCGGGTGCTGCTGCTGGAGGCGAACCGGCTCGGCTGGGCGGCCTCGGGCCGCAACGGCGGGTTCTGCGAGGCGAGCATCACCCACGGCGAGGAGAACGGCCGCAGCCGATGGCCGGACGAGTACGACGCACTGGTGCGGCTCGGCGACGACAACCTCGACGGCATCGAGCGGACCGTGCAGGAGAACGGCCTCGCGGTCGACTTCGAACGCAACGGCGAGCTGAACGTGGCCGTCGAGCCCCACCAGGTCGCGTGGCTCGAGGAGATGACGGAGGGCCGGTTCCTCGACGCCGAGCAGGTCCGTGCCGAGGTCGGCAGCCCGACGTACCTCGCCGGCCGACTGGTGCCCGGCTGCGCGCTCGTCCACCCCGCGAAGCTCGTCGCCGAGCTCGGCCGGCTCGCCTCAGACCTCGGTGTCGAGGTGGTGGAGAGCACCCCGGTCGAGGGGCTCGAGGGCGAGGGCCACCGCGGCCCGGTCACGCTCCACACGCCGCGCGGCCGGGTCACCGCCTCGCAGGTCGCCCTCGGCACCAACGTCTTCCCGTCGCTGCTGCGGCGCTACCGCCCGTTCACGGTGCCGGTCTACGACTACGCCGTCATGACCGAGCCGCTCACCGACGCCCAGCTCGACGCGATCGGCTGGCGCGGCCGGCAGGGGATCGGCGACGTCGGCAACCAGTTCCACTACTACCGGCTCAGCGCCGACCACCGGATCCTCTTCGGCGGGTACGACGCGGTGTACCGCTACGGCAAGCGGATCCGCGCCGAGCACGAGCGCGACCCGGGACTCCACCGCAAGCTGGTCTCCCACCTGCTGACGACGTTCCCCCAGCTCGAGGGGATCCGCGTGACGCACCAGTGGGCCGGCGCGATCGACACGTGCACCCGGTTCTGCGCGTTCTGGGCGACCGCCCACCAGGGCCGGGTGGCGCACACCGCCGGGTTCACCGGACTCGGCGTCGGCGCCACCCGGTTCGCGGCGGACGTCATGCTCGACCTGCTCGACGGCGAGGAGACCGAGCGCACGGCGCTCGAGATGGTGCGCAGCAAGCCACTGCCCTTCCCGCCGGAACCGGTCGCGAGCGTCGGGATCAACCTGACCCGCTGGTCGCTGGACCGGGCCGACCACCGGCAGGGGCGGCGCAACCTCTGGCTGCGCGGGCTCGACCGGGCCGGCCTCGGCTTCGACTCCTGAGCCAGGTCAGGCGACGTCGGCCTCCACGGCCGCGTTGAAGTCGCGCTTGACCTGGCGCCAGGCCTCGTCGGTCATGAACCGGCGCCAGTACGCCGAGACGGAGACGTGGGCGCGCGGCACCGGCCGGGGCGGCGCCGAGTGCCAGGACCTCCCCCTCCACTTCAACCGCCGGGTCGAGTGCCTGTGCGACGCGACCGATGCCTGGGGCCAGCTGATGCACCGGCTCCTCCCCGGCCCTGCCGGAGGACTGTGATGTGCCGGCGTTGGCGTGAGGGCTGACGAGGTTTCGTGGCTCGTCGCCGGCCCTCCTCGAACCTCAACCTCCAGAGCCGCACGTCAACCTCCGGAGTCGCTCCGCGGGCTGCCGACGGCTGGGTAGCGGCGAGCGTAGTCGCGCAGCGACCGCAACAGCCGTCGCGCGTCACGGCCCGCCGAGGTCGGCACGTACCGCACGGCCGTCGGGG
Source organism: uncultured Actinomycetota bacterium (assembly GCA_963718725.1). Lineage (GTDB taxonomy): Bacteria > Actinomycetota > Actinomycetes > Propionibacteriales > Nocardioidaceae > Nocardioides. The sequence goes on from OY970374.1 coordinate 2,784,827, forward strand.
GTCCGGGCTCGACGACCCGCTCGACCAGGCCGTGGTCGCACAGGTCACGGAGCCGGGCGGTCAGCACCGCGTCGCTCACCCCGGGCACCGACGCGCGAACAGCCGTGAACCGGTCCGCGCCGTCGAGGATCGCCCACAGCACGGCTCCGGCCCACGCCCGGCCCAGGAGGCCCAGCACCCGGTGGACCGCCTGGCAGTCGCCGTGGTCGTCGGACATCAGGCGAACCCGTACCGGTCGAGCGGCTCCACGAGCTGCTCCTCCTCGTAGGACAGGTGGTCGAGCAACGTCTCGCTCAACCGGTCGACCACCCGCTGCACCTCGTCGAGCGCGGCCGCCCCGGAGCGGCTGATCACGTCGTCGGTGACCAGCCGCACCAGCGCCCGGTCGAACTCCTCGAGCACTGCGTGGATCACCTCGTGCTCCTGCTCCAGCCGGTCGAGCACCGGTCCGAGGCCGGGCTCCGTCCGACGCAGGTGCGTGAAGAGGCTGCGGTCCTCGAGCGTGTGGTGGCCGGTGACGAACCGGCAGTAGGCCTCGCAGTAGGCACCCAGCGTCCAGCTGTTCTGGCGCAGCGTCATCGTGTTGACCGCCGACCTCGCCTGGCCGGCGCTCACGTGGCCCTGCCGGACCTGGCCCAGGATGTCCCGGACCTGCGTCAGCTCGACCCGCAGCCCGTCGTGGACGTCCACCAGGTGCTGGCCGGCACCGCGCGGGTCGGCCCGGTACGGCTCTGCCACCTCGACCCGCTCGGGCTCGGGCGGCCCGGGCTGGCCGTGGTCCGGCATCAGGCCGCCATGCCCAGCGCCGCGGCGTAGCGGCGGGCCGCGGCCGCCTCGTCGCTCCGCGAGGCGCGCTCCAGGGTCCTGGCCAGCAGCAGCGCGGCGTACCCGTGCGCGGGGTCGCGCTCGAGCAGGTCATGCGCGGCGGCCGCCGCCCGGTCCAGCTGGGCCGAGTGGAAGTAGGCCCGGGCGAGCAGCTCGCGCGCGGCACCGAGGTCGCCGTCGTGCTCGTGGGTGTCGACGAGGTGCCGGAGCACCTCGGCGGCGGTGTAGTAGTCACGGTGCCGGAAGAGGTCCGACGCCCACCGGTAGGACTCGTGGGCGGACATCCCGGGCAGCTGCGTGGTCACGCGCGTCATGCCGACTCCTTCTCTGGATCACTATTGATTCCAGAGTCACTAACAGTGACAGAGTAACCGGCATTCCCGCGTCAGCGCGTGCCCGCGCCCACGAGCATCTCGCAGGGACCGACGAAGCCGTCAGCGGTCTCGTACGCCGCCAGCGCCTCTCGGATCTCCTGCCAGGTCTCCTCCTGCTCGGCCGCCGACAGTCCTCGCATCATCTGGTGCAGGGCGCCGAAGGACTCGCGCTCGAAGCGGACGCACTCGTCGGCCGACGGGAGCCGCACCGGCGACGGCACCGCGACGACGTCGACGTCGACGAAGCCGGCCGTGGTCAGGGTGTCGGCGAGGGCCCCGGAACCGCCCAGCGAGAACGGGCCGGGCTGGCCGGGCAGCGGCGGCGGCAGCTGCGCCCGGCGGCGGATGATCTGCACCGGCACCGAGAAGAACGCGTTGCGGTCGGGCGTGGAGTAGACGACGGCCGCCACCCGGCCGCCCTCGCGGAGCACGTGCCGCATCCCCGCCAGAGCGCGCTGCTGGTCCGGGAAGTAGATGAGGCCGACCCGGCTCACGACGGCGTCGTACGTCGCCGCGTCGAGCCGGTGCAGGTCCTCGCCGTCGATCTCCAGCGTGCCGACCTGGTCGAGACCGGCCGCCGCCGCGTCCGCGGCCGCGCGCTCGAGGAGGGCCGGCGCAAGGTCGGTCGCCAGCACGTGGCCGGTCGGCCCGACCCGCTCGGCGGCGCGCAGCGACTGCTCTCCCGCGCCGGCGGCGACGTCGAGCACCCGGCTGCCGGACTCGATCCGGGCCAGGTCGAACATGGCCTCCGTGGCGTCGCCCAGCCACTGGCCGATGAAGTCTCCCCAGCGGTGCCAGGGCTCGGCCGCCGCCTGCCACTGCTCGCGGGTCGTGGTCTTGAAGACGACGGGGTCGAAGGTGGTCGTGGTCATGGTGGTCTCCTCGGTCGTGGTGGACGTCGCTCGCCACCATCGTCCGAGTCGTGGCCGGAGGCAGATAGAACAGAATCTGCACTTGCCCCCGGCGACCGCCGGGCCTTGAATCGGGGCATGCTCGACTACGGCCAGTTCTGCACGGTCGCCCGCGGCGCCGAGCTCCTTGGTGAGCGCTGGACGCTGCTGCTGGTCCGAGAGCTCCTGTGCGGCAGCACCCACTTCAACGAGCTGCGGCGCGGCCTGCCCCGGATCTCGACGACGTTGCTCTCGACCCGGTTGCGCACGCTCGAGGAGTTCGGCGTCGTGCGCCGCACCGTCGACGGTCGCGCCACGACGTACGAGCTGACCGACGCCGGTGAGTCGCTGCGCCCGATCGTGCTGGCCATCGGGCACTGGGGCGCCGAGTGGATCGGCAGCCGGCTCGACGACGGGCAGCTCGACGTCGGCTTCCTGATGTGGGACGTCCGACGGTTCGTCCGGCTCGAGCGGATCCCGCGCGACCGGCGGGTCGTGGTCTTCTTCCACTTCCCCGACGCGGGCGAGCGGGAGCAGGACTGGTGGCTCGTGGTCGAGTCGGGCAAGGCCGACCTGTGCCGCGACGACCCCGGCCACGAGCTGACCGTGCTCGTCGAGTCGAGCGTGCGCGCGTTGACCGAGGTGTGGGTCGGGGACCGGCTGCCCGACGACGTGCTCCGCACCCGCGAGGTGCGGGTCACCGGTCCGAGCCGGGACGCCGAGGCGCTGTGGGAGTGGCTGGGCACCAGCGCGTTCGCGCCGACCCGGCGACAGGCGATCAGCCTCGCCCGCACGCCCGCCACTCGCGGTCGAGCACCGCGAACACCAGCAGCGTCGTCCACTCGCCCTTGAACCACTCCCCCTCGACGTACGTCGCCTCGAGGCGCATCCCCAGCCGCCGGCACACCGCGGCCGACGCGACGTTGCGCTCGTCGAGCCGGGCGGTCACCCGGTGGACCGGCAGTCCGCCGTCGAACGCGAGGTCGATCAGCGCCGCGGTCGCCTCGGTCGCGAACCCCTGCCCGGCGTGGTCGGGGTGCAGCACGTAGCCGACCTCGGCGTGCCCGTCGGTCTCGCTGTGCCAGAAGAGCACCAGGTCGCCGATCATCGCCCCCGTGTCGCGGCGCTCGATCGCGAGGGAGAGCACGTCGCCCTCCGCGCGGATCGTCGGCCGGACCCGGTCGGGGTTGCGGAACCGCTCGACCATCTCCTCGAGCGTGCCGGGGACGAAGGGCACGTAGCGGCACACCTCTTCGAGCGACCGGTAGGCGTGCATCCCGGCCACGTCGCCCTCGTCGTTCAGCGGGCGCAGCAGCAGCCGCTCGGTGACGATCGGGTAGTCGGGCTCGAGCCGGGTCATCCGCCCGCCACCCGGTCACGCAGGCCGCGCAGCAGGCGGCGGGTCGCGAGCACGTGGAAGCCGCTGCGGATCACCAGGGTGCGGTAGGCGAGGCCGTGCAGCCCGGGGAAGTCGGCGTACGTCGCCGCGGCCGCAGTGGTGGTGCCGTCGCCCACGTCGGTGAGGCGCACGTCCAGGACGTAGTGCGAGAAGCGGTGCCGGCCCGCGAGCGTCAGGCGCCGCGGCTCGTCCGCCCCGGTGACCTCGAACCCGGCGGGCGGCCGGGTTCCGAGGAGCCGGGTCAGCGGGCTCCGCTCGGAGCGCGCCAGCCAGTCGTCGACGTAGGCCCGCAGCTGCGGCCAGACCGCGGCGGGGGCGGCCGCCAGCGTGGTCGTGTGCTCGTCGACGTACGTCGGCCAGTGCTCCACGAGATCCATTCAACTCCTGAGTCCTACAGTGACGGGATGCGGGTCCACGTCGAGGTCACCGGCCGCGTGCAAGGGGTGTTCTTCCGCGACTCCTGCCGTCAGGAGGCACACCGGCTCGGGGTCGGCGGGTGGGTCGGCAACACCGCGAGCGGGTCGGTCGAGGGCGAGTTCGAAGGCGACGACGCCGCGGTCGACGCCCTCGTCGAGTGGTGCCGAGAGGGCCCGCCGTCCGCGGACGTCTCCGGCGTCGTGGTCTCTCCGATGGCCCCGTGCGGGGAGACCCGCTTCGAGGTGCGCTAGCTGCTGCCCTGCTGCTTCACGGCAGCCTCGGCCGCGATCTCCGCGAGCTCGTCGGCCGTGAAGGCCCGCAGCACGCAGAACTCGTTGCCGTCGGGGTCGGCCATGACGATCCACGAGACGTCGTCACCCTGGCCGACGTCGGTGCGGGTGGCGCCCAGCTCCTCGAGCCGGGCGACCTCGGCGGCCTGGTCGGTCGGCCGCAGGTCGGGGTGCCACCGGTTCTTGACCGTCTTGCCCTCCGGCACTCGCGCGAACAACAGGTCCGGCGCGACGCCGTCCTGGGGACTGCCCGCGGGTGGCTCGAGGACCACTTCGTCGGGGGTGTCGTAGGTCCGGCGCCACCCGAGCGCCTCCTGCCAGAAGGAGGCCGTGCGGTCGGGGTCGGTCGTGTCGAGGTTGAAGCACTGGATCAGGGGTCCGCTCATGCTCCTCACCCTCGCAGCCGCGCCGACCGCCCCGCACCCGCTTTTCCGGTCGCGGGAGGCACTGCGTCGACCTAGCCTCGGGTCATGGCCGACACCGACGTACGACGCGCGACCCCGACCGAGGCCGGCCTGGTCGGGCGGCTGCTCTTCGACTTCAACACCGAGTTCGAGACCGAGACGCCCTCGGCCGTCGAGCTCGAGGAACGGTTCGCCCGGCTGCTGACCGACGACGACGTGGTCGTGCTGCTCGCGGGCGGCGCGGACCCCGTCGGCTTCGCCTACCTGACCCTCCGCCCCTCGCCGTACTTCGACGGCCCGCTCGCCCAGCTCGAGGAGCTGTACGTCGTGCCCGACCTGCGCGACCAGGGCATCGGCACGGCCCTGCTGACGGCGGCGCTGGACCTCTGCCGGGGCCGGTCCGCCGGCGAGCTCCACATCAACGTCGACGAGGACGACACCGACACCCGCCGCTTCTACGAGCGGCACGGGTTCCTCAACATCCTCCCCGGCACCGACTACCGGATGCTGTTCTACGAGATCGAGCTGTAGCCCGGGCCGGGGTTTACAGGTCGGCGACGGCGCGGCAAGGTGCCGGACATGCGAAGACTCGGGATCGCCGCCAGCTCCGTCGCCCTCGTCCTTCCCGTCGGGCTCTCCTTCCCAGGAGCCTCAGAAGCACAGGAGGCCGGTGGCTGGGACGTCACCGTGGTCGATCCGGGACAGAGCTTCCGCGGCCTCGACGCCGTCAACGGACGGGTCGCGTGGGTCAGCGGCGGCAGCTCACCGGCGGGCGGGGTCGGGCGCGTCTACCGGACCACCGACGGAGGTCGCACCTGGGAGGACGTGACGCCGCGGGGCACCCGGGGGCTCACGATCCGCGACGTCGAGGCCCGCAGCGCCCGCACCGCCGTGGTGCTGTCCATCGGCCCCGGTGAGGCGTCGCGGATCTACCGCACGACCGACGGCGGTGCGACGTGGACCGAGACGTTCCGCAACCCCGACCCGGACGCCTTCTACAACTGCCTCGACTTCTTCCCCGGGGGGAAGCGCGGGCTGGCCGTCAGCGACCCGGTCGACGGGAAGTTCCAGGTCGCCGCCACCCGCGACCGCGGCCGGTCGTGGAAGGTGCTGCCCGACGACGGGATGCCCGCCGCCACCGGTGAGGCCAACTTCTCGGCCAGCGGCGAGTGCCTGACGATCGCCGGCCGGACGGCCTGGTTCGGCTCCGGCGGCACGGCCGCGCGCATCTACCGCTCGAAGGACCACGGCCGCACCTGGACCGCGGCCGACTCGACGCTCCCGGCGGGGGAGGCGGCCGGCGTGTTCGCCCTGGCGTTCCGCACGCCCGGGCACGGCGTCGCGGTCGGCGGCGACTTCCTGGACCCGGCGGACGGGGTCGACGCCTCGGCGTACACCCGCCACGGCCGTACCTGGACGAACGGCGGCGACCTGACCCACCTCGGCGAGGACGCCGCCTGGCTGGCCGGCCGCCGCTCCGCCGTCCTCGTGGTGGGCGAGGGGCCGGACGCGGACGGTCAGCTGATCGACGGGACCAGCCTGAGCACAGACGGCGGCCGCAGCTGGTCGCTCGTGAGCAAGACCGGTTTCCACACCCTCGACTGCACGAGGGACGGCACCTGCTGGGCCGCCGGCGGAGGCGGTCGCGTCGGGCGGTGGTGACGCCGACCGCCGGCCGCCCCTGAAGTTCCTGCACCCGGGGTGTCGGATCCGGTGCCGTCCGTTCGTGGACAGGGTGGAAGCAGTCCGAGACCGAACCGAAGGAGCACCTCATGCGCACCCTGATCGTCACCGAGTTCATGTCCCTCGACGGCGTCGTCGACTCCCCCGGCGGCGGTGACCACCCCCGCGCGGGCTGGACGTTCCAGGACGTCCGACCCGAGCAGGAGGCCTACGAGCTGAAGGCTCGCGAGCAGGAGGCCGCCGGCGCGCTGCTGGTCGGGCGGGTGAGCTGGGAGGAGTTCCACCAGGTGTGGCCGACGATGGCCGACTTCGAGCGCTACAACGCGATCCCCAAGTACGTCGTCTCCTCCACCCTCCAGCAGGCCGACGTCGACGCATCACCCTGGCAGCCGATGACGGTGCTCTCGTCGATGGCCGACGTGGCCGCCCTCAAGGAGACCGACGGCGACGAGATCCAGGTGCACGGCAGCGCCACGCTGGCGCAGAACCTGGCCGCGGCCGGTCTCGTGGACCGCTACCACCTGCTCGTGTACCCGGTCGTCCTCGGTGGCGGCAAGCGACTCTTCGCCGCCGACGGGGCCGACTTCGCCAAGCTCGAGCTGGTCGACCAGGCGTCGTACGGCAACGGCATCCAGAAGCTCTGCTACGACGTGGTGCGCTGACATGGGCCGCGTGACGGCCGACATGGCGGTGTCCCTGGACCTGGTCGGAGCCGGTCGCGACCAGTCCTTCGAGCACCCCTTCGGCCCGGCGGTCGGCGACCGGCTCCACACCTGGATGCTCGAGCACGCCGACGACCACCGGGAGGAGATCGACGCGATCACCACGGCCGGCGCCTACGTCATGGGCCGCCACATGTTCGGACCCGACCGCGGTGACTGGGACCTGTCGTGGACCGGCTGGTGGGGACCTGAGCCGCCCTACCACGCGCCGGTGTTCGTCCTCGGCCGCAGCGAGCGCCGCCCGGTGGAGCTGGCCGGGGGCACGACGTTCCACTTCGTCACGGGTGGGATCGACGAGGCGCTCGACCGGGCGGCCGAGGCCGCCGGCGACGGCGACGTGTCGGTCGCCGGTGGGGTGACGACCCTCAACGCGGCGCTGGCGGCCGGTCGGGTCGACGAGCTGCGGCTGCACGTCGTCCCGGTCAGCATCGGCGAGGGGTTGCGCGTCTTCGACGGCGTCACCGACCTCCGGATGGTGCCGGTCGGCGCCCGCGCGACGCCCCACGTCACGCACCTGACGTGGCGCGCCGACGGCTGACGTCGGAGGCCCTACGCTCGGGGCCGTGAACTCGAGCCGGGCGCGGACCGCTCACCTGGTCGTCGCGGTCGTCACCTTCGCCGCCTTGCTGCTCCAGCTCGTGCTGATCATCCAGGGCGGCCGGGTGCTCGACGAGACGGATGCGCCCGGGCTCGGCACCCGGCTGGGCCGGTTCGTCCTCTACTTCACGGTGCAGTGCAACGCCCTGGTCGCGCTGAGCGCGGCGACCCTGGCCCGTGACCCGAGCCGCGACGGGCCGGGCTGGCGCGCCCTCCGGCTGGCCTCCCTCGTCGGCATCACGATCACGGCTGTCGTGCACTTCGTCCTGCTGCGGCCGCTGCTCGAGCTCGACGGCCTCGACCTGCTCGCCGATGCCCTGCTCCACCGGGTCGTGCCCGTGCTGGCCGTCGGAGCGTGGCTCGTCTGGGGCCCACGACCTCGGATCGACGGTCGAGCCGTCGGACTGGCGCTCCTCTGGCCGGTCGCCTGGCTGGCGCTGGCCTTCGTGGTGCGCGGGCTGAGCGGCTGGGTCCCCTACCCGTTCCTCGACCCCGACGAGGACGGCTGGGACACGGTCGCCGTGGTCTGCGTCGGCATCACCGTGCTGTTCCTGGTGGTGAGCGCCGGCGCCCACGCCCTCGACCGGCGGATGCCGGCGGCCCCCCGGGACTAGCCTCAGTCCTCGTCCTCCACGACCCGCATCGCCGAGGCCTCCGGCCCCTCGCCGTCGAACGGCGCGTCGTCGCCGGCCGGTCCGCCGAGCACGTCGCGGTCGGCCGGGATCGCGTCGGGATCGTCGCCGCCGACCATCCGCTCGGCCTCCCGCTCCGCCCGGCCTCCGTCCGGAGCGCCGTACGCCGTGCCCGGGTCGGGCTGCTCCTGGCCGATCCGCTGGTCGAGCGTCTCGCCGCCGTCGGTCTCGACGCCGATCAGCTCGGGCCCGCGCGGCAGCCGGTCGGGCGGGCTCCACGGCTCGTCGTCCCCGGCGCTCGGGTCGTCGAGGTTGCGCTCGGCGTCGGCCCGCTCGTGGGGATCGAGCTCGGTCTCGCCCCAGTCGCCCTCGTCCTGGTTCCGCTGCGGTGTCATGCCTCCACCGTGCCTCGCAAGCCGGCGCCGGGCAACCACCCCAGCGGGGGTGGTCGCGGGCCGAAGCCCTCGCTGGGGGACAGGTCCTTCACGTAGCGGTGCGCCGTCACGGTGATCGGCCCGTGGGCCCGGGCGCGTCGTGGGTGAACTCGCCCTCGTCCCGCCAGCCCTGCCTCGCGTAGAACGCCCGGGCTCGCGGGCCTGACGTCGAGGTCGGTCATGCCTCCCCGCGCGACTCGAGGGCCGCCAGGTCGCGCTCGGCGTACTGCCGGTGCCAGTACTCCTCGTTGAGGACGGTCCACAGGCAGTCCTTGACCGCGAACGGTCGCGGCGGTGGCCACCCCTCGCCCTCAGGCGTCACCTCGGACGCGAGCTGCTCGTCGGTCAGTGCCTCGAGCACCCGCCGAACGTCGGCCTGCCGCTCGCGCCGAAGCACCAGCACCTCGTCGAGCGTCGGCCGCGCGTCGACGTCGAGCCCGAGGTGCGGCATCGGCGGCGCCGTGCTCCACGGCAGCGCCAGCGAGTGGAACGGCGCCGGCTCCCCGAGGACCGAGCGGTTGAGCCATGCCGACGACGCGAACAGCAGGTGGCGCAGCGTCTGGACGAACGACCACTCCTCCTCGACCGACTCGTCGAGCAGCGCCGCGTCGAGGGCCTGTGCCCGCGCCACCGTCCCTTCCCACAGCCGCTCGAGCTCGTCCCACGCCGCCACGAAGCCGGTCGGGTCGTCGGGGCGCAACCGACCGAGCAACGGGTCGCGGCGGACGAGCTCGTCGTGGACGTAGGCCGTGACGTCGACCCCGTTGATCACCACCCGCTCGATCTCGCCGCTGATGTCGACGTCCATCAGCTCCACGTCGCGCATCTTCACGCGGTAGAGGTCGGTGCCCCGGATCATGACGTCGCTGAGCGACGCGTAGCGGAACGTCGACCCGCTCAGGTCGGTCCAGTCGAACAACGACCCGCTCAGGTCCTCCTTGCCGAACTCAGCCACGGAACGTTCCCCTCCCACTGCTCGCGCGCCAGCCCGGCGGCGGGTCCTCGCCGACCCGGCCGTCGACCGCCTCGCGGATCAGGTCGGCGTGGCCGGTGTGGCGACCGTACTCCTCGACCAGGTCGCACACGATCCGCCGGAGGCTGGCCGGGCGACCGTCCGGATGTCGAGCGGCGGTGGGCTGGTCGAGACCCCCGTCGACGAGCACGTCGGCGAGCTTCGCCCGCACCCGCTCGACCGTGCGGTCGTAGAGGTCGTACAGGTCCTCAGGCGTCGCGTCGCCGGCCCTGAGGTGCCAGTCCTCGGACTCGCCGGCGCCGAGGAGGTCCCAGCGCTCGCCGTACGGCCCGCCGTCGAGCTTCTCGGTCACGTAGACGTCCTCGACCAGGGCGAGGTGCTTCAGCAGCCCACCGATCGTCAGGGAGGAGGCGCCGACGGTCGCGGCGAGGCCGTCGGCGTCGAGGCCGTCGGCCTTGAACCGGAAGGTCCAGCGCTGGCGGTCGAGCGCCCCGAGGAGGTGCTCGGCCTCGGTGCCGGCCATCGGTGGCTCCCACGGATCGGAGAGCCGGGATGCGGTCGATGCGGTCATGTGACGACGGTAGCCACCGTTCCGGACGATGTGCTTCCGGTAGCGGTCCTAGGGTGGTGCCATGGATGGGACGAGTCCGACCGCACGGGCGCTGCTCGCCCTCGAGCTGCTCCAGGCCCGGCCGGGGATCACCGCCGACCAGCTCGGGGAGCGCCTCGGCGTCACCGAGCGAGCCGCCCGCCGGTACGTCGCGATCCTGCGCGAGGCCGGCATCCCGGTCGAGTCGGTCCGCGGCCCCTACGGTGGCTACCGGGTCGGCCGCGGGCTGCGCCTCCCGCCGCTGATGTTCAGTGCCAGCGAGGCGCTCGGCCTGGTGATGGCCGTCCTCGACGGCCACCCCAACGCCGACGACCCCACCGACCCGGTCGGCAGCGCCCTCGGGAAGATCGTGCGGGCGCTGCCCACGTCGGTGACGGCACAGGCCGAGACGGTGCGGCGCTCCGCGGCCTCGGCCACCGACCGCAGCGCGGTGCGGCCCGACCCGGAGACGACCGCGACCCTGGTGCACGCCAGTGAGACCGGGCGGCAGGTCCGGATCGGCTACCGCACCGAGTCGGGCCGCGAGTGGTCCGCCGAGGTCGACCCCTGGGCGGTCGTGGTGCGCCACAGCCGGTGGTACCTGCTCTGCTGGAGCCACGCCGTCGACGAGCAGCGGGCCTTCCGGGTCGACCGGATGCGCAGTGTCGAGGTGCTGACGGCCACGTTCACGCGACCGGCCGACCTCGACCCCGTCGCCGTGCTCGAGGAGCACCTCGCGGCCGGCTGGGAGTACGAGACGTCGGTGGAGATCGACCTGCCCGTCGACCAGGTGTGGCTGCCTCGGGTGATGGGCCGGCTGGAGGCGCTCCCCGAGGACCGCACCCTGCTCACGGGCTCGACCAGCAACCCGCACGGCTACGCCGAGGACCTGGCCCGGCTGCACACGACGTACCGGATCCGCGGCGGGCCGGAGCTGCGCGCCGCCGCCCGTGACGTGGCGCAGCGGCTGCTGGACGCGGCGGCCGGCTGAGCGGGGGCGGGCGGTTTCCCCGCTCAAGCGGGGAAACCGCCACCTACCGAGCGAAACTTCCCGTGGTAGCCGCCAGCCTCGCCCAGCAGGTCGACCTCGCTCAGGGACGGCCAGCCGGGCTGAGCTGCCGGGCTCGGGCGACGGCGGCGGCCGCGTCCTCGGCGACCAGGTCCGCGTTGATGTGCGCGCCGGCCATCGCCCCCTGCGCGGCCGCGGCCCCCACCTGGGCCATCAGGTCGGAGACGTTGCCGGCGAGCCAGACACCCGGGACGTCGGTGCGGCCGGTGGCGTCGGTGGGGACGTGCGTGCCGACGCCGGCCGGGTGGTCCTGCACCGCCAGGCCGAGCCCGGCGAGGTGCGCCGTCCTCGCCTCGAGGCGGGTAGCGACCGCCAGCGCCTCCCGCGCGACCACGCGGCCGTCGGCGAGCGCGAGCCCGCTGAGCCGGTCGTCGGTGACCTCGACACCGGTCACGGCCTCGGTCTCGACCGCGACCCCGAGGGCTACGAGCTGCTCGGCCTGCTCGGCGGTGGGCGGCCAGTCGTGGGCGAAGTAGACGACGTCGCCGCTCAGCTGCCGGAAGAGCAGGGCGTGGTGGTGCGACATCGGGCCGGTCCCGAGCACGCCGATCGCTCGGTCGCGCACCTCCCAGCCGTGGCAGTAGGGGCAGTGGAGGACGTCGCGGCCCCAGCGCTCGGCGAGGCCGGGTACGTCGGGGAGGTGGTCCACCAGCCCGGTGGCGACGAGCAGCCGGCGGGCGCGGACCTCACGCCCGTCCTCGAGCGACACGACGAACTGGTCGCCGTCGCGGGCGGCGTCCACCACCTCGGCGTCCACCACGTGCCCGCCGTAGCCGCGGACCTCAGCGCGGCCGCCGGCCACCAGCTCGCGCGGGGGCGTGCCGTCATGGCCGAACAGCCCGTGCACCGCCTCCGCAGGCGCGTTCCGGGGGCTGCCGGCGTCGAGCACGACGACCGAGCGCCGCGACCGCGCCAGCATCAGTGCCCCGTTCAGGCCGGCCGCACCGCCGCCGACCACCACCACGTCGTACTCCTGCTGCAGCGTGTCTTCCATGTCGTCCAGCGTGACCGGGTCCTGCTGTTTTCGCAAATGGCGTTGCCGATGTGGCAAACTGCTCGCATGGCTGACGACCTCGACCAGACCCTGACCACCGTGGGCCCGCGGCTGCGGGCGCTGCGCCAGGAACGCGAGACCACACTCGCGGAGCTGGCCGGGGACACCGGCATCTCGGTGAGCACGCTGTCCCGGCTGGAGTCCGGCACGCGGCGCCCGACGCTCGAGCTGCTCCTGCCGCTCGCGCGCGCGTACGACGTGACCCTGGACGAGCTGGTCGACGCCCCACCCACCGGCGACCCGCGAGTGCACCTCCGCGCGACCAAGGCGCACGGCATGACGATGCTCCCCCTGACGAAGCGGCCCGGGGGGATCCAGGCCTACAAGATCGTCATGCCCGGCCGCGGCCCGCGCGCCAAGGCGCCGCAGCTGCAGACGCACGAGGGCTACGAGTGGGTCTACGTCCTGGACGGCGAGCTGCGGCTGCGGCTCGCCCACCACGACCTGGTGCTGGCACCCGGCGAGGCCGCGGAGTTCGACACCCGGACCCCGCACTGGTTCGGGTCGGCCGGTCGCGAGCCCGTCGAGTTCCTCAGCCTGTTCGGCAAGGAGGGGGAGCGCACCCACCTGCGGGCGCGGCCGAAGCCCCGCACCTCCTAGCACGCCGCCGCCCCTAGACTGCGCGCATGCGCAAGGTCGTCCTGTACTCGCTGCTGTCCGTCGACGGCGTCGCCGAGTCCCCCGACGAGTACGTGCACGAGTTCGACGACCGGATGCTCGACAACCTCGCCGAGGTCATCGCGACCCAGGATGCCGTGGTCCTCGGCCGCGCCAGCTACGAGGAGTGGGCGTCCTACTGGCCGTCGTCGGACGACGAGCCGTTCGCCTCCTTCATCAACGGCGTCGACAAGTACGTCGTGACGAGCACACCGCTCACGACCCCGTGGAGTGGCGCGACGGCCGTCCACGGGTCGCCGGCATCGCTCGTCGCCGAGCTGCGGGAGCGACCCGGCGGCGACATCGGGGTCCACGCCAGCGTGACGCTCTCACGCAGCCTGCTCGCCGACGGCCTCGTCGACGAGCTGCGGCTGGTCGTGGCACCGACCGTGGCCGGCGCCGGGCGTCGGCTGCTCGGCGACACCGGGACCCACTCCCGGCTCCAGCTGGTCGACGCCGTCGGGACGCCGACCGGGTCGCTGTTGCTGACCTACCTCACCGCTCGCTGAGGTCGCGCCGCATCACGACTCGGGGGAAGCCGCCTGACACCGCGTCGGTCTCGGACGCCAGCGTGAAGCCGGCTGCCTCGAAGACCGAGCGGGTGCCGACGTAGGCCATCGTGAGGTCGACCTTCTCGCCGCGGTTGTCCACCGGGTAGCCCTCGACGGCCGGCGCGCCCTTCGACCGGGCGTACTCGACGGCGCCCTCCAGCAGGGTGTGCGAGATCCCCTGTCCGCGGTGACCAGGCCGGACCCGGAGACACCAGATCGACCACACCGGCAGGTCGTCGACGTGCGGGATCTTGGTCGAGCGGGCGAAGGGCAGGTCTGCCCGCGGCGCCACCGCCGCCCAGCCGACGACGTCGTCGCCGTCGTAGGCGAGGACGCCCGGCGCGACCCGTTTCCTGGTGAGCGCCTTGACGTGCTCGCCGCGCTCGGGGCCCACCAGCGACTGGTTCAGCGACGCGGGGATCCGGTGGCTCAGGCACCAGCAGACGTTGGCGTCGGCGCGCTTGGGCCCGACCATGGTGCGGACGTCGTCGAACCGCTTGAGCGTCGCCGGGTGGACCTCGAGGCTCATCGGCCGCCCGCCGTCATCCGGACCAGGACCTCGTCGCCCGCGTCGATGCCCTCCGCCTGGCGGACCTTGTCCTTGAGGGGTACGAGATAGCGCCCGTCCTTCGGGAACAGCGACGTCTGCCACTCGGTGTCGCCGATGGTCACGACCACCGGGATGACGCCCCAGCCGTAGGTGAGCATCGCCGACGCCTCCTTGAGGTCGGCGCTGTCCTCGTCGGGCAGGGCCACGTAGTAGAACGGCGCCGGGCCGCGCCACTCGAAGACCTGCCCGGTGAACTCGAAGTCCACGCCACTCCTCCCCGCCGGTGGCCGCCATGCTGGCACAGGACCCGGACGGTCCCCGACCGGATCTGCCCTCGAGCCGAGGCAGTCGCTCCGCGGTCAGGGGACGAGCTGCTCCCCTGGTCCGAAGATGTCGAGGACGACCCCGGACGCTCCGATGGCGCCGTTGTCGGCGGTCCAGAAGGTCCCGGCGCGACCGTCGGCGACCACCACCGAGCCAGCGGTCTCCGTTCCGGCGGCGGTCATCGTGACCGACGACCCGGCGTTGACGCCGACGGCCAGCGTGGTCGGGTCCTCCGACACCCCCTCGTAGAGGCGTCCCCAGCCGAACTCGGTGTTCAACCAGGGCACCAGCGTCGCGTCGACGACCCCGAGGCCGGACTGCCAGGCGGCGTCGCCCACCTGGAAGGACTCGATCCCCAGGGTCTCCCGGTCGGCGGTGGAGGTGGACCGGCGCTTCGGTGAGTGGCGGTCGCCGAACGCAGCGGTCATCGCACCGTCGGTCATCACCACCGACTGGGTCGCGACCACGCCGTGCGCCCAGCTGCGGAACGCCGGTTCGGTGAGGCGGGCGCCGACGACGACCGGGGTCCGCCCCCACGAGCAGCACCGCACGAGCACCTGCCAGCTCGAGCTGCTTCGCGCCGTACGCCGCCGTCGACACGTTGCCGGTCCAGCCGGCCGCCTTCACCGCCTTGACGTAGGGGTTGGCCGTCTTCTTCGCGCCGACCGCGACCACCACGATCCGGTCGCCCTTCGCGACCCCGCCGACCGTGGCGGCGGCGACGGCGTCGGCCACGCCCGCGGCGGGGACGTCGCCACCGCCGAGCACGAGCGTCCCGGCACTGGTGTCGGTCGGGGTCGCCCAGGGCGTGTCGACCGGGTTCGGGATCGCCGTGCCGTCACGGCTGTAGGTGCGGGTCGTGAGGTCGTAGGAGGAGCCGGTGGTCAGCAGGTGGGTGAGCACGCCGCGGGCCGACAGCACCGCCGGATCGCCGACCCAGTCGTGGGTCGCGCCGAGCGTCTCGAAGTCGACGAGGGCGGCCGAGCCCTGGCCGAACACGTCGGACAGGGTGTGGTCGCCGGTGCTGCGCAGACCGGTGCCGTAGTCGACGCCGACCCCGACCGGGCTGGTGGCCGCCCGCTCGTCGGCGGTCGCGATGGTCGACAGCGTCCGCCCGAAACGGCCGCGCTGGTAGAAGTGCTGGTCGTAGATCGTGGCGGTCGAGCCGAAGACGAGCCCCCGCTCGGCGTCCCCGTCGTCCCCCCACCACATGAGCGTCGACCCCTGCCGCAGGCCGTCCTCGGGGCCGAGGTCACCGACGTACCCGTTGATCATCGACAGCGACTCGACCGCCGCGCCGGCGCTGGTGCCGCCCACCACCGCGCCGCGCTCGCTGGCCTCGTCCATGGCTGCCTCGGCGGGGCTGTCGGCCAGGATCGCCATCGCGAGCCCCTGGTCACCCCCGAGCACGTAGATGCCGTCGGTCGCCGGGTCGGCGAGCGCCTCGGCGTTGGCGGGGTCGAGCGCGTCGGCGCGGTCGAGCAGCACGGCGAGGGTCGCGGTGCACCCCGTGAACGGGGCGGTCACGACGGCGTCGCACGCGGCGTCGATCTGGTCGGTGCGCTCCTGGGCGAGCTCGAGGTTCTCGGCGCGGTCCTGCGGGGCGTCGCCGTACGCCGCCGGCACCACGACCAGGTCGACGGTCTGCCCGCTGGCGCCTTCGGCCGAGGCGAGCGCGAACGCCTCCAGCGTGGGGGTCTCGTACCCACCCCCGATCGGCGTCATCACCCGGTCGCCCTCGGCGGCGACGGCCGCACCGGCGAGGGACAGCGCGAGCGCCGTCGAGGTGAGGATGAGCAGACGGACGGACCCGAGGCGTGCGCGAGGACTCATCGGGCCACCGTAGTCGGGAGCTGCCGGATGCGACAGCCGGCCTTCTAACTTGCTATAGGGATTTTGCACGTTAGGGTAGGAACCATGGACGACCGGGTGCTGCGCTTCGCGGACGGCGGATGGGCCGAGCGGGTGGGCAACGACCTCGCGCTCGACCTCGTCAACACCGTCTCGTGGCGGCCCGACCCGGCCCGGCGGACCGACCGGCTCGACGACGTCCCCGCGTTCCTCGCCTGGGCGCGGTTCGTCGACCTGCTCGACGAGCACGCGGCGACGCGGCTGGAGCGGTCGGCGGCGCGCGACCCGCGGGCGGCGCAGGCGGCGCTGACGCGGGTGCGGGACCTCCGCGAGCGGCTCCACGACGTCATCCGCCCGCTCGCCGAGGGTGGCCGGCCCGACCCCGGCGACGTCCGGACCCTGCACGGCGAGCTGCTCGAGGCCCTCGGCAGGTCCGAGGTCGAGAGCGTGCTGCCGCTGACGTGGCGGACGACCCTCGACTCCCCGGACGGGATCGCGGACCTCCTGGCGCGGCACGCCTGGCGGCTGCTGCAGCGCGACACCGGCGACCGGCTGCGCGCGTGCCGCGACGACCGCTGCGGCTGGCTCTTCCTCGACCGGACCCGCAACGGCTCCCGCGTCTGGTGCAGCTCGGCCGACTGCGGCAACCGCAGCCGGGCCCGCCGGCACTACCGGCGCCACCGAGGTGAGACTGCGGCAGGGGTCTCCCCGTGACCAGGTCCTCGTTCACCGGCGGGCTGCGGCTCGGCGTCGGGCCGGGCGCCGCGACGTTCGTCCTCGGGATCTCCTTCGGCGCCGCCGCCGTCACCGCGGGGTGGGGCCTGCTCCTGCCGGTGCTCTCCTCGATGCTGACGTTCTCTGGCTCCGCGCAGTTCACCCTCGCGACGACCCTGCCGACAGGCACCGTGGTCGCGGCGATCGCCGGGGCCGTCCTCATCAACGTCCGCTACCTGGTGATGGGCATCGCGATCAACGACAGCCTCAAGGGGAGCCGGCTGCGTCGCGCCGTCCAGGCCCAGGCGCTGGTCGACGCCTCGTTCGTCACGGCCCATGAAGGCGGCGGCCGGTTCGACGTCGGGCGGATGGTCGGCATGACCGTGGTGCAGTGGTCGTGCTGGGTGTCCGGTACGGCGCTGGGTGTCTGGCTGCGGCCCGAGCCGGCGATGCTCGAGCGGTGGGGCGCCGACGTCGTCTTCCCGGCGTTCTTCCTGCTGCTCGCCCTCGACGAGGTGCGCTCAGCGCGCGCGGCCGTGGCCGTGGTGGCCGGTGCAGTGCTCTCGGGTCTGCTCATGCTGGTGGTCGACCCCGGGTTCGCGCTCCTGGCCGCCACGGCGGGCGCGCTGGTCGCGGCGCTGCCGGTCCGCCCGGCCGCGGACGACGAGCCGGCCGGCCCGGGAGCCGCGCGATGAGAGCCTGGATCGCCGTCCTCGTCGTGACCGTCGCGAGCGCCCTCATGAAGGCGAGCGGCCCGCTCGTCCTCGGCGGTCGAGAGCTGCCCAGCGGGGTGCGCCGCGTGATCGGGCTGGTGGCCCCGGCACTGCTGGCCGGCCTGATCGTGGTCGAGCTGAGCGCCGACGGCTGGGACGAGCTCGACTGGACCCAGGTCGCCGGCGTCGCGGCCGCGGGCGCGGCCCGGCTGCTCCGGGCGCCCATGCTGCTCGCGGTCGTCGTCGGGGCCGCGGTGGCGGCCTGCCTCCGGCTCGCGTGAGACTGACCGTCAGTCCACGGCGTGGTTGGCGGCCCAGCTCCGCTCGACGAGCTCGACGAGGACGTCCTGGTCGAGGTCGTCGAGCCGCTTGACGTACAGGCAGCCCTTGCCGGTGCTGTGCGGCCCGAGCCGGTCGAGGAGGTCCTGGTGGGACTCGTCGTAGGTGAGGCCGTAGAACGTGAGGGACGCCTTGCGCGGCGCCAGGCCCACGGCGAACCACTCGCGCTGCTTGCCGTCGGCGGTGGAGTAGCGCTGCGTGCCGAACCCGACCATGGAGCTGCCCCACAGCACCGGCTCGGCACCGGTGACGTCCTGCAGCAGGTCGAGCGCGGCCAGGGCGTCGGCACGCCGGCGCTCGTCGGGGACGGACTCGAGGTAGCTGCGGGCGTCCCCGGAGCCCGGCTGCGTGAGGCGGTCGTCGGCCATGCCCCAGCGTCCCACAGGCGCACGGACGTGCGGGGTTCGCGGCCCGCCCTCCGGCTACGATCGCGACGACCCCAGGAGGTCCTGTGCTCGCCGTCGCCGCCGTCCTCGCCAGCCTCGCCGCCCTGCTCCACGTCTTCATCTGGTGGCTGGAGTCCTTCCAGTGGACCGGCCGCGCCCGGGCGGTGTTCGGCACGTCGCCGGAGGAGGCGGAGGCGACCCGCGAGCTCGCCTACAACCAGGGCTACTACAACCTGTTCCTCGCGCTGACCACGGTCGCCGGCGTGATCGCGCTCGCGACCGGCCACCGGCCGGTCGGGGTGCCTCTCATGGCCGCCGGGACGCTGTCGATGGCCGGCGCGGCGGTCGTGCTCGTGGCCGGGTCCCGGGCCCGGGCGGGCGCGGCGCTGCGGCAGGGCGTGCTGCCCGCGCTCGCGGCGCTCTCGCTGCTGATCGGCTGCCTCACGTCGTGACCACCACCGCCGTGCCGATCCTGCGGGTCCGCGACGTCGACCGGTCGCTCGTCTGGTGGGCGCGACTCGGCTTCGGCGAGGAGTTCCGCCACCAGTTCGAGGGGACCGCGCCGCGCTTCGTCGGAGTCCGTCGCGAGGACTGCCGGATCTACCTCTCCGAGCACGCCGGCGACGCCCAGGGAGCCGGCTTGGTCTACCTGTGGGTCGACGACGTCGATCGGATCGCGGCCGACTTCGGCGTACCGGTAGAGGACATGCCGTGGGCCCGCGACTGCGAGGTGACCGACCCCGACGGCAACCGGGTCCGCGTGGCGCAGCCACTGCCCGAGTGACTTGCTGATCCGGCAAGGCGGTTTGCTGATACGTCGGTCGGATGCCATCGTGGGCGTATGACGCACAGCCACCACCACGCGCCGGACGCCGCCGATCCAGGGGAGTTCTGGGAGGACTTCTACGCCCCGGGCCGTCGGCCGTGGAGCGGCAACCCGAACCGGCTCCTCGTCGAGGAGCTCGAGCGGCAGCCGCTGCGGCCCGGGACGGCGCTCGACCTCGGCTGCGGCACCGGCGGCGACGCGCTCTGGCTCGCCGGGCAGGGCTGGACGGTCACCGGCGTCGACCTCGCGCAGGCCGCCCTGACGCAGGCGGCGGCCGCCGCGACCGCTGCCGGGCTGGACGACCGCACCACCTGGCGGCAGGTCGACCTCGACGCCGGTCTCCCGGCCGGCTCCTGGGACCTGGTGACCTCGGCGTACCTCCAGGCGCCCGTCGCGCTCGGCCGCGACAGGATCCTGCGTGGTGTCGCCGCGGCGGTGGCGCCGGGCGGCACGCTCCTGGTGCTCGGCCACCACGGCCCTCCGACGTGGGCGGAGCCACCGCCCGACCACATGCTCGGGCTGCCGGACGCCGAGGACGTGCTGGCCGTGCTCGCCCTCCCTGCGGACTGGACGGTCGACCGCGCGGAGACGGTCGCGTTCGACTCCCCCTCACCCGACGGCCGCCCCGGGACCCGGTCCGACAGCCTGGTCCGGGTGCGGCGACCCGGCTGAGGTCACTCCGGGGCGGGCAGGCAGGCGCGGATCTCGATCGCACCGTCGTCGTCCGCGAGGATCCGACAGACGTCGGCGAGGTCGTCGAGGTCATCGGAGCGGACGAGGTAGAAGCCGGTCAGCTGCTCGACCGTCTCGGCGTACGGGCCGTCGGTGATGCTCACGGCGCCGTCGACCGTGCGGAGCGTCCGGGCGGTGCCGGAGTGCGCGAGCTCCGCGCCGCCGGTGATCGTGTGGCCGCGCTCCTCCAGCGTGCGGGAGAACAGCCCGTGGCGCTCGTAGGTCGCGGCGCGGGCCGCCTCGTCGGCGGCGGCCCACGACGCCTCGTCGCCGGGGAGCAGGATCACGTACTCGGTCATGGTGGTTTCCTCTCGTGGGTGTGCCTGACACTCCGATGACGAGCGGGTCGGCCCGTTCTCGACACCGAGCCCGCCCGCGCACTCCGCGGACCGGCGCGTGCCGCTCACGTGGTGAGCCCGGCCAGGTCGAGCACGTCCTCCGGCCGGTCGAGGTCGCGGGTCGCGAGGAACACGGTCGACACGCCCAGCTCCGCCAGTCCGGCGTACCGGTCGCGATGGTCGGCGACCGTGCCCGCGTGCGTCACGGCGGCGTACGTCGCGGCCCCGGCCCGGCCGCGGTGCCGCTCGACGCGGCTCCACACGTCCTCCCGGTCGCGGCCCACGACCGGCAGGTCGAGCACGGTCACCGCGACCTCCGCGGGATCGCGGCCGACCGCGGCACAGTGCTCACGCAGGACCCCGACCTTGTGGCGGAGGACGTCCGGGTCCTGGGTACGCAGGTTGCAGGCGTCGCCCAGCCGCGCGGCGATCCGCAGCGTCCGCCGCTCCCCCGACCCGCCCACGACCACCGGGATCGGGGCCGCCGGCCGCGGGTAGCAGGTGGTCTCCGGCAACGAGACGCCGTCCCCGTCGTACGCCTTGGTGCCCGGCGCCCACAGCGCGCGCATCGTGACGATCGCACGCTCGAGCTCGTCGAGTCGCTCGGGGGGCGCGGGGAACGGCAGCCCGTACGCCGCGTGCTCGCGCGACCACCAGCCGGCGCCGATGCCGACGAACGAGCGTCCGCCGGTCAGCGCGGAGAGCGTCGCCGCCGCCTTCGCGGTCACACCGGCGGGGCGGAAGGTCACCGGGGTGCAGAGCGTGCCGAGGTCGAGCCCGGTCCCGAGGGCGGCGACCGCGCCGAGGGTCACCCAGGGGTCGGGCATCGGCTCCCACGCCCGCCCGACCTGAGGGATCTGGATCAGGTGGTCCATCACCGCGAGCCCCGCGAACCCGGCCTCGTCGGCGGCGTGAGCCATGTCCGTCAGCCAGCGGCGCGGGTCCTGCCCCCACGGGAAACGCGACACCTGGAGCACCATCCGGAGGCCGAGGCTCGAGGTCCGGTCGTCACCCGCCGCGCCGGGCACCGGCTCGGGGTCGGGCGCGGTCGGTGCTCCGTCGTCCGCGACCTCGACGACCAGGTCCCAGCCCTCCTCGGCCAGGACCGGCCGGAGGTCGCGGACCGTCCGCAGCTGGCCCGCAAGCACGGGCGCGGGGACCGGCCGGTCCCGCGCCGCGTTGCGACGGCGGCACTCGGCGTCGGGCGTCGCCAGTAGCACCGCCACGGCCGGCAGCCCGGCCGCCCCAGCCCGCGCGAGCCAGTCGGTGCGCCGTACGGCGTCGAGGCCGAGGGTGTCGACAACGGTGGTCAGGCCGCGGCCGAGCCGGGCGCTGACGATCGTCTCGAGCAGCCCGAAGGCGTCGGCGGAGGCGTCGAGGTCATGCGGCCCGCTCCCCGCCACGCCCCGCAGTGCGTCGGACGACACGACCTCCTGCGCCCGGTAGCGGCCCGCGGCCCAGGTGGACTTGCCCGAGCCCGAGGCACCGACCAGGACCACCAGCGCTGGGTCCGGGAGCCGCATGAGCGCAGTCTGTCGCATCGGCACGGTTAGCATCGGGCCACGGCCCGTCCGACGAGGAAACCCTGGTGCAGGAGCAGCGCGACGAAGACTCTCGGCTGCTCCCGTACGCCCCGAGGCTGGTCCTGACCTGGTCCCCGACCGGTCCCGACCCGCGCCACATGCGGGTGTCCGGCTCGCTCGCGTTCATCGACATCTCCGGGTTCACCCAGGTCACGGAGCGGCTCAGCCGTCGCGGCAAGGTGGGCGCCGAGGAGATGAGCGACATCCTCGACTCGACCTTCGCCGCGCTGCTCGACGAGGCGATGGCCGAGGGTGCCGACCTGGTCAAGTGGGGCGGCGACGCGGTGCTCCTGCTCTTCCAGGGTGAGGGGCACGGGCCGCGCGCGGCCCGGGCAGCCCACCGGATGCGCTCGGCGCTGCGCCGGGTCGGGCGGATCCCGACGTCCTCGGGTGCGGTCGTGCTGCGGATGTCGGCCGGAGTCCACAGCGGCGACTTCGACCTCTTCCTCGTCGGCGACCCCGCCCTGCACCTCGAGCTGCTCGTGAGCGGCCGCGGGGTCAGTGTCACTGCCGAGCTGGAGGCCGCCGCGGCCGCCGGGCAGATCGCCCTGAGCACGTCCACCACCGCGATGCTGCCGGGCCGGGTCGTCGGAGACCCGGTGCGCCACGGCCGGCTGCTGCGCGCGCTGCCGCCCCCGGTCGCGCTCCCGGACGGCGGCGCCGGGGTCGACGCCCACCCGGACGTCCGCCCGGCCGAGACGCTGTCGCCGCCGGTGCGGACGCACTTGCTGGGCGGTGCCGGCGATGCCGAGCACCGCACGATCACGGTGGCGTTCGTGCAGTTCGCCGGGTCGGACGCGCTCCTCGGGCTGGAGGGTCCGACCGCCCTGGCCGACGCCCTCGACGAGCTCGTGCGCGGCGTCCAGCACGCCTGCGCCGACCACGAGGTCACGTTCTTCGAGAGCGACATCAACCGCGACGGCGGGAAGATCATGCTGACGGCCGGAGCACCCCGCAGCGCCGACCACCTCGAGGAGCGGATGCTGCGCGTGGCACGCCAGGTCCTCGACCGGGGCGGTCGGCTCCCGCTGCGCATCGGCATCAACCGCGGCCACGTGTTCGCCGGCGACTTCGGCCCGTCGTTCCGCCGTACCTACTCGGTCAAGGGCGACGCCATCAACCTCGCGGCGCGGCTGCTCGGGCGGGCCGCTCCCGGACAAGCCCTCGCCACGCTCGAGGTCCTCTCGCACTCGCAGACGGACTTCCACACCGAGCCGTTGGCGCCGTTCACGGTCAAGGGCAAGGCCCGGCCGGTCCACGCCGCGGTGGTCGGTGAGCTGCTCGGCACCCGCGGGGACGGCGACCTGGACGTGGCCCTCGCCGGCCGCGCCGACGAGCTGGCGACCCTCTCGCAC
This sequence comes from uncultured Actinomycetota bacterium, assembly GCA_963718725.1. Classification (GTDB taxonomy): domain Bacteria; phylum Actinomycetota; class Actinomycetes; order Propionibacteriales; family Nocardioidaceae; genus Nocardioides. The sequence goes on from OY970374.1 coordinate 2,808,098, forward strand.
GCGCTCACGGAGGCGCGGGCCGGCCGGGGTCGGACGGTCGAGGTGGTGGGTGAGCCCGGGCTCGGGAAGTCCCGGCTGGTGAAGGAGCTCCTGCGCGGCTCCGACGCCCTGGCCCTGAGCACGCGCTGCGACGCCTACCAGTCCTCGACGGCGTACTACCCGTTCCGGCGGCTGTTGCGAGACGCCCTGCAGCTCCCCGACGACCCTGCCGAGGCCGCCGCCCGGCTCACGCAGCAGGTCTCCGAGCTGACGCCGTGGCTGGCGGCCTGGGCCCCGCTCCTGGGGATCCCGCTCGACCTCTCCCTGCCGGCCACGCCCGAGACGACCGAGCTCGACGCGCAGTTCCTGGTGCCGAGGCTCGAGGGTCTCGTCGTAGCGCTGCTCGGGGCTGCCCTTCCGTCGACGAGCGTGCTCGTGCTCGAGGACGTGCAGGACCTCGACGACGCCTCGGCCGGGCTGCTCCAGCGGCTGTGCGCCGAGGCCGCCGCCCGGCCCTGGCTGGTCCTGCTGACGCGACGTGAGCAGGCGAGCCCGCCGGGCTGGCTCACGGGCATCACCGCCCGGACGACGGTGCGGCTGGCGCCGCTCGACGAGACCGCCGCCATGGAGCTCGCCCGGCACGCGCTCGCCGACCGGGCACTCACCCCGCACACGCTCCGGGTCCTGGTGCACCGCAGCGGCGGCAACCCGATGTTCCTGGCCGCGCTCCTCGACGCGGCGCAGCGGTCGAGCGACCTGTCGGAGCTGCCCGACACGGTGGAGGCCCTGGTCACCAGCGACATCGACCGGCTCGTTCCCTCCGACCGGCGGGCGCTCCGCTACGCCGCGGTGCTCGGCTCGGTCGTCGACGTCCACGTGCTGGAGGCGCTGATGTCACAGCACGGCGGACTGGCCGAGGAGCAGCTGCACCGGCTCGACGGCTTCCTCGAACCCGGCCGGCCCGGGGTGCTGCGGTTCCGCAACGAGCTGCTGCGCGAGGTCGCCTACGAGGGGTTGCCGTTCCGCCGCCGGCGCCCGCTGCACGAGCAGGTCGGATCGGCCATCGAGCACGAGACCGACGACCCCGAGACCCTCGCCGAGACTCTCTCGCTCCACTTCTTCCACGCCGGCAACGAGGCGAAGGCGTGGCGCTACTCCGTCGTGGCGGGCCACCGCGCGGTCGACAAGCACGCGCACGGCGATGCCGTCGACTTCTTCGAGCGCGCCACCCACGCCGTGCCCCGCGACGGCTCGGTGCCCCTCGACGAGCGGGCGGCGGTCCTGGAGCAGCTCGCCGACTCACGCTTCGTCCTCGGCCTCACCACCGAGGCGACCGACGCCTACGCCGCGGCCCGGCGCCTCAAGAGCGACGACCCGGTCCACCAGGCCCTGCTCGTCGCGAAGGAGGTCCGGGTCGACGTCCGGCGGCGGCGGTTCCCCCAGGCGATGCGCCGGCTCTCCCGCGGACTGAACCGGCTGGACGGGCTGGTGGGTCCGGAGGCCGACGCGGCGAGGTCGCGGCTCGCCCGCCGCTACGCCTACAGCCGCTACGCCCAGGGTCGGATCGACGAGGCCCTGCGCTGGGCGGAGGCGGCCGGCCGGTACGCCGAGGAGTCGCTGGACAAGGGCGCGCTGGCGCAGGCCTACGAGATGCTCAACGGCATCTACGCCGGGTCCGGCCGGTCCGAGCCGCTGCCGTACGGACAGCTGGCGCTCCAGGCCAACCGCGAGCTCGGCGACCTGCCCCGCCAGGGGCACTGCCTCAACAACCTCGCGGTGGAGGCTTTCACGCACGGTCGCTGGGAGGAGGCGCTGGCGCAGTACCGGCGGGCCGCCGACATCTTCCGTCGTACCGGCGACGCGGCCAGCGAGGTCAACGCCGCCTACAACCAGGCCGAGCTGCTGGTCCGCCAGGGGAGGTTCTCCGAGGCGGCCGAGCTGCTGCCCGAGGTACTGCTCGTGGCCCGCGCCGTGGAGGACGAGGAGCTCGTGGCACTGGCGCTGCGGGAGCAGGCCCAGGTGCTGGCCGCCACCGGCGACGCGGACGGCGCGGTGGCGCTGCTCGACGAGGTACGGCGTCGCTTCGGCCTGCTCGAGGAGCAGCAGGAGCTCGTGGTGACCGACCTGGTCCGGGTCGAGACCCTGGTGCGGATCGGGCAGTCCCAGGCCGCCGGCCGGCTCCTCGACGAGCTCGTGCCGGCCGGCGGGCGCGCCCAGCTCGACGGGATCTCGGCCCGGTGGCACCGGCTCTATGCGCTCGTGCACCGCTCCCAGGGCGAGCTCGGCTCGGCCCGGACGGCGATCCTGGCCGGCCTGGAGCGCGCCGCCGACGACGCCGACACGTTCGAGCAGGCCCTGCTGCTGCGCGAGCTGGTCGTGCTCTCGCAGCTCCAGGGCGAGCGCGACCCCGACGTGGAGGCGAGGGCCCGTGGGCTGCTCGACTCGATGGGCGTGGTCGGCCCGGGCTGACCGCCCGGCTCAGCTCACGCTGATCCGGGCGTCGCGCGTGAGGAGCAGGACGAGCAGGGTGTCGCCGGCGTTGTCCCGCGTGCTCTGGACGTAGTCGACGCAGACCTCCTGGCCGGGACCGAGTCGGCCCTTGCCGGGGCACTTCGGCGCCGCCACCAGCGCCGCGTTCCCGAGCAGCGAGTAGTTCAGCTTCGTCCTGTGGATCGCCTTCTTGCCGCACAGCGACTTGTCGCAGCGGACCAGCATCGTCGCCGGCGAGGTCGGCGTGTAGAGGCCGTCGAGGTTCCCCAGGAACTGGAGGACCGAGCCGCGGGTGCTCCCACAGGCGGCGTACACCGCGTCGCACAGGCCGCGTGACAGCAGCACCTGGCTGCTCTGGGCGCCCTTCGGCAGCCTCAGCGAGCCGCACACCGGGTCGTCACTCGTCGCCGAGGCGCAGTTCGCCTGGCCGCCGATGCCGCCGACGAACGGCGTGCCGGGGGCGCTGGCCTGGAAGCGCAGCTCCGACAGGACGTCGAACTGCTGGTCCGGCGACGATGTGCCCGGCGTCACCGCCTTGTGGCCCGTCAGGGTCGGGGCGCTCACCGTCACGCGCACCTGGTTCGCAGGCTTCGCCAGCGTCGTCGTCAGGGTCGCGGTCGTGGCCCCGGCAGGCGCCGACCCGGTGGCCGGCGACGGCAGGTTCGAGGACCCGGCGGTCGTGCTGATGGCCAGCGGCGTGGTCGACCAGAACGAGGCCGGCTGTCCGTACGCGTCGTAGAAGCTGACCTCGATCGAGAACGACTGGCCCGCCACGACCAGGGCGTAGGGCACCGCCTCGTCGGGCGTGCCTGCCGGGGCGCTCACCGACGAGAACACCCGATCGATCTGGATCCGGACCGGCTTCGGCGACGTGCCGGCCGCCAGCCCGGTCTGGAGCCCCACGGCGACCAGCGCCAGAGCCACCATGGACAGCGTTGCTCGGATCGGCGCGCGGACGAGGCGCAGCTCTCTGGACATGACTTCCCCCCGTCGTCGACCCGAGAGCTGCTCAAGTTCACCATGCCCAGTGCGTTCTGTCACGGGCAACGCCGGTCCGTACCACTCGCGCTGGTCGGACCCCGATGGGCGGCGTACCTTGACGGCTGTGACGGAGGTGTCGGAAGGCCGCTTCTCGACCGGCGTGCCCTACCTGCGACTGGGGCAGGGGCCGCCTCTCCTGGTCGCCTCGGGCCTGACCGCCGAGCACGCGAACCCGACCGGCATGTGGCGGAGGTCGTCCCTGTCCTGGGCAGCTCCGTTCGCCCGGCACTTCACGGTCTACCTGGTCAACCGCAAGCCCGGTCTCCTGCCCGGCGCGACGATGGCCGACCTCGCCCGCGACTACGCCGACACGATCGAGCGCGACCTCGGGCGGTCGGTCCACGTCCACGGGACGTCGACCGGCGGCTCGGTGGCACTCCAGCTCGCGAGCGACCGGCCCGAGCTGGTCGACCGTCTCGTGGTGGGAGCGGCTGCGTGCCGTCTCTCGCCGCGCGGCCGGGAGGTGCAGGCGGAGCTGCTGCGCCTCACCGAGGCCGGCGACGGCCGCAAGGCGATGGCCTACCTCGCCGGGACCCAGGTGTCGCGGCCGGTGGCGCCGCTCGCCCGCGGTGCCGGGTGGGCCATGGGAGGGAGCTTCATCGCCAGCAACCCCTCGGACATGCTGATCACGCTGGCCGCCGAGGACGTGTTCGACGCGGAGCCGGGACTCGGGCGGGTCCGGGCACCCACGCTGGTGCTCGGCGGGACCCGCGACGTCTTCTACTCCGAGGAGCTCTTCCGGCGTACGGCGGAGGGCATCCCGCGCGGCCGTGCTGTCATCTTCCCGGGCAGGTCCCACGTCCAGGTGGCCGGCTCGAAGGTCGTCGCTGGGATCGCCCTGGGGTTCCTGCTCGGCCCCTGACGCGCCGCGGGCCAGACTGGCGGCGTGATCGAGGCCGCCCGCGCCTCCGGAGCGTGGGTCGTCACCCGGGCGACGCTGGACGTGGGCCTGCTGGAGCTCGACCAGCTCGACCAGCTCGACGAGGTGGTTCGTGCCGCCGGTCGCGACCGGTAGCCCGGCACCCGCCTGAGGCACGATGGAACCTGCTCGATGTCTGGGGAGTCGTCACTCCGTCCGATCGAGCAGGAGGCGACCATGAAGGCAGAGACGCTGGCGGTGGGGCGCGATCCCGCGCCCCCGCGGGGAGCCGAGCTCGAGTTCCGCGAGATCTTCGCGATGTCCTACCGTCGCCTCGTCGTCCAGCTGTACGGCGTCACCGGCGACGCCGCTGAGGCCGAGGACCTGGTGCAGGAGGCCTTCGTCAAGGCGGCCGCCGCGGGCAAGCACTTCCTGGCTGTTGACAACCACGAGGCGTGGCTGCGCACCGTCGCGATCAACCTCCAGCGGAGCCGCTGGCGGCGGCTCCGCAACTTCTCCCGGATCCGGGACCGGCTGGCCCAGCCACCGACAGACCTGCCGGCGCTCGAGGACCGGCTCGACGTGATCGAGGCGATGCGGGCCCTCCCCGAGGGCATGCGCGAGGTCGTCGCGCTCCACTACCTCGCCGACCTCGACGTGGCGACCGTCGCGGAGACGCTGGGCATACCCGAGGGAACGGTGAAGTCCCGGCTCAGCCGCGGGCGCGACGCGCTCGCACTCGCGCTGGCCGACCAGGAGGGAGACGGTCATGAGTGACCAGAAGATCGCGGAGTTCCGCGAGCGCGCCGAGCTCGGCGTCACCCCGGTCGACCCGGACCTGCTGCTCCGTCGCGGCACGGCGGTCCGCCGTCGCCGCCAGCTGCTCCCGGTCGCCGTCGTGGCGGCCACCGCCGCGATCGCGGTCGGCATCGCCTCGGGGCTCGGCGCGGAGCCGTCCACTGGCCAGGACCCGACCTCCGACCGCACCGGCGTGCACTACCTCGACGAGCCGACGTTCCTCTACGGCCTGGAGGCGGGCGAGTACGCGCTGCACCCGCTGACGCCCGGCGGTCCGCCGTTCGCCACCGTCGAGCTCGACGGTGGGTGGCACGGTGCCACCAACGCGGCGTACAAGTCCGATGCCGGAGGCACGGTCGCCTGGGGACTCGACCTCGCCATCGGCATCGACGTCGACCGCTGCCACGAGGGCGGAGCGCTGCTGCCGTCCGGGTTGACCAGGGCGCAGGTCGTCGACCGCGTGGCCACCGTGGTGGACACCGAGGTCATCAGCCGACCGGTCCCGGCGACGGCTCTGGGCCTGCGCGGCACCCACCTCCAGGTGTCGATCCCGCTCGACCTGGAGTGCCCCACGGGCACCGTGCGGAACGCCGCGCTGCTGGCGACGTGGGACGGGCCGTCACCCGCGCCTCGGGTCACCGTTGACGTGTGGGTGCTGGGCCGTGGCGAGCGGATGCTGGTCCTGACGCGATCGGTGAGGGGCGAGCCCTCTCCCGAGACGGTGGCAAGCCTCGACAGCGTGCTCGGCACCCTCGAGCTCGGCCCGGCCGACGATGGTGCCTAGGAGGTGGCGATGCGCGTCGACGACGTGGTGAGGCTCGACCTGGGGACGTTCGTGCGACCGGCCGAGGAGACGGGCACTGACCCCGGCCACGTCGACGGTCACCAGTCGGTGGTGCCGGAGTGCGACGACGGGTCGATCGTGCTGGCCGGGCAGTTGAGAATCGCGTCAATGTTCGCTGCATCTCGACAATGACGGGGTCAGTGGGCCATGTCGACAAAGCGGGAGTAGTGGCCCTGGAAGGCCACGGTGATGTCGCGGGTGGGGCCGTTGCGGTGCTTGGCGACGATCAGGTCGGCCTCGCCGGGGCGGGTCGACTCCTTCTCGTAGACGTCGTCGCGGTGGAGCAGGATCACCATGTCGGCGTCCTGCTCGAGCGAACCTGACTCGCGCAGGTCGCTCATCATCGGGCGCTTGTCGCCGCGCTGCTCGGGACCACGGTTGAGCTGCGAGAGCGCGATGATCGGGACCCCGAGCTCCTTGGCCAGCAGCTTGATCTGCCGGGAGAACTCCGAGACCTCGAGCTGGCGGGACTCGACCTTCTTGCCGGACGTCATCAGCTGCATGTAGTCGATGATCACCAGCCGGAGGTCGTGGCGCTGCTTGAGCCGACGTGCCTTGGCGCGGATCTCCATCATCGTCATGTTGGGGCTGTCGTCGATGAACATCGGGGCACTGGAGACCTCACCCATCTTGCGGGCCAGCTTGGTCCAGTCGTCGTCGCTCATGTTGCCGTTGCGGATCGCGTTCAACGGCACCCGGGCCTCGGCCGAGAGCAGCCGCATCGTGATCTCCGAGCGCGTCATCTCGAGGCTGAAGAAGACGCTGGTCATGTTGTTGTGGATCGACGCCGCGCGGCACAGGTCGAGGGCGAGGGTCGACTTGCCCATGGCGGGTCGCGCCGCGACGATGATCATCTGCCCGGCGTGGAGACCGTTGGTCAGGTCGTCGAGGTCGGCGAAGCCGGTCGGAACGCCGTAGAGGCCGGCCTCCCGGTTCCCGATCGCCTCGATCTCGTCGAGGACGCCGTCCATGATGTCCGACAGCGGCGCGTAGTCCTCGGCCGCGCGGCGGTCGGTGACCTGGTAGACCTCGGCCTGCGCCGCGTCGACCACGTCGTCGACCTGGCCCTCGCCGGCATAGCCGATCTGGACGATCTTCGTGCCGGCGTCGACCAGCCGCCGCAGGATCGCCTTCTCGCGCACGATCTCGGCGTAGTAGCCGGCGTTGGCCGCGATCGGCACGTTGGCCGAGAGGGTGTGGAGGTACGGCGCGCCGCCGACCCGCTGGAGCTCTCCGCGCCGCTGCAGCTCGGCGGCCACCGTCACCGGGTCGGCCGGCTCGCCGCGGCCGTAGAGGTCGATGATCGCGTCGTGGATCAGCTCGTGGGCCGGCCGGTAGAAGTCGACCCCGCGCACCGCCTCGGTGACGTCGGCGATCGCGTCCTTGGACAGCAGCATCGAGCCCAGCACGCTCTGCTCGGCGGCGTTGTCCTGCGGCGGGGTGCGGTCGCCGGGACGACGCGACTGCTCTCCCGGCCGGAACGCCGCCGGGCCGTCACCCCAGCCGTCCTGACCGGCGTCGGGCGGCTCGTCGTAAGCACCAGGGGGACCGGGCACACCGTGCTCGGTGACGCTCACCAGACCTCCTCCAGGACCCATCGGCGGGGTCACGTCCATGCCACGAACCTACGAGCGACCACTGACATCCGTCGGTGGGCACGTCCGACCACCGAGAGGAACCTATGGGGCGGACCGACCCACCGGAAGCGGCCCATCCACAGGGGGTTGGGGATAAGTAGGGCGCCCCCGTGGACGACACGCGGCCAGGTGTGAAGAGCCTGTTGAGGCGCCTGTGGAGCAATCAGCTCCGGAGCCCTGGCTCACGCCCCTGACCTGCACAAACACGGCTCACACCGTGTGGACGGAAATCTCTCGCCAGATTCCTGTCCCGAGCGGGCCACCTGCTGGGACGGGGCCGGTGCCTTGTCGACATATCAGAGGAGAGGCCGTCCTGTCCGAGTTTTGCACCGAAAATCCACAGGGATCCGCGGGCCCCGCCGCGACCGCTCAGGTCATGGGCACTCCCGGCCGGGTACCTCTTACGTGTCGTAGGCTGGCACTCATGAGCAGGGCCGAGGACCGCGAGATCGTGCGGCTCGCCGTGCCGGCGTTCCTGGCGCTGGTCGCCGAGCCGCTCTTCCTGCTCTCGGACGCCGCGATCGTCGGACACCTCGGCACCGAGCCGCTGGCCGGGCTCGGGATCGCCGCCGTGGTGCTGCAGACCGTCGTCGGCCTGTGCGTGTTCCTCGCCTACGGGACCACCGCCAGCGTCGCGCGCCACCTCGGGGCCGGCGACACCCGCGGCGCGCTGGCGCAGGGCGTCGACGGGATCTGGCTGGCGGTGCTCATCGGTGCGGTCGCCACGGTCGCCGGGGTAGTCCTGACCGAGCCGCTGGTGGGCGCGTTCGGCGCCGGGCCCGCCGTGACCGAGCAGGCGGCGACGTACCTGCGGATCGCGCTGCTCGGCACCACGCCGCTGCTGATCATGCTGGCCGCGACCGGCGTGCTCCGTGGCCTGCAGGACACCAGGACGCCCCTGTACGTCGCCGTCGGTGGCAACGCCCTCAACATCGCGCTCAACGTGGCGCTCGTCTACGGCGCCGACCTCGGGATCGCGGGGTCCGCCTGGGGATCGGTGCTCGCGCAGGTCGCCAGCGCGGTAGCCCTGGTCGCCGTGGTGGTCCGGGCCGCTCGTGCGGCCGGCGCGCCGCTGCGACCCGACCGGGCCGGCATCGCCGCCGCGGCCCGGGCCGGCGTGGCGCTGGTGATCCGCACGCTCACCCTCCGCGCCGCGCTGCTCGTGACGACGTACGCCGTGACGGTCGGTGCGGCCACCGGACGCGACCAGGCGGTGGACCTGGCCACGCACCAGCTGGCCTTCACGATCTGGACCTTCCTCGCCTTCGTGCTCGACGCGATCGCGATCGCCGCGCAGGCGCTGACGGGTCGCTACCTCGGTGCCGGCGACGTGGCAGGCACCCGCCGGGTCACCGACCGGATGATCCGTTGGGGACTCTGGTCCGGGGTGGTGACCGGGGTGCTCCTGGCGTCGCTCAGTCCCCTGCTGGGGCCGCTCTTCACCGACGACGGCTCGGTCCACGACCGGCTGGTCGCCGTGCTGCTCGTCGCGGCGGTCGGGCAGCCGGTCGCCGGCGTCGTCTTCGTGCTCGACGGCGTGCTGATCGGCGCCGGCGACGGCCGCTTCCTCGCCTGGGGCGGACTGCTGACGCTGGCGGCCTACACCCCGGCCGCGCTGCTGTCGGTCGTCGCGGGCGGGGGCCTGCTGACGGTCTGGGTCGCGTTCACGGTGGTGTTCATGGGGGCCCGGCTGGTGGTGCTGGTCGGTCGCGCCCGGGGCGACCGCTGGCTCGTCACCGGGATCGCCGGACCCAGGCGCCCCGCGACCCTAGAGTGACGCTCATGCTCCCCCTCCAGGCGATCGCCGCCGGGCTGCTCCTGATGGTCGCCGACCTCAACGTCGGCAACCCCCAGGTCGACCTCGTCCCCGATCCCGTGGGCTGGGGCCTCATGTTCTACGGCGCCAGCCGGCTGCCGGCCTGGCGGCTGCTGCCGCTGCTGGTGGGCCTGGGGCTGGTCGCCGGGGTGATCTCGTTGTTCCAGTGGATACCCGGCTTCGACGCCGCCATCTCCGTCACCGACGAGCTGGTGCTCTGGGCGCTGAGCCTGCCGGCCACCGCGTTCGTGGGGGTGCTGGCGTTCTTGATGATGACCGCGGCCTCGGCCGGCAGTGACGAGTCCGCCCAGGGGTGGTGGGTGGGGGTGCTGATCGGTACCGGGCTCACCCCCCTCCTGCCCTTCCTCGTCCGGAGCGCCCCGACGGAGGCCGTCGTGGTGCTCGCGGTCGCGATCGCGCTCGGCACGATCGTCACCTGCATCGTGCTGTGCTTCCGGCACGCGAGGCGGCCGTGGGTCGACGGCCCAACGGTGCTGTCCGCCCCGTAGCCGCCTCGTAGACATCCGGACACGCACCAGGGCCGCCCCTCCCGAGACGGAGGAACGGCCCTGGTCTGTGTGCGTGGCTGGGTCAGGCCGGGATGACGTTGAGGGACACCGTGGCGGAGACCTCGTCGTGCAGCTTGACCGACACCTCGTGGGTGCCCAGCGACTTGATCGGGTTGCCGATCAGGATGGTGCGCTTGTCGACCGGCTCGCCCGAGGTCGCAGCGAGCGCCTCGGCGATGTCGGCGGAGGTCACGGCACCGAAGAGGCGACCGGTCTCACCTGCGCGGACCTTGACCGGCACCGGAGTCGACTCCAGCTTGGCCTTGATCTCGCCGGCGTGCTCGGCGTCGCGGACCGCGCGCGAGGAGCGGGCGGTCTTGATGGACTCGGCGGTGCGTTCGGCACCCTTGGTCCAGCGGATCGCCTCGCCGCGCGGCAGCAGGTAGTTGCGGCCGTAGCCGTCCTTGACCTCGACCACGTCGCCGGGAGCACCGAGGCCGGACACCTCCTGGGTCAGGATGATCTTCATCAGGTGGCTCCTCTCAGCGACCGGTGGACGTGTAGGGCAGGAGGGCGAGCTCGCGGGCGTTCTTGACGGCGATCGCCACGTCGCGCTGGTGCTGGACGCAGTTGCCGGTGACGCGACGCGCGCGGATCTTGCCGCGGTCGGAGATGAACTTGCGCAGCAGAGCGGTGTCCTTGTAGTCGACACCGGTCGCCTTCTCCTTGCAGAACTGGCACACCTTCTTCTTCGGCTTGCGCATGACTGCCTTGGCCATTGTGGTGCTCTCCTTACGAGCCCGGCGTGAGCCGGAATGGTTTCGGGTGGATTCGGATCTTCAGCTCCGGGGTTTCGTGGCTCGGCCGTGGTCGGCCTCGCACCTCAACCTCCGGGCGTGGTGTGTTCAGCTAGAAGGGCGGCTCGTCCGACCCGGCGCCGGGTGCGGCCCACGGGTCGTTCTGTGCGGCGCCGCCCTGCGGAGCGCCACCCTGCGGGGCGCCACCCTGGGGCACGCCCTGCGGGGCGTTGCTGGCCCACGGGTCGGGCTGCTGGGACTGGCCGCCCCCGCCGCCGTAGCCGCCGCCGGCACCTCCGGAGCGTGACGCGCGGGTGACCTTGGCGGTCGCCCACCGCAGCGAGGGGCCGATCTCCTCGACGTCGAGCTCGAAGGAGGTGCGCTTCTCGCCCTCGCGGGTCTCCCAGGTGCGCGCCTTGAGGCGGCCCTGGACGATCACGCGGGCGCCCTTCTGGAGGGACTCGGCGACGTTCTCGGCCGCCTGCCGCCAGATCGAGCAGCGGAGGAAGAGGGCCTCGCCGTCCTCCCACTCGTTGGTCTGCTTGTTCAGGGTGCGCGGGGTCGAGGCCACGGTGAAGTTGGCCACGGCCGCACCGGACGGCGTGAAGCGCAGCTCCGGGTCGTCGGTGATGTTGCCGATCACCGTGATGACGGTCTCGCCTGCCATGTCAGGTCTCCTCGTTGCAGTTGCCGCTGGATGCGGGGACGTCGGTGCCCATCAAAGCCTGAGCCGCCGACACGGGAAAGTGGTCGTCCACACCCTCAGAGGGTGGGACGGAGCACCTTCGTCCGCAGCACGGCCTCGTTGAGGCCCAGCTGCCGGTTGAACTCCTTCACCGTGTCCGGCTCGGCGTTCAGGGTGATGACGGCGTAGATCCCCTCGGCGTTCTTGTGGATCTCGTAGGCCAGGCGACGGCGGCCCCACACGTCGACGCTGTCGACGGTGCCACCGTCCTTGCGGATCACGTTGAGGTACTTGTCGAGCGACGGCTCGACGGTCCTCTCTTCGAGACTGGGGTCGAGGATGACCATCACTTCATAGGCACGCACAGCGGTCTCCACCTCCTCTGGACTCAGGCGGCCACGGACTCTCCGTGGCAGGAGGGCGATGCGGTGTCCACCCGGATCGGACCGGGCAACCGGAGCAGGTTATCAGCGGCGTACGGCGCTGCGTGAATCCACGTTCAGGGGTCGGAGTCGCGGGGTCGGGGCTCGGACGCCGGCGTGGGCGATGCGGTCTAGCGTGGAGCCATGCGCACGCTGACCATCGGAGCACACGTCGACCAGACCGACCCGATCGCCGAGGCGGCCGCACGGCAGGCGCCGTTGGTGCAGTTCTTCCTCGGCGACCCGCAGGGCTACCAGGGCCCCGAGGTCCGCTACGCCGGGGGCGCCGAGGGGCTGCGCGACGACGCGGTCGCGGCCGGCGTCGACCTCTACGTCCACGCGCCCTACATCGTCAACGTCGCCACCACCAACAACCGGATCCGGATCCCGAGCCGCAAGCTGCTCCAGCAGCACGTCGACGCGGCGGCCGCGATCGGCGCCCAGGGCCTGATCGTCCACGGCGGCCACGTCAACAACGACGACGACCCCGAGGTCGGCTTCGACAACTGGCGCAAGGCGATCGACGCCGTCGACCTGAAGCTCCCCGTCCTGATCGAGAACACCGCCGGCGGTGACAACGCGATGACCCGCCACCTCGAGCGGATCGGGCGGATCTGGGACGCGATCTCCGGCTGCGAGCAGGCCGACCTCGTCGGCTTCTGCCTCGACACCTGCCACGCCCACGCCGGTGGGATCGACCTCACCACCGTCGTCGACGACGTCCGGGCGATCACCGGCCGGATCGACCTGGTCCACTGCAACGACAGCCGCGACGAGGCCGACTCCGGCGCCGACCGGCACGCCAACCTCGGCGCCGGCCGGGTCGACCCCGACCTGCTCGCGGCGATCGTCCGCGACGCCGACGCCCCGGTGGTGCTCGAGACGCCCGGAGGCGCCGCCGAGCACGTCGCCGACATCGCCTGGCTGGAGCGAGCAGTCGGGCCCGAGGGACGAGGGCGCGACGTCGCGAGCGAAGGTTGAGCAAGGCCCGCGGTTGAGCCTGCGAAACCGCGACGGCCGCGTCGAAACCAGAGCACGCCGGCCCGAGGGACGAGGGCACGCCGGCTGACGTCTGCCGTCCGCCCGGCATGGAGGGCACCCCGCGCGGGTACGTGCGGGCATGCACCTGCCCAGTCCTCGTGGCAAGCTCTCCACGACCCTGCACGACGCCTTGCGCAGCTCCCGCCCCGAGCTCATCGACGCCTCGCTGGTGAGCAGCCCGGAGGACGGGGCGCTGGCCCTCTGGATGCTCCACGAGCTCAGCTACGGCGGGTTCGCCGACGTCGACGACAGGCTCGAGGCACACCCCGGCCTGCTCGGGTTGCGCCACGACCTCGAGAGCGAGCTGGAGGAGCGGCTCCTCGAGCGCTTCCCCGGTGTGCCGGACGACGCGCGCGACGACCTCGTGACCGCTTTCTCCGAGTTCGTCGACAGCCACGACGGGCCGTCGGTCGCCAGCCACGTCCACACCGACGCCACGAAGGAACAGGCTCTCGAGCTGCTGCGCTGGCGCTCGGTCTACCACCTCAAGGAGACCGACCCGTCGTCCTTCGTCCTGGCCCGACTGCCGCGGCCCGCCCGGGCCGCGCTGGCCGAGCTGCTCTACGACGAGTACGGCGCCGGTCGGCCCGAGCGACTGCACTCACAGCTGTTCGCCGACGCGCTGCGGTCGGTCGGGCTCGATCCCGACGCCTGCTACGTCGACGAGGTGCCGTCGGAGGTGCTGGAGATGAACAACTCCGTCTCCATGTTCGGCTTCCAGCGCCGGCTGCGGGGTGCCGCGATGGGCCACCTCGCGGCCTTCGAGTGCACGAGCTCGATCCCCGCCCGCCGGCTCGCCCAGGGACTCCAGCGACTCGAGCTGCCACCGCCGGTCGTCGACTACTACACCGAGCACGTGGTCGCCGACGCGGTGCACGAGCAGCTCGCCGTCCGGCAGATCCTGGTCCCGCTCGTCGAGGCCGAGCCGGAGCAGCTCGCCGGCGTGTTCCTCGGGGCGTTCACCTGCCTCGATCAGGAGGCCCGCATGGCCCAGGAGCTCCTCGGACGCTGGGGCGTGGCCGCGTGACTGCGGTGCACGGCACCGCCGACGTCGTCGTCTGCCCGGGCGGCCCGCTGCTCCTGCGAGGTGCCCAGCGCGTCACCGACGCCGACGGCACGGTCCACGCGGTCGACCGGCCGGTGGTCGCACTGTGCCGGTGCGAGCTGTCCGGCGCCCTCCCATGGTGCGACGGCACCCACAAGCGCCTGCCCGAGGACCGTCGTCCGCGCTAGCCCGCGGCTCCGAGCCGCACCAGGACGCCCCGCTCCCCGACCCGGACCTCGCGCACGGCCACCCCGGCTGCGTCGATCCAGGGCGCGAGGGCGTCGACCTGCTCAGGCTGCCCGAGCTGCAGGACGGCGGCTCCCCCCGGCATGAGGTGTTGCCCGACCACCTCCAGGCACTGGCGCGCCACGACGAGTCCGTCGTCGCCTCCGTCGATCGCCAGCACCGGGTCGTCGGGAAAGCGCCCCGTCTCCGCCCGGGGCACCCAGGGCGGGTCGCAGATCACGAGTGGGAACCACTCCCAATCGGCGAGCGCGGCACGCAGGTCGGCACACCGGGTGTCGACGTACGCCGCGAGGCCGGCGGCCGCGGCGTTCCGTCTCGTGAACGCGCTGGCGACGGGGTTGACGTCGACGCACACGAGACTGCGGTCCACTTCATTCCTCCGGATCTCGGCCAGCGCCAGCAGACCGATGTGCCCGGCGCCGCTGCACAGCTCGAGGATCGGCCCCTGGGGCACCTGCGACGACAGCTCGGCGGCCCACTCCGACTGCTGCCTCGTCCACTCCCGCGGGGTGAGCAACCGCTCGTCGTACTCCACGGCGAGGTCGCCGAACCTGGTCACGGGCACCCGTTCACCCTAGGCGGTGCCCGGGTAGCCTCGCCGGGTGATCTCCGTCCGACCCCTCACGACCGAGGAGCACCTCGACGTCGTGCGGAGCCGACCCTCCGTCAGCTTCCTCCAGACCCCCGCGTGGGGACGGGCGAAGCCGGAGTGGCGGGCCGAGTCGCTCGGCTGGGTGCGCGACGGTGAGGTGGTCGGCGCGGCGCTGGTCCTCTACCGGCAGCTGCCGCGGCTCAAGCGGTACCTCGCCTACCTGCCCGAGGGTCCGGCGATCGACTGGGAGAGCGACGACCTCGCCGCCTGGCTCCACCCGATGGTGTCCCACCTCGCGCGACAGGGCGCGTTCGGCGTCCGGATGGGGCCGCCGGTGGTGACCCGCCGCTGGACCGCCGCCCAGGTCAAGGAGGGGATCGCCGACGACGCCGTGCGCCGGCTCGACGACCTCGCCCCGGCCGAGCGCAGCGCCACCGGCGCCAGGGTCGTCGCCCAGCTCCACGAGCTCGGGTGGCGCCCGCAGGCCGCGGAGGGCGGCGGGTTCTCCGCCGGCCAGCCCCGCTACAACTTCTGGATCCCGCTCGCGGGGCGTACCGAGGACGACGTCCTCAAGGGCATGAACCAGCAGTGGCGACGCAACATCAAGAAGGCCGCGAAGGAGGGGGTCGAGGTGACCACCGGTGCCCTCGACGACCCCGCCGACCTGGAGGCGTTCCACACGCTCTACGCCCACACCGCCGCGCGCGACCACTTCACCCCGCGGCCGCTGTCCTACTTCCGCACCATGGTCGACGCGCTCGCCGCCGAGGACCCCGACCGGGTCCGGCTGTGGTTCGGCCGCCACGAGGGTGACCTGGTGGCCGCCACGATCGCGATCCGGGTCGGGACGCACGCCTGGTACTCCTACGGTGCCTCCTCGACGGAGAAGCGCGAGGTGCGCGGCTCCAACGCCGTGCAGTGGGCGATGATCCAGGACGCGATCGCGGCCGGCGCCGAGGTCTACGACCTGCGCGGCATCACCGACACGCTCGACTCCGAGGACCCTCACCTGGGGCTGATCCAGTTCAAGGTCGGCACCGGCGGCGAGGCCGTCGAGTACGCCGGCGAGTGGGACCTGCCCCTCAACCGCCCGCTCTACAAGGCGTTCGAGGTCTACATGGGTCGTCGCCCCTCGAGACGGTCGCTGCGCAACCTCCTCCGGAACCGGGGCTGACCGGGTCATGAGCCTCTCCCTCACCGTCGACGGCGACCGCTGGCGCCGGCACCTGGTCGCGGTCGCCGGCAGCACGCCGGGGCTGGTCCCGGTCGCCAAGGGCAACGGCTACGGCTTCGGCCTGGGCCGACTCGCGCGCCGGGCGCAGTGGCTGCGCGACCAGGGACTCGGCGTCGACACCCTGGCGGTCGGCACCTACGACGAGCTGCGCGAGGTCGCCCGGCGCTACGACGGCGACCTGCTCGTGCTCACCCCCTGGCGTCCGTTCGGCCCCGCGACCGCCGTCGACCCCACGCTCGTCGACCGGGTGATCCACACGGTCAGCCGGGTCGAGGACGCCGAGGCGCTGCTGGACGCCCAGCCCCGGGCGCGGTTCGTCCTGGAGCTCGTGACGAGCATGCAGCGGCACGGTCTGCGCCGCCGGGAGCTCGAGGCGGCCGCCCGGTTCCTCGAGACGCTCGACCGTCCGCGGCTGGCGGGCGTCGCGATCCACCTGCCGCTCGGCCACGGCTCCCACCTGAGCGAGGTGCAGCGCCTGCTGACCTACGTGGTCGCCGCCGACCTCGGCACGCACTCGCTCTGGGTCAGCCACCTCACCGACGACGAGCTGACCAGCCTCCGCTCGTCGTACGCCGACTTCGAGGTCCGGCCCCGGATCGGGACCGCCCTGTGGCTCGGTGACCGCGGCGCGCTGCGGGTCACGGCGACCGTGCTCGACGTCCACGAGGTCGCCCGCGGCGACGTCTTCGGCTACCGCGGCCGCACCGTCCCCAAGCACGGCCACCTCGTCGTCGTCAGCGGCGGGACCGCCCACGGCATCGGGCTGGAGGCGCCGACCGGCGACACCAGCCTCCGGGCCCGCGCCGCCACGTTGGCGCGCGGCGGCCTCGACGCGGCCGGGTTCGTGCGCTCGCCCTACAGCATCGACGGCAAGCAGCGGCTCTTCGGCGAACCCCCGCACATGCAGGCGTCGATGCTGTTCCTCCCCGACGGCGCGCGGGTGCCGGCGGTCGGCGACGAGGTCGACGTGCGGGTGCGCTACACCGCGACGACGTTCGACCGGGTCGTCGTCGGCTGAGGAGCCCCGGACCGCACCGGGTCGTGCTCGGGCCGCAGCACGTCGCGCACGACGATCCCGGCGAGGTAGAGCTCGGCCATGACCCGCACCAGGATCGCGACCCAGTAGAAGCCGGGGTCGCCGCCGCCGGCGGGGTCGAGGTAGCCGGCGAGGTAGAACCACACCATCGCGAAGTAGAAGACCTCGCCGCCCTGCCAGACCAGGTGGTCGCGCCAGCGCGGCCGGGCGAGCGCCGCCAGGGGCAGCAGCCACAGCACGTACTGCGGCGAGTAGACCTTGTTGACGAGCAGGAACCCGACCAGCACCAGCAGCCCCAGCTGGGCGAACCTCGGCGTCTCCGGCGCCCGCAGCCCCAGCACGAGGACACCGAGGCACCAGGCGCCGAACAGCGCCCACGACCACAGGTTGATGGTCGACGCGGCGAAGCCGGCGTCGAAGGCCTGGTCGAGCAGCAGCCACAGCGATCCGAGGTCGGCGCCGCGGTCGGAGTTGAAGGACCAGAAGTGGGTCCACTCGCCCCGACCCGAGACGTAGGCCGGGAGGTTCACCACCATCCACGCGACCAGCGCGTAGAGCGCGGCCGCGCCGACGTCCTTGAGCCGCCGCTCCCGGATCCCGATCACGAGCAGGGCCCCCAGCAGGAACAGCGGGTAGAGCTTGGCGGCCGTGCCGAGGCCGATCATCACCCCCGTCAGCACGGGTCGGTCGCGCGACCAGGCCCACAGCGCGCCGGCGACGAGCACCAGTGGCAGCAGGTCCCAGTTGACGAGCCCGCTCAGGAGCAGCGCGGGCGACACGGCCACGAGCGCCGCGTCCCAGGGCCGTCGGCGGTGGACGCCCGAGAGCAGCCACACCGCGACGAGCGTCAGGGCCGAGAGACCGACCGCGTTGACCGCGACGTACCGCCGGGCCTCGTGCGCGATCCCCTCGAAGCCGTAGAGCTCGTCGACCGGCGTGGCGTAGCGGGGCGTGAGGTCGGGCGATCCGCTGATCCAGTGGGTGACGTACGACGTCCCCCACGCCCAGTAGGAGATGAGGACGGGGTACTCCATCACCGGGTAGCGGTCGCGGACCTGCTCGTCGTCGCTGTAGGGCCAGGTGAGCTCCGCGAAGCCGCGGCCGGTGTAGAGGTAGGGGAGGTCGGAGTAGCACATGTGGGAGTACCGCTCCTCGCCGTTGCGCCAGGAATCGGCGTAGCACGACGACTTCTGCACCAGTCCCAGTGCCAGGCAGACCGCGGCGAGCGCGAGCAGCACGCGCACCGGCGTCCACCACGGGTGCCCGCTCGCTCGCGGACCGACCGGCCCCCCGACCCCCTCGCTGAAGGCGGCGACGACCTGGTCGTCGCGCGTGGGATGGGCGTGCCCGCCCGAGGGCGGAGTCACCGCACGGTCACCGGTGGTACCGCTCGCGCGTGGCCGGGGAGCCGGCCGTGGCGCGGGCCTCGTCGCCACCGGTGGGATCGCCCGAGGGCGTCTCCTCCTCGCACTCCGGGTCGAGCACCGGGCACTCGGTCTCCGTCGGGGTCTCCGACGGCGTTTCGGACGGCGTCTCCGAGGGCGTCTCGGACGGCGTCTCGGACGGCGTCTCCGAGGGCGTCTCGGACGGCGTCTGCGGCGGCGACTTCGTGGTCGCGGGCGGCGTGTAGGGCGAGTGGCCCTCCTCCGGCGCGTCGCCGTCGACGTTGGCCGGCTCCGGGAACTCCTCGACGGGCAGGCCCACCATCGCCCGCTGCATGACGGCGGTCCAGGTCTCGGCCGGGTAGGCACCGCCGAAGTACGACGGGAGCCAGCCCTGCAGCTGCTCGTTGCCCTTGCCGCGGACGTACATGACCGCGGTGCTCAGCTGCCGGGTGTAGCCGACGAACCAGGCCGAGGACACCTCGCCGTCTCCGTTGGTCGCGGTGCCGGTCTTGCCCGCGGCGGGCCAGTCGAGCTCGAGGGCGGCGGTGCCCGAGCCCTCCTCGACGTTCTCCTGGAGGAGATAGCTGACGTCGGAGTTGATGTCCTCCTCGACGGCCTGGGAGCTGCTCACCTTGTGCTGGTAGTCGGTCTCGCCGTTGGCGAGCACGACCTTCTCGATGATGTAGGGCTTCGCGGCCTTCCCGTCGTTGGCGAGCGTCGCGTAGGCGTTGGCCATGTTGATCGGGCTCACCGTGGCGTTGCCCAGCGCGACGCCGGTGATCGGCTCGAGGCCGGGCGAGGTGTTGGGGAAGCCGGGGCCGCCCTTCTTGCCGACCTTCGCCGGAGGCACGCCCAGTCGGTTCGCGGCGTCGACGATCTTGTCGGGGCCGTTGTTCATCGACATCGTCATGTCGATGAAGGCGGTGTTGGCCGACTTCTCGGTCGCCAGCTCCATCGAGATCGCAGAGCCGTAGCTGGAGTCGCCCTGGTTCTCGATCTCGGTGCCGTCGGGCAGCTCGATCGGGGAGTTGCCGTCGAACGTGTCCTCCATGGAGAACCCGTCCTCGATCGCCGCCACCAGGGCCGCGGCCTTCATGGTCGACCCGGCCTGACCGCCGGAGACCGCCCAGTTGAGCTGGGACTCGAGGAAGTCCTGGCCGCCGAAGATGCCCTTCACTGCGCCGGTACCGGGCTGGACGGTGGCGACGCCGATGTGGAGCTGCTTGTCGCTGAACCCGTCGGGCCGCGCCTCGACGACGCCCTGCACGGCGGCGTCCATCGCCTTCTTCGTGAACGTGGTCGTGACCCGCAGTCCGCCGCCCTCGATCTCCTCCTCGCTGTAGCCGAGCCGGAGCAGCTCCTTGCGCACCATCGTCAGGACGTGACCGCGCTGCCCGCCGTACTGGCTCTCCTGTGCGATCTCGGGGAACCGTGGCAGCTTGCGCGCCGACCGGTCGGCCTCGTCGGCGGACAGCATGCCCTCGTCGGCCATGGCGCGCAGGACGTAGGCGTACCGCTCCTTGAGGTCACGCTTGGCCTGCTTGCCCTGGGCGGGGTCGAGGTCGTTCGGGTCGTTGACGACGCTCGCGAGCACCGCGGACTGCTTGAGGTCGAGCTCAGCGGCCTCGACGCCGAAGTACGACCGGGCGGCGGCCTGGATGCCGTAGGCGCCGCGGCCGAAGTAGATGGTGTTGAGGTAGCCCTCGAGGATCTGCTCCTTGGAGACGTCGCGCTGGAGCTTCAAGGAGATGAAGGCCTCCTTGATCTTGCGCGTGAGGGACTGCTCCTGGGTGAGGTAGAGGATCTTCACGTACTGCTGCGTGATCGTCGACGCGCCCTGCGTGGTGCCGCCCTTGGCGTTGTTGAACGCGGCTCGGACGATGCCCTTCGGGTCGATGCCGCGGTCGGTCCAGAACGTCGGGTTCTCCCCGGCCACGACGGCGTCCTTGACGGCGGCGGGCATCTCGTCGAGCGGGATGGACTCCCGGTTCTGGGTGGCGAACTGCCCGAGCTCGTCCTTGCCGTCCGCGTAGTAGACGAACGTCGTCTGGGTCTCGAAGTCCTTGTTGGGGTCGGGCACGTCGATCGTCTGGTAGAGGAAGACGAACCCGGCGACCGCCACGAGCGTGCCGATGAGGCCGAGGATCAGCAGCCACTTGCCCACCCGGCGCCACCGGCTCCTGGGGGGCTTGGCGGGGGACTTGGCGGATCGGGTCGGCTTCTTGGTGACAGCAGGGCCGGAGGCCCGGCGCTTTCCACTCACGTGCTCAGAGACTTTCGGTCGGCGGGAAGAGTTCGACGCTGGTTCAGCGTACGCAACCGCGCGCGAGGCGCCGAACCGCCGCGACGGGCCCCAGTTCGGCATCGTCTGGATATATCGGTACGATAGATCGCATGGCACGACGCGGAGAGACCATCGAGCTGGCAGTCCTCGGACTGCTGCACGAGGGTCCCATGCACGGGTACGAGCTGCGCAAGCGGCTCAACCTGATGCTCGGGTGGGGGCGCGTGCTGTCCTACGGCTCCCTCTACCCCGCGCTGAAGAAGATGCTGCGCGCCGAGCTCATCGAGGAGCTCGCGCCGAAGACCGTCAGCCGACGGCCGCGGATCGTCTACCAGCTGACCGAGGCCGGGGACGTCGAGTTCCAGCGACTGATGTCGGAGGTCGGCCCCACCGCGTGGGACGACGACACCTTCGACATCCGCTTCGCCTTCTTCGGCCGGACCGACATGGAGATCCGGCTGCGGGTGCTCGAGGGGCGCCGCAGCCGGCTGCAGGAACGGCTCGAGCGGGTGCAGAAGGAGCTGGCGATGACCCAGCAGGAGGTCGACCGGTACGCCGCTGAGCTGCAACGCCACGGCGTCGAGTCGGTCGAGCGCGAGGTGCTCTGGCTCTCGGAGCTCATCAACGCAGAACGGACCGGTGACCAGAAGTCCACCGGCAACACCAACACCGGTCAGTCGCAGGCCTGACCACAACAGATGACCGAGAAGGACCAGGAAGGAATCTCTCGCATGGGTGCGGTACGAGTAGCAATCGTGGGCGTGGGCAACTGCGCCACGTCTCTGATCCAGGGTGTGGAGTACTACCAGGACGCCGATCCGTCCGGGACCGTTCCCGGGCTGATGCACGTGGCCTTCGGTGAGTACCACGTCTCCGACGTGAAGTTCGTGGCGGCGTTCGACGTCGACGACACGAAGGTCGGCAAGGACCTGTCGGAGGCGATCAACGCCTCCCAGAACAACACCATCAAGATCGCGGAGGTCCCCACGCTCGGCGTGGAGGTGCAGCGCGGTCCCACGCTCGACGGCCTCGGCAAGTACTACCGGGAGACCATCGAGGAGTCGGGCGCCGACCCGGTCGACGTCGTGCAGGTGCTGCGGGAGACCGAGGCCGACGTCCTCGTGTCCTACCTCCCGGTGGGCTCCGAGGAGGCCGACAAGTTCTACGCGCAGTGCGCGATCGACGCGGGCGTCGCCTTCGTCAACGCCCTGCCGGTCTTCATCGCCTCCGATCCCGAGTGGGCCAAGAAGTTCGAGGACGCCGGCGTCCCGATCGTCGGCGACGACATCAAGAGCCAGGTCGGCGCGACCATCACCCACCGGGTGATGGCCAAGCTGTTCGAGGACCGCGGCGTGGCGCTCGACCGGACCTACCAGCTCAACGTCGGCGGCAACATGGACTTCAAGAACATGCTCGAGCGCGACCGGCTGGAGTCCAAGAAGGTCTCCAAGACCCAGGCCGTGACGTCCAACCTCCAGGGCGAGCTGGCCAACAAGACCAGCGACCGCAACGTCCACATCGGCCCGTCCGACTACGTGGCGTGGCTCGACGACCGCAAGTGGGCCTACGTGCGGCTCGAGGGTCGCGCCTTCGGTGACGCTCCCATCAACCTCGAGTACAAGCTCGAGGTCTGGGACTCGCCGAACTCGGCGGGCATCATCATCGACGCCATCCGGGCCGCGAAGATCGCGAAGGACCGGGGCCTCGGCGGCCCGATCATCTCCGCGTCGTCGTACCTCATGAAGAGCCCGCCGGTGCAGTTGCCCGACGACGAGGGTCGGCGCCGGGTCGAGGCGTTCATCCGGGGCGAGGAGTAACCAGCGCGGCACCGGGCGGGGCCTGGTCGCAGACCAGGTCCCGCCCGTCCGTGCGCCTCAGGGACGGCAGGCGTCGGACCCGGAGTCACGGACCGCGCCCCCGGTGTCCACGAACGCCCAGTCGTAGCCGGTTGCCTTCAGCTGCATGGTCAGGATCCCGTTGCTCACGACCTGTGCCTGGCTGCCGACATCCTGTCGGGAGAAGCTGTGGAGGCTGGCACCACCCGTGCCGGCCACGAACTGGCGTAGGCCGTTGGCGACGGGCCGGCCGTCCGCGTCCAAGGGTGCGAAGCGCTCGTATCCGCGGTCGTGCGCGCTCAGCACCACGTCCGCCCCGAGGCCGTAGGCGGTCCCGAACCAGGGGTCCACGAACGGGAAGGGGCTGTTGTCGCCGCTGCTGTAGCGGGGGTGGTGCCACACCACCATCTCGCAGCGGTGGCTGGTGTCGGCGGTCAGGACGGCGCGCAGCGCGTCGTTCTGCTGCGAGACCTCGGCGGCGGTGGCAACCCCTGACCCCTGGTCGCCGGCGGAGTTGAGGTGCACCAGCAACCAGTCCCCGACGACGGTGGAGTAGGAACCCGCGGTGCCGGGGATGTCGGTCCCGAAGGCCGAGTCGGGCCCGAAGTAGGCCTGGGCACCGTCGCACCCCTGCTTGGTGGCCCCGGTGCTCCGCGGGTAGTCGACGCAGTCGTGGTTGCCGTAGCCCGGCAGCGTGATGTCCTTGATCGACGGCTGCCCCCAGCGGGTCTGCGGTGCGGTCCCACCGCCGTACTTCTGCTGGAACTCCGAGAGCAAGCCGTTGTTGTAGGCGTGGTCACCGAGGGTCACCACGACGTCCGGGTCCACCTTCGTCACCCGGGTCGCCGTCGCCCCGCAGTTGCCGCACAGGTCGCCGGCCGCGGCGATGGTGAGTCCCTCGTCCGGAGGATCGGGCACCCCTGCGCTGCCGGTGGTGAGGTAGGCGTTGTCGAGGTAGCCGTTGAACTGGTCGGTGTTCTTGGCCAGCCCACCGGTGGCGAGCAGCCTGCCGCCGACGGACAGCGGGGTGCTCGAGGGGTAGGACAGGGTGCCGGTCGCTCCCCGGCCGGACGTGGACACGGTGGGCGTGGAGCCGTCGAGGGGAAAGGCGGTCACCGAGACCCCGACCGTGTCACCGTCGCGGGTGCAGCGCGCGCGGTACCACTGGTCCGCGGCGATGCTCACCGACGAGGTGACGAGCTTCGTGCCGAGCGCACCCTTGATGCGGCAGCGGACGCGGCCGCCCTTGACCTCGAGCCTCAGCTGGCTGGGGCTGGTGCTGAGCCCGCGCTCCAGCAGCGTGTTGCCGACGTCGATCCCGGAGCCGGCCTGCGAGACCTGGTCGAGCCGGAAGTCCGCGCCGAACTCGAACGCGTCCCCACCCGGGGCCAGCGCGTCGGCCGCCCCCGCGTTGCGCACGCGGACGACCGCCCGCGCCGCGGGGGCGGTGGCGTCGTGGGCAGGCAGGTCGATGCTCTGCGCCGACCCCTGCACCGAGTGACGGATGACCCCGCCGTCGAGCGAGACCACCTCCGTCGTGAGGGTCGCGGACCCGCTGTTGACGACGGAGGAGACGACCTCGCCGTCGGCCGCGTTCGTGTCGAACGTGAGCCGCAGGGGGGTCTCAACCGCGGCATCGGCTGGGGACGTCGCGCCCACCAGCCCCGCCAGGGCGAGCACTCCCGCGAGTGACGCCGCGCCTACCTTGACCATCGTTCCCCCCGACCTGTGTGCGTCACGCCAGGCTAACTTCCCGAGCTCTGCTCGGCATCCACGGGACATCCACGACTCCGGGACACCACCACGGTCGTCGACCGCCCTCGGTGGCCGTCAGGACCGGGCCGCCCACCAGGCGAGCAGCCGGCGGGTGGCCTCCTCCTCGCCGAGCGGCCCCTCGTCCAGCCGCTGCTCCAGGAGGAAGGAGTACGCCGCGCCGACGTCGCGCCCCGGCCGGATGTCGAGGATCGACATGATCGCGTTGCCGTCGAGGTCGGGCCGCATGGCAGCCAGCTCCTCCTCCTCCGACAGCCGGGCGATCCGCGCCTCCAGGTCGTCGTAGGTGCGGCGGAGCCGTTCGGCCTTGCGCCGGTTCCGGGTCGTGCAGTCGGCCCGGGTCAGGATGTGGAGCCGCTCCAGCCCGTCCCCCGCGTCGCGGACGTAGCGGCGGACCGCCGCGTCGGTCCAGTCGCCGTCGCCGTACCCGTGGAACCGCAGGTGCAGCCCCACCAGGTGGGCGACCGCCTCGACGTCGTGGGCCGAGAAACGCAGCGCCTGCAGCCGCTTGCGGGCCAGCTTCGCCCCGACCACGTCGTGGTGGTGGAACGTGACCGTGCCGTCCTCGAGGAACCGGCGGGTGCGCGGCTTGCCGATGTCGTGGAGCAGGGCCGCGAACCGCACCACCGGGTCGGGCCCGCCGCCGAGCCGGTCCTCCTGGGCGATGGCCTGCTCGAGCACGGTCAGGGAGTGCTCGTAGACGTCCTTGTGCCGGTGGTGCTCGTCGCGCTCGAGCGCCAGCGCCGGCAGCTCGGGCAGCACGTCAGCGGCGAGACCGGTGTCGACCATCAGCGTGAGGCCCCGCCGCGGGTGCGGGGCGCACACGAGCTTCACCAGCTCGTCGCGGACCCGTTCGGCCGAGATGATCCGGATCCGGTCGGCCATCGCGGTCATCGCCGCCACGACCTCCGGCGCGACGTCGAAGCCGAGCTGCGCCGAGAACCGGGCCGCGCGCATCATCCGCAGCGGGTCGTCCGAGAAGCTGTCCTCGGGCCGGCCCGGCGTCCGCAGCCGGCGTTGCGCGAGGTCGACGATCCCGCCGAACGGGTCGGCGAAGGCCCGGTCGGGGACCGAGATCGCCATCGCGTTGACCGTGAAGTCGCGACGGAGCAGGTCGCCCTCGAGGCTGTCGCCGTAGGACACCTCGGGCTTGCGGGACGCGGGGTCATAGGAGTCCGAGCGGTACGTCGTGATCTCGAGGTGCCACTCCCCGCGGCGGACCCCGATGGTGCCGTAGGCACGGCCGATGTCCCAGACGGCGTCCGCCCAGCCGGCCACCAGCCGCTCGGTCTCCTCGGGCCGCGCGGACGTCGTGAAGTCGAGGTCGGACACCGCTCGGCCCAGCAGCACGTCGCGGACCGGTCCGCCGACCAGGTGGAGCTCGTGACCGGCCACCCGGAACCGCTCGCCGAGCGGTGCGAGGACGTCGTCGATCCGGTCCAGCTCGCGGCCCACGGCCCGCTGGGCGTCGCGCGCGTTCCACGGGGCGTTGGCGGGCTCGGACACGCCCAGAGACTCTAGGGCACGGCGCCTCCCGCCCGGCCCGGCCGGGCCGCCTCGCCCGGATAGAGTCGTCGCGTGCCTCGCCGCCCCTCGCTGTTCCCTGCCCTCGTGGCGGTCGGGGCGACCCTCGCGGGGAGCCTGCTGGGAGCCCCGGCCGCGGCCGGGAGCGGCGCCGCGCCGGCAGCGACCCCCGAGCCGCTGCAGGTCGAGATCGACTCGCTCTCGCCGTCGTACGTGCCGGACCAGGGCACGGTCACGCTCACCGGGACGGTGACCAACGTGAGCACCGACCGCTGGCGCTCGATCCGGGTCTACGCGTTCATGGACGACACCCCGATGCGCTCGACCGCCGAGCTCCAGGCCGCGGCGGGCACCCCGGTCGAGGCGGTCGTCGGCGACCGGATCCTGCTGCCCGGCACGTTCGACCAGGTCGGCCGGCTCGCCCCCGGCGAGAGTGCCGACTACTCCATCACGCTCCGCCGCGGCCAGCTGCCCGCGCAGGAGGCGGGTGTCTACTGGTTCGGGGCGCACGCCCTCGGCACCGACTCCGCGGACGTGCCCGACACGTTCGCGGACGGCCGCGCCCGGACGTTCCTCTCGCTGGTGCCACCGAGCACCCGCGGCTCGCTGCGGGCCTCGATCGTGATCCCCGTACGCCGCGCGATCCGCCACACCCCCGACGGCCGGCTGCGCTCCGAGGAGCGGTGGGCGTCCGACCTCGACGTCGACGGCCGGCTGCGCTCGCTCGTCGAGCTCGGCGCGGCGGCGGGCGCCACCCCGGTCACCTGGCTGGTCGACCCGGCCGTCCCCGACGCGGTCGCCCGGCTGGCCGCGGGCAACCTCCCCCGCACCCTCGCGGACACCGTCCCGGCTCCGGGTCAGGAGGGCGAGTCCACCGGACCCGACCCGGAGTCACCGACCGGATCGGGCGACGCCGAGCCGACCGAGCCGGCGGAGCCCGACCCGGACGCGCCGACCAACGCCGCCACCGAACCGGGCCGCGCCTGGCTCGAGCGCTTCGAGGCCGCGGTCGCGCAGGACGAGGTGCTTGCGCTGCCGTACGGCGACCCTGACGTCGCCTCCGAGGCCGCCAACGCCCCCGACTTCTACGACGAGGCCCTCGACCGGCTCGGGACCGAGCTGCGGCGGCTCTCGGTCGAGACCAGCCCGGTGGTCGCCCCGCCGGAGGGTTACTTCCCACCCGAGGCGCTCTACGTGCTCGGCGGTGACGAGACCGTGATCATGAGCGACGCGGCGCTCGCGCTCGACGACCCCGTGACCAGCGCCCGGGTCGACGGCCGCCGGGTGCTGTTCTCGTCTAGCGCGGTGGCGCAGGGCGGGCCGGGACCGGGCGATCCGCTCTCGGAGATCGCGCTGCGGCAGCGGATCCTGGCGGAGGCCGCGGTCCGGCTGCTCTTCCACGACCGGACCCCGCTCCTCGTCGTGATCCCGGAGACCTGGCAGCCCGACAGCGCGACCAGCTTCTGGTCGGGACTCGACGCCGAGTGGCTCGAGCTCACCGACACCGACGACCTCGGCCGGGGCCGGCCGCTCCCCGCCGAGGAGGTCGCCTACCCGGTCGAGCAGGAGCTCACCGAGCTCGACGTCGAGAACTTCGAGGTCGCGGCGCAGCTGATCGACGCCGGTCGCCGGCTCGACACGGTGCTCCCCCGCAACGACCGGCTGGCCGCGCAGGTGGTCGACGAGGCGCTGACGTCGCTCTCCTACGCCGAGCGGGACCGGGCGCTCGCGTCGCGCCGCGACACGGTCGGCGCGGTCGCGTGGATCGATCGGCGGCTGAAGGGCGTCCGGGTCCGGGCACCCCGGGGCGTCACGCTGTCGAGCTCGTCGGGGACCCTCGGCACCGTCGTCGTCAACCGGCTCCACCACCCCGTGACGGTGCGGCTGACCACCGCGAGCCTCGGTGACGTCACGGTCGAGCCCTCCCCCGTCCTCGAGCTCGCGCCGCGCAGCCGGCAGACGGTGACCCTCACGGCGGACGCCACCAGCACCGGGGTGCACTACGTCCGGGTGCAGGTGACCGACGAGGAGGGCCACCCGCTCGGCGCCTCGCAGCGGGTCGCGATCAGGTCCGCCGACGTCAGCCAGGTGATCTGGCTGATCCTCGGTCTCGGGGTCGGGCTGCTGTTCGTCGCGATCGCGATCCGGGTCGTCCGCCGGGTCCGGAACGAGCGGGCATGAGCGAGCGGGCATGAGCGAGCGCTCCGGCATCCTGGGGTCGAGCGCGGTGATGGCCGCGGGGACGACAGTGTCCCGCCTGAGCGGCTTCGTCCGGTCGGCGCTGCTGGTGGCCGCGCTCGGCGGCGGGCTGCACGCCGAGCTGTTCAACGTCGCCAACACCGTGCCGAACATGCTCTACATCCTGCTGGCCGGCGGCATCTTCAACGCCGTGCTCGTACCCCAGCTGGTGCGGGCGATGAAGAACGACGCCGACGGCGGTGAGGCCTACACCAACCGGGTGGTCACCGCGGCTGCGTTGTTCCTCGGCGTGGTCACGGTGGGGCTCGTGGTGGCGGCGCCCTGGGTCATGCAGCTGTTCCTGGGCGCGCCGTACGACGACCCGGTGCTGGCCGAGCAGCGGGCGTCGGCCATCGACTTCGCGCGCTGGTGCCTGCCGCAGGTGTTCTTCTACGGGATGTTCGTGCTGGCCGGGCAGATCCTCAACGCCCGCGGCCGGTTCGGGCCGATGATGTGGGCCCCGATCGCCAACAACCTGATCGCGGTCGGTGTGCTCGCGACGTACTTGGTCGGCTTCGGTCCCGCGACCCGCGGCGAGCAGACCGGCGCCTACTCCGCCGGCCAGGAGACGCTGCTCGGGCTCGGCTCCACCATCGGCATCGTGGCGCAGCTGCTCGTGCTGCTGCCCTACCTGCGGCGGGCGGGCTTCACGTTCCGGCCGCGGTTCGACTTCAAGGGCACCGGTCTCGGCCACACGCTGCGGCTGGGGATCTGGACCGTCGCCTTCGTGATCGTCAACCAGATCGCCTACACGGTGGTCGTCAACCTCGCCTCGAGCGGCCCGGCCGAGGCGGTCGGGCGGGCCGGCGAGCATGACGCGACCGGCTACACCGTCTACTCGTTCGCGTTCCTCATCGTGATGGTGCCGCACGCGATCATCACGGTCTCGCTCGCGACCGCCGTGCTGCCCCGACTGTCCTCGCTCGCGGCCGACGACGACCGGTCGGCGATGGCCGAGACGCTGATGGTCGCGCTGCGCAGCGCGCTGTCGGTGGTAGTCCCGTTCGCGCTGCTGCTGCCCCTCGTCGCGCGCGACGCCGCCCACGTGATCTGGGGGTACGGCGCGGGCCGCGACACCTACGCCAACTTCGCGCCCACGCTGGCGCTGTTCGGCATCGGCCTGGTCTTCTTCACCGTCCACTACCTGATGCTGCGCGGGTTCTACGCCCTCGAGCAGACCCGGACCGTGTTCTGGATCCAGTGCGTCATCGCCGTCACCAACGTCGTCGCGGCGCTGCTGCTGGTGCGCGAGGCCACGGCCGAGGAGACCTCGCCGGCGCTGGTGCTGGCCTACGCCGCGTCGTACGTCGTGGGGGCCGGCGTCTCCTCCGCGGTGCTGGCCCGGACGCTCGGCGGGCTCGGGTTCCGTCGCCTGGTCAGGTTCACCGTCCGGCTCGTCGTCGTGGCGCTGCTGTCCACGGCCGCGGCCTACGCCGCCACCCGGCTGCTCGCCGGGCTCGGCGAAGACCCGTCCCTGGGCATGGCGTTGCTCCGCGGGGTCGCGGTCACCGCCGCCGACGTCGTCGTCTTCCTGCTGCTGGCGCGGCTGTTCCGGCTCGAGGAGGTCACCGAGGTGCTGGACACGGTGGCCCGGCGACTCCCCTCCCGAACCCGGGGCTGAGGCGACCTACGATGACGTCTACCAGCCAGTCGTAGAGGGAGATCCGTGCCGCAGTCCGCCAGACCGGGCGACGTCCTCGCCGACCGGTACCTCCTGGTCGATCTGCTCAGCGAGAGCGGGAACGGCCGGTTCTGGCGTGCTCACGACCAGGTCCTCGACCGGCACGTGGCGCTGCACTGCATCTCCGAGGACGACCCGCGTGCCGACCGGCTCACCGAGGCGGCGCGGCTGTCCGCCACCGTCCTCGAGCCCCGGATCCTGCGGGTGCTCGACGCCGACCGGCGCGACGGCATCGTCTACGTCGTCAACGAGTGGGGCTCCGGCACCTCCCTCGACATCATGGTGGGTGGCGACGGTCCGCTGACCCCTCGCCGGGCGGCCTGGATCGTCTCCGAGGTCGCCGCGTCGATGACGGTCGCGCACGAGCGGCGGATCCCGCACGGCCGGCTCGCGCCGGAGAACGTGCTGATCGACCAGTCGGGATCGGTCCGGATCATCGGCTTCTGCGTCGACGCGGCCCTCCACGGCCGGCCGGTCGGCGAGCTGTCCGAGGACGTCACCGACCTCGGTGGACTGCTCTACTTCCTGCTGACCGGCAAGTGGGCCGGATCCGCGCCCTCGACGGTGCCCGCAGCCCGGCGTGACCACGACCGATGGCTGCGGCCGCGCCAGGTGCGGGCCGGGATCCCGCGGGTCCTCGACACCCTGTGCGACCACGTGCTCAACCCCTACTCCGCCGAGCCGGCCGGCCGCGCGGTCGACTTCCACACCGCCCGCGGCGTCGCCGACGCGCTGCGGGAGTACGTCGGCGACCCCACCGGCCTGATCGAGCCCGCCCCCGTCAACGGCGTGCGCGGGGCCGGGGTGCTGGCCGTGCCGGAACGGCGGGCGGCGCTCCCCGACCCACCCGCGCCGCCGAGTGGTCCGGAGCCGGCCGCAGCGCCGGCCACGGAGCCGGAGCCCTCTGAAGACCCCGATCCCACCCTCGTCGTACCGCCAGTCAGCGCCGAGCTGCCGGCGGTGGTCCCGCCGGACACCGCCTCCGACCCCGTGGCCGAGCCGGAGCTGCCCGCAGAGCAGGGTCCGCTGAGCGCCACCGCCCGGCCGGAGCCGGAGCCGCTCGGCGCGGCGGCACCGCCCGGCGACATCCCCACCCAGGCCGGGCTGCCGATCTTCGACGACGACACCGACGACGTGACCTGGCTCGAGAAGCGCGAGCCCCCGCCCCCGCCGCCGGCGTTCGAGGACCCGCCCGAGCGGCCGCTGTTCGCGCCCGAGCCGAGCGACGGCGGCCCCGTCCGCCGGGCCCGTCCCGGGGCACCGCCGCAGACCGGCGAGTACTGGCCCTGGGACAAGACCGGCCCCAACACCGGCAGCGGGGTCATCCCGGTCACCGACGACGACCCCGAAGACCCCGACGAGGAGGTGCCCGGCCGGTCGTGGCTGCGCCTCGCGGGCCTGATCGCCGCCGCCCTGATGCTCCTGCTCGCTCTCGTCGTGGCCTACAACGTCGGCCGGGGCAAGACCCCGCTCGGGGCCGAGCCCGACGACCCGTCGACCACGCCGACGACCACGCGGCCGGCCGACGAGGTGGCCGCCATCACCGGCACCACGGCGTCGGACCTGGACCCTCAGGGCGATCCGCCCGAGGAGTACCCCGACCTGGCCCCGCTCGCGGTCGACGGGGACCCCGCGACGGTGTGGCGCACCGAGACCTACTTCGACCAGTTCGGGCCGGGCGGCCTCAAGAGCGGCGTCGGCCTGTACGTCGACCTCGGGGAGGCCCGCGAGGTCTCCCGGATCGACCTGACGCTGGTGGGCGCCCCGACCGAGGTCGCCTACTACCTCACCGAGACCGAGCCCACCGCGATCGCCGACCTCACGCCGCTCGAGGAGGTGACCCTCGACCGCACCTCGTCCACCACCACGCTCGACGAGCCGGTGACCGGCCGCTACCTCGTCGTGTGGCTGACCGCGCTGCCGGAGGTGGACGGCGGGTTCCGCGGTGAGATCGCCGAGGTCGTGGTCAGCGAATGAGTGCCGGCGCCGACGAGCGGACCGATGCCGAGCTGCTCGGCGCGCACGTGCAGGGCGACCCGGGCGCCTTCGGGGTGCTGTTCGCGCGCCACCGCGACCGGCTCTGGGCGGTGGCCGTGCGCACGATGGGCAACCCCGACGACGCCGCCGACGGGCTGCAGGACGGCCTGATCGCGGCGTACCGCCGGGCGGGCTCGTTCCGCGGCGACGCCGCCGTGACGACCTGGCTGCACCGGGTGGTCGTCAACGCCTGCCTCGACCGGCTGCGTGCCGCGAAGGTACGGCGGGCAGACCCCCTCCCGGACGACCTCGACGAGTGGCGTGACCGCGGGTCGCTCGCCACGAGCGGGCCGGTCGACCCGGCTGACGAGTCGCTGGCCGCCGAGCGGCGGCGGCTGGTGGTCGGGGCGCTCGCCCGGCTCCCGGCCGAGCAGCGGGCGGCGCTGGTGCTGGTCGACATGGAGGGCTACTCGGTGGCGGAGGTGGCCGAGATGCTCGACTGCGCAGCCGGCACCGTGAAGTCCCGCTGCTCGCGCGGGCGCGCCAAGCTGGCCGAGCTGCTCGGCGTGCTCGGTCCCGAGCGTGACCCGGGCCACGCGGCGCCGGGGAACCCCGAGCCCGCACCGCCCGTCCCATCCTCGGAACCGCGCGGGCCACCCGTGGCCGACTGAGACGTGTGGAGACCAGCGTGACCAGAGATACCCGAGAGGAGGTGCGCCGCCGATGAGTGACCACGACGAGCCCGAGCAGACCCTCACGCCCGAGCAGGACGCGCAGGTGCGCCGGCTGCTGGCCGACTCTCGGCACGCCGATCCGATGCCGGGCGACGTGGTGGCGCGCCTCGACCGGGTGCTGGCGGGCCTCGCCGACGAGCCGGCCCGCGCCGCGACGGTCGTGCGGCTCGCCGACCGGCGGCGCAAGGCGACCCGGTTGCTGGTCGCCGCGGCCGCGGTGGTCGCGGTCGGCTTCGGCGGCAGCCAGGTGCTCGACGGCTTGGGCGGCGCCGACATGGAAGCCTCCAGCAGCGCCGACGAGGACTCGGCCCCCGAGTCCGCCGAGGATCCTGCGAACGGTGCGACCGCCGACGACGCACCCGGCGGCGAGTCGGAGCCGCAGTCGACCCCTAGCGACCGGGCCCGGCTGGCGAAGGTCCGCGTGCAGGCCTTCGCCGACGACGCCGCGGCATTGCGCGACGGGCGCGGCGTCTACGCGCTCGACGGCCAGAACGGGGTGGAGGTCGACGACGACCTCGCCGCGGCGGTCTGCCCGACCGGTTCCTGGGGCGCGGGCCGGTACGTCGCCGTCCGCTACGCCGGCGACCCGGGGTGGATCGTGTTCCGCCGGCCGCAGGGCGACACCCAGGTGGCGGACCTCTTCCTGTGTGGCAGCGAGCTCGCCCGCCGGTCGCTCACGCTGCCCTATCCGTGAGCCACCCGTCAGCCCCGGGGGGAATGCCGCTCGCCTACGATCGGTTCTGATCTGCGTACCCCACGAAGGAGCAGCATGTCCGACCCCCGCAACGTCATCGTCATCGGTTCCGGTCCCGCGGGCTACACCGCGGCCCTCTACACCGCCCGGGCGTCGCTGAACCCGCTGATCCTCGAAGGCTCGGTCACCGCCGGCGGTGCGCTGATGACCACCACCGAGGTCGAGAACTTCCCCGGCTTCCGGGACGGCATCATGGGCCCGGCCCTGATGGACGAGATGCGCGCCCAGGCCGAGC
The DNA here is from genome assembly GCA_963718725.1 of uncultured Actinomycetota bacterium. GTDB lineage: Bacteria > Actinomycetota > Actinomycetes > Propionibacteriales > Nocardioidaceae > Nocardioides. Next base: position 2,841,589 of record OY970374.1, read on the forward strand.
GCTTCGGCGCCGAGCTGGTCGCCGACGATGCCGTCGAGCTCGACCTGACCGGCGACCTCAAGATCGTGAAGACGGCCACCGAGACCTACACCGCCCGCTCGGTGATCCTGGCGACCGGATCCGGCTACCGGAAGCTCGGGCTGCCGCGTGAGGAGGAGCTCTCGGGCCGCGGCGTCTCGTGGTGCGCGACGTGCGACGGGTTCTTCTTCCGCGACCAGGCGATCGCCGTGGTGGGCGGCGGCGACTCGGCCATCGAGGAGGCGACGTTCCTCACCCGGTTCGGCCAGAAGGTCTACCTGATCCACCGCCGCGACGAGCTGCGGGCCTCGAAGATCATGCAGGAGCGGGCCTTCGCGGACCCCAAGCTGGAGATCCTCTGGAACTCCGAGATCGCCGAGATCAACGGCGACGAGCGGCTGGAGTCGGTCACGCTGCGCGACACCGTCACCGGCGACACCCGGCCGCTGGAGGTGACCGGGCTGTTCATCGCGATCGGCCACGACCCGCGCTCGGAGCTGCTCGGCGGGCAGGTCGACCTCGACGACGAGGGCTACGTGCTGGTCCGCCACCCCTCGACCCACACCAACCTGCCCGGCGTCTTCGCCTCCGGCGACCTCGTCGACCACCACTACCGGCAGGCGATCACCGCTGCCGGCACCGGCTGCGCCGCAGCGCTCGACGCCGAGCGCTACATCGCCGCGCTCGACCACCACGCCTCGACGGCGGGCTCCGCCGACGCGACCGCCGCGGCGCTCACCGAGACCGTGCAGGTCGCTGGGGCCTGAGCCGAAGCGGCGGCGCGCCGGGAACATCCGTCGGTGCCGTGCTGTTCAATCCCCGTAGACGTCTCGTCCACCCGTACCAACCTGAGAGGTGCCTCGCCATGGGCAACATTTCCGCTGTGACCGACGCCGACTTCGAGACCGAGGTCCTCAAGGCCGACAAGCCCGTGCTCGTCGACTTCTGGGCCGAGTGGTGCGGGCCGTGCCGCCAGGTGCAGCCGATCCTCGAGGAGATCGCCGCCGAGCACGGCGACCAGGTCACCATCGTGAAGATGAACGTCGACGAGAACCCCGTCACCCCCTCCAGCTACCGGGTGACCGGCATCCCGACCCTGAACCTCTACCAGGGCGGCGAGGTCGTGAAGAGCATCGTGGGCGCCCGGCCGAAGGCCGCGCTCCTCAACGAGCTCGCCGACTACCTCGCCTGAGGCGGTTCCGAGACACCTGACGCACGACCAGACCGCGGCGCGGCCTCCGGGGCGCGTCGCGGTTTGGGCGCCGGGCGTACCGCGCCCCGGAGTCGCTCCAGCGCCGCCTCGACCTCGCTCTTCCAGCTGACGGCGGCCCGCAGGTCCATCCGCATCCGCGGCGTGACCGCGTGGTCGCGCTGGGTGCGGAAGCCCACCCGGCTCAAGAAGTCGACCGGGACGCTGCACGATGCCGGCCGGCGCCGTCGGTCACCGAAGGCCTCCACGGCCCGCAGGTCGCGCTCAACGAGGTCGCGGGCCATCGCCCGCACCAGCATCCGGCCGACCCCGCCTCCGCGAGCCGACGGGTCGACGTACGCCGTCGTCATGAGGACCGCGTCGGGCGAGACCGGCGCGGTCGCGAAGCCGGCGGCGCCGGGCACGAAACCGGCCGGTGCGTAGAGCACGTAGCCGACGAGCCGGTCGTCCACCAGCGCGACCCGGCCGCAGGAGCCCCACTCGCGCAGCACCTCCGAGACCCAGGCCTCCTTCTCGGCCGTCGGCTCCTCGGCCCGCTCGCGACGCACCGGGTCGCACTCCCAGAACAGGCAGGAGCGGCACGGCGCGGGGATCGCGTCGAGGTTGTCGAGGGTCAGCCGAACCGCCGTCCGGGTCACCCCTCGATGGTACGGCGGACGGTGGCCGGGAGCGCCTGCCTCGCCTGCGAGAATGGACCGATGCGTCAGATCCGGCAGAGCCGCAAGCTCCACCACGTCCGGTACGACGTGCGCGGCCCGATCCTCGTCGAGGCGCAGCGGCTGGAGGCCGAGGGGCACCGGATCCTCAAGCTCAACATCGGCAACCCCGCGCCGTTCGGCTTCGAGGCGCCCGAGGCGATCGTCGCCGACATGGTGCACCACCTGCCGGACGCCCAGGGCTACAGCGACTCCCAGGGCATCTACCCCGCTCGGACCGCCGTCGCGCAGTACTACCAGCAGCGTGGTCTGCGCGACGCGACCGTCGAGGACGTCTTCATCGGCAACGGCGTCTCGGAGCTGATCTCGATGGTGCTGCAGGCGTTCGTCGACGACGGCAACGAGATCCTGGTGCCGGCCCCGGACTACCCGCTGTGGACCGGGGCGGTGACCCTCTCGGGCGGCACGCCGGTGCACTACCTGTGCGACGAGGCGAACGGCTGGAACCCCGACCTGGCCGACGTCGAGTCGAAGATCACCGAGAACACGCACGCCATCGTCATCATCAACCCCAACAACCCCACGGGTGCCGTCTACCCCCGCGAGGTCGTGGCCGGCCTGGTGGAGATCGCGCGCCGTCACCAGCTCGTGGTCATGGCCGACGAGATCTACGAGAAGATCCTCTTCGACGACGCCGTCCACCACCATGCCGCCACCGCCGCCGGCGACGACGTCCTGTGCCTCACCTTCAGCGGCCTCTCGAAGGCTTACCGCGTGTGCGGCTACCGGGCCGGCTGGGTGATGGTCTCGGGCCCCAAGGAGCTCGCGACCGACTTCCTCGAGGGCCTCACCCTGATCGCCAACATGCGGATGTGCGCCAATGTCCCCGCCCAGCACGCGATCCAGACCGCACTGGGCGGTTACCAGTCCATCGAGGAGCTGATCGTGCCGGGCGGCCGGTTCTACGAGCAGAGCATGCTCGCCGACCGGCTGCTCAACGAGATCCCTGGCGTCTCCTCGGTCCGGCCGCGGGGCGCGCTCTACTGCTTCCCTCGCCTCGATCCCGACGTCTACCCGGTCGAGGACGACCAGCAGCTCGTGATCGACCTGCTGCGCGCCAAGAAGATCCTGGTGACCCACGGCACCGGCTTCAACTGGCCCACCCCCGACCACTTCCGGATGGTCACCCTCCCCGACGTCGCCGTCCTGGAGGAGGCGATCGGCCGGGTCGGGGACTTTCTCGCGACGTACCGGTGAGCGGTGCCCCCTAGGCTGGCCGGGTGAGAGACGTCATCTACCCGCCCATCGTCGTGGCTGCCAAGACCGGCTTCCGGCTGCTGGGCAACCGGTTCCGGATGACCGGGACCGAGCACGTCCCCACCAGCGGGGGCGTGCTGCTGGCGTTCAACCACATCGGGTACGTCGACTTCGTGTACGGCGGCCTCGCTGCCCAGCCCTCGAAGCGGCTGGTGCGGTTCATGGGCAAGAAGGAGCTGTTCGACCACCGGGTCACGGGTCCGGTGATGCGGGGATGTCACCACATCGAGGTCGACCGCGGCGCCGGGCTGCGCTCGATGGAGGTGGCGCAGGAGTTCCTCCTGGCCGGCGAGGCGGTGGGCATCTTCCCCGAGGCGACGATCTCGCGGTCGTTCGAGATCAAGGAGATCAAGACCGGCGCAGTCCGGATCGCGGCGGCGGCCGGCGTCCCGCTGCTACCGGTGATCCTGTGGGGCACGCAGCGGCTGATGACCAAGGACCACCCGAAGGACTTGTCCCGCGGCACGACGATCTCGATCTCGGTCGGGGAGGCCCTCCACCCGGCCGGCGCCGACCCGGTGGCGGAGACCGCCGAGCTGCGGGCGGTGATGACCCGGATGCTCGACGAGGCGATCGCCGGCTACCCCGCGGACGAGCAACCCCCCGGCAGCTGGTGGCTGCCCCGGCGCCACGGAGGCAGCGCCCCGACCCTCGAGGAGGCAGCCGCGCTCGACATGGCCGAGAAACGGGAGCGTGCCGCGCGGCGCGCCCAGCGCTCCGCATGACGACTTGTCACTTTGTCGACATATCGACAGGTCGATGAATCTCTAGATCGGTCGGTCGTCGCGATTGCGCGGATCCATCACGTCCACGATCCGCTGGAGGTCGGACAGCGAGGCGAACTCGACGGTGATCTTGCCCTTGGCCTTGCCCAGGTCGACCTTCACCCGGGTCTCGAGCCGGTCCGAGAGCCGGTCGGCGATCTCGACCAGGCCGGGTGCCACCGGCTTGTTCCGGCGCGGACGGGCCGGCGTCGTACCGACGTCCCCGACCGCCACGATCTCCTCGAGGCCGCGGACGCTGATGCCCTCCCCGACGACCCGGGCCGCAAGCCGGTCCTGGGCTTCCGGGTCATCGACTGCCAGCAGCGAGCGGGCGTGGCCGGCGGAGAGCACCCCCGCCGCGACCCGGCGCTGCACCGCCGGTGAGAGCTTGAGCAGCCGCAGCGTGTTGCTGATCTGAGGTCGCGAGCGGCCGATCCGGCCGGCCAGCTCGTCGTGGGTGCACCCGAAGTCCTCCAGCAGCTGCTGGTAGGCCGCCGCCTCCTCCAGCGGGTTCAGCTGCGAACGGTGCAGGTTCTCCAACAACGCGTCGCGGAGCATGGCGTCGTCGCCGGTCTGGCGCACGATGGCGGGGATCGTCTCCAGGCCCGCCCTCTGCGACGCCCGCCAGCGCCGCTCCCCCATGACCAGCTCGAACCGGTCGTCGCCCAGGGGGCGGACCACGACGGGCTGGAGCAGCCCGACCTCGGTGATCGAGGTGGCCAGCTCCGACATCGCGTCCTGGTCGAAGACCTGGCGCGGCTGGACCGGGTTGGGCGTGATCGAGGCGAGCGGCAGCTCCGCGAAGTAGGACCCACCCACGAGCTCGGGCGCGGCGGACGGCGGGCCCGTCGCCGTCCCGCCGTCGTCGGGGTCGTGCTCCGCGTCCGGCCGCGTCGGGATGAGCGAGCCGAGGCCGCGGCCGAGGCCGCGGCGGGGCTGGGACGACGTCATCGGGTCGGCGCCCCCTTGCTGGCGATCTCGCGGGCGGCCTCGAGGTAGCAGAGTGCCCCGGGTGAGCCGGGGTCATAGCTCATCACCGTCTGCCCGTACGACGGCGCCTCCGAGACCCGGACGGACCGGGGGATGGTGGTCTTGAGCACCTGGTCGCCGAAGTGCTCGCGCACCTCGTCGGCGACGCCGGAGGCGAGCCGGGTCCGGGCGTCGTACATCGTGACCAGGATCGTGGAGACCACCAGCTGCGGGTTCAGGTGCGCCTTGACCATGTCCACGGTCTCCAGCAGCATCCCCAGGCCCTCGAGCGCGTAGTACTCCGCCTGGATCGGGATCAGCATCTCCGCCCCGGCCACCAGGGCGTTCAGCGTCAGCAGGCCGAGCGAGGGCGGGCAGTCGACGAGCACGAAGTCGTAGCGCTCCTCCCCCGCCTCCGCGGCGCTGCCCACACGCGGGTGCGCGGCGATCGCCTTCTGCAGCCGGCTCTCCCGGGCGACGACGCTCACGAGCTCGATCTCGGCGCCCGCCAGGTCGATGGTCGCGGGGACCACCCACAGGTTCTCGACCTCGGGACACGGCGTCGTCACGTCGACCAGCGGGGTGCCGTCGACCACCGCGTCGTACGTCGACGGGACGCCGCGGCGGTGCTCCACGCCGAGCGCGGTGGAGGCGTTCCCCTGCGGGTCGAGGTCCACGACCAGCACCCGCTGCCCGAGCTGGGCGAGGGCGGCGGCGATGTTCACGGTCGAGGTGGTCTTCCCGACCCCGCCCTTCTGGTTGGCCACGACCATCACCCGGGTGCGGTCCGGGCGTGACAGGGACGGCCGGCTCCGCGCGTCGAACCGGGCGCGCACCGTGTGCTCCGCCTCGCGGGCCAGCGGCGTCGTGTCGTCGGCGAACTGCGGTCCGGTCGCGACCATGTCGGCAGCCGTCCGAACTCCGAACACTCCCGTGGTTTCACGTGAAACGACGGGTTCCCGGTCAGCCGGGGACTCCGGAACGGTCATCACACTTTCCCCCTTGCCCTGTGGATAACTAGGGCCCTCCTGTGGAGTGCTGCGCTCAGAGGGCCACCCCAAGCCGGTGGAAAACTCTGGCCGGCTGTCGGTGGCGGGCCATCCGAGACGCCCCGGCGCCATGGGTGACGGGCTGGCGGACACGGAGGTCAACCTCTCACATCCGTTCCGGCCCTGACCACCCGGACCACGGTGGTCGGGGGGTCCAACCAGGTCGGCGCGGCCGCCCCGAGCTCGATCACCTCGGGCGGGGCGCACCCCAGTCGCCGCAGTGCATCCTCCGCCGCCACGACCTCCACCGGCGCCCGCGACCCCTTCATCGCCAGCACGGCACCTCCCGGGGCCACCAGCGGCAGCGACCAGTCGAGGAGCCTCGGCAGCGGGGCCACCGCGCGGGAGGTGACGACGTCGAAGGTCCGCTCCCCGTGGAGCCGCTCCGCGCGGTCGCGCCGGACCTCGCAGGTGGGCAGGTCCAGCTCGCGCACGACCTCGTCGAGGAACGACGTCCGCCGCAACAGCGGCTCCACCAGCGTCACCCGCGCGTCCGGCCGGGCGATCGCGAGCACCACGCCCGGCAGGCCGGCGCCGCTCCCGAGGTCGCAGACCGTGGCACCCGGGGGCACCAGGTCGCCGAGCACCGCGCAGCTGACCAGGTGCCGCTCCCACAGCCGGGGGACCTCCCGTGGCCCGATCAGGCCGCGGAGGGTGCCCTCGGTCGCCAACAGCTCGGCGAACCGCTCCGCCAGCGGCAGCCGCTCGGAACCGAACACCCCCCGCGCCGAGTCGGGCGCAGGGGGTGCGGTCGATGTTTCACGTGAAACGTCGTCGGTCATGCGGGCAGGATCACCACGAACCGTTGCGGCTCCACACCCTCCGACTCCGAGCTCAGGCCGCCGGCCGCCACCGCGTCGTGGACCACCTTGCGCTCGAACGGCGACATCGGGTCCAGGGAGACGGGCTCGCCCGACTCCTTGACCTGGGCCACCAGCGTCTCGGCCAGAGCCACCAGCTCCTCGCGCTTCTCCGCCCGGAAGCCCGAGACGTCCAGCATCAGCCGCGACCGCTCCCCGGTCTCGCGGTAGACCGCCAGCCGGGTCAGCTCCTGCAGCGCGTCCAGCACCTCTCCGTTGCGCCCGACGAGCTGCGTCAGCTCGGCGCCGACGATCGAGACGGCGGCCCGTTCGCCCTCGACGTCCATGTCCAGGTCGCCGTCGAGGTCGGCGATGTCGAGCAGCTCCTCGAGGTAGTCGGCCGCGATGTCACCCTCGTTCTCCAGCCGGTCCTGCCGGCTCGAACCACTCGCCTCGGACTCGTCCTCAACGTCGTCGACCGCGTCCTCGGTGTCGGTGGCGTCGTCGGTGTCGACGTCCGGGTCGACCTCCTCCGGCTCGGTCGCGTCGTCGGTCGCGTCGTCGGTCGCGTCTCGGTCGGCCAGGTCGTCGGGGACCTCGGGGACCTCGGTCTGGATCTTGTCGGTCTGCTCGCTCATGTCGTCCTCGGTACTGGTTGCGGGTGACGTGCTGGGTCTGGTGCGCGCGGCGGTCGGGTCAGGAGGACCCGGACGGTTCCGGCGGCGGATCACCGGCGGGGGTGGTCCCCCCGGACTTCTTGCGCTGCTCGCGCGACTGCCGCTTGGGTTGCTGCCGCTTCGGCGGGCGCCGGTCGGTCTCCGGCTTGACGTCCGGGTCGGTCGTGCCGACCTCGGCCGCCGGGTCGGTGATCACCCCGTGCTTCGCGGCCTTGGCGGCGTCGCGCTGCTGCTTGGCGGCGAACGCCGGCGTCCCCGGCGCGGGGTTGCGGCGGATCACGTAGAACTGCTGGCCCATGGTCCACAGGTTGGAGGTGGTCCAGTAGAGGAGCACTCCGATCGGGAAGGCGATGCCGCCGACCGCGAACACCACGGGCAGGATGTAGAGGAGGAACTTCTGCTGCTGGGCGTAGGGGCCCGTCAGCGCGTCGGGCGGCATGTTCTTGCTCATCAGCTGCCGCTGCGTCAGGAACGTGGTCGCGGTCATCGCCACCACGAGCAGCGCCGCCAGCACGATCACACCGACGTCGCCGTCCGCGCTGAAGAGGGTGCCCGACAGTGGGACGCCGAACAGCTCGGAGTTGCCGAAGTCGCGCGCCTCCGAGCGGGTCAGCACCCCCTTGGGGTTCCCGTCCGAGGCGTTGTTCAGCACACCGAACAGGGCGAAGAAGATCGGCATCTGCAGCAGGATCGGCAGGCACGAGGCGAACGGGTTGGTGCCGGACTCACGGTAGAGGGACATCGTCTCCGCGGCGAGCTTCTCGCGGTCGTGACCGTACTTCTTCTGCAGCTCCTTCACCTTGGGCTGGATCAGCTGCATGTTCCGGCTCGACTTGATCTGCTTCACGAACAAGGGGATCAGCGCGGCCCGGATGATCAACGTCAGCCCGATGATCGACAGCGCCCACGCGGCCCCGCCCGACTCCTCGAGGCCGACCGCGCTCCACACGCTGTGCCACCCCATCAACACGAACGAGATCGCGTAGTACAGGGGGTTCATGATGAAGTCGAACACTCAGGCTCCTTGGCTGGGCGCGGACGCCGCGGTGCGGCGGGTGGATCCGGAGGACGGGACGGGGTCGTAGCCGCCGGCCGCCCACGGATGACATCGGGCCAGTCGGCGCACTGCGAGCCAGCTGCCACGCACGCTCCCGTGGCTGGTCACCGCCTCGAGCGCGTAGGCCGAGCAGGACGGGTGGTAGCGACAGACCTGACCGTAGAGCGGGCTGATCACGGCGCGATAGGCCTTGAGGAACCCGATGAGCACGAACTTCACGACGTCGGCACCTCCGTGGTCGCCCGCTTGAGGCAACGGGTCAGGTCGTCGCGTAGTTCCGTGGAGCTCGCCGTCGCGGCCGCCGGCAGCGCCCGGATCACGAGCATGGCCGACCCCGGGAGCGAGTCGAGGTGCTCCCGGACGAGGTGTCGGAGTCGGCGCTGCACACGGTTTCGGGTGACGGCATTGCCCACCGCCCTGCTCACCACGAAGCCGACCTGGGCCGTTCGCCCCGGCTCCCCCGGCTGCCCGAGCAGGTGCAGCACGACGGTGCGGGACGCGGCACGGCGCCCGGACCGGACGACGGCGCGGAAGCTCGTCGGGTCGGTGAGGCGGTGCGCCGCAGGCAGCACGGCTCGGTGAGCGGCGGTGCGCTCAGACGGCCAGGCTCTTGCGGCCCTTGCGGCGACGCGACGACATGATCGACCGTCCGGCACGGGTGCGCATGCGCAGTCGGAAGCCGTGCGTCTTGTGACGTCGACGGTTGTTCGGCTGGTACGTACGCTTGCTCACGAGGATCTCTTTCGTGTGGACTGAGGACGCGCCACCACGCGCCGGGACGCCTGCCGTTCGGCTGGCACCGCCCGGCCATGGCGAGTACGTCCATGGACATGCGGCACCGGTCGATCACCTGGTGACCGGCCAACGGTACGCGCGCACCTCCGAAGGGGTCAAACCGGCGGTCACCGGGCGCATGTGGACAATCCTGAGAGCCTGTGGAGAAACCCTTGCCGGGGCGCCCCGCCGCTTGTTACGTTCGGCCCGTCCGAGGTTCCCCGCCGGCTCCCGGACGCCCCACTCGAGATTCCGGTGTGAGTCAGGTCACTTTCCCCGTACGTGGCCTCTGACCTGCGGAAACACGTCGAGCGGCGTCGTTGTGCCGGTCTCGGAAGGACCCTCTCCACCCGGAGAGGACCTGGTGCACAGACTGTGGACAATCCTGTGGACCGACCACCCTGACCGACTGCGACATCTCAGAAGGCGTGCCTCGTGGATCACCTCCAGACCGACCCGTCAGTGCCCGACCCGGACGAGTCGTCAGACCCGGCCGCCACCCCGCCGGCCGACCTCCATGCCGCCTGGCGCAGCGTCCTCGAGGACCTCCAGGCGTTCCAGCGGGCCTGGTTGCGCACCAGCCAGCCGGTCACCGTGCACGAGAACACCGCCATCATCTCGGTTCCCAACGAGTTCACCCGTGGCCAGCTCGAGGGCAGGCTGCGCGGCCAGATCCAAGAAGCGCTCGGGGTCGCCTACGGCCGCCCGATCCGGATCGCCGTCACCGTGGACCCGGCCCTGGAGCCGGCCGCCCCCGTGGAGCCCGCGCCTGCGATCATCGACGAACCGACTCGTCGACATGACGACATGTCGACACATGGCTACGAGCAGCCCCGGCTGGGCGCCGAGCCGATGCCCCCGTCGGTCCCGGCCGTCACGCCGCAGCTCGAGACCCGGCTCAACCCGAAGTACACCTTCGAGACCTTCGTCATCGGATCCTCCAACCGGTTCCCCCACGCCGCCGCGGTTGCCGTGGCCGAGGCGCCCGGCAAGGCCTACAACCCGCTGCTCGTCTACGGGGAGTCGGGGCTGGGGAAGACTCACCTGCTCCACGCGATCGGCCACTACGTGCGCAGCCTCTACACCGGCGCCAAGGTCCGTTACGTGTCGAGCGAGGAGTTCACCAACGAGTTCATCAACGCGATCCGCGACGACCGGCAGGACCGGTTCAAGCGGCGCTACCGCGACGTGGACGTGCTCCTCATCGACGACATCCAGTTCCTGGAGGGCAAGACCCAGACCCAGGAGGAGTTCTTCCACACCTTCAACACCCTCCACAACGCCAACAAGCAGATCGTGCTGACGTCCGACCGGCCGCCCAAGCGGCTCGAGGCGCTCGAGGACCGGCTCCGCAACCGGTTCGAGTGGGGCCTCATCACCGACGTCCAGCCGCCCGACCTGGAGACGCGGATCGCGATCCTGCGCAAGAAGGCCGCGATGGACCGGCTCACCGCCCCGCCCGACGTGCTGGAGTTCATCGCGTCGAAGATCCAGACGAACATCCGCGAGCTCGAGGGCGCACTGATCCGCGTCACCGCGTTCGCGAACCTGAACCGCCAGGAGGTCGACATGACCCTGGCCGAGATCGTGCTGAAGGACCTGATCCCCGAGGGCGGCGAGCCCGAGATCACCGCCGGCCTGATCATCGCCCAGACCGCGGCCTACTTCGGGCTGACGATCGATGAGCTCACCGGCCCGAGCCGCGGCCGTCACCTGGTGATGGCCCGGCAGATCGCCATGTACCTGTGCCGCGAGCTGACGCCCCTGTCGCTGCCGAAGATCGGTGCCGAGTTCGGCAACCGGGACCACACCACGGTCATGTACGCCGACCGCAAGATCAACACGCTCCTCGCCGAGCGCCGCGCGGTCTTCAACCAGGTGAGCGAGCTGACCAACCGGATCAAGCTCCAGGCGCGCCAGGGGTGAGCCCAGGAGGGCTGATCGCGGCGCCGTGGCGCTGTGGACAACATGTGGGCCGAGCCACCCAGGTTCTGCACACGGTGTGCACAACCGGTGAGTGTTGCACCGCCGGACACCCGACGTTCACATGCGGCCGCCGGCGGCCCTCCGCTCGTCCACACCCCCTGTGCGCGTCGAATCCGGCCTCTGACCTGCGCACACCCGAGTTGTCCACAGTTTCCACCGCTGCTATGACTCCTACGAGAACCTATCCATCACCATCCTCGGTCAAATTCGATGCACGGCCCTCCCTGGGGACAACTCCCGGACCTGGAGGCGGCGTGGCAGGATGCAGTCCCCGCTCCACCGCGGGCGATCCACCCGCGCGACCCACTGCCTGACCCACTGCCTGACCCACCCGAACCGAAAGACGTCGAACCGTGAAGTTCCGTGTCGAACGCGACGTGCTCGCCGATGCCGTCGCCTGGGCTGCCCGCAGCCTCCCGGTCCGTCCGAGCGTCCCGGTGCTCGCCGGGCTCCTGATCGAGGCCAGCGACGAGGGCCTGGTGCTCTCCAGCTTCGACTACGAGACGTCGGCGCGTGCCACGCTCACCGAGGCGCAGGTGTCCGACGAGGGGCACGCGCTGGTCAGTGGCCGACTGCTCGCCGACATCTGTCGCAGCCTGCCGGCCAAGCCGGTCGACATGGTGCTGGAGGGCCCGCGTGTCTCGCTGACCTGCGGCTCCGCGCGTTTCAGCCTCCAGACGATGCCGGTCGAGGACTACCCCACGCTGCCCGACATGCCCGCGGCGACCGGCACCGTGCCGAGCGACCAGTTCGCGCACGCCGTCAGCCAGGCCGTCACCGCGGCCGGCCGCGACGACATGCTCCCGGTCCTGACCGGGGTCCGGATCGAGATCGAGGGCTCGAGCATCTCGCTGCTCGCCACCGACCGGTTCCGGCTCAGCCACGTCGAGCTCGACTGGAACCCCCGCACCCCCGACGCGTCGCAGGCCGCGCTGATCCCGGCCAAGGTCCTCGGCGACACCGCCAAGTCGCTGACCGGTGGCGGTGAGGTCACCATCGCGCTCGCGGCCTCGGGCTCCGGTGAGGGCATCATCGGCTTCGAGGGCGTCGGCGCCGGCGGCGTACGCCGCACCACGACCCGTCTGCTCGACGGCGAGTTCCCCAAGGTCCGCAACCTCTTCCCCGCCGAGCACCTCACGACCGCGAAGATCGACAAGGCCGACCTGGTCGAGGCCGTGAAGCGGGTCGCGCTGGTCGCCGAGCGCAACACCGCGGTGCAGCTCGCCTTCGGCGACGGCCAGCTGACCCTTGACGCCGGCTCGGGCGACGAGGCCCAGGCCTCGGAGTCGATCCACGCCGAGATCGACGGAGAGGCCCTCACCACCGGCTTCAACCCGCAGTTCCTGCTCGACGGGCTGACGGCGATCGACGAGGGCGTCGTCGAGCTCGCGTTCACGCAGGCCTCGAAGCCGGTCGTGATGAGCGGGTCGGCGGCCGAGACCGGCACCGACCCGGCGTTCCGCTACCTGTTGATGCCGCGCCGCCTGCTCTCCTGACACTCGCGACTCGGCCCACGGTGGTTGCGCCTCTCGAAACCGCCTACGGTGAGCCCATGGACATCGGTCTCGTCGGTCTCGGCAAGATGGGCGGGAACATGCGGACCCGCCTGCGCACCGCGGGGAACACCGTGGTCGGCTACGACCGCAACCCGGACGTGTCGGACGTGGACAGCCTCGAGGAGCTGGTCGCGGCCCTCCCCTCACCGAAGGTCGTGTGGGTGATGGTGCCGGCCGGCGACCCGACGAGGGAGACGGTCCGAGCCCTCGGCGACCTGCTCGGTGAGGGCGACGTCGTCGTCGACGGCGGCAACTCGCGGTGGACCGACGACCAGGCCAACGCCGAGCACCTGTCCGGGCGAGGCGTCGGCTTCGTCGACTGCGGTGTCTCCGGTGGCGTCTGGGGTCTGGAGAACGGCTACGCGCTGATGTACGGCGGCGAGGCCGACGACATCGCGAAGGTGCAGCCGGCGTTCGACGCCCTCAAGCCCGAGGGCGACTTCGGGTCCGTGCACGCCGGCTCGGTCGGCGCCGGCCACTTCTCGAAGATGGTCCACAACGGCATCGAGTACGCGATCATGCAGGCCTACGCGGAGGGCTGGGAGCTGCTCGCCAAGGCGGACCTCACCGACAACGTCACCGAGGTGTTCCGGTCGTGGCGCGAGGGCACCGTGATCCGGTCCTGGCTGCTCGACCTGCTGGTGGCGGCCCTCGACGACGACCCGGGTCTCGACAGCATCCGCGGCTACGCCGAGGACTCCGGCGAGGGCCGGTGGACCGTCGAGGCCGGCATCGAGAACGCCGTGGCGACCCCAGCCATCACCGCGGCCCTCTACGCACGGTTCGTCTCCCGGCAGGACGACTCCCCCGCCATGAAGGCGGTCGCGGCGATGCGCAACCAGTTCGGAGGCCACGCCACACAGACCTCGGCACCCAAGGGCGGGGACGCGACCGGCGGCTCCCCCGACCAGTCCGGGGCCGCGCAGCAGGCCGGCGCCGCCCAGGGCCACGAAGGCGGAGAGAGCTAGCCGGCGGTGTACGTCGCCCACCTGTCCCTCCACGACTTCCGCTCGTACGCCGACGTCGACGTCGCGCTCGACCCCGGCGCGACCGCGTTCATCGGCCGCAACGGGCAGGGCAAGACCAACCTCGTCGAGGCGATCGACTACCTGTCGCGGCTCGGCTCCCACCGGGTCGCGACCGACGCGCCGCTCGTGCGGGCCGGCTCCGAGCAGGCCGTCGTCCGCGCCGCGGTGGTGCGCGACGGCCGCAGCGCGACCCTGGAGGTCGAGATCAACCCGGGCCGGTCGAACCGGGCGCGGGTCAACCGCTCGCCGCTCCCGAAGGCGCGCGACCTGCTCGGCCTCGTGCGCACTGTCGTGTTCTCCCCGGAGGACCTGACGCTCGTGAAGGGTGACCCGTCCGACCGCCGCCGGTTCCTCGACGACCTGCTGGTGCTGCGCACGCCGCGTCTGGCCGGCGTGCGCGCCGACTACGACCGGGTGCTGCGGCAGCGCAACTCGTTGCTGAAGACCGCCGGGCTGGCCCGCGGCAGCGCCCGCGAGGGCGCCCTCTCCACGCTCGGGGTCTGGGACTCCCACCTCGCCACCACCGGGGCCGAGCTGCTGGCGGCCCGGCTGGCCCTCGTCGAGCAGCTGCACCCGTACGTCGGGAAGGCCTACGAGACCGTGGCGCGCGGGGCGACGCGGGACGATGCCGAGCTCGAGTACGTGTCCTCGATCCCGGTGGTCGAGGAAGCCGGGCTGGCTGAGGCGTTGCTCGCCGAGCTGGAGCGTCGTCGCTCCGACGAGCTCGACCGCGGCATCTCGTTGGTCGGGCCGCACCGCGACGAGCTGAAGCTGTCCCTCGGCTCGCCGGACGCCCGGCTCCCCGTCAAGGGCTACGCGTCCCACGGCGAGTCCTGGTCGTTCGCGCTGGCGCTGCGACTGGCGTCGTACGACCTGTTGCGCGCCGACGGCGACGACCCGATCCTGATCCTGGACGACGTCTTCGCCGAGCTCGACACCGAGCGACGCCACCAGCTCGCCGACCTGGTGGCCGGCGCGGAGCAGGTGCTCGTCACGGCGGCGGTCGCGGCCGACGTCCCCGAGGCGCTGGCCGGCGTCCGGTTCTCGGTGGGAGGAGGCGAGGTGGTGCGCGATGCCTGACGAGCACCCGGCCGCCGAGCCACCGCCGGACGACCCGCAGCCGGAGCCGGCGGCCGACGGCCTCGACCTGGCCCGCGCCCTCACCCGCGCGTCCGCCCGCTCCAGCCCGGCGGCGCGGGCCAAGAAGCGTGGCCGCAGCCAGCCGCCGTCCCGCGCCCGGGTGTCCGGCTCGTTCCCCGACGAGCGTGACCCGCAGCTGCTCGACACCACGGTCGGCCGGCTGGTGGAGGACCACGGCTGGGAGGTCGACCTCAAGGTGCACGCCGTCTTCGGTCGCTGGGCCGAGCTGGTCGGCGCCGACGTGGGGGCCCACAGCACGCCGGAGACGTTCGTCGACGGGCGGCTGGTCGTGCGCACCGACTCGACGGCCTGGGCCACCCAGCTGAAGCTGCTCGCGCCCACCGTCGTCCGGCGGCTCAACGAGGAGCTCGGGCACGGCACGGTCACCGTGATCGACGTCCGCGGCCCCCAGGGGCCGACCTGGAAGAAGGGCCCCCGCTCGGTCCGCGACGGCCGCGGTCCGCGCGACACCTACGGCTGACCCGGCCGAGTCGGGGCCGCCCGGAAGGCTTCTCCGAGGCCGTTCACCAGCCTGCTCGCCGTACAGGGACCTGTCCGACCCCCTGCGAGCCGCTCCGAAGGGCGGTTCCGGGCCGCTCAGGGGTGGATTTTCTCCACAGATCCCCCCACCGTGGCAGGCCGCGCGTGAATGCACGCCCGTAGACGGCTATCATGGGGTTCGGGTCGCGACCTCACCAGGCGCGGCCCGCCGTATGTGCAGAGCGTCCCGGCCACCCGGCCCGGCCGCCCGTCGTCGAAGAGGTGTGTGTGACCGCCGAGCAGCCCGTGACGTCTGATCAGAAGCCCACCCCGACAGGCGAGTACGACGCGTCGGCCATCCAGGTCCTCGAGGGCCTCGAAGCGGTGCGCAAGCGGCCCGGCATGTACATCGGGTCGACCGGCGAGCGCGGCCTCCACCACCTGATCTGGGAGATCGTCGACAACGCCGTCGACGAGGCGCTGGCCGGCCACTGCGACCGGATCGTCTTGACCCTGCTCGCCGACGGCGGGGTGCGGGTCGAGGACGACGGCCGCGGCATCCCGACCGACACCGCGCCGGGCCAGGAGATGCCGGCGGTGACGATGGCGCTGACGATGCTCCACGCCGGCGGCAAGTTCGGCGGCGGCGGCTACAAGGTCTCCGGCGGCCTGCACGGCGTCGGCGTCTCCGTCGTGAACGCCCTGTCGAGCCGGCTGATCGTCGACGTGCGCAACCGCGGCCACCTGTGGCGCCAGACGTTCCAGCTCGGCGTCCCCGACGCCGACCTGGAGGAGGTCCGCCCGCTCGAGGAGGGCGAGGGCACCGGCACCACCGTCACCTACTGGGCCAGCGACACGATCTTCGAGACCACGACCTACAACCTCGAGACGATCACCACCCGGATCCGCGAGTACGCCTTCCTCAACAAGGGGCTCGAGATCGTCGTGCGCGACGAGCGGCCGTCGGCCGACCAGGTCGCCGAGGCGGTCGAGGACGAGACGGTCGCCGACTCCGTCGACCAGGCCGGCAGCGACGCGATCAAGCGCGGCGAGGGCGGTGGGATCGAGCAGGTCTTCCGTTACGACCGCGGCCTCGTCGACTACGTCGAGCACCTCAACCGGCGCAAGGACAAGGCGAACCCGACCGTCATCAACTTCGAGGCCGAGACCCCGGAGTCGACCGAGAACCACATGAGTCTCGAGGTCGCGATGCAGTGGAACACCACGTTCACGGAGTCGGTCCACACGTTCGCCAACACGATCAACACCCACGAGGGCGGCACCCACGAGGAGGGCTTCCGCTCCGCGCTGACCACCCTCATCAACAACGCCGGCTTCGACTGGGGTCTGATGAAGAAGCAGGAGGACCGCGTCTCCGGTGACGACATCCGCGAGGGCCTGACCGCGATCATCTCCATCAAGCTGGCCGAGCCGCAGTTCGAGGGCCAGACGAAGACCAAGCTCGGCAACACCGAGGCCAAGGGCTTCGTGCAGCGCCTCGTCAACGACCAGCTCGGCGCGTGGCTCGAGGAGAACCCGGCCGAGGGCAAGGACATCGTGCGCAAGGCCCAGGCGGCGGCGAGCGCCCGGATCGCGGCCCGCAAGGCGCGCGACCTGGCCCGCTCCCGCAAGGGCCTGCTCGGCGGCGGCGGTCTCCCGGGCAAGCTGTCCGACTGCCAGTCGACCAACCCGGCCGAGTGCGAGGTCTTCATCGTCGAGGGCGACTCGGCCGGCGGCTCGGCCCGCCAGGGTCGCGACCCGCGGATCCAGGCGATCCTCCCGATCCGCGGCAAGATCCTGAACGTCGAGAAGGCGCGGATCGACAAGGTGCTCGCCAACACCGAGGTGCAGGCCATCATCTCCGCCCTCGGCACCGGCATCCACGAGGAGTTCAGCCTCGAGAAGCTGCGCTACCACAAGGTGGTGCTGATGGCCGACGCCGACGTCGACGGCCACCACATCAACACCCTGCTGCTGACGCTGCTCTTCCGCTTCATGAGGCCGCTGATCGAGCACGGCTACGTCTACATGGCCCAGCCGCCGCTCTACCGGATCCGCTGGAACAAGCCGGCCGAGCACGAGTTCGTCTACAGCGACGCCGAGCGGGAGGCGATGACCCGCGACGGGCTCGAGCAGGGCAAGAAGCTGCCCAAGGAGAACCCGGTGCAGCGCTACAAGGGGCTCGGCGAGATGAACGCCGAGGAGCTGTGGGAGACCACCATGAACCCCGAGCAGCGGCTGATGCTCCAGGTCACCCTCGACGACGCGGCCCGCGCCGACGAGATCTTCTCGATCCT
The DNA here is from genome assembly GCA_963718725.1 of uncultured Actinomycetota bacterium. Lineage (GTDB taxonomy): Bacteria > Actinomycetota > Actinomycetes > Propionibacteriales > Nocardioidaceae > Nocardioides. The sequence goes on from OY970374.1 coordinate 2,859,367, forward strand.
GATGGGCGAGGACGTCGAGCAGCGGCGCTCGTTCATCCAGCGCAACGCGAAGGACGTCCGATTCCTCGATATCTAGGTCTCTAGACCAGACCCTAGATTCGAGTAGAACCGACCAGAGAGACGAAGAGACGTGACGGAACAGACCGGGAACGTGATCGGCGACGGTGACGGCGGGAACGGCGGCGGCGGACGGATCGAGCCGATCGAGCTCCAGACCTCGATGCAGCGCGCCTACATCGACTACGCGATGGCCGTCATCGTGGGCCGGGCGCTGCCCGACGTACGCGACGGGCTCAAGCCGGTCCACCGCCGGGTGCTCTACGCCATGTACGACGGCGGCTACCGGCCCGACCGCGGCTTCTCCAAGTGCAGCCGGGTCGTCGGTGACGTCATGGGTCAGTACCACCCGCACGGCGACTCGGCGATCTACGACACCTTGGTCCGGCTCGCGCAGCCCTGGGTGATGCGTGCGCCGCTCATCCACGGCCAGGGCAACTTCGGCTCGCCGGGCAACGACGCGGCGGCCGCGATGCGCTACACCGAGTGCCGGATGGCGCCGCTCGCGCTCGAGATGGTGCGCGACATCCAGGAAGACACCGTCGACTTCCAGCCCAACTACGACGGCCGCTCGCAGGAGCCGACCGTGCTCCCGGCGCGCTACCCGAACCTGCTGGTGAACGGCTCGGCCGGCATCGCGGTCGGCATGGCGACCAGCATCCCGCCGCACAACCTGCGCGAGGTGGCCGAGGGTGCCCGGTGGGCGCTGGAGCACCCCGAGGCCACCCGGCAGGAGCTGCAGGACGCGCTGATCGAGCGGATCCAAGGCCCCGACTTCCCCAACGGCGCGCTGATCGTGGGCCGCGAGGGCATCGAGCAGGCCTACCGCACCGGCCGCGGCTCGGTCACCCAGCGGGCGGTCATCGAGATCGACGAGGACGCCAAGGGGCGCACCTGCCTGTCGATCACCGAGCTTCCCTACATGGTCAACCCCGACAATCTCGCGTTGAAGATCGCCGAGCTCGCCGACTCCGGCAAGGTGCAGGGGATCTCCGACGTCCGCGACGACTCCTCCGGTCGCACCGGCCAGCGGCTGGTCGTCGTGCTCAAGCGCGACGCGGTCGCCCGGGTCGTGCTCAACAACCTGCTCAAGCACACCGAGCTGCAGACCAACTTCAGCGCCAACATGCTCGCCCTGGTCGACGGGGTGCCGCGGACGCTGACGGTCGACCAGTTCATCTCGAGCTGGGTGGCCCACCAGATCGAGGTCATCCAGCGGCGTACCCGCTTCCGCCTGCGCAAGGCCGAGGAGGACGCGCACATCTGGCGCGGTCTGGTGATGGCGCTCGACGCGCTCGACGAGGTGATCGCGCTGATCCGGCGCTCGCCCGACGTCGAGCAGGCGAAGGCCGGGCTGATCGAGCTGCTGGGGGTCGACGACCTCCAGGCCCAGGCGATCCTCGACATGCAGCTGCGCCGGCTCGCGGCCCTGGAGCGGCAGAAGATCATCGACCGGCTCGCCGAGCTCGAGCGCGAGATCGCCGACTACCAGGACATCCTCGCGAACCCCGAGCGGCAGCGGCAGATCATCAACGACGAGCTGGCCGAGATCGTCGCGAAGTACGGCAACGAGCGCCGGACCCAGATCATCCCGGCCGACGGCGACCTGTCGATGGAGGACCTGATCCCCGACGAGGAGCTCGTCGTCTCGATCACCCGTGGCGGGTACGCCAAGCGGACCCTGCGCCATCAGTACCGGATCCAGAAGCGCGGCGGGAAGGGCGTGCGCGGCGCCAGCCTGCGCGGGGACGACGTGGTCGAGCACTTCATCGCGACGACCAACCACCACTGGCTGCTGTTCTTCACCACGGCCGGCCGGGTCTACCGGACCAAGGCCTACAACCTGCCGGAGGCGTCGCGCGACGCGAAGGGCGGCCACGTGGCCGGGCTGCTGTCGTTCCAGCCCGACGAGAACATCGCGCAGGTGCTGGCGATCCGCGACTACGAGCAGGCGCCGTACCTCGTGCTCGCCACCCGCAACGGGCTGGTCAAGAAGACCCGGCTCGGCGACTACAACAGCCCCCGGCAGGCCGGGGTGATCGCGATCAACTTCCGCGAGGACGACGACGAGCTGATCGGAGCGGAGCTGGTCAACCCCGACGACGAGATCCTGCTGGTCTCCCGCAAGGGCCAGGCCGTGCGGTTCCGCGCCGACGACGCGCAGCTGCGGCCGATGGGACGCGCGACGTCCGGCGTCACCGGCATGAACACGGTGACGGGCGACAACGTGCTGTCGATGTCGGTGATCCGGGCCGCCGAGGCGGCGACCGAGGACTCCGACGAGAACGTCCAGTACGTCTTCACGATGACCGACGGCGGGTTTGCCAAGCGCACCCGGATCAGCGACTACCGGCTGACCAACCGTGGCACCAAGGGGGTCAAGGCGATGACCCTCGCCAACGAGGCGCGTGGCGTCCTCGTAGGGGCCTTCATCGTCGAGGACGGCGACGAGATCCTGTCGATCACTGCGGGCGGCCAGGTCGTGCGCAGCCCCATCAACACCGACTTCCGGCCGATGGGTCGGTCCACGCAGGGCGTCAAGTTCGTCAGCCCGAAGGGCGACGACTCGGTGGCCGTCGTCGCCCGCTCGGTCGAGGCGGCCGTGGTGGGCGATGACGGTGAGAACGGCGCCGAGAACGGCACCGAGAACGACACCGAGAACGGGCCCGGGAGCGACGGCGCGAACGGTGCCGAGGGGGCCGCTGAGAGCACCGGGCCGACCGTCGCGGAATCGCCCGTTGTGGCTCCGGATGCAACAATCGAGGAGTCCGGCGCGTCCCTGGAGCCGGATGCCCCTGCCCCACAGGAGGACTGATGACGGAGCGTAGTGTCGAGCGGACCGCTGTCCGCGACGACGACACCGCCACCCGACCTCCGCTGACCGAGCGGATCCAGGCCAAGCTCTCGAGGGCCGCGGACGAGCACCGTGCGAACGCGCAGCCGGAGTCCCCCGACGCTCAGCGGCGAGCCACCGGTCGCGGCAAGAAGGCCCCCCGCCGGGCCCGGCTGCGACTGACCCGGATCGACCCCTGGTCGGTCATGAAGACGGCGTTCCTGCTGTCGGTCGCGTTCGGCGTCGTCACCGTGGTCTCGGTCTTCATCGTGTGGAGCGTGCTGGGTGCCGCCGGCGTCTGGGAGTCGATCAACGCGACCGCCCAGGACATCCTCGGCAACGAGGCCGCCGGCACGTTCGACGTGACCGACTACGTCGGGACGTCGCGCGTCATGGGCTTCACGATGCTGATCGCCGTGGTCGACGTGGTGCTCCTGACCGCCATCGCGACCCTCGGCGCGTTCCTCTACAACATGGCCGCGGCACTGCTCGGCGGCGTCGAGCTCACCTTGGCCGAGGACGCCTGAGTCACGTTTTGTCCGGCCGTCTGGCGTTGGGGTAGTCTCGCCCGGCGGCTGCCGCGGTCGCGCCGCACTGCGGGCCTATAGCTCAGACGGTTAGAGCGCTTCCCTGATAAGGAAGAGGTCACAGGTTCAAGTCCTGTTAGGCCCACCACCAGCCTCGCCCAGATGCGACCCGAGGAGTTCCCATGAAGAAGATCCTGTTCGTCCTGCTGGCCGCCGCCGGTGCCGCGTTCGCGAAGAAGAAGATGGACGAGGGCCGCACCGAGCAGGCGCTCTGGGCCGAGGCGACCGACCACGTCGCCCCCTCCGACCGGGCCTGACGCACACCCGGCCACAGCCCGGGGCCTTGGCGCAATTGGTAGCGCACCTGCTTTGCAAGCAGGGGGTTAGGGGTTCGAGTCCCCTAGGCTCCACTCTTCCCGATGCCTGCGGGCGCCTCGCGCGCAGCAGCGAATCGGTCCACCTCCACCAGGGCGAGTAGCCTGGGGTCATGGTCACACCGCTCGATCGCCCTCCTGTCCCGTGCTCGACGTCGGCGTGACTGCCATCGAGGTCCCGCCGGACGACACCCGTGACGACGTCACGACCGAGGTGGCCCACGCGCTGTGGGCCGAGGCCGCGCGCGAGCTGCTGATCGAGGCCGCCGGTCGCTACCACCACGTGGTGACGGTCAAGGACCTCGCCGCCTTCGTGCAGGAGCAGACCGGGCTGGAGGCGACCCGTCGAGCCCATCACTGGATCGACGACGTGCTCGCCCTGGTGGCGGCGGACTGCGCCGCCCGGGGAGAGCCGAACCTGACCTCGCTCTGCGTGAACGCCCAGGGGAGCGTCGGCGGTGGCTACGTGCCCGGCGCGGACGAGGGGCCGGTCGACTCGGACGACCACGCCGCGGTCGCCCGGCTCGCCTGCTACACGCACTTCGACGCGCGCGGGCTTCCCGCGGACGGCGGGGTCGCGTCCCTCACCCCCCGGCTGTCCGCCAGTCGGTCGCGGGTGCGCAAGGCGGCGCTGGACGCCCGCGTGCTCGACACCTGCCCGACCTGCTTCCTGGTGCTGCCGGCCCAGGGCGGGTGCAACAACTGCGACTGAGCCGGGCCGTGCGCGCGCTGCTCCTCGCGCTGGTGGCCCCCCTGCTCCTGGCGGCCTGCCAGTCACCGGAGTCCCCGGCAGCGCCGCGGTCCGTCGCGTCGGTCGCGCCCGAGCCGGCGCCGGCGTACGACGACGACGTTGAGCCGGCCGAGGCGGTGCTGTCGCTGGTGCCGCAGTCGGCCGAGGTCGTGACGGTCGTCGACTGGGACCAGGTGCGCGCGCAGCTCGGGCAGCCGGACCTCACCAGCGAGGACCTGATGACCGACCGGCTCACGTTCTGGGAGCGGGCCGGGATCGAGGCGGCGCTGCTGACGGACGGCCTGCTGCGCGACGACTCCTCGACGTTCGAGCTCGACTACGGCTTCACCCAGGACGACGTCGACTGGGAGGCGCGGTGGACCGGGGACGACGGGCCTGGCTTCGCGCTCGGATTCCGGCCCGACCTCGATCTCGGCGGGCTCCGACGGGCGATCGGCGACGGCATCGGGCCGCTGGCCGGCGCCACCCTGGACCCCGAGCACGGCCTGGTCGTCGCCGGCGCCGCGGCCGAGGACGTCTGGGCGAACGAGGAGACGTGGGAGCCGCTGCTGGCCGAGCCTGCGACCGCGACGTACCTCCATCGCGGCTGCGTCCCGCTCAACACCGCGCTCGGGCCCGACGCCGACCTCGAGGACCAGGACGCGCTGCTCGCCGAGCACCCGGTCACGACGCTCGACGACCTGGCCGGCTTCGTGGTGTCGTACGGCGACCACCAGGCGACGGTCCGGGTCGAGCCCGGCCGCGCCGACCTCTTCGCGCGGCTCCGGATCGGGGGGGACTGGCCGACGGGCCAGTTCTCCTCGACGTACCTGAACGGCGCGGCCGACCCGTCGTCGGGTCGGATCGGCTACAGCCTGCCCCGGCCGCCGGTCGGAGCCAGCCTGGCGCTGCTGGAGGAGCTGCCGTTCGGGGTCTGCGACGAGGTCGTCCCGCTGGACGAGCCGACCGGGCTCTAGCCGGTTGTCCCCAGCTGGGGACAAGCCTGTGGACGAACAACAGCCATGTCATTCGCGCCGTGACAGCGCGACAAGATCCGCCGGGTGGGCTGTCAGGCGGCGAGCAGGCTGACCCGTGTCGCCAACGCGACCGCGATCGCGACGGCGATCGCGGCGAGCCCGACCAGCTGCCACGTCCCGCGCCGCTCCCGGGGCGAGTAGGCGAGCACGACCGCGACCAGGGCGCCGCCGAGGAAGCCGCCGAGGTGGCCCTGCCAGGAGATGTTCGGGAAGGTGAAGGTGATGACCAGGTTGAGCAGCAGCCACATCCCGATCTGCTGCACGTTCCCGCCGACCTTGTAGGCCATCACCAGCAGTGCGCCCATCAGGCCGAAGATCGCGCCGGAGGCACCCAGCGTGGCCTGGAACTCGGGGGCCGCCCACAGCACCAGCGTGGACCCGGCCAGGCCGGACAGCAGGTAGAGGCCGAGGAAACGGGCCCGCCCGATCGCCATCTCCAGCTGTGGTCCGAGGAACCAGAGCGCCAGCATGTTGAAGCCGAGGTGCCAGATCTCGACGTGGGTGAACATAGTCGTGAGCGGCTGCCACCAGGCGCCGTCGACCAACCCCGGGAGCCAGGTGCCGGTGCAGAGCGCCTCCGGCACGTCGAGGCCGCCCTGCTGGACCGCGCACAGCCCGTTGGGGCGCAGCGCCAGCTGGTCGACCAACCGGCTCCCGCCACCGCCGGTCGCCGTGATCGCCAGCCAGACGGCGGCGTTCATGACGATCAGGACCAGCGAGGTCAGGCCGGCGTTGCCCGAGCGGAGGCCGCCGTAGGCCGTGCGACCCTGCCGGGTCGACTTGGCTCCCTCGGCCACGCACGACGGGCAGTGGAAGCCCACGGCCGCGTCGCGCATGCAGTCGGGGCAGATCGTCCGGTCGCACCGCTGGCAGCGGATGTAGGACTCCCGGTCGGGGTGCCGGTAGCACGTCGGCACCCCCGTGCCGGGAGTCTGCGCGGACGACGGGTCGGTGCTCAGGAGCCGCTGACCTCGACCGACTCGATGACCACCGGCTCGACCGGCCGGTCGCCGCCGCCGGTCCGGGTGGCGGCGATCGCGTCGACCACGTCGCGCGAGGACTGGTCGGCGACCTCGCCGAAGACCGTGTGCTTGAAGTTGAGCCACGGGGTCGCGCCGACGGTGATGAAGAACTGCGAGCCGTTGGTGCCCGGGCCGGCGTTGGCCATCGCGAGCAGGTAGGGCTTGTCGAAGACCAGCTCGGGGTGGGGCTCGTCCTTGAACGTGTAGCCGGGGCCCCCGGTGCCGGTGCCGAGCGGGCAGCCGCCCTGGATCATGAAGCCCGGGATCACCCGGTGGAACGTGAGGCCGTCGTAGAACCGGCCGCTGCGGTCGGTTCCCGCGTCGTACTCCTTGGACCCGTCGGCGAGGCCGGCGAAGTTCGCGACCGTCTCGGGCGCGTGGTTCGGGAAGAGGGTCAGCGTGATGTCGCCGTGGTTGGTCTTGAGGATCGCCTGCTCGGCCATGGCCTGCCTTCTCGTCTGGGCTCGTCTGTGTTCATCCGTGCGCGTCGATCCTCCCAGACGGCACCTAGAACGTCTCGCTCACCCGCAGGGGTGGCCGGACTGGCCCGCACTTGGGGAACATGGTCGAATGGGGTGAACGCGACCGAGAGGAAGATCCCCTGATGGGCATCCGTAGGAAGAAGACCCTCGTCGAGCAGGCGGTGGACTACGTCGAGCAGGCGGTCGAGCAGGCCCGACCCCACGTGGAGCAGGCCGTGGAGGCCGCCCGCGAGCGTGCCGTGCCGCTGCTGCAGGATGCCCGCGACAAGGCGGGCCCCGCGATCGCCGATGCTCGCGACAAGGCCAAGCCGGTGATCGCGGACGGCGCGGCTCTCGCGGCCGCGAAGGCCGCCGTGGTGGCCGAAGCCGCGTCCCAGAAGGCGTCGGAGGGCCGCGACCTGGCCTCGGCGAAGGTGGCCGAGCTCAAGGGTGAGCCCCCGAAGAAGAAGCACCGGGTGCGCAAGTTCCTGGTGTTCAGCGGCCTGGCGGCGGCGGCGGCCTATGTCGCCGGCAAGCTCAAGAGCCGCCAGGAGGACCAGAACTGGCAGTCGTCCTACACCCCGACCCCGCCGCCGGCCCCGCCGGCGCCGAAGGCCGCGAGGAAGACTGCCCCCCAGGCCGCTCCGGCTCCGCCGCCGACGGCCGAGGAGGCCGCGTCCGACGACGTGGCCGGCTCCTCGCCCGACGAGGCGCTCGCGGACGCGACCGACACCCCGCACGCCGCGACCACGCCGGACCACCCGGTCGAGGAAGTCGTCGTCGACGAGGACGCCAAGTCCAAGAAGTGACCCGCTAGCGGGTCAGGTCCTCCGGCTTGTGGTCCTCGATCCACGCATCGATCCGCTCCCACCAGCCGAAGAGCCACTCGATCCGCTCGTCGCGCCCCGCGGGGATCTCCTCGCGGGGCACCTGCCACCACCGCATCATGATCCGCTTGTCCATCGGCAGCTCGCGCCAGACGTCGGCGACCGTCAGCAGGTGGTCGAGGCCGGTGTGGGCGACCAGCACCACGTCGGCGTCCGGCGCGCCGTCCAGCGCGGCGATGAAGCCGCCGGGCCGCGGCGCCAGCACGTTGGTCATCGCCTCGGCGCGAGACGCCATCCGCTCCAGGCCGAGCTTGCGCAACCGGTCGATGCCGCGCTGCCGACGGGCGGGCGTGAAGTTGCCGCCCTCGGGGAAGATCACGAACGCGTCGTTCTCGTCGAGCCCGTGGGCGAGGTCCTGGATGTGGTGCTCGATGCCGCCCCCGCGCGGGTCGATGAACCGCGCGGGCAGCCGGTTCAGCACCACGTCGATGGCCGGGTCCCAGGCGAGGGTGTCCTTGAGCACCACGCGCGGCTCGCGCTGGTACCAGTGCATCAGCGCGTAGATGAGGGTGAACGAGTCGCCCGGTCCCGCGTGCCGGCACGCCACCAGGATCGGGACGCCGGGGTGGGCGTCCGGGGTCGGGCCGTCGGTCTCGATCCGCAGCGCCAGCACCCGCTGCGCCTCGCGGAAGAAGACCCACATCACGCCCTGCACCAGGTCGTAGTGGAGGCCCTCGAAGTACGGCGTCCGCACCCAGCGACCGAAGCCGGACGAGAACCACAGCCCGAGCAGCACGAGGAGCAGCAGCGTCTCGCAGGTCGCGTAGAGGATCACGACCCAGAGCAGCCGCAGCGCGCGCCACCGTCCCGGTAGCGCCGGTGACACCAGGGCCGCCACGATCAGCCAGGCGGGCAGGGTCACCCACAGCAGCGCCGTGAGCACGACGACCGCCGGGGCCATCACGGCGCGACGGACCATCCACAGGACGGTCGTCACGGCCCGGCGCTGTCGGTGAGGCCCGCGAGGTACTCACGGCTCGCGTCGTACGTCGCCTCGATCCGGGCCTCGACGCCGCGGAAGTCGCGGTGCGCGAGGAGCGAGTCGTCCTTCGCGGTCGTGCCGCGCGCCGGCAGCACGTGCGCCTCGACGCCGGGGGGCAGCTCGGCCATCTCACGCATGAACCGGTGCCGGCGGGCGATCTCGAACGAGACCCGCGCCACCTCCCACGGCCGACGGGGGACGGTCAGCGGCCGGTCGATGCGCCCCACCTGGAGCACGAACAACCGGGTGGCGCCGAGCTGGACGGCCCGAGCGACCGGGATCGAGTTCACGATGCCGCCGTCGAGGTAGTGCTCGCCCCCGACCTTCGCCGGCGGCAGCAGTCCGGGGACGGCCGCGCTGGCGACCACCGCGTCGACGAGGCGACCGGAGTCGAACCAGTGCTCCGCGGCCCGTTCGATGTGCGCGGCGCACACCTGGAACCGGACCGGCAGGTCCTCGATCAGGACGTCCCCGAACTCCTCCTCCAGCCGCTGACGCAACGGAGTGGCGGAGTAGATGTGGGTGCCGGTCGACACCGCCCGCCGCATCGTGCGCAGCGGCCGGTCGCCGTAGACGTCGCGCGAGCTGCTGACCGTCAACCACAGCTCGGTGAGCCGCTCGATGACGTCGATGCTGGGGTCGCGTGCCACCAGCGCGCCGTTCAAGGCCCCGACGCTGGTGCCGAGGACCAGGTCGGGAGTGATGTCGCGCTCGAACAGCGCGCGCAGCATCCCGACCTCGGCGGCGCCCAGGACGCCGCCACCACCCAGCACGAACGCGGTGGTCACGAGGTCGCGCCCCTCAGGCCGAGGCCAGCTCGGGGTGCTCCTCCCGGAGCCGGCGCACGACCTGCCGCTCGACCCAGAAGATGAGCAACGGGACCAGACCCGCCACCAGCGCGAGCGCGGTGAAGCCGAGGCTCCAGCCCGCCCGGCGGGAGAGCAGGAACGCGACGACGACGTAGATGATGAAGACCCAGCCGTGCACCAGCCACACGATGCTGGCCGACTCGCCGAGCTCCTGCAGCGCCGAGCCGTCGGCGGTGAAGTACTTGAGCGGGAAGGCCACGAGAGCGCCGAACGCCAGCAGCACCCCGACGACGAGCGCGAGGCCGCGGTAGGCGGTGAGCAGGTTCTTCACGCGCTCGACCCTACTGACCCGGTGGTCCCTGCTCCGTCGCGGCGTACGTCGAGCAGGTACCGGACCCAGACGAAGACCGCGAAGCCGCCGAAGACCCACCACTCGAGCGCGTACAGGAAGTTGCGGATGCCCGTGAGCCGGCCGGCGTCGGGCAGCTGGGAGAGGGTGGCGGCTGCGAGCCCGGGCGTCGGCTGCGTCGCGACGGCGTAGCCGCTGTAGAGGTCCTGGTCGACCCGTTGCACGAGGTCGGCCACCCGCAGCTGGGGGAGCACGTCGTCGTCGGGGTCGCTGTCGGTCGCGCCGGTGCCCTCGGACGGCTGCAGCCAGCCGGTCAGCTCCGTCGTCCCGGAGACCGCGTCCGACGTCGCGGTGCCGCTGACCCCGCGGACCACGGGCAGCGCGGCGTCCGACCCGTCGACCGCCACCGGGGTGACCACCCAGAAGCCGGCGTCGCGGGCGACGTACACGGTGCCCTCGGGGACCCAGGTCCCACGGAGCGTCACCGGCTGCCCGACCCGGTCGCCGGGGAAGGGGTCGTCGGGGCCGAGCACGCTCGCGAGCGGCACCGGGTCGGCGCGCGTCAGGTCACGGGCCGCGTCGGCCCGCTCGTCCCGGCCGGTGCCGAGCTGCCAGCTGCCGAGCAGCACCGCCGCGCCGAGGAGGACGACGACGAGCAGGTGCCCGGGCCACCAGCGCGGGGCCCAGGGCCGGAAGGCTGGCCCGCTCGTCACTCCCAGCGGGTGGCGAACGTGAAGCCGACGGCCATGAAGGCGATGCCGACGACCAGGTTGTACTGCTCGAGGTCGTTCATGACCGGGATGCCGGACGTGTCGTTGCTGAAGACGTAGTAGGTGCAGATCCACAGCAGCCCGATGAGGAAGCAGCTCAGCATGCCGACCACGACGCCGCGGCCACGGCCCAGCGGGGTGCTCGGGTTGGCCGAGATCGCGAGGGCGAGCAGGAACAGGCCGAAGCCGATCGCGTAGTTCCAGTTGCCGAGGTCGGCCATGAACGCGGGACCGCCGGCCTTCGGGGCCGGGACCGTCGTGGGGTCGACGCGGACCGCCAGGTAGTAGTAGACGAGCCAGGCGATGCCGAGCACCGCCAGCACGATCGCGACGACGAACCGGGGGGTGACCACCGGTCCGGACCGGACGTCGCCGTACTCCTGCTTGGCCTTGGGCTTGGACACCTGAACTCCTCGGTCGGACCCTGTGCGGTCGCGTCCCGCTGGGACGCCGGGGTTAGCGTAGTCGCCATGACGGTCGAGCCCGGCGAGCGCCCCCCGCGCTCGCCGTGGCGGTTCGGCACGCCCCTGGTGGTCCTCGCGTGCGGTGCGCTGTTCGTCACCAGCGCGGCCAACAGCGAGGGCACCGACCTGCGACCGGGGCGCTACACCGACCTCGCGTCCCTGGTGGAGGCCGAGAACCGGGAGTACGTCGACCTCGTCGACCGGGTCCGGGCGCTGACCTCCGACGTCGAGCGGCTGACCAACCGGGTCGGCGCCGAGGAGGTACGCCGGATCCACCGGCGGGTCGCCGAGCTGCGGGCCCCGGCGGGCTTCACTCCGGTGGCGGGCCCGGGCGTGACGATCACGCTGTCGGATGCTCCCGCGGACGTCATCAACTCCTCCACCCAGGACATCCGGCTGCTCGTCGTCCACCAGCAGGACATCCAGGCCGTGGTCAACGCGTTCTGGAAGGGCGGTGCCGAGGCGGTGACCATCCAGGGCGAGCGGGTGATCTCCAGCAGCGGAATCAAGTGCGAGGGCAACGCGGTGATGATCCAGGGCCAGGCCTACCCCCAGCCCTACGTCATCTCCGCGGTCGGTGACCCCGAGACGCTGGAGAACGCCGTCCAGGACGACGACTTCCTCGAGTTCTACCGGCGCGCGTCCGAGCTGCCCGATGTGTCCGTCGGGTGGGACCTGCAGGTCGAGGAGCAGCTCGAGATGCCGGCCTTCGAGGGCGTCTCCGGCCTCACCTACGCCGAGCCCGTCCGCTAGCTCCGCACCCCGGCAGGTTCGCGGCTCGTCGCTGGGGCTCCTCGCAACTCAACCTCCGACAGGGCGCTAGTCGAGTGGGTCGTCGTCGGCGGGGCGGCCGTCCGGGCTGGCGGTGTCGGTCGGCAGGGTCGGGTCGCCGGAGGGTGACTCGCTGTCACTCGGCGTCTCGGTCGGCTCCTCGTACGTCGACACCCAGATGATCACGGTGTCGCCCTGGTCGGCCTCCTCGCCGGCCTCCGGCGACTGCCGCACCACGGTGCCGGCGGGCTCGGTGGTGTCGGCCTCCTCGACCACCTCGACGTCGAAGCCGGCGTCGCGGAGGATCTGCTCGGCCTCCTCCTGCTGGCGGTCGACCACGTTCGGGACCTCCTCGGGGCCGTCGGAGTAGTAGACGGTCACGGTGCTGCCCTGCGGCACGCTGGTGCCCGGTGGCGGGTCGGTCTCGATGACCTGGTTCCTGGGCTCGTCGGACTCCCGCTCCTGCAGGATCACCTCGAAGTCCTGGTCCTCCAGGGTCTGTCGCGCCTCGGCCCGTGGCTGGTTCAGGACGAACGGCACCTCGACCAGGGGCCGGCCCTCGGACACCACGATCGTGACCTCGGACCCCGGGGTCACGTACTGGTCGGCGTTGGGGTCCTGCTCCAGGACCCGGCCGGCCCTGACGGTCGGATCGGTGCGGTAGTCCACGACGACGTCGAACCCCTCGGCCCCGAGCTCGGCGCGGGCCTGCGCCTCGCGCAGCCCGATCACGTCGGGCACCCGGTCCTGCTCGGGTGGCGACTCGAACAACCGTGGCAGCAGGTACGCCGCGCCGGCGATCAGCAGCACCAGCAGCAGTCCCAGCAGGATCAGCAGGCCGGTGCGCGAGCCCGACCGCTCGTCGTCCTCGTCGTGGACCGTGGGCGTGCGCACCGTGGCCGGGTCGACGGGCGGTGGCGCGGCGACCACGGTGCGGTCGTCGTCGACCGGCGGCGGAGGCGGCGTGGCATGGATGGGCCGACCGGCCAGGTAGCGCTCGATGTCGCTGCGCATGGCGGCGGCCGACTGGTAGCGGTCCTCGACCCGCTTGGCCAGCGACTTCATCACGATCGCGTCGAGCGCGGCCGGGAGGTCGGTGTCGTGGTCGGACGGCGGGGAGGCCGGCTCGCGCACGTGCTGGTAGGCGACGGCGACCGGGCTGTCGCCGACGAACGGCGGCCGGCCGGTGAGCAGCTCGTAGAGCAGGCAGCCGGCGGAGTAGACGTCGGAGCGGGAGTCGACGGTCTCGCCGCGGGCCTGCTCGGGCGAGAGGTACTGCGCGGTGCCGACGACGGCGGCGGTCTGGGTCATGGTCGAGGAGGCGTCGGAGATGGCGCGGGCGATCCCGAAGTCCATCACCTTGACGTCGCCGGACGGGGTGAGCATGACGTTGCCGGGCTTGATGTCGCGGTGGATGATCCCCGCCCGGTGGGAGTAGTCGAGGGCGGAGAGCACACCGCTGGTGATCTCCAGCGCCCGCTCTGGCAGGATCTTGCGGCCCTCGCGCAGGATGTCGCGCAGCGTCCGGCCGGCGACGTGCTCCATGACGATGTAGGGCTGCGGGACGCCGGAGCCGTCGGTGGCGGTCTCCTCTCCGGTGTCGTAGACCGCCACGATCGCGGGATGGTTGAGGGAGGCCGACGACTGCGCCTCGCGGCGGAAGCGGGCCTGGAACGTCGCGTCGCTCGCGAGGTCGGTGCGCAGCCGCTTGACCGCGACGACGCGGCCCAGCCGGGTGTCGGTGCCCTTGCGCACCTCCGCCATCCCCCCGCGGCCCAGCAGCTCGCCGAGCTCGTAGCGTCCGCCGATCAGGCCGCTCACTCCGTGTCCTCCTCTGCCTCGTCCGTGCTGGGTGCCTCGAGCCCGGGCGGGGTCTTCCCCCAGTGCTGCACCACCACCGTGTCGCCCTCCTGGAGGCCAGTGGTCGGGTCGACGGACTCCACGGTGTCGTCCTCGTGGGTCCCGTCGTTCTCGAGCTTCTCCTTCTGGACCTTCAGACCCAGCGCCTTCAGCTCGCCCTCGACGTCCTTGACGTCGCGGCCGACGTAGTCGCCCTCGTCGAGGTCGAAGGTCTCGGCCTCCGTCTCCTCGGGTGTCTCCTCGGGTGTCTCCTCGGGTGTCTCCTCCGGTGTCTCCTCGGGTGTCTCGGTCGGTGACTCCTGGGCCGACGACTGCGGCTGCCGCGGCTCCTCGGTCTGCTGGTCGGGGTCGTCGCCCTGGGAGGCCACCCAGATCAGGGCGAGGATCGCGGCGGTGACGGCCAGCGCCAGCAGCACCCAGAGCCAGGGAACGCCGCGCCCGGGGCGGCTCGCGGTGGGCGGCGGCACCGGCGTGGCCAGCGTGCCCGGTCCGGCTGCGGCGGCCGTCGGGAGCACCTGGGTCGCGGTGGCGGGCGGCACGACGGGGGGCGGGACCGGGGCCGCCACCGTCGCGGGCTCGCGCAGCGCCGCGGCGTACGCCGTGCCGTCGGTGAACCGCTCGGCGGGGTCCTTCGACATGGCCCGGGTGACGACGGCGGCGAGGTCGCGCGGCACGCTCGCCGGTAGCGGCGGCACCGGCTCGCGGATCTGGGCGAGGGCGGTGGCCACCGGGCTCTCGCCGGTGAACGGCCGCCGGCCGGTGAGGCACTCGAACGTCACCACGCCGAGCGAGTAGACGTCGGAGGCGGGCGTGGCGCGGCCGCCCTGGGCCTGCTCGGGGGAGAGGTACTGCGGCGTGCCCATGACCTGACCGGTCTGGGTGAGGGCCATCCCCTCGGTGGCACGGGCGATGCCGAAGTCGGTGATCTTCACGCGCCGGTCGGGCGTGACGAGCAGGTTGGCGGGCTTGACGTCGCGGTGGATGATCCCGGCCGCATGGGCGGCGCCGATGGCGTCGGCGGCCTGCGCCATCAGGTCGCGCGTGGCCTCGGGGTCGAGCGGCTGGCCGGGGCGGATCAGCGCCGACAGCGGCTGCCCGTCGACCAGCTCCATCACGAGGAAGGGCCGTGGTCCGTCGGCACCGGACGTCCGCTCGCCGACGTCGTAGACGGCGGCGACCCCGGGATGGTGGAGCGCTGCGGCGTGCTGGGCCTCGGACTCGAACCGCGAGCGGAACGTCGCGTCGTCGGCGTACTCCTGCTTGAGCAGCTTGACGGCGACGGTCCGGCCCAGGGTGGTGTCGGTCGCGCGCCACACCTCGCCCATGCCGCCGGTCGCGATCCGTGAATCCAGCCGGAACCGGCCGGCGTCGTCGGCATACCGCACCTCCTCGCCGCTCACGGTTCGATCACCGCCTCCATCACGGCCTTGGCGATCGGACCACCGAGGGACCCGCCGGCGATCTCGCCGGCGCCGGTGCCCGGGTGCGCTCTGGATCATGACGGCGACCGCGACCTGGGGGTCGTCGGCCGGCGCGAACGACGTGAACCAGGCGTACGGCGGGACCCCGTCCTGACCGCTCTGGGCGGTGCCGGTCTTGCCGGCGACCTCGACGCCGTCGATGGCGGCGTAGCTCGCGGTGCCCGACTCGACGGTGTAGACCATCAGGTCCGTCAGCACGTCCGCGGTCTGGGCGGAGATGGCTTGGGACAGCTCCTCCGGGTCGGTGCGGGGCAGCGGCTCGAGCTCGGGGGTGAGCACGGTGTCGACGAGGTAGGGCCGCATCACGGTGCCGGCGTTCGCGATCCCGGCCGACACCATCGCCATCTGCAGCGGCGTCGCCTGCACCTCGAACTGCCCGATGCCGGTCTGCCCCGTCGAGGCCTGGCCCATCCCCTCCGGGAAGCTGGACTGCGCCTGCGGCGCGAGGTCGTCGAGGTAGGAGCTGTTGAAGCCGAACGCCTCGGCCTGGTCGAGCATCGCGTCGGCGCCCACCTGGACCGCCAGTCGGGCGAACGTCGTGTTGCAGGAGTTGCCCATGGCCTGCGTGAACGGGATCTTGTCGGTCCCGCACGCGCGGCCCTCGTTGTCGATCAGGCCGGAGTCGTCGGAGGTCTCGGGCAGCTGGTAGGACGAACCCCCGGGCACCTGGGAGTCGGCGTCGTAGTCGAGCTCCTCGATGGCCGCGGCCGCGGTGACGATCTTGAACGTCGACCCGGGCGCGAGCCGGGTCTGGATCGCCCGGTTGAGGAGGGGCTGGTCCTCCTGCTCGTTGAGCCGCTCGTAGTTGTCGGTGACCTGGCCGAAGTCGTGGCCGGCGAGCTCGTTGGGGTCGTACGTCGGCAGCGACACCATCGCGAGGATCCGGCCGCTCGTCGGCTCGATGGCCACCACGGCGCCCTTGACGCCCTCGCCCAGGGCGGCGAGCCCGTCGAACGCGGCGTCCTGGGCGTCCGCGTCGATCGTGAGCTGGACGCTGCCGCCCTTGGACGCGGAATTGCTCAGCAGGTCGACCAGCCGGGTCACGAAGAGCCGGGAGTCGTCGCCGGAGAGCACCGAGTTCTGCGACTTCTCCACGCCCGTCTGGCTGTAGTAGGAGAACCACCCCGTGATCGGCGCGTACTTGTAGGGCAGGGGGTAGGTCCGCTGGAACTCGTAGCGGTCGTCGACCGGCTCGCTCTCGGCGACCGGCGTGCGGCCGACCAGGATGGCACCGCGCTCGCTGGAGAACGCCGCGGCCAGCACCCGGCGGTTGAGCGGGTGCTCGTCGAGCGCGTTGGCCCGGTAGTACTGCAGGTAGGTGGCGTTGAGCATCAGCGCCAGGAACAGCAGCAGGCAGAAGATCGCGATGGTGCGGATCGGCTTGTTCATCGCTCACCGCCCCGGGCGGGGAGCCGATGAACAAGCCGTCGGTGGTTGAGCGGCGAGCGCCGGCGAGCGTCGTCGAAACCGTTCACGCCTTCACCGCCTTGACCACCTGGGTGGTCTCGGAGTCGGCGTCCTCGTCGTCCATCGTGAGCTGGGGGGCAGGGCGCCGGGCCTGGTCGGAGACGCGCAGCAGCAGCGCGATGATCACCCAGTTGGCGACCAGGCTCGATCCGCCGTACGACAGGAACGGCGTGGTGAGGCCGGTGAGCGGGATCAGGCGGGTGACGCCGCCGATCACCACGAAGACCTGGAGCGCGAACACGCCCGCGAGGCCGACGCACATCAGCTTGCCGAAGCCGTCGCGGCACACCAGGGCGGCGCGGAGGGCGCGCTCGACGATGAAGCCGTAGAGCAGCACGACCGCGATCACGCCGGTGAGCCCGAGCTCCTCGCCGATCGAGGAGATGATGAAGTCGGAGTTGGCGTAGGGGACGCGGTCGGGGCTGCCCTCGCCGAAGCCGCGTCCGATCAGGCCGCCCCAGCCCATCCCGAACATCGCCTCCACGGGCTGGAACGCGCGGTCGTCGGTGCCCTCGCCGTAGTGGGCGAACGGGTTGAGCCAGATGTCGACCCGCTGCGCGACGTGCGCGAGCTTCCCGGTCGTCGAGGAGACGTAGTAGAGCGCGGCGGCACCGCCGAGGAAGAGCGAGCCGCCGACGACCAGCCAGCCGGGGCGCTCGGTGGCGACGTAGAGCAGCACCAGGAAGAGACCGAAGAACAGCAGGCTGGAGCCGAGGTCGCGCTGGAAGACCAGGATGCCGAGGCTGACCAGCCACATGGCGAGGATCGGGCCGAGGTCGCGGCCGCGCGGGAGGTCGACGAACAGCAGCCGGCGGCCGGCGAGGGCGAGCGCGTCGCGGTGGAGGACGAGGTAGCCGGCGAACGCGATCACCAGCAGCACCTTGGCGACCTCGCCCGGCTGGAAGCTGAAGCCGGCCAGCCGGATCCAGATCTGGGCGCCGTTCACGGTTGCGCCGAGGCCGGGGACCAGGGGCAGCAGGAGGAGCAGGATCGCGACCAGGCCGAGGGTGTAGGTGAAGCGCTGCAGCACGCGGTGGTCGCGCAGGAACAGCAGCGTCAGCACGAACAGCACCACGCCGAGCGTCATCCAGATCAGCTGCTGCCGCGCGAAGGTCGTGCCGTCGGTGAGGTCCAGCCGGTGGATCACGGCGAGACCGAGCCCGTTGAGAGCGGCGACGACGGGGAGCAGCACCGGGTCGGCGTACGGCGCCGCGATCCGGACCACGACGTGCGCGCCGATCACGAGCGCCGCCAGCCACCCGGTGTAGCCGACCATGTTGGCCGGGATGGTGCCCTCGACGCCGAGCCCGACGGCGGCGTAGGCCCCGCCGCCGACGGCCAGGGCGAGCACGAGCAGGAAGAGCTCGGCCCCGCGACGACGGCGGTGCACGAAACCCAGGAGGGAGCCGGTCTGCGACATCAGCCGCCCGCCGATCCCGTGGCGTCCTCGGCGACCAGGTTGTCGACGGTCCGGCGCGCGCTGGCGAGGTCGCCGGCACCGATGCCCTCCTCGACCTGGCCGCGGTCGTACTCGCTCAGCGCGTCCATCTCCAGGTCCGTCGTCTCGTACGGCGTGGAGAGCGCGACGCCCGGCAGGTCGGCGTTGACCCCGCGGTAGATGGTGACGACGCCCTCGTGCTCGCCGACGTAGTACTGCTGCTGGGTCCAGGACCAGGCGGCCGCGCCGCCGACCCAGACCAGGCCGACCAGCACGAGCAGCGCGAGGAACCGGCGGACCCACGTGAAGCGGCGGGGCGGCCGCGGGGCGTAGCGCGCCTCCTCGGGGTCGATCGGGTCGGAGGGGATGGCGAAACCGATGTCGTCGGGGATCTCGGCCTGCACCGGCTCGAGCTCGCCGGTGTCGCCCATCCGGTGCCCGCGGAAGAGCCCGGTCATCGTGCCGCGGCCCTTGCGGGGCAGCTCGGCGGCGGCGCCCACGAGCACGGTCTCGACGTCGGTGTCCACGTCGCCGTCGGCGACGTCCGCGACCAGGCAGGTGACGTTGTCGGTGCTGCCGGCCGCGAGGCTCGCCCGGACCAGCTCGACCGCCGCGAAGTCGGCGTTGCCGCTGCCGAGGATGTCGGCGAGCCGCTCCGGGGACAGGACGCCGCAGGCGCCGTCGCTGCAGAAGAGCAGCCGGTCGCCGGGGGTCAGGTCGAGCGTGAACAGGTCGGGCTCGAGATCGTGGATGCCGTCGATCGCCTTGAGGATCAGGTTGCGGTGCGGGTGGTGCCGCGCCTCCTCCTCGGTGATCTGGCCGTCGTCGATCAAGGTCTGGACGAACGTGTGGTCCTGGGTGAGCTGGCGCAGCTCGCCGTCGCGCAGCAGGTAGGCGCGGCTGTCGCCGACGTGGCCCATCGCGAGCGTCGTGCCGTCGAACAGCGCGACCGTCGCGGTGGTGCTGGTGCCCGACAGCGACGGGTTCTCGTCGACCAGGTCACCGATCCGGTCGTGGGCCCGGTGCAACGCGCCGGCCACCTGGCCGAGCAGGTCGCCCTGGTCCTCGCCGGACGCCGGGCCCTCGTCGAGCCGGCGCAGCTGGCCGATCGCGGTGGCCGAGGCGATGTCGCCACGGGCCGCACCGCCCACGCCGTCGCAGACGGCGAGGACGTGAGGTCCGGCGAAGCCGGAGTCCTGGTTGTCCTTGCGGACCCGGCCGACGTCGGAGATCGCGGCGTACTCGAGGCGCATCTGCGTGACCAGCTACTTCCGCAGCTCGAGGATGGTCTTGCCGATCCGGACCTGGCTGCCGAGCGTCAACGTGGTGGGCTGGGTGATGCGGGCGGTCCCGACGTAGGTGCCGTTGGTCGAGCCGAGGTCCTCGACGAACCACTGGTCGGCCGAGGAGGCGATCCGCGCGTGGCGGGTCGAGACGTAGTCGTCGTCGAGCCGGATCGCGGCATCGGTGCCGCGTCCGATCAGGATCGGTGCCTGGTCGAGGTCGGCGCGCTCGCCGACGTTCGAGCCCTCGACCACGAGCACGTGGGTGGGGCTGCCGCGACGCTTGGCCGGCTGCTTGCTGGCCTTGGCGGGCTTCTGCTTGCCGCCACCGCCACCGGCGGCGCGGGCTCCCGCGGGCACCCGGGCGCCGAACATGTCGGAGCGGATCACCGAGATCGCCGACAGCACGAAGATCCAGAGGATCGCCAGGTAGGCGAGGCGGATGAGGAACAGCGTGAGCTCAGACACCGGCGCCGCCTTCTGGATGTCCGCCGACGGTTTCCGCCACGACCCGGACGGTCATGGTGGTGTTGCCGACCTTCACGACCGATCCGTCCTGCAGCGAGGTGCTGCTGATCCGGTGGCCGTCGACGAGCATGCCGTTGGTCGAGCCGAGGTCACGTACCCGGAGCTGGAGCTGCTCGCCGGTGCCGGCGACCTCGAACTCGATGTGCTTGCGGCTGACGCCCGGGTCGTTGATGCGGATGTCGGCCTCCGTCCCGCGTCCGACGACGGTGCCGCCGGGGTGCAGCGGGTGCTGGGTGCCGTTGACCTCGAGGAGGGCGGTCGCACGGCGTACCTGCGTGTGGGTGGCGTTGCTCTGCACCTGGGCCTGCGCCTGGCTGCGGATCCGGAACCGGCCGGTCGTCAGGTCCTCGGCGGACTCGAACCCGATCCTGACCGGCCCGGGGAACACGTAGCCCTGGTTGTCGGCGTGGTCCTGGAGCTGGTCCTTGAGCTCGGTCGCCATCGTGGAGTCGTACGCCGAGAGCCGGTCGAGGTCGGTCGGCGACAGCTCCACGTGGAAGAGGTTCGGCACCATCCGCCGGTTGCGCGACAGGATCTGTGCGTTGTTGTCGCACTCGCGCTGGAGGGCGGCCGCGATCTCCACCGGCTGCACCGCGCTGCGGAAGGCCTTGGCGAAGGCTCCTGAGATCGCCTGCTCGAGTCGTCGCTCGAAGTTCTGCAGTGCGCCCACGTGTGCCTCCTCTCGTCTCGACCTCCCCTCGGAGGATCGTATCGGGGCCGACCCCGCCCTCCCGCAACCGGCGGGCCGGGGCGGTCGTGGCGCAATCTTGTCGGTTTGGGGATGATCTCGGCGCTGGGATAGCCTGTGCCCGCTTCTCGCGCGAGTGGCGGAATAGGCAGACGCGCACGGTTCAGGTCCGTGTGTCCGAAAGGACGTGGGGGTTCAACTCCCCCCTCGCGCACCACCACGGTGGTCGAGGAGGCGCGCCAGCGCCGCCTTCGAAGCCGTCACCTGTCCTCACATGCCGGACGACTCGTAGGAGAAGGCCGCGGCCGCCTCGCGGATCAGGTCCGTGGCGGTGGCCAGGGTGGGGCTGGCGGTCCGGCGGCGCGTCAGGTGGCGCAGCACGACGCGGCGCATGCCCAGCCCGGGGACGTCGACCAGCTCCACCCCCTCGCTGGGGAGGGTCTCCAGCGCCAGCGCCGGCGCCAGGGTCACGCCCTCGCCGGCCGCGACCAGTGCGAGCGCGTTCTGGTAGCTGAAGAAGCTGTGCTGCGTCGACTCCTC
Organism: uncultured Actinomycetota bacterium; assembly: GCA_963718725.1. Lineage (GTDB taxonomy): Bacteria > Actinomycetota > Actinomycetes > Propionibacteriales > Nocardioidaceae > Nocardioides. The sequence continues at coordinate 2,880,725 of OY970374.1, forward strand.
GCCCCCGAGCTCGCGCCGGACCCGCTGCATGGCCTTGGCGCCGGCGGCCGCGGGGTCGAGGCCGATCCAGGGCATCCCGATCCGGCTCAGGTCGACGACGTCGGAGCCGAGGAGCGATCCCGTGGGCACCACCAGCTTCCAGGGCTCGTCGAGGAGGGGTACGTCGGTGGTGCCGCGCGGCGGGGTGTAGCTCTCGCCCGAGTCGAGCTCGACGGCGATCGCGTCGAGCGCGCCGGTCCGCAGGTCCCGCAGCAGGTCGACCTCCTCGGCCTCGACGGTCCCGAACCGCAGCGCGGGGTAGCGCTCGCGCCAGTCCGGCAGCGCGGGTGCGAGCACGGTGGCCAGGAACGACTGGAAGCCGCCGATCCGGAACGAGCCGCTCACCTCGGCGGCGGCCTCCTCCAGGCGGGAACGGGCGAGCGCGAGCGCGCGCTCGACGTCCTCGGCCGCTTCCGCGAGAGCCAGCCCGGCCGGGGTGAGGACGCTGCCGGTCGGCACCCGCCGGAGCAGGACCTGGCCCGTCTCGCGCTCGAGCTTGGCGACCTGCTGGGACACCGCCGAGGCGGTCACGCCCAGCTCGTCTGCGGCGGCGAGGACGCCGCCGTAGCGGGCGACGGCGAGCAGGAAGCGCAGCCGGCCGGGCTCGATCTTCACTTCAGCGATGCTAAACCCAGGGTGTCTGTGAGTGCAATTGTGCTAACGAGATCGACCCAGCACCATGGTCTCTTGTCGGGCCGAGAGGCGGCCGCGTATGAGGCATCGAGGAACACGGAAATGATCGCACTGGCCATGGGCTGGATCGGAACGGTCGGCAGCATCGCCGCCTACGTCCTGCTCAGTCGAGGGACGTGGGCCGCCACCTCCCTGCGCTACTCCGCCCTGAACGGGCTCGCCGGCATCGTGGCCGGCTGCGCCAGCGCGGCGTACGGCGCCTGGCCGAGCGTCAGCGCGAACTTCCTGTGGGCCGCGATCGCCGGCCACTCGGCGCTCTCGACCCTGCGCACGCGCCGCCGGGCCCGCCTGGCGGTGGTCACCACGCTGCCGAGGCGGCCCGACCCCGAGCCGCCGCAGTCGCAGGTGCTTGCGGCCGCCTGACACCGTCCTCTCCAGCCCGGTGACGGTGCCTCGAGGGCGCTCTACCCCCGTTGCAGGGGGTGGGAAGCGCACCGACAGCACCGTTACCCATGACCAGGGTGGGCCCGACGGCGGCTACCGTGCGGTGCATGAGGGGGTGCGGGGCGCTGCTCGGGCTGGCGGTGCTGGTCGCCGGCTGCACCGCCGAGGACCCGACCCCGGCGGAGCGCGACGACGGTCCGCCGCCGGCGGTGTCGATGTCGGTGACGCAGCTGCTCCCCGACGAGGGGACGAGCAAGGCGCTGCTCCGCGTGACCAACGAGAGCGACGTCCCACTGACGGTGACGGGCACCGGGCTCGACTGGTCGGGGTACGGCGAGGCGTTCGTCCGTCCCCAGGACGACGTGCTGGCCGCTGGTCAGACGCTCGACCTGCGGACGACGCTGCCGGCCGAGGTGTGCGACGCCGGTGACGAGCCGGTGCTCGGCGTGCTCGAGACCGACCGCGGCCCGGTCTCGCAGCCGCTGACGGCCAGCGGCGAGGTCTACCTGCGCCGGCTGTGGGAGAAGCGCTGCTTCGAGCAGACCCTCGCCGACCAGCTGTCGATCTCGTATGCCCAGGGATGGACCGTCGACGAGCAGCGCGAGACGTTGGACGGCGACCTGCTGCTGCGCCGCAGCACCGGCGACCTGCCGGTGGCCGTGACCGGTGCAGCGGGCTCGGTGCTCTACGACCTCGCCGTACGACGTGAGGTGGTCAGCCGTCCGGGAACCCCGGTCACCCGGGTGCCGCTGTCCATCACTCCGGGCAACCGCTGCGACGAGCACGCGATCGGCCAGGCAACCGCGCCGTTCACCTTCCAGGTCCTCCTCAGCGTGGACGGCGGCGCCGAGTCGGTCGTGCTGGTGGTGCCGCCGGCGCCGATCCAGGAGCAGGCGGCAGCCCTGCTCACCCTCCACTGCGAGCGGCTGGGCTGACCAGTCCGAGATGACGGCGGCCTCGTCAGGTTGACGGCGGTTGAGCCTATACCCCCTATAGGTATATGGTCCAGCCATGAGCGAGCACGTGCACGGCTACCTGGCCCACGACGACAAGGACAAGGTCCTCAAGCGGCTGCGCCGGATCGAGGGCCAGGTGCGGGGCCTGCAGCGGATGGTCGAGGACGAGAAGTACTGCATCGACGTCCTCACGCAGGTCTCCGCCGCCACCAAGGCGCTGGAGTCGGTCGCCCTCACGTTGCTCCACGACCACCTGACCCACTGTGTCGTCGACGCCGCCAAGGCGGGCGGCCCGGAGGCCGACCTCAAGGTGCGCGAGGCGTCCGACGCCATCGCCCGCCTCGTCCGGTCCTGACCCGAGGAGATCCCATGACCACCCAGACCTTCACCGTCACCGGCATGACCTGCGGCCACTGTGTCGCCTCCGTCACCGAGGAGGTGTCCGAGGTCGCCGGCGTCGAGCACGTCGACGTCGCCCTCGACACCGGTCAGGTCACCGTCACCAGCGCCGAGCCCGTCGACGCCGCGGCCGTGACGGCCGCCGTCGAGGGGGCCGGCTACCAGCTGGCATGACCACCCCGGTCCGGGTCGCCGGCTTCGTGCTGAGCCTGCTGGTGGTCTTCCTGGCCGCCCGCGGGGTCGGCGCGGTCGCCGCGCCCGATCCCGCGCCCCCCGCCCCGATGGGTCACGAGCAGATGGCGGAGCCGGACCACGACGAGGAGTCCGAGGCCGGCCACGGCGGGCACGAGGCCGAGCCGGAGGAGGCATCGGACGGCCCGGGTGGGCTGGCGGTGTCCGAGGCGGGCTACACGTTGCGGATCGTCTCCGAGCCCCGGCCCGGCGCCGACCGGCCGCTGCGGTTCGTGATCGACGGGCCGGACGGCGAGCCCGTCACGACGTACGACGAGGTGCACGACCAGCGGCTCCACCTGGTCAAGATCCGGCGGGACGGCGCCGACTACCAGCACGTCCACCCGACGCTGCGCCCCGACGGCACCTGGACCGCGCGGCTGACCCTGTCGCCCGGCACCAGCCGGGTGTTCGCCGACTTCACGCCTACCGATGGCCCGGCGCTGGTGCTCGGGACCGACGTCCAGCTCGACGGCGGTTACTCGTCGGCGAGCACTCCCGACGTCACGCGCACTGCGACGGTCGCCGACTACCGGGTCGAGCTCGAGGGCGACCTGGCCGGTGGCGAGGCGTCGCCCCTGACGGCCACGATCACGCGCGACGGCGAGCCGGTGACCGACCTGCAGCCCTACCTCGGGGCCTACGGCCACCTGGTCGCCCTGCGCGAGGGAGACCTGGCCTACCTCCACGTCCACCCGGCGGACGCCGACGCCGGCCCGCAGATCCCCTTCGTGGCCGAGGTCCCGAGCGACGGCCGCTACCGGCTGTTCCTCGAGTTCCGGCACCGGGGCGTGGTGCGCACGGTGCCCTTCGTGCTCTCGACCGGGCCTGACCGTGCCCCGCACGGGGAGGAGGCGGACCATGACCACTGACGTCGAGCTCCAGATCAGCGGCATGACCTGCGCCGCCTGCGCGAACCGGATCGAGCGCAAGCTCAACAAGCTCGACGGCGTCGTCGCGAGCGTCAACTACGCGACCGAGAAGGCGAAGGTCGCCTACCCCGGCACCCTGACGCCGCAGGACCTGGTGGCCACGGTCGAGCAGGCGGGGTACGGCGCCACGCTGCCCGCGTCCGGACCGGCGGTCGAGCCCGGCGAGACCCGGGACCCGCTGCGCGACCGGCTCCTCGGGTCGATCGCGCTGACCGTCCCGGTGATCGCGCTCGCGATGGTGCCGGCGTGGCAGTTCGACTACTGGCAGTGGCTGTCGCTGACGCTGGCGGCCCCGGTGGTCGTCTGGGGCGCCTGGCCGTTCCACCATGCCGCGTGGACCAACCTGCGCCACGGCGCCTCGACCATGGACACGCTCGTGTCGGTCGGCACGCTGGCGGCGTTCGGGTGGTCGCTCTACGCGCTCTTCCTCGGCACCGCGGGCGAGCCGGGGATGACCCACCCGTTCGAGCTCACCGTCGAGCGGACGGACGGCGCCGGCAACATCTACCTGGAGGCCGCGGCCGGCGTCACGACGTTCATCCTGGCCGGGCGGTACTTCGAGGCGCGGTCCAAGCGCCGGGCCGGCGCGGCGCTGCGCGCCCTGCTCGAGCTCGGGGCGAAGGACGTCGCCGTGCTGCGCGACGGCGTCGAGGTCCGGATCCCGTCCGAGGACCTGGCGGTGGGCGATGCGTTCGTCGTCCGGCCCGGCGAGAAGGTCGCCACCGACGGCGTCGTGGAGCAGGGCGCGAGCGCGGTCGACGCGTCGATGCTCACGGGCGAGTCCGTCCCGGTCGAGGTCTCGGTCGGCGACACCGTCGTCGGCGCGACGGTCAACGCCGGTGGGCGGCTGGTGGTCCGCGCGACCCGGGTCGGGTCCGACACCCAGCTCGCCCAGATGGCGCGGCTGGTGGAGGACGCCCAGAACGGCAAGGCCCACGTGCAGCGGCTCGCCGACCGGGTCTCGGGCGTGTTCGTGCCGATCGTGATCGCCCTGGCGGTCGGCACGCTCGGGTTCTGGATCGGGGCGGACGCCGGCCTGTCCACCGCGTTCACCGCCGCGGTCGCGGTGCTGATCATCGCGTGCCCGTGCGCCCTCGGGCTCGCGACCCCGACCGCCCTGATGGTCGGCACCGGCCGCGGTGCCCAGCTCGGCATCCTCATCAAGGGCCCGGAGGTGCTCGAGTCGACCCGCACCGTCGACACCGTGGTGCTCGACAAGACCGGCACCGTGACCACCGGCGAGATGACCCTGGTCGGCGGCCTCTCCGCGAAGGGCGTGGACGCCGACGAGGTGCTACGGATGGCGGGCGCGGTCGAGGCGGCGTCGGAGCACCCGATCGGTCGGGCCGTCGCCGCCGGAGCCCTCGAGCAGCTGGGTGCGCTGCCGCCGGTCGCAGGGTTCCGGGCCACGTCCGGTCACGGCGTCACCGGGACCGTGGAGGGTCGCGAGGTGTCCGTCGGCCGGCCGACCGGTGACGTCGATCGCGAACCCGGGCACACGGTCGTGGAGGTCGCCTGGGACGACGCCGTCCGCGGCTGGCTGTCCGTCGCCGACGCCGTCAAGCCGACCTCGGCCGAGGCCGTCCGCCGGTTCCGCGAGCTCGGGCTGCGGCCCGTGCTGCTCACCGGGGACCACGAGGCGGTCGCGCTGGCGGTCGCCGCCGAGGTCGGGATCGACGAGGCCGACGTGATCGCCGGCGTGCTGCCCGCCGACAAGGTCGACGTCGTGAAGCGGCTGCAGGCCGAGGGGCGGGTCGTCGCGATGGTCGGGGACGGCGTCAACGACGCGGCCGCGCTGGCTCAGGCCGACCTGGGACTCGCGATGGGGACCGGGACGGACGTGGCGATCGAGGCGAGCGACCTCACCCTGGTCCGCGGTGACCTGCGCGTGGCCGCCGACGCGATCCGGCTCTCCCGGCGCACCCTGGCCACGATCCGCGGCAACCTGTTCTGGGCGTTCGCCTACAACGTCGCCGCGCTGCCGCTGGCGGCTGCGGGCCTGCTCAACCCGATGATCGCCGGCGCCGCCATGGCGTTCAGCTCGGTCTTCGTGGTCAGCAACAGCCTGCGGCTGCGCCGGTTCCGGGCCGCCTAAGGTCGTGCCATGCGCGCCGAGCAGATCGACCCGGGCGACCCGGCTGCGATCGCGTCGGCGCTGCGCTCCCGGCTGACCGACCCGGTCGGCGTCTTCGCGGCGCCGGGCCGGGCCAACCTGATCGGCGAGCACACCGACTACAACGACGGGCTCTGCCTCCCGATCGCGCTGCCGCACGCGACCTACGCCGCGGTGGGGCGGCGCGACGACGACCTGCTCCGGGTGTCGAGCGTCCAGCTCGAGGGGACGGCCGAGGTGCGGCTGTCCGAGATCGCGCCGGGCCGGGTCGACGGGTGGGCGGCGTACGTCGCCGGCGTCGCCTGGGCGTTGCGCGAGGACGGCCACGACCTGCCGGGGATGGACCTGGTCGTCGACGGCCGGGTGCCGCTGGGCTCCGGTCTGTCCAGCTCCGCCGCTCTGATCTGCTCGGTCGCGCTCGCGATGTGTGCCGCCGCCGAGGTCGACCCCAGCCGGTCCGCGCTGGTCCGGGCGACGATGCGGGCCGAGGCGGAGATCGCCGGCGCGCCCACGGGCGGGCTCGACCAGACAGTCTCGCTCCTGGGCCAGGAGGGGCACGCGCTGCTCATCGACTTCGCCGCACGCTCGACCCGCCCCGTGCCCTGGCGGCCCGAGACGGCCGGGCTGGCGCTGCTCGTCGTCGACACCCGCGCCGCCCACTCCCATGCCGACGGCGGCTACGGCCAGCGCCGCGCCGACTGCGAGGAGGCGGCCCGCGCGCTCGGCGTGCGCAGTCTCCGGGAGGCCGCACCCGCCGCGGTCGAGGAGCTGGCCGACGACCGGCTGCGCCGGCGCGCACGACACGTGGTCACCGAGATCGCGCGGGTCGAGGACACGGTCGAGGCGCTGGCTGCCGGGGCCTGGCAGCAGGTCGGCGCCCTCTTCGACGCCTCCCACGCGTCGATGCGCGACGACTTCGAGATCTCCTGCGAGGAGCTCGACGCCGTCGTCGACACCGCCCGGGCTCACGGCGCCCTCGGGTCGCGGATGACGGGCGGCGGGTTCGGCGGATCGGCCATCGCGCTCGTGCCCGAGGACCGCGCGGCCACGATCGCGGACGAGATCGCCGGCGCCTTCGCCGCACGAGGCTGGACGGCACCGGGCGTGCTTCCGGCGCCAGCGTCGGCGAGCGCCCACGAGGTCAGCTGACCGGCGTCGACTCGTCTCGTAGCGGGTGGGCCAGCTCGTCGGCCGGCAGCTTGGCCCAGACCACGGCGATCACCGCGACCACGACCGGCACCACCCCGGCGACCACGAACGTGGTGCGGAGGCCGACCAGCTCGGAGACCGGCCCGGCCATCGCCATCGAGATCGGCATGAGCGACAGCGAGACGAAGAAGTCCAGGGACGCCACCCGGCCGAGCAGTGCCGGCGGCACCCGGCGCTGCAGCAACGTCCCCCAGATCACCATCGGGGCCGAGAACACCGCGCCGATCGCGAAGGCCGCGACCACCACCACCCAGACCTCGGACGCGAACGCGATCAGGATGAACGGGAGGCAGGCGACGCCCCACATCAGGTTCATCAGCGTGAGGTAGCGCCGCGGCATCTTCAGCGAGCCCATCGCGAACGACCCGACCGCGCTGCCGACCCCGAAACCCGCCAGCACCAGCGCGTGGTCGCCCGCGTCGCCGCCGAGGCCGTCCTTGACCAGGAACGGGATGAGCACCTCCAGGGGGCCGACCACCGCCAGCACCATCACGGCCGCGAAGAGCAGCGTGGCCAGCAGCCACGGGGTGCGCACCATGTAGCGGAAGCCCTCGGCCATGTCGGCCAGCGCGGTGCGGACCGGGTGGCCGACGGTCGCCTCGTCGAGCTCGCGACGTATGGGCGTGCGGGGCACGGTGGCGAGGACGAGCAGGCTCACGACGTAGACCGCGACCGCGACCACCACGGCGGCCCCCGGCGACGCGGCGCCCACCACGATGCCGGCGACCGCCGGACCGATGGCCTGGCCGACCGCCGGCCTGATCATGCCCTCGAAGCCGTTGACGGCCATCAGGTCGGACTCCGCGACCAGCGCGGGCAGCCAGGCGGAGTAGGCGGGGTAGTAGAAGGCCATCGCGGACCCGATCAGGAACGAGATCACGGTCAGGTGCCAGATGGCGGTGACGTCGGCCAGGGCCAGTGCCGCGACGGTCGCCATGCACGCCAGCTCCACGGCGGAGACCACCAGCAGGATGGTCTTCTGCGCCACCCGGTCGGCGACCACCCCGGCGAGCAGCGCCGGCAGGAGCACGCCGACTGCGCTGCCGGTGGTGACGATCGACAGCTGGGCGGGTCCGCCGCCGATCCGGATCACCTCCCAGACCAGCGCCACCAGCCAGACGCCCTGCCCGAACGTGCTCAGGACCAGTGCCACGGCCAGCCGCCGGTAGCCGGGGTTGCGGAACGGCGTGAGCGCGCGCGGGAGCGGGCGGCCGTCGCCGGTGCTGGCCGCCGCCGCGTCGACCATCGGGTCCGTCATGACGCCCTCCTCGCGGACGAGTCTGCCTGGGTGGACCGACACCGGCCCCGGGATTCATCGGGGTTTTCCGGGTCTGACCACCTTCCTGGGAGAATCGGGGCCATGACCACTCTCGGTGACTTCAAGGCGACGGCGATCGACGGCAGCAAGACCGCCCTCTCGGCGTACGACGGCCAGGTCGTGCTGGTGGTGAACACCGCCTCGCAGTGCGGCCTCACGAGCCAGTACGCCGGGCTGCAGGAGCTCCACGACGCCTATGCCGACCGCGGGTTCACGGTGCTCGGCTTCCCGTGCAACCAGTTCGGCGACCAGGAGCCCGACGACGAGGCCGCGATCGCGTCGTTCTGCGACCGGACCTTCGGCGTGAGCTTCCCGATGTTCGCGAAGGTCGACGTCAACGGTGACGACGCCCACCCGCTCTTCCAGTGGCTGCGCTCGGAGAAGTCCGGCCTGCTGCCGGGCGACGCCATCAAGTGGAACTTCACCAAGTTCCTGATCGGCCGTGACGGCGAGGTCGTCAAGCGGTTCTCGCCGACCACCGAGCCCGCGAAGCTGCGCGACCAGATCGAGGCCCTGCTCGGCTGAGGCCCGCTCGACCGAGCCCTACGCCAGGTCGTACGTCGCCCGGACGCCCTCCGGCACCAGCTCGACGTACTCGGGGTGCCGCTTGATCCAGTCGGCCGTGAACGGGCACGACGGGTAGACCGCCAGGCCGGCCGCGCGCGCTGCGTCGAGCCCGTGGCGCACCAGCGTCGACCCGAGGCCGTCGCCCTCGTGGTCGTCGTCGACCTCGGTGTGGGTGAACGTGATCCGGCCCTCGCGGAGCCGGTAGTCGGCGTACCCGGCCACCTCGCCGTCGACGAGGATCTCGAACCGGGACCGGTCACGGTTGTCGCGTACCTCAGGGGGCATGCTCGTCACGCTAGCGACTTGCCGGTAACCGAGCCGACCCGCGAAGGTGGCAGGCATGGCCGCCACGCCCTCGTCGTACTCGATCACCATGCGGCTGCACACCGCGCCCGACCACGGGGTGGTCGGACATGTTGCGACCGCCATCTCCGAGCAGGGCGGCATCGTCACCGCGATCGACGTGGCGGAGTCCAGCCACGACCGGCTGGTCGTCGACGTCACCGCCTCGGCCGCCGACTCCGACCACGCCAACCGCGTGGTCGAGGCCGTCGACGAGGTCGGCGGCGTCACCGTCCACAAGGTCAGCGACCGGACGTTCCTGCTCCACATCGGCGGCAAGATCGAGGTCACGTCCAAGGTCCCGCTCCGCACCCGTGACGACCTGTCGATGGCCTACACGCCGGGGGTCGGGCGCGTGAGCCTGGCGCTGGCGAAGAACCCCGAGGACGTCCGGCGGCTGACGGTGAAGGGCAACAGCGTCGCGGTCGTCACCGACGGCTCGGCCGTGCTCGGCCTCGGCAACATCGGACCCGGCGCCGCGCTGCCGGTCATGGAGGGCAAGGCCGCGCTGTTCAAGCGGTTCGCCGACATCGACGCGTGGCCGATCTGCCTGGCGAGCCAGGACACCGACGAGATCGTCAAGGCGGTCGAGATGATCGCCCCGGGCTTCGGCGGCATCAACCTCGAGGACATCGCGGCCCCCCGCTGCTTCGAGATCGAGCGCCGGCTGCGCGAGTCGCTCGACATCCCGGTGTTCCACGACGACCAGCACGGCACCGCGATCGTCGTGCTGGCGGCGCTCACCAACGCGCTGCGGGTCGTGAAGAAGGACATGGCGGCGGTCAGGGTCGTGGTGTCCGGCGGCGGCGCGGCCGGCACCGCGATCGTGACGTTGCTCCTGGCCGCCGGTGTCACGGACGTCGTCGTGGTCGACCGGGCGGGCGCGATCTGCGCCGGTGACGAGGCGCTCTCCGAGGCCCACCGGGAGCTGGCGGAGGCCACCAACCCGCGCCGCGCCAGCGGCGACCTGCAGACGGTGCTCCGCGACGCCGACGTCTTCATCGGCGTCAGTGCGCCCGGGATCCTGCAGCCCGAGTGGATCGCCGACATGGCCGCCCAGCCGGTGGTGTTCGCCCTCGCCAACCCCGACCCCGAGGTCGACCCCGCCGAGGCCGAGAAGTACGCCGCCGTGGTGGCGAGCGGCCGGTCCGACTACCCCAACCAGATCAACAACGTGCTCGCGTTCCCCGGGGTCTTCCGTGGTCTGCTGGACGCCCGCGCGACCGAGGTGACCCTCGAGATGCTGCTCCGCGCGGCGGAGGCGATCGCGCTCGTGGTCAAGGACGAGGAGCTGAACCCCAACTTCATCATCCCCACGGTCTTCCACCCCGACGTCCCGAAGCGGGTGGCAGCCGCGATCGCGGGCCCCGAGAAGGCGACCTCCGCTCCGGGCTAGTCGGCGAGGTCGTCCGGCCCCACCTCGGGTGCGGTCTCGAGGGCGGTGCGGACGTCGTCCGGATCGAGCACGTCGTGCTCGAAGTCGGCCACCAGCACCGTGTTGTCGCGCAGCACCTCGATCTCACCGGGGAACAGCTCGCGGACGCGCGGTGCCCGCTCCAGCGTGATCCGCACGAACGCGTAACCCTCGTCCACCGGGAACGAGTAGCTGAGCGCCACGCTGCCGTCGTCGCGGACGTTCGCGTACTCCGGCGGGTGCCCCGAGATCACCGGGGCGTACAGCGTCAGCCCGGTGTCGGCCAGCGCGTCCGCCTCGCGGTCGGCCAGCACCTGCTCCGAGCCCAGGTGTGCCGCGACCGAGACCGCCGGTGCCGCGGCCAGGAGGACGAGCCTGAGGAGCAGCCGTCCCCCCGGTCCGGCGGCGTAGGACGCGGTGGCCCCGGACAGCACCGCGATCGCGACCGCCGCCGCCAGCGGCAGCGGGGTGTCGTAGTCCCGGTCGGCGTCGGCGGCGTACAGGACCTCGCCCGCCGCGTACCAGAGGGAGCCGCCGACCAGCAGCACGCCGGACACGTGGGCGAGGACCCGCGGGGTGCGGAGCGCCCAGAGGAGGCCGCCACCGAGGAGGACGGCGACGCCGAGGGTGACCAGGTCGTCGAACCCGTTGCCCAGGCACTCGCCGACGGTGCCGCAGTAGTCGTCATTGTCCTGGGTGGCCGCCCAGACCGCGAGCACGGCGAGCAGGGTGAGGGGGAGGACGCGGAGCAGGCGTCGGGAGAACGTCATGCGGCCCAGCGTCTCCGATCCGGGCCGCGGTGCGGCACCGCGCTCGTACTCAGCCGGCCCGGGTCGCATGGAGGGCGGCCCCCACCACGCCGGCCCGGTTGCGCAGCGTGGCCGGCACGATCGGGGTCCGGAGGTCGAGCAGCGGCAGGAACTCGTCGGCGTCCTTGGAGACCCCACCGCCGACCACGAACAGGTCGGGGGCGAGAAGCGCCTCGACGACCCGGTAGTAGCGGGTGAGCCGCTCGGCCCACTCCTCCCAGGACAGCCCTTCGGCGGTGCGGGCGCTGTTGGCGGCCCGGGTCTCGGCGTCGTGGCCGTCGATCTCGAGGTGGCCCAGCTCGGAGCTCGGGACCAGCACCCCGTCGTGGACCAGGGCCGAGCCGATGCCGGTGCCGAGAGTGGTCACGACCACCAGTCCGCGCTGGCCCCGGGCGGCGCCGTAGGCCACCTCTGCCAGGCCGGCCGCGTCGGCGTCGTTGACCACGTGCACCTCGCGACCGGTCGCCGCGGTGAAGACCGCGTCCGCGTCGGTCCCGATCCAGCTCGCGTCGATGTTGGCGGCCGAGGAGACGACCCCGTGCCGGACCACCGCCGGCACCGTGACCCCGACCGCACCGGTGGCGTCCGGGAACTGGGCGAGCAGCTCGGCGAACACCGCCGCGACGGCGTCGGGGGTGGCCGGCTGCGGCGTCGTGATCCGGACCCGTTCGGCGGCGAAGTCACCCCTGGCGAGGTCGACCGGCGCGCCCTTGATGCCGGTCCCGCCGAAGTCGATCCCGAACGCGTCCTGGCTCATGGCCACCATCTGACCACACGGAACGGGGCCCGGTGATAGCTCAGCGGGACCAGGGCGTGCGCACGCGTGCCACCTGTTCGCCGTCGACCTCGAGGTCGAGGCGCTCCTGGTAGAACGACACCAGCCCGGCGACGTCGCGAGCGTCGTCGAGCGGCTCCTCGTAGGACCAGGCGATGGCGTCGAGCGTGGTGCCCGTCTCGGGCAGGGCCACGTCGTAGTGGGTGGAGTGACCCTTGTAGGCGCACGTCATGCGGAGGGTCGACGGCTGCAGCCGGACGACGAGGTCCTCGCGCGGCAGGTAGTAGCGCGGCAGCGGGAACGCCGCCTCGAAGAGCAGGTGCGGCCGGCTGCTCTCGGCCAGCACCGTGCCCTCGTACGAGATCCGCACGTGGCGCGACGAGCGGCGGACGTCGATCCGGTGGAAGGGGTCGCGGGGGTGGCCCATGATCGGCTCGTCCTCCTCCCACCAGTCGAACTGGTCGAAGTCGAGGCACACGAGATCGGCCAGCTCGGGGTCGACGAAGCGGAAGCCTTCGCCGACGAGGTCGCCCACCTGGAACCGGACCGGGTCGCCCTCGGCGGTGTGGACCGCGAAGGGCACGCTCGGGTCGAGGAGGGGTGGTCCCCCTTCGCCGAACCCGACCGGCCGGAAGTCCGGTGCCGAAGCTGGCGGAGCCGGCTGGGGTGGTACGAACAGGTCGGCGACGGGCACGGCGTAGGACGGCACGATGCGCTTCGGTTCCATCACGAGCACGGCGCGGTCGGTCCGTGCGACCAGCTCGTTCCCGAGCCGGACGGTCAGCCGCTTGACGACCCGTTGGTAGCGCAGCTCGGGGAGCAGCTTCATCGAGGCTCGGCTCAGGTCCACGCTCATGCCGTCAGTGTGCGCCCGGGAGGCGTCCCCGACAACGATCCGGCCCTTCTGGCGGCCGACGACGGCGCCGTGATCGCGGCTTGACATCCGCGCGATCCTTGTCAAGGAGATTGACAAATCATAGTCTGTTGTAAACCTGATGCGCAGGAGGCGCGATGCAGACCGATGACGTCGACCGGATCGCCAACAGCACGGTGGCAGAGGAGTCCACCCGGGAGTGGCGAGACCGCAAGCGGTACCTGTGGCTGATCGGGCTGGTCGTGCCGAGCCTGGCCTTCGTGGGGTTCGGCGGCTGGCAGCTCACCGGGAGCGGCCTCTGGTTCTGGATCGGGCCGGTGGTGATCCTGGTGATCGTGCCCGCGATCGACCTGGTCGCCGGGCTCGACCGGTCCAACCCGCCCGACGACGTGATCGAGGCGCTCGAGAACGACCGGTACTACCGGTGGATCACCTACCTGTTCCTGCCGATCCAGTACGCCGGCTTCCTCGGTGCGATGTGGCTGGTCGGCGGCGGCGGCGCCGTCGGCGGCGAGGCCCTCGGCACCTGGGACAGGATCGGGTTGGCCGTCTCGATCGGGTGTATAGGCGGGATCGGCATCAACACCGCCCACGAGCTCGGCCACAAGCGGGAGTCACACGAGCGGTGGCTCGCCAAGGTCGCCCTCGCGCCGGTGGCCTACGGCCACTTCTACATCGAGCACAACCGCGGCCACCACGTCCGGGTGGCCACCCCCGAGGACCCGGCCAGCGCCCGGCTGGGCGAGAACTTCTACCAGTTCTGGCCGCGCACGGTCGGCGGGTCGCTGAGGTCAGCCTGGCGGATCGAGAAGCGGCGCTACGCGCGCAAGCACCGCCACCCGTTCCGGATCGGCAACGACGTCCTCAACGCCTGGCTGATGACGGCGGTGCTCTGGGGCGGGCTCCTGGCCTGGCTGGGGGTAGGGATTGCGCCGTACCTGCTGATCCAGGCGGTCGTCGGCTTCTCGCTGCTCGAGGTCGTCAACTACATGGAGCACTACGGGATGCTGCGCCAGAAGGTGGGTGTCGGCGACCGGCAGCGCTACGAGCGGGTCGACCCCAGCCACAGCTGGAACTCCAACAACATCGCGACCAACGTGCTGCTCTACCACCTGCAGCGGCACAGCGACCACCACGCGAAGCCGACCCGGCGCTACCAGGCGCTGCGCGACTTCGAGGAGAGCCCGGTGCTGCCGACCGGGTACGCCGGGATGATCGTGCTCGCGATCGTCCCCGCCGTCTGGCGGCGGGTCATGGACCCGCGGGTCGTGGCCCACTTCCACGGCGACGTCACCCGCGCCAACATCAGCCCGCGCAAGCGGGACCGGATCCTCGCGGCACACCCGGCGCCGGTGCTGGACGACCCGGTGGTCGAGGAGGGACGGCCAGGCCCGTCTCGACACCACTCACGTCAGGGCGAGGTGCTCGCAGCCCGCTGCCCCGGCTGCTCGTACGCCTACGAGGTCGAGGTCGGCGACGAGCACGAGGGGTTCGCGGCCGGCACGGCCTGGGCCGACGTCCCCGACGACTGGTGCTGCCCCGACTGCGGCGTCCGGGAGAAGGTCGACTTCGTGCCGGTGTCCGAGCGGGTGGAGACCCCAGCGGCTAGCACACGGGAGGGCCTGACGGTCAGAGGTCGCGCCGTACCTCGTCGATGTTCGGGGTTCCTTGACTGCGGCTGAGGTTGACGATCGCCAGGGCCAGGCCGCCCCAGATCACCGCCATCGCCAGCAGCATCATCAGGATCGCTCCGGTACCCATGTCAGCTGCCTCCCTTCGGCAGCGCTCGTGTCGGCAGCGGCGGCGGCGGAGGCGGCCTCGCAGCGGGGTCCCGGGTCGCCACCGGAGGGAGGTGGCGAGGAAACCGAAGACGATCACGGCCACTGCCGCGCCCCAGCCGAAGGTGAGCAGCATCCACTGCGGGTAGTCGCCGTAGGGCGCGTCGACGTCGGTGAGGAACGGCGTCGACCAGCACATAGGCCAGAGCCAGCGGGGCGACGACCGAGATCAGCACCCGCCACCAGGTGCCGAGGTGGACCGACCCGTGGTGGTTGAGGTGGTCGGACAGTGGCGGCAGCGCTCGGAGCCCCACGCGATCACCAGCATCGAGACCACGGCGACCAGCAGGATGCCGAACTGGTTGATGAAGTGGTCGAGGATGTCGAGCACGAAGAGCCCGCTGGTCGTCGAGAAGAAGGCCAGGCTGATGCATCGGTCGCAGGGCACGCCGACCGCCAGCGACGCTCCCGCGCGGCTCATCTCGAACTTGTCGCGCACGGCGGAGATCACCACCTCGATCACCGAGACCAGCGACGTCAGGCCGGCGATCACGAGCGAGGCGAAGAAGAGGACGCCGATCAACGCGCCGGCCGGCGCCTCGGAGATGATCGTCGGGAAAGGCGATGAACGCGAGTCCGATGCCGTTGCTCGACGACCTCGGAGACCTCCACGCCGCTGGCCTGTGCCATGAACCCGAGTGCCGCGAAGACGCCGATGCCGGCCAGCAGCTCGAAACCGGAGTTGGCGAAGGCGACGACCGGGCCCCGAGCCAGTCATGTCGGTGTCGCGGTGGACGTACGACGAGTAGGTGATCATGATCCCGAAGCCGATCGACAGCGAGAAGAAGATCTGGCCGAAGGCGGCCCCCACACGCCCGGTTCGGTGAGGGCGTCCCAGTTCGGCGTGAACAGCGCGTCGAGGCCGTCGGCGGCCCCGGCGAAGGAACAGCGCCTGCACGACGAGCGACGCCGAACGCCAGGACCAGGATCGGGATGAAGACGACCGAGGTGGCGCCGATGCCCTTCTGCACGCCGGCGACCATGATCACGATCACGGCGACCCAGACGATCAGCAGGGGGACCAGCACGCCGGCACGAGGTCGGACTGGACGCCGGGCTCGCCGGCCTGCAGGAAGTCGCCGAAGAAGTAGCGCCTCGGGATCGCTTCCCCAGGCCTTGTCGATCGAGAAGAACGTGTAGCGCACCGCCCAGGCGATGACGGCGGCGTAGTAGACGGCGATCATGAAGCAGATGCCGACCTGCCACCAGCCCAGGCCCTCGGCGCCGCCGCGGAGCCGGGCGAACGACAGCGGTGCCGAGCCGCGGTTGCGGTGGCCGAGCGCGTAGTCGAGGAACAGGAACGGGATGCCCGCGGTCAGGAGCGCGACCAGGTAGGGGAGGATGAACGCGCCGCCGCCGTTCTCGTAGGCGACGTACGGGAAGCGCCAGATGTTGCCCAGGCCGACGGCCGAGCCGATGGCGGCGAAGATGAAGACCCTGCGTGACGAGAAGGCGCCGCGGGTCTTCGCCTCGTCGTGGTGCACCAGCTCGCTCATGCCCGGCCCCTTCCCTCGTGGACACCTCACGATAGCCACCCGGGGCCGGTCCGCGCGCGCCCGTACGCTTGCGCTGTGACCCCGCCACTGCGACAGCGCATCGTCGGTGCCGCCGTCGACCTGACGCTCGCGCACGGCTGGTCACAGGTCACGATGGCCCGGATCGCCGAGACCGTCGGCGTGAGCCGGCAGACGGTCTACAACGAGATCGGAGGCAAGCCGGCGCTGGCCGAGGCGATGATCCTCGCCGAGCTCGACCGCTTCCTCACCGTCGTCACCGACGCGTTCGACCACCAGCCGACCGACCTGGTCGGGGCGATCCAGGAAGCGTCGCGGCGGGTGCTCGAGCTCGCGCAGGGGAACGACCTCCTGAAGGCGGTCGTCAGTGCGACCCACGGCGCCGACACCGAGCTGCTGCCGCTGCTCACGACCCACTCGGAGTCGCTGCTCGCGGCGGCCAAGCACGTCGTGACCGAGCGCGTCACCGGCTACGACGTGCCACTGGACGCCGACCGGCTCGACGCCGCTATCGACATGGTGGTCCGGGTCGTGCTGAGCCACGTGATGCAGCCGTCCGGCTCCCCGGCCGACACGTCGGCCGCCCTCGCGTGGATCGCGTCCCGGGTGCTGCGGGACTGACGGCTCACGGTGCTGGGGCGGCGCTTCAACCCCCGTGCAACGGGGTGCAAGCGCATCGACAGCACCGTTACCCTAGCCCGCGGCCGACCCGGCTAGCGGTCCAGCAGCGCCACGGCGTACGCCTCCTCGGGGTCGCCCCCGGGATGCTCGCTACCGTCCGCGAGGGTCACCCGCCAGCCGCTGTTGTCGCGCTGCAACGACCGGAAGTCGTCGCCGAGCAGCCGGCGGAGCTGGTGCTCCCACGGCATCCACAGCACGTCGGCGGCGGGCAGGCTGTCGAGCGCCCACTCCGTGGTGCCGTTGAAGCGGACCAGTCGGCCGCTGGGGAGGTCCTCCACGTCGATCGTCATCTCGGAGACCACGAAGACCTGGTCGTCGAGGTCGCGGCCAGGCACCACGAACCGGTCGCCGGGCTCGGGGGTCCACGGTCGCCCCTGCCCGCGCAGCAGGTGGTCGAGCCGCTCGGCCTGGTGGGTGGTGATCACCCGGCCATTCTGACGGCAGGGTGAGTCAGTCGTCGGGGTGCGTCTCGAGGTACTGGTCGACCAGGAAGCGACACAGCGCGACCCGCTCGTCGAACCGGTGGCGGTCGGCGGGGTCGTCGCTGCCGATCAGGTCGAACAGGAACGAGTCGAACCCGCTGCGGAGCAGCACCGAGGTCGTGAACGCGTCGCGAACATCGTCGTCCTGGCCCGTGACGCCTTCGGCGGCGAGCCCCTCGACGTACGCGGCGAGGATCCGGTCGGCGATGGCCGGCAGCATCGCGGCCGGCACCTCACCGGCATGGACCAGCCCCACGAGGAGCTGTCCGAGGTCGAAGCCCAGCGGCTCGGGAGTCCGGAACGAGACGTCGATGGCGACGAACGTCGCGGGGTCGTCGGCCGGGATCAGCAGGTTCTGCGGGCTGGCGTCGCCGTGCGGGATGGTCTGCACGAAGCTGTCGAGCCGGTCCAGCAGCTCCGGGATCCGCGGGGCGAGCCGGCGCAGGTCGGCCCGCAGGCCGGCGTGGTCGGTCAGCCACGGGTGGGACCAGAGCTCGTCGTCCTCGAGCTGGCGGAGCCCGCGCTCGGCGATCGCCTCCCGGGCGTACATCCGCAGGGCGTAGCCCACCGGGAACTCGTTGGTGGCGACCAGCTCCGGGTCGGCGCACCGAGCGTTCCAGCGCGCGAGCAGGAGGGCCGCCCGGGCGTACTCGTCGAGGTCGCGGGGCGTCGCCGCCACGTCGACGTCCTCCATCCACACCATCACCCGGTCGTCACCGAGCTCGACCAGGCCATGGAGCACCGGGGCCCGCAGTCCGTCGGGCAGTCGACTGAGGTAGGGCTCGTCCCAGAGCTCGAGCTCGGAACGCCACGGGAACGAGTCGACGAAGCGCTCCCGCACGCCGGGCGGCAGGTGGTGCAGGGCGGGCCAGTGGCGGACGTGCTGGAGCAGCTTGCCGAACCAGCTCCAGTCGGGTCCGACGAGCCGGTAGAGGCCACCGGTGGCGGGGGAGCCGAACGCGTAGGGGAACGGCTCCAGCCGTACCGGTCCGCCGGGGTGCTCGAGGTCGCCGAGCAGCTCCTCCGGGGTCCGCGGCGCGGACGTGCCGAGCTGCTCCTGGGTCCGACCCATCGCGTGCCTCCTGGTGGTCAGGTTACCTTCCTACCTCAGTGATAGTAAGGTTGCCTTATGACTGGCGTCAAGGACGATCTGCCGGACCACATCCTGGCCCTGCTGGGTCAGGTGATGGACGGCTTCCGGCGCGACCTGCACGCCACGAACCAGAAAGCCGGGGGGAAGCAGGCGGTGCTGCGCGGCCTGAGGTCCTCTCAGCTGCGGCTCCTGAGCATGACGCCGGCCGAGGGGATGCGCGTCACCGACCTGGCCGAACGCGTGGGGATGACGAAGCAGGCGCTGGGCGAGTTCGCGAACGACCTCGAGGCGCGCGGACTGCTCGAGACGGTCCGCGACCCGTCCGACAAGCGGGTTCGGATCGTGCGACCGACCCGCAGGGGTCTGCAGGCGATCGACGCCGGCGAGGCAGTCATCACCGGGCTCGAGCGCGAGTGGCGCAGTCGGCTCGGGGCGAGGAAGTGGGACCAGCTGCGGACCCTGCTGTCGGAGGCTGCGGACGCCGGGCCGGGGGTCTAGGCGGACGCGACCGACGGCGACCGGCCACCGGTCGCTCGCCTGGCGTGCGCGGCCTCGACCGCGTCGCGGAACGCGCGGAGCACGTACTCCGGGACCGGCAGCCCCTTGCCGGCGGCTCCCAGGAGCTCGGCCTCGACGCGCGACACCGCGGTCGCGAACCGGTCCAGGTCGCGGTCGATCCCCAGCGTCAGCATCAGGTCGCCGAAGTCGGCGGTCTGCTCGGGGTTGTTGGCGCCGACCGGCGCGAAGGTCAGGGTGCGCAGGCGACGTACGAGCCATCGCTGCCAGGGCGCGAGCTGCTCGTTGAGCCCTCGCGCCGACATCGCGTAGAACGCGTGGTGAGCCGGCTCCTGGCGTTTGATCTGCGCCACGATCGTCTCGGCGGCCGCGGTCTCCTCCATCTCGGTGAGCCCGGCGTGGAGCAGGTTGTAGGCGAGCACGGCGGAACGCTCGGTCGCCTGGCCCGTGAGGTAGTAGAGCATCCGCACGACGTCCTCGATCGGGGACACGTGCGAGAGGACGCCGAGGACGTGCATCTTGGCCGAGACGGTGTCGACGTCGGCCATGGCCGGGTCGCGGCCGAGCCGCACCTGGAGCTCGTCGAGGATCTGGCCGTGGCGGATCTCCTGCGGGGCCCAGACGTCCGCGTAGAAGTAGCGGTCGACGTCCGGCGGGTCCGGCAGCATCGCGGTGAGCTCGAGGACGTTCCGGTCGACCTCGAGCTCGACCCGCGCCATGTAGTCGAGGACGTGCCCGAAACGGGCGTTGGTGGTCGCCGGATCGCGGATCGAGAAGTCCACCGTCCCGAGGTCGATCGGCGGGTGCTCGTCGGCGATCCGGTCGACGTGCTCGACGAGTCGCTGCTCGGTCGACCGAGGCCTTGTCACGCGGGGAAGAATACTGTGGGGCGGGTGGAAGGTTCGGGCTCGCTCCCGGTTCGCATGGGAACACCCACCGGCCGGGCCGTCATCGCCGCGGCCACGCTGGGCTCGGGGATGTCCCTCCTGGACGGCACGGTCGTCAACGTCGCCCTCCGGACCATCGGCGAGGACCTCGACGCCGGCCTGGCCCAGCTCCAGTGGATCAACAACGGCTACCTGCTGACGTTGGCGTCGCTCATCCTGCTCGGAGGCAGCCTGGGCGACCGGTACGGACGGCGGCGGATGTTCGTGGTCGGCACGCTGTGCTTCGCCGGCGCCTCCGTGCTGTGCGGCCTCGCACCCACGGCCGAGGTGCTGATCCTGGCGCGACTGCTGCAGGGCGTCGGTGGCGGCCTGCTGACGCCGGGCAGCCTCGCCATGATCCAGGGGGTCTTCGCGCAGGAGGACCGGTCGCCCGCGATCGGCGCGTGGTCGGGGCTCGGCAGCATCGCCGCGGCGGCCGGCCCGCTCGTGGGCGGGCTCCTGATCGAGTACGCCTCGTGGCGCTGGATCTTCCTCGTCAACCTGCCGCTGGCCCTGCTGACGGTCTGGATCGCGATCCGGTACGTGCCGGAGTCGCGGGACCCGCGCCCGCCCGAGCGTTTCGACGTGGCGGGCGCGGTGCTGGCGATGGTCTCCCTGGGAGCGGCCACCTACGGCCTCATCGAGTGGGGCAGCCCGATGGCGGTTCCAGCAGGAGTGGTCGGGGTGCTGGCCGCGGCCGGATTCCTGCTCGTCGAGGCGCGCAGCAGCCACCCGATGCTGGCCCTCGGCATCTTCCGCTCGCGGACGTTCAGCGCGGCGAACGCGATGACCCTGGTCGTGTACGCCGCACTCGGGGCGGTGCTGTTCTTCCTCGTGCTCCAGCTGCAGACCGTCGCCGGCTACCGTCCGCTCGCCGCCGGCCTGGCGACCCTGCCCGTGACGATCTGCATGGTGTTCCTGGCGTCCCGCGGCGGGCGGCTGTCCAACCGGATCGGGCCGCGGCTGCCGATGACGGGCGGCCCGCTGGTCATGGCGGCCGGCACGGCCTGGCTGCTGGTCGTCGACCGCGACACGACGTACTGGACCGACGTCATGCCCGCGCTGACCGTGTTCGGGCTGGGACTCGCCCTCTTGGTGGCGCCGCTCACCGCGACCGTGCTGGCCGCGGCGCCCGACGAGGTGGCGGGACTGGCCAGCGGGGTCAACAACGCGGTCGCCCGGACCGGCTCGCTGCTGGCCGTCGCGGCGATCCCGCCGCTCGTGGGACTGTCCGGCGCCGACTACGAGCTGCCCGCGGTCTTCGACGCCGGGTACGACTCCGCGATGCTCGGCTGCGCGGTGCTGCTCGCCCTGGGCGGGCTGATCTCGTGGGTCGCGATCCCGTCCCGGCTGCCGCGCCGATGACCCCGCCATTCACCCCGTGGATGACCCGCCTGCGACCCTCGCCAGCGGAGCCGGCGCCGGGCTAGACTCCAGCGACGAGTGCGCATCACGAAACGAGACGCATCATGCGCAACAAAGCAACGCGGTCGACCCTGGTCCGGCTGCTGGAGAACGCCCGCTACGAGGTGCTGCCCACGGCGTCGATCGAGGACACGCTGCTGGAGCACGTGCCGCGCGACCGCACGATCACGGTGACGGCCTCGCCCTCGAAGGGGCTGGAGTCCACGTTCGAGCTGTCCGAGCGGCTGGCCGGGCACGGCTACGACGTGGTGCCGCACGTGGCGGCCCGGATGGTCTCGGGGCGCACCGAGCTCGAGGAGATCACCGCCCGGCTGACGGGCAAGGCGATCACCAAGATCTTCGTGCCGGGCGGCGACGCCGACGCGGTGGGCGACTACCCCGACTCCGTGAGCCTGCTGGAGGACCTGCTGGCGCTCGGCAAGCCGTTCGCCCACGTCGGCATCACCGGCTACCCGGAGTCGCACCCGACGATCTCCGACGACCTGACGATCCAGTCGATGTGGGACAAGCGGCGCTACGCCACCCACGTCGTCAGCAACCTCACGTTCGACCCCGGCGCCGTGCGCGGCTGGGTGCGGCGGCTGCGGACGCGGGGCATCACGATGCCGCTGCTGCTCGGCATCCCCGGTCCGGTGGAGCGGACGAAGCTGCTCGCGATGGCCACCCGGATCGGGGTCGGCGAGTCGACCCGGTTCCTCGCCAAGCACAAGGGCACGTTCGCGCGGCTGGCCGCCCCCGGTGGCTTCACCGGGCAGAAGTTCCTGGAGCAGTGCGCGCCGGCGCTCGCCGAGCCCGGCAGCCTCGTCGAGGGCCTGCACGTCTTCACGTTCAACCAGATCCCGGCCACCGAGGCGTGGCGGACCGAGGAGCTCGAGCGGCTACGCGGTTAGGAGCCGACGAGCGCCGCGAGCGCCTGCTCGAGCCCGGTGCTGCCGGTCTCGACGACCTGGAGCGGCAGTCCGATCCGGGCGGCGGCGTCCTCGGCCAGGCCGCGCAGCTCCTCGTCGGGTGCCTGCGCCAGCCAGACCACCCGCGTGTAGTGGCCGAAGTAGTCGTCGCGCAGCTCCGGCCAGCGGTCCAGCCCGAGCTCGCGCTCGACTGTCCGTGCGAAGGAGCGGACCAGGAAGTCGGTGAGCAGGTACGTCCCGGGCTGGCGCTCGAAGAGCTCCTGGATCCGGTCGGGGCCGGCGTACAGGTCGTAGCAGTGGAGGCCGGGCAGCCGGGCCAGCCCGAGCTCGTCGCAGACCGTCGTCGACGGCGCCGTACGTGCCGCAGTCGGCGTACCCCACGACCACGGAGCCGTAC
This sequence comes from uncultured Actinomycetota bacterium, assembly GCA_963718725.1. GTDB lineage: Bacteria > Actinomycetota > Actinomycetes > Propionibacteriales > Nocardioidaceae > Nocardioides. The sequence continues at coordinate 2,903,560 of OY970374.1, forward strand.
GCCGGAGCGAGCTGCTCGGCGAGCCGGCGCACCTCGCCCGCGATCTGGCGGGGCTGGTTGTGCAGCAGCGGCGGGAGCGGGTGGACGTCGACCGGCCAGCCGCGCCGCTCGACGACCGCGGCCGCGGGCTGGGCCAGCGCGCCGCACGCGATCAGTGCGACCCGGTCACCCCGGTCAGACCGTGAACCCGAGCTGGTCGACGAAGGCGTCGTTGAAGTCGGGGCGGTCGGAGAGCTCGACATACTTCACCTCCTCCAGCAGCGCGGCGGCGCCGGCGCGTTCGCGCACCGACAGCAGGACCATCTTCGCGCCCTCGCCGGCCACGTTGCCGGCGGCGACGATCCGCAGCACCGGCAGCTGCGGCACCAGCCCGATCCGGACCGCGGCGGCGGGGGAGAGGTAGCTGCCGAACGAACCGGCGAGCAGCACCTGCTGCACGTCGTCGTGCTCGAGGCCGAGCTCCTCGAGGAGCAGCGACCAGCCGGTCGAGATGGCGGCCTTGGCGAACTGGAGCTCGCGGACGTCGCGCTGGGAGAGGTAGACCGACTCCTCCGGCGGGGTGTCCTCGCTCTCGCGGTGCAGCACGAAGACCCGCTCCTCGCCGATCCGGGTCAGCCGCGGCGCCAGGCCTGGCACGATCTCCGCCGCCTGCTCGTCGGGGACGAAGCGGCCGGTCGCGTCGAGCAGCCCGACCCGCACCATCTCGGACACGATGTCGACGAGCCCGGACCCGCACAGGCCTCGGGGCTCGACGTCGCCGATCACGCCGAGCGTCACCCCAGCAGTCGGGTCGTCGTCGAGAGTCGGGTCGTCGTCGAGCTTCACGGTCTCGATCGCCCCGTCGGCCGCGCGCATCCCGCAGCGGATGGCGCCGCCCTCGAACGCCGGCCCCGCAGGGGCCGCGGTGGACAGGATGGTGTCGCCGTCGCTGAGGACGATCTCGCAGTTGGTGCCGACGTCGATGAAGAGCCGGGTCCGCTTGTCGCGGTCCATGCCGGTCGCCAGCATGCCGGCCACGATGTCGCCGCCGACGTACGCGCCGAGGGCGGGGAAGAGGGCGGCACGCGCCTGCGGGTGGAGGTCGAGGCCGAGCTCCGAGGCGAGCACCACCGGGGGGTGGCTGGTGGACATCACGAACGGCGCCACGCCGAGCGGCTCGGGGTCGATACCGAGCAGGAGCGCGGTCATGGTCGCGTTGCCGGCGACCGCCACCTCGTAGACGGTGGCGGGATCGACCTCGCCCTCCTTGCACACCTGCTCGGCGAGCTCGGCGAGGGTCGCGCCCGCCGCGCTCTGGAGCCGGCCCATCATGTCGGGGTCCATCATGGTCGCGCTGATCCGGGTGATGACGTCGGCGCCGAAGGGCTGCTGCTTGTTGAGCATCGAGGCCACCGCGACCGGCGTGCCGGTGCCGAGGTCGAGCAGGGTGGCGACCACGGTGGTGGTGCCCAGGTCGAACGCGATGGCGTAGCGCGCAGCCGTGGTGTCACCGGGCTCGACGTCGATCAGCGCCTCGTCGACGATCACGGCGGTCACCTTGAAGTCGGCCTGCCGCAGCACGGTCGCGAGCCTGCGGAGCAGCGGCAGGTCGGCGGTGAGCTCGAGGTCCGTGATGGCGTCGGTCAGCCGCTTCAGGTCGGTGCGCTGGTCGGAGAGGGTCGGCTCGTCGAGCTCGACGTACCGCTTCTGGAGGGCGGGCCGCAGGATGACCTGCCGACCGACGCCGACGGTCGCCGCCTTCGGCCGGGTGGTGAGCGGCGGGACCTCGACCTCGAGGTCGCGCGTCGCCTGCACCAGGCAGGCCAGCCGCCAGCCGGCCTTGATCTGGTCGGGCGAGAACGTGCGTACGTCGTGCCGCGTGACCGGGCCGCCACCCTCGACCCGCACCTTGCACTTGTGGCAGGTGCCGTGGCCGCCGCAGGTGGAGTCGATCGCGATCCCGTTCCACGACGCCGAGTCGAAGACCGTGACCCCGGGGGGGACCCGCACGTTCCGCACGGTCGGCGGCGCGTCCTTGCCGACGTCGACGCTGAACGTGATGTCGACCCGGCCGGTGCCGTCGTGCGCGGCCGGAGCCTCGGCGCCCGAGCTCGGGAGCAGGCCCTCCCGCTTGTAGGCATCGAGGTCGACGTCGGGCACGCCGTCGCTCATGCCGTCGCGGCCGCCTTCGCCCGGTGTGCGGCGATCCAGGCCATGCCCCACTCGTCGTGGTTCAGGAAGACGTCGGCCGCCTTCACCGACTCGACGATCTGCGGGGTGCGGGTGTCCATGATCGCGCTGGTGAGACCGGCCGTCATCGCCATCGGCAGCCAGGCGGCGCCGAGGGTGTGGCGGTCGGGCATCCCGAACGAGGTGTTGGACGCACCGCACGTCATGTTCACGCCGTGGTCCTCGCGGATCCGGCGCATCGTCTCCCAGGTGACGAGGGAGGTCGTCGTGTCGGCGCCGATCGGCATCGCGAGCGGGTCGATCACGATGTCGGCCGCGGCGATGCCGTACTCCTCGGTCGCGACCCGGATGATCTTCGCCGTCAGGTCGAGCCGCTTGTCGGCCTCCATCGGGATCTCGTCGTGGTCGTTGGGCAGCGCGATGATCGCGGCGTCGTGCTTCTTCACCAGCGGCAGGATCAGGGCGAGCCGGTCGTCCTCCGCCGTGACGGAGTTGACGAGGGCCCGGCCCTGGTAGACCGACAGCCCGGCCTCGAGCGCCTCGACGACCGAGGAGTCGATGCAGACCGGCAGGTCGGTGAGGCTCTGCACCAGCTGGATCGCCTTCGCGAGCAGCTCGGGCTCGTCGGTGAGCGGGACGCCCATGTTGACGTCGAGGACGTCGGCGCCACCCTCGACCTGGGCCTTCACGTCGCGCTCGATCGCGGAGAAGTCACCGGCTCGCAGCTGCTCCTGGAAGATCCGGCGGCCGGTCGGGTTGATCCGCTCGCCGATCAGGCAGAAGCGGCGGCCGTGGCCGATCACGACCTCCTTGGTGGCCGAGCGGAGGACGGTCTCGAGCTGGGGGGCACTCACGCCGGCACCTTGCTGCGCTTCTCGTGCAGCAGTGCCTTGGCCCGCTTGACGGTGGCCGAGGCGTCGGCGGCGTACCCGTCGGCACCGACCGCGTCGGCGTACTCCTGCGTGACGGGAGCGCCGCCCACCATCACGATCACGGAGTCGCGCATGCCGGCCTTCTCGAGGGCGTTGAGGTTGGCCTTGAACATCGGCATCGTGGTGGTGAGGAACGCCGAGAAGCCGACGATGTCGGGCTGGTGCTCCTCGATGGCGCTGACGAACTTCTCCGGCGCCACCTGGACGCCGAGGTCGATCACCTCGAAGCCCGCGCCCTCGAGCATGATGTTGACGAGGTTCTTGCCGATGTCGTGGACGTCGCCCTTGACCGTGCCCATCAGGAACTTCCCGATGGTCTGGACGCCGGTCTCGGCGAGCAGCGGTCGCAGCCGCTCCATCGCCCCGGCCATGGCGCGGCCGGCGATCAGCATCTCGGGCACGAAGAAGTCACCGCGCTCGAACCGGGCGCCGACCTCCTCGAGCGACGGGATCAGCGCGTCGAAGAGCAGCGTCTGCGGCTCCATCCCGGTGCTGAGCCCCTCCTCGGTGAGCTCGAGCACCCGCGGTGCGTTGCCGACGAGCGTCTCGTCGTAGAGTCCCTGGAGAATCTCCTCAGGCGTCATCGGGGCCCCCGGCGAAATGCGAGCGGAGCGAGTATTTCGTTGGGGAACAGTTCATGCCACATCCTCCTCGTGCGAGCCGCCGCGCAGCAGCCTGGTGAGCCGCGTGGCGTGGTCTGACAGCTGGCGGCCGAGCTCGTCGAGCCGGTCCTCCAGTCGTGCGGTGGGTCCCGAGATGCCGAGGGCCGCGACCACCTGACCGCGCGGCCCCAGGACAGGTACGGCGACGCCGCTGAGCCCGACCTCGAGCTCGTCGTGCGTCACGGCCCAGCCGCGACGCCGGGCCAGCCGGGCGTCCCGACGCAGCGCGTCGGGGTCGGCGAGCGTCGCGTCGGTGAGCCGGGGCAGCGGCGGGTCGGGGACGGGCAGCGCGTCCCACGCGTAGAAGACCTTGCCCAGCGCCGAGGTGTGGGCGGGCACGTCGACCGCGGTCCAGTCGCGGGTGCCGAGCAGGAACTGGGAGTCGACCTGGGCGACCTGCACGACCCGGTCGCCGCGCACGATGCTGAGGTGGACCGTCTCGAGGGTGGCGTCGCTGATGACCTCCAGCGTCGGCCGGGCGAGCCGGACCAGCTCCTCCCACGGGTCGTGGCGGGCGGCGTAGAGCCAGAAGAGCTGGCCGGCGACGTAGGACCCGTCGGCGTCGCGCTCGAGCAGCCCTGAGCGCTCGAGGGCCGAGAGCATCCGCGACGCGGTCGACTTCGCGAGCCCGGACGTCTCCTGCAGGTGCGTGAAGCTGAGCGGCTCGTCGGCGCCCACGACCGCGGCCACCAGGTCGGTGGCGCGGTCGAGCGCACGCGTGCCACCTCCCGCGCTCCGCGCGCCGGTGGTCTGCTCCGCTGTCGCTGCCATGTCTGCTCGATGCCTGCCTGATCTGCCGGGCGGTCCCGGATCGCGTCTTGATCCAGGTTCCATGATGTGGAACCTTGGTTCCACATCATGAGGTTAGGCAGGAGAAGGCATGTTCCGCAACCAGATGCCCCGATACGAAATTCTCTCGGAGGAGGCGATGGCCACCCTCGACCGCGGGTGGCGACGGCTGATGAGCGAGATCGGCGTCCAGTTCGCCGACCCGCGCGCCGTCGAGCTGTTCCGGGCGCACGGCCAGAAGGTGGAGGACGAGACGGTCTTCCTCGACCCCGACTTCGTCCTCGAGCAGGTGGCCAAGGCGCCCCGCGAGTTCGACGTCCAGGCCCGCAACCCCGAGCACAGCATCCACATCGGCGGTGACGCGATGGCGTTCGGCGCCGTCTACGGTCCGCCGTTCGTCCGTGAGGGCGAGGTACGCCGCGACGCGACGATGGAGGACTACCGCAACTTCACGAAGCTGGCGCAGTCGTTCTCGGTCCTCGACTCCGCCGGCGGCGTGGTGTGCGAGCCCAACGACACCCCGCTCGACAGCCGTCACCTCGACATGACGCTCGCGCTGCAGACGCTCACCGACAAGGTCTACATGGGCAACGTCGTCTCGGGCGTGAACGCCGCGGACACGCTGGCGATGACGTCGATCCTGTTCGGCTCGCGGGAGGCGATCGAGGAGACCCCGGCGACGATCTCGCTCATCAACTGCAACTCACCGCTGCGCTGGGACGACCGGATGCTGGAGTCGCAGTTCGAGTACAGCTCCGCCGGCCAGCCGGTCGTGCTCACGCCGTTCATCCTGATGGGCGCGATGTCGCCGGTCACGGTGCCCGCGGCCCTGGTGCAGCAGATCACCGAGGCCCTGTCGGGGATCGCGCTCTCGCAGCTGATCCGCCCGGGGACGCCGGTGATCTTCGGGTCCTTCCTCTCCAACATCGACATGCAGTCGGGCTCCCCGACGTTCGGCACGCCCGAGTCGGGGATCGGCCTGCTCTGCACCGGCCAGATCGCGCGGCACTTCGGGCTGCCGTTCCGCACCGGCGGCGGCCTGACGTCGTCGCAGGTGCCCGACGCCCAGGCCGGCTACGAGGCGCTGATGACGCTGATGCCGACGTTCCTCGCGGGCGCCAACTGGGTCATGCACTCGGCCGGCTGGCTCGAGGGCGGGCTGGTCGCGGGCTACGAGAAGTTCATCCTCGACTGCGAGCTCGTGCAGATGCTCCAGCACGAGTTCACCCCGCTCGAGATCGACGAGGCGTCGATGGCCTTCGACGCGCACCAGGAGGTCGGCCACGGCGGCCACTTCCTCGGCGCGGCCCACACCATGGAGCGCTTCCGCACCTGCTTCTACCGACCCTTCCTCTCCTCCTCCGACAACTACGAGCGGTGGCTGCGCGGCGGGGGACGCGACACCGCCGAGCGGGCGTCGGAGATCTGGAAGAAGCGGCTCGAGGAGTACGAGCAGCCGGCGCTGGACGACGCGATCCGCCAGGAGCTGGAGGAGTACGTCGTACGGCGCCGGGCCGAGCTCGGCGACTGACTGACTGCCTCAGGAGAGGCCGAGGATCGTCCCGTCGTCGGCCAGGTCGATCCGCGAGGCGGACGGGTCGCTCGGCAGCCCCGGCATCGTCATCATGTCGCCGCAGACGACGACCACGAAGCCGGCGCCGGCTGACAGCCGGACCTCGCGCACGTGCAGCTCGTGGCCCGACGGTGCCCCCAGCAGCTTGGGGTCGGTCGAGAAGGAGTACTGCGTCTTGGCCACGCACACCGGCAGCGAGCCGTAGCCGTCCTGCTCGATCCGGAGCAGCCGCCGGCGCGCCTTCGCGTCCCACGTCACCAGGCCCGCGTCGTACAACCGGGTCGCGACGGCCTCGACCTTCTCCGTCAGCGAGAGCTCGTCCTCGTAGGTGAACGAGAACTCGTACGGCGAGGGCTCGTCGAGCGCCGCGAGCACGCCCTTCGCCAGGTCCTGCGCGCCCAGGCCGCCGTCGGCGAAGTGCGTCGCCGGGAACGCGGCGACCCCCTCGTCGGCCACGAGGTCGACGACCCGGGTCACCTCCGCGTCGGTGTCGGTCGGGAAGCGGTTGACCGCGACGACGCAGTTGATGCCGTAGACGTGGCGCACGTTGTCGAGGTGCCGGCGCAGGTTGACCATGCCCCGCTCGACCGCGCCGACGTCCTCCGTGCCCAGGTCGGCGAGCGCGACGCCGCCGTGGTACTTCAGGGCGCGGACCGTCGCGACCACGACCGCGAGGTCGGGGCGCAGGCCGGACTTGCGGCACTTGATGTCGACGAACTTCTCGGCCCCGAGGTCGGCGCCGAAGCCGGCCTCGGTCACGACGATGTCGGCGAGCCGCAACCCCGCGCGGGTCGCCGAGACCGAGCTGCAGCCGTGGGCGATGTTGGCGAACGGGCCGCCGTGGACGAACGCGGGCGCGCCCTCGAGGGTCTGCACCAGGTTCGGTGCGAGCGCGTCGCGGAGCAGGGCGGCCATGGCGCCGTCGGCGCCGAGCTCGCGCGCCGTCACCGGCTCCATCGCTCGGGTGTAGCCGATCACGATGTCGCCGATCCGCCGCTTGAGGTCGGCCCAGGACTCGGTGAGGCAGAAGATCGCCATCAGCTCGGAGGCGACCACGATGTCGAAGCCCTCGGTCCGCGGAAAGCCGTTGGCGTGGCCGCCGAGTGCGACGGTGACCTCGCGCAGCGCGCGGTCGTTCATGTCGAGGACGCGCTTCCACGTCACGCTGCGGACGTCGATGCCCAGGGCGTTGCCGTGGTGGACGTGGTTGTCGATCAGCGCGGCCAGCAGGTTGTTGGCGGCGGCGATCGCGGCGAAGTCGCCGGTGAAGTGCAGGTTGATGTCGGTCATCGGCACGACCTGGCTGTAGCCACCACCGGCCGCTCCGCCCTTCATGCCGAAGACCGGGCCCATCGAGGGCTCACGCAGGCAGGCGACCGTCTGGTGCCCCAGACCGTGCAGGGCATCGGTGAGCCCGACCGTCGTGGTGGTCTTCCCCTCGCCGGGCGGGGTCGGGGAGATGGCCGTCACCAGCACCAGCTTCCCGAGCGGGCGGTCCTCCAAGGAGGACAGGTAGCCCAGCTCGACCTTGGCCTTGTGGTGGCCGTAGGGAACCAGGTTCTCCTCGGGGATGCCGAGCGTCTCCGCCGCGACGTCCTTGATGGGACGCAGCACGGCGGCGTTGGCGATCTCGATGTCCGACAGCACGGTCGGTCTCCTTTGTGGTTGTCGTTGAGCGTCAGCGGAAGACGACGGTCCGGCCGCCGTTGAGCAGCACCCGCGACTGCGAGTGCCAGCGGACTGCCCGGGACAGCACCTGGGCCTCGACGTCCCGGCCGGCCGAGACGAGTGCGTCCTGGGTGAACCCGTGGTCGACGCGGGTCACGTCCTGCTCGATGATCGGGCCCTCGTCGAGGTCGGCCGTCACGTAGTGCGCGGTCGCGCCCACCAGCTTCACCCCGCGGTCGAACGCCTGGTGGTAGGGCTTGGCGCCCTTGAAGCTCGGCAGGAACGAGTGGTGGATGTTGATCGCGCGGCCCGCGAGCGCGCGGCACGTGTCGTCGCTCAGGACCTGCATGTAGCGCGCCAGCACCACGAGGTGGATGCCGTGGTCGTCCACGAGGCGCAGCAGCTCGGCCTCGGCCTCGGACTTGTTGCCGGGCGACACGGGCACGTGGTGGAACGGCACGTCGTAGGACCGGCACAGCGCTTCGGCGTCGGTGTGGTTGGAGACGACCAGGGGCACCTCGATCTGCAGCGATCCGGTCGTGGTGCGGAACAGCAGGTCGTTGAGGCAGTGCAGGTAGCGCGACACCATGATCAGGGTGCGGAAGGGCGCCGTGGAGTCCCAGAGCTGGTACTCCATGTCGAACTGGTCGGCGACCGGGCCGAAGTCGTCCCGCAGCCCGTCCGCCGCGGCGTGGCCGGACGTGGAGAAGTCGATCCTCATGAAGAACCGGCCGGTGTCGGGGTCGCCGTACTGTTGGCTCTCCAGGATGTTGCCCCCGTGCTTCACCAGGAAGCCGGAGACGCCGTGCACGATGCCCGGCCGGTCGGGGCACGAGAGCACCAGGACGAAGTCGCCCGCGGGGGCCGTCCCGGACACGGCCGACGGGGTCACGTTGCGCTGCACGAAACGAAGTGTGCGATAGGCAACAGCCTGTGCGCTACTGTCGCGCCATGAGCAACACCCCGGCGGTCCGCGAGGCGGGCTCCGGCGGCGTCCAGTCCGTCGACCGGGCGCTCACGATCCTCGAGGTGCTGGCCCGCGTCGGCGAGGCCGGGGTCACCGACATCGCGACCGAGCTCGCCGTCCACAAGAGCACGGCGTTCCGGCTGGTCGCGACCCTGGAGCAGCACCGACTCGTCGAGCAGTCCGGCGACCGCGGCAAGTACCGCCTCGGCGTCGGCATGCTCCGGCTGGCCGGCGCCACCACCGCGCGCCTCGACCTGGTGCAGGAGGCGCGGCCGGTCTGCCGGCAGCTGGCGTCCGACACCGGGGAGACCGTCAACCTCGCGGTGCTGTCCGAGAGCAGCGCGCTCTACCTCGACCAGGTGGCCGGCTCGTCCGCGCTCCAGCCGCACAACTGGGTGGGCCAGCACATCCCGCTCCACGCCACCAGCAACGGCAAGGTGCTGCTGAGCGGTCTGGACCAGACCCGGCTCGACGCGCTGCTCGGCACGCTGCCGACCTACACCTCCCACACCATCACCCGGAAGAAGGCGCTGCGCGACGAGCTCGAGCGGGTGCGGGAGCAGGGGTACGCGGTCGCGGTCGACGAGCTCGAGGTGGGGCTGACGGCCGTCGCCGCGCCGATCCGCAACGCCCACGGCGACGTGGTCGCGTCGATGAGCGTGTCCGGCCCGACCTTCCGGCTCACCGCCGACCGGGTCGACGACGTCGCTGCGGCGCTGGTCGCGGCCTCGGAGGAGGTCTCGCACCGGCTCGGCTGGGGTCATCGCTAGCCGCAGCGCTGGACCCACTGCCAGATGCACGACTAGGTCACGAAACGGCTGCAGACGCTTGACGGTCGGCCCGACCCGCAGCATTCTCAAACCCACAACCGGTTGCGCTGACAGCAATGTGTTGCACGATGCGCAACGCAACCGGCAGAGAGTGGGGGTCGCCCATGCCACAGCTCTACATCGATGGAGCGTGGACGAGCGCGCTCGGGGGCGCGCAGCGGGAGATCCGCTGCCCTGCCGACGGCACCGCGGTGGCCGAGGTGGACGAGGCCGGGCGCGCGGACACCGAGGCCGCGATCGCGGCCGCCCGCCGCGCCTTCGACGACGGCGGCTGGTCGAGCACCTCGTCGCGTGAGCGCGGCGACCTGCTCCTGAAGCTCGCCGACCTGCTGGAACGCGACACCGACGAGGTCGCCCGGATGGAGGCGCTCGACACCGGCAAGCGGCTCGTCGAGGCGGAGTACGACGTCGCCGACGTCGTCAGCGTCTTCCGCCACTACGGCCACGTGGCGACCGAGGAGGCCGGCCGGATGGTCGACACCGGCAACGCCGATGTCGTCAGCCGGGTCGTCCACGAGCCGATCGGCGTGTGCGGCCTCATCACCCCCTGGAACTACCCGCTGCTCCAGGTCTCGTGGAAGGTCGCGCCGTGCCTGGCCGCGGGCAACACGTTCGTGCTCAAGCCCAGCGAGCTCACCCCGCACACGGCCATCCACCTGATGCGACTGCTGGAGGAGGCCGGTCTGCCGGCGGGGGTCGGCAACCTCGTCCTCGGCGCCGGCGCCGACGCCGGCGCGCCCCTGGCGGAGGACCCTCGCGTCGACCTCGTGTCCTTCACCGGCGGGCTCGCCACCGGCCGGCGGATCATGGCCGCCGCCGCCGCGACCGTGAAGAAGGTGGCGCTGGAGCTCGGCGGCAAGAACCCCAACATCGTCTTCGCCGACGCCGACCGCGACGTCGCGGTCGACTACGCCCTCACCGCGGTCTTCCTGCACTCGGGCCAGGTCTGCTCCGCCGGCGCCCGGCTGCTCGTCGAGGAGTCGATCCACGACGAGTTCGTCGACCGGCTGGTCGAGCGGGCGCAGCTGATCCGGTTGGGCGGACCGTTCGACGAGAGGGCCGAGACCGGGCCGCTGACGAGTGCCGAGCACCGCGACAAGGTGGAGGCGTACGTCGCGCGCGGAGTCGCGGAAGGTGCGGTGCTGCGCTGCGGCGGCGCCCGGCCCGACGGCCCCGAGCTCGCCGACGGCTTCTACTACCTGCCCACGATCCTCGACGGCTGCACGACGTCCATGTCGGTGACCCAGGACGAGTCGTTCGGTCCGGTGCTCACCGTCGAGACGTTCCGCGACGAGGACGAGGCGGTCAGGATCGCCAACGACAGCATCTACGGGCTGGCCGGTGCGGTCTGGACCCAGGACGCCGGCCGGGCGCAGCGCGTGGCGGGCCGGCTCCGGATGGGCACGGTGTGGATCAACGACTACCACCCGTACGTGCCGCAGGCGGAGTGGGGCGGCTACAAGCAGTCGGGCATCGGGCGCGAGCTTGGGCAGGCCGGGCTCGACGAGTACCGCGAGTCCAAGCACGTGTGGCACAACATCCGCCCGGCCGAGCAGCGCTGGTTCCAGGGATAGGCGGGCGGACCGGGTGAAGCGCTACGACTACGTCATCGTCGGGGGAGGCTCCGCGGGCTGCGCGATCGCGGCCCGGCTCTCCGAGGACGCCGGTACGTCGGTGCTGCTGCTGGAGGCGGGCCGCTCCGACATCAAGCTCGACCCGTTCATCCACATGCCCGCGGCGTTGCCGTTCCCGATCGGCAGCCGGCTCTACGACTGGCGCTACGAGACCGACCCGGAGCCGCACCTCAACGACCGCAAGGTCTTCCACGCCCGCGGCAAGGTGCTCGGCGGCTCCTCCTCGATCAACGGCATGATCTTCCAGCGCGGCAACCCGCTCGACTACGAGCGCTGGGCTGCCGAGCCCGGGATGGAGGAGTGGGACTACCTCCACTGCCTGCCGTACTTCAAGAAGATGGAGACCTGCATCGCCGGTGCCGATGAGTGGCGCGGCGGCGACGGTCCCCTGAAGCTCGAGCGCGGACCCGCCGAGAACCCGCTCTTCACGGCGTTCTTCCAAGCGGCGCAGGAGGCCGGCTACCCGCTCACCGACGACGTGAACGGCTACCGGCAGGAGGGCTTCGCCAGGTTCGACCGCAACGTCTACCGCGGCCGCCGGCTGTCCGCGGCGCGGGCCTACGTCCACCCGGTCAAGAGCCGCGCGAACCTCACGGTCGAGACCCTCGCGTTCGTCACGAAGGTGCGGTTCGAGGGCACCCGCGCCGTCGGCGTCGACTACCGGCGGGCCGGGGTGTCACGCACGGTGGATGCCGGCGAGGTGGTCCTCTGCGGCGGCGCGATCGCCAGCCCGCAGGTGCTCCAGCTGTCGGGGGTGGGACCCGAGGGACTGCTCGCGCAGCACGGGATCGACGTGGTGCACCACAGCCCGGGGGTCGGCGAGAACCTGCAGGACCACCTCGAGGTGTACATCCAGTACGCGAGCAAGCAGCCCGTGTCGATCGCACCCGGCCTGCGCTGGCGGGCACGGCCGAAGATCGGCTACGACTGGCTGTTCCACCGCCGCGGACTCGGTGCCACCAATCACTTCGAGGGTGGCGGCTTCGCGCGCAGCAACGAGGACGTCGACTACCCGAACCTGATGTTCCACTTCCTCCCGATCGCGGTCCGCTACGACGGGTCGGCGCCCACGAAGGGCCACGGCTACCAGGTCCACATCGGCCCGATGTACGCCGACACCCGCGGCTGGGTCCGGATCCGCAGCACCGACCCGCGCCAGCACCCGTCGATGCAGTTCAACTACCTCTCGACGCCGACCGACCGCCGGGAGTGGGTCGAGGCGGTCCGGGTCGCGCGCGACATCCTCACGCAGCCGGCGTTCGAGCCGTTCAACGACGGCGAGCTCTCGCCCGGGCCCTCGGTCGAGACCGACGAGGAGATCCTCGAGTGGGTGCGCGCCGACGCCGAGACCGCCCTGCACCCGTCGTGCACCGCCAAGATGGGCATCGACGAGACCTCGGTGGTGGATCCGGGGTCGATGCGCGTGCACGGGGTCGACGGCCTGCGCGTGGTCGACGCCTCCGTCTTCCCGTTCGTGACGAACGGCAACATCTACGCCCCCGTGATGATGGTCGCGGAGAAGGCGGCCGACCTGATCCGGGGCAACACCCCACTGCCGCCCGCCGACGTGCCGTACTACCGGCACCGCGATGGCGCCCCCCTCTACCCGCCCGGCGACAGCCGCAACCGCGAGGAGACTCGATGAGCACCCTGACCAGCCCGGACGCGTCCGTGACGGCACCATCGGGGGACGCCGCCCTCTCGGTCAGCCACCTGTGGAAGATCTTCGGGAAGGGTGCCGACAAGATCATCGGCACTCCCGACGCGGAGCTGTCGCGGGCCGAGCTGAAGAAGAAGAGCGACTGCGTCGTCGGGGTGCGAGACGTGTCGTTCGACGTCGCACCTGGCGAGGTCTTCGTCGTCATGGGCCTGTCCGGCTCGGGGAAGTCGACCCTGATCCGCTGCCTGACGCGGTTGATCGAACCGACCGCCGGCGACATCGTGATCGACGGCCAGGACCTGACGAAGGCGAACGAGTCGCAGCTGCGGGAGCTGCGTCGCCACCACACCGCCATGGTGTTCCAGCACTTCGGCCTCCTGCCCCACCGGCAGGTGATCGACAACGTCGCCTACGGGCTCGAGATCCGGGGCGAGTCGAAGAAGGACCGCCGCGCGCGGGCCGGCGAGATCGTCGACCTGGTCGGGCTCACGGGCTACGAGCACTCCTACCCCGACCAGCTGTCCGGCGGCATGCAGCAGCGGGTCGGGCTGGCACGAGCGCTCGCCAACGACCCGTCGCTGCTGCTCTTCGACGAGCCCTTCTCGGCGCTCGATCCGCTGATCCGCCGCGACATGCAGAACGAGGTGATCCGGCTCCACCACGAGCTCGGCAAGACCATGGTCTTCATCACCCACGACCTCGCCGAGGCGCTCAAGCTCGGCGACCGGATCCTGATCCTGCGCGACGGCGCCGTGATCCAGGTCGGGACGCCGGCCGAGGTGGTGGCGGCCCCGGCCGACGACTACGTCAAGGACTTCGTCAGCGACGTGCCGCGCTCGCACGTGCTCACCCTCAAGTGGGTGATGCGCGCGCCGCGGCCCGACGACTCCTCGGAGGGACCCGTGATGTCGTCCGACACGATCGTCCGCAAGGCGGCCCAGGCCGCACTGGCCTCGGCGCACCCGGTCCGGGTCGTCGACAACGGGCAGCTGGTCGGGATCGTGGACGACGACGCGATCCTCCGCGTCGTCGTGGCCGAGGAGGACGCCCACCAGTGAGCGCCACCCTCGCCCCGCCGCGCACGCCGCCCGAACCCGACGCGCCCGCGCCGGTCGCCGCGCGCCGGACGGTCCCGCGCGGGATCTGGGCCGCCGGGGTCATCGGGCTCTGGGTCCTCGTCTGGGCCTTCACGAAGGGCCAGGACACGCTCGTGCGGCCGATCCGTGAGCGCACCGACCTGATGGACACCTTCGCCGGCTTCCGCAACGACGTCATCGCGAGCCGCGACACGAACCCGATCATCCAGGCGACGTACGGCATCGGTGGCGCCTTCGTGGACGCGGTCGACTTCCTGCAGCGGATGATCGCCGAGCCGAACCTCCCGCGGCCGGTGCCCGAGGTCGGCTGGCTCGGAGTGATCGCGATCGCCGTCTGGATCGCGCTCGCGATCGCCGGCTGGCGGATCGCCGTCCTGGTCGCGGCATCCTTCCTGTCCTTCGGCGTCTTCGGCTACTGGGCGGACGCGATGGACCTGCTGATCGTCACGTTCGTGGCGGTCGCCGTGTCGGTGCTGATCGGGATGCCGCTCGCGGTCTGGATCGCGAGCAGCACACGTGCCGAGAAGGCGGTCACCGTCGTCCTCGACCTGATGCAGACCATGCCGACGTTCGTGTACCTGCTCCCGATCGTGCTGTTCTTCGGGATCGGCGCCTCCGCCGCCGTCGTCTGCACCCTGATCTACGCGCTCCCGCCGCTGATCCGGATCGCCGGCCACGGCATCCGCACGGTCTCCCCGACCACCATCGAGGCCACCGACTCCGCGGGCCAGACGTTCCGGCAGCGGCTCACGAAGGTGCAGCTGCCGATGGCCCGGGCCACGATCGTGGTCGGCCTCAACCAGACGATCATGGCGGCCCTGGCCATGGCGACGCTCGCGGCGTACGTCGACGGACCCGGTCTCGGCAAGCCGGTGCTCAACGCGCTCGTCCGCGTCGACATCGGCGGCGCGTTCGTGCCTGGCGCCCTGATCGTGGTGATGGCGATCATGCTCGACCGCACGACGACCGCGGCCAGCGAGCGGAGCGAGGTGATCGCCCGCGGTGGTGGTGGCAGTCGCTCCCAGCGGCGGATCGTGCTCGCCGTCGCCGGCGTCGTCGCCATCGTCGGGGTCTGGCTGTCGCGCTACTCCTTCTGGGCGGCCGACTTCGCCGAGGTGCCCGGCCAGTTCCCGGCGCTCTTCCCCGACGAGGGCTGGGGCCCGTGGCTCGCCGACCGGGTCAACTCGTTCGCGGACGTCGTGATCGACACCTTCGGCGGTGCCACGGAGGCGGTCAAGGACGGCGTGACGAAGGCCCTGCTGAACCCGCTCGAGGCGCTGCTGGCCGAGTCTCCCTGGTACCTGGCCGCCCTCGCGATCCTGGCGCTGGCCTTCGTCTTCGGTCGGACCCGCGCGGTGGTGCCGACGATCGTCTGCCTGGCCGGCATCCGCTACTTCGACCTGTGGAACCACGCGATGCAGACCTTGACCATGACCTTGGTGGCCACCCTGCTGGTGATGGCGCTGGCCCTGGTGTTCGGGGTCTGGATGGCGCGCAACCGGCGCGTCGACCTGGTGCTGCGCCCGCTCCTCGACGCCGGTCAGACCATCCCGCCGTTCGTGTACCTGATCCCGGCGCTGGCGCTGTTCGGCTCGAGCCGGTTCACCGCCATCGTCGCGGCGGTCGTCTACGCCGCCCCGGCCGCCATCAAGCTGCTCGCCGACGGGGTCAAGAGCGTCTCCCCGACCACGCTCGAGGCCTCCCGCGCCTCGGGGGCCACCACCTGGCAGGAGATCACCAAGGTGCAGCTGCCCATGGCGCGCGGGGCGATCGTGCTGGCCGCCAACCAGGGCCTGCTCTACGTGCTTGCGATGGTCGTCATCGGCGGCCTGGTGGGAGCCGGGTCGCTGGGGTACGACGTCGTGCTCGGCTTCAGCCGCAGCGAGGAGTGGGGCCGCGGCGCCGCCGCCGGCATCACGATCGTGCTGCTCGGGATCATGATCGACCGGATCACCCGCGCCGCCGCCGAGACCAAGCGGGAGGCGGTCGGGGACGCCACCTGGCTCGAGTTCCTCAAGGGGCGCACCCGCAAGTCGGCGATGTGACGGCATCTCGATCTCTCGAACCACAACGCACCATCAACCGGAGGTAGGAATGAGGATCAACCATCGAAGGGGCACCCGCCTGCTGGCGGTGTCGGCGATCGCGGCGCTGGCACTGACGTCGTGCGGCGGCGGCGCCATCGACCAGGAGACAGACGCCAACGAGGACCAGCAGTCCGAGGCCGGCGACTGCGGCGAGCTCAACATGGCGATCAACCCCTGGGTCGGCTACTACGCCGACGCCTACGTGATCGGCCACATCGCCGAGACCGAGCTCGGTTGCACGGTGAACTACAAGGAGCTGAAGGAGGACGTCTCCTGGCAGGGCTTCGGCACCGGTGAGGTCGACGTGGTGATCGAGGACTGGGGACACCCGGAGCTCGAGAAGCAGTTCTTCGAGGAGAGCGGCGACGGCAGCGCCATGGACTTCGGTCCGACCGGCAACGTCGGCATCATCGGCTGGTACGTCCCGCCGTGGCTCGCCGAGGAGCACCCGGAGGTCCTCGACTGGGAGAACCTCAATGACTTCGCGTCGGAGTTCGCGACGTCGGAGACCGGCGACAAGGGCCAGTTCCTCGGCGCCGACCCGTCGTACGTCCAGTTCGACGAGGCGATCATCGACAACCTGGGGCTGGACTTCGAGGTCGTCTTCTCCGGCTCGGAGGCCGCCAGCATCACGGCGTTCCAGCAGGCCGAGGAGAACAAGGAGTTCATGATCGGCTACTTCTACGAGCCGCAGTGGCTCTTCGCCGAGCTGCCGCTCGCCAAGGTCGCGCTGCCGCCGTACGAGGAGGGTTGCGCCGACGACCCGGCTGAGGTCGACTGTGACTACGCCGAGACGACCCTCAAGAAGATCGTGTCGACGTCCTGGGTCGACGAGGGCGGACCGGGCGTCGACCTCGTCGAGGCGTTCACGTGGACCAACGAGGACCAGAACCTGGTCGCCAAGTACATCTCCGACGAGGGCATGTCCAACGAGGACGCTGCCGCACGCTGGGTCGAGGAGAACCCTGACAAGGTCGCCGAGTGGATCGGCTGACGTGATCCGTAGGACCGGCGGAAAGGAACGCGTATGACTGACATCCAGGAACGTTCATCCGACCCCGAGGTCAGGCCCACGGGCCTCCCGATCGACAAGGCGGTGTTCGGGGTCGCGGCAGCGCTCTCGGTCACCTTCGTGCTGATCGGGGCGATCTGGCCGGACGGCCTGGCCGAGAAGTCGGGCACCGCGCTCGGCTGGGTCACCGACAACTTCGGCTGGCTCTTCGTGATCACGAGCGCGGCGTTCGTGCTGTTCTCGGCCTACCTCGCCCTTACCCGCTACGGGAACATCAAGCTGGGGGCGGACGACTCCGAACCCGAGTTCTCGACGTTCTCGTGGGTGTCGATGATGTTCGCCACCGGCATGGGGATCGGCCTGATGTTCTGGGGGGTCGCGGAGCCGCTGACCCACCTCAACGCGCCACCGCTCGGCCAGTCCGAGCCGGGGTCCGCGGAGGGTGCGGCTCAGGCGATGCAGTGGACGTTCTTCCACTGGGGCTTCCACCCCTGGGCGATGTACGCCGTGATCGGTCTCGCGATCGGCTACTTCGCCTACCGGAAGGGCTACGGCAACCTGATCTCGGCCACGTTCCGGCCACTGATCGGGGACCGGGCCAAGCGTGCCCCCGGCAAGGCGATCGACGTGGTCGCGATCTTCGCGACGCTGTTCGGCTCGGCGACCTCGCTCGGGCTCGGCGCCCTGCAGATCACCGGTGGGCTCGACAACGTGTTCGGATCGGGCGCGGGCAGCAAGTCGCTGGCCGTGATCGTGATCGCCGTGCTGACCGGGTGCTTCGTGCTCTCGGCCGTGTCGGGGGTGGAGAAGGGCATCAAGTTCCTGTCCAACGCCAACGCGCTCGCTGCCGCCGTCCTGGTCTTCTTCCTGTTCATCGTGGGACCGACGGTGTTCATCCTCAGCACCTTCACCCAGACGATGGGCGACTACCTCACGCACCTGCCGTCGATGGCCTTCAACACCGGCGTCTACGACTCGGCGGCGAGCTCGTGGCTGGGTGGCTGGACGATCTTCTACTGGGCCTGGTGGATCTCGTGGACGCCCTTCGTCGGGATGTTCATCGCCCGGATCTCGAAGGGCCGCACCATCCGGCAGTTCGTGGTCTACGTGATCCTGGTGCCGAGCCTGGTGTCCTTCATCTGGTTCGCGATCCTGGGCGGCAGCGCCATCGACCAGCAGCTCAACCAGGGGTGGTCGCCGCCCACGACCGACACCGGCGGCATCGCCACGGAGGCCTCATTGTTCGAGCTGCTGCGGGAGTACCCGCTCGCCTCGATCACGGTCGCACTGGCGGTGTTCCTGATCGCGATCTTCTTCGTGACCGGAGCCGACGCGGCGTCGATCGTGATGGGCATGCTCAGCCAGAACGGCGAGGAGGAGCCCAACCGGGCGCTCGTCATCTTCTGGGGTGTCGCGACCGGCGCCGTCGCCGCGGTGCTTCTGGTGGCGGGAGACAACGGACTCTCGGCGCTCCAAGCACTGGTGATCCTGGTGGCGGCGCCGTTCATGCTGATCCTGATCGGGATGTGCGTCTCGCTCGTCAAGGCGCTGCGTGAGGAGCAGTTCGAGTCGACCATGGAGACTCGCAGCCGCAGGGCGTGGCAGCACGCTCAGAAGTTCCCCGACGGTCCCTAGCGCCTAGCCGAGGATCGCCGACGTCACGAGTGCCCCCGACCGCCTTGACAGCGGTCGGGGGCCTCGTCGTACATTTGGATTGTTTCGCATAGCGCATCACGTTGCATCATATGCAACACGGAGGAGAACGTCATGGGCCCTACCCCGACCCAGGCCGACTGCGTCGTCATCGGCGCCGGCATCGTGGGCAACAGCCTGGTCCACCACCTCGCCCGCCTCGGCTGGCGCAACATCGTGCAGCTCGACCAGGGGCCGCTCCCCAACCCCGGGGGCTCGACCGGGCACGCCTCCAACTTCATCTTCCTGACCGACCACTCGCGGGAGATCACCGACCTCACGCTCGACTCGGTGGAGCAGTACCAGGAGATGGGCGTCTTCACGCAGAGCGGCGGCTTCGAGATCGCCCGGACACCAGCGCGGATGGAGGAGCTGCGAAGGCGCATGTCCTCGGCCAAGGCCTGGGGCATCGAGGCGGAGATGGTGACGCCGGAGTTCGTGAAGGAGAAGGTCCCGTTCATCGAGACCGACCAGTTCATCGGCGCCTTCTGGCAGCCAGGTGTCGGCGTCGTCGACTCGCTGCGGGCCGGCACGATCATGCGCGAGTCCGCGATGGAGCTCGGCGCCCTGACCACCGTGCCGAACTGTGAGGTGCTCGGCCTCGACGTCGAGGACGGCCGCATCACGCGCGTGCGCACCGACAAGGGCGACATCGAGACCCCGTCGGTCGTGATCGCCTGCGGCGTGTGGAGCCCCAAGATCGGCGACATGGCCGGCGTGAGCATCCCGCTCGTGCCCGCGGTGCACCAGATGATCTCCGTCGGCCCCTGCCCCCAGCTCGCCGACACCGAGGGTGAGATCACGTTCCCGATCGTGCGCGACATGGACACGTTCTGCTACGAGCGGCAGCACGGTGCCGACATGGAGGTCGGCTCCTACGCGCACCGCGCGATCCTGCACGAGCCCGAGGACATCCCGACCATCGAGCAGGCCAAGCTCTCGCCGACCGAGCTGCCGTTCACCGACGAGGACTTCGACCCGCAGCTCGAGCAGGCGCTGGAGCTGATGCCCGAGCTGCTCGGCGCCGACGGCGCGGAGATGCGCTACGCCATCAACGGCCTGCTGTCGCTGACGTGCGACGGCAACCCGATCCTGGGTGAGAGCCACGTCAAGGGCCTGTGGACCGCCTCGGCCGTGTGGATCAAGGAGGGCCCGGGCGTCGGTCGCGCGGTGGCCGAGTGGATGACGCACGGCCACTCCGAGATCGACATCCACCACAGCGACATCGCGCGGTTCTACCCGCACCAGATGCGCCGCGAGCACACCCGGCTGCGGACCACCGAGTCGTTCATCAAGACCTACGGGATCATCCACCCCGCGGAGCAGTACGAGTCCGACCGCGACCAGCGGCTCTCGCCGATGAACGAGTCGCAGAAGAAGCTCGGCGCGGTGTTCTTCGAGACCGTCGGCTGGGAGCGGCCGTTCTGGTACGAGACCAACGCCGGGCTCGTCGAGGAGTACGGCGACGCCGTGATGCCACGCGAGCACGAGTGGGACGCGCGCTGGTGGAGCCCGATCATCAACGCCGAGCACCTCCGGATGCGCGAGGCCGCCGGAGTCATCGACCTCACGGCGTTCTGCGCCTTCGACATCGAGGGTCCGGGCGCACTCGAGACCGTGCAGACCACCTGCGTCGCCCAGTGCGACGTCGCGGTCGGGAAGGTCATCTACACCCCGGTGCTCGACGCGAAGGGCGGCTTCAAGTCCGACCTGACCGTGATGCGGCTCGGCGAGGAGCACTTCCGGGTCGTCACCGGCGGCGCCCACGGCATGGCCGACCGGAAGTGGTTCGCCGACCACGTCCCGGACGACGGCGCCACGACCCTCACCGACAACACCGACGCGATCTCCACCATCGGCCTCTGGGGGCCGCGGGCGCGCGACATCCTCTCCTCGTTGACGTCCGCGGACGTCTCGGGCGAGGGCTTCGGCTTCCTGACCTGCCGCGAGATCGAGGTGCGTGGCATCCCGGTGCTCGCGTCGCGGATCTCCTACGTGGGCGAGCTCGGCTGGGAGCTGTACGTCGCCATGGACCGGGCCGCCGAGCTGTGGGACCTGCTGCTCGAGGAGGGCGCTGCGCACGGCGCCGTCCCGGTCGGGATCGGCGTCTACGGCACCACCGGCCGGATCGAGAAGGGTTACCGGGCGTTCGGCTTCGAGCTCGACGCGGAGCGGTCGATCGTCGAGGCCGGGATGCAGCGACCCAAGGTCAAGGCGGCGGACTTCGTCGGCAAGCAGGCCTACCTCGAGCAGCGCGACGCGGAGCCGCAGACCGTGCTCTGCACGCTCGCGGTCGACGACCACACGTCGGCCAGCGGCACCAAGCGCTACATGCTCGGCGGCGAGCCGGTCCTCACGCGCGACGGCGGGACCCTGACCGACGGGCACGGCCACCACCCCTACGTCACGACGGCCGGCTCGGCGCCGTCACTGGGCAAGCACCTGCTGCTCGCCTACCTGCCGCCCGCCGAGGCGCGGGTCGGCAACGAGCTGGCCGTGTCCTACATGGAGGAGCTCTACCCGGTCACGGTCGTGTCCGCGGACGCCACGCCCGCCCTCGACCCCGAGAACGCGAGGATGCGATGAGGGTCCTGGTCTGCGTGAAACGAGTGCCGGACGTGGGGGGCGAGGTGATGCTGACGGCCGACGAGCAGGCCGTCGACGCGCGGCACGTGGGCTACACGGTGAGCAACCACGAGAGCAGCGCGGTCGAGCTGGCGATCCGGATCGCGGACGCCACCGGCGGGTCGGTGACGCTGCTGAGCGTCGGGCCCGGCGACTCCGTCGAGCAGCTGCGGTCGATGCTGGGGCTCGGCTGCCACGCGGCCACCCTGGTCGAGGCCGACCCGGTCACGCTCGGCCCGGCCGACGTCGCCCGCGAGATCGCGGCCGTGGTCGAGGACCACGCCGCGAACGAGGCGGGCTACGACCTGGTGCTGCTGGGCAACGACGCCGCTGACAGCGGCGACTTCCAGGTCGGGATCCGGCTCGCCTACGCGCTGGGCTGGCCGGTGGTCAACGGCGTCTCCGTCGTGGAGACCGCCGACGGCCGCGCCATCACGCGCGGTGACGGTCCCGACGGTGAGGAGACGTTCTCCGTGCCGCTGCCCGCGGTCGTGACGGTGCTGGAGGGCGGGGTCGAGCCGCGCTACCCGAGCCTGAAGGGCCGGATGGCGGCCAAGAAGATCGAGATCGAGACCCGGCAGCCGGTGGCAGAGCCGCAGGGCTCGGCCCGGGTCAGGCTCGTGGTGCCGCCGCCGCAGCCGAGCAACGTCGAGATCCTGGGTGAGGGCGAGGCCGCCGCGGGCGCGGTGGTGGACCTGCTGGAGAAGCTGAAGGTGCTGCGATGATCCTGGTGCTGGTCGAGACCGAGGGCGGCGCCGCCGCGGAGGTCTCCCTCGAGACGCTGGCGTTCGCGCGGTCCCTGTCCGAGACCGGCGGCGGGATCGCGGTCCGCGCCGTGGTGGTCGGCGACGTCGCCGACGGGGACGCCCTCGCCTCCGAGCTCGGCCGCCACGGCGTGACCGAGGTGCGGCACGCCACCGGCGACGCCTTCGACGCGTACGGCGGCGCCAGCTGGGCGGCCGCGGTGCAGGCGGCCAGGGCCGACACCAGCTCGGTGGTCGTGACCGCCGCCGGCACCCCCCGCGGCAACGAGGTGCTCGCCCACCTGGCCGCCCGGCTCGACGTACCGATGGCGGCGAACGTGGTCTCCTTCTCGGGCCTCTCGCCGTTCACCGTGACCCGCCAGGTCGTGGGCGGCTCGGCGCTGGAGGAGATGGCGCTCGCCACCCGGCCCGCGCTCTTCACCGTCGCCGGCCACTCGTGGGCCGCGGCGTCGGTCGACGGCCCGGCCGCGGCGTGGCAGGAGTTCTCGCCCGAGGTGGCCGAGGCCGACCTCGTCGCGCGCGTCCACTCCACGGGCGTCAAGGAGGCCGACGAGTCGGGTTCCCTGAAGTCGGCGTCCATCGTCGTCGGCGCCGGCCGTGGTGCCGGTGGCCCGAGCGGCTTCTCCGCGGTCGACGAGCTGGCCGAGCTGCTGGGCGGAGTCGTCGGTGTGTCCCGCGTGGTCACCAGCCTCGGCTGGCGGCCCCACCACGAGCAGGTCGGGCAGACCGGCAGCCGGATCTCCCCGGACCTCTACATCCCCTGCGGGATCTCCGGCGCCATCCAGCACTGGGCCGGGTGCGCGAGCTCCAAGGTGATCCTCGCGATCAACACCGACGCCGAGGCGCCGATGATGACGCGGGCGACGTATGCCGTGGTCGGCGACATGCACGAGGTCGTCCCGGCGGTGAACGCGGAGATCCGCGGTCGCCGCTCCTGAGCCCGAGGTCGCACCTACGCTTGAGCGGTGATCGGGCGGAGGCGGTGGGCGCGTGCGGCCGCGGCCGCGTGCGCCCTGCTGGCGCTCGCGTCGTGTGGTGACGGTCCCACTCGAGTGGGCGACCCGCCGCCGACGTCGGAGGAGCCGAGTGGCACCCCGACGAGCACGACCGCGACGCCTGCGCCCGAGAACGCCGTGGCGCCGCCCGGGCCACTGACGGACCGGCTCTACCGGCCGGACATGCTGATCTTCAGCCGCGAGGAGCTCAGTGACTCGATGGTGAGGCGGATCAAGCGGCTGCGCGAGGTGGCCGCGGTCGAGCCGATCGGGCTCGGCCAGGTGACGATCGAGAACCGGGCGCTGACCGTCGCGGCCGTCGACGGTGCGACGTACCGCCGCTTCACCCCGCGCGAGTCGGCCCAGTCGCAGGCGGTGTGGAACCGGCTCGCGGGCGGTGAGCTCGCGGTCCGGGAGGAGCTGGGCAAGCGGCTGCAGGATGCCGATGGCAACGTCGCGCTCGGGGGCGGAGCGGACGCCCCGGTGGTGCACGTGGGCGCCTACGCGCCGCAGGCCACCACCATCGACCTGGTCGTCAACACGGCGTGGGTCGACGACCTCGAGGGCATGGTGTTCGGCAACGGTCTGCTGCTGTCCACCGAGGGCTTCGACCCCTCCACGATCCGCACGCAGGTGGAGCGGATCGTGGGGGAGCAGGCCTCCGTGCAGGACCTCGACGTCGCCTCGCGGCTCGGCCTCGACCCCGGCGCCGTGCAGACCGCGTTCCTCACCGGCGGCTCGATCGCCAGCGTCGTCGGGACGTTCAACTACACCGTGATCGGTGGCGGACGGATCGCGCCAGACCCGGCGTGGACGGCCGCGAACATCACCACCGAGGCAGTTCCGATCCTGGGCAGCGTCACCTGCCACCGGGCGATCTTCCCCCAGCTCCGCGCCGCCCTGGAGGAGGTCGTCGCCCGGGGGCTGGCGGACGAGATCGACGTCACGCAGTACGCCGGCTGCTACTACCCGCGGTTCATCGCGGGCTCCACCACCCTGTCCAACCACTCGTTCGGCCTGGCGTTGGACCTCAACACCGCAGGCAACCAGCGCGGCACGGTCGGAGAGATGGACCGCGGGGTGGTCGGGATCTTCAAGAAGTGGGGTTTCGCCTGGGGCGGCGACTGGGGCTACACCGACCCGATGCACTTCGAGCTGTCCCGGATCGTCGACCCGCGCTGAGCGAGGCGGTGGTCCGGGTCCGCGACCGAGCAGGCCCCGTGGCTCGCTGCGCTCGCACCTCAACCTCCGGGCGACCGAGGAGCGCCAGCGACGAGCCACGAAACCGCCTGGGCCTTCGTGCCATGGCGGCCGGTACGCTCGCCCGGGTGAGCATCCTGGACGAGGCCCGCGAGGGCATGGACACCACCATCCGGCCGCAGGACGACCTGTTCGGCCACGTGAACGGCCGCTGGCTCGAGCAGGTCGAGATCCCGAGCGACCGGTCGAGCTGGGGGCCCTTCGTCGAGCTGGCCGACGTCGCCGAGCAGCAGGTCCACGCGATCATCGAGGAGCTGGCTGCGGCCGACCGCGAGACGCTGACCGAGGACGCCCGCAAGATCGCCGACCTCTACCGCTCGTTCATGGACACCGACACGATCGCCGAGCGCGGCAGCCGGCCACTCCAGCCGCTGGTCGCGGCCGTCGAGGGGTTGCGCGACGTCCGCGACCTGGCGGCGTTCCTCGGCGAGTTCGAGCGGCTGGGGGGCTTCGGCCTCTTCGGCTCCTACGTCGACACCGACGCCAAGAACTCCGACCGCTACCTCCTGAACATCATCCAGGGCGGGCTCGGCCTGCCCGACGAGTCGTACTACCGCGACGACAAGTTCGCCGAGATCCGCGAGAAGTACGTCGCCTACCTGACCCGGATGTTCGAGCTCGCCGGCCGGCGCGACGCGGCCGGCGAGGCCGCGACCGTGCTGGCCGTCGACACCCGGCTCTCGGCCGGCCACTGGGAGCGCGCCGAGACGCGTGACGTGCAGAAGACCTACAACCTGCGGACCCGCGCCGAGCTCGAGGAGCTGGCGCCGGCGTTCGACTGGGACGCCTACGTCCGCAACCTCGGCGGCACGGAGGAGACCATCGCCGAGGTGTGTGTCCGGCAGCCGTCCTACCTCGAGCACCTGTCGCAGGTGCTGACCGAGGTGCCGATCGAGGACTGGCGGACCTGGATGCTCAGCCGGGTGCTGCGCTCGGCCGCGGCGTACCTCACCGACGACTTCGTCGAGACGAACTTCGACTTCTACGGCCGCACCCTCAGCGGCACCCCCGAGCTGCGCGCCCGCTGGAAGCGCGGCGTCGCCTTCGTCGAGGGCTCGATCGGCGAAGCCGTCGGCCGCGAGTACGTCGCCCGGCACTTCCCGCCGCGCAGCAAGGAGCTGATGGACGACCTCGTCGACCACCTGCTGGAGGCCTACCGGCGCTCGATCACCGACCTCGACTGGATGACCGACGAGACGAAGCAGCGCGCGTTCGACAAGCTCGCGACGTTCCGGCCCAAGATCGGCTACCCCGAGAAGTTCCGCGACTACTCCGACCTGGTGGTCCACCAGGACGACCTGATCGGGAACGCGGCAGCCGCGTCGGCGTTCGAGACCGACCGCCAGCTCGCGAAGATCGGGTCTCCCGTCGACCGCGACGAGTGGTTCATGCTGCCGCAGACCGTCAACGCCTACTACAACCCCGGCACCAACGAGATCTGCTTCCCGGCCGGGATCCTGCAGAAGCCGTTCTTCGACCCCGACGCCCACCCGGCCGAGAACTACGGCGGCATCGGCTCGGTCATAGGGCACGAGATCGGCCATGGCTTCGACGACCAGGGCTCGCAGTACGACGGCCAGGGCAACCTCAACAACTGGTGGACCGCCGACGACCGGGCCGCGTTCGAGACCAAGAGCACCGCACTGATCGAGCAGTACAACGGTTTCGAGCCGCGCAGCCTCCCGGGCGAGCGCGTCAATGGCGCCCTCACGGTGGGGGAGAACATCGGCGACCTCGGCGGGCTGACGATCGGCCACAGGGCGTTCCTGATCAGCCAGGACGGCAGCGCCTCGGCCGACGACCGGCAGAAGGTGTTCCTCAACTGGGCCTACTGCTGGCGCACGAAGCGCCGCAACGAGCAGGAGCAGCAGTACCTCACGATCGACCCGCACTCGCCGCCGGAGTTCCGCGCCAACATCGTGCGCAACCTCGACGAGTTCCACGAGGTCTTCGAGACCGCGACCGGGGACGGGCTGTGGCTCGATCCCGAGGCGCGGGTCCGGATCTGGTAGCCCGGTCCGCCGGGCCGGGAAACGCTTCGGCCCGACGGTGCAGCGACATCTTGGATGTGGCAACACCGCCGGGCCGTCCCCCGCGCGATCGATGTCCGCCGGCTCCCCCGTGCACTCAACGTGCCCCGGCAAGACTCGTTCATCCTGCCGTGGCGGGCGGCGCGAGGGCAGTAGTGCCAGCACCACAGTCCTGGACGCACCAGTCCCACTAGTCTCACGCGTATGACCCCACCGCTGCGGCTGGTCCTCGCCGAGGACGGTGAGCTGATCCGGGCGGGGGTCGTCGCGCTGCTCGAGGGGTACGACGACATCGAGGTGGTGGCGGTCGCCACCGACTACGACGAGCTGCTGGCCGCGGCCGACGAGACCAGTCCCGACGTGGTGCTCACCGACATCCGGATGCCGCCCACGCTGACCGACGAGGGGATCCGGGCCGCCGGCCGGCTGCGCGAGACCCATCCCGATCTCGGTGTGGTGGTGCTGACCCAGTACGCCGACGCCGAGTACGCCCTCGACCTGGTCGAGGCCGGCAGCCAGGGCCGCGGCTACCTGCTGAAGGAGAAGGTCGCCGACGCCGACGACCTGGTCGCCGCCCTGCGCGAGGTTGCCGCGGGCGGGTCCGTGATCGACGAGACGGTCGTCGACGGGCTCGTGACGGCCGGGCAGCGCCGTCCCGACTCCGCGATGTCGCGACTGACGCCGCGCGAGCTCGACGTCCTCACCCATGTCGCGCGGGGGATGTCGAACCAGGCGATCGCGGGCACTCTCTCGGTCACCGACCGGGCGGTCGAGAAGCACATCAACTCGATCTTCGCGAAGCTCGACCTGCCTGCCGACTCCCCGCTCCACCGGCGGGTGGCGGCCGCCCTCGTCTACCTCAACGACGTCGGCACCGCCGAGCCGCTGGCGCGCCCGGCGCCCGGGGTCACCCGGTGGTGACCTGGTTCAGTACGGGGTGGGAGCAGATCGAGCCACGGCTGCGGCGGTTCGCGCTGGTCCACACCGGCTCGCTGGTCGGCGCGGCGCTCCTGCTCGTGGTGGTCCACCTGCTGAGGCCGGGCCACGACCAGATCCGCGCCGTCCTCGGAGTGCTGCTGGTCACGAGCGTGGTCATGGTGGCAGGGCTGGTCCTGACCCCGGTCCTCCGCGAGACCGGCGTGACGTTCGCGCTGCTCGGCTCGGCGGTGGTGTTCTCGTTCGGTGTGGCCTGGATCTCGCCGTTCCTCAGCCCCCTGGCGGTGGTGGTGCTGCTGATCCCGCTGATCGTGGCCTACCCCTACCTGGGGCGCCGCACGCTCGCGTTCGCGGTCGGCGTGGTGATCGGCGCGGTGACCACCGTGAGCACGCTGGCCGAGAGCCGGCGGATGATCAGCGGGGGCTTCCCGACGGAGGTGTTCAGCCTCGCGGTCTCCGTGCCGGTCGGGGTGATCGTGATCATGGTCGTGATCTGGCAGAACTACCAGGAGCTCCACGGCCACGCCGAGGAGCTGCGCGCGTCGCGCAGCCAGGTCGTCAAGGTCGCCGACGCTGCGCGCCGCAGCCTGGAGCGCGACCTGCACGACGGAGCGCAGCAACGGCTGGTCGGGATGAGCGTGCTCGTGAGCCGGGTCCGGCAGCTGGTCGACCGCGGCGACCTCGACGACGCCCGGCTGGCACTCGACGAGCTGGGGGAGCAGAACCTGCTCGCGATCAACGAGCTGCGCGACCTGGCCCGCGGCATCTACCCGCAGCTGCTGGCCGAGCGCGGGCTGGTGGCGGCGCTGGCGGCGGCCGCGCGCCGGTCCACGATCCCCTGCACCGTGCTGGCCGAGCCGCTGGAGCGTCAGACCACCGAGGTCGAGTCGACGGTCTACTTCTGCATCCTCGAGGCGCTCCAGAACGCCGCCAAGCACTCCGGCGCGGACGCGGTCGAGATCCGGCTGCACGCCGAGCCGCACCTCGAGTTCGCCGTCGTCGACACCGGCCGCGGCTTCGACGCCGCCACCCTCGAGCCGGAAGGTGGCCTGCTGGGCATGGAGGTCCGGATGCGAGCGGCCGGTGGCGAGCTGCGGGTCGAGTCGGAGCCGGGTCGCGGCACCACGGTGCGCGGCGTCTTCCTGGGCGGGGAGTAGCCCGCCGCCCCGGTGCGGTAGAACACCTGCATGCTCGCACCAGGCCATGACCAGGCGGGTCACCGGATCCGGCTCGAGTGGGGACCGACCGGCGCGGCCGCGATCGCCCGCCGCGCCGACGTGGCGGTGGTCGTCGACGTGCTGTCGTTCACCACGACCGTGACCGTCGCGGTCGAGCGCGGGATCACGGTCTACCCGTTCCGGTGGCGCGACGAGCGCGCCGCCGAGTACGCCGAGGAGCGGCAGGCCGACCTCGCCCTGCAGCGGCAGGACGCCCGCTGCCGCGCCGGCGCGGTGTCCTTGTCACCCGGGTCGCTGCAGACCGCGACGGGGATCGAGCGGCTGGTGCTGCCCTCGCCGAACGGCTCCACGATCTGCGCGGAGCTCGCGGGCTCGGGCGCGACGGTCGTCGCCGCGTGCCTGCGCAACGCGCGCGCCGTCACCGAGTGGCTGCGGCCGCGGGTCGAGGGTGGGGCGGTCGTCGCCGTCGTACCGGCGGGGGAGCGGTGGCCCGACGACTCGCTGCGGCCGTGCGCGGAGGACCTCTGGGGCGCCGGCGCGGTGCTGGCCGGGCTCGACCCCGAGCCGATGAGCCCGGAGGCGCGGGTGGCGAGGGACGCGTTCGCCGCCTTCGTGCCGCGGCCGCTGGAGCACCTGTCCACCTGCGCCGGCGGCGTCGAGCTGACCGCCCACGGCTTCGCGCACGACGTGGCGATCGCAGGCCGGCTGCACACCAGCGCGGTGGTGCCGGTGCTGCGCGACGGCGCGTTCGCGCCGGCCCCTTGACCCGGCGTGCAACACTGATTACATGATTACAGACAAGCAGCAGGAGGCGGTGGAGGGCTGGTTCGCCGGCCGGCTGCCGCAGGAGTGGGCGGTCGAGCCGCCGCGGGTGAGCGTCGACCGGGAGGAGATCACGGTCGTCCTCACCACCGACGACGTGACCGGCGAGTCCGAGGTCGCGACCGCCGAGGCGCGGGCCGGCCGGGCCCGGGCGTTCCGCGAGGACACCCGCGAGGCGCGGATGAAGATCGCCCGGGAAGCCGAGCACCGCTATGAGCGCAAGGTCTCGTGGGGCCTGCGGGTCGGGGAGCACGAGGAGCTGTGGACGCACGTCGCCGCGCCGGTCATGACCCGGCTGCGCCAGCCGCAGCGGCAGGTGCTCGACACGCTGGTCGAGTCCGGGGTCGCCCGCTCGCGCGCCGACGCCCTCGCCTGGTGCGTCCGGCTGGTCGGCCAGCACGAGGGCGACTGGCTGGCCCAGCTGCGCGAGGCGATGACGGCCGTCGACGACGTGCGCCGCCAAGGCCCCGCCGCCTAGCGCGAGTCGTGCCTAAATCGGCGCGAATCGTGCCTCAATCGGGTCGAGTCGTGTCTCGTTCACGACTGAGACACGACTCGGCCCGAATTTCCCACGACTCGACCTGATTTCCCCACGACTCGGCGCGGAGGGTGGGCGCTGGTAGACAGGCCGGGTGACCGACGTCCGCACCGACCCACGGCTCGAGGCAGAGCAGCACCTGCGCGCACTGGTGGGCCCGCGCGAGGGGCAGCCCGAGGCGACGCTGTACGACGACCAGTGGGCCGCGATCGAGGCGCTGGCCGTGCACCGGCGCCGGGCGCTGGTGGTGCAGCGCACCGGCTGGGGCAAGTCCGCGGTCTACTTCGTCGCCACCCTGCTCCTGCGGGCAGAGGGCGCGGGGCCGACGGTGATCATCTCGCCGCTGCTGGCCCTGATGCGCAACCAGATCGCCGCCGCCGAGCGCGCCGGGATCCGCGCGGTCACCATCAACTCCACCAACATCGAGCAGTGGCAGCCGATCCACGACGCCATCAACGCCGGTGAGGTCGACGTGCTGCTCGTCAGCCCGGAGCGGCTCAACAACCCGGGCTTCCGCGACGAGGTGCTGCCGCGGCTGGCCGCCAGCTGCGGGCTGCTCGTGGTCGACGAGGCGCACTGCATCTCCGACTGGGGTCACGACTTCCGGCCCGACTACCGCCGGATCCGCACCCTGCTCGCCGAGCTCCCCGACGGCATCCCGGTGCTCGCCACGACCGCGACCGCCAACCAGCGGGTGACCGACGACGTCGCGGAGCAGCTCGGCACCGACACGGTCGTGCTGCGCGGTTCGCTCGACCGCGAGTCGTTGCGGCTCGGCGTGGTCCGCCTCAAGACCGCCGAGCAGCGGCTGGCCTGGCTGGCCGACCACCTCGCCGAGCAGCCCGGCTCCGGGATCGT
Source organism: uncultured Actinomycetota bacterium (assembly GCA_963718725.1). Classification (GTDB taxonomy): domain Bacteria; phylum Actinomycetota; class Actinomycetes; order Propionibacteriales; family Nocardioidaceae; genus Nocardioides. The sequence goes on from OY970374.1 coordinate 2,934,338, forward strand.
CTACTGCCTCACCGTCGCCGCCACCCAGGAGGTCGCGGGCTACCTGCGCGCCCGGGGCCACGCGGTCGCGGCGTACTCCGGCCAGACCGAGCCCACCGAGCGGCTCGCCCTGGAGCAGTCGCTCCTCGCCGGCGAGGTGAAGGCCCTCGTCGCGACCAGTGCGCTCGGCATGGGCTTCGACGCCCGGCTCGGGTTCGTGGTCAACCTCGGCGCGCCGGCGTCGCCGGTCGCCTACTACCAGCAGGTGGGCCGCGCCGGCCGCGGCACCGACGACGCCACCGTGGTGCTGCTGCCCGCCATCGAGGACCGCGACATCTGGGCCTACTTCGCGTCGCTCGCGTTCCCGCGCGAGCCGCTGGTCCGCGCGACGCTCGAGGCGCTCGCCGAGCACGGCCCCCTCAGCACCGCCGCCCTCGAGACCTACGTCGACCTCAACCGCACCCGGCTCGAGACCATGCTCAAGGTGCTCGACGTCGACGGCGCGGTGCGGCGGGTGCGCGGCGGCTGGGAGTCGACCGGGCAGGAGTGGGTCTACGACGAGGAGCGCCACCGGCGGGTGCGCGAGGCCCGCGAGCGCGAGCAGGCGGCGATGCTGGCCTATCTCGACCACGACGGCTGCCGGATGGAGTACCTCCGCCGCCAGCTCGACGACCCCGGGGCCGAGCCGTGCGGGCGCTGCGACCGCTGCGGCGGCTTCGCGGTCTCCGCCGACGTCAGCGCGGCGGCCGTCGAGGCCGCCGAGGAACAGCTCTCCCGGCCCGGGGTCGTGCTCGAGCCGCGCAAGATGTGGCCGACCGCGCTGGCCAACCTCGGGCTCGACCTGAAGGGCAAGATCACCGACGGCGCGGAGGAGGGCCGGGTGGTCGCCCGGCTCACCGACCTCGGTCACGGCGGCTCGCTCCGGTCGCTGTTCGCCGGCGACGACGGCCCGGTCCCGGTTCCCCTGGCGCGCGCCGTGGTCGACGTGCTCGGCGACTGGAAGCCGCAGGTGGCGGCCGTCGTCCACGTCGAGTCGGCCCGCCGGCCCACCCTGACGCGCGACCTGGCCGAGGGGCTGTCGCGCTACCTCGACGTACCCGTCGTGGGACGGTTCGCGATCGTCGACCCCTCGGTCGACCCCGACCGCGGCGCCTCCAACTCCGCCCAGCGGGTGGCGGCGGTGACCCGGCGGTACGCCGTCGAGGGCGAGATCCCCGCCGGGCCGGTGCTGCTCGTCGACGACCTGGTCGTGACCGGCTGGACCATGACCCTCGCGGCCCGCGCGCTGCGCCAGGCGGGGGCCACCGCGGTGCTGCCGCTCGCGCTGGGCGTCAGCGGCTGAGGCCGTCGAGCTCCTCGATCGTGGCGAGGCTCGGCCCACGCTCGCGGCGCAACTCGGCCGACACCGCCTCCACGCCGCGCATCACGCGCAGCACGTTGCCGCTGGTGAGCCGGGCCAGGTCGGAGGTGGACCAACCCCGCTCGGCCAGCGCGGCCAGCAGCCGGGGGTAGCCGCTGACGTCCTCGAGGCCCTCGGGCAGTGCCTCGACGCCGTCGTAGTCGCCACCGAGGCCGACGTGCTCGATGCCCGCGACCTCGCGGATGTGCTCGACGTGGGCGACCACGTCGGCGAGCGTGGCGGTCGGAGCGGGTCGCTCGGCCGCCCAGTCGGCGCGGAAGGCCCGCCAGCCGTCCTCCACCTTCAGGTCGAGGCCTGCGGCCTCGCCGGCCGCGCGCAGCTCCAGCCGCCAGGCGGCGCACTCACGGTTGACGAAGTCCGGCACGAACGTCGCCAGGCAGGCGCCGCCGTTGTCGGCCAGCCGGGCCAGCACGTCGTCGGGCACGTTGCGTGGATGGTCGGTCACCGCCCGGGCGGACGAGTGGCTGAAGATCACCGGCGCCTCGCTGGCGTCCAGGGCTGCCCGCATCGTGGTGGCAGCGACGTGGGAGAGGTCGACCATCATCCCGATCCGGTTCATCTCCCGGACCACCTCGGTGCCGAACGCCGTGAGACCCCCGACGGCCGGGTCGTCGGTCGCCGAGTCGGCCCACGGCGTGTTGTCGTTGTGGGTCAGCGTCAGGTAGCGCACCCCGAGCGTGTGGAGCATCCGCAGCGTGCCGAGCGAGCAGTCGATCGAGTGCCCGCCCTCGGCGCCGAGCAGTGACGCGATCCGGCCCGACGCCCAGGCCGCCTCGACCTCGTCGGCCGTGCCGGCGAACGCCAGCCGTTCGCCGTACCGCTCGATCAGGGAGTACGCCGCGTCGATCTGCTCCAGGGTCGCGGTGACCGCGTGGCCGCCGGGCAGCGACGACGGCACGTAGACCGACCAGAACTGGCCGCCGACCCCGCCGGCCGTGAGCCGCGGCAGGTCGGTGTGGTTGGGGGTCGCGCCGGCGATGTCGAGCCGGTCGAAGTCGTAGCCGTACCGCTGCCGCGCCTCCCACAACAGGTCGTTGTGGCCGTCGATGACGGGGTGGCGAGTCAGCAGCTCGGCAACGGCATCCATGGGCCGACTATGTCAGCCGGGTGCCGGGCACCGGCGGGTGCCGCTCAGTGCCCGATCATGGCGCCCGGGTCGACGACCGGGGCGACCTTGCGACGCGGCAGGAACAGCGCCGGCACCAGGCACACCGCCAGGATGACGGCGACGAGGAACGCGTCGGCGTAGGCACCGGCCAGGAACGGCAGCGGGTTCGGACTCTGCTCGGCCGTCGCCTCGCCGATCGCGTCCTGGATGCCGTTGGTGAGCAGCACCGAGAACAGGGCGAACCCCGCCGCCCAGGCCCTGGAGCACGCGGAACGCGACCGGCTGGCCGAGCCCGTCGGCGACCGAGCACAGCACAGACCCGGCGGTGAAGAGGAGCACCGCCAGCAGGTGGAGCTGCTTGGTGCCGAACCGGTCGGCCGCCCAGCCGGTCAGCGGATCACCGCGGCGAGCGCGAGCGTGCAGCCGGTCATGGTCCACGCGACGTCGGCGGCGAGGTCCGGGCCCTCTGTGCTCACCCGACGAGGTGAGGTGCGGGCACCGAGACCGTGCGAATCGATATCCGGGAGGCGTGCGCGTCAGGCGCTCACGAGGCGGAGCTCCGCGGCGTCGATCGCGGCGGGTGACAGCACGTGCTCGATGGCCAGCGCGGCGGCTCCGATGACGCCGGCCCGCTCGCCGGCGCGGGAGGTCACGATCTGCAGGTGCTCGGTCGCCAGCGGCAGCGACCGGCTGTAGACGACCTCCCGGATGCCCGCGAGCAGGCTCTCGCCGGCCTCGGCGAGGGCGCCGCCGATCACCACCGCGGAGGGGTTGATGAGGTTGACGAGCGTGGCGACCACCTCGCCGAGGTCGCGCCCGGCCTGGCGGACGGCGGCCACGGCCGCCGGGTCGCCGGAGCGCACCAGCTCGACCACGCCGTGGCCGTCCGTGACCTCGACGCCCGACGCGCGGAGGGCGGCGGCCAGCGCCGGGCCGGCCGCGATCGCCTCCAGGCAGCCGACGTTCCCGCACCGGCACAACGTCTCCGCGGCCCGCGCGACCCGGACGTGACCGACGTCGCCCGCGGTCCCCTGCGCCCCGCGCTGGAGCTCGCCGCCCGAGACGATGCCGGCGCCGATGCCGGTCGCGACCTTGATCAGCACCAGGTCGTCGACGTCGTGGAGGTGGGCGTGCCGCTCGCCCAGCGCCATGATGTTCACGTCGTTGTCGATGAGGACGGGGACGTCGAACGCACGCTGCACGTGGGCCGGGACGTCGTACCGGTCCCAGCCGGGCATGATCGGCGGGTTGATCGCACGGCCGGTGGAGTGCTCGACCGGTCCGGGCAGCCCGATGCCGATCGCGGCGAGCTGGGTCACCGGCCGGCGCTGGTCCGCGAGCAGCTCGCCGACGACGCCCTCGACCCACGTCAGGACCTCGTCGGGGCCTGCCGCGATGTCGAGGTCGGCTCGTCGCTCGACGAGGATCGTGCCGGCGAGGTCGGCGAGCGCGGCGGTCGCGTGGGTCGCACCCAGGTCGATCCCGGCCACCACCCAGGCGCTCGGGTTGAGGGCCAGCAGTGACGGCGGTCGGCCGCCGGTCGAGACCCCACCGCCGTACGGCGCCACCAGGCCCAGCCGCAGCAGCACGTCGATCCGTGCGGCGATGGTCGAGCGGGCCAGGCCGGTGGTCTCGGCCAGCTGGGCCCGGGTGCGCGGCTGACCGTCCCGGAGGAGCTCGAAGAGGTCGCTGGGCCGCACGACGGAAGTGAAGCACGCCGAGTTGTGTACGTCCAGCAACGAACTTCTGCCGGGCCCTCGACAAAAGTGCGTGACCCGTGCCACAGTGACGCCGTGGTCACCACGCCGTCGTCGGCTGCCTCCGACGCCCCGCAGGGCGAGGTCGTGCTGCGCGCCCGCGGTGTCACCAAGTCCTTCGCCGGTCACACGGTGCTCGCCGACGCCGACCTGGAGCTGCGGGCCGGCCAGGTGCTCGGGCTCGTCGGCGAGAACGGCGCCGGCAAGTCGACCCTGATGAAGGTGCTCGCCGGCGTCTACTCCCCGGACGCGGGCACGATCGAGGTCGGCGGGGACCCCGTCCACTTCGGCCACCCGCTCCAGGCCCAGCACGCCGGGATCTCCACGGTCTTCCAGGAGTTCAACCTGCTGCCGGAACGCTCGGTCGCCGAGAACATCTACCTCGGCCGCGAACCTCGCCGGCGGGGCTCCGTCGACACCGGGAAGATGCAGCGCGACACCCAGGAGCTGCTGGCCGGCCTCGGGGTCACCGGCATCCGCCCCGGCCAGCGCGTGCGGACGCTGTCGGTCGCCGAGCAGCAGATCGTCGAGATCGCCAAGGCGATCAGCTTCGACGCCCGCGTCATCCAGATGGACGAGCCGACCGCCGCCCTGGCAGACCACGAGGTGGAGCTGCTCTACGGCATCATCCGCGGTCTCACCCGCCGCGGGGTCGCGATCCTCTACGTGTCCCACCGGCTCAAGGAGGTCTTCGACCTCTGCGACACCATCACCGTGCTCAAGGACGGCCAGCAGGTCGCGACCGAGCGGTCCGAGGACCTCGACGACTCCGCACTGGTCCGGCTGATGGTGGGCCGGTCGATCTCGTCGTTCTTCCCCGACCCGGTGGCGGGCACGGAGGTCGGCGAGCCGCTGCTCGAGCTGCGCGGCGCCGGCAACGGGTACGTCGACGGGGTCGACCTGACCCTGCGGGCCGGCGAGATCGTCGGTGTCGCCGGGCTCCAGGGCTCCGGACGGACCGAGCTGCTCGAGGCGGTCTTCGGCGTCCGGCCGTTCAGCCGCGGCGAGATGTCCGTCGCCGGGTCCACCCGTCGCCCCGGCTCGCCGCGGCAGGCGGTGCGGGCCGGGCTCGCGATGGTGACCGAGGACCGCAAGGCGACCGGCCTGGCACTCAACCAGTCGATCCTCGACAACGCGCTCGGCGTCGTCCGGGCCGTCTTCCCTCGTCGTACCGGCGTCACCCGCCGTCAGATGCCCGGGCTGCTGTCCTCGATCGAGGTGTCGGCCCGGGCGATGGACCAGGAGGTCCAGTTCCTCTCCGGCGGCAACCAGCAGAAGGTCGTGCTCGCGCGCTGGCTGGCGGCGCAGCCGCGGGTCGTGCTGATGGACGAGCCCACGCGTGGCATCGACGTCGGGGCCAAGCACAGCATCTACGAGCTGATGCGCAGCCTCGCGGCCGACGGCGTCAGCATCCTGATGGTCTCGAGCGAGCTCCCCGAGGTGATCGGCATGTCCGACCGCATCATCGTGATGCGTGACGGTCGCCCGGCCGGCGAGCTCCCAGCGGGTGCGACCGAGGAGCAGGTGCTCGCGCTCGCGACCGGGGTCGCCGAGGCCCAGGGCGGTGCCGCGTGAGCGTGCTGAGCTCCCTGTCCGGTCGCAGCGCCCGACTCACCTCCACCGGGATCGTCGTCGGCATCCTCGTCGTCGCGATCCTGGCCGGCGCGGTCCTCACGGCCGTCGAGGGCCGCAACTTCTTCAGCGTCGGCAACGTGCGCTCCATCCTGACCCTGATGAGCGTCCTCGGCTTCATCGCGATCGGCCAGACCCTGGTGATCCTGGTCGGCAGCCTCGACCTCTCGGTGCCCTTCGTGGCCAGCCTCACCAGCGTGCTGGCGGGCGGCGTGATGGCCGGCGAGTCGGGCAAGGTGCTGCCGGGGGTCCTCGTCGGGGTCGCGGTCGCCGCCGTGATCGGGCTGGTCAACGGCCTGATCGTGAGCGGGCTCAAGGTCCACGGCTTCGTCGCCACGCTCGGTGTCGGGCTGGTCATCAGCGGCTACCTCGCCACCAACTACCAGGGCAACCACGGCCTCGCGCCGCGGTCGTTCCGGCTGATCGGGGCCACCCAGATCGGGCCGGTGCCGATCTCCTTCCTGATCCTGCTGGGCTGCGCCGCCCTGGCGATCTGGATGCTCCGGCGTACCCGCCTCGGGCACCACCTCTACGCCGTGGGTGGCAACGAGGCGGTCGCCCGGATGTCGGGCATCCGGACCTGGGTCCCGGTCGTGTCGGCCCACGTCCTGTGCTCGGTGCTCAGCGCCCTCGCCGGCCTGCTGCTGCTCGCCCGGCTCGGCGTCGGCAGCCCGACGATCGGCACGCAGGGCGGCTACGACCTGATGTCGATCGCGGCCGTCGTCCTCGGCGGCACGCTGCTCGCCGGAGGCAAGGGAAACGTGGTCGGCACCCTCGCGGGCGTCGCGATCTTCGCCGTCATGGACAACGTGATGGGCGTGATGCAGGTCAACCCGTTCCTGCGCGACGTGATCCGCGGCGTCGTGATCATCGCCGCCGTCGCGGTCTACGCCCGCCGCGAGATCGATCGCCGACCCGCCCCGTTCGACCGGCCCACAGGTCTCGACGCGGCCCTCCAGGAGGCACGATGAGCGACCTGACCCGGCCGCTGCGTGCGGCCGACCGGCCGCCGCTCCCCGCGCACCAGGGCGGGCTCGGCGCACGGGTCGCCACCGTCGCGGCCACGCCCGGGGGCGCCGTCTTCGTGCTGGTGGTCGTGCTGGTGATCGCGATCGCGGCCCGCAACGAGAACTTCAGCGACCCCGGCGTCCTGATCCGCTTCATCGGCCGCACCGCGCCGATCGCGATCGCGGCGATGGGCCAGTACTTCGTGATCGTCTCCGGCGAGTTCGACCTGTCGATGGCCGCGGTCGTCACGACCCAGGTGGTGATGGCCGGCAACCTGATCGGTCAGGACACCGGCCGGATCCTGCCCGTGATGGTGCTGATGCTCGCCGTCGGGGCGTTGATCGGCCTCGTCAACGGGATCGCGACCACCCTGCTGCAGGTGCCGAGCTTCATCGTGACGCTCGGGATGATGCTCGCGCTCGGCGGGCTGGTCCGCTACCTGACCGGCGGCGCCGCGACCGGCAACCCGGTCGACGAGTTCCGCGAGATCGGCCGGGGCGGCATCGAGGACGTGCCGCTCCTCGAGGTCATCCCCTACCCCCTCATCATCTTCGCCGTGCTGGCGACCCTGGCCACCTGGCTGATGGCGCGTCCCTTCGGCCGCAGCCTGATCGCCGCGGGTGACAACCCCGACGCGGCCCGGGTCACCGGCGTCTCGGTCTGGTGGCTCAAGACCCGCGCCTTCATGCTGTCGTCGCTGTCGGCCACGGTCGCCGGCATCATCCTGGTCGGGTACGCCGGCGTGCACCCCTCGGTCGGCCAGGGCTACGAGTTCACCGCCATCACGGCGGTGGTCCTGGGCGGCGTCCTGCTCGGGGGTGGCCGGGGCTGGGTGCTCTCGGCGGCCGCCGGCGCGTTCGCGCTCGAGCTGCTCTTCACGCTGCTCACCACCTACGAGGTCTCGGCCACGTGGCGCGACACCGTGCAGGGCCTGATCATCATCCTCGCCGTCGCGGCAGCCGGCCGTGCCTGGCAGGTCGGCCGTCGGCCGCGCGGCGCTCGCCGTACCCGTCTCGGACGCACCACCGCATCCACCGCACCACCCGGCACCACCAGCAGCACCACACCAACCACAAGGGAGACCAACTGATGCGCAGTCGCAAGGTCAGGGGCGCGCTCGCGTCCATCGCGGTGCTCGCGCTCTTCAGCGCGTGCAGCACCGACAGCTCGGTCGACGACCCGGTGGCGGAGGACGACCCCACCGCTGAGGACACGTCGAGCGAGGAGTGGTTCGTCCAAGCGGACTTCGACACCCAGATGGAGCAGATGGACGCCACCTTCGAGGGTGACGAGTCCGAGCCCTGGCTCCAGTACATCGACGGCGAGATGACCGACACCTCGGAGTTCGCCGACGGCGCCGGCGGCAAGAAGGTCTGCTTCGCGAACGCCTCGATCTCCAACCCGTGGCGCCAGACCGGCTGGATCACGATGAACCAGCAGCTCGAGGTGCTCGTGGACGCGGGCGTCATCTCCGACATGGAGACCCGCGACGCGCAGGACGACGACAACACGCAGATCGACGACATCGACTACTTCATCAGCGAGGGCAACTGCGACGCGTTCATCATCTCGCCGAACTCCACGGCCGCGATGACGCCTGCGGTGGAGCGCGCCTGTGAGACCGGCAAGCCGGTCATCGTGTTCGACCGTGGGGTCGACACCGACTGCCCGACGACGTTCATCCACCCGATCGGCGGCTACGCCTGGGGCATCGCGACCGCGAACTTCCTGGTCGAGAACCTCGAGGAGGGCGACAAGGTCGTCGCGCTCCGGATCCTGCCGGGAGTCGACGTGCTCGAGACCCGCTGGGCCGCCGCCGAGAAGATCTTCGAGGAGAACGGGATCGACGCGGTCGACTACTTCACCGGCGCCGACCCGGCCGAGATCAAGAAGATCATCACCGACGAGCTCGCCCAGGGCGACGTCGCGGGCGTGTGGATGGACGCCGGTGACGGCGGAGTCGCTGCCATCGAGGCGTTCGAGGACGCGGGCGTCGACTACCCGGTCATGACCGGTGAGGACGAGATGAGCTTCATGCGCAAGTGGGAGGAGACCGGGCTCACCGGTCTCGCGCCGGTCTACTCCAACTTCCAGTGGCGCACCCCGCTGCTGGCGGTCGAGAAGATCTTCGCCGGCGAGGAGGTGCCCGCGGAGTGGGTGCTCCCGCAGGTCCCGATCACCGAGACCGAGCGGGCCGACTTCCTCGCAGCGAACGACGGCATGCCCGACGGTCACTACGCGAAGTTCGGTGGCGAGGACCTGCCCGGGTACCCCGAGGTCTGGCAGGAGCGCCAGATTCCGTGACCTCCCGACCTCTCGGGGTCAACACCTGGGTCTGGTCCTCGCCCCTGACGGACGAGAACCTGCCCGGCCTGGCCCGCAGGATCGCCGACCTCGGCTTCGACGCGATCGAGCTCCCGCTGGAGAACCCCGGCGACCTCGACCACGACGAGACCGCGGCGGTCCTGCGGGAGACGGGCCTCGCGCCGTACGTCGTAGGCGCGATGGCCCCGGGCCGGGACCTGGTGACCGCGAGCCCCGGTGCGGTCACCAGGACCCAGGCGTACCTCCGCGACTGCGTCGACCTGGCCGTCGCGGTCGGGTCGCCCGCGGTGTGCGGGCCGTTCTACGCCCAGACCGGGCGGGTGTGGCGGCTGACCCCGGAGGAGCGGGACGCGGCGTACGCCGAGTGGCGTGAGCACCTCGCGCCGGTCGCGGCGTACGCGGGTGAACGAGGGGTGCGGCTCGGGATCGAGCCCCTGAACCGCTACGAGACGTCGCTGGTCAACACCGTCGACCAGGCGCTGACGGGGCTCGGGCCGCTGCTCGACGAGGGGGTGGGCCTGGCGCTCGACACCTACCACCTTCACATCGAGGAGCGGGACAGCGCCGCGGCGGTCCGCACGGCCGGCGAGCACCTCGTGCACGTGCAGGTCTGCGGGAACGACCGGGGCGCCCCCGGCCACGACCAGACCGACTGGGCCGGGATCGTGGCGGCTCTCGACGACGTCGGCTACACCGGAGCACTGACCATCGAGAGCTTCACCCCCGACAACGCCGCCATCGCGGTGGCCGCCTCGATCTGGCGGCCGCTGGCGGAGAGCCCCGACGCGCTGGCGTCCGACGGGCTGGCGTTCCTGCGGTCGCTGACCGCTCCCTGACTTGAGCTGAGAGGCAGACCCATGGCAGACGGTACGTCGGGAGGCGACCTGCGCCCGCTCGGAGTGGCGGTCGTCGGCTACTCCTTCATGGGCAAGGCGCACTCCAACGCCTGGCGCAACGTCGGCGCCTTCTACCCGGACACCGCGCCGGTCCGGCGCCAGCTGCTGGTCGGCCGCGACGAGCGGGCGGTCAAGGAGGCGGCGCTCCGCTACGGCTGGGAGGAGACCGCCACCGACTGGCGCGCGGTGGTCGAGCGCGACGACATCGACGTCGTCGACATCTGCACGCCCGGCCACCTCCACTCCGAGCTCGCGATCGCCGCCCTCGAGGCCGGCAAGCACGTGCTGGTCGAGAAGCCGTTGGCCAACTCCGTCGCCGAGTCCGAGGCGATGGTCGCCGCGGCCGAGGCGGCGGCCGCCCGGGGTGTGGCCTCGATGGTGGCCTTCAACTACCGCCGCGTGCCGGCGCTCGCGCTGGCCCGGCAGCTGATCGCGGACGGTGAGATCGGCGCGGTCCGGCAGGTGCGCGCGGCGTACCTCCAGGACTGGCTGGCCGACGCCGACGCCCCGATGACGTGGCGGCTGCGCCAGGAGACGGCGGGCTCCGGCGCGCTCGGCGACCTGGCCTCGCACGTCGTCGACCAGGTGCAGTTCCTGCTCGGCGAGCCGGTGACCGCCGCGAGCGGCCAGCTGCGGACGTTCGTCACCGAACGGCACGGCGACGACGGGGCCGAACCCGTCACGGTCGACGACGCGGCCTGGGCGACGCTCCAGACCGGCTCCGGGGCCGTGGCCAGCGTCGAGGTCAGCCGAATGGCGACCGGTCGCAAGAACGGCCTGGCCATCGAGGTGTTCGGCACCGACGGCGCGCTCTCGTTCGACCTCGAGCGGCTCAACGAGCTCCAGGTCCTCACCGACCCGGCAGACCCGACGTCCGGCGCCCGTCGGGTGCTGGTGACCGAGGAGTCGCACCCTTACGTGTCGGCGTGGTGGCCGCCCGGCCACGTCCTCGGCTGGGACCACACGTTCACGTCGCAGGCGGCCGACCTCCTGGCCGCGATCGGAGCCGGCCGGAGCCCGTCCCCGTCCTTCGCCGAGGGGCTCGCCGTGCAGCGGGTGCTGGCGGCGATCGAGGCGAGTGCGGCAGCCTCAGGGGCACGTGTCGACGTCGAGGGAGCGGGCTGATGGGCAAGAGCTACACGCTGTTCACCGGGCAGTGGGCCGACCTCACGCTCGAGGAGGTCGCGTCGTACGCCGCCGAGTGGGGCTACGACGGGCTGGAGATCGCGGTCTCCGGAGAGCACCTCGACGCCTGGCGCTGGGACGAGGACGGCTACGTCGAGGAGCGGCTCGCGATCTTGGAGAAGCATGGGCTGAAGGTCTGGGCGATCAGCAACCACTTGACCGGCCAGGCCGTGTGCGACGACCCGATCGACTTCCGGCACCAGCCGCTGCTCCGCGAGCGGGTGTGGGGCGACGGTGACCCGGAGGGGGTCCGGTCCCGAGCGGCCGAGGAGCTGGCGCTCACGGCCCGGCTGGCGCAGCGGATGGGGGTCGACACCGTGGTGGGCTTCACCGGCTCGTCGGTCTGGCCCTACGTCGCGATGTTCCCGCCGGTGCCGGCCGACCGGATCGCCGCGGGCTACCAGGACTTCGCCGACCGCTGGAACCCGATCATGGACGTGTTCGACGAGTGCGGTGTCCGGTTCGCGCTCGAGGTCCACCCGGGCGAGATGGCCTACGACTTCTGGACCACCGCCCGGACGCTCGAGGCGATCGGCCACCGCGCGGCGTTCGGCCTCAACTGGGACCCGAGCCACATGGTGTGGCAGGGCCTCGACACGGTCGCGTTCATCTCCGACTTCGCGGACCGGATCTACCACGTGGACTGCAAGGACACCCGGATGCGGATGGGCGGCGGCCGCAACGGCATCCTCTCCTCGCACCTGCCGTGGGGAGACCAGCACCGCGGCTGGGACTTCGTCTCCGCCGGTCGCGGTGACGTCCCCTGGGAGGACGCGTTCCGCGCGCTCGCCGCGATCGGGTACGACGGTCCGATCTCGGTCGAGTGGGAGGACGCCAGCATGGACCGGCTGCACGGCGCGAAGGAGGCGCTGGAGTTCCTGCGCCGGTTCGACTACGACCCGCCGACCGCCTCGTTCGACGCCGCCTTCGCCTCCGACTGAGTCAGCCGGCGGGCGAGCGCTCCTGCCCCGGCGCTCCCACCCCGAGGGCGCCCAGCGCCATGGTCGTCAGCAGCGCCCGCATCTGGGCGTCGGGCAGCAGCCCCGAGTGGGGCGTCGAGTTGATGAGGCCGAACGCGACGTGCGCCATCGCGCGGGCCCGGTCGACCCTGAGCCCGCGGTGCACCCGGCGCAGCTGGTCGGCCCAGACGTCGACGTAGGCCCGCTGGAGGCCGCGCACCTGCTCGCGCGCGTCGGCGGGCAGCGACTCCCAGTCGCGGTCCTGGACGACGATCAGTGCCCGGCGGGTCAGCGCGAACTCGACGTGCCAGTCGACGAGGGCACGGACCGCGTCGTCGGCCCCCTGCGCGAGCGCGACCCGCTCGCGGCCGACGGCGAGCAGCTCCTCGCTGATCGAGACGAGCATCTCGGCGAGGATCGCGTCCTTGGACGGGAAGTGCTTGTAGAGCGCCGGCCCGGAGATGCCGCACGCCGCCCCGAGGTCGGCGACCGAGACGCCGTGGAAGCCACGCTTCGCGAACAGCTCGGCCGCGGTGGAGAGCAGCTGGTCGCGGCGGCTCACGGTCTCGGTGGACACGCGCCCAGGTTAGCGGTCGCTAACTCCCGGATCGAGTGTCGCCCGGACGACGGACACGTCGGTCTCGTCCGGCTCGGGCGCCTCGAAGCCGTCGAGGTACGCCGTCAGCGTCTGGGCCTCCACGGCGTAGGTGTCGGGGCTGCGAGGCCCGGCGTTGCGTTCGGTGATCCGGCGGTGGGCAAGCGCGGCTGTCACCGGGCAGTAGTGGACCTCGACGTCTGCCCCGGCCTCGCGGGCCAGCCGGCGGTAGTCGTCGCGCTGGGCGCGGCTCCAGAAGGAGTAGTCCACGACCACGTCGCGACCGCGCCGGACCGCCGCCACCAGGGCCTCCCTCTGCTGGGCTCGGATGTCGTCGGTGAGCTCGACCGGCAGCGGCATCGTTCGGTGTCCGCGGCGCCAGGCCTCGACGTCGATCGACAGCCGCAACCAGCCCTGGCGCTCGAGCTCGCGGGCGTGGGTCGACTTCCCCGAGCCGGCCACCCCGCACATCAGCACCACCCGCGGGCTCATCGCTCGTTGCCGCGGCGGTAGTTGCCGGTGGCGCGGGCCAGGAGCTGCTGGGCCGCGGTCTCGTCCGCGCCGTCGAGCTGGGCCGCGAGCTTCAGCCCGGCCGTGCCGCCGACGGTCACGACCTGCCGGCCACCGCGGAACACCAGCACCGTCCCGACCTTGGTCACCTGCCAGTCGAACGGGTCGGCGGCGAGCGCGTCGTCACCGGTCGGTCGGGTCGCCATGGCGACGACCCTAGGCGCCTCTGCTCGGTAGTCCACACTGAATTGGTGGTCGCCGAGGCCGGTGGGGCAACCGGTCCGATGTGGACTACCGACGCGCCGGGACGAGAGGGTGGGCCGGTGACGACGAACCCGACCTCGAACCCCACCACGGTGCAGGTGACCACGGCCGACGGCGAGATGCCCGCCTACCTCTGGCTGCCGGAGTCCGGCTCAGGACCCGGTCTGCTGCTGCTCCAGGAGATCTTCGGCGTCAGCGCCTACATCCGGCGGCGGGCGGCCGACCTCGCCGCCGCCGGGTACGTCGTGCTGGCGCCCGAGCTCTACTGGCGGCTCGACCAGCAGGAGGTCGAGGGGTCCGGCCCGGCCGCGGTCGAGCAGGCGATGTCGCTGGTGAACCGGCTCGACTGGCCGACGACCGTGGCGGACGCGGACGAGGCGTTCGAGTGGCTGGCGGCCCTCGACGAGGTGAGGGGCACCCCCGGGGCCCTGGGGCTCTGCTTCGGTGGCGGGCTGGCCTTCGCGGTGGCGGCTGATGTCGCGCCGGCCGTGCTGGTCAGCTACTACGGGAGCGCACTCACGGGCCTCCTCGACCTCGCGCCGCAGGTGACCTGTCCGAGCCTGCACCACTTCGGCACGGCCGACGACTACCTGCCCATCGCCGACGTCCACACCATCACCGCGGCTGTCACCGCCGACGGCCGCCCGGCCCGGGTCGAGCTGCACGAAGGCGCCAACCACGCGTTCGACAACGACGACTTCTTCCTCCACCACCCCGACGCCTCCGCCCGTGCGTGGCAGCAGACGCTGGAGTTCCTCCACGAGCAGCTGCCCGTCTGACCGCGGAACCGGAGCGACGGCGCGGCCGTCCCATCCTCATGAACTCGGGAACCAGAGCACGACTGACAGCCCTGCTCGCGGTGCCGGCCCTCGTGGCCGGCTGCGGCGGCGATGAGCCCACCACGGCGACGGAGGCGCCGCCGCCCTCGGGCCCGGCCTGCCCGGACCAGCTACCGGAGGAGGGCCCGGGCGACCCGGCCGGCACGAGTCCGGACCTCCAGCTGCCCGACCGGGCCTCGATCTGCCGCTACGAGCTCTCGGATACCGCCTGGCGGCTCGACGGAGACCCGGTCGAGGTCTCGGGCGGGTCCCTGACCCCGGTGGCCGACGGCCTCGGGGCGCTCGCCCCGGCCGACCCCGGCCGGATGTGCACCCAGGAGCTCGGGCCGCGCTGGCTCGTCGTCTGGGACGACGGCTCAGGTCGGAGGGGTGCGGTCGTGGAGGGCTACGGCTGCCGCGACGTACGGCTGACCGAGGACTCCGGGGTGCTGACCGGCCCGCCTCGCCTCCTGGACTCGATCCGGGCGGCGTACGACGGCTGACCGGTGGACGCGGTTGGTTAATGATCGCTAACCTGACTGCGTGGCGGAGATGACAGACCTGGTCGACGAGCTGCGCGAGCGGCTCGCGACCGTGCGGCAGGGCGGCTCGGAGAGCGCCCGCAAGAAGCACACCGACCGCGGCAAGCTGTTGGTCCGCGACCGGGTCGACCGGCTGCTCGATCCGGGCAGCCCGTTCCTCGAGCTGAACCCGCTCGCGGCGTACGGCATGTACGGCAAGGGCGACGACGACGTGTTCGCCGTGCCGAGCGCCGGCATCGTCACCGGCATCGGTCGGGTGAGCGGCCGCGAGTGCGTGGTCGTCGCGAACGACGCCACCGTCAAGGGCGGCACCTACTACCCGATGACGGTGAAGAAGCACCTGCGGGCGCAGACCGTCGCCGCCGAGAACCGGCTGCCGTGCCTCTACCTCGTTGACTCCGGCGGCGCGTTCCTGCCGATGCAGGACGAGGTGTTCCCCGACCGCGAGCACTTCGGACGGATCTTCTTCAACCAGGCCAACCTGTCCGGCCGCGGCATCCCGCAGGTCGCGAGCGTGATGGGGTCGTGCACCGCTGGGGGCGCCTACGTCCCCGCGATGTCTGACGAGTCCGTCATCGTCAAGGACCAGGGCACGATCTTCCTCGGCGGCCCGCCGCTGGTGAAGGCCGCCACCGGCGAGATCGTCACCGCCGAGGAGCTCGGCGGCGGCGACGTCCACGCCCGGACGTCGGGCGTGGTCGACCACCTCGCCGAGGACGACGCGCACGCGCTGGCGATCGTGCGCAGCATTGTGAGCACCTTGCCGGCCGCGCAGACGCATGGGCCGACCCCGGTGGCGGTGGAGGAGCCTGCGGAGGACCCCGCGAGCCTCTACGACGTGGTGCCGACCGACACCCGCACGCCGTACGACGTGCGCGAGGTGATCCGCCGGGTGGTCGACGCCAGCCGGTTCCACGAGTTCAAGCAGCTCTACGGCGAGACGCTGGTGTGCGGCTTCGCCAAGATCTGGGGCCACGAGGTCGGCATCGTCGCCAACAACGGCATCCTGTTCAGCGAGTCGTCGCTCAAGGGGGCCCACTTCATCCAGCTCTGCAACCAGCGCGGCATCCCGCTGGTGTTCCTGCAGAACATCACCGGCTTCATGGTCGGCAAGGAGTACGAGAACCGCGGCATCGCCCGCGACGGCGCCAAGCTCGTGACGGCGGTGGCCTGCAGCGTGGTCCCGAAGTTCACGGTCGTCATCGGCGGCTCCTTCGGCGCGGGCAACTACGGCATGTGCGGCCGCGCCTACGACCCGCGCTTCCTCTGGATGTGGCCGAACGCACGGATCTCGGTCATGGGCGGCGACCAGGCGGCCAACGTCCTGGCCACCGTCGCCGGTCGCGACGACGACGCCGCGTTCAAGGCGCCGATCCGCGAGCAGTACGAGACCCAGGGCTCGCCGTACTACGCGACGGCCCGGCTCTGGGACGACGGCGTGATCGACCCCGCCGACACCCGCCGGGTGCTCGGCATGGGTCTCGCGGTGGCCGCCCAGTCGCCCACGCCTGACCCCTCCTACGGCATCTTCAGAATGTGAAACCACCCCACGACGTTCTCCGCTCCCCCCGCTGCGCTCCTCCGCGGACAACGCCGCGGGGACCCCGGCACCGCGAAAGGATCTGATCGATGAGCGACCCAGACCACGTCCTCCTGGTCGCCAACCGCGGCGAGATCGCGATCCGCGTGATGCGCACCGCGGCCCGGATGGGCTGGCACACGATCGCGATCTTCACCGACCTCGACGTCGACGCGCCCCACGTGCACGCGGCCGACGACGCGGTGCGGGTGCCGTCGTACCTCGACGTCGACGCGGTGGTCGCGGCCGCCGTCGACAACGGAGCCCGGTTCGTCCACCCGGGCTACGGCTTCCTGTCCGAGCGGGCGCCGTTCGCCGCCGCGCTGGAGGCCGCCGGCGTCCACCTGGTCGGGCCGTCGGCCGAGGTGATGGAGCAGATGGGGCGCAAGGACGCCGCCCGGGACCTCGCGGTCGCGGCGGGCGTCCCGGTCGTGCCGACCGGCGAGGATGCCGCGTTCCCCGTCCTCGTGAAGGCCGCGGCCGGTGGTGGCGGCAAGGGGATGCGGGTCGTGCGCTCGGAGGGCGAGATGGGCGAGGCGGTGGCGGCGGCCAAGCGGGAGGCGGTCGCGGCCTTCGGCGACGACACCATGCTGGTCGAGAAGTACGTCGAGCACGGCCGTCACATCGAGGTGCAGGTCATCGGCGACTCCCACGGCACCGTCGTGCACCTCGGTGAGCGCGACTGCTCCACCCAGCGGCGCCACCAGAAGGTGCTCGAGGAGGCGCCGGCGCCGACGATCACACCCGCGGTCCGCGAGCTGGTCACGTCGTCCGCGGTCGCGCTGGCGCAGCACGTCGGCTACGTGAACGCCGGGACCGTCGAGTTCCTGCTCGACGCCGACACCGACCAGGCCTACTTCCTGGAGATGAACACCCGGCTCCAGGTCGAGCACCCGGTCACCGAGCTGGTCACCGGCCTCGACCTGGTGGAGCTCCAGCTACGCGTCGCGCTGGGCGAGCCGCTGCCGATCACCCAGGACGACGTGCGGCCCACCGGCCACGCGATCGAGGCGCGGGTCTACGCGGAGGACTCGTTCGGCGGCTTCCTGCCGCAGGCGGGCCAGGCCAGCATCGTCCGCTGGCCCGTCGGCGAGGGGATCCGCGTCGACCACGCCCTCCTGCCGCGCCAGGTGGTGTCCACGTCGTACGACCCGATGCTGGGCAAGGTGATCGCCCACGGCCCCGACCGAGAGTCGGCCCGACGGCTTCTGGTCGACGCCCTCGACGGCACCGCGATCCTGGGGCTGACGACGAACGCCGGGTTCCTGCGGGCGCTGGTCGCCTCCGACGAGTTCCGTGACGCGACGATCGACACGGCCTGGCTCGACCACCACGACGTACCCGCCCCCGACGCCGGGCTGCCCCGCGCGCTGGCGGCGTGGACGTCGGCCATGGTCTCCTCGCTCGACACCGGCCATCCCTTCCAGGCCGACGGCTTCCGGATCGCCGGCGCCCCGGCACCGACCCTGGTCGAGCTCGACCGCGACGTCGTGGTCGACCGGGCGGCCGGCCGGGTCGACGGCCTTGCCATCCGCGAGATCTCGGCCGCCGACCACGTGCTGGAGGCGGTGGTCGACGGTCATCGGGTGCGCGCGGTCGTGAACGCGCAGCGGGACTTCGTCGACCTGGCCCTGCACGGTCAGCGGCACCACTTCGCGCGGCCCGACCGGCTCGCCGGGTCCCAGGCTGCGGGCGACGGCAGCATCGCGGCACCGATGCCCGGTACCGTCCTCGACGTGCGCGTCTCCGAGGGGGAGCAGGTCGCGGAGGGCACCGTGCTCGGCACCCTGGAGGCGATGAAGATGGAGCTGGCGCTGAAGGCGCCGTTCGCGGGCACCGTGACGACCGTCGGCGCCGGTCCCGGCGACCAGGTGGCGCTCGGCGCGACGCTGTTCGTCGTGGCACCGGAGGACGACGCGTGACGCTGCCGATGGTCGAGCGGCGTCCCGGGCTGCCCGAGCGGGTCACGATCTACGAGGTCGGCCCGCGTGACGGCCTCCAGAACGAGCAGGGCGTCGTGCCGGTCGAGGCGAAGGCCGAGTTCGTACGTCGGCTGCTGGCGGCCGGGCTCCCGATCGTGGAGGCGACGTCGTTCGTCCACCCCCGCTGGGTCCCGCAGCTCGCCGACGCCCCCGAGCTGATGACCCTCCTCGGCGAGGCGGGCCGCGACTGCCCGGTGCTGGTGCCCAACGAGCGCGGCCTCGACCGCGCGCTCGAGCTCGGTGTCCGGCACGTCGCGATCTTCGGCTCCGCGACCGAGACGTTCGCGCAGAAGAACCTCAACCGCAGCCTCGACGAGCAGTTCGCCATGTTCGAGCCGACCGTCCGCCGCGCCCGCGACGCCGGGCTCGACGTCCGCGCCTACGTGTCGATGTGCTTCGGCGACCCGTGGGAGGGGGCGGTCCCGCTCGAGCAGGTCGTGTCGGTCGGGAAGCGGCTGTTCGACCTCGGCGCCAGCCAGCTCAGCCTCGGCGACACGATCGGGGTCGGCACTGCCGGTCACGTCCGGGCGCTGCTCGCGGCCTTGACCGCAGCCGGGATGACCGCCGACCAGCTCGCCCTGCACTTCCACGACACCTACGGCCAGGCGCTCGCCAACGCGGCCGCCGCGCTGGAGTGCGGCATCGCGACGTTCGACGCCAGCGCCGGCGGACTCGGTGGCTGCCCGTACGCGAAGTCGGCCACGGGCAACCTCGCCACCGAGGACCTGGTCTGGCTCCTGACCGGGCTCGGCATCGAGCACGGCGTCGATCTCACCGCGCTCGTCGACACCAGCGTCTGGATGGCCGGGGTGCTCGGGCGGCCGAGTCCCTCGGCCGTCGTACGGGCCCTCGGTACCGGTGCGGCAGAATCTCCCGCATGAGCCGGAAGGTCTACCTCCACATCGGAGCACCCAAGACCGGCACCACCTACCTCCAGGACCGCCTGACCCGCAACGCCGCGACCCTGGCCACGCACGACGTGCACTTCCCGACCCGGTCGCCGCTGGTGAGCCCGGGGCTGTTCCAGTTCCGCGCCGCGCTCGACCTGCTCGGTCAGGACTGGGGCGGGGAGCCCGGCCACGCGAAGGGCAGCTGGGACGCGCTCGTGAAGCGGATCAGGAAGCGCACCGGGACGGTCGTGGTCAGCCACGAGATCCTGGCGCCGGCCCGCCCGCGGTACGTCGCGCGCGCCATGAACGACCTGCAGGACGCCGAGGTGCACATCGTCTACACCGCACGCGACCTCGCCCGGCAGCTGCCGGCCGCGTGGCAGGAGAGCATCAAGCAGGGCCGCAAGTGGCGCTTCCGGCGCTTCCTCCGGAAGGCCGAGCACGGCAAGACCTGGTTCGCCCGCTCGTTCGACCTCCCCGGGGTGCTCGGCACGTGGGGTGCCCACGTGCCGCCGGAGCACATCCACCTGGTGACGGTGCCCCAGCAGGTCATCGCCGGTGACGGGCTGTGGGAGCGGTTCTGCCGGGCAGCGCAGATCGATCCTGCCTGGGGCCCGCTCGAGAGCCCGCGGGCCAACGTCTCCCTCGGTGTCGTCGAGACGGCGGTGCTGCGCCAGCTCAACGTCCGGCTCGACCGGGAGACCCGCCGGGAGGCGGCGTACGACGCCCTGATCCGCGAGATGCTCGCCGAGCAGGAGCTGGTCAAGGGCGACTCGCCGCGGATCATGCTGCCGCCCGACGAGTACGACTGGGTCGAGGAGCGCAGCCGGCAGTGGCTCGAGTGGGTCGCGCAGGCGGGGGTCGACCTCGTCGGCGACGTCGCCGACCTGATGCCGGTCCGGCCCGCCCCCGGCGAGCAGTGGCGCAACCCCGACCGGGTGCGGGCGCGGCCGCGGTTCCAGGTGGCGATGGAGGCGCTGGCGGCGATGACCTCCGAGGCCGCGGCCCGGCCTGACCCCGACAACCGGCTCGCCGACCGGCTGCGCAGGAACGCGGAACGGCTGCGCTCGCGGTGACCGATCGGGCGTGGGGGTGGGTCGCCCACCTGCGCGACGGCGGCACCACCCCGTGGCGTGAGTGGGCCGGTGGCGCCCCGGCCGCGGGACCGGCGCTGCCGGGTGCCCAGCAGCTGGAGCTGCTGCGACGGGTCAACCGGGCCGGCCGTCCAGGCCCCCGGCTGGCCGAGCGGGTTCTGGCTGTCGACCCACCGCGCCGGGCGCGCCCAGCCCTGCCGCTGGTCGACGGCCCGACCGTGCCCGACCACGGTCCCCGGCCCATCGACCCCGGCACCGTCCCCGACCAGGAGCTGGCCCGGCTGGCCGCGGTGCTGCTGGCCGAGGACCTCGCGGGTCAGACTCCGCGTGCCGCGCCGCACGGGTGGGTCCGGCCGTGGCGCGTGCGCTACCACCTGCTCGGCGACCCCGAGTACGTCGAGCCGCTGCGCCGCCACCTCGTCGCCCGCGGCCGGCCACCCGGCGGGTACGGCGGGCGGGTGGTCGTGGTCGGCACCGACACGGGCCGGATGCTGGTCGACCTCTGGACCGCCCACTGCTTCCGGCACGGCGCCGTGCCCTGGTCGGCGTGGCTCGACCGGCGGGCCTCCCGCGGTGGGCTGCCGCGTCCGATCGACCTCGTCGAGCTCGCCCGGAGCGAGCGGCTCCGGCCCGGTCCCAACCGGGCCCACCTGGTCACGGACCCGCGGCTGGCACACCGGCTGCTCGGCGTACGTCGCGGGCCCGGCGCGCCGGCGTCGATGGCGGCGTCGGCCGTCGACCTCGGCCGCCGGATCAGCTCGGCGCTGCGGCCGTTGGCCAAGCCGGGCGTCCGCGCCCGGGTGATCGCCGAGGTGCTGCGACCGGTCCTCGCGGAGGCTCCCGGGCTGCCGCTGGTCGTGCCCACCCGGCACCGGGCGTGGGTGCGCGAGGAGGCCGAACGGCTGCACCAGCAGGTCGCGCGCGGTCGCTACCCTGTGCACGGCGACCCGGCGCTCGTGCTGCCGGTCGACCGGGCCGGGGTCGAGAGCCCCGACGTGGCCGAGACGCTCGACCTGGCGCTGCGACTGCTGCGGTCCGCCGCACTGACGCCGAGACCGGAGGAGGGACCGTGAGCCGACGGGTCCTGCTCCACGTCGGCACCCCCAAGACCGGCACCAGCCACTTCCAGGACGTGCTGTTCCGCAACCGGGACCGGCTGGCCGAGCAGGGGGTGCTGTACGCCGCCGAGCGGTTCGACGCCCACTTCCTCGCCGCGCTCGACCTGATGCAGCTGCCGTGGGGCGGCCTGGAGGACGAGGCGGTCGGCGCCTGGGACGCGCTCGCCGAGCAGGTCCGCGGGTTCCTCGAGAAGCCCGGCCCGCGCACCGCGATCATCAGCCACGAGATCCTGGCGACCGCGTCGCGCGGGCAGGTCACTCGCGCCCTCACGTCATTGGGCCATCCCGACACCGAGGTGCACGTGGTGCTGTCGGTGCGCGACCTGGTGCGGCAGATCCCCGCCGAGTGGCAGGAGAACGTCAAGCACCGGCGCGAGCTGCCCTACGGCCGGTTCCTCGACCAGGTCCGCGACCCGGCGCGCGCGAGCGCGATCGGCGCCTGGTTCTGGGGCGTGCAGGAGATTCCCGACATCCTCGACCGTTGGGCGGCCGAGCTTTCGCCGGAGCGGGTCCACCTGGTGACCGTGCCTCGGCCGGGAGGGCCGCGCGGCCTGCTCTGGGAGCGCTTCAGCACGGCGTTCGACCTCGGCGAGCTCCACCTCGACGTCGAGCCCGAGCGGGCCAACCCGTCGCTGGGCGTGCCCGAGACGACCGCGGTGCGCCGCATCAACGTGAAGGCCAACAAGCTCGTGCCGCCGGCCGCCTACCGGCCGCTGGTGCGGGAGCTGATCGCCCACCAGACGCTGTCGCGTCGCACCTCGTCACCGCGGCTGACGCTGCCGCCCGAGGAGTACGGCTGGGTCGCCGAGCTCCAGCAGCGCTGGAGCGAGGTCGTCCGTGACCGCGGCTACGACGTGGTCGGCGACCTGGCTGACCTCGTGGGCGACCCGCCGGCCACGACGTACGCCGACCCGGACTCGCCCGACGAGGCGCAGGTGGCCGACGCCGCCCTCGACGCGGTCACCGCCCTGCTGGTCGAGAACGCCCGGCTGGTGCGGACCGAGGGCGATCTGCGCGCCGAGCTCGAGGACACGCGCCGCGACCTCGAGCGGGCGCACCTGCGGCCGACGTACCGCTGGCGCGAGAAGACCGTCCGACGGCTCCAGACGAGCGGGTCGGGCCGGGCGGCGCTGCGGTTCTACCGAGCCGCGCGAGGCAGGAGCTCGCGGTCGGCGTAGCGGCCGATCCGCCAGGTGGCGTAGCCGTCCGCGCTCGCGCCGACGATGCCGCCGACGACCGGGACGCGACGGCCGATCGTGGTCGCGAGCCGCTTGCCGGCGACCCGGGTGATCAGGTCGGACGCGACGATCGCGGAGAGCGTGGTGTCGAGCCCGGCGTCGTGGGCGGGCGCCGTGGCGAGCGCCATCGGGGGCGCGGGGATCTTCTTCTTCTTCAGCAGGTCCTTGACGGCGTCCTCGCCCAACAGGCAGACCAGGATCGCGTTGCGCACGCGCGGGTCGTCGAGGTCGTAGCCGCGCAGGTGGGCGATCGCGGCGATCATCCGGCACTCGATCAGCGCGAGCCCGGAGATGTTCGCGGGGATCGTGACGGCGGCGGTCACCAGCCCGCCGAGGTTGGTCACGAACCCCTGGGCGCCGGCGAACCGGACGTGGTTCTCGATCACCTCGTGGATCGCCCGGTCGACGTTCCCCTTCTGCTCCTTGAGCTGCTTGTCGGCCGCCTGCGCCGCCGGCGGCAGCGGCCCGACCCCGTCGATCGCGCGCTTGAGCGCCTCGCGGACGAAGGTCGTCGTCAGCCCCGGCGCCAGCTCGGTGACCCGCGGCGCCAACCGCTTGGAGATGGAACTCATCGCGCCCATGCCTCGATCCTACGGGCGGCGCGGGAGCGCCGGACCGCGGCGGCCGCCCGGTGGTTTCCTGGCTCGCTTCGCTCGCACCTCAACCTCCGGAGTTGGTTCATGTCATCGTTCGGGGCATGCCGCCCGTGGAGCCCGCGCCCACCTCGTGGGGGTTCCCGGCGCCGGAGCGGTGGCCGGACGACGACGACCTGGTCGCGATCGGCGCCGACCTCGAACCGGGCACGGTGCTGGCCGCCTACCGGGCCGGGATCTTCCCGATGCCGTTCCCCGAAGCCGGTGCGCCGGGGTGGTGGAGTCCGGTGGACCGCGGGATCCTCCCGCTCGACGGGCTGCACGTCAGCCGCTCCCTGCGCCGCTCGGCCCGCCGGTTCGAGGTCCGGGTCGACACCGCCTGCGCGGCGGTGATCGACGGCTGCGCCGACCCGCGGCGGCCGCACGCCTGGATCGACGACGACATCCGGGCGGCGTATCTCCGCCTCCACGAGCTCGGGTGGGTGCACTCGGTCGAGGCCTGGCGCGACGGCCGGCTCGCCGGTGGGCTGTACGGCCTCGCGATCGGCGGACTGTTCGCGGGGGAGTCGATGTTCCACCACGAGACCGACGCGTCCAAGGTGGCGCTGATGGGACTGGTCGAGCTGCTCTCCGACGAGCACGCCGACCGACGGCTGGTGGACGTCCAGTGGCAGACCCCGCACCTGGCCAGCCTGGGCGTCGTCGAGATCGCGCGGGACGACTACCTCGGACGGCTGGGCAGGGCTCTGGAGGTGCCGCCCCTCGATGGGTGGGCCTGAAACGAGGACGCCGTCACCACCCGTCGGGGAGGGTGGACCCATGACGCGCGCGACCCTGGCGACCTTCCTGCTCACGCTCGGCCTGCTCGCCGGGTGCGGTGAGGACGAGTCGCCCCGGACCGGCGGCGACCGCGCCGGGTTCTGCAGCCTCTACGTCGAGCAGATGAAGAGCCAGATGTCGCTCGGCGAGGGGAACGTCGAGGACCAGGTCCGGTCGGCCCGGGAGTGGGCCGGCCAGATGCGGGACGCGGACCTCCCCGACGACCTGCCGGCCGAGGCGCGACGTGGGCTCGACCGGATGGTCGAGACCCTGGGTGGGCTGGACGCCGACGCCACCGCCGAGGAGCTGGAGAGCCTGGGCGACGACTTCGGCGAGGAGGCACGCGAGGAGGTCGATGCGATGGGCGGCTACGTGCTGGAGAAGTGTGCCGCCGAGATCGACGAGGTGATGTCGGGCGAGCTCGACGGCCTGCAGGACCAGCTCGACGGGATGACCGAGTCGCCCTGAGCGGGCTCACACCACCTGCGGCGGCTGCCCGGTCTCGCTGACCATGCCCCGGCCGGCGGCGGCCCAGTCGACCATCCCGCCGTCGAGGTTGACCGCGTCGTACCCCTGCTGGACGAGGTACGCCGTGACCTGCGCCGACCGTGCACCGACCCGGCAGACGACGAGCACCGGGCCCACGGGGATCTCGCCACGTCGCTCGACCAGCTCCATCATCGGCAGGTGGCAGGCCCCCTCGATGTGGCCGTGGTCCCACTCCACCTGCTCGCGGACGTCGAGCACGCAGGTCGCGTCGGGCAGCGGGTCGTCGAGCTCGGGGACGGTCACGGCGGGGATGGAGGAGAACATGTGCCCTCTCACTTGAGCAGTCGGGACATCCGACGGTCGGCCAGCGGCTTGCCGCCGGTCTGGCACGTCGGACAGTACTGAAGGCTCGAGTCGGCGAAGCTCACCTCCCGCACGGTGTCGCCGCACACCGGGCACGCCTCGCCGGTGCGGCCGTGGACCGCGAGGTGGGACTTCTTCTCGCCCTTCAGCTCACTGGCCGCCAGCCCGCGCGAGCGCTCGACCGCGTCGCCGAGCACGCCGCGCAGCGCGTCGTAGAGGATCTGCAGCTCGCCGTCGGTGAACCCGTTGGCCGGCTTGAACGGCGACAGCCTGGCGGCGTGGAGGATCTCGTCGGAGTAGGCGTTGCCGATGCCGGCGATCGTCCCCTGGTGCCGCAGCACCCCCTTGACCTGTGATCGGCCGGCCTGGTGCAGGATCTCGCCGAGCCGGTCGACCGTGAAACCCTCCGCCAGCGGGTCGGGGCCGAGCGACGCGATGCCCTTGACGTCGGAGGCTTGCCGGACGACGTAGGTCGCGAGGCTCTTCTTGGTGCCCGCCTCCGTCACGTCGATCCCGGTGTCGTCGTCGAGGATCACGCGCACCGCGAGGGGCGACTTGTTGCTCGGTCGCGGCGGGACCGGCGGCAGCTCGTCGCGCCACCGGATCCAGCCCGCGCGGGCGAGGTGGAAGACGAGGTGGAGCCCCGAGGCGTCGATGTCGAGGAACTTGCCGTGGCGGGTGACGTCGTCGACCATCGCGCCCTCGAGCGCCTGCACCGGCGGGTCGAACGTCTTGAGCGCGGAGAACGCCACGACGTGGACCTTGGCGATGGCACGGTCGGCGAGCCGGCCCCGCAGATCCTGGGCCAGCGCCTCCACCTCGGGCAGCTCGGGCACGCTGGCGATTCTAGGTCGTCGCGCCGACCACTACCGCCGTTGGTCGCGGCGACGCAGAATAGGGGCATGTCCAAGGCCCGCCCGTTGCCCGAGACGGGGTCGATCCACCTCGACGCCCGCGGGGGCGACCGCGCGCTGCGGGTCTCGTGGCACCAGGAGGCCGGCCTGGTCGTGCTGTCGCTGTGGCGCGACAACGTCTGCACCGGCTCGTTCCGGCTCGCCGTCGACGAGGTCCCCGAGGTGATCGCCGTGCTGCGGGCCGGCCTCGACCAGGCCTACGACGTGGCGCTGAGCCGCCGGCGGGCCGGGCTCGGCGAGGTCGGCTGACCCGGCCCGGGACGCGCCGGCGCCGAATCTACGGCGCACGCTAGACACCCCGATACGCTCCGAGCGTGGACCCGATCCGGAACCCGTACGCGCCCGGCGCCGGCCAGCGGCCGCCCGAGCTGGCCGGTCGTGACGAACAGCTCGCGGCGTTCGACGTCGTGCTCGCCCGGGTGGCGGCCCAACGTCCGGAGCGTTCGCTGGTCCTCACCGGCCTGCGCGGGGTCGGCAAGACCGTGCTGCTCAACGCCCTGCGCTCGGCCGCGGTCCGCGGTGGCTGGGGCACGGGCAAGCTCGAGGCGCGGCCCGACCAGTCGTTGCGCCGGCCGCTGTCCTCCGCGCTCCACCAGGCGGTGCGGGAGCTGGGCCACCGCGACGAGGAGTCGGTCGCGCACGTGCTCGGGGTGATCCGCTCGTTCGCGCAGCGCGAGGCCGGCCCCGGGGCGAAGCTGCGCGACCAGTGGCACCCGGGGATCGACGCGCCCGCGGTGAAGGGCCGGGCCGACTCCGGCGACGTCGAGATCGACCTGGTCGAGCTCTTCACCGACCTGGGGGGACTCGCCGCCGACGTCGGCAAGGGCGTCGGCGTCTTCATCGACGAGATGCAGGACCTCGGCGCCGACGACGTCTCCGCGCTCTGTGCGGCCTGCCACGAGCTCAGCCAGTCCGGCCTGCCGGTGATCGTGGTCGGTGCCGGCCTGCCGCACCTGCCGGCGGTCCTGAGCGCGAGCAAGTCCTACTCCGAGCGGCTGTTCCGCTACCAGCGGATCGACCGACTGCCCCGCGAGGCCGCCGACCGCGCCCTGGTCGCACCTGCCGCCGACGAGGACGCGACGTACGACGAGGGGGCGCTGACGTCGCTCTACGACGCCACCGGCGGCTACCCCTACTTCATCCAGGCCTACGGCAAGGCGGTCTGGGACCGGGCTCCCCGCTCGCCGATCACGGCGGACGACGTCGCGGTGGCCGCGCCGGAGGCGGAGTCCGAGCTCGCGGTCGGCTTCTTCGGCTCACGCTTCGAGCGCGCGACTCCGGGGGAGCGCGACTACCTCCGGGCGATGGCCGACGCCGCCGTCACGCTCGCCGAGACCGGTCCGTTGGACGACGTCGAGAGCGTCCCGACAGCCGAGGTGGCCGGGTTCCTGGGCAAGAAGCCGCAGTCGCTGTCACCCGCCCGCGACGCGCTGCTCAAGAAGGGGCTGATCTACGCGTCCGAGCGTGGCCGGATCGCCTTCACCGTGCCCCACTTCGGGCGCTACCTGCGCCAGCAGGGCTGACCGGGTCGTCACCTCACCAGCGCCGCCTTCGGCCGCACCACGCAGAACTCGTTCCCCTCGGGGTCGGCCAGCACCTCCCAGGTCTCCTCGCCGGTCTGACCGGCGTCCACGCGCCTGGCGCCCAGGGACAGCAGCCGGTCGATCTCCTCGTCCCGGTCGTCGGCACCGGTGGTGAGGTCGAGGTGCACCCGGTTCTTCACCGACTTCGGGTCAGGGGAGGGCATCAGGGCCTCCGACCAGAAGCGCGCCTGGGCCGGCAGGTCCTGGGAGTCGATGACGATGTGGTGCAGGGCGAGCGGCATGGCGACAGTCTCCCCGACCGCGTCAGCCCCGGAGTGCGTCAGCCGTCCAGCCGGGCGAGCAGCTCCAGCGTCCGCTCCTCGAGCAGGTCGGTCGCGCCGGCGTCGTAGGCGTCCAGCGAGCTGTCGGCGAAGAGGTGACCGTCGCCGGGGTAGAGGAACAGCTCGGCCTCCGCGTGCGCGTCGACGAACGCCTGGGCCGGCTCGAGGTCGCCCTCGCCGACGAAGTAGGGGTCGGCGTCCATGGCGTGGATCTGCACCGGGGTGCCGTCGGGCCAGTCACCGAAGTGCGACGGGTCGGCGAAGCCGTGGTAGGCGAGGAGCGCCCGAGCACCTGGCTTGGTCTGGGTGAGGGTCTGGGCAGCCATCACCCCGAGCGAGAACCCGCCGTAGACGACGTCGGCCGACAGGTCCTCGGCCTTGGCGATGCCGCGGTCGCGGATCGCCTGGAAGCCGACCTCGCTGCAGTAGGCCGCGCCCTCGTCGATCGACGCGAACGTCCGGCCCTCGAAGGAGTCGGGGGTGTGGACGGTGTGGCCGGCGGCGCGCAGCCGGTCGGCGAACGCGTGGATGCCGGACGTCAGTCCCTGGATGTGGTGGAAGAGCACGATCTCAGTCATGAGGGCGACGGTAGGGGCTGTTCCGGACGTTCGGCGTCCGGTTCCAGCACCGCCGCGAGGGCGGTCGCCAGCGC
This sequence comes from uncultured Actinomycetota bacterium, assembly GCA_963718725.1. Lineage (GTDB taxonomy): Bacteria > Actinomycetota > Actinomycetes > Propionibacteriales > Nocardioidaceae > Nocardioides. Next base: position 2,962,931 of record OY970374.1, read on the forward strand.
CGGCAGGTGCCGCGCCGCCGTGCGCACCGCGTCGCGCGCCTCACGGTCGAGGGACCCGAGCGCGCGCGCGATCGCGTCGAGGCGGGCGGCCCGGGCGGTGTGCATCAGCTGGTGACCGGCCGGAGTGGCCGACACGACGACCGAGCGCCCGCTGGTGGGGTGCGGGTCGCGGCGGGCCAGGCCCGCGGCGACCAGGCCGTCGACGAGGCCGGTCATCGTCGGCGGCCTGACGTCCTCGACCGCGGCCAGCGCGCCGAGCGGTCGCGGGCCGCCGTACACGAGCACCGACAGCGCCGAGAGCCGGGCGGCGGTGAGGCCGGCGCGCTGGTCGACCGGCCGGAGCCCGCGCAGCAGGTGGATGGCACCGGAGTTCAGCCGGTCCGCCGCGGCCAGGTCGCGCTTCGTCGCGGGCCGGCTCACGAGGTGACGGGCCGTTGCTCGACCAGCCCGACCGGGTTGCCCTCGCTGTCGGTCAGGAACGCCTGCCACTCCTCGGTCCCGGCCGGCCCAAGGGTGTCGTCGTCGTGCCGGAAGATCACGTGCGGGCGGCCCGTGATCTCGACCCCGAGGCCCTCCAGCCGCGCGACCTCGGCGTCGATGTCGTCGACCCGGAGGTACACCACCGCGGACGGCGCGCGTGACTCGAGCAGCAGCCGGACGCCGCCGAGGTCGAAGAACACCAGGCCCGGCGGGTCGTACGTCGCGCTGGGGCCGCGGCCGAGCAGCGCGGTGTAGAACCGGGTGGCCCGGTCGAGGTCGTCCGCCTTCTGGGCCACCTGCACGAGCGTCATGGGAAACCTCCAGCATCATCGAGACCTACTAATGTTAGGGGCCCTAACGGAATGAGGGAAGGCGTCACTCGGTGGCGATCGCCTCCAGCACCTTCATGCGCGACGCGCGCACCGCGGGGATCACGGCGGCCAGCACCCCGAAGACGACCGAGATGGCGAGGAAGATCGCGAGGTTGCGGAGCGGCAGCGAGAGCTCGGTCAGGTCGTCGGCGAGCGACTGCCTCAGCAGCACGCCGACCAGGAGTCCGACCGCCATGCCCAGCAAGGCCCCCATCACCGAGATCGTCACCGACTCCAGCGTGACCATCCGGCGCAGCCGGGCGCGTGACAGCCCGACCGCGCGCAGCAGCCCGACCTCCCGGGTCCGCTCGATCACGCTGAGGCTCAGGGTGTTGACGATGCCGATGACCGCGATCACGATCGCCAGCGCGAGCAGCCCGTAGATCAGGTAGAGGAGCAGGTTGATCTGCTCCTTGAGGCTGTCGGCGAACCCCTCCTTGTCGTACACCGTGACGATGGGCAGGTCCGCCACGACATCCTCCAGGCCCCGCTGCACCGCAGCCGGGTCGACGCCGTCGGCCACGTTGATGCTCAGGGAGGTGTCCGTGCGCTTGATGCCCATCGCGGTCAGCAGGTCCAGCGGGACGTTGACGCTGCCCAGCACCGGGGTCGGCTCGAAGACGCCGACCACCTCGACCTTCGCCGACTTCTCGCCCGGGAACGACACCTCGATCGGGTCGCCGACCCACACGCCGTACTCGCGCGCCGCATCGCTCGAGATGACGGCCTGCCGCTCGTCGGTCAGCTCGTCGGTGCCGGCGACCAGGTCGAGCTCGTAGACGTCGCGGAAGGCCGGGTCGACCCCGAGCAGGAACGACGGCTGACCCGCCACGAGCGCGGGGGAGAACTGGTCGCGGGTGAGCTCGGCCACCCCGTCCACCTGTGCCATGCCGTCGCCGACGCTGGTCGGGAAGGACTGGAAGTTCGCCGACTGGACCAGGAAGTCGGCCGAGAACTGGTCGTCGACCTGCGAGTCCACGGTGCTGCTCAGCGACGCGGCCAGGGTGCCGACGGCGGACACCACCGCCAGCCCGATCATGAGCGCCGACGCGGTGGCGCCCGTCCGGCGTGGGTTGCGCAGGGTGTTCTCGGCGGCCAGCCGGCCGGTGGTGCCGAACAGCGCGGAGAAGATCCGGCGGCACGCGAGCAGCACGGGGTGGCCGAGGACCGGGCTGAGGGCAGCGGCCGTCAGCACCCACAGCACCGCGGCCGCGCCGATCCACGCGGCCGCGGGGCCGGGCGGGTCCATCAGGCCGAAGAACGCCAGCGCCGCACCGACCAGTGCGACCAGCGCGCCGATCGTCCCGCGACGGCGCAGCGACCCCTCGGCCGGGGCGTTCGCGTCGTCGCGCATCGCCGCGACCGGCGAGGTTCGCGACGCCCGCCGCGACGGCAGGTACGCCGAGACCAGGGTGACGCCCACCCCGACGGCGTAGGCCAGCACGACCGTGGTCGTGGTGAGGGTCAGCGCGCTGCCGGCGATCTCGAGCCCGAACGCCGAGAACAGGGTGGCCAGCGCGCGCGAGAGCCCGAGCCCGAGCAGGATGCCGAGCGTCGCGCCGATCAGCGACATGAGGGCCGCCTCCACGAGCACCGAGCGACGGACCTGCTTGGTGCTCGCCCCCAGTGCGCGGAGCAGCGCCAGCTCGCGCACCCGCTGGGCCACCAGGATGTTGAACGTGTTGGCGATGATGAACCCGCCGACCAGGATCGCGATCACCGCGAAGGCCATCAGGAACTGGGTGATGACGTCGGTGAACTCCGAGATGGAGCTCTCCTGCTCGTCCGCCACCGTGTCGCCGTCGACCGCCTCGTAGCCGTCGGGCACGACCTCGGCGGCGGCGGCGGCGAGCTGCCGCTGGGTCACGCCCGGTGCGGCGGTGAGGGAGGCCGACGTGAACACGTCACGGCCGTCGAGGAAGAACTCCTGCGCGCCCTCGGTGGAGAAGATCAGGAGCGTCGCGCCGGCCGTTCCGCCGCCGTTGAACTCGGCCGTGCCGGCCAGGGTCAGCGTGGTGCTGACGTTGTCGACGGAGTCGCCGCTCGGGGCGAGCACGGTCACCTCGTCGCCGACCTCGTAGCCGGCCTTGTCCGCCGCCCCGGTGTCGAGCACGACCTCGTCCGTTCCGGTCGGCCAGTCCCCGGTGACCAGCTCCAGGGTCGGCTCGTCCAGCAGGTTGGGGGTGTCGGTGTAGTTGAACCCGAACGTCGGCGCCCCGCCGCCGCCGACGAGCTTGCCCTCCTGGTCGAGGAGCGACATCCCGAGGCCGTCGACGCTGCCGTCGGCCTGGGCGACCTCGGGCAGCGCGGCCAGCCGCTCGACGACCGCCGGCTTCAGGACGCTGGAGTTGCCGATCCCGAACTGCTGGCTCGGGTCGGTGCCGGCGGGCCGGACGACGGCGTCCGGGGTGGAGCCCTTGATGATGCCGTCGAACGTCGAGTTCAGCCCGCTGCTGAACGTGAGCACACCGCTGAGGAAGCCGATGCCGAGCACGATCGCGAGCGTGCTCATGAGGAGCCGCACCTTGCGCGCGAACAGGTTGCGGAGGGTGAGTCGCAGCACGGCTCAGCCCGCCTCGGGCGTCAGCCGCGCCATCGCGTCGAGGATCGTCTCCCGGTCGGGGTCGCGCAGCTCCTCCACGATCTTGCCGTCAGCGAGGAAGACCACGCGGTCGGTGTAGGACGCCGCGACCGGGTCGTGGGTCACCATCACGATCGTCTGGCCGAACTCGTCGACACTGCGACGCAGGAAGCGCAGCACCTCGGCGCCGCTGGTGCTGTCGAGGTTGCCGGTCGGCTCGTCCGCGAAGACGATCGACGGCCGGCTGACCAGGGCCCGGGCGCACGCGGCCCGCTGCTGCTGACCGCCCGACAGCTCGCTCGGCTTGTGGGTGAGCCGGTCGCGGAGACCGACGGCGTCGACGACCTCGTCGAACCACGCCGGGTCGGGCTTGCGGCCGGCGAGGGACAGGGGCAGCGTGATGTTCTCCTCGGCGGTCAGGGTGGGCACCAGGTTGAACGCCTGGAAGACGAAGCCGATCTGCTCGCGACGCAGCGCGGTGAGCTGCTTGTCCTTGAGCCCCCCCAGTGGTGTGCCGCCCACCAGGGCCTCGCCGCTGGTGGGCGTGTCGAGCGCGGCCAGGCAGTGCATCAGGGTCGACTTGCCCGACCCGGAGGGGCCCATCACTGCGGTGAACTCGCCGGCGTACAGGTCGACGGTCACCCCGTCGAGGGCCCGGACCTCGGTCTCGTCCTTGCCGTAGATCTTCACGAGGTCGCGCGCGCTCGCGGCGGCACCGGTGGCCGGCGCGGAGAGGTCCGTGGTCATGGCACCCAGCCTCCCGGCTCGGTCCAAGCGCGGCAATCAGATGGTCCCCCGAGCCGACCCTGAGGTAGGCCCTGAGATCAGGGCTGCAGGTGCTCCGGCAGCCGGCGGTAGGTGCGTTCGTGGGCCGCCGGGCACCGTCACCGTGACCGGTCGCGACCGTGCGCGAGACCAGCTCCACGTCCGGCCGCAGTCGCAGGGCGACGCTCATGGCGTCGGGCGCGTCGCGGACCACCCGGACCCGGCAGCGCACGGTGTAGCGCACCGGCCCACGGAGGGGCGCTCGACGACGTCCCACTCCTGCCAGTCGGGCCCGGTCGCCACGACGGCTGCGGACCGGAGGAACCGGTGCAGGCCGCGGTGTCGGCTGAGGTCGGCCCGATGACGCGATGACCGTCGCGGGGTCGACCCTGACGTCGGCGGTCACGGTGAACGAGCGGTCGGCCATGTCCGCAGCATCGTGCCGGGCCTACGATCCCGGCATGGGCACGCGCCGGAGCCGCCGCGAACGTGACACGGCCCTCGAGCACGACCTCGACCGGGAGGTCGAGCGCCGGCTGTCCGAGCGCACCCGGCTGCTCGTCGTGATCGGCGCCCGGGGCCCCGATCGGACGGCCGTCGCGGCCAGGTTGTCCGAGGCCCACGACGCGATCCGGATCGACCTCGACCAGTGGCTGGTCAGGCTCGGCCACGCGCTCGACGACCTCGAGGAGCGGGACCGCCTCGAACCGCTGACCTGGGCGCACGCGGAGGAGCTGCTCCTCCACCACGTGCCCGTCGTGGTCGTGTCCGGCCCCGGCCGGGAGCCCGCGCGTGACCGCGGGGTCACGGCGATCCGGGTCCGCGGGATCCCGGTCCACCTGCACGTGGTCGACGCCGGGTTGCGGGGCAGCGACCGGCCGACCGAGCCGGAGCTCGCCTGCTACGACTCCGTGTCGCGGCACGCGGCTCCCTGATCCGCGGCCCGCGGCCCGTCAGACTGTGTCCATGAGGCCCGAGGTGGTCGCACACCGCGGCGCCAGTGACGAGCGTGCGGAGCACACCCTGGGTGCGTACGTCGAGGCGCTGGACGCCGGGGCCGACGGGCTCGAGTGCGACGTGCGGCTCACCGCCGACGGGCACCTCGTGTGCTTCCACGACCGGGACACCCGGCGGACCGGGAGCCGACGCGGCGTGGTCTCCACGATGGAGCTCGCCGAGCTCGACCAGCTCGAGTTCGCGTCCTGGAAGAACCCGTGGGCCGACCTCGACGACGAGGCGCCCGACCTCGACGGCTCCCTCAACGGCGTGCTCACCCTCCGGCGGCTGCTGTCGACGGTCGCCGACTGCGGGCGGCGGGTCGAGCTCGCGATCGAGACCAAGCACCCCACCCGCTTCGCGGGTCTGGTGGAGCGGCGACTGGTCGAGGAGCTGCGGCACTTCGGCTGGGACCGCGGCGACAGCCCGGTCCGGGTCATGAGCTTCTCCTACACCGCGCTGCAGCGGGTCGAGCGGCTGGCGCCGGACCTGCGGCTGGTGATGCTGATCGAGAAGGCCCGGCACTGGCCGGCGCTGAAGCCGCTGCTCGGCGCCGGCTGGATCCTCGGGCCCGGGATCGAGCAGCTCACGCGGCACCCCGTCTTCGCGGCCAAGCTCGTGCGCACCGGCCGCGACATCCACGTGTGGACCGTCAACACCGAGGAGCAGCTGCAGCTGTGCCTCGACCTCGGGGTCAAGGCCGTCATCACCGACCGGCCGGCGTACATGCTGGACCGGCTCGGCGACTGAACGCCCCACGGGGGTTGACCCCGGGGCCGGGCGGTGAAAGATTTCCGACAGAACGACTCACGTCGTTACTCATTCACCAACGCCGGGCATCTCGGGAGGAAGCCATGCGTCACCACCACCACCTCGTCCGCGCCGGGGTCGCCCTGGTCACGATCGTGCTCGTTGCCGTCGTCCTGGCGGTCACGCCGTCGTCGCCCACCTCGTCCGGCGCCGCCGCGTCCGCCGCCACCGCCGGTCCGGGGCGCGACGCGTGGGTGCGCAGGACCGTGGCGCGGATGACGCTCCGGGAGCTCGTGGGACAGCTCTTCATGACGCAGGCGTACGGCGAGACGGCCGACACGACCGCACCCGCCGACGTCGCCGAGAACCAGAAGGCGTACGGCGTCGACAACGCCGCGCAGCTGATAGACAAGTACGAGCTCGGCGGGATCATCTACTTCGCCTGGTCCAACAACGTCAACGACCCGCAGCAGATCGCCGGGCTCTCCAACGGCATCCAGGACGCCGCGCTCGGCCAGCGGCTCGAGGTCCCGTCCCTGGTCGGGATCGACCAGGAGGGCGGCATCGTCGCCCGGATCGGCCCGCCTGCGACCGAGCTGCCCGGCAACATGGCGCTGGGGGCCACCCGGTCCGCCACCGACGCGGAGCGGGCCGCCGAGATCATCGGCACCGAGCTGGAGGCGATGGGCATCAGCTGGAACTTCGCGCCCGTCGCGGACGTCAACGTCAATCCCGCCAACCCGGTCATCGGGGTGCGCTCGTTCAGCGAGGACCCGGGCCTGGCGGCCGACCTGGCGGCCGCCCAGGTGCGCGGCTACACCGGTGCGGGTGTGGCCGGCGCCGCCAAGCACTTCCCCGGCCACGGCGACACCGACGTCGACAGCCACACCGGCATCCCGACCATCGACCACACGCGGGCCGAGTGGGAGCAGCTCGACCGCCCGCCGTTCCAGGCCGCCATCGACGCCGGCGTCCGGGCGATCATGACCGCGCACATCGTCGTCCCGTCGCTCGACCCGTCGGGTGACCCGGCCACGCTCTCCAAGCCGATCCTCACGGGGATCCTGCGGCAGGAGATGGGCTACGACGGCGTGATCATCACCGACGCGCTGGGCATGCAGGGGGTGCGCGACAAGTACGGCGACGCGCGGGTGCCCGTGCTCGCGCTGAAGGCCGGGGCCGACCTGCTGCTGATGCCGCCCGACCTCGACCTTGCCTACCACGCCGTCCTCGGCGCGGTCCGGACCGGCGAGCTGAGCAAGAAGCGGATCCGCGCCTCCGTCACGCGGATCCTGGAGCTCAAGTGGGACCTCGGCCTGGTCGAGGACCCCTACGTCGACGTGGCGGACGTGCCGGGCGTCGTCGGCACGCCCGAGCACCTCGCCGACGCCCAGGCGCTGACCGACCGGTCGACCACGCTGGTCGAGAACGACGGCACGCTGCCGCTCGACGCCGCCGCCGACCAGAGCGTGCTGGTCACCGGCTGGGGTGCCACGACGACGCAGGCCGTGGCCGACCGGATGGCGGAGCGCGGGGCCGACACCACCGTGCTGGAGACCGGCACCAACCCGACCGAGGCGCAGCTGGCCGCCGCCGAGGCCGCCGCTGCGGAGCACGACGTGACGGTCGTGCTGACCTATCGCGCCTGGCAGGACACGAGCGCGCAGCAGCGGGCACTGGTGCGTCGCCTCACCGCCACCGGCAAGCCCGTGATCGCGGTCGGGGTCCGCGAGGCTCACGACGTGGCGTGGTTCCCCGACGTTCCGGCCTACGTCGCGACGTACAGCTGGACCGGCGTCTCCGTCCGCTCGCTCGTCAAGGTGCTCTACGGCGAGGTCGACCCGACCGGGAAGCTCCCCGTGACCATCCCCAGCGCGGACGATCCCGGCACCGCGCTGTACCCGTTCGGCCACGGCCTGGGGTACTGACGTGGCCGGCCTCGACCGTCGCGGGTTCCTCCGGACGACCGGTGCCGCGACGGGGGCGGCAGCCCTGTCGACCTCGGCGGCGGTCGCCGCCGGGGCGGCAGGGTCGACCAGAGGTGCCGGCCGGGTGCTGAGCGGCATCGAGGTCCTCCACCGCGACGACTACCGGTTGGTCCGGGGCGAGCGGGTCGGGCTGATCAGCAACCCGACCGGCACCGTGCCCGACCTGCGCCACGAGATCGACCTGGTCGTCGAGACCGGCCTGGTCGACCTGGTCGCCGCGTTCGGCCCCGAGCACGGCTTCCGGGGGTCGTCCCAGGCGGGCGGATCGGAGGGCGACTACACCGACCCACGGACCGGCGTGCCGGTCTACGACACCTACGGCAAGAACCCCGACCAGATCGCGGAGTTCTTCCGGCGGTCCGGGGTCGAGACCGTGCTCTTCGACATCCAGGACGTCGGCGCGCGGTTCTACACCTACATCTGGACGATGTACGACTGCCTGGTCGCGGCCGCGAAGGCGGGCGTCCGGTTCGTCGTGCTCGACCGGCCCAACCCGATCAGCGGCGTCGCGGCGTACGGCCCGGTGATGCACCCGGAGCACGCGAGCTTCGTGGGCCGCAAGGCGATCGCCCAGCAGCACGGCATGACCGTGGCCGAGCTGGCCCGGCTCTTCAACGCCGAGTTCGTGGCGGCGGACGCCGGCGCGGCGGCCGACCTGGACGTCGTCCGGATGGAGGGCTGGCGCCGCGACGTCTTCCACGAGCAGACCGGCCAGCCGTTCGTGATGCCGTCGCCCAACATGCCGCGGGTCGAGACCGCGGTCGTCTACCCGGGCACCTGCCTGTTCGAGGCGACCAACCTCTCCGAGGGCCGTGGCACGACCCGGCCGTTCGAGCTGATCGGGGCCCCGTACCTCGACCACACGTGGGCCGACGCGCTCCGGGAGCAGGACCTGCCCGGCGTCGGGTTCCGGGAGGCCTACTTCACCCCCAGCATCTCGAAGCACGCCAACGTCGCCTGCGCGGGTGTCCAGCTGCACGTCACCGACCGGTCCGCCTTCGACGCGATCCGGACGGCGCTCGCGATGATCATCACCGCGAAGCGGGTGGCACCCGGGTTCTCCTGGCGCGAGAGCGTGGCGCCGTTCTGGATGGACCGGCTGACCGGCTCCGAGCAGGTGCGGCTCGACATCGACGCCGGCGCGGACGTCGATGACGTGGTCGCCGGCTGGCAGGCGGACCTGCGGGCGTTCCGACGGCTCCGTCGCCGTCATCTGCTCTACCGCACGGGCACCCGGTGAGGGAGGATCACGCGCGTGGAGCGCACCGGTGACTGAGACGACCACGGTCCGGATCCGGTCGCTGGTGCCGACCCTCGCGCCCGCGGAGCGACGAGTGGCACTGCGGGTGTGCGACGACCCGGCCGGCGTCGCCGGCTCCACCATCAGCGCGCTCGCGACCGCGTGCGACACCTCCGTCACGACGGTGACCCGCTTCAGCCGCGCCGTCGGGTTCAGCGGCTACCCAGCGCTGCGGCTGGCCCTCGCCACCGAGCTCGGCCGGTCCCAGGGAGGACTCGCGGCGCGCACGGTGGGCAGCGACATCGGTCCGGGCGACGACCTCGAGGACGTCGTCGAGAAGGTGGCGTTCGCCGACGCCCGGGCCGTGGAGGAGACCGCCGGACAGCTCGACGTCGACGTGCTGCGCCGGGTGATCGCCGCGATCGTCGGGGCCGGCCGGGTCGACGTCTACGGCGTCGGGGCCAGCGCCTTCGTCGCGCTCGACCTCCAGCAGAAGCTGCACCGGATCGGCCGCGTCGCGTTCGCCTGGGCCGACCCGCACGTGGCGATGACCAGCGCGGCGCTGCTGAAGCCCGGTGACGTCGCGGTGGGGCTGTCCCACAGCGGCGCCACGCAGGACACCGTCGACGCCCTCGACCTGGCACGGGCCAACGGCGTCACCACGATCGCCGTGACCAACTTCCCCCGCTCGCCGATCGCCGCGGTCGCCGACCACGTGCTGACGACCGCCGCCCGGGAGACGACCTTCCGGTCCGGCGCCACGGCAAGCCGGCTCGCCCAGCTCACGGTCGTCGACTGCGTCTTCGTGGGCGTCGCGCAGCAGACCTACGAGTCCTCGCAGCAGGCGCTCCAGGACACCCACACCGCGGTCGACTCCTGGCGGCGCGGCCGCCGGTCCGCGCGCGCCGCCCGGTGACATAGCCTCGCTCGCATGGGAAAGCGCTCACGCACCAAGACCCGCGACCAGGCGCCGGCCGCCACCGGCGAGGTCGGACCGCGCCAGCCGTGCCCGTGCGGCTCCGGTCGTCGCTACAAGGCGTGCCACGGCGCCGCCGGCGGCGCGTCGGCCGTGTTCGTGTCCCGGCCGTTCGAAGGGCTGGCCTCGGAGTGCGACCTGGTCGCGCTGCGCGAGCTGGTGCCGTCGGCCACCGCCCCGCTGCCGCTCGTCGGCGAGCACGCCGGGCGGACGGTCCAGCTCTGCACCCTGCTGCCGATGGCGGCACCGGCGATGGTGCGCGACAGCGGCGACGTCTGGCTCGCGCTGCAGGTAGTGCACAGCTTCGGCGATCCCTCCCGCGACCTCGCCGCCGTGCTGCTGGCCGCGCTCGCGCAGGACGAGCCCGGCATCGTCGGTCTGACCGATTCGCCCGGCGAGGGACCCCGGCTGCAGGACCTCGTGGCTGAGGGGCCGCTCGACATCACGGTCCATGAGGGGTTCGACTTCTGGGTGGCCGACGTCCCGGACGCCCCCGACCTCGCGGGCGCGCTCGACGACGCGAACAGTCAGGTCAGCCCGACCAGCCGGCTGACCTCGGTACCCGCCGCGTACTGGACCGACGTCGGCACCAAGGAGCACCTGCGCTGGGTCATGCCCGAGCCCGAGCGGCCGCTGCTCGACGCGCTCGCCCGGCTGCACGTGACCGGCCAGGACGTGCTGGTCCCGGACTCGCGCTTCGTGGGCATGTTCCGCGCCCACGGACTCCTCACGCCGGTGTGGGACCTGCCGCTCGGGACCGGCGCCGAGGCCCTGGAGGAACCGGCCGAGCGGTTCGCCGCCGACCTCCGGTCCGCGCTCGCCGACGATGGCGAGCTGACGGCCGAGGAGCGGGCGGCACGCAGCGGCCTGGCTCACCGTCAGGTAACCATCCGGTGACCATCCTGTTCCCCGAACACCCCACCCCCGCGGTTGTGTCCGGCCGGGCTCCCCGGTAGGTTTCCTGCTGGCCCGGTCGTTGTTGTCTCCCCCGTCGGCAACGGCCGGGTCCCTTCATGCCCGGCCGATCCGCGTCCGGTCGGGGCGACCGTCCGTGTCACATACCGGACACCGGGGAGGCCGGCCATCAGGCCGGGTCGTCGGAGGGGAGCGGGGCCCGGGAGACCGGGCAGCTCATGCAGCGGGGACCGCCGCGGCCCGATCCCAGCTCGGACCCGGCGATCCGGACGACCTCGATGCCGGCCGCCTCGAGCCGGTCGTTGGTGCCGTCGTTGCGCTCGTAGGCGACCGCGACCCGGGGTGCGAGAGCGAGCGTGTTGTTGCCGTCGTCCCACTGCTCCCGCTCGGCGGTCACCGGGTCGAGACCGGTGTCGATCTGGTCTAGCGTGTCGATGCCCATGGCCTTCGCGGCCGCGACCAGGAAGGGCTCGGCCTCGGCGACGTTCAGCTGCAACGACGCCTCGTCGCTGCCCGGACCGTCGACCGTCACGGCGAACGCCTGCAGGGAGTCGGCGACGTTCGGGTACATCACGATCTTGTCGACGTCGACCATGGTGCAGACGGTGTCGAGGTGCATGGTGGCGCGCTCCTGCGCGATCGGCACGGCCAGCACGGTGTGCGCGAGCTCCGCGTGGAAGACCTGCCGGGACAATCGCTCGACGCCCGCGGGCGTGGTGCGCTCCCCGACCCCGACCGCGATCACGCCCGGCGCGAGCAGCAGCACGTCGCCGCCCTCGACGTGCTCGTGGTGCCAGCCGTGGATCTTGCGGGTGCCGGCGAACCGCGGGTGCTCGGTGTAGATGAGCTCCGTCAGCTGGGTCTCGCGACGGCGGGCGGGCATGGTCAGTGACGTGATGGCGACCCGGTCGCGCACCCAGACGCTGGAGTCGCGGGTGAACAGCAGGTTCGGCAGCGGGTCGATCAGGAAGTCGTGCTCGTCGAGCAGGGCGGTCACGAGCCCGTGGCCGCCGCGGACCTCGTCGTTGCGGATGCCGGCCGTGAGGTACGCCGTGAGCTCGGCCGGGGTCGCGTCGCTGAGGGCGTGACCGAGGTAGGTGCGCATGGTGTCGCCGAGGTGGAGCCCTGAGAGCGCGGTGGTGATCGCGTGCAGCCGGGCCGACTCCTGCTCGAGGGTCTCGGTCAGCAGGTCGGTGAGGTAGAGCACCTCGACGTCGCGGGCGCGCAGCGCGTCGGCGAACGCGTCGTGCTCGTCCTGGGCGCGTGCGACCCACGGGATGCCGTCGAACAACAGCTTGTCGTTGTTGCGCGGGGTCAGCCGCTTGAGCTCGTCGCCGGGCCGGTGCAGCATCACCGTCTGCAGTCGGCCGACCTCGCTGTCCGCGCCGTGGGTCGTCATGCCCGGCACTCTAGTGGCGCGGTGGGGCACACCGTCAGGCCCACTCGGTCGCGAGCACGGCGTACTCGAGGGTGTCGGTCCACTCGCCCTTCGACCAGAAGTCGGCGAGCCGGTGCGACTCCCGGCGCAGCCCCAGCCGCTCGCACATCCGCGCGGAGGCGGTGTTGCGCGGGTCGAGCTCGGCGAAGATCCGGTGCAGCGCGCAGTGCCCGAACCCCAGGTCGATCAGCGCGCGGGTGGCCTCGGTGACCAGGCCACGCCCGCCGTGGTCGGGGTGGACCACCCAGGACAGCTCGCCCGTCGTGGGCCCCCGGAACACCAGGCCCACCTCACCGACGACCAGGCCGTCGAGGTCGAGGACCAGGCCGAAGCCGTCCTCGTCGGACGACGACCGGTCGGCGAGCATCTCCTCGACCTCGTCGAGGTCCAGCGGCGGGGAGAGGAGGTACTGGGACACGTCCTCCCGGCCGTAGATCGCGTGCAGGTCGGCGGTGTCCGACGGCTCGCGGCTGCGCAGCAGCAGGCGCTCGGTCCGGACCGGCAGCGGCGGGGGCGACACCGTGAGGTGGGTCCGCCGGGGCCCGTCGACCAGCCGCTCGCGTAGCGCCGCGTCGTCGTCGCCGAGCAGCGGCTCGAGAGAGCCGACCGCCTCGTGGAGCGACCCCTTGGCGACGTGGTCGCGCGGGTCGGCCGCCAGCTGCTCGAGGGCCGCCTCGGCCTGGGCGACCAGCCGGTCGCGCCGCCGCTCCCGCACCGTGCTCACGACGGACGACTCTCCCACGCCCGGCGACGCACCACCCACGGCTCGAGGTGGCGGTAGCCCTTGACCGACACCCGGCGCAGCCGGCGGAGCTTCAGGTCGCCGTGCTCTGCGTACGGCGAGAGGTCGGCCAGCTCGTCGGTGGCCCGGTCCAGGAGCCTGGCGACCGGGGTGCCGTCGGGCGCGGTGTCCGGCGGCTGGTCGCCTGCGGTCAGCCCGTCGAACGCGCCCCGGTCGACCAGCACCGACCCGGGCCGCGCCACCGACGTCAGCCGGGCCGCGATGTTGACGGTGGGGCCGAAGACGTCGCCGAGCCGGCTCGTCACCGACCCGAAAGCCAGGCCGGCGCGCACCCGGGGGAAGGCGTCGTCGGTCGCCTCGCCACGCTCGGTCAGCTCCAGCGCCACGTCGACCCCGGAGTGCGGGTCGTCGGCGACGAAGAGCACCTCGTCGCCGATGGTCTTGATGACCCGGCCGCCGGCAGCCACCACCAGCCGGGTCGTCTCGTCCTCGAAGAGCTCGACGAGGTCGACGAGCTCCGACTCCGTGAGGTTCTTGCTCTGGCTGGTGTAGCCGACGATGTCGGTGAAGCAGACCGCCATCGGGCGCACCTCCTCGACCCCGTCGGCGCTCGGCAGCAGCCGCTGCGCCGCGCTGGCGAGGTGGCGCCGCCAGATGTAGTCCTGCAGCTCCTCGACGTTCGGCAGCACCGTCGTCACGAGCTCGTCGAGCCGGGCGGCGGGGTCGTCGTCGGCCAAGGCGATGCCGGCGAGCAGGCTGACCTGCCACTCGGCCAGCCGGGCGAACGACCGGCCCCACGTGCGCACGAGGGCCGACTGCGAGTCGGGCTCCAGGATCCCGAGCGAGACCAGCTGCGCGGTCTGCTCGAGGGCCTTGACGTCGTTCTCGGTGAACGCGACGTCGTCGTCGGCGGCGTGCGGGAACCCGAGCTGGCCCCACAGCTCCTCGGCGAGCTCGAGCGGCACGCCGGCCCTGTCGGCGACCTCCTGCCGGGTCAGCGTGAGCCGGGCGCCGAGCAGGAACCGCTCGAGGTCCGGCAGCGCCGGGTCGGCGGGTCCCGGGTCGGCGTCGTCAGGAGCCAAGGCGCTCCTGCGCCGTCCGGTCGAGCGCGGCCTTGAACGCGGGCACGTCGTCGCACAGCTGGTTGACCTGGTCGCGGGTGAAGTGGATCAGCTCGACCTTGGTCAGCGTCACGATCGAGGCGTTGCGCAGCTTGTGGTTCACGATCGCGCCCTCGCCGAAGATGTCGCCGGGGCCGAGCCGCGCGATCTCCTCGCCACCGCGCCGCACGGACGCCTCGCCGGTCACGATGATGTAGGCCTTGTCGGCCGGGGTCTTCTCCCAGATGGGCGACCAGTCGGCCGGGAGCGTGACGTGGGTGCCGGTGTTCTTGATCCGGTCGACCTCGCGGTCGTCGAAGCCATCGAAGATCGCCATGGGCATGGCCCTCTCGTCGTCGGGTCCCTCCCCGAGCCTGCATCCTCCCGAACCGGCGCTCGGGCTGTCCAGCGATCGTGTCTCACGCCACCAGCTCGTACGCCGTGAACGCCGCCAGCACCAGGCAGACCGCGGCCCCGACGTAGTGGAGCGCGTGCAGCGGCACGACCCGCAGCAGCGCCCGGCCGATCAGCACCGCGAGCCCGCTCACCGCGAGCAGCGCGCCGAGCGCGCCGACGAAGACGCTGACCGGGTCCTCGTAGCGGGCCACGAGGGTGAGCGTGAGCAGCTGCGACAGGTCACCCCACTCGGCGGCGAACAGCACCAGGAACGAGGCGCCGACGGCGCGGACGCCGGTGATGTCCCTGCCCTTCGACATGGCCTTCGCGGCGTACTCGTCGCCGGAGTCGACCTGGTGGCTGCGGCCCTCGCGGAGCAGGATCACCGCACCCGCGAGGAACATCAGCAGGGAGAGTGTCCGCACCGCGTCGGCCGGCAGGAACGACGCCGCGTGACCGAGGACGACGGCGACCCCCGTCTGCACGGTGAACGCGAGCCCGACCCCGATCCACACGAGCAGCGGCCGGAACTTCGTCGACAGCACGAGCGTGGCGATGAACGTCTTGTCCGGCAGCTCGACGACGAAGATCGCGCCGAAGGTCAGCGCGACGATGGCCACGTCGATCATGCGGGAGCCATCAGCGGAAGAACCCCCGGCTCGCGGCCAGGGCGTCGGCGAGCACGTCGCTCACGGGCCGGCCCAGCGCAGCGGCAGCGCGGACCACGTCGTCGTACTCCGGCATCGCGTTGACGAGCACGCCGTCGTCACGCGCGAGCTTGACGGCCACCGGCTGGCCGTCGACCTCGACCGCGGCCATCTCGCGGTCGAGGGCGTGCTTGTCGAGGGCGGTCTCGCGCAGCCCGATGGCGGAGGTGTGCCGGAAGATCGCCGTCCGGACGACCGCGGCGCGACCGGTGGGGACGAGCACCGACAACGTGTGGGCCGGGCGCCCCTTCTTCATGAGGATCGGCGTGAGCCAGGCGTCGCTGGCGCCGGACTCGAGCAGGGTGGCGATCACCTGCGGCCACACCCGCGGGTCGAGGTCGTCGACGTTGCTCTCCAGGAGCACCGCGCCGTCCGGGGCGTGCTCGGTGGCGGTCCCGACGAACACGCGCAGCACGTTGGCGTGGCCGTCGGGGTCACGGCCGCCCGCACCGACGCCGATCGACCCGACGGTCATCGCCGGCTGGGGTCCCCAGCTCGTGGCGAGCGTCGTGAGCAGCGCCGCCCCGGTCGGTGTGCACAGCTCCATGGCGGGCGCGCCGGGCGGGCCGGCGTACGACGGGACGGAGCGGAGCAGCTCGGCGACCGCGGGCGGCGGGACCGGCAGGGTGCCGTGGGCGCCACCGACGCTGCCGGAGCCGACCGCGACCGGGCTCACGACGACCGCGTCGTCGGCCAGCGCGGCGAACCCCGCGCACACGCCGACCACGTCGGCGATCGCGTCGAGCGCGCCGACCTCGTGGAACGACACGTCGAGCGGGTCGCTGCCGTGGACGGTGGCCTCGGCGACCGCGAGACGTTCGAAGACGGCGACCGCGCGGTCGCGCACGGCGGCGTCGAGGTCGGCGGCGAGCAGGAGGGAGCGGATGTCGCGCCAGGTGCGGTGGTGGACCGAGTCGGCCACCTCGACGTGGCAGCGGAGCGCGGCGAACCCGCCGCGGGAGACCGTCTCGGTGCGCAGCATCACCGGCTCGGGGCTGACGGCGGAGACGGACTCCTGCACCGTGGTGAGGGCGACGCCGGCGCCCAGCAGCGCGCCCAGCAGCATGTCGCCGGACGCGCCGGACGACGCGTCGACCCAGACCGTCACCGGTCGTCCCGCGTCGACTGCCGCGCGACCCGCGCCGCGAAGACCCCGGCGCCGTACCCGTTGTCGATGTTGACGACCGTGATCCCCGGCGCGCAGGAGTTGAGCATGGCCAGCAGCGCGGCGACGCCGCCGAGCGAGGCGCCGTAGCCGACGCTCGTGGGTACCGCGACCAGCGGGACGCCGACCAGCCCGCCGACGACGGACGGCAACGCGCCCTCCATGCCGGCGACGACGACCAGGCAGTCGGCCTGCTCGAGCCGGTCGCGGACGCCGAGCAGGCGGTGGAGCCCGGCGACGCCCACGTCGGTGATCGCGTCGACCTCAGCGCCGTGGACCCGCGCGGTCAGCACCGCCTCGGCGGCGACGGGGGCGTCCGACGTCCCAGCACTGACGACAGCGACCGTGCCGCGTGCGGTCGGCAGCGGGCCGAGCGTGGCGGCCCGGGCGACCCGGTCGACCTCGGCCCCGGCGACCTCGACGGCGTGCATCGCCTCGTCGGAGAGCCGGGTCGCGAGAACGGCCCGGTCGGGGTGGTGGCCGTGCAGGGTCGTGAGGATCGAGACGATCTGCTCGGGCGTCTTGCCGGCGCCGTAGACGACCTCGGCGTCGCCGGTGCGGGTCGCGCGATCGAGGTCGACCCGCGCGAAGCCCAGGTCCTCGCTGCGTGGGTCGTGGCTCACCCCGCGAATCTATCGCCCGCCGGTCACTCGCCCCGCTCGCGGGCCGCCGGGTAGACGCCCAGCACCTTCACGTCGGTGGTGAAGAACGCCAGCTCCTCCAGGGCCCGCGCCACTCCGGGGTCGGACGGGTGCCCGTCGACCTCGGCGAGGAACTGGGTCGCCGTGAAGTGACCGCCCACCATGTAGCTCTCGAGCTTGGTCATGTTGACGCCATTGGTGGCGAACCCGCCGAGCGCCTTGTAGAGGGCGGCGGGCAGGTTGCGGACGTGGAAGACGAACGACGTCACGACCGGGCCGCTGCCGGCCGGCGCCTCGACGTACTCCCGCGAGAGCACGACGAAGCGGGTGGTGTTGTGGTCCTCGTCCTCGACGTCCTCGCGCAGCACGTCGAGCCCGTAGATCTCGGCTGCCAGGGGCGGGGAGATCGCGGCCTGGGCGGGGTCGCCCAGCTCCGCGACCTCGCGCGCGGCGCCGGCGGTGTCGCCCGAGACGACCGCCGTCAGCCCGAGCTCGCGGATCACCTTGCGGCACTGGCCGAGCGCGTGGACGTGGCTGTGGACCGTGCGGATCGTGTCGAGGGTGGCGCCCGGGACCGCGAGCAGCGCGAACTGGATGCGCAGGAAGTGCTCGGCGACGATGTGGAGGTCGGAGTCGGGCAGGAAGTGGTGGATGTCGGCGACCCGGCCCGCGATCGAGTTGTCGATCGGGATCATCGCCAGGTCGGCCTCGCCGCTCTCGACGGCCGCGAAGACGTCCTCGAACGAGGCGCAGGCGACCGCCTCGTGGTCGGCGTAGTGCTCGCGACAGACCAGGTGCGAGTTCGCGCCCGGCTCGCCCTGGTAGGCGATGCGTGGCTTGCCCGTCGCGGTCACGGTGTCATCGTAGGGTTCGGGACATGGAGAGCCTGGCGGTCGTCTCGCTGGTCGTCGCGGTGCTCTCGCTCGCGCTCACGGTCGTCGCGCTGCGCCGTACCCAGCGCGCCCCCGCGGCCGGCGTCGAGGAGCTCCCCGAGGACGTGCACGGCCTGCGCCAGGAGGTCGCCGCCCTCAAGCGAGAGGCCGGCGACGCGCTGCGCCACCTCGCGGTGGTGCGCTACGACGCGTTCGGCGACATGGGCGGCCACCTGTCCTGGTCGCTCGCGCTGCTCGACGACGGCGGCCACGGCGTCGTGGTCACCTCGATCCACGGTCGCAGCGAGGCCCGCACCTACGCCAAGAACGTCTCCGCCTGGACCTGCGAGCAGCAGCTGTCGCCCGAGGAAGAGGAAGCGATCACCCACGCCCGCCCCTAGCCGCCCGAGTCGTGGGTAAATCGGGCCCGAGTCGTGGGTAAATCGGGCCGAGTCGTGTCTCGTTCTGGTCGGTCTGGCCGCGTGTCGTCCACAGTCCTGGCTCGGAACGCCTTGTCCACAGGGCTGTCCGGACACCGGTCGTCGGCGCCGCCGGCGTACGACGCTCGCGACGTGTCCAATGACCTGCTGCTGTTCCCCGACCATCCGTTCACCTGGCCGACCGCGCGCTCGCTCGGCTTGCTGCGCAGCGACCTCGACGAGGCCGTCGCCGACGGGCGTCTGGTGCGGCTGCTGCACGGTGTCTATGCACGAGCAGAGCTGGAGCTCACCCCCTGGAAGCGGGCCGCGGCGGCCCGCCTGGTGATCAGCGAGCACTCCGTGGTGCGCGACCGGACCGCCGCGTGGATCTGGGGTGTGGACTGCTTCGCCCACGCCGAGCACGACGGCGTCCCGCCGATCGAGACCTGCGTCCTGCGGGGGCACGAGCCGACCGAGCGGCAGGAGGTCGCCGGCAACACGCGGGACCTCCTGCCCGAGGACTGGGTCGAGCTCGACGGCCTCCGCGTGACCACCCCGCTGCGCACCGCCCTGGACCTCGGCTGCTCACTGCGACCCCACGACGCCCTCGGAGCGATGGACGCGCTGATGCGCGCGCAGGCGTTCAGCCACGGCGACATGCGCGTCCTGCTGCGTCGCTACCGCGGCCGGCGCGGCGTGGTCCAGCTGCGCTGGCTGGTGGCCGAGGTCGACTCGCGCGCCGAGTCGCAGCCCGAGTCGTGGCTGCGCTGGTTCATCGTCGAGTGGGGCCTGGCGCGGCCCGAGCCGCAGGTCTGGGTGAGCGTGGCCGGCGCCAGCTACCGGGTCGACCTCGGCTACCCGCGCGCCCGGATCGCGGTGGAGTACGACGGCGAGGAGTTCCACAGCTCGCCGGAGCAGCGGGAGCGCGACGAGCTGCGTCGTACCGCTCTGCGCGCCGCCGGCTGGGTCGTGATCGTGGTGAGGAAGGAGGACCTCTCACCCGAGCGGCGCGAGGTGTGGCTGACCGAGCTGGCGGAGGCCCTGCGGTCGCGGCGGGTGCGGCCGTGACCCGGCTTCGTCGGAATCCGACACGAATCGACCCGATTTCCCCACGAATCGAGCCGCATGAGGCACGACTCGCGCCGGATTTCCCACGACTCGCGCTAGCGGGGGACCCGGACCAGCAGCCGGCCGTGCAGGCACTCCATCCGCAGCTCGCGGCCGGGACCGATCGAGTCGCCGTCGAGCTGGCGGGGGGTGTCGACGGACGCGCGGATCACGACGGTCGCGCCCACCCGGCGGTCGACCAGCTCGTCGGTGTGCTTGAGCTTGAGGAGCACGCGCCAGGCGAGCGGGATCCACGAGAAGAAGTTGCGCGGGTGCAGGATCACCACGTCGAGCAGGCCGTCGTCGATCGCCGCGTCGGGCAGCAACGGCATCCCGGCCTGCAGGAAGCCGACGTTGCCGACCACCACGGTGCGGGCCCGGTGCCGGGTGAACTCACCGTCGTCGACGGAGATCTCGATCCGCTGGGCGGGGAACATGAGCGACTTCAACGCCGAGATGACGTAGGCGAACCAGCCGATCCGCTTCTTGATGTCCTCGTTGACGCCCTCCATGATCGCGGCGTCGAAGCCCATGCCGGCCATCACCATGAAGTGGGTGTCGTCCTCGATCCCGTCGCCCTCCACCTTCACCAGGTCCACGGCGCGGTCCTGGCCGTTGAGGGCGACGTCGATCGCCGAGCGCAGGTAGAGCGGTACGTCGAGGTTGCGGGCCAGCAGGTTGCCCGTGCCGACGGGGATGATCCCGACCGGGATGCCGGTGCCGGCCAGCTCCGCACAGACCTCGCGGACCGTCCCGTCGCCCCCGCAGACGAGCACCAGATTGGCGCCGGCGACCGAGGCTGCCTCGGCCATGCCGGTGCCTGGGTCCTCGACGGAGGTGTAGTGCCAGGTCGGCGCCGACCAGCCCGACTCGGCCGCCATGGAGGACACGATCGCCCGGAACTGGCCCACGTCCTCGACCTTGGCCGGGTTGAGGATCACCGCGAGCTTGCGGTCGGTCGCGAAGACCTCGGGCAACGGCTCGGCCTTGTCGGCGTGGCCGCGCGGCTCGGGATCGATCAGCACCAGGCCCAGGGTCAGGACGGCGAGTCCGAGCAGGGTGCCCGCGACCACGTCGGTGGGGTAGTGACGACCCAGGAGCACCCGGTCGAGGCAGACGACGGCCCACAGGACGACGAGGACGCCAGCCACCACGTGGCGCATCGAGCTGCGCCGTACGAACAGCCACGTGAGCACGCCGAGGACCCCGCAGAACGCCGTGATGGAGGACGCGTGCCCCGACGGGAACGACTTGGTGGTGAGGAAGTCGACCTGGTCCTGCCACTCCGGTCGCCCACGGGCCAGCCAGATCTTGAGCCCGGTCGTGGCCAGCGCGGTCACGAGCATCACGGCCCCGGTGAAGAGCGCGGCCCGACCTTGCTTGCGCACCAGCAGCACCACCACCACACCGATGGTCACGATCGTCTTCCCGACACTGGCCGTGAGCAGCTCGACCCAGCGCAGCGTCTCGATCAGCCAGCCGTGGTCGTCGGCCCAGTCCTCCGCGTCGCGGCCGAGGTCGTCGAGCACGCCGAGCGGTGCTCGCTCCTGGGTGACCAGGACCGCGAGCACGGCGAACAGCGCCAGCAGCGCGGCGGCCAGCGCCAGCAGCCGGGGTCGCGAGCGGGCGGTCATGGGCGGGAGTATGCCGGTAACTGCCGAGCGCGCCGTCACCCCACCCGCATAGGCTGGCGCCCATGATCGACCCCCGAGTGCTGCGTGAAGAGCCGGACCGCGTGCGGGCCGCCCAGGCCAAGCGCGGACTCTCCGACGACGTCGTCGACCGGGCCCTCGCCGCCGACTCGGCCCGCCGCGAGTCGATCGCCGAATTCGAGACACGGCGGGCCGAGCAGAAGCAGATGGGCAAGCAGGTCGCGCAGGCGCAGGGCGACGAGAAGCAGACCCTGCTCGCCCGCGTGAAGGACCTCGCGGCCGAGGTCAAGCGGCTCGAGGGGGTGCAGACCGAGGCCGAGGCGGCCTGGCGGGAGGCCATCATGTCGATCCCGAACCTCGCGGCCGACGAGGCGCCGGCCGGCGGTGAGGACGACTTCGTCGTGCTCGAGCACGTCGGGACACCGCGGGAGTTCGACTTCGAGCCGCGCGACCACGTCGAGCTCGGCCGGCTGCTCGGCGCGATCGACCTCGAGCGCGGGGCCAAGGTGAGCGGCTCGCGCTTCTACTTCCTGACCGGGGTCGGCGCTCAGCTGGAGTTCGCCCTGATCACGATGGCGCTCGACCAGGCCCGCGCCGCCGGCTTCACCCAGGTCGTGGCCCCGTCCCTGGTCAAGCCGCGGGCGATGGAGGGCACCGGCTTCCTGGGCCAGGCGGCCGACGACGTCTACCGGATCGAGGGCGAGGACCTCTACCTCGTCGGCACCTCCGAGGTCGCGATGGCGGCCTACCACTCCGACGAGATACTCGACTCCGCCGCGTTCCCGCATGCGCTACGCCGCGTTCAGCCCCTGCTTCCGGAAGGAGGCAGGCTCGCACGGCAAGGACACCCGCGGGATCATCCGGGTGCACTGGTTCGACAAGGTGGAGATGTTCGTCTACACGACCATCGAGGAGTCCTACGCCGAGCACGTGCGACTGCTGGCGTGGGAGAAGGAGTTCCTCGACAAGCTCGAGCTCGCCTACCGCGTCATCGACACGGCCGCCGGCGACCTCGGGCTGTCGGCCGAGCGCAAGTTCGACTGCGAGGCGTGGATCCCCACCCAGGGCAAGTACCGCGAGCTGACCTCGACCTCCAACTGCACCGGCTTCCAGGCCCGGCGGCTCGACGTACGCACCAAGATCGAGGGGCAGACGGTGCCAGTCGCGACCCTCAACGGGACGCTGACGGCGATCCCGCGCGCGATCGTCGCGATCCTCGAGACCCATCAGCAGGCCGACGGGTCGGTGCGAGTGCCCGAGGCGCTGCGTCCCTACCTCGGTGGCCTGGAAGTCCTGCCCGTTGTCTGACTGGACCCCGCGGCTGGTCGCGCTCGACATCGACGGCACCCTCCTGAAGTGGGTCGAGGGCGCCGGGACGACCTACGAGCAGGTCCCGACCGGCACCCGCGACGCCGTCCGGAGGGCGTACGACGCCGGAGCCCATGTGGTGCTGGCGTCCGGCAGGTCGCCCCACGGCATGACCGGGATCGCCGACCTGCTCGGGCTGCCGCCCGCCGGAGCCGAGCGGCTGTGGGTGGTGGCGTCGAACGGCGCCGTGGTCTTCCGCTACCCCGACCTGGAGGTCGTCCACGAGGAGACGTTCGACGCCCGGCCGGCGGTGGAGGCGGTGCTCCGCGAGCACCCCAACGCGCTGGTCGCGGTCGAGGAGCGCGGCGTCGGCTACCGCGTCAACCGGCCGTTCCCGCCCGGCGAGCTGTCCGGCGAGCTGATCCCGACCGAGGTGGCCGACCTGGTCGCCGACCACGTCAGCCGCGTGATCATCCGCGACCCCGACGCGACCGCCGACGACTTCGTCGCCCTCGGGTCGCGGCTGGGACTGCACGGCACCGACTACGTCGTCGGCTGGACCGCCTGGCTCGACCTGTCGCCGGTGGGCGTCTCCAAGGCGTCCGGGCTGGCACTGGTGTGCGACAAGCTCGGCGTCGCCCAGGCCGACACGCTCGCGATCGGCGACGGGCGCAACGACATCGAGATGCTGCGCTGGGCGGGACGCGGGGTCGCCATGGGCCAGGCGGTCGAGGAGGTCAAGGCGGCTGCCGACGCCGAGACCGACACCGTCTACGACGACGGCGTCGTCACCGAGCTCGCCCGCTGGTGGCCGGCGTGACCGACTCGTTCACGTTCACGGCGCCGCTGTGGCGCTGGTCGGCCCGGCAGGAGACGGCCGACCCGTCGGCGTGGTGCTTCGTGACCGTCCCGGCCGAGGTCAGTGACGAGGTGCGGCTCCGCGCGGGCGAGCCCCGCGGGTTCGGGTCGGTCCGGGTGCGGGTCCAGGTCGGAGCGACGCGCTGGGACACCAGCGTCTTCCCGGACGACGCCGGCTCCGGTTGCTTCGTGCTGCCGGTCAAGAAGGCGGTCCGGCGGGCCGAGGCCGTCGACGTCGGCGACGAGCTGACGGTCGCGCTGCACGTGCGGGAGGGCTGAGAGTGCTGCCCGACCGCATCACGACCGACCGGCTCCGGCTGATCCTGGTCACCCCCGACGAGGCCGCCGACATGCGGGCCGGCCGCCGCCAGGAGCGGTGGCACCCGTCCTACCCGCGACCCGACGACGTCGACGCCGCGTCGATGGTGCGCGACGACGACCCGTGGGGGCCGCGCCACGTCGTGCTCGGGCACCAGGCCGTGGGCACGATCGGCTGCTTCGGCCCGCCCGAGGACGGCGAGACCGAGGTCGGGTTCGGGCTGGTCGCCGACGTGCGCGGACAGCGGATCGCGACCGAGGCGCTCACGGCGTACGTCGCGGAGGCCGACCGGCTCGGCGTCCGGCTGACGGCCCGGGTCCGGCCCGACAACGCAGCCAGCCTGCGGGTGCTCGCCCGCTGCGGCTTCACCGAGCTCCGCGGATCCACCGACGACGACGAGCTGGTGCTCGCGCGGCCGACGCCCTCGTGACCCCGCCGCGGCTGGTCGCGACCGACCTCGACGGCACCCTGGTCCGCACCGACGGCTCGGTGTCGCCGGCCACGCGCGAGGTGCTGGCCGAGCTCGACCGCCGCGCGGTGCCCGTCGTGATCGTGACGGCCCGGCCGATCCGCTGGATGGACGACCTGTGGCCGCTGGTCGGCCGGCACGGCCTGGCGATCGTCTCCAACGGCGCCGCGGTGGTCGAGGTGCGTCAGGACGGGGACCACCGGGTGCGGGACGTGCGAGGCATCGAGGTGGCGGCCGGACTAGCGCTGGTCGAGGCGGTGCGCGAAGCAGCGCCGGAGGCGTCGTTCGCGGTCGAGTGCGTCTCCGGCCTGGTCCGCGACCCGTCGTACGTCGAGGCGGAGCCGTTCCCGACCGGCAGCCCGGTGGGCGAGCTCGCGGAGCTCTGGACCGAACCGGCGCTGAAGCTCCTCGTGAAGCACGACGCACCCGATCCCGCCGCCTTCCGCCAGCGGGTCGCCGCGGCGGTGGGCGAACGGGCGATCGCGACCTGGACCCTCGACGGGCTGGTCGAGATCAGCGCCAGCGGCGTGACCAAGGCGACCGCCCTGGCCCGGGTGGCCGAGGAGCTGGACGTGCCAGCGGCCGACGCGGTCGCGTTCGGCGACATGCCCAACGACCTGCCGATGCTCGGGTGGGCCGGCACGTCGTACGCGATGGCCAACGGTCACCCGGACGTCCGCGCCGCCGCTGACCACGTGGCACCGGCCAACGACGACGACGGCGTTGCCCGAGTGCTGGTTGGCCTCTTCGACCTGTGATCTGTGACCATGGTGCGGTGGTCAGCCGGGTCGTCCGTCTTCTCGTCGCGCTCGCGCTCGCCTGCGCGGGCGTGGTGCTGACGCACCCCGCGGCCGAGGCGGCGTGCACCTGCACGGCGGGCTCGGTGAAGCAGGAGGCGCGCGCCGCGGACGTCGTGTTCCGCGGTGTCCTGACCGAGCAGACCGACCAGCGACGCCGCACCACGTTCACGCTCCGGGTCGAGCGGGTCTATCAAGGCACCGTCACCGAGACCCCGGTCCCCGTCGTCTCCGACGCCCGCAAGGGCCGGTGCGGCCTGGGGCGGCTCCGGGTCGACCGCGCCTACGTCGTGTTCGCGGCGCAGCACGGTGACCGCCTGACGAGCGGCCGGTGCGCCGGCACCGACCGGGCGACCTCGGCGTACGTGTCGGACGTCGAGCGGGTGCTCGGGGCGGGCGAGGCGTTCACGCCCCCGGAACCCGAGGAGCCGCAGCCGGCCGACCCGGTGTTCACACGGCTCGACGGCTCCGCGCCGACCGAGCTGAGGCGGATGGCCGCGCCCGGCGCGGCCATGGTGATCGTCGGCCTGCTCGGACTGGTCGTCTTCCGCCGCCGCGCCTGACTAGAGGTACATCCCGCCGGACTCGCCGGGCCGCCGCTGCGGCTCGTCGCCGTCGGTGGGCCCGCTCTCCTGCTGCTGCAGGCCCATGCCCGCGGGCAGCTGCCGCCGCATCTGCTCGAGCTGGGCGCGGGCCGCCATCTGCTGGGCGTAGATGGCGGTCTGGATGCCGTGGAAGAGACCCTCGAGCCAGCCGACGAGCTGCGCCTGGGCGATCCGGAGCTCCCCCTCGGACGGGGTGCCCTCCTCGGTGAACGGCAGCGACAGCCGCTCGAGCTCCTCGACCAGCTCGGGCGCGAGGCCGGACTCCAGCTCCTTGATGGACGCGCGGTGGATCTCCTTGAGACGGTTGCGGCTCGCCTCGTCGAGCGGGGCGGCCTTCACCTCCTCGAGCAGCTGGCGGATCATGCTGCCGATCCGCATCACCTTGGCGGGCTGCTCGACCAGGTCGGTGACGCCGCGCTCGTCACCGTCGTCGCCCTCCGACGCCTGGGCCGCGGCGGCGAGGACGCTCGCCGGCACCGACCCGACGGGTTGCCCGTCGGGACCGATCACGACGACGTGCTGCTCCCCACCGGAGGACTGGTCGGACGACTGGTCCGGCTGCTCGCTCATGCCCTCCACCCTACGGGCCGACCGTCAGCAGCACCTTTCCCGCGGCGTCTCCGGACTCCAGCAGCGCGTGCGCCCGGCCGGCCTCGGCCAGTGGCAGCGTCGCGTGCACGACCGGCCGCACCAGCCCTTCCGCCACCAGCGGCCAGACGTGCTCGGCGACGGCCGCGCAGATCGCGGCCTTGCCCTCCACGGGCCGCGACCGCAGCGCCGTCGCGATCACCGCGCCACGCTTGCGCAGGAGCACGCCGAGGTCGAGCTCGCCCTGGGTGCCGCCCTGCATGCCGATGACGACCAGCCGCCCCTCCAGGGCGAGGACGTCGACGTTGCGGGCGAGGTACTTCGCGCCCATGTTGTCGAGGACGACGTCGGCCCCGTGCCCGTCGCTCTCCCGGCGCACGACCTCGACGAAGTCCTCGTCGCGGTAGTCGATGGTGACGTCGGCACCGAGCTCCGCGCACAGCGCGCGCTTCTCCGGTGACCCCGCGGTCGTGTAGACGCGGGCGCCGAGCGTGTGGGCTAGCTGGATCGCCATGGTGCCGATGCCGCCTGCGCCGCCGTGGACCAGCAGGTGCTCGTGCGGCTGCAGCCCGGCGACCATGAAGAGGTTCGACCACACGGTGCACGCGACCTCGGGCAGCGCGGCTGCGGTGACCAGGTCGATGCCGGCCGGCACCGGCATCAGCTGCCCGGCCGGCACGGCCACCTGCTCGGCGTACCCGCCCCCGGCGAGCAGGGCGCACACCTCGTCGCCGACCGCCCAGCCGGTGACGCCGTCGCCGAGCGCCGCGACCGTGCCGCTGCACTCCAGGCCGATGATCTCGGAGGCGCCGGGTGGCGGCGGGTAGTGGCCCTGGCGCTGGAGCAGGTCGGCGCGGTTGACGGCGGTGGCCGCCACGTCGAGCAGGACCTCGCCCGGCGCCGGCGTCGGCGCGGGCACCTCGCGCAGCGACAGGACCTCCGGCCCGCCGGTGGACTCGGCGAGCGATGCCTTCACTCGTCCTCGAAGGCGTCGCCAGTGTGGTCGACCGTGCTGTCGTCGGGGACGTCGTCGCCGACGTCGAGGGGATCGGGGGCGTCCGCCGGCCGGTCCCAGCCCTCCGCGAGCGCCTGGGCACGTGCGGCGAGCTTCTCCACCTGCTCGGGGTTGGCGCCCGTCTCGCCGGCGGCGTAGCCGAGGAGGTACGCCGTGATGGGCGCGGCCACCTTCTGCACGTTGTGCGCGGCCGTGCGCGACAGGTCGAGGATCAGACCCTCGTCGACCTCGGTCTCGAGGTCGAGCACGTCGCAGAGCTCATCTATCCAGTCGTGCAGGTTCACAGTCACCAAGACTTCCGACACTTCCCCTCGCCCGCAACCCCGAACCGCTGTCAGGAGGTCATCGTTCCTCGTCGTCGAGGTGCCGCAGGTCCTCGACGGTGTCGATCCCGTCGGCCTCGTGACCCACCGCGGCCACCTCGCGCAACGTCAACGGCGCGAGCAACGTGTGCACCGCCACGCCGTGCGGATCGGCCGGTGCGACGGCGTCGAGGCGGTCCGGGCGGACGGCGAACGCGAGCCGCCGCCGACCGTCGGGCCCGGTCAGGACGGACCCGTCGGCGTCGTCGAGGGCCGCCACGAGCCGGGTCACGGTCGACCCGGTGACGTGCGGCATGTCGACCGCGAGCACCAGCAGCACGTCCGGGGAGCGGGTGAGTGCGGCCCGCCCGGCGAGCAACCCGGCCACCGGACCGCCGTACGCCGGCTCCTCGCGGACGAACGTCACAGGCCGGCTGGTCGGTGTCGCGTCGGCGACGACCACCACCTCGGCGGCCGCGTCGACGGCCACCAGCGCCCGCTCGAGCAGCGTCGTCCCGGCGTACTCGATGGCGGCCTTGTCGGCGCCGCCGAGACGGGCGCCGGTCCCGCCCGCGAGGATCACCGCCGCCAGCTCCATCCCGCGAGTCTCCCAGCCCGGCCGGGCATCGCGCTGCCACCCGGCCGGGTGGCAGGGTGGGGTCGTGACCCCGCCGACCGGACTGCGTGTGGCCCTGGTGCAGCACGCGTCCGGGCTCGAGCCGGAGGTCAACCGGGCGCGGCTCGACGCACTGGCACCGCGCGACGCCGACCTGGTCGTCTTCCCCGAGGCGTTCGCCCGCGACTTCGGGCCGGCGGGCTCCGACGTGAGCGCGTCGGCGGAGCCGGTGACCGGACCGTTCGCGACCGAGGTCGCGCGGGTCGCGGCCGACCGCGGGACGACGCTGGTCGCGGGAATGTTCGAGACGTCGGAGGACCCCGGCCGGCCGTGGAACACGCTCGTCCTGCGCGGCGCCGCGTCCGTCGACTACCGCAAGGTCCACCTCTACGACTCCTTCGGCTACCGCGAGTCCGACCGGCTCTCCGCCGGGCCGATCACGGCGGCCACCGTGTCCCTCGGGGGTCTCACGCTCGGGCTGATGACGTGCTACGACCTGCGCTTCCCGGAGCAGGGGCGGGCGCTCGTGGACGCGGGCGCCGACGTCCTCGTCGCGCCCTCGGCGTGGGTGGCCGGCGAGCGCAAGGTCGACCACTGGCGCACCCTGGTGCGCGCCCGCGCGATCGAGAACACGGCGTACGTCGTGGCGGTGGGCCAGCCCGGGCCGCGCTACACCGGCCACTCGATGGTCGTCGACCCGCTCGGCGACGTCCTGGTCGAGGCCGGCGACGGCCCCGACGTCCTGACCGCTCGGCTCGATCCTGAGGTCGTCACGCGGTCCCGCCACACCAACCCGTCGCTGGCGAACCGGCGCCGGTAGCCTCCGCCCCGTGGCTCGGAGCACCCCCCGCCGTCGCGCCGAACCGGTGCGCCGGTCCCGCCGACGCCGCACGCCGCCCGACGCGTCCCGGCCACTGGCCGACGGGAGCGAGACGGCCCTCCCGGGCGTCGCGCCCGTCCCCGCGCCCACCCCGTCGAAGGTCGGGACCCGGCTGATCTCCGTCGTGTGGGCGCTGGTCGTGCTGGTCGGGGCGCTGCTGCTCGCGATCGGCCTTTTCGGCACCGGACCCGTGGAGACCGCCGTCCTGGAGCTGCCGGCCGGGCTGCGACCCGTCGACCTCGCGTCGCCGTGGTTGCCCCAGATCGGCTCGGTGCTCGTCGGCACGGCGTACGTCTGGGCGCTCGCCGCCCGCACCGGCGGCCGCCCGGTCGTCTTCTCGCTGCTGACCGCGGCCGTCGGCGCGCTGGTCCTCTGGGCCGACCGGGACCTGATGCGCAACGGCGCCGCCGTGATGGTCTGCGTCGTCTCGGCCGTGCTGGCGGTCGTCGCGACGGTGCCGGCCGTCAAGCTCTGGCAGGCCGTCCGCGAGGTGGTGGTCGCCTCGCTCGTGGCCGGCCTCGGCGCCCTGGCCACGGTCGGGCTGCACCCGACGATCGACGTCGTCCGCTTCGAGTACGTGACGTTCGGGCTGTCCCTCGCGGCGGCCTTCGGGGTCGTCTACCGACTCGGCGCCGGTCTGCACGGGCTCGGCAAGCGGGGCGCCGTGACCGTCGTCTTCGGCGGCGTCGTGCTGGTGCTCAGCCTCGTGTACGCCGAGCTGCTGCGGCGCTACGGGACGCCCGTGCTCGTCGAGTTCCTCTTCGACGGCGTCCGGTGGCTGCGCGCGACACTCGGCGCCTCCCCGCGCCCGATCATCGCGCTGCTCGGCATCCCCGCCCTGGTCTGGGGCACCCACATGCGGGCCCGGCGCCGGCAGGGCTGGTGGGTCTGCGCCTTCGGTGTCGGCGCCACCGCCCCGATCGCCCAGGCACTGACCGACCCCGGCGTCTCGACGCGGGAGTCCGCCATGGCGATCGGCTACGCGCTCGTGGTCGGCCTCCTGGTCGGGCTGCTGCTGATCCGGCTCGACCTCGCCCTCACCGGGCAGCGCGGTCGGCGTGGCCGGCGAGCCGAGGAGGCCGCCGCCCTCCGGCCCGAGCCGGCCCGGATCGAGCCGCTGCTATGACCCGGTGCGGACTCCGCCTCGCTGGTACGCGTGGGTAACGGCTAGCGTCGGCGCCATGGCACGCGTGCAGGAGATCGAGATCGCCGCCGAGATGGTCGCCAACGTGCTGAGTGTCGACGTCGCGGCCGGCGATGCCGTGGCCGTCGGCGACACCGTGGTGCTCCTGGAGTCCATGAAGATGGAGATCCCGGTGATCTCCGAGTACGCGGGCACCGTGGCCGGCGTCTGGGTGACGCCCGGCGACGTCATCCAGGAGGGCGACGTCCTGCTCGCCCTCACCGTCGCCCGCTAGGTCCGTCGGAACAGGACCTGGGCGCGGGGGGAGGGGCGTCGTTCAATATGTATACAATCGCTAGAAACGTACACATCGACTCCTGGAGGACCGCGTGACCGACCGCCCCTGTTTCCACCTCGCCATGCCGGTGCACGACATCGCCGCCGCCCGAGCCTTCTACGGCGACCTCCTCGGGCTCACCGAGGGCCGCTCCGACACCCACTGGGTGGACTGGAACTTCTACGGCCACCAGGTCGTCACCCACCTCGCCGACACCGTGCCCGGCCCGGCGGCCCACAACCCGGTGGACGGGCAGCAGGTTCCGGTCCCGCACTTCGGGCTGGTGCTCGACGTCGACGACTTCCAGGCGCTCGCCGGCCGGATGCAGCAGGCCGGCGCGCGCTTCGTCATCGAGCCCTACCTCCGGTTCGCGGGCGAGCCGGGTGAGCAGTGGACGATGTTCTTCCTCGACCCCTCGGGCAACGCGTTGGAGTTCAAGGCGTTCGCGGACGAGTCGCAGATCTTCGCGAAGTAGCGGTCGTGACGACCAAGGCGGGCGCCGTCCTCGAGGCGCTGCGGAGCGACATCGTCGACGGCCGGCTCACGCCGGGCGCGGCCCTTGATGAGGTCACCCTCGCCGAGACGTACGACGTCTCGCGGACCCCGGTCCGCGAGGCGCTGCAGATGCTGCGGAGCGAGGGCCTCCTGGTCCCCGGCCCGCGCCGACAACACCTCGTCGTGGACGTGTCGGCTGAGCACCGCCGGGAGATCGCGCAGGTCAGGATCGCGCTCGAGGGGCTGGCGGCGGTCGAGGCCTGCGCCCGACTCGAACCCGCGGACCTCGACGTGCTCCGGTTCTCGTTGATCACCCAGCGCCGGTTGGCGCAGGCCAAAGACCGTGACGGCTTTCTTCGCGCCGACGAGGAGTTCCACCTCGCTCTCGTCGCGGTGGCCCGGATGCCCACGGTCCACCACCTGCTGAGTCAGCTGGGCGGCTTCGTCAGGCTGGCGCGTGCCCACGAGCCGACGGGTCGCGCGCACATGGTGGGTCTCGTGGAGGAGCACACCCAGCTGGTGGACCTGCTCGAAGAACGGTCACCGACTCCCTTGCGGACCGCCCTCGAGCGCCACATCGCCGAGACGTCACCACGCGGGAAGTCCCGCTGACCGGACCGTAGACTCCGACGGGTGTCGCCCTCGGGTGGCTCGGAGGGGTGCCGGAGTGGCCGATCGGAACCGCCTTGAAAGCGGTCGCTGGCAGAGATGTCAGCCGCGGGTTCGAATCCCGCCCCCTCTGCCGCAGGAGTCCTACTCGGAGCCGCCCAGCTCCAGCTCGACCTCGTCCCACGCGAGGTCGCGGCGACGTTGCAGGTGGTGCTCGACGTCGACGAGCAGTCGCAGCATCTGGTCGCGGAGGTCCTCGACCGGCGGATCGGCGAGCACCTGGGGCCCGAGCGCGGCCACCCGGGTGAGGAGCTGGTGGCGCTCGCGGAGCACGCCGGCTCCCCGGGCGGCGAGCCAGCCGTCGAGCGCGACGGGCGACTCGGTGGCCAGCAGGTCGCGCAGCTCGGACAGGATGCCGCGGGCACGCCAGCGCCACGGGCCGGGCGCGCCGGTCTCCGAGACGGCGGCGTGGAGGTGCGGGAACTGGTGGAGAGGCGTGGCTGGCATGGCGCCCCCGGAGGGTGAGGGGATCCGGCAGGAGTTCGAGTGTCACCCCGCCGCTCGGCGCGCCACAACCCCCCGGACCCACCGGATCCGGTGGTCGAGGAGAATCGTTGTCATGTCGTCCGGTTATCGGCTCGCACCGCCGTTGGCTGCCCGGTTGGTGGGGTCGCTGCTGGTCGGGGTGGCCGCCCTCGTGCTGGTGCTGACGGTGGTCGCGGCGGTCCTCCGCTGGCCGCCGATGGTGATCGTCGGGGTCGGTGCGGGCACGGTCGTGCTCGTGGTCGCCGCAGCGCTCGCCGTACGTCGGATCGAGGTGGTCCGCCTCGACGAGGACGGCTACCGGGTGCGGCTGGTCAGGGGTGCCGGCGTCACGTCGGCGCGGTGGGCGGAGGCGACCGACGCGGTCACGGCCAGCCCCGGTGGGATCGACTGCCTGGTGATCCGGCTCCAGGACGGGGGCACGACGACGATCCCGGTGTCCGCGTTGGACGCCGACCGGGAGGCGTTCGTCGCCGACGTGCGCGACCACCTGCGCCGCGCCGAGGGCCTTCGGCGGCTGTGACCCGATTCGGCGGCCGACCCGCCGGGCTTGTAACCTGAGCCCGCCGTGAGCCCGGGTGACGAGCCTGGACCGAGCGGTGCTGGAGGCGTCGCCTAGTCCGGTCTATGGCGCCCGCCTGCTAAGCGGGTTGAGGAGTGATCCTCCTCTCGCGGGTTCAAATCCCGCCGCCTCCGCGCCTGTTCGACGGCTCCTTTCCGGTAGACCGGGAGGGAGTCGTCGAACCTGTCGGGCCGCCTGCGCTGCATAAATCTGCAATGCACAAAGATGACCCAACGCAGAGGTGTCCTGGCCGGGTCGGCCCCCGGAGGATGGAAGGGCGACGGCCCCGCATGGGGTCGGGCAGCGGAGCGAGTAGGTGGAGAAACTATGAAGATCGTGCAGAAGGTAGCCATCGTCGTGGCAGCGACACTGATGGGGATCGGTCTTCTCGGGAGCCCAGCCAGCGCAGACAGCAGCTGGGGCGGGTGCTGCGCGAGCGCCATCGACTGAGTGATCGCCTGACCGACACCAGAAGAGCTTGAGACGGGGACCGCGATTCCCCCCCATCGAATTCCGCGGTCCCATCGCCGTCCCCCCGGCCCGTCTCAACCCACGAGGGCAGTGACGTCGTCACTGCCCTCGTGTTGTGAGGTCGAGGCCCGTGCGGGCGGTCAGTCGGGGTCGTCCGCCAGGGTGCGCTCCCGACCCGAGATGCCGCGCTGCCCCATCGTGTAGCCGAGCTGGAAGCGGGTCTCGGCGAGGTACTCCTGCTTGAGGTCGGCCACGTAGCCGGCATACGTGCGCGGGCTGACGCCGAGCCGCTTGGCGCTGAGCGGGTCGGCGTGGCCCTCGATCAACATCCGGATCGTCATCGCCCGCTGCTCGGCCGCGATGTCCTTGAGCATGCCGCTCTCCCGGTTGGTGAAGGGCCGCCCGCGCTCCCACGCCCGCTCGAAGACGTCGACCAGGTAGTCGACCACGGACGGCTCGCGGATCGCGATCGCGGTCGACAGGTCCTCCTGCTTGCCGGGGATCACCGCGACCCGGCGGTCGATCACGATCAGCCGGTTGAAGAACTCGTCGAGCGTGCGCACCTCGGCCCCGCGCTCGGTGACCGCGGCGACGTAGTCGTGCGTGATCGCGCTGCGTCGGGCGCTGTGCTGGTAGAGGGTGCGCATCTTGGTGCCGCGATCGAGCATGGCCGTGTCGCGGACGGCGGCGGCGGCGAGTGAGGCGGCGTCGCGGCCGGTCTGCGGCTGCGCGGTGAGCATCTCGTCCTCGCACTCGGCGACCAGGCCCGCGATGAACGGGTCGATCGCGTTGGCGTGGAGGACCGTGAAGGGCCCCTGCGTGGAGTCGGGGGCACGGCGCCAGGCTTGCGAGAGCGGGCCGAAGGCGTTGGCCCAGCCGGACGACTCCTCCAGCAGCCGCGAGCCCTCCTGGGTCAGCGGCGAGACGATGCGTGACTGCACAGTGGACGGGTCGATGGCGACGCACCGCTCCTTGTCGGGCTGCTCCATGAGCAGCCCCACGTCGACGAGCAGGTCGAAGGCGGCTCGGTCGGGCCCCGTCGGCGAGATCCGCGGGTCACGCTGGTCGATCCCACCGGACCCGACGATGTCCTCGTACAACGCTGTGGCCGCATCCTCGAAGAGCGCCCGGTCCTCGGGTCCCAGGTCGCGCACGTCACTCCTTCCCACCCCGCCGGAGGACAGACTCCCACACGCCGGAAACGCGCGTGGCCCCTTCCCGCAACCGGGGAGGGGCCACGCGCGGTGTGGTCTCGGTCAGAGGCCGAGTCGGGCCTTCAGCCCGTCGAGCTCGGTCCAGAGGACGGCGGGGAGGTGGTCGCCGAACTTCTCGAACCACTCCTGGATCTGCGGGATCTCGGCCCGCCACTCGTCGGCGTCCACGTGCAGCGCCGCGGCAAGCTGCTCGTCGGTCACGTCGAGCCCGTCGGTGTCGAGCGAGCCCGGCGCCGGCACGTGGCCGATCGGGGTCTCGAGCGCAGCGGCCTGGCCGTCGATCCGCTCCACGACCCACTTGAGGACCCGGCTGTTCTCGCCGAAGCCGGGCCACAGGAAGTCGCCGTCACTGCCGTCATCCAGCTGGGCCCTCCGGAACCAGTTGACGTAGAAGATCCGCGGCAGCTTGGAGGCGTCGTTGTCCTTGCCGACGTTGATCCAGTGGTTGAAGTAGTCACCGGCGTGGTAGCCGATGAACGGCAGCATCGCCATCGGGTCGCGGCGGACGACGCCGACCGCACCGACCGCGGCAGCGGTGGTCTCGCTCGACAGGGTGGCTCCGAGGAACGTGCCGTGGGTCCAGTCGCGGGCCTCGAACACCAGCGGGACCGTGGTCTTGCGACGGCCGCCGAACAGGATCGCGTCGATCGGGACGCCGCGCGGGTCGTCGTACTCGGGAGCGAGGATGTCGCACTGCTTGATCGGCGTGCAGTAGCGGCTGTTGGCGTGGCTCGACAGCTCGTCGCTGTCGGGCGTCCACGGCTGCCCCTTCCAGGAGGTGGCACGGGCCGGCGGGTTCTCCAGGCCCTCCCACCAGATGTCGCCGTCCTCGGTGAGCGCGACGTTGGTGAAGACCGAGTTGCCCTTGTTGATGGTCCGCATCGCGTGTGGGTTGGTGTGCTCGTTGGTGCCCGGCGCAACGCCGAAGAAGCCGTACTCCGGGTTGACCGCCCACAGCCGGCCGTCCTCGCCGACCCGCATCCAGGCGATGTCGTCGCCGAGGGTCTCGACCTTCCAGCCCGGGATGGTCGGCTGGAGCATGGCGAGGTTCGTCTTGCCGCACGCGCTGGGGAACGCCGCCGCGACGTACTTCACGACGCCGGCCGGGGACGTGAGCTTGAGGATGAGCATGTGCTCGGCGAGCCAGCCCTCGTCGCGGGCCATGACGCTCGCGATCCGCAGCGCGTAGCACTTCTTGCCGAGCAGGGCGTTGCCGCCGTAGCCGGAGCCGAACGACCAGATCGCGCGCTCCTCGGGGAACTGCACGATGTACTTGGTGTCGTTGCACGGCCACGCGACGTCCGCCTGGCCCTCCTCGAGCGGCATGCCGACGGAGTGGATCGCCGGCACGAAGTCCGCCTCGAGCTGGGTCATCCGCTCGAGGACCGGCGTGCCCATCCGGGCCATCACGCGCATGCTCGCGGTGACGTACGCCGAGTCGGTGAGCTCGATCCCGAACATCGGGCGCTCCGCTTCGAGATGGCCCATCACGAAGGGGATCACGTACATCGTGCGGCCCTTCATGCAGCCGTCGTACAGCCCCCGCATGAGGCCCTTCATCTCCTCGGGGTCCATCCAGTTGTTGGTGGGCCCGCAGTCCTTCTCGTCGACCGAGCAGATGAAGGTGCGGTCCTCGACCCGCGCCACGTCGGTCGGGTCGGAGGCGGCGTAGAAGGAGTTCGGCTTGAGCTGCGGGTTGAGCCGGGTGAACGTGCCGGTCGCCTCCAGCGCCCGGGTCAGCTCGTCCCACTCCTCGTCGGAGCCGGTGCACCAGTGGATCCGTTCGGGCTGCGTCAGCTCGGCGACCTCGGTGACGAAGTCGAGGATGCCCTGGTGGGTGGTCGGGGCGGTCCCCGTGATGGTGGCAGTCATGCGATCGTGGTCCCCTATGCGCGTCGGCGTTCGATGTCGCGCGGCGTCGTTGTCGGGCGAGCGGTTGCCGGGAGGCTATCCGCGACGGACGTGGCGACATATTGGATCGATCTACGGGGTGTGACCCCGGTCGCACTCCGGCCGATTCGGCTGCCCACCGGAGCCTCGGCTATCCTCGACCAGTCGTTCGGCGTGCCGTGCGACGAGCGCCTGTAGCTCAACGGATAGAGCATCTGACTACGGATCAGAAGGTTTGGGGTTCGAATCCCTACAGGCGCGCCACCCACGTCACGGCCCTGACCAGCGGGAACCCTGGCCAGGGTCGTTTCAAGTTCTTTGGACGGTGCGTCGGTGCTGTCACTCTGCCGACAAGTGGCAAGCAGGTGCGCATGGTGGACGCCGTCCGTACGAGCGTGGGGAAGACGACGCGAAGGTCGTGAGCGCCGACACCCGGTGGCGGTGACCGACCCTGACCATGACCGACCATGACCATGCTCGCAATCGTGGCGACCTTGGCGGTCACCTCAGGTCAGCGGCCGAGGTTGAGCAGCACCGTCAGAAGGATCGAGGCCGCAACCGAGACGGCAACCATGATCAGGCAACCGATCGCTCCCCCGAGGGGCCGGATACGGACCGGGCTCATCGGCGCTCGCCGCCCTCGTCAGGAGGCCCGTGGCTGCCCGACGTGGCCAGTCCCCGCGCGATCGTGTAGCCGGTCGTCAGGCACGTGGCGAATCTCCGAGCGGTCTGCATGCCATCGCGGTACCCGGCGGCTCTCCATCCATGCCGTCCACGTGGTGCGTCCGAGTCGAAAGTCGAGGCCCGGTCGGGCGGTTCAGCACCCAAGCACCCGACCACAAGCATGCCGACAGTCACGAATGTGACGTCGGGCAGTCTCGGTCAGTGCCCGCGGCCCAGGTCCACCAGGAGGATGCCGGCGATGATGAGTCCCACACCTACGGTCATCAGCGGACTGAGCGGCTCGTCGAAGAGCAGTCGAGACGCAACGGCGATGAGGGCCACGCCTGAGGCAGCCCAGATTCCATAGGCCACACCGACCTCAAGCCCCGCCGAGAGAGCGAACGAGAGCAGGACGAATGCGAGGGTGTAGCAGGCCACGACGACGGCGTACCACCTGGCGCGGCCGAACGCCGCCCTGCGCAGCGTCAGGGTTCCGATGACCTCCACCACGACGGCGCAAGCGAGAAAGGCCCACCCCATCAGGCGCTTCCTTCCCCACGTGGGGACGATGCCCGCCTCGCCGTGTGCGACCCCAGTTCCACGAGCATGATGCCTCCGATGATGAACGCCAGACCCACACCCATCACCACCGTCAGTGGCTCGCCGAAGAGTGCCGCTCCCAGGAGGGCGGTGCAGGCAACGCCCATCGCCGCCCAGATGCCGTAGGCGACTCCGATAGGCATCCCGGCTTTCAGCACAGCTGTCAACATGACGAACGCCCCGGCGTAGCCGGTGACCACGATGAAGTAGAGCCAGGAGTGGTCGAGCGCACCCTTGAGGGACACCGTCGCGGTCACCTCGCTGGCCACCGCTGCCAGCAGCAATACCCAACTCTTCATGGAAGTGCTCCTCTTGCAGCCAGACCGCACGGAGGGGATCCCAGCACTGTGCCATCGCCCCGACCACGCCCGCTCATCGGCATGCGCTCATCGGCATAGCGTGCACGGCGGCCCACGATCAGCCGTCACGGCGGGCCCCCGCGTTCCTGCTCGCCAGCCACAGCGCGGACCATGCCGTGGTCGGCGTCCTGGCCTCGCTCTACCCGGCCGTGACCGTGCTGCTCGCCGCCACCGTGCTGCGCGAGCCGTTCCGGGCCAGCCAGGGACTGCTGATCTGCGGCGCGTCGGTCGGCCCGGTCGCTCTCGGGTGACCGGGTCCGACACCCACACCCCTCCTGCGGGATCGTGGAGCCAACCGAGAAGGAGTACCACAGTGAAGGACACGACACGACAGACCGCGGGTGGCAAGGTGCTGATGCACTTCTCGATGTCGCTCGACGGGTTCGTGGCCGGCCCCGGTCACTCGATGGACTGGATGGTGCAGGACGCCACCAACCGGCCTGGCCTGGTGGAGGAGTACCTCGAGACCACCGGCGCCGTGCTCGGGGGCCGGGACGGGTGGGATGCCTTCCCCGACCCCGGCGCGACGTACGGCGGCGCGTGGACGGGACCGATCTTCGTCCTGACCCACCACCCCGAGGACGCCCAGCCGGCCGAGGGCGTCACCTTCCTCGACTGCGACGTGGCCGAGGCGACCCGGATCGCGCTGGAGGCGGCAGCCGGCAAGAACCTCGAGGTCCTGTCACCCACCATCGGCCGCCAGCTCCTCCGCCTCGGACTCGTCGACGAGCTCGACCTGCACATCTCGCCGGTGCTGCTCGGTGACGGGATCCGGCTGTTCGACGACCCCGGCGGCGCGCCCATCAGGCTCGTGCTGAGCAACGGCAGCGACCCCTCGGCTGAGGTCAACCTGCGCTACCGCCCGGCCGCCGAGGCGTAGCACCGGGATGCCGGTCCGCCATCCCTGACCGCGGGACCGGATCGGTATCACCAGGGCGTCGGGCGCCTCTGTTCGGGCAGGGCACAGATCCTGCCCAGTTCGCCCACGGCCTTGGAGGCTCCTCATGAACATCCGCTCACTTCTCGCGGTCGCCACGCTCGGCCTGTCGACCATGGTCTGTGTCTCGGCCGCCGCTGCCGGTACGCCGACGAACGCGGCCCCTCCGGATCGAGACCGCATCCTCGAGCGCACCGTGTCCGGAGCGGAGGCGGTCCGTGCCCTCGGCGACGACCTCGACCTGGTCGCCCGGCGGTACGACCGGACGTCCTCCGAGCTGGCGGCGCTGCTGCGCAGCGACCGGTCGCTGTGGGTCGACCCGACCGGTCTCCTGCACGTGAAGGAACCGCTTCCGACGCATTCGGTCGACGCTGCCTCGCCGCAGGCGGGCCCGTTCCCCAACTCGAACACGTTCACCCTGCACAGCAGGCTCGGCGCGGCACGGACGATCTTCCTCGACTTCGACGGGGGTGCGGTCTCGGGCACCGCGTGGAACGACTCGTACACGATCCCGACCACCACGCAGCCGGCGTTCGACCTCGACGGGAACCCGGCGACGTGGAGCCAGGCCGAGCACGACACGATCCAGGGCGTCTACCAGCGGGTCGTCGAGGACTTCCGGCCGTTCGACGTCGACGTCACCACCCAGGACCCGGGCCCGGCCGCCCTCGACCGGTCGAGCGCAGCCGACACCCAGTTCGGGACGCGCGTGCTCATCACGCCGAGCACCGACGCCGCGACGCGGATCTGCAGCAACAGCTGCGGCGGAGTCGCCTTCGTCGGTGTCTACAACCTCGTGGGATCCGGCTACTACCAGCCGGCGTGGGTGTTCCCCCAGCTGTTGGGCAACGTCGACAAGTACATCGCCGAGGCGGCCAGCCACGAGGCGGGGCACAATCTCGGACTCTTCCACGACGGCACGTCGACCGTCGGCTACTACACGGGCCACCGCAACTGGGCCCCGATCATGGGCGTCGGCTACGACGAGCCGCTGGTGCAGTGGAGCAGCGGTGAGTACGCCGACGCGGACAACGCCCAGGACGACATCGCGGTGATGCAGGGCTACGGGTTGCCGCTGCGGGTCGACGACCACGGGTCCGACTTCGCCACCGCCACCGCCCTGGACACCACCCGGGCCGCGGCCGGGGTCATCGAGCGGCGTACGGACGCCGACGTGCTGTCGTTCCGCCGCACCTGCTCCGCCAGGACCACGATCACCGTCAAGCCGTTCGAGAACAGCCCGAACCTGGACGTCCGGGTGCGTCTTCACACGGCCGGTCAGGCGCTCGTCACCTCGAAGAACCCGCTCTCCGGCCAGGCGTCGTACGACGTGGCCACCGGGCTGGGCGCGACGATCTCGAGGTCCCTCGGCGCCGGCAGCTACTACCTGACGGTCGACGGCGTCGGAGCGCTCACACCGGTGACCGGGTACTCCGACTACGGCTCGCTGGGCAAGTACTCGATCAAGATCTCGCGCTGCCCGTGAGGTGGACCGGACGTCTTGGAGGCGGGCCTCAGCCGGGGGCCAGCAGCTGCTCCCGGGAGGCGCCCACGAACCACGCCTCCCAGTCCGCTGGCGACCAACCTCGACGATCGACGAGGAGGAGCCAGACGTCGGGGTGGTTCAGCATCCACAGCACGTCCGTGGCGCGCTCGACGTCGAGCCCGGATCGCAGGGCGCCCTTGGCGGCAAGGCTCTCGACGATCGCGCGCTGGTTGGCCAGGAAGTCAGTCTGGATCAGCTCCCACAGCGCCGCGAGGTCAGGGTCGACGGGGGCGGCGTCCCGGATCGCCCGGAGCAAAGGCCCGATCCGCGTCTTGACGATGCGGGAGCCCTCCGCCGCCATCGCGAGCTGACGGTGGGGATCGGGTTCGGCGAGGAGGTCGGTGTACCACTGGCGTTCGGCGACCGGGGAGTCGTCGAGGTCGCCCTTCAGGGAGAGGTCCCACACGGCTCTCAGCAGTCCTGACTTGGTGCCGTAGGCGTTGTAGACCGTCTTGAGCGAGACGTCCGCACGCTTCGCCACCGCGTCCATGGAGGTCGCCGGGTAGCCGTGCTCGACGAAGAGGTCCCGGGCGCTCTCGGCGAGGGAACGCCGTCGCGCCTCGGCCTGCTGCGAGCGGAACGAGGAGTCGTAGGCCCGTGATCCCTTGACTTCGACGGCCATGGGGTTAACCTACCAATATTCGTTACTCGTGGCGTGTAATGAAATTGTGGAGGTTGAGATGTCACCAGAGACCGTCAACCCGGCACCTGCCGAGCAGGTCCGGCACCGGGTGCACCAGATGTGGGGCTCGGTCGCGGAGTCGTGGGGCGAGCACGCCGATCACGTCGAGCAACGGGCTGAGACGGTGACCCGGCTGATGATCGAGGCCGTGGCGCCCACCAAGGGCGAGGCGGTGCTCGAGCTCGCCGGCGGCGCAGGCGGATTGGGCCTGGCGATCGCCGACCGGATCACCGGGGGGCACGTCGTCCTCTCCGACGTAGCGCCCGAGATGGTGGCGATCGCGGCCGCGCGCGCGGCTCGTCGCGACCGGGTCGTCGGAGCGACGACCACGCAGGTCACCACCCGGGTCCTCGACCTGGAGCAGATCGACGCGCCGGACGCGTCCTTCGACGTCGTCGTCTGCCGCGAGGGACTGATGTTCGCCCTCGACCCGGTGCGGGCCGCCACCGAGATCACTCGGGTGCTCAAGCCAGGTGGCCGAGCGGCCATCGCGGTGTGGGGTCCACGCGAGCGCAACCCGTGGCTCGGGGTGCTGGCTGACGTCGTGCACCAGCACACCGGCGTAGCG
The DNA here is from genome assembly GCA_963718725.1 of uncultured Actinomycetota bacterium. Lineage (GTDB taxonomy): Bacteria > Actinomycetota > Actinomycetes > Propionibacteriales > Nocardioidaceae > Nocardioides. Next base: position 3,004,588 of record OY970374.1, read on the forward strand.
GTGCCCCCTCCCGGAACTCCGGGGCCGTTCTCGCTGGGCGACGACGGAGCCCTGGAGAGGACCCTGACCGCGGCCGGCCTCGAACGAGTCGTCGTCCAGCAGGTGGCGGTACCCACCGACGACGCATCCTTCGACGACTACTGGCAGCTGCGCGTCGATCTGGCCGGCCCGCTGAAGAAGCGCCTCGCCGGGCTACCCGCTCAGGACCTGGCCGCCATCCGGGAGACGGTCCGGGCCAGGCTCTCGGAGTACGCGACGTCGGAGGGCCTCAGGATCCCGGGCCTCGCGCTGGTGGGCTCCGGACGTCGGTCGTAGGAGTCAGCGGCCCTTCCACACCGGCGCGCGCTTCTCGGCGAACGCGCGGGCGCCCTCGAGCTGGTCCTCCGAGGCGTAGAGCGCCGCGACCGTCGGGAGCGACCCCGACGTGACGAGGTCCATCGCCTCCTGGAACGAGAGCGACTCGGTGACCCGGGCGGTCTCCTTGATCGCGGCGAACACCAGCGGGGGACCGGTGGCGAGCAGCCGCGCGACCTCCCAGGCCCGTGCCCGCACGGCCTCCTCGTCAGGCAGCACCTCGTTGACCAGTCCCCAGCGGGCGGCCTCGTCGGCCGCCATCCAGCGGCCGGTCAGCAGCAGCTCCATGGCCACGTGGTGGGGGATCCGTCTGGGCAGCTTCACGGTCGCAGCGTCGGCCAGGGTTCCGGCAGTGATCTCGGGCAGCCCGAACCGGGTGGCCTCCGACGCGTAGATCAGGTCGCACGACAGGGCCAGCTCGAAGCCGCCGCCCAGCGCGAGCCCGTGGACGGCGGCGATGACCGGCTTGTCGAGCCCGGGCAGCTCCTGCAGCCCGCCGAAGCCGCCCACGCCGTAGTCGCCGTCGACCGGGTCGCCGGCGGCAGCGGCCTTGAGGTCCCAGCCGGCGGAGAAGAACCGGTCGCCGGCCGTGCGCAGGATGGCGACCCGGAGTGCGGCGTCGTCGCGGAACCCGGCGAAGACCTCGCCCATCGCCCGGCTCGTGGCCAGGTCGATCGCGTTGGCCTTCGGACGGTCGAGGGTCACCTCGAGCACGCCGTCCTCTCGCCGGGTCCGGATGCTGTCACGTGCCTCGCCGGTCATCGTCATGCCCCCAACGGTCGCAGCATCGAGCGGGCGATGATGTGCCGTTGAATCTCCGACGTGCCGTCCCAGATGCGCTCGATCCGGGCATCGCGCCAGATTCGCTCCAGCGGCAGCTCGTCCATCAGCCCCATGCCGCCATGGATCTGGATCGCCTCGTCGGCCACCATCGCCAGCATCTCGGTCGCCTTCAGCTTGGCCATGGCGATGTCGGCGTCGGTGGCGATCCCCTGGTCGTGGCGCCATGCGGTGTTCAAGGTCAGCAGCTCGGCCGCCCGGAGCTCGGTGGCCATGTCGGCCAGCTTGAAGCCGACGCCTTGGAACCGGCCGATCGGCTGGCCGAACTGCTCGCGGTTCGCCGCGTACGAGACGGACAGGTCCAGCGCCCGCTCCGCGCGGCCGAGACAGGTGGCGGCCACCTGGAGCCGGGTCGATCCGAGCCAGGTGCCGGCGAGCGCGAACCCCTGCCCCTCGTCGCCGAGCAACGCGTCGCCCGGGACGAGCACGTCGTCGAAGTCGAGGATCGAGTTGGTGTAGCCGCGGTGGGAGACGTTGCGGTAGCCGTCGTGCAGCGCCACCCCGGGGGTGTCGAGGTCCACGAGGAAGATCGACATCGTGGCCCGATCCGCGTCGTCGGTGCCAGTGCGGGCGAGGAGGATGACGAAGTCGGCCTCGTCGGCGTGGCTGATGAAGTGCTTGGTGCCGCGGATCCGCCAGCCGTCCCCCTCCCGGGTGGCCCGGGTCCGGATCGCGCGGACGTCGGAGCCGGCCCCCGGCTCGGTCATGGCGAGGCAGTCGATCCGCTCGCCGCGCACGCAGGGCAGCAGGTAGCGCTCACGCTGGGCGGGGGTGCCGGCCAGCAGGATGTTCGACGGACGCGCCACACCGGTGTAGTGCAGTGCGTAGCTGGTCTTGCCGAGCTCCTTCTCGAACAGGACCAGGGTCACGGCGTCCAGACCTGCCCCGCCCACCTCCTCCGGCATGTTGGCGGCGTACAGCCCGGCTGCGAGGGCCTTGCGCCGGATCTCGGCCGCCAGCTCGGGTGGGAGCACGCCGGTCCGCTCGACCTGCTCCTCGTGCGGGTACAGCTCGCGCTCGACGAACGCCCGGGTGACGTCCACGATGCTGCGCTGCTCGTCGGTCAACGCGAACTCCATGCCGGCTCCTCGGTTCGGGACTGCGCGCCCAGTATGGCGACCTCTCCCCGACCCTGGCAGCGACCGGACCTCACGCCGTCCACCACCTGTCCTCGCAGCCGGTCACCACGGTGGTCGACCCCGATGCCGCCGACCTGCTCGGACGAACGTCCGGCTCGGCTCGACGGACTGCCGGCCCACGAGGAGCTCGAGGCAGACGCCTCGGGCAGCGTGGAGCTCACCCTCGCGGGTTACGGACACCCGTGGTTCCGGGTCCGGAGCTGACCGGACCGACCCGCGGATGCGGGTCTGGTCGGAAAGGGGGGTAGTGTTGTCCTCGTTGAAGAGGTCTCGATCTCTCGGTCCCCGCCCAGCGGGATGCCGGGGCGCATCGATCACACGGTTTCTTGGTTGTCGGTTAGCTGGACATCAGGTGCAGTGCAGATGTTTTCAGCTCCGCGATAGGCACAGTGCCCATCGCGTGGAACACCGAACAAAGGAAAAGTCATGACGCAGGGCACCGTGAAGTGGTTCAACGACGACAAGGGCTTCGGCTTCATCGCCCAGGACGGCGGCGGCGCGGACGTGTTCGTCCACCACACCGCGATCCAGGGCACCGGCTTCAAGTCGCTCGCCGAGAACCAGAAGGTCGAGTTCGACGTGACCCAGGGCCCCAAGGGCCCGCAGGCCGAGAACGTGCGCGGCCTGTAGTCACCACGCACATCCCGCTCGCGGCGGCCACGATCACCGATCGTGGCCGCCGCAGGCATGTCCGGGGCCGCGCTACCGTCGAGGGATGTCGCCGAAGGACCCCACCGTCCCCTGCACGCACGTGCCGGCCGACTCGCTGAGCCCGGCCGATCCCACCCCGGGCATGAGCCGGCAGCTCGCCATGCACGAGGACGGCATGTGGACCGGGCTGGTCGACACCGAGCCCGGCGCGGTCTCCGGGTGGCACCACCACGGCGACCACGAGACCACGCTCTTCATCGTGGCCGGCCGGATGCGGCTGGAGTCCGGGACCGACGGTGGCCATGTCGTCGAGGCCGGGCCGGGTGACTTCGTCCGGGTGCCCGCCGGTGCGGTCCACCGTGAGTCCAACCCGAGCAACGAGACCGCGCGAGCGGTCGTCGTGCGGTGCGGCACGGGGGCGCCGACGATCAACGTGGACGGACCGGCCTGAGCCCACGGCGTCAGAGGTCGACCGGCACCCGCACGTCCGGGCCACCGTCGTCGAGCAGCAGCGAGACCTCGTCGAGCTCCGCGACGTACAGCCGCAGCCGGGCCTCGCCGGACACCCGCTCCCGCCCCCACGACCCGATGCCCTGGCGCTCGGACTCCGCGGTGTAGACCTCGAGCAGCTCGTCGAGGCGGTCGCTCGGGCACAGCCCCGCGCGACCGCGGCCGTAGAAGGCCGACCCGTGACCCGGAGCGACCGTGGAGTCGAACACCGTGATCGCCAGCCGCGGCTCGGTCGCGATCGCCCGCGAGTGCCGGGCGTCGGGGTACGACACCCACACCAGCGTGTCGAGCCCGCGGTGGCCGAACCAGACCGGGCTGGCCCAGGGAGCCCCGGTCGGGTCGACGGTCGCGAGCACGGCGTAGGGGTTGGACGCCAGGAGCAGCCTGGCGGTCTCGGGCAGGTCGTCGGTCATGGGTCGCGTCCTCCGTGCTTTCGGTGGGTGCGGGGACAGACCCGGACAAGCCCGGGGACTCATCGGCGGCGACCCTAGGCTTGGGCACATGCTACGTCTGGCCGCGTCCTGGGTCTGGGACTCCTGGCTGGTCGACGACGGCGACCGCTTCCACCTGTTCTTCCTCAAGGCGTCCCGTGCCCTGCAGGACCCGGACCGGCGGCACGGGAGGGCCGCCATCGGCCACGCCGTGTCGGACGACCTCGTGCACTGGAGCGAGCTGGCCGACGCGCTGGTCGCCGGGGACGAGCCGGGCTTCGACGACCTGGCGACCTGGACCGGGTCGGTCCTGCGCGACCCGGACGGCCACTGGCGGCTCTTCTACACCGGCATCGACCGGGCGGGCGGCGGGCTGGCGCAGCGGATCGGCCAGGCGACCTCGGCCGACCTGCTGACCTGGCACCGGACCGACCTGCTGCTGGAGAGCGACCCGCGCTGGTACGAGACGACCCCGGTCGGGACGTGGCCGGACGTGGCCTGGCGCGACCCGTGGGTCATGCCCGGCACGGGCGGCGAGGGCTGGCGGATGCTGGTGACGGCGCGGGCCGCACACGGCGAAAGGAACCATCGCGGCGTCGTGGGGCAGGCGACCTCCGACGACCTCCGGACCTGGCGTACCGGTCCGCCCCTCAGCACCCCGGACGGCGGTTTCGGGCAGCTCGAGGTCCTCCAGCACGCCGTCGTCGACGGCCAGCCGCTGCTGATGTTCTCGTGCCTGCCCACGGAGATGGCGATCGAACGGGAGGACCGCCGCCGCGGCGGGGTCTGGGTCGTGCCCGTCGAGGAGCCCTTGGAGCACGTGGACATCGAGCGCGCAGTCCGGGTCACCAGCGCGGCCCTCTACAGCGGGCGGCTCGTCCAGGACCGATCCGGTGCCTGGGTGATGCTCGCGTTCCGGAACCTCGACGAGGCCGGCGACTTCGTCGGCGAGATCACCGACCCGATCCCGGTGACCTGGGACGGGACCGGCCTGCGGCTCTCCGACGTACCCGAGGCGTGGCTGCCGGACTGACGTACGACAGCGGCCGAGAAGGGTCAGGCCTCGGCGTACACCTCCTCGAGCTGCGCGACCTCCCGAGCCTTCCGCTCCTGGGCGACAGCCCAGGCGATACCCGAGATCCACAGCACCGCGACGAGCGCGGCGAGGAGGCCGACCGTGCCGCCGGAGGCGCCCAGCGCCTCGGCGATGGTCTTGGTGTTCGTGAGGACGATCAGGCCACCGGCCGCGACGCCCAGCACGCGGGCGGGGAGGTGCTTGACCAGCCAGGCCGCGACCGGCGCCGCGATGACACCGCCGATCAAGAGGGCCAACGCGTAGTCCCACGGGATGCCCTGGCTGCTCAGCGCCAGCAGGAACCCGAGCGAACCTCCGACGGCGACCACGAACTCCGAGGTGTCGATCGAGCCGACGACCTTGCGGGGCTCGAGCCGGCCCGAGGACAGCAGGGTCGTGGTGCCGACGGGGCCCCAGCCACCGCCGCCGATGGAGTCGAGCGTGCCAGCGACCAGGCCCATGGGCACCAGGAACTTGGGGCCGGGACGAGCCTTGAACGTCGGGCGGCGGCCGCCGAGGACCAGGAACCGGTAGATCACGTAGAAGCCGAGCGCCATCAGCAGGCCTGCGACCCAGGGCTTTGCGGTGTCGGCCGGCAGGCTCGCGAGGAACGTCGCGCCGGCGAACGCGCCGACGAAGCCGGGGGCGGCGAGGATGCCGACCGTCTTCCAGTCGACGTTGCCGAGCTTGTGGTGGGAGAAGCCGGACACGAGCGACGTGCCGATCTCCGAGAAGTGGACGGCGGCCGAGGCGGCGGCCGGGGCGATGCCGGCTGCGAGCAGCAGCGTGGACGAGGTGACGCCGTACGCCATGCCGAGTGAGCCGTCGACCAGCTGGGCCAGGAGGCCCACGAAGCCGAGGACGATGAGCTTGCGCATGAGTGACTCGTTTCTTGTGTGACTGACCTATTACTACCAAACATCTAAAGATTAGAGACAATCGGCACCCGTCGTCAAACCCCCGTCCGGACCACCCGTCGTGGAGGATGGGGGCCATGTCGGACTGGTTGGAGGGACTGAGCACGCTCCAGGTGCTGCTCCTGGTCCTCGCCGTCGTGCTCGGAGCCTCGATCGGAGCCGCGATCCTCGGCGCGCTCCTCGTGCGGATGGGGATGCGTCGGCCCGCCGTCGTCGAGCGCGCCTCCGTCCTGGCCGAGCGGGCGCTGGGACTCGTGAAGCGTCCGTTGACGGTGGTGGTGCTCGACGAGGTGGCCGCGGTGATCCAGACCGGTCACTACACGCGCAACATCTCGGAGGCGCTCAAGGAGAACCACGACGCCCTCAAGTCGCTCGTGGCCGAGAAGGTGAAGCAGGACCCGAGCGCGCGGCTGATCGGCCGGCTCCCCGGGTACGACGCGATCGTCGGTGAGGTCACCGAGACGACGTTGCGGGTGCTGATCGAGATGCTCGACGACCCGCGCACCGACGAGCTCATCAGCGACCTGCTCCGCAACAACCTCACGCAGATCAAGCAGGCGGTCCGCGACCGCGACCACGAGCGGGTCGTTCCGCACGCACCGCCCGACCCGGCACCGCGGCTGCGCCGGTGAGCCCAGCCGCGCCGGTCGCCGCCGCGCCCGACGGCCGGGTCGCGGTGCGGCAGCTGGTGCTGATCTCGGTGGTCCAGGTGCTGGCGATCGCGACCTGGTTCGCCGCGTCGGCCGCCGCGCCGGCGCTGCGGGAGCAGTGGGAGATCGGTCAGGTCGGCGAAGCGATGCTGACGATCGGGGTGCAGCTGGGCTTCGTGGCCGGCGCCCTGGTGTCGGCGGCCACCAACCTGCCGGACCGGGTCGACCCGCCGCGGCTGATGGCCGTCGGCTCGGTGGTCGCGGCGCTCGCGACGTACGCCACGGCGCTGCTCGTCGACGGCGTGGTCGCCGCGGTCGTGCTGCGCCTGGTGACCGGGGCTGCGCTGGCGCTCGTCTACCCGGTGGGCATGAAGCTCGTCGTGAGCTGGTTCGCGGATCGGCGCGGCCTGGCCGTCAGCGCCATGGTGGGATCCCTGACCCTGGGCAGCCTGCTGCCACAGCTGATCGCGGGGTCGCTCGGCCCGGCCTGGCGTGAAGCGCTGGTGGTCTCGGCGACCCTGGCCCTGGCAGCGGCGGCCCTCCAGCGCTGGATCGTGGTCGGGCCGCTCGTGACCCGGTCGGAGGGTTTCCGGCCCGGGGTCGTGCTCGACGTGTGGCGCGCGCGCGCCCCGCGGCTCGCCAACCTCGGCTACCTCGGGCACATGTGGGAGCTGTACGCGGTCTGGGCCTGGGCTCCCACGTTCCTCGCGGCCAGCGCGGCCGCCGCAGGGAGCCCGCTGTCGCGCGGCCAGGTCGGCGTGGTCGCGTTCGTGACGCTCGGGCTCTGCGGTGCGCTCGGCTGCCTGCTGGCGGGCTGGGCGGGCGACCGGCTCGGCCGGGCGCGCGCGGCGACCGGGGCCATGCTCGTCAGCGGCGCGTGCTGCCTGCTCGCGGCGGTCGCCTTCGGCGGCCCGACGTGGCTGGTCGTCGTGCTGCTGGCGGTGTGGGGCGCCTCGGTGATCGCCGACTCCGCGATGTTCTCGGCGTGCCTCGGCACGGTCGTCGATCCGCGGTACGTCGGCACCGCGCTCACCCTGCAGACCGCGCTCGGCTTCCTGCTGACGGTGGTGACGATCCAGCTCGTGCCGGTCGTCGCGGACGCCGCGGGGTGGCCGCTGGCAGTGGCGATGCTCGGCATCGGGCCGCTCCTCGGGTCGGTCGCGATGGTCCGGCTGACGCCGCTGCTGCCGGCGCACTCCTGACGGGCTGGTGCCCGGCCTGGGTAACGTGCCGCCGAGCCGCCACCTGGACGGCTGCAGCTGTTCAGGAGCAGCAGGCAGGGCACGTTTCCCACCCAGAACCACCCGGATCGCGCCGGACCGACGGACGGCTCAGCCCAGGGTCGACGCCCGCGCCACCAGGTCCGGCGTGAACTGCACCTGCTGGTGACGGTGGTCGGGATCGTTGAGCTCCTCGTGGAGCAGGCCGGCCGCCGTCCGTCCCAGCCGCTGCCGCGGCTGACGGACCGAGGTCAGGGGAACCGCGGCAGCGCCCGCGAACACGATGTCGTCGTACCCGACGATCGCAAGCTCGGAGGGCACGGCGATGCCGGCACTGATCGCCTGCTGGAGCAGGCCGAGCGCGAGCAGGTCATTGGCGCAGAAGGCGGCCGTGGGCCGTCGGGTCGAGGCGAGCCCTGCGAGCCGCTCGCCGGCGGTGGTGCCGTTGGCGACGTCGAGCGCCTCGGTCGTCAGCATCAGCAGGTCGTCCTGGGGGAGGCCGGCGTCCGCCCAGGCCTGGCGCGCTCCATCGAGCCGGTCGCGGACCTGCCCGAGCTCCATCGGGCCGCCGACGAAGGCCACCCGGGTGTGGCCGCGGTCGACCAGGTGCTCGACGGCCAGCCGCCCGCCGAGCACGTCGTCGACTGCGACCGAGCAGAAGGACTGGTCGTGGCGGATCCGGTCGACGATGACGACCGGGGTGCCGCGCCGCCGGATCTCGTCCAGCCGCTCGGAGCCCGGGTCCACCGGTGTGATGAGGATGCCGCGCACCCGGTGCTGCTGGAGCAGCTCGAGGTGCGCCGACTCGCGCTCGGGCCGCTGACCGCTGTTGCAGAGGAACAGCGACAGGCCCTCGGCCTCGGCCGCGAGCTCGATGCCCTCGGCGACATCGGTGAAGAAGGGGTTCGTGGCGTCGAGCATCACGTAGCCGAGGCTGGTCGAGGTGCCGGCGCGGAGCTGGCGCGCCGACTCGTTGCGGACGAAGCCGAGGTCGACCATCGCCTGCTCGACCCGGCCCCGGGTCGCGGCCGAGACCTGGGTGGGCCGGTTGAGGACGTTCGACACCGTGCCCAGCGAGACGCCCGCTGCCGCGGCGACGTCCTTGACCGACGCACGGCGGGGAGGAGGAACGCGGGACATCGCTCACCTCCAGTCTGGTTGAAACGGTGCAAGCATCGTCCACGGATCGGTCGCTGGCAACCGTCGCCATGCTGGCAAGGCAGAAATTCGCCGGACGGGGTTGACGCCTGTGATGGTGGTCACCTACCTTGAGCGCACCATGATTGAAACCTTTCAACACGACCGGAAGGCCGCCGAGGTCGTGCTCGAGCTGCGGGACGTCGCCAAGGCGTTCGGCTCGGTGCTGGCGCTGCGTTCCGGCACGCTGGTCGTGGAACGGGGTTCGATCCACGCGCTGGTCGGCGAGAACGGCGCCGGCAAGTCCACGCTGGTGAAGATCGTGGCCGGCGTCCACCAGCGCGACGGCGGCAGCTTCCGCTTCCGCGGCGAGGAGGTCGCCTTCTCCTCGACGGCCGAGTCGAAGGCAGCCGGGATCGCCGTCATCTACCAGGAGCCGACCCTGTTCCCGGACCTGTCGGTCACCGAGAACATCTTCATGGGTCGCCAGCCGCGCGGCCGCGGCGGTCGCATCGACCGGGCCGCCATGTACGCCGAGGCCCAGGCCCTGTTCGCGCGGCTCGGGGTGCACATCGACCCGCGGCGCCCGGCGCAGGGTCTGTCCATCGCCGACCAGCAGATCATCGAGATCGCGAAGGCGATCTCCCTCGACGCGAGCCTCCTCGTGATGGACGAGCCGACCGCGGCGCTCAGCGGCGTCGAGGTCGAGCGGCTGTTCGCGGTCGCCCGCAGCCTGCGCGACGAGGGCCGCGCACTCGTCTTCATCTCTCACCGCTTCGACGAGGTGTTCGCCCTCTGCGACACCGTCACCGTGATGCGCGACGGGGCCTACATCGCCACCGAGCCGATCGAGGGCACCAGTCCGGCGTCCATCGTCGAGAAGATGGTCGGCCGCGAGGTCGGCGATCTCTACCCCAAGACGCCGGCCGAGCTCGGCGAGACGGTGCTGGAGGTCCAGGGCCTCAATCGCGCAGGTGTCTTCCACGACGTCGACTTCACCGTCCGCGCCGGCGAGATCGTGGGCCTCGCCGGCCTCGTCGGTGCCGGCCGCAGCGAGATCGCCCGGGCGGTGTTCGGCGTCGACCCCTACGACTCCGGCACCGTCGTCCTCGGTGGCCGCCCGGTGAAGGCCGGCGACCCTCGTGCGGCGATCCGGGCCGGCATGGCGTTCATCCCCGAGGACCGCCGCCAGCAGGGCCTGGTGACCGAGGCGTCCGTCGCACGGAACGTCGCCGCCGTGATCCGGACCGGCCTCTCGCGGGCCGGCATCCTCACCGGCGCGGCCGAGAGCCGCGCCGCCGCCCCCTGGGCCGGTCGCCTCGAGGTCAAGACCCACGCCCTCGACATGACCGCGGCCACGATGAGCGGCGGCAACCAGCAGAAGGTCGTGATCGCCAAGTGGCTCGCGACCGACCCGACTCTGCTGATCATCGACGAACCCACCCGCGGCATCGACGTCGGCACCAAGGCCGAGGTCCACCGGCTGCTGTCCGAGCTCGCGGGGCAGGGGCTGGCGATCTTGATGATCTCCTCCGAGCTGCCCGAGGTGCTCGGTATGGCCGACCGCGTGCTCGTCGTCTGCGAGGGCCGGATCACCGCCGACCTGAGCCGCGAGGACGCCACCCCCGAGAGCGTCATGCACGCCGCGACCCACGCCGTGGAGGTAGCCCGATGAGTCACACCACGACCCAGGCCGGCGACCACCTGCCCGGTGACGTCGAACGACTGGTCGAGCCCAGCCAGCAGTCGCCGGCGGCGCGGTTCTTCAACGACGTCGTCCGCTCCCGCGAGGCCTCGATCCTCCTGGTGCTCGTCGCCGTGGTCACCGCCGCCACCATCGCCAACTCCAGCTTCCTCTTCAGCAGCAACGGGTGGCGCGACCTCCTGCTCACCCCGTCGATCTTGTTGCTGCTCGCCGCAGGCCAGGCGGTCGTCATCATCACCCGGAACGTCGACCTCTCCGTGGGCTCGGTGCTCGCCATCACGGCGTACCTGACCGGCCGGTTGTTCATCGACAATCCGGGCATCCCGATCCTCGTCGTGGTGGTCGCCGGTGTCGCGGCCGGAGCCGTCCTCGGGCTGGTCAACGGGTTGCTGGTGAGCCTGGGCCGGGTCCCCGCCCTCGTCATCACGCTGGGGACGCTGTACGTCTACCGCGGCGTGATGCTCACGTGGGCCGGCAGCGACCGGGTGAACGCCGGCGACATGCCCCGTGACTTCCTGCGCCTCGGCACCCAGCAGGTGCTCGGCATCCCGGTCCTGTTCATCGTCTCCGTGGTGGTCGTGGTCGCCGTCGGCTACTACCTCCATGCGCACCGCGGCGGCCGCGAGCTCTACGCCATCGGTTCCGACCCGGACGCTGCCGTGCTCTACGGACTCCCCGTACGCCGCCGGGTGCTCGCGGCCTTTGTGCTCAGCGGCGCGCTCGCCGGCCTTGCCGGGGTGCTGCACGCCGCCCGCTACGGCACGGTGAGCTCCGGCGCCGGGACCGGCATCGAGCTCGAGGCCGTCGCGGCCGTGGTGATCGGCGGCGTCGCGATCTTCGGCGGCTCCGGCACCGTCTGGGGCGCGGCCATCGGGGCGATGCTCCTGGTCACCATCGACCGCGCGCTGCCGATCCTGGGCATCCCCGACTTCTGGCAGCGTGCCGTCGTCGGCGTCCTCATCCTCGGCGCGATCGTGCTCGACCGGGTCCTCGCGGCCCGCCGTACCCGCAAGCTGATCGAGGCGAGGGACCAGACATGACCACCACGCCGACCACCGCGCCCGCACCCCGGTCCTACGCGACCCACTCCCGGCCCCTGTGGCAGCGGCTGCTCCTGACCCGGGAGTCCGCCGTCATCGCACTGCTCGTCGCAGTCGTGCTCTACGCGCTCGTGAACGTCGACAACTTCGACGGGCCGCTGACGCTTACCTACCTGCTGCTCGACGTCACACCGATCCTGCTGATCGCGCTGCCGATGACGCTCGTCATCGTCACCGGGGAGATCGACCTGTCGGTCGCGAGCGTGGTCGGCCTGAGCACCGTGCTCGTCGGGCTGCTGTTCGAGGCCGGCTACTCCATCCCGGTCGCGGCGCTGATCGCCCTCGTCGCCGGCGCCGCCTGCGGTGCCCTCAACGGCTTCCTCGTGGCGTACGTCGGTCTGCCGTCGCTCGCCGTCACCATCGGCACGCTCGCGCTCTACCGGGGCCTGGCCGTCGGGTTGCTCGGGACCACGGCGATCACCGGCTTCCCCGACCGCTGGTCCGACCTCGCGACCGCCGAGATCGGCGACTCCGGCATCCCGCAGGTCGTGGTGCTGGTGGCCGTGCTGATCGCGGGCTTCGGCTTCCTCCTCCACTTCACGTCCTTCGGCCGCGGCGTCTACGACATCGGCCTCAACGCCGAGGCAGCCCGCTTCACCGGGGTCGACGTCGCGCGCACCAAGCTGATCCTCTTCGTGCTCTCCGGCGTCGTCTCGGCACTCGCCGGCGTCTACTTCGTGCTGCGCTTCGGCAGCGCCCGCGGCGACAACGCCGCCGGCCTCGAGCTGCAGGTGATCGCGGCCGTGCTGCTCGGCGGCGTCTCGATCTTCGGCGGCCGCGGCCGACTCCACGGCGTCCTCGCCGGCGTCCTGCTGATCGGCGTGATCTCGAGCGCGCTCCGGCTGGAGAGCATCACGGTCAACATCATCAACATCATCATCGGGCTGCTCCTCGTGGCCTCGGTGATCTCCCCCAGCGTCCTGACCTCGGTCTCGGGCATGACCCGCTCCGTCAGGCGATCCACCCGGGCCCGTGGCCCTCGACCCGTGCCGTCCGGCGCGGGTGAAACAGAAGGGAAGAACCGATGAAGTTCCTCACCAAGCGGGCGTCGGCACTGGCCGCGATCGCGCTCAGCGGCTCCTTGGTCCTCACCGCGTGCGGCGGGGACGAGGGTGGCGAGGGCACCCCCGAGGGCGACGGCGACGTGTCGATCACGATGCTGCCGAAGAACCTGGGCAACGCCTACTTCGACACCAGCACCGCCGGGGCCGAGACGGCCGCCGACGAGGTCGGCGCCTCGATCGAGGAGGTCGGCCCGCAGGAGGCGACCGCGGACTCGCAGGTGCAGTACATCAACACCGCAGCCCAGCAAGGCGTGAGTGCGCTCATCGTCTCCGCCAACGACCCCGAGGCGATCTGCGACGCGCTCAACGAGGCCCGTGAGGCGGGCACGTCGATCGTGACGTTCGACTCCGACACCAACCCCGAGTGCCGTGACCTGTTCATCAACCAGGCCACCGCCGAGGGGATTGCGGCCGTCCAGCTCGAGCTGATCTCGGAGCAGGTCGGCGGCGCCGGCGAGATCGCGGTCCTGTCCGCGAGCGCCAACGCCACCAACCAGAACGCCTGGATCGAGATGATGGAGGCCGAGCTCGAGTCCAACCCGGACTACGCCGACCTCGAGCTGGTCGATGTCGTCTACGGCGACGACGACGACCAGAAGTCCTTCGACGAGACGGCGGCGCTGCTGCAGGCCCACCCGGACCTCAAGGGCATCATCTCGCCGACCACGGTCGGGATCGCCGCCGCGGCGCGCTACCTGTCGGACTCCGACAAGAAGGGCGAGGTCATGCTGACCGGCCTCGGCACGCCCAACCAGATGCGCGAGTACGTCGAGAACGGCACCGTCGAGGCGTTCGCGCTGTGGAACCCGGGCGACCTGGGCTACCTGGCGACGTACGCCGCCAACGCCCTCGCCTCCGGCGAGATCACCGGCGAGGCCGGCGACACGTTCGAGGCGGGCGACCTGGGCGAGTACACCGTCGAGGAGGGCGGCACCGTCCTGCTCGGTGACCCGTTCGTGTTCAACGCCGACAACATCGCGGACTTCGACTTCTGAGTCGACCGCACCGAGAGAGCCTGCCGGGGCCGTCCGGCCCCGGCAGGCACCTCATCTCTGCCCCGCGCCACCCACTCACTCACTTCCGGAGGGCCGATCGATGCGACGCGTCTGCTTCCAGCTCCAGGTCCACCCGGACCGGCTCGAGGAGTACCGCACCCGGCACGCGGCCGTCTGGCCGGAGATGCTCCGGGCGCTCCACGAGACCGGGTGGCACAACTACTCGCTGTTCCTGCGTGCGGACGGTCTCCTGGTCGGATACTTCGAGACCCCCGACCTCGACGCCGCCCGCGCCGGGATGGCTGCCACCGAGGTGAACGCCCGGTGGCAGGCCGAGATGGCCGAGTTCTTCACCGAGCTCGACGGCCGCACGCCCGACCAAGGCTTCCTGGTGCTCGACGAGGTGTTCCACCTCGAGGACCAGCTCGAGAGGACCACACCATGACCAGCTTCGCCGACATCGCCCCGCTGCTGGAGGGCCAGGCCATCGAGGTCCCCTCGTGGGCCTACGGCAACTCCGGCACCCGGTTCAAGGTGTTCGGCTCCGCCGGCACCCCGCGCACCGTCCACGAGAAGCTGGCCGACGCCGCCCAGGTGCACCGGCTGACCGGGCTGGCGCCGTCGGTGGCTCTGCACATCCCGTGGGACCAGGTCGACGACTACGCCGCGCTGTCGACGTACGCCGGCGACCTCGGGCTGCGGCTCGGCACCATCAACTCCAACACCTTCCAGGACGACGACTACAAGCTCGGGGCGCTCACTCACACCGACCCGCGGATCCGCCAGAAGGCGATCGACCACCACTTCGCCTGCCTCGACGTGATGGCCGCGACCGGGTCGCGCGACCTCAAGATCTGGCTGGCGGAGGGCTCGAACTACCCGGGCCAGGCCGACCTGCGCGGCCGGCAGGACCGGCTGGCGGAGTCGCTCGCCACGATCTACGAGCGGGTCGGTGAGGACCAGCGGCTGGTGCTGGAGTACAAGTTCTTCGAGCCGGCGTTCTACCACACGGACGTCCCCGACTGGGGTACGGCGTACGTGCAGGTGGCAGCCCTCGGCGAGCGCGCCGTGGTGTGCCTCGACACCGGCCACCACGCGCCCGGCACCAACATCGAGTTCATCGTCGCCCAGCTGCTGCGGCTCGGGAAGCTCGGCTCGTTCGACTTCAACAGCCGGTTCTACGCCGACGACGACCTGATCGTCGGCGCAGCAGACCCCTTCCAGCTGTTCCGGATCATGGCCGAGGTCATCCGCGGTGGTGGCTACGGCCCGGCGAACCCCGACGGGCAGAGCGACGTCGCGTTCATGCTCGACCAGTGCCACAACGTCGAGGACAAGATCCCCGGGCAGATCCGGTCGGTCCTGAACGTCCAGGAGATGACCGCGCGGGCGTTGCTGCTCGACACCGAGGCGCTGCAGGTCGCGCAGGAGACCGGCGACGTGCTCGGCGCGCAGGGCATCTACATGGACGCGTTCCAGACCGACGTCCGCCCCGACCTCGCCGCCTGGCGCGAGGAGCGCGGCCTGCCAGCCGACCCGATGAAGGCCTACGCCGAGAGCGGCTACCAGAAGCAGATCGAGGCCGACCGCGTGGGCGGCGCGCAGGCCGGCTGGAACTGACCCCCTACCGTCGACGAGAGAAAGCAGCCGATGAGCAACGACACCGTGCGCGACCTGATCGCCCGGTCCAACCGTCTCGGGTCCGACCCGAAGAACACCAACTACGCCGGTGGCAACACCTCCGCGAAGGGCACCGAGACCGACCCGGTCACAGGCGAGCCGGTCGGGCTGTTGTGGGTCAAGGGGAGCGGTGGTGACCTCGGGACCCTGACCGAGCCCGGCCTGGCCGTGCTGCGGCTGGACCGTCTCCACGCGCTGGTCGACATCTTCCCCGGGCTCGATCGCGAGGACGAGATGGTGGCGGCGTTCGACTACTGCCTGCACGGCAAGGGTGGCGCGGCGCCGTCGATCGACACCGCGATGCACGGCCTCGTCGACGCGCCCCATGTCGACCACCTCCACCCCGACAGCGGGATCGCCATCGCGACCGCCACCGACGGTGAGCGGCTGACGAAGGAGATCTACGGCGACAAGGTCGTGTGGGTCCCGTGGCGTCGTCCCGGCTTTCAGCTCGGGCTCGACATCGCTGCGATCAAGGAGGCCCACCCGAAGGCGGTCGGCTGCATCCTGGGCGGGCACGGGATCACGGCCTGGGGCGACACCTCCGAGACGTGCGAGAAGAACTCGCTGTGGATGATCCGCTCGGCAGAGCGGTACCTGAGGAAGCACTCGAGGAAGCAGCCGTTCGGCGCCCGGCTGAAGCGGTTCGAGCCGCTCTCAGCGGCCCGCCGTCGCGCCCGCGCCGCCGAGCTCGGCCCGCTGTTGCGCGGGGTCGCGTCGCAGGACCGGCCGATGGTCGGCCACTTCACTGACGACCGCGTCGTGCTCGACTTCCTCGCGTCGCGCAACCACCCGCGGCTCGCCGAGCTCGGCACCAGCTGCCCCGACCACTTCCTGCGGACCAAGGTCAAGCCGATGCTGCTCGACCTCCCGCCGGACGCGCCGCTCGAGAAGGTGCGGACGCGGGTGGCCGAGCTGCACGAGGCCTATCGTGCCGACTACGCGGCCTACTACGACCGGCACGCCACGAAGCAGAGTCCGGCGATCCGCGGCGCCGACCCACTGATCATCCTGGTGCCCGGCGTCGGGATGTTCTCCTACGGCAAGGACAAGCAGACCGCCCGCGTCGCCGGCGAGTTCTACGTGAACGCGATCAACGTGATGCGCGGTGCTGAGGGCGTCTCGACGTACGCCCCGATCGACGAGAGCGAGAAGTTCCGGATCGAGTACTGGGCGCTCGAGGAGGCGAAGCTGCAGCGGATGCCGAACCCCAAGCCGCTCGCGACCCGGGTCGCGCTCGTCACCGGCGCGGCCAGCGGCATCGGCAAGGCGATCGCCACCAAGCTCGCCGCCGAGGGGGCCTGCGTCGTGCTCGCCGACCTCGACGAGGCGAAGGCACGGGCCGCCGCCGCCGAGCTCGGCGGTCCGGACGTGGCGATCGGCGTCGCCGCGAACGTCGCCGACGCCGCCGCCGTGCAGGCGATGGTCGACGCCGCGGTGCTCGCGTTCGGCGGGCTGGACCTGGTCGTCAACAACGCCGGCCTCTCGCTGTCGAAGTCGCTGCTCGACACCACCGAGGCCGACTGGGACCTCCAGCACGACGTGATGGCGAAGGGCTCCTTCCTGGTGTCGCAGGCGGCCGCGCGGGTGCTGATCGACCAGAAGCTCGGTGGCGACATCGTCTACATCTCCTCGAAGAACTCGGTCTTCGCTGGCCCCAACAACATCGCGTACTCCGCGGTGAAGGCAGACCAGGCCCACCAGGTGCGGCTGCTGGCCGCCGAGCTCGGCGAGCACGGCATCAAGGTCAACGGCGTGAACCCCGACGGCGTCGTCCGCGGCTCCGGCATCTTCGCTGGCGGCTGGGGCGCCAACCGGGCGGCGGTGTACGGCGTGAAGGAGGAGAACCTCGGCGAGTTCTACGCGCAGCGGACCCTCCTCAAGCAGGAGGTGCTGCCCGAGCACTGCGCCGACGCCGTCTTCGCGCTGTGCGGGCCGGACATGACCCGCACCACCGGGCTGCACATCCCGGTCGACTCCGGCGTCGCGGCCGCGTTCCTGCGATGACGCTGCGCGTCGCCGCCGTCGACCTCGGCGCCACCAGCGGCCGGGTGATGGCGGCGCGCGTCGGGCCGGACCGGCTTGAGCTGCACGAGGTGCACCGGTTCCCGAACGGGGGGGTGCCCGTGGGTCGGTCCCTGCACTGGGACGTGCTCGGGATCCACCGCGAGGTGCTCTCCGGGCTGCGGACGATCGCGCGGACCGGTCCTCTGCACGGGATCGGGATCGACTCGTGGGCCGTGGACTACGGGCTGCTCGACCGGGACGGGGAGCTGCTGGGCAACCCCTACAGCCACCGCGACCGCCGCACCGACGGGATCGCGACCCGGGTGCTGGAGGTCGTCCCTGCCGAGGACCTGTTCGCGGTCTCGGGCCTGCAGCAGCTCGGGTTCAACACTATCTTCCAGCTCGTGGCGGCGCGCGGCACGGCCGCGCTCGACGGCGCCGAGACGCTGCTCCTGCTCCCGGACCTCTTCGGTTACTGGCTCACCGGCCAGGCCGGCGCCGAGCGCACCAACGCCTCGACCACCGGCCTGTACGACGTCACGACCCGGACCTGGTCTCGCGAGCTGGCCGAGCGTCTCGGCCTGCCGTGGTCGGTGCTGCCACCGTTGCGCGACCCCGGCGACGTCGTCGGCTCGCTGCTGCCGGAGGTCGCTGCCGACCTCGGTGTCGCGCCCGACGTACCGGTGATCGGGGTGGGCTCCCACGACACCGCCAGCGCGGTGGTCGGCGTGCCGGCCGGCGTCGACAGCTTCGGCTACGTGTCGTCGGGGACCTGGTCGTTGGTCGGGCTGGAGCTCGACGCGCCGGTCCTCACCGAGGCCGCGCGGCTGGCCGACTTCACCAACGAGGGCGGCGTCGACGGCACGACCCGGTTCCTCAAGAACGTGATGGGGCTGTGGGTGCTGTCGGAGTGCGTCCGGGCCTGGGCCGACCGCGGTGTCCCGGGCACCGATCTGGCCTCGTTGCTGGCCGGGGCGAGCGCCGCGGCGCCGCTGCGGACCGTGGTGGACGTCAACGACCCGAGCCTGCTGCCGCCCGGCAGCGCGACCGACCCGATGCCGGGGCGGGTCGTCGCGCTCGCCCGCGCCGCGGGCGAGCCGGTGCCCCAGTCGCCGGGAGAGATCACCCGGTGCGTCCTCGACAGCCTGGCGCTCGCCTACCGCCGGCACCTGCGGACCGCCGCCGCCCTCGCCGATCGGGAGCTCGAGGTCGTGCACGTCGTCGGCGGCGGGTCGCAGAACCACCTGCTCTGCCAGCTCACCGCGGACGCCTGCGGCCTCCCCGTGCTGGCCGGACCGGCCGAGGCCGCCGCGCTCGGGAACGTGCTGGTCCAGGCGCGGACGCTCGGCGCCGACCTCCCCGACCTCGCGGCGATGCGCGACCTGCTGCGCCGCACCCACGACGTACGACGCCACGAGCCGCGCACCGGGCTGGACTGGCAGGCTGCGGACGAGCGCGTTCCCCGATCCGGTGAAGGAGTGCCCGCGTGAAGCGACAGCTGCCGAAGCCCCACGACCTCCGTCCGCTGCTGCAGTTCAAGGAGCCGACCTGGTCGGCCAAGGAGCGACGGCTCGCCAAGGCACTCACCGTCGAGGACCTCCGACGGATCGCGAAACGGCGTACGCCGAAGCCGGCGTTCGACTACACCGACGGGGCGGCCGACGGCGAGGTGTCGCTGGCCAGGGCGCGGGAGGCGTTCGCCGACGTCGAGTTCCGCCCGTCGATCCTGCGGGACGTCTCCACGGTCGACACCTCGCGCGAGGTCCTGGGCCGGCGGGTGGCGCTGCCGTTCGGGATCGCGCCCACAGGTTTCACGCGGATGATGCAGACCGAGGGTGAGATCGCGGGCGCCACCGCCGCGGCCGCAGCCGGCATCCCGTTCTCGCTCTCCACCATGGGGACGACGTCGATCGAGGACGTCGCCGCGGCCGCACCCGGAGGCCGGCACTGGTTCCAGCTCTACATGTGGAAGGACCGTGACCGGTCGATGGCGCTGGTCGACCGGGCGGCGAAGGCGGGCTACGACACGCTGCTGGTGACGGTCGACGTACCGGTGGCCGGGGCCCGGCTCCGCGACGTCCGCAACGGGATGACGATCCCACCGACCCTGACCCCGCGCACGGTCGCCAACGCGATGCCGCGGCCGGCGTGGTGGATCAACTTCCTCACCACCGAGCCGCTGGCATTCGCCTCGCTCGACTCCTGGTCCGGCACTGTGGCCGACCTCCTCGACACGATGTTCGACCCGACCGTCACCTACGACGACCTCGCGTGGATCCGCGAGCAGTGGCCGGGCAAGGTCGTCGTGAAGGGGGTGCAGAGCGTCGACGACGCCCGCCGCTGCGCGGACGTCGGTGTCGACGCGGTCCTGCTCTCCAACCACGGCGGCCGGCAGCTCGACCGGGCTCCCGTGCCGTTCCACCTGCTGCCCGACGTCGTCACGGCGGTCGGCTCGGACGTCGAGGTCCACCTCGACACCGGCATCATGTCCGGCCAGGACGTGGTGGCCGCGGTCGCGCACGGCGCCCGGTTCACGCTGATCGGTCGGGCCTACCTGTACGGCCTGATGGCCGGCGGCCGCGACGGCGTCGACCGGGTGATCGAGATCCTGCGCGGGCAGGTCGAGCGCACCATGCGGCTGCTCGGGGTGAGCACGCTCGACGAGCTGAACCCCGACCACGTGACGCAGCTGGTGCGACTGGAGCCGCGCCGCAGGTGAGCGCGCGGCCCGCCGTGGCCGTGACCTGTCGGGTGGCTCAGTCGGCGTCGTCCAGCGCGGCCGCGACCCGGCGGTGGGCCTCCCAGATCTCCTCCGGGAGGCCGTCGAACTGCCGGAGGTGCTCCTCGCGGAAGCCCATCTCCTCCCGCCAGCGCGGGACGTCGATGTCGAGCAGCGTCGCCAGGTCGTCGGGCTCGACGGAGCAGCCCGTGAGGGCGAGCTCCTCCTCGGTGGGGAGGATGCCGACCGGCGTGGGGCGCCCGCTGACCTCGCCGTCCTTGAGCTGCATCAGCCACAGCAGCGGCCGCAGGTTGTCGCGGTAGCCGGGCCAGAGGAAGTGGCCGTCGTCGGGGTCCTTCTGGAACCAGTTGACGTGGGCGAAGATCGGCTGCTCGGTCGCCGCGCCGACGATCCGCAGCCAGTGGGCGGCGTACTCGCCCTCGGCGTACGACATGAACGGCCGCATCGACATCGGGTCGTAGCGCAGCTGACCCTCCTTGCCCTCGGCGGCGAACGTCGCCTCGGCGCCCAGCGTCAGGCCGTCGTAGACACCCTCCGCGAGGTCGGTGATGGCGCGGATCAGGGGCTCGCGGTCGCTGGTGCGACCGCCGAAGATGATGCCGTCGATCGGGACCCCCGCCGGGTCCTCGAAGTCGTCGGCGACGTTGGGGACGTTGGCCAGGGTCGTCGTGAAGCGGCTGTTGGGGTGGGCCCACGGCGAGTCGTCGCGCGCGGAACGGTCGGAGATCTTGTCGCCCTTCCAGTCGTGCCAGCCGGTCGGGTCGGACGGGGGCGCCGGGGTCTTGCCCTCCCACCACACCTCGAACGTCTGGTCGTTGTAGGCGACGTTGGTGAAGAGCACCTGGGTGCCCTCGGCGACCGACTCCAGGGCGGTGGGGTTGGTCGACTCGTTCGTGTCCTTGGCCACGCCGAAGACCCCGAACTCGGGGTTCATGCCGTAGAGCCGGCCGTCGTCGGGGTTGACCCAGAGCCACGCGATGTCGTCGCCGTAGAACGAGACGTGGTAGCGGTCGCCGAGGCCGTCAGGGGCGAGCATCATCGCGAGGTTGGTCTTGCCGGACGCGCTCGGGAACCCGCCGCACACGTGCCACTTCTTGCCCGTCTGCTTGTCGGTGATGCCGATCAGCATGAACTGCTCGGAGAGGAACTCGCGCGAGGCCCAGCCGTCGTACGCCGCCTGCCGCAGGCCGTGCGCGATCTTGCCGAGCAGCGCGTTGCCGCCGTACGACGACCCGAAGTGGAGGATCGTCCGCTCGTCGGCCACCGTCACGAAGTAGCGCTGGTCGTCGGGCGTGCCCTGGCCGAGGTTCTCGAGGTCGCCGGTCACATGGACCGCGCGGACGAACGTGTCGGGGTCGGCCAGGTCGTTGATGATGCCGATGCCGACCCGCGCCATCCGGATCATGTGCAGCACGACCGTGCGGTTGTCGGTCAGCTCGACGCCGGCGGCGTACCTCTCCAGCGGGGAGCCCGGGGGCGACATCAGGTAGGGGATGACGTACATCGTCTTGCCGGCGAGCTGGCCGCGCATCCGCTCGACCAGGAGCGGCCGCATCTCCTCCGCCGGCCGCCAGTTGTTGTAGGTCCCGGCGTCCGCGGGGTTGTTCGTCGCCACGATCGTGCGCTCCTCGGAGCGCGCGGTGTCCTTGTAGTAGCTGCGCGAGTAGTAGCGGCCCTCGCCGGCGGACTGGATCTCGCCGGCCGCCAGCGCCTCGTCGATCAGCCGGGCGTCGTCGGCCGCGCTGACGACCTCGATCCGGTCGGCCCCGAGCACCTCGGCCCAGTGGTGGACGTACTCGCGCACCGCCGCGTTGGTGAGTCCGGCGGCGTCGAGCGCCCCGTCAACGTCCGCCATCTCGCTCCGCCTCTCCACCCACGGCCGGCGCGGCCGAGGGGCTCCGTCGTTCCGGGAACCGTACACAGGGCGGCACCGCAGGGACAGGGTCAGTCGCGACGCTCGAGGACCTGCGGCAGGACGGCGAGGAGCCCGACGGCCACCACTGCGGCGCCACCGCCGACGAGGAGCGCCGGGGTGCGAGCGACCACGAC
This sequence comes from uncultured Actinomycetota bacterium, assembly GCA_963718725.1. Lineage (GTDB taxonomy): Bacteria > Actinomycetota > Actinomycetes > Propionibacteriales > Nocardioidaceae > Nocardioides. The sequence continues at coordinate 3,026,852 of OY970374.1, forward strand.
GTCGAAGATCAGCGTGAGCATCCCGACGACGAGCAGCGCGACGCCGATCAGCGCGGTCAGCATCGCCACCTGCGCGGCCGCGACGACCCGGTGCTTGATGTGCTGGCCCGACAGGTGCCGGTGCACCGACACCGGGGTCATGACGCACAGGGTCGTCAGGGCGGCCACCACCATCAGCGCGAGGAACACGCCCCGCTGGAAGGAGTCGAGGTCGGCGAACTTCGCCTGGAAGGGAAGCGTCAGCAAGAACCCGGCGAGCAGCTGGACCCCGGTCTGCATGACGCGCAGCTCCTGGAGCTGGTCCTCCCACTTGCGGTCGAGCTTCTCCTGCTCGGTCTTGTCACGGCCGTCCGACTGGTCCTGCTTCGCCATCCCCGGAGCGTAGTGCGATCCGGTTGACCTGCGGATTCACCTGTACGGGTGTGGGGGAGGGTCGGTGGCGATGAAAGGTTGCAAGACGGCCGGTCGCCGACCGTGCGGCCGCCAAGGAGGAACTCATTCATGGCCCTGTTGCTCTGGATCATCGCAGCCATCCTCGTGATCAGCGGCATCGTGACGCTGATCCGTGGCGGAGTGCTCTGGGGAGTGGTGCTGATCATCCTCGGCCTGCTCGTCGGGCCGGGAGGCGTGAGCATCTTCAACGTCTGACGGCTCGCCGGCAGTGTCGGCGACCGAGCATCGGCGGCGGATCCTTCGGGGGGTCCGCCGCCGCTCTGTGTCGGTGACGGGCCCTATGTTGTGGGGAGTCGCCGGACGTCGTCGCACGAGAGGGGGTCGTCGCGGGTGGCGCTGCACCTCCACCGGGCCGAACGCACCGACCTGCTCGCCGACGGTCTGGCCGACCTCGTCGCGTCCCCGCTCGCCGACCCGTTCGAGCGCGAGGTCGTCGTCGTCCCGGCCAAGGGCATCGAACGCTGGGTGGCACAGCGGCTGTCCCACCGGCTCGGCGTCGGCGAGCACGGCGGCGACGGGGTCTGCGCCGGGGTGCGCTTCCTCAGCCCCCACTCGCTGGTGTCGATGCTGCTCGACCGCGACCGTGACGACCCGTGGGAGCCCGACCAGCTCGTGTGGCCGCTGCTCGAGGTGATCGACGAGTCCCTCGCCGAGCCGTGGGCGGCCGCCCTGGCGGCCCACCTCGGCCACGGCCAGTCCGGCGACGACGCCGAGCTGCGTCAGAACCGGCGGTGGTCGGTGGCTCGCCGGGTGGCCGGGTTGTTCGCGTCGTACGCCCGCCAGCGACCGCAGCTCGTGACCGACTGGCGCGAGGGACGCGACACCGACGGCGCGGGCGGCGAGCTCGCCCCCGACCTCCGGTGGCAACCCGAGCTCTGGCGCCGCCTGGTGGCCGGCGTCGACGTCCCGACCCCCGACGAGCGGCAGGCCGAGACCGTGGCCCGGCTCGAGCGGGGTGGTGCCGGTCTCGACCTGCCCGGCCGGCTGTCGCTGTTCGGGCACACCCGGCTGCCCGTCACCGAGATCCGGCTCGTCGCCGCGCTCGGCCGGCTCCGCGACGTCCACCTGTGGCTGCCGCAGGCCTCGCCGGCCCTGTGGGACGACCTGGCGCCCGCCGTGGCCGCCGGTCCCGTACGCCGCCGCGACGACACGTCCGCCACGTTCGTCGGTCACCCCTTGCTGGCCTCGCTCGGCCGCGACGCCCGCGAGCTCCAGCGCGGCCTGGCCGGCGCGGTCGACCACGACGCGGCGCTGCCCGGGCCCCCGGCGCCCGCGCCCACCACGCTGCTCGGCCACCTCCAGGCCGACCTGCGCGCCAACCACGCGCCGACCGCCGCCGAGCGGGCCGGCCGGGTCGTCGACCCCGACGACCGGTCGGTGCAGGTGCACGCGTGTCACGGGTCGCACCGTCAGATCGACGTGCTGCGTGAGGTCCTCGTCGGGATCCTGCAGGACCGGCCCGACCTCGAGCCGCGCGACATCCTCGTGATGTGCCCCGACGTCGAGACCTACGCGCCGCTGATCGAGGCCGGGTTCGGGCTCGGCCAGGTCGTGGCCGACGCCCATCCGGCCCACGGGCTGCGGGTGCGGTTGGCCGACCGGGCGCTCAGCGCCACCAACCCGCTGCTCGCTCTGGCGACCCGGCTCGTCGAGGTCGCGGGGGGCCGCGTCACGGCGACCGAGGTGCTCGACCTGCTGGCCCGCGACGTCGTCCGACGCCGGTTCCTGCTCGAGGACGACGACCTGAGCCGGATCGCCCGGTGGGTCGGCGAGTCGGGGGTCCGCTGGGGGCTCGACCAGGGGCAGCGGGCCGCGTTCGACATGGAGCGGTTCGGTCACAACACCTGGCGCGCGGGCATCGACCGGATCCTGGTCGGGGTCGCGATGTCCGGCGACGACCTGCGGCACCTCGGCAACGCGCTGCCGCTCGACGACGTGGGCAGCAACGACATCGCGCTGGTCGGCCGGGTGGCCGAGTTCTGCGACCGGCTCGGCCGGTGTGTCGACGCGCTGACCACCGCGCGCAACCTCAGCGACTGGGTGGCCGCGCTGGGTGAGGCGGTCCGGGCGCTCGGCGACGTCCCCCTCGACGACGCCTGGCAGCTGGCCCAGTTCGAGCGCGAGCTGGCGCGCACCCTCGACGCCGCAGGCGCCACCAGCTCGACGCTGCGCCTGGCCGACGTCCGGGCCCTGCTGACCTCACGGCTGGCCGGCCGGCCGACCCGGGCCAACTTCCGCACCGGCACCCTCACCGTCTGCACCATGGTGCCGATGAGGTCCGTGCCCCACCGGGTGGTGTGCCTGGTCGGGCTCGACGACACCGTCTTCCCGCGCACCCAGTGGACCGACGGCGACGACGTGCTGGCCCGCGACCCGATGACCGGCGAGCGCGACGTGCGCAGCGAGGACCGCCAGCTGCTGCTCGACGCCGTGCTGGCGGCCCGCGACGCGCTCGTCGTCTGCTACACCGGTGCGGCCGAGCACTCCGGCGCGGTCCGTCCGCCCGCCGTGCCGCTCGGCGAGCTGGTCGACGCCGTTCTGGCCACGGCCGACGGGGTCGACGTCGTCGTCCGACACCCGCTGCAGGCCCACGACCAGCGCAACCTCGAGCCGGGCCGGCTCGGCACCCCGCAGGCGTTCTCGTTCGACCGGGCGGCTCTCGCAGGCGCTCTGGCGGCGGTGGGCGAGCGCACGGCCGCGCCGCCGTTCCTCACCCGGCCGTTGCCGGCGCCGGCGCCGACCGACGTCAACCTGGCCGACCTGACCCGGTTCCTGCTCCACCCGGTGCGTGAGTTCCTGCGCGGCCCGATGGCGCTCGCGACCCCGCTCGAGGCCGACGAGGTCCGCGACCGGATCCCGATCGACCTCGACGCTCTGGAGAAGTGGGCCATCGGCGACCGGCTCGTCAGCTCGCTGCTCGCCGCGGAGCAGTCGCAGGAACGGGCCGAGGCGATCTTCTTCAGTGAGCACCTGCGCGGCACCGTGCCACCCGGGCGGATGGGCAACGACGCGCTGGCGGCGATCACGCGCGAGGTGTCTGCGCTCCTCTCGCAGACGCAGCCGCTCCGCACCGGGACCCCGCGCACGGTCGACGTCGACGTCGCCCTCGGCGGGGGGCGCCGGCTCACGGGCACGGTGTCGGGCATCTACGGCCACCACCTGGTCGCGATCGGCTACTCCCGGCTCGGCCCCCGCCACCGCCTCTCCCGCTGGGTCGACCTGCTGGCCGTCAGCGCCGGGCACCCCGACGAGTCGTGGGCCGCCCACACGGTCGGTCGCGGCCGGGCCGGACCATCGCGCTCGCTCGTGAAGCCGCTCGATCACCGCGCCGGGGAATGGCTCGCCGACCTCGTCGCGCTCTACGACGAGGGCCAGACCCGCCCCGTGCCCGCCCCGCTCAAGACGGCGTGCCGCTGGGCCGAGGCGCGAGCGGCCGAGCTGATGGGCGACCCCAAGTCGCCGGCCGACGCGGCGGCCCGCGAGTGGACGACCGACCCCTTCAACCAGTACGGCATCACCGGCGAGGACGCCGACGCGTGGCACGTCAAGGCGTTCGGCCCGCAAGCCCCCCTGAGCTCGCTGTTGGCCGCCGGGCTCGGCGACGTCGCCTGGCGGATCTGGGAGCCGCTGGTCACCGGCCAGGAGCGGGTGGGGCCGCTGTGAGCACCTTCGACATCACCGGGCCGCTCCCGACCGGGACCACCCTCCTCGAGGCGAGCGCCGGCACCGGCAAGACCTGGACCATCGGCGCCCTCGTGACCCGTTTCGTGGCCGAGGGGGTGGCGCTGCTCGAGCAGATGCTGGTGGTCACGTTCGGCCGCGCCGCGAGCCAGGAGCTGCGGGAGCGGGTGCGGGCACAGCTGGTGTCGGCCGAGTCGGCGCTCGCCGACCCGGGCGCGGTGACCGACCCCGACGACCTGATCCGGCTGCTGCTCGACGCCGACGAGGCCGAGCTCGACCGCCGGCACGCCCGGGTCCGTGACGCGCTGGTGTCGTTCGACGCCGCGACCATCGCCACCACCCACCAGTTCTGCTCGATGGTGCTCGACTCGCTCGGGGTGGCCGGCGACAGCGACAGTCGGACCACCCTCGTCGAGGACCTCACCGACCTGACCGACGAGGTCGTCGACGACCTCTACCTGCGGGCGTTCGCCTTCCGCGACGAGCTTCCGCTGTTCAGCCGCGCCGAGGCAGGCGAGATCGCACGGGCCGTCGTGACCGACCCGCAAGCCCGGATCGAGCCAGAGGGTGCGGCTGCCGAGTCACCGGCCGGTCGCCGGGTCGCGTTCGCGCGCGCCGTCCGCACCGAGCTCGACCGGCGCAAGCGCCTGCGCGGGATCCTCAGCTACGACGACCTCCTGAGCCAGCTCGCCCGGGCGCTCGACCGCGACGACTCCCCGGCGCGCGCCCGGATGCGGGGGCGGTGGCGGATCGTCCTCGTCGACGAGTTCCAGGACACCGACCCGGTCCAGTGGCAGGTGCTCGACCGGGCGTTCACCGGGCACGCGACGATGGTGCTGATCGGCGACCCGAAGCAGGCGATCTACGCCTTCCGGGGCGGCGACGTGGCGACGTACCTCGAGGCGAAGACGACGGCCGCGACCACCCAGACCCTCGGCGTCAACTGGCGGTCAGACGGGCCGCTGCTCCGCTCGCTCCAGGCGATGCTCCAGGGCGCCGAGCTGGGCGACGAGGAGATCGTCGTCCACCCGGTCGACGCCCACCACGACGCGGCCCGGCTCGACGGGGCTCCCGTGTCGGCGCCCCTGCGGCTCCGGGTCGTACGCCGCGCCGAGCTCGGTCGCCAGGGCAGCAAGCCGCTCGCGATGGGCGACGTACGTCCTTACGTCGCCGACGACCTCGCGGCCGACATCCGCCGGCTGCTCGCGGCCCGCCCCACGTTCGACGGCCGAGAGCTCGAGGCCGGCGACGTCGCCGTGATCGCCTACCGGCACGGCGACCTGGCCGCGGCCCGCGACGCGCTCCACGCGGTCGGCATCCCGGCCGTGATCGCCGGTGGTGGCAGCGTCTTCGCGACGACCGCTGCCGTGGAGTGGCTGACCCTGCTCGAGGCGGTGGAGCAACCGCACCGGGTCCACCGCGTGCGCGCCGCAGCGCTGACGCCGTTCCTCGGGAAGTCGGCGGCCGGCCTGGTCGACGGCGGTGACGTGCTCACCGACCGGATCGCCGCCCGGCTGCGCGACTGGGCCGAGATCTTCGCGGTGCGCGGCGTCGCCGCGCTGATGGAGTCGGCCTCCGCCGACGGGCTGGCCGCGCGCGTGCTCGGCCGGGTCGACGGCGAGCGCCACCTCACCGACCTGCGCCACCTCGGTGAGGCGCTCCACGAGACCGCGCTTCGAGACCGGCTCGGCGTGGTCGCCCTGACCGCGTGGCTGCGCGAGCAGATCGCCGACGCCGACACCCCGGGCCGCACCGACCGCACCCGGCGGCTCGACAGCGACGCCGCAGCCGTGCAGCTGGTGACCATCCACGCCAGCAAGGGGCTGGAGTACCCCGTCGTCTACCTCCCCTCGCTCGCCGACCGGTTCGTGCGCGCGCCCGACCTGCCGCTGTTCCACGACGGCACGGGCCGGCGCTGCCGGTTCGTCGGCGGTGCCGACGGCGAGGGGTTCGCCCACGCGGTCCGACGAGCGCAGGAGGAGGACGCCGGCGAGTGGCTCCGGTTCCTGTACGTCGCGATGACCCGCGCCCAGTCGCAGGTGGTGGCCTGGTGGGCTCCGGGCAGCAACGCGGCTGCCTCGCCCCTCCACCGGGTGCTGCTCGGTCGCGGACCCGGCGAGGCCGCCGTCCCGGCCACCGTGCCGGTGCCCCAGGACGACGACGCGGTCGCGGCGTTCACGCGGTGGCGCGACGCCGGCGGGCCGACCCCCGAGGTCGCCCGGCCCGCCCCGGCGGCCGACCCGCTGCCGCCGAGCCCGGTGCCCGACCTCGGGGTGAGGGCGTTCACCCGAGCGGTCGACGCCGACTGGCGCCGTACGTCCTACTCGGGGCTGACCGCGACCCCCCGCGCCCACGACCCGGTCGAGGCCGGGGTGACCAGCGAGCCGGAGGAGACGCCGCGTGACGACGAGCCGCTCGTGGACCTCCTCGCGACACCGGTCGTCCCCGACGACTCGCCGGTGTCCCCGATGGCGCGGCTGCCGGTGGGTGCCACGTTCGGCTCGCTCGTCCACGGCGTGCTCGAGCACACCGACCCCGAGGCGCCCGACCGGGGCGGTGACCTCGCGGCCGAGCTGCGGCACCACCTCACCGAGCAGCTGGTGCGGTGGCCGGTCGAGGTCGACCAGGACGCCCTCGTCGAGGCGCTGGTCGCGGTCTGCGACACCCCGCTCGGGCCGCTCACCGGCGACCTCACGCTGCGGCGGCTGACCCTGCCCGACCGGTTGGCGGAGCTGGAGTTCGAGCTGCCGCTCGACGGCGGCGACGACCGCGACCGACCGCCGCACGGCGTACGGCTCGGTGACGTCGCCGGGCTGCTCCGTGAGCACCTGCCCGACGGCGACCCGGTCCGCGGCTACGCCGACCGGCTCGAGCACCCCGCGCTCGGGGACCAGCCGCTGCGGGGCTACCTCAACGGCTTCATCGACCTCACGCTGCGGGTCGACGGCCGCTACTTCGTCTGCGACTACAAGACCAACTGGCTGGGCGCCGGCAGCCCGGCCGATCCCGGCTTCGTGCTGCGCGCGCACGACTACGCACCGAGCGCGCTCGCCGACGCCATGGGGCACTCCGACTACCCGCTCCAGGCCCTGCTCTACTCCCTCGTCCTGCACCGCTACCTCCGGTGGCGGCAGCCCGGCTACGACCCCGACCAACACCTCGGCGGCGTCCTCTACCTCTATCTCCGCGGGATGTGCGGACCCGACACGCCGGTCGTCGACGGCCACCCGTGCGGGGTGTTCTCGTGGCGCCCGCCGGCGGCCCTGGTGACCGCACTGTCCGGCCTGGTCGACGGGAGGGTGACGACGTGACCGAGCTGTTCGAGCCCGCCGACGCCTGGGACCCCCGGGTGGCCGTCTCCGCCGGCGACGGCCTGCTGGCCGCCTTCAACGACGGCGGCCTCCTCACGGCGGCCGACGTGCACGTCGCTCGCCGGCTGACCGCGCTGGCCGGCGACGACGACGAGCTGGTGGCGCTGGCCGTCGCGATCGCCACCACCGTGGTCCCTCGCGGCTCGGTGGGGGCCGACCTGGGCGCCGTCCGCGAGCTCGCCCCCGACCTGCCGTGGCCCGAGCCCGCCGCCTGGCACGACGCCGTGGCGTCGTCCGCCGTCGTCGCGCAAGGGGGGCTGCGACTGGCCCACGGGCTCGTCTACCTCGACCGCTACCACCGGCTCGAGGAGCAGGTGTTCGACGACCTCACCGAGCGGTCCGCGCGTCCCGCGCCCCCGGTCGACGAGGCCGCCCTCGGCGCAGCGCTCGTCCGCGTCTTCCCCGACGAGCAGTACGCCGAGCAGCGCGCGGCCATCGCGGCGGCTGCCCACCGCTGGACGACCGTCCTCACCGGCGGTCCCGGCACCGGCAAGACCACGACGGTGGCCGGGCTGCTCGCCGCGCTCGCCGACCAGGCGGCCGCCCGCGGGCAGCGACTGTCGATCGCGCTGGCGGCTCCGACCGGCAAGGCGGCGGCCCGGCTCCAGGAGTCGGTCGACACCGAGACCGCCCGGTTCCCGGTGCCCGACCAGCAGCGGCTGGCCGGGCTGGAGTCCCTCACCCTGCACCGGCTGCTCGGGTTCCGTCCTGACAACTCCACCCGCTTCCGCCACCACCGCCACAACCGTCTCAAGTACGACGTGGTGGTCGTCGACGAGAGCTCGATGGTCGAGCTGATGATGATGGGCCGGCTGCTGGAGGCGCTGCGCCCCGACACCCGGCTGGTGCTCGTCGGTGACCCCGACCAGCTCTCGTCCGTCGGTGCCGGCGCCGTCCTCGGCGACCTCGTGAAGGGCTACGCCGAGCGCGCCGACTCACCGGTCGTCTCCCTGACCCGGACCCACCGCTACGGCGCGGAGATCGGCCGGCTCGCGGTGGCGCTTCGCGACGGCGACGCCGACGAGGTGATGGACGTGCTCCGCGCCGGAGGGGAGCGCGTCTCGTTCCTGGAGACCGACGACGCCGAGCCGCTGCTCAAGGCCGACCTGCTCGACGCGGCGGTGGCGATCCGGTCAGCCGCCGAGACCGGTGACGACGCCGGTGCGCTGGCCGCACTCGACCGGCACCGGCTGATCTGCGCCCACCGTGACGGACCGCGCGGCGTCGCCCACTGGAACCGGCTCGTCGAGCGCTGGCTCGCGCAGGCCACCGGCCAGGACTTCTGGCCGCGCTGGTACCCCGGCCGCCCGGTGCTGGTCACCCACAACGACTACGGGCTCGGCATCTACAACGGTGAGACCGGCGTCGTCGTCCGACGCCCCGACGGCGAGCTGCGCGGCCTGATCCCGAGCTCGGGCGGCGACCGTGCTCGACTTCGCCACCACCCGGCTCGCCGAGGTCGAGACGATGCACGCACTGACCGTCCACAAGAGCCAGGGCAGCCAGGTCGACCACGTGAGCGTGCTGCTCCCCGCCGAGGACTCCCGGCTGCTGAGCCGGGAGCTGTTCTACACGGCCGTCACGCGCGCCCGGCAGTCCGTGCGCGTGGTCGGCACCGAGGCCGAGGTCCGGGCGGCCGTCGGGCGGCGCGCCGTACGCGCGACCGGGCTGGCCGAACGGCTCCGGGGCCACGGCTCCCGCCACGATCCGGGCAGCGAAACCTGACCGACACGCGCCGCGGCTAGGGTCGAGACGTGCCCTTCCTGCTGCGTGTGTCGCTGCCCGACGTCCCGGGGTCGCTGGGCCGGCTGGCGTCCACGATCGGTGAGGCGGGTGGCGACATCGAGGCGATCGAGATCGTCGAGAAGCGCTACGACGGCACCGCGGTCGACGACGTGTTCCTCGAGATGGTCGACGGGACCATGCCCGACTCCATCGTCTCCGCCTGCACCGGGCTCGACGGCGTCAAGGTGCTGTGGATCGGCCGGTACGCCGCCGGCGGCAACGTGTTCCTGGACCTCGAGGCGGTCGAGGACCTCACCGCCCACCCCGACGACGCCCTCGACCGGCTGGTCGACCTGATGCCGGTGGTGTTCCGCGCCGACTGGGGCGCCCGCGTGCAGCGGTCCGGTGGCGTCGTCCGCGCGACCGAGACCGCTCCCGACTCGCTCGGCTGGGTCGACCTGCCGCTCGACCGGATGCTCGAGCGCGACGGCGACCTGCTCGCCGGCTGCACCCTCGGCCCCGACGACGCGGTCCTGATCGGCCGCCACGGCGGCCCCGCCTTCCTCGCGTCCGAGGTCGCGCGGCTGGAGCACCTCGCCAACCTGGCCCGCACCATCGCCGGCTAGCGCGAGTCGTGCCTCAATCGGCCCGAGTCGTGGGAAATGCGGCCCGAGTCGTGCCGAAATCGGCACCAGTCACGATTCGATCGGCATTTCCCACGATTCGATCCGCATTTCCCACGGTTCGCGCGGGAGTCAGCGGACGGAGCGGATCCGGGTCACCAGCACCGACCCGAGGATGCTGACCGCGAACGCGAAGCCGTAGACGGCGCCGTAGCCGACCGACCACTCCTCGCCGTACGTCGCCACCGACCCGCCGCCCGCGCGGACGGCGATCAGGATGAGCCCGGCGCACACCGGCGCGAGCACCTGCGGGAGGGCGTTGGCGATGTTGATGACACCCAGGTCCTTCGCGCGCTCCGCCGCGGCCGGCAGCACCTGGGTGATGAGGGCGAAGTCGACCGCGGTGTAGATGCCGTAGGCGCAGCCGAGCACGACCGCCGCGGCCAGCGCGGCGCCCCAGGTCTGCGGGATCGCGAGCACCAGCGCGGCCACCCCGGAGATCACCCCCGACCAGATGACGAAGATCTTGCGCCGCCCGAGCCGGTCGCTCCAGTGGCCGAACACCGCGGTCGTCACGACCGTCGCCACGGCGTACAGCGCCGTCAGCACCAGCACCCGGTCGTCGGCCTCCTCGTCGCTGATGCCGAGCCCGTCGGTCACGTAGAACAGCAGGTAGAGGGTGCCGATGTAGTTGCCGAGGTTGACCAGGAAGCGCGTGATCCAGGCCCACGCGAAGTCCGGGTGCTGCCGCGGCGAGATCCAGAACGACCGGACGAACCGGCCGAGCTGGAACGGCTCGGGCCGGAACCCGGCCGGCAGCGCGAGGTCGCGGGAGCCGAGGGCGTAGGGGAGGGTCAGCAGCACCAACCAGAGGATCGTCGCGAGGTACCCGGCAGCGACGCTCCCCGTGGCGCTGGCGATGCCGACGCCGGCCACGATGCCGATGGTCTGGGCGATCGCGACCATCCCGCCGATCAGCCCGCGGCGGTCGACCGGCACCTGGTCGGGGATCGAGGCCATCACCGCGGCGTACATCGCGTTGAGGAACGCCTGGACGCCGCACCAGGCCAGCAGCATCACGGCGACCGAGTCGGCGACGGACAGCAGCCCGAGGCTGAGGGCGCCGCCGACGGCACCACCGACCACCCACGGCAGGCGACGGCCGCGGCGCCACGTCGTGCGGTCGGAGAACGCGCCGAAGAGCGGGTTGCAGATCGTGGAGACGGCGGCGCCGACGCCGAGCACCAGGCTCAGCACCGCTTCCTTGTCACCCGGCGCGATGTCGCGCGCCTGCTCGGCGAGCAGCACCTGGATCGGGCCGAACCAGCCCGACATGATGCCCAGGTTCACCAGGGACAGCGACCACACCCAGCGGGCCGGCGGCGTGACCACGGGCTCGGCCAGCGCCGACGGCAGGGTCTGGGTCACCGGCACAGTGTGGGGCCGCCGGCCCCGGTTGTCAGCGGCGCGCGGTCAGTCGGTGCGCTCGAGCAGGAACAGCGGGATCAGCCGGTCCGTCTTCTTCTGGTACTCGCCGTACGTCGACCAGGTCGCGACCGCGCGCCCCCACCACTCGTCGCGCTCCGGGCCCTCGGGCAGCTCCCGCACGTCGTACGTCGCCAGGTCCGGCCCGTCCTGCAGGTCCACCTGCGGGTGGGCGCGGAAGTTGTCGGCCCAGACCGGGTCCTCCGGGCGTCCGCCGTAGGACGCGACCGCGAGGTACCGGCCCTCGTGCTCGACGCGCATCACCGGGTTCTTGCGCAGCTTGCCGCTGGTCGCGCCGACGCTGGTGATGACCACGATCGGGTCGCCGGTGCGCGCCAGCGTGTTCGCGCGGGCGCCGTTCGACGCCTCGAACTCCGCCACCTGCTCGCGCACCCACCGCGTCGGACTGGGCTCGTAGGTTCCTTGGAGGGTCATGTCCGTCCCAACAGCATCGCCCCGCCGAGGATTCCGGGAGCCACGAGACCGCGGAGCGATAGCGTGCCGACCCATGAGCGCGATCGACGGCGTGTCCGACACGTTCGACCCCGGGGCGTGGGACGCCGTCCCCGGCTTCGAGGACCTGACCGACCTGACCTACCACCGCGCCACGGCCCACGGCACGGTCCGGATCGCCTTCGACCGGCCCGACGTGCTCAACGCGTTCCGGCCACACACGGTCGACGAGCTGCTGCGAGTCCTCGAGCACGCGCGGACCGCCTCCGACGTCGGCTGCGTCCTCCTCACCGGCAACGGGCCGAGCGAGAAGCACGGCAAGCACGCGTTCTGCACCGGCGGTGACCAGCGGATCCGCGGCCGGGCCGGCTACCAGTACGCCGAGGGCGAGACCGCCGAGACGGTCGACAAGGCCAGGCTCGGGCGGCTGCACATCCTGGAGTGCCAGCGGCTGATCCGCTTCATGCCGAAGGTCGTGATCTGCCTCGTCAACGGCTGGGCGGCCGGCGGCGGCCACAGCCTGCACGTCGTCTGCGACCTGACCCTCGCCAGCGCCGAGCACGGCCGCTTCAAGCAGACCGACGCCGACGTCGGCTCCTTCGACGGCGGGTTCGGCTCGGCGTACCTCGCCCGCCAGGTCGGTCAGAAGTTCGCCCGCGAGATCTTCTTCCTCGGCCAGGAGTACGACGCCGCCGACGGCGTCCGGATGGGGGCGGTCAATCGTGCGGTGCCGCACGCCGAGCTCGAGGCGACCGGGCTCGAGTGGGGCAGGCTCGTCAACGGCAAGAGCCCGACCGCGCAGCGGATGCTGAAGTACTCGTTCAACCTGATCGACGACGGCCTGGTCGGCCAGCAGCTGTTCGCCGGCGAGGCGACCCGCCTCGCGTACATGACCGACGAGGCCCAGGAGGGCCGCGACCAGTTCCTGGAGAAGCGCGACCCCGACTGGTCGCCGTACCCCTGGTACTACTGAGGAGCGCACAAACGCGCACGTCAGAGGGCATCCACGAGAGTGTGATGTCACGTAGAGGTCACACACCCGCGCGCAGAAGGCAAACCATCCGCTCATGCCGATGAGCGGACATTCATCACCTGGACCGACGCGGGTAACGGCACGAACAGGTATGCGGCCAGAATGCACCGGGTGACGTCGACACCCACGGACGCGGGGACTGGAAGGCCGGGTTGGTCTGGCCTGATCCTTCTCTGCACGGCGGGGATCGTGTGGGGCACCATCGGTCCGGCCGTCGACATCGTGCACAACCGGTCGTCTCTGTCGGCGCTCACGATCGGGGCTTACCGCGCAGGGGCGGCCGTGGCCGTGCTGGCAATGGCGGCGACGGCCACTCGCTTATGGGCTGCGTGCCTGGTGCTCCTCCGGGAGCACGGCCGGAGAGTCGTCTTGACGGGGGTCATGACCGCCACGTTCCAGCTGCTCTTCTTCGTGGCGGTAGTGGCAGCCGGGGTGAGCGTCTCAACCGTGGTTGCCCTCGGGTTCGCTCCTGTCCTGCTCCTTGTGGTCGCGAGCGTACGAGACCGGCGCCTCCCGGGCCTTTTCGAAGCCCTGACGGTGGTAACCGCCCTGTTAGGACTCCTACTGGTCAGCACCATCGGGGACGGCGACGCGCACGCGACGCACTCTGGATGGGGTCTTCTCGCGGCTCTGAGTTCCGGGGCGGCGTACGCAATGTCCGCCGAGGTGGGGGGCTCACTGACCCGCGCGCACGACGCGCTCGCCGTGACTACATGCACCACCTTGGTGGTCGCTACGGTGCTGGTGCCGGGCGGTTTGGGACTAGCTCTGCTTCAAGGACAGTCCATGGTGACGACGGACGTCGAGTCCTGGGTCCTGGTGGTCTACCTCGGCGTGGTCACCATGGCCTTCGCGTATGTGCTGCTCTACGCCGGGTTACGCAGCACCCCCAGCGGCACCGCAGTGGTTGCCACCCTCTTGGAACCGGTCACCGCGGTCCTCATCGCGGTGCTCTTTCTCGGCGAGACGCTGTCCGTGGCCGGCGGGCTCGGCTGCCTACTCATTCTGGTCGCAATAGGCAGTCTGGGACGTCGAATGGAGCAGCCGCAGGCGCAGTGAGCCGGGCGCCAGACGCCGGATCTGCCGCTGTCAGTGCGGATCCCGATGGACGGCATTCGCCTAGGCTTCGCCTGTGATCGTCGATGGTGTCGATGAGAGGCACCTGCTGTCGGAGCGCGACAGTGGGTCCTTCCTCTTGTTCATCTACGAAGGCGGCGACAAGCCGCACAGTTCATGGTCGGTAGACAGTCGGTTGATCCTGGGTGCGCAGCTGGAAGAGGTCTTGGAATGGCTCCCAACGGAGCTGCCAGAAAATTGCTGCTGGTCCCTCGGGGTCATCACACATCCGCACGACCCCTCGACCGAATGTGACCTACATGTCGCATGGATCGTGGGCGCGGACCTTCTGAACTTCGACCCGCGAGGCCGATCTCGTGAACAGCAGCGAATAGTCGACGCGATGCTAGCGCGACGTCACCGGGTGAGCCTTCCGTGACCGCTCATGCCGCTGAGCGTGCACGGTCATGCCGATGAGCATGCCCGTGGTCGTCAGGCGGGGTCGGTGAAGGTGATGGTTTGCCGGCCGCTTGGGCGTAGCCGATTTCCCTCCGCGTCGACTCTCCGACGTACCCGCCGGGGTTGACGATCAACACACGTTCGGCCGGTCGATCTTGCGCAGGTGAAGAGCGTCCAAGACGGCCTTCTGCTCGGGAGTGGGCAGCTCACGGTTCGCCGCGCGCATCGGCACGTGGCCACTCGCCGTCTCCGGCGGCTAGCTCAGGCCGCCGGGCTCGACATCCCCCGGATGCACCCTCACATGCACGAGAGGCGAGCAGAGCCATCGGGATCAACACGAGCGCCCCGCCCTATGACACGGGCTATTCGTAGGCGCTGGCACGGACGCCGCGCTCTACGTCGCCAGTCCGGGCCGCCGAAGGTGACATTGAGCGCTGTTGCCGGCCACGCACCCCCGGACCAGCCTGCGGCCGACAATGGTTCCATGACGCACAGGTCGGGGAGCCCGGGCCAGGGCAAGTGCCTGGGCAACTGCCTGGGCAACTGCCTTCCTCGTCGTCTGCGCTGGCCTCGGGGGTGGGCTGATCCTGGCCGGCGACGTTGCCGGTGACCAGCAGATGCTGAGGGCGGTGCATCGGGTCGTCGGCTCGCGACTGGACGGACCGATGGTAGTCGTCTCGACCGTGACCGATCTTTGGTCCCTGGCTCTCATCGCTGGCGTGGTGGTGGCAGCCCTCCTGCTGCATCGTGATTGGGCGACGGCAGGGTGGTTACTCCTGGCCGTCGGCACCGTGTGGGTGGTGAACCCGCTACTCAAGCAGGTCTTTGCCCGCGCGCGGCCGGATCTCTGGTCCGCTCGGACCGATGACTCGGGCTACGCCTTCCCGGCTGGACACGCCGCGAACTCGACCGCCCTGCTGGCGGCGGCCGTGCTCCTGCTGTGGCACACGCGCTGGCGCCGCCCCGCACTGGTCGCGGCGGTGCCCCTGCTTCTGCTCACCTGTTTCGCGCAACTGGCGCTCGGACGGCACTACCCGTCGGACCTGCTCGCCGGCTGTCTATGGGCGCTGGCCTGGGTGCTTCTCGCCCTCAGATGGCTACCCAATCGGAGATGACCCAATCGGAGATGACGTGCGCAGGGCCTGCGAGCAGCTGGGCCTCGGCTCCTTAAGGGCCGGGCGTCGAGCTACCTCAGCCGCGAGCACAGCCCGGACCGCGACTCGCTCGGGACCCCGCCTACGCCGCTGTTGGTTGTTCGCATTGCGCGTGCCAGGTAGGGGACCGGCGCCCATAAGTCGCGAGAACGCATCCTCAAGCGCCATGCAACGGCGCGGCCAGCTTCCATCGGCTGGTGACCCAACTTGAACGTAGGTCAGTGCCTCCACACCCTCGACACCGAGAGCCGGTCACCAGTTCAACCTAGTTCGTCCGAACGTGCCCCGACCGCTCAGCGGCATGAGCGTGCGTCTTCCAGCGCACGCTGTGCCGCGTGACTGGATGGTCAGCGAGGCGCTTCGTCACATCTGTGCTCGACTATCCGACCGTCGACTTGGCTTGCGCATTGATTCCACGCGGGGTGAAAGACCCAGGCAGCAGCGAGGCCAACCACGGCGAGGACGATGAGCGCCGTCACCGCGACTGCGACTTTGACCAGAACGGAAGCTTGCACACCACGGGCAACGGCGAGGTGCCCACCGAGTCACGGCCCGCTCGCTCATCGGCACGAGCACGCACTGTCAGCGGCAGATGCGGTCACTTGTCCACGAGCAATCTCTGGATGACCGGGGGGCTAGTCTTCTTGGCCCACGTCGAGGACATCTCGATAGGCGACGACAGCGGCCACTCGGCGGTGAACCGCGGGGCCCTCCGGGATGCCGAGCTTCCGGTAGATGGACGTCGCATGCTTCTCGACCGACGACAGGGAGAGATGCATCGTCCGGGCAATCACCGGGTTAGCCATGCCCTCAGCCATCGCCTCGAGGACCGTCAGTTCGCGCGGCGTAAGCTGGGCCAGTACGCCCTGCGGTACAGGGGGTCGGGTACGACGGGCAAGCCGATCGCGGACCTCGGCTAGGTCCGATGACAGGTCGTCGAGGCGCCGTACGACGGGACCGAGCGCCAGCGCCAGGGGGAATACCGGAGCCCCGAGCAAGAACAGTGCGGTGACCGTGCCCTGCTGGTCGGGGCCCAGGACCGTCCCGGCGACCACGAGTGCCGAGATCAGGGCAAGCCCAGCGACCGGCCACCGCATTGCGGCACGATCGTCCCCATCGGCGCGCCGGTAGCGCGCCACGAACGTGACCACCGCGAGCACCGGAATCAGGAACAAGGGCGCAGCAGCGACGCCAGCGAGCGCTTCAGGGAGGAGGTGGGCGAGCGGGCCGAGCTCGCGCTTGTCGTCGACTAACGCGGGTGTAGGCCCGGACACGGCGGCGAGTAGGGGGCCGATGACGCCGAGCGCCGCAGCGGCGGCGACCAGCGTGGTCGAGGGGCGCTGGGTCGGGTAGCTCGCCGCGAGCCACACCAGGGCGACGAAGCCGCCCAGGAACAGCCACTGCGAGACCAGGTGGATCCAGTCAGCGGCCGCGCCGCCGGTGGTCAGTGCCTGGTTCGCGCCGAGGAACGCCAGCAAATGCGAGCAGCCGACAGCGACCAGCCCGCCCACCACACGCGGCGGCGTACCGAGGCGATAACCGATTAGCCCCGCCCCAAGGAAGCACGCCGGCACAACGAGGATCTCCAGCACGCCTCCATTCTCGCTCCGGCAGCGGCTCACCGCCTTGCGGTCGACCGCAAATGCTCAGTCCTTACGGTCGACCACATAGTCGCGAGCGGTGGACATCCCTAGCGTCGACGGCGTCCCATACCCGATGTCCGAAAGGCAACTGTCATGACCGGAATCCAGCGAATATCCCAGGGACTCATGGCCGTCTTCGGCCTGCTCATGATCGTCTTCCTCGCCTCCGTCTACGCCGACACCAGCGAGACGCAATTCCCCGACGACGCCAAGGCCCTTATCGCCAGCGCAGGCGTGGCACTCGGACTCCTCGTGATCGCACTCGCCACCGCCGGGATCAACTCCGGTGAGCGCTGGGCCTGGCTGGCGCTCTGGGTGCTGCCAGCGTTCTTCCTCACTCATTGCATCGTGCTGGGCACGTGGATCCCCGACGGTGTCTTCGCCGTGCTCAGCATTGCGGCGCTCATGGTGACGCGCCCGCGCTACGGGACGAGCTAGCCGATCACGCACCCACAGATCAACACCGACACCGTAACCGGCTACCCCCAAGTATTGAGAGCCCACTCGCCGCCCGCACGTCGGCATGGGAGTGCACATAGAACCGCCCCCGGCCCTTCCAAGAGGCCAGGGGCGGTTCCTGGCGTCGGGCTAGAGCGTGGCCCGCGCCAACCGCTCGCTCAAGGGTCCGGCGTCAGCAGCCTCGGCGATGTCACAGACCTCGAGGATCCGCACCGCGAGAGCTCGCGCCTCAGCGAGGGGGGTCTCGATCGCCACACTGTTCGTCTCGTCGACCACATGGACCCGCGGCGAGCGCTGACCGTTGTCCCGGCAAAGACCAACCGTGAGGTAGTCCTGCTGGCGGCCGTCGCCCATCTCCACCAGGGGCCGGTCCGAGAGATACACCGGGCGACCCTCACTAAAGCAGCACTGGTCACTCGGGTGGAACGCGTCGGGGTGGCCGTCTCCGGTCATGCACCACGGGGCGCACTCAACGGCGGGGAGAGCGGCGCTGGGGGATGATGTGTTCATGGTCGTGCTTTCGGTTGAAGGTATCGATCTAGGCCCTGGTCGGTGGTAGAGCGCCGGCCAGGGCCGTTCTTCTGTTCTACGCCCGGACGCTGACAGGGTCAGGCGATCGAGCCAAGTGCCGCAGAGCGCCGCAGAAGGCGGCCGAAGGCGACACGGGCAGTCCGCAGAGAGTCCGCAAGGTGTCCGCAAACGGTCACCGGTAGCCAACTCGTCCCAACGCAATAACCGCAGGTGGGAGCCCCTCGTGCCAGGAACGCGCAGGTCAGCGGCACCCCAGGATTAGTACCCCTGGTACTACTGACCGGCGATCTCCGCCAGCAGCAGCGCCCGGTAGCGGCCGTCGGCGTCCTCGACACCCAGCCGGGGGAGCCACTCGCCGAGCATCGACGCGAACAGCGAGCCGCTTTCGATCACCCGCGGGTCCATGTGGCCGAAGACCTCGAGCGTGACGGTGCCGTAGAGGGTCGCCCAGGCCTGCATGAAGACCCAGATCAGGCCGAGGTGGTCCTCCGGCACCTCGGTGACGTCGACCGGGAACAGTGGCTCGCGCAGGGCGTCGGCCACGACCGGGTCGAGGTCGTCGAGGTCGGGGTGCTCGAACCGGGTCTCCTCCCACAGGGACAGGAGCAGCCGGTGGAAGTAGAGCCCGGACGTCCAGGCCGTGATGAGCTCGGCCCGGCCGTGGCAGGCGGACTCGGCGACCGGGTTCGCGAACACCACCGAGAACTCCGGGGTGTCGCGCAGCGCCCAGCGGCGGAACGCCACGGACGCGCAGATCAGCTGCGCCATCGGGTCGTCGTCGGACTGGGTGGCCGCCGCCGCCTGGAACTCCTCGGTGGCGGCCTTGTCGATCTCGAAGGCGACCAGGTCGACGAGCTCCTGGTAGTTCGCGACGTAGCGGTAGAGCGCCGGGGCCGTCATGCCCATCCGCGCCGCGACCGCCCGCAGCGACAGGTCGCTGCCGTCGCGCAGCAGGGCGCGGGAGGACGCCACGATCTCGGCGTACGTCGCCTCGCGCTGGCGCTCGCGGCGGGTCATGGTCTCGGTCACTCAGGCCTCCGTCGTGCTCTTGACGCCGTCAGTTTACACCGTTTACGGTAAACACCGTAAACTTTCATGAAGGGTGTGAGTCGGATGCTGGATCGCTGGAGCAAGGTGCTGGTTCGCCGGCCGCTGGTCGTGCTGCTCGCCGGGGTGGCCCTCACGCTGGCCGCCGGTGCGTACGGGGCCGGCGTGTTCGGCTCACTCTCGCAGGGCGGCTTCGACGACCCGGGCTCGGAGTCGTCGCAGGCCCTCCGGCTCGAGCGCGACGAGCTCGGCAACCACGGCGCCGACGTGATCGCCATCTACTCCAGCGACGACCTGCGGGCCGAGGACCCCGAGTTCCGCGAGCGGGTCGAGGCGACCCTCGCCGGCCTGCCGCAGGGCCACATCACCCAGGTGCTCACGTGGTACGACACGTCCGCGCCCGACCTGCTCAGCCAGGACGGCCACAGCACCCAGGTCGTGATCTCGCTGGAGGGGGAGACCCAGGACGAGTACCTCGAGAGCTTCGAGGCGATCGAGGGGGACCTCCACGCCGAGGGCCTCGACACCGACCTGGCCGGCACGTTCGCGATCTTCTCCGACGTCAACGAGCGCACCGAGCAGGACCTCCGGCGCGCGGAGACCATCTCGCTGCCGGTGGTCGCGATCCTCGCGATCCTGATCTTCGGCAGCCTGGTGGCCGCCGCCATGCCGGTGCTCGTCGGGGCCGTGGCCGTGGTCGGCGCGCTTGCCGTGGTCCGGCTGCTGACGCTCGTCACCGACGTCTCGATCTTCTCGATCAACGTCATCACGCTGCTCGGGATGGGCCTGGCGATCGACTACGCCCTCTTCGTCGTGAGCCGCTTCCGCGAGGAGCTGTCGCGGCGTCCTGCCCACGACCCGGACGCGGTCGGCTCCGCCCTGACCACGACGATGCGCACCGCCGGGCGGACCGTCCTCTTCTCCGGCCTCACCGTTGCCGCCGCGATGTCGTCGCTGCTCGTGTTCCCGCAGTCGTTCCTCCGCTCGATGGGGTACGGCGGGATCGCAGCCGTGCTGGTCGCGATGCTGGCCTCGCTCACCGTGCTGCCCGCGACGCTGCGGCTGCTCGGCCGTCGGATCGACAAGGGCCGCGTGCTGCGCCGCCGCCGGGAGGCCGACCCCGAGCGCGGCGCCTGGGCCCGGATCGCCCGCGGCGTGATGCGCCGCCCGGTCTGGGTGCTGGTCGGCGTCACCGCCGGGCTGCTCGTGCTGGCGTCGCCGTTCCTCGGCGTCAAGTGGGGCTCGGTCGACCACAAGATCCTGCCTCCCGACGCGCCGTCCTACATCGCGATGGAGAAGCTCGCGACCGAGTTCGGCTCCGAGAGCTCGAGCGCCAACCTGGTGCTCGAGGGCACCGCGCCCGCCGACGTCCGTGCCTACGTCGGCGACGTCGAGGCACTGGCCGGCGTGACGTCGGTGCAGCCGGTGGCCGAGGACGGCGACGTGACGCTGCTCCGCGCGTCGTGGGAGGGCTCCTCGCAGACCCCCGCGTCGCAGGAGCTGGTCCGCGAGCTGCGCGACCTCGATCCCGCGAGCGGCGAGGCCCTGGTCGGCGGCCTCACCGCCGAGACGGTCGACCTCGAGACCTCGGTCTCGTCGCACCTGCCCTGGATGGGGCTGATCGTCGTCGTGGTGATGTTCGTGCTGCTGTTCTTGGCATTCGGCTCGCTCGTGCTGCCCGTGAAGGCGGTGCTGATGAACGCACTGTCGATCACCGCGTCCTTCGGCATCGTCACCTGGATCTTCAGCGACGGGAACCTCGAGGGCCCGCTGGACTTCACGTCGCAGGGCTTCCTCGACCTCACGAACCCGATCCTGATGCTGGCGATCCTGTTCGGGCTGTCCATGGACTACGAGGTGTTCCTCCTGTCGCGGGTGCGCGAGCAGTGGGACGCCGGGGCCGGCACGACGCCGCTCGGCCGCCGCAACGACGTGGCGGTGGCGACCGGCGTCCAGAAGACCGGCCGGATCATCACGTCGGCCGCGCTGCTGCTGATCGTGGTGATCGGGGCGTTCTCCTTCAGCGACGTGCTGTTCATGAAGATGATCGGCGTCGGCATGCTGGTCGCCATCGCGATCGACGCGACCGTGGTCCGGGCGCTGCTGGTGCCGGCGACCATGAAGCTGCTCGGTCAGTGGAACTGGTGGGCGCCCGGCCCGCTGCGCCGCTGGTGGGAGCGGTACGGCTTCCGGGAGGGCGACTCACCCGGGAGCGGGGCGCAGCAGGAGCCCGTTCCAGGGAGGGAGCCTGAGGCGGCTGCTCACCGATGACCCCTCCGCATGTCCCGCTCCAGGGGTGGCGAACGCGACGACGTGGTCAGGGACGTCGCCCAGGGGGACCGTGGTCGCCTGGTCGGACAGGTTGACGACCACGACGGCGGCGTCCTGGCCGACACCCCGGCGCAGCACCAGCCAGCGCTCCGCCTCGGAGTGGTCGACCGACGTACGGCGCAGGTCGGGGTCGGTCAGCGCGGGCAGCGTGCGTCGGAGCCGGGTCAGCCTCTGGTAGCACGCAAGCAGTGCCTGCCCGCGCGGGGTGTCCCGCTCCGACCAGTCGAGGCGGGACCGCTCAAAGGTCGTAGGGTCCTGCGGGTCGGGCACGGTCGACGCGTCCCACCCCATCCGTGAGAACTCGCCGATGCGTCCCTCGGAGACGGCGCGGCCGAGGTCCGCCTGGGGATGGTCGGTGAAGAAGGCGAACGGCGTCGACGCCCCCCACTCCTCTCCCATGAACAGCATCGGGGTGAACGGCGAGGTGAGCGTGATGAGGGCGGCCAGCGCCAGCTGGTCCTCGCCCAGGGTCTCGGTGAGCCGGTCGCCGCGCGCCCGGTTGCCGACCTGGTCGTGGTTCTGGCTGGCGACGACCAGGCGCCAGCCCGGCACCCGCTCGACGTCCAGCGGCACGCCGTGCGCGCGGCCCCGGAAGGACGACCACGTCCCGTCGTGGAAGAACCCCCTCTCGAGCACCTTCGCCAGGGCGCCGAGCGGCTCGAAGTCGGCGTAGTAGCCGTCCGTCTCGGCCGTGAGGGCCACGTGCAGCGCATGGTGGAAGTCATCGCTCCACTGGGCGTCGAGGCCGTAGCCACCAGCCTCGCGCGGCGTGATCAGGTGCGGGTCGTTGAGGTCGGACTCCGCGATCAGGAACAGCGGCTTCCCCAGGTACGACGACCAGGCGGCCGTCTCGGTCGCCATCTCCTCCAGCAGGTGGGTCTCGGAGCCGTCCGCGAGCGCGTGCACCGCGTCGAGCCGCAGCCCGTCCACGTGGAAGTCGGTGAACCAGCCCCGGACCGAGTCGAGGATGAGTCGTCGGACCTCGGCTGAGCCGTCCTGGTCCAGGTTGACCTGCGCACCCCACGGGGTGTCGCCCTCGACGAGGTAGGGCCCGAACCGTGGCAGGTGGTTGCCGGACGGCCCGAGGTGGTTGTGCACGACGTCCTGGATCACGCCGAGCCCGTGGGCATGACACGCGTCCACGAACCGCTGGTAGGCCCGAGGGCCGCCATAGGGCTCGTGCACGGCCGACCAGAGCACGCCGTCGTACCCCCAGCCGTGCCGTCCGTTGAAGGCGTTGACCGGCATCAGCTCCACGAAGTCGACGCCGACGGAACGCAGGTGATCGAGCCGGTCGATCGCCGCGTCGAGCGTGCCCTCGGGGGTGAAGGTGCCGACGTGCAGCTCGTAGATCGTGCCGCCGGCCAGCGGGCGGCCGTGCCACGCCTCGTCGGTCCACGTGAACCCGGCCGGGTCGAACGTCCGGGAGCGGCCGTGCACCCCCTCGGGTTGCCGACGCGAGCGTGGGTCGGGGAGGGGCGTGTCGTCGTCGTCGATCAGGAAGCCGTAGTCGACCTCTCCCTCCGACAGCTCGCCCAGCGGCTCTGCGGGTCGCCACCAGTCGTCGTGGCCGCGCTCCATCCCCATCACCGCGTCGCCGACCGAGAGCCGCACCCGCGAGGCTCGGGGCGCCCAGACGTCGAAGCGGCTGTGTGCCCCTGGCTGCGCGGGCTCCGCCACCAGGAGCGCGACCGGCAGCTCGGCCAGCAGGTCGGCGACCGCGAGCCGGCCGGTGCTCGCGACGACCGTGCCCGTCAGCTCGTCGCGCCAGCGGCCGCGAGGAAGCTCCAGGGCGGTGTCGCCCCACCCGCCGAGGCGAGCGAGGCCGTGTGGCAGCCGCGTCGCCACGGTGACCGCGCCGCCGCGGTCGAAGGCCAGCACGTGGTCAGCGGCACGGCCGTTCGCCTCGAGCGGCTGGTACGTCGTGTACAGATCGGGCCGGTCACGCCTCAGGCGCAGGGCGGCCCGCACCAGGGCGAGCTTGGGGTGGTCGAGGGTCTCCTGCGCGACGAGCGCGGAGCGGCAGTCGAAGTCCACCGCACGTCGGTTGTCGGGATCGACCAGGCTGTCCTCCCACAGCTCGGAGCCCTGGTAGACGTCTGGGACACCGGGCAGGGTCAGTCCGATCAGCTTGGCGGCCAGGGCGTTGTCCCGGCCAGGTCCCGCCACGTCGGCGACGACTGCCTCGACGACCCCCCGGACCCGGTCGTCGTCGAAGGCCGCGTCGACCGCGCCGTGGACGGCGGTCTCGTAGGCCTCGTCGGGATCGGTCCAGGTGGTGCGGTCTCCGGCCTCGCGCATCGCCTTCTCCGCGTAGGCGTGCAGGCGCTCGCGCAGTGCGGGGTCGTCGGACCAGGTGCCCACGACGGCCTGCCACAACAGGTTGCCGAAGCCGGGGTCGGGGGCAGGCGCCAGCTCGTGCAGCTGTTCGATCGCCCGGGTCCACGTGTCCGGCACCTCGGCGAGGACCGCGATCCGGGCCCGGACGTCCTCCCCCCGCTTCGTGTCGTGCGTGGTGGCCGCGACCATCGCGTGGGGCCAGCCCGCGTGGCGCTCGATCATCGCGGCATGGAACTCGTCGGGTGTCACGGCGAACACCGACGGGTCCCCGCCCACCTCGTTGAGCGAGGTGAGCCTCGACCAGCGGTAGAACGCCCGGTCCTCGACGCCCTTGGCCATCACCATGCCGCTGGTCTGCTGGAACCGTTGGGTGGCGCCGGCGGATCCGTCGCTGAGGACCGGCGCCAGCTCGTCGAGAAGGGCGGCCAGGTCCGGCCGGTGCCTGCGGGCCGCGCTGAAGGCCGCCTCCACGTGCTCGCGGCCCTCGGGCAGGTAGGACCGGTAGACGGGGGTGCAGGCCAGCAGCTCGGCAACCGCGTCCTCGAGGTCGGCAGCAGGGTGCTCGACGAGCGTCGCGAGCTCGCGGGCGATCCGCCGCGTCTCGGCCCGGAGCGTGCCGTCGGCCACGGTGCGCTTGTTGTCGTGGACCATGGCGTGCCAGTCGACGGGGCCGCCGCGCAGCCGGTCCTCCAGCGCCCCGAGGGGTTCCGCTCCTGCCGGGTCGGTCAGGACCCGGTCGACGAGGGCCAGGGCGTCGTACCCGGTCGTGCCGGCGGTCGACCACGAGTCGGGCAACCGCTCGCCGGGCTCGAGGATCTTCTCGACCAGGACGTAGCTGTCGCCGGTCAGTGCGGCGAGGTCGTCGAGGTACTTCCCGGGGTCGCGCAGCCCGTCGGGGTGGTCGATCCGCAGCCCGTCGGCGAGGTCCTCCTCGAACCAGCGTGCGATCTCCTCGTGGGACCGGGCGAACCACTCCGGGTCCTCGACGCGGATGGCCGCGAGGGTGTTGACGGAGAAGAAGCGCCGGTAGTTGAGGTCGGTGTCGGCCCGCCGCCACGAGACCAGCTCGTAGTGCTGGCGTACGTGGACTGCGTCGGCGTCGTCATCCTCGGGCCCGAAGGTTCCGGGCGCGATCGGGAACCGCTGGTCGTGGTAGTGGAGCTCGCCTCCGAGCAGCTCCAGGTGCGAGACCCGGCCGTCGTCGCGCAGGTCGTCATCGCCCACGACGGGCACCAGCACCCGACCGTCACCGGCCTCCCAGTCGATGTCGAAGGCGCCGGCGTACGGCGATTCGCGGCCGTGGGTCAGGACGTGCCACCACCACGCGTTCTCCCAGGGCCTGGCGATGCCGACGTGGTTGGGCACCACGTCGACCAGCACGCCCATCCCGAGCCTGCGGGCCTCGCTCGACAGCGCGGACAGGCCCGAGGCGCGGCCCCGTGAGGGGTCGATGGCGGAGTGGTCGGCGACGTCGTAGCCGTGGTCGCTCCCCGACTCCGATGCCAGCACCGGCGAGAGGTAGACCCAGTCCACACCGAGCTCGTGGAGGTAGGGCAACGTGCGGGCGGCCTCCAGCAGGTCGAAGTCCTGGCTGATCTGGAGCCGGTAGGTGCTGGCCGGGACGCGCGCGGGTGTCATCGTCGGGACGGCACGGTCTGGGCGGCGATCGATGCGGCCACGGAGCTGTCCGGGGTGCTCTCGGGGGCGGTGTGCTGGCGCAGCACGAGCACGCTCCGACCGAGCATGGTGAGCTCGCTCCCGGCCCTGCGCGGGTCGCTCTCGGCCGCGGACGCGCCGGTGTCGATCACGACGTCCCAGGCCCCTGCGTACTCCTCCGGCGGCAACGTCACGGTGATCGCGTCGGCGCCGGCGTTGAAGTAGAGGAGGAAGTGCGCGTCGGTGATGGGGTTGCCCGTCGGGTCGGTGCCCGGGATGCCGTCACCGTTGAGGTACATGCCGATGGCGGCCCCGCCGTCGGAGTGCCAGGCGTCGCCCTCCATCGGGTTCGCCTCGACGTCCAGCCACACGATGTCGTTGAGCCGGGCGCCGTCGCCGGTGCGCACCGTCCGCCCGGTGAAGAAGCGTTTGCGCTGGAACGTCGGGTGGTCGCGCCGCAGTGCCACGACGGCCGCGGTGAACTCGACCAGAGGCTGGTCCACCGTGTCCCAGTGCACCCACGACAGCTCGGAGTCCTGCGCGTAGGTGTTGTTGTTGCCGTCCTGCGTGCGACCGAGCTCGTCGCCGTGGAGGAGCATCGGGACGCCCTGTGAGAGCAGCAGCGTGGTGAGGAAGTTCCGTTGGGCGCGCGCCCGCAGCTCCAGCACCTCCGGGTCGTCGGTCGGTCCCTCGGCCCCGTGGTTCCACGAGCGGTTGTGGCTCTCCCCGTCGTTGCCGTCCTCGCCGTTCGCCTCGTTGTGCTTCTCGTTGTAGGAGACGAGGTCGCGGAGCGTGAAGCCGTCGTGAGCGGTCACGAAGTTGATCGACGCGAACGGGCGGCGTCCGGAGTGCTCGTAGTAGTCGGCGGACCCGGCGAGCCGGGACGCGAAGTCGCCGAGCGACGGCTCGCCACGCCAGAAGTCGCGGACGGTGTCACGGTAGGCGCCGTTCCACTCCGACCACAGCGGAGGGAAGTTGCCCACCTGGTAGCCGCCCGGGCCGATGTCCCAGGGCTCGGCGATCAGCTTGACCTGGCTGACCACCGGGTCCTGCTGCACCATCTCGAAGAACGTCGAGAGCTTGTCGACGTCGTAGAACTCGCGCGCCAGCGTCGCCGCCAGGTCGAACCGGAAGCCGTCGACGTGCATCTGGGTCACCCAGTAGCGCAGGGAGTCCATGATCAGCTGCATCGAGTGGGGCTGGCGCACGTTGAGCGTGTTGCCGGTGCCCGTGTAGTCCATGTAGTAGCGCTGGTCGTCCTCGACCAGGCGGTAGTACGCGGGGTTGTCGATGCCCTTGAAGCTCAGCGTCGGCCCGAGGTGGTTGCCCTCGGCGGTGTGGTTGTAGACCACGTCGAGGATGACCTCGATGCCGGCGAGGTGCATCGCCTTCACCATCGACTTGAACTCCTGGACCTGCTGGCCCTCGCCGTGCGCGGCGTACTCGGCGTGCGGGGCGAAGAACGCGAGGGTGTTGTAGCCCCAGTAGTTGCGCAGGCCCTGGTCGAGCAGCGTGCTGTCCTGGATGAACTGGTGGACCGGCATCAGCTCGAGCGCGGTCACGCCGAGCTTCTGCAGGTGCCCGACGACGGCGGGGTGTGCCAGCCCGGCGTAGGTGCCCCGGTGCTCCTCGGGGACGTCGGGATGGAGCTGGGTCAGGCCCTTGACGTGAGCCTCGTAGATGACAGTCTCGTTGTACGGCGTGTGGGGGCGGCGGTCGCCCTCCCAGTCGAAGTAGGGGTTGATGACGACGCCGAGCGTCATGTGGGCGGCGGAGTCGGCGTCGTTGCGGCCGTCGGGGTCGCCGAACGGATAGCCGAAGAGCGACTCGTCCCAGTCGATCTCCCCCTGGGTCGCCTTGGCGTAGGGGTCGAGCAGCAGCTTGGCGGGGTTGCCGCGCAGGCCGTGCTCGGGCTCGTACGGCGCGTGCACGCGGTACCCGTAGCGCTGGCCCGGCTGCACCTGCGGGAGGTAGCAGTGCCACACGTGCGCGTCGACCTCGGTGAGCTCCACGCGGGTCTCGGACAGCTCACCGGAGGCGTCGTCCTCGAAGAGGCAGAGCTCGACCCGCTCGGCCACCTCGCTGAAGAGGGCGAAGTTCGTGCCGCGACCGTCATAGGTCGCTCCGAGCGGATAGGGCGTGCCTGGCCAGACCTCCAACAGGGGTCCTCTCGTCGTCGTACGCTTTGAACGATCCAAACCGTACCCGGTCGGTCACCGACCATTCGCACTGAAGTGCTGGTAGTCCTTGAGCGACGTCCAGTCGCCGCCCCACTCCCAGCCGATCTCGCGGAACGCAGCGACCACCGGGCCGTCGGCGGTGATCATCCCAGGCCGCACCTGGTCGCGCCGCAGGTACGACGAGGCGAGCTCGGGCAGCACCACGTCGTCGTTCCGGTAGGGGTTCTGGAACGTGTTGACGTCGATCGCGAGGCCGTAGGCGTGCTGGGAGAAGCCGGAGCCGCCCGTGACGGCGCGGCACACGAACGACCCGGTGCCGTTGCCGTCGCCGGTCGGGGGCGCCTCCTCGTCGATCGACCGCACGATCAGCACCTGCTCCAGCGGGAACCGCGCCTCCCACAGCCGGCGGAACACCAGGTCGAGGTCGTCCGCGACGGCCGCGTTCACCAGCAGCTCACCGGTGTGGCGCCGGCCGTCGAAGCCCCAGAACGTCAGCCGCAGCCAGGCGAGCTGGTCGCGGGTGACCGGGCACCGCGCCGTCCAGGTCGACCGGTCGGTCACGGCCGCCGGCGCCGGCGACTCGGTCCGTGACGCATAACCGCGGCCCGGCAGCGCCGGCACCTGGTCGGGCAGCGTGAAGGCCCGGCGCCGCAGCACCGGTGGCGTCGGCCGGACCTCGCCGAACCCCTCGGGTGTCTCGGGCAGGAGCCGTTGCAACAGCCAGGGCGGCGGCGTGCTGCCGCGTCCGTACGCCGCGCGCCGCAGCGTGCCGTCGACACTGGCGGGTCCGGGTGCTCTCGGCGGCTCGGACGTGGGCTCGCTGGGCTCGGGGGTCCCCGAAGGCGACCCGGACGTCGGCGCCGAGGGCGCAGGTGGGGCCGTCCCCGACCCGGCCGGGTCGGCCGTGCAGCCGGCGGCCAGCGCCAGGGCCGCCAGGAGGGCCGGAAGGGCGAGTCGCCGCAGCGTCACGCGGCCGGAAGGGTGACGCGGAAGGTGGTGCCGACCCCGAGCGTCGACTCGACGTCGATCCGGCCGCCGTGCCTGCTCGCGATCCGGGCGACGATCGCGAGGCCTAGGCCGGTCCCCGGACGGGCGAGGGCTTCGGGGTTCGTCGAGCGGAAGAACTCGTTGAACAGCCGTTGCCGGTCGGGCCCGGAGATGCCGAGCCCGTCGTCGCGGCACCTGAACACGACCGTGTCGCCCGCTCGCTCCAGCTCGGTCTCGACCCGGCCGCCGCTGGTGGAGTACTTGATGGCGTTGTTGACGAGGTTGGCGACCAGCCGCAGCAGCTCCTTGGCGTCACCCGGGACGACGAGGTCGCCGGCGTACGACGGCGGGCGGAGGTGGACCCCGGCATGCCGGGCGTGGACCGTCTCGTCCTCGAGGACGTCGCGGAGGATCGGCGCGAGATCGACCGGGTGCCGGTCGAGCGGCGTGTCCGGGTTGCCGATCCGGCTCAGGAGAAGGAGGTCGTCGACGACCCCGGTCAGGCGTGAGGAGCTGCGGCCCAGGGCGCGCAGCGACGGCTCGGCCTCGACCGGCAGGCCCGACATCGACTCGAGCATCTCGACGTGACCGACGATCACGCCGAGCGGGTTCTTGAGCTCGTGGGAGACCGTGCGGATCAGCTCGGAGCGGTAAGCGTCCAGCCGCCGCAGCTCCGCCATCAGCTCGAGCTCGCGCTCCCGGGCCCGGGTGCTGAGGAGGGCCCGGCCGAGGTCGTGCCCGATGCCGAGCGCCGCCCAGCTCTCGCTCTCGGTCCAGCGGGCGCCGCCGACGCTGCGCGCCAGGACGAACATGCCGAACGCCTCGGGACCGGCGCCGATCGGCACCACCACGAGCTCGGCGACGCCGTGGTCGATGAGGTGCTCGGTAAGAGCGTCGCGGTGATCATCATGGAGGGCGTCGTCCCCCCACACCCGTCCCGCCTCCATCAGGAGCACGGTCTGGCTGTCCCAGCCGCGCCGCGCGGCGGCCTCGACCGCGGCCAGCAGCGTCGGCGGCAGATGGGCCGCCGAGCCGTCGCGAGTCGCCGGGTCTGCGAAGTCGTAGACGACCAGGTCGTCGGCGTTGAAGCCCACCACCAGGTGGTCGTGCGCCTGGTTCAGCAGGTCGTGGTAGCCGACCCGGCTGGACGACGCCCGCACCACCTCGCGGGCCGCCTCCGTGAGCCGCACCTGCTGCGAGAGCTCCTCGCGCTCGATCGCCGTCAGCACGGCCCGCAGCGACAGCTGGAGGTCGTGGGCGAGCTGCCGCAGCGCCGGCGGGTCGGGCCGCCGTCCGCTGACCGGCTCGTCGAGGTACATGAGGGCCCGCAGGTGGCCGCGGTCGTCGACGATCCGCGCGGCCAGGATGTCCTTCGGGCGCCACTGGTCGGGGCTGCCGGTCTCGGGGATGTCCGGGATCCAGCAGTACTCGTCGAGCAGCTGGCTGGCCTCCGGGGTGAGCCACTCCTGGGCGACGAACGTCCACGCGCCGTACTCCGCGCCGAGGCTGAGCGCGGGCTTCATCGCCGCGAACGGCGACGCCCGCCGCAGCATCTCCTCGTCGGCCTCGTCGTTGCCGGCGATCGCGACGAACTCGAGCATCCCGTCGGGCCGCAGCACCTCGACCTCGCACGTGCCGAAGTCGGTCCGGCGCCGCGCGTCGTCGGCAATCACGCGGACCGCCTGGCGGGCCTTGTCGTCGCCCCAGCCGTCGTCGCGGGCGCGCACCACCTGCGGCGTGCTGGTCGCCTCGGCCATGTCGCTCGCTCCTCGCTGCCCTTCGAGAGGCCCCCAGAATCCCATCCCCGCCTGCTCAGGACGGGTAGGTTCGCCCAACTTCCGTGACTTTGTGTGACTCGCCAGTAACATGCTGGGCATGAAGCGCGAGATCTACGACGAGGACCACGAGGCCTTTCGCGGGTCGGTCAAGGAGTTCCTGGACCGGGAGGTGGTGCCCCACCTCGACGAGCACGCGAGCAACCACGGACTGCCGCGCGACTTCTGGCTCGCGGCCGGCAAGCAGGGCCTCCTCGGGCTGGAGGTCCCCGAGGCGTACGGCGGCACGGAGGCCGGCGACTACCGCTTCAACGCGGTGCTGACCGAGGAGCTCGCCAAGGTCAACATGACGTTGCCGAGCTGCGTCGGCATCCACGGCGACATCGTCGCGCCGTACCTCGTGCACCTGACGAACGACGAGCAGAAGTCCCGCTGGCTGCCGCCGTTCTGCACCGGTGAGCTGCTCACCGCGATCGGCATGACCGAGCCCTCCGGCGGCTCCGACCTGGCGGCGCTCAAGACCACCGCGGTGCGCGACGGCGACGACTGGATCCTCAACGGGTCCAAGACGTTCATCACCAACGGCGGCTCGGCCGACCTCGTCGTGGTGGCGGCGCGCACCGCGCCGGAGAAGAAGGCGAAGGGGATCTCGCTGTTCGGGGTCGACACCGGGGCCGACGGCTTCTCGGTCGGCCGGGTCCTCGACAAGGTCGGCCAGGACGAGTCCGACACCGCGGAGCTCGCGTTCGACGACGTCCGCGTCAGCAACGACGACCTGATCGGCGAGCTCGACACCGGCTTCATCGCGATGATGAGGTTCCTGCCGCAGGAGCGGCTGGGTTCCGCGGTCACGAACCTCGCCCATGCCGCTCAGATCCTGGACGAGACGGTCACCTACGCCCAGGAGCGCACGGCGTTCGGACAGCCGATCGGCTCGTTCCAGAACACCCAGTTCCTGCTCGCCGACCTCGTGACCCGGGTCGAGGTGACCCAGGCCTACGTCGACCAGTGCGTGCTGGCCCACACCCGGGGCGAGCTCACCGCGGTCGACGCGGCCAAGGCGAAGTGGTGGACCTCGCAGGTGCAGAACGACGTCCTCGACCACTGCGTGCAGGTGTTCGGCGGCTACGGCTACATGAACGAGTACCGGGTCGCCCGCGCCTGGCGCGACGCGCGCGTGACGAAGATCTGGGCCGGGTCCAACGAGATCATGAAGATGCTGATCGCCCGCGACCTCGGCCTGTAGCCCCGCAGCCGTCGGGAACAGCGGAGCCTTGCCTTCGTTGCGGACGGACCGGCGGTCGGCCCACGATCGGGGCATGACCTCCGACCTGCCGGCCACGATCGAGCCGGGCCCGCACGAGGACGAGCCGCACGAGGGCGGGCTCAACAACCGCCTCAACTGGCTGCGGGCCGGGGTCCTCGGTGCCAACGACGGGATCGTCAGCACCGCCGGCATCGTGATGGGCGTCGCGGGCGCGACCGACGACACCGGCACCATCGCGATCGCCGGCATCGCCGGGCTCGTCGCCGGCTCCCTGAGCATGGCGGCGGGGGAGTACGTGTCGGTCAGCACCCAGCGCGACTCCGAGGAGGCGCTGCTCGCCAAGGAGCGCCGTGAGCTGGCCGAGGAGCCCGACGAGGAGCTCGCCGAGCTCGCCGGGCTGTACGTCGAGAAGGGGCTCAGCGAGCGGCTCGCGCTCGAGGTCGCCCACGAGCTGACGGCCCACGACGCGCTGGCCGCGCACGCCGAGGCCGAGCTGGGGATCGACCCCGACGACCTCACCAACCCCTGGCAGGCGGCGTGGACGTCGATGCTGGCGTTCACGGTCGGCGCGCTGCTGCCGCTGCTCACGATCACGCTGACCCCGTCCGGCTCGCGGATCTGGCTGACCGTGGCCTCCGTGGTCGCCGCGCTCGCGCTCACCGGCTGGACCAGTGCCCGGTTCGGCTACGGCTCGGCCAGGGCCGCCGTGGTCCGCAACGTGATCGGCGGCGCGGTCGCGATGGCGGTGACCTACGGCGTCGGCTCGCTGCTCGACACCCGGATCGGCTAGCTCCCCGGCGCCCGGGCGGTCGAGCCCCGCAGCACCAGCTCGGGCTGATAGAGGTACTCCTGGGCGGGGATCGGGGCACCGTCGATCGCGTCGGCGAGGGCCGACACCGCCGCCCCGCCCAGGGCCTGGACGGGCTGGCGGACCGTCGTGAGCGGCGGGTCGAGGAACTGGATGAGCCGCGAGTCGTCGAAGCCGACGACGGATACGTCCTCCGGCACGCGGCGGCCGAGTGCCCGGGCAGCCCGGACCGCGCCGAGCGCCATCAGGTCCGAACCGCACACCACGGCCGTCGCGCCGCGCTCGAGCAGCCGCCGGGCCGCTGCGGCGCCGCCCTCGACGGTGAAGAGCCCCTCGGCCACCCAGTCCTCGGCCGCGGCCGGCGTGGTGCCGAAGGCGGACCCGAGGGCCTGCACGAAGCCTTCGCGCTTGCGGCCGGCGGGCACGTAGCGCGCCGGCCCGACCGCCAACCCGATCCGCTCGTGGCCGAGCTGGACCAGGTGGCCGACCGCGAGGCTCATCGCGACGTGGTCGTCGGTCGAGAAGAACGGCGCGTCGATGTC
Organism: uncultured Actinomycetota bacterium; assembly: GCA_963718725.1. GTDB lineage: Bacteria > Actinomycetota > Actinomycetes > Propionibacteriales > Nocardioidaceae > Nocardioides. The sequence continues at coordinate 3,059,911 of OY970374.1, forward strand.
GGGGGCGTAGCCGTTGACGAACACCACCGGCATCCGGCGCTCGACGAGGGTCCGGTACCGCTGGTGGTCACCTCCGGTGTCGGCGTGCCGCCCGGACACGAAGAGGATGCCGGCGACGCCGTGGTCGAGCAGCGACTCGACGTACTCGTCCTCGCTGATACCGCCCGGCGACTGGGTGCACAGCACCGGCGTGAACCGGCGGGCTGCCAGGGCGTCGTCGATCACCTGCGCGAACGCCGGGAAGATCGGGTTCTCCAGCTCGGGGACGACCAGCCCGACCAGACCGGCGCTGCGGCGCCGCAGCCGGCTCGGACGCTCGTAGCCCAGGACGTCGAGCGAGGTGAGCACCGCGGTCCGCGCGGCGGCGCTCACCCCGGGCTTGTCGTTGAGCACCCGGCTCACCGTCGCCTCGCTGACGCCGGCCTGGACCGCGATCTCGGCCAGAGTTGCCATGACCGTATGTAACCGTCTCTGCAAGATTCCTGCAAGGTCTTCCATTTCTTGCAAGGTGCTTGCTAGGGTCCCGGGGTCGGTGTGACGACCGCCTCACACATTCCGCGACACCATCGGGACACCAAGGAGCACCCATGCGAACCCACGCGCGCCGCACGCTGCCGGCTCTGGCCGGCACCGCTGCCCTCGCGCTCGCCCTCGCCGCCTGTGGCGGCGACTCCGGCGAGCCGAACACCAACGAGGACCCGACCAACGCGTCGTCCGTCGACCCCGCCGACCTCGAGGCCGAGCTCACCTGGTGGGACACGGCCGACCCCACCAACGAGGGCCCGGCGTTCGACGAGCTGATCTCCCAGTTCAACGAGACCTACCCGAACGTCACGATCAACCACGAGGCGGTGCCGTTCGACGAGGCCCAGAACAAGTTCAAGACCGCCGCGCAGTCCGACTCCGGTGCCCCGGACATCCTGCGCGCCGAGGTCGCCTGGGTGCCGGAGTTCGCGTCGCTCGGCTACCTCTACGCGCTGGACGGCACGCCGCTGCTCGAGGACACCAACTTCCTCGAGACCCCGCTGTCGAGCAACGTGTACGACGGGAAGACCTATGGCGTCCCCCAGGTCACTGACACCCTCGGCCTGATGTACAACAAGCAGCTGCTGGAGGAGGCCGGTGTCGAGCCTCCGACCACGTGGGACGAGGCGGCGACCGTCGCCCAGGCGGTGGAGCAGAAGACCGACGCGTCGGGGCTCTACATCAACTCGGGCGGCTACTTCCTGCTGCCGTTCATCTACGGCGAGGGCGGTGACCTGGTCGACGTCGACGCCCAGCAGATCACGGTCAACAGCCCCGAGAACGTCACCGGCATCCAGACCGCCCAGCGGCTCGTGCAGAGCGGGGTTGCTGTCAAGCCGGACGCCAACGACTCCTACGGGACCATGATGACGCTCTTCAAGGAGGGCAAGGTCGCGATGATCGTCAACGGCCCGTGGGAGGTCGCCGCGGTCAGCGACGACCCGAAGTTCGGCGGCTTCGAGAACCTCGGCATCGCACCGGTGCCGGCCGGGTCGGCCGGCCAGGGGGCTCCCGTCGGAGGCCACAACTACGTCATCTACTCGGGCATGGACGAGGCCAAGGCCGAGGCGGCCATCGCGTTCGTGCAGTTCATGAGCAGTGCGGAGTCGCAGGCGTTCATCGCCGACGAGCTCGGCCTGCTGCCGGCGAACGCCGACTCCTACGAGCTGGTCGGCGACAACGAACGGGTGGCGGCCTGGCAGTCGGCGCTGGAGGTCGCACAGCCGCGGCCGTGGATCCCGGAGGGCGGCCTGTTCTTCGCGCCGCTCGACCAGATGGCGACCGAGGTGCTCATCCAGGGCAAGGACGCCCAGGGTGCGCTCGACGAGGCAGCGTCGACGTTCAAGTCCGACGTCGTCCCGGACTACTCCGAGTGACCCGCCGCTGACACCGTCCGGGGGCCGGGCTCGGCCCGGCCCCCGCGGTGCAGCATGTCTGCAGACGAGGAGAGGGCATGGCGACGGTGACGACGCAGGCAGAGCCCGGCCGGCTGCGCCGCAGCTTCGACCGGCACTGGTACGCGTGGGCGATGGTGCTGCCGACCGTGGTGGTGCTCGGGGTGCTGATCCTGTACCCGCTCGGCCAGGGGATCGTGCAGTCGTTGACGAACCTCAACGAGGGCAACCAGCAGGACCTCATCTGCACCAAGACCCTCGGCGGCGGCGAGACCTGCAAGGAGAACCCGAAGCAGTCGGAGTTCGTGGGCCTCGCCAACTACGTCGACATCCTCACCGGCCAGCGCGGCCACTTCTGGCTGTGGTTCACCAACACCGTCGTCTGGACGACGGCCTGCGTCTTCTTCCACTACACGATCGGGCTCGGGCTCGCGGTGCTGCTGCACCGTGAGTTCCGCGGGCGCGGCCTCTACCGGGTGCTCCTGATCGTCCCGTGGGCGGTGCCGGCGTTCGTCAGCGCGTTCGCGTGGCGGTTCCTCTTCAACCAGAACTTCGGCCTGGTGAACGCCGTCCTCGACCGCATCGGGATCGACCCGGTCGCGTGGTTCGACAACCGGTGGACCGCGCTGTCGACCGCGATCGTCGCCAACGTCTGGCTGGGCGTCCCGTTCATGATGGTGGCCCTCCTCGGCGGGCTCCAGTCGATCAACGCCGACCTCTACGAGGCAGCCGCGATCGACGGTGCGTCCCCGTGGCAGCGGTTCCGCAACATCACCCTGCCGGGGTTGCGGCCGGTCAGCTCGACCGTGATCCTGCTGGGCACGATCTGGACGTTCAACATGTTCCCGATCATCTTCTTCGTCACCGGCGGTGAGCCGGCCGGCCAGACCGAGATCCTCGTGACCGGCGCGTTCCGCGCGGCGTTCGAAGGGCTCCGCAACTACTCCCTCGCGGCGACCTACGGTGTCCTCATCCTGTCGATCCTGGTCGTGTACGCCGCGGCGTACCGCCGGCTGCTGAGCCGCCAGGGAGAGGTGTTCTGATGGCGATCGTCACGCCCGACGTCGCGACCACCGGGGTCGCCGACCACGGACCCGAGCCGCGCCAAGGTCGCCGGCGCCGTCCCCTCGCGTCGGTCGCGCTGCACGGCACGCTCATGGTCGCGGTCTTCATCGCGCTCTTCCCGGTGGTGTGGGTGTTCCTCAGCTCGCTCAAGCCGCGCCAGGAGATCCAGCGGTCGACCGTCGAGCTCTTCAACAGCCCCTCGCTCGACAACTACCGGACCGTGCTGACGAACACGAACTTCCCGACGTGGTTCCTCAACTCGGTGATCGTCGCGGCGTTCACGATGGTCTTCGGGATCGCGATGGCGGCCACCGCAGGCTACGCGCTGAGCCGCTTCAACTTCCCGGGCAAGCGCGGCCTGATGTGGTTGTTCCTGCTGACGCAGATGTTCCCGGTCGCGATCCTGATCGTGCCGATCTACACGATCATGGCCAACCTCGGCCTGATCGACACCAAGGTGTCGCTGGTGATCGCCTACTGCACCGTCGCCGTCCCGTTCTGCGCGTGGATGCTGCGGGGCTACTTCGACACCATCCCGCGCGAGCTCGACGAGGCGGCGGCGCTCGACGGGCTCGGCCCGTTCGCGACGTTCTGGCGGGTGGTGCTGCCCCTCGCGCGTCCCGGCCTGGCAGTGACGGCGTTCTACACCTTCCTCACCGCGTGGGGCGAGGTCGCCTACGCGATCGCGTTCATCCAGACCGACGAGAACTACACGCTGGGCGCGGGGCTCAAGCAGTTCGTGCCGCAGTTCAACCAGCGCTGGGAGCTGCTCACCCCGGCGGCGATCCTGATCACGATCCCCGCGGGGCTGGTGTTCTTCTTCGCGCAGCGGCACCTGGTGGCGGGCCTGACCGCGGGCGGCACGAAGGGCTGAGCCCGGCGGTAGGTTCGCCGGATGCGGATGTTCGTGGCGCTCACGCCGCCCGACCCGGCCGTCGATCACCTCGACGAGTTCCTCGCCGTCCGCCGCGAGGCGGCCGGGTTCCGCTGGAGCCTCCCGGAGCAGCTGCACGTGACGCTCGCCTTCCTCGCCGAGGTGCCGGACCGGAGGCTCGACGACCTGGTCGAGCGGCTGGGCCGGGCCGCCGCCCGGCGGAGGCCGGTGCCCACCCGGATCACCGGCGGCGGCGCCTTCCCGAACGCCGCTCGTGCGCGGGTGCTGTGGGCCGGCCTGGACGTCGACGACGCGGGCCGGACCGAGCTGTCGCGGATGGCGACCGGAGCGCGGGCGGCGGCCTCGCGCGCGGGCATCGACGTCGACGGGCAGCGGTTCCGGGCGCACCTCACCGTCGCCCGGCTCGGTCGTCCCGCCGAGGTGTCGCGGTGGGTCCGGCTGCTCGACGGCTACGCGGGGCCGGACTGGGTCGCGGACCGGCTCGACCTGGTGGCGTCGTACCTCGGGCAGGGGCCGCGCGGCCGGCCGCGCTACGAGGTCGTCGAGTCGTTCCCGGTGGGGTGAGCCGACGCTGTTAGGTTCGCACCCGTGAAGATCGCAATCGCCAGGGAGACCAGGGACGGCGAGGCCCGGGTCGCGATCGTGCCCGAGCTGGTCGAGAAGCTGACCGGGCTGGGGTACGACGTCGCCCTCGAGCCCGGGGCGGGACACCACGCGCTGCTCTCCGACGACGAGTACGTCGCGGCGGGAGCAACCGTCGAGGCGGCGGCGTTCGACGGGGCCGATCTGGTGGTGTCGGTGCAGCCGCTCGACGTCGACCGGGCTCGCGGGCTCGCGGCCGGGACGTCCACCATCTCGTTCCTGCCGACCACCGCCGAGGCCGAGCTCGTCACGGCCTACCGCGACGGCTCCGTGACGTCCTACGCCATGGAGCTCGTGCCGCGGATCTCGAGGGCGCAGTCGATGGACGCGCTCTCGTCGCAGGCGCTCGTCGCGGGCTACCGCTGCGCGATCGTCGCCGCCGGCATGCTCCGCCGCTTCTTCCCGCTCAACATGACCGCTGCCGGCACCGTGCAGCCGGCCCAGGTCGTGGTGCTCGGCGCCGGCGTCGCCGGGCTGCAGGCGATCGCCACCGCGAAGCGGCTCGGCGCCGTCGTGCAGGCCTACGACGTCCGCGCCGCCGCCGCCGAGGAGATCGCGTCGATGGGTGCCAAGCCGATCCACCTCGAGCTGGAGACCCTCGAGGGGTCCGGCGGCTACGCCAGGGAGATGACCGAGGACCGCGCCGCCCGCCAGCGCGAGCTGCTCACGCCGTACATCGCCACGGCGGACGCGCTGATCACCACCGCCGCCGTGCCCGGCCGGCCGGCGCCGATGCTCGTCACCCGGGCGATGGTCGAGGAGATGGGAGCGGGGTCCGTGGTCGTCGACCTGGCCGCCGAGACCGGCGGCAACGTCGAGGGCTCGGTCGCCGGCGAGGTCGTCCGGGTCGGCAACGCGCAGGTGTGGGGCGGACGCAACGTCCCGAGCCAGATGCCGGGGCCGGCGTCGCGGCTCTACGCGCAGAACATCGTGAACCTGGTGACGCTCATGACCGCCACCGACGACGAGGGGACGGCGTCCTTCGCCCCCGACCCGGAGGACGAGATCATCGCCGGCGCCTGCGTCACCCGCGACGGCGCGATCCTCCACGAACCCACCCGGACCGCCCTGGAAGGAGAGCCGGCATGAGCGAGCCCGTCGTCTGGCTGACGATCTTCGTGCTCAGCGTCTTCGTCGGCGTCGAGGTGATCTCCAAGGTCTCGTCGACGCTCCACACTCCGTTGATGTCCGGGGCCAACGCCATCCACGGCGTGATCCTGCTCGGCGCGATCATCGTCACCGCCCACGCCTCCGGGGTGGGGCTGGTCGTCGGACTGGTCGCGATCGTGCTCGCCGCGGTGAACATGGTCGGCGGCTTCGTGGTGACCGACCGGATGCTGCAGATGTTCACCCGCAGGAAGCCCAGGACCGAGAAGGGGGCGGCCGCGTGAGCATCCCCGTCTGGGCGCAGGTCGTCTACCTCCTCTGCGCCGTCGCGTTCATCCTGGCCCTGAAGGGGCTGTCGGGGCCGCGTACCGCGCGGACCGGCAACCTGATCGGCGCGGGGGCAGCGGTCGTCGCCTGTGCCCTGCCGTTCTTCTACCTCGAGATGGACAACCTCCCGCTGATCCTGGTCGCGATCGCGATCGGCACCGCCGGCGGCGTGTACGGCGCCCGCACCGTCCAGATGACGCAGATGCCCCAGATGGTGGCTCTCTTCAACGGCGTCGGCGGAGGAGCGGCCGCCCTCGTCGCGGTGCTCGAGCTCGACGCGATCGTCGCGACCGGCCACGACGTCGGCTGGTTCATCCTGGTGGCGACGGCGTTCACGATCTTCGTGGGCTCCGTGTCCTTCGCGGGCTCGGTGATCACGTTCGCCAAGCTCCAGGAGCTGATGACCTCGCGGCCGGTGGTCTTCCCCGGCCTCGCGGTCGTCTTCGCCGGCTCGCTGCTCGGCGGGTTGGTGCTGTCGGGCGTGCTCGTCGCCGATCCGGTGATGTGGGCGGGGATCGTGCTCGCGCTGCTCGGGCTGGCGTTCGGCGTCCTGCTGGTGATGCCGGTCGGTGGCGCGGACGTGCCCATCGTCATCTCGCTGCTGAACGCGTTCACCGGCCTGACCGTCGCCGCCGGCGGCTACGTCCTGTCCAACACGCTCCTGCTCGTCGCGGGCACCCTGGTCGGGGCCTCCGGCACGTTCCTGACGCTCCTCATGGCCAAGGCCATGGGTCGCTCGGTGGCCAACATCCTGTTCGGCGCGCTCAAGGGCGGCTCCACCCTCGGCGCGGGCGAGGCGTCCGACCGGCCGGTGAGGACCGCCGGTCCGAGCGACGCGGCGATCATGCTCGGGTACGCCGAGCGGGTGATCATCGTCCCCGGCTACGGCCTCGCGGTGGCCCAGGCCCAGCACTCCCTGCGGGAGCTGGTCGACGTGCTCAGCCAGCGGGACATCAAGGTCGACTACGCCATCCACCCGGTCGCCGGCCGGATGCCGGGCCACATGAACGTGCTGCTCGCCGAGGCGCAGGTGCCCTACGAGCAGCTCAAGGAGATGGACGAGATCAACGGCGACTTCAAGGACGCCGACGTCGTCCTGGTCGTCGGGGCGAACGACGTCGTCAACCCGGCGGCGAAGACGACCCCCGGCGCCCCGATCTACGGGATGCCGATCCTCAACGCCGACGACGCCAAGGCGATCATCTTCATGAAGCGCTCGATGCGGCCCGGGTTCGCCGGGATCGAGAACGAGCTGCTCTTCGACGAGAAGACCTCGCTGCTGTTCGGCGACGCCAAGGAGACGATGGGCAAGCTGCTGAACGCCGTGAAGGCGCTCTAGCACCTGCGCACCAACTGCTGCGTTCCCCGGCGGCGGTCCACCGGTCCCGCCCATACTGAGGCGGGCTGGATGATCGAGGAGGACGGGTGGCGCGGGACGACGTCGCGGGGTTCCGCGCATGGGCGGTCGTCCGTCTCGTGCGCCCCCACGCGACCGGGGTCCTGCTGGCCGTCATGGTCGCCCTGTCGTGGCTGCTGCTCCTGACCGCCGATGCCGCGAGCGGCGTACCGATCGCGTGGCCGGCAGCCGGGCTGCTGCCCGGGATGCTGCTGCTGGTCGAGCGCGCCCGGCGTGCGTCGCTGCTGGCGCTCGGTGGGGCGCTGCTCCTGCTGTGCCACCTGCTCGCCGACTACGACGTGGCGACCTCGGTCGGCTTCACCCTTGCCTCGGTCGTCGGCACCTGGCTGGTGCTGAACCGGCTGGACCGGCTCAGCCGCAACCCGCGAGGCCGCCCGCGGCTGGCGGAGGACGGCGACGTCTCGACCCTGATCGGCGGCGCGAGCCTGAGCGCTCTCGTCGCCGGCGCGATCGTCGGCGCGACGGTCGGCCTGACCGGCGAGGGCAGCCCGTGGCTCGCGCTCGTCGGGGTCTTCGGCATCCATGCCGCGGCGATGCTGATGCTGCTGCCGCTCTTCCTCGCCGGCCCCAGCTTCGCCCCGATGGCCCAGAACCGCGAGCGGGTGGTGCAGTCGGTGCTCACGCTCGGGGTGACGCTCGCGATCTTCTCGTACGCCGCGGCGCCGCCCGTCGTGTTCGCGATCATGCCGATGTTCGCCTGGCTCGCGTTCCGTGGCACCCTGCGCGAGGCGAGCCTGCTGCTGGCGGGGGTCGGCGCGATCGCGACCGGCATGACCGTGCTCGGCCTGGGTCCGGTGCACGAGCTGTTGGTGCGGTACGACCTCGACCAGGAGCTGGTCAACGGCTTCCTCCAGCTCTTCCTGCTCGACTGTGCCCTGATCCTGCTCCCGCTGGCGGTCATCACCACCCAGCAGCGGATCGCCAGCGCCCGGGCCTCGTCGCGCCAGCGGACGCTGGAGCGACTCGTCGACGCGGCGACCGGCACGGCGGTGTTCGCGATCGACAGCGTGGGCCGGGTCGACCTCTTCAACCCCGGCGCCGAGCGGATCTTCGACCGCAGCTCCGCGGAGATGGTCGGTGATCCCGCCGACCACGTCTACTCCGACCTCGAGCTCATGAGGCACGCCACCCGGCTCGGCGTACGGCCCCTGTTCTCGGACATCTGCGCGGCCGCCGCGGCCGCCGACGAGGAGAGCCAGCTCTGGGCGTTCACGCGGCCCGACGGCGAGGAGCGCGCGATGCTCCTGTCCCTCACCAGTGTCGTCGACGAGCTCGGCGACATCTCCGGCTACCTCTGCGTCGCGGAGGACGTCACCGATCGCGAGGCCATGCACCGCGCCGCGCTGCAGGCGCTCGACCACGAGCGGGACGCCGTCGACCGGCTGCGCGACCTCGAGCGCGTCAAGGCCGACTTCGTCGCCACCGTCAGCCACGAGCTGCGGACGCCGCTGACCAGCATGATCGGGTACGTCGAGCTGCTCGAGGACGGCGCCGTGGGCGAGCTGTCCTCCGACCAGCGGCAGCTCGCGAACCGGGTGCAGCGCAACGGCCGCCGGCTGCTGCTGCTCGTCGAGGACCTGCTGCTCCTGTCGCAGATCGAGACCCGGCAGATGAGCATGTCGCCGCGGGAGGCCGACCTCCGCGACGCGGCGCGCGCGGCGCACGAGGGCCTCGGGCCGCTGCTCGCCACCCGCCACATCGACTTCGTGGTGCGGCTGCCCGATGAGCCCGTGATGCACGAGGCCGACCCGGAGCAGGTCGAGCGGCTCGTGCTGAACCTCCTCGGCAACGGGGTGAAGTTCACGCCCGATGGCGGACGGGTCGAGCTGGTCGTCACCGACCGCCCCGACACCGTCGAGATCGTGGTGCTCGACAACGGCATGGGGATCCCGGCCGACGAGCAGGACCACCTCTTCACCCGGTTCTTCCGCTCCTCGACCGCCATGACCCAGGCGATCCAGGGGACCGGCCTCGGGCTCACCATCGTGCAGGCGATCGTCGACCTCCACGGCGGGCACATCTCGGTCTCCTCGAGCGAGGGGGTCGGGACGACCGTGTCGGTCAGCCTGCCCAAGCGGCTGCCGGTGGCGTCACCGCAGGCTCAGTCGGCCACGCCGTAGAGGCGGTCGCCGGCGTCGCCGAGACCGGGGACGATGTAGCCCTTGTCGTTGAGCTTCTCGTCCATCGCGGCGGTCACGATCGTGACCGGCACGTCGAGGTCGGCCAGCTCCTGCTCGAGCCGGGCGCAGCCCTCGGGCGCGGCGAGCAGGCAGATGGCGGTGATGTCGTTGGCGCCACGGTCGACCAGGAACCGGATCGCGGCCGCGAGCGTGCCCCCGGTGGCGAGCATCGGGTCGAGGATGTAGCACTGGCGGCCGGAGAGGTCGTCGGGCAGCCGCTCGGCGTAGGTCGACGCCTCGAGCGTCTCCTCGTTGCGGATCATCCCGAGGAACCCGACCTCGGCGGTCGGCAGCAGCCGCATCAGGCCGTCGAGCATGCCGAGGCCGGCCCGGAGGATCGGCACCACGAGCGGCTTCGGCCGCGCGAGCTTCACGCCGGTGGTCGGGGAGACCGGCGTCACGATGTCCTTGGGCGACGTCCGGACCTCGCGGGTGGCCTCGTAGGCGAGCAGCGTGACGAGCTCGTCGGCGAGTCGTCGGAACGTCGGCGAGTCGGTCTTCTCGTCGCGCAGGTAGGTCAGCTTGTGGGACACCAGCGGGTGGTCGACGACGTGGGTGCGCATGCCGGGAACCCTAGACCGTGCCGCGGGGTGTCTGTCACTCTGGCAAGGCCGAAAGGGCCTGTGGACAGGGGGTGTGGAGGTCATGGTCGAGCAGCTGGACGGAGTGGACTTCGCCCTGGCCGCCTACCGCGAGGAAGGGGTGTGGCAGGTCCAGGAGCTGGCCCACGACGTCCTCGCCGACGTCGGCCACCTCAGCCACGCGCTGCGCCGGTTCCCCGGTGACGGAGGTGCCGTCGGCATGGTCGCGGTCGACGAGGACTTCTTCGTGATCGTGCGCGTCGCCGGCTCCGACTCCCGCGTGCTGCTCTCCGACATCACCGCGGCCGACGAGTGGGAGATCGCCGCGTCGGCCGTCGACTTCCTCGGGCTGCCGCCGCCCGGGGAGGAGGACGACCAGGTGCCCGCCGGCGACCTCGACCTGCTCGGCGACCTCGGCATGCACGCCATGGACATGGGTGTGCTGCTCGACGACTTCGACCTCTACCCCGACGAGATGCTCTCCGAGGTGGCCCGGCGCCTCGGGTTCGGGCCACTCTTCGACGAGGCCGTCGGCCTCGCGTCCGCCTGACGTGGCCGGTCCTTACGACGCCGCCATGCGAGCGGCGCTCGACCAGGCGCGCTCGGCGCTGGTCACCGGCGACGTCCCGGTCGGTGCGATCGTGCTCGACCCGGACGGGGTGGTGATCGGCCGCGGCCGCAACGTGCGGGAGGCCGACGCCGATCCGACCGGTCACGCCGAGGTGGTCGCACTCCGCCAGGCGGCGGCTGCGCGTGGCGAGTGGCGGCTCGACGGCTGCTCGCTGGTCGTCACGCTGGAGCCGTGCACGATGTGCGCCGGCGCCGCGGTGCTCTCCCGGGTCGCGCGGGTCGTGTTCGGCGCGTACGACGAGAAGGCAGGTGCGGTCGGGAGCCTCTGGGACGTCGTGCGGGACCGGCGCCTGAACCACCGCCCCGAGGTCGTCGCCGGGGTGCTGGCCGACGAGTCGGCCGCCCTGCTCGACGAGTTCTTCCGGGCCCACCGATGACTCCGTGACCTGGCGGCGGTCGGTAGTGGCATCACCTTCGATCTCGTCCCGGCAGCCCGCGCCACCGCCACGGTGGTGGCCGGTGTCCGCGACGACCAGCTGGGCGACCCCACCCCGTGCCCGGCGTGCTCGGTGGGAGACCTGCTCGACCACCTCGGCGGTCTCTCGGTCGGCACCGCGTCCACCGCGCTCGCCGAGGCCTGGCGCACACCGGGCGCGTCAGTCGGGATGACGATGGCCGGCCCGGTCGAGCTGCCCGCCGACGTGGCCGCGCTGGTCGCCCTCCACGAGGTGCTCGTCCACGGTTGGGACTGGCCTGCGCGACCGGCCAGCCCTACGAGCCCGACCCCTCCTCCGTCGAGGCCGCTCGGCTTCGCGCGGTCTTTCGAGGTGCCGGAGGACGACGTGGACGCGCCGTTCGGACCGCCCGTCGACGTCCCCGTCGACGCCCCGGTCCTCGACCAGCTGGCCGGCGCCGCCGGCCGCCGTCTCGACTGGTCCGCCTGACCCAGCGCGATTTCGGACCCCCTGCCGCCCTCCGGTAACCTTCCCGGCGGTGGCGTGTCCGAGCGGCCTAAGGAGAACGCCTCGAAAGCGTTTGTGGGCGCAAGTCCACCGAGGGTTCAAATCCCTCCGCCACCGCCAGCCAGTGGAACGGCCTCTGACCTACGACGACGCAGGTGAGGGGCCGTTTCCGTCCGTCGGACGTCATGCATCCCGGTCGTCCTGGCGCACGAACCGGATGACGTCGCGCCGTCCAGACCCGGTCCCTCGGCTCCAGCTCAGCCGGGGCGCCCGCGCAATCGCACCGACAGGCAGGTGACGCAACCCTCGAGCTTCTCGAACTCGGAGATGTCGACGGGCGCGACCCGGTAGCCGCGCTCCTCGAGGAGCTCGGCGGTCTGCGGTGCGGATGCCGACATGAGCAGCACGTCGTCGCCGAGCAGGACGACGTGCGAGCCCGGCTCCTCGGGTACGGCGAGGAAGCGGTCGCCCCAGACGCCGGGGTCGTCGACCAACGGCTCGTAGCCGATCACGGTCCCGTCGGGGAGGGCGGTCACCGCGGTCTTGAGGTGCAGCACCTTGGTCAGCGGCACCGCGACCACGTCCGCGCCGAGCGGTGCGAGGTGAGCACGCAGCTGGGCGATCCCGTCGTCGTTGGTGCGTCCCCCGCGGCCGACCCAGACGGTGCCCCCGTGCTTGAGGACGTCGCCGCCGTCGAGGGTGCCGGGCTCCTCGATCCGGGCGATCCGGTAGCCCTCGGCGCGCACGGCCTCCTCGGCGGCGGAGGTCTCGGGACGGCGCTCGTCGGCGCCGGGTCGGCTGATGACCGCCAGGTCGCCGTAGACGACCATCGTGTCCTCGACGAAGACCGAGTCAGGGCAGTCGTCGGCCGGCGCGACCTCGTGGGTCTCCCAGCCCGCGTCGTGGAGGGCGGCGAGGTAGGCCAGCCACTGGGCCAGCGCGAGGTCGGAGTCGACGTCGTCGCTGCGCTCGATGTGGGTGACCAAACCGTCCGCGAGGCGGGGGGAGGGCCGACGGACCAGGGCGTGACGGGCGTCCATCGGGTGAGTCTCGCAGACCCCGGACGGGGCGGGGTGGCTTCACCACCCGGGCGGACCGTCGCGGTGACCCGGCCGGATCGGGAACAATGGCGCTCATGGTGTGTGCAGCCCAGGGTGGCGGGTCGTCGTGACCGTCCGGGTGGACCTCGACGGACCGGTGAGCGTGATCACGCTCGACCGGCCCACCACGCGCAACGCCGTCGACCGGGCGACGGCCGACCTGCTGCTGGCGGCGTTCGAGGAGTTCGACGCCGATCCGGCCCAGCAGGTCGCGGTGCTGTACGGCGACGGCGGCACGTTCAGCTCGGGAGCCGACCTCAAGACGATGGACCAGCGGCTGGAGCCCGAGGGTCCGGGACCGATGGGCCCCACGCGGCTGCGGTTGGGCAAGCCGGTGATCGCGGCCATCGAGGGGTACGCCGTGGCGGGCGGCCTCGAGCTCGCGATCTGGTGCGACCTGCGGGTGGCGGCCAGCGACGCGGCGTTCGGCGTCTTCTGCCGGCGGTGGGGCGTGCCGCTGATCGACGGCGGCACGGTCCGGCTGCCGCACCTGATCGGCACCGGCCGGGCGATGGACCTGATCCTCACCGGTCGTGAGATCGACGCCGTCGAGGCCGCGCGGATCGGCCTGGTCAACTGGGTCGTCGACCCGGGCAAGGCGCTCGACGAGGCGCTGTCGGTCGCGTGGATGCTGGTGGGCCTGCCCCAGGAGTGCCTGCGCAACGACCGGCTCTCGGTGCTGGCCAACGAGGGCGTCGACACGACGCGGGCGATGCGCCAGGAGTTCCGCTTCGGCCTCGAGTCGCTGGCGAGCGGGGCCGCCGCCGCGGGGGCCTCCCGGTTCGCCGGGGGCGCCGGCCGGAGCGGCGCGGCAGCCGGGAACGACGCATGATCCGGGTCTACCTCCTCGACGACCACGAGATCGTCCGGCGCGGCCTGCGCCAGCTGCTGGCGGACGCGGGCGACATCGAGATCGTGGGGGAGTCGGGGCTGGCGGTCGAGGCGACCGCCCGGATCCCGGCCCTGCGGCCCGACGTCGCCGTCCTCGACGCCCGGCTCCCCGACGGGAGCGGCATCGACGTGTGTCGCGACGTCCGGTCCGTCGACCCGACCATCAACGCGCTGATCCTCACGTCGTACGACGACGACGAGGCGCTCTTCGCCGCGATCCTGGCCGGGGCGTCGGGCTACGTGCTGAAGCAGGTCGGCGGTCACGACCTCGTGGACACGGTCCGTCGGGTCGCGGCCGGCCAGTCCCTCATCGACCCGGCCCTCACGGCCCGCGTCCTCGACCGGCTCCGGCACGGCGACCAGACGCCCGACGAGCTCGCGGCCCTCACCGAACGCGAGCGTGAGATCGTCCTCCTCATCGCCGAGGGGATGACCAACCGGCAGATCGGGGAGCGGCTCTTCCTGGCCGAGAAGACCGTGAAGAACTACGTGTCCAGCATCCTCGCGAAGCTCGGTCTCGAGCGTCGTACCCAAGCGGCCGTGCTCGCCGCCAAGCTCCTGCGCTGACGGCCGAAGTCGGGACCAAGGTCCCGTCAAGCACCGCCACTCGCCCCTGCCCGGGCACCCCCTCGTGCCGCTTGCATGGAGTCAGGAGGCGCCGACCGGCGCCGACGGCAAGAGGAGAGATCATGAGCACCACCACCACCGGGACCGGAACGGTCCACCACGCGTCCGCTACCACCACCGTCCTGAGCGGAGCCGCACGCAAGGCCCTGGCGGTGTTGCGTATCGCTTTCGGCCTCACCTTCCTGTGGGCGTTCGTCGACAAGCTGTTCGCGCTGGGATTCAGCACCGGCACCAGCGTCGACCCCGAGACGGGCGCCGAGTCCGTCGACCGGTTCGGCGAGGCTGCCTGGATGAACGGCGCGAGCCCGACCGAGGGCTTCCTGGGATTCGGTGCCGACGGGCCCTTCAAGGACTTCTACAACGGCATCGCCGGCGCCGCCTGGGCGGACTGGCTGTTCATGACGGGGCTGCTCGGTATCGGCCTCGCCCTGGCCCTGGGCATCGGGATGCGCGTGGCCACCGTGTCGGGCGCGGTCCTCTACGTGCTGATGTGGACGGTGGCGCTGCCGCCGGCCAACAACCCGGTGCTCGACGACCACATCCTCGGCGCGATCACCATGATCGTGCTCCTGGCCACGGCAGCCGGGACGACCTGGGGTCTGGGCCGGAAGTGGAACGAGACGAACCTCGTCTCCACCAACCGCTGGCTCCGCTGACCGGTTCTCCCCCGCGACCGCATCCCCGCCCTGGCGGGGGTGCGGTCGGTCTCGTCTCACCCGAGCGGCACGCGCCAGGTGAGCACCGTCCCCGCGTCGTCACTCGGCTCCACGGTGCACGTGCCGCCGAGGTCGGTGGCACGCTGCCGGGCGTTGGCGAGCCCGCTCTCGCGGCGCTCGGCGGGAAGCCCCCGGCCGTCGTCGCGGACGCGTAGGAGTCCCTCGTCGGCGGAGGCCTCGACCTCGATCATCACCGAGGTCGCCTCGGCATGGCGGGCCACGTTGCTCAGGGCCTCGCGCAGCACGGCCAGCAGCGACTCGGCCGGCTGGCCGGTGACCACGGTGTCCACCGGCCCGTGGCTGCGGACGAGTGGGACGAAACCGAGCGCCTCCGCGTACTCGTCCGTGAGCAGCCGGACTTCCGAGAACAGGCCGCCCGGCCGAGCCTGGCGCAGGCCGAAGATCGTGGTCCGGATGTCGCGGATCGTCTCGTCGAGGTCGGCCACCGCCTGGTCCAGCCGCTCCGCGACGAGCGGCGACTCGACCCGGCGGCGGGTGCCCTGCAGCTGCAGCCCGGTCGCGAACAGCCGCTGGATGACCACGTCGTGCAGGTCGCGGGCGATCCGGTCGCGGTCGCTGACGACCGCGAGCTCCTGCCGCTCGGAGACAGCCTGGATCCGGTCCAGGGCGAGCGCCGCCTGGGAGCCGAACGCCGCCAGCAGCTCCCGGACCTGCAGGCTCGTGCGCGTCTCGGCCGGGCTGGTCGGCGGGCGGACCGCCACCAGCGCGGCCGGGTCGGTCAGGTGGGTGACCAGGGGCACCACGATCACCGGTCGTCCCCGATGGGTGGACGCGGAGACCGCGCCATCCTCGATCGCCGCCCGGACGTCGTCGGCGCAGGCCACGACCACGGGTGGCAGCCGGGCCGGGTCGCGGCCGTCGACGGCTGCGACCTGAAGCTCGTCGTCGACCAGCACCACGACGCCCACAGTGTCGTCGCCGCCCAGGGCGCTGCGGGCGGCGATGGCGACCTGCGCACGGGCGTCGTCGACGTCGATCGAGGGCTGCAGCGTGGCGGAGAGCCGGGCGGTCGCCTCGAGCCAGCGCCGTTGCCGCTCGCTCTGCTCGTAGCTGCGCGCGTTCTCGATGACGAAGCCCGCGGCGCGGGCCAGCGCCTGCACCAGCACCTCGTCCTCGGGCGAGAACTCGTCGTCCCCCTGCTTCTCCGTGAGGTACAGGTTGCCGAACACGGTGCCGCGGATCCGGACCGGGACGCCGAGGAACGAGCTCATCGGCGGGTGGTTCGGCGGGAACCCGACCGACTCGGGGTGAGCACTCAGGTCGGGGAGCCGGAGCGGGTCCGGCTCGGCGATGAGCAGGCCCAGGATGCCACGCCCGCGGGGGAGGTCGCCGATCTGCGCGCGTTGCTGGTCCGTGAGGCCGAACGTGATGAAGTCCCCGAGGCCGCCGCCGGCCGCAAGGACACCGAGCGCGCCGTACCGCGCCCCGGTGAGGGTGCAGGCGGAGCGGACGATCCGGTCCAGCACCGCATGGAGGTCGAGGTCGGACCCGATCGCCACGACGGCGTCGAGCAGCGCGGAGGTCCGGGCCGTGAGCGCGGGGTCGCGCCCGGCCTCGGGATCGGGGCTCACACCGCCATTGTGGGGGCGGGTCCGAGGCGGCGGCCACTGAGGTCGTCCCAGCGCAGCCGGACGAACAGCCAGCGCTGACCGCCGGCCCAGGGGGTGGGACCGCCGGCGGACTGGATGCGCCGCAGCGCGGCGCCGTCCTCCACGACCGTGCCGTGGCCGGTGGCGACGACGCTCCAACCCGCGTGGTGGTCGGGGTCGAGGTCGTCGACCTCGAAGGCGAGCCGACCGCGCCAGGCGTGCATGCCGAGGACGCTGTACGGCGTCGTCCGGAACACCACCGCGTCGTCCACGACGGAGTAGTTGACCGGGATGATTCGAGGGCCGTCCGTGGTGCAGACCGCCACCCGACCCACCTCGCGGGTCGCCAGCAGCTCCGCACACGTCTCGTACGGCAGCTCGATCGGCATGGTCATGGTGCGCCTCCCTGGGTCCGGTGCTCCGAGTCTGCGCCGGGCCGGGTGCGCGACGAAGGGCCGAAGGTCCCGTGTGCGATGGTCCTGTGGCCTGGTTCGACGTCCGAGGACGCGCGGCCGGTCAGCTCGCGAAGTAGCCGTCCGAGGCCAGCCGGTCGAGCTCGGCCTTGAGCTCGGGGTGCCCGGCGGCGTCGGCGGCGCGGCCGCCGGCGACGTAGACGCTCTCGCCGTCGACCGCCGAGCCGTCGAACACGACCGTGAGCCGGTTGCTCGCCCCCGCGTTGATGAGGGAGCCGAGCAGCGCGACCGGGTCGGTGCGGTCCTCGAGCGACAGCACCCGGGTGTGGGCCGGGATCCGCGGCACCTGCGACGACGGCGCTCCGGCGGTGACGACCTGGTCGATGACGAACCGGTCGGAGCGCGCGCCGGACGCGACCTCGGCGGCCGTGACCCCGCCCTGGGCGGAGCCGACCAGCATCACCCGGGCGTCGGGGTCGCCGTCGACGGCCCGCTCGACGACGGCCACCACCTGCGCGGCGTACGCCGAGTGGTCACCGCCCACCAGCCGGAGCTTCCCGCGGCCGCCCGCGGGGCCGGGGAGGTAGGCGATGTAGCGGTGGGGGGCGATCTGCTGCACGGTCACGGTGCCCGGCGAGCGGGCCAGCGTGGTCATCAGGTCCTCGAGCCCGCGGGGGGCGCCGGACTCGACCCGCTCAGCGTCGGCGGCGTCGGTCTCGCGGTCCTCGGGCTTGGTGACGAAGCCACCGGCGGAGTCGCGCAGTGCGGACCCGAAGTCCGGCGCCATCGCGTCGACGCCGACCGCCTGCAGGCCGCCGAGCGACGCCATCCGGCCGTGCTCGCCGGCGAGCACCGACGCGGTGAGCAGCGCCCGCATCTGCAGCCCCTCGAGCAGTCCACCGCCGCCGCTCGTGACGTGGTCCATCAGCTCCGGGTTGTGCTCGGCCAGCTCGCTCAGGTAGCCGGCGACGTCGTCGCGGTCGAGCGCGTCGGTCTCGATCAGGCCGGCTGAGACGATCGCGCCACCGAGGTCGACCTCGGGGGCGAGGTAGCCGATCGCCCGGCTCGCGATGGAGCCCATGGTGCGGTAGGCGGCCTCGGCGAGCTCGTCGATCCACCGGTAGGTGAGGACCGTGGCGCGCACCATCAGGGCGTCGGCATCGAGCTCGACCCCGCGCGTCATCAGGCCGTGCTTGCCGGTCGTGGCCGCCCGGATCTCCTCCTCGGCCGTGCGGTAGGTGGCAGGAGAGAGGTCTGCCGAGGCGGCGACGTCGTCGTCGCGCAGGATGTCGGCGCCGAGCCGGGCGCGGGAGCGCAGGTCGTCCCCGCTCGAGTCGAACAGGTCGGCCAGCCGCAGCATCTGGTCGTACTCGTCGGCCAGGTCGGCGGCCTCGACCGCGGTCGTCGGGACCTCGGCCGCCTCACCCTCGGCGATCTGGTCGGGGCGCTCGGGCGTCTCGGTCATGCCGTCACCTCCGCGAGCACCGGCGCGAGCTCGGCGGCGAGGTCGGCCGGCGTGGTCGCGGCGACCTGCACCCGCTGGCGCCCGTCGACCTCGCGAGGCCGCAACGCGTGCCACCCGTCGGCGAGCAGCGTCCACGACACCACGCCGACCACGCCTGCCTCGCCCGCGCCCACGTCGGCCGCCAGGGCGCGCAGCCGGCCGCGGGCCTCGGTGGCCAGGGCGGTGAGCACGCTCTCGGTGTCGGCCGCGGACAGCGGCTCGCCCGCGATGTCGAGCACCGGGTCGGACTGCCCCGCCAGCACCGGCACCAGGTCGCTGCGTCCACTGCGGGCCGCCTCACTGGCGGCGTCGGCGAGCTCGTAGGGCAGGTCGACGTAGGCCGGCACCGCCGACTCGGCGACCAGGCAGTCCTCCGGCAGCACCGCGACCCGACCGAGCTCGTCGGCCCAGGCCGACGTGGCGAACCAGGCGAGCTCGAACACGATGCCGTCGACGGTGGCCAGCGCGGCGACCGCGTCGCCGGAGCGCCGGTGCCAGGCGCGGGCGCGGACGCCCGCGGCGGTCACGTCGACGTCGAGCGCGGTCTGCGGCGTGGCGAGCAGCCCGACGGCGCCGACCAACCCGCTGTCCTCGCCGACCTCGCCGAGCAGCCCGCGCCGGGCCAGCGACTCCTCGGGATCGTGGAGCGAGGCCAGGGCGGCGGCGTAGGCGTCGTCCTCGGCGGTGGCCCGGCTGGTGCCGAGCCGCCCCTCGAGGGCGGACGCCGGCCGCGCGTCGTGGACCTCGAACGGCAGCGGTGCCCCGCCCGCCCGCTCGGCGGCGAGGCGGAGCTCGGGCAGCGTCAGGGACACCCGGCGCGGCAGCCCGTCGAGCAAGGAGACAGGTGCCGGCGGCGGCGTGGAGAGGTCGATGGTCGGCACGTCAGAGTCCTGGGAGCTCGAGGGTGAGCCAGTCGCGGTGACCGGTCGGGGGCAGGGTGGTGGCGGCGAGCTCACGGTCGGTGTCGCCGCCGGCGCGCTCGACGCCCGGCGGGTGGTCGTCCGGCCCGGCCCGGGCGACCCGGGTCTGCGCGTCGCTGACCAGGGAGCCGGCCCTGCGCTCGATCTCGGCGATCGCGTCCTTGGTGTGGTCGACCTGATGGAGGTGCTGCTCGAGCGCGTCGGCGGCACCGTCGTGGGAGGAGGCACAGCCCCGGAGGTGGCTGGCGCGGTCGCGGACGCGGGCTCGCATCGCCTCCGCGGCGCGACCGGTCCAGCCGATCTGCTCCGCCTGCCCGACGAGGTGGTCGGCCATCGCCCGGAGGTCCGCCCCCTGCTCCCTCAGCGTCGCCGCGTGCCTGCGCATCACCGTCGTGTCGCCGTACATGCACCACGTCCTTCCGCCTCCGGCTTCCTCCCTTCCCCAGGTCCGACAGCTGTAAACCTGATTCCCACCACTCGCGGCACCGACGTCACCAAGATCTCCTCCCGCACCGGCGGATCGTCGACACCGTCCCCGTGGGCGACCACCCGCAGCGGGTCCGCACCCCGTCGTGCGCGCCGACTGGGTCGCCGGGCTCCCCGACGACCAGCCGATCGACGACGTGCAGGCGTTCCCGCTACCCCTGTCGACAGGGGCAGCTGGCCCCCTAGCCCGGCTCGCGGGTGAGCTCGAGCATCCGCTGGCCGCGCGGGTGACCCCAGCGGCCGATGTAGCGGAACGTCCAGGGGGTCTCCCGGGCCGCCCACCGCATGTCGCGCCGGTAGTACCAGAACACGTTCCGCTCGGTGTACATCCCGTCCCTGATCTGGTCGACGGGAGTACTCCGAGCCAGCTCGTTGAACGTGACGAAGAAGCGGCCGCCGGGCCGGACGACCTTGGCCACGCGGTGCAGGCACAACCGCACCCGGTTGAGGTTGATGTGGGTGAAGACCGACTGCGCGATCCCCATGTCGAAGGTGACCCCGAAATCCGCGTCGAACCGGTCGGTCACCCGCAGGTTGCCGATCGGCAGCCGCGCCCGCTGCTCGTCGGTGAGCTCGTGGTCGTACCCGGCCCGCATCACGTCGTGACCGATGTCGATGCCGTAGTAGTGCCCCGGCTCGAGGTAGTCGATCAGGTGGCGCCCGGCCCGGAAGCTGCCGCAGCCGACGTCGAGGAACCGGTCACCGGGTGCCAGACCCTGTTGTCGGAGGAAGCGCAGCTGCAGCTGCCCGACCCGGTTCCAGGCGCGGCCGACCAGGATCCGATGTCTGCCCGCCGCGATCGCCTCCGCGTCGAAGGTGAACTCGGCGTAGTCCGGATCTTCCCGCGTGGCCTCGATCCGACGCTCGATCTCGCTCATGACAGACCCCGTCCTCGTCACATACCTGTGTTCTACCACCCCTGCCGCGCCCTCGCCCTCGGGCGAGGGTGACAGGATCGTCCAGGTCCCGCTCCGCGCGAACGGGCATCGTCCGGGGAGCCGTGCTGCCCTCGGTAGACTGCGGCCCCGCCGCCCCTGCTCCCCGCGAGGTGACACGTGGACTTCACCGTGCACGACCTCGACACCTTCCTGCTCGTGGGCAGCGCGGTCACGCTGCTCGCGATCCTGGCGGTGCGGGTCTCGTCACGGGCGGGACTGCCGAGCCTGCTGCTCTACCTGCTCATGGGGGTGGCACTCGGTGAGCGAGGGCTCGGGATCGAGTTCGAGAGCTCGCAGGTCGCCCACGCGCTCGGGTTCGCGGCTCTCGCGATCATCCTGGCCGAGGGTGGTCTGACGACGTCGTGGCGCGAGGTCCGGCCGTCGATGAAGCTGGGCGCGCTCCTCGCGACCCTCGGCGTGGCGGTGTCGATCGCCGTCGTGGCGGTCGGCGCCCACTACCTGCTCGGCATCCCCTGGGAGCTCGCGGTGCTGCTCGGGGCGGTCACGTCGCCGACGGACGCCGCGGCCGTGTTCTCGGTGCTCCGCGTCGTACCCCTGCCACGTCGGCTCATCGGCACGCTCGAGTCCGAGTCGGGGCTGAACGACGCCCCGACCGTCGTCCTGGTGACCATGATCTCGAGCGGCGCGTGGGAGGACCACGGACTGCTCGGGGCCTCCGGCATCGTGGCGTGGGAGCTGGTGGTCGGCGTGGCGTCGGGGCTCGCTTTCGGCTTCGGCGGGGCCTGGTTGATGCGGCGGGCGGCCCTGCCCTCGTCCGGCCTCTACCCGATCGCGGTCCTCTGCCTGACCCTCCTGGCGTACGGCGCCGCCGCCGCCGTCCACGGGTCCGGCTTCGCCGCGGTGTACGTCGCCGCGCTGGTCCTGGGCAACCAGGAGCTGCCGCACCGGGTCGTCACCCGGTCGTTCGCGGAAGGCGTCGCATGGCTCGCGCAGATCGGGCTTGTTCGTGATGCTCGGGCTGCTGCTCTCGCCCGGCCGGATCACGTGGGAGACGGTGGGCCTCGCGGTCGCGGCCGGCCTGATCCTGACGTTCGTCGCCCGCCCGCTCTCAGTCGCGGCGTGCGCCGTGTTCTCGCGGCTGTCCTGGCGGGAGCAGGCCTTCGTGTCGTGGGCGGGACTGCGCGGTGCGGTGCCGATCGTGCTCGCGACCATCCCTCTGTCCGAGGGGGTGGACGGTGCCGAGCGGCTGTTCGACCTCGTCTTCGTGATGGTCGTGCTCTACACGCTGCTGACGGGTCCGACCCTGCCGCTGGCCGCGCGACTGCTCCGCGTCGCCCGGCGCTCTGAGCCGCGCGGGCTCGACCTCGAGGCGGCGCCGCTCGACCGGGTCGCGGCCGACATGCTGCAGGTGACGATCAGTCCCAAGTCGAAGCTGCACGGCGTCGAGGTCGGGGAGCTGCGGCTGCCGCACGGCTCCTCGGTCGCCATGATCATCCGCGACGACGAGACGCTGGTGCCCGAACGTCGCACCGTGCTCCGGCACAGCGACGACCTGCTCGTGGTGACGCCGCGGCGGCTGCGCGAGAAGACCGAGGAGCGGCTCCGCCAGGTCTCCGCCTCGGGGCGGCTCGGCCACTGGATCGAGGGCCCGGACCGGCGGTGAGCTGCGCGGCGATCGGCTCGCTCAGGCCACGTCCGGCGGACCGCAGACCTCGACGTCGCCCTCGGCCACGACCTTGCGCGGCCCCTTCTCCAGGTTCCTGAACCGGTCACCGACCACGACCTGCACCCCGGGGGCGGTGGGCTCCTGACGGACGACCTTCACGGCGCCCCCGAGGTGCGCGGCCACGAGCTGCACGGCTGGGCTCGTCGGGTCCTGGGTCCAGATCTCCACCGCCCGCACCCGGGAGCCGGAGGGAGCGTCGTCGGCGGTGCCCTGGGCGAATCCGGTGTCGACGAACAGGTCGAGCGTGAGGCCCGCCAAGCCGTTGCGGGTGCCGGCGTTCAGCACGCTGACGGTGACGTCGCCCTTACGTACGGGGTCGCCGGAGGCGAAGGTGCGGTCCGTGCACACCGGTGGTCCGGCCCGCTCGGGCAGCGGCTCGCTGACGGCCGCCCAGCCCCACAGGGCCGCCGCGAGCAGCAGCACACCGAGCGCCAGCAACGTCACGAGGGACTTCAGCCGGGCCTCCATCAGCCGGCTGCCACGACGTGCACGCGGGCGTGGAGGACGCCGCGCTGCTGGAGGGCGGCGCGCAGCGCGCGGTGCAGCCCGTCCTCGAGGTAGTACTCGCCCTCCCACTCGACGACGTGGGCGAACAGGTCTCCGTAGAAGGTGGAGTCCTCGTCGAGGAGCGCGTCGAGCTGGAGGGTGTCCTTCGTGGTGACCAGCTCGTCGAGCCGGACCTGGCGTGGGGGCAGCGCTGCCCAGCCCCGGGACGTGAGCCCGTGGTCCGGGTAGGGCCGACCCTGCCCCACGCGTTTGAAGATCACGGGGCGACTATACGAGGGGGCGATACGGTGCCCCCATGAGCGAGCAGCCGCAGTCGGTCGAGCAGGATCCGATCGTCGCGGCGGTGGCGCCGGGGTACGAGTTCGAGGGCCCGGCGCTCGAGCTGGGCGGGCTGATGCTCGACCCGACCCGGCTCTCCGAGACCCGGATCCGGATCCCGCTGGGCATGGTCAACCGGCACGGCCTGGTCGCCGGCGCGACCGGCACCGGCAAGACCAAGACCCTCCAGCTGCTCGCCGAACAGCTGAGCGCCCAGGGCGTCCCGGTCTTCGCCGCCGACATCAAGGGCGACCTGTCCGGGCTGAGCACCCCCGGTGCGCCGGGCGAGAAGATCGAGGCGCGCGCCGCGTCGGTCGGCCAGCAGTGGACAGCCACCGGGTTCCCGGTCGAGTACTACGCGCTCGGCGGCCAGGGCACCGGCATCCCGCTGCGGGTGACCCTCAGCGCGTTCGGACCGGTGCTGCTGAGCAAGGTGCTCGATCTCAACGACACCCAGGAGTCCAGCCTCGGGCTGATCTTCCACTACGCCGACCTCCAGGGCCTGCCCCTGCTCGACCTGGCCGACCTGCGCGCGGTGGTGGCCCACCTGACCAGCGACGAGGGCAAGCCCGAGCTGAAGTCGATCGGCGGGCTGTCGACGGCCACGGCCGGGGTCATCCTGCGGGAGCTCGTGACGTTCCAGAGCCAGGGCGCCGACGCGTTCTTCGGCGAGCCGGAGTTCGAGACGCCCGACCTGCTGCAGACCACGCCCGACGGTCGCGGCCTGATCTCGCTCGTCGAGCTGCCCAACCTCCAGGACCGGCCGGTCATCTTCTCGACGTTCCTCATGTGGCTGATGGCCGACCTGTTCCACGACCTGCCCGAGGTGGGGGACGTCGACCGGCCGAAGCTGGTGTTCTTCTTCGACGAGGCGCACCTGCTGTTCAACGACGCGTCCGAGGCGTTCCTGGACCAGATCGTGCAGACCGTCCGGCTGATCCGGTCCAAGGGGGTCGGGGTCTTCTTCGTGACGCAGAGCCCGACCGACGTACCCGACGGCGTGCTGGCGCAGCTCGGCTCCCGCGTCCAGCACCAGCTCCGGGCGCACACCCCCAACGACGCCAAGGCGCTCAAGGCGACGGTCAACACCTACCCGACGAGCGCGTACGACGACCTCGGCGAGGTCATCACCAGCCTCGGGATCGGCGAGGCCGTCGTCACCGTGATGAACGAGCGGGGAGCGCCCACCCCGGTCGCGTGGACCCGGCTGCGCGCCCCCGAGTCGCTGATGGGGCCTGCCGACCCGGCCGCCATGACCGCGACCGTGACCGGCAGCCCGCGCCACGCCAAGTACGCCGAGGCGATCGACCGAGAGTCGGCACGCGAGCGGCTCGCCGCCCGGCTCGAGGAGGGCGCGGCCAAGGCGGAGGCCGAGGCCAGGGCCGAGGCGGCGAAGAAGGCGCGGCCGAAGCCGACGTCGAGCACCCGTGCCCCGAAGCCCGAGGACGACGGCGGACTGGTGCGCGACGTCGTCGAGTCGGGCGCGTTCAAGGACTTCATGCGGACCGCGGCACGGGAGATCGCGCGGGGCATGTTCGGCTCCGGCCGGCGCTGAGGGCCTCGCCCTACAGGGCCGCGTCGGTCCAGCCGATCTGCACCGTCTGGGTGCCGCCGTCGCGCGTGACCAGCCGCCCCCGTCCTGGGGGTGCCGGCACGGGCCGCAGCGTGCCGAGGAGCGGGCCCTCGTCGGGGCTGCCCGACAGCAGCAGCCCGGGCATGGCGAGGTCGCGCATCGACTGCAGCACCGACTCGTACAGCGCGCGCGACGCGCCACCGGACCGGCGGGCGACCACCACGTGCAGGCCGGCCGACGACGGCGACCGGCTTCTGGGTGCTGCAACTGGTCGAGGCGCTCACCAGGAGCTCGC
Organism: uncultured Actinomycetota bacterium; assembly: GCA_963718725.1. Taxonomy (GTDB): domain Bacteria; phylum Actinomycetota; class Actinomycetes; order Propionibacteriales; family Nocardioidaceae; genus Nocardioides. The sequence continues at coordinate 3,085,161 of OY970374.1, forward strand.
CCCCGACCGGACCGGCGAGGTCGACGACATGCCCCGCGAGCGGCAGCAGCCGGTGCGGGTCACGGCACCTGAGCCCGAGCCCGACCCGCTCGCCGGCGCGCTCGACGACGCCCGGTGGTGGGGCCTCGTCGGCGGTGGCGCGCTCGTCGTCGCGCTGCTGGCGCGGCCGCTGCTCGCGCGCCGGCGCTCCTGACCAGGCAGAAAGTGCCGTGAGGTACGGGCTGACCGGGCAGGAAGTGCTGCGTGGTGCGGGCTGACCGGGCAGAAGTGCTGCACATGCGCCCGGTCAGCCGGGTCATTCCGGCAGTTCTTGCCCGGTCACGCGGCCTCAGCTCTGGGGTGTGGTCACTCCACCCCGCGCCAGCTCCGCGCCCGCCAGCTCCGAGCCTCCCAGTTGTCGCCGCGCCACGAGCGTGCCTCCCACTGGTCCTCGGAGAAGCCGTGCGACGTCCAAGGCACCCCGTTCCACGAGAGGCCGGTCCACGTGACGGCCTGCAGCTTCTTGTCGACCCAGGTCGTGCCCGTCCAGGTGCGGCCGTTCCAGGTGCCACCGGTCCAGCTGCGGCCCCGGGCCTGGGCGGTCATCCACGCGTTGCCCTTCCAAGGCGAGCCGAGTGCGTCGAACTCTCCGACCAGGGCATCACCGGTCGAGGGGTCGACCACGTGCTCCCCGCCCCTGGAGGCCTCCAGCGTGCCCAGCCCGCTCGAGTCCTGACCCGGAGCCGGCGCCGAGGGCAGGAGGAGCGCCAGGCGGGCGAAGGAGATCGCGGCGTCGATCGCGATCACACCGCGGCCCTGGGCAGGGTTCAGGCTCACCAGCGGGGCAGCGGTCCGCATCAGGATCGCCTTGGCCTGGGCGGGCGTGAGGTTCGGACGCGCCTCGAAGAGCAGGGCAGCGGCGCCGGCCGTGGCCGCCGTCGCCTGCGAGGTGCCGCTGCCGCGGAAGTAGCGGTGCGCGTGGTCGCCCGGAACCAGGCCCTCGGGGTGCAGCTGGTCTGCGAATGACCCCGGCACGCGCAGTGACACCACCGACTTGCCTGGGGCGAGCACGTCGGGCCGCCGGTTGCGATCACCGCTGCTGGAGAACGACGCGACGCTGTCGTCGAGGCCGAGGGCCGTCCCCTCGTGGTCCGCGGCGCCCACCGCGAGCACGTGCGGGTCGATCGCGGGCATGAGCAGGCGCTGTCCGGCGCCGTCGTTGCCGCCAGACGCCACGACCAGGATGCCCTTGTCCCAGGCGTTCTCGACGGCGGCGGCGAGCGGGTCCACCTGCCAGGGCTGGGTCGAGGCGGTGCCGTAGGAGAGGCTGAGCACACGCACGTTCATGCCTTGGTCGCGGCGATGAGCCACCACCCAGTCGATGGCGGCAATGACCTGGGAGACGTCGGCGCCCCCGTCACCGGTGGCGACCTTGAGGCTGAGCAGCTCTGCGCCCGGCGCCACGCCCGCGAACTTGTCGGGGGAGGGGTTGCGGCGGTCGAAGCCGGCGTCGCGGCCGGCGATGATGCCGGCCATGTGGGTCCCGTGCCCGAATCCGTCGAGGTAGCGAGTGCCCGCGCGCTGGCTCTCGTAGGAAAGGTCGGGCCCGTCGACGACCTTGTCGGCATCGTCGAGCCCGGGCACCGGCGCCACACCGGTGTCGATCAGGGCAACAGTGACGCCGCGTCCGGTGAAGCCGCTGCGCCAGGCCCGCTGGGCGCCGATCCGCTGGGTCAGCGAGAACAGCGACCCCTGGTCCCGGGCGGCGTTCCACGTGCCGCCGGCGGACGCCTGGGCACCCTGGCCGCTGTCGTCGTCGCCCCACAAGGTGTCGCCTAGACCGCCGCTGGTGGTGAGCCCGGACAGCAGGCCACCCAGCAGACCGTCACCGGAGAGCAAGCCGCCCATCAGCCCGTCGCCGGGGAGGAGTCCGCGGTCGCTGGCACTCACGGGCGAAGCCGCTCCGGACATGACTCCGGCGGCCATGGCCGCTGCCAGCAGACCGGCCGGGACTCTCTTCCACCTCAGGCTCATGACGACCCACCATCATCGTTGTGGGTGGCCATCCACCCTGGAGCAGGATGCTGGATCAGTGCCCTCGGGCGAGGGCGAACCCTCGAAAATCGGGTAGCCGGCCTAGACCTTGCACCTTGGCGACGGCCACCCCTGGCCGCACGCTGCGCCTCGCACGTTGCGCCAATACGGGAACACGACGCCGTCGGGGGCTCTACCGTCGTTCCCAGTGGGCAAGGTCGTCGGCCGCACAGTTGTGTCACCCCACTCCAGGAGCGCGTATGGACGTCGAGATGGGAACGGTGGACCTCACCGACGTCTCTGCCGGCCCCGAGCCCAGGACCTTGGCGGTGTCGGGAGATGAGTCCGCGGGCCAGCCCGCGCGGCTGACGCGGCTGCTCACGTGGCTCCTGGCTGCGGCGATGGCTGCAGCGGCCGTCCTGATGGCCCTGCCGGGGATCCTCCAGCGGCCGGATGCGGCCATGCCTGGCCTGGCATGGCTCATCCTCCTGCCACTCTTCGCCCTGGCCGAGGTCGTGGTCATCCACTTACCCACGCAGCGCAACGCGCACGGTCACACGCTGCGCGAGCTCCCGGCGGTGCTCGGCCTGATCTTCCTGCCGACGCAGCAGTACGTGACGGCGTACGTCCTGGGCGCAGCGCTGGCGCTTGTCTTCGCAGCTCGGATGCGAGGAGTGAAGCTGGCGTTCAACTCCAGCATGTTCGCTCTCGAGGCGGCCCTCGGCGCGCTGACCTACCACGCGATCCTCCAGGGTGGAGACCCGCTGTCGGTCACCGGGTGGGCGGCCGCCATCCTGGCCGTGCTCGTCACCGATCTCATGTCCGCTGCCGCGATCACCGCCGCGATCAGCCTCACCGAAGGCGCCTTCGACGGCGAGGTCCTCCACGAGACACTGTTGTCGGGCTCGTTCGCTGCGTTCGTCAACACCTGCGTCGCGCTCCTCGTGGCCACCCTGGTGCTGGTGCGACCGAGCGCCCTGCCCCTCCTCGGCGTCGTAGTGGTGCTGCTCGCCTTTGCCTACCGGGTGTACGTGTCGCTCGCCCGCGGCCACGCGCAGACCCGCCTGCTGTACCGCTTCGTCGACCGCACCTCATCGGCCACCTCCTCGGAGGAGGTCATGACGGTCGTCCTCATCGAGACGGCCGCCCTGATGCACGCCGAGCGGGCCTACCTGGTGCAGGTCGCCGGGCCCGAGGACGTGCGATGCCTCACGGTGCGGGACGGTGCCCTGCACGCAGACTCCCTGACCCTCCCCGGAGGCGTCAGCGGCGACTGGTGGTGGCCGGCCCTCGAGGGCGCCGCCGTGCGACACCATCGTCCCCGCGCCAGGCGCGGCGAGGCAGCGCACGTCGAGGGCGGCACCACGCTGATGTCGGCGCCCCGAGACGGCCTGGCCGCCCGGCTGGGTGGTGCGGGCCCCGTCCAGCACCTGCTGGTGGTGTGCGACCGGTCCTTCGAGAAGGAGACCTTCGGGGCGGAGGACCAGCAGGTCTTCGAGGCGCTCGTCGCGCACGCGGGTGTCGCCCTGGAACGGGCTCGGAGCGTCAGTGACCTCGAGGCCCTGGCCTCGAAGCTGGAAGTTGCCCGAGACGAGGCGTTGGCGGCATCCGAGGCGAAGTCGCTGTTCCTCGCCAACATGAGCCACGAGATCCGTACCCCGCTCACCACGGTGCTGGCCAGCGTCGAGATCCTGCACGACACCGACCTCGACGCCCTCCAGCGCACCCTGCTCGAGCGGATGCTGCGCTGTGGAGGCGCGCTGAAGGAGCTGGTGGAGACGATCCTCGACTTCTCTCGCATCGAGGCCGGACAGGTCGAGCTCGCGGTCACGACGTTCGATCTCCACGCGCTGGTGGCCGAGGTCGCCGACGTGTATGGCTCGCGGGCGGGCCGGAGCGGCAACCGGTTCCGCTGCGACGTGACGCCGAACGTGCCCCGCACGGTCCTCGGCGACCGCGGCCGGTTGCGCCAGGTGCTCACCAACCTTCTGGACAACGCCTTGAAGTTCACTCACGAGGGCCAGATCGGCCTCATGGTGAGCGGCTCAGCGACAGCTGCCGGGACTGTCGAGTTCGTCGTGAGCGACACCGGCATCGGCATCGCACCGGGGGACCAGGCGAAGATCTTCGGGGTGTTCAGCCAAGTGGACGCCAGCGCCACGCGAAACTACGAGGGCACGGGCCTGGGCCTCGCCATCTGCCTCCAGCTCACGGAGCTGATGAATGGAGCCATCACGGTCGACTCCGAGGAGGACCGCGGGAGCACCTTCACGGTGCGGCTGCCGATGGTGGAGACGGAACCCGGCCCACCCGAGGACTCCGAGGTCGTGGACCGCCTCGCGGCTGTGCCCCCACCGCACCATGGGTCCCACGCGCTGCCCTGAGCCCGCCAGTCGTCTGAGGAACCCGGCTTGCGCGAGGACCGGCCAGGACCGGGCCGATCAACCCCGGTCAACGGACGCTCCATGGCGGAGGATAGGGGATTCGAACCCCTGAGGGCTGTTAACCCAACCCGCTTTCCAAGCGAGCGCCATAGGCCACTAGGCGAATCCTCCGCGGAGGAGAGTACCCGCCGGGTGTCGGGCCGACGAAATCAGGCGAACGGCCCTCGGGTTGGTGGCCGACGGAGCCTCACCTAGACTCGGGCCAACCCCCCGTGCGGCGGTATCTTGCTCAATCCCCCAGGGCCGGAAGGCAGCAAGGGTCGGCGAGCTCTGCCGGGTGCACGGGGGGCCTTTTCATGCCGTGCGAGGGTCGCGTGGAGGCTCGCTACCGGCTGTCAGGTCGGCTCGTTAGGGTGCAGTGGTGGAGTCCCTGCTCGCCCTCTATCGCCGCTACCGGCCCGAGACGTTCGCCGACGTCATCGGCCAGGACCACGTGACGACGCCGTTGCGGGCGGCGCTGGCGGCCAACCGGGTCAACCACGCCTATCTCTTCTCCGGTCCGCGTGGCTGCGGCAAGACCACCTCGGCCCGGATCCTGGCGCGCTCGCTCAACTGCGTGCAGGCCCCGGTCGCCGACCCGTGTGGTGAGTGCGAGAGCTGCCAGGACCTCGCGCGCGGCGGGCCGGGCTCGATCGACGTGATCGAGATCGACGCGGCCTCCCACGGTGGTGTCGACGACGCCCGCGACCTGCGAGAGAAGGCGTTCTTCGCACCCGTGAGGAGCCCCTACAAGGTCTACATCATCGACGAGGCCCACATGGTCACGACGCAGGGTTTCAACGCCCTGCTCAAGCTCGTCGAGGAGCCGCCGCCACACCTGCGCTTCATCTTCGCCACGACCGAGCCGGAGAAGGTCATCCCGACCATCCGCTCGCGCACCCACCACTACCCGTTCCGGCTGATCCCGCCGCGCCTGCTGGCGTCGTACCTCTCCGAGATCTGCGAGCGCGAGGGCGTCACCATCGAGCCCGCGGCGCTGCCCCTCATCGTGCGCGCCGGCGCCGGCTCGGCGCGCGACTCGCTGTCGGTCCTCGACCAGCTGCTGGGCGGGGCCGGCCCCGACGGCGTCACCCACGACCTCGCCACCGGCCTGCTCGGCTACACCCCGACGTCGCTGCTCGACGACGTGGTCGACGCCTTCGCCGCCGGTGACGGAGCGGCCGTCTTCGGCGTGGTCGACCGGGTGATCGAGACCGGGCAGGACCCGCGCCGGTTCACCGAGGACCTGCTGCGTCGGCTGCGCGACCTCGTGATCGTGGCGGCCGTGCCGGACGCCCCTGCCACCGGGTTGATCGACGTCTCCGAGGACCAGGCCGACCGGCTCGTCGCGCAGGCGGCGCGGTTCGGGCCGGCCGAGCTCAGCCGGGCCGCCGACCTGGTCGCGACCGGCCTCACCGACATGCGCGGAGCGACCGCGCCGCGGCTGCTGCTCGAGCTGATCTGCGCCCGGGTGCTGCTGCCCGGCTCCGACCCCTCTGAGTCCGGCCTGCTGGCGCGGGTCGACCGGCTCGAGAAGCGTGCCTCCATCGCCGGGGGTACGCCGAGCCCGGCCCCGGTCCGCGAGGACCCGGCCCCGCCACCCGTCCAGCACCCGGTCGAGCCGGTCGTCGAGGTCCCGGCCGCCGAGCCCGAGCTGGTCGCCGCCGCCCCGGTCGCGGCCCCCGCACCCGAGCCGTCGCCGGACGCGGAGCCCGAGCCGGAGCCGGCCGCGCAGGACGAGCCCGAGCCGGCCGCGCAGGACGAGCCCGAGCCGGCGCCGACGAGCCCGACGCCCGAGCCCGCACCGGCAGCCACCCCGCCCAGTGGTGGGCTGACGCTGGTCGAGGTCCGCCGGCTGTGGCCCGACATCGTCGAAGCGACCAAGATGCGCCGCCGGGTCGCCTGGATGCACCTGACCCAGAACTCCCAGGTGATCGGCGTCGACGGGGAGTCCCTGACCCTCGGCTTCACCAATGCCGGCGCCCGCGACTCCTTCGTCAACGGTGGCTGCGACGAGATCCTGCGGCAGGCGGCGATCGACGTCGCCGGCGTCGACTGGCGGGTCGACTCGATCGTCGACCCCAGCGCGACCGGCGGCAGTCACACCTCGGCCGCACCTGTCCCGCCCACCCCGGTGGCGGCACCCACGACGCCGAGCGACGCTCCCGACTGGGCCACCGACGCCACTCCCTCGTCGCCCGCCCCCGAGGCGACCGACGCCGCCGAGCCCACCCGCCCCGACCCTGAGCCGCCCCCGGCCGAGCCCGTCCGATCCGGCGACCCCGACTCCGATGCCCACCCCGACGACCCCGACGACGAGAACAGCGGACTCGCCGGCGCCGAGCTGCTCCAGCGCGAGCTCGGTGCCGAGGTGATCGAGGAGATCCGCCACTCCTGAGCGCACCACCACCAGAGAGGTGACCCCACCATGACCCAGCCCCCCATCGACCCCGCGTCCGGCAACCCGTTCGCCGGCGGCGGCTTCGACCTCAACGCGCTCATGGAGCAGGCCCAGCAGATGCAGTCGCAGCTCCAGGAGGCCCAGGAGCGGCTGGCGGACGCCCGGGTGGAGGGCACGGTGGCCGGCGGCGCGGTGACGGTCTCCGTCAACGGCGTCGGCGAGCTGGTCGGGGTCGCGATCAAGGCGGGCGGCTTCGACGGCTCCGACCCCGACGACCTCTCCGACCTCGGCGACATGATCGTGGCCGCCTACCGCGACGCCAAGGCGCAGGCCGACACCCTGGCCGCCGACGCGCTCGGGCCGCTGGCGGGCGGCGGCCTGCCCGGACTCGGATAGGCGGCTCGCGTTGTACGAAGGCATCGTCCAGGACCTGATCGACGAGCTCGGGCGACTGCCCGGGGTGGGTCCCAAGAGCGCGCAGCGGATCGCGTTCCACCTGCTGCAGTCCGAGCCGGTCGACGTACGACGGCTGGCCGACGTGCTCATCGAGGTCAAGGCCAAGGTCCGGTTCTGCACCATCTGCTTCAACGTGTCCGAGGCCGACCAGTGCCGGATCTGCAGCGACCTCCGCCGCGACCCCGCGGTGCTGTGCGTCGTCGAGGAGTACAAGGACGTCGTCGCGATCGAGCGCACCCGCGAGTTCCGCGGTCGCTACCACGTGCTGGGCGGGGCGATCTCGCCGCTCGACGGGATCGGGCCCGACCAGCTGCGCATCAAGGAGCTGCTCCAGCGGCTCGCCGACGGGACCGTCACCGAGGTCATCTTGGCCACCGACCCGAACCTCGAGGGTGAGGCCACCGCGACGTACCTCACACGCATGCTGAAGGACTTCGGCTTGCGCGTGACCCGATTGGCGAGTGGACTCCCCGTAGGGGGCGACCTCGAGTACGCCGACGAGGTGACCCTGGGACGAGCATTCGTAGGACGGAGAACCGCTGATGACTGACGCCCCGACCACGACCGGGCCGACCGATCTGGACTTCGCGCAGCAGATCTGCGACCAGGTCGAGACGTTCCTGCTCGCGCTGCGCGCGATCGCGCGCGAGAACGACGGTGGCCGGGCGGTCTCGCTGTTGCTGCTCGAGATCTCCCAGATCCTGCTCGCCGGCGCCCGGCTGGGGGCCCAGCGCGACTTCACGCCCCGCTCGGAGTACCAGCCCGACGTCGGCCCCGAGGCCGACCTCGACGGGCTGCGGCTGCGGCTCGCGGGGATGCTCGGCGACGTCGACACCTACTCGTTCGTCTTCGACCCCTATGTGCCCGACATGGTCGAGAGCCAGCTGTCCGACGACCTCACCAGCATCGCCTCCGACCTCGAGAACGGTCTGCGCCACTACCGCAACGGCGACATCGCCGAGGCGCTGTGGTGGTGGCAGTTCTCCTACGTCGCCAGCTGGGGCAACCTCGCCGGCGCCGCCCTCAACGCGCTGCTGTCCATCGTGTCCCACGACCGGCTCGACGCGGAGTTCCCGACCGAGCAGGCTCAGATCGAGGCCGCCGAGGCCGTGTTGGACGTGGCCGAGACCGACGACTGACCCCCAGTAGAATCGACCGCGGCCAACCCCGACCCCAGGAGTGAGACCCGGTGGGCATTGTCGTGCAGAAGTACGGCGGATCGTCGGTCGCCGACGCGTCCGGCATCAAGCGCGTCGCCCAGCGGATCGTCGCCACCAAGAAGGCCGGCCACGACGTGGTCGTCGTGGTCTCGGCGATGGGCGACACCACCGACGAGCTGCGCGACCTGGCCGAGCAGGTGACGCCGCTGCCGCCACCGCGCGAGCTCGACATGCTGCTGACCGCCGGTGAGCGGATCTCGATGGCGCTGGTCGCCATGGCGATCGCGCAGCTCGGCCACAAGGCGCAGTCGTTCACCGGCTCCCAGGCCGGGGTGATCACCGACTCGGCGCACGGCAAGGCCAAGATCATCGACATCACACCCGGCCGGATCGAGAACGCCATCAGCTCGGGTGCGATCGCGATCGTGGCCGGGTTCCAGGGTGTCTCGCAGGACACCAAGGACATCACCACGCTCGGCCGCGGCGCCTCGGACACCACCGCCGTGGCGCTCGCCGCCGCACTCGGTGCCGAGGTCTGCGAGATCTACTCCGACGTCGACGGCGTCTTCACCGCCGATCCGCGGATCGTGCCCACGGCGCGCAAGCTCGACCGGGTCTCCACCGAGGAGATGCTCGAGATGGCCGCGTCGGGCGCCAAGATCCTCCACCTGCGGTGCGTCGAGTACGCCCGCCGCTACCACATGCCCGTCCACGTGCGTTCGTCCTTCAGCCAGAAGGAAGGCACCTGGATCGTGCCCGACACCGAGCAGGGAGCAGAGATGGAACAGGCGATCATCGCCGGCGTCGCCCACGACCGCAGCGAGGCCAAGATCACGGTCGTCGGGGTGCCCGACAAGGTCGGTGAGGCCGCCCGCATCTTCGAGGCGCTCGCGGGCGCCGAGATCAACATCGACATGGTGGTGCAGAACATCTCCGCCGCCGCGACCGGCCTCACGGACATCTCCTTCACGCTGCCCCGGGCCGACGGCCAGACGGCGATGGGTGCGCTCGCGCGGATCCAGAGCGAGGTCGGCTACGACAAGCTGCTCTACGACGACCAGATCGGCAAGGTGTCGCTGATCGGTGCCGGGATGCGCTCCCACCCGGGCATCACCGCCCGCTTCTTCGCGGCCCTGGCGAGCGCCGGAGTCAACATCGAGATGATCTCCACCTCGGAGATCCGGATCTCGGTGATCGTCGACGAGACCCAGGTCGACGCGGCCGTCCAGGCCACGCACACGGCGTTCGACCTCGACTCCGACGAGATCGAGGCCGTCGTGTACGGCGGGACCGGGAGGTAGCCGTGGGCCTGCGACTCGGCGTCGTCGGCGCCACCGGACAGGTGGGCGTCGCGATGCGACAGATCCTGCTGGAGCGCGGCTTCCCAGCCGACGAGATCCGGTTCTTCGCCTCACCGCGCTCCGCGGGGACGCTGCTGCCCCACGGCGACCGTGACGTCGTCGTGGAGGACGCCGCCACGGCCGACCCGACGGGGCTCGACGTCGCGCTGTTCTCGGCCGGCGCCACGACGTCCCGCGCGCTCGTCCCGGCGTTCGTCGACGCCGGCGTGATCGTCGTCGACAACTCGTCCGCATTCCGCCGTGATCCCGAGATCCCCTTGGTCGTGTCCGAGGTCAACCCCGGTGCCCTGCAGCCCGTGCTCGCCGCCGGGCGGGGCATCATCGCCAACCCCAACTGCACCACCATGGCGGCGATGCCGGTCCTCAAGCCGCTCCACGACGACGCGGTGCTGACCCGGCTGGTCGTCTCGACCTACCAGGCGGTGTCGGGCTCGGGCGTCGCCGGCGTCGAGGAGCTCGCTCGCGGTGTGGAGGCGGCCGGGGAGAAGGCTCCCGAGCTCGCCTACGACGGGGAGGCGGTGTCGTTCCCCGACCCGGACAAGTACACGGCGCCGATCGCCTACAACGTGCTGCCGCTCGCCGGCTCGATCGTCGACGACGGCCTGAACGAGACCGACGAGGAGCAGAAGCTCCGCAACGAGTCGCGCAAGATCCTCGACATCCCCGACCTGCTGGTGTCCGGGATCTGCGTCCGGGTGCCGGTCTTCACCGGCCACTCGCTCTCGGTCAACGCCGAGTTCGAGCGGCCGATGACGCCGCAGCGCGCGGCCGAGCTGCTGGCCGCCGCTCCCGGCGTGGAGCTGCGCGAGGTGCCGACCCCGCTGCACGCCGCCGGCAAGGACCCGTCCTACGTCGGGCGGCTGCGCCAGGACCCCGGCGTCCCCGACGACCGCGGACTGGCCATGTTCATCAGCGGCGACAACCTCCGCAAGGGCGCGGCCCTCAACACGATCCAGATCGCGGAGCTCGTGGCGGCCGCCCTGGCGTAACGTGCCGCCGACCCGGCTCCTGCACAGCTGCAGCTGTCCAGGAGCCGCAACACCGGCACGTGAGGCAGCCGACGTAGCCGGGCTGATCAGCGGTGCAGGTTCCCCTCGGGGGTCTCGACGAACGCGGTGCTGACCCAGTGGGCGAGCACGAACGACGCCACCGACACCACGGGGAGCACCAGCACGATCCACCACTCGAAGAGGGCCCCGACCAGGAACAGCAGGGTCACGACCGCGATCACCCCGACGCCGAGGAAGCTGATGCTGCCCGCGTCGGCGACGCCGAGCACCCGCAGCAGGAGCCGGCCCACGACCACGAGCAGAACCAGGATCGCCAGGAGTACGACGAACCCGGGCTGGCCGCACGACGCCGCACCGCGGGCGAGCTCGCACAGCCGGAGCGAGCCCCAGGTGAGGCCCACCATCAGGAGCCCGACGACCAGGCCGGTGACGGCCGCGGCGACCGGCCCGCTCACGACCGGCGCGAGCCGGCCGGACCGGACGGGCTCCCGGCTCGGTCGGCTCGGTCGGCTCGGTCGGCTCGGTCGGATGGTCCGGCTCGGCCGGCTGGGCACTGGTCGCGGCCGGAGGCTCGTCGGCGGTCTCCACCGGAGCCGTCTCCACCGGTGTGAGCTCGGGCTCGGACGGCGACGACGTCCGCTTCCGACGGAGACCGAAGGACGGCAGCTCCAGCGAGGGGCCGTCGTTCCCGGGATCCTTCTGCGGCATGCCGCGAAGTGTGCCAGACCAGTGGCGCGGCCCGTCGGCGCAAATGCGGACAGCCGGACCCGGAGGGTCCGGCTGCCACTGCTGGGTCGGGCTGACAGGATTTGAACCTGCGGCCTCCTCGTCCCGAACGAGGCGCGCTACCAAGCTGCGCCACAGCCCGATCGCGAGCCGGAGTCGCCTCCTGGCTCGCAAGCACGAACCCTACCCGAGCGCGCATGGCGCCCCGAAATCGGGCACGGGCGCTCGTCGGTGGCCGCGCACCCTTGTTAGACCCGCGCGTCCGAGTGGACAATCGGGCCCGGAGAGACCTCGGGCCCTCCGACTTCTGAAGGGGGTCGGTCCATGTCGGACTTCAAGGGTGTCGTCCTCGAGCCGTCGAGCGAGCAGTACGACGAGGCGCGCAGGGTCTTCAACGGGCTGATCGATCGCAAGCCCGAGCGAGTGATGCAGTGCCTCGACGCCGAGGACGTCGCCGCGGCCCTCACGGCGGCATCCGTCGCCGGACGCGAGGTCACGGTGTACGGCGGCGGGCACAGTGTCACCGGCGCGGCGGTGATGGACGGCGCGGTGTGCCTGGACCTGCGCGCGATCGACCACGTCGTGGTCGACGCCGACGCCCGGCTCGCTCGGGTCGGTGGCGGCGCACGCTGGGGTGCGGTGGACGCGGCCACCCAGGAGCACGGACTGGCGGTGACCGGAGGCCGGGTGTCCACGACCGGGGTCGGCGGACTCGCCCTCGGCAGCGGGAGCGGGTGGCTGGAGCGCAAGCTCGGATTCACGTGCGACAACCTCCTCTCGGCCACGGTCGTGACCGCGGCGGGCGAGGTCGTCACGGCGTCGGAGGAGGTCAACCCCGACCTGTTCTGGGCGATCCGGGGCGGCGGGGGCAACTTCGGGATCGTGACCGAGTTCGTGCTGCGCCTGCACCCGGTCGGCCCGGTCGTGCTCGGCGGCATGCTGCTGTACCCCGGCCACCTGGCCCGCGACGTGCTCCGCCACTGGCGTGATTTCATGCTGGACGCCCCGGACGAGGTCGGCAGCGGCGTCGCTCTCATCACGGCACCACCGGCCGACTTCGTGCCCGAGCCCGCCCGCGGGCAGCCGGCCGCGGGCGTGATCCTGCTGTACGCAGGGGACCCCGACGAGGGCGCACGCGTCTGTCGGCCGCTCACGGAGTTCGGTCCTCCGGCCGCCAACCTCGTCCAGCCGATGCCGTACGTCGCCGTGCAGCAGCTGCTCGATCCTGGGAACCCGCCGGGCATGCACAACTACTGGAGCGGCGACTTCCTCGCCGAGCTGCCCGACGACGCGATCGACTGCTACGTCGACCACGCCCAGCCGCCGGTCTCGCCGCTGTCGCAGATGATCGTGGTGGCCGGTGGCGGGGCGATCGCCCGTGTCGACGAGACCGCGACCGCGTTCGGAAACCGACAGGCACCGTTCAACCTGCACCATCTCTCCATGTGGCCTCCGGACCCCGAACAGGACGCCGCCAACATCGCCCACACCCGCCGGATGGCCACGGCCATGAAGCCGTGGAGCACCGGGCACGCGTACCTGAACTTCCTCGGCGCGGAGGGCCTCGACCGCGTGGAGAACGCCTTCGAGCCGTCGGTCTACGAGCGGTTGCGGCAGCTGAAGCGGACGTGGGACCCGGACAACGTCTTCCACAACAACCAGAACATCCCGCCCGCCGCCGGCTGATCCGGCGCCCGGAGGTCAGGCCAGTGGGAGGAGGGTCAGCAGGGTGGCCTCGGGCCGGCACGCGAGCCGGATCTGGGCGTACGGCGAGGTACCGAGCCCGGCCGAGACGTGCAGCCACGACGACCCCGGCTCGCCCGGCCGCGAGTCCGCGGGGTGGCGGTGCAGGCCGCGCGCCCTGGCCGGCTCGAGGTCGCAGTTCGTGGTGAGGGCGCCGACGCCCGGGACGCAGATCTGGCCGCCGTGGGTGTGCCCCGCGAAGATCGCGTCGTAGCCGTCGCCGGCGAGCTGGTCGAGCACGCGGAGGTACGGCGCGTGCGCGACGCCCACCCGGAGGTCGGCCGAGGGGTCGGCCGGGCCGGCGATCGCGTCGAGGTCGTCGTAGGACAGGTGCGGGTCGTCGACCCCGGCAAAGGCGAACGACGTGCCGGCGACGGTGAGCGAGTCGCGCCGGTTGGTGAGGTCGAGCCAGCCGGCAGCCTTGAAGGCCAGCCGCAGGTCCTCGAAGGGCAGCCGGTCGCTGTCGACGTGGCGGGTGCCGTCGTCGGGGAGCAGGTAGCGCACCGGGTTACGGAGGGTGGGGGAGTAGTAGTCGTTGGACCCGAAGACGAAGACGCCGGGGACGTCGAGCAGGTCACCGAGGGCATCGAGCAGCACCGGGACGGAGTCGCGGTGGGCGATGTTGTCGCCGGTGTTGACGACCAGGTCGGGACGCAGCGAGCCCAGGTCGCGCACCCACGCCTGCTTGCGCCGCTGACCCGGCGTCAGGTGCAGGTCGCTCAGGTGCATGACGCGCAGCGGGGCCCGACCCGGTGGCAGCACCGGCATGGTGGCCTCGCGCAGCACGAACCGGCGGGTCTCCGTCACGGCGTACCCGGTCACGGCGGCGCCCCCCAGGGAGGCGGCGGCGAGCAGCGTAGCGATGGTCGAAGCCATGCTCCCCAGGCTGTCACAATGGCGGGCATGAGCGCGCTGAAGGACCGACTCCGCCACGACCTGACCGCGGCCATCAAGGCGCGCGACGACCTCCGTTCCTCGACCCTGCGGATGGTGCTGACCGCGATCACGAACGCGGAGGTGGCGGGCAGCGAGGCGCGCGAGCTCAGCGACGACGACATCATCGGGGTGCTGTCGACCGAGTCGAAGAAGCGGCGCGAGGCCGCCCAGGCGTTCGCCGACGGCGACCGGGCGGAGATGGCGGACAAGGAGCGGGCCGAGGCCGCCGTGATCGCCGACTACCTGCCCGCGCAGCTCGGCGAGGAGGAGATCAGCGAGCTGGTGCGGACCGCGATCGAGCAGGTTGGTGCCGGGGGCGAGGGGATGCGGGCCATGGGCAAGGTCATGGGCGTGCTCACCCCGCAGACCAAGGGCCGGGCCGACGGTGGGGTCGTCGCCGCGGAGGTTCGGCGCCAGCTCGGCGCCTCCTGAGCGCTGCGTCAGTCGTCGCCGCGGCCTCCGCCGCCACCACCGTTGCCGTTGCCGTTCCCGCCACCACCACCGTTGCCGTTGCCCCCACCGTTGCCACCGCCGTTGCCGCCACCGCCGCCACCGCCGCCACCGCCGCCACCGCCGCCACCGTTGTTGTTCGGGGGGGGCGGGACGAAGCCGGTGGAGATGTAGAGCGTGACCGGCGCGCCGTCGAAGTAGCGGTCGCCGCTACCGGGGTCGGTGAACGCGACCGTGCCCTCCGGGTAGCTGGAGTTCACCTCAGGGCCCACGACCGCCGAGAATCCCGCGCTCTCGATCATCCGGCTCGCGGTGGCGATCGACATCCCGCCGACGGACGGCACCACCCCGGCCTCGCCGAGCAGGGCGTCGGGGTCGGGCCGGGTGAAGAGCGCGTCGTCCAGCCACTGCTGGACCGTGCCCATGGCCTGGCCCCACATCGGTCCGGCGAAGCCGGACCCGGACGCGGAGTAGACCGGAGATCCGCCGACGGTGAGCCCGACCAGCGGGATCGGCTCGCCCTCGGAGTTGGCGCCGGCGATCATCGCCGAGGTCGCGAGGTTCGGGGTGTAGCCGACGAACCAGACGGCCTTGCCCTCCTGCGTGGTACCGGTCTTGCCGGCGTCCTCCTGGTCGATCGTGATCAGCTGACCGAAGCCGCCGGGCTCCAGGACGCCCTTGAGGATGTCGTTGACGGTGTCGGCGACCGCGTTGCTGAGCACCTGGGTGCAGCGCTCGGGGTACTCCTTGAGGAGGTTCCCCCGGAGGTCCTCGATCGCAGCCACCGGCCGGGACTCGCAGTGCTCGCCGCGAGCGGCGAACGTCGCGTAGGCCTCCGCCATCTCCAGCGGGCTCACGTCGGAGACACCGAGGGTGAAGGACGGCACCCGCTCGGCCGACGGGTTGGTGAGCACGATGCCCATGTCCTTGGCGAGCTGATAGGGCCGGCAGAGGCCGGTGATCTGCTCGAGGTTGGCGAAGAACGTGTTCACCGACTTCTGGGTGCCGGAGTAGAGGTCGAAGGTCCCGCCGCGGAAGTCGTAGTTGGCGGGCTCCCACACCGTGGTGCTCTGGTAGGGACAGTCGTTCGTCCCGAACTGGCTCTCGGGGATGTTCTCCTTGGCCGGGACGGTCAGGGAGTAGTCGGGGGGCACGCCCTGCGCGAGGGCCTGGGCCAGCACGAAGGCCTTGAACGTCGAGCCGGGTTGGAAGCCGTTGGAGTCGCCGTACTCCTGCGGGACCACGTAGTTGAGGAACGTCTGGCCGCGTGACTTGTCGCGACCCATCGGCCGCGACTGTGCCAGCGCCTTGACCTCACCGGTGCCGGGCTCGACCATCGCCATCGCGCCGACCGCGGGGTCGCGCGGGAAGACCTCCGCCCGGACGGCCTGGTCGGCGGCCGCCTGGTAGCGCAGGTCGATGGTGGTGCGGATCGTGAGACCGCCGGTTCGGAGCATCTGCTTGCGCTCGTCGCGGGTCTTGCCGAGGGAGCGGTCGTTCATCAGGTAGTTGAGGACGTAGTCGCAGAAGAACGGGGCGCGGGAGTTCACACAGCCGTTGTCGCTCGGCTGCAGCTTCAGCTTGATCTTCTGCTGCTTGGTCTTCTCCGCCTTGCGGTCGCTGATGACGTTGAGCTGAGCCATCCGGTCGATCACGACGTTGCGGCGCTCGAGAGCGGCATCAGGAGCATTCGTGGGGTCGAGGCCGGTCGGATTCTTGACGATGCCCGCCAGCAGTGCGGACTCGGCGAGGTTCAGCTCCGCGGCGTTCTTGTCGAAGTAGTGACGAGCGGCCGATTGGATGCCGTAGGCGCCGTCACCGAAGTAGGCGAGGTTGAGGTAGCGCTCGAGGATCCAGTCCTTCGAGTACTTCTCCTCGAACGCGATGGCGTAGCGCAGCTCCTGGAGCTTGCGGGCAACCGTGTCGTCGGTAGCGGCGAGCCGCTCGGCCTTGGTGTCCGCCTGGTTGACCAGCGTCAGCTTGACCATCTGCTGGGTGATCGAGGACCCGCCCTGGACGACGCCGCCCTGGGCCTGGTTGG
This sequence comes from uncultured Actinomycetota bacterium, assembly GCA_963718725.1. Taxonomy (GTDB): domain Bacteria; phylum Actinomycetota; class Actinomycetes; order Propionibacteriales; family Nocardioidaceae; genus Nocardioides. The sequence goes on from OY970374.1 coordinate 3,101,881, forward strand.
TCACCAGGGCGCGGAGCGTGCCCTTCAGGTCGAGCGCGCCGTGCTGGTAGTAGCGGTAGTCCTCGATCGCGACGATCGACTTCACCATCATCCGCGACACCTGGGTCAGCGAGACGTTGATCCGGTTCTGGTCGTAGAGCGCGGCGATGGTGTTGCCGGCGCCGTCGACGATCCGGGTCTTCTGCGCCAGCGGCTCGACCGTGAGCTCGGTCGGGAGGTTGTCCATGTTGCGCGAGACGTCGCGCGCCGCGATGCCCGCCAGCCCGGCGAACGGGATCGCGAGGCCCGCGACGACCACGCCCATGACCGCCGCCACGAGCGCCATCACACCGAGGTGAGACAGGACGCGGGCAGCACTCAACCGGTCGTCGGGTGGCACAGACATGCCGTCCACGATAACCGGGCGGTCGCGACCCCACCCATTCGTGACCACTCGGCACTAGTCATTTCGGGCTAGAGCATTTGGGCTGATCGAGTCTGTGGCCAGGGGGTGCCGGTTCTTTACCTTTCAGTAGCGGGATCAGATCGGGAAGTCATGGGGACTCCCGAATCCCGGACGAACTGTGGGGAACGTCGTATGTGGATCGAAGACTGGGCTCCGGCGGCCGCGTGCCGCGAGACACAGCCCGATGAGCTGTTCGTGCGAGGCGCTGAGCAGAACAAGGCCAAGCTCCTCTGCAAGGGTTGCCCCGTGCGGACGGAGTGCCTGGCCGAAGCCCTCGACAACCAGATCGAGTGGGGTGTCTGGGGTGGCATGACCGAGCGGGAGCGCCGTGCGCTGCTGCGTCGCCAGCCGAACGCCTCCTGGCGCAACGTCCTCGAGAACGCCCGCGACGCCCAGATCACTCCGGCATCCCTCTGACGCTCCACGCCGTGCTCCGGCGTGGTGCTCGCCGGCGTCAGCCGTCGGCCAGGAGCGTTCCGACCTGACGCAACCCGTCCAGGTCGTGAACGTCTCCGGCCAGCGCCGGCACCACCGCTGTCGGCACCGAGGGGTGCGCGGCGGCGAACCTCTCTCGCAGCCCCGTCTCCCGGTCGACCAGCCGAGCCCGGTCGGCGTGGAGGCGCAGCAGGCCCGCCGTCACCGACTCCGGACGCTCGGCCGCGAGCCTGGCGGAGGCCGCCATCGCCTCGTCGGCCGACAGCGTCCCCTCCGGCGCCGGGCTCGCCCGGTTCACGATCAACCCCGCCAGCGGCATCCGGTCCTCGCTGAGCCGCTCCACGAAGTACGCCGCCTCACGCAGGGCGTCGGGCTCCGGAGCCGCCACCACCAGGAACGCGGTCTGGTCGGCCTGCAACAGCTCGAACGTCTCCTGCGCCCGCTCCCGGAACCCCCCGAACAGCGTGTCGAACGCCGTCACGAAGGTCTGCATGTCGCGCAGCACCTGGGCGCCGATGACCTTCGTCATCGCCCCCGTCACCAGCCCGACCCCGGCCGTCATCAGCTTCGCCGGCCCCTTGGCGGGTGCGAGCAGCAGCCGGATGAACCGGCCGTCGAGGAAGCTCGACAACCGCTCCGGGGCGTCGAGGAAGTCCAGCGCCGAGCGCGACGGCGGGGTGTCGACGACGATCAGGTCGTAGCTGTCGTCCCGCTCCGCGTCGGCCTGGATCTGCCCCAGCTTCTCCATCGCCATGTACTCCTGGGTGCCGGCGAACGAGCTCGACAGGGCGATGTAGAACGGGTTGGACAGGATCTGCTCCGCCTTCTCCGGTGAGGCCTGGTTCTCCACGACCTCGTCGAAGGTGCGCTTCATGTCGAGCATCATCGCGTCGAGCGAGCCGTCGCCCGCCACGCCGGGGACCGGCCGCGGGGTGTTGTCGAGCTGCTCGATCCCCATCGACTGGGCCAGGCGCCGCGCGGGGTCGATGGTCAGCACGACGACCCGTCGGCCTCGCTCGGCGGCGCGCAGGCCCAGCGCGGCTGCCGCGGTGGTCTTGCCGACGCCGCCGGAGCCGCAGCACACGATGATCCCGGTGGCCGGGTCGTCGAGGAGCGCGTCGACGTCGAGGGCGGGCGCCCGCGACCTGGTGGCGGCGAGCGGCCCCACCCGAGCCCGCGTCGTCGCCTTCGTCATGCCAGCCCCTGGTCGCGCAGCAGGGCCGCGAACTCGTAGAGGCCCCCGAGGTCGGCCCCGCCCGCCAGCCGGGGCAGTTCGTAGGTCGGGACCTCGAGCCCGGACACCAGGGCCCGCTGGGAGTCCTCGAGCGCCCGGCGTACGGCGTGGTCGTGGGCCTCGGTCAGCAGCCCGCTGACCAGGGTCTTGCCGACGCGGAGGCCGGCGGCCTTCAGGTCGGCCGACACGGCGACCGGATCGAGCGTCCCGTCGAGTGCGGCCGCGAGATCGGCGTCGTCGAGGTCGCGCGGCCGGGCGAGGTTGACCACGACCCCGCCCACGGGCAGCCCTGCCGCCCGCAGCTCGGCGATCCCGTCGGTCGTCTCCTGGACGGGCATCTCCTCCAGCACGGTGACCAGGTGGATCGCAGTGCGCGGCGACCGGAACAGCCGCATGACCGCGTCCGCCTGGGACTTGATCGGGCCCATCCGCGCGAGGCCGGCCAGCTCGCTGTTGACCCCGAGGAACGGCGCGATCCGGCCGGTAGGCGGAGCGTCGAGCACGACCGCGTCGTACCGCCGGCTGTGCCGGCCCCGCCGGCCCTCCTTCGCGGCCTCGAACACCTTGCCCGTGAGGAGCACGTCGCGCACGCCGGGGGCGAGGGTGGTCGCGAACTCGATGACGCCGAATCGGTCGAGGGCGCGACCGGCGCGGCCCAGCCGGTAGTACATGGCGAGGTACTCCAGCAGGGCCGACTCGGGGTCGATGTGGAGGCCGTAGACGGTGCCGGGGTGGCGGTCGCCCGCCTCGAGCCCGACCGCGATCCGGCGCTCCTCGTAGGGGAGCGGGTCGACGTCGAACAGCCGCGCGATGCCCTGCCGCCCCTCCACCTCGCACAGCAGCACGTCCTGGCCACGACTCGCCAGCGCCAGCGCCAGCGACGCAGCGACAGTGGTCTTGCCGGTGCCGCCCTTGCCCGTCACCACGTGCAGCTTCACACGCGGGAAGTCCGGGGAGGGCATGGCCGAGAGCGTAGCCACCGGGCAGCAAGCCGCCCCCGCGTGGCAGGATCCGCGTGGGAGGTGCTCAGAGTGGACAAAGTGGTCTCGTCGGCAGCCGAAGCGGTGGCCGACATCCAGGACGGCTCGACCCTGGCGGTCGGGGGCTTCGGCCTGTGCGGCATCCCGTCGGTGCTGATCGACGCGCTGCTGGCGGCCGGCACGACGGACCTGGAGGCGGTGTCGAACAACTGCGGCGTCGACGAGTGGGGTCTGGGCCGGTTGCTGTTCGAGAAGCGGCTGCGGCGGATGATCTCGTCGTACGTCGGGGAGAACAAGGAGTTCGCGCGGCAGTACCTCTCCGGCGAGCTGGAGGTGGAGCTGACGCCGCAGGGCACGCTCGCGGAGCGGATGCGCGCCGGTGGGTCGGGCATCCCGGCGTTCTTCACCGCGACCGGTGGTGGCACCCAGGTCGCGGAGGGCGGCCTGCCGTGGCGCTACGACACCGAGGGCAACGTGACGGTCGCCTCACCTCCCAAGGAGACGCGGCTCTTCTCGGTCAACGGGGAGGACCGGGAGTACGTCCTGGAAGAGGCGATCGTCGCCGACTTCGGGCTGGTGCGGGCCTGGAAGGGCGACCGGCACGGCAACCTCGTCTACCGGGACTCGGCGCGCAACTTCAACCCGCTCGCCGCGATGTGCGGACGGCTCACGATCGCGGAGGTCGAGGAGCTCGTCGAGCCGGGAGAGCTCGACCCCAACCACGTGCACACCCCCGGCGTGTTCGTGCAGCGCGTGGTCGCCCTGACCCCGGAGCAGGCGGCGGACAAACGGATCGAGCGGGTCACGACCCGACCGCGACCGAAGGGCCGCGGCGACGACGCGGCCACGCACGGGCTGGGAGGCTGACATGGCTGAGTCGCAGGGCTGGACGCGTGAGGAGATGGCCGCGCGGGCGGCCTCGGAGCTGACCGACGGGTCCTACGTGAACCTCGGGATCGGGTTGCCGACGCTGGTCCCCAACTACGTGGCCGACGACGTCGAGCTGGTGCTCCAGTCGGAGAACGGGATCCTCGGGGTGGGCGCCTACCCGTTCGAGGGCGAGGAGGACCCCGACCTGATCAACGCCGGCAAGGAGACCGTCACGCTGCGCAAGGGAGCGTCGTTCTTCGACTCCGCCACGTCGTTCGGGATGATCCGCGGCGGCAAGATCGACGCCGCGATCCTCGGCGCGATGCAGGTGTCGAAGCACGGTGACATCGCCAACTGGATGATCCCCGGCAAGATGGTCAAGGGCATGGGCGGCGCGATGGACCTGGTCCACGGCGCGAAGCGGGTGATCGTGCTGATGGAGCACGTCGCCAAGGACGGCACCTACAAGATCGTCGAGGAGTGCTCGCTGCCCTACACCGGCAAGCGCGTCGTGCAGCGGATCATCACCGACCTCGCGGTCATCGACGTCACCGACGCGGGTCTCACGCTCGTGGAGTGCGCCCCGGGGGTCACCGAGGACGAGGTCCGGGAGAAGACCGAGCCCGAGCTCGGCTGACCGCTGGGGCCGGTGGTTTCGTGACGGTTGCTGCGCAACCTCCTCAACCACCGCAGCCGACGCCGGAGGTTGAGGAGGGCGCCCTGGCGCCCGTCACGAAACCTCAGGACGCGATGTCGGGAGTCTCGTCGGTGGTGGAGCGGGCGGCGGTCCGGGCGCGCTGCTCCGACCGGCGTTCCACGAAGCGGGCCGCCTGGGTGTCCAGGCCCTCGAGGAAGGTCGCGAGCTCGTCACGCGCCCGCTCGCCGACCTCGCCGAAGCCGGTGCGGTCGAAGACGTTCCAGTGGCGCAGGATCGGCATGATCACGTCGTCGTGGTGCAGCCGCAGGTCGTAGATGCCGGCCTTGGCGATGATCATCGACTTGCGACCGAAGCCGGCCATCGTGGCGCCCGGCATCTCGAACCCGATGACCTCGTCGGCGATCGCCCGCATGGTCTCGTCGGGCGCCAGCTCCAGGGCGGCCGCCACGATGTTGCGGTAGAAGACCATGTGCAGGTTCTCGTCCTTGGAGATCCGGGCGAGCATCCGGTCGGCCACGGGGTCGTGGGTGACCTTGCCGGTGTTGCGGTGCGAGACCCGGGTGGCGAGCTCCTGGAACGAGACGTACGCGACGGTCTCGAGCGGCGTCTTGTCACCGGAGTCGTAGCCCGAGGTCATGTAGTCCATCCGGGCGCGCTCGAGCTCGACCGGGTCCACCCCGCGGGTCACGACCAAGTAGTCGCGCATGGCGATGCCGTGACGGTTCTCCTCGGCGGTCCAGCGGCCGACCCACGTGCCCCAGGCGCCGTCGCGACCGAACCTGGTGGCGATCTCCCGGTGGTAGGACGGCAGGTTGTCCTCGGTCAGGAGGTTGGTGATCATCGCCGACTTGGCGGTCTCGGACAGCGTGGACTGCTCGGGTGACCAGTCCTCACCGCCCAGCATCGCGAAGTCACGACCCTCGCTCCACGGGACGTAGTCGTGCGGGTGCCACTCCTGGGCCAGACCGAGGTGGCGGTCGAGGTTCTCGGCCACGACCGGCTCCAGGGCCTCGAGCAGATGGTTCGCGGTACTCACGGGCACTCCCTCGGTCGACTTCCCGTGAGCGTACGCCGATGTCGCGTCCCCGACCGGGCAGCTCGTGTCGCGGCCGACGGGAACTGTGCCCGCTCACCACCCCTGGCGGACGCAGGTGTGCCCGGTCAGGCCCGTGACCTAGCCTGCCCCGGTGAGGTTCGAGGGGCTGTTCGCGGACACGCGCCCCCTCCGCTACGACCACTTCCGGCGGCTCTGGCGCGCCAACATCGTCACCGTCATCGGCGCCCAGCTGACGGTCGTCGCGGTACCGGCCCAGATCTACGCCATGACCGGCTCCTCGGCGTACGTCGGGCTGACGGGTGTGTTCGGGCTGGTCCCCCTCATCGTGTTCGGGCTGTGGGGTGGCGCCCTGGCCGACGCGATGGACCGGCGGACGCTGCTGATCATCACCACGGCCGGCCTGATCGTCACGAGCGGCTGCTTCTGGCTCCAGGCCGCGCTCGGGCTGGAGAACGTCTGGCTGCTGCTCACCCTCTTCTCCGTCCAGCAGGCGTTCTTCGCGATCAACCAGCCGACCCGTTCCGCGATCCTGCCCAAGCTGGTCCCCGGACACCTGCTGCCGTCGGCCAACGCCCTCAACATGACCGTCTTCGTGGCGGGCGGGATCGCCGGTCCGCTGGTGGGCGGCGCGCTGATCCCCCTGATCGGCTTCTCGTGGCTGTACCTCGTCGACACCGTGACGCTCTTCGCCACGCTCGGAGCCGTGGTGGGACTCCCGGCGCTGCCGGTCGAGGGCATCCGGGTGGCACCCGGGCTGAGAGCCGTGGTCGACGGCTTCGCCTACCTGCGCGACCAGCCGGTGCTGCTGATGTCGTTCGTCGTCGACCTCGTCGCCATGGTCTTCGGCATGCCACGGGCGCTGTTCCCGGAGCTCGCCGACGTCGCCTTCGAGGGCCCGTCGGAAGGTGGCCTGGCCTTCGCGCTGCTGTTCGCGGCGATCCCGGCGGGCGCGGTCGTCGGCGGGGTGCTGTCGGGCTGGGTGTCGCGCGTCGAGCGGCAGGGGCTGGCCGTGGTGGTCGCGATCCTCGTCTGGGGCCTGGCGATGATCGGGTTCGGGGTCGCGGCCCTGCTGGCGCCGCACGCGCCGCTCCCGTTCCTGGTCGTCGCGGTGGTGATGCTCGCGGTCGGGGGTGCGGCCGACATGGCGTCCGCCGCCTTCCGTACGTCCATGCTGCAGTCGGCCGCGAGCGACCAGGTCCGCGGCCGGCTGCAGGGCATCTTCATCGTGGTGGTCGCCGGGGGCCCGCGGGTGGCCGACGTCGCGCACGGCGCCACGGCCGCCGTGACCGGCGCCGCGGTCGCCGCCGCGGGCGGCGGAGTGCTGGTCGTGGTCGGGACGGTGCTGGCCGCGCTCGCGGTGCCGGCGTTCGTGCGCTACCGGGTCGTCACGCGGGAGGTGGACTGACGGCCGCCGGTGGGCACGGGGTGCGCGACGAGGTCACGACCGCCCCGACGGCGCACAGGATCCCGACGCCGAAGACGGCGAGGAACGGGTCGCGCCCGGCGGCGGTCGCCGCGGTGAAGCCGATGCCGCACAGCGACAGCGCCAGCGCCGCCCCGAGCGAGTCCGCGATCGACAGGGCGGAGGAGTTGAACCCGCGGTCGGTGTCGGACGACGCGGCGAGCATCGCCACACCGGTGCGGGTGAAGCCCAGGCCCATCCCGGCACCTGCGATGACGAAGGCACCCCCGGCGAGCCAGGCCGGCAGGTGCTGCCAGACCACGACCCACATCAGGATCCCGGCGCCGAGGAGCATCCCGCTGCCGATCAGCATCGCCCGCTCGCTGGTGAGGTGGTCGCGCAGCCGGGCCTGCAGCTGGCTGGCCGAGGCCCACACGAGGCCCACGACCGTCAGGGCGATCCCGGCCTGCCCGGCCGACAGGTCCCAGCGCTGCTGGAGCACCAGCACGATGTAGGCCTGACCGCAGAAGAACCCCCCGCTCATGAGGCCCCGGGTTCCGATCACCGACGGCAGCCCGCGGCGGGCCACCAAGGTCCCGCGGGGGGTGAGCGGCCGCAGCGCGACCAGCACCAGCGCGATGGCGGGGATCGACGCCAGGGGGAGCTCGCTGGACCCCAGCAGCTCGACCGCGAGCACCATCACCGCCGCCACGACTGCCCAGACGAGCCGGGACCGCGACGCGGGCCGCCCGCCGGTGGTGTCGGCCTTCCGCAGGGTCGGCACGACCGGGGCGAGGAGCGCCGCCGCCAGCACGACCAGCGCGACGACGCCCAGGAACACCCAGCGCCAGCCGAAGGCGTCGGCCACGAGCGCCGCCACGCCTGGTCCGAAGAGGGAGGGCAGCACCCAGGCGGCGGCGAAGGAGGCGAAGATCGACGGCTGGAGGGCTGCTGGATAGACCACGCCCACCACGACGTACAGGCTCACGATCAGCGCGCCGGTCCCCAGCCCCTGTACCACCCGGCCGGCGACCAGCACCTCCATGGACGGCGCCAGCCCGCACGCCAGCACACCGATCGAGAACAGCACCAGGGAGACCAGCAGCGGCACGGCCGGGCCACGCCGGTCGCTCCACGAACCCGCGGCGACCATCCCGACGACGCCACTGGCGAGCGGGGCCGCGAACGCCAGCGCGTAGAGCCCGATCCCGTCGAGGTCGCGGCTGATGGTCGGCATCACGGTCGTGACGGCCATCGCCTCGAACGCGTTGAAGGCGATCAGCGCGAAGACGGCGATCGTCGTCGCGAGGTACGCCGGGCCGAGGATGCCGCCACGTCCGCGAGCCGGGGCGGAGGTGGTCGGCGGGCTCGTCACGGGACCGAGGCTAGGACCTCAACCATGGTCGAGGTCAAAACAGCTGTCGGTGCGCAGGTCAATGCCGCTCCTCGAGCCCGACCGCGTCGCGCAGCTTCTCGACGGACTTCTGGAGATCGCGGTCGTCCTGGGCGCGCGACGCCATCAGGTCGGACAGCGCCTCCGCGATCACGTTCAGCTTCTCCTGGGCCGCCTCCTGCGCGCGTCGCCCCGCGTTCTCCAGCAGCACGAGCAGCAGCAGGGACAGCACCGCGGAGCCGGTGTGGAGGGCGAGCTCCCACTTCGTGGTGCTGCTCCACAGCGGATAGCTGGCGGCCCAGAGCACCAGCGCGGCGACGATCGCCAGGAAGAACGGTGCCCGGCTCACCACCTGGTTGACCGACTCCACGAACTTCTCGAACGGGTTGCGGCCGTCGTCCTTGGGCAGGTCGTCGGCGGCCTCGGTGCGCTGGGTCATGCCCCAGCGTAGGCCGCGGCGATGATTCCGCGCGCGATCCCGGGTCGGTACCGGTCATCGGATCCCGACATCCTCCTGGAGGAGCCATGGGCAAGGTCATCGCCAGCATCACGCAGTCCCTCGACGGCTACATCGTCGGGCCCGACGACGGCCCGGAGCGCGGGCTCGGCCGCGGCGGCGAGCGGTTGCACTACTGGGTCATGGGCGGCCCGTGGACCTACGACGACGACGGCCGCGACACAGACGGCATGACCGGCGCGGACCGGGAGTACTACGACTCGCTGCTCGCGGACCTCGGCGGCGGCATCTGCGGTCGCGGCATGTACGACGCCGCCGGAGGCTGGGGCGGCACCAACCCGTTCCCGGGCACGCTGATCGTGCTGACGCACCGGGTCGAGGACCAGCCCGACGACTCGGCCGGCTTCCGGTTCGTCGACGGCTTCGACGAGGCGCTCGCGCAGGCGCGGGAGATCGCCGGCGACCGCGCGGTCTCGCTCGGCGGCGGTGCCGACCTGATCCGGCAGGGACTCACGTCGGGCGTCGTCGACGAGCTGGCGATCTCGACTGCGCCCGTCCTGCTCGGTGGCGGCAAGCGGCTCTTCGACGGGTTCACCGAGGACGTCGACCTCCACATCGTGTCGGTCCACCACTCGACGTACGCCGTGCACGTGCGCTACGCCGTACGCCGCTGACCAGGCCCTCCCGCGCCGTCCCCGCTAGGGTCGGCACATGACCAAGTGGGAGTACCAGGTGGCGCCGATTCCGCTCCACAACGAGGCCTTGATGCTCAACAACTTCGGCCAGGACGGGTGGGAGCTGGTGGCCATCCAGACCAACGCGCAGGGCGGCCTGGTCGCCTTCCTCAAGCGTCCCCAGGAGGGCTGAGACATGGCACACCCCGAGGAGAAGCTGGCCGAGCTCGGACTGTCCGTGCCCGACGTCCCCAAGCCGGTGGCGGTCTACGTGCCCGCCGTCCGGTCCGGCCACCACGTGTTCACGTCCGGCCAGCTCCCGATGCGGTCCGGCGAGCTGATCGCGACCGGCAAGGTGGGCGGCGAGGTCACGCAGGAGGAGGCCGTCGAGTGCGCCCGGCAGTGCGGCCTCAACGCGATCGCCGCCGTCAAGGCCGAGGTCGGCGACCTGGCGGAGGTGAAGCGGATCGTGAAGGTCGTCTGCTTCGTGGCCTCGACGCCCGACTTCACCGGGCAGCCGCAGGTCGCCAACGGCGTGTCCGAGCTGCTGGGCGAGGTGTTCGGCGACGCCGGCGTCCATGCCCGTTCCGCGGTCGGTGTCACGGTCCTCCCGCTGGACGCCCCGGTCGAGGTCGAGCTGGTCGTGGAGGTCTGAGCGGTGCAGCGGCTGCCGCTGCCCGACTCGCTCGTCGCGCAGGCGCGCGCGTACGCCGACGGGTCGGCGACCCCGGCGGAGCCGCGGGACGCTGCCACCGTCGCGCTGCTGCGCTCCGGTGACGCCGGACTCGAGACCTACCTGCTGCGGCGGCAGGCGTCGATGGCGTTCGCCGGCGGCATGTGCGTGTTCCCTGGCGGTGGTGTCGATCCCCGCGACTTCGACCACGCGGTCGCCTGGGCCGGCCCGGCACCGTCGCAGTGGGCCGCCCGGCTGGGGTGCGACGAGCCGATGGCCCGCGCCCTCCTCTGCGCCGCGGTGCGCGAGACGTTCGAGGAGTCGGGCGTGCTGCTCGCGGGCACGGCCGAGTCGGTGGTGGCTGACACGACCGGCGACGACTGGGAGGCCGACCGGGTGGCGCTCGAGGCCCGGGACCTGTCGCTCACCGACTTCCTGGACCGGCGCGGGCTGGTGCTGCGCAGCGACCTGCTCGGCGCCTGGTCGGGCTGGCTGACACCGGTCTTCGAGCCGCGGCGCTACCGGACCTGGTTCTTCGTCGCCGCGTTGCCCGAGGGGCAGGTCACCCGCGACGTGTCCACGGAGTCGTCGTCGGTCGCCTGGCTGCCTGCCCTGGACGCCGCCACGCGCGCCGAGGGCGGCGAGATCCTCCTCATGCCCCCGACGTACCTCACCCTCCTCGACGTCGGCCGCCACGCCTCACCCGGCGACGTGCTGGTGGAGTCGAGGTCGCGGCAGGTCGACATGTTCACGCCGGAGGTGGTGGCGGACGGCGACGAGTTCGTGCTCTCGCTGCCCCAGGGAGCCGAGTCGCTGGTGGCCGGCCGGTGAGCTGGGCCGGCGGCTCGTTCGGGGACGTCGCTGAGTGCGTGCTCGCCCCCAATGCGAGCCCGATGACGCTCGACGGGACGAACACCTGGGTGCTGCGAGACCCGGCCTCCGACCGGTCGCTCGTGATCGACCCGGGTCCCCCCGACGCGGGGCACCTCGCGGCCGTGGCGGAAGCAGCCGGTGACGTGCAGGCCGTGCTGCTGACCCATCACCACCTCGACCACTCGGAGGCGGCACGGTCGTTCGCGGAGCGAGTCGGGTGCGGGGTGCGAGCGCTGGACCCGGCGTACCGGCTCGGCGACGAGGGGCTCGTCGAGGGCGACGTGGTCACGGTCGGCGAGCTCGAGGTGCACGTGCTCGCGACCCCCGGCCACACCTCGGACTCGCTGTCGTTCGTGCTGCCGGCGCAGCGGGCGGTGCTCACCGGCGACACCGTCCTCGGGCGAGGCACGACCGTGGTCGCGCACCCTGACGGCCGGTTGGGCGCCTACCTCGACTCCCTCGACCGGCTGCACGCCCTCGCGGAGGCGCAGGAGATCGACGTCGTCTGGCCCGGCCACGGGCCGGTGATCGACGACGCACTGACGGTGCTGGACCACTACGTCTCCCACCGGGCCGAACGGTTGGGCCAGGTCGAGGCTGCTGTCGGGCGGCTGCAGGCAGGTGGCGTGGCCGACGCGGTCACGTTGCCTCGGCAGGTCGTCGAGATCGTGTACGCCGACGTCGACCCGGTCCTCTGGGGGGCCGCCGAGCTGTCGGTGCGCGCCCAGCTCGACTACCTGCGCGAGCGGACGTCGGGTCGGTGAGGTCGATAGTCCACGGGCAAGCGGCCCCGGAAAGGGTCGCTGGGGGGCCGTTCGACCGTGGACTACCGACGGCGAGGGCGCGGGAATCAGCGGGCGCGGCGAGTGAGCCGCTCGACGTCCATCAGGACGACCGAGCGCGGTTCGAGCCGGAGCCAGCCGCGGGACGCGAAGTCGGCCAGTGCCTTGTTGACCGTCTCGCGGGAGGCGCCGACCAGCTGGGCGAGCTCCTCCTGGGTGAGGTCGTGGTGGACGTGGACGCCGTCGTCGGCGGTGCGGCCGAACCGGTCGGCGAGGTCGAGCAGCGCCTTGGCCACGCGGCCGGGGACGTCGGAGAACACCAGGTCGGCGTTGACGTCGTTCGCCTTGCGCAGCCGGCTGGCGATCTGGGACAGCAGGCCGCGGGCCACCATCGGGCGGCCCTCGAGCCAGCGGAGCAGGTCGTCGTGGGACAGGGAGGCGAACGTCGCGTCGGTCACCGCGGTCACCGTCGCCGAGCGCGGGCCGGGGTCGAACAGGGACAGCTCGCCGAACATCTGGCCCGGGCCGAGGATCGCGAGCAGGTTCTCCCGGCCGTCGCTGGAGGTGCGCCCGAGCTTCACCTTGCCGTCGAGCACGATGTAGAGCTTGTCGCCCGAGTCGCCCTCGTGGAAGAGCACCTCACCGCGCCGGAGCCGGCTCTCGGCCATCGAGGAGCGCAGCGCGGTCGCCGCCTCGTCGTCGAGCGCGCTGAAGAGCGGCGCCTGACGCAGCACGTCGTTGTCCACGGGTCCTCCATTGGCTCGGCCCAGCGTGCAAGGTGTCGCGCTGATCCTAGCGAGTGGCCCAGGTCACACGTGAAGAGGAGCGTTCTCACGGGCGCCGTCGCCCGGATCGGCGTCGGCGGCTCCGCCTAGGCTGGCGCCATGACCCCGACCCGCGTCCCCGCCGTGCGCGAGCCCGCGAGCCGGACGTCCCTCGTCCGCCGCGCGCGCAAGGTCGACCGGGTGCTCGCCGACACCTATCCCGACGCCCGCTGCGAGCTCGACTTCGACGACGCGTTCCAGCTCCTGGTCGTGACCGTCCTGAGCGCCCAGACCACGGACCGGCGGGTCAACACGGCCCGCCCGGCGATCTTCGCCGCCTACCCCGACCCCGCCGCGATGGCCGCCGCGCCCCGCGAGCACCTCGAGCAGCTGCTCGGCCCGCTCGGATTCTTCCGCCAGAAGACCGAGACCCTGCTCAAGCTCTCCGCCGCGCTCGTGGAGCGCTACGACGGGCAGGTGCCGCCGAAGCTCAGCGAGCTCGTCACCCTGCCGGGCGTCGGGCGCAAGACCGCGAACGTCGTGCTCGGCAACGCGTTCGACATCCCGGGCATCACCGTCGACACCCACTTCGGGCGGCTCGTCCGGCGCCTCGGCTGGACGGAGGAGACCGACCCGGTGAAGGTCGAGCACGCGATCGGCGCACTGTTCCCCAAGCGCGACTGGACCATGCTGAGCCACCACCTGATCTGGCACGGACGCCGTCGCTGCCACGCCAAGAAGCCCGCGTGCGGCGCCTGCCCGGTGGCCCAGTGGTGCCCGTCGTACGGCGCCGGGCCGACCGATCCGGAGGTGGCGGCCAGGCTCGTCCGCACCGAGGGGCCTGCGTGAGGCGACCGGTCGTCGCGGCGCTCGTGGCGCTGCTGGTGGTGACCGGCGGCGCGTTTGTGGCCTGCTCGCCCGACCAGGACCGGAGCCTGTTGCCGGGTCCGGCGCGGATCGACGTCGACACCCCTGAGCTGCGCGAGCTCAAGGCCGAGCTCGGCGTGGAGCCGTGCCCGGGGACGACCGCGGCGACCGTCGAGGGCGGGCTGCCCGACCTGACGCTGCCCTGCCTGGGCGGCGGCCGCGGAGTCCACCTGGCCGGACTGCGCGGCCCGCTCGTCGTCAACGTCTGGGCGTCCTGGTGCGGGCCGTGCCGCTCCGAGATGCCGGCGCTCCAGGCGTTCCACGAGCGGTATGCCGACCGGGTGCCGATCCTCGGCGTCGACTACGAGGACCCGCAGGTCGAGGCCGCCTTCGACCTGGTCCGGGAGACCGGGGTGACCTACCCGCTGGTGGCCGACCCCCAGTCCACCTTGCAGGGCGCCCGGCCGTTCCCGGGGCTCATGGGACTGCCCCTGTTCGCGTTCGTCGACGAGCAGGGCCGGGCCACGATCGTGGCGGGCGGCGTCGACTCGGTCGACGAGCTGGTCGACCTGGTCGACACCCACCTCGGGGTCGCGCTGTGAGGCCACCGTGGCTGCGCCCGATCGAGGACGGCGCCCGCGCGATCAGCGTCCACGACCTGACCCGCTTCCTGCCGCCAGACGACGCCGACCCGCGTCGCGGCGCCGTCCTCATCCTCTTCGGCGAGGGCGAGCAGGGGCCCGACCTGCTGCTGACCGAGCGCGCTCACCACATGCGCAGCCACCCCGGCCAGATCGCGTTCCCGGGCGGCACGATCGACCCGGGTGAGACCGCGCGTGAGGCCGCGCTGCGCGAGGCTGAGGAGGAGACCGGCCTCGACCCGGCCGGGGTCGACGTGTTCGCCGAGCTGCCCGAGCTGTGGCTGCCACCGAGCAACTTCGCCGTGACGCCGATCCTGGCGTGGTGGGAGGCCGACTGCCCCGTCGGCGTCGTCGACCCCGACGAGGTCCACGCCGTCTACCGGGTGCCGGTCGACGACCTGGTCGGGCCCGACCACCGGATCCGGGTCGAGCACCCGTCGGGGTGGGTCGGCCCCGGCTACCTCATCGGCGAGGAGAAGGACCGGGTGCTCTGGGGGTTCACGGCCGGGATCATCGCGCGGCTGTTCGACTTCGTGGGGTGGGCGGAGCTCACTGACGAAGCTCCGCTGCGTGCGCTGCCTGCCTACATGCTGCAAGGTGATCCCACGAGGCTCGACCGCCCGCCCACCACCCGATTCGGAGATCGTCGGTGAACCTGCTCGACTGGCTGCTCGTCGTGCTGGTCCTGACGTACGCCCTCTCCGGCTACTGGCAGGGGTTCATCACCGGCGCCTTCGCGACGACCGGCCTGCTGCTCGGCGGTCTGTTCGGCGTCTGGCTCGCGCCCACCGCGCTCGGTGACGCGGAGCCGTCGGTCGTCGTGTCGCTCGGTGCCCTGTTCATCGTGATCCTGTGCGCCTCCCTCGGGCAGGCGCTCCTCCAGTTCGCCGGCGCCCGGATCCGCGACAAGATCACGTGGCAGCCGGTGCGCGCGGTCGACGCCGTGGGTGGCGCCGCGCTCAGCGCGGTGGCGGTGCTGCTGGTGGCCTGGGCTCTCGGGGTCGCCGTCTCCGGTTCCGGCATCAGCGGGATCACCGGCCAGGTCCGCAACTCGACCGTGCTCGGCGAGGTCGACCGGATCCTGCCGGCGTCGGCCGACAGCGCCCTCGGCGCCTTCAACGACGTCGTGGGGTCCGGGTTCTTCCCGCAGTACCTCGACCCGTTCGCTCCCGAGCGGATCGTCGAGGTCGGGCCCGGCCCGAAGCGGCTCCTCAGCGATCCCGACGTGGCGTCCGCCGAGTCCTCGGTCCTCAAGATCCGCGGCACCAACCGTTGCGGCCGCGGCGTCGAGGGCTCCGGCTTCGTCTACGCCGACGGGCGGGTCATGACCAACGCCCACGTCGTGGCCGGCGTCAGCGACCCGTCGGTGGAGATCAACGGGAACCCGCTCGCCGCCGAGGTCGTCCACTACGACCCCGACCTCGACCTCGCGGTGCTGGCCCTCGACACCACCGGCCTCCCGACGCTGTCCTTCGACACCGGGGCCGAGCCGCGCGAGGGCGTCGCGATCCTCGGCTACCCCCAGGACGGCCCCTACGACGTGCAGGTCGGCCGGATCCGCGCTGAGCAACGGCTCCGCTCACCCGACATCTACGGCGACGGCAGCGTGATCCGCTCGGTGTTCTCGCTGCGCGGCCTGGTCCGGCCCGGCAACTCCGGCGGCCCGATCGTGTCGTCGGGCGGAGACGTGGTGGGCGTGGTGTTCGCCGCCTCGGTCACCGACCCCGACACCGGCTACGCGCTCACCGCCGAGCAGGTCGGGACCAGCGCCGTGACCGGGGTGTCGGCGGACGACGAGGTCACCACCGGCGACTGCGCGGGATAGCGGATCCGCTGCCACGTCTCCGCTAGGACTGTCCCTTGAGGGCGCGCGGGATCTCCTTGCCCTGGCTGATCGCGCGCTCCGGGCCGCGCACCTGCTTGACCTTCCGGAAGCCGATGAACGCCAGCAGCCCGGCCAGCAGCAGGTAGGCGCCGAACACGATCAGGAACGCCCAGTGCAGGGAGAGGCCGTCGCCGTTCCAGTGGATCAGGTAGGCGAAGGCGACCGACAACATGATGATCGCGAGCAGCACGAGGAAGCCCGCCGCCGCGAACAGGGCGACCCCGATGCCGCCGGACTTCACGCTGATCGTCAGCTCGGACTTCGCGAGCTGGATCTCCTTCTGGATCAGACCGGAGATGTCGCGGCTCGCGTCGGTCACGAGACGACCGATCGTCGGGTCGGTGTCCCGGACTTGTTCGGGGGCCATGCGTGGTACCTCCGTGCTGGGTCGCGCTGGTGGGCGAGGCTCGGTCCGACCCTATCGTCCCGGTAGAGTGACTTCCGGTGTGCCGGGAAGTCTGGTCGGCTCGTCGGTAGAGACCGGCGGAGTCCCGTTGTCGACCGAGAGGCCACCCCGCATGAGCGACGACCCGAAACGGATGGGGACCGACGACTCCATCTGGCGGTTCGGCCCGGTCTACATCAGGAGCGACCGCACCCTGGCCCGCCTGGTGGCGCGACCGGTGCGCGAGTTCCTGCGGATCGAGACGTCCGGCTCGCTGCTGCTGCTGGCTGCCGCCGTGGTGGCACTGGTCTGGGCGAACTCGCCGTGGTCGGCGGCGTACGACGACTTCTGGCACACCACCATCTCGCTCGACCTCGGTGTCCTCATGCTCGAGGAGTCCTTGCAGCACTGGGTCAACGACGCCCTGATGGTGATCTTCTTCTTCGTCGTGGGGCTCGAGATCAAGTACGAGCTCGTCCACGGCGACCTCCGCGACCCGAAGACCGCCGCGCTGCCGATCGTCGCTGCCGTGGGCGGGATGGTCGTGCCCGCGGGCATCTACGCGCTCGTGGTGGCCGGCGGGGAGGGGAGCTCCGGCTGGGGTATCCCGATGGCCACCGACATCGCGTTCGCGGTCGGCGTCCTCGGTCTGCTCGGGCCACGCATCCCGGCGCCGGCCCGGTTGTTCCTCCTGACGCTCGCGATCGTCGACGACATCGGCGCCATCGTGGTGATCGCGGTCTTCTACACCGCCGACCTCGACCTGGTGGCCCTCGCGATCGCGCTGGGCCTGCTGCTGGTGATGGTGGGCATGCGGCTGCTGCGGATCTGGGCCACCTGGGCCTACGTCGTGGTCGGCACCCTGGCCTGGCTCGCGACCCTGGAGTCCGGGGTGCACGCCACCCTGGCGGGCGTCGCGATCGGACTGATGACGCCGGCGTCCGCGCTGCTGGAGGAGCGGGTCGCGCGCGGCTACGCGCAGGAAGCGCTCAGCGACCGCGAGCTCGACACCGACGAGCTGCACCGGCTCCGGTTCCTGCTGAGTGAGTCGGTGTCGATGGTCGAGCGGCTGCAGACCCGGCTGCACCCCGTCTCGGCGTACGTCGTGCTGCCGGTGTTCGCGCTCGCCAACGCGGGCGTCGCGCTCGGCGGCGGCGTGCTCGGCGACGCCGTCGGCTCCGCGGTGGGGATCGGGATCACCCTGGGACTGGTCGTCGGCAAGCCGCTCGGGATCCTGGTGGCGGCGTTCGTGGCGGTGCGGCTCGGGCTGGGGCGGCTGCCCGAGGACACCGGCTGGCGGATGATCGCCGGCCTGGGCGCGGTCGGCGGCATCGGGTTCACCGTGAGCCTGTTCATCGCCGGGCTGTCGTTCCCCGGCGACGAGCTGCTCACCAGCGACGCCAAGGTCGGCATCCTGGCGGGCTCGCTGCTGTCGGCGTTGCTCGGCGTGGCACTGCTCCTCGTGGCCACCCGGCGCCGGCCCACCGACAGCTGACCAGGCAGGAAGTGCCGCGTCCCACGCGCTGACCGGGCACTTCTGCGCGTGACGGGCCGCATTTCTGCCCGGTCACCGCACCTGGTGGAGCAGTGGGTGCCCGGTCAGTCCTCGTCGCCGGCCCCGGAGCCTTCCTTCTCCTTGATCAGGTCCATCACGGTCGAGTCGGCCAGCGTCGTGACGTCGCCGACCTCACGGTGCTCCGCGACGTCCTTGAGCAGCCGGCGCATGATCTTTCCGGACCGGGTCTTCGGGAGCTCGGGCACGATCATGATCTGCCGCGGCTTGGCGATCGCGCCGATCTCCTTCTGGACGTGCTTGCGCAGCTCCTCGATCAGGTCGTCGGGGGCGGCCTCCCCGTCCTCGAGCGCCGACTCGCGCAGGATCACGAACGCGCACACGGCCTGGCCCGTCATCTCGTCGGCGGCGCCGACGACCGCGGCCTCGGCCACCTTGGGGTGGGAGACCAGCGCGGACTCGATCTCGGTCGTCGAGAGCCGGTGGCCCGACACGTTCATGACGTCGTCGACCCGGCCGAGCAGCCAGACGTCGCCGTCGTCGTCCTTCTTGGCGCCGTCGCCCGCGAAGTAGAAGCCTTGCTCCCGGTAGCGCGACCAGTAGGTGTCCTTGAAGCGCTCGTCGTCGCCCCACAGCGTGCGGAGCATCGCCGGCCACGGCTGCTGGAGCACCAGGTAGCCGCCCGAGCCGTTCGGCACGCTGTTGCCGTCGTCGTCGACCACGTCGGCGGCGACGCCGGGCAGCGCCTTCATGGCCGAGCCCGGCTTGCCGTGGGTGACGCCGGGCAGCGGGGAGATCATGATCTGGCCGGTCTCGGTCTGCCACCAGGTGTCGACGACCGGGACGGCGCCCGCCCCGATGTTCTCGCGGTACCAGATGTAGGCCTCGGGGTTGATCGGCTCGCCGACCGACCCGAGCAGCCGGATGGCGGAGAGGTCGAACTTGGCGGGGATGTCGTCGCCCCACTTCATGAACGTCCGGATCGCCGTCGGCGCCGTGTAGAAGATCGTCACGCCGTACTGCTGGCAGATCTCCCACCACCGGCCCTTGTGGGGGCTGTCGGGCGTGCCCTCGTACATCACCTGCGTCGCGCCGTTCGCGAGCGGTCCGTAGACCATGTAGGAGTGGCCGGTCACCCAGCCGACGTCGGCCGTGCACCAGTAGACGTCGGTGTCCGGCTTGAGGTCGAAGACGCTCCAGTGCGTGTAGGACGTGCCGACGAGGTAGCCGCCCGTGGTGTGGAGGATCCCCTTGGGCTTGCCGGTGGTGCCGGAGGTGTACATGACGTAGAGCGGGTGCTCGGAGTCGTGCAGCTCGGCCTCGTGCTCGGCCGAGGCGCCGTCGACGGCGTCGTGCCACCAGACGTCGCGGCCCTCGTCCCACTCGACGTCCTGGCCGGTACGTCGGACGACGAGCACCTTCTCGACCTGCTGCCCCTGGTCGGCCGCCTTGGCCACGGCCTCGTCGACCGCGGGCTTGAGCGCCGAGGGCGCGCCGCGGCGGTAGCCGCCGTCGGACGTGATGATCACCGCGGCTCCGCAGTCGACGACCCGGCTGGCGAGCGCGTCGGCGGAGAAGCCCCCGAACACGACCGTGTGGGGTGCGCCGAGCCGGGCGCAGGCGAGCATCGCGATCGCCGTCTCGGGGATCATGGGCATGTAGATCGCGACCCGGTCGCCGTTGCTCACGCCGAGGTCGGTCAGCGCGTTGGCGGCCTTGCAGACCTCGTCCTGCAGCTCGGCGTAGGTGAGGTCGCGGGTGTCGTCCTCGGGCTCACCGACCCAGTGGATCGCCACCTTGTCGCCGCGACCGGCGTCGACGTGCCGGTCGACACAGTTGACGGCAGCGTTCAGGGTGCCGCCGACGAACCACTTCGCGAACGGCGGGTTCGACCAGTCGAGGACCTGGTCCCATCGCTGGCCCCAGTCGAGCCGCTCGGCGGCGTCGGCCCAGAAGGCCTCGGGGTCGGAGTCGGCGCGTCCGTAGGCCTCCTCCTTCACGTTGGCGTCGGCCGCGAGCTCGGCGGGCGGCTCGAAGCGGCGGTTCTCCTGCATCAGGTTCGAGAGTGTCTCGTCTGCCATGTCGTTCAACTTACTCTTCGTGGGTGGGGTGCAGAGTGACGCGATCCCCGGCTGGCCGGGGATCGCGTCGCCCCGCGTGAGGGAGGGATGCCGTCAGTGCTTGACGGCCACCTCCGAGCCGGCCCCGGTGAGGGATCGGACCTCCAGCTCGGCGTACGCACCCGCGGCCTCGGGGTCACGTGAGGTCACGCTGCCGATGTAGCCGAGGATGAAGCCGACCGGGATCGAGATGATGCCCGGGTTGGCCAGCGGGAACCACGACCAGTCGGAGCCGGCGAACAGCGCTGTCTCCGAGCCGGACACGACCGGCGAGAAGAACACCAGCCCGACACACGTGATCAGGCCGCCGTAGATCGCCCAGACGGCTCCGCGGGTGTTGAACCCCTTCCAGAAGAGGTTGTAGAGCAGCGACGGCAGGTTCGCCGACGCGGCCACCGCGAACGCGAGGGCGACCAGGAACGCGATGTTCAGCGACTGGGCGAAGATGGACAGCACGATCGCCACCCCGCCGATCCCGAACGCCGCGATCCGAGCCACCCGGACCTCGTCCTTCTCGGTCGCCTGTCCCTTCTTGATCACGTTGGCGTAGATGTCGTGGGCCACCGACGACGCCGACGTCAGCGTCAGGCCCGCCACCACCGCGAGGATCGTCGCGAACGCCACGGCCGCGATGAACGCCAGCAGGATCGCGCCACCCGATGTGCCGGCGCCTCCGCCGACCTCCTCGGCCAGCAGCGGCGAGGCCAGGTTGCCCGCGGAGTCCGCGACCTTGCTGCCCTCGGCGGTGTTCAGCAGCGCCGCGGCACCGAAGCCCAGCACCAGCGACATCAGGTAGAACGCCCCGATCAGCGTGATCGCCCAGTTCACCGACGTCCGCGCGTCGCGCGAGGTCGGCACCGTGTAGAAGCGGATCAGGATGTGCGGCAGGCCGGCCGTGCCGAGCACCAGGGCCAGCGACAGGCTGACGAAGTCGATCTTGGTGGTCAGCGTCGCGCCGTACTTCAGGCCCGGCTGGAGCAGCGCCTCGCCCTTGCCGGTGTTCTGCGCGGCAGCGCCGAGCAGCTCCGACAGGTTGAAGTTGAACTGCGCCAGGACCAGGATCGTGATCAGGATCGTGCCGGTCATCAGCAGCACGGCCTTGACGATCTGGACCCAGGTGGTGCCCTTCATGCCTCCGACGACGACGTAGAAGATCATCAGCAGTCCGACCACCACGATCGTCGCGCGGATGGCCCACTCGCCCTCGACGCCGAGCAGGAGCGTGACGAGCGCGCCCGCGCCGACCATCTGCGCCAGCAGGTAGAAGATCGAGACGACGACCGTCGACGTCGCGGCCGCGGTGCGGACCGGGCGCTGCTTCATCCGGTAGGCGAGCTGGTCGGCCATCGTGTAGCGGCCGGAGTTCCGCAGCAGCTCGGCCACGAGGAGCAGCGCCACCAGCCAGGCGACCAGGAAGCCGATCGAGTACAGGAAGCCGTCGTAGCCCGACAGCGCGATGGCGCCCGAGATGCCGAGGAACGACGCCGCCGACATGTAGTCGCCGGAGATCGCCAGGCCGTTCTGGAAGCCGCTGAAGTTGCGGCCGCCGGCGTAGTAGTCGGCGGCGCTCGAAGTCTGCCTGCTCGCCCAGAACGTGATGCCGATCGTGACGGCGACGACCGCGAGGAACAGGATGGTGGAGAGGCTCTCGGAGCTCATCGCAGAGCCTCCCCGCCGGTGGCCTCGATGTAGCGCTGGTCGAGCTCGCGGGCGAGCGGGTCGACCCGCTTGTTCATGTACCGCCCGTAGAGGATCGCGATGAGGAACGTCGACGCGAACTGCAGCAGGCCGAAGACGATGGCCACGTTCACGTGGCCGACGACCTGGGTGCTCATGAAGTCGTTGGCCCAGTTCGACATGACGACGTAGAGCAGGTACCACGCCATGAATGCGATGGTGGCGGGGACCACGAACCGCCGGAAGCGGGAGCGGAGCTCCGCGAACTCGGCGGACTCGTTGAGCTCGACGTAGACGGGATGAGCGGATGTCTGGTGCACCCGGCGATCGTTCTCAGGCGTTGGTGTGGACACGGACTGCCTCCTGTCGACAGGGGTGATCGCCGTCACGGTGGCACCGGCCACGGGCGCCGTGGGAGTGTCCCGGTCGGACCCGGCGGTGAGCGGGGTCCGCGGATCGGCCAGCGGTCGATTTCGTACGACGAGCGGTCAGCCGCGCTCGAGCTCGACCGCCTCCGGCGTGTGCAGCCGGACCATGAAGCGGTCGGCGTGCGCGGGCCGTCGGTGGCGGGTGAGCCGACTGACGACGACCATCGTCGCGAGCGCCCCCGGGACACTCCACGCCGCCGGCTGGCCGAGCAGCACGCCGACCCAGCCGCCGGTGGTCGCGGTCGAGATCGTCCACACCACTGCGGTGCCCGAGCCCAGCCCACCCACGAGCAGCCCGGCGACCGCACCGGCGGGGGTCAGTCCGCGCCACCAGATCCCGAGCAGGAGCAGCGGGCAGAACGTCGACGCGGCGACCGCGAACGCGAGCCCGACGGTCCGGGCCACGCCGACGTCGGGCGAGACCAGCGAGACCAGGCACGGCACGAGCACGGCCACGATCGCCGCCAACCGGAACGCCGTGACGCCGCTGAGCCGTCGGCCGCCCCACCGCCGACCGATCACGTCCTGGCTGATGACGCCGGCCACGGCGATCGAGAGGCCGGAGCTGGTCGACAGGAACGCCGCGAACGCACCCGCGGTCACGAGGCCGGTGAGGACGTCTCCCACCACCCCGTCGACCATCAGCCGCGGCAGCTCGAGCACCAGCGCCTCCCGGCCCTCGCCGGTGGCCAGCTCGGGTGCGTAGATCCGGCCGAGCACGCCGTACACGGGCGGGAGCAGGTAGAAGACACCGAGCAGCGCCAGCACGACCAGCGTGGTCCGGCGGGCGGCCCGGCCGTCGGGGTTGGTGTAGAAGCGCACCACCACGTGGGGCAGCCCCATCGTGCCGAGGAACGTCGCGATGATGAGGGAGTAGGTGACGTAGAGGCCCTGCGCGCCGCCGGGGGCGATCGGCAGCGACCAGGTGTCGGCCGGCTGCGCGGCGGCGGCCACGGCCGTCGGATCGGGTGCCCCGTCCCCGAGCCAGATCATCAGCAGGACCATCGCGGGGATCAGCAGCGCGGTGAGCTTGAGCCAGTACTGGAACGCCTGCACGAACGTGATGCTGCGCATCCCGCCGCTGCTGACCCCCGCCAGCACGACCAGCGCGACGACCACCGGGCCGAGCCACTCCGGTGCCCCGATCGTCGACCGCAGCGTCACGCCCGCGCCGAGGAACTGGGGGAGCAGGTAGAGCCAGCCGATCGCGACGACGAGCAGCGAGCAGAGCCGCCGGACAGCGGTCGAGCCGAGCCGGGCCTCGGCGAAGTCGGGCAGCGTGTAGGCACCGGACCGGCGCAGCGGCGCGGCGACCAGCACCATCAGCACGAGGTAGCCGGCGGTCCAGCCGACCGGGTACCAGAGCATCTCGGCGCCGAACGTGAGGATCAGGCCGGCCACGCCGAGGAAGGACGCCGCCGAGAGGTACTCGCCGCCGATGGCGGACGCGTTGAGCCGTGGCCGGACCGTGCGCGACGCGACGAAGAAGTCGCTCGTGGTCCGTGAGAAGCGCAGGCCCCACGTGCCGATCGCCAGCGTCGCCACCGCGACCAGCACGACTGCGACCACGCCCGGCACCGGGGACGCGTCGGGGCTCACCGGCGTACCTCCCCGACGAGCTCCTCGAAGTCCTGCTCGTTCTGTTCCGCCTTACGTAGGAAGCGCCAGCCCAGGAACAGCAGCCACGGATAGACGAGGACGCCCAGCAGCGCCCACGCCAGCGGTACGCCGAGCAACCGCTGCTCCGCCAGGGCCGGCCAGGCGTAGAACAGCGCCGGCAGCCCGGCGACGCTCACGGCCAGCACGGCCAGCACCCGCATCGCCAGCCGCCGTTGCTCGCCGAGCAGGGACCGCATGTAGACCTCGCCGACCTCGGTGCCGGCGTCGATCTCCCGCGTTCCGGTGGGGCGCACCTCGCTGGCCCGCCGTCGCGTCGGCCCGGTGACCCGGACCCGGGCCGGGCGGGACTCGGTCACGAGGTCTGCCCGGTCAGCAGCTCCCGCAGCTCCTTGGTGTGGCGGCGGGCGACGACGAGCTCGCGGCCGTCGACGACCACGACCCAGCGGCCCGCGTCGGCGCGCAGCTCCTGCACGTGCGGCAGCGCGACCAGCACGGACCGGTGGATCCGCACGAAGCCCGCGGCCGCCCACCGCTCGGCGAGGGACGAGAGCGGAGCCCGCACGAGGTGTGACCCGTCGGCGGTGTGGAGCCGGGCGTAGTCGCCCTCGGCCTCGACGTGGGTGATGTCCGAGCGGTCGACGAAGCGGGTCACCCCACCGCGCTCGACGGGGATCCGCACGTCCTCGCCGGCCGTCGGGGCGCCGGCCTCCACCACGCGCCGGATCGCCTCGCCGAGCCGCTCGGAGCGGACCGGCTTGAGGACGTAGTCGACGGCGCGCAGCTCGAACGCGGCGACGGCGTGCTCCTCGTGGGCGGTCACGAACACCACCGGTGGCGGGGCCTTGAACCGCGAGAGCACCTGGGCCAGGTCGAGCCCGGTGAGGCCGGGCATCTGGACGTCGAGGAACACGGCGTCGACGTCGGACTCCTGGAGCACCCGCAGCGCCTCGGCCGCCGAGTCGCACCCGAGTACGGACGCCACGCGCGGGTCGCGCTCGAGCAGGAAGACGAGCTCGTCGAGGGCAGGCTTCTCGTCGTCGATGACGAGGACCTTCAGGTCGGTCATGGCGGGGTGCTCATACGTGGACTCCGGGCGCGAACTTGGGGACGCGGACGATGACCTTCGTCCCCGCACCCGGAGCGGTCTCGACCACCAGCCCGTAGTCGTCACCGTAGGCGTTGCGCAGTCGGGCGTCGACGTTCCCGAGCCCGACGGAGTCGAGCTCCGCGTCACCGGCGAGCGCCCGGCGTACCCGCTCGGGATCCTCGCCGACGCCGTCGTCCTCCACCTCGATCACGCACTCCTGGTCGACGTCGCGGGCTTCGATCAGGAGCCGTCCGACTCCGTCGGCCTTGTCGCCGCGCGCCTCGAGGCCGTGGCGGACGGCGTTCTCCACCAGGGGCTGGATGCAGAGGAACGGGACCGCGACGGGCAGCACCTCCGGCGCGATCCGCAGCGTGACCTGGAGCCGGTCGCCGAACCGCGCCTGCTCGAGCAGGAGGTACCGCTCGACCGAGCGGAGCTCCTCCGCCAGGGTCGTGTACTCGCCGTGCCGGCGGAACGAGTAGCGGGTGAAGTCGGCGAACTCGAGCAGCAGCTGGCGGGCGCGGTCGGGGTCGGTCCGCACGAAGCTCGCGATCGCGCCCAGCGAGTTGTAGACGAAGTGGGGGCTGATCTGCGCGCGCAGGGCGCGGACCTCGGCCTCCATCAGCTCGGTGCGCGACGAGTCGAGCTGGGCGAGCTCGAGCTGGCCGGACACCCAGACGGCGACCTCGTCGGTCGCCCGCACCAACCCACCGGTGGCCTCGGGCGCCCCCGCGACCAGGGTGCCGACCAGCGTCTCGGAGACGACGAGCGGGCTGATCACCAGCTGCCTGACCGAGCAGCCGGGGTCGTCGCACGGGAGGTCCGCCCGGGTGATCACCCGGGTCCTGCCCTGCTCCAGGACCGGGCCGACGAGCGACGACGCCTGGTCGACGTGGTGGCTGCCGAGCCCGTCCCAGTGCAGCAGCGCGCCGGCGTCGGTGAGCGCGGCGGCGGGCGTCCCCAGCAGGGTGCGCAGGTGGCGCAGGCTGCGCTCCGCGCTCGACCTCGTCAGGCCCTCGCGCAGGGCGGGCGCCGCGAGGCTCGCGGTGTGCAGCGCGCGGTACGTCGCACGGTCGACCTCGGAGCCGAGGTGGGTACGCCGCCAGGGACGCAGCCGCGTACCCATGACGTCAGCGGAAGTCGATCAGGAGCATGTCGGTGTCGGTCCCGTCGCTACGGCGGTCCCCGTCGGACGGAGCCTCACCGGTGGGGTCGGCGACCAGGTCGCCGGTCAGATCGTCGGACGCCGGCTGGGCCGAGCCGGCGACGACCGCGCGGAAGCACTCGCACTCGTAGGCCAGCCGCATCCCGTCCATGCCGCGGCCGTAGTCGTCGTAGAACGCGATGACCTCGGCGAGCTTGGCCGCGCGGGCCTCCTCGTCGAGCGACGCGACGTACGAGCGGGAGCCGACGAGGTCGACGATCGAGGCTCGGTTGACCTCCTGCCAGTGGGTGAACGTCTCCTGGTCGAGGAAGCCGAACAGCGGCGAGGTGACGATCGCGTCGACCGCGGTGTCCGTCCCCTCCAGGAGGGCGGGCTGCTCGCCGAGGATCCGCCACAGCTTGCGGACCCACGGGATCGTGGCGTCGCGGTTGTTCCAGGCGACGGCGAGCGCGCCGCCGGGCTTGAGCACCCGGGCGATCTCGGGCAGCGCGCGCTCGTGGTCGAACCAGTGGAACGCCTGCCCCGCCACCACGACGTCGACGGAGCGGTCGGGCAGGGGGATCTCCTCGGCGCCGCACTCGCTGGTCGGGACGTCGGGAAGGTGCCGCCGGAGGATGCCCAGCATGTCGGGGTCGGGGTCCGTGGCGTGGACGTCGTGGCCGAGCCCGACCAGCTCCCGCGTGAGCTTGCCGGTGCCGGCGCCGAGCTCGAGCACGGTGGCGGCGTCGCGGCCGACCAGCCACCGGGCGGCGTCGGCCGGGAAGGACGGACGGCCGCGGTCATAGGCCTCGGCGACCGGGCCGAAGGACCGGGCGAGCCGGTGGCGCTCGGGGCCGTGGTCGGTGCTCATCACGCGCAGGCTACCTGCTGGGAGGCCCCATCTCGGTGACCCCGGCGGTGACTAGCCTGGGCGCACCATGGACCCCTCCACCGCGACCGACGCCCGCGCGCTGCTCGACCGGCTCCACGCGCTCGAGGGCGTGCCGTCCGCGCTCGCGGCCGCCCGCGACGGGATCGACGCCGTGCTGCGGGACCGAGGCCTCCGACGTACGGCGCCGGACGTGACGGGCGAGTCGCTGCTGCGTGGCGCCCACGCCAGCGCGGTGCTGGAGGGATCGCGGTCGACGCTGGAGGAGGTCCGCGCGGGCGAGGGCGACGAGGTGGCGCTCGCCTCGGTCCGGCTGTCCACGGAGCTGCTGGCGCTGGCCCCGGTGCTGCGCCGCTCGCCGCTGCAGGCGCTGGCCCGGCTGCACACGGTCGCCGCTGCCGGCACACTGCCGGACGACCAGCTCGGCCGGCCGCGGGACGCCGACGCGGCCCGGCTGGTGCGGACGGTGTCGCAGGTGCTGTCGCAGGACGCACCTGCGCTGCTGGTGGCGGCCGTCGTGCACGGCGAGCTGCTCTCCGCGACACCGTTCGCGTCGCACAACGGCCTGGTCGCCCGCGCTGCCGAACGTCTCGTCCTGGTGGCCCGCGGCCTCGACCCGACGTCGCTGGTCGTGCCGGAGGCCGGCCACCTCGCACTGCGCCCTGCTTACGAGGGGAATGCGGCCGCACTCCGCGACGGCGGGCAGCCGGCCGTGCACCGGTGGCTCTTGTACGCCGGGGAGGCCTACTCCGCCGCGACCGAGGCGAGCCCGCTGCGCGATGCGTGACATGCGAGCGGCACCCGACTCGAGAAGACTCGGGTGCCGCCGCTGACACGTGAAGCCGTGGCTACCAGGCGTGCTTCTCTCGTAGTGCTGCCCCGGGCGTTTCCCGGCGACAGGCCCCCTGTAGGAAGGGTGGATCGCCGCGTGGGTACCCAGCTCACGTGCGGGTTCTGGAGTTGTGTCCTGGCACCCTGTCTACGCCTGCAGGGGCGACACTTCAAGACTTGATCTCAGGTCCCGGAGGTGCCTCAGGACGCGGCCCGCCTGCGGCGGGCGTTCCACATCAAACCGCCCACCGCGATGACCCCTCCCACTGCCAGCGCCGCAAGCGTCGGCTTCGCCGGCGGGAGCGGGACCCGGCTGCGCAGCGCCACCGGCTTGGTGAACACCAGCACCGGCCAGCCGTGCGATGCCGCGACCTTGCGGAGCTCCTTGTCGGGGTTGACCGCGTGGGCGTGGCCGACCGCCTCGAGCATCGGGACGTCGGTCACCGAGTCGCTGTAGGCGTAGCAGGACGGCAGGTCGTAGCCGACCGTGTTCGCCAGGTCGAGGATGGCGGTGGCCTTCTCCTCGGCATACACGTAGTGCTCGATCTCGCCGGTGTAGCGGCCGTCGACGATCTCCATCCTGGTCGCGACGACGCGGTCCGCCCCGAGCATCTCCCCGATCGGCCCGACCACCTCTGCCCCCGACGTGGAGACGATGACGATGTCGCGCCCGGCCAGCCGGTGCTCCTCAATCAGGCTGACCGCCTCGTCGTAGACGAGCGGGTCGACGATGTTGTGGAGGGTGTCGGCGACGATCTCGCGCACCGTGGCGACGTCCCACCCCGCGCACAGCTGCGACATGAACGACCGCAGCTTCTCCATCTGGTCGTGGTCGGCGCCGCCGACGAGGTAGACGAACTGGGCGTACGCCGAGCGCAGCATCGCCCGCCGCGAGATCAGGCCGCCCGCCTGGAACGGCTTGCTGAAGGCCAGCGTGCTCGACTTGGCGATGATCGTCTTGTCGAGGTCGAAGAAGGCCGCGGTGGGGCGGGTCACGGGGTCATCGTAGGTCGGGGCAGTGCGCCGAGCGGGGACCCCGAACCGTCCACAGACCGCGGCGAGGACCGGTCGTCCACAGGGGATCCGGCGGCCCGGTTCGGACGCGGTGCCGCCGGGGAGGCTCCCGGCATGAACGCACCACTGATCATCACGCGCGACGACGACCTGCTCGACGAGCTGCTGCGGCTCGGGGCGGCGGCCGGGGTGACGCCCGTCGTCGCCCCCGACGGGATCGGCGGCCTGGCCGGCTGGGCCGCGGCCCCGCTGGTCCTCGTCGGCGCCGACCTCGCTCCCGAGCTGGCCGAGCTCCGTCCGACGCGTCGCGACGGCGTCCACGTCGTGGCGTGGGGCGGGTTCCCGGCTGATGCGATGCGGACCGCGCTGGCACTCGGCGCCGAGAACGTCGCCGAGCTGCCGGCGTCCGGCGAGTGGGTCGTCGAGCAGCTGACCGACCTCGGCGACGGTAAGCCGCGCCGGGCCTGGTGCGTGGGGGTGACCGGCGGCTCCGGTGGCGCGGGCGCCACGACGTTCGCGGCGGCGCTGGGTCAGCTGGCAGCCGTCAACGGGCCGACTGTCGCGATCGACGCCGACCGGCTCGGTCCCGGTCTCGACCGCGTGCTCGGGATGGAGGAACGTCCCGGCGTCCGGTGGGACGAGCTGTGCCAGACCACCGGCCGGCTCGGCGCCGCGTCGTTCCGTGAGAGCGTCCCGCGCCGCGACGGACTCGGCGTGCTCACCTGGTACGCCGGGCGACCGGCCGCGCTCCAGCCGTTCGCCGTGCGCGAGGTGATGTCGGCGGCCCGACGCGGTCACGACACCGTGGTGGTCGACCTGCCGCGGCAGCGCGACCCGCTGCTCGACGAGGTGGCGGCCGGGTGCGACCTGCTGCTGGTGGTGGCGCGGCCCACCGTCCCCGGCCTGGCCTCGGCCGCCCGCGTGGTGGCTGGCCTCCCCGACGGGCGCGCCCGCCTGGTGCTGCGAGGTCCGGGCCTCGACGACGCCGACGTCGCTCGGACCGTCTCGGCCCCGGTCGCGGCGCGGATGGGCGACCAGCGCGGGCTCGCCGAGGCCGTGGACCTCGGGCTGGGCCCGGTGCGCTCCCGGCGGTCGCCGCTGGCGCGGACCGCGCGGGAGGTGCTCGCCGGGGCCGCCGACGTCGACCGCGCCGCATGACCGCCCCGCCCGTCGAGCTCGTGGAGCTGGTCCGCGAACGGTTGGCCAGCGACCCGGGTGCTCTCACCCCGCACCGGGTGGCCACCGCCCTCCGGGCCGCGGGCCGGCCGGTCGGCGACGCCACCGTGCTGGCGGTCCACGAGGCGCTCCGCCACGACGTCGTGGGCGCCGGCCCGTTGGAGCCGTTGCTGCGGCTGCCCGGCGTCACCGACGTGCTCGTCAACGGGCCCGACCAGGTCTTCGTCGACCGCGGGGCCGGCCTCGAGCCGGTCGAGCTGCGGTTCCCCGACGACGACGCCGTCCGCCGGCTCGCGCAGCGCCTCGCCGCCACGGTCGGCCGGCGGCTCGACGACGCGACGCCCTACGTCGACGCCCGGCTCGCCGACGGCACCCGCTGCCACGCGGTGCTGGCCCCGGTCGCGCGGCCCGGCACGGTGGTGTCGCTGCGGGTGCCGAGCCGACGACCGCTGTCCGTCGACGACCTGGTCCGCGCCGGGACCGTCACTCCGGAGGGCGCTCGGCTGCTGCGCTCGGTCGTCGCGCGACGGCTCGCGTTCCTGGTCACCGGAGGCACCGGCGTCGGCAAGACCACGTTGCTGGCGGGCCTGCTGTCGCTCGTCGACCCCGCAGAGCGGCTGGTGCTGGTCGAGGACGCGAGCGAGCTGCGACCCGGCCACCCGCACGTCGTCGGGCTGGAGGCCCGGCCGCCCAACGTCGAGGGGGCGGGGGAGGTCACGGTGCGCACCCTGGTGCGGCAGGCGCTGCGGATGCGGCCCGACCGGCTCGTCGTCGGCGAGGTCCGCGACGGGTCGGTGACCGACCTGCTGGCGGCGCTCAACACCGGTCACGAGGGCGGCTGCGGCACGTTGCACGCCAACTCCGCGTCCGACGTGCCGGCCAGGGTCGAGGCGCTCGCGCTCGCCGCGGGCTGGACTCGCGCCGCGACCCACAGCCAGCTCGCCGCGGCCCTCCACCTCGTCGTCCACCTCGGCCGGACGCGCGACGGCACCCGCGTGCTGCGCGAGGTCGCGGTGCCGCGGCGGGGCACCGACGGACTGGTGACCATGGAGAACGCGGTCGTCTTCGACGACGACGGGTCGACGAGGCTCGGTCCCGCCGCGGGCTGTCTCGAACGACTGCTGGCGGCGTGATCACGACCGCCGTCGTCCTCTGCGCGACCGCTGCGTGGCTGGTCGCCGGGCCGCCACCCGGCGCCGTGGCGCGGCTCGGGCTTCGGGGCACGACCGGCTGGTGGCCCGCCGTCGTCGGGGCCTCAGCGGTCGCGACGTTCGTCGTGGGTCCCGGCGCGCTGGTCGCCGGGGGAGCCCTGCTGGCCGGGCGGCAGCTGGTGCGGGCGCGCGACCGGCGGCGAGCGGCGGTGGCGACCGCCGACCGGGTGCTCGAGGCGTGCGAGCTGATGTCCGCCGAGCTGGCGGCCGGGCAGCCTCCTGGCCTCGCCCTCGGACGGGCCGCGGACTCCTGGCCGTTGCTGGCGCCGGTCGCCGAGGCGTCCGACCTCGGCGGCGACGTCGCCCTCGCCCTGCGGCGATTGGCTGCCGAGCCCGGTGCCGGTGACCTGCGCGGCGTCGCCGGTGCGTGGGTGCTGGCGCACCGCAGCGGCGCAGGCCTCGCCGAGGCGCTCGACCGGGTGGCAGGGAGCATCCGTGCCGACCGGGCGCTGCGGCGGGTCGTCGAGAGCGAGCTCGCCTCCGCCCGCGCCACCGCGCGGCTCGTGGCGGGGCTGCCGCTGGTGGTGCTGCTCCTCGGCAACAGCGGGGGCGCGTCGGCCTGGGCCTTCCTGCTCCGGAGCCCCGTCGGCCTGCTCTGCCTGGCCGCCGGCCTGGCCCTCGGAGTCGTGGGGCTGTGGTGGATCGAGCGGATCGCGGCGCAGGTGACGCGCTGATGCGGTGGTCCCTGGTGCTGCCCGCGGTGCTGGCGGCCGTCGGGGTCCGGCTCTGGTGGCGTCCCACGTGGAGGCGACCGCCCGTGACGCGGCATCACCCGCCGGTGGACCGTGACTGGGTGCAGCGCGGCCGCCGGTGGTGGCCCTGGATCGCCCTGGGTGCCGGTTGGGTGTGCTGGCCCGGCTGGGGCGGCGCGGCGCTCGGCGCGGGGGCCGCGCTGGTCGTCCATCGGGCGGTCGCAACGGCGGAGCCCGCTGCCCACCGCCGGCAGCGGGCGCTGGTGCGGGCCGACCTGCCGCTGCTGGTGCTGTTCCTGTCCACGGCCCTCCGGGCGGGCGCCGCGACCCCCACCGCGGTCCGTCAGGCTGCGTCCTCACTTCCCGGCCCGGCCGCCGACCGGTTGCTCCTCACGGCCGACCGGCTCGCGCTCGGGCTGCCACCGGACCGGGTGTGGTCGACGCTCGCAGGAGATCCGGAGCTCGGCGCCCTCGGCGCTGCGCTGGCCCGCGCCGAACGGACCGGTGCCCCGGTGGCCGCGGTCGCCGAACGGCTGGCCGCCGACCTCGCGACCGCCGCCCGCGCCGAGGTCGAGGACCGCGCTCGGGCGGTCGGCGTGCGGGCCGCAGTGCCGCTGGGGGTCTGCCTGCTGCCGAGCTTCCTGCTCCTCGGGATCGTGCCGCTGGTCGCGTCCCTCGTCGCGGGTCTCCGGCTGTGAGCGAGGTGCCGGTTGCGACCCACAGGCCGGCACTAGACCCGGCGATCCACAGCGGTCGCGCCACCGCTCGCCCGACGTCGGCGACCCGCGCGAGGGTCTCCCCAGACCGGCCGCAGCGGGCGGCCGACGACCGAGGAGACTCCCATGAGGCAGCACACCGTCCGCGACACCGTCCGCTCCACCCTCCCGCGGAGGGCCGGCCACGAGGCCGGCATCACCACCGCCGAGTACGCCGTCGGCACGGCCGCCGGAGCCGGGCTGGCCGGCCTCCTCTACAAGCTGCTGAGCGGCGGCTTCGGCGACCAGCTGCTGCGCACGCTGTTCGACCACGTGCTCGGCCTGCTGGGGCTCGGATGAGCCGAGCCAGCTGCCCGGCCGCCCGACCCGGAGAGCGCGGCGCCGTCACCGCCGAGCTCGCGCTGGGCCTGCCGCTGCTGCTCGCGGTCACGATCGGCCTCGTGTGGCTGCTGGCCGTCGGCACCGCCCAGGTCCGAGTGGTCGACGGCGCCCGCGAGGCCGCCCGATCACTGGCCCGGGGCGACCCGGAGCAGGCCGCCTTTGCGCGGGCCGAGCAGGTCGCCGGGTCGGGCAGCCGGGTCGGGGCGGCCTACGGCGACGGCGACATCACCGTCACCGTGACCCGCGAGCTGCGCGGGCCGGGTGGTCTGTTCGATGCCTGGCCGGGAGTCCGCCTCCGGGCCGAGGCGGTGGCCGCGGCGGAGTCGCCGTGAGGTCGCGCCGCGGCAGCGGCCGCGGGGCCGCCAGCGTCGTGGTGGTGGCGTGTGTCGCGGTGCTGCTGGTGGTCGGGTGCGGGCTCACCGTCGTCGCGGCGACGGTCGTCGACCACCGCCGCGCTCAGCTCGCGGCCGACCTGGCCGCGCTGGCCGGCGCGGCCGGCGCCCGGGGTGGGGGACAGCCGGCTGCGCCGAGGCAGGTCGGGTCGCGGCCGCCAACGGCGCGCGCCTCGACGACTGCCGGGTCGACGGGCGTGACGTGGTGGTGCGGGTGACGGTGACGGGCCCGCGCTGGCTCGGGCTGGGCGCCGACCTGGGGGCGGAGGCCCGGGCCGGTCCGGGTCAGGCCGGTCCGGGTCAGGCCTTCTCGTCGTCCTTGCGATCGGCCTCGACGCCTTCGAGCTTCTCGTGCAGCTCGGTGAGCCTCTTCGACTCCTTGCGCCGCTGGAACGTGCGCTTGGTGCCGAACTTCAAGATGCCGAATCCCCACAGCAGCGCGAGCCCGGCACCGACGCCGAGCAGGAACACCGTGAGGGCACTGAGATCGGTGCTGAGAAGCATCGCCGACCCCTCGAGGTCGAACACCGCCGCCACGATCACCACGGCCCCCAGCGCGATGAGCAGCAGTCCGAGTATCACCATGGCCGCAGGCTACTCGCGTGCGGACGGCGCGTGCGCGAGCAAGGCGTCGAGCAGGATGCGCGCGCCGCCCTTGTCGAGCGGGTGGTTCTGGTTGCCGCACTTCGGCGACTGCACGCACGACGGGCAGCCCTCGGCACACGTGCAGTCGGCGATCGTGTCACGGGTGGCGCGCAGCCACGCGGCCGCGGCGCGGTAGCCGCGCTCCGCGAACCCCGCCCCGCCCGGGTGGCCGTCGTGGACGAACACCGTCAGCCGCCCGGTGTCCGGGTGCAGGGCTGTCGAGACGCCGCCGATGTCCCACCGGTCGCAGGTCGCGACCAGCGGCAGCAGGCCGATCGAGCAGTGCTCGGCGGCGTGGGCCGCCCCGGGGACGTCGGCGGCGGGCAGCCCGGCCTCCTCGACGACGTCGTCGGGCACCGTCCACCACACCGCGACCGTCCGCAGCGTCCGCTCTGGGAGGTCGAGCGGCTCCTCGCCGATCACCTCGCCGCCGGGGTGCCGCCGCTTCAGGTACGACACCACCTGCTGGGTGACCTCCACGTCACCGAGCGAGAGCCGGCACGGCCCCCACCGGGCGTGCTCGCGCTCGGCGAGGATCGAGACCGACGTGATCTCGCGCGCCGAGGTCGACCAGCCGGGGTCGCCGCGCTCGAGCAGCGCCACCCGGTCGTCGAGGTCGAGGTCGGTCACCTGCCAGGTCTCGCCCCGGTGCAGGTAGACCGCGCCGCGGTGCGCGGTCCCGTGGCTGCGCCCACCGTCCACGGTCCCGACGACCCGGCCGGTCGCCGACTCGAGCAGCTGCACCGGTGCCCCACCCGAGGACCGGATGTCGGCGAGCTCCGACGCCGCCCGCCGGTCGGTCCAGAACCAGCCGTGCGACCGCCGACGCAGCAGCCCGGCCGCGGCGAGCTGGTCACGGACCGCCCCCGTCGTGGGCCCGAACAGCTCGTCGTCCGCCGTGGTCAGCGGCAGCTCCTGCGCCGCGGCACACAGGTGCGGGCCGAGGACGTAGGGGTTGTCGGGGTCGAAGACGCTCGCCTCGACCGGCTGGCCGATCAGCGCCTCGGGATGGTGCACGAGGTAGGTGTCCAGCGGGTCGTCGCGCGCCACCAGCACCCCGAGCGCGTCCTGGGCGCCACGCCCCGCCCGCCCCAGCTGCTGCCAGAGCGCCGCCCGGGTGCCGGGGAAGCCGACCATCACGACCGCGTCGAGCCCCGAGATGTCGATGCCGAGCTCGAGCGCGTTCGTCGCGGCGAGCCCGATCAGGTCGCCGTTGCGCAGCCGGTCCTCGAGCTCGCGGCGCTCCTCGGGGAGGTAGCCCCCGCGGTACGCCGCGACCTTGCCCGGCAGCGAGTCGTCGACCTCCGCGAGCAGCTCAGCCGAGGTGCGGGCGACCTGCTCGACCCCGCGTCGCGAGCGCACGAACGCGAGCGTCCGGACTCCCGCCACCACCAGGTCGGTGAGCAGGTCGGCGGCCTCCGAGGTGGCGGCGCGGCGGACCGGCGCGCCGTTCTCCCCGAGGTACGAGGCGAACGGAGGCTCCCACAGCGCGAGCGCCACCTGTCCTCGGGGGGACCCGTCGTCGGTGACGGCGCGGACCGGCAGCCCGGTCAGGCGCCCGGCCGTCACCTCCGGCTCCGAGATCGTGGCTGATGCGAGCACGAACGTCGGGAAGGAGCCGTAGCGGGCGCAGATCCGCCGCAGCCGCCGCAGCACCTGGCTCACGTGCGCACCGAAGACGCCGCGGTAGTGGTGGGCCTCGTCGACGACGACGTACCGCAGGTTGCCGAGGAACCGCGACCAGTGGGCGTGGCCCGGCAGCAGCGATCGATGCAGCATGTCGGGGTTGGTCAGCACGTACTCCGCGTGGTCGCGGGTCCAGTCGCGCTCCTCGCGGGTGCTGTCGCCGTCGTGCGTCGAGAGCCGTACGTCGAGCCGCAGCGAGCGCAGCGAGGCCCACTGGTCGTGGGCGAGCGCCTTGGTGGGAGCGACGTACAGCACCGTTGCCCCCCGCTGGCCGCGCACGCCGCGCGCCGCCTCGGCCGCGGCCAGCGCCGGCAGCTGGAACGCCAACGACTTGCCGGAGGCAGTCCCGGTGGACACCACCACGTGCTCGCCCGCCCACGCGGCCTCGGCGGCCTCGACCTGATGGGTCCACGGCCGCTCCACCCCGCGCTCGGCGAAGGCATGCCGGACCGCGGGCGGGGTCCAGTCCGGCCAGGCCGCCGACCGCGCTGCCCTCGGTGCCAGCAGCTCCAGGTGGGTCAGCCGGTCGTCGCGGCCCCGGGCGATCGTCAGGTCATCGAGCAGCCCGGTGGCCCACGAGTGGAGGTGGGGGTCGGGCGGTGTCACGCGGGCAGTGTCGCAGGGCCCGCTGTCACGTCCGCTGTGGACAAGGTGGTTGCTAATACGCACAGAGGTAGGGTCGACATGCTTTGATAGAGCCGGCAGACGGAGCGACGCCCGTGACCTGGGCTGACCGAGCCCCGGACAACGCGGGATCTTGGGGAGAGCACACGTGGACCTGACACTGACGACGCGCGAGGCGGATGGCAAGACCATCGTCGCCGTCGGTGGAGAGATCGACGTCTACACCGCGCCCAAGCTGCGCGACAAGATCACCGAGCTGGTGGGGCATGGCTCCTACCACCTCGTCGTCGACATGCAGCAGGTCGAGTTCCTCGACTCGACCGGTCTCGGCGTGCTGGTCGGCGGGCTGAAGAAGGTGCGGGCCCACGACGGGTCGCTCCAGCTCGTCTGCAACCAGGAGCGGCTGCTCAAGATCTTCCGGATCACCGGTCTGGCCAAGGTCTTCGTCATCCACGAGACCGCCGACGAGGCCCTCGCAGCAGGCTGACGCCTGCCCAGCACGTCGCGCGTGGTTCGGCTCACACCCCCGTGCGGTGAGACCGTGTGCCGTGCGTAGACTCCGCACGTTCATGCGACTTGAGTCACTCCCAGGAGGAATCACATGACCGGGATCAGTCCCGCTGTCGTGGAGGTCTCCGGTGGCAACCTCGTCCTGGTCCTGATCGTCCTCCTGATCGCGCTCGGCGCGCTCGCGATGGCCTTCAAGTTCCGCCAGGAAGTGCTTGCTGCCGGTGAAGGCACCGACAACATGAAGAACATCGCCCAGGCGGTGCAGGAAGGCGCCAACGCCTACTTGCAGCGGCAGTTCCGGACGCTCGGGATGTTCGCGATCATCGCGTTCTTCGCGCTGCTCCTCCTGCCGGCCGACGACATGACGGTGAGGATCTTCCGCTCGATCTTCTTCGTCATCGGCGCGGGCTTCTCCTCTGCCGTGGGCTATCTCGGCATGAACCTCGCGGTGCGTGCCAACCTGCGCGTGGCCGCGGCGGCGGAGACCACCGGGCGGGAGCCGGCCATGACGATCGGTCTGCGCACCGGTGCCATGGTGGGCATGCTGACCGTCGGCCTCGGCCTGCTCGGAGCCAGCATCGTCGTCCTGGCCTTCCAGGAGACCGCGCCGGACGTGCTCGAGGGCTTCGGTTTCGGTGCCGCGCTGCTCGCCATGTTCATGCGAGTCGGCGGCGGCATCTTCACCAAGGCCGCCGACGTCGGTGCCGACCTGGTCGGCAAGGTCGAGCAGAACATCCCCGAGGACGACCCGCGCAACGCGGCCACGATCGCCGACAACGTGGGCGACAACGTGGGCGACTGCGCCGGCATGGCCGCCGACCTCTTCGAGTCGTACGCCGTGACGCTGGTCGCCGCGCTGATCCTCGGCTCGCAGGCGTTCGGCGACGCCGGGCTGGTGTTCCCGCTGCTCATCCCCGCGATCGGTGCGCTCACCGCGGTGGCCGGCGTCTACCTCACCAGGCCCAAGGCCGGCGAGAACGGGCTGACCACCATCAACCGGTCGTTCTACCTGTCCTCAGGCATCGCCGCCGTGGTCAGCGTGATCGCCGCCTACGTGTACCTGCCGGGCAGCTTCGCCGAGTTCACCAACATTGCCGAGAACCTCAGTGGCGCCGAGGGCGACCCGCGGTTCATCGCGGCCTCCGCCGTCGTCATCGGCATCGTGATGTCGGCTGGCATCCTGGCGCTGACCGGCTACTACACCGGCACCGAGTACAAGCCGGTCGGGAGCGTCGGCGAGAGCTCGCGGACGGGTGCCGCGACCGTGATCCTGTCC
Organism: uncultured Actinomycetota bacterium; assembly: GCA_963718725.1. Classification (GTDB taxonomy): domain Bacteria; phylum Actinomycetota; class Actinomycetes; order Propionibacteriales; family Nocardioidaceae; genus Nocardioides. Next base: position 3,139,988 of record OY970374.1, read on the forward strand.
GGCCTCGCGGTCGGGTTCGAGTCGGCCGTCTACACGACCCTCGTGATCGGCGCGGCTGTCTTCGGCGCCTATCTCCTGGGTGGCGCCACCCTCACCGTCTCGCTGTTCGCCGTGGCGCTGGCCGGCACCGGACTGTTGACCACGGTGGGCGTCATCGTCGCGATGGACACGTTCGGCCCGGTCTCCGACAACGCTCAGGGCATCGCCGAGATGTCGGGCGACGTCAGCCCCGCGGGTGCGCAGATCCTGACCGAGCTCGACGCTGTCGGCAACACCACCAAGGCGATCACCAAGGGCATCGCGATCGCCACGGCGGTGCTCGCGGCCACCGCGCTGTTCGGCTCCTACGCCACCACGGTCTTCGACTCGCTGAGGGAAGCCAACATCGGTCCCGACGAGGCCTACCTCCTCGACTTCAGCGTGTTCAACCCGGCTGTCATCGTCGGCGTGCTGCTCGGCGCGGCCGTGGTGTTCCTCTTCTCGGGTCTCGCGATCAACGCGGTGGCCCGGGCAGCCGGTGCCGTGGTCTTCGAGGTCCGTCGCCAGTTCCGCGAGATCCCCGGGATCATGGAGGGCACCGGCCGTCCCGAGTACGGCAAGGTCGTCGACATCGTCACCAAGGACTCGTTGCGCGAGCTGATCACGCCGGGCATCCTGGCGGTGATGGCCCCGGTGGCGGTGGGCTTCGGACTCGGTGTCACGGCGCTGGCCGGCTTCCTCGCGGGCGCCATCGGCGCCGGCACCTTGATGGCAGTCTTCCTGGCCAACGCGGGTGGCGCGTGGGACAACGCCAAGAAGCTGGTCGAGGACGGCCACCACGGCGGCAAGGGCTCGCTCGCCCACGAGGCCACCATCATCGGTGACACCGTCGGTGACCCGTTCAAGGACACCGCGGGCCCCTCCATCAACCCGTTGATCAAGGTGATGAACCTGGTCTCGCTGCTGATCGCCAGCGCCATCGTCTCGATGAGCGTCGGCGACGACCAGAACGACCCCCTACGCATCGTGATCGCGCTGGTGGCGGCAGGGATCATCGTCGGCGCCATCGTCGTGTCGAAGCGCCGTTCTTCGCAGCTGATGGACGACGGTGACGGTCCGCCGGCGGCGCCCACGCCGCCGGCCCCGTCGGCCACCGCGCCGGAGACCGACCCCGAGGCGACGCGCCAGTTCTCGCCCGCCGAGACGGAGACGCGGGAGTAGCCGCGGCAGCATCGCACCACCACCTCGACCCCGTCCGGTTCCGGACGGGGTCGAGGTGCGTCCGGAGCCTGCCCGGGCCGGTGGGAGGATCGTCGACGTGACCTCCCCACCCGACCGGATCGCCCTGATCTCCGACGTCCACGGCAACCTCACCGCGCTGGAAGCGGTGCTCGCCGACATCGACCACCGCGGCATCACCCGGATCTACAACCTCGGCGACTACGTCGGGAAGGGCCCGCGCGGCCGGGCGGTGGTCGACCTCTGCCGCGAACGCTGCGAGGTGAACCTCCTCGGCAACTGGGACGACTTCCTGCCCGATCCCGACCGGGAGGTCGACAACGAGGCGCTCCGCTGGTGGTCGGCAGAGCTCGGCCCGGGGCAGGGGGAGTGGTTGCGATCGCTGCCGTTCAGCCACGACTTCCTGCTGAGCGGTCGGCAGGTGCGGCTGTTCCACGCCTCGGAGGAGACGGTGCACCGGCGCGTGCGCTACGTGCGCAGCCAGGCCGACTTCGAGGGGCTCTTCACCAACACCGCGGCGACCGGCGACGGCCCCGAGCCCGACGTCGTCGGGTACGGCGACACGCACGACCCCTTCTACGAGTGCCAGCTCGAGGGCCGGACGTCGTTCAACACCGGAGCCGTCGGGAACTGCATGGGAGACCCCACGCCGCTCTACTGCATCCTCGAGGGCGTGCTCGGCTCAGCCGAGCCCGCGCCCTGGGCTCTGTCCTACGTGCGGGTGCCCTACGACGTGGAGGGCGAGCTGGCGGCCGCCCGCGAGCTCGGCCTCCCGCAGTACGACGGCTACGAGCTGGAGCTGCGGCACGGCATCTACCGCGGTCACCTCGACGCGTGGCGCCGGGGCGAGCCGCTGACCGGCTACCACGAGCCGGCAGCGACCCCGTGATGCGGCCGCTCACCACCCGGCTGCGGGAGTCGCTGGTGGGCGCGGGCTACACCCACGACCGGGTGGTCGAGCTGCTCGGGCCGCAGGCGCACGCGGCGCTGGGCCGGAACGAGACCACGCCGGCCCTGCGGCGGACGACGGGCGGCTCGCCGCTGGAGACCCTGGTCCGGCTGTTCCTCCTCCAGACCGTCGTCCGCCGCGCGTCGGCCGAGGCGGCGCTCCCGGGCCTGGTCGAGGAGCTGCGTGCTGAGCGGCTCGTCGAGCACAGTGCCGGCGAGGTGACCGCGCTCGTCGACTGCCGCCCGTACGCCGCCGACGACCGGGACCTCTGGGTGCTCAGCGACCTCACGCCCGGCCTGGACGGCAGCCCCCACCGGGTCGGCACCGACCACGTCCTCGGCATCAGCCCGGCCTCCACTTCGCTCGCACAGCTCACGTTGCGTCGCCCGGTCGGCCGCGCGCTCGACCTCGGCACCGGCTGCGGCGTCCAGGCGTTGCACCTCGCCGAGCACAGCGGCGAGGTCGTCGCGACCGACGTGAACCCGCGCGCGCTGTGGCTGACCCGTCTCAACGCGGCGCTCAACGAAGCCGCGAACATCGACGTGCGCGACGGGTCGCTGCTCGATCCCGTGACGGGCGAGCGGTTCGACCTGATCGCGACCAATCCGCCGTTCGTCATCAGCCCGCCCGGCGGCGACCGACTGACCTACCGTGACAGCGGGCTGCCGGGCGACCAGGTGGTCGAGCGGATCGTCCGGGCCGGTCCGGCGCACCTGACCGAGGGCGGCTGGCTGCAGGTCCTCGCCAACTGGGCGATCGTGGGAGACCGGCCGTGGGACGAGCGGCTGGGTGGGTGGCTCGCCGACGACACCAGCGCCCTGGTCGTGCAGCGCGAGGTCCTCGACCCGGCGTCGTACGTCGAGCTGTGGCTCAAGGACGCGGGCCGGCACGGGTCGGGCGACTACCTCGACCGCTACGACGCGTGGCTCGCCTGGTTCGACGAGCAGCGGATCGAGGGGGTCGGGTTCGGCTGGGTCAACGTGCGCAACGCTCCCGGGCCGCGGACCTTCCTCGACCACCCCTACTCCGTGGAGCAGCCGATCGCGCCGGCGGTCGCTGCCTGGGGCGACGCCGCCGACGTGCTCGGCCGGCTCGACGACGACGGGTTGCTCGCGGCCCACCCGGTCGTGGCGCCCGACGTCAGGCAGGAGACCCACGGGCTGCCCGGGGAGGCCGATCCCGAGACGATCGTGCTGCGGCAGCAGCGCGGGCTGCGCCGGGCGCGGACCGCCGACACGGTGGTCGCGGGACTCGTCGGCGCGGCGGACGGCGACCTCTCCACCGCCCAGCTGCTGGACGCGCTCGCCACGCTGCTGGCGCGCGACCGGGCCGAGGTGCGCGTCGCGTACCTCCCGGAGGTCCGCGCCCTGGTGGCGGAGGGGTTCGTCGCTGTGGACCCGGCGCGGGCAGATTGAGAGGGGATTGACAGGTCGCGCTACCGTGATCGGCCGTCGGACCCCTCCGGCGTCCACTGCCCCCAGGAGATTCACGCCCGTGCCCCACAAGCTGGTCATCGTCGAGTCGCCCGCCAAGGCCCGCAAGATCGCGGAGTACCTCGGCTCGGGCTACGTCGTCGAGTCCTCCATCGGGCACATCCGCGACCTTCCCACCAGCGCCGCCGACACCCCGGCCAAGATCAAGGACCAGCCCTGGGGCCGTCTCGCGGTCGACGTCGACAACGGGTTCGAGCCCTACTACGTCGTGCCGCGCGACAAGAAGGCGCACATCTCGAAGCTGAAGAGCCTGCTCAAGGACGCCGACGAGCTCTTCCTCGCCACCGACGAGGACCGCGAGGGCGAGGCGATCGCCTGGCACCTGCTGGACGAGCTGAAGCCGCAGGGCATCCCCGTCAAGCGGATGGTCTTCCACGAGATCACCAAGCCGGCGATCCTCGCGGCCGCCGAGAGTCCCCGCGAGCTCGACATGGACCTCGTCGAGGCGCAGGAGGCACGCCGGATCCTCGACCGGCTCTACGGCTACGAGGTCTCGCCCGTGCTGTGGAAGAAGGTCATGTCCGGCCTGTCCGCGGGCCGGGTGCAGTCGGTGGCGACCCGCCTGGTGGTCGACCGCGAGAAGGAGCGGATGGCGTTCCGGGCTGCTTCCTACTGGGACCTGGAGGCCACCTTCGACGCCGGTGGCGGCCACGACCAGCGGATGTTTCCCGCCCGGCTCCACACCGTCGACGAGCGCCGGGTGGCCCGCGGCGCCGAGTTCGGACCCGACGGCGAGCTGACCGAGAAGGCAGTCCGTGCCAACGTGACGCACCTCGACCGCGGCCGGGCAGAGGCGCTCGCGGCCGGGCTGCGCGACACGGCGTACGACGTGCGCTCGGTCGAGTCGAAGCCCTACCGGCGCTCGCCCTACGCCCCCTTCCGCACCACCACGATGCAGCAGGAGGCGTCCCGCAAGCTCGGGATGAGCGCCTCGGTGACGATGTCGGTGGCGCAGCGTCTGTACGAGAACGGCTACATCACCTACATGCGGACCGACTCCACCACCTTGAGCAGTGCGGCCGTCGGCGCGGCGCGGTCGCAGGTGCGCGAGCTCTACGGCGGCGACTACCTGCCCGACCAGCCGCGGGTCTACGCGAGCAAGGTGAAGAACGCCCAGGAGGCGCACGAGGCGATCCGTCCCGCCGGCGATTCCTTCCGGACCCCCGCCCAGACCGGCCTGACCGGCGACCAGTTCCGGCTCTACGAGCTGATCTGGATGCGCACCGTCGCCTCGCAGATGAAGGATGCGGTCGGCCAGTCGGTCACGATCCGGATCGGCGGTGCCGCCTCGACGGGCGAGGACGTCGTCTTCACCGCGAGCGGCCGGGTGATCACGTTCCACGGTTTCCTCAAGGCCTACGTCGAGGGGACCGACGAGGGCGCCCAGAAGGACGACGCCGAGACCCGGCTCCCGAAGCTCGACGAGGGCGACCGCGTGAGCGCGGCCTCGGTCAGCGCCAGCGGCCACGAGACGAAGCCGCCCGCCCGCTACACCGAGGCGACCCTGATCAAGGAGCTCGAGGAGCGCGAGATCGGCCGCCCCTCGACGTACGCCTCGATCATCGGCACGATCCTCAACCGCGGCTACGTCTACAAGAAGAGCAGTGCGCTCGTCCCTGCCTGGCTCGCGTTCTCGGTGACCCGGCTGCTGGTCGAGCACTTCCCGCGGCAGATCTCCTACGAGTTCACGGCCCGGATGGAGGACGTCCTCGACGACATCGCCGGGGGCCGGCGCGACCGCAACAGCGAGCTCGGCGAGTTCTACTTCGGCTCCGGCGACGTCGAGGGGCTGAAGACGCTCGTCAACGGGCTCGGCGACATCGACGCCCGCGAGCTCGCGACGTTCCCGATCGGCGCTCCCGAGGACGGCGTGAACCTGCGGGTCGGTCGCTACGGCCCCTACCTCGAGGGTGACGAGGGCGGCCCGTACGCCGGGAAGCGGGCCAACGTCCCCGACGACCTGCCGCCGGACGAGCTCTCGGCGAGCAAGGCCCGCGAGCTGTTCGAGAACCCCGCCGGCGAGGAGATCGCGCTCGGCGACCACCCCGAGACCGGCTTGCCCGTGGTCGCGAAGAACGGGCGTTACGGCCCGTACGTCACCGAGCAGCTGCCGGAGGACGCGCCCAAGAAGGAGCGTCCTCGCACGGGTTCGCTGTTCAAGGACATGAGCCTCGACACGATCACCCTCGAGGACGCCGTGAAGCTGCTGTCGCTGCCGCGGGTGGTCGGCACCGACGAGGCCGGTGAGGAGATCACCGCGCAGAACGGCCGCTACGGGCCCTACCTCAAGAAGGGCACCGACTCGCGCTCGATCGACTCCGAGGGGCAGCTGCTCACGATCACGCTGGAGGAGGCGCTGGCGATCTACGCCCAGCCCAAGCAGCGCGGGCGCGGCGCGGCGACGGCCCCCCTCAAGGAGCTGGGCAACGACCCGGTCTCGGGTCAGCCGATCGTCGTGAAGTCCGGCCGCTTCGGCGAGTACGTCACCGACGGCGAGTACAACGCGACCCTGCGCCAGGCCGACTCCGTCGAGTCGATCAACCTGGAACGCGCCGCCGAGCTGCTCGCCGAGCGCCGTGCGAAGGGCCCGGCCAAGAAGACGGCCAAGAAGAGGCGGCCAAGAAGACGGCGAAGAAGTCCACCGCCAAGAAGACCGCGAAGACCGCCAAGAAGACCGCCAAGAAGTCCTGACTCAAGAGGTCGGTAGTCCACGGTCGAACAGCCCTTCCGGCGGCGAGTCGAGGGCCACTCGCCCGTGGGCTACGGAGAACGCACCTGCGGGCGTCCGCCGCGTCACCGGCCGCCCGTAGGGTGAACCCGTGACCGACGGGACCTACAGCGACACCGGGGTCTTCGTCTGCTTCGAAGGGGGCGAGGGGGCGGGCAAGTCGACGCAGGCGCAGCAGCTGGCCGCCTGGCTGACCGACGAGGGGTACGCCGTCCGGCTCACGTTCGAGCCCGGCGACACCCCGGTCGGCAAGCAGCTGCGGGCGATCGTCCTCGACCCGGCCACGGGCTCGCTCTCGGCCCGCACCGAGGCTCTCCTCTACGCCGCCGACAAGGCCGAGCACGTCGACACCCTCGTGCGCCCCGCGCTCGACCGGGGTGAGGTGGTCATCACCGACCGCTACGTCGACACCTCCCTCGCCTACCAGGGTGCCGGCCGCGTGCTCGACCTGGCCGAGGTGACGGCCGTGCAACGCTGGGCGACCGCAGACCTGCGGCCTCACCTGACGGTCGTGCTCGACGTCGACCCCACCGACGGCCTCGGCCGGTTCGAGGGGCGCGACCGGATCGAGGCGGAGCCGCTCGACTTCCACCAGCGGGCTCGGCAGGCGTTCCTCGACTTCGCCGCTGCCGATCCCGACCACTACCTCGTCCTCGACGCCCGGGTGCCGGTCGACGAGATCGCGGCCGCCGTGCGCGCTCGGGTCGAGCCACTGCTGGCAAGGGCGGCCCGGTGATGACCACCGAGGTCCGGTCGGACAAGAGCGTCTGGGACGGCCTGGTCGGCCAGCACCGGGTCGTCGAGGCGTTGCGCACCGCGGTCGGCGGACACGGCATGACCCATGCCTGGCTGTTCACCGGCCCGCCCGGCTCGGGCCGCTCCAACGCCGCGGTGGCGTTCTCGGCCGCGCTCCAGTGCGAGCGCGGTGGGTGCGACGACTGCCACAGCTGTCACACCGTGCTCAAGGGGTCGCACGCGGACGTCAAGGTGGTGCGCACCGAGAAGCTCTCGATCGGCGTCGACGAGGTGCGGACGCTGGTCCGCAGCGCCGCGCTCCGGCCGGTCGGCCGCGGCTGGCAGATCATGATCGTCGAGGACGCCGACCGGCTCACCGAGCAGGCGTGCAACGCGCTGCTCAAGGCGATCGAGGAGCCGACTCCGCGCACCGTCTGGATGCTGTGCGCGCCGACCGTCGAGGACGTGCTCCCGACGATCCGGTCGCGCACCCGGCTGGTGTCGCTCACGACGCCGACCGCGGCCGACGTCGCCGGCTTCCTCGCACGTCGCGACGGGGTGCCGGCCGAGCGAGCGTCGTACGCCGCCCGGGCGAGCCAGGGCCACATCGGGCGTGCCCGCGCGCTGGCCCGTGACGACGAGGTCCGCGACCGGCGCGACCGCGTGGTCGCGATCCCGGCGACGCTGACCTCCCTCGGCGCCTGCCTGCGCGCCGCCACCACGCTCGCCGACGAGACCAAGGCCGAGGCCGACGCGATCACCGGAGAGCTCGACGCCCGCGAGCGGCAGGACCTCGCCGAGGCCTATGGCGTGGTCGAGCGCGGTCGCCGGCCTCGCGAGTACGCACCGGCGCTCTCGGCCCTGGAGAAGGGGCAGAAGACCCGCGCCAAGCGGCGACACCTCGACGTCGTCGACCGGGGGCTGATGGACCTGGTGTCGGTCTACCGCGACGCGATCGCCGTCGCGGCCGGCGCCCCCGGAGAGCTCGTCAACGAGGAGCTCCGGGCGGAGGTCGAGCGGCTCGCCGCCGGGTCGAGCGCCGAGCTCAACCTGCGGCGCATCGGCTGGATCTTCGACGCGCGCGAGCAGATGCTCGAGTTCAACGTGCCGGTGCCGCTCGCCCTGGAGTCGATGATGCTGGCGCTGAAGCTGCCCGAGGGCGCGCGCCGGTGAGGCGGATCGTCGTCGCGGTGGTCGTGCTGGCCCTGCTGGGCAGTGGCGTCGGCCTGGTGGCCGCGGGCCTGCTCGGCGACGACGACACACGCCCGCCCGGGACCTTTCCCGAGCCGACGCCGGAGGCCGGGGCGGAGGCGGCGCCGTCGCCCGCGCTGGCCGACTTCTACGGACAGGACCTCGACTGGCGGGCGTGCGACGACCACGAGTGCGCCACGCTGATGGTGCCGCTCGACTACAGCAAGCCGCGCGGGCGCACCATCGAGCTGGCGCTGCTGCGCGTCCCCGCCCGGTCCGAACGGCTCGGTGCGCTCGTGGTCAACCCGGGCGGGCCGGGCGCCCCCGGCACCGACTACGCCGCCGCGGCCGGCCAGGTCTTCGGTCGGCCGCTGCTCGAGCACCTCGACGTGGTCGGGTTCGACCCCCGTGGCACCGGCCGCAGCGCGCCCGTCGACTGCCTGAGCGACGAGCAGCTCGACACCTACCTCGCGCTCGATCCGAGCCCTGACGACGCCGCCGAGCGGGCCGCGTTGGTCGAGAGCCTCGACGCGTTCGGCCAGGGGTGCCTCGCCGGCGACCCCCAGCTGGCCGCGCACGTCTCCACCATCGAGGCCGCCCGCGACCTCGACGTGCTCCGCTCCGCGCTCGGCCGGGTCCAGCTCGACTACTTCGGCGCCTCCTACGGCACCAAGCTCGGCGCGACGTACGCCGAGCTCTACCCCGAGCAGGTCGGCCGGTTCGTGCTCGACGGCGCCGTCGACCTCTCGGCCACCTCGCGCGAGCTGAGCCTCGGCCAGGCACGTGGGTTCGAGACCGCCCTCCGGGCGTACGTCGAGAACTGCGTCGAGACGGTCGACTCCTGCTTCCTCGGCGACTCGGTCGACGAGGGGATCGCGGCGATCACCGACTTCCTCGCGCAGGTCGACGCCCAGCCGATCCAGACGAGCGAGGGTCGCCAGCTGACCGTCGGGACCTCGTTCTACGGCATCGTCACCCCGCTCTACGTCCGCGAGTACTGGTACGTGCTGAGCGCCTCCCTGCGGGCGGCGTTCGGCGGCAACGGCGCTGGTCTGCTCGCGCTGGCCGACCTCTACGCGTCGCGCGGCCCCGACGGCGGCTACACCAACAACAGCGCCGAGGCGATCCTCGCGATCAACTGCCTCGACGACCCGTTCGCGGTCGCGCCGGGCCGGGTCGCAGCCCAGCTGCCGGCGTTCCGGCAGGCCTCGCCCACGTTCGGGGACGTCTTCGCCTGGGGCCTGGTCAACTGCCGCGGCCAGGTCGCCGAGACGAGCGAGGAGCCGCTCACCATCGACGGCTCCGGCGCGGCGCCGATCGTGGTCGTCGGCACCACCCGCGACCCGGCGACGCCCTACGAGTGGGCCGAGGCGCTGGCCGACCAGCTCGACTCGGCGGTCCTCGTCACCCGTGAGGGCGACGGCCACACGGGCTACAACGTCGACAACGACTGCGTGGACGGCGCGGTCGAGGACTACCTGCTCGACGGCACCGTGCCCGACGACGGCCTGACCTGCTGACCTGCTGACTGTTCACCGGGCCGGGAGCGGCTCGGCGATCGACTGGATCCGGTCGGTCGCGAGCTGGATCATCAGCCGGGCCGCCGGCGACAGCGTCGCACCGGCGCGATGGACGACGGCGAACGTGTCGAACTGCCGCGGCCGCAGCGACGTGAGCCCGGCCGTCGGTGCCAACCGTGGCAGCAGCTGCTCGGCCGCTCCGCGTGGGATCACCGAGTCGGCGAGGCCCATGCCGACCAGCTCCACCGCGGTCTCGACGTCCTCGACCTCGATCCGGGTCTGCGGGTTGTGGCCGATCTCGTGGAGCAGCTGGCGCAGGAGCATCCGGGTCGAGTCCTCGGCCCGCCACGTCGTCTCCGGCATGACCAGCGAGGCCTTCGCCAGCCGCTGCGCGGTCACGGGGCCCGTCAGCCGCTCGGGGTAGGCGCTGATGTAGACCAGCTCGTCGCGGGCGACCGGGGTCACGGTCATCCCCTCGCTGGCCGTCGGCACCGCGATCATGGCGGCCTCGAGCCGTCCGCGCCGGAGCTCGTCCTGCACCTCGTTGGAGTTCTGGCCGATCAGCTCGACCCGCACTCCGGGGTGCTGACGCAGCACATCGGCGACCAGGCCGGCGCCGGCGTACAGGCGGGCGGTGCCGAACATGCCGAACCGGATCGTTCCGGTCTCGAACGTCGTCACCTGCTGCATCGCGCGCCGCGCCTCCTCGGCCGCGGCGAGCGTGCGCTCCGCGTGCGGCCGGAGCGCGTCGGCCACCGTGGTCGGCACCACGCCCCGGCCCACGCGCCGGAACAGCTGCGCTCCGCAGGACTTCTCGAGCGACCGGATCTGCTCGGAGATCGAGGGTTGGGCGTAGCCGAGCTCCTCGGCTGCGGCGGTCAGCGACCCGTGCTCGTAGGTCGCCAGGAAGCACCGGAGCTGATGGAGCGAAAACATAGGCATCTCCTTGAGGTTCCCCTGGAAAGACAGGCTACCTCTATGCCTTGTGGTGCCGGATCATGGACGTCAGACAAGAGACTGACTCGAGGAGGAACCGTGTTCGCCCACTACTGCACCGACTGTGACCGTCGCCAGCTCGTCTTCCCGAGCCAGGTCGACACCATCGACAACACCGACCAGGGCATCGTCGTCGGCTTCCGCTGCTGGTGCGGCGCGGAGCAGACCACGGTGACCGGTCGCCGCGCCGGCCGACCGCTCGCCGCGCACGCCGCCTGAGCGGCCCGCGGGCGACCCCGACCAGGGGTCCCCGCGGTTTCGCGGCCCGCGGCCGCCGTCCGTATACTTCCCCGGGTTGCCCGGGCGAGCCCCGGGCAGCGCGCCGCCTTAGCTCAGTCGGTAGAGCGATTCACTCGTAATGAATAGGTCGTCGGTTCGATTCCGACAGGCGGCTCGGCCTTCATGTGTGAGCCCGGGTCCTCCTTGACGGAGTGGCTCGGGTTCGTGCTTTACACGGCTTCGGTAGTTGCTTGACGGTGGCTCCGGTTCCTCCTTGACACTCCCTCATGATCAGGGAGCTCAGCGTGCAGGAACAGAAGTACCAAGCCGTGATGGCGGTGCTGACCGATGGCGTTTCGGTCAGTGAGGTCGCGCAGCGTTGGGGCGTCTCGCGGCAGTCGGTCCACGCGTGGCTGCGTCGCTACGAGGATGAGGGCCTGGCCGGTCTGGAACGGCGCTCGAGTCGTCCTGTGTCGTGTCCGCACCAAATGGCCGGGGTGGTGGAAGCGCAGATCCTGGAGATGCGCCGAGCGCATCCGGGGTGGGGTCCTCGGCGGATCTTGTATGAACTCGGCAGGTCTCAGCTGGCCGGCGATCTGGGTAAGGAAGCGGTCCCGTCGCGGTCGGCGATCTACCGGTGCCTGGTCCGCGCCGGACTCATCGACCCCCAGGCCCGACGACTTCGTGACGAGCACTGGAAACGCTGGGAGCGGGGCACGGCGATGGAGCTGTGGCAGATGGACGTGGTCGGCGGGTTCGTGCTGGCCGACGGTCGCCGCGCGAAGGTGTTGACCGGGGTCGATGACCACTCACGGTTCTGTGTCTCGGCGTACGTAATGGTCCGTGAGACTTCTCAGCGGGTCTGTGACGGGCTGGCGCTGGCGATGCGGACCTACGGGGTTCCCGAGGAGATCCTGACCGACAACGGGAAGGTCTTCACCGGCCGGTTCAACCGGCCGCCGGTCGAGGTGTTGTTCGACCGGGTTTGCCGTGAAAACGGCATCACCCACCGGCTGACCGAGCCCAGGTCGCCGACTACCACCGGCAAGGTGGAGAGATTCCACCGCACCGTCCGCGACGAGTTCCGCACCGACAGGGTCTTCACCTCGATGGCTGCAGTCCAAGCCGAGCTCGACGAGTGGGTCACTGACTACAACCATCAGCGGCGGCTCGGCCTTCATCCTTTCAGCAGCTTCGTCAGGCTGCGAGCAGCTGGCTCACGAGGGTCTCGCCCAGCCACGTCTCGTACCGACGGTGGCTCCATCCCCGCTCCACGACGAGCAGGTGGAAGACCTCGGGGAGGGTGAGTGCCAGCGTGAGGTCGAGGGCTGCGTCGACCGTGAGCTCCGCGCGGAGCCGAGGGGCGAGGACCTCGACGAGCTTGCGGATCTCGCGCTCGCGGGCGGCCAGGACGTTGCGCAGGTTCGCTGCCATCTGCGGGTCCGAGGCCGCCGCCTCCTGGTAGATGGCCACGACGTCGGAGCCGGACTCCATCTGGCGCCGGTTGAGCTCGGCCAGCATCCTCAGCTGCCGGTCCGGGTCCGGCTCCTCGAGGTACGCAGCCGCACGTGAGGTCGTCTGAGCCTCGCGCATCCAGACCTCGGTGATCTTGTCGAGGATCCTCGCCTTCGATCCGAAGGCCGAGTAGATCGTCTGGACCGGGATGTCCGCCTCGGCGGAGATGGTGCTGATCGTGGTGGCGACGTAGCCGTGCTCCGCGAAGAGCGCCCGCGCGACCCGGGCCACCTCCTGCTTGGTGGCTTCGGCCTGGCGTTGGCGGTGAGTGGTCCCCTTGACAGCCACACGTCACGGTATCACTATGGTCGTCATAGTCATACTATGATGAAACTGACTTGAGGGAGGATCTCATGGACGAGCCGGTCGTGTACTACAAGCCGGGATGTCCCTTCGGCATCCGGCTGCGGACCGCCCTGAGAGTGCACCGGGTGCCCCACCGCTCCGTGCGGTTCCGGGACGACGAGGTCGGTGCCGCCCGGGTCCGCGCGGTGAGCGACGGCTGCGAGATCTCGCCCACGGTCCACGTCGCCGGCCGGTGGCTCACGAACCCCGGCTGGCGCGACGTGCGGGACGCGACCCTCACCGGGTGGCGCTCCGCCGCGGTCGCCGTGGTGGCGGTGGCGGTGCTGCTCACCGGGTGCGGCTCCGAGGACTCCCCGCTGGTCGCGACGCCGCCCTCCGACCCGACCAGGACCGCACCCGCCTCGGAGGCACCGAGCTCCGAGGCACCGGCCGCGTCGCCGTTGGAAGGCAGCTGGCGGACCGGCCCGGTCTCCCTCGAGGACACGGAGGCCACCCTGCGCCGCCACGGGCTCGGCCGGTGGGTCGAGGACTACCGAGCAAACGCGCCGTTCTCCGGCGACACCGTGCTGAGCCTCACCATCGAGGGCCAGGCGTGGGACCTCTACGGCGAGTCCGAGGGCGGGCAGCCGGAGCCGATCGACTACGACGCGGAGTACCAGATCGACGGCGACACCGTGGTCTTCCATCACTCCGACGGCTCGAACACCTACCACTGGCAGGTGCACGGCGACACCATGCGGCTCCGCTTCTTGCGGTCGACCATGCCCCGCTATCGGGGGATCCCCGACGAGGTGTTCCAACGGGCCCTCTACATGACCGTGCCGTTCACGCGGGAGGGCTGACGGCAAGGGGCATGCGGTCGTTGCCGAACGACGGCAGCGTCAGCTGCAGCAGCTCTGGTCCTCGTGGGGCGCTGGACACCCGGGATCGCCGGTCGGCCGGCGCATGCTGCTGGCGGGAAAGCGACCGGTGGTGACGCTCGTGGCGCCGCCGTAGGAGACGACCGCCGTACAGGTGCTCCCGTCGAGGGCGACTTCGCAGGTGCGCACGACGCCGGGCGTCCAGGTGCCGTCGAGCAGGACTTCAACAGCGACCGGGGGGGCACGCGGCTCATGGAGGTACTCGCCATCGCTCGGGCGGAACGACCAGTTGGATTCTGGCAGCAGCCTCGCCCGCAGGCAGACGTTCGGACAGAAAGCATCGAGCGCAGGGCGACGGCCTGCTCACGACCCGTCCGGAACCGAGCCCGCCGCTCCGCGGCGTGCGAGCCAGGTGGCCGCCTGGGTCCGGTTCTCCAGCCCGAGCTTCGTCAGGATGCTGCTGACGTGGTTGCGCGCGGTCACGGGTGAGATGAAGAGACGCGCGGCGATCTCGCGGTTCGTCAGTCCCTCGGCCACCAGCTCCAGGACCTCTCGCTCGCGGGGCGAGAGCAGGGCCGTCCCCGTGAGCGACCAGTCGAGGCGCACCTGTTCCGGTCGCCGCAGCAGCGTCGCGGTCACGCCCGCGCCGAGCACCATGGCGCCGAGGACGTCCAGCACGTCGGCGGCGGTGGGCCACACCACATGCCCGGCGACCGCGAGGACGGCGAAGCCGGCGGCGGCCCACAGGATGCCGGCGAGTCGAGCCCGGTCGCTCGGCCTGCTGAGCCGCACCGCGACGGCCGCGACGGGGAGGAGGAACGGGAGCTGGAGCACCCAGTCCCCGGCGGTGTCCACCGGACCGGCCCACGAGGCCGGCAGCACGCCGACCGGATTGGGGTCGCGCGACGTACCCGCGACCAGGCACCACGCCGCGACGACGGCGACCTGGGCTCCGATCGCCACGACGGCCGCCGGCATCCACCGAGGCGACGGCAGCCGACCGTCGGGGAGCAGCAACAGGGCCAGCAGGACGAGCGGGACCACGATCGCGCCCGACCGGTCGGCCACCCAGGACGCCCATGCGCTCTCGTGGCCGGACCCGACCCACTGGGTGGCCAGTCCGAGGCAGGAGAAGACCAGGCCGACGGCGAGCAGCAGCCATCCGACGGGGTTCTGCGGCTGGAGCACGGCGCTGAGGGCTCCTGGTAGTCCGAGCGCGACCGCGACCAGGACGAGCTTCCACAGGCCGGTGTCCGAGCTGACCGCCGCCGTGACGAGCAGGATCGCCAGCGTCACCGCAGCCGCCGCCAACGCGATCGCGGGCCGGGGTCTCACCCTCCCAGTATCAGCCGACGGCGCCGGGGTGTCCGGGGTTGTGCCACACCCGTTGCGGGAGCCGGAGCACGACGAGGCCCAGCCAGCCGAGGGCCACGGCCAGCAGGAGGTGCGGTTCCAGCACGCCCACGGTCGGAAGCAGGAAGTCCCAGGCGAGGAACACGAGGAGCAGGATCAACGGCGCTCGCGGGAGCGTCCTGGTCCTGAGACCGGCGATCGCGAGCAGCCCCACGCCGAAGAACGAACCGACCAGGTGCGGCAGCAGCGCCGTGCCGATCGTCCCAGCGTGGTCGAGGTACCCCTCGTTCAACGCGACCGCCGCGTCCGTGCCGATGGCACCCGGGCCGACGGTGCCCGCGCCGTAGCCGAGTGCCACGACGGTGTGGAATCCCCACATACCCCAGAGCGCGAGGCAGATGCCCGCAGCCGTGAGACGTGGCGCCGCCCAGCGAGTGAGGTGCGCGAGCGTCAGGAGACCCAGGGGCAACGCCAGCATGCTGACCAGCAGCAGGGTCTGCTCCACGGCTTGAATGCCGGGATGGTCCGCCGCCCATCGGATCTGGGCGCTGAAGTCGGCGAGCTCGGGCATGAGGAGCTGTCCGACGTACTGGGACAGCCCGTTGGTGACACCGGCGACCACGAGGCACGTCCCGCCGGCGAGGCGGGCGGCGCGCGAGAGCGGTGGAGCGACGGTGGCGACGGGCGCAGAGGTGATCGACATGGAGCGAGCGTGCGGTCCGGGACGCTCCGGCGCATGGTGCACCTGCACCATTCGGCGACCGGACGTCGGGCGACCCCCGCCGTAGCTCCCCTGTGGGCGACGGCGGGGGTCGTGAGCGTCGGTCTCCCGGGGATAGCCGCACCGATGGGAGACCGACGCGTGTCGACCGTACGGGGGAACCGACCGCCGGCTCATCGGGCGATCGTGCCTCTGTCGTGGCCATGCCGGCCTGGGGTGGGACCCACTCCTCGCCGGGTAGCCTTCGGCGCCATGGTGGCGAACACGCGCGCGGACGTCGTCGTCCTCGTGGAGGGTCGCAGCGACATGGCTGCGCTCGAGGTGCTGGCGGAGGCCCACGGAGTCCGCGACCGGCTGGACCTGGTGGCCATGGGCGGCGTGACCAACATCCGCCGCCACCTCGCGGTCCTGGCCGCCGAGCGGCCGGAGGCCGTCATCCTCGGCGTGTGCGACGCCGGCGAGCGCCGCTACCTGGAGCACGCGGCAGGGCTGGCCGGAGTCTTCGTCTGCGACCGCGACCTCGAGGACGAGCTGATCCGCGCGGTCGGTCCGGAGGTCGTCGTCGAGCTGCTGGACGAGCTCGGCGAGCTCCGTCGGTTTCGCACGTTCCAGGACCAGCCCGAGTGGCGCGGCCGCGACCTCGGAGACCAGCTACGCCGGTTCGCCAGCACCAGGTCCGGGCGCAAGACCGTCTTCGCCCGCCAGGTGGCGCAGGCGGTCGAGGCGGCGCGCCTGCCGCAGCCGTTGGCCGCGTTGTTCGCCGCGGTCGACGTCAGGGCGTGACGAGGTCGGTGCGCTCCGCGGCCAGCTGCACGGCGCCGACCAGGCTGGCGCGCTCGCCGAGCTGGCTGATCACGATCGGGTCTGGGCGACCGAGTCGAGCGCGTGCCGGCGCAGGCCGGTGCGGGTCGGCTCGAGCAGCAGGTCGCCGGCGCGCGACATGGCACCACCGACGATGACGATGCCGGGGTTGAGGAGGTTGAGGACGCTCGCCAGTGCCCAGCCGAGGTGGAGGCCGGCGTCCTCCAGCACCCGCTGCGCCGCGACGTTGCCGGCCGTGGCCGCCGCCACCAGGTCCGTGAACGTCGCTCCGGGCAGCGTCGGGTCGACCAGCCGCAGCATGTGCTCGCTGGACGTGTACGTCTCGAGACAGCCGCGGCTGCCGCAGCGGCACATCGGCCCCTGCTCGTCGACCGTGAGGTGACCGATCTCGCCGGCCGTGCCGTCGGCGCCGTGGAAGAGGTGGTCGTTGATGACGATCCCGGCACCCACGCCGCTCGCGATCTTCACGAAGACGAGGCTGCTGTGGCCGCGACCGTGGCCCTGCCGGTGCTCGGCGAGGGCACCGAGGTTGGCGTCGTTCTCGACCTGCACCGGCGCGCCGAAGACCGCCTCGGCCGCGGCCCGGGCGTCGACGCCCTCCCAGCCGGGAAAGATCGCCGACGACTTGACGACGTTGTTGACCACAGGCGCCGGCAACCCGAGGCCCACGTGCCGCAGCGGTCCGACGCCGGGGTCGATCCGGGCGAGGATCGAGGCCGCGAGCCCGAGCCCGGACTCGTGCCCCTGCGGCTCGACGCTCACTCGTTCCTCGGACAGCACCCGCCCGGTGAGGTCGCCGACGGCTACGGCGACGTGCCGGTGTCCGAAGTCGATGCCGACCACGATGCCGGCGCTCGTGGAGAGCCGTACGGCGGAGCCGCGCCGGCCGCTGCCGGGGTCGATGTCGAGGAGGCCCTCGGCGGTCAGGTCGCGCACGATGTTGGACACCGTCGCCGGCGCCAGTCCCGGTGAGGCGGGCGATCTCGGCCTGGGTGTGGGTCGCCTTCTCGCCGTGCTCGCGCAGCACCGAGAGCACCCGGTGCTGGTTCGCGGCGCGCAGCGACGCCGTCGAGCCAGGTGCCGAGTCGGCGGTGGGGGGCACGCTGCGAGCCATGCGCGAACCATGCACCGCTCACCCGGTTGCCGTCAAGACATGGCCACTAGCGGCCGTCCGAAACGGATTTGTCTCAATTCTTGTTCAAGTCTTGACGGCAAACGTGTGACGCCCGACACTCGTTCCATCACAACCCTGGGCACTGGCGATCCGGCGCCCCCCATCCGAAGGAGATCCATCGTGACCACAACCGTCACGCGTCTGACTGCCGTCGGCACGACCGCCCTGCTCGCGCTCGGGGCCTCCGCGTGCGGGGCCAACGACACCGCCGAGCCGGGCGGTGACGACGGCGGCAGCACCATCGCGCTGCTGCTGCCAGAGACGGCGACCACCCGTTACGAGACGTTCGACAAGCCGCTGTTCGAGGCCAAGGTGGCCGAGCTCTGCGAGGACTGCGACGGTCTCCTACTACAACGCCGACCAGGACGAGGCCAAGCAGGCCGAGCAGGTCGACACCGCGATCAACGAGGGCGCGGCGGTCATCGTGCTCGACCCGGTCAACGGCGCCGGCGCCGGCGGCATGGTCACCTCGGCCCAGGATGCCGACATCCCGGTCATCGCCTACGACCGGTTCATCGCCGAGGCCGACTACTACATGTCCTTCGACAACGAGACCGTCGGCAAGATGCAGGGCCAGGCACTGGTCGACGCGATGGGCGACGAGGGCAGCATCCTGATGCTCAACGGAGCTCCCACCGACCCCAACGCCGCGCAGTTCAAGGCTGGTGCCCACAGCGTCATCGACGCCAGCAACCTGGAGATCCTTGAGGAGTTCGACAACCCCGACTGGAGCCCGGAGGAGGCGCAGCAGTTCGTCACCGACCAGCTGAGCAACTACGACCCGTCCGAGATCCAGGGCGTCTACGCCGCCAACGACGGCCAGGCCGGCGGTGTGGTCGCCGCGCTCACCGGCGGCGGTGTCGCCGCCGACGCGCTGCCCCCGATCACCGGCCAGGACGCCGAGCTCGCCGCCGTCCAGCGGATCATCGCCGGCCAGCAGGCCATGACGATCTACAAGCCGATCCCGATCGAGGCCGAGACCGCGGCCGAGGTGGCCGTCAAGCTCGCCCAGGGCGAGGAGCCCGGTGACACCAGCGACACCGGCATCGCGCTGACCGAGTACGAGGGCGTGCCGTCGTACATCTTCGACCCGATCGCCGTGACGGTCGACAACGTCAACGACACCGTGGTGGCCGACGGCTTCTACGCTGTCGAGGACATCTGCACCGAGGAGTACGCCGACGCCTGCGCGGCGGCCGGCATCAGCTGATGACCGACACCCTCGAGTCGCCGGTCAGGGACAGCGTGCTGTCCCTGACCGGCGTCACCAAGCGATTCGGCGCGGTCCAGGCCCTCAGCGACGTCTCCCTGCACGTCGCTGCCGGGCGAGGTCGTCGCGCTGGTCGGCGACAACGGCGCCGGCAAGTCCACGCTCGTCAAGATCATCGCCGGCGTCTACCAGCCCGACGAGGGCCAGGTCGTCTTCGACGGCGACCCGGTCGAGGTCGAGCGGCCCGGCCGCGGCCCAGGAGCTGGGCATCGCCACCGTCTTCCAGGACCTCGCGCTCTGCGACAACCTCGACGTGGTCGCCAACCTGTTCCTCGGCCAGGAGCGCCACGGCCTCGGGGTGCTCGACGAGGTCGACGATGGAGAAGGAGGCGTGGCGGCTGCTGCGCACCCTCTCGGCGAAGATCCCGTCGGTGCGCATCCCGATCGCGTCGCTCTCCGGCGGCCAGCGACAGACCGTCGCCATCGCGCGCAGCCTGGTCGGCAACCCGAAGGTGGTCATGCTCGACGAGCCGACCGCTGCGCTGGGCGTCGCCCAGACGGCCGAGGTGCTCAACCTGGTCGAACGGCTGCGCGAGACCGGGCTGGGCGTGCATGCTGATCACCCACAACATGGCCGACGTCCAGGCCGTGGCCGACCGGATCGTGGTGCTGCGGCTGGGTCGCAACGCCGCCGACTTCACGGTCGAGGAGGCCACGACCGAGCAGCTCGTCGCGGCCATCACCGGTGCGTCTGACAACGTCGTGTCTCGCAGCGGGCCGTCGCGCGGACAGGCATCCCAGGGAGACACCGATGGCTGACCCGCAGAGCGCGGCGACCGCGGTCGCGGCCGACCTCGCCGACGAGCGACTGATCCAGCACCAGGGCGTGTCCGGCTACCTCGCGGCTGCAGGTCAACCGGCTCCGCTCAGGCGACCTCGGCAACCTGCCCGTGATCATGGGCCTGATCGTGATCAGCCTCGGCTTCTACTCGCAGAACGCCGCGCTTCCTGTCCTCGCGCAACCTGGTGGCGATCACCCAGTTCGCGGCGCCGATCGGCATCATCGCCCTCGGCATCGTGCTGGTCCTGCTGCTCGGTGAGATCGACCTCTCGGTCGGCTCGGTGAGTGGCATGTCGGCCGCGGTGATGGCCGTGCTCACGGTCAACCAGGGCTAGCTCGACCGTGGTCGGGCTGCTCGGCGGCGCCCTCGTCGGCGTCGCGGTCGGGGCTGCTCTACGGGGCGTTGTTCATCTACGTCGGCGTGCCGTCGTTCGTGTTCTCGCTCGCGGGGCTGCTCGGGTTCCAGGGCGTGCTGCTCTTCGTGCTCGGCGACAACGGCACCATCAACCTGGCGTCGGACTCGTACCTGATCGAGTTCACCCGTTTCAGCTTCGTGACCGGGGTGGCGTCCTACGTCCTCGTCGCCGGGATCGTGCTGGTGTTCCTCGCCTCCCAGTGGCGGCTGGCGGCCAGCCGCAAGGCGGCTGAGCTGCGCGCCGCCGTGGTGGCCGCTGGTGGCCTTCAAGGCGGTCCTGCTCGCCCTGGGGCTGGGGTTCCTCACCTACTACGTCAACATCGACCGCGGCTTCACCTACGTCTGGTGGCTGCTTCGTGGTGCTGGTGGTGCTGGTGGACTTCGCCGCTCCGGCGCACCGTCTGGGGGCGGCACGTGTTCGCGGTCGGCGGCAACGTCGAGGCGGCCCGCCGCTCCGGCATCAAGGTCAACCGGGTCTACGTGTCGGTGTTCGTGCTGACGTCGCTGCTGGCCTCACTCGGAGGCCTGCTCGGCGCCGGTCTGCTGACCAGCGTCTCGCAGGCGACCGGCACCACCGACACCAACCTGACCGCGATCGCGGCGGCCGTCATCGGCGGCACCAGCCTCTTCGGCGGTCGTGGCTCGGCCTACTCGGCGCTGCTCGGCATCCTGGTCCTCCAGGCGATCAGCAACGGGCTCAACCTCGTGGGTGTCGAGTCCGAGGTGCGGTTCATGGTGACCGGCGCGGTGCTGCTGCTCGCGGTGGCGATCGACTCGGTGTCGCGCCGGGCGCGGTCGTCCAGCGGACGCGGTTAGCGACCGCACCCTCACACCACCGCCCCGGAACCGGCAGCACCGGTTCCGGGGCGGTCTCGGGTGGGTCCGCCGGCTAGGCACGGCAGAGGCGCTATGCGGGGAAACTACGCGGCCGGCGCATGGGCAGGTGCGGGATCCCGTCCTCGAGGAACTCGTCCCCGTCGGCGGTGAAGCCGAAGCCGGCGTACCAGTCGGCCAGCGGGGTCTGCGCGTCCAGCACGACGTCGCGGTCGGGGCAGCTCTCCAAGGAGGCGGTCAGGAGGCGGTCGGCGAGGCCGCGGCCGCGGCCGGCCGGGGCCAGCACCACCCGCCCGATGCGCCACTCGGTCCGGTCGTCGAGCACGCGTGCGTAGCCGACCACGTCGTCGCCCTCGCGCAGCACCACGTGCACGGTGCCGGGCTCTGGGTCGCGGCCGTCGAGATCGGGGTAGGGGCACTCCTGCTCCACGACGAACACCTCCTGCCGCAGCCGCCAGACTGCGTACGCCGTGCCGGCGTCCAGCTCGGCGAAGGACGCGGCCACGACGCTGAGGTCGCTCATCGCAGGAACGCCACGGTCGCGTGCCGGGCGCTGCGCGCCTCGGGGATGAAGGGGAGCAGCGGGTAGACGTGGATCAGGTCGGGCTTCTCCACGTAGGTGAGGTCCCAGTCGGTGGCGGCGGCGCGGTCGGCGAGCAGCCGGCAGCCGGGCACGAGCAGGTCACGGGTGCCGCTGAACATCAGGGCGCGCGGCAGCCCCGACAGGTCACCCAGCGCCGGGCTGACCTCGGGCCGGCCCAGGTCGTCGGGTGCCCCGGCCCACCACTCGGCGTACGCGTGGACCTTGCTGAGGAAGAGCCACGGGTCGATGGCGTTGTACGACGGGGTGTCGGGCGTGGAGGTGGTCAGGTCGACCCAGGGCGAGATCAGCAGCAGCTCGCTGGGCTGGGGGCCGCCCCGGTCGCGGAGCCCGAGTGCGAGGGCGAGCGCGTAGCCGCCGCCCGCCGAGTCGCCGGCGAGGGTCACGCGGGACGTGCCGGCCCACCGGCTGGCGAGGTCTACGAGCGGCTCGTAGGAGTCGCGCCAGCAGTGCTCGGGCGCGAGCGGGTAGTCGGGCAGCACGACCCGGGCGCCGAGGGACGAGGCGAGCCACGTGACGTAGCGGAGGTGGTAGGGGTCGAGCGGTGCCATGTACCCGCCGCCGTGCACGTAGAACAGCGTCCGGTCGGGGTCGCGGTGCCGCGGGGTGACGACGTGGACGGGGAAGCCGGCGACCTCCTCGGTCACCACGGAGAACCGCCGCTCGAAGCCGGGCACGAGCCGGGTCGGCAGCGCCCGGTCGAGCGTCGCGTGCCACTGCTCTACCCGGCTGCGCTCGGTCGGCTCGTCGACGAGCTCGCCCGACTTCCGCAGGCGCGGGATCACGTACGCCAGCAGGTCGTGGCGGCGGCTCGGCATGCGCTCACCCTAGGGGCCGGCCCCGCGGCCTCCCGACTACAGTGGAGGCGTACAGACAGGGGAGCCCGGTGCGAGACCGGGCTGAGAGTGCGGGCCACCCGCAGACCCTCCGAACCTGATCCGGCTCACACCGGCGTAGGGAGTCATCATGAAGCGCCTTCTCCTCATCGTGCTGCCGCTCGCCCTCGCGAGCGGGGGGTGCAGCCTGATCGGCACCGGCGAGGGCCAGTCGGCCTCGCCCGACCCGGCCCCGGGCAGCACGCCGGGCATCGTCGTGCTGGTCACCCACGAGTCCTTCGCGCTGCCCAAGCGGGTGCTGCGGCAGTTCGAGGAGGAGTCGGGGCTCGACCTCGAGGTGCGGGCCGCCGGTGACGCCGGCGAGCTGACCACCAAGCTCGCCGTCACGCGTGACCACCCGATCGGCGACGTCGCCTTCGGTGTCGACAACACGTTCGCGTCGCGGGCGCTCGAGGAGGACGTCTTCGACGACCTCGACGTGTCCCTGCCGGCCGGGGTCGACGAGTACGTCGTCCCGGGCGACGACGGCGAGCGGCTCGCGCCGGTGGACGTGGGTCACGTCTGCGTCAACGTCGACACCACGTGGTTCGCCGAGCGCGACCTGACGCCGCCTGCCAGCCTCGCTGACCTCGCAGACCCGGCGTACGAGGGGTTGTTCGTCACGCCGTCCGCGCTGTCCAGCTCGCCCGGGCTCGCGTTCCTGCTGGCGACCGTGGCTGCGTACGGCGACGAGTGGCCGACCTACTGGGAGGACCTGCTCGCCAACGACACGCTGGTCGTCGACGGCTGGACCGATGCCTACTACGGCGACTTCACGCAGGGCGGCGAGGGGGGCGAGCGACCGGTCGTGCTGTCCTACGACTCCTCGCCCGCGTTCACCGTTCCGGAGGGGTCGGGGAAGTCGTCGACCGCCGCGCTGCTCGACACCTGCTCCCGCCAGGTCGAGTACGCCGGGGTGCTCGCCGGTGCCGCCAATCCCGACGGCGCACGGCAGCTGGTCGAGTTCCTGCTGAGCCCCGAGGTGCAGGCCGCGTTGCCGACGTCCATGTACGTGTTCCCGGTCCGCGACGACGTCGCGCTGCCCGACGACTGGGCCGAGTTCGCCGAGCAGCCCACCGATCCCTTCGTCGTCGACCCCGACGAGATCGCCGCCAACCGCGACGCCTGGCTGCAGGAGTGGCGCGACCTGGTCACGCGGTGAGCCGGCGGCTGCTGGGGCTGCTCGCCCTCGCGTTCGTCCCGGTCGCGGTGCTCGGCGTCTTCTTCGTGCTGCCCGTGAGCGGCATGCTCGCGCTGGGGCTCCGGCCGGACGGCGCGCTCGACCCCGGTGCCGTCCTCGAGGTGCTCACCCGCGGCCGCACCGGCCGGGTGCTCGGCTTCACGCTCTGGTCGGCCGCGGCGGCCACGGGCTGCTCGGTGCTGCTGGGTCTGCCGGCGGCGTACGTGCTCCACCGCACGACGTTCCCGCTGCGCCGGGTGCTCCGTGCTGCGCTGCTGGTGCCGTTCGTGCTGCCGACGGTCGTGGTGGGCGTGGCGTTCCGCCAGCTGCTGCGTGACGGCGGTCCGCTCGGCGTCCTCGGCCTCGACGGCACCCCGGTCGCCATCGTGCTGGGCCTGGTGTTCTTCAACGTCGCGGTGGTGATCCGGGTCGTCGGCGGCGCGTGGGAGGCGCTCGACGGTCGGGCCGGGCAGGCCGCCGCGACCCTCGGCGCCTCGCCCGCGCAGGTGTTCCGCACCGTCACGCTGCCGGCGCTGCGGCCGGCGATCGTGTCGGCGGCGACGGTGGTCTTCCTGTTCTGTGCGACGGCGTTCGGGATCGTGCTGACGCTCGGGGGGACCCGTTACGCCACGGTCGAGACGGAGATCTACCTGCTGACGGTGCAGGTGTTCGACCTCCCCGCCGCCGCCGCGCTCTCGATCCTGCAGCTGCTCGTGGTGGTGGCGCTGCTCCTCGTCGCCCAGCGTGCCCGGGTCGTCGCGCCGGTCACCCGTGGGCCCGCCCGTCCGCGCCGGCTCGGTCGTTCCGACGGCGTGCCGGTCGCCGCCACGCTGCTCGTGCTGGCCTTCGTCGCGATCCCGGTCGGCTCGCTGGTCGTTGGCTCGCTGCGGGTCGACGGCGGCTGGAGCCTGGCCAACTACGCCGCCCTCGGCACGACCGGCGACCGCGAGGCGCTCCAGGTGACCGTGACCCAGGCGCTGGTCAACTCGCTGCGCACCGCGTTCGACGCGACCTGGATGGCGGTCGGCACGGGGCTGCTCGTCGCGGTCGTGGTGACCCGCCGCTCGCGCAGCTCCGCCGAGCGTCAGGTCCGCCGCGCGCTCGACGGCTTCTTCATGCTGCCGCTCGGGGTCTCCGCGGTGACGCTCGGGTTCGGGCTGCTGATCACGCTCGACGAGCCGCCGCTCGACCTGCGTGACAGCGCGCTGCTCGTCCCGGTCGCGCAGGCGCTGGTGGCGCTGCCGCTGGTCGTCCGGACCCTGGTCCCGGTGCTGGCCGGGATCGACGACCGGCAGCGGCAGGCCGCCGCCTCGCTGGGCGCCGGTCCGCTGAGATCGGTGCTCACCGTCGACCTGCCCGTCCTGTGGAGGCCGCTGCTCGCGGGCGCCGGGTTCGCGTTCGCGGCGTCGCTCGGTGAGTTCGGCGCGACGTCCTTCCTCGCGCGCGAGGACTTCCCGACCCTGCCGCTGGTGATCTTCCGCCTGCTCGGCCACCCCGGGGAGCTGAACTACGGCATGGCGTTGGCCGCCTCGGTCCTGCTCGCCTCGACCACGGCCGTGGTGGTGCTGCTGGTCGAGCGGCTGCGGGTCTCCTCCGTGGGAGCCTTCTGACGTGCTGACCCTGCGCGACGTGACCGTCACGTTCGACGGCGAGCGAGCGGTCGACGACGTCAGCCTCCAGCTCCCGGACGGCGAGGTGCTCGCCGTGCTCGGGCCGTCCGGCTGCGGCAAGTCGACCCTGCTGCGCGTGATCGCCGGGCTCGAACCGCTGCACGCAGGCGCCGTCGCCTGGGACGGGGACGACGTGAGCCGGGTGCCGACCCATCGGCGCGGGTTCGCGCTGATGTTCCAGGACGGCCAGCTCTTCGACCACCTCACGGTGGCCCGCAACGTGGGCTACGCGCTGCGCCTGCGCCGGGCGCCCGACCCGGCGCGCCGGGTGGCCGAGCTGCTCGACCTGGTCGGCCTGCCGACGTACGGCGACCGGCTGCCCAGGACCCTCTCGGGCGGCGAGCGGCAGCGGGTCGCCCTGGCGCGGTCGCTGGCCG
The DNA here is from genome assembly GCA_963718725.1 of uncultured Actinomycetota bacterium. GTDB lineage: Bacteria > Actinomycetota > Actinomycetes > Propionibacteriales > Nocardioidaceae > Nocardioides. The sequence goes on from OY970374.1 coordinate 3,165,791, forward strand.
TCGAGCCGCGGCTGCTGCTGCTCGACGAGCCGCTGTCCGCGCTCGACGCCGGCCTGCGCGAGCGGCTGGCGGGCGACCTGCGGGCGATCCTCGAGGCGGCCGGGACGACCGCCCTGCTGGTCACCCACGACCACGACGAGGCGTTCGCGGTCGCCGACCGGCTGGCCGTCATGCGGTCCGGACGGATCGTGCAGCAGGGCCCGATCGCCGAGGTGTGGCGCGCCCCGGTCGACGCCGACACCGCGCTGTTCCTCGGGTACGCCGCCGTGCTCGACGGCGACGCCGCCACCCGGTTGCTGCGGGCCGCCGGCGCCCCGGCCGCCCCGGCGGTCGCGCTCCGCCGGTCGGCCCTGGCGGTCGCGGACGACGGGCCGCTCCGAGGACGCGTGATCTCCTCGCGGCTTACCCCGGACCAGGTCCGGCTCCGGCTCGACGTACCGGGCCTCGGGGAGCTGGACGCCGTCGCCGGGCTCGACGCCCACCCCGCACCGGGCGACGAGGTCGCCATCCGGGTGGACGGCAGCCGGTTGGCGCCGATCACCGCCGACTGACCGGTCCATAGACTGACGCGCGTGTATCGCCGCGCCTACGTCCTGCTGGTCGGCTGTGCCGCGGTCATGGGCCTGCTCGCGGTCATCACGGCAGTGCTGATCGATCGGCGCCTCGCCGACCCCGAAGGGTTTCTCGGGCCGGCGGCCGTGCGGCTCCCGCTGCTCTTGGCCGGCGCCTTCCTCGGCGACCTCGTGCCGCGGACTTTCTGGGTCTCCCGAGGGAATCCGAAGCGGTGGCGATCGGTCGCCCGGGATCGGGTGCGCACGCACTGGACGCGGGAGCGGCTGACCCTCGTGGCCATGGGCATCGTGTGCTTCTACATCACCTACGTGAGCTACCGGAACCTCAAGTCGTTCCTGCCGTTCGTCCGCGAGAAGAAGTACGACTACGAGCTCCACCTCATGGACCTCGCGCTGTTCCTCGGCAACGAGCCGGGCACCGTGCTTCAGAACATCTTCGGCACCGGCGTCTCGGCACACGTGCTGTCCTTCATCTACCTGTGGTTCCTGCCGCTGGTGCCGCTCGCGGTGACCGGCTGGCTGGTGTGGTCACGCAACATCTCCTACGGCTACTGGTTCGTGACGAGCCAGTGCATCGCGTGGTCGCTCGGGACCCTGTCCTACTACCTCCTTCCCACGCTGGGGCCGGGGTTCTTCGTGCCCTGGCTGTACGAACCCGTGATCGAGGCGGGAACCCCGACCTCTGCTCTGATGGACGCCTTGTCCGGCGCCAGGGAGAGAGTGCGCTGGCACGGGGTCGAGGGTGCGGTGCAGTCCACGGCGGGCTTCGCCAGCCTGCACGTCGCGATCACGCTGCTCGTGGCGCTGATGGTGCAGTACACGATCCGCTCCCGGATCGTGCACTGGGTGTTCTGGGTGAACTTCGCGGTCACGATCGTCGCCACCATCTACTTCGGCTGGCACTACATCGCCGACGACGTCGCCGGGATCCTCATCGCGCTGCTCGCGTTCTACCTCGGCGGCCGAGCCAGCGGTCAGGCCTTCGAGCGACACGGACTCGCGTCGCACCCGACCACGGACAGCTCTGCCGTCCCGGTCGACGCCGAGCGCTGACCCGCCACGCCGCCAGAGCTCGAGAACTACATGAGTGTAGTTCGCAAGCCGACACGCCGGTGAGGTGTGAGATTTCTGAGGATTCTGTGGCTTTTGTGACGAATGAGCATTAGCGTGCCGCGAGTGCCCTGCGGGGCACTCCACGCTCGACCGGGCGGGAACCGATCACGGAACGCAGGAGGAATCGCGACGTGCCTCGCGCAGTCGGTGTCGCAGTGGCCCTCGGCCTGGCGCTGAGTCTCACCATCCCCCCGGTGGCAGGACTCCCTGCGCTCGCCGATCCGGCCGACACCCCGTCCCGCCAGGAGGTCCGCGACGCGCGGACCGCCGCAGCGGACAAGGCACGTGACGTCGACGCCGTCCAGGCAGACCTGGCAGCGGCGAACGAGCGACTCCAGCAGTCCGCGATCGAGGCCGCCCAGGCGACGGAGGCGTGGAACGGTGCGCGGTACCGGCTCGACCAGGCGCGGCAGGCAGCCTCCGCCGCGGACGAGCGAGCCGGTATCGCGCGCACCGACGTGGACCGCCAGCAGGACGCGTACGCCGACGCGCTGGTCAGCTCCTACGAGATGTCGCCCGCCCTGACCGCCGTCGCGTCGATGGTGCAGGCCGACGGGATCGGCACGGTCGTCCAGCAGAGCACGACGATGCGCGCGGCCGAGTCAGCGCTGGACAGCCGCTACGACGGGTTCGTCGCGGCCTCGACCCTGGCGAGCGTCGCCGTCGACCAGGCCGAGTCTGCCCGCGCCGAGGCCGCCGCCGCTCAGGTCGCGGCGCGCGATGCCCGCGACGCGGCCCGCGCCGCCGCTGACGCCGCCGCCGCCGAGGCGTCCGCGATCGCCGGCCGCAAGGGCGAGCTGATCCAGGAGCTCGCCGAGCTGCAGGACGTCAGCGTCGCGCTGGCCGAGCAGCGCCAGGAGGCGCTCGACGAGCAGGCCGCCCAGGCCGCCGCCGCTGCTGCCGCGGAGGAGGCGGAGCAGGCAGAGGCTGCCGAGGCCGCGGCCGCCGCCGAGGAGGCCGAGGACGAGGAGCAGCCGGACGAGCCGGCCCAGCAGCCCGAGCCCGAGGAGCCTGCGGACGACCCCGAGCCGCAGCACGACCCGCCCGCCCCGAGCGGCGGCGCCGGCGCTGCGGTCGCCTTCGCCCGCGCACAGCTGGGGGAGCCCTACGTCTGGGGCGCCGACGGGCCCGACGCGTGGGACTGCTCCGGCCTCACCATGGGCGCGTGGGGAGCCGGCGGGAAGTACCTGCCGCACTACTCCGTGGCCCAGTACCAGCAGTCGACGCCGATCTCCGCCAGCAGCCTCCGACCCGGCGACCTGGTGTTCTGGGGGTCGTCGTCCAGCTCGTCGTCGATCTTCCACGTGGCCCTCTACATCGGCGGCGGCCAGATCATCCACGCGCCGCGCACCGGTCGGCCCGTGAGCCAGGAGTCGATGTACTACTGGACCACGCCCAACTTCTACGCCCGGCCCTGACCGTCAGTAACGTCGGGGCATGGCCACCGACACCGGCCCCGGCACCGCCCGGGGCACCGACCCGGAGCCCGCGGGCTACCGCCAGCCCGAGATCGACGTCCCGGCGCTCACCCGCCTGCTCGACGGCCGCTACGGCGAGGTCCGCGACCTCGTGCGCACCAACCTGGCGACGTACGCCTCCGTGCTGGAGGACGCCGAGCAGCTCGGGACCGACGAGTTCCGCGACCGGGTGCGCGACCTGGTCGTCGAGATGGCCGCGACCGGGCAGACCGGCATGGGCTTCCCGAGCGCGTACGGCGGCGGCGGGGACCTCGGGGCCTCGATCGCCGCGTTCGAGACGCTGGCGTTCGGGGACCTGTCGGTGCTGGTCAAGGTCGGGGTGCAGTTCGGGCTCTTCGGCGGCGCGATCCTCCAGCTCGGCACGACGCCCCACCACGACGCCTACCTCCGGGACCTGATCACCGGGTCGACGATGGGCTGCTTCGCGATGACCGAGGTCGGGCACGGGTCCAACGTGCAGGCACTCGGCACCACGGCGACGTACGACCCGGAGACCCGCGAGTTCGTGATCACCACGCCCGACCCGTCGGCGAGCAAGGACTGGATCGGCAACGCGGCTCGGCACGCCGAGCTCGCGGTGGTCTTCGCGCAGCTCGACGTCGGCGGCACCGGGCACGGCGTGCACGCGCTCGTCGTGCCGCTGCGGCGTGACGGCGCGGTGCTGCCCGGGATCACGATCGAGGACGACGGCCTCAAGATGGGTCTGAACGGCGTCGACAACGGCCGGATCACGTTCGACGGGGTCCGGGTGCCGCGCGAGAACCTGCTCAACCAGTTCGCCGACGTGACACCCGAGGGCGAGTACCGCAGCAGCATCGAGAACCCGAACCGGCGGTTCTTCACGATGCTCGGGACGCTCGTGCAGGGCCGGGTGTGCGTCGGCGGGGCCGCCATCAACGCCGCCAAGGTCGCGCTCGCGATCGCCGTGAAGTACGGCGACCGGCGGCGCCAGTTCGAGGCCACCGACCCGCCCGCGGAGGACCTGCTGCTCGACTACGGGCTCCACCAGCGGCGGCTGTTCCCGCTGCTCGCCCGGACCTACGCGCTGCACTTCGCGCAGGAGGTCGTGGCCGACGAGCTGCACGAGGTGTTCTCCGTGGAGCACGGCGAGGCCGAGGGCGGTGAGGACGCCCGACGACAGCTGGAGTCGCGCGCCGCCGGCACCAAGGCGCTCGGCACCTGGCACGCGACCCGCACCATCCAGGAGTGCCGGGAGGCCTGCGGCGGGCAGGGGTACCGGGCGCTGAACCGGTTCGCCGCGCTCAAGGCCGACACCGACGTCTTCACGACGTTCGAGGGCGACAACCACGTGCTGCTCCAGCTGGTGGCCAAGGGCCTGCTCACCGACTACGCCGGCGAGTTCGAGGACCTCGACCAGTTCGGGATGGTGCGGTACGTCGCCGGGCTCGCCGTCGAGACCGTGATCGAGAAGGCCTCCGTCCACAAGCTGATCGAGCGGGTCCGCGACCTGCTGCCGGGCGGCGACGAGTGGGACCAGGAGGCGGGCCTGCTCGACCCGAACTACCACCGGATGATGCTGCGGTTCCGCGAGGAGCACCAGCTCGCCGGCGTCGCCCGCCGGCTGAAGCGCGGCATCGACGACGGCCTCGCCCCCGGCGAGGTGTTCTCCCGGGTGCAGGACCACGTCATCGCCACCGCCCGCTCGCACGCGGAGCGGCTGGTGCTCGACGCCTTCCTCGACAAGGTCGCCGCCGTCGACGACGCCGACCAGAAGGTGGCGCTGAACCTGCTCTGCGACCTGTTCGCCCTCACCACGATCGAGGCCGACCGCGGCTGGTTCATGGAGCACGGCCGACTGTCGTCGCAGCGCTCGAAGGCGATCAGTCGCGAGGTGAACGGACTGTGCCGCAAGCTCCGCCCGCTCGCGGTCGACCTGGTGGACGCCTTCGGCGTACCGCCCGAGGTGCTGCGCTCGCCCGAGCTCGTCGGCTGACCGAGTCGTGGGGAAATCGGCCCGAGTCGTGGGAAATGCGGGTCGAGTCGTGGGGAATTGACGACGTTCTCCCGACTCGACCGGAATCAGGCACGAATCGATCCGAATCAGGCACGATTCGGCCGTCGGTCAGTGGTGGGCGTCGTGCCCGGTCTCCTGGAAGCGCTTGAACGACGCGTGGACCTCGGCCTCGGCCTCGGACCGGCCGACCCAGTCGGCACCCTCGACCGACTTGCCGGGCTCGAGGTCCTTGTAGACCTCGAAGAAGTGCTGGATCTCGAGCCGGTCGAACTTCGAGACGTGGTTGATGTCGCGCAGGTGCTCGAGCCGCGGGTCGAGGGTCGGCACGCACAACACCTTGTCGTCGCCGCCGGCCTCGTCGGTCATCCGGAACATGCCGATCGCGCGGCACAGGATGACGCAGCCGGGGAACGTCGGCTGCTGGAGGATGACCATCGCGTCGAGCGGGTCGCCGTCCTGGCCGAGGGTGTTCTCGATGAAGCCGTAGTCGGCGGGGTACGCCGTCGAGGTGAAGAGCATCCGGTCCAACCGGATCCGGCCGGTCACGTGGTCGACCTCGTACTTGTTGCGCTCCCCCTTGGGGATCTCCACCACCACGTCAAACTCGAGCACGTCTGTCCTCCCAACGGCGACACCGGCCTGTCCGGGCCGGGACCAGTGTCGCGCACAATGGCTCCGAACACGCAGCCGAGAGGGGTCTGACAGTGCGGAAGGATGACCGACGCCACCCGTCGCGACGGGCGACGTGGCTGCCGGTGCTGCTCGTGGTGCTCCTGCTCGGCGGGGCGAGCGCCGCCTACCTGACCGGGGTCTCCGACCGGTGGGCACCCGACGAGACCCCCGACCCGGTCCGCGAGCCGGCGGCGGTGCCGCCTCCCGAGGGCATGGACCTCGCCGCGGTGCCCGTGCCGGAGCCGGTCGCCGACGCAGCCGAGGCCGGAACGCTGCTGCGCTCCGCCGTACGTCGCACGCTGACCAGGGCGCTCGCCGACCGCGACCTCGGACGCTCGGTGCACGCCGAGGTGGCGGCGCTCGGCGGGGGGCGCCCGGCGTACTCCACCGGCAGCGGCACGTTCACGCCCGCCTCCACCCTCAAGCTGGCGACGGCCACCGCCGCGCTCGCCGCGCTCGGCCCGGACCACCGCTTCGAGACGACCGTCGTCGCGCGCGGCCGGTCGCTGACACTGGTCGGAGGCGGCGACCCGATGCTGGCGCGGGCGCCGGCGGACGACTGGCCACGGGTCGCCGACGTCCGGACCCTGGCGAAGCAGACCGCGGCGGCGCTGCGGGGCCGCAAGCCCGTCCGGCTCACCTACGACGGGTCGCTCTTCAGCGGTCCGTCGGCGAGCCCCTACTGGCGGGCCGACTACATCCCCGACGACATCGTGTCGCCCATCGGGGCGCTCTGGGTCGACGAGGGGATCGCGGCGGACCGTTCCGAGCGCGTGGCCGACCCCGCCGCGGACGCGGCCGCCGCATTCGCCGCCGCGCTCGCCGGGCAGGGGGTCAAGGTGCGCGGTCCGGTCACCGCCGCGCCGGCCGCCCGCGGGGCACGCCCGCTCGCGGTGGTGAGCAGTCCGCCGCTCTCCCAGATCGCCGAGCACGTGATCGAGGTCAGCGACAACGAGGGCGCCGAGGTGCTCGCCCACCACGTCGGTCTCGCCGTCCTCGACGACGGCTCGTTCGCCGGCGGCGCCGAGGGCGTCCGCCAGACCCTGGCCGGCCTCGGCGTACCGCTCCAGGGCGCGGTGATCCGCGACGGCAGCGGCCTGTCCCGCCAGAACCGGGTCCGGGCGGCCACCTTGCTCGAGGTGCTCCGGGTCGCTGCCCAGCGGCCCGACCTCCGCGCGGCCGTGACCGGACTGCCGGTGGGCGGCTTCACGGGCTCGCTGATGTTCCGGTTCGACCAGGCGCCAGCGGCCGGCGTGGGGCGGGTCCGCGCGAAGACGGGCAGCCTCGGCGGCGTCCGCGCCCTGGCCGGCATCGCCACCGACCAGGCCGGTACGCCGATGGCGTTCGTGCTCGCCGCCGACCGGATCCGCGATCCCGACCAGTTCAAGGCCGAGGTCGACCTGGACAACCTCGCCGGGGCGCTCGGCGCCTGTCGCTGCTCGCGTTGAGCGTTGCCGATGCCGCGTAGGGTCACGGCTATGGACTCGATGGTCGACTGGGAGCTCGCGGTCTCCCTCGGGGGACGGGTGGCCGGCAACGGTCCCGTCGTCACCGCGGGCGAGGCGGACGCCGCCGTCGCCGAGCTGCGCGCCGCGGCCGACCGGTCGACCGGACTGGTCCGCGAGTTCACCGGACTCGCTGCCGCCGAGCGGACCGCACCGGTGCTGGTCGTCGACCGGCAGGGCTGGGTGCGCGCCAACACCGAGGCGTTCGCGGTCATGCTCGGGCCGGTCATCGAGCGGTTGCAGGACAAGAAGGGCGCGCCGACCGGCGTCACCCGGGCCGTCGGGGCCCGGATCACCGGCGGTGAGGTCGGGCTGCTGCTCGGCTTCCTCGCGTCCAAGGTGCTCGGGCAGTTCGACCCGTTCCACGAGCCGGCCGGGCGGCTGCTGCTCGTGGCGCCCAACATCGTCCACGTCGAGCGCGAGCTCCACGCGGACCCGTCGGACTTCCGGCTCTGGGTGGCGCTCCACGAGGAGACGCACCGGGTCCAGTTCACGGCCGTGCCGTGGATGCGCGACCACCTGTTCAGCGAGATCGGCGCTCTCGCGGAGACCATGGACCCCGGCGGGCTGCTCGACGACGGGCTGAAGCGGCTCGCCGAGGCCGTCCGCGGTGGCGGGGGCAGCATCTTCGACGTGCTCGGCTCCCCGGAGCAGAAGGCGATCGTCGACCGCGTCACCGGGGTCATGTCGTTGCTCGAGGGTCACGCCGACGTCGTGATGGACGGTGTCGGGCCGCAGGTCATCCCGAGCGTCGGCAAGATCCGCGCCGGCTTCGACCGCCGCCGCCAGGGGATCGGGTTGCTCGACCGGGTCCTGCGCAAGGCACTCGGCCTCGACGTGAAGATGGCGCAGTACCGCGACGGCGCGACGTTCGTGCGGGGCGTCGTCGACCGCGTCGGCATGGCGGAGTTCAACGCGGTCTGGGAGCGCGCCGAGCACCTCCCCAGCAAGGCCGAGATCGCCGACCCCGATGCGTGGGTCGCCCGGGTCCTATGACGCTCGACCGGGCGGTGGCCGCGGTCCGTGGCGCCGTACGCCGGGAGCTGGCCGGCGTCGGCGAGGAACCGGTCCTGGTCGCGTGCAGCGGGGGTGCCGACTCCCTGGCGCTGCTCGCCGCCACCGTGTTCGAGGGCCGCGACCGGCCCTGGCGGGTCGTCGGCGTCACCGTCGACCACGGGCTGCAGCCTGGCTCGGCCGAGCGGGCGGACGCGCTGGTGGCGCGGATGGTCACGCTCGGGGTCGATGAGACCGTCTCCGTCCGGGTGACCGTGGAGGCTACCGGCCACGGGCCCGAGGCAGCCGCGCGCGAGGCGCGCTACGCCGTGCTGGAGGAGGTCGCCGAGCGGTTCGACTCGCACGCGGTGCTGCTCGGCCACACCCTCGACGACCAGGCCGAGACCGTGCTGCTCGGCCTCACCCGCGGCAGTGGCGGCCGGTCGCTCGCCGGGATGCGACCCGGGTTCGACCGGTTCCGCCGGCCGCTGCTGGCTGTGAGCCGGGCGCAGACCGAGGCGGCCTGCCGGGCCGAGGGGCTCGACTGGTGGACCGACCCCCACAACAGCGACCCCGCCTTCACCCGGGCCCGGATCCGGACCGTCGTGATGCCGATGCTCGAACGCGAGCTCGGGCCCGGCGTCGCCGAGACGCTGGCCCGCACCGCCCCGCAGGTCCGGGCGGACATCGAGCTGCTCGACGCCCAGGCCGCCGCGGCGTACGACGAGCTGGTGGTCGACGAGACGCTGCCGGTCGACCGGCTGGCGACCCTTCCTGACGCCCTCCGGTTGCGGGTCCTGCGGCTGGCGGCCCTGCGAGCCGGCGCGATCCCCAGCGACCTCACCTACGGGCACCTGGTCGCGGTCGACGAGCTGCTGCACTCGTGGCGGGGCCAGCGGGGCATCGACCTCCCCGGCCGGCTCCGGGCGGTCCGGGGGGACGGCCGGCTGGCGTTCGTACCGTCGGACATCAGCGCATGACCCGTTCGGGTCATTTCTGCCGGTTCCGCCCCCGCCGCGCCTGACGACGGCTGAGGATGTGTGGGCGGCCCTCCCACCCCCCCGGTGAGGGCCGCACCTGTGCCCGGCGGACCCGGAGCAGACGCAAGCTCCCCTCCGCCCTAGGCTGCGTCCCATGGACGCGTCCCACGTGGAGAACGACCTCGTCAACGTCCTCTACACCGAGGCGCAGATCCAGGAACGGCTCGCCGAGCTGGCCCGCGACATCGAGCGCGACTACGAGGCCCACGACCTGCTGATCGTCGGCATCCTGCGCGGTGCCGTGATGGTGATGGCCGACCTGGCCCGCAGCTTCGCCCGCCACATCGAGATGGACTGGATGGCGGTGTCGTCGTACGGCTCCGGGACGAAGTCGAGCGGTGTCGTGCGGATCCTCAAGGACCTCGACACCGACATCTCCGGGCGGCACGTCGTGATCGTCGACGAGATCATCGACACCGGCCTCACGCTCTCGTGGCTCACCTCGAACCTCGAGTCCCGCGAGCCGGCGAGCGTCGAGATCTGCACCCTGCTCCGCAAGCCCGAGGCGCTCCAGATGCCTGTGGACGTGAAGTACGTCGGCTGGGACATCCCCAACGAGTTCGTCGTCGGCTACGGCCTCGACTACCGCGAGAAGTACCGCAACCTGCGCGACATCGGCACCCTGTCGCCGCACGTGTACAGCGGCTGACCCGGGAGCACCCCCGACCTGAGGGCGGGTACGTCGGCCGAGGGTGGACGGTGTACGGGGTCTGGTGGCTCGGCCGTGACCGGCCTCGCAGGTTCGCCCCCGTTGGCCCCGCCTGCGAGAATGGATCGGACCGGCGCCGGGTAGCGTCGTCGGTCAGTCGCCCCAGTCCGTCGTCAGTCCAGTCGAGAGAAGTACGTGAAGCGGATCCTCCTGAATCGTTGGGTCATCGGCATCCTCGCCGTGACCGGCGTCCTGCTCGCCCTCCAGTACCTCGTCCCCACCGGGGAGCACGACGAGATCAGCACGTCGCGCATGATCGCCTACATCGAGGCGGGTGAGGTCCGGGACATCAAGTTCATCGACGGCGACCAGGTCATCGAGGCCACCCTCGACAACGACGTCACCCGCGAGGGCGGCAACCAGGTCATGGCCTACTGGCTGACCGACACCCAGGCCGAGATCGAGGACGAGGTCCAGAGCCAGGTCGACGCCGAACAGATCGAGGAGTACACCACCGAGATCGCCAAGCCGTCCGTGCTCGGCTCGATCCTGGCCGGCTTCCTCCCGATCATCTTGATCCTCGTTGTCTTCTTCTGGCTGATGAACAGCATGCAGGGCGGCGGCGGTCGTGGCGTGATGCAGTTCGCCAAGTCCAAGGCGAAGCTGATCACCAAGGACATGCCCAAGACGACGTTCAGCGACGTCGCCGGCTGCCAGGAAGCGATCGAGGAGCTCGGCGAGATCAAGGAGTTCCTCCAGGAACCGGCCAAGTTCCAGGCAGTCGGCGCCAAGATCCCCAAGGGCGTGCTGCTCTACGGGCAGCCCGGAACCGGCAAGACGCTGCTCGCCCGCGCGGTCGCGGGTGAGGCGGGCGTGCCGTTCTACTCCATCTCCGGTTCCGACTTCGTCGAGATGTTCGTCGGCGTCGGCGCCTCTCGCGTCCGTGACCTGTTCGAGCAGGCCAAGGAGAACGCACCCGCGATCGTCTTCATCGACGAGATCGACGCCGTGGGCCGCCACCGCGGCGCCGGCATGGGAGGTGGCCACGACGAGCGCGAGCAGACGCTCAACCAGCTGCTCGTCGAGATGGACGGGTTCGACGTCCGCGGCGGGGTCATCCTGATCGCGGCCACGAACCGCCCCGACGTGCTCGACCCGGCCCTGCTGCGCCCCGGCCGCTTCGACCGCCAGATCCCGGTCGACGCACCCGACCTGTCCGGGCGCCACCAGATCCTCCAGGTCCACTCCCGCGGCAAGCCGATGGCCGTCGACATCGACCTCAAGGGCGTCGCTCGGCGTACGCCGGGCTTCACCGGCGCCGACCTCGCGAACGTCCTGAACGAGGCGGCGCTGCTCACGGCCCGCCAGGGCGGCAAGCAGATCACCAACGACGCCCTCGACGAGGCCATCGACCGCGTGATCGCCGGCCCGCAGCGACGGACCCGCCTGATGAGCGAGAAGGAGAAGCTCGTCACGGCCTACCACGAGGGCGGCCACGCGCTGGTCGCCGCTGCCCTGCCCGGCAGCGACCCCGTGCACAAGGTCACGATCCTGCCGCGCGGCCGGGCGCTGGGCTACACGATGGTGCTGCCCGACGAGGACAAGTACTCCCAGACCCGCAGCGAGCTGCTCGACAAGCTCGCCTACATGATGGGCGGGCGCGCTGCGGAGGAGATGGTGTTCCACGACCCGACCACCGGCGCCGGCGACGACATCGAGAAGGCCACCAACCTGGCCCGCGCGATGGTGACTCAGTACGGCATGACCGAGGTGCTCGGCGCGGTGCGGCTCGGCGACGGCAACGCAGAGCCGTTCCTGGGTCGCGACATCGGCCACCAGCGCAACTACTCCGAGGACGTGGCCGCCAAGGTCGACGAGGAGGTCAAGAGCTTCGTCGCCGCCGCCCACCAGGAGGCGTTCGACATCCTCGAGGAGAACCGCGACGTCCTCGACGCGCTGGTGCTCGCGCTGCTCGACCGCGAGACCCTCGACAAGCAGGAGGTCGCCGAGGTGTTCGAGGCACTGCGCCGCCGGCCCGGACGCCCGGCCTGGACCGGTTCGCCCGACCGGTCCCCCTCGGCCATCCCGCCGATCGAGGTGCCGCAGGAGATCCGCGACCGCGTCCGGGCCAACGGCCAGCCGGCCGAGGAGGCCTCCGCCGGGGTCGTCATCACCCCGCCCGGCAGCGGCGGCGACATCCACGGCGGCAGCGGGCCCGGCCCGGTCGCCGACCCGCCCGAGCCTCCCGCCACGGCATGATCGACCCGGTCGCCTACCCGGAACGCGCCGCGGACGAGATCCCCGCGTTCGACCACGCGCGGGCGGAGGCAGCCGTGCGCGAGCTGCTGATCGCGCTCGGCGAGGACCCCACCCGCGAGGGTCTCCACGACACCCCCGCCCGGGTCGCCCGCGCGTACGCCGAGCTGACGGCCGGCCTGCACCAGACCGCCGAGGAGGTGCTGACCACGACGTTCGACCTGGGCCACGACGAGATGGTGCTGGTCCGCGACATCGAGCTGTGGTCGATGTGTGAGCACCACCTCGTGCCGTTCACCGGCGTCGCCCACGTCGGCTACATCCCGGCGGAGTCGGGGAAGATCACCGGCCTCTCCAAGCTCGCGCGGCTGGTCGACGTCTACGCCAAGCGGCCACAGGTGCAGGAGCGGCTGACCACGCAGATCGCCGACTCGCTGATGCGGATCCTCGACGCCCGCGGCGTGATCGTCGTGATCGAGGCCGAGCACCTCTGCATGACGATGCGCGGGGTGCGCAAGGCGGGTGCCCGCACGATCACGTCCGCGGTCCGGGGACAGATGCGCAACGCCGCGACCCGCTCCGAGGCGATGGCGCTCATCCACCGGAGGCCGTGACCGCGATGGCCCCGACGCTGATGGGGGTCGTGAACGTCACGCCCGACTCCTTCTCCGACGGGGGCCGCTACGACGATCCGTCGGCCGCGATCGCCCACGGGCGGCAGCTGCTCGTCGACGGGGCCGACCTGGTCGACGTCGGCGGCGAGTCGACCCGGCCCGGCGCGGTGCGGCCCAGCGTCGAGGACGAGCTCGGGCGCGTGATCCCGGTGATCGAGGCGCTCGCGGCCGACACGGTGGTCTCGGTCGACACGATGCGCTCCGAGGTGGCCCGCGAGGCGCTCCGCGCCGGCGCGACCGTCGTCAACGACGTGTCCGGAGGGCTGGCCGACCCCGCGATCCTCGACGTCGTCGCCGGCTCCACCGCCACGTACGTCGCGATGCACTGGCGCGGCCACGCCGACCAGATGCAGTCCCTGGCGTCGTACGACGAGGGGGCGGTCGCCACCGTGCGCGACGAGCTCGCGGAGCGGGTGGCCGCGGTGCGGGCCGCGGGGATCCCCGACGACCGGCTGGTCCTCGACCCCGGGCTCGGGTTCGCCAAGACGGCCGACCACAACTGGGCGCTGCTGGCCGGGCTCGACGAGATCGCCGGCCTCGGGTTCCCGCTGCTGGTCGGCGCCAGCCGCAAGTCGTTCCTGGGCGCGCTGCTCGCCGACCCGTCGGGCACGCCCCGGCCTGTCGACGACCGCGAGGCCGCCGGCGCGGCGATCACGGTGCTGCTCGCCCAGCGCGGCGTCTGGGGGATCCGGGTCCACGACGTGCGCGCCAGCCGGGACGCGCTGCGCGTGTGGCAGCGACTGGAGGAGGAACGGTGGACGAGCTGACCGTGACGGGCATCGAGTGCTTCGGCCACCACGGCGTCTTCGAGCACGAGCGACGCGAGGGCCAGCCCTTCGTGATCGACCTCACGTTGGGCGTCGACACCCGGCCCGCCGCCGCGTCGGACGACTTGCAGGACACGGTCGACTACGGAAACCTCGTGGCTCGGGTGAAGGCCGCCGTCGAGTCCGATCCGGTCGATCTGATCGAGACGTTGGCCGCACGGGTGGCCGGTGTCTGCCTGACCGACCGTCGTGTTGAATGGGCGCGGGTGACCGTGCACAAGCCCGATGCACCCATTGCTACGGCCTTCGCCGACGTGGCATTGACGATCCGGAGAGACGTGAGGGACCCCCTGTGACCGAGACGCCCAACCCGCACATCATCGATGCCGACACCCTGACGGGCGAGATGCGACCGATCCGGCGGGCGGTGCTCGCCCTGGGGTCCAACCTCGGCGAGCGGATGACCGCCCTCCAGGGCGCCCTCGACGCGCTGGCCGACACCCCCGACGTCTGGGTCACCGCTGCCTCGCCGGTCTACGAGACCGAGCCCGTCGACGCCCCCGCGGGCTCCGAGACGTTCCTGAACGCCGTGGTCCTCCTCGACACCACGCTGGCCGCGCACCGCCTCCTCGACCGCGCGCTGGCGGTCGAGGACGCCTTCGACCGCGAGCGGACCGAGATCCGCAACGCACCCCGGACGCTCGACATCGACCTGATCGTGGTCGGTGACCGCCGCAGCGACGACGAGCTGAAGCTGCCGCACCCGCGGGCCAAGGACCGGGCGTTCGTGCTGCGGCCGTGGCACGACCTCGAGCCGGAGGCCGAGCTGCCCGAGGCCGGACGGATCGCCGACCTGCTCGCCCACCTCGACTCCTCGGGCGTGCAGAAGCGCGACGACCTCACGCTCGAGGTGCAGTGACCGGTTCCCCCGGTCGGGAGCCACCCGACGGGCACCTGCGGCCCACGGGGCCGGCCGCCGTCGGAGCCTCCGTCATGGTGGGGCTGGTCGCGGGCTGGCTGCTGCACCCGGTCTCGGACAGGCTCGGCAACCCGCCGGTCGTGAGCTGGCTCCAGCCGACCTCGCTCTTCGTGGTCGCCGCGGTGCTGCTCGCCACGGCGTACGTCACCCACCGCACCGTGCACGTCCACCGTCGCTGGCTCGAGCCACACCACGCCGTCAACCGGCTGGTGCTGGCGCGAGCCTCGGTCCTGGTGGGCGGCCTGGCTGCCGGCGGCTACCTCGGGTACGCCGTGAGCTGGCTCGGCGTCGCGGCCGAGCTGGGCGGCGAGCGGATCGTCCGGTCACTGTTCGCGGCGCTCGCCGGCGGCCTGATCGTCGTGGGAGCGCTGCTCCTCGAACGCGCGTGTCGCGTCCGTTCCGACGGGGAGGAGACATAACCTCAGGGTTATGTCTTCCCCGACTGCACGCCGGCGACCACGCAGCACCAGACTCACCGTCGCCGTAGCCCTGCTCACGGGCGCAGCGGTCCTCGTGACCGCCGCGTTCCTCGGCAGCTCCGCCTGGTTCCAGGCGCTCGCTGCCAGCTCCTCCGTCGTGCTCGGCATCGCCGCCACGCGGATCACCCACTCCGAGCTGCTCCAGGCCCGCCGCAACGCTGCGCGCGACCGGGCCACCCAGGCCTCGGCCTACCGCGACCTGACCGACCAGCGCACCGCCGAGCACACCGTCTTCGCCTCCGCGATGCGGGCCCGGGTCGACCACCAGGAGCACGCCCTCACCGAGCTGGAGGCCGCGCTGTCGTCCGCCCAGAAGCGGGCGGCCGAGGCCACCTTGAAGCTCAACGCCGAGGCGCGGCGCGCCGAGGCCGCCGAGCACGTCGGCCGCGCCACGTCGGCGAAGCTCGACGAGGCCGAGGAGCGGGCCGCCGAGGCCGTGCTGCGCGTGGCCGAGCTCGAGCAGGAGCTGGACGTCGCGCGGGCCGAGATCCTCACCTGGCAGGCCGAGCCGCACCGGCTGCGCGCCTGACGCACTTCCTGGTGTGCCCGGGGCCGGTCGCCTGACCGACCTCGGGCACACGCATGCCGTACGGCAGAATCCGATGACGTGATCCCCGAGGACAACCGGTTCCACAGCGATCCAGACGGGCTCCTCGCGGACTCCGAGCACCTGCTCGACGACTGGCGCGTGGCGCAGCCCGACCCGGCCGACCGGTTCGTGGTGGCCCGGCTCACCCATCTGCTGCGCGCGCACGAGCGCGCCGGCCGTGGCTGGGCCGGCGCCTCGGTCGACGACGTCCTGGTCCAGGTCTCCGAGCGCGGGCTGCGGATGCGCGAGAACGTCGTGCTGCGCGATCCCGACGGTGAGATCCGGGCCTGGGGGACCGTCCACGACCGCGCCGAGGGCCGGATGCTGTTCGTCCATGTCGTCGAGCGCGACCTGCCCGACGCCGTGGCCGACGCCTGCTCCTCGCTGCTGTTCTCCTGGGCGGACGAGCAGGCGCGGGCGGTGGGCGCCGCGCGCGACCTCGACGTGCAGCAGATCGACACCGGCGCGTTCGCCGACGACGACCGGCAGCACGCGTGGCTGGCGGCGGCCGGCTTCGAGCGGGTGCGCCGCTGGCTCCAGATGAGCCGGCCGGTCACGCCCGAGGAGAGCGGGCTGGTGCCCGACCCGGCCGCCTGGACCCAGGACGAGGTCAGGATCCGGCTGGTGCGTCGTACGCCGGAGGGGCTGCCCGACACGGTCGACGTCCAGGCCGCGCACCAAGTGCTCGAGGAGGCCTTCCGCGACCACTTCAACTCGTGGGAGGAGACGTTCCCCGAGTTCGTGTACCGGCTCCGCGAGGACCCCGGTCACCGCTGGGACCACTGGTGGCTCGCCGAGCTCGACGGCGCCCTGGTGGAGGGCCTCGGCCCGATGCCGGTCGGTGCCCTGATCGGCACGCAGCTCGACACGAACGGCGGGCCGGACGGGTCCTACGTGTCCTACATCGGCGTGATCGACGCCGCCCGAGGGCGGGGGGTCGCGAAGGCGCTGCTCCACACGATCATCGCGGACGCCGCCGCCCGCGGCCGCGACCGCGTGGGGCTCGAGGTGGATGCCGACTCACCGACCGGTGCCGAGGGGCTCTACTCCGCGATGGGGTGGGAGACGAAGTACGTCACCGAGTCCTGGCACCGGGCTGTGCCGGTCACCTGAGCCGTCACCTCAGGCCGGTCACTCCGCCAGCGAGGCGCGCAGCGCCCGGTGCACCCCGAGCGGGGTCAGCACCCCGAGGAACTGGGAACCCTCCTTGACGCCCACGACCGGCCGGTCGTCGCGCAGCATCGCGGCGAGCGCCTCCTCCAGGGTGGAGTCGAGGTCGATCGCGGCCCCGAGCTCGCCGGCGCTCACGCCGTCCATCGGCTCGAGGTGGTCGCGGTGCAGGGGGGTCACCGACAGCCGTCGCAGGCCGGTCGTCGACCCGACGAAGTCGGCGACGTCGTCGTCGGCGGGACGCGCGAGCAGCTCCGCGGGCGTGGCGTACTGCGCCAGCCGGCCTCCGGCGGCGAACACGGCGACCCGGTCGCCCATCTTCACGGCCTCGTCGATGTCGTGGGTCACCAGCACCACGGTCTTGCCGAGCTCCTGCTGCAGCCGCAGGAACTCGTCCTGGAGCCGCAGCCGCACCACCGGGTCGACGGCGCCGAACGGCTCGTCCATCAGCAGCACCGGCGGGTCTGCCGCGAGCGCCCGCGCGACCCCGACGCGCTGCCGCTGCCCACCGGACAGCTGGTGCGGGTAGCGGGCGGCGTACGTCGACGGCTCGAGGCCCACCAGATCCATCAGCGCGTGGGCGCGCTCGCGGGCGGTCGCCTTGGACTCGCCGTACAGCAGCGGCACGGTCATCACGTTGGTCTCGATCGACTGGTGGGGGAACAGCCCCACCTGCTGGATGACGTAACCGATGCCGCGGCGCAGCTCGACCGGGTCGGAGCCGGTGACGTCCTGGCCGTCGATCTCGATCGTGCCGGTGGTCGGCTCGATCAACCGGTTGATCATCTTCAGGGTCGTCGACTTGCCACAGCCCGACGGCCCCACGAGCACGACGAGCTCGCCCGGGCGCACCTCGAGGTCGAGCTCGTGGACCGCGACGGTGCCGTCGCCGTAGGTCTTCCCGACACCCTTCAACCGGATCATCGCGGGTACGTCCGGCCCGGTGGCGGTAACGTCCATGTCCGTGACCCTACCCGCGGCGAGCACGCTGACGAGCGCGGTCGAGCCGACCTGCTACAGCCGGCTCACCAACGAGTGGATCTGCGGGCAGTACTTCGTGGACCGGCAGGACCAGCTGGTCGACGCCACCGTCGAGCACGTCCTGATCACGGTCGCGGCGGTGGTCCTCGGCGTAGTGATCGCGTTCCCGCTGGCCCTGCTCGCCCGGCGCTTCCCGCGCCTGGAGTCGTCGGTCCTGGGTGTCAGCACCGGCCTCTACACGATCCCCTCGCTGGCGCTCTTCTCGTTGCTGGTGCCGTTCACCGGCCTGTCCCCGACGACGGTCGTCATCGGCCTCGGCCTCTACGCCCTGACCATCCTGGTGCGCGCGATCCTCGCCGGTCTGGAGTCGGTGCCCGACGACGTCCGTGAGTCCGCGACCGGGCTCGGCTACAGCCCGCGCCGGCTGCTGCTGCGGATCGAGCTGCCGCTGGCGCTCCCGGTGATCATGGCCGGCCTGCGGGTGGCCACGGTGTCGACCGTGGCGCTCACGACGGTCGGCACGCTCGTGTCCTACGGCGGGCTCGGCAACCTGATCAAGTCGGGGGTCGACACGAACTTCCGAGCCGAGCTCTTCGCGGCGGCCGTCCTGTGCGTGGCGCTGGCCGTGCTGCTCGACGTCCTCCTGGTCCTGACGCAGCGGCTGCTCACCCCCTGGACCCGGGGTCAGGTCGCATGAACATCTTCGCCGACACCTGGCGCTACCTCACCGACGCCGCCAACTGGCAGGGCGACGGTGGGATGTGGGCACGGCTGCTGGAGCAGCTGCTCCTGACCGGCTCCGCGCTCGCCCTCGCGATGCTGGTCGGCCTGCCCGTCGCGCTGTGGCTGGGCCATCTCGGCCGCGGCGGTCTCCTGGCGATCAACATCTCGAACGTGGGGCGGGCCATCCCGACGTTCGCGCTGCTCGCGCTGCTCGTGATCGCCGACTGGCCTGGCACCGCGGACTTCGGCCCCTACGGCCGGGCCGGGCTCGCGACCCTGATCGCCCTCATGCTGTTCGCGCTGCCGCCCATCGTGACCCAGTCGTACGTCGCCGTCCGCGAGGTGCCGGGCGAGGTGAAGGAGGCCGCGCGCGGCATGGGCATGACCGGCTCGCAGCAGTTCTTCCGCGTCGAGCTGCCGCTGGCGCTGCCGCTGGTGGTCTCCGGGCTGAGGCTGGCGCTGGTGCAGGTGTGGGCGACCGCGACCATCGCCGCCCTGGTCGCCGGGCCGGGGCTCGGCCGGATCATCACCGACGGGTTCTACCGGTCCAACTACCCCAAGGGCATCGCCGGCGCGATCGTGGTCGCGCTGGGTGCGCTGGCCCTCGAGCTGGCCGCCGCATCCCTGCAGCGGCTGGTCGACCCGAAGCGACCATCCCCCGGCAGGGGGAAGCCGGTGTCAGGGGCGGGTACTACGCTGACAGCGGCCGATCCCGGCTGAGCGCACTCCGGACACGCGCGGCCCTGTCCGCGGGACACAGAAGGACACACCCACCATGCACGCACGACGCTCGATCGCTGCACTCGTCTCCCTCGGCTCCCTGCTCCTGGCCACGGCCTGTGCGGGCGACGAGCTCGAGGACCCCGCGACCACTCCCGAGTCCTCCGAGGGCGGTGGGGGCGAGGTCTCGATCTCGGGCCAGGCCTTCCCGGAGGCCGAGCTGGTCGCCGCCATGTACTCCCAGCTCCTCGAGGACGCCGGCTACGCCGTCGAGGTCAACCTCGTCGACACCCGGGACGTCTACATGCAGCAGTTCCCCGGCCAGATCGACGTGGTCCCCGAGTACGTCGGCGGCATCGTCGACTTCCTCAACATCACCGAGAACGGCGCCGACGCCGAGTCGCTGACGACCTCCGACGCGGCCGAGTCGATCAGCAACGCACAGAGCCTGCTCGACGGGCAGGGCATCACGCTGCTCGAGCCCTCGGAGGCCACCGACACCAACGCGTTCTTCGTCACCCAGGAGTACTCCGAGCAGAACGACGTCACCGCCCTCTCGGACCTCGAGGGCGAGACCGTGACGCTGGCCGCCGCACCCGACTGCGAGGACCGCGCCGACTGCGGCGGCGGGCTCACCGACGTCTACGGCATCGACATCAAGGAGGTGCTGCCGCTCGGCTTCGCGAGCCCGCAGACCTACGAGTCGGTGATCAACGGGGAGTCGCAGCTCGGCCTGACCTCGACCACCGACGGCACGCTGGAGAGCCAGGGCCTGGTGCTGCTCGAGGACGACCAGGCGATCCAGCCGGCCCAGAACCTCGTGCCCGCGGTCAGCACCGAGTTCCTCGACGCCAACCCCGACGTCGCGGAGCCGCTCGAGGCCCTGATGGGCGCGCTCACCACCGAGGCCCTCACCGAGCTGAACGGCCGCGTGGCCGTCGACCGCGAGACCGCTGAGGACGTCGCGCGCGACTTCCTCGTGGAGCAGGGCCTGCTCGAGGAGTAGCCGTCCGTCACGGGCTGAGGAGCTCGGCCGGCAGGCCGGGCTCCTCAGCGTACGGGTGGTCGACGACGGTGCGACCGCTCACCTGCCGGGTCGGCAGCGGCGCGGGCTGACCATCCAGCCATCCCAGGAACGACTCGAGGTCGGTCCGCCGGTCGGACGCGACCAGCCACCCCATGATCCGCTGTCTCAAGGGCAGCGCGGTCCGCTCGAACGGCAGCGCGTCGTCGCTCCACAGCTCACGTACCCCGTCGCGCAGGGTCGCCCAGAACTCGTCCGAGCTGCCGGGCACCGCGCGGAAGTACTCCCACAGGTCGACCGGCAGCACCCGCCGCAGGAACACGCGCTGGGTGGCGGGCGTCGTGTGCTCGCGGACCGTGGCCAGGCTCCAGCGCTTCGTGGCCAGACGGTCTCGCAGGTCGGTGAGGTCGCCGCGCTGCTGGCTGATCGACGTCCCGTCGTCGCGCACGCGCCACCGGTAGACCGGCTCGACGAGCGAGTCGAAACGGGCGTGCACGAGCGCCTCGGTCAGCGCGGGTTGGTCCTCGTAGCGGACTCTCTCGGGGAACCTCAGTCCGCGGGCGTCCCAGAACGAGCGGCGGTAGACCTTGTTCCAGGCGAACACGTCGGCGAGCAGCAGCGGGGCAGCGTCGATCCGGGCGCCGGTGAGCGGGTGCTCGTGGTTGACGCGCATCAGCGGGGTCACGAACGTCTCACTGCCGCGGAGGCGCTCGACCGCTCCGATGGCGAGGTCCGAGCCGCTCGCGCGGAGCGAGCCGACCAGCAGCTCGTAGGCACGGGGCAGCACCAGGTCGTCGCTGTCGGCGAAGGCCAGGAACTCACCGCCGGCCACCGCCGTTCCGGCGTTGCGGGCCGCTCCCAGCCCGGCGTTCGGCTGGTGGACGACCCGCACCCGGTCGTCCCCCGCGGCGAGGCGGTCGGCGAGCTCGCCGGTGCCGTCGCTCGACCCGTCGTCGACGACGACGACCTCCAGGTCGGCGAGCGACTGGTCGAGCACGCTGCGGAGTGACTCCTCGAGCCACCCCACGACCTGGTACGCCGGCACCACGACGCTCAGCAGCGGCATCCGGTCACCGACCCCCGGCGCCGAGCAGGGCGGTCACGATCTCCAGGTCGACCGGCGTGGTCACCTTGAGGTTCCGCTCGTCACCGGCGACGACCACGACGGGCTCGTGGGGCAGGTAGCGGCGGACGACGCTGACGTCGTCGGTCGCCGCGAACTCGGGGTCGGCGGACGCCAGCGCGTAGGCCTCGGCGAGCACCTCGGACCGGAAGCCCTGGGGCGTCTGCACCCGGCGCAGCGAGGCCCGCGGTGGAGTGTCGACCACCAGGCCCGCTTCGTCGACCGCGACCAGGGTGTCGGCGGACTCGATCGCCACGTTGACAGCCGGGTAGGACGCGAGGGACGCCAGGCAGTCGCTGATGATGCGCGCGGTGACGAGCGGCCGGGCCGCGTCGTGCACCAGCACGTGACAGGGCTCGGACGGCAACGTCGCGAGCGCCGCCCGGGTGCTGTCGCTGCGGGTCACCCCGCCCTCGACCATCGCGGTCACCTTGTCGTGGTAGCGGCCCTCCCGCACGATCGTGCGGGCCGCCTCGAGGTGCCCGGGCGCCATCACGAGCGTGATCGCGTCCACGCCGGGGTGGCTGTGGAAGGCCCGGAGGGCGTGCTCGAGCAGGGTCCGGCCGGCCACGCTGAGCAGCTGCTTCGGGGTGTCGCCGCCGATCCGGGAGCCGGTGCCGCCGGCCAGGAGGGCGACCACGCACGATCGCGACGCCTCGCGTTGCACCATGCGCCGCATCCTCCCAGACCCCGGCACGGCGGGAGGCGGGCCGCCCGGGTGTGATCCAGGCGACTCGCCGTACCGGTTCCCAGCGGGAAGCCCGCCGCGTAGCCTCGGCGTTGTCTGATCAGAGTGAACGAACAGCAATCGTCTGGTACCCGTACCGGTCCGTGGCACCCGCCACGGATGGCGGAGGGACTGCAACGAGAGGTTCGACGAATGACCAGCTCGACCGTGCCCTCCCCCCGCGACGCGGCCCTGCGGATCGGCGTCGTCGGCGCCGGCCGGGTCGGCGCGGTCCTGGCCGCCAGTCTCCGCGACGCCGGCCACGAGATCGTGGCCACCGCGGGTGAGTCCGACGCCTCCCGCGGCCGGATGGCCGCGCTGCTGCCCGGCGTACCTGTCGACAAGCCGTCCGCGGTCGCCCGTGCCTGCGACGTCCTGCTCCTCACGGTCCCTGACGACATGCTGTCCAACGTCGTCTCCATGCTCTCCGCGTCGGGCGCCATCCATCCGGGTCAGTACGTCGTGCACACGTCCGGCCGGCACGGCCTGGCCGTCCTCGACCCGGCGGCCGCAGTGGGCGCCCGGCCCGTCGCGCTCCATCCCGCCATGACGTTCACCGGCACCGCCATCGACCTGCCCCGCCTCGCCGGGTGCGTCTTCGGCGTGACCGTCGGCGAGGCGGAGCGGGCGCTGGCCGAGCGGCTGGCCGCAGACCTCGGCGGCCGCCCGATCTGGGTACCGGAGGACAAGCGCGCGCTCTACCACGCGGGGCTGGCCCACGGCGCCAACCACCTGGTCACGCTGGTGACCCAGGCGATGGAGCTGCTGTCGGCCTCCGGCGCCGACCGGCCCTCCGACACCCTGCGCCCACTGCTCCAGGCCGCCCTCGACAACGTCCTCGAGGAAGGTGACTCGGCGCTGACCGGTCCGATCGCCCGCGGCGACGTCGAGACGGTCCGCGACCACCTCGCCGAGGTGGCCCGCAACGCCCCGGACACGCTGCCGTCGTACGTCGCGCTGGCCCGCGCCACGCTCGACCGGGTCGTCACCGACGGGCGGCTGCTGCCGATCCGCGCCGCCAAGCTCCGGCAGGTGCTCGACGCGGCACTCGCCCCGACGCAGACCCGGCAGACCCGCACCTACCGATGACCGGACCCGCCCGCGCGAGCACCCGTTCGGAGCTCGCGGAGCTCCTGTCACCCGTCCCGGGACCGCGCGGCCTCGTCGGGCTGGTGCCGACCATGGGAGCGCTCCACGACGGGCACGCGAGCCTCATGTCGAGGATGCGCGAGGAGGTCGGACCCGACGGCCGGGTGGTCGTATCGATCTTCGTCAACCCGCTGCAGTTCGGACCCGGTGAGGACCTCGCGCGCTACCCGCGCACGCTCGACGCCGACCTGGCGATGTGCGCAGAGCATGGGGTCGACGTGGCGTTCGTCCCCGACGTCGCCGAGGTCTACCCCGGCGGCGACCCGCAGGTGACGATCCACCCCGGGTCGCTCGGCGACGTCCTGGAGGGCCGGATCCGGCCGGGCCACTACCGCGGCGTGCTCACCGTCGTCGCGAAGCTGCTCGGGCTCGTGCAGCCGGACGTGGCAGTCTTCGGCGAGAAGGACTACCAGCAGCTCGTGCTGATCCGGCGGATGGTCGCCGACCTGTGCCTGCCGGTCGACGTCGTGGGCGGCGCCACCCGCCGCGAGCCGGACGGCCTGGCGATGTCGTCCCGCAACGGCTATCTCGACGCCGAGCAGCGGCTGCGCGCGGTCGCCCTCAGCCGGACCCTGTACGCCGCCCGGGCAGCCGCCCGGTGGGGCAAGGACGTCGCCCTGGAGGCCGCCAGAGCCGAGCAGCGGCAGGCCCACGGCGTCGACCTCGACTACCTCGTGATCACCGACCCCGACCTGGGCGAGCTGCCGGACGACGTACCGGACGGGACCCCGGCCCGGGTCCTGGTCGCCGCGCGGGTGGGCGGCACGCGCCTGATCGACAACCTCGCGCTCACCCTCGGAGGAGACGACTGATGCTGCGCACCATGATGACGAGCAAGATCCACCGCGCGACCGTCACGCAAGCTGACCTGCACTACGTCGGCTCGGTCACCGTCGACGAGGACCTGCTCGACGCCGCCGACCTGCTGCCCGGCGAGCTGGTGCACATCGTCGACGTCACCAACGGTGCCCGGCTCGAGACCTACACGATCCCCGGCGAACGCGGCTCGGGCGTCCTCGGCGTCAACGGGGCCGCGGCCCGGCTGGTCCACCCGGGCGACGTCGTGATCCTGATCGGCTACGGGCAGCTCACGACGGAGGAGGCGCGGGCCCTCGAGCCGCACGTGGTCTTCGTGGACGCCGACAACCGGATCCTGGCGACCGGGTTCGATCCCGCCGAGACCTTCGGAGACCCGGATCTCGCGCGCGGTGACATCATCTCCCGGTGACCCCTTCGCGACTCATGGCGCCGGAGCCCGGGTGGACGACGCGCGCGGACGTCGTGATCGTCGGCTCGGGCATCGCCGGCCTGACCGCCGCACTGCGCCTCTACGGGCAGGTCGGCAAGATCCTGGTCGTCACGAAGGACGTCCTCAACGCCGGCTCGACCCAGTGGGCGCAGGGCGGGATCGCCGCCGCCCTCGGCCCGGGCGACACGCCTGAGCAGCACGAGCGCGACACTCTCGTCGCCGGTGCGGGGGCCTGCGACCGCGAGGCGGTGCGGGTGCTCGTCAACGAGGGACCCGAGGCCGTCCACGAGCTCATCAGCTGGGGCGCCGTCTTCGACCAGGACGACGGCGTCCTGTCCCTCACCCGTGAGGGAGGGCACCACCGCGACCGGATCGCCCACGCCGGCGGCGACGCGACCGGTGCGGAGATCCAGCGGGCCCTGATCGCCGCTGTCGAGCGGGCCCCCGAGATCGAGGTCATCCAGCACGCGCTGGCGGTGGACCTGCTGCTCGCCGCCGACGGTGGCGTCGCGGGGGTCACGGTCCACGTGCTCGGCGAGGGCCAGGTCGACGGGGTCGGCCGGGTCCTGTGCCGCGCCGTCGTGCTGGCCAGCGGCGGCCTCGGCCAGGTCTTCTCGCAGAGCACCAACCCGAGCGTCGCGACCGGCGACGGCATGGCCCTCGCGCTGCGGGCCGGCGCCACGCTGCGCGACCTGGAGTTCGTCCAGTTCCACCCGACCGTGATGTGGCTCGGGCCCCACTCCCAGGGACAGCAGCCGCTGATCTCCGAGGCGGTCCGTGGTGAGGGCGCCTTCCTCGTCGACTGGGAGGGCCGCCGGATCATGCAGGACGTCCACGAGCTGGCGGACCTCGCGCCTCGCGACGTCGTGGCCAAGGCGATCACCCGCCGGATGAACGACACCGGCCGTCCGCACCTGTGGCTCGACGCCAGACACCTCGGCGACCAGGAGGGCGCGGCGTTCTGGGAGAAGCGGTTCCCCACCATCCTGGCGACCGCCCGCCAGCACGGCGTCGACCCCGTCACCGAGCTGATCCCGGTCGCGCCGGCGCAGCACTACGCCTCGGGTGGGGTCGCGACCGACCTGTGGGGCCGCGCGGACGTCGCCGGGCTCTACGCCACCGGGGAGGTCGCCTGCTCCGGTGTCCACGGCGCCAACCGGCTCGCCTCCAACTCGCTGCTCGAGGGGCTGGTGTTCTCGCGCCGGATCGCCGATGTGCTGCCGGGCGAGCTGCGGGCGTGGTCGGACCCCGTCCCCGATCATCGGCCGGCCGGGCTGGTGCCGGGCGCCGTACGACGTCACGTGCAGGAGGTCATGACCGGCGAGGTGGGCGTGCTCCGGTCGGAGAAGGGGCTGGCCGATGCCGTCGGCGACCTGGCCGCGCTGGCGTCCGAGGCGAGCGACGAGCCGGGGCCCGACGCGTGGGAGACCAGCAACCTGCTCACGATCAGTCAGGCGTTGACCGCCGCGGCGTCGCTGCGGGAGGAGACCCGCGGCTCCCACTGGCGGGAGGACCACCCCGAGCGCGACGACGACCAGTGGGCAGGTCACGTGGACCTCACCCTCGATCGTGGTCGGCCGGTCGCGTCGTTCCACGCCGCCCCCGCCACCGACGGAGCAGCGTCATGACGCGCTACCACCCGCTGCCTCGGGAGCTGCGCGACGAGCTGGTGGACGCCGGGCTCGAGCCGGACGAGGTCGTGGCCCACATCCTGCGCGCCTTGCAGGAGGACCTGCCCGACGGCGCCGACGACGCCACCAGCGTCGCGACCATCTCCTCCGACGCGACCGGCCGAGGTGACTTCAACGCCCGCGAACCAGGCGTCGTCGCGGGGTTGGGGGTCGCCGCCGCGGTGTTCCACGTCGTGCTGGGTGAGGCGGTGACCATCACCGACCGGGTGACTGACGGCTCGCACGTCGAACCGGGGACGCGGGTGATGACGGTCGCCGGCCCGACTCGCGGCCTGCTCACCGCCGAGCGCACCGCCCTCAACTTCGCCAGCCACCTCTCCGGCGTCGCGACGGCCACCAGCCACTGGGTCGCGGCGCTCGAGGGCACCCGCGCCAAGGTCCTCGACACCCGCAAGACGTTGCCCGGCTGGCGCGCGCTCCAGAAGTACGCCGTGCGGTGCGGCGGCGGCGTCAACCACCGGTTCGGGCTGGCCGACCTGGCGATGGTCAAGGACAACCACGTGATCGCCGCGGGCGGCGTCGTGCCGGCCTACCGTGCGGTCCGCGAGCAGTTCCCCCACCTCGTGGTCGAGGTCGAGGTGACCGACCTCGACCAGCTGCGCGAGCTGCTCGACGCCGGCTGCGACCGGATCCTGCTCGACAACATGTCGCCCGAGCTGATGGCGGAGGCGGTGTCGATCACGGCCGGTCGCGCCAGCCTGGAGGCCTCGGGGGGGTTGACGCTGGAGCGCGCCGCGGCGGTGGCTGCCACCGGGGTCGACTTCATCTCCGTCGGGGCGCTGACCCACTCCGTGACCGTGTTCGACCTCGGCTTCGACCTGACGGAGCAGTGACATGACCGCACCGCTGCTCGCCGCCGACATCGGCAACAGCCACACCGTGGTCGGGCTCGTGGGCGAGGGCCAGGTGCTCGCCGAGTGGCGGGTCGCCACCGACGACCGTCGTACGTCGGACGAGTGGGCGGTGCTGCTGCGCGGCCTCCTCGGTGAGCGGGTCGCGTCGATCAGGGGCATCGCGGTCTGCAGCACGGTGCCGGCGGTGCTGCACGAGTGGCGCGACATGCTCACACGCCACTTCGGCGACGTACCCCACGTCGTCGTCGAGCCGGGCGTCCGGACCGGCATCCCGGTGCGCACCGACAACCCGCGCGAGGTCGGCTCCGACCGGATCCTCAACGCGCTCGCCGCCGCCACCGACCACGGCTTCCCGGCCGTCGTCGTCGACTTCGGCGGCACCGCCACCACGTTCGACGTCGTCGACGCCCGCGGCCAGTACGTCGGCGGGGCGATCGCCCCCGGCCTCGAGCTGTCGCTGGAGGCGCTCGGACGGCGGGGCGCCCAGCTGCGCAAGGTGGAGCTCTCGCGGCCGCGGTCCGTCGTCGCCACCAACACCGTCGAGGCGATCCAGTCGGGCATGGTCTTCGGGGTGGCCAGCCAGGTCGAGGGCCTGGTCGCCCGGATGATCGAGGAGCTCGGCGCCGACCCCGCTGAGGTGTCGGTGCTGGCCACCGGGTACCTCGCGCCGATCGTCCTCGACGTCTGCGGCTGCTTCACCGCCCACGTGCCCGGCCTGACGCTGCGCGGGCTCGAGCTCGTCTTCGCCCGCAACGCCTGACCGCTCGTCCACAGCCGCCCGGGGGCCCGGTTTGGCCGGTCTGGCGTGCGGGGAGCCTCCGGGGCATGTACGGAGAGCCGCGCAAGATCCGCGAGGTGGCCGAGCGTCTCGAGCGCCGCGCCGACCAGCTGCGCGCGGAGGCCGACGAGCTCCACACCGCGAGCGAGACCACCGGGTGGGTGTCGGTAGCCGCCGACCGGATGCGGGAGGCCGCGCGCGAGCGGCGTGACGAGCTCGTCCGGGTCGCCCGGGAGTACGACGAGGCCGCCCTGCGGGTGCGCGAGCACGCGGCCGAGGTGCAGCGGCTGCTCGACCTGATCGGCGCCATCGAGCGGCAGGTGCGGGCGCTCGTCAGCGAGGCGGTCGATCGGGTCAAGGACGCCGCCGGTGCCGTGGTCGACGGGATCAAGGACGCGCTCTCGCCGGGCGACGAGCGGGACCGGCGCCTGGCGGCGACCCCGTTGCCACCACCGGGTCACCGCGACTGGCTCGAGCTGCCCGACCAGCTGCCGGCGGTGCGGGTGTGAGCCCGGTGGTGCGGGCGACGACCTCAGCGCCCACCGCGGCCCTGCCGCCTCCGCGCCGGCTCCAGCTGGGGGTGTCCGAGCTCGTGCTCGCCGCGCGGCTGGCCGGCGACGTCCCGCTCCCGCTCCCGCCCGACGGCTACGCCGCCGCCGACCGGCTCGCGGAGCGGCTGGCCGGCACCTCGGTCGCGCGGGCCCACGCACAGCTGGCCGCGGAGCTGGCTCGCGTCGGCGACGCCGGAGCCTCCGGAGCGCGGGCCGCCCTCGTGCGGCGCGGGGCGGTCGACGGCTCCGGCACGCTCGACCCCGGCCTCCGCGCGGCGATCGGGAACCTCGCCGGCGCACCGCTGTCGGTCGTGCTCGACGTGGCGCTCGCCCGGAGGGCGGGTGAGGTGCGGCTGCGCTCGTGGAGCGGCGTACGCCGTGGGCTCGTCACCCAGCTGACCACCGGCTCCGGGCTCGAGGTGGAGCTCGCCTGGTCCGACCCGCGGTGGTGGGTCTCCCAGCTCACGCGCCTCGTCACCGCCGAGCCGTGGGTGCCGGAGCCCGCCCCCCTGTCCCTGCCCGACTTCGTGTCGCTCCCGAGCGAATTGCTCGCGGGCAACGAGCAGGCGCACCGTGAGCGGCGCACCGACCTGCTGCCCGCCCTCGCCGCTGGCCAGGTCGGGCGGGTCCGGCTCGGCGAGCCCCGCGCGGTGCGCGAGGCCGGCTCCGAGGAGATCCACGCCCTGCTCGCCACCCTCGGGGGCGCCTGCCGGGGCCGACTCCGCTTGCTCACCGGACGCCGCGACCGGCCGGCCGAGCCGCCGGCCGTCACGACCTGGCTGATGTTCGACGACGGCTGGCACGAGCTCCGCCCCGGTCGCGCCGCCACGAGCGTGCTCCGCCGGCGCGCGCCCCGCGACCTCGGGCTCCTCACCTGGCCGCTGGCCGAGGGAGTGCCCGCGTGACCCATGCCGACCACGTGTCCGACCCGACCGTCCACACCGACCGTGGCCCCGACTCCGAC
The DNA here is from genome assembly GCA_963718725.1 of uncultured Actinomycetota bacterium. Lineage (GTDB taxonomy): Bacteria > Actinomycetota > Actinomycetes > Propionibacteriales > Nocardioidaceae > Nocardioides. The sequence continues at coordinate 3,195,236 of OY970374.1, forward strand.
GACGGCGCCCGGTCCGCCCTGGCGCTCTCGGTCGCCGGGGGAGCCGGCGGCATCGAGGCCAGGTACGACGACCTGGCGCGGCTCGGCAGGCTCTACGGCGACACCGGTGGCCGGCTGGTGGAGGCCGCGTGGGACGACAAGCTCGAGGCTGCCGACGGCGACCTGCTCGCCTCCGCCGTCCTCTCGCCCGGGAGCTTCGCCGACGCCGAGGCGGCGATCCTGGATGCGACGTACGGCCCGCGGGGGCTCGTCGTCCGCGCCGCGACGATCGAGGCCCACAGCCTGTGCTTCGTCGGCGTGGTGGAGCTCTACCGAGCCGCCGACGACGCCCGGGCCGCGGCCGTCGAGACCCTCCACTACGGCCTGGGCTACGTCGTCGGGGTGCACCTGCCGGCCCTCGCGTTGGTGGGAGGTCTCGCCTACGGCGCGGTCCACCTGGCCGACCCCGCCGTGGCCGCGACGACCCGGGACCAGCTGGTCGAGCTCCTCGAGGACCATCCCGAGCTCGCCGAGACCGCGGTCGACGCCGGGGGCGGGCTGCTCGACGGCCTGGGCGACCACCCGCTGACGGGTCCGCTGCTCGACGCCCTCGGGCTCGGCGGCTTCCACCCGAGCACCGGAGCGGCCGCCGACGACCTCGGCGACCTGCTCTTCGGCGACTACCAGGGCGACCTGGCCGACGCCTACGACGGGCCGGTGTTCGACCACAAGCCACCGCGCGACCTCGAGGACCTGGTCGAGGACCTCGGCACGACCGCCAGCGGCGACGTTCCCGACGGCGTGATCTCGATCCAGCAGCTGACCGACGCCGCCGGCGACGTCAGCTACGTCGTGCAGCTGCCCGGGACCGATGACTTCCTGTCCCACGGCGCGATCCGCAACCTCGGATCCAACCTCAACCTGATCGCGGGCGACAGCACGGCCTACGGCGACGCGATCGCGCAGGCGATGGCCGACGCCCAGGTCTCCCCGGACGCTCCGGTGATGCTGGTCGGCCACTCCCAGGGTGGGATGCAGGCGGCGGCGCTCGCGGCCGACCCGGACTTCGGCTACCACGTCACCCACGTCGTCACCGCCGGAGCACCGGTGGCGACGGCGGGGATTCCCGACGACGTCACCGTCGTGTCCCTGGAGAACACCGGCGACCTGGTGCCGCTGCTCGACGGCGAGACCAACCCCGACGGTGCCCACCACACGACGGTCCAGGCCGACGTCCACTCCGGGAGCCTCGGCGCCGACGACGGGCAGAACCACTCGCTGACGACCTACGAGCAGATCGCGGCGGCGGCCGACGACAGTGCCGACCCGTCGCTCCAGGACGCCATCGGCGGAATGCACGCGGACGGCTTCCTCGCCGACGACGGCGAGCCGGTGGAGTCGCAGACGTTCACGTACCAGACGCAGCAGGGCGACCTGATCCGGCCTTCGGAGCTCGCTTTGCTCAGCACCCGGGTGCCCTGACGGCGGGCATCGCTGCCGGAGGCGCACGGAATGCTTTCAGCGGGACCGAGTGGAATTCCTGCACTCGTGACCAACCGATTTCTCGCTGATTCCCAGACCGGATTTCTTTACCCATATTCCTTGTGCCAGAATTACCGAGCCGAATTGACGGCGGGGGAATCACTTTCGAATTGAGGAAACGCATGGCACAAAAGGTCAACATCATTCTCGTCGACGACCTCGACGGCAGCGATGCCACCGAGACCGTCAGCTTCGGGCTGGACGGCACGACGTACGAGATCGACCTGGGTGACAAGAACGCCGCGCAGCTGCGCGACGCCCTCTCGGGCTACATCGGTCACGCTCGCAAGGTCACCACCAGCCGGAAGCGCAAGGGGACGACCACGACCAGCGGGCCGAGTGCCCGGGAGCTGCGCGACTGGGCGCGCTCCAACGGCTTCGAGGTCTCCGACCGGGGCCGGGTACCGGCCGAGGTCCGCGAGGCTTTCGACGCGGCGCACTGACGCACGATCTCCCCTCCGGGGATCGAATCGGCGCGCGAGCTCCCCGGTGGGGGGTTATCGGAAGCACGGTCGGGCGGAATGCCTCACCGAGACATCTGAGACCTTCCCGCCGGGGTTCTCGCGGTCCAGGCCCGGGGATTTCCGAGATGTCCGGCCCGACCACCCCGGACCGGGTACCGGAGCGGCCTCGCGGGGGCCGTGTTCGCTGTGGGCTGACGCCTGATTCGGCGACCGGGGAACGCGTAGGGTGTCTGGTGGGGTTGTAGTCATCGATGCGGTCCGTCGAACCAGGCGGGCCCGCCCCCGAGGCAACAGGAGCGATACATGTTCGAGCGGTTCACCGACCGGGCCCGACGGGTGGTCGTGCTGGCTCAAGAAGAGGCCCGCATGCTCTCCCACAACTACATCGGGACCGAGCACATCCTGCTCGGCCTGATCCACGAGGGCGAAGGTGTCGCGGCCAAGGCGCTGGAGAGCCTCGACATCTCGCTCGAGGCCGTGCGCGCGCAGGTCGAGGAGATCATCGGCCAGGGCCAGCAGGCGCCCAGCGGCCACATCCCCTTCACGCCCCGCGCGAAGAAGGTGCTCGAGCTGTCCCTGCGCGAGGCGCTGCAGCTCGGCCACTCCTACATCGGCACCGAGCACATCCTGCTCGGCCTGATCCGTGAGGGCGAGGGCGTCGCCGCCCAGGTGCTGCAGAAGCTCGGCGCCGACCTCAACCGGGTCCGTCAGCAGGTCATCCAGCTGCTCTCCGGCTTCCAGGGCAAGGACACCGCCGCGGCGGGCGCGAGCACCGGCGGCTCCGGCGGCGAGGCGCCGTCGTCGTCCCTGGTGCTCGACCAGTTCGGCCGGAACCTGACGCAGGACGCCCGCGAGAGCAAGCTCGACCCGGTCATCGGGCGCGAGCAGGAGATCGAGCGGGTCATGCAGATCCTCTCGCGGCGTACGAAGAACAACCCGGTGCTGATCGGCGAGCCCGGCGTCGGCAAGACGACGATCGTCGAGGGGCTGGCCCAGGACATCGTCCGGGGCAACGTGCCCGAGACGCTCAAGGACAAGCAGATCTACACGCTCGACCTCGGTGCTCTCGTTGCCGGGTCTCGCTACCGGGGTGACTTCGAGGAGCGGCTCAAGAAGGTCCTCAAGGAGATCCGGACCCGTGGCGACATCGTGCTGTTCATCGACGAGATCCACACCCTCGTCGGCGCCGGCGCGGCCGAGGGTGCGATCGACGCCGCCAGCATCCTCAAGCCGATGCTGGCCCGCGGCGAGCTGCAGACCATCGGCGCGACCACGCTCGACGAGTACCGCAAGTACCTCGAGAAGGACGCCGCCCTCGAGCGCCGCTTCCAGCCGATCCAGGTCCAGGAGCCGTCGATCGCCCACACGATCGAGATGCTCAAGGGGCTGCGCGACAGGTACGAGGCTCACCACCGGGTCACCATCACCGACGAGGCCCTGGTCTCGGCGGCGACCCTGGCCGACCGCTACATCTCCGACCGGTTCCTGCCCGACAAGGCGATCGACCTGATCGACGAGGCCGGCTCGCGGCTGCGGATCCGCCGGATGACCGCCCCAGCCGACCTCCGCGAGTACGACGACAAGATCGCCGACGTGCGGCAGCGCAAGGAGGGGGCGATCGACGGCCAGGACTTCGAGGCCGCCGCCCGGCTCCGCGACGAGGAGAAGCAGCTGATCGCCCGGAAGGCCGAGCGCGAGAAGCAGTGGCGCGCCGGTGACATGGACGAGGTCGCCGAGGTCGACGAGGAGCTGATCGCCGAGGTGCTCGCCGTCGCGACCGGCATCCCGATCGTGAAGCTGTCCGAGGAGGAGTCCACGCGACTGCTCAAGATGGAGGACGAGCTCCACAAGCGGGTCATCGGCCAGGAGGAGGCCGTCAAGGCGCTCAGCCGGGCGATCCGCCGTACCCGCGCCGGTCTGAAGGACCCGAAGCGTCCTGGCGGCTCGTTCATCTTCGCCGGCCCGTCCGGCGTCGGGAAGACGTGGCTGTCCAAGACGCTCGCCGAGTTCCTCTTCGGCGACGAGGACGCCCTGATCCAGCTGGACATGAGCGAGTACGGCGAGAAGCACACCGTGTCGCGCCTCTTCGGCTCGCCCCCGGGCTACGTGGGGTACGAGGAGGGCGGTCAGCTGACGGAGAAGGTGCGGCGCAAGCCGTTCTCGGTGGTGCTGTTCGACGAGGTCGAGAAGGCACACCCGGACATCTTCAACACGCTGCTCCAGATCCTGGAGGAAGGTCGGATGACCGACTCCCAGGGCCGGGTGGTCGACTTCAAGAACACGGTCATCATCATGACCACCAACCTGGGCACCCGCGACATCTCCAAGGGGATCAACCTCGGCTTCCAGCAGGGCAGCGACACGGCCGGCTCCTACGAGCGGATGAAGAGCAAGGTGTCGGAGGAGCTCAAGCAGCACTTCCGCCCCGAGTTCCTCAACCGCGTCGACGAGATCGTGGTGTTCCCGCCGCTGTCGCAGGAGCAGATCGTCGCGATGGTCGACAACATGATCGCCTCCGTGGAGCTGCGGATGCGCGACCGCGACATGAAGATCGAGCTGACGACGCCGGCCAAGGCGCTCCTGGCCCAGCGCGGTTTCGACCCGGTGCTCGGTGCCCGCCCGCTGCGGCGCACCGTGCAGCGCGAGATCGAGGACGTGCTCGCCGAGAAGATGCTCTACGGCGAGGTCGGACCCGGCCAGATCGTGCTCGTCGACGTCGATGGGGACGGCCCGACGGCCTCGTTCACGTTCCGCGGGCAGAAGATGGAGGAGTTCCCCGACCTGCCGCCGCTGGAGACCGTCGACGTGGAGGCGTCGTCGGGCGAGGCCGCTCCGGTCGAGGGCCCTGACGACAGCGAGGGACCGACGGACATCCCGCGGGCCGAGTGAGCCCGGGGTCCGGTCAGGGCAGGGCGTAGCCCGCGTCCGACCGGACCAGCAACCCGTCCTCGACGAGGCCGGCCAGGCACCTGGTGCGCTGGTCGGCCTCGTCCCACGTCCCGGCGAGCCGGTCGGCGGGCACCGGACCCTCAGCGTCGCGGACCGCGGCCATCAGCCGTCCGCGGCACTGCCGGTCGGTGCCGTCCCAGGCCTGGCCGCGGCGCGGCGGCCCGTCGTACGCCGGGTAGCCGACCGCGCGCCAGGCGCACCGGTCGAGGAGCGGGCAGTCGGCGCAGCGAGGCCGAGCGGCCGTGCAGACCAGGGCGCCGAGCTCCATCACGGCGACCGACCAGATCGCGGCGTCCGCGTCGTCCTCGGGCAGCAGGGCTGCGGCCTGGTCGCGCTCGGCGCGGGTGACGTTGGCGGGCGGGAACTCCTCACCGCTCAGGACGCGGGTCAGCACGCGGCGCACGTTGGTGTCCAGCACCGGGTGCCGGTGACCGAACGCGAAGACCGAGAGCGCGGCGGCAGTGTAGTCGCCGACGCCCGGCAGCGCCCGGAGCTGGTCGTGACCGGCGGGCACCTGCCCGCCGTGGCGCTCGGTGATGGCGACCGCCGCCGCATGCAGCCGCAGCGCCCGACGCGGGTAGCCGAGCCTGCCCCACATCCGGATCGCCTCACCGGCCGGCTCGGCCGCGAGGCTCGCGGGGGTGGGCCAGCGGTCGAGCCACTGCGCGTGGACCGGGAGCACCCGGCTGACCGGGGTCTGCTGGAGCATGTACTCCGAGACCATCACCGACCACGGCGTCGCGGCGGCCGAGCGCCACGGCAGGTCCCGCGCGTGCTCGTCGTACCACCGCAGCAGCGGCTCGTGCAGCTCGTCCATCGCAGCCGATCGTAGGCGTGGCACCACCGACTCGGCCCGCCCACTGCCTACCGTGGGCTCATGACGTCGATGACCCGCGGCCCGCTGCCCGCGCGCGTCTACTGGACCCGCCGGCTGCTGCTGGTGGCCGTGGTCGTCGGACTGGTGCTGACGGGCGTCGGCGTCGTGAAGGTCGCCGGTGGGGACCAGACCCCGCCAGACCAGGCGCGGCTCGCGGGGTCGACCGACGACGTCCCGGACGACACGGCCGCCGAGGAGCCGGACGACGAGGCCACCGCGCGCGTCAAGAACGGTCGCGGCGAGGGGGACGGCCCGGGCAAGAAGCAGCGGAAGAAGGACCGGGGCCCGGTGCTGGCTTCGCCCGAGGGGCCGTGCGTCGACCGCGACATCGCCGTGACCCCGACGGCGCGCAAGACCGTGGCCGGTGGCCCGGTGACGTTCACCCTCCAGCTGCGGTCGATCCTCTCGGCCGCCTGCACGTGGGAGGTCTCGCCGGACTCGCTGACGGTGAAGATCCGCTCGGGTGACGACGACATCTGGTTCAGCTCCGACTGCCGGCGCTCGATCCCGTCCCGCGACGTGGTGCTGCGCAACAACTCCACGACGGAGGTCGAGGTGACGTGGTCGGCCCGCCGCTCCGACGACAGCTGCACCCGCTACACCGACTGGGCGATGCCGGGCTGGTACTTCGTCGAGGCCGCCGCGCTGGCCGGCGAGCCGTCCAACCTGCACTTCCAGCTGACCCGGCCCGAGCCGGACGTCGTGACCGAGACGGTGCCGCCGAAGAACGGCGGCAAGAACCCGGACGGCAAGAACCGGGACGGCAAGAACCGGGACGGCAAGAACCGGGACGGCGACGACCGCGATCGGGGCTGAGGCGGCCGCGAACCTGCTGGGCGATTCTGGCGGCTACTGAGGGACGTTTCGCGTGGGGAGTGGTGGGTTGCCGCTTAGGCGAGAAACCACCACCCCTCACACGTACCGCTCGAGGATCGTCGACTCGGCCAGCCGGGAGAGGCCCTCGCGGACGCTGCGGGCGCGCAGCTCGCCGACCCCGTCGACCGCCTGGAGGTCGTCGACCCCGGCGGAGAGCAGCTTCTGGAGGGTCCCGAAGTGGTCGACGAGGCGGTCGACGACCGAGTGGGGGAGGCGGGGTACCTTCGCGAGCAGCCGGTAGCCGCGCGGGGCGACCGCCCCGTCGAGGTGCTCGCCGGTGCCGAGGCCGAGGGCTCGGGCCGCCACGGCCGGGTCGACCAGCTCGGTGGGTGACATCGCCTCGAGCAGCTCGAGGTGCTCCCGCGCGGTCTTGGCGCGCCGGCCCGAGGGCAGGTAGTCGCGGATGACCAGCTCGCGCTCGGCGTCCACGCCGGTCACGAGCTCCTCGAGCTGGAGCGAGAGCAACCGGCCGTCGGTCCCGAGCTCGAGCACGTAGTCCTCGATCTCGCGCGCGATCCGGATCACCATCTCCAGCCGCTGCGCCACGACCGCGACGTCGCGGACCGTGACCAGGTCCTCGATCTCGAGCGCGGACAGCGTGCTCGACACCTCGTCGAGCCGCAGCTTGTAGCGCTCCAACGTGGCCAGTGCCTGGTTCGCGCGGGAGAGGATCTGGCCGGAGTCCTCGAGGACGTGGCGGGTCGCCCCGACGTAGACCGCGATGATCTGCATCGACTGCGACACCGAGATCACCGGGAACCCGGTCTGGCGGGCCACCCGGTCGGCGGTGCGGTGGCGGGTGCCGGTCTCGTCCGACGGGATGCTCTGGTCGGGCATCAGGTGGGTGGCGGCCCGGATGATCCGGGTGACGTCCTTGTCGATGACGATCGCGCCGTCCATCTTGGCGAGCTCGCGCAGCCCGGTGGACGAGAACGGGACGTCGAGCGTGAACCCGCCGGTGCAGATCCCCTCGACCACCTTGTCGTGGCCGAAGACGATCAGGGCGCCGGTGCGGCCGCGCAGGATCCTCTCGAGCCCGTCGCGCAGCGCGGTGCCGGGCGCGATCGAGGCCAACGCCTCGCGTAGCCGCAGCTGCTCCTCGGAGCGGACGGTGGCGCTCACACCTGGCCTCCAGACGGCGGGACGGCCGGAGTCTCCCGCCGTCGCGCGGGTCAGTCTAGGCCCCGTCACCGAGCCTGGTCGCCGACGAGCGAGAGCAGCCGGAGCGCCGACGCGACGTCGGACACCTCGATCACGCGCATCCCGTCGACGTCGCGGTCGCGACCTCCGCTCCGACCGGGTACGACGGCGACCTGGAACCCGAGCCGGGCCGCCTCCGCGATCCGCTGCGGGAGGTCGCGCACCTTCCGCAGCTCGCCCGCGAGGCCGAGCTCGCCCATCGCGACCACGCCTCGGGGTGCTGGCCGGCCGGTGGACGCCGAGGCCAGCGCGACCGCGATCGCGAGGTCGGTCGCCGGTTCGATCAGCCGGGCGCCCCCGACGGTCGAGACGAAGACGTCCTGCTGGTGGAGCCGGACGCCGCAGTGCTGGTGGAGCACTGCGAGGACCATGGCGACCCGCGAGGAGTCGAGCCCGCTCGTCGTACGCCGGGGGCGCTCGGCCGCGGTGTGGGTCACCAGGCCCTGCACCTCGGCCAGCAGCGGCCGCCGGCCCTCCATCGTGACCGCCACGCAGGTGCCGGCGACCTGCTGATCGTGGTTCTCGACGAAGAGGCCGGTCGGGTCGGTGACCGCGACGATGCCGTCGGCGGAGAGGTCGAAGCAGCCGACCTCGTCGACCGGGCCGAACCGGTTCTTCATCGCGCGGACCATCCGGAACCGCGAGTTGCGGTCGCCCTCGAAGTGGAGGACGACGTCGACGACGTGCTCGAGCACCCGCGGGCCGGCGATCGAGCCGTCCTTGGTGACGTGGCCGACGAGCACGGTCGTGATGTTGCGGGTCTTGGCCATGCGGATCAGGGCGGCGGCGACCTCCTTGACCTGCGTGACGCCGCCCGGGACGCCGTCGATGTCGCCGGCCGCGATGGTCTGGATCGAGTCGACGACGAGCAGCTCGGGCTTGACGTCCTCGATGTGGGTGAGCACGGCGCCGAGGTCGGTCTCGGCCGCGAGGTAGAGCTCCTCGTGGACACCGCCGGTGCGGTCGGCCCGCAGCCGGACCTGGGAGGCGGACTCCTCGCCGGTGACGTAGAGGGTGCGGCGCTGGTAGCGCGCCGTCTGCGCGGCCACCTCGAGCAGCAGCGTGCTCTTGCCGACGCCAGGCTCGCCGGCGAGCAGGATCGCGGCTCCCGGCACCAGCCCGCCGCCGAGCACCCGGTCGAGCTCGGGGACCCCACTGCTGCGGAACGCCGACTCCTCGACCGAGACCTCGCCGATCGGGACGGCCGGCCGGGTGACCGGGCCGGCGGCGGCACGTGTGGTCGGGGCGGCGGTCTCGGCGACCGATCCCCACGCCTGGCACTCGCCGCAGCGGCCCACCCACTTGGATGCCTCCCAGCCGCACTCGGTGCAGCGGTAGGCGGGACGCGACCTGGAGGCGCTGGCGGCCCCGGACTTCGGCATGGAGGAGACGGTAGGTCACGTCACCGACAGCACCCGCGCGAGCGCCCGCCCGGGGCCGGGTTATCCTCCATTGGAACGATCAAGGAGGGGTGATGACTCGGGTCCCGGGCTTTCGGCCGGCGACGCCGCCGACGCTGGCCGACGTGGCCGAGCTGGCGGGTGTCTCCCGGCAGACCGTGTCGAACGCCGTCAACAACCCCGACCTGCTCCGGCCCGACACGCTCACGCGGGTCAACGACGCCATCGAGGAGCTCGGCTACTCGCCCAACCGGGCGGCCCGCAACCTGCGCACCCGCGCCAGTCACCTGATCGGGCTGCGCTTCACGCCCGTGCAGGAGGGGACGGCCAACGCGACCATGGACCGGTTCGTCCACTCGCTGGTCGAGACGTCGAGCGCGGCCGGCTACCACGTGCTGCTCTTCCCCGGTGACCCGCAGGATCCCACCGCCGGGTACGACGCGCTGCTGCGCTCAACCGCGGTCGACGCGTTCGTCGCCACCGACACCTACCTCGGCAACCCGCAGGCGACCTGGCTGGAGACCCGGCGGGCGCCGTTCGTGGCCTTCGGCCGCCCGTGGGACAACCCGGAGGCGCGCCACCCGTGGGTCGACGTCGACGGGGCGGCCGGGGCCGAGCTCGCCACGCAGCACCTGATCGAGCGCGGTCACCAGCGGATCGCGTGGATCGGGTGGCGCAAGGAGCAGGTGATCGGCGAGGACCGCCGCGCGGGCTGGATCCGCGCGATGCGCACCAGCAGCCTGTCCACCACCGGTCTCGCCTCCCGCACCGAGGACACCGTCGCCAGCGGGCGGGAGGCCTCCGCCGTCCTGCTCGACGAGGCTCAGCCCACCGGGTTCGTCTGCGCCTCCGACACGCTCGCCATGGGGGTGCTCCACACGCTGACCGACCGGGGCCTGGTGGCCGGCCGCGACGCCGCCGTGGTGGGCTTCGACGACTCGCAGGTCGCGCAGGTCGTGCCGCCCGGGCTGACCTCGGTCCGACAGCCGCTCGAGGAGGTGGCGGTCGAGATCGTGCGCGCCCTCGAGGGGCTGCTCACCCAGCCGCCGATCCGCGCCGGCGGGGTCCTGCTCAGCCCGGAGCTGATCGTCCGCGGGTCGAGCTGAGCCACCCCCGGACCGGCCTCAGAACTGCCGCGTCCAGAGGTTGACGGCGTAGTCCACCGTCGTCGCGTCGTACGTCGCCAGGACCTCCTCCGCGAGGTCGGTCGGGAGCTCGATCCGGACGACCGCCTCGAGGTCGGCGCGCGTGTCGAACACCCACGCGAGGTCGAGCGGGTGGCGGCTCCAGCCGCGGCCGGACCAGAAGCGCTCGACGGCGCCGGGGTCGACCATCGGGTAGCCCCGTCGGAACCAGCCGCCGAACGTCGACCGAGTCGGGTCGTTGTCGATCACGAACGCGGTGCCACCTCGCCGCACGACGCGGTCGAGCTCGGCGAGTCCGGGTTCGCAACCGGGCCCGAAGAAGTAGGACCAGCGCGCGTGCACCACGTCGACGGAGGCGGGCGGCAGCGGCAGCGACTCGGCCAGTCCCTCGAGGACGGAGACGTGGGGGAGCCGGTGGGTACGGCGCCGGGCGAGCCCGGCCAGCGCCGGGTGGGGCTCCACGCCCAGGACGGTGGCCGCCTCGTCGGCGAAGTACGGGAGGTGGAAGCCGGTGCCGCAGCCGAGGTCGAGGACGCTGCGTCCCGCCCACGGCGCCAACGACCACATCAGGGCGAGGAGGTCACCGCCGCTGTCGAACGCCCGGTTCTCGACCTCGTAGGTCTCCGGGTGGTGCCAGATGTTGGGGCTCGGCCGGGCCCCCGGTCTCGACGCGCCCGTCACGACCTCCGCTGTCGGTCGTGGGGCTTGCTCGACCTGGCTCGCACCGGATCCCGCTCCTTCGTCGCGGGATCCGACTCGCTCACAGCCGTACGAGCCCGTGCGGGGTCTGGACCTGCGCGGCGATGATGCCGGGGGTGCCGTTGGGGGCCACCCACTCGACCTTGACGTCCTCGAGCGGCGCCTCGACGGTCTCGCCCAGCCACTCGGACACCCGCTGCGGGTCGCCGGCGATCTCCAGGCAGGCGAGCGTGAAGTCGGGATTGGCGCCGGCGCTGGGGTGCATCCCGCTCGGGACCTGCCACTCGATGAAGAACGGCAGCTGCGGGTCGGCGATCAGGCCGTTGATGCCGATCTGGCGCCAGAGCAGCTCGGTGCCGTCGGGGCGCTTGCGGTTGCCCGGGGCCGACTCCCGGCCGAGCCGGGTCTCGACGGCGGCGATGTCGTCGACCGCCACGACCCAGCCGAGCCAGCCGCCGCCGAGCTGCGAACGGGCCCGGACCGCCTGCCCGAACGGCGCCTTGTCGGACGCCGGGTGGTCGAGCACCTCGACGATCTCGAGGTAGGTGTGACCGGCGAGCGGCAGGATCACGTTGCGCGTGCCGAACCTCGGATGGACACCGCCGTCCCGGAACTCGGTGCCAAGCAGTTCCCCGATTCGCTGGGCAGTGCTGGCAAGGCCATCAGGACCGGCGGCAAACGAGAGATGGTCCAAGCGCATGCCGACAATTGTGGGCAATGCGCCCCCCGGTGCGGACAGCGGGGTCGGTTTCTCTTGATGTCAAGCGGTGGCGGGCGGATCGGCCGGGTGCAGCGTCAGGGCCGACCGCGACCGCAGGTGCTCCTCGCAGTGCCCGGCCAGCTCGTCGTAGGCCGGGCGCCCCATCAGGGCCACCAGCTCGGCCTCGTTGGTGACGTAGAGCGGCGACGCGGCCACGTGTGCCTCGGTGTTGCCGGAGCAGTACCAGTCGAGGTCGTGGCCCCCGGGACCCCAGCCGCGACGGTCGTACTCGGTGATCGTGATCTCGGTGTACGTCGTGTCGTCCTGCCGCTCGACCGTGCGGTACTGGCGGCGGATCGGCAGCTGCCAGCACACGTCGGGCTTGGTCTCGAGCGGCTCGCGACCCTGCAATAGAGCCAGGCCGTGCAGCGCACATCCGGCGCCACTGTGGAAGTCGGTGCGGTTGTGGAACACGCACGCCGACTGCCCGTCGACCTCCAACGTCCTGGTCTTCGGCTCGCCGTCCTCGTCCTTCTCGACCCAGTCGCGCTTGCGCACCGTGCGGCCCGGGTGGAACTGCCACACCTCCGGGGTCAGCTCGGCGACGTACGACGCCACGCGCTGCTGGTCGTCGGCGTCGGAGAAGTGGGCGCCGAGCGTGCAGCAGCCGGTGTCCGGGGCGTCGGCGTAGATGCCGGCGCAGCCGCGGCCGAAGATGCAGGTGTAGCGCGACGTCAGCCACGTCAGGTCGCACCGGAACAGCTGGTCGGCGTCGTCGGGATCGGGGAACTCCACCCAGGCACGGGGGAACGCCAGCTGGACTTCGGGCACCGGAACAGCCTACGTGGCCGGTAGATTCGGCCCCATGCGCCTGGGCGTCCTCGACATCGGCTCCAACACCGGCCACCTGCTGGTGGTGGACGCGCACGACGGTGCCGCCCCGCTCCCGGCCTACTCCCACAAGGAGCCGCTGCGGCTGGCCGAGCACCTCGACCACACCGGGGCGGTGTCGCGCTCGGGCATCGACGCGCTCGCCGACTTCGTCGCATCCGCGCTGGTCGTGGCCGAGGACAAGGGGTGCGAGGAGCTGCTGCCGTTCGCCACGTCGGCGGTCCGCGACGCGGCCAACTCCGACGACGTGCTGGAGGAGGTGCGTGAACGGACCGGCGTCGACATCGCGGTGCTGCCGGGCGAGGACGAGGCCCGGCTGACGTTCCTCGCCGTACGTCGCTGGTTCGGCTGGTCCTCGGGACGGCTCGCCGTCTTCGACATCGGCGGCGGCTCGCTGGAGATCGCGGCCGGCGGCGACGAGGCGCCGGACGTCGCCTGGTCGCTGCCCCTCGGGGCGGCCCGGCTGGCCCGCGACCACCTGGCCGACGACCGGTCGGAGGAGGCGATCCGCGCGCTCCGCAGGACGATCCGCGCCGAGATCGCCCGCGACGCCGGCCACCTGTTGCGCACCGGCCGGCCCGACCGGGCCGTGGCGACGTCGAAGACGTTCCGCTCCCTCGCGCGGATCTGCGGGGCCGCGCCGTCGGGTGACGGGCCGCTCGTGCCGCGGGCGCTCCGGGCCGACGAGCTGAGCCGCTGGATCCCGAAGCTGGCCGCGATGTCGGAGAAGGAGCTGCGCGGCCTGGCCGGGGTGTCGCCCAGCCGCACCCACCAGATCCTCCCGGGCGCGCTGGTCTCGCTCGCGGCGATGGACATCTTCGACCTGCCCGAGCTCGAGATCTGCCCCTGGGCGCTGCGCGAGGGCGTGATCCTCGAGCGGATCGACGCGATCAGCCGGGACCGCTAGGCGTGGCCCGGATCGGACTCTCGACCGCCTCGGTCTACCCCGAGTCGTCGGCGCACGCGTTCGCCTACGCGGCGCAGCTCGGCTACGACGCCGTCGAGGTGATGGTCGGCATCGACGCGTTGAGCCAGCAGACGTCGGCGGTCAAGCAGCTCGCCGAGCACCACGACATGCCGGTCTGCGCCGTCCACGCGCCCTGCCTGCTGTTCACGCAGCGGGTCTGGGGCACCGAGCCGTGGGGCAAGCTGGAGCGCTCCGCCGAGATGGCCGCCGAGGTGGGCGCCCCCGTGGTCGTCGTCCACCCGCCGTTCCGGTGGCAGAAGGAGTACGCCGCCGGCTTCGTCGACGGCATCGCGGCCCTCGAGGAGTCGACCGGCATCGCGTTCGCGATCGAGAACATGTACCCGTGGCGCGCGTCGGCGAAGGCGCGCACCCGCCGGTCCATGGAGATGTACCTCCCGGGGTGGGACCCGTCCGAGGAGACCTACGCGAACATGACGATCGACCTCTCGCACGCGGCGATCGCGCGTTCCGACCCGATCGAGATGGCGGTCCGGATGGGCTCGCGGCTGCGGCACGTGCACCTCACCGACGGCACCGGCTCCGCCAAGGACGAGCACCTCGTGCCGGGCCGCGGGATCATGAGCGCCGACACGTTCCTCGCGCACGTCGCCGACTCCGGGTTCGCCGGGGACGTCGTCATCGAGATCAACACCCGCAAGGCCACCACCCGCGAGCAGCGGGAGACCGACCTGCGCGAGTCCCTGGAGTTCGCTCGGGAGCACTACGTGGTGCGGGCCAGATGACGGTCCGGCGGGGTCGCCGTCCCGGCGCGCCCGACACCCGGGCCGCGATCCTGGTCGCCGCCCGGTCGCGGTTCGCCGACCACGGGTTCGCCGGGACGACGATCCGGGCGGTCGCCGGCGACGCCGGCGTCGACGCCGCCCTCGTCCACCACTACTTCGGGACGAAGGACGCCCTGTTCCTCGCAGCGATGCAGCTCCCGGTCGACCCGCGGCAGGTGCTCGCCCCCGCCCTCGCCGGCGGCGTGGACGGAGCGGCCGAGCGGTTCCTCGCTGTCTTCCTCTCCGTGTGGGACGACCCTGAGCTGCAGCCGACGCTGCTCGCGTTCGCCCGCGGCGTCATGGACCCCTCGTCGTCGCGGTTGCTGACCGAGGGCTTCCTGCCCGTCATCGTGCAACCGATCGGCGAGGCGCTCGGCATCGACCGGCCTGAGCACCGGATGCCGCTCGTGGCGAGCCAGGTCATGGGGCTGATCCTGCTGCGCTACGTGCTGCGGGTCGAACCGCTCGCCTCGATGTCGAGGGAGCACGTCATCGCGACGTACGCGCCGACCATCCAGCGGTACCTCGCCGACCCCTTGCCGTGACGGGGGCGGCAGGGGCATAATTCAACACATGATGAAAAATGCGGTGGAGATCTCCGCCCTCACCGTCGTCCGCGGTGGGCGCACCGTGCTGGACGGCCTCGACCTCGTGATCGGTGAGGGCGTGACAGGGCTGCTCGGGCCGAGCGGCTGCGGCAAGAGCACGCTGATGCGCTGCCTCGCCGGCGTCCAGCGGATCGCGTCGGGCGGGGTCACGATCCTCGGCGAGCCGGCCGGGAGCGCCGCGCTGCGCCACCGGCTCGGCTACGTGACCCAGGCGGCCAGCGTCTACGACGACCTCACGGTGGTCGAGAACCTGCGGTTCTTCGCCCGGGTGCTCGGCGTCGACCGGGCGGAGGTCGACCGGGCGGTCACCGCGGTCGACCTCGACTCCCACCGCGACCAGGTCGTCGGCCGCCTCAGCGGCGGCCAGCGCTCCCGCGCCAGCCTCGCGGTCGCACTGCTGGGCAGCCCGTCCCTGCTGGTCCTCGACGAGCCGACGGTCGGGCTCGACCCGGTGCTGCGTCGCGACCTGTGGGCGCTCTTCCACCAGATCGCGGACGCCGGCGCCGCGGTCCTGGTCTCCAGCCACGTCATGGACGAGGCCGACCGCTGCGACCGGCTGCTGCTGATGCGGGAGGGCCGGATCATCGCCGACGGCTCGCCGACCGACATCAGACGACGGACCGGCAGCGACGACATCGAGGCGGCGTTCCTGCGCGTGGTCGAGGAGGCCGGCCGATGAGCGATCAACGGATCCTCGGATCGAGGCCGGCGCCCCGCGCCCGTCTCGAGATCACGTTCGCGGTGGCCGGCCGGGTCCTGGCCCAGCTGCGGCGCGACCACCGCACGATGGCGATGCTGCTCGTCGTCCCCTGCGCCCTGATCACGCTGCTGTGGTGGATGTTCGAGGACCTCCCCGGCGGCGTCTTCGACCGGTTCGGGCCGGCACTGCTGGCGCTCTTCCCGTTCATCATCATGTTCCTCGTCACCAGCGTGACCACGCTGCGCGAGCGCTCCAGCGGCACCCTCGAGCGGCTGCTCGCGATGCCGATGGGCAAGGCAGACTTCCTGCTCGGCTACGCGCTCGCGTTCGGGCTGGTCGCCGCGGTCCAGTCGCTGCTCGCCGTCGCCCTGAGCGTCGGGGTCCTCGGCCTCGACGTCGCCGGGCCGGTGTGGCTGCTCGGGCTGGTCGCGGTGGTCGATGCGGTGCTGGGCACCGCCCTGGGACTGTTCGTCAGCGCGTTCGCGGCGACCGAGTTCCAGGCCGTGCAGTTCATGCCCGCCGTGGTCCTCCCGCAGCTCCTCCTGTGCGGGCTGTTCGTGCCGCGAACCGCCCTGCCCGACGTGCTCGGGGCGATCAGCGACGTCCTGCCGCTGTCGTACGCCGTGGACGCGATGCAGACCCTCACCCGTTCCAGCGAGGTGGCCGACGTGTGGGGCGACCTGGGTGTGGTGCTGGCGTTCGTGGTCGGCGGGCTGGCGCTCGGCGCCGCGACCCTCCGGAGGCGCACTCCCTAGGCGCGCGCGTAGCCTGTGCCCATGTCTCTGCTGCGCCAACCGCTGCTGCTGCTGTCCCGCAGCAAGCAGGTCAAGAACCTCGTCAGCACCCTGCCCGTGTCGTCCGGGATCGTGCACAACTACGTGCCCGGGGAGAGCA
Source organism: uncultured Actinomycetota bacterium (assembly GCA_963718725.1). Classification (GTDB taxonomy): domain Bacteria; phylum Actinomycetota; class Actinomycetes; order Propionibacteriales; family Nocardioidaceae; genus Nocardioides. The sequence goes on from OY970374.1 coordinate 3,211,909, forward strand.
CCGAGTCGGCCGTCACGGCGACCGCGGAGCTGGTCGAGGAGGGCCTGACGGTGACCCTCGACTACCTGGGCGAGGACACCCTCGACGCCGAGCAGGCCGACGCCACCGTCGCGGCGTACGTCGACCTGCTGGAGTCGCTCTCGGCCGCGGGGCTCACCCGCCGGGCCGAGGTCTCCGTGAAGCTCTCGGCGGTGGGCCAGGCTCTTCCAGACAGCGGCCACAAGGTCGCACTGGAGAACGCGCGCACCATCTGCCGGGCGGCGCGCAACGCCGGCACCACGGTCACCCTCGACATGGAGGACCACACCACCACCGACTCGACGCTCGCGATCCTGCGCGAGCTGCGCAAGGACTTCCCCGAGACCGGCGCGGTGCTGCAGGCCTCCCTCTACCGCACCGAGGCCGACTGCCGCGCGCTCGCCTTCGAGGGCTCGCGGGTGCGGCTGTGCAAGGGCGCCTACCTCGAGCCCGAGGAGGTCGCCTTCCAGGAGCGGCTCGACATCGACAAGTCCTACGTGCGCTGCCTCAAGGTGCTGCTCGCCGGCGACGGCTACCCGATGATCGCGACCCACGACCCGCGGATGGTCGAGATCGCGTCCTCGCTGGCCAGCCGCTACGGCCGCGCGAAGGGCACCTACGAGTTCCAGATGCTCTACGGCATCCGGCCGACCGAGCAGCGCCGCCTGGCCGAGTCCGGGGAGACGATGCGGGTCTACATCCCCTACGGCACCGAGTGGTACGGCTACCTCATGAGACGCCTCGCCGAGAAGCCGGCCAACCTGTCATTCTTCGTGAAGTCGCTGATCTCCAAGAAGTGACGGGCGCGTCGAGATCCAGGAGGGACACTGTGCGCCAGACCGCGATCCTGGGCGCCGGGGTGATGGGGGAGACCCTCCTCTCCGGCCTGGTCCGCGCGGGACGTCGCGTCGATGCGCTGCTGGTCGGCGAAAAGCGTCCTGACCGGGCACACGAGCTCGAGGAGCGGTACGGCGTCGCCGTCGTCTCCAACCGCGACGCGGCCCGCAAGGCCGACACCGTCGCGCTGGTCGTCAAGCCGCAGGACATGGCCGACCTGCTCGAGGAGATCGCCCCCGAGCTGCGGCCGGGGCAGCTGATCGTCTCGCTGGCGGCCGGCATCACCACCGCGTTCATCGAGTCCCGCGTGCCCGAGGGCGTCGCCGTGGTGCGGGTCATGCCCAACACGCCCGCGCTGGTCGACGAGGGCATGGCCGCGATCTCGCCCGGTTCCCACTGCGACGACCAGCACCTGGCCGAGGCCGAGTCGCTGATGGCGTCGACCGGCAAGGTGCTGCGGGTGCCCGAGCGACAGATGGACGCGGTCACGGCGATCTCGGGCTCCGGCCCGGCGTACCTCTTCTTCGTGGTGGAGTCGATGATCGAGGCCGGTGTCCACCTCGGGCTGCCGCGCGCCACCGCGACCGACCTGGTCGTCCAGACCGTCGTCGGCTCGGCCACCATGCTGCGCGAGACCGGGACCCACCCGGTCGTGCTGCGGGAGCAGGTCACCTCGCCCGGCGGCACCACCGCGGCCGCCCTGCGCGAGCTGGAGATCCACCGGGTGCGCGCGGCGTTCCTCGCGGCCATGGAGGCGGCTCGCGACCGTTCCCGGGCGCTCGCCGAGGGCATCTGACCGCCCTCGTCACTCCGGTAGCCTCGCGCGCATGGTGACGTGCGACGGGCCGGCGACCGTCGTCTTCGACCCCAGCCTCACCGAGTACGACTTCGGGCCGACCCACCCGATGTCGCCGCTGCGGGTCGACCTCACGATGCGGCTCGCGGAGGAGCTCGGGGTCACCGGCGAGCGGCTCCGGCTGGTCGACGCACCGATGGCGACCGAGGAGCAGCTCCTCACCGTCCACGACGCCGCGCTGGTCGAGGCGATCACGCGCGCCGGCACGACCGGTGAGCACGACGACACCTGTGGGCTCGGGAGCGAGGACAACCCGGTGTTCCTCGACATGCACCACGCGGCCGCCCACGTCGTCGGGGCGACCATCGAGGCGTGCGACCAGGTCTGGAGCGGCCGCAGCCTCCACAGCGCCAACATCACCGGCGGGCTCCACCACGGCATGCCCGACCGGGTCAGCGGCTTCTGCGTCTACAACGACGTGGCGGTCGGCATCCAGCGGCTCCTCGACCAGGGGGCGGAGCGGGTCGCCTACGTCGACGTCGACGTCCACCACGGCGACGGCGTCGAGAAGATCTTCTGGAACGACCCGCGCGTGGTCACGATCTCCCTCCACGAGACCGGCCAGATGCTGTTCCCGGGGACGGGCTTCCCGAACGACGTCGGCGGCCCCGACGCCCGGGGATCGGCGGTCAACGTGGCGCTGCCGCCAGGCACGAGCGACGCCGGCTGGCTGCGCGCCTTCCACGCCGTCGTCCCACCGCTGCTGCGCGAGCTCCAGCCGGACGTGCTCGTCACCCAGCACGGCTGCGACTCCCACCTCGACGACCCGCTCGCGCACCTGATGCTGACCGTCGACGGCCAGCGAGCGACGTACCTCGCCCTCCACGACCTCGCCCACGAGGTCGCCGGCGGCAGGTGGGTCGCCACGGGGGGCGGTGGGTACGCCGTGATCGAGGTCGTGCCCCGGGCATGGACCCATCTGCTGGCGATCGTGGCCGGCGCGCCGCTCGACCCGAGCACGGAGACCCCTGCGGGGTGGCGCGAGTACGTCGAGACCCGGCTCGGGCGCACCGCGCCGCTGCGCCTGACCGACGGCCGCACGCCTGCCTTCCGCGACTGGTCGGAGGGCTACGACCCGGAGAGCTGGCTCGACCGCGCGATCCACGCGACCCGGTCCGAGGTCTTCCCCTGGCACGGCCTCGACCCGCTGCCCTAGGGTAAAGATTCAGGCACGGATCAAGCCGACACGCCGAATCACATGGGTTTCATTGGTGATTTGCTTCCCCATCAATCACACAAGGCTCTATCCTTCACGTGCACGTGGCCCACCGGCGGGGAAGCCGGTGGCGTGCACGGAAAGAAAGTCGGTGCACGATGGTGAACACCCCTGGGGACTACACCGATCCCAAGTTCCTGACGGTGGCCGAGGTCGCATCGATGATGCGGGTCTCGAAGATGACCGTCTATCGGCTCGTCCACAGCGGCGAGCTCCCGGCTGTGCGGGTGGGCCGGTCCTTCCGGGTCACCGAAGAGGACGTCGACGAGTACCTCCGCAAGAGCTTCTACAGCGCCGGCTGATCCTCGCCGGCTCGAATCACACCCCACAGGTGGACTTTCGGTCCCCTCCGATTCTGCTGCCCTGCGCCCGGCGGATAGGCTGGCCCCGCCGCCGGGTCCACCCAGCGGCGTCGTGAAGTCGAAAGGTTCTCCCTGTGGGTTCAGTCATCAAGAAGCGGCGCAAGCGCATGGCGAAGAAGAAGCACCGCAAGCTGCTGAAGAAGACGCGCGTCCAGCGCCGCAAGCTCGGCAAGTAGTCACCGCCTCCGCGCCCGACCGCTCATGAGCGCTGCCGGCAAGGTCGTCCTGGTCACCGGGGTCTCCCGCGACCTCGGGCGCCGCTCTGCGCGAGCGCTCGCCGGCACCGAGGGCGTCGACCGGGTGATCGGGGTCGACGTCGTCCCGCCGCGCGGCGACCTCGGCGACGTCTCGTTCGTCCGGGCCGACATCCGCAACCCGGTGATCGCCAAGGTGATCGCCAAGGAGGACGTCGACACCGTCGTCCACCTGAGTGTGATCGCGACCCCGGGCAGTGCCGGTGGCCGGCACACCATGAAGGAGCTCAACGTCATCGGGACGATGCAGCTCCTCGCCGCCGCGCAGCGCGCTCCGGGGCTGCAGCGGCTGGTCGTGAAGTCGACCTCGACGGTCTACGGCGCCAGCAGCCGCGACCCCGCGATGTTCACCGAGGACATGGAGCCCCGCCGGGCGCCGCGGTCCGGGTACGCGAAGGACGCCGCCGAGGTGGAGAGCTACGTGCGCGGGTTCGCCCGCCGCCGGCCCGACGTCCGGGTGACCCTGCTCCGGTGCGCCAACGTCATGGGTCCCCACGTGCAGAGCCCGCTCACGTCGTACTTCCGGCTGCCGGTGATCCCGACCGTGCTCGGCTTCGACCCGCGACTCCAGTTCCTCCACGAGGACGACCTGCTCGCGTTGCTCGAGCACAGCGTCCATGACGCCCCGGCCGGTACGTTCAACGTGGCCGGCGACGGCGTACTGCTCCTGTCGCAGGCGATCCGCCGCCTGCAGCGCCCGAGCCTGCCGCTGCCGGGTTTCGCCGTCGGCAGCCTCGGCTCCACGCTCCGCCAGGCGCGGCTCGCCGACTTCTCGCCCGAGCAGCTCGGCCTCCTCACCTTCGGCCGCGGGATCGACACGACCCGGATGCGCGACGAGCTGGGCTTCCACCCGCGCTTCACCACCGCCGAGGCGTTCGAGGACTTCGGCCGCGGGCTGAGCCCCACCGGGGGCTACGCCTCACGTGCGATCGACCGGGCCGCGCGCCTGGTCGAGTCTCCGCAGGTGCCCGATGCCGCGGTCACGGGAGCCGGCCGTGGGTGACGCCGAGATCATCCCCATCGGCACCCGGGGTCGGCCCGGCCGCGGCAGCGGCACCGCGCGCCCGTCCTCGTCGGCCCGCGACCTCGCCGGCGGCGGGAAGGCCAAGCCGCCCGCGAAGCGAGCGGTCGAGCCCGCGCCCGAGCCCACCGAGGAGACTCCCGACGAGACTCCCGACGAGGCGACCGTGCCCGTCGACCTGCCGCGCCCGGCGCCCCCGCCACGCAAGGCCGCCCCGCCGAAGCGGGCGCCGGGCCGGCCCGACGCCCCGGCAGCCGCCCCCGCCGCCCGGACCACCGAGCGGGCTCCGCTCGGCGGGATCACCCCGGGCGAGTGGCTGGGCGCGTTCCAGTTCGCCGCCAAGGAGGTCTTCGGCGACGCCTGGGAGCCGCAGCTGGCGCGCTTCCTGGCGTTCCTGCGGCGCCGGGTCACGGGCGAGTACGCCGTGGACGAGTACGGCTTCGACCGTGAGGTGACCGACCGCTTCCTGATGGCCGCGCTGCGGCCGATCGCCGAGAAGTGGTTCCGGATCGAGGTCACCGGCATCGAGAACATCCCGGCCGAGGGCGGCGCCCTGGTGGTGTCCAACCACTCGGGCACGCTGCCGATGGACGCGCTCATGACCCTCGTGACGGTGCACGACGCGACCGGTCGCCACCTCCGCGCGCTCGGGGCCGACCTGGTGTTCCGGATGCCGGTCGTGAGCTCGATGGCCCGCAAGGGCGGCGCGACGCTCGCCTGCAACGAGGACGCCGAACGGATGCTGGGCGGTGGCGAGCTCGTCGGCGTCTGGCCCGAGGGGTTCAAGGGGATCGGCAAGCCGTACGCCGAGCGCTACAAGCTCCAGCGGTTCGGCCGCGGCGGCTTCGTCTCGGCGGCGCTGCGCACGCAGGTCCCGATCGTCCCGCTGTCGGTCGTGGGGGCCGAGGAGATCTACCCGCTCGTCGGCAACGTGCCCTCGCTGGCCCGCCTGCTCGGCGTCCCCTACATCCCGATCACACCGTTCTTCCCGTGGCTCGGCCCGCTCGGGCTGGTGCCGCTGCCGTCGAAGTGGCTGATGGAGTTCGGGGAGCCCATCCGCACCGACGAGTTCGAGGACGGGGCCGCCGACGACCCGATGCTGGTCTTCAACGTGACCGACCAGGTGCGCGAGACGATCCAGCAGACGCTCTACTCGCTGCTCATGCAGCGCGACACGGTCTTCGGGCTCAACCGCGCCGACTGACCGGCTCAGGGGAGCAGCGGGTCGTCGAGGATCTCGATGACGTCCTCGACCGCGTCCACGGTGTCGTCGACGACACCGCCGCCGCCCCCACCGCCGCCGGACGCCTGCTCGCCGCCCTGACCGGTGAGGCCGCCGACGATGTCGTCGAGCGGTCCGGGCGCGTCGTCGACGCTCGGCTCGCCGCCGGAGGCCGGCAGGTCGGGCGGGTCGACCGGATCGGAGCCGCCCGGGCCGCCGGTGCGGCCGCCCTGCTGGTCGTCGTCACCCTTCGAGCCGGGCTGCTTGCCCGCGCCCTGGGCGGGGTCGTCGTCCTCGACCAGCGGCGGTGACACGTAGGTGACGCTGGGCTCGGTCACCTGGCCGGCCAGCAGTGCCGCCGGGATCTGCGCGAGCCCGCCCCGGCACGCCGGACAGGCCTGCGAGGCCGCGGCGTCGATCTGGGCGAGCACCTGCGCGGCGTACTGCAGCTCCTCGCGCGTGCCCGGCGGGAGCACCGCCTCGAGCTGGGAGAGCGTCTCCATGCTGGTCGCGGTGAAGGCGTTGAGCTCCTCGACCGACGACGTGTTGCCGGTCTGCTCGTAGTCGTCGAGCAGCAGGTCGGAGGCGGCGAGCGACTGCTCGCTGAACGACGTCAGCGTGGCGGCGATGGTGGACGCCTCGTCGAGGTCGCTGGTGCGGCTGAGCGCGGTGACCTCCGCCAGCCGGTCGGCGGCGTTGGAGAGCAGGGACGTGCCCTTGCCGCTCTCGCTGAGGTGGGCTCCGGTCTGGGCGTCCTCCAGCAGCCGCTTGACGGGGTAGAGCATCTCCCCGGGCAGCGCCGACTGCGCAGCGACCGCGATCGACGTGCTGGCGCCGATGATCGCGGCCGCCCCCACGGCGGCGGCGATCCGGCGGTCCCGGGCGGTCCGGCGCGGCGGCAGCGTGAGCCGGGCGGTGTCGGCGGAGCGGTCCGGCGCCGGCAGCAGCACGGTGTCGGCGGCAGCCATCAGCTGCTCGCGCAGGGCCAGCGTGAAGTCCGGGCGCGGGGCCGGGGGCTCGAGCTCGCGGAGCTGCTCCACGAGCGCGAGGACCTCGGCGTACCGGGCGTCGTCCAGTACCCCGGTCGAGGACTCGACCAGGGTGTTGAACTCCTCAGCGCGACGCTGGGTCGCGAACACCGGGCTCATCGATCGGTTCCTGTCGTCTCGGTCGCCGACGGGCCCTGCCGGCCCCCGTACGTCCTCTTCAACGAGCGCGTCCGGTGGCGGGTTACGGGTGTGGCGGAGGTGACCGGTGAGTAGGTTTTCACGCGTCCCTCACCCCCTCCGGCATGAGCTTCGCGAGGTTGCGCACGCCGCGGAGCTGGAGCTGCTTGACGGCCCCGTCGCTGCGGCCGAGCACGGCCGCCGTCTCGGCGATGCTCAGGCCCTGCAGGAACCGCATGATCAGGCAGTCGCGCTGCTCGTCGGGCAGCCGCGTCAGCGCCTTCATCAGCAGCTCGTTGGTGAGGGAGGCCAGCACCGTCGTCTCGGGGCCCTCGGTCGAGTCGTCGTGGGCCGACATGTCCTCGGTCGTCTGCTCGAGCCGGGTGCGGCCCGCCTTGAAGTGGTCGGTGCACAGGTTGCGGGCGATGGTCATCAGCCAGGCGCCGAAGTCCTTGCCCTGCCAGCGGAAGCTGTTCATCGAGCGGAGCGCACGGAAGAACGTCTCCGACGTGAGGTCCTCGGCGAGCTGGGTCGACCGGGTGCGGTAGTAGAGGAACCGGTAGACCGAGCCCTGGTAGTGGTCGTAGAGCAGGCCGAAGGCGTCCTTGTCGCCGGTGCGCGCCAGCTCGACCAGGGCGATCAGCCGGGTGCGGTCGGCCTCGTCCTCCTCGGAGGAGGCGGCGTACGCCCCGTCGTCGAACCCACCGCCGGAGGCTCCGCCGGCCGGACCGGAGACGGTGGCCTCGCTGAGCAGCAGGTGGCCGCTGAGGCCGGCGACGGCGAGGGCAGGGCGCTCGAGGAGGACGGCCGCGACCGCGGCGCGCAGCGCGTCGAGTCCCCGCTGCACACCCCCGACGTCACGCTGCGTCTCGATGATGACCCTCCCGGCACCCGAAGCCAACCGTCATGGTAAGTGCGTGCCGGGACGACTGTGAAGGCCCTCACACGCGAACGTGGCCCACGCCACGTTCGCAGAGTCCGCGCCTGCCGACCCTCAGCGGCGACGCCGCAGCGCGACCCCGGCGGCGACCGCGCCGCTCACGGCGCCGGCCGTCGCGCCGAGCACCAGGCCCGTGCGGGCGGCCTTGCGGCCGGTCCGGTAGTCGCGGACCCGCCAGCCCTCGGCCCGGGCGTGCGCCCGCAGCCGGGCGTCCGGGTTGATCGCGCAGGCGTCGCCGACCAACGACAGCATCGGCAGGTCGTTGAAGGAGTCGGAGTACGCCGAGCAGCGGCTCAGGTCGAGCTCCTCACGCTCCGCGATCGCCCGCACCGCCTCGGCCTTCGCGGGACCGTGGAGCAGGTCGCCGACCAGCCGGCCGGTGTAGACGCCGTTCACGTGCTCGGCGACGGTGCCCATCGCGCCGGTCAGCCCCAGGCGGCGGGCGATGATCTGCGCGATCTCGACCGGGGCTGCCGTCACCAGCCAGACCCGCTGGCCCTGGTCGAGGTGGAGCTGCGCGAGCGCGCGGGTTCCCGGCCAGATCCGGTGGGCCATGGCCTCGTCGAAGATCTCCTCGCCCAGCTCCTCGAGCTCCGCCACGGTGTGGCCCTCGATGAAGCCCAGCGCGGAGTTGCGGGCGTCGGCCACGTGCACGGGGTCCTCGACGCCGACCACCCGGAAGTAGGCCTGCTTCCAGGCCGCGCCCACGATCTCCCGGGTGGTGAAGAACTGCCGTCGGTGCAGCCCGCGGGCCAGGTGGAAGATGCTCGCGCCCTGCATCACGGTGTTGTCCACGTCGAAGAACGCGGCCGCCGTGGGGTCCGCCGGCGTGCTCAGGGCGGTCTCGACCTCGGCCGCTGCGGCGGACGCCTCGCCGGCGAGGACCGAGCGCAGCTGCAGGTTCGGCGGGCGGCGCGGCCTCTCCGGGGTCATGATCGGGAATCGTAGACCTCCCGCGAGACCCGATCACGTGTGCGAGGATCGCCGCCATGTCAGCGCAGCCCGTCCTGCGGGACCTCTCGGCGCTGGTCGCGCGGGCAGCCGCTGAGCGGCCGGACGCGGTCGCGCTCGTGGCGGGGGACCGCCGGCTGACCTGGGCCGAGCTCGAGGACCAGGTGGCGCGGGTCGCGACCGGGATCGGCGAGGCCGGTGTCGTCGCCGGCCAGCGGGTGCTGGTCGCGCTCGGCAACCGGATCGAGTTCGTGACGGCCTACCTCGGCACGCTGCGGGCACAGGCGGTCTCCGTCCCCGTGAACCCGACGTCGACGGCCGGTGAGCTCGCCCGGATGATCGCCGACTCCGGCGCCCGGCTTGCCGTCGCCGACGCCGTCACCCTCGGCCCCGTGCGCGAGGCGGTCGGTCTCGTCAACCGGGCCCGCGACGGAGAGCCCGGCGTCCTCGATCCTGACCTGGTGCTGCGAGCGGTCGCGACCCGGGTGGTCGCGCTCGACGAGGCACCGGCCGACGGTGAGCTCGGCTTCGAGAGGCTGCTGGCCGTGCCCGCGCGCGACGTACCGCCGCTGCCGGACCCGGACAAGCTCGCCGCCCTCCTCTACACCAGCGGTACGTCGGGCCGCCCGAGGGCTGCGATGCTGACCCACCGCGCGCTGCTGGCCAACGTCGAGCAGGTCGCCGTCGTCGAGCCGCCGATGATGCGCGCCGACGACGTCGTCCTCGGGGTGCTCCCGATCTTCCACGTGTACGGCCTCAACGCCGTGCTCGGCGGAGTCGCGCGCCACGGCTGCCGGCTCGTGATCGCCGAGCGGTTCGACCCCGAGGCGACGCTCGACCTCGTCGCCGCCGAGGGCTGCACCGTCGTCCCGCTCGCGCCGCCGGTCTTCGGCTACTGGCGGGGCCTGCCCGGCCTGCGCGAGCGGCTCGGCTCGGTCCGGTTGATCCTGTCGGGCTCCGCGCCCCTGGCCACGTCGGTCATCGAGGAGTTCGGCGAGGCGACCGGCATCGCGGTCCACCAGGGCTACGGACTGACCGAGGCGGCGCCCGTCGTGACCAGCACGCTGTGCTCGGAGGACCTCCAGCAGGGGTCGGTGGGCGCGGCGCTGCCGGGGATCGAGCTCCGGCTCGTCGACGACCGGGGCCACCCGCCCGAGGGCGAGGACCCGGGGGAGATCCAGGTCAAGGGCGCGAACCTGTTCAGCGGCTACTGGCCCGACGGTGCGGGCGGTCCCGACGCGGAGGGCTGGTGGTCCACCGGCGACGTCGGTTTCCTCGACGGCAGCGGCGACCTGTTCCTCGTCGACCGGGTCAAGGAGCTCGTCATCGTGTCGGGGTTCAACGTCTACCCGATCGAGGTCGAGGACGTGATCCGCGAGGTCGACGGGGTCGAGGACGTCGCTGTGATCGGGACCGAGGACGAGCAGACGGGAGAGGCCGTCGTCGCCTACGTCCGGGCGCCGGGCGCCGACCCGGCGGCGGTCGAGGCCGCCGTCCGTGCGCGCTGCGAGGAGCGGCTGGCCGGCTTCAAGCGGCCGAGCCGGGTGGAGGTCGTCGACGAGCTGCCGCTCACCGTCACCGGCAAGGTCCAGAAGGGCCGGCTGCGCGGCCTCGAGCGGCGGCGCGCGCTCGGTCTGCTGGAGTAGCCGTGGCCGCGCGCGTCACGCTCTACAGCCGCCCGGGCTGCCACCTCTGCGACGACGCCCGGTCGGTGATCGAGCGGGTCTGCGCTGAGCTCGGGGAGTCCTTCGACGAGGTCGACATCGACGCCGACGAGGCGCTCCGGAGTCGCTACAGCGACGAGGTCCCGGTGACCCTGGTCGACGGCAGGCAGCACGACTTCTGGCGGGTCGACGAGACCCGGCTGCGGACCGCGCTCGGTGGGTGAGCCGCGGCCCGAGCCGCACCTGCGGTGGGCCGAGCAGGCGGGTGGGCGGCGGATCGTCGGGGCCGAGGCCCTGACCGGCGGCATGACGTCGACGATGCTGCGGCTCCGGCACGACTGGGGCGCCGACTCAGTGCTCAGGCTGATCACCGAGGAGCCGTGGCGCACGCACGGCGCGACGCTGGCCGCGCGCGAGGCCGAGACGCTGCGGGACCTCGCCGACGCCGACGTCCCGGCTCCGCACAGCCTCGCGCTCGACGCCGGCGGCGAGCGGGCGGGGCACGCCGCGCACCTGATGACGTTCGTGCCCGGGTCGCTGTCCCACGAGCGCGAGGACGAGCACTCCCTGGCCGAGGTCGCGCGGCTGCTCGCGCGGATCCACCAGGTCAGGCCGGCGCGGCCACCGCGGCTGTTCCAGTCGTGGGCGTGGGAGGCGAAGTGGGTCGTGCCGCCGTGGTCCTCGTCGCCGGACCTGTGGCAGCGGGCGTTCGACGTGCTGCGAGCCGGCGACCCGCCGTACGAACCCTGCTTCCTCCACCGCGACTTCGGTCTCCACAACCTGCTCTGGACGGACGAGCGCGTCACCGGGGTCGTCGACTGGGTCGAGACCTCGACGGGACCGGCGTGGCTGGACGTCGCGCACTGCGCCACCAACCTCGCCTGGCGGCACGGGCCGGACGCCGGCGCCGGCTTCCAGGCCGCGTACGTCGCGGAGACCGGCCGGACCCCGCAGCGCTACTGGGACGTGCTCGACATCGTCGGCTTCCTGCCGCCACCGGGCGCTGCGCCCTTCTTCACGCGGCCCGGTTCGTGGGAACGGTTCGACGCCCACCTCGCGCGAGTGCTGGACGATCTCGGCTGACCCGGTGGGTGTGCGAAAACTCACCTGTGCTACCCGCCGCGGTGGTGCGGTGCCGCACTCGATTTGTTCCCTCGTTCACAAACTCCTACATTGTTGTGGCCGCGCGCCGAAGGGGTCCGGAACCGGGCCTGGTGCAACCGATTGACGCGGGCGGCTGGAAAGCGGAGCAGTGACGTCAGCGCGGACTTCAACCGAGACCGCCCGGGACATCCCCGAGGCCACGGTCGCCCGGTTGCCCGTGTACCTGCGTGCCCTCGTCAGCCTGGCCGAGACCGGCACCACGACCTGCTCCAGCGAGGAGCTGGCCCAGTCGGCCGGCGTCAACAGCGCGAAGCTCCGCAAGGACCTCTCCTACCTCGGCAGCTACGGCACCCGCGGCGTCGGCTACGACGTCGACTACCTGCGCTACCAGATCGCCCGTGAGATCGGCGTGACCCAGGACTGGCCGGTCGTGATCGTCGGCATCGGCAACCTCGGGCACGCGCTCGCCAACTACTCGGGGTTCCGCAGCCGCGGCTTCCGGGTGGTGGCGCTGCTCGACGCCGATCCCGACCGGCAGGACGAGGTCGTCGCCGGCGTCGACGTACGTCCGTTCGACGACCTGGAGGCGATCGCCGCCGAGCACAGCGTCGCGATCGGTGTCATCGCGACGCCCGCGCTCGCCGCGCAGGACGTCGCGGACCGGATGGTCGCCTGCGGGATCACCAGCATCCTCAACTTCGCACCGAGCGTGCTCGCGGTACCGGCGGGCGTCGACGTCCGCAAGGTCGACCTGTCCATCGAGCTCCAGATCCTCGCCTACCACGAGCAGCGGAAGGTGGTCCATGAGGAGCGCGCGCAGCGCGCGTCCCGACGGGGTGCGGGTCAGGAGAACGCGTCGTGAGCGTCCTGGTGGTCGGCATCTCCCACAAGTCGGCACCGGTCGCGGTGCTCGAGCGGCTCGCGCTCGACAGCGACGGCGTCGCCAAGCTCCTCACCGACGTCACGGCCGGCGCCCACGTGACCGAGGCCGCGGTGATCGCGACGTGCAACCGGCTGGAGATCTACGCCGAGGTCGACCGGTTCCACGGCTCGGTCGAAGAGGTCTCGGGGCTGCTCGTGGAGCGGGCCGGCGAGCCGACCGAGGCGATGCTGCCCCACCTCTACGTCCACTACGAGGACGGCGCGGTGTCGCACCTGTTCCACGTCGCGGCCGGGCTCGACTCGATGGCCGTCGGTGAGGGCCAGATCCTCGGTCAGGCCAGGACCGCGCTGCGCACCGGCCAGGAGCACGGCACCGTCGGCTCCGCCCTCAACGTGCTCTTCCAGCAGGCGCTGCGCGTCGGCAAACGGTCGCGCGCGGAGACCGGCATCGACCAGGCCGCGCCGACCCTCGTGAGCGAGGCGCTCGCGTGGCTGCTCCCCGGCGGGGTCGCCGGGCTGCGCGTCGTCGTGCTCGGTGCCGGCGGGATGGCCGCGCTGGCCACGGCGACCGCCGCCCGCCAGGGGGCCGAGGACGTCGTCGTCGTGAACCGGACTCCCGCGAACGCGGCCCGGCTGGCCGACGAGTACGCCGTCCGGTCGGCACCGCTCAGCGCCCTCGCCGAGGAGCTGGCCGCCGCCGACCTGCTCATCACCTGCACCGGCGCGACCGGCGTCCTGGTCGGCGTCGACCAGGTCGTGGCCGCGCGTCCCGACCAGCGCCCGCTCGCGATCGCCGACCTGGCACTGCCGCACGACGTCGACCCGGCCGTCCGCGACCTGACCGGCGTCGCCGTGGTGGGCCTGGCCGACCTCGCGGACCGGCTGCGCGACACCGCGGCCGGTCAGGAGATCGACGGCGTCCGCCGGATCGTTGGCGAGGAGGTCGCCGCCTTCCTGACCGCCCGCCGGCAGGCGAGCGTCACCCCGACCGTCGTCGCGCTGCGCTCCATGGCCACCGACGTGGTCGAGGCCGAGGTCGCGCGGCTCGCGTCGCGGCTCCCCGACCTCGACGAGGCCGAGCTCGCGGAGGTCAAGCACTCCCTGCGCCGGATCGCCGACAAGCTGCTCCACCAGCCGACCGTCCGGGTGCGCGAGCTCGCCAACGAGGAGGGCGCCGTCTCCTACGCCGCCGCCCTGGCAGAGCTCTTCTCCCTCGACCCCGACGCGGTCGACGCCGTCACCCGACCCTCAGGGGAGGTGCTGTCGTGACCGCCACCCCGCTGCGGCTCGGGACCCGCCGCTCCGCCCTCGCGACCACGCAGTCGACGATCGTCGCCGACCTGGTCCGTGCCCGGCTCGGCCGCGACGTCGAGCTCGTGGAGATCACGACCGAGGGCGACTCCAGCACCGCCCCGCTCGCGCAGCTCGGCGGCACGGGCGTGTTCGTCAGCGCGCTGCGCGACGCCCTCGTCGACGGTCGGGTCGACCTCGCCGTCCACTCGCTCAAGGACCTGCCGACGGCGCCGTGCGACGGGGTCGCCCTCGCCGCCGTACCCGACCGCGAGGATCCGCGCGACGTCGTCGTGGCCCGCGACGGGCTCACCCTCGGCGAGCTCCCGGTCGGCTCCACGATCGGCACCGGCTCGCCCCGGCGGTCCGCCCAGCTGCAGGCCCTCGGCCTCGGTTTGGAGGTCGTCGACATCCGTGGAAACGTGGACACCCGGATCGGCAAGGTCCACTCCGGGGAGTACGACGCGGTGGTGCTCGCGCGGGCCGGCCTGGCCCGCCTCGGACGGCTCGACGAGGCGACGGAGGTGCTCGACCCGTTGCAGCTGCTCCCCGCTCCGGGACAGGGCGCCCTGGCCATCGAGTGCCGCGCCGACGACGCCGACCTGGTGGCCGCCCTGGCCACCCTCGAAGACCCACGGTCCCGCGCGGCGGTCGACGCCGAACGGGCCGTGCTCGCCACCCTCGAAGGTGGCTGCTCCGCTCCGATCGGAGCCCTGGCCGACGTGGTCGAGGGCGAGGACGGCGACGAGCTGTGGGTGAGGGCCGTGGCCCTCTCCCGCGACGGGGCGCTGATGGTGCGGATGTCCGCATCGGGCGACCCGGCCGACGCCGTCGGCGTCGGCACCCGGCTGGCGAAGGAGATGCTCGCCGACGGGGCAGCAGAGCTCGACCAGCACCTGACCAGCACCACACCAGCAGCACCAGCGAAGAGGCAGAAGGCATGACGCGAGCCAAGACCACGACCCCCACCGGGGCCTCCTCCACCACCCCCGCCGTGGGCTGGGTGTCCTTCGTGGGCAGCGGCCCCGGGGACCCCGAGCTGCTCACCGTGCGCGCCGTCGACCTGCTCCGGCAGGCCGAGGTGGTCGTCACCGAGGTGCCCGACCACGAGCCGATGGTGCGCCGGCTGCTCGGCCTGCCCGAGGCCGACGCCGATCCGACCGAGGCGGCTGAGCCTGCTGGGCCGTTGTTCGTCGACGGTGGCTTCGGCGAGGACGGCCAGCCGCTGACCCACGCGGCGCGTGCCAAGGTCATCGTCCGGCACGCCAAGAAGCAGCGCGTCGTCCGGCTGATGGCCGGTGACCCGTTCCTGTACGCGTCCGGTCCCGAGGAGGCACAGGCCTGCGCCAAGGCGGGCATCGGCTTCGAGATCGTGCCGGGCGTCTCGTGCGTCGGGTCCGTCCCGGCGTACGCCGGAATCCCGCTCACGACGAAGGAGAACCGCGAGGTCACCGTCATCACGTGCGGCGGAAACGTCGACTGGTCGCGGTACGCCGACGACCGGACGCTGGTGCTGCTCAGCGCGGTCGGCTCGATCGCGGAGATCGCGGCCGCACTGGTCGACGCCGGTCGCCCCGCCGACACCTCGGTCGCGATGACCCGGGTCGGCACGACGACCGAGCAGACGACGGTCATCTCGACCCTGGAGCACATCGCCGAGGACGCGCGGGCCGCGCGGATGGAGCCGCCGGCGGTCACCGTCGTCGGCCCGGTGGTCGACCTGCGCGAGACACTGTCGTGGTTCGAGACCAAGCCGCTCTTCGGCTGGCGGGTACTGGTGCCGCGCACCAAGGAGCAGGCGGCGTCCCTCACCAACCGGCTGCGCGGCTACGGAGCCGTGCCCGACGAGGTGCCGACCATCTCGGTCGAGCCGCCCCGCAACCCCCAGCAGATGGACAAGGCCGTCCGCGGCCTCGTCGAGGGTCGCTACGAGTGGATCGCGTTCACCTCGGTCAACGCCGTCCGGGCGGTCCGGGAGAAGTTCGAGGAGTACGGCCTCGACGCGCGTGCGTTCTCCGGCCTCAAGATCGCCGCGGTCGGCGACAAGACCGCCGAGGCGATCACGGCCTGGGGCCTGCGCGCCGACCTCGTCCCGTCGGGTGAGCAGTCGGCGGCCGGGCTGCTGGCCGACTGGCCGCCGTACGACGACGTCCTCGACCCCATCAACCGGGTCTTCCTGCCGCGCGCCGACATCGCCACCGAGAACCTCGTGGCCGGCCTGATCGACCTGGGCTGGGAGTGCGACGACGTCACGGCCTACCGCACCGTGCGTGCGACCCCGCCGCCGGCGCCGACCCGCGACGCGATCAAGACCGGCAAGTTCGACGCCGTCGTCTTCACGTCGTCGTCGACCGTGCGCAACCTCGTCGGCATCGCCGGCAAGCCGCACCCGTCGACGATCATCGCGGTGATCGGCCCGGCGACGGCCAAGACCGCCGAGGACCACGGGCTGCGGGTCGACGTGCTGGCCGGCAAGCCGGACGTCGAGGTGCTCGTCGACGCCCTCGCCGATTTCGGGGCCTCGCGCCGCGCGGCGATGCTCGAGGCGGGCCAGCCCGTGACGAAGCCGTCCGAGCGCTCGAGCGCAGCAAGGCGGTCGAGGCGACGCGCCACGGGGTCGAGCTCGCGGTGAGCGAGCCCGGCGACCCGGTCAGCCTGCCGCTGGTGCGTCCGCGCCGGCTGCGGACGACGCCGGCCATGCGCCGGCTCGTGGCCGAGACGTCGGTCGAGCCACGGCAGCTGGTGCTGCCGCTGTTCGTCCGTGAGGACCTCACGGAACCGCGACCGATCGGGTCGATGCCGGGCGTGCTGCAGCACACCCGCGCCAGCCTGCTGAAGGCGGTCGCCGAGGCGGCCGAGCTGGGCCTCGGCGGCGTCATGCTCTTCGGCATCCCGGCCGAGAAGGACGCTGTCGGGACCGGCGCGACCGACCCGTCGGGCATCCTGAACCTCGCGATCACCGACGTGGTCGCCGAGGTCGGTGACGCGCTCACCGTGATGAGCGACCTGTGCCTCGACGAGTTCACCGACCACGGCCACTGCGGCGTGCTCGGCACCGACGGCCGGGTCGACAACGACCAGACCCTGGTGCGGTACGCCGAGATGGCGCTCGCCCACGCCGCGGCCGGGGTCGACGTGGTCGGCCCGAGCGGGATGATGGACGGCCAGGTGCGGGTGGTGCGCGAGGCGCTCGACGGAGCCGGCCACGTCGACATCTCGATCCTCGCCTACTCCGCGAAGTACGCATCGGCGTTCTTCGGCCCGTTCCGCGAGGCCGTCGACTCCTCGCTCGACGGCGACCGCCGCACCTACCAGCAGGACCCGGCCAACGCCCGCGAGGGCGTCCGCGAGGCCCTCCTCGACGTCGCCGAGGGGGCCGACGTCGTCATGGTCAAGCCGGCCCTCGGCTACCTCGACGTCGTACGCGCCGTCCGCGACGCCGTTCCGGTCCCGGTCGCGGCGTACAACGTCTCGGGTGAGTACGCCATGGTCGAGGCCGCCGCCGCCCAGGGCTGGATCGACCGCGAGCCCGCGATCCTCGAGACCCTCGCCTCGATCCGGCGCGCCGGCGCCGACGTGATCCTCACCTACTGGGCCGCCGAAGCCGCCCGCCTCCTCCGCTGACCCTCCCGCGCGAATCGTGCCTGAATCGGATCGATTCGTGCCGAAATCGGGGTGAGTCGTGCCTCGTGCGCGATTTCGACACGACTCGTCGCGCATACGACACGACTCGGCCGGAATCAGGCACGACTCGGTCGAGGTCAGAAGCCGAGATTGTCCATGCAGTCGTTGAACTCCAGGAGCTGGAGCGGGTTCAGGGAGAGGACGCTGGAGGCACCGAGCTCGGCGAGGCACTGAGCCGTGGCCTCGGCCTCGGTCAGGACGTTGACCGGCGGGAGGGTCGGGTCGGGGACGTCGTCGGGGTCGGGGAGCCCGCCGCCACCGCCACCGGTGCCGCCGCCTCCGCCACCGCCGCCGGTACCCACACCGCCGGTGCCGCCGCCGCCTCCGCCACCGCCGCCGGTACCTCCACCGCCGGTGCCGCCGCCGCCGCCCGTGAAGCCGGCGTCGTTGCCGCCGCCACCGCCCTGGCCGCTGCCCTGGCCGCCGGAGCCGCCCGTGGACGGCGCGAAGTAGCCGGCCCTCGCGACCCCGTTGGGCACCGAGGTGTAGTCACCGTCGAGGTAGGCCTCCATGAAGGACAGCACCAGGTCGACGTACTCGTCGCTGTGGTTGTAGCGGTAGATCGCGGCGCGCAGGCCGGGCTCGGTGGCCAGGTCGGCCTTGCCGCTGCAGAGGTAGACCGCGCTGGCGAGGGCCGCGTCGTCGACGTCCTGCGGGTTGCGCTTGCCGTCGTTGTCGCCGTCGACGCCGACGACCGACCAGGTCGACGGGATGAACTGCATCGGGCCGACCGCCCGGTCCCAGCGCGCGTCGGAGTCGTACTGCCCGGCGTCGGTGTCGCGGATCGCCTGGGTGTCGTTCTTGCCGTTGAGCGCGATGCCGTAGATGCCCGGAGTGGCGAGGCCGTCGTCGTCGAGCGTGTTGCCGTTGACCCGCCCGTGGTCGGACTCGACCCGGCCGATCGCGGCGACCAGCTGCCACGTGAGGTGGCACGACTTGTCGGCGGCGTTGATGACGGTCTCGGCACGCTGATAGGCCCCCAGCGCGGCCGCCGGGATGCCCGAGGCGGACTCGGCGGCGACCTCGCGGCCGAGGCGGTCGCCGACGTCGCGGCGTGGTTCGGTCGGGCTGACGCTGGCCGGGACCTCGATCGGGTCGGCCGGGACGGAGCTGCCGTCAGGGAGCGTGGCCGGTGCCTGGGGCTCGGCGACCGCCGAGGTCGCGCCCACGCCGGTCAGGGAGGCCGTGACAGCCGTGGAGAGCAGGGCGAGCGGCAGCAGGGTCGTGACCTTCTGGAACCGGCCGAATCGTGGTGCTGCCATGCCTCTGACTCCCTGTGGAACTCGTCCCGTAGCCGTGCTCCCTCCGCACGGGGACACTTCTTCAACGAATCCGGTCTCCCGGGGTTACGCGTCGGTAGGGCCCTCCTCCTCCACGGTAACCCGTACCTGGGGGGCCACCGCCAGCAGGAGCGCAAATTGTTGCCATCCCTACGCCGTCGCCAGGGTGGCCGTGTCCCCGATGCCGGGCCTCTCAGGTGTCTCCGCGACAATGGGCGGCGTGAGCCCAGACGCCGCCGCCCGCACCGCCGTCACCACCACCGACACGACCACCGTCACGACCACCGTCACGACGCAGTCCGAGGCCCTGCTCCAGCGAGCCCGGACCGTCACGCCCGGCGGCGTGAACTCGCCGGTCCGCGCGTTCTCCGCAGTGGGCGGCACCCCGCGCTTCATCCGCTCGGCGCTCGGCGCCTGGCTGACCGACGTCGACGGCAACGAGTACGTCGACCTGATCTGCTCGTGGGGGCCGATGCTGCTCGGTCACGCCCACCCCGAGGTCCAGGCGGCAGTCGCCGACGCCGTCACCCGCGGCACGTCGTACGGCGCGCCGACCCAGCAGGAGGCCGAGCTCGCCGAGGAGATCGTGGCGCGGACCCCGGTCGACATGGTCCGGTTCGTCTCCACCGGCACCGAGGCCACGATGTCGGCGATCCGGCTGGCCCGCGGCTTCACCGGCCGCGACCTGATCGTGAAGTTCGCCGGCTGCTACCACGGCCACGTCGACGCGCTGCTCGCCGCGGCCGGCTCCGGCCCCGCGACGCTCGCGCTGCCCGGAACCCCCGGTGTCCCCGAGTCGGGGACCGCGCTGACCCTGGTGCTGCCCTACCACGACCGGGCTGCCGTCACCGAGGCGTTCGCGGTC
Source organism: uncultured Actinomycetota bacterium (assembly GCA_963718725.1). GTDB lineage: Bacteria > Actinomycetota > Actinomycetes > Propionibacteriales > Nocardioidaceae > Nocardioides. The sequence continues at coordinate 3,231,521 of OY970374.1, forward strand.
CACGGGGACCGGATCGCGTGCCTGATCACGGAAGCGGCGCCGGGCAACATGGGCGTCATCGAGCCCGAGCCGGGCTTCAACGAGTTCCTGGCCCGCACCTGCACCCAGCACGGGGCCCTGTTCGTCTCCGACGAGGTCATGACCGGGTTCCGCGCCAGCAAGCACGGGCAGTGGGGCCTCGACGGGGCCGTCGAGGGCTGGCGGCCCGACCTGATGACGTTCGGCAAGGTGATGGGAGGCGGCTTCCCCGCCGCTGCGTTCGGCGGCCGGGCCGACGTGATGCGCCACCTCGCGCCCGAGGGCCCCGTCTACCAGGCCGGCACGCTCTCCGGGAACCCGATCGCGACGACCGCCGGCCTGGCCACGCTGCGGCTCGCCGACGACGCGGTCTACGAGCACCTCACCAAGGCCGGCGAGGTCGTGAAGACGGCAGCTGCCGACGCCCTCTCGGCGGCCGGGGTGCCGCACGGCGTCCAGTCGGCCGGGACGATGTTCTCGGTCTTCTTCACCGACCGGCCGGTGCGCGACTTCGAGGGCGCCTCCGCGCAGGACACCACCGCGTTCGCCGCGTTCTTCCACGGGATGCTCGACGCCGGCGTGCACCTGCCGCCCTCGGCCTACGAGGGCTGGTTCCTGTCGTCGGCCCACGACGACCGCGCGCTCCAGACCGTGCTCGACGCGCTGCCGGGCGCGGCCCGCGCAGCGGCCGCGGCGACCGGGGCGTGACCGGGTGACGAGCGAGCCGACCGAGACGATCGTCCACCTGCTCCGGCACGGTGAGGTCCACAACCCCTCCGGCGTGCTGTACGGCCGGATGCCCGGCTTCCACCTCTCCGACCTGGGCCGCGCCATGGCGCAGCGGGTCGCGGACGTCGTCGGCGACCGCGACATCGTCCACGTCGTCGCTTCGCCGCTCGAGCGCGCGCAGGAGACGGGCGCGCCGCTCGCCGCGGTCCGAGAGGTCGAGATCGCCGTCGACGAGCGCGTGATCGAGTCGACCAACAAGTTCGAGGGCGAGGGCTTCGGCGCAGGCGCCAAGACCTTGTTGCGGCCGGGCACCTGGCGCCACCTGTGGAACCCGTTCAAGCCGTCCTGGGGCGAGCCGTACGCCGAGATCGCGGCCCGGATGATGGCGGCCGTCCACGACGCGCGCGACGCCGCCCGGGGCCACGAGGCGGTCGTCGTCTCCCACCAGCTGCCGATCTGGACGACCCGGCTCCACGTCGAGGGTCGCTCGTTCCTCCACGACCCGCGCAAGCGCCAGTGCACGCTCTGCTCTCTTACCAGCCTCCACTTCGTCGACGAGCGGCTGACGAAGGTCACCTACTCCGAGCCGGCCGGCGACCTGATCCCTGCGCGTGACAAGCAGGCGCCCTTCTCCGCCGGCGGTGCCGTGGAGGAGAACCGCCCGTGATGCGGAGGCTCCCCGCCCTGCTCGCGGGGCTGCTCCTGCTGGCGGGCTGCTCGGGCCTCGACGGCACCGGCGGGAAGGGCTACATCACCGGGGAGGGCCAGGTCGTGCAGCGCGCGGCCGAGCAGCGCGACGAGCCGGTCGACCTGGTCGCCGAGGACCTCGCGGGCAGTGAGGTCGACCTCACGGACTTCCGCGGCAAGCCGGTGGTGGTCGTCGTGTGGGGTGCGTGGTGCCCGCCGTGCCGCGCGGAGATGCCCGACGTGGTCGCCGCCGCGGAGGAGCTCGGCGACCGGGCCCAGTTCGTCGGCATCAACCTGCGGGAGTCGTCGCGCGAGACCGCCCAGGCCTTCGAGCGCAGCAACGACATCCCCTACCCCTCGGTCTACTCGCCCGACGGAAAGGCGATGCTGGCGTTCACCGGCGTCCTCACCATCCGCTCCATCCCGTCGTTCGTGGTGCTCGACGGCGAGGGCCGGGCGGCGGCGACGATCATCGGCCGGCTCCCCTCGCGGACCACCCTGGTCCAGCTCGTGGAGGACGTCAGCGAGGAGGAGACCGCGGATGGGTGAGTGGTTCCAGACCACCGCCGGCTCCGGCTCCCTGCTCCTGGCCATCCCGGTGGCGCTGGTCGCCGGGCTGGTGTCGTTCTTCTCCCCGTGCGTGATCCCGCTGCTCCCGGGCTACCTCTCCTACGCCACCGGCCTCTCGGGCGCCGATCTCGAGAGCGCGAAGCGGGGGCGGATGCTGGCCGGCTCGCTGCTCTTCGTCCTCGGGTTCACGCTCGTCTTCGTCGCGCTCGGCACGCTGTCAGGCGCCCTGGGAGCCTGGCTGATCACGTGGCAGCGCGAGATCACCGTGGTCCTGGGCCTCATGACGATCCTGCTCGGACTGGTCTTCGCCGGCGTCGTCCCGTGGCTCCAGCGCGACTGGCGGCTCCATCGGGTGCCGGCCGTGGGGCTGGCGGCCGCGCCGCTGCTCGGCGTGCTGTTCGGACTCGGCTGGACCCCCTGCATGGGCCCGACGCTGGGTGTCATCACGACGCTCTCGATCAACGAGGGCACCGCCGGCCGCGGCGCGTTGCTGTCGGTCTTCTACTCGCTCGGCCTCGGGCTTCCGTTCATCCTCGCGGCGATCGCGTTCCGCAAGACGCTCGGTGCGTTCGCCGCGATCCGGCGCCACCAGCGGCTGATCATGCGGCTGGGCGGGCTGATGATGGTCGTGGTCGGCGTGCTGCTGGTCTCGGGATGGTGGGCGGAGGCCGTGTCCTGGCTGCAGCTGCGCCTGGTCGACCGCTTCGAGACGAGCATCTGATGGCGGGTGAGGAGACCGGCCGCCGGTCGGGCGAGCTGACGCTGGTCGAGCTGGTGCGCTGGGCCTGGCGGCAGCTCACCTCCATGCGCACCGCGCTGGTCCTGCTGCTGCTCCTGGCGTTGGCCGCGATCCCTGGGTCGGTCATCCCGCAGGCGAAGGTCGACGCCCTCAAGACGTCGCAGTGGCGCGAGGCCCACCCCCAGCTGACGCCGGTCTACGACCGGCTCGGGCTCTTCGACGTCTACGGCACGCCGTGGTTCGCCGCCATCTACCTGCTGCTCACGATCTCGCTCGTCGGGTGCTTCGTGCCCCGGATCGTCGTCTACGCGCAAGCGCTCCGGGCGCAGCCGCCGGCCACGCCGCGCCGGCTCGACCGGCTGCCCGACCACGCGACGTACCGCACCCACGAGCCCCCCGCCGAGGTGCTCGCCCGCGCCCGCACCCTCCTGCGAGGGCAGCGGGTGCGCGCCGACGATCCGGCCTCGGACTCGGTGGCCGCCGAGCGCGGCTACCTCCGCGAGGCGGGCAACCTGCTCTTCCACGTCTCGGTGCTCGTCGTGATGGCCGGGTTCGGTCTCGGAGCCCTCTTCGGGTACCAGGGCGGCGTGATCGTGGTCGTGGGCAACGGCATGTCCAACAACCTCACGCAGTACGACGACTTCAACCCGGGCAGCCTGTTCGTCGAGGAGGACCTCGACGACTTCTACCTCGACATCGAGGACTTCGACGTCGAGTGGATGACGTCCGGGCCTGCTCAGGGACAGGCTCGCAAGTTCGTCTCGCACGTGAGCTATGCCGAGGGCGGCGGGGAGCCGCAGGAGTTCGACCTGCGGGTCAACCACCCGCTCACGATCGGTGAGACCGGCATCTTCCTGATCGGGCACGGCTACGCGCCGGTCATCACGATCCGGGACGGCAACGGCGACATCGCCTACAGCGGGCCGACCGTGTTCCTTCCCGAGGACCAGTCGTTCCAGTCGATCGGCGTCGTCAAGGCGCCGGACGCCCGGCCGCAGCAGATCGGGCTCGAGGGCTGGTTCTTCCCGACGTACGCCTTCACCGAGGAGACCGGGCCGTTCTCGGTCTTCGGCGACGCCAAGAATCCCGTGATCTCGATGCAGGCCTACGTCGGCGACCTCGGGATGGACACCGGCGCACCGCAGTCGGTGTACCTGCTCGACAAGGCCGGGACGACGCTGCTGGAGAACCCCGACGGGTCGATGTTCCGGGTCGACCTGGCTCTCGGCGACACCGTGGACCTGCCGAACGAGGCGGGAAGCGTGACGTTCGAGGGCCTCGAGCGCTGGAACAAGCTGCAGATCAGCCAGACGCCCGGCCGCTGGCTCGCGCTCAGCGGCGTGGTGCTCGCCCTGATCGGGCTGCTGGGTTCGCTCTTCATCCGCCCGCGGCGGACCTGGGTGCGAGCCCGGGCCGACGAGCAGGGCACACTGGTCGAGGTGGCCGTCCTCGACCGCGCCGGCGGTGACGACGTGAGCAGCCTGCTGGCCGACCTGGTGGCGGCCCTGCAACGGCCGGACGCGCAGAAGAGCGAGGAGACGCGATGACCGACGCCCAGTGGGAGGCGCTCAGCAACCAGGCGGTCGCTGCCGCCGGGGTCGTCTACTTCCTGGCCCTGCTCGCCCTGCTGGCCGAGCTCGCGTTCGCGCGTCGCGTCCACGAGACCGCGACGAGCAGTGCCGGGGGCGATGCCGGGGGTGGAGCTGGGGACGGCTCCGTGGCCGTCGCCGTCGGGCCCACCGCGGACGACGAGCCGGACGCCGCCCACCGCCAGGCGCTGTTCGGCCGGCTCGGGCTGCTGCTGACCGGACTGGCCGCCCTCGTGCACGCGCTGGCGCTCGTCTCCCGCGGCCTCGCGGCCGACCCGAACCGGGTGCCCTGGGGCAACATGTACGAGTTCACGCTCTCGGGCACGTTCTGGATCACGGTGCTGTTCCTGCTGGCACTGCGCCGGTTCTCGCTCGCCTGGATGGCGCCGATCGTCGTGGGCGTCGTGCTCTCGCTGCTGATGCTCGGCGTCCTCGTGCTCTATGCCCCGATCTCTCCGTTGACCGAGGCCCTGAACTCACCGTGGCTGGTGATCCACGTGGTCGCCGCCATCGTCGCGACCGCCGCGTTCACCCTGGGCGGGATCTCCTCGGTGCTCTACCTCCTCAAGACCCGCGAGGGCGCCGGTACGACCGGCTACCTCGCTCGCGTGCCCGCGCCCGCCGACCTCGACCGGCTCTCCTACCGGCTGCACGCGTTCGCGTTCCCGGTGTGGACGTTCGCGGTGCTGATCGCCGGCCCGATCTGGGCCTACGAGGCGTGGAGCCGCTACTGGGGCTGGGACCCCAAGGAGGTGTGGGCGCTCATCACATGGGTCGTGTACGCCGCCTACCTGCACGCCCGCGCCACCGCCGGTTGGCGAGGCCGCAAGGCGGCCTGGCTGGCCCTGGTGGGCGTGGCGACGCTCTGGTTCAACTTCGTCGGGATCAACTACTTCTCGTCCACCAGCCAGCACTCGTACGCCGCACCGGCCGAGCCCGAGGTGGCGGAGGTGGCCGAGGTCCACGCGGCGGGTGGCTAGCCCAGCCCGCTGAGGAAGTCGGGGTCGTCGTCCGGGCCCTGCGGGCGCTGCTGCGGCCGGGTCGGACGACGGACGCCCCGTCGCTCGATCACCCGGATCGTCAGGTAGATCGCGATCGCGATCAGCGCCACCACCAGCACGAACTTCACCACCTCAGGATAGGCGTCGCCTGGTCACGTCCTACGCTGGCCCGGTGAAGGAGTTCTGGATCTACACCGGCCTGCGGGTGCTGCTGTTCGTGGCGACCCTCGCCGTGGTCTTCGGGATCTGGCTGCTGCTGGCCGACGAGGTGCCGGTCCTGTGGGCAGTCGTCATCGCGTTCGCGATCTCCGGGCTGGCGTCGTTCTTCCTCCTCGACCGGTCGCGCCAGGCGTTCGCGCTGCGGGTCGAGGAGCGCGCCGGGCGTGCCTCAGCTGCCTTCGAGGCGAAGCGCGCCAAGGAGGACGTCGACGACGAGGCGCCGTAGGCGCTCGGTCAGTCGCGCCGGCGGTTGAGCTGCCGGTTGACCCGCGACTCGGACTGGCCGAGGACCTTCGCCATCAGGGGCACGCGGTACTTCCAGGCGACGTACCCACCGATGACGACCGCGACCAGGATCAGGAACCACATGCCGTCAGCGTACGCCGGACCCCGAAAGCCGGGCGGCTAGAAGCCCAGCAGGTTGTACGGCGGGGTGGGTAGCTCGACCATCGCCACGAAGCGGTCCACGGCCGACGGGTCGCCCGCGATCCGGCCGGCGTCGCGCAGCCCGGAGGCGGGAACCCCGCCGAGGTAGAGCGACCCGAGCGTCTCGGTGTCCACCGCGACCTCGGCCGGGTCGTCGGTCCGGGTCACGTCGGCCTCGCCGTCCTTGGCGAGCACGCGGTAGCGACCGGACGCGTGCCCCTGGGCGTCGGCGACCTCCAGCACGACGTCGCCGTCGGCCGACCACGGTCGCGCCGCCAGCGCCACCGGCACGTCGAGCACCCGTACCCACAGGAACTCCTCCATCGCGGTGGTCTTGAGCGAGTTGAGGTCCGTGAGCGCCCAGCGGAGCGGGTCGGCCGGGTCGGCGGCGTGCCAGACGACTTTCTCGACCAGGTCGATGCCGCCGAGGAACTGCCACAGCCCGAGGTAGGCGTCCGCGCCGAACCCGAGCAGGCAGCTCAGCCGCACCATCCGCCGGCCGTCCTCGCGGTCGATCCGGTAGAGGGCCAACCCGTCGATCTCGGCGTCCTCGTCCGAGAGGTGGACGGCGGCACGCAGCTTGTCGTCGGGGCCTCGCTCCATCCAGTGGTAGCGACCCGTGAAGATGTCCTCGTAGAAGCCGGGGGTGGCCACCGAGCCGCGGTGCTCGCGGTGGTGACGGTCGAGCAGCCCCTTGACCAGGTCCCACGACCCACGAGGGTCGATCATCTCGACCCGGCCGGCCGGCTCGATCCCGGGGCGCAGCCCGAACCGCGGCCCGGTGTCGACCTCGACGTGCTCGCCGAACGTCGCCACCCCGAAGCCCCAGCGGCCGTAGATCGTGGCCTCCGAGACCGTCAGCGCCGCCAGCGGGACGCCCTGCTCGGCGGCGTCGTTGAGGCAGTCCTCCATGAGGGAGCGCACCAGGCCGCGGCGCCGGTGCGCGGGGCTGGTGGTCACGTCGGTGATCATGCGGAGCGGCAGCAGCCCGCGACCGGTGTTGAGGGTCTTGTCGAACCAGGACGTGGTCGCGACCGGGACCTGGCCGGCGCCGAAGGCTCCCTCGGGCAGCCACACGCCGCGGCACTCGACGTCGTCGACCTTGACGTGCTTCAGCCAGACCTCGACCTGCTCCTCCGGCGAGCGCCCCTGGTGGAAGCCGAACGACACGGCCTGGAGCCAGGCCGCTCGTCTCGCCAGGGCGGCCTCCGACTCGTCGGAGAAGTCGAGGGCGGCGTACTCGTAGTCCACGATCATCGACCGTATCCCGCGTTGCCGCAGGTCGTCGCCCGGTTATCGGGTGGACGCGAGGGTGATCGTCAGGAGCACGGCCCACGCGAGCTCGGCGAGCCCGGTCTGGCCGAGGGCGGGGATCAGGGCCGGTCCGCGCGCACCGCCGGCGACCGCGCGGACGGCGGGGACGGCGGGCAGCAGGAAACCGAGGGTCCCGAGGGCTGCCCAGGTGGTGCCCGCCGCGACTGCCACGGCGGCGACCGCGGCCAGGCCGAGGAGGAGCACGTAGAGGCCGCGGGTGCGGGGCTCGCCCAGGCGGACGGCGAGCGTGCGCTTCCCGGCGACCGTGTCGGTGGGGATGTCGCGGAGGTTGTTGACGACGAGGATCGCGCAGGCGAGCGCCCCGATCCCGACGCCGGCCCAGACGGACGACCCGCTGACCCGCTCGGCCTGCACGCCGTAGGTCCCGACGACGGCGACCAGCCCGAAGAACACGAACACCATCACCTCGCCCAGCCCGAGATAGCCGTAGGGCTTCGCACCGCCGGTGTAGAACCACGCCGCCAGCACGCACACCCCTCCGACCGCGACCAACCACCACGCGGTCGTCGCGGCCAGGGCGAGGCCGGCCACCGCGGCGACCCCGAACGCCGCGAACGCGGCCCCCTTGACCGCCCGGGGCGTGGCCCGGCCCGAGCCGACCAGCCGCAGTGGTCCGACCCGCTCGTCGTCGGTGCCGCGCACGCCGTCGGAGTAGTCGTTCGCGTAGTTGACGCCGACCTGCAGCGCCAGGCTCACCACCAGGGCGAGCAGCGCCTTCCACCAGACGAGCGCCTCGTCGTACGTCGCGAGGGCGGTGCCGGCCAGCACCGGGGCGACCGCGGCCGGCAGCGTGCGAGGCCGGGCGCCCGCAATCCAGTCGGAGGTGGTCGGCATGCCGGGATTCAAGCAGGGCGGGAGCCGCGCCGAAAATCGCTGGCCTCCCGGGACGCCCCGCCCTACGGTGAGCACGACCGGCACCGACCCCGCCAGGAGGTAGCGACGATGCGAGCGACCCACGTGTCCGCCCTGTCCTTCCTCCACCCGAAGGGGATCACGTGTGACCGTCCCACCCGCTCCGCGCACGCTCAACCTGGGCATCCTCGCCCACGTCGACGCCGGTAAGACCACCCTCACCGAGCGGCTCCTGCACCTCGCGGGGGTCGTCGACGAACCGGGGTCGGTCGACACCGGCACCACCCGCACCGACAGCCTCGCGATCGAACGCCGCCGCGGTATCACGATCAAGACCGCGGTCGTGTCGTTCCCGCTGGCCGGCGGCACCGTCAACGTCGTCGACACCCCTGGGCACCCCGACTTCATCGCCGAGGTCGAGCGCACCCTCGGTGTCCTGGACGCCGCGGTGCTGGTGCTGTCGGCCGTCGAGGGGGTGCAGCCGCAGACCCGGATCCTCTTCCGCGCGCTCCAGCGGCTCGGCGTGCCGACCCTGCTGTTCGTGAACAAGATCGACCGGTCGGGCGCCTCGCTGGACCGGACGCTGGCCGCGGTGCGGGCGCGGCTCACCCCCGACGTGCTGCCCATGGGCGTCGTCGCCGGCTCCGGGTCGCGGGCCGCGCGCTTCGTGCGGCACCGGACCGACGACCCGGCGTTCCGTGACCGCGAGACGGTGGCGCTGGCCGAGCACGACGACCGCCTCCTCGCGGCGTACGTCGAAGGGCGGCTCGCGTCGTCCACGGAGCTCGGGCGGGGGCTGGTGGCCCAGACGCGCGCGGGACTGCTGCGCCCGGTCTTCGCCGGCTGCGCCACCACCGGGGCCGGCGTGCCCGACCTGGTCGCGGGCATCGCCGACCTGCTGCCGACGGCCGCGCCCGACGTCGCGGGCCCGGCGTCCGGGCGGGTCTTCAAGGTCGAACGCGGCCCGGCCGGCGAGAAGCTCGCCTACGCGCGCCTGTTCGAGGGTGCGCTACGGGTGCGCCAGCGGATCGACCTGCCGGACGGCCGCGTGGGCAAGGTCGGACGACTCGCGGTGCACGCCGACGGGGCGTGGCAGCGCGTCGACACGGTCGTGGCCGGTCAGGTCGGGCTGGTGACCGGGCTGGTGGCCGTCCGCGTGGGCGACGGCTTCGGCGCGGCCACCCGGGCGGAGCCGCACCACTTCCCGCCGCCGACCCTGGAGGCGTCGGTGACCGCGCTCGACCCGGCGCAGGGGCCCGCACTGCGGGCCGCCCTGGCGCAGCTCGCCGACCAGGACCCGCTGATCGACTCCCGCACAGACGACGACGGGCGGGAGACGGTGTCGCTCTACGGCCGGGTGCAGCAGGAGGTGCTGGGAGCGACCCTCGCCGAGGAGCACGGGATCGAGGTGTCGTTCGCCGACTCGGCCGTGCTGCACGTCGAGCGACCCCGACGGACCGCCGAGGCGGTGGTACGGCTCAACACCGACGAGAACCCGTACCAGGCGACGATCGGGCTGCGGCTCGCTCCCGGCCCGCCCGGATCAGGCATCCGGTTCGTGACCGACGCGCCGGCCCGGGACATGCCGCTGTACCTGTTCCACAGCGTCGAGGCCTTCGTCGGGTCCGTCGAGCGGCACGTCCGTCGCGGCCTGGCCAGCGGCCGGCACGGCTGGCGGGTCACCGACTGCGTCGTGACGTTGACCGAGTGCGCCTACAGCACCGCCGACGGTCCGCCCTCCAAGCGCGGACCCACCAGCACGTCCTACGACTACCGGCAGGTGACGCCGGTGGTCGTGCGTCGGGCACTCGAGCGTGCGGGCACCGTCGTGTGCGAGCCGGTGCTGCGGGTGACGCTCGAGGTCCCGACCGGGGACGCCACCGGGCTGCAGCGGTTGCTGGGCCGCTGGGGTGCCGAGGTGCTGTCGCAGACCGGCTCCGGCGAGCTGACCGAGCTCGAGGCGCGTCTGGTGGCCACCCGGCTGCACGAGCTGCAGCGGCAGCTGCCCGGTCTCACGGGCGGCGAGGGCGTGCTGGAGTCGCGGTTCGACGGCTACCGGCCGGTGCGCGGGCGGCCGGTGGAGCGGGCACCTCGAGGGGGAGCTGCCGGTCGCGGGGGCTAGCGTCCTTCCCCATGGAGCCGCTGCGCGTCGCCGGTGAGCCGCAGGAGGTCGTCGCTTCGCTGCGGGTGTGGCTCGACGCGGCGGACGCCCCGCCGCTGGTCATCGAGACGTCGGGGTCGACCGGGGCGCCGAAGCGGGTGCTGCTGTCGCGCGAGGCGGTGCTGGCGAGCGTGGCCGCGACCGCGCGGAGGCTGGGGGCCGAGGGACGCTGGGCGCTCGTCCTGCCGCCGACGTACGTCGCCGGGGTGCAGGTCGTCGTCCGGTCGCTGGTCGCCGGGCACGAGCCGGTGGTGGACGCCTGGGCGGACGCGCGGGGGAGCGCGCGGTACACGTCCGTCGTGCCCACCCAGCTGCACCGTCTGCTCGAGTCTCCCGCCGACATCGAGGCGCTGGCCGACCTGGACGCGGTGCTGCTCGGCGGCGGACCGGTCGACCCCGGCCTGCGCGCGCGGGCGGAGACGGCCGGGATCCAGGTGGTGGCGACGTACGGGATGGCGGAGACCTGCGGCGGTTGCGTCTACGACGGCTACGCCCTCGACGGGGTCTCCCTGGCGATCGGGCCCGACGGCCGGATCCGGATCGCGGGACCGACGCTCTTCACCGGGTACGACGGGGACGCCGCCGCGACCGCCGAGGCGTTCGAGGACGGCTGGTTCCTGACCGCCGACGCCGGACGGCTCGACGAGAAAGGCCGGCTGCACGTGCTGGGCCGGCTCGACGACATCGTGATCAGCGGCGGCGTGAACGTGCCTACGCCGGCCGTGGCGGCCCGGCTGCGGGAGCACCCCGACGTGGCGGACGCCGCGGTCGTCGGAGCAGCCGACGAGGAGTGGGGGCACCGGGTCGTGGCGTTCGTGGTCGGCGACCTCGACACCGAGGCCGCTCGCGCGTGGGTCGCCGAGGTGCACCCGCGGTCCTGGGCACCGCGCGAGGTGGTCGTGGTCGACGCGCTGCCGCTGCTGTCGAACGGCAAGCTCGACCGGCTGGAGCTCCAGGCGCGGGCGGGGCAGCGCGCGTGAGGGTCTGGTCGATCCCGATGCGGACCCGCTTCCGCGGCATCACCGTTCGCGAGGGCGTGCTGCTGAAGGGCGACGACGGTTGGGGCGAGTGGAGCCCCTTCCTGGAGTACCCGCCCGAGGTGGCCGAGCCCTGGCTGCGGTGTGCCGAGGAGGCCGCCGACGGTGACTGGCCGCTCCCGGTCCGCGACCGGGTCGCGGTGAACGTCACCGTGCCCGCCGTCGACCCCGAGACCGCCCATCGGATCACGCGCGACGGCGGCTGTCGCACCGCCAAGGTCAAGGTCGCCGAGCCCGGCCAGGCGCTCGCCGACGACGAGGCGCGGCTCGAGGCGGTGCGCGACGCGCTCGGCCCGGGCGGCGCGATCCGGGTCGACGCGAACGGCGGCTGGGACGTCGACGGTGCGGTGGCCGCGATCGCTCGGCTCGACCGAGCGGCAGGCGGGCTGGAGTACGTCGAGCAGCCGACCGCGACCGTCGGGGAGCTCGCCGACGTCCGCCGTCGGGTGGACGTGCCGATCGCTGCCGACGAGTCGATCCGTCGCGCCGCCGACCCCTACCGCGTGCGTGACCTGGCGGCCGCCGACATCGCCGTCCTCAAGGTGCAGCCGCTGGGCGGAGTCCGGGCCTGCCTCCGGATCGCCGAGGACATCGGGCTGCCGGTGGTCGTCTCGTCGGCGCTGGAGACCAGCTTCGGGATCGCCGCGGGGGTGGCGCTGGCTGCGGCGCTGCCGGAGCTGCCGTACGCGTGCGGGCTGGCGACCGTCCAGCTGCTGACCGACGACCTGGCGGTCGAGCCGCTGCTGCCCGTCGACGGCGAGCTGCCCGTGACCGCGCCGCGGCTCGACCCCGACGCGGTCGAACGGCTGGCGGCCGCACCAGACCGGGTGGACCACTGGGAGCGGCGGCTGTCGGAGGTTCGCGCGCTGCGGCAGGATCGGCTCTCGTGACCACGTCGACGGAGCTGTCCCGCGGCGTCGTCCGGGCGCTGATCAAGGCGGGTGTCGCGGACGTCGTGCTGGCCCCGGGGTCGCGCAACGCCCCCCTCGGCTTCGCCGTCCTCGATGCGGCCGACGCCGGCCTGCTGCGGATCCACACCCGGATCGACGAGCGCACCGCGGGCTTCCTCGCCCTGGGGCTGACACGCACGGGGCCTCCGGCCGCCGTCCTCTGCACGTCGGGGACTGCCGTCGCCAACCTGCACCCCGCCGTGCTCGAGGCCGCGCACGCCGGGCTGCCGATGGTCGTCGTCACCGCCGACCGTCCGCAGCGGCTGCATGGGACCGGCGCCAACCAGACGACCGACCAGGTCGGCATCTTCGGACCGCTCGTCGAGACCCTCGACCTCGATCAGGCGCCGGGCCGGCTGATGTTCCGGGGTGGCCCGCTCCACCTCAACGTCCGGCTCGAGGAGCCGCTGGTCCCCGAGGACCGCTGGGAGCCGGACGTCGAGCGCGGCGAGGGACCCCAGCAGGTCCGGCCGACGGTCTACGAGACCGTTGCTCCGGGGCCGCGCACCGTGGTGGTCGCGGGTGACGACGCCGGCCCTCCGGCACGGATCCTGGCCGAACAGGGCAACTGGCCGCTGCTCGCCGAGCCGTCCAGCGGCTCGCGGACCGGCGCCAACCCGATCCGCGGCTATCGGCTGCTGCTCGACGGCGACCTCGGCGCGCGGATCGAGCGCGTCGTCGTCTTCGGCCATCCGACGCTGTCGCGGCCCGTGTCGCGGCTGCTGGCCCGCGAGGACGTCACGATCCTCGACGCCGGGTCGCTCGGGGTCTGGTCCGAGCGGCCGTTCCCGGTCGACGACCGGTTCAGCTCCGGCCGGCCCGCGTGCGACGAGCCCGACGACCCCGCGTGGCTGGAGGAGTGGCGGTGCGCGGACCGGTCCGTCAGCCGGCAGCTCGACGCCCTGCTCGCAGCCGAGCCGGACCTCACGCCGTACGAGGTGGCGGGTGCCGTGAGCCGCGCGCTGCCGCCCGAGGGCCTGCTGGTCGTCGGTGCCTCCAGCCCGATCCGAGACCTCGACCTGATGGTGGCGCCGTACGCCGTCGGCGACCGTCGCAAGGTGATCGCCAACCGCGGGCTGTCCGGGATCGACGGCACCGTGTCGACGGCGATCGGGGCCGCGCTCGGTCGCCCGTCGAGCAGCCGGGCGCTCGCCCTGCTCGGCGACGTGACGTTCCTCCACGACATGACCGGGCTCGTCCTCGGGCCCGACGAGGCCCGCCCAGACCTGATGCTGGTCGTGGTCAACGACGACGGCGGCTCGATCTTCTCGATGCTCGAGCAGGGGGCGCACGCCCACGCCGACCGCTACGAGACCCTCTTCGGCACCCCTCACGGCGTCGACCTCGCGGCCTTGTGCGCGGCCACCCGCACCCCGCACCTCCAGGTGGGGTCGCTGCCAGCGCTCGAGCAGGCGCTGGCGAACCCCAACGGGGGGATCGAGGTCGTCGAGGCACGGGTCCGGCGCGACAACCGGCGCGAGCTCGACGAACGGATCCGGGCGCTGCGACCGTGACCCGGCAACCGCGATCAAGCGGCGCCCGCGCGGACGGCGCAGGATCGTCGGCATGACCGTCGCCACCGATGTCTTCCAGGACTTCGTCGGGCACCTCGCCGAGGCGCTCGACGACCACGAGACGTCGGCGGACGACCTCGCCCGCAGGTTCCACTTCTCCCGCTACCACTTCGACCGGATGATCAGCTCGTTCGCCGGCGAGCCGCCTCAGGCCTTCCGCCGGCGGATCCTGCTGGAGCGGGCGGCGTACCGGATGGTGACGTCGACCGCCCCGCTGATCGACGTCGCGGTGGAGGCCGGGTACGGCTCGCACGAGGCGTTCACCCGCGCGTTCGCCAAGGCGTACGGCGTACCGCCGGCCGTGTGGCGCAGGAAGCCCGGCCACCTGCAGCTCGAGGCGCCCAGTGACGTCCACTTCCACCCACCCGGCGGCCTCCGGCTGCCAGCACGAGACGAGGTCAGCGGCATGGAACTCCTCACGAAGATGGTCGAGCACCACGTCTGGCTCACCGGCGAGATGGTGCGCGTCGCCGAGCGGCTCACCGACGAGCAGCTCGATCAGCCGATCGAGCTCGACGTCGACGACGACCGGCAGACGATCCGCACGCTGCTCTCGCGGCTGGTCGGCCAGATGGGCATGTGGAACGCGGCCATGGCCACCCGCGACTACGACTGGTCGGTCGAGGAGCACGAGTCGCTGTCGTCGCTGCGCGAGCGGCTCGCGGTCGAGGGCGCGACGTACCTGCGCCACGTCCACGACGTGGTCGCCACGAACCGGCTCGACGACACGTTCGTCGACGCCCTCTGCGAGCCCGCCGAGGTGTTCACCTACGGCGGGATGATCGCCCACGTCCTCACGTTCGCCGCCCACCGGCGGACGCTCGTCGCGCTGGCGCTCGGCTCCCACGGCGTCGACGATCTCGGTTGGGGGGACCCGATGCGCTGGGTCGCCCAGCCCGCCTGAGGACGGACGCTCGTCCCACGCTTCCCACTGCTCGGCAACAATGGGCGCCGTGGAGATCGCGTTCTTCCTGGTCGCGCTGACCGTCGTGGTCCTGACCGGGACGGCGATCGCCGGCCGGGTCGGCGTCCCGGCTCCGCTGCTGCTGATCGTCGTCGGCGTCGCGGGTTCGTTCGTGCCCGGCGTGCCCGAGGTGGTGCTGGAGCCCGACGTGGTGCTCTTCGGCCTGCTGCCGCCGCTCCTCTACGCGGCCGCGCTCCAGACCTCGCTGGTGGACTTCGCCGCGAACCGGCGCCCGATCCTGCTGCTCTCGGTCGGGCTCGTGGTGTTCACGGCGGCCGGGGTGGCGCTGGTGACCCATGCCCTGCTGCCCGGCCTGGGCTGGCCGGCCGCGTTCGCGATCGGCGCCGTGGTGGCCCCGCCGGACGCGGTCGCTGCCACCGCGATCGCCCGCCGGATCGGGCTGCCGCGACGGCTGGTGACGATCCTCGAGGGCGAGTCGCTCCTCAACGACGCCACCGCCCTGGTCGCGCTGCGCACCGCGATCGCCTCCGCGGCGGCGGGGGTCTCGGCCGCCCAGATAGCCGGCAGCTTCCTGGTCGCGGCCGGAGGTGGCGCGCTCGTGGGGTTCCTGCTGTTCCTCGTGGTGGCATGGGTGCGCAAGCGAGTGACCGACCCGCTGCTCGACGTCGGCATCTCGCTGGTCGTGCCGTTCGCGGCGTACGTCGCGGCGGAGGAGGTGCAGGTCGGCGACTCCCACGGCTCCGGCGTCATCGCGGTGGTGGTCGCGGGCCTGCTGCTCGGCCACAAGGCGCCGGTGCTGCAGACCGCCCGCTCGCGGATCGCGGAGCGGACGAACTGGAAGACCATCGCCTTCATCCTCGAGAACACCGTGTTCCTGCTGATCGGCCTGCAAGCCCGCTGGATCATCGACGACGTCGGCGACAGCGAGGTGGCCGCCGGGCGGATCGCCGCCGTGTGCGCCGCGACGCTGGCCGCGGTGGTCGTGCTCCGGCTGGCCTGGGTGTTCCCGGCCCGCTACCTGCTGGTCCGGCCCGGGATCGACCCGCAGCTCGGCCGGAGACCGCCGCCGTCGTACACGTTCGTGCTGGGCTGGGCCGGGATGCGCGGCGTGGTGACGCTGGCCGCCGCGTTCGTGATCCCCGCGGGGACCCCGCACCGCGAGATCCTGCTGCTGATCGCGTTCACGGCCGTGGCCGGCACGCTCTTCGGCCAGGGGCTGACGCTGCCGTGGCTCGCGCGCCGGCTCCGCGTGCCCGCGCCCGACCCCGCCGCCGACGCACTGGCGCGAGCGACCGTGCTCCAGCAGGCGTCGCAGGCGGGGTTCAGGCGGCTGGAGCAGATCGAGGCTGACGATCCGCACGGGGTGATCGAGCTGATCCGGCAGCGGATCGACCAGCGCAACTTCGCCGCCTGGGAGCGGCTCAGCACCACCGCAGACGAGGAGAGCCCGAGCGCGCTCTACTCGCGCATCCGGCAGGAGATGCTCGAGGCCGAGCGGCAGCGCGTGCTGGAGATCCGCAGCGCCGGCCGGGTGCCCGCGGACGTCATCGCCGAGGTGCTGGCGCTGCTGGACGTCGAGGAGTCGATGCTCGACATCGCCGACGAGTCGCGCGAGGAGCTGCGGGCCAGCGGCGTCGGGTCGGTGCTCGGGACCGAGCTGTGCGCCGAGCTTGCGACGTACCCGGCCGTCGAGACCGAGCCGGGCGAGGGCTGCGAGGACTGTGTCCGCGAGGGGCACCGCTGGGTCTCGCTGCGCCAGTGCCTGGTGTGCGGGCGGATCGGCTGCTGCGACTCCTCACCCGGCCAGCACGCGAGCGCCCACTTCTACGAGTCCGGCCACCCGGTCATGGAGTCGGCCGAGGAGGGTGAGGACTGGCGCTGGTGCTTCGTGCACCACACCACGGCCTGACCGCGGGTCAGGACGGGACCCTGTGACACGTCGGGTAACGGTGCCGCGACGACGCTCCCCACCCGTTGCGAGGGGTGCGAGGCGCACTCAGCGGACCGTTACCCGGATCACCTGAGGCCGGTCACACGCCCGGGTCGGTGATCAGCGGGACCCGGGCCGGGTCCTCACCCGCGTACGACTCCACGATCAGCTCGGGGTCGACGTCGTGCGCCTCGAGGTCGCCGGCCGCGATCTCCTCGACCCAGTGGCAGGCCACCCGGTGGTCGGGCGAGACCCCGGCGATCTCGACCACCCGCAGCTCCGGGCGCTCGTCGTCGCAGCGGGTCGCCTGGCGCCAGGGGCACCGGGTGTGGAACCGGCAGCCCGAGGGCGGGTTGGACGGCGACGGCAGGTCGCCGCTCAGCAGGATCTGCTCCCGCTGGTCCTCGACGACGGGGTCGGGCACCGGAACCGCGGACATCAGCGCCCGGGTGTAGGGGTGGAGCGGCCGTTCGTAGAGCTCGCCGGCCTCCGACTCCTCGACCAGCCCGCCGAGGTACATCACGCCGATCCGGTCACTGATGTGGCGCACGACCGCGAGGTCGTGGGCGACGACCAGGTAGGTGAGCCCGAACTCGCCCTGGAGGTCCTCCAGCAGGTTCAGGACCTGCGCCTGCACCGACACGTCGAGCGCGCTGACCGGCTCGTCGGCCACGATCAGCTTCGGGTTGACGCTGAGCGCGCGGGCGATGCCGATCCGCTGGCGCTGGCCGCCGGAGAACTCATGGGGATACTTCGAGAGCGCGGCCGGCGGCAGGCCGACCGCCTCGAGCAGCTCGCGCAGCCGGGTGTGCGTCTTTGCCTTGTCGTCGGCCAGGCCGTGGGCCTTCATCCCCTCGACGAGCAGCGACTCGACCGACTGCCGCGGGTCGAGGCTCGACATCGGGTCCTGGAAGACCATCTGCAGGTCCTGCCGCTTGCGCCGCAGCGTCTCGCCCTTCAGGGTCGCGATGTCGACGCCGTCGAAGACGACGCTGCCCTCGGTCGGCCGCTCGAGGTTGAGGATCGCCTTGCCGAGGGTGGACTTGCCGCAGCCGGACTCGCCGACCAGGCCGTAGGTCTCGCCGCGCCTGATCTGCAGGTCGACCCCGTCGACGGCGTACACGTAGCCGACAGTGCGGTCGAAGACGATGCCGCTCTTGATCGGGAAGTGGACCTTCACGCCGCGTACGTCGACCAGCACGTCCCCGCCGGGTGCGGTCCTGGGGTCGTCCGCGGTCACCTGCTCAGTCATGGCTCACCTCCGCCGGGTTGTGGCACCGCAACCCGGTCGCGGGGTACTCCTCCCACACGGGGGTCTCCTCCCGGCAGCGGTCCAGGGCACGGGGGCACCGGGGGGTGAAGGCACAGGCCGACGTCCAGGGCAGGTTGTCGACCACCGAGCCCGGGATCGCCGTGAGCCTCCCACCGCGGACCGCGTCGAGGCGCGGGATCGATCCGAGCAGCCCGTTGGTGTAGGGGTGGGCGGCGTGGGCGAACAGCCGGTGCCGGTCACCGCGCTCGACGATCCGCCCGCCGTAGAGCACGTTGACCTCGTCGCAGAGTCCGGCGACGACCCCGAGGTCGTGGGTGATCATGATCAGTGCGGTGCCGGTGTCCTCGACGAGCTCCTTCAGCAGCGCCAGGATCTGTGCCTGGATAGTCACGTCGAGCGCGGTCGTGGGTTCGTCGGCGATCAGCAGCCGCGGCTCGCACGCCAGCGCCATCGCGATCAGCGCCCGTTGCCGCATCCCGCCGCTGAGCTGGTGCGGGTAGTTCTTCAGGCGCGCCTTGGGATCGGGGATGCCGACCCGTTCCAGCAGCTCCTGCGCCTTCGGCATCGCTTCCTTGCGCGACAGGTCGCGGTGCCGCTCCATCACCTCGGTGACCTGGATCCCGATCGGGACGACCGGGTTCAGCGACGACAGCGGGTCCTGGAAGATCATCGCGATGTCGCGGCCGCGCCGGTCGCGCATCTCGGAGGAGCTGAGCTTCAGCAGGTCGGTGCCGTCATAGGTCACGCTGCCCTCGACGCGGTTGCCGCGCTGGGGCAGCAGGCCCATGATCGCCAGTGACGTCACGGACTTGCCGCAGCCGGACTCGCCGACGAGACCCAGGGTCTGACCTGCCGCGACGTCGAACGAGACGCCGTCGACGGCCGTGAAGGGCTGCTCGCCGTGCCGGGTGAACGTGACGGTGAGGTCGCGGACCGACAGGAGTGCTTCCTGGCTCGTCATGGTCACCGCCTCGACTTCGGGTCGAGGGCCTCGCGCAGCGACTCGCCCATCAGCGTGAAGCCGAGGGCGACCACGATGATGCACAACGCGGGGTAGACCGCGAGGTGCGGGTGGCTGTTGAAGTACTCCCGGGCGTCGCCCAGCATCTGCCCCCACTCGGGTTGACGGTCGTCGGGGTTGCCCAGGCCGAGGAACGACAGCGCCGCCGCCTCGATGATCGCGATAGCCAGCACCAACGTCGCCTGCACGATCACCGGTCCGAACGCGTTGGGCAGCATGTGCCGGAACACGATGGCGCCTGGTTTGACCCCGAGCGACCGGGCCGCCAGGACGTGGTCGCTCGCCCGTTGCGCGAGCATCGAGCCGCGCAGCATCCGGGCGAAGATCGGCACCTGGACCACCGAGATCGCGACGATCACCGTCCACTGGCTCGGTCGCTGAGCCAGGGCCGCGATCGAGAACGCCAGCAGCAGCCCGGGGATCGAGAGCATCACGTCGACGATCCGCATGACCAGCGAGTCGACCCAGCCGCCGAGGGCGCCGGCCAAGGTGCCCAGGGTGACCCCGCCAAGGAGCCCGAACACGGTGGCCATCACGCCGACGATCAGGGTCTGCTGGCTGCCCACGAGCAGGCGTGACAGCAGGTCGCGGCCCTGGGCGTCCCCGCCGAGCGGGTGGCCAGGCTCCGGCCCGGGGACCGGGTTGGTCTGCCGCCGCACCTTGTCGATCAACGGGTCGGCCGCAGGGTCGAAGGGGGCCAACCATGGGGAGATGACGGCCAGGATCACGAACACCGTCGTGATGGCCAGGCCGAGCAGGAAGATCGGGTTGCGCCGCAGCCGCTGCCAGGCGCCGGCGAGGAGCGAGACGCCCGGGGTCTCGTCGACCGAGGCAGCCGCGAGCGCGTCGATCCGCGCCCTGCGGCGGTCGCTGTACGACGTCCGGCCGGCTTGCTCGGGAGGTGTGTCGGTCACGAGGTCACCTCGTCCTGACGCGCGGATCGATGATCGCGTAGGAGATGTCGACGAGCAGGTTGACCAGCACGTAGATCGCCGCCGCCGCCATGATCATCACCTGCAGCACGGCGTAGTCCTTGTCGCGGAAGCCCTCGTAGAGCGCTTGCCCGATGCCGCCGAACGAGAAGACCGTCTCTGTCAGCACCGCGCCGGCGAGCAGGCCGCCGACCTGCAGGCCGATGATCGTCGTGACCGGCAGCATCGCGTTGCGCAGCACGTGTCGGCCGCGGATCACCCGCGAGGTCAGCCCCTTGGCCTCCGCCGTGCGGACGTAGTCCTCGTCGAGGACATCGAGGACGGAGGCGCGGGTGATCCGGAAGATCACGGCGAACGGGATGGTGGCCAGCGCGACCGACGGGAGGATGAGGTGGGTCAACGCGTCCCAGGCCGCGTCCCACTCGCGGGTGAGGATGCCGTCGAGCACGAAGAACCCCGTCACCCGGGTGCCGTCGACGTCCGTGCTCTGGCGGCCGGAGACCGGCAGCACCTGCCACTGGACGGCGAAGAAGTACTTGAGCATGAACGCCGTGAAGAACACCGGGACGGCGACCCCGACCAACGACATCACGATCGAGCCGTTGTCGATCGCGCTGCCGCGGCGGCGTGCCGCGAAGTAGCCCAACGGGATCCCCAGCGCGGTGGCGAGGATCAGGGCGAAGAACGTGAGCTCGATGGTGGCCGGCAGCCGCATCAGGAAGATCTCCGACGCGTCCGTGCCGGGCAGCACCTGGGTGGAGACGCCGAAGTCCCCGCGGGCGGCTCGCTGGAGGAACTTGAGGTACTGCACCCAGATCGGCTCGTCGAGCCCCAGCGCGGCCTCGAGGGCCGCCCGACGGCTGGCGGTGGCCCGCTCGCCGAGGATCGCCGAGACCGGACCCCCGGGCAGCGACCGCAGCCACATGAACAGCAGCAGCGAGAGGACCAGCACCACGCCGACCATCTGCACCAGTCGCCGGACGATGAACCGGATCATGGATTGCGCCTCCCTCGCGTGCGGGTCCCGAGCACCCTAGTCCGAGCGGTGGTGAGGGGGGTCACCGCGGTGGATGACCCCCCTCGACCGAGTGGTGCGAACGTCCTAGGCCGTCACTGACCGCCGACGCTCACCGTGTCGAACTCCTCCGCCGTCAGCGGGCTCGGGATCAGACCCTCCACCCCTTCACCGACCACGAGGGCCGGCGGCGAGTGGCTGATCGGCAGACCCGGGAGGTACTCCTCCATGATCTGCTGGTTGACCGTCTCGAACGCAGCCGCGCGCTCGCCCTCGTCGACGATGGCGTCCGCCGCCTGCAGGTCGTCGGCGAGCTGCTTGCCCCACGGCATGACCTCGGTCCCGAAGTCGTTCTCCTTCAGGTTGCCGAAGAACGTGCCGATGAAGTTGAACGCGGCGTCGTAGTCGCCGGTCCAGCCGAGCAGGTACGCGTCGTACTTGCCCGCGGTCACGTTGTCGAGGTAGCCGCCGTTCCACGAGGCCGAGACGACCTCGACCTTGACGCCGACCTCTTCGAGGTTCTCGCGCATGGCGTCGTAGAGGGCCTGCGGGTCCGGCATGTAGGGCCGGCTGACCTCGGTCGGGAACGCGAACTTGAGGGTCATGCCCTCGGCGCCGGCCTCGGCCAGGAGCTGCTTGGCCATGTCGGGGTCGTAGGCGTACGGCTCGAGCGAGGTGTTGTAGCCGCTGACGGTGGACGGCATGAACTGCGTCGCCACCTCGGCGCCCTCGGGGAGCTGCGACGTCACGATCTCCTCGCGGTTGATGGCGTGGTAGAGCGCCTGCCGGACCTTCAGGTCCTTCAGCAGCGGGTTCGCCTCGGGGTTGAGGCCGAGGTAGAAGATGTTGAACGCCGGGCGCACCTCGACCTGGTTGCCACCTTCCTCGAGACCCTGCCAGTCGGCCGGGTTCGGGAGGTCGTAGCCGTCGATGCTGCCGGCCTCGAGCTCCTGACGCCGGGTGCTCTCGTCGGGGATCACGCGGAAGACCAGCTCGTCGGACGCCGGGGCGTCGCCGTAGTAGTCGGTGTTGGACTCCAGCGTGATGACGCCGTTGGCCTCGTCGTACTCACCGAACTTGAACGGGCCGGTGCCGACGGGTGCCTGGGCGTACTCCGGGAAGGAGAAGCCCTCGCCCTCGGCGGCGATGCCGTTGGCGTCACCCTCCTCCATCGCGGTCGGCGACTGCATCGCCAGCGACGAGAGGGTCAGCATGGTCGGGAAGCCCGAGGTGGCGCGGGTGATGTCGACGGTCGCCACGAACTCCTCGGTGGCCTCGCAGCTCTTGTAGAGCGAGTCCTCCGGGTTGGCCGAGAAGCCACCCATGACGTAGCCCCAGTACTCACCGGCGACCTGGCCGGCCTCGTTCTGGTCGAACATCCGCTCGAAGTTGGCGCAGACCGCCTCGGCGTTGAACGGGGTGCCGTCGTGGAAGGTCACGTCGTCGCGGAGCGTGAACGCCCACGAGGTGCCCTCCTCGTTGGAGGTCCACTCGGTGGCGAGGCCGGGGACGACCTCGGCGCCACCGGGCTCGATGTCGAGGAGTCCCTCGAACATCTGGCGCGTGACGCGGAACGTCTCGCCGTCGGTGGCGTAGAACGGGTCGAACATCTCGGGGGCGCCTGCGGCGCCGAAGGTGAAGGTGCTGCCCCCGTCGCCGTCGGTGCCCTCCGGATCGCGATCGGACTCGGCGCAGGACGTCACGCCCAGTGCGAGAGCCGCGGCCAGGGCCACCGGCGCTGCCTTGCGGATGCTTCTCATCAGTTGCAACCTCACAATTGTCGTGCGGTCCACCCTGTCGGCAGACCTCCGCGCGCCCCGCGACGTGAGCAGGGTCTCGGCTCCAGTCTCGTCGGCGTCTCGCGCACAGTAGCCCCAAGCCGTGTCGTGGCAACAGGACGTGTGCGGTCGGTCAGCGGACCTGTTATCAGGCCGTGATCTGCCGTGATCTGCGCGTCGCTGTCCTAGGTTGGCCGAATGCGGATCACGAAGTTCGGGCACGCCTGCGTCCGGGTGGAGCACGGAAGTACGGCGCTGGTGATCGATCCGGGCGCGTGGACAGAGCCGGAGGCGGTCGACGGCGCCACCGCGGTGCTGGTCACGCACGAGCATCCCGACCACTTCCTGGCCGACCGGTTGCGGGCCGCCGACGCCCCCGTCTTCACCATCGACGCGGTGGCCGCTCGCATCCGCGAGGACGCACCCGACCTGGTGGAGCGTCTGACGGTCGTGGCGCCGGGAGAGGAGTTCGACGCGGGACTGCCGGTGCGGGCGGTCGGGGAGCTGCACGCCGTGATCCACGCCGAGCTGCCGCGCTTCCACAACTCGGGCTACGTCGTCACGGCGGGCGACGAGACGCTCTTCCACCCCGGAGACGCGCTCACGGGGCCGGGCCGACCGGTCGACGTCCTGTGCGCACCGGTGTCAGCGCCCTGGCTGAAGGCGTCGGAAGCGGTCGACTTCGCCCGCGAGGTCGGGGCGCCACGCAACCTCGCGATCCACGACCGGGTCTACTCCGAGGCCGGGCTGGGCATCGTCGACGGGCACTTCGGCCTCCTGCTGCCCGAGTCGCAGTCCTACGTCCGCCTGGCCGAGGGTCAGGACCTGTAGGTGTCAGCTGCCGGCGAGCGAGTCCCGCACCGGCACGAACTTCGCCTGCGACTCCGCGAGCTCGGCCTCCGGGTCGGAGTCGGCGACGATCCCGCAGCCCGCGAAGAGCCGGACCGTCGCGCCCTGGATCTCCGCTGACCGCAGCGCGATGCCCCACTCGCCGTCGCCGCCGGCGTCCATCCAGCCGACCGGGCCGGCGTAGCGGCCGCGGTCCATGCCCTCGAGCTCGGCGATCAGCCGGGTCGCGGCGGACGTCGGTGTCCCGCCTACGGCAGCCGAGGGGTGCAGCGCCTCGGCGAGCTGCAGTGACGACACCGTCTCGGCGTCGTGCACCACGCCCGCGACGTCGGTGGCGAGGTGCATGACGTTGGGGAGGTGGAGCACGAACGGCGCCTCGGGCACGTTCATCGAGAAGCAGTGCGGGTCGAGGGCGTCGGCGACCGAGCGCACGGCGTACTCGTGCTCCTCGAGGTCCTTCGACGACCGTGCCAGGGTCGCCGCGAGGGCGAGGTCCCGCTCGTCGTCGCCGGTCCGTCGGATGGTGCCCGCGAGCACCCGCGACGTGACCAGGCCGCGCTCGCGCCGGACCAGCAGCTCCGGCGTCGCGCCGAAGAGCCCGTCGACGTGGAAGGTCCAGCACATCGGATAGTCGCGGGCGAGCCGCGCGAGCGGCCAGCGGACGTCGACCGGGGCGGCGGCGGTCGCGACCAGGTCGCGGGCGAGCACCACCTTCTCGAGCTCGCCGGCGTCGATGCGGGCCACCGCGTCGGCCACGACGCTCATCCACCGCTCGCCGTCCAGCGCGCCGTCCGCGAAGCTCACCGCGAGCGGCTCGGCGGGCGGCTCGGCGAGCGTGACGGGGCCGTGCTGCTCGAGCGAGCCCCGGGTGACGGTGGTCAGCCAGGCCCGGCTGCCGCGGCGGCCGACGACCACCTCGGGCACGGTGAGCACGGAGTCGCCCGGCTCGTCGGCGAAGGCGAACGTGCCGAAGCACACGAGCCCGGTACCGGGCTCGTCGACCTCGTCACGGACGACGGCCCGGCCGGTGGTCTCGGTCCACCACTTCGCGGCGTCGGCGAACCGGGTGGGTCCGGTCGTGCGGATCTCGGCGGCGACGCCCCAGCCGACCAGGCCCTCGTCCCGGCGGAGCCAGGTGACCGGTCGATCGGTCGGGAGCAGCGCCAGCAGGCCGGTCGTGGCGTCGAGGTCGAGGTCGACGGTGCGGACGACGAGGGGGCCGGCGGCGCCGTGGGGAGTCGCGCTGCTCGTCACGACCGAGGAGCCTACGCCGGAGCCGGGCGGGGCCCGGTATCGGCGCCGGCGTCAGCTCCGGTACACGACGACCGTGTCACCCACCTGGACCTCGTCGTAGAGCGCCACCATCGCGTCGTAGTCGCGCACGTTGACGCAGCCGTGGGACGCCCCGTCGTAGCCGACCGCTGCGAAGTCGGGTGAGTAGTGCACGGCCTGCCCGCGCGAGAAGAACATCGCGAACGGCATCGGGGCTCCGTAGAGGCTCGACACGTGGTCGGGCGACTTCAGGTAGACCTCGAACGCGCCTTCCCGCGTCGGCAGCTCGGCGGAGCCGAGCCGCACCTCGTAGTCCTCCTGCACCTCGCCGTCGACCACCCACCACATCGTGGTGGTGGACTTGTCGACGCACAGCACCCGCCCGGTCAGGCAGCGCGGGTCGAGCGCGCCAGGCTCCGGGTCGACGTTGTGCATCTGGTCGTACGTCGGCGTGGTGGTCATAGCCTGCAGCCGGTCGAGCGTGCGCCGGTCGACGTCGCCGGTGACCGGGATCTCCCGCTTGGCCTGGAACCCGCGCACGGCCTCGACGGTCGCCGCGTCGTAGCGGCCGCTGACGTCGCCGAACAGCCACTCGATCTGCACGAGCCGCACCTGCAGGTCGCGCACCGCGTCGCCGGAGTCGCCCTCCTCGAGGAGCGCCGGTCCGGGGTGCAGCACGTTGAACATCGCGTCGTCGGTCGGCTCGTCGGTGAGGTCGAGCAGCCGCTCCCATGTCCGGAGGTCGACGGTGCCGGTGCGCGCGATCCGCTGGGCGCCCTGGAAGCCGCGGACGGCGCCCTCGGTCGCGGCGTCGTACGCGCCGGTCGTCAGCTCCGGCAGCCGGCCGAGCTGGAACAGCCGCGCCTGCAGCTCGCGGACCTCGACCCCGCGGTCGCCCGGTTCGAGGACCGGGCCTTGGTGGATCGGCTGCGACGGCAGCGTCGGCTGGGACGCCGGCGCGCGGGGCCGGCTCGCGGCGGACGCGGAACCGTCGCTGTCGCGGACGGCGTAGCCGACGCCGTACGCCGTCGTCATGGCCAGGGTGCAGCCCAGCACGGTGACGAGGCCGGCTCGCAGGAACTTCATCGCAGTCTCCGAAGGGAAAGGTGGATCGGTGTCACGGTGAGGACGCGGCCCGGGGAGAAATGGTTGCCGTGCTCGGCCGTACCCTTCCGTCGTGGCCCGTGCAGAGCTCGACAAGCAGCCCGCTGACGTCCGGCGGATGTTCGACGCCGTCGCCCGGCGGTACGACCTCACGAACGACGTCCTCTCCCTCGGCCAGGACCGTCGCTGGCGGCGCGACGTGATCAACGCCGTGGACGCGCGCCCGGGTCAGCTCGTGCTGGACCTCGCCGCCGGCACCGGTACGTCGAGCGAGCCGTTCGTCGAGCGCGGCGCGACGGTCGTGCCGTGCGACTTCTCGATCGGGATGCTGCGGGTCGGCAAGGAGGCGCGGCCGCACCTGCCGTTCACGGCGGGCGACGGCACCCGGCTGCCGTTCGCCGACGACACGTTCGACGCGGTCACCATCTCGTTCGGGTTGCGCAACATCGTCGACCCGCTCGCGGGGCTCCGCGAGCTGCTGCGGGTGACCCGTCCCGGGGGCCGGCTGGTCGTCTGCGAGTTCAGCCACCCGACGAACCGGCCCTTCCGGACCGTCTACCTCGAGTACCTCATGAAGGCGCTGCCCGCGATCGCTCGCGGCGTCTCGTCGAGCCCGGACGCCTACGTCTACCTGGCCGAGTCGATCCGGGCCTGGCCCGACCAGGCCGGGCTGGCGGGGCTGCTCGAGGAGGCCGGCTGGAGCGGGGTCGAGTGGCGCAACCTGTCGGGCGGGATCGTGGCACTGCACCGCGGCGTCGCGCGCGGCTCCCGGGCCGAATAACGCAACGTCTGCGTGCGATAAATAGCCAGGTCAGCGGCCACTTCGGATGCGTGCCGGGCTGGGCGACCCCGGGGTGCGATCCCGGTCCGGGCGCCCTAGACTGAGCGACGCGCCACGCATTGTGAAGTTGTTCACAAGGTCACAATCTGCCTCACGGGCGTCGCGCGCGAGCGAGGGAAGGAACAGCAGGGATGGAGCTCTACACGCCGGTCCTGGCGCTGGCTCTCCTGGCGGGGGGCTTCGCGGTCTTCTCCGTGGTCATGAGCGCCGCGGTCGGCCCGAAGCGCTACAACCGGGCCAAGCTCGACTCCTACGAGTGCGGCATCGAGCCGACGCCGCACGCGATCGGCGGCGGCCGGTTCCCGGTGAAGTACTACATCACCGCGATGATGTTCATCGTCTTCGACATCGAGATCATCTTCCTCTACCCCTGGGCCGTGCACTTCGACGCGATGCAGCTGTTCGGCCTGGTCGAGATGGTGCTCTTCATCGCCACGGTCTTCGTGGCCTACGCGTACGTCTGGCGTCGCGGCGGACTGGATTGGGACTGAGGCACGTCATGGGTATCGAGGAGAAGCTTCCGAGCGGCGTCCTGCTGACGACCGTCGAGGGCGTCGCGGGGTACTTCCGCAAGGCCAGCTTCTGGCCCGCGACGTTCGGGCTCGCCTGCTGCGCCATCGAGATGATGACGGCCGGTGGTCCGAAGTACGACCTGGCCCGCTTCGGCATGGAGGTCTTCCGTGCCAGTCCGCGTCAGGCCGACCTGATGATCGTGGCCGGCCGCGTCAGCCAGAAGATGGCGCCGGTGCTGCGGCAGATCTACGACCAGATGGCCGAGCCCAAGTGGGTGCTCGCGATGGGCGTGTGCGCCAGCAGCGGCGGCATGTTCAACAACTACGCGATCGTGCAGGGGGTCGACCACGTCGTCCCGGTCGACATGTACCTCCCCGGCTGCCCGCCGCGGCCCGAGATGCTGATCGACGCGATCCTCAAGCTCCACGACCAGGTGCAGGCGGGCAAGCTCGGCGCGAACCGGCTCGCGCAGATCGAGGAGCGTGAGACCGACGCCCTCAAGGCGCTGCCGACCTCCGAGATGAAGGGCCTCCTTCGGTGACCGAGGAGCAGAACCAGCCCGGCAACCGCCTCCCGGCCGAGGAGGGCGGGGTCCACGCGATCGGCGAGCGGCGCGGCATGTTCGGCGTCTCCGGCACCGGCGACACCAGCGGGTACGGCGGGCTGCGACAGCCGGTCCTCTACCCGGGTGCGTCGCAGCGGCCGTTCGGCGGCTGGTTCGACGACGTCGCCGACGCGCTCGAGCACCGGTTGGCCGAGGGCGAGCTCGAGCGGGCCGTCGAGCAGGTCGT
Organism: uncultured Actinomycetota bacterium; assembly: GCA_963718725.1. Classification (GTDB taxonomy): domain Bacteria; phylum Actinomycetota; class Actinomycetes; order Propionibacteriales; family Nocardioidaceae; genus Nocardioides. The sequence goes on from OY970374.1 coordinate 3,259,652, forward strand.
CGTCCACCGCGGCGAGATCACGTTCCACGTCCGGCGCGAGGACCTGCTGGCCGTCGCCCAGCTGCTCCGCGACGACGAGCGGCTGCGGTTCGAGTTCTGCGCCGGCGTCAGCGGGGTGCACTACCCCGACGACCGCGGCCGCGAGCTGCACGCCGTCTACCACCTGCTCTCGATGACCCACAACCGCCGGATCCGGCTCGAGGTGGCGGCGCCCGACGCCGACCCGCACGTCCCGAGCCTGGTCGCCGTCTACCCGACCAACGACTGGCACGAGCGCGAGACGTTCGACATGTTCGGGATCGTCTTCGACGGCCACCCGGCCCTCACGCGGATCCTGATGCCCGACGACTGGCCCGGCCACCCCCAACGCAAGGACTACCCACTCGGAGGTATCCCGGTGGAGTACAAGGGCGGGTCCATCCCGCCGCCCGACGAGCGGAGGTCGTACAGCTGATGTCACCCCACGACGTTCTTCGCCTCCCCCGCTGCGCTCCTCCGTCGAACAACGCCGCGGAGACCCCGACGTCTCGGAGGGTTGTGTCATGAGCACGACTGATCAGGACTTCTACGCCGGCAGCTCCGACACCAGCGGAGGCCGGGTGTTCACCGTGTCCGGCCAGGACTGGGACTCCATCTCCGAGGGCCTGAGCGACGCCGGCGTCGCCGACGAGCGGGTCGTCGTCAACATGGGCCCGCAGCACCCGTCGACGCACGGCGTGCTCCGGCTGATCCTCGAGATCGAGGGGGAGACGGTGACCGAGGCCCGGTGCGGCATCGGCTACCTCCACACCGGCATCGAGAAGAACATGGAGTACCGCTCCTGGGTGCAGGGCACCACGTTCTGCACCCGGATGGACTACCTCTCGCCGTTCTACAACGAGGCGACGTACGCGCTCGGCGTCGAGCGGCTGCTCGACATCGAGGACGACGTTCCCGAGAAGGCGCAGGTCATGCGGGTGCTCCTGATGGAGCTCAACCGGATCTCCTCCCACCTGGTGTGCATCGCCACGGGCGGTATGGAGATCGGCGCGCTGACCGTGATGACGATCGGCTTCCGCGAGCGCGAGCTGGTGCTCGACCTCTTCGAGCTGATCACCGGGCTGCGCATGAACCACGCGTTCATCCGCCCGGGCGGCGTCGCGCAGGACCTGCCGCCGGGCGCCCTGGACGAGATCCGCGACTTCGTCGCCCTCATGAAGAAGCGGCTGCCTGAGTACGCCGCGCTGTGCAACGCCAACCCGATCTTCAAGGCGCGGCTGGTCGACGTCGGACACCTCGACCTCGCCGGCTGCCTCGCCCTGGGGATGTCGGGCCCGGTGCTGCGCAGCACCGGCTACCCGTGGGACCTCCGCAAGTCCGAGCCCTACTCCGGCTACGAGGACTACGACTTCGAGGTCCAGACCTGGGACACCTGCGACTCCTACGGCCGGTTCCGGGTGCGGCTGGCCGAGATGCACGAGTCGCTGAAGATCGTCGAGCAGGCCGCCGACCGGCTGGCCGACCTCGAGGGCGCGCCGGTCATGGTGGGCGACAAGAAGATCGGCTGGCCGAGCCAGCTCGCGATCGGCGCCGACGGCATGGGCAACAGCCTCGACCACATCCGGCACATCATGGGCGAGTCGATGGAGGCCCTGATCCACCACTTCAAGCTCGTGACCGAGGGCTTCCGGGTGCCGCCGGGCCAGGCCTACGTCCCGGTCGAGTCGCCGCGCGGCGAGCTCGGCGCGCACGTCGTCGCCGACGGTGGCACCCGCCCCTTCCGAGCCCACTTCCGCGATCCGTCGTTCACCAACCTGCAGGCGACCAGCGTGATGAGCGAGGGCGGCCAGGTCGCCGACGTGATCGTCGCGATCGCCTCGATCGACCCCGTGATGGGAGGCGTCGACCGGTAATGGCGCTGGACGACACGACGTACGCCGAGCTCGAGGAGATCGCCGCGCGCTACCCCGAGAAGCGGTCGGGCCTGCTGCCGATGCTGCACCTCGTGCAGGCGTCGGAGGGCCGGGTCACCTCCGAGGGCATCGAGGCGTGCGCGACGATCCTCGACATCTCGGCCGCCGACGTCAGCGGGGTCGCGACCTTCTACACGATGTACAAGCGCCGGCCGGTGGGCGACTACCACGTCGGCGTCTGCACCAACACGCTGTGCGCGATCATGGGCGGCGACCTGATCCTCGAGCGGCTCAAGGAGCACCTCGACGTCGGCAACGACGAGACCGCGCCGCAGCGCGAGGGCGACCAGCGCACCGTCAGCCTCGAGCACGTCGAGTGCAACGCCGCCTGCGACTACGCGCCGGTGATGATGGTCAACTGGGAGTTCATGGACAACATGACGCCCGAGTCGGCGATCCAGCTGGTCGACGACCTACGGGCCGGCGAGGACGTCAGCTCCACCCGCGGCCCGAAGGTGTGCACCTGGCGCGAGGCCGAGCGGGTGCTCGCCGGTTTCGAGGACGGGCTGGCCGACGAGGGTCCGGCCGCCGGGCCTGCCAGCCTGGTCGGTCTCAAGATCGCCCGTGACAAGGGCTGGACGGCGCCATCGACCGACCGCTCCGGGAGTGCCGAGCAGGTGCCGACCGAGGAGGGCCAGGAGCAGCAGGCGATGGCCGAGTCCGACGACCAGACGTCGCAGAACCCGGTTGTCGAGGACGACGCACCCACCGGTGAGACGGCAGCCGAGAAGGAGGAGGGCAAGTGAGCGGCACCCTGACCCCCGTCCTCACCGACAACTGGGACCAGGACCGCGCGTGGACCCTTGCGGCCTACGAGGAGCGCGGCGGGTACGGCGCCCTGAAGAAGGCGCTCGGCATGGAGCCCGACGCGATCGTCGAGCAGGTCAAGGAGTCCGGGCTGCGCGGCCGCGGGGGCGCCGGGTTCCCGACCGGCATGAAGTGGGGCTTCATCCCGCAGGACAACCCCAAGCCCAAGTACCTCGTCGTCAACGCCGACGAGTCGGAGCCGGGGACCTGCAAGGACATCCCGCTGATGATGGCCAACCCTCACGTGCTCGTGGAGGGGGTCGCCATCTCGTCGTTCGCGATCCGGGCCAACACCGCGTTCATCTACATCCGCGGCGAGGTGCTCCACGTGGTCCGCCGCGTGCAGCGCGCGGTCCAGGAGGCCTACCGCGCCGGCCACCTCGGCCAGGACATCCACGGCTCGGGCTACGACCTCGACGTCGTCGTGCACGCCGGGGCCGGCGCCTACATCTGCGGCGAGGAGACGGCGCTGCTCGAAGGGCTCGAGGGGCGGCGCGGCCAACCGCGGCTGCGACCCCCGTTCCCCGCGGTGGCCGGGCTCTACGCCAGCCCGACCGTCATCAACAACGTCGAGTCGATCGCGTCCGTGCCCTCGATCATCGAGCACGGCGCCGACTGGTTCGCCTCCATGGGCACCGAGAAGTCGAAGGGCTTCGGCATCTTCTCGCTGTCGGGGCACGTGACGAACCCGGGCCAGTTCGAGGCGCCGCTCGGCATCACGCTCCGGGAGCTGATCGACCTCGCGGGTGGCATGCGGGAGGGTCACGAGCTGAAGTTCTGGACCCCGGGCGGGTCCAGCACGCCGCTGCTGACGGACGCTCACCTCGACGTGCCCCTGGACTTCGAGGGGGTCGGCGACGCCGGCTCGATGCTCGGCACCCGGGCGTTGCAGATCTTCGACGAGACCACCTGCGTGGTCCGTGCGGTACTGCGGTGGACCGAGTTCTACAAGCACGAGTCGTGCGGCAAGTGCACCCCGTGCCGCGAGGGCACCTGGTGGCTGGTACAGACGCTGGCCCGACTCGAGCGCGGCGAGGGCAGCGAGGCCGACCTCGACGTGCTGCTCGACCAGTGCGACAACATCCTCGGCCGCTCGTTCTGTGCGCTCGCCGACGGCGCCGTGTCGCCGATCTCCAGCTCGATCGAGTACTTCCGCGACGAGTACCTCGCGCACCTGACGCACGGCGGCTGCCCGTTCGACCCGGCCGCCTCGACGATCTTCGAGACCGCGGGAGTGACGGCATGACCGAGGTATCCACCCGCGCCAGCGACGCCGACCGGGCCGTCGACCTGGTCAGCCTGACGATCGACGGCGTCCAGGTCAGTGTCCCGAAGGACACGCTGGTCATCCGGGCCGCCGAGGAGGTCGGCGTCCAGATCCCCCGCTTCTGCGACCACCCGCTCCTGGCGCCGGTCGGTGCCTGCCGCCAGTGCCTGGTCGACGTCCCCGACGCGGGCAACGGCCGCGGCTTCCCGAAGCCGCAGGCCTCCTGCACGCTGCCGGTCGCCGAGGGCATGGTCGTCAACACGCAGGCGACGAGCGAGGTCGCCGACAAGGCGCAGCAGGGAATCATGGAGTTCCTGCTCATCAACCACCCGCTCGACTGCCCGGTCTGCGACAAGGGCGGTGAGTGCCCGCTCCAGAACCAGGCGATGAGCAACGGCCGCGGCGAGACCCGGTTCGACGGCGTGAAGCGCACGTTCCCGAAACCGATCAACATCTCCGCCCAGGTGCTGCTCGACCGGGAGCGGTGCGTGCTGTGTGCCCGCTGCACCCGCTTCTCCGAGCAGATCGCGGGCGACCCGTTCATCGCGCTGGTCGAGCGGGGTGCGCTGCAGCAGGTCGGGATCTACGAGAAGCAGCCCTTCGAGTCCTACTTCTCGGGCAACACCATCCAGATCTGTCCGGTCGGCGCGCTGACGTCGGCCGAGTACCGCTTCCGCTCCCGGCCGTTCGACCTGGTGTCGAGCCCGTCGGTCGCCGAGCACGACTCCTGCGGAGCCGCGATCCGGGTCGACCACCGGCGCGGCAAGGTGATGCGCCGGCTGTCCGGCAACGACCCGGAGGTCAACGAGGAGTGGATCACCGACAAGGACCGGTTCGCCTTCCGCTACGCCCAGGCCGGTGACCGGCTGACCTACCCGATGATCCGCGAGGACGGCGAGCTGCGCCCCGCGTCGTGGCCGGAGGCGTTCGCCGTCGCGGCACGCGGCCTGGCCGGCGCCGGGGCGGCCGGGGTCCTCACCGGTGGCCGGGTCACCGCCGAGGACGCCTACGCCTACGCCAAGTTCGCCCGCGTCTCGCTCGGCACCAACGACGTCGACTTCCGCGCCCGGCCGCTGTCGGCCGAGGAGGCCGACTTCCTCGCCTCCGAGGTCGCGCTCTCCGCGTCCGTCACGTACGCCGACCTCGAGGCCGCGTCCACCGTGGTGCTCGCCGGGCTGGAGCCCGAGGACGAGGCCGGCACGATCTTCCTGCGGCTGCGCAAGGCCGTGATGGGCGGCGGCCCCACCCGGGTCGTCTCGGTCGCTCCGTACGCCTCCCGTGGCCTGCGCAAGATGAACGGCCACCTGGTGGCGACGAAGCCGGGTGACGAGCCGGCCGCGCTGTCCTCGCTGCTCGGCCACGCAGATCACGGCGTCGACGCGACCGCCGTGATCCTGGTCGGCGAGCGGCTCGCCACCGTGCCCGGTGCGCTCTCGGCCGCGGCCGAGCTCGCACGCAAGAGCGGTGCCCGGCTGGCGTGGGTCCCGCGTCGCGCAGGCGACCGGGGAGCCGTCGAGGCCGGCTGCCTCCCGACCCTGCTGCCCGGCGGCCGCCCGGTCGCCGACGCCGCGGCCCGGGTCGACGCCGCCACGAGCTGGGGTGTCGACTCCCTGCCCGAGGTCGCCGGCCGCGACGCCGACGCGATCGTGGCGGCGATCAACGCCGGCGAGCTCGGCGGTCTGGTCATCGGCGGCGTCGACCCCGACGACACGGCCGACCCGGCCGCGACCCGCGCCGCGCTCGCGGCCGCGTCGTTCGTGGTCGCGCTCGACCTGCGCGAGACCGAGGTGACCCGGGGTGCCGACGTGGTGTTCCCCGTGGCCCCGGTCACCGACAAGGCGGGCACGTTCGTGACCTGGGAGGGCCGGCCCCGGCCGTTCGAGGCCGTGCTCCACAACCCCGGCTCGATGCCCGACCTGCGCATCCTGTCCGGGATCGCCGACGAGCTCAGCGCGCTGGGCGGGGGCAGCCCGCTCGGGTTCCGCACCGTCGACGAGGTCCGGGCCGAGATGACCGAGATGGGTCCCTGGGACGGTGACCGGCCCGCCGCCCCGGCCGTGCCCGCGGTGCAGCCTGCCTCCGGAGTTCGCCTCGCGACCTGGAAGCAGCTGCTCGACAACGGCCGGCTCCAGGACGGCGACCCCGCCCTGCGCGCGACCGCTCGCGGCGCCGTGGCCAGGGTCCCGGCCGCCATGGCCCCCGAGCTCGGCGAGGCCGTCACCATCGCCGGTGACCGCGGCTCGGTGACGCTGCCGGCCGTCGCGACCGACGACCTGACCGACGACACCGTGTGGATCCCGGCGAACTCGTTCGGTCGGGGTGTGCTCGCCGACCTCGCCTCACCGGGCAGCACCGTGACCGTGACGGGAGGAAGCCTGTGAGCGCGATGCCGCAGCTGCTGGTGCCGATGGTGGACGACCTGTCGGCCTTCGGTCAGGACCCGTGGTGGCTGATCCTGATCAAGGCGGTCGCGATCTTCGTGATCCTGGTCCTGCTCACGCTGTTCAACATCTGGTGGGAGCGCAAGGTCGTCGCCCGGATGCAGCACCGGATCGGCCCCAACGTGCACGGACCCTTCGGCCTCCTGCAGTCGCTGGCCGACGGCGTCAAGCTGGCGCTCAAGGAGGACATCATTCCCAAGGCCGCCGACAAGGTGGTCTACCTGCTCGCCCCGGTGATCATCGTGATCCCGGCCTTCGTCACGTTCTCGGTGATCCCGCTCGGCCCGGAGGTGGGTCTGCCGTTCACCGACCGCACCACCCCGCTCCAGCTGACCGACATGCCGGTCGCGGTCTTGTTCGTGCTCGCGATCGCGTCGATCGGTATCTACGGCATCGTGCTCGGCGGCTGGTCGAGCGGCTCGACGTACTCCCTGCTGGGCGGGCTGCGCTCGAGTGCGCAGATGATCTCCTACGAGGTCGCGATGGGGCTCTCACTCGTGGCGGTCTTCCTCTACTCCGGCTCGATGTCGACCTCCGAGATCGTCTCGGCGCAGGACGACCTCTGGTACGGCCTGATCCTGCTGCCGTCCTTCGTCATCTTCCTGATCGCGATGGTGGGCGAGACCAACCGCGCACCGTTCGACCTCCCCGAGGCGGAGGGCGAGCTGGTCGGCGGCTTCCACACCGAGTACTCCAGCCTGAAGTTCGCGCTGTTCTTCCTCGCCGAGTACGTCAGCATGGCGACGGTCTCGGCGATGGCGACCACCCTGTTCCTCGGCGGCTGGCACGCGCCGTGGGGCCTGGTCCACCTCTGGCCCGGAGCCAACGAGGGCTACTGGCCGCTGCTGTGGTTCTTCGGCAAGGTCATGGTCTTCATCTTCATCTTCATCTGGCTGCGCGGGTCGTTGCCGCGGTTGCGCTACGACCAGTTCATGGCCTTCGGCTGGAAGGTCCTGATCCCCGTCTCGCTGCTCTGGACCGTGCTCGTGGCCACGCTGCGCACGATCAACCTCCAGGGCGGCGTCGACCGCCAGTACCTCCTCATCGGGGCCGGCGTGATGGCGGCGATCTTCGTGCTCCTGATGTTCGTGGGAGAGAGCTCCGACGAGGCCGAGGTGGACGAGGACGACCGGGCCACGCGCGACGCCTTCGCCGGCGGCTACCCGGTGCCACCGATGCCGGCCGGGGGCGCCGTCCGCGGCCCCGCCCGGCCGCTGCAGTTCGACACCGGCTCCACCGTGCGTTCGGAGGAGCCCGCGGAGGCCACGGCGGCGACCGCGACCGCCGAGCCCGCCGACGACGCACAGCCCGACGGAAGGGACACCGATGGCTGACTCGCCCACGCTCAAGGAGCAGTTCTGGGACCCGGTCGCCGGCTTCGGGGTCACGTTCCGGACCATGTTCAGGAAGGTCGTCACCGAGCAGTACCCGTTCGAGAAGATGCCGACCGCGCCGCGCTTCCACGGGCGCCACCAGCTCAACCGGTGGCCCGACGGCCTCGAGAAGTGCATCGGCTGCGAGCTGTGTGCCTGGGCCTGCCCGGCCGACGCGATCTACGTCGAGGGCGCCTCCAACACCGAGGACGAGCGCTTCTCCCCGGGCGAGCGGTACGGCCGCGTCTACCAGATCAACTACCTGCGCTGCATCCTCTGCGGGCTCTGCATCGAGGCGTGCCCGACCCGCGCGCTCACGATGACCAACGAGTACGAGCTGGCCGACGACAACCGGGCAGACCTGATCTACGAGAAGTCCGACCTGCTGGCCCCGCTGCTGCCCGGGATGGAGCAGCCGCCGCACGCGATGCTGCTCGGTGACGACGAGGGTGCCTACTACCGCGGCACGTTCTCCGCTCCCGCGCCCGGCGCCGCGCAGGAGGGTGAGCCCGCATGACGTTCTGGATCCTTGCTCCGGTCATGGTGCTGGCCGCGCTCGGGCTGCTGTTCGTGCGCAAGGCGGTGCACGCCGCGATGCTGCTGGCGGTCGTGATGATCTCGCTCGCGGTCCTGTACGCCGTGCTGGAGGCGCCGTTCCTCTTCGCCGTCCAGATCATCGTCTACACCGGCGCGATCCTGATGCTGTTCCTGTTCGTCCTCATGCTGGTGGGGGTCGACGCGTCCGACTCGGTCGTCGAGACCATCAAGGGCCAGCGGCTGATGGCCACCCTCGCGGGGCTGCTGCTCGGCGTCGTGCTGGTCGTCGCACTCAGCCAGACCGCGCTCGGCGCCGTCGTCGGGCTGTCGGAGGCCAACTCCGAGGGCAACATCCAGGGCCTCGCCAACATCCTGTTCTCCCGCTGGGTCTTCGCGTTCGAGGTCACCAGCGCCCTGCTGATCACCGCCGCACTGGGTGCGATGGTGCTCGCCCACCGCGAGCGGCTGGCGCCGCGCGAGTCCCAGGCCGACAAGGCTGCCCGCCGGATGCGCGACTACGCCGAGCGCGGCTCCCACGTCGGCCCGTTGCCTGCTCCCGGCGTGTTCGCCCGCAGCAACGCGGTCGACAACGCCGCCCTGCTCCCCGACGGATCCCCGGCCGAGTCCTCGATCTCCCGGGTGCTGGCGGCACGGGGGACGGTCCGATCCGCGCCGGCCGACGACGTCGAGGAGCTGCGCCGTCAGATCGGTGACCCGTCGCAGCGCCCGGAGGGAGCCGGCAAGTCGGGCACCACGGCCAGCAGTGAGGAGGACGACGCGTGACCCAGTACATCGTCCTCTCCGCGATCCTCTTCACCATCGGCTGCGTCGGCGTCCTGGTGCGCCGCAACGCGATCGTCGTGTTCATGTGCGTCGAGCTGATGCTGAACGCCTGCAACCTGTCGCTGGTGGCGTTCTCGCGTCAGCACGGCAACCTCGACGGCCAGATCGCCGCCTTCTTCGTGATGGTGGTGGCGGCGGCCGAGGTCGTGGTCGGGCTGGCCATCATCATGACCATCTTCCGAACCCGTCGGTCGGCCTCGGTCGACGACGCGAGCCTGCTGAAGTACTGAGGGGCGCCAGGTGACCAACATCTTCACGGAGTCCGGCAGCCACGCGCTGCCGGTCGTCGACCCCGGCGCAGCGGACGGCGTGTTCTCGCTGCTGTGGCTGGTGATCGCGCTGCCGCTGCTCGGTGCGCTGGTCCTGCTCGTCGGGGGCCCGCTCACGAGGGGCGCCCTCGACAAGTGGGGCCACCTCCTGGGTGCTGCGCTGCCGATCGGGTCGTTCCTGATCAGCCTCGCGATGTTCGTCTCCCTGCTCGGTCGGGAGGAGAGCGAGCGCCAGGTCGGCCAGGAGCTGTTCACGTGGTTCGAGGTCGGGTCCCTCGACGTCGGCATGGACCTCCTCTACGACCCGCTGTCGGCGCTGTTCCTGCTGCTGATCACCGGCGTCGGCTCGCTGATCCACGTCTACTCCATCGGCTACATGGCCCACGACGAGCGGCGCCGCCGGTTCTTCGGCTACCTCAACCTGTTCGTCGCCGCGATGCTGATGCTGGTGCTCTCGGCCAACTACCTCGGCCTGTTCCTCGGCTGGGAGGGCGTCGGCCTCGCGTCGTACCTGCTGATCGGCTTCTGGCAGCACAAGCACTCGGCGGCCGCCGCCGCCAAGAAGGCGTTCGTCATCAACCGTGTCGGCGACGTCGGCCTCTCGCTCGCGATCGCGCTGTTCTTCGTCACGTTCGGCACCACCGACTTCGCGGCCATCTCGGCTGCGAGCAGCGACGCGTCCGAGCGCACGCTGACCGCGCTCGGCCTGCTGCTGCTGCTCGGTGCCTGCGGCAAGTCGGCCCAGGTGCCGCTCCAGGCGTGGCTGCTCGACGCGATGGAGGGCCCGACCCCGGTGTCGGCCCTGATCCACGCGGCCACCATGGTGACCGCCGGCGTCTACCTCGTGGTGCGCTCCAACTTCATCTTCGAGCTCGCTCCTGCCGCCCAGACGGCCGTGGTCGTGGTCGCCGTCGTCACGCTCCTCTGGGGCGCCATCCTCGGCTGCGCCAAGGACGACATCAAGAAGGCGCTGGCCGGGTCGACCATGAGCCAGATCGGCTACATGATGCTCGGCGCCGGGCTGGGCGTCGCGGGCTACGCGTTCGCGATCTTCCACCTGCTGACCCACGGGTTCTTCAAGGCCAACATGTTCCTCGGCGCCGGCTCGGTCATGCACGGCATGAATGACGACGTCGACATGCGTCACTACGGCGCGCTCAACAAGCTGCTGCCGGTGACGTTCCTGACGTTCGCGATGGGCTACCTCGCGATCATCGGCTTCCCGGGCTTCTCCGGCTTCTGGTCCAAGGACAAGATCATCGAGACCGCGCTGGCCGAGAACTGGGTCGTCGGCGTGCTCGCGATGCTCGGCGCCGGCATCACCGGCTTCTACATGACCCGGCTGATGCTGATGACGTTCTTCACCAGCAAGCGCTGGGAGGACGACGTCCGCCCGCACGAGTCGCCGAAGGTCATGACGGTGCCGCTGATCGTGCTCGCCGCGCTGTCGGTCCTCGGCGGCGTGATGCTGGCCGGCGACTGGATCGTCGAGTTCCTCGCCCCGGTGGTCGGGACGGCCGAGCACCACGAGCCGCCGCTGCCGGCGCTCGTCATCACGCTGCTCGTGACGCTGGTCGTCGCCACCGGCGTGGCGCTGGCCTGGTTCCTGGTCGGCAAGCAGGAGGTGCCGCGCGAGGCCCCGCAGGACGTGTCGTTCGCCACCCGCGCCGCGCGCGCCGACCTCTACGGCGACGCCATCAACGACGTCCTCGTGGTCGATCCCGGCCGGCACGTCGTGTCCGGTCTGACCACCATGGACCGGGTCGGCGTCGACGGGGTCGTCGAGGGCGGCTCCGCCACCGTCGGCGGGCTCGCCGGATCGTTGCGGAAGGTGCAGAACGGCTTCGTCCGGTCCTACGCCCTCTCCCTCCTCGCCGGCGTGCTGCTGGTCGTGCTGACCCTGCTGGCGGTGAACTACGCATGAGTGACTTCCCCCTGCTCACGACGATGATCGTGCTGCCGCTCGTCGGCGCGATCGTCACGGGCTACCTCCCGAGCCGTGGCGTCATCGCGCGCGGGGTCGGCCTCGGCTTCGCGCTGGCGACCCTGGTGCTCGCCTTGGTGGTGGCGGTCGGCTACGACACCGCCGGCGGCATGCAGTTCACCGAGCAGCACGAGTGGATCAACGTCTTCGGCGCCCACTACGCGCTCGGCGTCGACGGGCTCGGCCTGCTGATGGTGCTGCTCACCGCGGTGCTCGTGCCGATCGTGTTGGTCGCCTCCTGGCACGAGACCAACCCCAAGGCCGATGTGTTCTTCGCCTGGACGCTCGTCCTCGAGGCGTTCTCGATCGCCGTGTTCGCGGCCACCGACGTGTTCCTCTTCTACATCGTGTTCGAGGCCACGCTGATCCCGGCGTACTTCCTGATCGGCGGGTTCGGCCGCGAGGGACGCGGCCGCGCCGCCGTGAAGTTCCTGATCTACCAGCTCGCCGGCGGACTGGTGATGCTCGGTTCGGTCATCGGGCTGTACGTCGTCTCGGCGCGGGCCGGCAACCCGTCGTACCTCCTCACCGACCTCGCCGCCCTCGACATCGACCCCGACACCCAGAAGTGGCTGTTCGTCGGGTTCTTCGTCGCGTTCGCGATCAAGGCGCCGATGTTCCCGGTGCACACCTGGCTGGCCGACACCACCGAGAAGGCGACCACTGGCACCTCGGTGCTGCTGGTCTGCATCCTCGACAAGATCGGGACGTTCGGCATGCTGCGGTTCTGCCTCGGGCTGCTGCCCGACGCGTCGCAGTGGGCCACGCCCGTCGTCGTCGTGCTGGCCCTGATCTCGATCGTGTACGGCGCGCTGGTGGCCATCGGCCAGGACGACATGCTGCGGCTGATCGGTCTCACCTCGCTCAGCCACTTCGGCCTGATCGTCCTCGGCATCTTCGTCTTCACGCAGCAGGGCGGGTCGGGCGCGATCCTCTACATGGTCAACCACGGTCTGGCCACGGCCGCGCTCTTCCTCATCGCGGGGGCGATCGTGCGCCGCCGCGGATCGGCCCTCATCAGCGACCTCGGTGGCGTCGAGAAGGTCGCGCCGGTGCTGGCCGGTGCGTTCCTGATCGCCGGCCTGGCCGCGTGCGGCCTGCCCGGGCTGTCGCCGTTCGTCTCCGAGATGCTGGTCCTGATCTCGGCGTTCGACTACGCCTGGTGGGCGGGCGCGGTCGCCGTCAGCGCGATCGTGCTGGCCGCGATCTACATCCTCTGGATGTACCAGCGGACCATGACCGGCCCGCCGCGGCCCGAGGTCGCCGGCTTCACCGACCTCGACCGGCGCGAGCTCGGCACGATCGCGCCGCTGCTGGTGGCGCTGGTGGTCTTCGGCTTCTACCCGATGCCACTGCTGGACGTGATCAACCCGACCGTGGAGAGCACGCTGGTGGAGGTCGGGGTGACCGACGAGGGTCCGACGGTGTCCACGCCGGCTCCCACCGGTGAGGAGGACCACTCGTGAACGAGTTCGTCAAGCCCACCATCGAGTACGCCCAGCTGTGGCCGATCTTCGCGGTGTTCGGGGTCGCCTGCGCCGGCGTCCTCGTCGAGGCGTTCCTGCCCCGCCACCTTCGCTACGTCGTGCAGACGGTGCTGGCCCTCGGCGGCCTGGTGGCCGCGCTCGTCGGCACGGTCCTCGTCGCCAGTGACCTGAAGTCGCTGGGTGGCGGCGCCGCTCGCGGCAACCTCGCGATGGAGGGCACGCTCGCGCTCGACGGTCCCACGCTGTTCCTCTGGGGCGTCATCCTGGTCTTCGGCATCGGGGGCGTGCTGCTGTTCGCCGAGCGCCACCTCGAGGGCGGTGTCTCGGCGTTCGCCGGCCAGGCAGCCGCGTTGCCGGGGACCGAGGCGGAGCGTCAGGCCTCGACGTCCGGGCTCGACCACACCGAGGTCTTCCCGCTGATGGTGTTCGCCGTCGGCGGCATGATGATGTTCCCGGCGGCCAACGACCTGCTGACCATGTTCGTGGCGCTCGAGGTGCTGTCGCTGCCGCTCTACCTGCTGTGCGGCCTCGCCCGCCGTCGGCGGCTGCTCAGCCAGGAGGCGGCACTCAAGTACTTCCTGCTCGGCGCGTTCTCCTCCGGCTTCTTCCTCTACGGCGTGGCGCTGCTCTACGGGTACGCCGGGTCGTTCGAGCTGGCAGCGATCAACGAGGCGGTCCGCAACGACCTCGGCAACCGCACCCTGCTCCTCGTCGGGATGGGGATGCTCGCGGTCGGCCTCCTGTTCAAGGTCGGCGCCGCGCCGTTCCACGCCTGGACGCCCGACGTCTACCAGGGCGCCCCCACCGCGGTGACCGCGTTCATGGCTGCCGGCACCAAGGTGGCCGCCTTCGGTGCGATGCTGCGCCTGTTCTACGTCGGCTTCGGCGCCGACCGCTGGACCTGGCAGCCCATGCTGTGGGTGATCGCCATCCTCACGATGGTCGTCGGCGCGGTGCTCGCGATCGCGCAGTCGGACGTCAAGCGGATGCTGGCCTACTCCTCGATCGCCCACACCGGCTTCCTGCTGACCGGTGTCCTGGGAGTGCAGAGCGCGACCGAGCTCGCCGACGGCCAGCTCACCTCGCTCCAGGCCGTCCTCTTCTACCTCGTCACCTACGGATTCGCCACGATGGGTGCGTTCGCGGTCGTCACCCTGGTGCGCGACGCCGGGGGCGAGCAGACCCACCTGTCGCGCTGGGCCGGTCTCGGCAAGGAGTCGCCGCTCGTCGCGGGCGTCTTCGCGTTCTTCCTGCTGGCCATGGCGGGCATCCCGTTGACGTCGGGCTTCGTCGGGAAGTGGGCCGTGTTCGCGGCGGCGCTCTCGGCCGGCGCCTACCCGGTGGTCGTGGTCGCCATCCTGAGCAGCATCGTGGCGGCGTTCTTCTACGTCCGCGTGATCCGGTTGATGTACTTCGCCGAGCCCACGGGTGACGGGCCGAGCGTGACCAGCCCGTCGATCCTCACCGCCTCCACCATCGCCATCGGCGCGGCGGTCACGCTCGTGCTGGGCGTCGTGCCCGGCCCGGTGCTCGACCTGGCGGCCCGTGCGGGAGAATTCATCAGGTGACCCAGACTCCAGCGCCGGCCGGGCTGGCGCTGCCCGTGTCCGACCCCGCGCTGGCCGACCGGCTCCAGCGGCGGATGCAGGTCGTGGAGGACGCGCTCGCGGGCCACGTCGTGAGCCGCACCCGCTACGTCACCGAGGCGGCCTCGCACCTGCTGGCCGCGGGCGGGAAGCGGTTCCGGCCAATGCTCGTGCTGCTGGCGGCCGAGGCCGGGTCGCGACCCGAGTCGCCCGACGTCGTCGACGCCGCCTGCGTCGTGGAGCTCACCCACGTAGGGTCGCTCTACCACGACGACGTGATGGACGAGGCCGCGCTGCGCCGCGGCGCCGACTCGGCCAACGCCCGCTGGGACAACCATGTCGCGATCCTGACCGGCGACTTCCTGTTCGCGAAGTCGTCCGAGCTCACCGCGGCGCTCGGTCCCGACGCCGTGCTGATCCAGGCGCAGACCTTCGCGCGGCTGGTCGAGGGCCAGATCCTCGAGACGGTGCCGCCGGCGGAGGGCGAGGACGCGCTGACCCACTACCTCGACGTCGTCGCGGGCAAGACCGGCTCCCTCATCGCCACCGCGGCGCGCTACGGCGCCCGGTTCGGCGGCGCGAGCCGCGAGGTGGAGGAGGCGCTCACCGCGTACGGCGAGATCGTGGGATGTGCGTTCCAGCTCAGCGACGACATCCTCGACATCGCCTCCGACACGGCCGAGTCCGGCAAGACCCCGGGCACCGACCTCCGGGAGGGCGTCCCGACCCTGCCCGTGCTGATGGCCCGCGCGTCGGCCGACCCGGGCGACGCGCGGCTGATGGAGCTGCTCGACGGTGACCTCGCTGACGACGACCGGCACGCCGAGGCGCTCGCCCTCCTGCGGGCCCACCCCGCGCTCGACGAGGCCCGCGCCTACGTGATCGCGCGCGCCCACGAGGCGAAGGCGCTGCTCTCGGTGCTGCCCGACGGCCCGGTGCGCCAGGCGCTCGAGGAGTTCGCCGACGTGGTGGCGACGCGCACGGCCTAGCGGAGCCGTGTCAGCGGATCCGCCCGGCGCGTTGGCTGCCCGACGTGCTCGTCACAGGGCCACGGCCTCGGCAGCCAGGCGCAGCTGCCGCCGCCGGTGGGTGGCCGCCTCGTAGGTGAACACCGCGAGCGCGATCCACACCAGCACGAAGCCGATCCAGCGGCTGGCGGGCATCGGTTCGTGGAACCACAGCACGCCGAGCGCGAACTGGGCGATCGGGGCGATGTACTGCAGCAGGCCGATCGTCACCATCTTCACCCGGATCGCGGCCGCTCCGAAGCAGAGCAGCGGGATCACGGTCACGATGCCTGTCGTGGTGAACAGCGCGGCGTGCCCGAGCCCCTCGTTGCTGAACGAGGAGCCGCCGGACCAGGCGAGCCACCCGACGTACGCCGCTGCGACCGGCGCGATGTAGAGCGTCTCCAGGGTGAGGCTCTCGACCGCGTCGACGTTCGCCTTCTTCTTGGCGAGACCGTACGTCGCGAAGGAGAACGCGAGCAGCAGCGCGATCCACGGCGGCCGGCCGTAGTCGACCGTCAGCACCACGACGGCCACGGCGGCCAGCCCGACGGCGTACCACTGGAGCCGGCGGAGCCGCTCGCCGAGGACCGCGACGCCCATCAGGACCGTCACCAGCGGGTTGATGAAGTACCCCAGCGAGGTCTCGACGACCCGGTCGTTGTTGACGCCCCAGATGTAGCCGAACCAGTTGACGCTGATGACCGCCGCCGCCCCGAGCAGCAGCAGCCGCGCCCGCCGGTCGGCGAACACCGCCGCGACGGCCCGGCCCCGGCGCAGCAGCACCACCACGAGCACGACGGTGACGAGGGACCACAGGACCCGGTGGGCGAGGATCTCGAGGGCACCGGCGGGCTCGAGGAGCGGCCAGTAGAGCGGGAAGATCCCCCAGAGGCCGTACGCCGCGATGCCGTAGCTGAGGCCACGACGCTCGTCCCGCACGTCATCACCGTACGCGGTCGACGCTCATGACCGCGACGGAGTTACCAGACTCTGGTCAGGCGACGGTCCAGGTGTCGCCGCCGGAGATGAGTGCGCCGAGCCGCGACTGGGGGTCGCCCTCGACGCCGCCCTGGGCGGTGAGGATCTGGGCGCGCGCCTGGTCGTCGTACGTCGACCGCTCGACCTGCCGGAAGATCCCGATCGGAGCCTGGTGGAGGTAGCCGGCGTCGGTGAGCCGCGAGATGGCGAACGCGGTCGTGGGGTCGGACGAGTGGGCGTCGTGGACGAGCAGGTCGGCCTCGGCCACCTGCCCGGGATGCTCGCCGACCTCGACGACCTTCACGCCGCCGGTGCCGGCGTCGCGGACCAGTCCCTTGGTACCCCCCACGCCGAACCGGATCGGCTCACCGTGGACCAGGGGGATGATCGCGTCCTCCTTGGAGTCGCGGTCCTTGATCGCGTCGAAGGCGCCGTCGTTGAAGATCGGGCAGTTCTGGTAGATCTCGACGAACGACGTGCCGCGGTGGGCGGCCGCCGCGGCCAGCACCCCGGTGAGGTGCTTGCGGTCCGAGTCGATGGTCCGGGCCACGAACGAGCCCTCCGCGCCGAGCGCCAGCGAGACCGGGTTGAACGGGTGGTCGACCGAGCCCATCGGCGTGGACTTGGTGACCTTGCCCGGCTCGCTGGTCGGGGAGTACTGCCCCTTGGTGAGGCCGTAGATCCGGTTGTTGAACAGCAGGATCGTCATGTTCACGTTGCGACGCAGCGCGTGGATCAGGTGGTTGCCACCGATCGACAGCGCGTCGCCGTCGCCCGTGACGACCCAGACCGAGAGGTCCTCCCGCACCGCGGCGATGCCGGTCGCGATCGACGGCGCGCGGCCGTGGATCGAGTGCATGCCGTAGGTGTCGAGGTAGTAGGGGAAGCGGCTCGAGCAGCCGATCCCGGAGACGAAGACGATGTTCTCGCGCCGCAGCCCGAGGTCGGGCAGGAAGCCTTGCACGGCCTTCAGCACGGCGTAGTCGCCGCAGCCGGGGCACCAGCGGACCTCCTGGTCGCTGGTGAACTCCTTGCCGGTCTGCGGCTGGTCGGTGGTGGGGACGCCCTCCACGCCGCTGCGCAGCCCGGGCAGACCCAGGTCGGTGGTGCTCACGAGACTGCCTCCTCGGGGGTCAGGTCGACCTCGATGCCCTCGGCCTGCGCCACGAGCTCACCGATCGCCTCGGCGAGCTCGGCTGCCTTGAGGGGCATCCCGTTGACGCGGTTGTAGCCGATCGTGTCGACCAGGTAGCGCGCCCGCAGCAGCATCGAGAGCTGGCCGAGGTTCATCTCGGGGACGAGGACCTTGTCGTAGCGGGCGAGGATCTCGCCGAGGTCGTGGGGGAACGGGTTGAGGTGACGCAGGTGCACCTGTGCCACGTGGAAGCCGGCCTTGCGCACCCGGCGGCAGCCGGCACCGATCGGCCCGTACGTCGAGCCCCACCCGAGGACGAGCACCTTGGCCTCGCCACCGGGGTCGTCGACCTCGGTGGGCGGGAGCGAGTGGGCGATCCGGTCGACCTTCGCCTGCCGGGTGCGGACCATGAAGTCGTGGTTGGCCGGGTCGTAGGAGATGTTGCCGTGGCCGTCGCCCTTCTCCAGGCCGCCGATCCGGTGCTCGAGACCGGGCGTCCCGGGGATCGCCCACGGGCGGGCGAGCGTCTCCTCGTCGCGCAGGTAGGGCCAGAACTCGGCCTTCGGCTCGTCACCCTCGTCACCGTCGACGGGATGGTTGGCGCGGGTCGCGAACGCCGGGTCGATCATGGGCAGCTCGGAGGTCTCGGGGATCCGCCACGGCTCGGAGCCGTTGGCGAGCATCCCGTCGGACAGCAGCATCACGGGCGTGCGGTAGGTGATCGCGATCCGGGCGGCCTCCAGCGCGGCGTCGAAGCAGTCGCCGGGGGAGCGCGGCGCGACGATCGGCACCGGCGACTCGCCGTTGCGGCCGAACATGGCCTGCAGCAGGTCGGCCTGCTCGGTCTTGGTCGGCAGTCCCGTGGAGGGCCCGCCGCGCTGCACGTCCACCACGAGCAGCGGCAGCTCGGTCATCACTGCGAGCCCGATCGCCTCGGACTTGAGCGCGATGCCCGGACCGGACGTCGTGGTCACGCCGAGGCTGCCGGAGAAGGCCGCGCCGATCGCGGCACCGACGCCCGCGATCTCGTCCTCGGCCTGGAACGTGGTGATGCCGAACGCCTTGTGCTTGCTCAGCTCGTGGAGGATGTCGGAGGCCGGCGTGATCGGGTAGCTGCCCAGGAACAGCGGGAGGCCGGACTGCACACTGCTCGCGATCAGGCCGTAGGACAGCGCCAGGTTGCCGGTGATGTTGCGGTAGGTGCCGGTCGACATCGGTGCCGGCTTGATCTCGTAGGTGACGGCGAACGTCTCGGTGGTCTCGCCGAAGTTCCAGCCCGACTTGAAGGCCGTCACGTTGGCGTCGCGGATGTCGGGGACCTTCGCGAAGCGCCTCTCCAGGAAGGCGATGGTGGACTCGGTGGGGCGACCGTAGAGCCAGGACAGCAGCCCGAGAGCGAACATGTTCTTCGCACGGGAGGCGTCCTTGCGCGAGAGGCCGAACGCCTTGACGGCCTCGACCGTCATGCCGGTGAGGTCGACCGCGTGCACGGCGTACTCGTCGAGGGAGCCGTCGTCGAGGGGGCTCACGGTGTAGCCGGCCTTGGTGAGGTTGCGGGGCGTGAAGTCGGCGGTGTCGACGATGATCGTCGCGCTCTTCGGCAGGTCGCCGAGGTTGGCGCGCAGCGCGGCGGGATTCATGGCGACCAGGACGTCGGGTGCGTCGCCGGGCGTCAGGATGTCGTGGTCGGCGAAGTGGACCTGGAAGCTCGACACTCCCGGCAGGGTGCCCTGCGGCGCCCGGATCTCGGCCGGGAAGTTGGGGAGCGTCGACAGGTCGTTGCCGAAGGCCGCCGACTCCTGCGTGAACCGGTCACCGGTCAGCTGCATCCCGTCGCCGGAATCGCCGGCGAACCGGATGATCACGCGGTCGAGCTGCTTGACCTGCTTGGTCACGTGGGTGTTCCTCCTCGGGTCCCGTCGCTCGGGTGTGCGCCGCGACGGGCACCCCCTCCACGATAGTCGGCGCCCCCGCAAAATCGACGTGATCTCCCCCACCGGACCCTGATGCGCGACACGTTCCGCCTCCGGCCGAGCGCCTGACGGTGGGGTCGCCGCTGTGCGGGGAGACCGCCACCTACCGAGCGAAACTTCGCCCGCGAGGTGCGCGACTCGCCCAGCAGGTACCGGGCTCGGAACGGCTGCTCGCTCTCCGGCGCGTCAGGCGGACGTGAGCGGGACGGGTGCCACGAGCGACTGCCGCCGGCGCTGGTCGAGGCTCGACGTACGGCGGTCGAGTCGTCCTTCGAGCAGGGTGAGCGCCTGCTCGGCCCGGCCGTCGTTGACCAGCGCGAGCAGGAGCGTCTCCTCGACCACCTCGCGCTGGGCGGCTGAGCCGCCGACCCGGACGAGGACCGGCAGCAGGTCGGTCAGCGTCCGCCACGCCAGCTCCCAGCGGGACTCGAGGGCTGCGAGGAGCGCGGTGCACAGCGGCGCCACCACGGTGCGCATGGTGGCGTCGGAGGAACGCCGGACGTGGCGCTCGAGCTCGGCGAGACCGGACACGTCGTGGTCACCGGCGAGGGCGAGCGCAGCGTGCGTCGCCACGAACGGTGTCTCCGGCTCCCGCAGGAGGCTCGGCTCGATCCCGGGGACCAGCGGCGCCACAGGAGGTGGCGCGGTCTCGCCGGCGAACGCGGGGGTGGTCCAGGGCAGGCCGTGCCGGAGCCCCGCGTCCCACTCGGTGGTCGTGACCCGCCACCGCCACAGCAGCGACGCCGAGTCGACCAGGGCCCGCACGCCCGTGACGCAGCCGGGTCCGAGCTGGGCGTAGTAGCGCTGCCGCACCGCCTCGATGTCTCCGAGCGCGAGGTCGTGGAGTGCGGCGTGCCAGGCGAAGTGCGCGCGATGGCTCGCGCCGCGGCCGCTCTCGGCGACCCAGTGATCGAGCCAGACCCGGCCGCCCTCGTGCTGGCCCGTCTCGTAGAGCACGTGGGTCTGCGCGTGCACGGCATGGCCGGACGACGGCTCGCACGACAGCGCGCTCTCGGCGAGCATCCCGGCCTCGTCGAACCGTGACTGGTCCTGGCGCGTGAACGCGAGCAGCGAGATGTACCACCAGTGGTCGCCGTACGCCGGCGCGAGTCCCTCGACGAGGTCCCAGGCCTCCTGCTGCACGTCCGTCACCCCCGAGAACGCGATCGTGGGGACGGCCGCGGACGCAGCCAGGACGTCGCGCGGGAACTGCGCGAGGTGCGAGACCAGGGCCTGGGCGCCGGAGCCGCGGACGTCGGCGACCCGCCGCGTGACGACGTCGACGAACGACCGCTCGCGCTCGTCGGCGCGGCGCCCCGCCGCCTGCTGGGCCGTCGCCAGCGACGCCGCCACGTCACCCCCGGCGCCAGCCTCGTGGCCCAGCATCGCCAGCGCCGCGTGACCGACCGCGAAACCGGGGTCGAGCAGGACGGCCTCGCGGATCAGGTCCTCGCCACCGGACTGGAGCCGCATCACGCGCTCGACGCCCGCGTTGAACGACGCGGCCGCCTCGGCCGTGGTCGAGATCGGCAGACCGAGCGGGTCGCGGGGCCGGGCGATCGGGTGGTGACCGCCCACGACCCGACCATCGGCCAGGGTGCGGGGGACGGGGGCGACCTCGTCGAGCACGTCCCGCGCGACCGCGCGTGCCTGGGTACGGATCTCGGGGATCGCGGTGGACTCCCACAGCTCGCCGCGCCGGAGCGCCCCGAGCGTCCAGAGCGGCGCCCCGGTGCGGTCCTGCTCGTCGACGAGCCGGCCGCGGTCGGTGCGGAAGCCCATCCCTGCCGTGGCGATGACGGCGAGGTTGCCGCCCGGGCGGGCGCGGAGCAGGTCGTCGACCAGCGGGTCGCCCGCGTTGCGCACGTCGGAGTCGGGTCCGGTGCAGTTGACGACCCAGCCGACGTCGCGGCTGGTCCCGTCGGTCAGGGCCACTCGCAGCCCGCCCTGCGGGAGCGGTATGACGCTCTCGACCCGGGCGGGGTCGACGGTGAGCCGGCCGTCGTCGCGGAGAGCGGCCAGCTGCGCCATGCTCTCGGGCGCCATCCGGTGCCGCAGCACGCTCCAGCGGCCGGCGTCCTCGCGGAGGAACTCGGCACGCTCGGCCTCGTCGAGCCGTCCCCACAGGGTGGACAGGTGCACCCGCAGCCCGTCGACGGCCTGTCGCCAGTCGCCGGTCGCCTGCTCCACGGAGCGCAGGTGCCCGGAGACCTGCGTGCGCAGCTCGGCGAGGGTGTCGCCCCACGCCTCCACGTCGGGCACCGCGGCCAGGCCGGGGACGTCCGCGTGGACGCGGGGCAGGCGGCCGCCGCGGGAGACAGCGTGCACGGAGCGGCCCGGTCGACCGTCGAGGTGCGCCAGGCTCAGCGTCACGTCGACCATGGTGAGCCCGGTGCCGACGAGCAGCACCGCTGCCGGCGCGGTGGCGTCGCGGCGTACGACGTCCAGGGCCCCGGGCGCCCACGGGTCGGGGACGAAGAACGGCGACGCGAGCAGCTCCTCGGGTGCCCAGGCTGTGCTCGGGGAGTCGAGCCCGGTGGCGATCACGGCCGCCTCCGCGTCGAGCAGCTGGCCGTCGCTGGCACGGACCAGGACGCCGGAGCGGGTGCGACCGATCGCGGTCGCCCGGGCGCGGTGGTGCCGGAGCCGGACGCCGGGTACGGCGGCCAGGGCGTCGTCCAGGGTCTCCTGGAGGTACCGGCCGTACTCGCGTCGCGGGGCGAAGTCGAGCGGCGCCGTGCTGGCCTCGGGGTGCTGTCGGGCCCGCCAGGCGACGAAGTGGCCGGGGTCCTCGGGCAGCGCGCTCATGTTGCCCGCGACCACGTTGAGGAGGTGCCGGTCGTCGGTCGTGCCGAACGCGACGCCGCGACCGGTGCGGTCGGCCGGATCGACCAGGTGGATCTCCAGCGGCGTCCCGCGCCGTCCCGCGAGCCGGGCAAGGTGGATCGCCGTCAGCGTCCCGGAGGCCGCCGCCCCGATGACCACGACCCGCGGACAGCTGCTGCTCGGCACCGGATGACCTCCAAAAGTCGACTAGATCACACGACTTTAGCCGATGGGGTCGAGAAGGCCGCATTCGGCACGCGGGCGCGCGCCCTGACGTGCGCAGACGCTACTCGAACCAGCGGGAGCCAGGACCGCATCTCCGGAGAACGGCCGGGTACGGGGAGCCATGGTGACGCAAGAGTCGTCCCGACGTCGTGCCGTCGCGCTCGTCATCTTCAGCGTGATCGTGGTCGGGCTGGGTGCGATGCTGGTCATCGGACTGCTCCAGGGCGACGAGACCGACGACCCCCAGAACGGCAAGGTCATCCTCCTGTCGCCCAGCGCATCCCGGTAGCGAGCGCCCTGTCGGGGCCCGTCAGGAGCCCTCGTGGCCCGATGGACCAGTGCGGAGCATCCGGATCCCCAACGCCGTCGCGACCAGCAGACCACCCACGAACAGCGTTCCGAGCCAGACCCAGCGCGGGATGGAGTCGACGGGTCCCCAGGCCATCAGCGCACCGAGGACCATCAGGGCCAGTCCGCCACGCAGCGCTCCGACGGGTGCGAACTTGGCCTCAGGTGACGCGGACATGGCCAGACCGTAGCCGACGGACCGCCGAGGGCTGGGACCGGTCAGCGGGGGGCTGGACGATCACCGGTAGTTGGTGAATCGCACCCGCGTAGATGGTCGTTGTTGGCAACGAACGGAGATGCTGCCTGACCTAGGTCCGGGCTGGATCATGCTGGGCGCGCCGCCGGCGCATCGCTACTCGCCGCAGGTGTGGTGTGGGAGATGGCCGTCGTGGCCGGACGTCGCACGGCTACCTGATACGGCACGCTCCGGTAGGGACTGCGCCGGGCGTGGGGCAGCGAGCTCCGCCGGCGGAAAGGCCCCAGCACCAGTGCTCCAGGAAAAACACCGCGGTTAGAGTGCGGAGGTTGTCGATCTGGGCCGACCTCGCGTGTCGAAGAGGTGTAGGGCCTGACGAACGGGCCCCCACCGAGAGGAACCGAGATGTCGCAATACCTGATCTTGATCTACGAAGCCGAGGCCGAGTACGCGACGGCGTCGCCCGAGGTGATGGGGGAGATCCAGCAGGCCCACGGAGCGTTCGCGGCCGGGGTCGAGGGTCACGGGGCCACTCTGCTGGGTGGCGCCTGGCTGCAGCCGACCACGACGGCCACGAGCGTGCGTGGAGCGTCAGACGTGACGGACGGTCCCTTCGCCGAGACCAAGGAAGCCCTCGGCGGCTACTACCTCATCGACGCTCCCGACCTGGACGTCGCTCTCGCCGTGGCCAAGACGGTGCCGGCGCGCTTCGGCGGCGTCGAGGTCCGGCCCGTCTTCGACATGGGTGGCTGAGACTGACCGATGCCGGCTCCGGGACGCAGGGCGTGAGCCACGCTGACGCCTCGCGCGTCGCAGCCGCCGTCGCCGACGCGCACCGTCGCGAGTGGGCCTTCGTGCTCGCCGCGACGGTGCGCGTCACGCGTGACCTGGACCGCGCCGAGGAGTGCGCCCAGGAGGCGTTCGCCGCTGCGTTGACGGAGTGGCCCAGGAAGGGCGTGCCCTCGAGCCCCGGTGCGTGGCTCACGACCACGGCTCGACGTCGGGCGCTCAACGTCATCAGGCACCTGGGCGTGGAGACGCGTCATCTGCCGCTTCTCGTGGAGGACGCGGTCGCTCCCGGTCCCGAGGATCTCCTCGAGGACGAGTCCGTCCCCATCCCCGACGACCGGCTCCGCCTCGTGACGACGTGCTGCCACCCGTCCCTCGACCAGCCGGCCCAGGTGGCCCTGACGCTGCGCCTGCTGTGTGGTCTCTCGACCGCCGAGGTGGCACGAGCCTTCCTGGTCAGCGAGTCCACGATGGCCGCCAGGATCACCCGCGCGAAGAAGAAGATCGCGGTCGCCCGCGTGCCCTACAAGGTGCCGTCGGCGGCCGACCTCCCGGAGCGGATCGAAGCCGTCCTGTCGGTGGTGCATCTGCTGTTCACCACCGGCCACACGGTGCCGTCCGGGGACGAGCTGGTCCGTCGCGACCTCGTCGAGCGCTCGCTGGACCTGTGCCGGATGCTGCGCCGTCTCCTGCCCGGGGACCCAGCCGTCGCCGGCTTGCTGGCGCTGCTGCTCCTCACCGATGCCCGTCGAGAGACGCGCACGGCGCCCGACGGGCGACTGCTGCTGCTCGAGGAGCAGGACCGCGACAGGTGGGACCGCGCCGCGATCGCCGAGGGTGTCGCCCTGGTCCGGGAGGCGCTGACCGCCCGGCCGCCGTCGCGCTACGCACTCCAAGCGGCCATCGCCGCGGTGCACGCCGAGTCGTCGAGGTGGCACAACACCGACTGGGCGGAGGTGGTGGGCCTCTACGACGTCCTGGTCCAGATCTGGCGCTCGCCCGTCGTGGCCCTGAACCGGGCCGTGGCCGTGGGCTTCGCGTCGGGACCGGCCGCGGGCCTGGCCGCCCTCGACGCGCTCGCGACCGAGCCCCAGCTTGCGGGCTACCGATACCTTCCCGCCGCGCGTGCCGAGCAGCTGCGGCGACTCGGACGCCACCAGGAGGCGCGCCAGGCCTACACCGAGGCCTTGTTCCTCACCGAGAACTCCGTCGAGCGCACGTTTCTCGAGGGTCGGCTCCACGCGACAGAGCCGCCGCAGCAGTGACGGTCCCGGACTACCGCACGCCGGCGCGGACGTCGGCCGAGGCCCGCGACCAGAGGGCGAGGCTCGTCCAGGACGGCGGCCGCCTGGCGGTCCGGTCCGGACGCATCCCTGAGGGCACCGCTCGGTTCGCAGGCCGCGTAGACGTTGGCGATGGCGACCTGGCCGGTTCCTGAGCGCGAATCAGCGGTAGTTGGTGAACTGCACCGCGAAGTCGTAGTCCTGCGCCTTCACCAGCGCGATCACGGCCTGGAGGTCGTCGCGCTTCTTGCTCGAGACACGCAGCTCGTCGCCCTGGATCTGCGACTTCACGCCCTTGGGCGCCTCGTCGCGGATCAGCTTGCCGATCTTCTTCGCGTCCTCCGACGAGATCCCCTCCTTGAGGGCGATCCCGATCTTCGACTCCTGGCCGGACTGGCGCGGCTCGGAGGCGTCGAGGATCTTCAGGCTCTGGTTGCGCTTGATCAGCTTCTGCTTGAAGACGTCGAGGACGGCGGTCGCGCGGTCGTCGGCCGAGGCCGTGATCTCGATCGCGTCGTCGCCCTTCCACTCGATCGTGGCCCCGGTGCCCTTGAAGTCGAACCGGGTCGCGATCTCGCGCGCCGTCTGTCCGAGGGCGTTGTCGACCTCCTGGCGGTCGATCTTGCTCACGATGTCGAACGAGGAGTCGGCCATGAGGTGTGCCTCCGGTTTCGGGTCTACGTCGTACTCCCGCTATTCTTGCGTCTCGTCGCCGACCGGTGTGAGCCGGGGCGACTCCCGGCAGGTTGCCCGAGCGGCCAATGGGAGCGGACTGTAAATCCGTCGGCATAGCCTTCGAAGGTTCGAATCCTTCACCTGCCACTGACGCCCCGCGCGATTCCGCGCGGGGCGTCAGAGATTTGGCACCTCGTGACGGGCGACTCCGGCCCGCCTGGGGGAGCAGAATGTCCCCGTGAGCCACACCGTGAGCCGGGAGACCGCCACGTCGGGGCTGACGGCCGCGCTCCTCCTCGGCGCCGGGGTCGCCGTCGCGATCGGCGCCTACGCCGGGCTGCACGAGCCGGCCGGCCGGCCGCTCTCGACGTTCGGGTTCTCCGGCATGCTGCAGATGAAGGCCTGGTTCACCACGGCCGCCGCGGTCCTGCTGGTGGTCCAGGTCGTGACGGCGCTGTGGATGTGGGGCCGGCTGCCGGTCTCGCGCGAGGCGCCGGCCTGGGTCGGTCCGCTCCACCGCTGGAGCGGCGCGAGCGCGTTCGTGCTGACCCTCCCGCCGGCCGTGCACTGCCTGTGGTCGCTCGGTTTCGCCGGGGACAGCCCGCGAGTGCTGGTGCACTCGCTGGTCGGCTGTCTCTTCTACGGCGCGTACGCCGCCAAGATGCTCGGGCTGCGCCTCCGGGGCCTGCCCGGCTGGGCGCTGCCCGTGCTCGGCGGCCTCGTGCTCGCCCTGCTCGCGCTGATCTGGCTGACCTCGGCGCTGTGGTTCTTCAGCCGCAGCGGGCTGCCGCTGACGTGAGGAGCTGACGTGGCCCTGTCGCCCATCACCCGCACCGCGGCCGTCCGTGGCGGACTGGTCGCGGTCGCCGCCGGCGTGGCCGGGTTCGCGGTCGCCCGGGCCGGTGGCCTGGGCACCGGCGACGCCGGCACCGTCGCCGCGAACGCCTACGGCTCGTCGCCCTCCGACGGGCGACGTCTGGCCGCGCTCGCCGACATCCCGCCGGGTGGCGGCGTGATCCTGGCTGACGAGGGAGTGGTGCTCGTCCGGGGCGAGGACGACGACGTCCACGCGTTCTCGGCGACGTGCACCCATCAAGGCTGCCCGGTGGCCGAGGTGACGGACGGCCGGATCATCTGCCCGTGCCACGTCAGCGTCTTCGACGCGCAGACGGGCGAGCCGATCGAGGGCCCGGCCCCGTCACCGCTCGAGTCGATCGACGTGGTCGTGCAGGGCGGCGACGTCCTGGCGGGCGGAGAGGGGGTCGGATGAGCAGGAACGCCCTGCCCACGCTGCTCTGGCTGGTCGCGATCGGGTTCGCGATCGGCGTGCTGATCGCGGTGACCTGACCGTCAGACCCCGCGGCCGGCGTTCCCCTTCTCCTCGTCCTGGTTGAAGGGGGAGTCCTTGCGCGACAGCAGGTCCCGGCGTTCCTCGTGGCTGAGCGCCTCGACCTGGGCGATCACGTCGGAGGGGTAGCCGCTGACCTCAGGGGCCGGGGTCAGCGGGACCACGGAGTTCACCACCCGGTCGTCGTACAGGTGCAGCATGGTGATCGCCTGGTGGCCGTCGACCCCGGACACGAACCGGGCGAGCGGTGCCGGGTCGCTGGTGTAGCAGGACGCGGACGCGACCGACACCGGGATCCCGGCGAACGTCGACCACGACGTGAAGTGGAAGTGCCCTCCGAGGATCGCCCGTACGTCGGAACCCGCCAGCACCTCGGCGAGCCGGTGCTGGTCGTCGAGCTCGATGATCTCCGCGGCGCGCAGCATCGGGACCGGGATCGGCGGGTGGTGGAGCGCGAGCAGGGTCCCGTGCGGCGCGGGGGTCGCGAGCTGGTCGCGCAGCCAGCCGAGCTGGTCGGCGGTGAGCTCGCCGTGGTGGTAGCCCGGCACGCTCGTGTCGAGCGCGATGATCCGCAGCCCGTCGACCTCGTGCACCCGGTCCTGGACGCCCTCGTCCTCCAGGTCGTACAGACCCTTCGCGTACGACGCGCGCTCGTCGTGGTTGCCCATGACCCAGACGACCTCCGCCCCGAGGTCGGCCGCGACGGGCGTCACGAGCTCGCGCAGCCGCGCGTACGCCGCCGGCTCGGCCTTGTCGGCCAGGTCGCCGGTGAACACCAGGACCTGAGGAGCCGGGTCGAGCCGCGCCACCCGCTCGAGCGCGAGCCGGAGCCCGTGCTCGGGATCGACCACGCCGTACTGCCGCTGCCCGTCGGCGAGCAGGTGCGGGTCGGAGAGGTGGGCGACGACGTGCAGCGGTGCGGGGTACTGACCGAACTGGACCACGACGGAAGGCTAGAGCGTCGACTGCCATGATCGACCAGGTGACACGACAGATCCACGACATCGGCAAGCGCCGGGCGTGGGTCATCTGGGGCGTCGGGCTCTCGATCTACCTGCTTGCGGTCTTCCACCGCAGCTCCCTCGGCGTCGCCGGGCTGCTGGCGGCCGAGCGGTTCGACGTCGACGCGACCCGGTTGGCGCTGTTCACGGTCCTCCAGCTGGTGGTGTACGCCGGGATGCAGGTCCCGGTCGGCGTCCTGCTCGACCGGTTCGGCTCCCGGGCACTGCTGATCAGCGGCCTGACGCTGATGACGGTCGGCCAGTTCTGGTTCGCGTTCGCCGAGTCGTTCCCGGCGGCGGTGCTCGCCCGGGCGGTGCTCGGCGCCGGCGACGCGATGGTCTTCGTCAGCGTGATCCGGTTGGTGGCGTCGTGGTTCCTGGTCCGGCAGGCGCCGCTGGTGACCCAGCTGACCGGCCTGACCGGCCAGCTCGGCGCGATCATCGCGGCGGCCCCGCTGTCGTGGGCGCTCCAGCAGCTCGGCTGGACCAGCACGTTCGCGCTCGCGTCGTCCGTCGGCGTCGTCCTGATGGTTGCGGCCGTGCTGCTGGTCAAGGACTCGCCGTACGCCCGCTCGGGCCCGACGCAGGTGAAGCTGCGGGCGCTGACCCGGGCGCTGCAGACGGTCTGGGGCAACCCCGGCACCCGGCTCGGCATGTGGTCGCACTTCACGCCGCAGTTCTCCACGACCGTCTTCGCGATGCTGTGGGGTTTCCCGTTCCTGGTGCGGGGCCAGGGCCTGTCGGAGCAGACCGCGAGCACCCTGTTGATGGTGATGACGGGCTTCGTCGTGGTGAGCGGCCTGGCGCTGGGGTGGCTCGTCTCCCGGTTGCCGTACTACCGGTCCTACATCGTCATCACGGTGGTGCTGGTGATGGTGGTGCCCTGGACCGCGGTGCTGCTGCGCGACACCCCTGCTCCGCTGTGGCTGCTGGTGGTGCTGGTCTGCGCGATCGCCGCCGGCGGCCCGGCCTCGATGGTGGGCTTCGACCTCGCGCGGTCGTTCACGCCGCAGGAGTCGATCGGCCGCGCGAACGGCGTGGTGAACGTCGGCGGGTTCGTCGCGTCACTCCTGACGATGGCTCTGATCGGGATCGTGCTCGACCTGCGCCAGCCGGGCGGCATGGACGCCTACGGCCTCGACGACTTCCGGTGGGCCATGTCGGTGCAGTACCTGTTCTGGGGGTTCGGCATCCTGCAGATCGTGCGCTACCGGTCGCGCGGCCTGGCGCACCTGCGACGCATGCATCCGGGTGCCGTCGAGTCCATGCGGCGCGGCGAGCCGTTCGTCCACCCCGGGTTCAGCGACCGCGAGGGCGTGTAGCAAGGCGGACACGCGCCCGTGGTGTCGCTGTTGGTCTGGCGTGACTCGGAGGCGTTTACGTTGACGACGTTCGTGCGGGGGCACGTGCGGCCGGCTCGCCGGCCACCAGGGGGGACATCATGGCACGTGGAATGACGGATCGTCGCGGCTCGCGGTGGGTGCTGGGCGTGGTGCTGCTGCTTCTTCCTGCGGTGCTGACGCTGCCGACGGCGGCGGCGGCGGAGCCTGGAGGGTCGCTCTCAGCGACCCCGACCGGACCAGTCATGCGCAACGAGGCGCTCCGGTTCACGGGCTCGGTGCCCGGACCCGCCCGCCGGACGGTCCAGCTCGAGCGGCAGGTCGGTGCCGAGGCATGGGCGACGGTCCGCACGTGGCGGTCGAGCGCCAGCGGCACGCTCGCGTTCTCCAGCCGGGTGCCGACCGGCGTCGCTGAGCCCTTCTCGGTGCGCTATCGCGTGGTGGCGACGGCGGTGACCACCGCCGGAACGGCGTACCCCAGCGTCGAGACGCCGGTCGTCGAGCGTCAGGTCGTGCTGCAGCGTGCGTCGGTCGACGCGCCGTTGCGCGTGCGGGTCGGCGTGTCCTTCCAGGTCGCCGGTTCCTTCTACCCCGCGCGTGCGGGGCGCCCGGTCCAGCTGCAGCGCAGCAATGGCACCGGCTGGTCGACCCTCGCCACCGGCGCGACGTCCGCATCGGGGACCGTGTCCTTCACCCGGTCCATCACCCAGCAGAGCCTGACGAAGTGGCGGCTGTTCGCGCCGCGCTGGAACGGCGTGCCGCCGCAGCCGACCACGGCCGCCTCGATCCGCGCCCTGACGACGGGCGACGTGACCGCCCCGCCCGTGCCGAGCGACACCACCGCCGTCCGCCGTGGCGAGCAGACCACCATCAGCTGGGCCGCGGTCTCGGCCACCGATCTCGCTGGCTACCACGTCTACCGGGGCATCACGGCGTCCGGCCCGTGGGAGCGACTCACCGCGCACCCGACCAGCGGCACGGAGCTGGCGGACTCCGGCTACGAGACGGGCAGCTTCTACGCCGTCACCAGCGTCGACGGGCTCGGGAACGAGTCGGGGCGCTCGACGCCGGTGCAGCCGACCGACAGCACCGACGAGACTCCGCCGGCCGTCCCGGGGGGACTTGCGGCGGAGCCGGGCGAGAACCGCGTCGAGCTCACCTGGGACCCGGTCGCCGATCCCGACCTGGCGTTCTACCGGGTGTTCATGGCCGGGGCGCCGGACGGCCCTTGGGCGCCGGTCTCCGACGGGCAGGTCACCGCGCCCGCGACGACCGTCACCGGGCTCAGCAAAGGCACCACCTACTGGTTCTCGGTCACGGGCGTGGACGAGGGCGGCAACGAGTCCGCCCGCTCCGAGCTCGTGTCGGCCGTGCCGGTCGACCGGACGGCGCCGCCGGTCCCGGAGGCTCCGACCGGCACGACCGGCGACCAGCGGGTGGAGCTGGCGTGGGACGCCGTCACGGCCGACGACGTGGCCGGGTACCGCGTCTACCAGTCCGACGCGGCCGCGGGACCGTGGAGCCAGCTCGGCAACCTCGTGACCGGCACGACCCGGTCCGTGACCGGTCTGACCAACGGCTCGACGTACCACTTCGCCGTGAGCAGCGTGGACGTCGACGGCAACGAGTCCGCTCGCTCGCCGAGCAGTGCGCTCTCACCGTCCGACGACGTCGCCCCCGAGGCCCCGGCCGGCCTCGGCACCACCGCCGGCGACGGCCGTCTGACCCTCGCGTGGGATCCGGTCAGCGACGCGACGGGCTACCGCGTCTACCGCGCACTCGACGGCAACGGCCCGTGGACCGAGGTCACGACCGACCCGGTCGCCCACGAGACGTTCGTCGACGACGGGCTCCAGAACGGCACCGTCTACTGGTATGTCGTGACGGCCGTGGACGTGGCCGGCAACGAGTCGGCGCGGAGCGACCCGGAGATCGGCGTGCCCGTCGACCAGACGCCCCCGGCCGTCCCGACCGGGGTAAGGGTCACCGTCGACGACGGCGCCCTCGTCGTGGCGTGGGACGCGGTCGAGGCAGACGACCTGCTCGGCTACCAGCTCTACCGGTCGGACTCCGCAGACGGCCCCTGGACCCACCTCGGGGAGCTGACCTCCGTCACGGAGACGACGGTCGGCGGCCTCGACAACGGCACGACGTACTGGTTCTCCGTGAGCGCGACCGATGACGCGACCAACGAGTCCGACCGGTCCGAGCCGGCGAGCGGGGTGCCCGGCGACCACGTCGCGCCCCCTGCTCCCTCGCAGCTGAGTGGCATCCCGTACGACCGTCAGGTGAACCTGTGGTGGCCCGCGGTCGAGACTCCCGACCTGGCCGGCTACCGGGTCTACGTCGCGACCGGCGCGGACGGCCCCTGGACGCAGGTCGGCGACGACCTCACGAGCTTCGAGGCGTGGGTCGACGACCTGACCAACGGCACGACCTACCACTTCGGCGTCAGCACCTTCGACCTCGCCGGCAACGAGTCGGACCGCACCGTGACGACGATGACCCCGGTCGACGACGAGGTCCCCGACACCCCGACCGACCTGACGGCGACGCCGGGTGACGGGCAGATCTCGCTGTCCTGGAACGCCGTCACGGCACCCGACCTGCTGGGTTACCGGGTCCTCCGCGCCGCCTCCGAGGCCGGCCCGTGGACCGAGCTGACGACCGCGCCTCAATCGGCGGCGACGTACGTCGACGCCGGCCTGGCCGGCGAGACCGAGTACTTCTACCGCGTCACCGCCGTCGACGACGACGGCCACGTGTCCAACCCGGCCGAGACGAGTGCGACCACGGGCGACACGACGGCCCCGGCGACGCCCACCGGGCTGGTCGCCACTGCCGGGAATCGGCAGGTCTCGTTGTCGTGGGACGCCGTGAGCGACCCTGACCTGGCGGGGTACCGCGTTCACCTGTCGTACTACGACAACACGCCGTGGATCCGCACGACGTCGACGCTGTCGACGACGTCGCACACCGTGAGCGACCTCAACAACTTCAGCCCCTACTGGTTCTCGGTCTCGGCCGTCGACCATGACGGCAACGTCTCACCGGAGTCGGTCCGGTTGCGGGCGACGCCGGTCCTCCCGGCCGTGCACGAGATCCGGCCCGGGGTGGCGTCCGGTGAGACGAACTCATGCCAGGTGCGCCCAGACGGCACGGTCTGGTGCTGGGGCACGGCTAGCTCCGCCACGGGCCACTACTCCGGCAGCGGCGACGCCGCCGGACCGCGAGAGATCTTCGGCGTCTACGGCAGCGCGTGGTCCACGGTATCGGTCGGCAGCGACCACAACTGCGGCATCTCGCTCGATGCTCGTGCGTGGTGCTGGGGCTACAACGGCACGGGTGCGCTCGGCGTGGGCTCGCACTCGTACGGCGAGTCGTCCGCTCGTCAGGTCGGCACGGCGAACGACTGGGCGGACATCGCAGCCGGGGACGGCTTCACCTGCGGGGTCCGCGCACCGGGAACCTTGTGGTGCTGGGGGAGCAACCACTGGAACCAGCTCGGAGACGGCACGACGACCATGCGGTACACGCCGGTCCAGGTCGGGTCGGCGACCGACTGGGCCACCGTCTCGGCCGGCCGCAGCTCCGCGTGCGCGACCCGCGCCGACGGTGCCGCGTGGTGCTGGGGGAACGGTCCACTCGGCGCCGGACCGAACGGCCCCTACGAGTCGTCGACGCCGGTCCAGGTCGCGGGCAGCACCCGGTTCTCGACCGTCGAGGTGGGCTACTCGCGGGTGTGTGGGCTGGCGCAGGACGGCGGGTTGTGGTGCTGGGGAGGGTACGTCGGCGACGGCACCAACTTCTACCGGCCGACGCCGGTGCAGATCGGGGCGGCGACCGACTGGACCGATCTCGGTGTCGGCGGGTCGGCTACCTGCGCCACCCGAGCGGACAAAAGCATGTGGTGCTGGGGCGTCAACTGGTACGGCCAGGTCGGGGACGGCACGACCAGCGACCGCACGGCCCCGACGCGGGTAGGTGCTGAGTCCGACTGGACGAGTGTGGGCGTCGGCGACGAGCACGCGTGCGGTACCCGAGGGTCGCAGGCGTGGTGCTGGGGAGAGTTCGGCGACGGACAGCTCGGAGATGGTCGCTCGGACGTCGAGCCCCTGCCGGTGCGAGTCGACAACGGCACGACCGCCACGGC
Organism: uncultured Actinomycetota bacterium; assembly: GCA_963718725.1. GTDB lineage: Bacteria > Actinomycetota > Actinomycetes > Propionibacteriales > Nocardioidaceae > Nocardioides. The sequence continues at coordinate 3,293,478 of OY970374.1, forward strand.
AGTGGCCGTCGGATCGGGGCACGCCTGCGGGCTCCGGGCGGACGCGACTGCGAGCTGCTGGGGCTACAGCGCGTACGGGCAGCTCGGCAGTGGCGGGGTCACGGGGTCGAAGTCGACCGGCGTCGAGCTCACCGGGACGTGGGATCAGCTGGCTGCCGGCTACCAGCACACCTGCGGGGTGCGCGCAGGAGGGACCGCGTGGTGCTGGGGCTACAACGACTCGGGGCAGCTCGGTCTCGGGACCGTGAGCGGCAACGCCACGTTGCCGACGCAGGTCGGGGTCGACTCGACGTGGGCACAGCTCAGTGCCAGCTATGCGAACACTTGTGGGATCAAGCAGGACGGCACCGCGTGGTGCTGGGGTGACAACTGGGCGGGGCAGGTCGGCGACGGAACGACGACCGACCGGACGACCCCCGTCCAGGTGGGGACGAGCGACCAGTGGGCCAGCATCAGCGTCGGGGTGTGGCACACCTGCGCGACCCGCGAGGACGGGACGCTCTGGTGCTGGGGTTACAACGGTGCCGGCGAAGTGGGTGACGGGACCACCTCCCGGCGCACGACGCCGGTCCAGGTCGGAGGCGATGCCGACTGGGAGCAGGTGAGCGCAGGGTCCTGGTTGACGTGCGGCGTGCGCACGGACGGAACCGCCTGGTGCTGGGGCTCCAACTACTATGGCCAGCTCGGCAACGCCGACGGCACCTCCACCAACGATCCGCGCACGACGCCGGTTCGCGTCGGAGACGAGGCGTCTTGGCGCCAGGTCTCTGCGGGCAGCAACCACGCGTGCGGCGTCCGGGACGACGGCTCCGCGTGGTGCTGGGGTGCGAACTGGGAGTCGCAGCTCGGCAACGGAGCCGACACCTACTCCGAGTTGATGTCCGCCGTACCAGGCGCCGGCTGGGCCTCGGTCGACGCCGGCCAAGACGTGTCGTGCGGAGTTCGCGTCGACGGCACGACGTGGTGCTGGGGCACCAACACCATGTGGCAGACCGGTACGGCCACCTACCGGGCCAGCCCCGGACTCGTCCCGTTCCCGTAGCTCACGCGATCGAGGCTCGGACCGCCCCGGTCACCTCGCCGAGGGCGATCCGGCCACCGGCGGTGCCGGGCGCGGTGTAGCGCAGCACGACGGTGTCATCGTCTTCCAAGAAGGTGTGCCCGTCGCCGAACGGCTCCTTGCCGCCCCAGCTGAGCTCGAGGAACGAGCCGCGCTGGTCTCGCTCGGAACCCGAGACGGTGCCGGACGCGAACAGGTCACCTGTGCGCAGCGACGCGCCGTTGACAGTCAGGTGGGCGAGCATCTGGGCGGGGGACCAGTACATCGAGGCGTACGGCGGGCGGCTGACGACCTCGCCGTTCAGCTCCACCTCGATGGCGATGTCGAGCCCCCGCGGCGAGCCCTCGGTGAGGTAGGGGAGCGGCTCGGGGTCCTGGCCGGGCAGGTCGACCCAAGCGGCGTCGAGCGCCTCGAGGGGCGTGACCCAGTGGGAGATCGACGTCGCGAACGACTTGCCGAGGAACGGCCCGAGCGGCACGTACTCCCACGCCTGGATGTCGCGCGCAGACCAGTCGTTGAGGCCGACGACGCCGAAGACGTGGTCCGCGAACCGTGTTGTCGGCACCCGGTCGGCCAGCCGGCTCGGCGTACCGACGACGAAGCCGAGCTCGGCCTCGATGTCGAGCCGCTGGGAGGGCCCGTACGTCGGGGAGTCGGCGTCGGGCGGCTTGCGCTGCCCCGACGGCCGCACGACGTCGGTGCCGCTGACGACGACGGTGCCGGCCCGGCCGTGGTAGCCGACCGGGAGGTGGCGCCAGTTCGGGAGGAGCGCCTCCGCGTCGGGCCGGAACATCCGGCCGACGTTGGTGGCGTGCTCGAGCGAGGCGTAGAAGTCGACGTAGTCGGCGACCTCGACCGGCAGCTGCAGCTCGAGGTCTGCCAGGGGGACGAGGTGGGGCTCGACCAGGTCGCGCTCGGTCTCGTCGGACAGCAGCCCGGTGAGCCACCGGCGCAGCGACTGCCGGACCTGTCGGCCCTCCGCCATCAGCGGGTTGAGCGAGCCCTCCTCGAAAACGTGGTGCACGTCGAGCATCTCGGCCGCGGCGACCGGTGCCACGTCGAGGACGAGGTCACCGATCCGGACCCCGACCCGGGGGTCCTCGCCGTCGCGGGTGAAGACGCCGTAGGGGAGGTTGTCGAGGTCGAAGAGCGAGCCGGCGGCGCCGTCCACCCAGGTCGTGGGTGTCGTCATGGCAGCTCCTGCAGTCCGAGGGCGAGCAGGTCGTCGAGCGGTTCGGTGACCGAGCACGACCCGAAGGAGGTGAACCAGCGGCGGGCGCGGGCGAGGGCCTCGTCGCGCGCCGCCGCGGCCACCGAGTCGGCGTCACGGTCGTCGAGCAGCGCCACCACCTCCTCGGTGGAGGCCCCGTCGAACGCCCGGACCGTCGCGACCAGGACGTTGAGGAACCCGTGGTGCTCGAAGCCGTCCGCACCGGTGTGGCGGACGGCGTTGTGCAGCCCCGCCGTGCACTTGAACGGGGTCTCGCGATCGAGGGCGGCGTCGATCCAGCGCGCGAGCGCGTGGGACGCCGGGAACAGGTGCTCCTCGAGTCCGCCCGTGCGGAACTTGAGCCGCAGCCCGGCCTCGGCCACGGCGTCGGCCGCCCTCAGCCAGGATCCGCTGTCAGGGACGTGCGGCAGCTCGACGTACACCTGCTCGGGCAGGAGGCCGCAGGCCTCGGTCGCCGTCGCGACCCGCTGTGCGTTCCCGGCCAGATCGTCGAGGTCGCGCAGCGCGATCTCGACCCCGGCGACGTCGTGCCCACCGCGGCTGGCGAGCCGCAGCGGACCCTCGATCGCACCTGCCCCACCGGTGATCACGATCGCCAACGGCAACGGCTCTCCGACCTCCGGGACCTGTCGGTCGGTGACGACGAACGAGCCGACCAGGTCGGCGTACCACGCGTCGCGTCGGGACACGAACGACTCGACGGCGTCGGGCAGCGGGGCGTCGCCGGGCGGGAAGACCGCCGCGTCGTCGACCAGCCCTGACCAGGCGGCGGAGAGGGTGGTGCTCATCCCCGCCACTCTAGGGCCGGCTCCTCAGTCGGCGGTGCGCCAGGCCTGCGCGAGGCTGACCCGCCCCTGGGTCTGGAGCAGTGCGCGACGGTAGATCCGCTCGGCGAACACCACGGTCGCGGCCATCGCGGCCATGAGCAGGCCGAGCGCCACCACAGGTTCCCACCACCCGGCATCGCCGCCGAGCACCCGGATCGGCATCAGCACGCACGAGAACGGCGGGATGTACGACGCGACGGTCAGCGCCGTCCCGTCGAGCAGGAACGCCGTGAGGAAGACCCCCATCATGAGGAACGACAGCGGTGTGGCGGTGGCCTGCAGGTCCTCGGCGCGGCTCGCCAGTGCCCCGGCGACCGCCCACCAGCAGGCGATGAAGCAGAAGCCGACGACGAAGAAGGCCACGAACCAACCGATCCCCTCCGACACGGCCGGCAGCAGGTCGGCGTACTCGGTGAAGGAGATGCCCACCAGCCCGATGCCGACGATCAGCGCGGTCTGCCCGATCGCGAGCAGCGTGTTGCCCGCGATCTTGCCGATCAGCAGCTGCCGCACCGGGATCTTCGTGGTGATGATCTCCACGACCCGGTTGGCCTTCTCCTCCACCACGCTGCCCGACAGCGTGTAGCCGAAGCCGAGCGCGGCCATGTAGAAGAGGAACGCGAGCGCCACCCCCATTCCCTGCGCGAACTCCTGCTGCTCGGCGTCGCCCTCGATCAGCTCGGTGCCGAGCGCGCTGCCGCGCTGCAGCTGGTCGATCGACGTCCCGGCCGCCTCGGCGTTGCTCGCGAACGCCGCCTCGCGCACGATCGTCTCGGCCGCCCGCTGCAGGCTCCCGTCGACCTCGTCAGCCCCGACGAGGGTCCACCCGTCGTCGGCCGGCCGGAGCAGGACGTCGGCCTTCTCGTCCTCGAGCGCCCGCACGCCGGCCGCGTCGGTGTCGACGTCGAGGAGCTCGATCCGGATCTCGCCGTCGACGTCCGCCGCCCGCTCCTCGAGCAGCTCCGCGGTGGCGTGGGCCTCCGACGTGGCGGCGACGGTGTAGGTGTCGGTGCGGTCCTCGGACCACATCTGGAACCCGATGAACCCGATCACGAGCAGCAGCGTGATCAAGGTGCCGACCACGAACGCCTTGTCGGTCAGCTTCACGAGCACCTCGCGCCGGGCGACGAGCAGCCAGGGCCGCTCGGCGGCGGAGCGGGTCGGGGGGACGGTGGAGGTGGGGGTGCTCATGCGGTGACCTCCCGGTAGATCTCGGACAACGGCGTGACGACCCGGACCAGCTCGACCACGTCCCCGCGGTCGAGGGCGGCCGTGAGCAGCCGGCGGCGTACGGCGGTCGGGTCGGCGCCGCCCACCTCGACGACCGCCGTGGGACCGTCGACGTCGACGACGTGGACACCGGCCTCGTCGCGGACCCAGCCGGCATCGCGGTCGGTGACCAGCCGCAGCCGTTCCGGCCCCCGCGCCCGGAGGTCGTCGACGGAGCCCTGGGCCACGACCCGGCCGCCGGCCAGCACGACCAGGTGGTCGCAGAGCCGCTCGACCAGGTCGAGCTGGTGGCTGGAGAAGAGCACGGGGACGCCGCGCGCTGTCTGGTCGCGGAGCAGGTCGGCCATGGAGTCGACCGCGGTCGGGTCGAGCCCGGAGAACGGCTCGTCGAGGATCAGCGCCAGTGGCTGGTTCATCAGCGCCGCGATGATCTGGACCCGCTGCTGGTTCCCGAGGCTGAGCTTCTCGACGCGCTCGCCGGCGCGCTCGCCCAGCCCGAACCGCTCGAGGTGCTCCTGGGCCGACCTCCGGGCGTCGCCGGCCGGCATCCCGGACAGCTCGCCGAGGTAGACGAGCTGGTCGAGGATCTTCTGCTTCGGGTACAGGCCGCGCTCCTCGGGCATGTACCCGCAGCGGCGCCGTACGGCGGCGGTGATGGGGGCGCCGTCCCACAGGACCTGGCCGGCGTCGATGCCGAGCAGCCCCATGATCATCCGCATCGTGGTGGTCTTGCCGGCGCCATTGCCGCCCACGAAGCCGGTCAGCAGGCCGCGCGGGACGTCGAACGACACGTCGTCGACGGCGGTGAGGTCGCCGAAGCGCCGGGTCAGCCCTCTGGTCTGGATCATGCCCGTCACGCTAGGGCGGTCGGCGCGCTGGGGGATCCCCCGGAGGACGGAGATCCCGGCTCCGCTGCGGGGCGGAGTGGGGGTCAGCCGACCAGGCCCGCCCGGTGGGCGAGGACCACCGCCTGCACCCGGTCGCGCAGGTGCAGCTTGGTGAGGCAGTTCGACACGTGCGTCTTGACCGTCGCCTCGCCGACCACGAGCCGGGTGGCGATCTCGGCGTTGCTGAGTCCCTCGCCGAGCAGCACCAGCACCTCCCGCTCCCGCTCGGTGAGGTGATCCAGCGCCTCCACCGCGACCGGCACGGTCTCGCCGCGGCCGGCCATCTCGGCGATCACGCGGGTGGTGACCTCGGGGGAGAGCAGGGCGTGGCCGCGCCCGACCGCCCGGACCGCCTCGACGAGCTGCTCGGCCCGGGCGTTCTTGAGCAGGAAGCCGCTGGCGCCCGCGCGGAGGGCCGAGAACAGGTAGTCGTCGCGGTCGAACGTGGTGAGGATGACGACCTTGCCGTGGTCGCCGGCCACGATGTCGGCGGTCGCGGTGATGCCGTCGGTCCCGGGCATCTGCACGTCCATCAGCACGACGTCGGGGTCCAGCTCCCGGGCGAGCGCGACCGCCTCGGCGCCGTCGCCTGCCTCGCCGACGACCTCGAGGTCCGGCTCGACGGCGAGGATCATCCGGAACCCTGAGCGCACGAGCGCCTGGTCGTCCGCGAGCAGGATCCGCAGCGGCTCAGGCACCGGCAGCTCCCCCTTCGCCGGCCCGCAGCGGGAGCCGCACCCGGACCCGGAAGCCCTGCGTCGCACGCGGTCCGATGTCGCACTCCCCGCGGTGGGAGGCGGCCCGCTCCCGGATTCCCAGCAGGCCGAGGCCCGACCCCGACGTGCCGGGCCGCGTCCGCCCGTCGTCGAGGACCTCGACCTCGGCGTACGGCGTCGGACCGCCGTCCACGACGCGCAGCGTGACGGAGGCGCGGCGGGCCGTCGAGTGGCGCGTGACGTTGGCGAGGGCCTCCTGGGCGGTCCGGTAGAGGGACAGCGACACCGGCGCCGGCAGCCGATCGGCCGCGCCGGGGGAGTCGACCACCTCGTCGTACGTCGTGGTGAGCGAGTCGCCGTCGCGAGAGGCCACGAGCGCCGGGAGGTCGGTGACCCCGGGCTCGGGCGAGCGGTCGCCCGTCGGGCCGTCGGCCGCCTGCTCCTCGATCGCGCGCAGCGTGCCGAGCAGCGACCGCATCTGGGTGACCGCCTCCCGCGAGCTGTCCTCGATCGTGCCGAGCGCCTCGAGCGCGGCGGCCCGGTCGTGCTCGAGCATCCGGCGAGCACCCGCGGCCTGGACCCCGATGACAGAGACGTGGTGCCCGACCACGTCGTGCAGCTCGCGCGCGATCCGGAGCCGCTCGTCCACGACGGCCCGGCGGCGCAGCGAGTCGGCCTGGGCGGCGATCGTGCCGGCCTGGGTGGCGAGGGCCGCGCGCTGCCGCGCACCGCGCCACGCGACCTGGCCGCCGACGATCGCACCGAGGAAGTAGACGACGTTCACCACGAACGTGAGCAGCACGACCGACGGGATGGCGGGCAGGAGGCCGTAGGACCCGGGGTCGTCAGGGTCGTCCACGAGCTGCTGCACGGCTGTGCCGACGGCGAACTGCCACGCGACCCAGCTGAGCATGAACGCGAGGATCGTGCTCGACACCAGCAGCGCGGTGCGACGGCTGCGCCCCCAGGCCATGGCGGAGAACAGACCGACGAAGTAGCAGATCTGCAGGGACGGCTGCGCCATCACGGCGGGCAGCGTCACGCCGGTGACGAACATGTGCGTCGCCAGGTAGACCGCCACGGCCACGGGGTAGCGGCGGCGCCAGACGAGGGCGACCGCACCGGACGACACGACCAGGTAGAGCAACCACCACGGCACGTCCAGGTCGGAGAACGCTCCGGCGCCGCGGGCGAGCTCGAGGGTGAAGAGGCTGATGACCTCCATCGCCATCCCGACCGCGACGTCGCGCCGCCCGATCGCCGGCGCCGGCCGGGACCAGTCGTCCTCGAGCGCGAAGAAGTCGGCGAGTCGGCTAGCCACCGCTGCGCGGACGTCGGACATGGGTCCACCCTAGGAAGGAGGCGCGCCGCCGTCCTCCCTCGGAGGGTGGAGATCGCCTCAGCTGGTCCAGGCCCGCCAGAGCGCGGCGTACTCGCCGTCCTCGCGGTCGACCAGGTCGTGGTGGCTGCCGAGCTCGACGATCCGGCCGTCGATCACGACCGCGATCCGCTCCGCGTCGTGGGCGGTGTGGAGCCGGTGCGCGATCGCGATCACGGTGCGGCCCTCGAGCAGCGCGTTCATCGAGCCCTCGAGGGAGCGGGCGGTGCGCGGGTCGATCAGCGACGTCGCCTCGTCGAGCACCAGCGTGTGAGGGTCGGCGATGATCAACCGGGCGAGCGCGATCTGCTGCGCCTGGGCCGGGGTCAGCGCCTGCTGTCCCGAGCCGATGCGGGTGTCGAGGCCGTGCGGCAGCCGCTCCACCCAGTCGCGGGCGCCGACCGCGGCCAGCGCGTCCCACACCGCGTCGTCGCCGGAGTCCTCGCGCGCCAGGATGATGTTGTCGCGGACCGAGCCGATGAAGACGTGGTGCTCCTGGGTGACCAGGGCGACCTCGGTCCGCAGCACCTCCAGGGGCAGGTCGACGAGATCGACGCCGCCGACCTTGGCCGAGCCGGTGCGGGGCCGGTTGATGCCGGCCAGCAGCCGGCCGAGCGTCGACTTGCCGGACCCGGACGGCCCGACGATCGCGAGCCGCTCGCCGTTGCGCAGCTCGAGGTCGATGCCGTGCAGCACGTCGTGACCCTCGCGGTAGGCGAACCGCAGGTTCTCGCCGACGAGGTGCGACCCCTTCGGGCGGTGGTCGCCGGGGTCGCGGTCGGGTGGGACCTCGGCGATGCCGAGCAGCCGCGCGGTCGACGTGGCGCCCACCTGGAGCCGGTCGAGCTCGCCGACGAGCCGGTCGAGCGGTCCGCTCAGCGCCTCGACGTACAGCACGGCGGCCGTGATCTGTCCGAGCGACAGCCACCCCCGGGAGTAGCCCCACGCTCCCACGACGAGCGTGACCACCCGAGGAGTGTTGAAGGCGACGTCGATGACGGCGAACAGCAGGTTGCGCAGAGACATCGTGTAGCGCTCGGCCTGCGCCGACACCGCGATGTCGTCGTCGCCCTGGGCCACCCGGCGGCCGGCGAGCCCGAGCGCCTCCACGGTGCGGGCGCCCTCGACGGTCTCGGTCAGCGTCGTGTTGATGCGGGAGTACGTCGAGCCCTCGGTGATGTAGCCCTTGGGTGCGGTCCGCAGGTAGCTGCGGACCGCGACGTAGCTCGTGCTGATCACGAGCAGTGACGGCAGGGCGAGCAGCACGGAGTTGAAGAGCATCGCGACCACGGACAGCGCGACGGTCAGCAGCGAGATGATCGCCATCGGCAGGCCGTACTGGACCGACCGGCTCATGGTGCCGACGTCGCGCGTCACCCGGGTGACGAGGTCACCGGTGCTGGCGCTCTCCACCTGCCCCACCGGCAGCCGAAGGATGGTGCGGACGATGTACTCGCGGGCCGACGCCAGCAGGTCCTGACCGAACAGGGTCGAGGTGCGCTGGGCGAGGAACGTGAAGATCGCCTGCGCGCACACGACGACCACGACCAGCACCGCGACGCCGTTGAGCCCGGCGCCGTCCTGGTCGACCGTGCGGTCCACCAGGTCGCCGAGGAGCCGCGGCACGACCAGCCCCGTGGCCGCCGCCATCCCGTTGAGCAGCACGAGCGCCACGAACATCCGCCGGCGGTCCCGGATCAGCTCACGGAAGAACTGGAACACCACCGAGTCGGCCGCGACCGGCCAGCCTCGCTCGGGGTTGCGGGAGGCCTCGTAGGTGCGCTCGGCCTCGCTGCGGCGCAGGTGGTGACGCAGCCGCCAAGCCGTGAAGCGCTCCCTGGCCGGGGCGTCGACGGGCGGCCGCAGCCGCGGGTCGACCGCGGGCGGCTCGTCGGTGTGGTCGGACCAGGTGGCGGCCGACGTCGCGAGGAGGTCGCTCATCGCACCGTCACCCCCTCGTCCATCGCCCGCGCGACGACCGCGCGGTAGGCCGGGTCGCCGGCGAGCAGGTCCTCGTGGCGGCCCTGGGTCACCACGGCGTCGTCGGCCATCAGCACCACCCGGTCTGCGTGGTGCAGCCACAGCGGCGACACGGTGCAGACCACGGTGGTCCGGCCGGCCCGCAGCCGCGTGACGCGTTCGGCGATCCGGGCCTCGGTGTGGGCGTCGACGGCCGAGGTGGGCTCGACCAGCACCAGCACCGGCGCCTCGGCGGCCAGGGCCCGCGCCAGCACGACCCGCTGCCGCTGGCCCCCGGAGAGGCCGCGCCCACGCTCGTCGAGCACGCCCTGCCAGCCACCGGGGAGGGCGTCGTAGACGTCCTCGGCGTTGGCGGCGAGCAGCGCCGTCTCGGCCTGCTCACGGGTGAGCCGCCGGTGCGGGTCGACCGCGTCCTGCAGGGTGCCCGCGAACAGCTGGCTGCCGGTGTCGCTCACCAGGATCGTCGCGCGTACGTCGGAGAGTGCCGCGTCCGCCAGGTCGACGCCGTCGAGCCGGACGCCCCACCGGCCTTGGGTGCGCGCCGCGTCGCGAGCCGCGATCTCGGCCCGCCGGCGGGCGCGCTCGGAGCGGGCGCGCCGGGCCGCGCGGCCCTTCGCGGCCTCGTCGTCCTCCTCGCTCACGGGCTCGACGTCGTCGGGCAGGTAGTGGCCCAGCCGGTCGGCCATCCGTGCCGACTCCTCCGGCACCGCGTTGACCACGATCGTCAGCTCTCCCGGCATCGCGGCGAAGCCGCTGACCTCGTCGACCAGGAGCCCGTCGGCCGACAGCGGCGTGGGCTCGGCGACGTCGCGCCAGGGCGGCGCCGGCTCGAAGATCGCGATCGCCTTGCGCGCGCTCACCAGGGAGCGGGTGACCTTCTGGGCGAACTCGAAGAACGTCCGGATCGGGCCGACGAGGTAGAGGCCGTAGCCGAGGAAGCTGATGAGCTCACCGATCGACAGCTCGCCGGCCAGCACCTCGCGGGTGCCCAGCCACAGCAGCAGCACGAGGAAGACGCCGGAGAACAGCACGCCGAGCGCCTCGATGACCGCCTGCCAGATGCCAGCGGACACGCCCGCCGCCCGCGCGCTCTGCGACTGGGTCGCGTAGTTGCGGCCGAAGGTGCGCTCACCACCGATCCCGCGCAGGATCCGCAGCCCGGCCACGATGTCGGTGGCCATCGACGTCAGCTCGGAGTTGCGGGAGCGCTCGACCTCCTGGCGCCGGTGGAGCGGCGGCAGGAACGGGAGCGCGACGCACACCAGGATCGGCGCGGCGATCAGCACCACCACGCCCAGCTCCGGGGACGTGACCAGCACGATGGCGGCCACGGCGAGGAACGACACGAGCTGTGACCCGGCCCGGGCGATGATCTCGGTCATCGCGCCGAACTCGTCGGAGTCGCTGGACGCGACGCTGAGGATCTCACCGGTCGGCGACCGGCGCGGCAGCACGTGGCCCATCTGCGCGGCCTTGCGGGTCACCATCATGGTCGTGCCGTAGAGGCTGATCAGCCAGCTGCGCACGACCAGCGTGTGGAGCGAGATCCCGAAGACGGCGCCGATCAGGGTCACGACGAGCAGCGCGGTCGCGCCCCACGCGACGGCGTCCGGGTGGTCCCCGACGATGCCCGCGTCGATCGCCCGGCCGAAGATCCACGGGCCGACGATCAGCGGCAGCTGCCACACCACGCCGAGCAGCGTGGCCACCACCACGACGTTTCCCTGCTGGCGCAGCACCCAGCGCAAGAACCTGATCGGGCTCTCGGTGTCGGGTGGCTCGACCGCGCGCTGGTCGGCAGGGACCCAGAACGTGGAGACGAGGGGAGGGAAGTCACGCATGGCACCGTCGAGCGTAGGTCTCGGCGGTGACACGGGGCGACCGGTTTTCGTCGGCCGCGCGGGTGTCGGAGGGGCTGCTCACGCCCTCACGCTAGGAGCTCGAGTGGCCTTGAGATCAAGGTCGGGCTGGGCTGTCCTTGGCTGACGTGCCCTGCATGGTGCTCCTGGACAGCTGCAGCTGTGCAGGAGGTGGATCAGCGGCACGTCAGCCACGACGACGAAGCACCAGCGTCCGACTATCGGTGACCAGTGTTCGGTCATCGGCCTTGCGCGGACCAGCGGGGGCCGTGGGACAGTGACCGCGTGGCTCACTACCGACGCGTCGGCGAGGTGCCTCGCCAGCGCCACACCCAGTCCCGCGACCCCGAGGGTCGGCTCTACCGCGAGGAGCTGATGGGCGAGGAGGGTTTCTCGTCCGACTCCTCCCTGCTCTACCACCGCGGCGTCCCGTCGGCGATCGTCGACAGCCAGGTCTGGGCGCTGCCCGAGCAGCGGCTCACGCCCAACCATCCGCTGAAGCCGCGCCACCTCCGGCTCCACTCGCTCTTCGGCGACGGCGCCGGCGCGTGCCCCGTCGAGGGGCGACGGATGGTGCTCGGCAACGCCGACGTCCGGATCGGGTACGTCGTCACCGGCACCGACCCCTCGCCTCTCTACCGCAACGCGATCGGCGACGAGTGCGTCTTCGTCGAGACCGGCACCGGCACGGTCGAGACGGTGTTCGGGGTGGTGCCCTACCGAGCCGGCGACTACGTCCTCGTGCCACGGGCCACCGACCACCGCTGGTGCCCGGCCGAGCCGAGCCGGCTCTACGCGATCGAGGCGTCCAGCCACATCGCGCCACCGAAGCGCTACCTCAGCCGCTACGGCCAGCTCCTCGAGCACGCGCCGTACTGCGAGCGCGACCTGCACGGTCCGACGGAGCCGCACCACGCGGACGGCACGGACGTCGACGTGCTGGTCAAGCACCGCACGTCAGCCGGCGTCGTCGGCTCCCGCCTCACCTACGCGACCCACCCGTTCGACGTCGTCGGCTGGGACGGCTGCCTCTACCCCTACACGTTCAACATCGAGGACTACATGCCGATCACCGGCAAGGTCCACCAGCCGCCGCCGGTGCACCAGGTCTTCGAGGGCTGGAACTTCGTGGTCTGCAACTTCCTGCCCCGCAAGGTCGACTACCACGACCTCGCGATCCCGGTGCCCTACTACCACTCGAACGTCGACTCCGACGAGGTCATGTTCTACGTCGGCGGCGACTACGAGGCGCGCAAGGGCTCGGGCATCAACATCGGCTCGATCTCGCTGCACCCCGGCGGTCACGCCCACGGCCCGCAGCCGAGCGCGATCGAGGCCTCGCTCGGGGTCGACTACTTCGAGGAGTCGGCCGTCATGGTCGACACGTTCAAGCCGCTCGACCTCGGTGAGGGCGGACTCGCGTGCGAGGACCCGGCGTACGCCTGGACCTGGGCCGGGCGCGGCCCGGACGCCGAGGGTCAGGACGGCGGGCCGGCGGTCTTCTCCAACTCCTGAGCAGCCGCACCGCGGCTAGCCTGTGAACGTGACCAACCCCGAGCGCGATCCGGCCGAGGTGCGGCTCGGTCCGGGCGGAGGCGGGCCGGCGCTCGAGGTGCTCACGCCGCGCGAGGTCCCGCTCGGCGGGCTGCGGGCGATGACCGTGCGCCGCACCCTGCCGCAGCGGCAGCGGACCCTGATCGGGGCCTGGTGCTTCATCGACCACTACGGGCCCGACCTGGTGACCGACACCGGCGGCATGCAGGTCGCCCCGCACCCTCACACCGGGCTGCAGACCGTGAGCTGGCTGTTCAGCGGCGAGATCGAGCACCGCGACAGCGCCGGCCACCACGCCCCGGTGCGGCCCGGAGAGCTCAACCTGATGACCGCGGGCCGGGGGATCAGCCACTCCGAGGTCTCGACCCCGGCCACCCGGCTGCTCCACGGGGTGCAGCTGTGGGTCGCGCTGCCGGACCCCTCGCGGGACGGCGATGCCGGCTTCGAGCACTACGCGCCTCCACGGGTGGACGGCGCCGGCTGGCGGGCACGGGTCTTCCTCGGCTCCGCCCTCGGCCACACGTCCCCCGTCACGACGCACACGCCGCTGCTGGGCGCCGAGATCGTGATCGAGTCCGGCGGCTCGGTGACGGTCCCGGTCGACGCGTCGTTCGAGCACGGCGTGCTGGTCGACTCCGGCGTCGTCACGGTCGGCGACCTCGACGCCAAGCCCTCCGACCTGGTGTACGCCGCTCCCGGACCCGGCTCCCTGACCTTGACCGCCCACGACGAGCCGGTCCGGCTGCTGCTCCTCGGCGGGCCGCCGTTCGGCGAGCCGATCGTCATGTGGTGGAACTTCGTCGGCCGCACCCACGACGAGATCGTCGCCTACCGGGCCGAGTGGCAGGCCCAGGTCACCCGCGACGGCACGGTGCTGCACAACAGCCGCGACGTCGCCCCCGGCCGGTTCGGTGTCGTCGACGACCCGCTCGCCCCGATCCCGGCCCCCGAGCTGCCGAACGCGCGGCTCAAGGAACGTCGGTGAGCGGTCCGGTCGTCGGCGACGACGGGCTGGCCCGGTGCCCCTGGGGGGCGGGGAGCGAGGTCTACCGGGACTACCACGACGCGGAGTGGGGCCGGCCGGTCAGTGGCGAGTCGGCGTACCTCGAACGGCTCACGCTCGAGGCATTCCAGTCCGGGCTGTCGTGGCTGACGATCCTCAACAAGCGCGAGAACTTCCGCACCGCCTTCGCCGGTTTCGACGCCGACGTCGTCGCCGCCTACGACGACGCCGACCGCGCGCGGTTGATGGCCGACGCCGGGATCGTCCGCAACCGGCTCAAGGTCGACGCCGCCATCACCAACGCGGGCGCCACTGTCCGCCTGCGCGAGTCTGGTGGGCTGGAGGAGCTGGTGCAGTCCTTCCGGCCCGAGTCGCACCGGGCGCCGGGCACGCTCGACGACGTCCCCGCGACGTCGCCGGAGTCGTTGGCGCTGTCGAAGGCGCTGAAGAAGCAGGGCTTCGGGTTCGTCGGCCCGACCACCATGTACGCGCTGATGCAGGCGATCGGGCTCGTCGACGACCACCTCGTGGGCTGCCACCGAAGCGGAGTGACCGGTCGGTAACCTCTTCCGCCATGACCCACGTCCACGCCTTCCGCGACGACGCCCTGGCCCACCACGACGCCGTCGGGCTGGTCGAGGAGCTGCACGCCGGGAACGTCACGATCCCGGAGGTCGTCGAGGCCGCGATCGCCCGGACCGAGGCGGTCGCCGACCGGCTCAACGCCCTCGCGTACGCCGACTTCAACGGTGCCCGCGAGCGCGCGGCCGACCCGCGGGGCGGGTTCTTCGCCGGCGTCCCGTCGTTCCTCAAGGACAACGTCGACGTCGCCGGCATGCCCACCCAGCAGGGCACCGATGCGTGGGAGCCGCTGCCGCGCAAGGTCGACGGCGACTTCGCGCGGATGTACCTCGACACCGGCCTGGTCTGTCTCGGCAAGACCCAGCTGTCCGAGTTCGGCTTCAGCGCCAGCGCCGAGCACCCCCGCCTCGGGCCGGTCCGCTCGCCGTGGTCCGTCGACCACACGGCAGGTGCCTCGTCCTCCGGCTCGGCGGCCCTGGTCGCCGCGGGCGCCGTGCCCATCGCCCACGCGAACGACGGCGGCGGCTCCATCCGGATCCCGGCCGCCGTGAACGGGCTGGTCGGCCTCAAGCCGTCGCGAGGTCGGCTGCCGCAGGACGCCGTGATGCGGCAGATGCCGGTGCGGATCATCTCCGACGGTGTCGTCACCCGGAGCGTGCGCGACACGGCGGCGTTCTTCCGGGAGGCCGAGCGGGTCTACCGCAACCTGCGGCTGCCGCCGATCGGCGACGTCACCCGGGCCGGCCCGACCCGGCTCCGGATCGCGGTGGTCACCGAGGGCATCGGGCACGACGCCAGCCGGGAGGTGACGGAGCTGACGCTCAAGACCGCCGCCCTGCTCGAGGAGCTCGGGCACCAGGTGACGCCGATCGCCAACCCGCTCCCGGCCGGTCTCGCCGACGACTTCCTCCTCTACTGGTCGATGCTCGCGCTAGTCACGATCCGCGGCGGCAAGCGCAGCTTCGGCGGGTCCTGGGACCCGACCCGGCTCGACAACCTCACGCACGGCCTCGCCGGCCACTCGGCCCGCCGCCTCCACCGGCTGCCGGGGGCGATCCGGCGGCTGCGCCGTACGACGGCGTTCTCGCGCGACTTCTACCGCGACCACGACGTGCTGCTGACGCCCACGCTCGCGACCGAGACCCCCCAGGTCGGCCATCTCACGCCGACCGAGGACTACGAGACGATCATGGACCGACTGCGGGAGTGGGTCGCGTTCACGCCGCTGCAGAACGCCACCGGCGACCCCGCCATCAGCCTTCCGTTGACGACCACCGCCGCGGGGCTGCCGCACGGCATGATGCTGGGGGCGGGAATCGGCCGCGAGGGCACCCTGCTGGAGCTCGCCTACGAGCTCGAGGAGGCGTCCCCCTGGACCCGGATCGACGCCTGATCCCGGACCGGTCTGAGGGGCGGTTCCAGGGGCGCTCAGCCGATTTCTCGAACCCTCGGAGCAGTGTGTAAGGTTCTCCGTCGTTGCCCCTTTAGCTCAGTCGGCAGAGCGTCTCCATGGTAAGGAGAAGGTCTACGGTTCGATTCCGTAAAGGGGCTCTGGGTGAGGGGCTCCGCGGCCGACCGGGTCACGATGGCTCCGTTCCCGTGGCGGGGTAGCTCAGGTGGTTAGAGCACACGGCTCATAATCGTGGTGTCGCGGGTTCGAGTCCCGCCCCCGCTACACAGACGTCAGACGCAGGACAACCAAAGGACTTCCCGTGGCCAGCAAGAGCTCCGACGTTCGCCCCAAGATCACCCTGGCCTGCCAGGAGTGCAAGGAGCGCAACTACATCACCAAGAAGAACCGGCGCAACGACCCCGACCGCATCGAGCTGTCGAAGTTCTGCCCGCGTTGCCGCACGCACACGACCCACAAGGAGACTCGCTGACCGCGAGCCCCGTCTGACCAGCTGACCGACCCGCCCGGCTCCCGGGCGGGTCGACGTCATTTCCGGTGCGATTTCCCGGGCACTAGGTTGGGCGCATGCCGATCGACCAGTCCCTCGTCGGGCGCAGCTTCCCGCCGACGCGACCGCACCAGGTGACCGAGGAGCACGTCCGGGCGTTCGCCCGGGCCAGCGGCGGCGAGTACGACGGCGGGCCGGCCCCGGCCACCTACCCGATCGTGCTGGCGTTCGACGCCATGAACGCCTTCCTCGACGCCGAGCAGGTCGACCTGTTCCGGATCGTCCACGGCGAGCAGAAGTTCGCCTACGCCCGGCCTGTCGTGCCCGGCGACGTGCTGACGGCGACGCTCACCGTCGCCAGCCTCCGGCAGA
The DNA here is from genome assembly GCA_963718725.1 of uncultured Actinomycetota bacterium. Classification (GTDB taxonomy): domain Bacteria; phylum Actinomycetota; class Actinomycetes; order Propionibacteriales; family Nocardioidaceae; genus Nocardioides. Next base: position 3,310,058 of record OY970374.1, read on the forward strand.
TCGGCGGCGCCGACATCCTCGGCACCACGAGCGAGATCACCGACGCCGACGGGGCGCTCGTGTGCACCACGTCGGCCACCCTCGTCCACTCCGGAGGTGCGGCGTGAACCCCGGCGAGGCCCTCGAACCCCGCGAGTACGCCGTCACCCGCGCCGACCTGGTGGCCTACGCCGACGCCAGCGGCGACCAGAACCCGATCCACCAGGACGACGACGTCGCCCGGTCGGTCGGACTGCCCGGCGTCATCGCGCACGGCATGTACACCATGGCGCTCGCGGCGCGGGCGGTCTCCGACTGGACCGGGGCGGCGGACGTGGTCGAGCTCGGCTGCAAGTTCACCAGCCCGGTCGTCGTACCCGCGGAGGGCTCGGTGGTCGTCACCGTCGCCGGCACCGTCAAGTCCGTCGACGACGGGCTGGCCACGCTGGCGCTCCAGGTCAGGTGCGACGGCACCAAGGTTCTCGGCATGCCCCGGGCCGTCGTTCGTGTCTGAGCTGCTCCGCGACCACACCTCGCTGCGGCTGGGCGGACCGGCGCGGACGTGGATCACCGCGACCTCCGAGGCACAGCTGGTCGCCGCCGTCGCGTCCGCCGACGAGGCGGGTGAGCCGCTGCTGGTGCTGGGCGGCGGGAGCAACCTGGTCGTCTGCGACGACGGCTTCGCCGGCACGGTCGTCCAGGTGGCCACCACCGGCGTGACGGCCGACTCCGACGACCCCGACGACCTCGCGTGCCTCGGCGCGGTCTCGGTCACGGTGGCCGCTGGGGAGAGCTGGGACCGGTTCGTGGCCCACGCCGTGGACCGCGGGTGGGTAGGGGTCGAGGCGTTGTCGGGGATCCCCGGGCAGGTGGGGGCCACCCCGATCCAGAACGTCGGCGCCTACGGCCAGGAGGTGTCGCAGACCGTGGCGCAGGTGCGCACCTACGACCGCGGCGAGGGCGCGCTGCGCACCTTCGCCGCCGACGAGTGCGGGTTCGGCTACCGCACCAGCCGCTTCAAGCAGGAGCCCGGCCGCTACGTCGTCCTCGACGTCACGTTCCTCTTCCGGCAGGGCACGCTCGGGGCGCCCGTGGCCTACACCGAGCTCGCCCGTGCGCTGGGGGTCGAGCCGGGCGAGCGGGCCGCGCTGAACGACGTCCGCCGGGCCGTGCTGGGGCTGCGCACCGGCAAGGGCATGGTGCTCGACCCCGCCGACCACGACACCTGGAGCGCGGGCTCGTTCTTCACCAACCCGGTCGTCGCGCCTGATGCCCTCCCCGAGGGGGCGCCGGCCTGGCCGCAGCCCGACGGTCGCGTGAAGACCAGCGCGGCCTGGTTGATCGAGCGCGCCGGCTTCGGCAAGGGGTACGGCGAGGGCCCGGCCCGGCTCTCGACGAAACACACCCTCGCCCTGACGAACCGCGGTGGCGCGACCACCGCCGACGTGCTCGCCCTGGCGCGCGAGCTCCGCGAGGGGGTCCGCGAGCGGTTCGGCATCGAGCTGCACAACGAGCCGGTCCTGGTGGGCTGCTGCCTCTGAGGCGTTCGACCCTGACCGGCGGCGGCCCGACGCCCTACAGTCGGACCATGCGGGAGGGGGAGACGAGGGGGCGGCTCACCGACGCCGCTGCCGCCTTCAGCACCAACGCCCGCAACCCCGCCCTCCGCCGCGCGCAGCTGGCCTTCCTCGGCGCCTGGACCGCGGAGTGGGCGTTCACCGTGGCCCTGGGGGTCGTCGCCTACCGCGAGGGAGGCGCCACCGCCGTCGGCCTGGTCGGCCTCCTCCGAATGCTGCCGTCCGCGCTGCTCGCGCCGCTGCTCTCCCCCCTCGTGGACCGCGGGCGCCGCGAGCGCGTGCTCGTCCTCGTGTCGACCGTCCGCGGGCTGGCCACGGCCGCGGCGGCCGCGGTCGCCGCCCTGTCAGGGCCGGTCGTGGCGGTCTACGCCCTGGCCGTGCTGTCGACGATCGCTGCCACGCTGTTCCGCCCGGCCCACTCGGCGCTGCTCCCATCCCTGTGCCGCACCGGCCACGAGCTCGCCAGCGCCAACGTGGTGCGGGGGCTGCTGGACTCCGCAGCGACCCTAGTAGGGCCGCTGCTCGCCGCCGTGCTGCTCGAGCTGACGAACGCCGCGGTGGTGTTCGCGGTCGCGGCCGGCGCCTCGCTGTGGGCAGCCGCGCTGCTGCTCCGGCTGAAGTACGACGCACCGCCCCGCCCTCCGGCGCCGGCTCGGCCACGGCTGGCCCACGAGGCGGCGGAAGGCATGCGCGCGATCGCCGGCAACCGGGATCTCGCGCTCGTCCTGGCGCTCGTCGGTGCGCAGACGTTCACCCGCGGCGCGCTGACCGTGTTCTCCGTGGTCGTGGCCATCGAGCTCCTGGAGACGGGGGAGTCCGGCGTCGGCACTCTGATGACTGCCGTGGGCGTCGGCGCGGTCCTCGGCTCGCTCGCGGCGTCGTTGCTGGTCGGCACGCACCGGCTGGGCTCGTGGTTCGCCGTCGGCGTCGCGCTCTGGGGGCTGCCGTTCGTCCTGATCGGTGCCTTCCCGCACCAGGCCGCGGCGCTCGCCCTGCTGGCGCTCGTCGGCGTCGGCAACGCCCTGATCGACGTCGCCGGCTTCACGCTCGTGGGTCGGCTCGCGCCCGACGAGGTGCTGGGCCGGGTGTTCGGACTGCTCGAGAGCCTGGTCGCGGTGACCGTCGGGGTCGGCGCCGTCGCCACGTCGTGGCTGATCGAGGCCGGTGGCATCCGGACCGCGCTCGTGGTCGTGGGCGCCATCTGTCCGGTGCTCGCGCTGGCGGCCTGGTGGCGCCTGGTGCTGCTCGACCGCCACGTGCAGCTGCAGGACCTCGAGATCGGGCTGCTCCAGCAGGTGCCGATGCTGCGCGCGCTGCCGCTCCCGTCGGTCGAGCAGCTGGCCCGTGGCCTGGAGCCTGTATCGGTGACGGCCGGTCAGGCGGTCTTCGAGCAGGGGGACGAGGGCGACCGCTTCTACGTGATCGAGTCCGGGGAGGTCGACGTGGTCGGCGACGGCGCGTTGGTGGCGACGCTCGGCCCGGGGGAGGGGTTCGGCGAGATCGCGCTGCTCCGCCGGGTCCGCCGGACGGCGGCGGCGGTGGCCCGCAGCGACGTCCATCTGCAGACACTGCGCTGCGACCACTTCCTGCCCGTCGTGCTCGGCTACACGCCGAGCGCCCGCGAGGCAGGGGTGGTGGTCGACGGCATGCTCGGCCGCTACTCGCCGAAGGGTCCCCCGGGGCCGATCCCGCCGCCGCTCTGAGGTCGGCCGGCCAGCCACGCGTCGATGTCGGCGTACGCGCGGTCGAGCACGTCGGACGGCGCGCGCGAGGCGCGGAACGACATCCGCGCGAGCTCGGCGAGCTCGGTGTCGGGCAGCTCGTGGGCGGCGCGCATCGTGGCGTACTGCGCGTTCAGCCGGGAGCCGAACAGCAGCGGGTCGTCGGCCCCCAGCGCCACGGTCGCGCCGGCGGCGAGGAGCTGGGGCAGCGGCACCGAGGTGAGGTCGGAGTAGACGCCGAGCGCCACGTTGGAGACCGGGCACACCTCCAGCGCCACGCCGCGCCGGACGACCTCGTCCAGGAGTGCCGGCTCCTCGGCGGAGCGGACCCCGTGGCCCAGCCGCCCGGGCCGCAGCGTCTCCAGGCAGGTCCGGACGTGGTCGGGGCCGCGGAGCTCGCCCCCGTGCGGCACGAGCAGGAGGTCGGCCCGGTCGGCGATGGTGAACGCCGCGGCGAAGTCGGCCGTCACACCGCGTCGCTCGTCGTTCGAGAGGCCGAAGCCCACGACCCCGCGGCCGGCGTACTGCCCGGCGAGCCGGGCCAGGGTGCGCGCGTCGAGCGGGTGCCGGGTGCGGTTGGCCGCGATCACGACGGCCATCCCGAGCCCGGTCTCACGGGAGGCGTCGGCGACGGCGTCGAGCACCAGGTCGGTGAAGGCGGTGATCCCGCCGAACCGCGGTCCGTAACCCGACGGGTCGACCTGGATCTCCAGCCATCGGCCGCCGTCGCGGACGTCGTCCTCGGCGGCCTCGCGCACCAGCCGGCGCACGTCGTCCTCGGTCCGCAGCACGCTGCGCGCGACGTCGTAGAGCCGCTGGAACCGGAACCAGCCCTTCTCGTCGGCTGCCGACAGCTCGGGCGGCCACTCGGACACGAGGGAGTCGGGGAGGTGGATCCGGTCCCGCTCGGCGAGCTCCAGGAGCGTCTCGTGCCGCATCGAGCCCGTGAAATGAAGATGGAGGTGCGCTTTCGGCAGCTGGGACAGCTGCCGGGTCATCGCGCGAGCTTCTCCACAGCCGCGAGCAGGACACAGGTGGCGACGGCGTCCATGGCGGTCCGGACGTCGGGGAGCTCGGGGAACGTCGGGGCGAGCCTGATGTTCGTGTCGTCGGGGTCGTGGCTCCCGGGGAACGCCGAGCCGGCCGGCGTCAGGGCCACGCCAGCGTCCTTCGCGAGCTCGATGACGCGGCTCGCCGTGCCGGGGAGCACGTCGAGGCTGACGAAGTAGCCGCCGGTCGGACGGGTCCACGTGGCTACGCCGCGCCCGGCGAGCCGCTCGGAGAGCACCTCCTCGACCGCCGCGAACTTGGGGGCGATCAGCGCCCGGTGCTGTCGCATGTGGTCGCGGACCCCGTCGGGGCTGCCGAAGAACTGGACGTGCCGCAGCTGGTTGAGCTTGTCGGGACCGATCGCGCCCTTGCCGAGGTGCCCGACGTACCACGCGACGGTCTCGCTCGAGCCGGCCAGGAACGCGACCCCGGCGCCGGCGTAGGTGATCTTCGACGTCGACGCGAACATGATCGGCCGGTGCGGGTGACCCGACGCGGCGGCGAGCGTCAGGATGTCGGCGCTCTTGGCCTCCGCCTCGGTGAGGTGGTGGAACGCGTAGGCGTTGTCCCAGAGGATCTTGAAGTCCGGGGCGGCCGTCTCCATCGAGGCGAGCCGTGCGGCGACGTCCTGGGAGACGATCGAGCCGGTCGGGTTGGCGTGCGTCGGCACGATCCAGATGCCCTTGATGCTGGGGTCCTTCGCGGCCAGCTCCGCCACCGCGTCGGCGTCCGGCCCGTCGTCGTTCATCGCGACGGTGACCGTGTCGATCCCGAACCAGCTCAGCAGCGTGAAGTGCCGGTCATAGCCCGGGACCGGGCAGATGAACGTGACCTTCTCCTCCTGCGACCAGGGCCGCTCGCTGTCGACACCGCCCTTGAGCCACAGGTCCGTGATGACCTCGCGCATCATCACCAGGCTGGAGTTGCCGCCCGCCACGACCTGCTCCGGCTCGACCCACAGCAGGTCGGCGAACATCTCGCGCAGCTCGCGGATCCCCTCGAGCCCGCCGTAGTTGCGGACGTCGACGCCGTGCGCGTCGCGGGTGTCCTCGGGCAGCGACAGCAGCCGGTCGGACAGGTCGAGCTGGGCCGTCGCGGGCTTGCCGCGGGTCAGGTCGAGCGTCAGTCCGCGCGCCCTCAGTTCGTCGTACGCCGCCTGCTGCTCGTCGCGGAAGCGGGCGAGCTCCTCGTGGCTGAGGTCGGTGAGTGGCTGGGCTGAGGTCGGCTCGGGCACCGCTCCATCGTCCCATCCCCGTCGGTTCGACTCCGACTCGGCTGCACAGGTAGAGTTCCCCTTCGGTGATTCCCCCGAATACTCCGGCCTGCCCTCAGGCGGGCGAGGTGGGAGCGCCGTAGGGCACTAGCTCAACTGGCAGAGCATCGGTCTCCAAAACCGAAGGTTGGGGGTTCAAGTCCCTCGTGCCCTGCAAGGACCTGAAGGTCTGGCAACACCGGACCAACCGAGGAAGGATGGCGTGATGACCGACAGCCGTGAGGCGCGTAGCGAGGCGACCGAGCCGCGCACCAGCCTGCCCACGTTCTACCGGCAGGTCGTCGCCGAGCTGCGGAAGGTCGTCTGGCCGACCCAGCACCAGCTCGTCACCTACTTCATCGTGACCCTGGTGTTCGTGGCCTTCTTCATGACGATGGTCTCGCTGCTCGACGTGGGCTTCGGCAAGGTCGTCTTCGAGATCTTCACGCAAGGCCAGTGACCGAGATCAACTCAGCAGACCACACAGTGACGGAGCAGCAGGTGTCGGAGCAGCACGACGAGAACCCGCCGATCGAGGTCGAGGAGACCGTCGAGGAGCCGGCCGTCGACGACCACAGCGGCGCGGTCGAGCCCGCCGACCCGGCCGAGCCCGTCGACCCGACCGACCCGGCCGAGGAGCCGGTGGCCGAGGGCGACCCGGCGATCGACGTGCCGGCGACCGACGAGGCCACCCCCGAGGTGAGCGAGAGCGACACCGCGACCGACGAGACGACCGACGAGACGACCGACGAGACGACCGGCGAGGTGAGCGACGAGTCGGTTGAAGATCCGGCTGAGGAGACCGCCGAGGAGCCCGCCGCCGCCGACCCGCTCGAGGCCTTCCGCAACGAGCTGTGGGCCAAGCCCGGCGACTGGTTCGTCATCCACACCTACTCCGGCATGGAGAAGCGGGTGAAGTCGAACCTCGAGAACCGGATCAACTCCCTCAACATGGAGGACTACATCCATGAGGTGGTGGTCCCCACCGAGGACGTCCCGGAGATCAAGAACGGCCAGCGCAAGATGGTCAACCGCACCCGGTTCGCCGGCTACGTGCTGGTCCGGATGGACCTCACCGACGAGTCGTGGGCGGCCGTGCGACACACCCCGTCGGTCACCGGCTTCGTGGGCCACGCCCACCAGCCCGTCCCGCTGAGCATGGACGAGGTCGAGAACTGGCTGGCGCCGACGTTCGCCGCCGTCGAGGCCGAGGCGGCCGCCGCGGGCGGCGACGGCTCCGGTGGCGGCACCACCGCCCCGAAGCGCCCGGTCGAGGTCGCCGACTTCGACGTGTCCGACTCCGTCATGGTGGTCGACGGACCGTTCGCCACGCTCCACGCGACGATCACCGAGATCAACGCCGAGTCGCAGCGGGTCAAGGCCCTGGTCGAGATCTTCGGCCGGGAGACCCCGGTCGAGCTCAGCTTCAGCCAGATTCAGCGAGTCTGACGGGCGAAGCCCGTCAGAAGTCGAGCGAGGTCGAGCGAGCGCGCGGCCGAGCCTGCGAGGTCGCGACCGCGAGTCGAGACCACAAGGTCTCGATTGGCGGATCGAGTAGGAAGCAGCCCACAATGGGCGACGCAACACCCAGTGGCAGGGGAACAACCTCCCCTTCATGACCACGAGAGAGAGAAGAAGAGATGCCTCCCAAGAAGAAGATCGCTGCCCTGGTGAAGGTGCAGCTGCAGGCTGGCGCAGCAACTCCGGCTCCGCCGGTGGGTACCGCTCTCGGTCCCCACGGCGTGAACATCATGGACTTCTGCAAGGCCTACAACGCGCAGACCGAGTCGATGCGCGGGAACGTCATCCCGGTCGAGATCACGATCTTCGAGGACCGGTCGTTCACGTTCATCACCAAGACGCCGCCGGCTGCCGAGCTGATCAAGAAGGCCGCCGGGCTGCAGAAGGGATCGGGCGTCCCGCACAAGGAGAAGGTCGGCAAGCTGACCAAGGACCAGGTGCGAGAGATCGCCCAGACCAAGATGCCGGACCTCAACGCGAACGACATCGAGGCCGCCATGAAGATCGTCGAGGGCACCGCCCGCTCCATGGGCGTCCGGACCGACTGACCTTCCCCTTCCCGTGGCAGGGCCGCGCTGGCCCGCTGACCACTCTTCGTAGAAACGAGACACACCATGCAGCGCAGCAAGACCTACCGCGCGGCGTCCGAGCTGTTCGACCAGAACGAGCTCTACGCGCCGCTCGCCGCGATCAAGATCGCGAAGCAGGGCTCCAAGAAGAAGTTCGACGAGACGGTCGACGTCGTGATGCGCCTCGGGGTCGACCCCCGCAAGGCCGACCAGATGGTCCGCGGCACCGTCAACCTGCCCCACGGCACGGGCAAGACCGCCAAGGTCCTGGTGTTCGCGAACGCCGACAAGGCCGACGCCGCCCGTGAGGCCGGCGCCGATGTCGTCGGTGGCGACGAGCTGATCGAGAAGGTCGCCGGCGGCTGGCTCGACTTCGACGCCGTCGTCGCGACGCCCGACATGATGGGCAAGGTCGGCCGGCTCGGCCGGGTGCTCGGCCCCCGCGGCCTGATGCCGAACCCGAAGACCGGCACCGTGACGCCCGACCCGGCCAAGGCCGTGACGGACATCAAGGGCGGAAAGATCGAGTTCCGCGTCGACCGGCACGCCAACCTGCACTTCATCATCGGCAAGGCGTCCTTCTCCGAGGCCCAGCTCGCGGAAAACTACGCGGCAGCCCTCGAGGAGGTGCTGCGGCTCAAGCCGGCCAGCTCCAAGGGCCGCTACATCAAGAAGGTGACCGTCTCGACGACCATGGGCCCGGGCGTCCAGGTCGACCCGAACCGCACCAAGAACGTCGCCTCCGAGGACGCCTCTGCGGCGGAGTGACCTCCGGCACGCCGTACGACGGCCTCGTCCCGCTGGGACGGGGCCGTTCGTCGTCGAACGGCCGGGTTGGTGCTACTCGACGAAGACCCGCTCGTCGACCAGCTTCTCCGTCACCACCGAGCCGTCGGGGACGAAGCGCCCGCGGCCGAAGTCCTTGCGGAACTCGAGCTCCGCGCCGGCCCGGCCCGACCGGTTCTTCTCGAGGGTGAGCACCGACCAGCCCTTGAAGTGCTCGCCGTTGCCGGCGGAGTACATCAGGTGGTGGCGGGCGACGATGTCGGCCTTGTTGGCCAGGACCAGCACCACGTCGGCCTCGTAGGCCAGGGCGGTCGACCCCTTCATGTTCCGAGGCCGCATCCGGGTCCCCGGCTCCAGCCCGGCCCGGTCGGAGGCGGAGATGGCGAGGACCGGGCAGTCGAACTCGATCGCGAGGTCCTTGAGGCGCTCGGTCACCTGGGTGATGGCGGCCTCCTCCTCCATCGCGTCGCGCGGCCGCACCTTCTGGAGGTAGTCCACGATGACCAGCGGCTGCTCGCCGCGCTCGACGATCACGTCCTTGACGGCCGCCGCGATGACGTCGAGGTTCGTGTGGGTGGTCGTGGAGCGGTGGATGAGCAGCCGGGACGCGTAGCCGGTGACCTTCTCCAGGGCGTCGAGCCCTCCCGCGTGACGGCCGAGCCGCTCGGGGAGCCCGCCCTCCTGGTCGTCGGTGTCCTCGAACGCGGCCCGCACCTGATAGACCGTCACGGAGCTGTCGCGGCCCAGCTCGGCGGCCTCGGTGGCGATCACCTTCTGCAGCAGCACCTCGGCCTCGAGCTCGTAGGAGAAGAAGAGCACGGGGCGGCCGCTGCGCGCGCTCCAGCGCGCCGCCTGCAGCGCGAACGTCGTCTTGCCCTCGCCCTGGGAGCCGGCCAGCAGCGTGAGGGTCCCGGCCCGCAGTCCGCCGCCGAGTGCGTCGTCGAGCAACGGGAACCCGGTGGGCCAGATCCGCGCGTCGGTCTCGGGAGAGAGGAGTCGCCGGTCGACGCGCTCGAGCACCTCGTGGAGGTGCCTCAGCATCGGGTCCATGGCTGTAGGCAAACACAGCTTGCCGTCTGCCGGGAGCGGTTCGCCGATGATTTGGTCGTGACGCGGATCGCGCCTAGAGTTCCTCCTCGTAACCAGAGACCGCCGGTGACCTCCAGGCAGCTGCAGGGAGATCGAAGGTTCCGCGAGAGCGGACGGCCAGCGCAGGTCACAGAGCAGAGCCGTTCGCCCGCCGGACGGTTCCACGCCCTGAGCCTGTGCTCGGGGCGTTCGTGATTCCGGGGCCCGACCTCGGGCCGGGAGGTCTCGTCATCCGGAAGGAGACCCATGGCCCGGGCAGACAAGCAGGCGGCCGTCGCAGAGATCGTTGAGTCCTTCAACGACTCCGCCGGTGCCGTGCTGACCGAGTACCGCGGTCTCACCGTGAAGCAGCTGCAGGAACTGCGGCGCTCCCTCGGCGAGAACGCCAACTACGCCGTGGTCAAGAACACGCTGGCCAAGATCGCCGCCTCCGAGGCGGGCATCGAGGGCTTCGACGACCTGCTGACCGGCCCCACCGCCATCGCCTTCATCTCGGGCGACGTGGTGGAGGCCGCCAAGGGTCTGCGTGACTTTGCCAAGGCGAACCCCACCCTCGTGATCAAGGGTGGCGTCCTGGACGGCAAGCAGCTCGACGCGTCCGAGGTGGCCAGGCTGGCCGACCTCGAGTCCCGCGAGGTGCTCATGGGCAAGCTGGCCGGCGCGATGCTCGCGTCGCTCAGCCAGGCCGTCTACCTGCTCAACGCGCCGCTCTCGCAGGCTGCCCGGCTCGCCGGCGCCCTGCAGGCCAAGGCCGAGCAGGACCCCTCGATCCTCGCAGGTGGTGCCGGCACGCCGGTCGCTGCCGAGGATGAGGCCCCGGCCGCCGAGGAGGCCACCCCCGTCGACACCGACGAGGCGACCGACGAGGCGACTGACGAAGCACCGGCCGAGGCCGAGTCCACCGACGCCTGATCCCGGGCCGACGTACACCACCACCGGAAACACGTACCAGGAAGGAAAGCCATCATGGCGAAGCTCACCACCGACGAGCTGCTCGACGCGTTCAAGGAGATGACCCTCATTGAGCTGAGCGAGTTCGTGAAGCAGTTCGAGGACACCTTCGGCGTCACCGCCGCGGCCCCGGTCGCCGTGGCCGCCGCTCCGGGTGCCGCCGCCGCCGGCGGCGACGCCGGTGCTCCCGCCGCCGAGCAGGACGAGTTCGAGGTCGTCCTCGAGTCCGCCGGCGAGAAGAAGATCAACGTCATCAAGGAGGTGCGCGCGCTCACGTCCCTCGGCCTGAAGGAGGCCAAGGACCTCGTGGAGGCCGCCCCCAAGACGGTGCTCGAAAACGCCACCAAGGAGGCCGCCGAGAAGGCCAAGGAGGCCCTCGAGGGCGCCGGCGCCACCGTCACCCTCAAGTGACGCGACGGGTCAGCTGACCCGCACCCGATCCGGGTACCTCACGTCGGGGCGGACACCATCACGGTGTCCGCCCCGACGTGCGTCTCCACGCGGGTGGAACAGGCCCGGCCACGCCTGCCTGCCGACATGACGTAGGTGCCTTTTGTGCGTAACCTCGCGGGTCGAGCCGCGTTGTTACTGACGAGTGGACGTGTGGTGCGGGGTCGCGCGTCCGGAGTCCGATGTGCAGCCGTGCCGTGACAGTGAGGGAGGGGAGTCCCCGTCGTGGGTGTCGAGATCGAGGTCAACAACCTCAGCAAGTCGTTCGGCAAGCAGCTGATCTGGGGCGACGTGACCCTCACCGTGCCCGCCGGCGAGATCTGCGTGATGCTCGGCCCCTCGGGCACCGGCAAGTCGGTCTTCCTCAAGACCCTGATCGGCCTGCTCAAGCCCGACCAGGGCTCGATCATCATCGAGGGCACCGACATCGCGAGCTGCTCGGAGCGCGACCTCTACAACATCCGCAAGCTCTTCGGCGTGCTGTTCCAGGACGGCGCGATGTTCGGCTCGATGAACCTCTACGACAACGTCGCCTTCCCGCTGCGCGAGCACACCAAGAAGTCCGAGTCCGAGGTCCGCAGCATCGTGATGGAGAAGATGGACCTCGTCGGTCTGATCGGCGCCGAGGACAAGCTCCCCGGCGAGATCTCCGGCGGCATGCGCAAGCGCGCGGGCCTGGCGCGCGCGCTGGTGCTCGACCCCGAGATCGTCCTCTTCGACGAGCCCGACTCCGGTCTCGACCCGGTCCGCACGTCGTTCCTCAACCAGCTGATCGTCGACCTCAATGCCCAGATCGACGCCACGTTCCTGATCGTCACGCACGACATCAACACCGCACGCACGGTGCCCGACAACATCGGGCTGCTCTACCACCGGCACCTCGCGATGTTCGGCCCGCGCGAGATGCTGCTGTCGTCGGAGGAGCCGGTCGTCCGGCAGTTCCTGAATGCGCAGCGGGTGGGCCCGATCGGCATGTCGGAGGAGAAGGACGCCGACGAGCTCGAGGCCGAGAAGGACCAGGAGCTGCCGCCGCTGCCGCCCATCCCGCACCAGCTCGACCCCTCCAACGGCATCAAGCGCCGCAGCCAGCGACCGCCGGGCGAGTGGTGCCGCGCGAACGGCGTGACCCCGCCCCCGGGCTCCTTCGAGGAGAACATGCCGATGGCGACGGGCGTCTGACGTGGCCTCACTCACCGCGTCACGCGCGCTGGCCCCCATCGGGAGCGCCGGCAAGCTGTTCGCGTTCGCGCTCGACGTCTTCCGGAGCCTCTTCCGGCGGCCGTTCCAGCTGCGCGAGTTCCTCCAGCAGGCGTGGTTCATCGCGTCGGTGACGATCGTCCCGACCGCGCTGGTCGCGATCCCGTTCGGCGCGGTGATCGCGCTCCAGGTCGGTGGCCTCATCAAGCAGTTCGGAGCGCAGTCGTTCACCGGCTCGGCGTCCGTGCTCGCGGTGGTCCAGCAGGCGGCGCCGATCGGCACGGCGCTGCTGATCGCCGGCGCTGGCGGCTCGGCCATCGCGGCAGACCTCGGTGCCCGCAAGATCCGCGAAGAGCTCGACGCGATGATGGTGCTCGGCATCGACCCGATCCAGCGGCTCGTCGTTCCCCGGGTGCTCGCCTGCATGCTCGTGGCGTTCTTCCTCAACGGCATGGTGAGCTTCGTCGGCGTCGCCGGGGGCTACTTCTTCAACGTCGTCCTCCAGGACGGGACCCCCGGTGCCTACCTCGCGAGCTTCACGGCGCTCGCCCAGATCCCCGACCTCGTCATCGGCCTCGTCAAGGCGCTCGTCTTCGGACTGATCGCCGCGATCGTCGCGTCCTACATGGGCATGAACGCCGGCGGCGGTCCGAAGGGCGTCGGTGACGCCGTCAACGAGTCCGTCGTCATCACGTTCCTGCTCCTGTTCATCGCCAACTTCACCCTGAGCGCGATCTACCTCGAGATCGTTCCACCGAAGACCGGGTGATCGGCATGGCTGACGTGCGTTCCGCCCTCCGACGGCCGGTGGACTCCCTCGACACGCTGGGGAGCCAGCTGGCTTTCTACCTCCGCGTGGTCGCCGCGATCCCGCGCTCGGTGAAGCGCTACCCCAAGGAGATCCTGCGGATCCTCGCGGAGGTCACCCTGGGCCGCGGGGCGCTCGCCGTCATCGGCGGCACGGTCGGCGTGATCCTCGGCATGACGTTCTTCACCGGCGCCCAGGTAGGCCTGTCCGGGTACGCCGCGCTCAACCAGCTCGGCACCGCGGCGTTCTCCGGCTTCGTGTCGGCCTACTTCAACACCCGCGAGATCGCGCCCCTGGTCGCGGGCATTGCGCTCGCCGCCACGGTCGGCTGCGGGTTCACCGCCCAGCTGGGCGCGATGCGGATCTCCGAGGAGGTCGATGCCCTCGAGGTGATGGCGATCCCCTCGATGCCGTTCCTCGTCGCGACGCGCGTCGTCGGCGGCCTGATCGCGATCATCCCGCTCTACGTCATCGGCCTGCTGTCGTCCTACTTCGCGAGCCGGCTCATCGTCACCCAGTTCTACGGCCAGTCCGCAGGCACCTACGACCACTACTTCAACACGTTCCTGCCACCGGGGGACGTGCTGTGGTCGTTCGGCAAGGTGCTCGTCTTCGCGGTGACCGTGATCCTGATCCACTGCTACCACGGCTACAACGCCTCGGGCGGACCCGCCGGGGTGGGGGTCGCGGTCGGGCGCGCGGTGCGCACGAGCATCGTCGCGGTGAACGTGATCGACCTGTTCCTGTCGATGGCGATCTGGGGCGCCACGACCACCGTCAGGTTGGCGGGGTGACGACGCGATGAGGATGGCGCTGCCCCACAAGGCTCTCGGAGTGATCTTCGTGTGCCTGTTGCTGTTCGCCGGCTGGCTCACGTACGCCGTGTTCAACAAGACGTTCGCGAGCTACGACGAGGTGACCCTGCAGACCAGCAAGATCGGTCTCCAGCTGCCCGAGCGGGCCGACGTGAAGGTCCGCGGCGTGATCGTGGGCGAGGTGCTGGACGTCGACGCCAACGCCGAGGGAGCCGAGCTCACACTGGGGTTCTACGGCGACGAGATCGACCAGGTGCCCGCCGACGTGACCGGCTCGATCGTCCCCAAGACGCTCTTCGGCGAGAAGTACGTGGCGCTCGAGATCCCCGAGGGGAGCACGGCCGAGCCCGCTCTGCGCGCCGGCGACACGATCGAGCGCACCGACGTGTCGATCGAGGTGGAAGAGGTGCTCTCCGACCTCTACCCGCTGCTCCGCACGGTGCAGCCCGCCGACCTCAACATGACGCTGAACGCGATCGCCACCGCGCTCGAGGGTCGCGGGGAGGTCCTCGGCGAGAACCTCGAGACCCTCGACGGCTACCTCAAGCGGCTCAACCCGCAGATCCCGCAGCTGATCGACGACCTCCGGCTCACGGCGCAGGTCTCCGACGTCTATGCCGACGTGACGCCCGAGATCGCGGAGATCCTGCGCAACACGATCACGACCACCGGCACGCTCGAGGACCGCGACGCGAAGGTGCGGGCGCTCTACCAGGACGTCGCGGCGTTCTCCGACACCTCGCGACGGTTCCTCGACGCCAACGGCGACAACCTGATCCGGCTCGGCAAGCTCGGCCGGCAGCAGCTCGCTGTGTTCGCCAAGTACGCGCCGGAGTACCCCTGCCTCCTCAAGGGGATCGTGAACGCCGGGACCCGTCAGGCAGAGGCCTTCCGTGGCTTCACGCTCCACATCGTGCTCGAGACGCTGCCCAACCAGCCGCGCGGCTACACGCCGGCCGACACGCCGCGCTTTGGCGACACGCGCGGCCCTTCGTGCCTCAACCTGCCGACCCCGTCGTGGACGCAGGCCAACCCGGTGCGCCACCAGCCTGACTTCGACGACGGCGTCGACGAGCCGACCGGCAAGGGCACCAGTCGGATCGCACCCTCCTACGACGCTGCCTACGGCGCCGCACCCTCGGCCGGCACCGGCTTCGAGGGCGGTGTCGCCGAGGCCGGCCTGCTCAAGGCGCTGCTCGGCCCGGCCCTCGGGATGACCGCCGCCGACGTCCCCGACCTCGGGGTGCTGCTGGTCGGGCCGATGGCCCGCGGCGCGGAGGTGAGCCTCCGATGAGCCTGCTGGACAAGAAGACCGCCGGCGACCTGGTCCGGCTCACGATCTTCATCGTCGTCACCTCCCTGGCCACCGGCCTCCTGATCATCACGATCGGCAACCTGTCCTTCGGCGGCACGAAGAAGTACCAGGCCGAGTTCGTCGACGCGACCGGCGTCGTGGCCGGCGACGACGTCCGGATCTCCGGGGTGAAGGTCGGGGTCGTCGACGGTGTCGAGATCGTCGACCGCACCCGCGCGCTGGTGACGTTCAAGGTGGACGACGAGACACCGCTCAGCCAGGCGACGTTCGCCTCGATCCGCTACCGCAACCTCGTGGGCCAGCGCTACATCAGTCTCTCCGAGACGATCGGCGACACCGGCCGGCTCGAGGAGGGCGACACCATCCCGGTGTCGCAGACCTCGCCGGCGCTCGACCTGACGGTCCTGTTCAACGGGTTCAAGCCGCTGTTCCAGGCACTCTCGCCCGAGGACCTCAACCAGCTCTCCTACGAGGTCATCCAGGTCTTCCAGGGCGAGGGCGGCACGCTCGAGGGGCTGCTGGCCAGCACCGCGTCGGTGACCCAGACCCTCGCCGACCGCGACCAGGTGATCAGCGACCTGATCGACAACCTGAACGAGGTGCTCGTCAACGTCGGTGACCGCGACGAGGAGCTGACCCGGCTGATCCAGTCCTTCCGCACGTTCGTCGGCGGTCTCAAGGAGGACCGCAAGGCGATCCTCGGGTCGCTCGACCAGATCTCCGAGCTCTCGTCGCAGACCGCCGGCCTCGTCGACGGGATCAGGGAGCCGTTCGTGCAGGACATCCACGAGCTGCGCCGGTTCGCGGGCAACATCGACCGCAACAAGGCCGAGCTCGACCGGGCGCTCCAGGTGCTGCCGATCAAGCTGACCAAGGTGGGCCGGACCGCGATCTACGGCTCGTTCTTCAACTTCTACCTGTGCCAGTTCACCGGCAAGGTGCAGCTCCCGGGTGGCACCGACCTGCCGGTCACCTACCCCTTGCCCGGCACGAAGGTCGCAGACAGGTGTGATCTCGGATGACCCCCTTCCGCGAGCGCAACCCGGTGATCATCGGGGCGATCAGCCTGGCCGTCCTGGCCGGCCTGATCCTGGTGTCCTTCCGGGCGTCCTCGCTGCCGGTGATCGGTGGCGGCGACGTCTACCACGCCGCGTTCAGCGAGGCCGGTGGCCTCAAGGCCAACGACGAGGTCCGGATCGCCGGGGTGCGGGTCGGCAAGGTCGAGGACGTCGAGCTGGCCGGCGACCACGTCCGGGTCACGTTCCGGGTCGACCAGGGCGCGGAGTTCGGTCAGGAGACGCTGGCTGCGATCAAGGTGAAGACGATCCTCGGCTCGATGTTCCTGGCCCTCGAGCCGGCCGGCTCCGGCCAGATGGACGAGGGGTTCGAGATCCCGGTGGAGCGGACGTCGTCGCCGTACGACGTGGTCGAGGCGTTCACCGGCCTGGCCGAGACATCCGAGCAGATCGACACCGGTCAGCTCGCCGAGTCGCTGACCACCCTGGCCGACCTGTCCCGCAACACGCCCGAGGAGTTCCGGGCGGCGCTGCAGGGCGTGTCCGCGCTGTCCGCGAACGTCGCGGCCAAGAACGAGCAGATCGGCGAGCTGCTGCAGAACCTCGACACGGTCTCCACCGTGCTCGACGAGCGGGACGAGGACATCATCGCCCTGATGCGCGACTCCGACGTGCTGTTCCGCGCGCTGGTGGAGCGCCGCGAGGCGATCCACACGCTGCTGGTGTCGACGTCGCGGCTCTCGCGCGAGCTGACCGCGCTCGTGCGGCAGAGCCGGGAGGACCTGAAGCCGGCCCTGACCCACCTCGAGAGCGTCGTCCAGGTGCTCAACAAGAACGAGGACAAGCTCGACAACAGCCTGCGGCTGATGGCGCCGTTCTACCGGGTGTTCGCCAACACGCTCGGCAACGGCCCGTGGTTCGACACCTACATCCAGAACATGCCTCCGGCACCGCAGGTCGGGTGAGGTGACCATGAAGAAGCTCGTCGTTCCCGGCATCGTGGTCGCGCTCGTCGTGGCCGCCGCGCTCACGTTCCTCGGCGGCGAGGAACGCAAGACACTGACCGCGCTGTTCCCGCGCACGATCTCGGTCTACGAGGGCAGCGACGTCCGGGTCCTGGGGGTGCCCGTCGGCACCGTCGACTCGGTGACCCCGTCCGGCACCGACGTCGTCGTCACCATGTCCTACGACGCCGAGGTGCAGATCCCGGCCGAGGCGGAGGCGGTCATCATCTCGCCGTCGGTCGTGGGCGACCGCTACGTCCAGCTCACCCCGGCCTACACCGGCGGCGAGATGCTGGCGGACAACGCCACCTTGGAGGCCGACCGGACCGCGGTCCCGCTCGAGCTCGACCAGATCTACGAGAACCTCGACCGCCTCAACGTCGCGCTGGGCCCCAACGGCGCCAACCGCAACGGCGCCCTCTCCGACCTGCTCGAGGTGACCGCGGAGAACTTCGGTGGCCAGGGCGAGCAGCTCAACCAGACCATCCAGGACTTCGGGAAGTTCAGCGAGACGCTGAGCGACAACCGCGAGGAGCTCTTCAGCTCCACCCGCGCCCTGCAGGGCTTCATCAGCACGCTGGCGAAGAACGACTCCACCGTCCGGCGCTTCAACCAGTCCCTGTCCGACGTGTCCACGGTCCTGGAGGGTGAGCGCGAGGAGCTGTCCGCCGCGCTGAAGAACCTCTCGACCGCGCTGGGCCAGGTCTCGACGTTCGTCCGCGACAACCGCGAGATCCTGGGCCGCAACATCAAGGGCCTCAACCGGGTCAGCAAGGTGCTGGTCAAGCAGCGTGCCGCCCTCGACGAGATCCTGACCGCCGCGCCCACCGCCCTCAACAACCTGGCCCTGACCTACAACCCGCAGGCCGGCACCCTCGACACCCGCGCCAACATCCAGGAGATCGGCTACCAGGTCACGTCCGACCCCGCGGCGTTCCTGTGCGGCCTCGTCAACCAGGCCGACACCTCGGGCAGTGCCTGCGGCGCGATCGAGGACGCGTTCCCGCGGGCCGGGGCCTTCGGCGCCCTCCGGGGCAAGAACGCGCGCTGGCAGGACCAGTTCGACCCGACCCTCGGTGGCCTCGTGGAGGTGACCCGATGACCCGCCCGACCGGCCTCAAGGCCCTCGTCGTCACGCTCGCTTCGGCGGTCGTGCTCACCGGGTGCAGCGTCGGCGAGATGCCGCTGCCCGGCGGCACCGACGTGGGTGACGACCCGATCGAGATCACGGCGGAGTTCGCCGACGTCCTCGACCTCGTCCCGCAGACGACGGTCAAGGTCAACGACGTCAGCGTCGGCAAGATCACCGAGATCGACCTGGTCGACGAGACCGCCATCGTCACGATGCAGCTGCCGAACGACATCGACCTCCCCGACAACGCGGTCGCCGAGATCCGGCAGACCAGCCTGCTCGGCGAGAAGTTCATCTCACTGAGCCCGCCGGAGACCGACGCGCGCCAGGAGACCCTCGCGGACGGCGACGTGATCGAGCTCGCCGACACCGGCCGCAACCCGGAGGTCGAGGAGGTGCTCGGCGCCCTGAGCCTGCTGCTCAACGGCGGTGGAGTCGCCCAGCTGAAGACGATCGCGAGCGAGCTCAACCTCGCGCTCGAGGGCCGCGAGGACTCCGCCAAGTCGGTGTTCCGCCAGATCCGCACGCTCATGGGCCAGCTCGACGAGGGCAAGGCCGACATCGTCGCCGCGATCGAGGGCCTCAACCGGCTCTCGGTGTCGCTCAACGAGCAGATCGGGACGATCGACGCCGCCCTGGAGGAGCTGCCGAGCGCGCTCGAGACGCTCGACCGGCAGCGCGGGGACCTGGTGCGGATGCTGCAGGCGGTCAACCAGCTCGGCGATGTCGGCGTCGGGGTGATCAAGGCGTCCAAGACAGCGACGATCGACTCGTTCCGCCAGCTCGTCCCGGTGCTCAACCAGCTCGCCGACGCCGGCGACGCCTACGTCGACGCGTTCCACGTGTTCCTGACCTACCCGTTCGTCGACGAGGTCGTCGGCCGCGACCCGCAGGTCGCCCGCAACCTCCACATGGGCGACTACACGAACCTCTCGATCGAGCTCGACATCAAGGTCGAGGGCGGTGGCCCCGGCGGCACCGGGCTGCCCACCGACCTGCCGACCGACATCATCGACCCCACCGAGGTCGTCGGCGACGTCCTCAAGTGCATCCAGTCCGGTGACATCACGAGCAAGGCGTGCAAGAAGGTCCTCACGAACCTGACGAAGCTCACCCAGCTGCGCGAGGAGTGCGCCAAGAAGAAGAACCGCAACAAGGACGTCTGCAAGCAGCTGAACACGATCCCCGGCCTCCCGACGCCGTCCGGCACCGGTGGACCGCTCGACCCGATCACCAGCCTCCTGGGTGGTGGTCTGGGGGCGGCCGCGCCGCGGGCCGGCGTGGGCTGGGACGCCGACTACGGCGCCGCCGGCCCGACCATGGGTGAGCTGGCCGACGTCTACGACCCGGCGCTGGTCGCGCTGCTCGTCCCGGGGATGGTGACCCGATGATCGAGCGTCGTACCAAGGCCCAGCTGCTGGTCTTCGTCATCATCACGCTGGTCGGCGTCAGCTTCGTCGGCGCCCGCTACGCCCGCCTCGACCGGCTCTTCGTCGACGACACCTACACCGTCGTGGCGCACTTCCCCGACTCCGGCGGCATCTTCGCCGGGGGTGAGGTCACCTACCGCGGCGTGAAGGTCGGGCTGGTCGACGAGATGGTGCTGACCGACGACGGGGTCGACCTCCGGCTGTCGATCGACAAGGACTACGACTCGATCCCGGCCGACGCGATCGCCCTCGTCGGCAACCGCAGCGCGGTCGGCGAGCAGTACGTCGAGCTGCAGCCCCAGACCGACCGGGAGCCGTACTTCGAGGAGGACTCCGAGATCGCGGTCGAGAACACCCGGACCCCGATCCAGACCCAGACCCTGCTCACGAACCTGTCCGACACGGTCCGGTCGGTCGACCAGGACGCGCTCCGCACGACCGTCGCGGAGCTCGGCGACGCTTTTGCCGGCACCGGCAAGGACCTGCAGCGGATCATCGACACGGGCAACGCGTTCATCGAGGACGCGAACGCCAACTTCGACGTCACGACCGCGCTGATCCGCGACAGCAACGTGGTGCTGCGCGGCCAGGCGGCCAAGGCCTCGGCGATCCGGAACTTCGCGAAGAACCTGGCGCTCTTCAGCGGCACGCTCTCCGACTCGGACGCGAACCTGCGCCGGATCATCGACAGCGGGTCGATGACCGCCAACGACCTGCGGAGGTTCATCGAGGACAACGAGGTCGACCTCGCGGAGCTCCTCAACAACCTCGTCACGACCAGCGAGGTGGTCGTCCAGCACCTCGACGGCATCGAGCAGATCCTGGTGGTCTACCCCTACGTCGTGGAGGGCGGCTTCACCGTGGTGTCGAAGTCCGAGACCGGGCTCTACGACGCCCACTTCGGCATGGTCATGACCGAGCACCCCCCGATCTGCACCCGCGGCTACGAGAGCACCGACCGCCGGCCGCCGCAGCGGGGCGGCAACAAGCCGATGAACACGGAGGCCCGTTGCGCCGAGCCCGCTTCGGAGAGCAACCCGCGCGGTGCCCAGCACGCGCCGCAGCGGCCGGTCGCGTCCTACGACCCGACCACGGGTGAGCTGACGTGGGGCGAGCGGATCCCCGAGGGGCTCAGCAACCCCGGTACGTTGGCGCCCAGGACCTTCGGAGAGGAGTCGTGGAAGTGGCTGTTCCTCCAGCCCATGACCAGCCCGCAGGGCTGACGGAGAGCACCCACGACGACCCCCCGCGCTCGACCACCTTCCGGCTGGCGCTCACGGGCGTCCTGGTCGTCGTCCTCCTGCTCTCCCTCGGCGCCAGCGTCTGGCTCGCGGCGAGCCGCGGCTTCGAGGCCGTCGGCATCGACCGCGGTGCCGGCGAGCTCCAGGAGGAGCGCGACCAGGTCATGTCGCAGACCCGGCAGTTCATGCTGCGGATGGGCACCTACGGCCCCGACCAGCTGGAGGGCGGGCAGCTGCCCGAGTACCGGGAGCTCGTCACCGAGGTGATCACCCCCAAGTTCGCGACCAGCTTCGACGAGTCGGTGACGACTGCCGAGCAGATCGTGGCGAAGGCCGGGGTCTCCCGGGAGGCCGAGGTCTTCTCCGCCGGAGTCAGCACGATCGACGCCGACTCCGCGACCGCTCTCGTGGCGGGCACGTTCACCGACTCCTACCCCGACGACGCCGGGGAGCTGCAGCCCCAGGAGCCGGTGCCCTTCCGGATCCAGGTCACGCTGGTCAAGACCGAGGGGGAGTGGCTGGTCGACGACTTCACGCCGGCGACGGGGGCCGAGCAGTGAGCGCCCCGACCGGGCCCGGCTGGTACGACGTCCTCGACGTCGAACCGACCGCGACGACCGATGAGATCCGTGCGGCATGGCGCTCTGCGATCGCCGACCTGACCCCGTCGGACCGCCGGTTCCGCCTCTACAACCAGGCGGCCGAGGTGCTGCTCGACGACGAGCAGCGTGCGGCGTACGACGCGGAGCTGGCGGCCGCAGCCCCCGAGCCCGAGCGGGCCGACGACGAGCCGCGACCGGAACCGGTCGCGGCCTCCACGGCACCGCGTCCCGGCGTCCGGGTGGTCCCCGCCTGGCTGATCGGGGCGCTGGCCGTCCTGGTCGCCCTGACCCTGGCGCTCACGGTGACCCTCTGGCTGCAACCCTCCGAGGACAGCGTCGAGCAGGCGACCGGCACGGCCCGCGCGGCCGCGGAGCGGGCCGTCGTCCCGCTGCTGTCCTACGACTACCAGTCCCTGGACGCCGACCAGCGCGCGGCGCACGACGTGATCACCTCCGGCTACCGCAGCCGCGACTACGACGACCTGTTCGAGGTGATCCGCGAGAACGCGCCGGCGACGCAGACCGTCGTCGAGGTCGAGGTGATCGCCTCTGCCGTCGTCCGCGCTGGCGAGGACCGCTCCGAGATCCTGCTGTTCGTCAACCGACCGACCACCAACAAGGCCACGACCGAGCCGGTCGTCTACAAGGACCAGGTCACCCTGACCATGGAACGGGTCGGCGACGAGTGGCTCGTGGACGCCCTGTCGACCAGCCCGATCCAGCAGTAGCCGGCGCCGCGCCCGGGCGGAGGCTTGACCTCACGCCCGGCGACGTTCATGATCTACCGCAACGTCGCGGGTGCGCCTTGACGCCGATGTTGTGTCCTGCCCTGCGCTGCGATACTCTTCACGTTCGCGCCCATTCTCAAATGCGCTTCTGCCTGCCCGGTGGCGGAAGTGTGGTGAACGGGCCACTCCAGAGCTTCCCGTGAAAAGGACCCCTCTTGGCCGCGCGCACCGCCACAGGTCACACCCGCGTCTCGAACCGCATCTCGTTCGCAAAGATCACCGAGCCTCTCGAGCTCCCGCAGCTCCTCTCCCTCCAGACCGACAGCTTCGACTGGCTGATCGGCAACGAGGCCTGGGAGGCCGAGGTCATCCGCCGCCGTGAGGCCGGCGACGACGTCTCGGAGAAGAGCGGACTCCAGGAGATCTTCGAGGAGATCTCCCCCATCGAGGACTTCAGCGAGACGATGTCGCTGTCCTTCGAGAACCCGGTCTTCTACGACCCCAAGTACACCGTCGAGGAGTGCAAGGAGAAGGACTTCACCTACTCCGCCCCGCTCTACGTCTCCGCCGAGTTCACCAACAACGAGACCGGTGAGATCAAGGGCCAGACGGTCTTCATGGGCGACTTCCCGCTCATGTCCCCGAAGGGCACGTTCATCATCAACGGCACCGAGCGGGTCGTCGTGTCCCAGCTCGTCCGTTCCCCGGGCGTCTACTTCGAGCGCTCCGCCGACAAGACGTCCGACAAGGACATCTACACCTCCAAGCTGATCCCGTCGCGGGGTGCCTGGCTGGAGTTCGAGATCGACAAGCGGGACCTGGTCGGGGTCCGACTCGACCGCAAGCGCAAGCAGAACGTCACCGTGCTGCTCAAGGCGCTGGGCGCGGTCGCCGAGGAGATCGGCGAGCCCTACGACTACGACGCGATCATGGCCGACCTGCGTGAGTACGAGTCGATCCAGCTCACCGAGGAGAAGGACAACACCCAGGGGCCGGACGACGCGCTGCTGGACATCTACCGCAAGCTGCGCCCCGGCGAGCCGCCGACCCGCGAGGCCGCGCTGACGCTGTTGAAGAACTACTACTTCAACCCGAAGCGCTACGACCTGGCCAAGGTCGGTCGCTACAAGATCAACAAGAAGCTCGGCCTGACCGAGGCGTTCGACCAGCAGACGCTGACGATCGCCGACGTCGTCGCCACGATCAAGTACATCGTGTCGCTGCACGAGGGTCGCGAGACCATCGCTGCCCCGGCCGGCGAGACCGTGGTCGGCGCCGACGACATCGACCACTTCGGCAACCGCCGGATGCGGACCGTGGGCGAGCTGATCCAGAACCAGCTCCGCACCGGTCTGGCCCGGATGGAGCGCGTGGTCCGCGAGCGGATGACGACCCAGGACGTCGAGGCGATCACGCCGCAGTCCCTGATCAACATCCGTCCCGTGGTCGCGGCGCTGAAGGAGTTCTTCGGCACCTCGCAGCTGTCGCAGTTCATGGACCAGACCAACCCGATCGCGGGCCTGACGCACAAGCGTCGCCTGTCCGCGCTCGGCCCGGGCGGTCTGTCCCGTGACCGCGCCGGCATGGAGGTCCGCGACGTCCACCCGTCGCACTACGGCCGGATGTGCCCGATCGAGACCCCGGAAGGGCCCAACATCGGCCTGATCGGCTCGCTCGCGTCCTACGGACGGATCAACCCGTTCGGCTTCGTCGAGACGCCCTACCGGCTGGTGAAGAAGGGCAAGGTCAGCGACCAGGTCCACTACCTCACCGCCGACGACGAGGACCGCTTCGTCATCGCCCAGGCGAACGCGCCGCTCGACAAGAGCAACAAGTTCGTCGAGGAGCGGGTGCTGGTCCGCCAGCGCGACGGCGAGGTCTCCGAGGTCCTGGCCGACGAGGTCGACTACATGGACGTCTCGCCGCGCCAGATGGTGTCGGTGGCGACCGCCCTGATCCCGTTCCTCGAGCACGACGACGCCAACCGGGCCCTGATGGGCGCCAACATGCAGCGTCAGGCCGTCCCGCTCATCACCAGCGACAGCCCGCTCGTCGGCACCGGCATCGAGTACCGCGCCGCGGTCGACGCCGGTGACGTGCTGGTGGCCGAGAAGGCCGGGGTCGTGAAGGAGGTGTCCGCCGAGGTCATCGAGACGATGAACGACGACGGCACCTACACGACCTACAAGCTGGCGAAGTTCCGTCGCTCCAACCAGGGCACGTGCATCAACCAGCGCCCGCTGGTCGCCGAGGGCGACAAGCTCGCCGTCGGCAGCCCGATCGCCGACGGTCCGTGCACCGACCAGGCCGAGATGGCGCTGGGCACCAACCTGCTGGTGGCATTCATGCCGTGGCAGGGCCACAACTACGAGGACGCGATCATCCTCAGCCAGCGCCTGGTGCAGGAGGACATCCTCACCTCGATCCACATCGAGGAGCACGAGGTCGACGCCCGCGACACCAAGCTGGGGCCGGAGGAGATCACCCGCGACATCCCGAACGTCGGCGAGGAGATGCTCGCCGACCTCGACGAGCGCGGCATCATCCGGATCGGCGCCGAGGTCACCACCGGTGACATCCTCGTCGGCAAGGTCACGCCCAAGGGCGAGACCGAGCTGACCCCCGAGGAGCGGCTGCTGCGTGCGATCTTCGGCGAGAAGGCGCGCGAGGTGCGCGACACCTCGATGAAGGTCCCCCACGGCGAGTCCGGCACCGTGATCGGCGTCCGGGTCTTCGACCGCGAGGACGGCGACGAGCTGCCGCCGGGCGTCAACCAGCTGGTGCGGGTCTACGTCGCGCAGAAGCGGAAGATCTCCGTCGGTGACAAGCTCGCCGGCCGCCACGGCAACAAGGGCGTCATCGCGAAGATCCTGCCGGTCGAGGACATGCCGTTCATGGACGACGGCACCCCGGTCGACGTGATCCTCAACCCGCTGGGCGTGCCGCGACGGATGAACATCGGCCAGATCCTGGAGCTCCACCTCGGGTGGCTCGCCAAGCAGGGCTGGGACCTCGACCTCCACGGGGACAAGGGCTCGGCTGCCTGGAAGGACCGGCTGATCTCGATCAAGGCCGACAAGGCCGCGCCGAACACCAAGGTCGCGACGCCGGTGTTCGACGGTGCCCGCGAGGACGAGATCACCGGACTGCTGGGTGCGACCCTGCCCAACCGCGACGGTGTCCGGATGATCGACGAGACCGGCAAGGCGGCGCTGTTCGACGGCCGCTCCGGCGAGCCGTTCCCCGACCCGATCTCGGTCGGTTACATGTACATCCTGAAGCTCCACCACCTCGTGGACGACAAGATCCACGCGCGGAGCACGGGCCCCTACTCGATGATCACGCAGCAGCCCCTGGGCGGTAAGGCCCAGTTCGGCGGCCAGCGGTTCGGCGAGATGGAGGTCTGGGCGATGGAGGCGTACGGCGCTGCCTACGCACTCCAGGAGCTGCTCACGATCAAGTCCGACGACGTCCCCGGACGCGTCAAGGTCTACGAGGCCATCGTCAAGGGCGAGAACATCCCCGACTCGGGCATTCCCGAGTCGTTCAAGGTGCTCGTCAAGGAGATGCAGTCTCTCTGTCTGAACGTCGAGGTGCTCAGCCAGGACGGTTCTCAGATCGAGCTCAAGGACGCCGAGGAAGACGTCTTCCGTGCCGCCGAGGAACTCGGCATCGACCTGTCCCGCCGCGAGCCCAGCTCCGTCGAAGAAGTCTGAGGGGTAGAGATACAAGTGTTGGACGTCAATTTCTTCGACCAGCTGAAGATCGGCCTGGCCACCGCCGACGAGATCCGTCAGTGGAGCCACGGCGAGGTCAAGAAGCCGGAGACCATCAACTACCGCACGCTCAAGCCCGAGCGCGACGGCCTCTTCTGCGAGAAGATCTTCGGTCCCACCCGGGACTGGGAGTGCTACTGCGGGAAGTACAAGCGGGTGCGCTTCAAGGGCATCATCTGCGAGCGCTGCGGCGTCGAGGTGACCCGCTCGAAGGTCCGCCGGGAGCGGATGGGTCACATCGAGCTCGCCGCGCCCGTGACCCACATCTGGTACTTCAAGGGCGTGCCGTCGCGGCTGGGCTACCTGCTCGACCTGGCGCCGAAGGACCTGGAGAAGGTCATCTACTTCGCGGCCTACATGATCACCTCCGTCGACGACGACGCCCGCCACCGCGACCTGTCCTCGCTCGAGGGCAAGGTCGGTCTGGAGCGGGAGCGTCTCGAGAAGCGCCGTGACGGCGCGCTCGAGGACCGCACCAAGAAGCTGGAGGAGGACCTCGCGGCCCTCGAGGCCGAGGGTGCCAAGGCCGATCAGCGCCGCAAGGTGCGCGACGGCGCCGAGCGCGAGATGAAGCAGCTGCGCGACAAGGCGCAGCGCGAGCTCGACCGCCTCGAGGAGGTCTGGAGCACCTTCAAGTCCCTGAAGGTCCAGGACCTCATGGGCGACGAGATGCTCTACCGCGAGATGAAGGCCTGGTTCGGGAAGTACTTCGAGGGCCACATGGGCGCCACGGCGATCCAGAAGCGCCTCCAGGACTTCGACATCGGCGACGAGGTGGCGTCGCTGCGCGACGTCATCGCCAACGGCAAGGGCCAGCGCAAGGTCCGGGCGCTCAAGCGCCTCAAGGTCGTCGACGCGTTCCGCAAGACCGGCAACCAGCCGATCGGCATGGTGCTCGACGCCGTCCCGGTCATCCCGCCGGACCTGCGTCCCATGGTGCAGCTCGACGGTGGCCGCTTCGCGACCTCCGACCTCAACGACCTGTACCGCCGCGTCATCAACCGGAACAACCGCCTCAAGCGGCTGCTCGACCTCGGTGCGCCCGAGATCATCGTCAACAACGAGAAGCGGATGCTCCAGGAGGCCGTCGACTCGCTGTTCGACAACGGCCGTCGTGGCCGTCCGGTCACCGGTCCGGGCAACCGGCCGCTGAAGTCGCTGTCCGACATGCTCAAGGGCAAGCAGGGCCGGTTCCGCCAGAACCTGCTCGGCAAGCGCGTCGACTACTCCGGCCGCTCGGTGATCGTGTCGGGTCCACAGCTGAAGCTGCACCAGTGCGGTCTGCCCAAGCAGATGGCGTTGGAGCTCTTCAAGCCCTTCGTGATGAAGCGGCTCGTGGACCTCTCGCACGCGCAGAACATCAAGTCGGCCAAGCGGATGGTCGAGCGCGCCCGGCCGGTCGTGTGGGACGTCCTCGAAGAGGTCATCACCGAGCACCCGGTGCTGCTCAACCGCGCGCCCACGCTGCACCGCCTCGGCATCCAGGCCTTCGAGCCGCAGCTGATCGAGGGCAAGGCGATCCAGATCCACCCGCTCGTCTGCACGGCGTTCAACGCCGACTTCGACGGCGACCAGATGGCGGTGCACCTGCCGCTGTCGGCCGAGGCCCAGGCCGAGGCACGGATCCTGATGCTCTCGACGAACAACATCCTGAAGCCGTCCGACGGCCGGCCGGTCACCATGCCGACCCAGGACATGATCATCGGGCTGTTCTTCCTCACGACCGACCGTGAGGACCAGCCCGGCGTCGGCCGCGCGTTCGCGTCGCAGTCCGAGGCGATCATGGCGTTCGACCGGGGCGAGCTGAGCCTGCAGAGCCAGGTCAAGATCCGCTTCTCCGACATCGTCCCGCCGCTCGACCTCGAGCTCGGGGAGGACTGGGAGGAGGGTCGCTCGATCACGCTCGAGACGACGCTGGGCCGCGCGCTGTTCAACGACACGCTGCCCGCCGACTACCCGTACGTGAACTACGAGGTCGGCAAGAAGGCGCTCGGCGCGATCGTCAACGACCTGGCGGAGCGCTACACCAAGGTCGAGGTCGCCGCTTCGCTGGACGCGCTGAAGGACGCCGGCTTCCACTGGGCCACCCGCTCGGGTGTCACGGTGTCGATCGACGACGTCACGACGCCGGACAACAAGGCCGAGATCCTCGGTGACTACGAGAAGCAGGCCGACAAGGTCCAGAAGCAGTTCGAGCGCGGCCTCGTCACCGACGAGGAGCGTCGCCAGGAGCTCATCGAGATCTGGACGCAGGCCTCCAACGACGTCGCCAAGGCGATGGAGGCCAACTTCGACAAGACGAACCCGATCTACATGATGGTCGACTCGGGTGCGTCCGGAAACATGATGCAGATCCGCCAGGTGGCGGCGATGCGTGGCCTGGTGGCCAACCCGAAGGGCGACATCATCCCGCGGCCGATCAAGGCGAACTTCCGTGAGGGGCTGTCGGTGCTGGAGTACTTCATCTCCACGCACGGTGCCCGCAAGGGACTGGCCGACACCGCGCTGCGGACCGCCGACTCGGGGTACCTCACGCGTCGACTGGTCGACGTGTCGCAGGACGTCATCATCCGTGAGGACGACTGCGGCACCGAGCGCGGCCTGCCGAAGACGATCGGCGTCAAGGGCGAGGACGGGGCCGTCCGCAAGGACGACAACGCCGAGACCGCGGCCTACGCGCGGACGTCGGCCGGCGAGGTCACGCACCCCGACACCGGCGAGACGCTGGTGGGGCCGGGCGAGGACCTGGGCGACGTCAAGATCGGCGAGCTCGTGGCGGCCGGCATCGAGGAGGTCAAGGTCCGCTCCGTGCTGACCTGTGACGCCAAGACCGGCACGTGCGCCAA
Organism: uncultured Actinomycetota bacterium; assembly: GCA_963718725.1. GTDB lineage: Bacteria > Actinomycetota > Actinomycetes > Propionibacteriales > Nocardioidaceae > Nocardioides. Next base: position 3,338,913 of record OY970374.1, read on the forward strand.
GTGCTACGGCCGCTCGCTGGCGACCGGCAAGATGGTCGACATCGGCGAGGCCGTCGGCATCATCGCGGCCCAGTCGATCGGTGAGCCCGGCACGCAGCTGACGATGCGTACCTTCCACACCGGTGGTGTGGCGTCGGCCGACGACATCACGCAGGGCCTGCCCCGCGTGGTGGAGCTCTTCGAGGCGCGGCAGCCCAAGGGCCTGTCGCCGATCTCGGAGGCCGCCGGCCGGGTCGAGATCGAGGAGACCGACAAGGCCCGCAAGGTCCTGGTCACCCCCGACGACGGCTCCGACGTGCAGGAGTACCCCGTCAGCAAGCGGTCGCGCCTGCTGGTGTCCGACGGCGACACCATCGAGGTCGGCCAGCAGCTGACCTTCGGTACGCCGGACCCGAAGGAGGTGCTGCGGATCCTCGGCATCCGCCGGGCGCAGCAGCACCTCGTCGACGAGGTGCAGGCCGTGTACCGCTCGCAGGGTGTGTCGATCCACGACAAGCACATCGAGATCATCGTCCGGCAGATGCTGCGTCGGGTGACGGTCATCGAGTCGGGCGACACCCGGCTGCTGCCCTCCGACCTGGTCGACCGGGCGAAGTTCGAGGAGGAGAACCGTCGGGTCGTGACCGAGGGCGGCAAGCCCGCCTCGGGTCGCGCGGAGCTGATGGGCATCACGAAGGCGTCGCTGGCCACCGAGTCGTGGCTGTCGGCGGCCTCCTTCCAGGAGACGACCCGCGTCCTCACCGACGCGGCGATCAACGGTCGCAGCGACTCGCTGCGCGGCCTGAAGGAGAACGTGATCATCGGCAAGCTGATCCCGGCCGGCACCGGCCTGGAGCGCTACCGCAACATCCGGGTCGAGCCGACCGAGGAGGCGCGCGCCGCGGCGTACAGCGTCACCGGGTACGACTCCTACGACTACGAGTTCGGCAACGGCTCCGGTCAGGCGGTCGCCCTGGACGACTTCGACTTTGGTTCCTACCAGTCGTGAGCGAGGCTCACGCCTGGTAAGTCAGGAACCAGATCGAGCAAGACAACGCCCGTCCACGCCTGCGTGGGCGGGCGTTGTCGCGTCGAGATCCAGGCGCTGTGCCTGACCGAAAGGACGTGGCGGCTCGCAGGCGCCGAGGTCTAACGTCGAGCCGTGTCCGTCGATACCTCACCCTGGCCCGGCGCCCGCCGCAGGCTCGAGGAGCTCGTGACCGAGCAGGGGTTCTCCGGCAACGTGCTGGTGACGCGCGGCGCGCACCCGTTGCTGGAGTTCAGCGGCGGGCTGGCAGACCGCGCCAGCGGGACGCCGGTGCACCCCGGCACCCGGTTCGAGCTGGCCTCGCTGTCGAAGACGTTCACGGCGGCCGCGGTGCTCTCGTGCGTGCGCGACGGGCTGCTTGTCCCATCCGACCGGGTCACCGAGCTGCTGCCGGCGGAGCGTCGGCCCCGGACCCTCGATCCCGCCGTGACCGTCCACCACCTGCTCACGCACACGTCCGGGATCGGCGACTACGCCGAGGAGGACGAGGACCGACCGCACTACGTCGCCGACTACGGCTCGCTCTGGGTGGACCGCCCGATGTACCGGATGGAGCGGCCGGACGACTTCCTCCCGCTCTACACCGACCTGACGCCGATCTTCAGTCCCGGCGCCGAGTACCACTACAGCAACGGCGGCTACGTGCTGCTCGGGGCCGTGCTCGAGCAGGTCACGGGACTCGCGTTCGCGGAAGCCGTGACCGAGCGGGTCTTCCGGCCGGCCGGGATGGACGCCTCGGCGTACCTGCGGTCGGACGAGTCGAACCCGGACGTCGCGGTGGGCTACCCGCCGCACGAGGGCGACGGGCCGTGGAGGAGCAACATCTTCTCCGTGCCCGTCATCGGGGGCGGGGACGGCGGTGGCCACTCGACGGTGGCCGACCTCGACCGGTTCTTGCGTGCCGTCGGGTCGGGGGCGCTGCTCGGCCCGGAGGTGACTGCCCTGATGCTGGAGCCGCACGTGGCGGTCGCCGAGGGCTGGGCGATGGGCTACGGCGTGTTCCTGGGGCCGATGGGCGGCTTCGGCCACGGCGGAGGCGACCCCGGGGTCGAGACCGGCGCCCGCTACCTCCCGGAGCCCGACATCGCCTGGGTGATCCTCTGCAACGGCGAGGGTGTGCTCGACGCTGCGTGGGACGTGGTGGAGCAGACGGTCTCGGCGATCACGGCGTGAGCGCGCCGACCCACTCCGAGAGGATGCGCTGGATCCGGGCCGCGGCCTCGATCACCGGATCGGCCGGGTCGCCGCCGCCGAGCACCCGCAGCTCCCAGGCGCCGTACCACGCGACGTAGCCGCCGGCCACGAGGAGCAGGGCGCCCGCGACCCGCGGCACCCAGCGGCCCGTCCGACGCAGCCCGCTGACGAGCCCGCGTCGGGCGAGCGCCACCGCGACCGCGGCCACCCCGACGACCAGTCCCATCCCGACGGCGTACGCGACGTAGAGCAGCAGGCTGTCGCCGACGGAGCCGGCCCGGAACGCCGCCACGACGACCGCGAGGAAGGGCCCGATCGTGCAGGTGATGGAGGCGGCGGCGTACGAGGCGCCGAAGCCGACCATGGCCGGGGCGGAGCGGGTGGTCGTCGCTCCACCCGCGTGGAACCGGAACGTGGGAAGGTCGCGACCCGCCAGCAGCCACAGCCCGGCGAGCGCGACCAGCACCCCGAAGCCGACCGTGAACCACGGCAGGTACTGCTGCACGCCGGCCGCCACGGGTGAGATCACCAGCCCGAAGACGCCGAAGACGGCGACGAAGCCCAGCGTCATCCAGCCGGTGAGGGCCAGCGCCCGCACCACCGCGCGCGCCGGGCCGGGGGAGTCGTCGCCGAGGACCAGCACGGACAAGTACGCCGGGAGCAGCGCGAACCCGCAGGGGTTGACCGCGGCCAGCATGCCCGCGGACAGCGCGAGGGCCAGCGTCTCTCCCACCGTGCGTCCCCTCAGCCGACGACGTCGGCGACCTCGGCCGCGAGCTCCTCAGAGCCGCCGTAGCCGGTCTGGAACGCGACCTCGCCGTCGGCGTCGAGCAGCACGAACGACGACTGCTCGGCGATCCCGAACTTCCGGTAGAGCGCCCCGTCCACGTCCTCGAGGTGGGTGACGGCGGGGACCTCCTCGGCGAACTCGGCGATGGCCTCGGCGCTGTCGAGCGATCCGACGCCGACCACGGCCACGTCCTCGCCGTACTGCCCGGCGATGTCCTGGACCTGGGGGATCTGGCTGCGGCAGGTCGGGCACCACGGTGCCCAGAACCAGAGCAGGGCCGGTCGGCCGGCCAGTGAGGCGCCCTCGAACGGGTCACCGCTGACGGTCGTCGAGGTGAAGTCGAGCGTCGCGGGTACCTGCTGCGGAGAGCTGTCCGGGTCCGGCTCGGGTGTGGGGGAGCCGGCGTCCTCGGGCGACGTCGAGACGGGGTCCGGCTCCGCGGCGGGGGTCTCGGCCCCGCCGCAGCCGGTGACCAGGGCGAGGGCGGCGAGGGCGAGGGCGAGGGCGAGCCGGGGGTGGGATCTCATTGCCTCGATTGTGGCAGTCATCCGGTCGCAGCCGGCGCACTGGACGGACCGTCACACGTCCGTAAGGTGTGGTCATGGCAACCGAACGCTTGACCGGGGACCAGATCACCGCGCTCGGGTTGGCCGACTGGCGGCCGATCCTGGCGGCGATGCACGGCCGCTTCAAGACCGGCGGTTTCGTGACGAGCCTCGAGCTCGCGCGCCGGATCACCGACGTCGCCGAGGAGATGGACCACCACCCCGACCTCGACCTGCGCTGGCCGCACGTGGACATCACGTTGAGCAGCCACGACGTCGGCGGCATGACCCAGCGGGACGTCGACCTGGCCCGGCGGATCAGCGAGATCGCGGCCGACATGGGGCTCGAGGCCGACCCTGCGGCCCCGCAGGTCCTCGAGCTCGCCCTCGACACCTGGGACGCCGACGAGATCCGGCCGTTCTGGGCCGCGCTGCTCGCGGGGGGCGGCGACGGTGACGACATCGCCGACCCGTCCGGTCGGCTGCCGAGCCTGTGGTTCCAGGAGACCGACCCCCACGACGCACCGCGGCAGCGGTTCCACCTCGACGTGTGGGTGGCACCCGACCAGGCCGACGCCAGGATCGCGGCGGCGGTGGCGGCCGGAGGCACCGTGGTCTCCGACGAGGAGGCGCCGAGCTTCACAGTGCTGGCCGATCCCCAGGGCAACCGGGCCTGCGTCTGCAGCAACGCGGCGCGCGGCGGCGGCTGATCCGCGCCCTTCCGAGCATGCCCGTGCTGCTCGTCGACGGGGTCGACGTCACCGGCGCCTACGCGGCTGCCGAGAGCCTGGCCGGGCTGACCGTCCCGCCCCTGGTCACCGCGGCCATGGTGAGCGGCCTCGGCGTACCCGGAGCGCTCGTCGAGGTCGGCGCGATCGCCGCCGTGATGCCCTGAGGTCGGCCGGCCTCGATTCGGCCCGCCTCCGCGCGCCTGAGAGAATCGAGGCGTGAGCACCCCGACCCGGACCGACGTCCTCGTCGTCGGCGCCGGCCCGGCCGGGTCGGCCGCCGCCGCGTGGGCGGCGCGAGCCGGGCTCGACACGCTGCTCGTCGACGCGGCGGTGTTCCCGCGCGACAAGACGTGCGGCGACGGCCTCACCCCGCGCGCGATCGGCGAGCTGCAGCGGCTCGGCCTGGAGGACTGGCTGCGCGCCCACGTCGTCAGCCAGGGGCTGCGCGCACACGGGTTCGGCCAGACCCTGTTGCTGCCGTGGCCCGGCGGGTCACTTCCCGACTGGGGCTCCGCCGTCGCCCGGACCGAGCTCGACGACCACCTCCGCACCACCGCCATCAAGGCGGGGGCGCGGGCGCTCGACGGCGCCCGAGCCGTCGACGTACGCCGGGCGGGGGAGCGGGTCTCGGCCGTCGTCTTCCGCACCGCCGACGGTGACGTCGAGATCGCCTGTGACCGGCTGGTCGTCGCCGACGGCGTCCGCTCGCCGCTCGGCAAGCGGCTGGGCCGTGAGTGGCACCGCGACACCGTCTACGCCGTGGCCGGCCGGGCCTACGTCGACTCCGCGATGTCCGACGACCCGTGGATCAGCTCGCACCTGGAGCTGCGGGGCGAGCACGACGAGATCCTCAGCGGCTACGGCTGGGTGTTCCCGCTCGGCAACGGCTCGGTGAACCTGGGCGCGGGCACGCTGGCCACCGCCCAGCGGCCGGCCGAGGTCGCGATCAAGCCGCTGATGCAGATCTACGCCGACACCATCGGCGACGACTTTGGGCTGACCGGCGAGCTGCGGGCGCCGACCTCCGCCCTGCTCCCGATGGGTGGAGCTGTCTCCCGGGTCGCCGGACCCAACTGGGCCCTCATCGGCGACGCGGCGGCCCTGGTCAACCCGCTCAACGGCGAGGGCATCGACTACGGGCTCGAGTCGGGTCGGATGCTGGTCGAGGTCATGACGGCCCACGACGACCTCGGTGAGGTCTGGCCGGCGCTGCTCCGCGACCACTACGGCGAGTCGTTCTCGATCGCCCGTCGGCTGGCCGGGCTGGTGACGGTGCCCGGCGTGCTCAAGGCGCTGGGCCCGGCCGGGATGCGGTCCGACTGGTTGATGACGCTGGCGCTGCGCTGGATGGGCAACCTCGTCACCGACGAGGATCGCGACCGCGCGGCGCGGGTGTGGCGCTGGGCCGGACGCCGGTCGCTGGCTCGCGACGCCCGGCCCCCGTTCTCCTGACGCGGCCCGACCGCGCCCCGCGGCCGGACGGCGTCCGCAAGGATGCGGGTGTGCGGGAGCCGTGGTACGACGCGACGGTCGGCCTGGGCCGGCTGGTGTTCGCCGCGCTCGGGCTCGAACGCAGCATCGAGGGCGCCGAGCACCTGCCGCGCTCCGGGCCGGTGGTCGTGGCCGCCGCCCACGTCGCCTACCCCGACTTCATGACGCTCGCCGAGGCCGGCCGCACCCGCGGCCGCAACCTGCGGTTCCTGACCCGGCACGACGTGTGGAACGTCCCGGTCGCCCGCCACGCGATGACCCGGATGAGGCACGTCCCGGTCGACCGGGAGGCTCCCGCCGCGGCGTACCTCCTCGCCCGGCGGCTGCTGCGCGAGGGCGAGGCCGTGGGTGTCTTCCCCGAGGCCGGCATCAGCCACGCGTACGCCGTGCGGGCGCTGATGCCGGGGGCGGTGGCCCTGGCGCGGGACACCGGTGCCCCGATCGTGCCGGCCGCGCAGTGGGGCATCCACCGGGTCTGGAGCGTGGGCCGAACGGTGGCGGGACGCAAGCCACGACCGAGCCTGCGCCGCGGGCGGCACACCGACCTCCGGTTCGGCACGCCGCTGCACGTCGCGCCCGACGCGGACCTCCGCGAGGCGACGCACGAGCTCGGCGTCGCCCTGACCGGGCTGCTCGAGGAGCTGCAGCAGCGCCCGCACCACCGGCCGCGCGTCGGGGAGCGGGCGCCGTGGTACCCCGCCCACCTCGGTGGCCACGCCCCCGACCGGCGTGAGGCGCTCGGTCTCGACAGCGTGCCCGAGACCGCGGTGCGCCCCACCTGGGGCCCTCCCCATTAAGTTGTCCGGTGATGGCCAGCACACCCAAGCGGCAGCGCGTGGCGGCGTACGCCGTCATCCTGCGCGACGACGAGATCCTGCTGAGCAGGCTCTCCCCGCTGGTGACCAGCGACGAGCTGTGGACCCTGCCCGGCGGTGGGCTCGACCACGGCGAGGACCCGCGTGACGCGGTGATCCGCGAGATCCACGAGGAGACCGGGCTCGACGCGACCGTCAGCGACCTCGCCCGGGTCTACTCCGCCCACATGCCGTCCGTGTGGCGCGGCGGCCGCCGGGTGAACGCCCACGCGGTCCGGATCGTCTACGACGGCTGGGTGCCACCCGGCTCGCCGGAGCCGCGGGTGGTCGAGGTCGACGGGTCGACCATCGAGGCCGCCTGGCAGTCGGTCGCCGGGGTGCTCGACGGCAGCGTCCCGGTCACGCCCCTGGTGGTGGAGGCGCTGGCGGACCACCGGCCGTTCCAGAAGCAGCGGGTGGCGGCGTACGCCGTGATCCGGCGCGGTGGCGAGGTGCTGCTGACGCGGGTCTCGCCCCAGGGCTACCACGCCGGGCTGTGGAGCCTGCCCGGCGGCGGCGTCGAGCACGGCGAGCGGCCGGCCGACGCCCTGGTGCGCGAGGTGCGCGAGGAGTGCGGCGTGACGTGCGAGGTCGGTTCGCTGCTCGACGCGGTCGACGACCACTTCTCCGGTGTCGCCCCCAACGGCCGGTTCGAGGACTTCCACAGCGTGATGCTGCTGTTCTCGGCCACCCTGCCGGACGGCGCCGAGCCTCGGCTGGCCGAGACCGACGGGACGACCGACGCGGTCGCGTGGGTCCCGCTCGCCGACGTCCGGTCGGGAGCCGTCCCGACGTACTCGGCGGTGACGTACGCGCTGGACGTCTCGCCGTGACCGAGACGATCTTCACCTACGGTGCGCCGTCACTGAAGTTCGGACCGGGCGCCGCCGCCGAGCTCGGCCACGACCTGACCGCCCTGGGCGCAGCGAGGGTGCTGCTGGTGACCGACGCAGGCGTCGCCGCCACCGGCCACCCGGCCCGGATCGCCGACCAGCTCGGCCGCCACGGGCTCATCGTCACGACGTACGACGGGAGCCGGGTCGAGCCGACCGACGCCTCGCTGGCAGCAGCAGTCGCGTTCGCGCGCGACGCGGGGCCCTTCGACGCGGTGCTCGCCGTCGGCGGAGGATCGTCGATCGACACGGCCAAGGCGGTCAACCTGCTGACCACCAACCCGGGCGAGGTGATCGACTACGTCAACCCGCCGGTGGGCGGCGGTCGCGCACCCACCGAGCCGTTGCTGCCCCTCGTCGCGGTTCCCACGACCACAGGCACCGGCAGCGAGTCGACCACGGTCTGCGTCCTCGACGTGCTGGCCCACCACGTGAAGTCGGGCATCAGCCACCCGCGGCTGCGCCCCACGCTGGCGGTGGTCGATCCCGACCTCACCCTGTCGCAGCCGACCATGGTGACCGCGGCCTCCGGGCTCGACATCGTGTGCCATGCGCTGGAGAGCTACACGGCGCGCTGGTACGCCGCGTTCGACGCGAAACAGCCCGAGCAGCGGGTGCCCTACTGCGGAGCCAACCCGATCGCCGACCTGTTCGCGCAGCGGGCACTGACCCTGCTCTCCGGCTCCTTCCGGGCCGCGATCCGCGACGGGTCGGACCGCCGCGCCCGCGAGGACATGGCGCTCGCCGCGACCTACGCCGGGCTGGGCATCGGCAGCGCCGGCGTGCACATCCCGCACGCGAACGCCTACCCGGTCGCGGGGCGGGTCCGCGACTACCGACCCGACGGCTATCCCGACGACGAGCCGATGGTGCCGCACGGGATGGCCGTGTCGCTGACCGCGCCGGCGGCCTTCCGCTTCACGTTCGAGGCGACCCCCGAGCGCCACCTGCATGCCGCCCGGCTGCTCGACCCCGACGCCACGGGCCACGGCCCGGACCTGCTTCCCCGGGTGGTGATCGCGCTGATGCGCGAGGTCGGGATGCCCAACGGGCTCGCCGAGGTCGGGTATGCCGCCGGTGACGTCGCCGCGCTGGCGGCCGGCGCGCTCCAGCAGCAACGACTGCTCGCCACCGCGCCCCGCCCGGTCGCCGAGGACGACCTCGCGGCCATCATCGGTGACTCGCTCGAGCTGTGGTGACGTTACCGCCCACCCGCTCCTTAGACTCGACCCGTGAACCCCCGCCACCGTCGCCTCGTGATCCCGGTGGCGCTGGCCGTGCTCCTGATCATCGTGGTCGTCGCGGCGGTGCTGCCATGACCGAGCCGCTGCTTCCCGCGCTGCAGCGGCTGCGCGGCCACCTGCTCGAGCCCGACGCGCTGGTGCGGGCCGTCGCGTCCGGCCGACGGAGGGGCGAGCAGCCGCCGTGGCGGCGGGTCGAGCTCCGGTACGTCGACCTGAAGGCCGGTCGCCAGCTCCAGGTGACGTCGTACGACGAGACCCAGGCCCACACGGCCAACCACCCGCTGGGGGAGCCGGCGGCCGCGGCCGTCGACGCGCTCCTGGGCGAACCCTTCGGGAACTGGCACGTCGACACCACGACCGAGACCCACCAGCTGCGCGTGACCAAGAAGGGCGAGGCGATGGTCCACAGCGCCGGCCGGTCGGAGAGGGTCGCGGTCGACCGCGACCACGACCGCGACAAGGGCCGGCTGCTGCGCGAGGACGACCCCGTCCTGGTCGCGCTGGGCATCTCCGACCACCGGGGCCGGGTCAAGCCGAGCCGGCAGTCGAAGTACCGGCAGGTGGAGGAGTTCCTGCGGATCCTCGACGTCTCGGTCCGCGACGCCCTGGAGCGCGGGCACCTCCGGCAGCCGACGCCCGACGACCCGCTGCGGGTCGTCGACCTCGGCTGCGGCAACGCCTACCTCACGTTCGCCGCGCACCGGTACCTCACCGAGGTGCGTGGCCTGCCCGTCCACCTGACGGGCGTCGACCGCCGAGCGCAGCCGCGGTGGACCGACCCGGCGATCGCCGACGCGGTCGGCCGCGAGACCAGCTTCGTGCAGGGGACGATCGAGGACGCCGTCGTCGAGCCGGCCCCCGAGGTGGTGCTGGCCCTCCACGCCTGCGACACGGCGACCGACGACGCGCTCGCCCGGGCCGTGGCGTGGCAGGCGCCGGTCGTGCTGGCCGCGCCGTGCTGCCACCACGACATCGCGGCCCAGCTCCGAGGCGCGCCCACCCCGCCGCCGTACACGATGCTGGTCCGCCACGGCATCCTCCGCGAGCGGTTCGCCGACACGCTGACCGACGCGCTGCGGGCGTCGCTGCTGCGGCTGGAGGGCTACCGGGTCGACGTGATGCAGTTCGTCGAGAGTGCCCACACGCCGCGCAACACGCTGCTGCGGGCCACCCGCACCGGTGACGCGGGCGACGCCGGCCTCGGCGCGGAGTACGACGAGCTGGTGGCCGCCTGGTCGGTGCGACCGGCCCTGGCCGACCTCCTGGGGCGACATGGCGCTGCGTGAGGCAGCCACGGCGGTGGCGGTCGCCGTCCCCTTCGGTATCGGGCTCTCTGCCGGCGCGACGTCCGACGGCCCCGACCCGGTGTTCCGCTTCCAGGACCCCGCCATCGTCGAGTCGAGCGGCCTCGTGGTGCTGCCCGACGGCCGGTTCGTCACCGCCAACGACTCCGGTGACGAGGCGCGCGTCTTCACGGTCGACCCTGCGACCGGGGAGACCGTGGGGGTCACCCGCTGGGAGGGCGAGGCCGACGACGTCGAGGCACTGGCCCCGGCCGGCACCGACGCGGTCTGGGTGGGCGACATCGGCGACAACCGAGAGGTGCGGGCCGCCGTGCACGCGGTGCGCGTGCCGGTCGGTGAGGGCGACCAGACGGTGCCGGGGGACCGAGTCACCCTGGTGTACCCCTCCGGGTCGGCCGACGCAGAAGCGCTGCTCGCGCACCCGGTCGACGGCCGGCTCGTCGTGGTCACCAAGGACGCCTTCGGCGGCACCGTCCTGGCCGGACCGGGAGGTGCGGCACCCGGTGACACCGTGACGCTCGAGGAGCGTGGCGAGGTCATCCGCATCGTCACCGACGGCGCGTTCTTCCCCGACGGTCGCCACCTCGTGCTCCGCAACTACGGCTACGCGACCGTCTACGGCTGGCCGGACCTCGACGTGGTGGGCAAGGTGGACATCCCGCCGCAGCAGCAGGGGGAGGGGATCGCGGTGGGCGCCGACAACCGGGTCTACGTCAGTTCCGAGGGGATCCGGTCCCCGGTCCTCGAGGTCGAGCTGCCACCTCGGCTGGCGGCCGCGGTGGGCAGCGCGCCGCCGGAGGAGACCGAGGAACCCGAGGAGACCCAAGATCCGACCGACGAGCCGACGCTGGAGGGCCGCGAGGGCGAGGAGCTGCCCGAGGCCGAGGATGCCGGGCGCCGCGACCCGACCCCGTGGCTGATCGGCTCGGGGCTCCTCGCGGTCGCAGTCCTCGTGCTCGTGCGGTCGCTGCGACCGCGCTGACACCCACTTCGGGGGGAACCGCGGCCCGGCCGGTCGCCGTACGATCTCGGCATGCCGCGGCTGCGACGTACGTCCCCCGACGATCCGGGGTGGACCCGGCGCCGGGCCGGCGCCGGCTTCGTCTACCTCGACGAGCACGGTGAGCGGCTCCCCGACGCGGACGCGCAGCGTTGCAAGGACCTGGTGATCCCGCCGGCCTGGCGCGACGTCTGGATCTGCCCGGCAGAGAACGGCCATCTCCAGGCGGTCGGCACCGACGACGCCGGCCGCCGTCAGTACCTCTACCACCCGTTCTGGCGCGAGCAGCGAGACAACCTGAAGCATGCCCGCGTGCTGACGTTCGGCAAGGCGCTGTCGAGGGCCCGGGAGCAGATCATCGCCGACCTGGGGACGAGCGGCATGAGCCGCGACCGGGCGTGTGCGGTCGCCGTCCGGTTGCTGGACCTCGGGTACTTCCGGATCGGCAACGACGTCTACGCCGACCAGCACGGCAGCTTCGGCCTCACCACCCTCGAGCGTCGGCACGTGCGCAAGGAGCACGGGCGGCTGGTGTTCCGCTTCGTGGGCAAGTCGGGGATCGAGCACGAGGTCGAGATCGACGACCCCGCGGTCATCGAGGCGATCGACATCATGCGCGGCCGGAGAGGTGGGGAGCAGCTGCTGGCGTGGAAGGACGGCCGGCGGTGGCGGGAGCTCGACTCGCGGGTCGTCAACGACTACGTCGGCCGGGTGGCGGGCGCCGACTACACGGCCAAGGACTTCCGGACCTGGCACGCGACCGTCCTCGCGGCCGTCGCACTGGCTGAGAGCGACGAGCCCGGCGAGACGAAGGCGTCGCGCAAGCGGGCGGTCTCGTCGGCGATGAAGGAGGTCGCGGAGTTCCTCGGCAACACCCCGACCCTCGCTCGCAAGTCCTACGTCGACCCACGGGTGGTCGACGAGTACGAGGAGGGCCGCACCATCGCGGCCGCGGCCCGCCGCCGCCACCGCACCCCCGACGAGCGGCAGTCGGCGCTGGAGCGGGCCGTGCTGCGGCTGCTGAGGTAGAACGAGGTCATGGAGCTCTCGGTCGTCCAGGGGGACATCACGCAGCAGGACGTCGACACGGTCGTCAACGCCGCCAACCGGGCGATGCGCGGCGGGGGCGGCGTCGACGGCGCCATCCACCGCGCGGGCGGGCCCGCGGTGCTGGCCGACTGCCGTCGGCGGTTCCCGCACGGCCTCGAGACCGGCGACGCGGGGTGGACGACCGCCGGTGATCTGGCAGCGCGCTGGGTGGTCCACGTGGTCGGGCCGAACTGGAACCGCGGGGAGCGCGACCGGGCGCTGCTCGTGTCCTGCTACCGCCGCGCGCTCGAGGTCGCCGACGAGCTCGGCGCCGCGAGCATCGCGTTCCCGCTGATCAGCGCCGGCGCCTACGGCTGGCCCAAGGACGACGCGGTCGCCGCCGCCGTCGACACGCTCCGCGAGACACCCACCCGGGTGGCGACGGCACGGCTGGTCGCGTTCGACCGCTCGACGTACGACCTCATCGAGGGTGCGCTGACCCGGTAGTCCACATCGATCTGGTAGCCGTGCCCGGATGATCGCAGCCTGGTGGCACGAGGCCCGATCGGCGGGACGTCATGCGTCCTGGTCGTCAGGGCGCTCGATTCGCATGACGTCACGCTGACCGGACATGCCGCTCGCGCCGCGACTCGTGGTGTCGACGTGGAGCTGGAAGATGTCAGGCCGGTGGTAGTGACCGGTCGGATCCATCAGTCGCCGGCCCGACGCCACCTTCGCCAAGTCCAGGTCCGCGATCAACGTCTCCTCGGCCTCGTGCACCGGCCCGGCGATGATCATGCCGTTCGGGCCGACGATGACGGTGTTGCCGGTGGCGAGCTGCCTGAGCTCGCCCGCACCGTCGACCTCGACGTGGTCGACCTGCCCGGCGGGCACTGGCCCCAGCTGACTCAACCCGAGGCGTTGGCCGCCGTGATCGCGGCTGCCGCTCGTTGACCTCACCTCCGACTCCCTCAGAGTTGCAGGTCGATGCGGGTGCTGTCCGTCTGATCAGTTCGCGCTGTCCTAACGACGCGTGGCCACGCGCCTCAACCTCGGGGCGAATCTCCGAACGAGGAGACGACGTGGTCGATGCAGTGGGTGAGCGCGTCGACGTCGCTCGCGTCGATCGCGGGGTACATCGCGACCCGGAGCTGGTTGCGGCCCAGCTTGCGGTAGGGCTCGGTGTCGACGATGCCGTTGGTTCGCAGGGTGGCGGCGATCCGGTCGGCGTCGATCGTCTCGTCGAAGTCGATGGTGCCGATGACCAGCGAGCGCAGCGCCGGGTCGGCGACGTACGGGGTGGTGTACGAGGTCTTCTCGGCCCAGCCGTAGAGGGCGTCGGACGACGCGGTGGTCCGCTCCACCATGCCGGCCAGACCGCCGTTGGCGTTCATCCAGTCCAGCTGCTCGGCCATCAGGAAGATGGTGGCCACCGACGGGGTGTTGTAGGTCTGGTTCTTCGACGAGTTGTCGATCGCCGTCGGCAGGTCGAAGAACGGCGGGACGTAGCGATCGGTCGCGGCGATCTCCTCGACCCGGGCGAGCGCGCGCGGCGACATGATCGCGACCCAGAGCCCGCCGTCGGAGGCGAAGCTCTTCTGCGGCGCGAAGTAGTAGACGTCGACCTCGGCGAGGTCGACGGGCAGGCCACCGGCGCCCGACGTCGCGTCGACGAGCACGAGGTCGTCGTCACCGATCCCAGCGGGGCGTACGACCGGCGCCATCACCGCCGTGGAGGTCTCGTTGTGCGCCCAGGCATAGCTGTCGACGCCGTCCTCGGCGACCGGGTCGGGCCTGGAACCCGGGTCGCTGGCGATCACCGACGGATCGGCCAGCCAGGGCGCCTTCTGCACCGACGTGGCGAACTTGGCCGAGAACTCGCCGAACGACAGGTGCTGGCTCTTCTCCCGGATCAGCCCGAAGCAGGCGACGTCCCAGAACGCCGTCGCGCCACCGTTGCCGAGCACGACCTGGTAGCCGTCCGGCAGTCCGAAGAACGCCGTCAGGCCCTCGATGACCCGGCCGACGGTCGCCCTGACGGGCGCCTGCCGGTGCGAGGTGCCCATCAGTGCCGTTCCGGTCGCCGCGAGCGCGTCGAGGTGGCTGGTCTGGATCTTGGACGGACCGGCCCCGAACCGGCCGTCGGCCGGGAGCAGGTCGGTAGGGATCTGGAGGGCGTCGCTCATGGGCAACCTTCCGCGTGGGCTCGGGGCGTACTTCCTGACGACGCTGTCAGCGGCGCCTATTGTGGCACCTGCTCGGCACGGCGACGGCACCCAGGGGAGGGCGTGGACACCACATGGACACCGCGCTGCGGCTGGTCCGCGTCGGCTTCGGCCACCCCGACGCGCTCGCCCTGATCGAGGCGGTGCAGGAGGAGTACGTCGCGCGCTACGGCGGTCGCGACGACACCCCGCTCGACCCTGACATGTTCGACCCGCCGCGCGGCAGCTTCTTCGTCGGGTATGTCGACGACGTACCCGTGGCGTCAGGGGCGTGGCGGCGGCGGGACGACGTCGAGGCGTTCGGCACCACGGAGACGGCGGAGATCAAGCGGATGTTCGTCGTCCGGGACGCCCGCGGCGCCGGCCACGCGCGCGCGGTGCTCTCCACCCTGGAGCGGACCGCGGCCGCGGCCGGGGCCCGCGCGATGGTGCTCGAGACGGGGAGCGCCCAGCCCGAGGCGATCGCGCTCTACGAGTCTGCCGGCTACACGGCGATCCCGCCCTTCGGCCACTACGCCTGGTCCCCCCACAACCGATGCTTCGCCAAGCTGTTTCCGAGCGGTGGGCTGCGGGATCCGGGGGTTCCGAGCTAGGGTGTGCCGCGGAAGCACTGTCGAAGTGACTTTCCGTGTGCTCGCATCGACCCCCCGCAGTGGCACGCCGGGGGTCACCTATTGCGGGGGAAACACATGCAGCGCTCTTTCGTTCGGCTCGCCGCGGTCTCCACCGCCGCTCTGGTCGCGCTGACCGTAGGCCCACCGGCCCACGCAGCTGACGTCAGCCACACCGACGTCGCGTCGGCCACGGCGGCGACGTTCACGCCGCACCTGCGCGCCGACGGTCCCAAGCCGGTCGCGCTCAGCGTCAACCAGGCCGGCGACCAGATCCTGGTGGGTGGCAAGTTCACGTCCGTCGAGAACGCACAGCGGACCCAGTCATACGCGCGCAGCAACGTCTTCGCCTTCAACCGGTTCACCGGGGCGGTCTCGTCGTTCGCGCCGCAGACCAACGGGCAGGTCTGGGCCGTCGCGGGCAGCGGTGACGACGTCTACATCGCCGGGCAGTTCAGCCGCGTCAACGGTGTCCCGCGTCACCGGGTTGCGAAGCTGAGCCTGTCGACCGGCCAGCTCGACCCGGCCTTCAACCCCAAGCCGGCCATCACGGGCCAGCGGGCGACCGACCTCGAGCTGCACGACGGGAAGCTCTTCGTCAGTGGTGCGTTCGACCGCAAGCTGGTGGCACTGAACCCGGACACCGGCGCTCTGCTGCCCTATCTCGACGTCCCGGTCACCGACCCGCTGCGGTTCACGACCCAGGCCGAGGTGTTCCGGTTCGACATCAGCCCCGACGGCACCAAGCTGGTCGCCGTCGGCAACTTCCAGACGGTCGCGGGTCAGCGACGCCACCGCGCCTTCATGCTGGACCTCGGCGCGAGCTTCGCCTCCCTGTCGTCCTGGTACTACACGCCGCTGGAGCGCGAGTGCCACGCGGCCCAGGTCGCGTCGGTCTACCAGGCCTACGTGCACGACGTGGACTTCTCGCCCAACAGCCAGTTCTTCACCGTGGCCTCCAGTGGCGGCCACCGGATCAACGGCGAGGGCCCCGGCCAGGTGCTGTGTGACGCCGCAGCCCGGTTCTCGGTGTCGAACCCATCGCCGACCGTCCCGTTCTGGATCAACTACACCGGCGGCGATTCCCTGCACTCGGTGATCGACACCGGTGCCGCGGTCTACGTGCAGGGCCACAGCCGGTGGCTCGACAACCCCTACGGACGCGACAGCGCCGGGCCCGGCGCCGTGGCTCGGTCAGGCGGCGGCGCGATCGATCCGGTCACCGGCAAGGCGCTGAGCTGGGCGCCGACGATGCCGGCGGCCCAGGGGGGCTACCAGATGTACGCCAACGAGCAGGGCGTCTGGTTCGCGACCGACGGGCAGAGCTTCGCCGGCAAGTACCGGCGCGGCATTCGCCTGGCACCGGTCGGCTGACCCGGCGCGAGCCGAGCAGGGAGACGCCACCACCCGGCACCCACGGCGGTGGGCCGGAGACCCCGAATCCTCTGACAGAACCGGGGGCTCGTCGTACCGTCCGAGGGGCCTGCTCGCCCCCGGAGAACCCGTCCCATGTCTCGTCGCAGTGCCCTGCACGTCTCGTTGAGCCGGGTCGGCGGCCGCGGGAGGACCAGCTGGCACGACGGCCGGCTCGACTGAGCCAGGCGTCCTAGCCCAGGACCGGCTGCAGGTCGGCAAGGTCCGCCTCGACGATGGCGCGGTCCTCGGGGTCGGCGACCTCGACCGCGCGGGCGGCGGCCCGGGCGGCTCCGGCCTCGCCATCGCGCCCGAGGCCGTGGAGGGCGCGGGCCCGAGCCTCGTGGGCGTAGGCCAGGTCGAAGTCGGCGATCGCGTGCTCCAGGCAGCCGGCCAGCACCCGGTCGGCGGCAGCGAGGCCGCGCTCGGGCTGGCCGGTCGCGGTCAGGGCCCGCGAGATCAGGTAGTCGGCGCGGATCGCGTGCTGCGGGCCGGCGCCGGTCGCGAGCCCCCAGTGGTACGCCGCTGTGTGGACCAGCCGGAGCAGTCGCTCGTCGTCGGCCGGGTCGCGGTCGGCGGCGAGCAGCGTGAAGGCCTCGTTGTTCGCCGCCACTCCCTGGCGCCGGTGCCAGTCGCCCTCGGCCGGCGCCGGGTCGTCCTCGGTGTCGATCGTGATCGGGGGCAAGGTGCGGCCGGTCTCGAGAACGGTCTTGAGGGCGTCCAACACCCAGACCCAGCCGTCCTTGACGTTGGCCCAGGTGAGAGGGCTCCCGGCGAGGTCGCCGTGCACGAGCCGAACCCGGGTGAGCCGCTCGCCCACCTGCTCGACGGTCCACTCGACCCGGCTCGGCGGCTCGGCGGCGAGCTCGGTGTCGTAGAGCACGTGCCAGGTCTGGACGAACCGGCCGGGGGTCCCCGCCCCCGGCGGGGTCATCTCCTCGATCATGCCGTCGACGGCGTCGCCGCCGTCGGCCTTGACGGTCCGGTAGCGCGCGCCGGGCGTCGGGCCCTCGGCGTACGACGTGCCGTGGAAGTAGCGCCTCTTCCACTCCGACTGGGTGATCGCGGCCCAGACCTGGTCGGCGTCGGCGTTGATGTGGATGTGGTAGACGTGCGCGGTGAGAGTCATGACGCGGGTCCTTCGGCGGTCTCGGGCGGGTGCTCGACTTGCCCCTTCAGCCCGACCAGGGCCGTGGTGAAGCGAGCGGCGTACTTGCTGATCCAGCGGTCGGCGACCTGCTCGATCGGCACCGGGTTGAGGAACAGCCGCTTGGTGCGGCCCTCCTTCGCGGTGACGACCAGCTCGGCCTCGGTGAGGACCGCGAGGTGCTTCATCACGCCGAACCGGCTCATCCGGTCGGCGAACACCTCGCACACCTCCCCGACCGTGCGGCCGTCCCGGGTGAACAGCAGGTCGAGGATCTCCCGGCGCGTCGGGTCGGCGAGTGCCTTGAACACGGCGTCCTGGGAGTCCACGCCGGGAGTTTATGTGACCAGAAGGTCACAAATCAACCATCAAGCTCTGGGCTGGCAGGGCGACGGCGTCGGTCTCAGGTACCGACCACCAGATAGCGGTCGTCGGTGATCTCGCGTCCCCAGAACACCGGCTCCGGAAGCCGCCGCAGCTCCGGTTGGTAGCCGGCTTCGGCCACCAACGCGACGGTCTCCTCGGCGGTCAGACCCGTGGTTCCTGAGGAGGGCGCGGAGCGCCCGTCTCGAAGGGCGCCGGTGGACCAGTTCCCCTCCACGAGGAGCAGCCGCCCGCCGGGGCGGAGGAGTGCGATCCAGCGATCGAGCGCGGCCGCGGGAGAGGGCATCGCCCAGAGCACGTGCCGGCTCAGGACCACGTCGTAGGACCCAGCCTCGAGTGGCGGCGCGGCGGCGTCGGCCTCGTGGAACGTCGCGGCGTGGCCCGCCTTGGCCCGGGCCAGCCGCACCATCTCGGGCGAGAAGTCGACGCCGTCCACGGCGTACCCCTCCTCCGCGAGCAGCAGTGCGAGCGTGCCCGTGCCGCAGCCCAGGTCGGCGACCCTCGCTGCGGGCGGCGGTAGGTGCTCGAGCAGCAGCAAGCGCCAGGCCGCACGGCACTCGGGGTCGGCCAGTCCGTGGTCGGCCGCCTCGTCGAAGGTCTGCGCCTCGCGGTCCCAGAGATCGATGTCGCTCATCCGGTCAGCCAATCAGAGCGCGTGATCTCGTAGCGCACCTCCCCCAGCTCGGCACCCGGCAGCGGGTCGTCCCACTGCTGGACGTCAGTTCGGACGTGCGTCATGCCGAGCTTGGTCATCACGCCGCGCGACCCGGCGTTGACAGCCATCGTCGTGGCCCACACGACCGGGAGCCGGAGCGTGCGGAAGGCGTGGTCGAGGAGCGCCCGCGAGCCCTCCGTGGCGTATCCCCTGCCCCACGCGTCGCGCCGGAGCCGGTAGCCGAGCTCCGCGGTGTCCGGGTCATCGTCGTCCACCGCGAGCGTCCACCAGCCGAGGAAGGCGTCGCCGTCGCGGGAGAAGCCGGCCCAGTAGCCGAGACCGCGCTGCGGGCCGTCCGGGCGCAGCCGCCGGGGGAGGTGTCGCTCGACGACCTCCTCGCGCGGGAGCGCCCGCCCGAAGATGAAGCGGAGCACCTCCGCGTCCGAGTCGAGCTCGACCAGCAGCTCGGTGTGGTCGGCGGTCAGCGGCTCCAGCCGGATCCGCTCCGTGCGGAGCGTCGGCCGGCGGTCGACGGCTTCGCTCATCCGGCCCAGGTGCCGTGCCAGCCCTCGACGTCCGTGGCGGCGCGAGCGGCCGGGCCGGTGTAGATCGCCGACGGCCGGATCAGCCGGCCGGTCCGCTTCTGCTCGAGGATGTGGGCCGACCAGCCGCCGGTGCGGGCGCAGGTGAACATCGAGGTGAACATCGGGGCAGGGACGCCTGCGAAGTCGAGGACGATCGCCGCCCAGAACTCCACGTTGGTCTCGAGCACCCGGTCGGGGCGCCGCTCGCGGAGCTCGGCGAGCGCCGCCTGCTCCAGCCGCTGTGCGACCTCGTAGCGTGGGGCGTCGAGCTCCTGCGCCGTCCGTCGCAGCACCCGTGCTCGCGGGTCCTCGGCGCGGTAGACGCGGTGGCCGAACCCCATCAACCGCTCGCCGTTGTCGAGCAGCTCCTTGACGTAGGCATCGGCGTCGCCGCGCTGCTCGACCTGTTCGATCATGCCGAGCACGCGCGAGGGCGCGCCGCCGTGCAGCGGCCCGCTCATCGCTCCGATCGCGCCGGAGAAGGCGGCGGCGACGTCGGCACCGGTCGAGGTGATGACCCGCGCCGTGAACGTCGAGGCGTTCATGCCGTGCTCGGCCGCGGACGACCAGTAGGCGTCGATCGCCTTCACGTGGGCCGGGTCGGCCTCGCCCCGCCAGCGGATCAGGAAGCGCTCCGCGAGCGAGCGCCCCTGGTCGACCTCGTGCTGCGGGACCAGCGGCTTGCCGATGCCGCGGGCGCTCTGCGCGGCGTACGAGAGGACCATCACGGCGACCCGCGAGAGGTCGAGCCGCGCCTGCTCGTCGGAGATGTCGTAGGTCTGCCCCATCCCGAGCATCGGCGCCAGCATCGCCACGCTCGCCTGTACGTCGGCGCGGACGTCGCCGGTGTGGATCGCGATGTTGTAGGGCTCGGCCGGCGGCAGCCCCGGCGTGTAGGCGCCGTCGACGAGCAGGCCCCACACGTTCTCGAACGGCACCCGGCCGACGAGCTCCTCGATGTCGACGCCGCGGTAGCGCAGCGCCGAGCCCTCCTTGTCCGGCTCGGCGATCTCCGAGGCGAAGGCGACGACGCCCTCGAGGCCGTGGTGGACGTCCGCGTGCTCGCTCATGTGACCCCTTCGCTGGATCCCCGATGGATCCGTGGGCATTCTGCCTGCCGGTCTAGGGTCGACGCCATGAGCCCCGAGCGCGGAGCGGACGTCGCGGCCCTGCGACGGGAATACGCCGACGCCGGACTGACCGAGGCGGACCTGGCCCCCGATCCGTTCACGATGTTCGACCGCTGGTTCGAGGAGGCGCACGCCGCCGGCCTCCACGAGCCGAACGCGATGGTCGTCTCGACCGTGTCCGCCGACGGCCGGCCGTCGTCCCGGCTCGTGCTGCTCAAGGGGGTCTCGCCGGCGGGCTTCGTCTTCTTCACGAACCTCGGGTCGCGCAAGGGCTCCGAGCTGACGGCCAACCCCCGCTGCGCGCTGCTGTTCCCGTGGCACCCGCTGGAGCGCCAGGTGCGGGTCGAGGGCCTCGCCGCGCCGCTCCCGAGCGAGGACGTCGCCGCCTACTTCGCCAGTCGCCCTCGGGGCTCGCAGCTCGGTGCCCACGCGTCCCACCAGTCGCGACCGGTGGCCGACCGGGCCGAGCTCCAGGCGGCGTACGACGAGCAGAGTGCGCGTTACGCGGACCGCGACGTGCCGGTGCCGGAGGAGTGGGGCGGCTTCCGGGTCGCGGCCGAGTCGGTCGAGTTCTGGCAGGGCAGGCCGGGCCGGATGCACGACCGGCTCGTCTACGCGCCAGCCGCCGGCGACTGGTCCGTGAGCCGCCTCGCACCGTGACCGAACAAGAAGTAAGCAGTTTGTGAGTGAGCGCTCACTCACTTAGGCTGGCCGGGTGCCCCGTGCCACTCCGCTCACTCCCGACCAGCGCCGCGCCGCGCTGGTCGAGGCCACCGTGCCGTTGCTCTTCGCGCACGGGCGGGGCGTCACGACCCGGCTGATCGCCGAGGCGGCGGGCGTCGCGGAGGGGACCATCTTCCGGGCGTTCGGGTCCAAGGACCAGCTGGTCGAGGCCGCGGTGCGGGCCGCCATGGAGCCGACCCGCTACGAGGCCGACCTCCGCGCGATCGACCTCGACGCGCCGCTGGAGCAGCGCCTGGAGGCGCTGGTGGCCGCGATGCAGCAGCGGTTCGCCCGGATCTTCCTGCTCCTCGACAAGCTCGGCATGGTGGCGCCCGACCAGGAGCAGCGGCGCGAGTTCCGCAAGCGCTGGGACGCCCGGCTGCAACCGCTGGTCCGCGACGTCCTCGGTGCCGACGCCGACCGGCTGCGGATCGACCCGGAGCGCGCGCTGCACGTGGTCCGGCTGCTGACGTTCGCGGGCTCGCACCCCGGCATCGCCGAGGGGAACACCATGAGCCCGCGCGAGATCGTCGACGTCCTGCTCGACGGGATGCTCGAGAGGGGAGACGACTGATGCTGGTCCGACTGCTGCGCGAACGGCTCGCGCCGTACGGGAGGCCGCTGACCGCGGTCGTCGCGCTCCAGTTCGTGGGGGTCGTGGCGATGCTCTACCTGCCGAGCCTGAACGCGGACATCATCGACGACGGCATCGCCACCGGTGACACGGGCCGGATCTGGGAGCTCGGCGGCGCGATGCTCGCCATCTCCTTCGTGCAGATCGTGTGCTCCGTGCTCGCCGTCCGGCTCGGGTCGCGCACCGCGATGGCCTTCGGCCGCGATCTCCGGGCCGCGCTGTTCCACCGGGTCGGCACGTTCTCGACCCGCGAGGTGCAGCAGTTCGGCGCGCCGTCCCTGATCACGCGGACGACGAACGACGTCCAGCAGGTGCAGATGCTCGTGCTGATGACCTGCACGATGGCCGTCGCCGCCCCGATCATGATGGTCGGCGGCGTGCTGATGGCGCTGCGGGTCGACGCCGGGCTCGGGTGGACGCTGCTGCTGGTGGTTCCTGCGCTCTTCCTGGTCGTCGGGCTGGTCGTGAGCCGGATGATCCCCGACTCGCGTCGGATGCAGCCGAAGGTCGACGAGGTGAACCGGGTGCTGCGCGAGCAGATCACCGGCATCCGGGTGGTGCGCGCGTTCGTGCGCGAGCGCCACGAGATCGCCCGCTTCCACGACGCCAACGCCGACCTGACCGGCGTGGCGCTCCGGGTCGGCCGCTGGATGTTCACCCTGTTCCCGCTGGTCATGGTGGTCGTCAACGTGAGCAGCGTCGGCGTGCTCTGGGTGGGGGCCCACCGGGTCGACGACGGGCTGATGGAGGTCGGCCCGCTGACGGCGTTCCTCTCGTACCTGATGCAGATCCTGATGTCGGTGATGATGGCGACGTTCATGCTGATGCTGATCCCGCGCGCGGCGGTCTGCGCCGACCGGATCACCGAGGTGCTGGAGACCGAGACGTCGGTGACGCCGCCGGCCACGCCCCAGGAGCCCGACCCCGGGCGTCGTGGGCACCTCGACGTCCGCGCGGCCACGTTCTCCTACCCCGGTGCCGAGGAGCCGGTGCTGGCCGACGTCTCGTTCGAGGCCAGGCCCGGGCAGACCGTCGCCGTCGTCGGCTCGACGGGCGCCGGCAAGAGCACCCTGGTCAACCTCGTGCCGCGGCTCTTCGACGTCACCAGCGGCTCGGTGTCGGTCGGCGGCGTCGACGTGCGCGACCTGGAGCCCGAGGTGCTGTGGGGCGAGCTCGGCCTGGTGCCCCAGCGTGGCTACCTCTTCTCCGGCACGATCCGGAGCAACCTCGAGTACGGGCTCGCCGACGCCACCGACGACCAGCTCTGGGAGGCGCTCGAGGTCTCCCAGGCCCGCGACTTCGTGGAGTCGCTGGAGGACGGGCTCGACGCGCCGGTCGTGCAGGGCGGCACCAACTTCTCGGGTGGCCAGCGGCAGCGGCTCGCGATCGCCAGGGCGCTCGTACGGCGACCCGCCATCTACCTGTTCGACGACAGCTTCTCGGCGCTCGACCTCGCGACCGACGCCCGGCTCCGCGCTGCGCTGCGGCCCCACACGACCGAGGCGACGGTCGTGATCGTCGCGCAGCGGGTCTCCACCATCCGCGACGCCGACCAGATCGTGGTGCTCGAGGACGGCCGGATCGTCGGGCGCGGCCGTCACGACGAGCTGCTCGCCTCCAGCCCGACCTACCGCGAGATCGTCGAGTCGCAGCTGACAGAGGAGGCCGCGGCATGAGCACGCCGACCTCCCAGAAGCCCGGCGCCGACAAGTCCCGCGCCTTCCAGGCGACCGAGCGGATCCAGGCCGGCCCCGGCCCGGGGCGTGGCCCGATGGGCGGTGGGCTCGTGGGGCAGAAGGCGATGGACTTCGGTCCGTCCGCGCGCCGCCTCCTGCACCGGCTGGCGCCCGACCGCGTCAACGTCGTGCTCGTCGTCGTCCTGACCCTCGTCAGCGTGGGGCTGATGTCCTACGGGCCGCGGGTGCTCGGCCGGGCCACGGACCTCGTGTTCGCCGGTTTCATGGGCCGCCGGCTCCCGGCGGGCTCCACCCGCGAGCAGGCGATCGCGGCGCTGCGGGCGCGCGGCGACGACCAGCTGGCCGACCTGCTCTCCGGCATCCCGAACCTCGTCCCGGGTGCCGGCGTCGATTTCGACGCAGTCCGCGACGTGATGCTGCTGGCGCTGGCGATCTACGTCGTCGCGATGCTCCTGTCCTGGGCCGCCGGGCTGCTGCTCAACCGGGTCGTCCAGACGACCGTCCGCACGCTCCGCGACGACGTCGAGGAGAAGATCCACCGGCTCCCGCTCTCGTACTTCGACCGGTCACCGCGCGGCGAGCTGCTCAGCCGGGTCACCAACGACATCGACAACATCAGCCAGTCGCTGCAGCAGACCATGAGCCAGCTGCTGACCTCGCTCTTCACGGTGTTCGGGGTGCTCGCGATGATGCTCTGGATCTCCCCGCTGCTCGCGCTGGTCGCGCTGCTGACGGTGCCCGCGTCGTTGTTCGTGACACGCGCGATCATGGCCCGCAGCCAGGGCCAGTTCATCGCCCAGTGGCGGAGGACCGGGGTCCTCAACGCCCAGATCGAGGAGGCGTTCTCCGGTCACGCGCTGGTGAGTGTGTACGGCCGCCGGGCCGAGGCGGAGCGGGCGTTCGAGGAGGAGAACGAGGAGCTGTTCAAGGTCAGCTTCGGTGCCCAGTTCGTCTCCAGCCTGATCATGCCCGCGATGATGTTCCTCGGGAACCTCAACTACGTCCTGGTCGCGGTCGTCGGCGCGCTGCGGGTGGCCAGCGGGTCCCTGACGCTGGGCGAGGTGCAGGCCTTCGTGCAGTACACCCGCCAGTTCACTCAGCCGCTGACGCAGGTCGCCTCGATGATGAACCTGCTCCAGAGCGGGGTGGCGTCGGCCGAGCGGGTCTTCGAGCTGCTCGACGCCGACGAGGAGCCCGACGCCGCGGAGCCGGGCACCGCGCCCGTACGCCGAGGCGAGGTCGCCTTCGAGCACGTCTCGTTCCGCTACGACCCCGAACGGCCGCTGATCGAGGACCTGTCGCTGGTCGCCCGGCCGGGCCAGACCGTCGCGATCGTCGGTCCGACCGGCGCGGGCAAGACCACCCTGGTCAACCTGGTGATGCGGTTCTACGAGCTCGACGGCGGTCGGATCACGCTCGACGGGGTCGACGTCACCGCGATGCCGCGGGCGGCGCTGCGCAGCCAGGTCGGCATGGTGCTGCAGGACACGTGGCTGTTCGAGGGCACGATCCGCGAGAACCTGGCCTACGGCCGGCCGGACGCGACCGAGGAGGAGATCCTCGAGGCCGCCCGTGCGACGTACGTCGACCGGTTCGTGCACTCGCTCCCCGACGGCTACGAGACGGTGATCGACGAGGACGGCTCCAACCTGTCCGCCGGCGAGCGGCAGCTCGTCACGATCGCCCGGGCGTTCCTGACCCGGCCGGCGCTGCTGATCCTCGACGAGGCGACGTCCTCGGTCGACACCCGGACGGAGGTGCTGGTGCAGCGGGCGATGGCGGCGCTGCGCGCCGACCGGACCTCGTTCGTGATCGCCCACCGGCTGTCGACGATCCGCGACGCCGACCTGATCCTGGTGATGGAGGGCGGCGCCATCGTGGAGCAGGGGACCCACGACGAGCTGCTCACCCACGAGGGCGCCTACGCGCGGCTGTACGAGGCGCAGTTCTCGCAGCCCATGGCCGAGGACCTGACCGCCTGACGGACGCGTGGCATAAACCCCTTGAGTCCGTCACCAGGTGCGACCTACCGTGGTGCCACACGGGAAAGGAGGTGGTCCGAGGAATGAATTCTTTTGGGACGCGTGAGGTGGCTGCCCGCTAGCAGCCAGTAGTAGGACCGGGCTGCGACTGCCCGGCCTGGCTGCTGACGAATCCACAGCAGCCACCCGACCCGCAGGTGATCCGGACCCACGTCCTCCGGAGCGGCGTCGCCGAGAGGCGAGTGCCACGCCTGCGGGTCGTCCGCATTTCCAGGGGCCCGGCCTCTGTGACGGGTCAGCGGTGGAGCCAGACGGCGGTGTCGGCGGGCAGCTTGTCGGCGGTGAGCTCGCCGCTGGCGATGAGCACCTCGCCGTCGGGCAGCGGGACGGGGGTCTCGCCGCAGTTCAGGACCACGGTGAGCGGTCCGCGCTCGATGATGAGGGTGCGGCGGGGACCGTCGGCGACCCCGACGTGGGTGCCGGCGCCGAGGGCATGCTCGCGACGCGCTCGGAGTGCCGCTCGGTAGAACTCCAGGGTCGACCCCTCCTGGCCCTGCTGCGCCTCGACGCTCAGGTCGGCCCACTCCGGCGGCTGCGGGATCCAGGGCTGGCCCTCGCCCGGGCCGAAGCCGTACGGCGCCGCCGTGCCCGACCACGGGAGCGGCACCCGGCAGCCGTCTCGACCCTTCCGGCCGGTCCGCAGCGAGGCCGGGTCCAGCCAGTGCTCGGGCGCGACGTCGACCTCGGGCAACCCGAGCTCCTCGCCCTGGTAGACGTACGCCGAGCCGGGGAGCGCCAGCATGGTCAGTGTGGCGGCGCGGGCCCGGGCGTGGCCGCGCTCGCCGCCGCCGTAGCGGGTCGGGTGCCGGACCACGTCGTGGTTGCTGAGCACCCAGGTCGGGGCCGCCCCGACCGGTGCCATGGCGGTCAGCGTGCCCGTGATGACGTCCGCGAACGCGGTCGCCGACCAGTCCGCCAGGAGCCAGCCGAAGTTGAACGTCTGCGAGAGCTCGTCGGGGCGCACGAAGCGTGCCATCGACTCCGGCGTCTGGGTCCAGGCCTCCGCGACCGCCATCCGGTCGCCGTCGTACTCGCCGAGGACCTGGTGCCAGCGCCGGTAGACCTCGTGCACCTCGGGCTGGTCCCACATCGGCTCGTCGTGGAGCCGCCGCTCGACCATCGACCCGGTGTGGCCGCCGGACCCGGTGACGACCTGGTCGCGCAGGCCCTCCTCCTTGAAGAGGCCGTGGGCGACGTCCACCCGGAAGCCGTCGACGCCGCGGTCGAGCCAGAACCGGAGCACGTCCTCGAACATCGCCGGCACCTCTGGGTTGCGCCAGTCGAGGTCCGGCTGCGTGCTGTCGAAGAGGTGGAGGTACCACTGGCCGTCCTCGACCTGGGTCCACGCGGGGCCGCCGAAGACCGAGCCCCAGTTGTTCGGGGGACCGTCCGCGCTCTCGCGGAACAGGTAGCGCGCGCGCTCGGGGCTGCCCGGCCCGGCCGCCAGCGCGGCCTCGAACCACGCGTGCTCGTTCGAGGTGTGGTTGGGGACCAGGTCGACCACGACCTTGAGGCCGAGGTCGTGGGCCGTGGCCAGGAGCTCGTCGGCGGCGGCCAGGTCGCCGAAGAGCGGGTCGACGTCGCAGTAGTCGGCCACGTCGTAGCCGTGGTCGTGCTGCGGGCTGGTGTAGAAGGGCGTGATCCAGAGCGCGTCGACGCCGAGGTCGCGCAGGTACGGCAGCCGCGACGTGATGCCGGGCAGGTCGCCGACGCCGTCGCCGTCGGAGTCGGCGAAGCTGCGCACGTAGACCTGGTAGGTCACGGCGTCGCGCCACCACGGACCGGCGATTGGATCGTTCAAAGCCATGCCGGAAGTCTGGTCGGCGCGAGGGCCCGGGGTCAAACCGCCGCGGTCAGCCGAACGTGGCCGGGTCGATCGCGATCCAGACGTGCTCGGCGACCGCCACCACCGACCCGTCGCCGTCGTACAGGGTCGCGGCGGTGAACGTCTTGCGCCCCTCGGAGCCGCGGGCGTCGCCCACGACGACGTGCGGCTCGCCGATCACCGGCAGGGTGTGGACCTGCGCCGTGATCCGGCCCAGCACCATCGGCCGCTCCGTCAGGTCGCCGGCCCATCCGCCGACGCAGTCGAGGGCGGCCCAGGTCACGGGGAGCGAAGCGCGCTGCGTGTCGTCGCCGTACTGGTGGTAGTCCTCGGCGACCGACGGGTGCGGCGTCCACGGCGCGGCCACCCGGGTCCGGCCGCCCGCGTCGTCGACGCGACCGGGGAAGATCCGCAGCCCGTCACCCTCCTCGCGCGCGGGACCGCACGCGAAGCAGCCCGGGAACGGGTGGGTGGTGAGGCCCGGGTAGGTGGCCGCCGCCGCGGTCGCGACCTCGAGCGCGACCGGGTCGACCGAGGGGAGGTCTCCGTCGACCACCTCGGCGACCGCGACCGGGTCGCCGTCCTGGGTCGCCACCCCGTCCGACACCGGCATCGGCTGGTCGAGCGGCGGCGGGCGCCGCAGCGTGACCCGGACCGTCGGCCACTCCGCGGCGCGGTCGTCGGGCCGGTCGTGGTCGAGCAGCGCCGCGAGCGCGCCCGCGGTCCAGCCGCCGTTGCCCGAGGACGGCGGTCCGGCGAACCGGCGCGGGACGAGCAGCTCGTTCACGACCGGATCCTCTCCCACCGGGCGAGCGCCTCGCGCCGGGCCTCGGCGTGGTCGACGATCGGGTCGACCGGTTCGTGGGGGTCGTCGGCGTCGGCGAGCTCGGGCACCCAGCGCCGTACGTAGCGGCCGTCGGGGTCGAACTTGCGGCCCTGGCTGATCGGGTTGAAGACCCGGAAGTACGGCGCCGCGTCGGTGCCGCACCCGGCGGTCCACTGCCAGCCGTGCTGGTTGGAGGCCAGATCGCCGTCGACGAGGTGCTGCATGAAGTGGCGAGCGCCGTGCTGCCACTCGAGGTGCAGGTCCTTCACGAGGAAGCTCGCGACGATCATCCGGACCCGGTTGTGCATCCAGCCGGTCTCGCGCAGCTGTCGCATCCCGGCGTCGACGATCGGGAAACCGGTCCGGCCGCGACGCCACCGGTCGAGCTGGTCGCCGGGCTCGTCGTACTCCATCCGGGCGTACTCCGGACGCAGGTAGTCGCGGGCCGTCTCGGGCCGGTGGTGCAGCACGTCGGCGTAGAACTCCCGCCAGGCCAGCTCCGTGCGGTAGGTCGCGGCGCCCGCCGAGCGTCGGGACGCGAGGTCGGCGAGCATGGTGCGGGGATGGATCTCGCCCCACTTGAGGTGGACGCTCATCTGCGAGGTGCCCGGGACGCCGGGCTTGTCGCGGTCGTCGCGGTAGGCGTCGATCCGGTCGGCGAGGAAGGCGTCCCACCGGCGGCGGGCGGCCGCCTCGCCGGCGTCGGGGAGCGAGAGCCCCGCGGGCCGCTCCAGGTCGGGGATGTCGGTCGTGTCCTCGACCGTCAGGTAGGTGACCGCGCGCGGAGCGTCGATCGGCGCCCGCCAGCCGTGCTCGGCCCATGCCCGGCTGAACGGCGTGAAGACGGCGTACGGCGTCCCGTCGCCCTTGGTCACCCGGCCCGGCGAGACGGCGTACGGCGAGCCGGTCCTCACCAGCTCGACGTCGTGCTCCGCGAGGGCTGCCTCGACGCGTTCGTCGCGGACCGACCCGTACGGGCCGAAGTCGGCGGCGACGTGGACCCGGGTCGCGCCCACCGCGCGCGCGGCCAGCACGACGCGCCGGACCGGGTCGCCGCGGACGACCTGGAGCCCGTCCGACCCGCCCGCCCGGTCGCGGAGCGACGCGTCGAGCGCCCGCAGCGCGTCGCCCAGGTAGAGCTTGCGCGGGAGCCCCGCCGGTCCCCACAGGGCCGGGTCGAGCACGAACAGCGGGAGCACGTCACCGTCGGCCGCGGCCTCCACCAGAGCGGGGTTGTCGGCCAGCCGCAGGTCGCGCCGGAACCACATCACGGCAGTCATCCCCGCCCACTCTGCCACCGCAGCCGACGATGGGGGAGGATGGGCAGGTGAGCGACCTGATCGACACCACGGAGATGTACCTCCGCACCATCTATGAGCTGGTGGAGGAGGGCATCGTCCCGCTGCGGGCCAGGATCGCCGAGCGGCTGCACCAGAGCGGCCCGACCGTCAGCCAGACCGTGGCACGGATGGAGCGCGACGGGCTGCTCACGGTCGAGGGCGACCGCCACCTCGAGCTCACCGAGGAGGGCAACCGCCTCGCCACGCGCGTCATGCGCAAGCACCGGCTCGCCGAGCGGCTGCTCACCGACGTCATCGGGCTCGACTGGGAGCTCGTGCACGCCGAGGCGTGCCGCTGGGAGCACGTGATGTCCGAGACCGTCGAGCGCCGCCTGATCGAGCTGCTCGACCACCCCACGGAGTCGCCCTACGGCAACCCGATCCCCGGGCTCGACGAGCTGGGCGACTCCCGTCCCCGCGAGGAGTTCATGGACGGCGTCACGGCCCTCTCCGAGATCGGGCTGACGGGGGAGGCGCGGGTGCACGTGCGCCGGATCTCCGAGGAGATGCAGAAGGACGAGGTGCTGATGGGCGCACTGCGCCGGGTCGGCGCGTTGCCCGACAAGACGGTCACGGTCGCCCGCACCGCCGAGGGCGTGCTGGTCGGCAGTGGCGGCGAGACCGCCGAGATCGTGCCCGAGGCCGCCGAGCACATCTTCGTCCGCGTGCTCTGACCGAGCCTCAGCCCGCGAGCGCGGTGAGGAACTCGCTGCACCCCTCGTCGAGCCGGTACGTCGCGAGGTCGTCGCCGCGCGTCGCGCCCCGGTTCGCGATGACGACCGGCGTGCCTGCGCGAGCGGCGCGCTTGACGAACCGCAGCCCGCTCATGACCGTCAGCGACGAGCCCACGACCACGAGCGCGCCGCCGGCGGGGTCGAGCGCGTCCACCGCGTCGTAGCAGCGGGCGACCCGCTCGGCGGGGACGTTCTCGCCGAAGAACACGACGTCCGGCTTGAGGATGCCGCCGCACTGGTCACAGCCGGGCACCACGAAGCCCCGGGTCTCGCGCAGGAGGTCGACGTCGCCGTCGGGCCGCAGCGCGAGGTCGGCGTGCTCCTCGGCCCAGCCGGGGTTCGCCGAGGCCAGCCGGTGCTCGAGCGACCGGCGGGACGTCGTACCGCGGCAGGTCAGGCACACCACGTCGGAGATCCGACCGTGCAACGCGACCAGCCGGCGCGACCCGGCCGCCTCGTGCAGGCCGTCGACGTTCTGGGTGACGAGGAGCGCGGGGTCGAGCCGCGCCAGGGCGCGGTGGCCGTCGTTGGGCGCGGCGGCCGAGAACCGGCCGAACCCGACGTGGACGCGTGCCCAGTACCGCTGCCGGGCCTCGGGCCCGGACACGAACTGCTGGTAGGTCATCGGGCTGCGCGGGACCGAGCCGGGGCCGCGGTAGTCGGGGATCCCGGAGTCGGTGGAAAGCCCGGCCCCGGTGAGGACGACCAACCGCCGGTCCCGCAGGAACGCCAGCGCCTCGTCGACCCGGCTCGCGGTCGGCAGCAGCGTCACGTGCCGTACCGGTCGGCGGAGCGGGCCCTCGCCTTGGCGGCCTCGACCTCACGGTTCTTCGGCGGCGCCGTCGTGACGAGGTCCTCGAGCAGGTGCCGGGTCGTGTGGGCGATCTCGGCCACGGC
This sequence comes from uncultured Actinomycetota bacterium, assembly GCA_963718725.1. Classification (GTDB taxonomy): domain Bacteria; phylum Actinomycetota; class Actinomycetes; order Propionibacteriales; family Nocardioidaceae; genus Nocardioides. The sequence continues at coordinate 3,369,882 of OY970374.1, forward strand.
GTGGTCGAACGCGGCCTGGTTGGCCTGCGAGGGCTTGGTCGTCCCGCTCACCTTGCGGACGAACTGCAGGGCGGCCGCGGCCACCTCGTCGTTGGTGGCCGGCGGGGCGAAGTTGTTGAGCGGTCGGATGTTGCGGCACATGGCGTCCAGATTACGCCGGGCGTCCGAGGCCCCGGAACGCTCACACGTCGAAGAAGGACACGTCCTCGCCGGTCATGAGCACCACCCGGCCGTCCGGGAGCGGCACCAGCCGCACCGAGTCGACGTCGTTGCCGTACTCGACCTCCACCATCCGGTTCGACAGCTCGTCGCCCTCGACGCTCAGCACCGAGACCCAGCCGGTCCGGCCCTCCCACCCCTCGGAGATCACGGTCAGGGCGGTGTCGGCGTCCGGGAGCCAGGTGAACTGGCGCGGATCCGCGGCGGCAGCGGCGACCGACGCCGAGCGGTAGCCCACGACGTCGGTACGGCGCGGCCGGGTCAGGTCGGAGACGTCGAAGAGCGCGGCCTGCGCCCCGCGGAGCATCCCGTCGAGCGAGGCGTCCTGGCCGAGCCCGATCAGCCGTTCGCCCGAGATCGGGTGCAGGTACTCCGAGAACCCGGGGATCTTGAGCTCGCCCAGCAGGATCGGCGACTCCGGGTCGGTCAGGTCGATCGCGTACAGCGGGTCGACCTGCCGGAACGTGACGACGATCGCGAGCGTGTCGAACCAGCGGACCGACTTGATGTCCTCGCCCTCGCCGAGCTTGTCGACGCGGCCGACCTCCTCGAGGTCGGAGCCGTCCTCGCGCAGCAGCACCACCGAGTTGAAGTTGCCGGTCTCCTGGCTCGGGCCGACCGCGACCCGGAGGACGCCGTCGTGCTCGTCCATCGACCAGCGGTCCGCGATCACGCCGTCGACCACGCCCGAGGCGACGTACGTCGCGTCGGTGCCGTCGAGCTCGAAGCCGTAGATCCGGCTGCGGCCGTCGTCGGCGGTGCCGCTGACCGGCATGCCCTCCCAGCAGCAGCCCCAGGTCGACCAGGCGCTGGTCGCGAGGTACATGCGGGTGGCCGAGAAGTAGGCCAGCCGGGTGTCGGTGGCGATCCCGAGCCGGTCGGCGTCGGCCGGGTCGTCGGCATCGAAGCTGAGCACGGCCATCGTGCCGAGCGCGGCGTCGTCCGTGTCGGGCACGGTCACGGCTGCGCAGTCCAGCAGCGGCTCGGTGCCGGACTCCTCACCGTCGGGGCCGTACGTCGTGACGGTCGGCAGCCAGTCCTCGATGGTGGAGTCGCGCACGATCTCGCGGTTGCGGTCGACCGCCTCCTCGCCGTCGCGCCAGAAGCGCGGCTGCACGAAGTCGAGGTCGGGCAGCCCGGCGTTGAGCACCAGCCGGACGTCGTCGCCATGCTGGACCGCGCTGACCAGCGTCGCGTCGATCTCGCGGTCGTCGACGAGGACCGGCGCCGTGGGGTCGGAGACGTCGTAGGTGAGGACCCGGGTGTCGCCGAAGGCGCCGCCGTCCTCGATCGAGCCGATGACCACGAGCGAGTCGCCGGCCAGCAGCAGCTCGGCGGAGTCGATCACGCTCGGCAGGTCGAGATCGCGCAGCTCGACCGGCTCGGTGCCGGTGACGTCGTAGAGGACGACGTCCTCCTCCAGCACCCGGGCGAGCAGGTCGCCGTCGGTCTTCACCACGTCCGGCTCGTCGACACCGGCCTCCTGGACGTTGGTGCCGGTGGCGCTGCTGCCCTGCTCGACGACCCGGCCACCGGTCGGTGCGGCGGGGGGCTCGGCCACCGCTTCGCCGTCCGCTCCGGACAGGAAGCCGCCGTCCTCGGCCCAGTAGTGGACGGGGGAGTCCCAGCCGTACGGCCCGACCCGCTCCACCCCGCGCTCGACGTACGACTCGAGCAGCGCGTCGCAGCTGCCCGGCAGTCGGAGGTCGGCGTTGGCGAGGCGCAGCGGCACCGTGACCGGCGGCTCCGTGCGCGACCCGCCGGGCGGGGCGGCCGTCGTCCCACCGGCGACGGCCATGCCTGCGACGAACGATGTTCCGAGCGCAGCGACGGCGGCCACCGCCAGCCCTGCGCGTCCCGATCCAGTCATGAGCATGTGACGCCTTGGGGTGGGTGGCGGTTCCCTGCAACGATGGCCGGATGCCGACCCGTGACCTCGACGTCGTCCTGTTCGGAGCCACCGGGTTCACCGGTGCCCTGACGGCGGAGTACCTCGCCCACCACGCCCCGGCCGACCTGCGCTGGGCGCTCGCCGGGCGCAGCCCGGAGAAGCTCGCGGCGGTCCGGGACCGGCTCGCCGCGATCGAGCCGGCGCTGTCCCGCCTGGAGCTGCTGACCGCCGACGCCACCGACCCGGACTCGCTCGCCGCGATCGCCGAGCGCACCACCGTGGTCGCCACGACGGTCGGCCCGTACCTCACCTACGGCGAGCCGCTCGTCGCCGCGTGCGCGGCCGCCGGCACCGGGTACGTCGACCTCACCGGGGAGCCGGAGTTCGTCGACCGGATGTACGTCGCCCACCACGAGACCGCCGTGGCCACGGGCGCGCGGATCGTGCACGCGTGCGGCTTCGACTCGATCCCGCACGACCTCGGCGCCTACTTCACGGTCCAGCAGCTGCCGTCCGACCGGCCGATCCAGCTGCGTGGGGTCGTGCGAGCCGGCGGCATGGTGTCCGGGGGCACGTTCCACTCGGCGATGACCGCCCTGTCACGTCCCGGCCAGAGCCGGTACGCCGCCGGCGCCCGTCGCAGCCAGGAGGACCGGCCCGAGGGCCGGTCGTCCCGGTCGGTCCGCGGCAAGCCGCAGCGCGACCCGGTGCTGGGCTACTGGCTGCTTCCCCTGCCGACGATCGACCCGATCATCGTCGGCCGCAGCGGGGCCGCCCTCCCGGCGTACGGCCCGCAGTTCCGCTACTCCCACTTCGCCGGTACCAAGACCCTGCGGTACGCCGTCGGCGGTGCCGCGACGGTGGCCGCGCTCGGCGTCGCCGCTCAGGTCAAGCCGCTGCGCAACCTGCTGCTCGGTCGGATCAAGCAGGGCGACGGCCCCGACGAGTTCCGACGCGAGAAGTCGTGGTTCAAGGTCGACTTCGTGGGCGAGGCCGGCGACCGGTCGGTGCGCACCCGTGTCAGCGGCGGCGACCCCGGGTACGGCGAGACGGCGAAGATGCTCGCGGAGGCCGCGATGTGCCTCGCCCTCGACGACAACCCGGCCGTCGCGGGGCAGGTCACCACCGCCCAGGCGATGGGCGACCACCTGCTCGACCGGCTCCAGAAGGCGGGGATCGGCTTCGAGATCCTGGACGCAGGCAAAATGTAGCCCCGATTTGTGGGCGAACTGTTGCATGGCCCACAGCACCGGGACACACTGCCTACGGCGGCAGCCGCTCCTCCAGGGGTGGGGCCGCGAAACGGGGAGAACTCACAGGCACCGGCGTCGGGCTACGCCCATCCTGATCACTGAGCCCTCCGGGACGCGAGCCGGCCGAGGCGGTGGACCCGAGTCGGGGGGCTAGGGTCCACCGCTCCACATCTCGGGGCTGCCGAGGCCAGTTCCTCGCGCCTACGATCAGGCATGGCCGGTGCCGTCGCCTGGGGCTGACGGGGTCCTCGTGGGCGACCGGAGGGGGTGGTCTACCGGGTCCGTCCCCAGGTCTTCTACTCAGGGGCCGGCGGCTGCTCGCTGCCGGTACCGCGCCTCAACTGAGGTCGGCGCCGGGTTGACGTGACGTGCGCCGGGATGCATGATCCTAATCATGTTAGGAGTTACTAGCGGCGATAGGATTACCAAACGTCGTGAGGCGATCCGGTCGGAGATCGTGGCCGCGGCGTGGGAAGTGGCACGCGAGCAGGGCGTGGCACAGCTGACGCTGCGGGAGGTGGCGACGCGGGTCGGGATGCAGCCCCCGTCGCTCTACTCCCACTTCGACTCCAAGCACGCGATCTTCGACGCCATGTTCGGCCAGGGATGGTCCGCGTACCTCGCGGCGTGCCAGGAGGTCCTCCCCTCGCTGCCCACGGAGCCGCGCGCCCGGCTACGGGCGATCGCCCACCAGTTCTTCGACTACAGCGTGGCCGACCCGGCCTGGTTCCAGCTGCTGAACCAGCGCTTGGTGCCCGGGTTCGAGCCGAGTGAGGAGGCCTACGCCCCGTCCGTGGCGGTCATCGACCTGCTGCGGGTCGAGCTGTCCGGGCTCGGCATCGACGACGACGAGGCGCTCGACCTCTGGGTGGCGATCGTCGGGGGTCTCGTGGAGGCCCAGCTGGCCAACGACCCCGGCGGGACCCGCTACGAGCGGCTCCTCGACCGCGCGGTCGAGATGTACGCCGACCACGTCGGACTGCCGATGGCCGCCGACTGAGGATGCAGAGGAGACGAGGATGAGCACGACGAGGACCGAGGACATGGACGCCGGCAGGCGCGGGCCGTGGGCCAGCGGGTTCGACCGCGAGACCGCGATGGCGCTGGCGGCCACCGAGTACGAGCGACTGGCCGAGCTGCTCGCCGCGCTCACTGCGGAAGAATGGCGGACGGCGACCGAGTGCCCCGCCTGGGACGTGCGCGCGATGGCAGGCCACTGCATCGGGATGGCGCAGATGGTGACCAGCCTGCGGGAGACGGCGCGGCAGATGATGGCGTCGACGCGCGCGGCGAAGCGGTCCGGCGCGCCCCAGATCGACGAGCTGACCGGCCTGCAGGTGCGCGAGCAGGCGCACCTGCCCGAGCCTGACGTAGCGTCGACGCTGCGCGCGACCGGTCGGGCGGCCGTCGAGGGCCGGCGGCGGGTGCCGCGGCCACTGCGGGCCCTGACGTTCGCCGACGACGGGGGCGGCGTACCGGAGAAGTGGCGGGTCGGCTTCCTGCTCGACACCATCCTCACCCGCGACCCCTGGATGCACCGCGGCGACATCTGCCGAGCGACCGGTCGGGCGATGCACCTGACGGCGGACCACGACGGGCAGATCGTCGCGGACGTGGTGGCCGAGTGGGCCGTGCGGCACGGCCGCCCCTTCGACCTGACCCTCACCGGCCCGGCGGGCGGCCACTGGCGCGCGGGTGACTCCGGCGAGCGCCTCGAGCTGGACGCCGTCGAGTTCTGCCGGACCTTGTCCGGCCGCACGCAGGGCACCGGGCTCCTGTCGACCTTCGTCCCGTTCTGACAGCGTCGGTCTCGACACGCCTCGCCCACCAGGAGACGGGTGCCCCAGGCAGGAGTCGAACCTGCGACCTTTCGCTTAGGAGGCGGCTGCTCTATCCGCTGAGCTACTGGGGCTGGGGCTGCACGTACCTACGGGAGTCTAGTGAGGCCGCCACCTCGCGAGCCACGGCGGGCGGGCCACGTCGCTGGAGCCCCAGGGCCGCGGATAGCCATCCCGTCCAGAAGGACGCCGCCTCGCCGCCACGAGCTCCGCAACGAGCGACGCGTCCCCGCGGGCTCAGCGCGTGCCGGTCGGCAGGGTCAACCGCGAGGGCCGGGTCTAGTACGTGAAGCTTCGATCTGTCTCGAATGCGAGTTGGACCAACCGGCGGGGCATCGCGAGTTCCGCGGGTTTCCCCTGCAGGTCGTCCTCGGTCACACCGCGCGCCTTGCTCGACATCCCCGACACGTAGAAGCGGCCACCTCCGGCCGCGATCGCGTCAAAGGATTCGCGTAGGGAACCTGTCCCCAGCCCGGTCAGCGAATCGAGGACGGCATCGCGGATCAGTTGTACGGCGTCGCCGGCGAGGAAGATGCTGACCTCGTGGCCCTCCTCGATTCCCGCCCGGGCCACCAACAGGCCGAGTGCGGCACGAGTCGGCGCCTCGGGGCCAGAAGTGATGTGAACCAGCAACGCGCCCATAACCGTGGCCTTCCGTAGGCGATGGGCCCCACTGTGCCGGGGAGAGTGCCGGTGATCAAGGGACCCGCTGTCACCGTCGTCCGACGGCCCCGACCCGACTGGGTCCTACCGATGCAGCAGCGGTGACCCCCGGGTCGATGTGTCCCGGCGCCACCAGCAGTCTCGGCCGGCCCGGAGCGTGGTCCGGGCCGGCCGAGACAGTGGTGGGTGCGGTACTACCGGGTCACTGCGTGTCCTCGGCGAGCACCGTCACGTCCACGTTCGCGCCCGACCACAGGTGGCTGAGCACGTACTTCGTCCCGCTCGGGATGCTGCCCGACTCGTCGGCGGCCGATGAGGCGGCCGAGCCGGTGAGGCTGCAGTCCTCGGCGTAGAAGTACACGTCAAGGTCCCACGGCGCCACTGACGCTCCGCTGACCTTCACGGTGTGAACTCCGTCGCCGAACGACTTCGGCAGCTCGGTCACCCAACCGTCACTGCCCTGGGTCGAGGGCGGCATGACGCAGTTGTTGGCGAAGTCGACGCCGGTGACACCGCCGTCGGTGTTGTCCCCGACCGGCGTGCCGAACGCAATCGTGCCGGTGTCGGTCACGGGCTCGTCCGGCGGCGGGGGCGGCAGCGGCGTGACGTTCTTGACCGTTCCCGAGAAGACTTGGAGCTCGGCCACCTGGACGTCCTCCTTGGTCTCGCCCTGCGGGGCGTCGGCGTAGAAGCGGACGTACCGCGCCGTCATCGGGTCGGCAAGGTTGAACGACTTGTAGTGCAGGTCCGGCGCCGTCGGGCGGGGGGTCTGGTAGCCGAACGCGCTCTTCTTGACCAACGCGTTCCTCCAGACCTTGCCGTCGGTGGACACCTGCAGCGTGAAGTCCCTCAGACCCTCGAACCGCGACGTGGTGTAGGCGGACACCTGGACGGCGTTCACCCTCGCGTTGCGCCCCATGTCGACGACGACGTTGCCGCGCCGGACGGTCTTCCACGAGCTCGCCTCGGTGTCGTCGAGCAGTGCGCCGGGGTCACCCGCCGAGCTGGAGACGACGGTCGCACCGTTCGCCTGCGACACCAGGTTGGGGGCGAGCCTGAACCTCAGTGACGTCGTCTGGCCGGGCCTCACGGCGACGTTGCGGAACGTCTGTGCGCCGAACCCACGGGCCTGGATCGTCACCGGGTAGGTGCCCCCGACCACGGGAGCCGAGAACGCCCCGTCGGCGGACGTGGTCCGCAGTGGGCTGACGCGACCCTCGAACTCGCCGAGGACCACCTTGGCGTCCTTGACCGGTGCTCCGGTCGAGGCGTTGACGACCGTGCCGGTGAACGTGCCGTTGCGGGTCGAGTCCTCGTGGTCGAATGCGGGCACCGGGTCCACGTCGTTGCCGCCGTCGGTCTGCGCCTGCGTGCCGAGACCGCGCTGAGCGAACTCGGTCCAGAAGACGTCGTAGATCCTCTCGTAGTCCGCAGAGTCGTGGTACCGGTCGTCGATCGCGAGCTCGATGGCGTTGCGCATGTCGATGAACGAGGGGTCCATCGGCGAACGCGGCATCGCGTCGGTCACCGTGTGCTCGGCGATGCTGGCCCCCCTCGCCTGGCCGAAGGCGGCGACCAGCTCCTTGCGGTAGTCCCACAGGACGGTCGTCCAGATCTCGCCGTCTGCGTGCACCTCCGGGCCGGTCAGGTCGTAACCGACGTCTCCGTAGGTGGTCGGGTTCGAGCCGTAGGCCCAGTTGCGGATGCCACGCTGGCTGTTGCCGGTGACGTACTCGCCGACGACCGAACCGGTGTCGAGGCCCTCCCGGTGCAGGTAGTTCAGGGCGTACCAGTCGCCCCAGCCCTCACCCATCGAGCCCGACTGGTGGGCGTTGAGGGCGTTGTCCTCCTCCGACACGTAACGGTTGCTCAAACCGTGTGCGTACTCGTGCTCGATGACGCCGGCGTCGAAGTCACCGTCTCGGCACGGGCCCTCGAAGGCGTCGTTGATCGGCTCCCAGAGGAACATGCCGCTCCACGGCGGGATGCCGTCGGGAAGGGTCAGCATGTAGGCGTTGTCGCGGCCGGTGTAGAGCGGCGCTCCACCGGAGGCCGCCCCGGCTTGCACGAGCCCGAGGATCGGGTCGCCGCCGCCTTCAGTGGCACCGTTGTTCACCTGGAAGTTGTCGCCGGACTCGGTGAAGCCCAAGCGGTAGAACTCGTCGTGAATCCGGTTGTGGTGGTAGAAGAGGTTGGTCGCCGCCGGGTCGAGGTCGAGGGCGTACGACGGAGGCGCTGCGGCGCACCGCTGCTTCTCCCACGCGTTGCTGAACGCGTAGTTGAAGTGCGAGAGCGGGCTGACCGGCCGAGGGCCCTGGTCGGCGGGCACCAGGAAGTTCGACCAGTTGGCATAGGTGTTGGCGTTGTTGCCGAACGTCGTCGGACCGGGCACCCCGGCCATCCCCGTCGGGTCGACGTAGCCGGACGGTGACTGCTCGTTGGGGCCGAAGCTCTTGACGACCGGGCTGCCACCGGCGCCGTCGTCACCGGGGAAGTTCTCGTAGACGGTTCCCTCGGAGCCGGAGTGGGCAACCAGCGACGCCTGTCGCAGGGTCTTCCCGCTCTGCGCGTCGATCAGCACGTCGTACGCCTCGTCGAGCTTCTCGATGAAGAGGACCTGATAGGCGGGACGGGCTCCGTCGGCTGTGACGAAAACCGTCTTCTTGACGTAGGAGGCGGCGGCGAATGCACCCTTCGCATAGGCGGTGTACCCCGCCTTCTCACCGGTGGCCCGGGCCGCGAAGTCCGTTGCGCCGGCGAGGTCGTCGGCCACACCCTCCAGTGCCTGCGCAGCCGAGAGATTCCAGTCCGCGGTGAGTCGGGCGCTGCGCACGGTCTGTCCGGCGTAGGACTCGACCGCTCCGTTCGGGCGGACGACGACGCTCAGGGAGCCGCCGTGGACGGCCTGGACACCGCCGAAGGTCTGCCGGAATCCCACGACGTGCGCGCCGGTGCCGAGAACGTGGTCCCGGGTGTTCACCAGCGACGCGATGTCGGCGCCGCTGAGACCGAATGCGGCGCGGTTGTCCGAGAGCCACTGGCGCGCCACGTCAACGGCGGTGCCACTCAGGGGCGCGGTCAAGGTGCCTGCGTTCGGGTAGACGGTGCGCGGAGTCCCGAAGCGGTCGTCGTAGGTCACTCGCGCACCTTGCGGCGCCGCGCGCACCATGTCGGACACGGCGTCGAGCTGGGCCCGCGTCGGGGCCACCGAAGTCGAGTCCCTGACATCGATGAAGTCGTGCGCCTCGTCAGCGCCCACGTCGACCGACGCCGACGCCCGAGTGGCTTGGGGTGCGGGGGCCACTGCGAGCGTGACGGCGAGCGCGGTACATGCGCTCACGAGGGCGGCGTTGCGGGATCTCCACATGAAGCGGTTCCTTTCGGACGGGTCGGACGACGCGGGTGGGTCGTCTCTTGCCACGGGGCTCAACGAGACCGCGTCCGCGAGGTCACGGACGCGTCCGCGGCTGCCCCGGGAGGAACTGACACTGACGCTGACGGACCCGTCGTATCTGGAGGACGTCCCTGCGAAGGGCCCAGCAGCGGGGCCGACGACCGGACATCCTCGCCAGAGCCGGGGCGGGATCCGCTGGGGGCGGAGGTCACGCCGGTTTGTCCTACGCGGCGGTACCCGCGATATTGGGTGTTCACATTCACGCAACCGCGCCCGCAACCCCCGAGGACCCCGCCCCGATGAACGAGCCCGTCGAGCCCGCTGAGCGCCTCGACGACTCGACCCCCGCCGACCGGCCGAAGCGCCGCGGCCGGGCTCGTCGCAAGAGCACCGTCGGCCGCGTGCTGCTCATCTCCGCGGTGGTGCTCGCGCTGGTGACGGGCCTGGGCGTCGTCTACTTCTACCGGCACCTCGGCGGCAACCTCACGGTCATCGAGATCGCCGACAAGCTGGACAACCGGCCGGACAAGAAGGGGTTCGAGGGGCCGAAGGAGCCGCTGAACATCCTGGTGATGGGCTCCGACGACCGCGACCAGGCCGGCAACAACATCGACAACCTCACCGGCTCGGGTCAGCGGTCCGACACGACGATCCTGTTCCACCTGTCCGCCGACCGGAAGCGGGCGTACGGCGTCAGCATCCCCCGGGACTCGATCGTCGACCGGCCGGCGTGCACGACGGGGGACGGCTCGAAGACCGAGCCCGCCACGGACGTGATGTGGAACGAGGCGTTCAACCTCGCCGGGCCGACCTGCACCGTCCAGCAGTTCGAGACCCTCACGGGGGTCTTCGTCGACCACATCGTCGTCGTCGACTTCGCCGGTTTCGAGGACATGGTCAACGCGATCGACGGCGTCCCGGTGTGCATTCCCGAGGACATCGTCGACCCCGCCCACGGCATCAACATCCCGGCCGGCACCCGAGAGATCGAGGGTCGCGAGGCGCTCAACTACGTCCGCGCGCGCTACACGCTCGGCGACGGCTCCGACATCAGCCGGATCAAGCGGCAGCAGGCCTTCGTCGCAGCCATGGCCAAGAAGGTGATCTCGGCCGACACCCTGGCGCGGGTCGACCGGTTGGTCGGGTTCCTGAACGCCGCCACCCAGTCGCTGACGGTCGACGAGGGCCTCGACAACGTCGTCAAGATCGCCAAGCTCGGGGTCGGCTTCCAGGACATCGGGCTCGACAAGATCAAGTTCGTGACGGTGCCCAACGCCTACTACCCGGAGGAGTCCGACTTCTCGGGCCGGGTCTACTGGGAGGACACCGCCGACAAGCTCTGGGAGCAGCTCGCCAACGACGAGCCGCTCGCGAGGAAGTACACCGGCGACGCGATCAGCGCCGGCAGCGTGCCGGGACAGGGCAAGAAGCCGAAGACGCCCGAGCAGATCGCGGCCGCCCAGGAGCGGGCCGAGCAGGACGGGCTCTGCGCGTGACCCGCCCCGACGGGGAGCACCGCCCCGAGACCGCGGCCGAGCGCCGCGCCCGGATCGACCGGGTCTTCGGCGACGTGCTGCCCGAGACCACCAGCGACGAGCGCGGCCCCGGGGTACGTCGGGGCGACGAGCCGGACCCGGGCGAGGAGTGGCTCCGCGCCCAGGTCCCGCCCCACCACGGTTCCTGAGGCGGTCGCGCCGTCAGGCGGACCGGTTCTGGCTCGCAAGCAGGTCGCGGATCTCCTGCAGCAGCGCGATGTCGTCGGGCGTGCCCGGCTCCTCCTTGGGGAAGTACTTCTCCTGCGCCGTCATGTAGGGCATCGACCACGAGGAAGTAGACGACCGCGGCGATGAGCACGAAGGAGATCAGCGCGGTCAGGAAGGTGCCGAACGGAGATCCCGCCAGGTGCTACGACGAGAAGTCGGGGGTGCCGCCGAACTTGCCGATCAAGTCCAGGATCATGCCGACCGGTCGCTGGTGACGACCGGCCGCGAAGGCGGTCGCCATGATGAACGCGACTGCCAGTTCGACCAGGTTCCCTCTCAGGATGAAGTTCTTGAAACCGCTCATGTCTCCTCCTCGGCCCCCCGAGTCTGGAGGGCCCCATGTCGAGTTGTCGCCCGACCCTAGCGGCTGAAGGCGTAGCTCAGGAACCACCGAGCGGACGCCTCCGACAGCAGCGCGACCGACGTCGGCAGCACCCCCACGACGACCAGCGCGCCTCCGGGTGACGCCGGATCGCCGGCGCCGGCCGTCGACGGGACGGCCAGGACCACGGCGTCGTCGGCCACGACCCGGCTGCCACCGGCCTGCGGATCCGTGGCGACCAGGTCGATCCGGTCGCCGGGCTCGAGCAGCGCGGCCGCGCCGGGATCGGGCAGGCGGACCGGCATCGCGGTCAGGTCGGGGTGGGCGTCGGCCAGGCCCTCGCCGACGAGCCGGACGTCGGTGATCGGCTCCCCGGCACGCACGGGGGAGGCCAGGGTGCGCCCGACGGCGTCGCGGGCCAGCCCATCGGGGACCGACTCGGCCGCGAACGCCGCTGAGCCGAGATCGTCCTCGCCCAGCACGGTCCCCGCGGGCAGGTCGGCGGCCGCGATCGGGACCGCGACGGTGGCCGGCGGCGGGGCCGCCACCGCGTGCAGCCCGGTCGCGACCGCTCCGGCGGTGCACAGCGCAGCGAGGAGGCGGCGCCGCGCCAGCACCTGGCGTCGTACGACGCGACGGACGCGCTGGGCCCGGGACCCGATCGAGGACATGCCCCGACCGTAGGAGGGATCAGGCCGGTGCGGGGCCGTCCTCCACAGGGGTGGCGGATGCCGTCAGGAGACCGCGGCGGTCGAGCTGCTCGACGAGGCGGCCGCGGGCGACTTCTCGGCGCCGGAGGACGTCTTCTCGGAGGAGCCCGACTTCTCGGTCGTCTTCTCGGTCGTCTTCTCGGTGGACTTCTCCGACTTCTCCGACTTCTCCGACTTCTCGGACGGCCCGCCGGCCCGGCTGTCGGTGCGGTAGAACCCGGACCCCTTGAACACCACGCCGACCGCGTTGAACAGCTTGCGCAGCCGGCCCTGGCACTGCGGACACTCGGTCAGCGCGTCGTCGGAGAAGCTCTGGACCTGCTCGAAGGCGTGGTCGCACTCGGTGCAGGCGTACTGGTAGGTCGGCACTGGTCGTCCCTGGTGGTCCGGGTGGGTTCGGGCGTGCCGCGCGGAGCTGGCACTCCGGCGTGGCGACTGCCAATGGTACGGCACACTGGGCAGGTCATGACGTCCCCCGCCACCGCTCCCGACCCCGCCTCCGACGACGCCGCCGACACGGACGGCTGGCGCGCGACGTTCCGGCTGCTGCCGAAGCCGCTCCGGGTGAGCGTGTACGTCGTGATCGGGCTGGTCCTGGTGCTGGTGGCCGGCACGGTGGCGGTCGTGGTGCTCGGGCGGCAGCCGCTCCCGCAGACCTCGGGTGAGCTCGACGTCGCCGGCCTGGAGTCGTCGGTGACCGTGGTCCGCGACGACCACGGGATCCCGCAGCTCTACGGCGACAGCGTGGCCGACCTCATGCGCGCGCAGGGCTTCGTCCACGCCCAGGAGCGGTTCTTCGAGATGGACGTGCGCCGCCACGTCACCTCGGGCCGGCTGTCCGAGCTGTTCGGCGACACCACCGTCGAGACCGACACGTTCATCCGCACGCTCGGGTGGCGCGAGGTCGCGGAGCGCGAGGTGGCACTGCTCGACCCCGACACCCGGGCCGCCTTCGAGGCCTACGCCGACGGCGTGAACGCCTACCTCGACCAGCGGTCGGCGAGCGAGCTGGCCCTCGAGTACACCGCTCTCCGCGCGACCGGCCTCGACTACGAGCCCGAGCCGTGGACCACGGCCGACTCGCTCGCGTGGCTGAAGGCGATGGCGTGGGACCTGCGCGGCAACATGACCGACGAGATCGACCGGGTGCTCGCCCTCGCGGAGAACAGTCCGGCGCGGGTGGCCGACCTCTACCCGGCCTACGACGGCGACCGGTTCACGCCGATCGTCTCGGACGGCGCCGTGGTCGACGGAGTCTTCGACCAGAACGCCACCGGCGGCACCCGCTTCCCGCAGCGCCCGGCGTACCTCGCGTCGTCCGAGGCCGTCTCGGCCCTGGCCCGGGTCGGCGAGCACGCGGACGCGCTCCCGACGTTCCTGGGTGTCGGCGACGGCATCGGCAGCAACAGCTGGGTCGTCGACGGCGAGCACTCCGCGACCGGCGCCCCGATCCTCGCGAACGACCCGCACCTCGGCGTGAGCCTGCCGGGGATCTGGATGCAGCTCGGCCTGCACTGCCGGAACGTGTCGGCCGAGTGCCCGCTCGACGTCTCGGGGTTCACCTTCTCCGGGATGCCGGGCGTGGTCATCGGCCACAACGCCGACATCGCGTGGGGGTTCACCAACCTCTCGCCGGACGTCAGCGACCTCTACCTCGAGAAGGTCGAGGGCGACGAGTGGATCCACGACGGCCGCCGTCGACCGCTCGACGTCCGCGAGGAGACGATCGAGGTGCTGGGGGGTGACGACGTCACGATCCGGGTCCGCTCGACCACGCACGGCCCGCTCGTGTCGGACGCCCTCGACGAGTACGCCGAGGTGGGCGAGCTCGCCGAGCCGGAGCACCCGGGGCGAGCGGACCGCGACTACGCGGTCTCCCTCGCGTGGACGGCGCTGCAGCCCGCGCCGACCGCCGACGCGATCCTGTCGCTGAACACCGCGAGCAGCTGGGACGAGTTCCGCGACGCCGCGTCGTCGTTCGCCGTCCCGAGCCAGAACCTCGTCTACGCCGACCGCGAGGGCAACATCGGCTACCAGGCACCGGGCCGGATCCCGATCCGCCAGTCCGGCAACGACGGCTACCTGCCGGCCGAGGGGTGGCGGGCCGACGACGACTGGACTGGGGACTTCGTGCCGTTCGACGGCCTGCCGAACGTGCTGAACCCCGAGGAGGGGTTCGTGGTCACCGCCAACCAGCAGGTGATCGGCGGCGACTACCCCTACTTCCTCACCGACGACTGGGACCAGGGCTACCGCTCCGAGCGGATCCGCGGGCTGCTGGAGCGCGAGGGCGAGCTGTCGGTCGCCGACATGGCCGCCCTGCAGCTCGACGACCGCCACCCGATCGCCGCGACAGTCGTGCCCTACCTGCTCGACATGCGGCTGCCCCAGGGCTACTACAGCGACGGCCAGCGGCTGCTGGCGGAGTGGGACTTCGCGCAGCCGCCCGAGAGCGCGGCGGCGGCGTACTACAACGTGGTGTGGAGCAACCTCCTCGAGCTGACGTTCCACGACAACCTGCCCAGCGCGGCGTGGCCGAGCGGCGGGGCGCGCTGGATGCTGGCCGTGGAGGCGCTCCTCGACGACCCGGACAACCCCTGGTGGGACGACGTCACCACCGAGACCGAGGTCGAGACCCGCGACGACATCCTCCACAGCGCGATGCTGCTGGCGCGCGACGACCTCACGCGGCTCGAGGGCCGTAACCCGGAGATGTGGGACTGGGGTCACCTCCACCAGCTCGACCTCGAGCACCAGACGCTCGGCACGTCCGGCATCGCGGCGATCGAGTGGCTCTTCAACCGCGGCGACTGGAAGGTCGGCGGCGGCGGCGCGATCGTCAACGCCACGTCGTGGGACGCGCGGGAGGGGTACGTCGTGTCGGCAGCGCCCTCGATGCGGATGGTGGTGAGCCTCGCCGACCTCGACGACTCCCGCTGGATCAGCCTCACCGGCGTCTCCGGCCACCCGTTCTCGAGCCACTACACCGACCAGACCGACCTGTGGGTCGAGGGCGAGACCCTGCCGTGGGCCTTCTCCCGCGAGGCGGTCGACGCCGCGGCCGAGGACACCCTGACGCTGAACCCGGGGGTCGAGCCCTGACGCTGCGGACTATCGCAGCAGGCGGATGCCGGAGGGGGTGGCGGCGGCGCGGACGGGTCGGTCGTGCGGCTCCACGGGCACGTCGATCCCGACCTCGTCGTCGTAGAGCAGCACGCACGTGAAGGTGCCGACGGGCACCCGGCCCAGCGCGCGGTCGTAGCAGCCGCCGCCGCGGCCGAGCCGGTGGCCGTCCGACGACACCGCGACCCCCGGCACCAGCACCACGTCGGCGGTCGCGATCGCCTCGGGGCCCAGCCGGGTGCCGGTCGGCTCGAGCAGCCCGAGCCGGGCCGACGCGAGGGACGCCTCGCTCTCGTAGGGCGCCCAGTCGAGGTCGAGGTCGGGCAGCACGACGGGCAGCAGCACCCTCTTGCCGGCGGCCCGCAGGCCGTCGATCAACCGCGCGGTGCCGGGCTCGCGGCCCACCGAGACGTAGGCGGTCACGGTCGCGGCTCGACGTACCTCGTCGTGTGCGAGCAGCACCTCGGCCAGCCGGTCGGCGTGCTCGCCCAGCTGCGAGAGGTCGAGCCGACGACGCCCCGCGAGCACCTGGTCGCGCACCGCGGTCTTCGCGGCTCTCATCCCGTCGCGGGGTGGGTGTGGCAAAGGCACCGCACCAGCCTACGATCGGAAGCATGGGTAGTGCAGGTTTGAACCGGGCGCGCGAGAAGATGGCGGCCGCCGGGGTGGACGAGGTCGCCATCGAGACGTTCGCGCACTACTTCCGGCTCCTCGAGCACGGGGAGACCGGGATGATCCCGGAGTCGTCGATCGACCCGCTGGAGATGCCGTCCCTCGACGACGTCGAGGTCAGCGACGAGGACGCCGCGGCCGCGATCGGCAAGACCGTGGTCGTCAAGCTCAACGGCGGGCTCGCCACGTCGATGGGGCTCGACCGCGCCAAGTCCCTGCTGTGCGTACGACGTGGGCTGTCGTTCCTCGACATCATCGCGCGGCAGGTGCTCCACCTGCGCCGCGAGTACGACGCGACGCTGCCGCTGATCTTCATGAACAGCTTCCGCACCAGCGCCGACTCCATCGCCGCGCTGGCGCGCTACGACGGGCTCGCGACCGACGGCTTGCCGCTGGAGTTCCTCCAGAACAAGGAGCCCAAGCTCCTCGCGAAGGACCTGTCGCCGGTGTCGTACCCGAAGGACCCCGACCTCGAGTGGTGCCCGCCCGGCCACGGCGACGTCTACACCGCGCTGCGCGGCAGCGGCCTCCTCGACCGGCTGATCGAGGCGGGCTACCAGTACGTCTTCGTCTCCAACTCCGACAACCTCGGCGCCACGCCCGACGCCCGCGTCGCCGGCTGGTTCGCCGCGAGCGGGGCGCCGTTCGCGGTCGAGGCCGTGCGACGTACGCCGTCGGACAAGAAGGGCGGCCACTTCGCGCGCCGCAAGCTCGACGGCCGGATCGTGCTGCGCGAGACGGCACAGACCCCCGACGCCGACAAGGAGGCGCTCGCCGACCTGAGCCGGCACCGCTACTGCTCGACCAACAACCTGTGGTTCGACCTCGCGGCGATGAAGCAGGCGCTCGACGTCCGGGGCGGGATCCTGGGTCTCCCGCTGATCCGCAACGTCAAGCACGTCGACCCCAGCGACCCGCGCACGCCCGAGGTGGTCCAGATCGAGACCGCGATGGGCTCCGCGATCGAGGTCTTCGAGGGCGCCGTCACGATCGAGGTCGGCCGCGACCGGTTCGTGCCGGTGAAGACCACCAACGACCTGCTCGTGCTGCGTTCCGACGTCTACGACCTCGGCGGCGACTTCGTCCTCGACCAGTCCGGCGAGACGGTGCCGTACGTCGACCTCGACGGCGACCACTACAAGCACGTGGGCGAGTTCGACAAGCGCTTCCCCGAGGGCGCGCCCTCGCTCAAGGAGGCCATCAGCCTCACCGTCGACGGCGACTGGACCTTCGGGCGCGACGTCCGCGTCGTCGGTGAGGTCGAGCTGCAGGCGACGTCCGCCAAGCGCGTCGAGTCCGGGACCGTGCTCGCGGGCAAGGCAGCGGATGCCTGAGCCGATCTCGGTCGAGGAGCACCTCGCGCGGATCCTCGACGCCATCGAGCCGCTGCCCGACTTCCCGCAGCCGCTCATGGAGACGATGGGGCTGGCCGCCGCCGAGAACGTCGTCTCGTCGATCGCACTGCCGTCGTTCGACAACTCTGCGATGGACGGGTACGCCGTGCGAGCGGCCGACGTCGCCACCGCCTCCGAGGACGCCCCGGTCCACCTGCCCGTGGTGGGTGAGATCGGCGCCGGCCAAGCCCGGCTGCTGGCCCTGTCGCCCGGCACCGCCGCCAAGATCATGACCGGCGCCCCGATCCCCGAGGGCGCCGACAGCGTCGTGCCCTACGAGTGGACCGACCGTGGGGTCGCGCAGGTCCGGATCACCCGCGCGGCTGACGCCGGCGCACACGTGCGATCGACGGGGGAGGACGTGAGTGCCGGCGACCTGCTGATCGAGGCCGGCACCGTGCTCGGGCCACGGCACCTCGGGCTGCTGGCCAGCGTCGGACGAGCGACCGTGCGGTCGCGGCCCAGGCCGCGGGTCGTGATCCTGTCGACCGGGTCCGAGCTCCGCGAGCCCGGCACCGAGCTCGGGCCCGACTCGATCTACGACGGCAACTCGTGGCTGCTGGCCGCGTCGGCCCGCCGGGCCGGGGCGATCGCCTACCGGGTGGGGATCGTCCCCGACGAGCCGCGCGCCTTCCTCGACGCGCTGCAGGACCAGCTGGTGCGGGCGGACCTGGTGGTCACCAGCGGCGGCGTCAGCCAGGGCGACTTCGACGTGGTGAAGGAGGCGTTGCAGCCGCTGGGCAGCGTCTGGTTCGGGCCGGTCGCGATGCAGCCGGGCAAGCCGCAGGGCTTCGGGGTCGTCGGCGAGGACCGGATCCCGATCTTCACGCTGCCCGGCAACCCGGTCTCGTCCTACATCTCCTTCGAGATGTTCGTGCTGCCCGCGCTGCGCAAGCTGATGGGCAAGGCGCCGTACTCCCGGCCGGACACCCGGGCCCGGCTCACCCACGGCATCGCGTCGCCGGCCGGGCGTCGGCAGTTCCTGCGCGGCACGTTCGAACGTGGTCGCGGGGGGCCGACCGTGGCGCCCGTCGGCGGCGCCGGGTCACACCTGATCGGTGGGCTGGCCGACTCCAACGCCCTGATCGTCGTCCCGGAGGACACCACGGGACTGCCCGCAGGTGAGATGGTGCAGGTGCTCGCCCTCGACGAGGAGTTCTAGTGACCGACCGGCTGACGCACGTCGACGAGTCCGGTGCCGCCCGGATGGTCGACGTGTCCGGCAAGGACGTCACCGACCGGGAGGCCGTCGCGACCGGACGGGTGCTGGTGTCGTCGGGGGTGGTCGAGCTGCTGCGCGGCGAGGGCGTGCCGAAGGGCGACGCGCTCGCGGTGGCGCGACTGGCCGGGATCATGGGCGCCAAGCAGACGCCGTCCTTGATCCCGCTCTGCCACCCCCTGGCGATCTCCGGGGTCACGGTCGACCTCGCCGTCGCCGACGACGCCGTCGAGATCACCGCGACCGTCCGCACCACCGACCGCACCGGCGTCGAGATGGAGGCCCTCACCGCGGTGTCGGTGGCCGCGCTCACGGTCGTCGACATGGTCAAGGCCGTCGACAAGGCCGCCGTCATCACCGACGTCCGCGTCGAGTCGAAGACCGGTGGGAAGTCGGGCGACTGGAGCCGGCCGTGAGCACGCTGCGCGCCGAGGTCGTCGTCGCGTCCAACCGGGCAGCTGCCGGGGTGTACGCCGACGAGACCGGCCCGCTGATCGTCGAGTTCCTCCAGCGGCTCGGGTTCCACGTCGACGCGCCGGTCGTCGTCCCGGACGGCGACCCGGTGGGCGACGCGATCGCCGCCGCCGTCGAGGGTGGCGCCCGGGTGGTGCTCACCACGGGCGGCACCGGGCTCACCCCGACCGACCGGACCCCCGAGCAGACCCGGCGGGTGCTCGACCGCGAGGTGCCCGGGATCGCCGAGTCGATCCGGGCAGCCGGCGTCGCTCAGGGCATCCCGACCGCGGCGCTGTCGCGCGGGGTCGCCGGGGTCGCCGGTGCCTCCCTCGTCGTGAACCTGCCCGGCTCCCGCGGCGGGGTGAAGGACGGGCTCGCGGTGCTCGAGCCGCTGCTCGTCCACGCGGTGGAGCAGATCGTCGGGAGCGACCATTGACGATCGGGTGGCCTGCGAGGTTGACCTCGGGTGAGGTCACGCTGCGCCCGATCGGCCGCGGGGACGCCGCCGCCTGGCGGGAGGTCCGGCACCGCAACTCCGAGTGGCTGAAGCCCTGGGACGCCACCGTCCCGCCCGGGGGCGACCCGCGCGCCACGTCGTACCGCTCGTTGGTGCGGCGGCTCCACCGGACCGCCCGGCAGGGCACCACGATGCCGTTCGCGCTCGAGGTCGACGGCCGGTTCGTCGGCCAGGTGACCGTCAACAACATCGTGCGCGGCTCGGCGCAGTTCGCGTCGATCGGCTACTGGATCGACCAGCGGTACGCCGGGCGGGGGATCATGCCCCGCGCGGTTGCGATGGCGATCGACCACTGCCTCACCACCGCCGGGCTGCACCGGGTCGAGGTGTGCATCCGTCCCGAGAACACCAACTCGCTGCGGATCGTGGAGAAGCTCGGGCTGCGTGAGATCGGGCTGGCGCCGCGGTTCCTCCACATCGACGGCGCGTGGCGCGACCACCGCATCTACGCAGTGACGGTCGAGGAGTGTCCGGAGGGTCTGGTCACCCGACTCGATTCACACCAGTCACACGAGTGATTTCGCGACACACCACTCACGCTGCACGGGGTGGGGTGTGCGCGCTCCTACGCTCGGCTTCGTGGATCCCTCTGCGCTGATCTTCGCCGCCCTCGCGGTCGCGTGGGCGGCCTACCTGATCCCGCAGGCGCTCCGGCACCACGAGGACGCCGTCCGCAGCCGGTCGGTCGACCGGTTCTCGAAGACGATGCGGGTCCTGGCTCGGCGCGAGCCGGTCAACCGGCGCGACGCCCGGCTGGTCGTGAGCCCGGGCCGCGCGCCGTCGTCGCCGATCGTCACCACCAAGCACACCTCGGCCCGCGAGCCGGAGCCGATCACGCGCGAGGCCACCAACCGGGCGGCGCGGCGCCGCCGGCGGATGCTCGGCCTGCTGCTCGTCGCGCTGCTCGCGACCGGCGCGGTCGCGGCGTTCGACCGCATCCACTGGGCGTACGTGGGGATCCCCGCCGGACTGCTCGTCGCGTGGCTCGTCGCGTGCCGGCTGATGGTCAAGGGCGAGCGGGCGCGCCGTGCGGCCCCGGTCGACGTCGCGATCGACGCGGCGCCGGCCATCGACGAGACGCCCGACCCGCTCGAGGACACCACCCAGACCCCGGCGATCACCGACCCGACCCTCTGGGACCCGATGCCGGTCACCCTCCCGACGTACGTGTCCGCGCCGGCCGCCGCCCAGCGGACCGTCCGCACCATCGACCTCGACGCGACCGGCGTGTGGACCTCGGGCCGCACCGAGGCCGACTCGGTGATTGCCCGGCAGGCCGAGGACGAGGACCGCGCCCGGCGCGACGCCGCTCGGGCCGAGCAGCAGCGGCGCGCCGCCGGCTCCTGACCGCGCCCTACAGTGGCGCCATGGCCGTCACGCAGCTGTCCGAGTCCCGTTCCTACCCGGTGGCGCCGGCCGACATGTTCGCCCAGCTGCTGCCGTTGCCGCTGCCGGAGCTCTTCTCCCGCCGGTACGTCGCCATCCCGTCGGTCCGCGAGATCCGGGACGCGCCTCCGACGTGGGACGCCGTGGGCCAGACCCGCCGGATCGTGCTCGCCGACGGCGGCACCATGCTCGAGACCCTGACCCTCGTCGACCCGCCGCGCGCGTTCGGCTACCGGATCACCGAGCTCACCGGGCCGCTCGCGCCGCTGGCCTCGGCAGTCGACGGCACCTGGTCCGTCGACCCGGCAGGCAGCGGCTGCCGGGTCACCTGGAGCTGGGTCGTGCACCCCCGGGGCCGGCTCGGCGGCGTGGCGATGCCGCTCTTCGGAAAGCTGTGGCACGGCTACGCCCGGCAGGCCCTCGCGGACCTCGAACGACTGGTCGTCGTCTGATTCGGAACCGGTCGGGGGCTGGTGCTAACGTTGCGCCTCGCTTGGGGCTGTGGCGCAGTTGGTAGCGCGTCTCGTTCGCAATGAGAAGGTCAGGGGTTCGAATCCCCTCAGCTCCACCACGTGCGCTCAGAAGGGCCATTCTCCGGATCTCCGACCAGCAGAATCGCCCGAGAGGCGGACGTAGCCGTACGCCATGGACCTCCGCGGACCTCCACCGGATGTCTCGAGACGTTTCGGTCCGCTCGACGGGATGCGGCTTCGCCGGCTGGTGGGCCCTCCTCGTCCGCGGTCACGCGGGTCGGATCAGGTGTCCGGATATCCTGCCGCTCGCGCCTTGATGACGAGGTCGGCGCGGTCGCGGGCGTGCAGTTTCGCCAGGACGTTGGACACGTAGTTGCGTACCGTCTTCGGGGTGACCCCGAGCGCTCGGGCGATCTCCTGGCTGTTGCGACCCCGGAGGACCTCCCGGAGGAGGTCGTGCTCTCGCTCGGTCAGTTCGGGAAAGGGTCGTTCCGGGGTCGTCGGCTGCTGGGTGAGGCGCTGATGCACGTGCTCTGCTGCGCGCTTCGACAGGATCGTTTCGCCTCGGTGCACTGCGGTGATCGCCCGCACCAGGTCGTCCACGCCGGCATCCTTGAGGAGGTACCCGCGCGCGCCGGCTCGGATGGCCGGGAGTACCGAGTCGTCGTCCATCATGGTGAGCACGAGGACCCTGACGTCTGGGTGTGCGGCTGAGAGCGCCTCGGTGGCGGCCAGCCCGCCGGCCCCGGGCATGTTCAGGTCCATCAGCACGACGTGGGGTCTCAGCGATCTCACCAGCTGCACCGCCTCTTCACCGGTTGCGGCCTCGCCCACGACGGTGACCTCCTCGGGCCGCGTCGCGAGCAGAGCCTTGACTCCCTCGCGATAGAAGACGTGGTCGTCCACGACCAGCACCGCGATGGGGTCTCTCATGACAGCGTCCGGAGCGGGAGCCGGGCGCTGACCGAAGTGCCGCCGCCTGGCACTGCACGTATCTCGCACGACCCCCCCAGCTCGTCGGCCCTCTCGCGCATGGAACGCAGACCGGTCCCGAGTGGCGCGTCGACGGACATGCCGTGACCATCGTCGACGACGAAGACAAGGAGGGCATCGTCCGATACGTCGAGCCGCACCTGCACCGAGGTCGCTGCGGCGTGGCGGGCGGCGTTGGTGAGCGCCTCGACCGCGATCCGGTACGCCGCCGCCTCGACGATCGGTTCCAGTCCCAGCGGGTGCCGTGCGGTGACCCGAACGTCCAGCCCGTCGAAGCGGGACCCCACGGCCTCGAGGGCGCCTGGAAGACCGAGCTCGTCGAGCTCCGGCGGGCGAAGCTCGCGAACCAACGCTCGGATGTCCGCGATCACCGAGCGGGTCTGCTCGGCGACGTCGGCGAGCAGCCTGTCGGCGGCGGCGTGGTCCCGTCCGAGCAGGGACCGGGCGGCGTCGACGCGTTGGTAGAGGCTGGCCAGGGTCGGCCCGAGACCGTCGTGCAAGTCGCGCTGCAGCCGTCGCCGCTCGTCCTCCCGCGTCACGAGGATGCGCTCGCGGGACTTGCGAAGGTCGTCGTTGAGGGCTGCGGCTCGGACCGCCGCGCCGGCCTGGCGCGCTAGCCCGTCGAGAAGGTCCAGGTCGGAGGCGCTGAGGTCGTCTCCTGGTCGGGGCGCGACCACCAGCGTGCCGAGGTTCTCGTCCTGCCACCTGAGGGGAAAGACCTCAGCTCGGTCCGTCCCAGCCACCGCCCCTTCAGGCCAGGTGACCACCACGTCGTCGTGCGTGGCAGCGACGTAGCCGAGCTTGAAGCTCGTGCCCACCTCGCGCACGAGGGTACGCATCACGTCGTCCGGCGGGACTACCGTCTCGAGCCGCCGACCAAGGTTGGTCAGCACGGCGTACGGCTCCTTGCGCCCGCCGTACACGAACCGGTCCACCCACTGTTGCGCCCGCACGCGCAGCGGATGGAGCGCAACGGCGATGACCACAGTTGCTGCGAGTGGCGCCGCTAGCTTGTTGTCTTGCCACACGAGCCCGGCTAGTCCGGCGACAAGGGCGTACGAGCCGACGACTGTGATCATCAGCAGGCCGTGGACGAGGACGCGGTTGACCCAGACGTCGACGTCGTAGAGACGGTAGCGGAGCACCGCGACGGCGATGGATGCAGGCAACAGCACACTGACGAGGTAGCTTCCGAGGAACAGGGCTCCGTTCGCGATGAGGCCCGTCGTGGTCACCTGCTCGAGCAGGCCGCGCAGCGGTGTTGTGATCGTGAGCAGCGCGACCAGGAACCACAGTCCGAGCGCGGCGACCACACCCCTTGTCTGCAGCTGTTCCACCTGGGTGGAGACCCGCCGGTAGCGGTAGACCGCGGAGATCACGCACGTGCCGAACAGGACGAGGAGCGGAAGCGTCTCGATCAAGCTGTCCGCGTCCGACTCGTAGCCGAACAGGACGGCGCCCGCCAGCGCGGGGAGGTACGCCGCCCATCCGACGGCCGCCCATCGGGTCCACCGCGGCACGAACCTGCCACTCGGGAAGAGGTAGGCGAGCGGGAACACCGTCACCCAGCCCAGACCCTGCAGCAGTGCCGGTACATCGGCAACGGGACCGTCGAGCTCAGCGCGGTACAGGACGGGCATCGTCCCTCCCATCGTGACCCACAGGGCGACCGCGACGGCGACGTAAAGATGAAACCAGCTGGTGGCCCCGCGCAGCACCAACAACGCAGCCGTGATCCCAGCACTCGCGGCGAGGACCTCGAGAAGCATCACGTACACCGAGATCGCGTTCGTCGGGATCCCCGCCGCGAGGGTGACTCGACGAAGGTGCGCCTCCGACCACGTCTCCGGGAACAGCCAGAGGGTGGCGGTCAAGTCGCCGTCAACAGCCCACAGGACCACGCCGAACGCGAACAGTGCCCCGCACGCAGCCACACCCACTCGCGCGGCTCGGCGGCCGACCCGCCACCAGTGGGAGTCGGCCGCCAAGGTCACGGGAACCGCGGTCACGCTCTGGAAGGTACGCGCGCACGCAGCACCATGCCACCGAGCGCGGCCCAGACGATGCCGAGCAGGAACGGTGGTAGCCCGACAGTGTCGGCGAGGGTGGCAGAACCGAGCAGCGCGGGCAGATACACGAGCAGCTCCACGACCAGATAGAGGGAGGTGACCACCGCGACGGCCCACATGGACCGTCGAGCGACCCCCCGACTGGCGAGGGCGAGAGCCACGAGGATCGTTGCCGGCAGGGTGCCTGCCCAACCGGCCGCGAGGCTGAGGATCACGCCGGTGCCGTAGAGCGGGGAGTCGCCCCAGGCACTCCCGTCGAACCTGGGTGCGAAGAGCTGGACGACGAAGTACGCCACGGCGAGGACGAGCGCGGCGCCGGCGAGGATTCGCACTACCGAGGCGTGCCGGAGGTGCAAGAGTGAGCTGATCCGTGAGAGGCCCAGCGCGGCGAGGACCGACGGCAGCGCCCACAGGAGGTGCAGCGCGACCCAGGAAGCGCCGAGATCAGACAGCTGCGTCGGAGTCAGCTCGGCCGCGGTCTCCTCTACCTTGGTCGCGATCGTGGCGAGCGCGAGCACCACGTAGGCGACGAACGCCGGCAAGCTCAGGACCAGAAGCCAGGCCGGCCTCTGGGCAGCATGCTCCGGGGGTGCGGAGATCAAGGTCATCGGGAGCTCCTCTCAGCGTGTGCGGACCACGCTCCGGACGCGGCCGTCCCGGGCGCCAGCGACCGCCCGGCCGGCGCCGGGACGTCATCAGCCGGAGGCGACCCCAGGTGGTTCATGGTGCGAAGACCCGACAGCGGCGGGTACGTGACGCGGTACGTGCTCATCGCCATACCGGGAAGTTCTCGAAGACGCGCTGCGTATGAGTGATGCGATGTGCTCGCGTGCCATCCGCTCTCATCGTGCACAGGTCGTCCTGCTGCGACGTGACGACGAAGCATCCGAAGAGAATGCGCTGGCCGTGGGGTGAGAACGCCGGCTTGAAGCCCAGCAAGCGGTTGCTGCGATAGATGCGATGGCGGTGGTCACCGTTCGCCCGGACGAGGTAGATGCCGTCCCTGGGGGTCTGTGAATCAAGGATGTTGTAGACGATCCGGTTGCCGCTGGGGGACCACCGGGGGTGTTCCAACCCGAGGGCGTAGGGAGTGATCCGCCGGACGTTCGACCCGTCGGCGTCAGCTACGAACACCGCGACCTTCTCGAAGTCCGAGCGGGCGGAGAGCCGAGCGAAGACGATCTTCGAGCCATCGGGTGAGTACTCCGGCTCCACGTCGAACGTGGTCGAGTCGGGTCCGAACAGCGCGCGAGGGTGATGGCCGTTGGCCCGCATCACCCACAGCGACGTGTAGAAGGACGGTTGATCAGGGGAGAATCGGGCGAAGACAATCCGCCTTCCACCCGGTGCGAAGTCCGGCGACTCGGAGATCCCGGGAAGATCGGTCAGCTGACGGAAGTGCGAGCCGTCTGCCTGGACGATGCCGACCTGCTGCCCGCCCCCGCCGTCCGGAAAGTCGAAGATGAGCCGCCTGTGGTGGGGGCCCCAGGCGGGGAAGTAGGCAGGCCCCTCGAAGACCTTGCGCCGGTGGGAGCCGTCAGGTCTGGCTGTCCATAGCGCGGAATCGTCGCCGGAGCGTGATCGCGTGTACGCGATTCGTAGCCGTGCCGGTCGCGCGCCATCGCCCTCAGTCGCGGCCAGCGACAGCTGCGTCGGGGTCAGCTCGGCCGCGGACGCCTCCACCTCGGTCGTGACTGTGGCGAGGGAAAGCACCACGGAGACGACGAACGCCGGCACGGTCCAGGCCAGAAGGCAGGCCGGCCCCTTCGTAGCAGTCTCCGGAGGTGCGGTGGTCAAGGTCATCGGGAGTCCTCTCAGTGGGTGTAGACCACACACTGCGGACATGGCCGTCCCAGGCGCCAGGGACACCTGTCCAGGTGGCGCCGGGAAGTCCCCCAGCCCCGCTGCTCTTCCGAGACGTCCGCGTGTGGAGCCAACCGCTTACCGCGGAGCGCGGTCTGGCACCGAGCAAGCCGAGCGTGTCCGAGGCGGCCAGGTCGACCATCTGAGAAGGTCAGCGGTTCGAATCCCCGCAGCTGCGCCGACGAGTTCGAACGTGCCGGGGCTGGGTAGCGCCCGGTACCCGTGGACCGCCCTGTCGCGCGACGTCACATGGCCTCGCCGGGTGCCCCTCCCTCGGGCGTCGAGGCGTGGTGCCAGAACCGGGTCCGGGTCGGGGCCGCCGGCATCGCCTCGCGTCGGGCGGTGATGGCCGCCTGCCAGGCGTTCCAGGCCTGGAAGCCACCGATCAGGTCGGTGACCCGGGTCAGTCCGAGGCCGTGCAGGGTGTGGGCGGCGAGACTGGAGCTGTAGCCCTCGTCGCACACCAGGATGAAGCGCACGCCGACGCCCATCGCCTCGGGCAGCCGGTGCGGGCTGCTCGGGTCGAGCCGCCACTCGAGCACGTTGCGGTCCACGACGATGGCGCCCGGCAGTGGACCGCCGCGCAGTCGCTGCTCGAACGGGCGGATGTCGACGACGACGGCGCCGTCTCGTACCTCACCCGTCAGATCGCTCGGCTTGACCCGGTCGAGCTCGGCCCGAGCCGTCTCGAGCAGGTCGTCGATCGCAGCACGCTGCATCACGTCCATCGCGGTCCCCCCCAGGTGCGAATGATGAGCCCGAGCCCTCAGGACGTCAGTATCCGTCCGTTCGGGGCTCTCCGGTAGGTCTGTTACCAGACCGTTCCTCCGCGTCCACTTCTACCGTTCGGTGCCGAGCTCCTGGAACAGCGTGAGCTGGATGCCGGCGGGCGCAGACAGCCGGGAGTTGAGGGAGTCCCAGGGTGTGCGGGTCGGGGGCGCGATCTGCTCGGCGCCGGCCTCGATCGCGGCGGTGGTGCTCGTCTCGCAGTCGTCGACCTCCAACGCGACCCGGAAGTGCGGGGCGACGCGGCGACCGACCTCGACCCGGTCGATCAGCTCGATCTGGGCGTCGTTCGACAGCTCGAGGGTTGCCCGGCCGACGTCCAGGATGGTGACGTGCGCGCCGCCGTCCCCGGCGTACTCCTCGGAGACCGGTGCGCCGAGCACGTCCCGGAAGAACCGCACCGCCTCCTCGTATTCGGTGGCGTGGACGACCAGACGCAGCTGCCGGATCGCGCTCATCGCGCTACCTCTCTCTCGGTGGCTCGGCGGTGCAGCTCACGCAGCTCGTCGGCCAGCTCGTCGGCCGGGCCGGAGACCGGCAGCCCCGGTGCGATCGCGGTGATCGGCAGCGGCGCCACCGGTCCGGCGGGGAGGCCCCACTCCTGGCGCCACGCGGTGAGCTGGGCGGTCGAGCCGGCGTACACGATCCGGCCCAGCCCGACCCACGCATGGCCCGCCGAGCACATCGGACAGTGCTCGCCCGAGGTGTAGACCGTGCACTCCGGGCGCACGTCCGGGGCCACGTGCGCCGCCGCCCAGCGCGCGAGCTCGAGCTCGGGGTGCCGGGTCTGGTCCCCGTCCGCCGTCCGGTTGCGATCCTCGTGCAGCACGACGCCGTCGGGGTCGACGAGCAGGGAGCCGAACGGCTCGTCCCCGGCGTCGAGCGCTTTCCGGGCCAGCTCGACGCACCGGCGCAGGTGGATCAGGTCGGATTCCGTGAGGTCGCCCATGCGCCCGACCCTAGGGCGCTCGGAGCGGTGTGTCAGGAGCGCGCGAACCTGACCGCGCCGTGACTCCCGTAGCCGACGAGCCGACCGCCGACCGGCTCACCGTCGAAGCCGATCAGCAGCTGCCCGCCCTCGACGTCGAGGACGGTGGGCCACGGGATGTTGGAGGGGTACGGCGCGTCGAGGGCGCCGATCTCGCGGGCGTCGAGGTCGAGCACCGGATAGCGTCGGGCGACGCCGTCACTGGCCAGCAACCGCCAGTCGCCGTCGACCCGGTGCAGGGTGACGCCCTCGGTCTCGCGGTGGCCGGAGGCGGCACCGCGCAGCGCCAGGTCGTCGAGGGCGGGGCCGGCCGCCACCACCGGGTGGAAGCGGAAGAACTTCGTGGCACTGACGTACGCCGCGAGCCAGCCGTCGTCGGTGCGCACGAGGTGCGGGTCCCAGACGCCGACCGAGGTCAGGCCGGTGGTCGGCAGCGCGAGGCGACGGGTGTCGAGGACGTGCCGCCCGGTCAGCAGGTCGGCGGTCGTCTCGGCGAGCGTGGCCTCGACGGTGGCGCCATCGCGCCGGTGGTCGAAGTCGCCCCACGTGCTGGTGGCCAGGAGCCAACGGTCGCCGTCGCGCAGCAGGTGCGAGGCGTGGTCGCCGTAGGCGCCGCGCTGTCGAGGTCGCCGGAAGAAGACGTCGCTGCGGTGGCGCAGGGCCAGCGTGGCGGGGTCGAGCGACCACACCGACGTGTGAGCGGTGTCGAAGAAGCCCGGGCCCGCGCTGGTCGCGGTGAGCAGCACCTCCGGTCCCTCCCGGTACGGCGAGCCGTCGGCCTGCGTCACCAGCCGGACGTCGCGCAGGCCCAGCTGGCCGTACGCCCGCAGGTCGCCACCCTCCGCGACCACGCCGGACAGCCAGGCCTCGTCGTGGACGTCGACCCGGTCGCGCAGGTCGACCCAGCCGCGCACGCACCAGGCGCCGGCCTCACGGGTGAGGACGGCGAGCCGGGTGCCGGTCAGCGTGAGCGCGACCCGCTCCACCGACGCCTCGGGCTTGCCGTGACGCCGGCTGCGGTGCTCCGACGTCCGGCCCCCGGTGGTGACCGCGAGGCCGCAGCCGGTGCCGTCGTACGACGCGGCGAGCCGGTCGGCGCCGCGGACGAGGGCCAGCGTGACCGGGCCCTCGACGGCCGCCTCGACGCACACGTAGGGCGCCAGCGGCTCGGCGAGCGAGTCGCCCCGAGCCACCTCGACCGGGCGCACGCTGCCGGCGTCGGCGAAGGGCGGCAGCGGCATCCGTCCAGCATCCACCACCCTTGACCAGGCCTCGGAATCGGGTGACTGTTGCGCCATGTTGCGTCCGCCGCACGAGAACGTGGCGACCGTGCTGGTCGACCCCACGGCTCTCGCCGAGCTCGAGATCGAGCTGATGGCGCGCGACCTGAACCTGTGGCCGGTGGCGACCGCCCCGAACTGCCAGGACGGTCCGCGGCAGGCGTTCCAGCTCCGCCGCCGGCTCCTGATGGCCCGGCGCGGCGAGTGGGACGACGCGGCCGGGTGGGTGCCGGCCTGGGTCTCCTTCGGTGAGACCTGGCGGCAGGTCGGCGAGCCGGTGCCCTGGGCCGCGCGCCGGGTCCTCTACGAGACGTTGGACGCGCATGCCGGCCACGTGCGCTATCGGAAGGGGCTCGGCGGCGTACCGCCGCTCGACGTCCCGCGGGAGCTCACCTCCCGCACGGACCCGGCCTGAGCGCCGGTCCCTGATGGACTTCGACCAGCCGCCCGTGGTGCGGGTGGAGGCGGATGCCACGCGGCCGCTCGACCCGGGTGCCTGGCCGATGACGGTGCCCGCGGCGGCGCAGCTGGTGCGCGACGGGCTCGACCTCCCGAGGGGTGTCACGTTCCTCGTGGGGGAGAACGGTTCCGGCAAGTCGACCCTGGTCGAGGCGCTCGCCATCGCCTTCGGCCTGTCGCCGGAGGGCGGTTCGCCGTACGGTCGCCACTCGACCCGCCCGACCGAGTCGCCGCTGTCCGACGGGCTCCGGATGCAGCGGGGGATCGGCGCAGCGCGCTACGGGTTCTTCCTCCGCGCCGAGACGATGCACGGCTGGTACACGTTCAGCGAGGAGCACCCACCGCCTCGGCACGCCGTCCCGCGCTTCCACGAGATGAGCCACGGCGAGTCGTTCCTCGAGGTGCTGCGGACCCGGTTCGACTCGCCGGGCTTCTACTGCCTCGACGAACCCGAGGCGGCGCTGTCCTTCAGCGGCACGCTGGCCCTGGTCGGTGTGCTCGCCGACGTCGCCCGCGGTGGTGGGCAGGTGGTGTGCGCGACGCACTCCCCGGTGCTGGCGGCGCTGCCGGGTGCGACCCTGCTCGAGGTCGGTGACTGGGGGTACCGCGCGGTCGAGTGGGCCGACCTGGAGCTCGTCCACCACTGGCGTGCCTACCTCGAGGCGCCCGGTCGCTACCTGCGCCACGTGATCGACGAGACGTGACGAGCGTGTGGAGAGGCCCCGACCCGGTCGCATACCCTTCGGGGCCATGGAGACCGAGCTCACCACTCTCATCGCCAAGCCGCGTGGCTGGCAGCGGTGGGCGCGGTGGCCCGGCGCCGCGATGCTCGCGGTCGGGCTGTGGTCGCTCCTCTACGACTGGGAGCCGGCCGCGCTGGTCCTGGTCGCGGTCGGACTGTGGTGCACCGCGGAGTTCTGGCGCGGCCTCCGGGTCACCGGCGACACGATGATCGCCCAGGGCCGGGTGGTCCGCCGTACCCTGCCCCTGGCCCAGATCCGCCAGGTCGGGGTGGGTCCGATGGGCGCTCCGTGGGTGCAGCCGCGCGAGGGCACGACGCTGGTGCTCCACATGGCCGAGACCCGGATCGACGCGAAGGGCTCGGTGCCGGACATCCATGACCGGCTGCGCGAGCTGGCCGCTCAGGCGGGAGCCGACCTGGAGCCGGCGCTCGACGACCAGGCGCTCCCACCGCGGCCGTCCACCCCGTTCTTCGGCTGGTAGGCCTCAGATCCAGCGCGTGAACCAGATCCGCTGCAGCCACTCCCGGTGCGTCAGCAGCTGATCGGTGTAGACCGGGTAGAACCACGCGAAGTTGAGCAGCACCAGCACCACGAACGAGCCGGCGACGATCACGCCGACGGTACGCCGGGGGGTGGGGCCGTGGTGGGGCCCGACGAGCTTCCCCAGGACGAGCGTGCAGGCGATCACCTGGAACAGCAGCGTCGGCATCGCGTAGAAGAGGAAGATCGGCCGGTCGTCGTTGGCCAGCCACGGCAGCCAGGTCACGAGCGTGCCGACCACCGGGATCCCGAACCGCCAGTCCCGCTGGCCGACCCAGAACCCGACCGACGCCAGCAGCGCGAGCACCGAACCCCACCACAGCACCGGGGTCCCGAGCAGGATGACCTGGCGGAGGCAGTCCGAGCCCGCCTCCGCCTCGCAGCCCTGCCGACCCGGCTGGATGTCGGTGTCGGCGTCGACCCCGACCCCTCGCCCGAGCAGCAGCCAGCCGAGCGGCTTCGACTCGTAGGTGTGGTCGGAGTCGTCGAGGAAGTGGGTGTGGAACACGTAGACGTCGTGGTGGTAGTACGCGAGCGACCGCAGCGACTGGGTGACCTCCCCGAGCCCGGAGGCGTCGGGCTCGTCGCGGGTCGGCCACGGCTTCCCGCCCTCGAACCGCGTGTACTGGGTGTCGGAGAGAGACCGCTCGTAGTCCTCCGCGCTGACCATCCACCCGGTCCAGGTGGCCACGTAGACCACGAAGCCGACGAGCACCAGGTGAAGGAAGGCGGGTACGCCGTCTACGAGCGTCGACCGCAGCACCGGCCGGCGCACGCCGAACGAGCGGCGGGCTCCGGCGCTCCAGAGCCAGACCAGCACACCGAACGCCGCGAGCACGAAGAGTGCGCTCCACTTCGTGCCGATCGCAAGGCCGAAGCTGATCCCCCCGAGGAACAGCCAGGGCCGCCACAGCACCGCCCGGACCGGTCCCCAGGCGGAGCCGGCCGGCCCCGCGCGCTGCGCCAGCCGGTCACGGAACCACTGCCGGTCGGCCACGCAGCAGTGCACCGCGCACAGCGTGAAGAAGGCCAGGAAGATGTCGAGCAGCGCGAGCCGCGACAGCACGAACTGGAGCCCGTCGAAGCACAGCAGCAGCCCGGCGACGCAACCCCACAGCGTGGAGCCGGTCAGCCGGCGGACCAGCCGGACCATCACCAGCACCATGAGGGAGCCGGTGACGACGGACGCGACCCGCCAGCCGGTCGGGTCGAGCCCGAAGAAGTGCTCACCGAGCGCGATCAGCCACTTGCCGACCTCCGGGTGCACGACCATCGACGGGTCGTCCCGCCAGAGACCCTGGGACCGGCCGCCGATGATCAGGTCGTCCGCGTCCTCGACGTACTTGCGGACGTAACCGTGGTGGAGCAGCGACCAGGCGTCCTTCGCGTAGTACGTCTCGTCGAAGGAGAGCTCGTTCGGCGTGCCGACCCTCCAGATCCGCAGCACGAACGCGAGCAGCGCGATCCCGATCGATGCGGACCACCCGACCAGCGGGTCCTCGCGGTGCCGGTGACGCGTCGACCGCTTCGCGGCGAGTGGGACGGGAGCGCCCGTGGCGGTCCGCGACAGCCCCGCCGGCGACGGGTCGGTCGCGGACGCGGTCATGGTCGGAGACTGTAGACGGCGCGGCATCGGGGATGATCGAGCCATGACCGGGACGCTCGTGCTCGCGGCCACGCCGATCGGGCGGGTGGCCGACGCGCCTCCGCGGCTGGTCGAGGAGCTCGCCGGAGCGGACGTGGTCGCCGCCGAGGACACCCGCCGGCTGCGCCGGCTCTGCGCCGATCTCGGCGTCACCCCGGCCGGCCGGGTCGTGTCCTACTTCGAGGGCAACGAGGTGAGCCGGACGCCCGCCCTGGTGGAGGCGCTGCTCGCCGGCGACCGGGTGCTGCTGGTCACCGACGCGGGGATGCCGAGCGTGTCCGACCCGGGCTACCGGCTGGTGGCCGCGGCCGTCGCGGCCGACGTGCCGGTCACCGCCGTCCCCGGTCCCTCGGCGGTGCTGACCGCCCTGGCGGTCTCGGGGCTGCCGGTCGACCGGTTCTGCTTCGAGGGCTTCCTGCCGCGGAAGGCGGGGGAGCGGTCCCGCCGGCTCGGGTCGCTGGCGCGCGAAGAGCGCACGATGGTCTTCTTCGAGGCGCCCCACCGGACCGCGACCGCCCTGACGGCGATGGCCGCGGCTTTCGGCGACGACCGGTCCGCGTCCGTCTGCCGCGAGCTGACCAAGACCCACGAGGAGGTACGCCGGGGCGCGCTGGTCGAGCTGGCGGCGTGGGCCGAGCCCGGGGTGCGTGGCGAGGTGACGATCGTCGTCGCGGGCGCGGCGCCCGAGACGGTCGCGGCCGACCCCACGGCCTACCGCGCCGCGGTGGCCGAGCTCGAGGGCCAAGGCGTGCCTCGGAAGACGGCGATCGTGCAGGTCGCCCGCGCTGCCGGGGTCCCCAAGCGCGACGTGTACGACGCGGTCCATCGCGACGTCGAGGAGGACGCGTGACCGACGGACCCACGCGGCGCCGGGCGTCGACCGAGGAGGCGTCCGGTGCCCGCCGCGACCGGGAGCGCCCGCCCGCCCCCACACCGCTGCCGCACCCGGTCGTGGACAACCACTGCCACCTCGACATCGCCGACGGCGAGTGGCTGTCGACGCAGGACGCGATCGCGACAGCGGCGGCCGTCAACGTCACCCGGATCGTCCAGATCGGGTGCGACCTGCCGGGTGCCCGCTGGGCGGTCGAGGCCGCCGCGACCCACGCCGCACTCGTGGCGGGCGTCGCGCTGCACCCGAACGAGGCGCCGCGGCTGGCGGCGGCCGGCCAGCTCGACGCCGCGCTGGCGGAGATCGAGCGGCTCGCCCAGGCGCACGAGAAGGTCCGCGCGGTCGGCGAGACCGGGCTCGACCGCTTCCGCACCGGCGAGGACGGCCGGGCCGCGCAGGAGGAGAGCTTCCGACGCCACGTCGACCTCGCGAAGCGGCTCGACAAGACCCTCGTCATCCACGACCGCGACGCCCACGACGACGTGCTCCGGGTGATCGACGACGAGGGCGCCCCGGACCGCTGGGTGATGCACTGCTTCTCCGGTGACGCCGACGTCGCCCGGGCGTGCCTCGACCGCGGGGCATACCTCAGCTTCGCGGGCACGGTCACGTTCAAGAACGCGGCGCCGCTGCGCAACGCGCTCGCGGTGACGCCGGCCCACCGGCTGCTGGTCGAGACCGACGCTCCGTACCTCACCCCGGTCCCGTACCGCGGCCGGCCGAACGCCTCCTACCTCGTGCCGCACACGATGCGGGCGATGGCGCAGGTCCGCGGGGACGACCTCGCGGCCCTCTGCGCGGCTGTCGACGCCAACACCGAGGCGGCCTTCGGGGGCGCCTGGTAGCGGCGTCACCCGCGTCACATTCCGCCCGGGACGGGACCGGAGAGTTGGCGTCATCATCGGTCACCGTTATCGTCTTGTGACTGTTGGCCGGGATCGGGACGATTTCGACCGACGCGAGAACCCCCGTGATCGCGCACTCACCCGAGACGAGTGTCGCGCGCCCGGGCGCGTCGGACCCGAGGCCCGGAGAGCACGACGTTCGGAGAAAAGTGCAGACGCGCAGCCTCATCGCACGCCTGATCGACAGCAAGGTGGCCCTGGTCGCCCTGACGGCAGGCGTCGTCCTCGCCCTCGCCGGGACGACCTACGGCTACACCGCCCTCAGCAACACCGTGACCCTGAGCGTCGACGGGCAGTCGCAGGAGGTCACCGCCCTGGGCGGGACCGTCGGCGACGTCCTGGAGTCCGAGGGCATCGAGGTCACCGACCGTGACCAGGTGTTCCCCAGCGTGGACGAGTCCGTCACCGACGGCAGCGCCATCAGCGTCCGCTTCGGCCGTCCGCTGGAGCTGACCGTGGACGGCGAGACCGAGACCCACTGGGTGACCGCGACCGACGTCGGCAGCGCGCTCGTGCAGATCGGTGAGCGGTACTCCGGCGCCGACCTCTCCGTGTCGCGCGGCGGCAGCATCGACCGCTCCGGGCTCGAGCTCGAGGTGGTCACTCCCAAGGAGCTCACGTTCGCGCTCGCCGGCAAGAAGCCGGTGACCCGCACCGTCGCCGCCCTCACCGCGCGCGATGCGCTGCAGGAGCTCGGCGTGGACGTCGACCGCCACGACGAGGTCACCCCGGCCCGCACGGCCGAGCTCGATGACGGCGACCGGGTCGTCTTCACCGACATCCGGGTCGTCACCAAGCGCGTCGAGAACGAGGCGATCGACTTCTCCACGGTCGAGCAGGCCGATGCGTCGATGTACGAGGGCGAGACCAGCGTGGTCCGCTCCGGCGACGACGGGCGGCGGCACGTGACCTACCGGATCACCTTCCGCAACGGCGAGCTGGTGGCCCGCAAGGTCCTGAAGCAGGACGTGCTCGACGAGCCGCTCTCCGCGATCGTGAAGGTCGGCACGAAGGAAGAGCCGACCGCCAACTTCGCGTCGGGCAACAGCGTCTGGGACGCCCTCGCGCGGTGCGAGTCCGGCGGCAACTGGGCCATCAACACCGGCAACGGCTACTACGGCGGCCTGCAGTTCTCCCTGAGCACCTGGCGGGGGTACGGCGGTGCCGGCTACCCGCACCAGCAGAGCCGCGAGTACCAGATCTCGATCGCCGAGAAGGTGCGCGCCGCGACCGGTGGCTACGGCTCCTGGCCGCACTGCTCCCAGTCGCTGGGACTGCCCCAGTAGTCACTAACCTTCCGACCATGACGTCGTCCGCCGGTCCGAGACTCCTCGGGCCGGCGGAAGTGCGTTGGCTGGCGGCGTCCCTCGACCTGCGGCCCACCAAGCAGCGTGGGCAGAACTTCGTGATCGACCCCAACACGGTCCGGCGGATCGTCCGCGAGTCGGGCATCGCACCAGGCGACGTCGTGGTCGAGGTCGGGCCGGGGCTCGGCTCGCTGACGCTCGCGCTGCTCGAGGTGGCGCAGCGGGTCGTGGCCATCGAGGTCGACCCGGTGCTGGCCGGGCGGTTGCCGGCGACGGTCGCCGAGTTCGCGCCCGACCGCGCCGACCGGTGCGAGGTCGTGCTGGCCGACGCGATGCGGATCGATGCCGTGCCGGGACCGGCGCCGACCGCGTTGGTCGCCAACCTGCCCTACAACGTCTCGGTGCCGGTGCTGCTCCACCTGCTCGCGCTGCTGCCGTCCCTGGAGCGCGGGCTGGTGATGGTGCAGGCCGAGGTCGCCGATCGGCTGGCCGCGCCGCCCGGCTCGAAGGTGTACGGCGTGCCGAGCGTCAAGGCCGCCTGGTTCGCCGACGTACGCCGGGCCGGCTCGGTCAGCCGCCGGGTGTTCTGGCCGGAGCCCAACGTCGACTCGGGCCTGGTGGCCTGGACGCGCCGCGACCCGCCGGTCACCCGGGTCACCCGGCAGCAGGTCTTCGCGGTCGTCGACGCAGCGTTCGCGCAACGGCGCAAGGGACTGCGCGGTGCGCTGCGGTCGCTGGCCGGCTCGACCGAGGCCGCCGAGCGGGCGCTGGTCGCGGCCGGGATCGAGCCGCTCGCGCGCGGTGAGTCGCTCGGGGTCGACGCGTTCGTGCGGATCGCGGAGGAGCTGGACCAGTGAGCGTCACCGTCCGCGCGCCGGCGAAGATCAACCTGCACCTCGGGGTCGGCGCACCCCGCGAGGACGGGTTCCACCCCCTCATGACCGTCTTCCACGCGGTCGACCTCCACGACGAGGTGACCGTGGAGACCGCCGACGGCTGGTCGGTCGAGGTCGCGGCCGACGGGCCCGTCGACGTGTCCGGCGTGCCGACCGACGACGCCAACCTGGCCGTCCGCGCCGGCCATGCCCTGGTTGCCCACCACGGGGTGGACCGCGCGGCTCGGATCGCGATCCGCAAGGGGATCCCGGTCGCCGGCGGCCTGGCCGGCGGCTCGGCCGACGCGGCCGCGACCCTGGTCGCCCTCGACCGGCTCTGGGGCCTCGACAGCGGCGACCTGGTGCTGTTCGACCTGGCCGCGTCGCTGGGCAGTGACGTGCCGTTCGGGCTGGTCGGTCGCAACGCCCTCGGGACCGGTCGCGGCGAGCAGGTCGAGCAGCTCCCCGGGGTGGAGGTGCCCCGCCACTGGGTGGTCGTGCCGGATGACAGCGGGCTCTCCACGCCGTCCGTCTACCGTCGGTTCGACGAGCTCACGCCAGGAGCGCCGGAGCAGCCGCCAGCGCCGTACCGGCTGGTCGAGTTCCTGGGCGACCCGGTCGCCGACGTCGCGTCGCTGCTCCACAACGACCTCCAGCCGGCCGCCCTCGACCTGCGGCCCGAGCTCGGCGTCGTGCTCGCCGCTGGCGAGGCGGCGGGCGCCCTCCGCGGCCTGGTCAGCGGCTCCGGGCCGACCTGCGTGTTCCTGTGCGAGTCGGGAGCGTCGGCCGAGGCCGTGGCCGACCGGCTGCGCGCGTCGTACGACGTCGTGCTGACCGCGACCGGCCCCGTCACCGGGGCGCTGGGCCGATGAGCAACCTCGTCAACCTCGAGAAGGTGTCGAAGGCCTACGGCGTCCGGCCGCTGCTGACCGCGGTGTCGCTGGGCGTCGCCGCCGGCCAGCGGATCGGGATCGTCGGCCGCAACGGCGACGGCAAGACCACGCTGCTCAACGTGATGCTCGGGAACGAGCCGCCTGACAGCGGCCGGGTCTCCCAGGCGCGCGGCCTGCTCGCCGGCCACCTGCGGCAGGGCGACGACCTCGTCGACACCCACACGGTGCGTGAGTCGGTGCTCGCCGGTCGCGCCGACCACGAGTGGGCCGCAGACCCGGGCACCCGCGAGGTGGTCGAGGTGCTGCTGGCCGGGGTCTCGCTGGACCGGGCCGTGGTCGGGCTGTCGGGTGGTGAGCGACGTCGCTGCGCGCTGGCCGCCCTGCTGCTCGGCCACCACGACCTGATCGTGCTCGACGAGCCCACCAACCACCTCGACGTCGAAGCGGTCGCCTGGCTGGCCGACCACCTCGCGAAGCGTCCCTCGGCGCTGATCGTGGTCACCCACGACCGCTGGTTCCTCGACGCCGTCTGCCAGTGGACGTGGGAGGTGCACGACGGTGCCGTCGACGCCTACGAGGGCGGGTACGCCGCGTTCGTGCTCGCCAAGGCCGAGCGGCAGCGCCAGGCCTCGGCCTCGGAGGTGCGCCGCCAGAACCTCGTCCGCAAGGAGCTCGCCTGGCTGCGCCGCGGTGCGCCGGCGCGGACCTCCAAGCCCAAGTTCCGGATCGACGCCGCCACCGAGCTGATCGCCGACGAGCCGCCCCCGCGCGACCGGCTGGAGCTCCAGCGGTTCGCCTCGCAGCGGCTCGGCAAGGACGTGCTCGACATCGAGGACGCCGACCTCGTCCGCGGCGAGCGGCAGCTGCTCTCGCACGCGACCTGGCGGCTCGGCCCCGGTGACCGGGTCGGCATCGTGGGCGTCAACGGGGCCGGCAAGACGTCGGTGCTGCACCTGCTCGCCGGCACCCTGCCGCCGTCGGTGGGTCGGGTGAAGCACGGGCGCACCGTCGCGCTCCAGCACCTGACCCAGCAGCTCGACGACCAGGACCCGGAGGCGCGGGTGCTGCCCTCCGTCGAGTCGATCCGCCGGGTCACCCGGACCGCCGACGGGTCGGACGTGAGCGCCAGCGCGATGCTCGAGCGGTTCGGCTTCACCGGCGACCGGCTGACCGCGCGGCTCGGCGACCTCTCCGGTGGTGAGCGGCGTCGGTTCCAGCTGTTGCGGCTGCTCCTGACCGAACCCAACGTGCTGCTCCTCGACGAGCCCACCAACGACCTCGACATCGAGACCCTGAACGTCCTCGAGGACTTCCTCGACGGCTGGCCCGGCACCCTCGTCGTCGTGTCCCACGACCGCTACTTCCTCGAGCGCGTCACCGACTCCGTCTGGGCGCTGCTGGGCGACGGCCAGGTCTCGATGCTGCCCGGCGGCGTGGACGAGTACCTCGCGCGCCGGACCGCCGACCTCGCCGAGTCGTCACAAAGTGCTGCAGAAATCGCACCGACCCGTCACGAGACCACCGCTGAGAAGCCCCGGTCGGGCAGCGCGGAGGAGCGCGCGGCCCGCAAGACCATGGCCCGGCTCGACAAGCAGCTCGCGCGGGTCGCCGAGCGGGAGGCCGAGCTCAACGCGCTCGTCGCCGAGGCGGGGTCCGACTACGCGCGGCTGGCCGAGCTCGGGGTCCTGGTCCACCAGGTCGTCGAGGAGCGGGAGGCACTCGAGCTGGAGTGGCTGGAGGCGGCCGAGCGGGTCGACTGAGGCGTCAGCTGAAGGGCGCGAGCAGCGACCGCAGCAGTGCCGCCAGCCGCGTCTGGTCGCGGTGGGGCAGGTCGGCGATCAGCGCGGTCTCGGCCGCGAGCAGCTCCTCGAAGGCGCCGTCCACGGCCGCCTTGCCATCGGGCGTCAGCCGCACGATGACCCCGCGCCGGTCGGCCGGGTCGGGGTAGCGCTCGACGTACCCGCGGGCGGCGAGCCGGTCGACCCGGTTGGTCATGGTCCCGCTGGTCACCAGCGTCTCGCGCAGGAGGCGGCCGGGGGAGAGCTCGTACGGCGAGCCGGCGCGCCGTAGCGCCGCCAGCACGTCGAACTCCCACGACTCGATGCCGTGTCGCGTGAACGCGTCGCGTCGGGCCAGGTCGAGGTAGCGCGCCAGCCGCGAGATCCGGCTGAACACGGCGACCGGCGCCAGGTCGAGGTCGGCGCGCTCGCGCTCCCACGCCTCGATCAGCTCGTCGACCTCGTCCCGCATGGGAGTCATCGTAGCCTTGTCGAGAATCTTGATGTCAAGATATGCTGACGGGCATGTTCACCTGGGACGCCCAGCACTACCTGACCTACGCCTCCGAGCGCGGCCGGCCGTTCGCCGACCTGCTGGCCCGAACGAGCGCCGTCGCCCCGGTCGACGTGGTCGACCTCGGCTGCGGGCCGGGCAACCTCACCCGGCTGCTGGCCGGGATCTGGCCGACCGCGCGCGTCCGCGGGGTCGACTCCAGCGCGGCCATGATCGAGACGGCGACGCGTGACGTGCCTGAGGTCGAGTTCGAGCACGCCGACCTGCGCGACTGGGTGGCCCGCGGCGAGGACGTCGACGTGCTCGTCTCCAACGCCACGCTGCAGTGGTTGCCCGACCATCTCGACCTGCTGCCGGCCATGACCGCTCGGGTGAGACCCGGTGGCTGGCTGGCGTTCCAGGTCCCCGCCAACTTCGACGAGCCGAGCCACACCCTCCGTGGCGAGCTCGCCGCGGAGGAGCCCTACGCGGATCACACGGCCGAGGTCGCCTTTCCTGCCAGCCACGAACCCGACACCTACCTCGACGTGCTGGTGCGGGCCGGGCTGGTCGCGGACGTCTGGGAGACGACGTACCTCCACGTGCTGACGGGCGAGGACCCGGTCTTCACCTGGGTGTCCGCCACCGGCGCCCGTCCGACCCTGCAGGCGCTGCCCGACGACCTTCGGCCGGGGTTCGAGGCGGAGTTCAAGGCCCGGCTGCGGGCGGCGTACCCCGACCGTGGGTACGGCGTGGTGCTGCCGTTCCGCCGGATCTTCGCCGTCGCGCGGCGGCCGGAGGGGACCGAGTGAGGATCCACCACGTGCAGCTCGCGATCCCGGCGGGCGGCGAGGACGTCGCCCGGCGGTTCTACGTCGAGGCGCTCGGCTTCGAGGTCGACCACCGCGAGCGGGGGACGTTCCCGGGCTACCTGCGGCTGCACGCGTTCGACGGCCACGGCAACCGGGTCGAGCTGCTCGCTTCGCCGGAATAGCCGCCGCACGACCGGCGTTCCGGGTGCATGGCCACCATCGACCTGGTCGCGGACAACTTCGACGAGACCGTCACCGGCAACGACATCGTGCTCGTCGACTTCTGGGCGAGCTGGTGCGGTCCGTGCCGGCAGTTCGCGCCGATCTACGAGGACGCCTCCGAGCAGCACGACGACATCGTGTTCGGCTCGGTGGACACCGAGACCGAGCGAGCCCTGGCCGGCGCGGCCCAGATCACCTCGATCCCGACCCTGATGGCGTTCCGCGAGGGAGTGCTCGTCTTCTCGCAAGCCGGGGCGCTCCCGGCGCCCGCCCTCGAGGAGCTCATCACGGCCGTGAAGGGCCTCGACATGGTGGAGGTCCACCGCAAGGTGGCCGAGCACGACCAGACGTGACCCGAGCCACGGCCAGTCCGGTTACCAATCGGTAATGTCGGGCGCATGCCCTCCGTCCTCACGCTCTGGAAGGCGCTCGAGCGCCTCCCGCACGGCAGCCGCCTGTTCTCCTTCGCCTTCTCCCGCAAGGCGCCCTACTTCGCCACGATCCGGCCCCGCTTCACGGTGATCGAGCCGAACCGGGCCGAGCTGGTCATCCCCCACCGACGCCGGGTCCGCAACCACCTCGGGACCGTCCACGCGATCGCGCTGTGCAACGGGCTCGAGGCCGCGATGGGGGCGCTCGCGGAGGCGACCATCCCTACCGACAAGCGGTGGATCCCGAAGGGCATGACCGTGGCCTACACCGCGAAGGCGACCACGGACATCACCTGCGTCGCCGAGACCGACGCTGCTGCGTGGTCGTCCGACGATCCCGACGTGCCCGTCCGGGTCCGCGGCGTGCGTGCCGACGGCGAGGTCGTGATCGAGGGCGAGATCAGGCTGTGGGTGACTCCTCGGGCCTGACGGAGGGACGCCTGCGGGACGCAGCCTGCAAGCGAGCCCTGGTCTGCGCATGGCGGGCCTCGGGTGCGCGGTCCGGCCAGGCGGCGGTCTCCTTGGCGGCCTCGGCGAAGTAGCGGTCGAGCACGCCCAGCAGCTCCGTCGTGACGTCGACCGCGAGCGCGACGGCGGGAAGCCGCTCGGGGAACATGGTGCGGCCGCGGTGCTCCCGACGATCCTCCGGCCCGCCGGTCCCGGACTCGAGCATCTGCATCGGACCGTCCTCGGCCAGGTACTCGGCCGCGAAGCCGCTCAGCTCGTCGAGCATCCTCCGCGCCGACTCCGACGTGGCGCGAAGCGCGAGCGCCAGGTCCTCCGGGACCCCCACGTCACCGTAGAAGGCGCGGAGCACCCCCTCGATCTGAAAGTGAGGCTCCTCCGGGGGAGTGGCCATCCAGGCAGCCAGTGCCTGCCGTCCGGCCTCGGTGATGGCGTATCGCTTGCGGGTACGTCGGCCGGCGGACTCGTCGCTCACCGTGGCCCAGCCGAGCGCGACCAGCCGCCGCTGCTCGCGGTACAGGTGGCCCTCGGACACCGACCACACGAACCGGAGGCTCCGCCGCACCTGGCGGGTCAGCTCGTAGCCGGTCCACGGGCGCGTGGCGAGCATGCCCAGGAGGGCG
This sequence comes from uncultured Actinomycetota bacterium, assembly GCA_963718725.1. Taxonomy (GTDB): domain Bacteria; phylum Actinomycetota; class Actinomycetes; order Propionibacteriales; family Nocardioidaceae; genus Nocardioides. The sequence continues at coordinate 3,412,237 of OY970374.1, forward strand.
TAGGTGGTGGGAGTCGCCGTCGTCATGGTTGACACACTACTCGCAATGTGAGTATTTTTCGGCCATGGGAGTTGGCCGGTTGCGGTGCCACGTGTTCGACGTGGACGACCTGGCCGTCGCGGAGGTCTTCTGGTCGGGGGTCACCGGGCTGCCGGTCATTCCCTCGCCCTTCCCGGGCCGCTACTCCTACCTCGGCTCGCCCGACCCGTGGCGGCACGAGGTGATCCTCCACCTGGTCCGCACCCGCAAGGGTCTCGAGGCGAACCGGTCGCACGTCGACCTCTGGGTGCGGGACGTCGACCGAGCGGTCGGCGAGATCGAGAGGCTTGGCGGGCGGCTCAAGCGGGCACCCACCATCTACCCGAGGCCGGGGTCGTATCCCGGCGAGCCGCCCTGCATCGACTGGGCTGTGATGCAGGACCCCTTCGGGAACGAGTTCTGCCTGGTCTACCTACTGCGACCGGAGGAGGCGGCTGCGGTCGTCCACACCGCGGAGCAGGGGCCGGGCACCGACCGCGACTGGCGGATCGCCGCCCGGCGCACCTCAGAGAAGGAGTGACTCATGTCCTATCCGGTGGACGAGATGCCGTTGGAGCTCGCCGCGGGCGCGCTCGAGACCCGCTACCTGGAGCTGGGGGAGATGGCGCTGCGGCACGCGCGGGTCCCGGCCGGCACCGATCTGGGGCCGGTCCTCGAAGGACTGCCCGGGGACCGCTGCCCCAGCGTCCACTGGGGGATCGTGCTGGAGGGCTCGATCCACCTGACCCACGCGGACGGGACGACGGAGACTGCCCGGGCCGGCGACGTCTACCACTGGCCGGCCGGCCACACTGCCACGACCGACGAGGACGTGGTGTTCCTGGAGGTCGGGCCGGTTGCTCCGATGCGCCAGTTCAGCGAGCACGCACGCGCGAAGCTCTCTTGACCATCCCAGGCGTCGGACCTCGTGCTTCACCGAGAAGCCTCCAGGCCGTCGCCCGCCGTACCCTTGAGCGGTCATGACTGCCACACCTGAGATCGCTGCACCCACCTCGCACACGACGGGCCGCACCTACGAGGTCAAGACCTACGGGTGCCAGATGAACGTCCACGACTCCGAGCGGCTCACGGGGCTGCTGGAGGACGCCGGCTACGCCGCCGCACCGGACGGTGACCAGGCGGACGTGGTCGTGTTCAACACCTGCGCGGTGCGCGAGAACGCCGACAACCGGCTCTACGGCAACCTCGGCCACCTCGCGCCGGTGAAGGCGAGGACGCCCGGCATGCAGATCGCCGTCGGCGGCTGCCTCGCGCAGAAGGACCGCTCGACGATCGTCGAGAAGGCGCCCTGGGTCGACGTCGTCTTCGGCACCCACAACATCGGTTCGCTGCCGGCGCTGCTCGACCGCGCGCGCTCGCAGGAGGAGGCGCAGGTCGAGATCCTCGAGTCGCTCGAGGTCTTCCCGTCGACGCTGCCGACCAAGCGCGAGTCGGCGTACGCCGCCTGGGTCTCGATCTCGGTGGGGTGCAACAACACCTGCACGTTCTGCATCGTCCCGTCGCTGCGTGGCAAGGAGAAGGACCGCCGCCCGGGCGAGATCCTGGCGGAGATCGAGGCGCTGGTCGCCGAGGGCGTCTCCGAGGTGACCTTGCTGGGGCAGAACGTCAACGCGTACGGCGTCGAGTTCGGCGACCGGCAGGCGTTCTCGAAGCTGCTGCGGGCGTGCGGCGAGATCGAGGGGCTCGAGCGGGTGCGGTTCACGTCACCCCACCCGGCGGAGTTCACCGACGACGTGATCGAGGCGATGGCGGAGACGCCGAACGCGATGCCGTCGCTCCACATGCCGCTGCAGTCCGGTTCCGACAAGGTGCTCAAGGACATGCGCCGGTCCTACCGGCAGGCGAAGTACCTCGGCATCATCGAGCGGGTGCGCGCCGCCATGCCCGACGCGGCGATCACCACCGACATCATCGTCGGCTTCCCGGGCGAGACCGAGGAGGACTTCCAGGCGACGCTCGACGTCGTCCGGCGGGCCAGGTTCTCCGGCGCCTTCACGTTCATCTACTCACCTCGACCGGGGACCCCCGCCGCCACCATGGCCGAGCAGGTGCCGCGCGACGTCGTCCAGGACCGCTACGAGCGGCTAGCGGCGCTCGTCAACGAGGTCTCCTGGGAGGAGAACCAGCGGCTCGTCGGCCGCCGGGTCGAGCTCCTGGTGTCGGAGGGGGAGGGTCGCAAGGACGCGGCCACCCACCGGCTGTCCGGCCGCGGCCCCGACAACCGGCTGGTCCACTTCTCACCGCCGCCCGACTTCCTGGTGAGGCCGGGCGACGTGGTGACGGTCGAGGTCACCTACGCCGCGCCGCACCACCTGGTGGCCGACGGCCCGGTCCTCGACGTACGCCGCACCCGCTCGGGCGACGCCTGGGAGGCCCGCTCCTCGTCGCCCGCCCCCGCCGCCGTCGGCCTCGGGATGCCGGCCGTCGGCGTGCCCTCACCGCTGCCGGACGCGCCTGCCTGTGGATGACCCGCGCCCTCACGGCTCCGGTTCGATGATGCTGGACGCGTGGTGGTCGAGGTGCTCGTGCGGATGGGCGGCGTCGCCACCCGGGCTGCCCTGATCAAGGCAACGTCACGCCGTGAGGTCGACCGAGCACTGACCGACGGCCGGGTGGTCGCGGTGGCGCGGGGCCGCGATGCACTGGCCACGGCCGACGACGCGCTGCGCGCGACGCGCGAGGTCCGGGGTCCGCGATCGCGAGGCGGGTCGCCGCCTGCGCCGACGGGCGGGCCGCCAACGCGTTCGAGTCCGCGCTGCGCGGGATCGTCATGGACCTGCCCGGGCTGAGCGTGGAGCCGCAGGTGTCGATCCGGGCGGGGCACGGGTTCCTGGGGCGGCCGGACCTGGTCGACGAGCGGCTCGGCATCATCCTCGAGGCCGACTCCTTCGAGTGGCACGGCGATCGCGCTGCCCTGGCTCGAGACGCCCGCCGCTACAACCGGTTCGTCGCTCACGGGTGGCTGGTCCTGCGCTTCGCCTGGGAGGACGTGATGTTCCGGCCCGACTTCGTCGCGGCCGTGGTTGCCGCCGCCGTAGACCAGCGGGCACAACAGTTCCCGCGAGGACCCGCTTCAGCGTGACCGGAGCAGGTCGAGCAGCGTTGTGCCCGTCCGACTACGAGTCGGAGCGCGGGTCCTTCGAGGAGTAGCCCGCCTTCGGCTCGATCCCGTCGGGGTTCTCCTCGACTGCGCCCGGGCGCTGCTCGGGCGGGGTGTCCTCGTCGGCCGGCCGCTCCGGCGCCACGTCGCGGATGCCGTCGGTGCCGGTCTGGCCGGGGCCGGTGTGTCCCTCGCGCTCGGAGGAGACGCCCATGTCGCCGGAGGGGTCGTGGTGGGAGTCGCGGACGTCGCGGGGGTCGCTCATGCGGGGGGCTCCTCGGGGGTGTCCTCGGAGCCGGAGTCCTCGTCGGGCTCCTGCTGCTTGTCGTCCGGGACGGTGATCTCGTCGGGCACGTGCTCCTCGGTTTCGGGGTTGAGGTCGGGCCAGAGGTCACGCCCGACCACGTCGTCCGCCTCGGGATAGGCCTCGTCGTCGACGACAGCGTCGGCTCCGCCCGGGTGGAGCTCGGGGGTCTCGGTCTCGGGCTCCGGCATCGGACCCAGCTTCTCCTCGGCCATGTCGCTCCCTCTCAGTCGAATCCGAATGTCAGGTATGGCTCTCCCTTACCCAGCGAGGCCAGGGCCAATGCCTCGTGCGGCACGACCGGGTCGGGCAGCGCGTCCAGCGGGCACCACCGCAGGTCGGCGCACTTCTCCGGCTCCACGATCCGGGGCTCGCCGAGCCACGACCGGGTGGTGAAGAAGAAGTCGACCCGCTCGTCGATCGGCAGGTCGTGCCGCGTGCGCTGCATCGTGAGCTCGAACCGCAGGTCGAGGTCCTCGATGCCGAGCTCCTCCCGCGCCTCCCGCTGCGCGGCGTCGTACGCCGTCTCGCCGCGCTCGACGTGGCCCGCCGCGGCCGCCGCCCAGTGCCCGTCCATGTAGCCGGTGCCCTGCCGCAGCTGCAGCAGCACCTCGAGGCCACCGATGCCGTCGCGGAGCAGGAAGACGTAGGACGCGGGGACGACGACGAAGCCCGACGGGCTCACGGCTTGACTCAAGGCTGGACTCAAGGCTGGACTCAAGGCTGGGTGGTGCCGGGCTTGTCGTGGGGGATGTCGTCGTCCTTGCCGTCGAGCTTGTCGAGGGCGTCCTTGGCCTTGGCGGTCCCCGAGCCGATCTTGTCGGAGTACTTGCCCTTGGTCTTGTCGTCGACAGCCTTCGCCGCCTTGTCGATGCCGCTGGCGATCTTGTCGCCGTGCTGGTCGACGGCCGCCTGGGCCTTCGACTTGAACTTGTCGAGGAAACTCATGCCCCCGAGACTAGCCCCGTGCCCGTTCCGATCGTCGCCGTCGTGGGCGCGACCGCGGCGGGCAAGACCGGACTGTCGCTCGACCTGGCCGAGCGGCTGGGCGGCGAGGTCGTCAACACCGACGCGATGCAGGTCTACCGCGGCATGGACGTCGGCACCGCCAAGCTCGCCCCGGACGAGCGGCGCGGGATCGCTCACCACCTGCTCGACACCCACGAGGTGACGGAGCCGGTCAGCGTGGCCGAGTTCCAGGCCGAGGCCCGACGGGTGGTCGCCGAGCTCCGCGCTCGCGGTGTCGTGCCGGTGCTCGTCGGCGGCTCGGCCCTCTACACCCGCGCCGTCCTCGACCGGTTCGAGTTCCCCGGCACCGATCCCGCGCTGCGGCTCCGGCTGGAGGACGAGCTGGCCGAGGTCGGGACGCCGGCGATGCACGCACGGCTGGTCGAGGTCGACCCCGCCGCGGCGGCGCGGATCCTCCCCGACAACGCGCGCCGGATCGTGCGCGCACTCGAGGTCGTCGAGCTGACGGGCCGGCCCTTCACGGCGACCCTGCCGCAGCTCGAGTACGTCGACCCCCACTCCGTCCAGATCGGCGTCGACCTCGACCGGGCCACGCTCGACGAGCGGATCGCCGACCGGGTCCGTCAGATGTACGCCGACGGGCTGGTCGACGAGGTGGCGCGATTCGGTCCGCTCGGACCCACCGCGGCCACCGCGATCGGGTACCGGCAGGCTGCCGCCTACCTCGCCGGGGAGCTCACGCTGGAGGAGGCGATCGAGCGGACGACCGCGGCCACCCGCAGGTTCGCGCGCCGGCAGGACTCGTGGTTCCGCAAGGACCCGCGCATCGTGTGGGTCGACCACGACGACCCCGACCGGCTCGCGAAGGCACTGGCCGCCGTGCCGACGGCCTGAGCAAGATCGGTCGGGCGCGATCGCCGCCCGCAGGAGCAGGATGGGGCCATGGCTGAGACGTCGGGACGCGATCGGCTCCGCGAGCTGCTCGACGCGGTGCTCGACGACGAGCACCACTCGCTCACCGACATGGCGGGCGGGGCGTACTCCTCGCCGTACCACTTCACGCGCCGGCTCAGCCGGGACGCCGGGGAGCCGCCCGTCGCCATGCGGCGACGGGTGATGCTCGAGCGGGCGGCCTGGCAGCTGCGCCACGGCACGTCCGTCACGGACGCGGCGTTCGCGGCCGGCTACGAGTCGGTCGAGGGGTTCAGCCGCGCCTACTCGCGGGCCTACGGGCACCCGCCGAGCCAGCCCGACGAGTCCGCGGCGGGCCGCACCACCTGGCTGCCCGCACCCAACGGGATCCACTTCCACCCACCCACGTCACTGTGGGTCCACACCGGAGAGCGCACCATGAGCCAACCCATCGACCAGCTGATCCACCACGACCTCGACGACACCCGCGCGCTGCTCGACCTCGCCAAGCAGCTGCCCACGGATGCCTACCGCTCGCAGGTGCGGCCCGGCCAGCAGGTGCTGGGCTTCGACGGCCCGGACGAGTCGGTCGCCGCCGTCCTCACCCACCAGGTGGCCACGAAGGAGATCTGGCTGGCTGCGATCGAGGGCGAGGACTTCCCGTCGCCGGGCCCGGACGACCCCGCAGGACTGCTCGACCGGCACGACGCGGTCGCCGGCCGGTGGCTGTCGATGGTGCGGGACGTCGAACGGCGCGACGCGTGGGACGACCGGATCGTCGACGCGCTCTGCGACCCGCCCGAGAGCTTCGTGCTCGGCAGCATCCTGGCCCACGTCCTCAGCTTCGGCGCCGCCCGCCGACAGCTCGCGCGCACCATGCTCCGCGACCACGGGCTGACCGTCGACGACGGCGACCCGATCACCTGGCTCCGCCAGCGGAACGGCCAGGACGCGTGAGCACCCTCTTCTACACGGCCACCACCCTCGACGGCTTCCTCGCCGACGAGCACGACTCGCTCCACTGGCTCTTCAAGCAGGAGCAGGACGACGACGGCGCGCTGTCCTACGACGCGTTCATGGCCGACGTGGGCGCGATCTGCATGGGCGCCACGACGTACGAGTGGGTGCTCGACCACGAGAAGGGCGCGTGGCCCTACACCCTGCCGAGCTGGGTCTTCACCCACCGCGACCTGCCGATGGGCGGCGACGCCGACATCCGGTTCGTGCAGGGGGACGTCGCCCCGGTGCACGCCGAGATGGTGGCCGCGGCCGGTGGCAAGGACGTCTGGGTCGTGGGCGGCGGCGGGCTCGCCGCCGACTTCGCCCAGGCCGGGCTGCTCGACCGGCTGCTGCTGATGATCGCCCCGGTGACGCTCGGCGCCGGACGCCCACTGTTCACGAGGCCCTTCGACCTGCGGCTCGTCGACGTGGCCCGCAACGGCGCGTTCCTGGCCGCGACCTACGACGTGGTGGGGCCACTGCCGCCCGGGTGACACAATCGGGGCCGTGACCTACCAGTTCGTGAAGGGCCACGGCACGGAGAACGACTTCGTGATCGTGCCGGCTCACGTCGAGCTGACCGCGGAGCGCGCCCGCGCCCTGTGCGACCGGCGGGCCGGCATCGGCGGCGACGGCGTGATCCGCGCCGGCCGCGACGACGAGGGTCGCTGGTTCATGGACTACCGCAACTCCGACGGCTCCTTGTCCGAGATGTGCGGCAACGGGATCCGGGTGCTCGCCCGCTACCTCCGCGAGGAGGAGACCGTGACCTTCCCCCTGGAGATCGCGACGCGCGACGGGGTGAAGACGCTCACGGAGGCGGGGGACGGGTTCACCGTCGACATGGGGTCGCCGCACGTGCTCGGCGAGACCAAGGTGTCGGTGGACGACCGGACCTGGCCTGCTACGAACGTCGACGTGGGCAACCCGCACGCCGTCGCGTTCGTCGACGACCTCGCCGACGCCGGGCGGCTCATCGACCCGCCGGCCCACGACCATGCGGCCTACCCGGATGGGGTCAACGTCGAGTTCGTCGTACGCCGGGGCGAGCGGCACGTGGCGATGCGGGTCCACGAGCGGGGCTCGGGCGAGACCCGCTCGTGCGGCACCGGCGCCTGCGCCGTGATGGTGGCGGCCGCCGTCGCCGACGGCGCGACCCGCCCGGCGACGTACACCGTCGACGTGCCCGGCGGGACGCTCTCGATCGAGTGGACCGCCGACGACCGGGTCCTGATGACCGGGCCCGCGGTGCTCGTGGCCCGCGGGACGACCGACCTCTAGCCGCCCACCGGTGGTTGAGGAGGGCGCCCCGCGCGCGTGTCCCGGTGGTTGAGGAGGGCGCCCCGCGCCCGTCACGAAACCGCTACTAGGGTCCGCCCATGGACATCACCGGATCCGCAGCCCTCGTCACCGGCGGCGCATCGGGCATCGGCGCCGCCGTGGCCCGTCGGCTCGCTGACGCCGGCGCCCGCGTCGTGGTCGCCGACCTGCAGGACGAGAAGGGCGAGGCGCTCGCCGAGGAGATCGGCGGCGTGTTCGTGCGCGTCGACGTCACCGACACCGCCCAGATCCAGGCCGCGGTCGACCGCGCCAGCCGGCTCGGCCCGCTGCGGGTCCTCGTGAACTCCGCCGGGATCGGCTGGGCGCAGCGGACTGTCGGCAAGGACGGCACGCCGGAGTCGGCCCACGACCTCGAGGCGTTCAAGAAGGTCATCGCGATCAACCTGGTCGGGTCGTTCGACGCGATCCGGCTCGCCGCCACGGTGATGTCGACCCTCGATCCCACGCCCTCCGGCGACCGCGGCGCGATCGTCAACATCGGGTCGGTCGCCGCCTTCGACGGCCAGATCGGTCAGGCGGCGTACGCCGCGAGCAAGGGCGGCCTGGTCGGCCTCACCCTCCCCGTGGCGCGGGACCTGAGCGCCGCCGCGATCCGCCTCAACACGGTCGCCCCCGGCCTGATCGAGACGCCGATCTACGACTTCGCCCCCGACCCGGAGGCGTTCAAGGAGCAGCTCGGCGCGTCCGTGCTGCACCCGAAGCGGCTCGGCACCGCCGACGAGCTCGCGCAGATGGTGATGGCGTGCCTCACCAACTCCTACATGAACGCCGAGACCATCCGGGTCGACGGCGGCATCCGGATGCCTCCCAAGTAGTCAGCCGGTGCCTGGAGGCTGGGTAACGTGCCCCCGGTGCGGCTCCTGGACAGCTGTAGCTGTCCAGGAGCAAGTGGGAGGGCACGTTAGCCACCCAAGAAGCAGCCCGGCGAAACCCGCGTGCGGCGTGCGGAAGCGCCCCGTACCCTGGAAGCCGTATGACGAACGCACCTGACTTCAACCCTTCGAGACGCGCGCAGCGCGCGCTCCTCAGGGACCCCCTCGACGAGGCGCTGGACGAGACCGCCGACTGGGACGACACGGACCAGTTCGAGAGCGGCTACGCCGAGCCGGACCTCACCGAACCCGACCCCGAGGACGACGACCCGACCACGGGCGCCCTCGACCTGGCCGAGCGCCACCAGCTCCGCCGGGTCGCCGGTCTGCGCACCGAGCTCGAGGACATCACCGAGGTCGAGTACCGCCAGCTCCGCCTGGAGCGGGTCGTGCTGGTCGGGGTCTGGACCGAGGGGACGGTCGAGGACGCCGAGAACTCCATGGCCGAGCTGGCCCTGCTCGCCGAGACGGCGGGCTCCGAGGTGCTCGAGGCGGTCTTCCAGCGGCGCGGCAAGCCCGACCCGGCGACGTACGTCGGGCGCGGCAAGGTCGACGCGATCGGGGAGATCGTGCGGGCCACCGGCGCCGACACCGTGATCTGCGACGGCGAGCTCGCGCCGAGCCAGCTGCGCAACCTGGAGGACAAGCTCAAGGTCAAGGTCGTCGACCGGACCGCCCTGATTCTCGACATCTTCGCCCAGCACGCGAAGTCGCGGGAGGGCCAGGCCCAGGTCGAGCTCGCCCAGCTCAACTACATGAAGCAGCGGCTGCGCGGCTGGGGCGGCAACCTCTCCCGCCAGGCGGGTGGCCGGGTCGGCGCCGACGGCGGCGGCATCGGCGGCCGCGGTCCGGGTGAGACCAAGATCGAGACCGACCGGCGCCGCATCAACACCAAGATCGCCAAGCTGCGTCGCGAGCTCAAGGAGATGGCCGGCACCCGCGAGGTCAAGCGCCAGGAGCGGCGCCGTCACCACATCCCGAGCGTCTCCATCGCCGGCTACACCAACGCCGGCAAGTCGAGCCTGCTCAACCGGATGACCGACGCCGGGGTGCTCGTCGAGGACTCGCTGTTCGCCACGCTCGACCCGACGACGCGTCGTACGACGACCGCCGACGGCCGGGTCTACACGATGAGCGACACCGTCGGCTTCGTGCGCCACCTGCCCCACCAGCTCGTGGAGGCCTTCCGGAGCACGCTGGAGGAGGTGGCCGACTCCGACCTGATCCTGCACGTCGTCGACGGTTCCCACCCCGACCCCGAGGGCCAGCTCGCCGCAGTGCGCGAGGTCTTCGCCGAGATCGCCGCCGGCAAGGTGCCCGAGCTCGTCGTCATCAACAAGGCCGACGCCGCCGACCCGCTCGTGGTCCAGCGGCTGCTGACCCGTGAGCCCCACAGCGTGGTCGTCAGCGCCCGGACCGGCGAGGGGATCGCCGAGGCGCTGGCCGCCGTCGAGGCGGAGCTGCCGCGGCCGGGCGTGCAGTTCGCCGCACTGCTGCCCTACGAGCGCGGCGACCTGATCGACCGGCTCCACCGGCACGGCGAGATCGACTCCATGGAGCACACCGCCGACGGCACCCGCATCAGCGGCCGCGCCAACCCCGACCTGGCGGGCGAGCTGGCGGCGTACGCCGTCTGACGCACGCCGCCCCGCGCTGGTCCAGGTCCGGGCTCAGACCCCGATCCGCTTCCACGGCCCCCAGATCGCGAACGTCATGCCGTTGGTCGCCTGGATGTTGACGAACAGCGTGTGCCCGCCCGGGCTGAACGTCGAGCCGGCGAACTCGTCCCCGAACCGTGGCGTGCCGGTGCTGCTGACGAGCCGGTTCAAGGCGATGTCCCAGAGCTGGCCACCCTTCGACAGGCCGCGGATGTAGTTGTCGATCGACGAGTCCTCGCACACCACGAGCGTCCCGCGACGGCTCGTGGTGATGTTGTCGGGGAAGTCGAACGTCTCGTTCGCCACGGTGTCGTCGACCGGCGCCTGGTAGACGAGCTGCAGACGCTGCGACCGGCAGTGGTAGGCCCAGACCTGGCCGTTGCCGTGGCCGAAGCCGTTGGCGTTGTCGTCGTCCGAGCCGTCCTCGATCGGGCCGCCACCCTGGGTCGAGGTGAAGTAGACGACGCCGTTGTCGTAGACCTGACCCTCCAGCCGGGAGAAGAGCGCGGCCCCTCGCCGGCGGCCCTGGTCGCCGACCATGACCAACGCCTCGTCGTTCGACGTGCCCTCGCCGGTCCCCGCGTCGTAGTTGCCGCGGAAGTCCGGGCGGTCGATGTCCACCCACCTGACCTGGTACGTCGCCCGCCGCTTCTGCCGAGCCTCGAGGTGGGCCCGCGGCTCCCCCTTGATCGCGAGCATCTGGAGCCGACCGCCGTCCTCGAGCTGTCCCACCCGCATCGGGTTGCGTGGCGGGATGTAGCGGTAGAAGCCCGACGGGAACTCGAAGTTGTCCTCCGTGAGGTAGAGGATCCCGTCGACCGGGTCGAACGACACCGCCTCGTGGGCGAACCGGCCGGCGTGGGTGATCGGCTTGCGGTCCGACTGCCCGTCCTTCGGGACCTCGAAGATGTAGCCGTGCGGCTTCTTCAGGCCGACGTTGGACGCGCCGGTGAAGTCGGGGCCGACGTCAGGACCGTTCACGGTCTCCTCGCACGTGATCCACGAGCCCCACGGCATGACGCCGCCGCTGCAGTTGAACATGGTGCCGTTGAGGCTGGTGAACGCGTGCTCGACCTTGCCGTACCTGTTGACCTCGACGGTCGTCGTGCCGGCGCCCGCCCCTGCGTCGTACGGCGTGCCGGGACCGAACGCCGCGACGTTCGGGTTGTTGGTGATCTCGTGGTTGCGGACCAGGATCAGCTTGCCGTTGCGGCCACGGAACGCGCCCATGCCGTCGTGCCGACCGGGGAGCACCGTGCCGTCGTCGAGGACGACCTCTGCCTCGGTGTCGTGGAACGAGCGGTACTTGAAGCCGCGCGGCAGGTGCAGCCGGACGGCACCGTCACGCAGGTCCTCGATCGGCACCAGGTTGGCCGCGTTCGGTGGTCGCCGGGCCTCGGCGGGCGCGGCCACCAGTCCAGCGAACGGGCCGGCGGCGACGGCCGCGGCCGCGGTGGACTTGAGCACGGATCGACGGTCGAGGGACATGGGTGGACCTCCTGGGCTCGGCAGCGGATATCGAGCCAACGTACGCCCGGCTCGCGCCCCGCGTCACCACCTCGAAATGCCCAGCACGGTCACTGGGCGGCGGCGACGCTCTCGTCGGTCCCCGCGAGCTTCTGTGCCAGCCAGATCGGCAGCACCGACGCCACGATCAGCGCCGCGGCGACCACGTTGACGACCGGCGCCTGGTTCGGCCGGAACAGGTTCTGGTAGATCCAGATCGGCAGCGTCTGCACCCCCGAGCCGGCCGTGAACGTCGTCACGATGATCTCGTCGAAGCTCAGGGCGAACGACAGCAGCGCCCCGGCGAGCAACGCCGACCGCAGCATCGGCAGCGTGACCAGGCGGAACGTCGTGAAGCCGCCCGCACCGAGATCCATCGACGCCTCCTCGAGGTTCGAACCCAGCCGCCGCAGCCGGGCGATCGCGTTGTTGAACACCGTCACGATGCAGAACGTCGCGTGCGAGACGACCATGGTGAAGAAGCCGAGCTCGATGCCGAAGATCGTGAGGAACGCGTTCGCCAGGGCGATGCCGGTCACCACGCCGGGGAGCGCGATCGGCAAGATGATCAGCAGCGACACGGTGTCGCGGCCGAAGAAGCGGAACCGCTGCAGGGCCAGTGCCGCCATCGTCCCGAGCACCAGCGCGATCGCAGTCGCGATCAGTGCCGCCTCGAGCGACACCACGACCGCGGCGCGCGCCCCGTCCGACGCCCACGCGCGTGACCACCACTCGGTGGTGTAGCCCGGCGGCGGCCACGCGAACGTGCGGGAGGTGTTGAACGAGTTGACGAGGACGAGCACCAGCGGCGCGTAGACGAACACCAGCGCCAGCACGGTGAAGGCGGCGAGGAAGCGGCGGGTCAGCGGCGAGAGGGTCACAGGTTCTCCAGCGCTCCGGTCCGGCGCACGCCGGCCAGGTAGACCAGCATGATCACGACCGGGATCGTCGACACGGCGGCCGCGAACGGCAGGTTGTTGCCCGTGAGGAAGCTGTCGTAGACGACGTTGCCGAGCATCTGGTTCGTGCCGCCGACGATCTTCACGGCGATGTAGTCACCGAGCGTCAGGGAGAACGTGAAGATCGACCCGGCCACCGCGGCCGGGAACAGCACCGGCAGCACCACGCGCCGCAGCGTGGTCGTGCCGCGCGCCCCGAGGTCCGCCGAGGCCTCGAGCAGCGAGTCTGGCAGCCGCTCCAGCCCGGCGTACATCGGCAGGATCATGTAGGGGAGCCACAGGTAGGCGAGCGTGACGACCGTCGCCGTCAGGCCGTACCCCGGGGTGGCGAACCCCAGCGGCGCCGCGATCCAGTCGACCGGACCGCCGTTGGAGAACATGCCGCGCCACGCGTAGGCCTTCACGAGGTACGACGCCCAGAGCGGCGTCAGCACCGCGATCACCAGCAGCCGCTGGGCCCGGGGAGAGGCCACCTTGGCCATGAAGAGCGCTATCGGGAACGCCACCACGGCGTCCAGCACGGTCACGGCCACCGCGATCAGGAGCGTGCGGCCGGTGATCGTGCGATAGACGTCGAGGGTGAACAGGTCGCGGAAGTTGTCGAGCGTCCACGTGCGCTCGATGGTGCCGCCGAAGGCGTCGGCGGTCCACAGGGAGGTGACGAAGAGCGCCGCGAGGGACCCGAGATACACCACCACCAGCCACGCCATCGGCGGGGCCAGCAGCAGCCCGAGCTGCCACCGTGACTGGTGGGATCGGCTCCCTGCGGCGCTCATCGTCGGCGATCAGCCCTTGACCTCGGTCCAGGCCTGCGTCCAGTCCTGGTACGACGTGCACTCGACATCCGTGCGGCCGTCCAGGCACTGCTCGATCGGCGTGGTCCAGTACCAGATGCCCTCGGCGTAGGCCTCGTCACCGGCGTGGAAGGTCTCGCAGAACCCCTCGCTGGTCAGGTCGCACGCCAAGCTGTTCGCTGGCGCCTCGCCGAACCACTCGGCCACGGCCGCGTTGGCCTCGGGACTGATGATGTGGTTCAGCCAGCCGTAGGCGCAGTTGCGGCTCTCGGTGTCGGCGTTGATCATCCAGGTGTCCGACCAGCCGGTCGAGCCAGACTCGGGCAGGATCGCCTCGACCGGGACGTCGTCGGCCTGCGCGAGGTTGACGATCACCTGCCACGTCGTGCCCACCACCGAGTCGCCGGTGGTGAAGGCCTGGATCTCCTTGAGGTAGTCCGACCAGTACTCGCCGACGTGCTCCTTCTGCTCCTTCAGCAGCTCCACGGCCGCCGCGAGCTGCTCGTCGTCAAGGGCGTAGGGGTGCTCGATGCCCAGGTCGGGCTGGGTGTTCATCAGGTAGAGCGCCGCGTCGGCGATGTAGATCGGCGAGTCGTAGGCCGTGACCGCGCCGCTGTACTCCGACGCCCCGTCGAAGACGGGGCTCCAGTCGGTCGGCGCGGGGCTGACCTCCTCGGTGTTGTACATGAGCAGGTTGGCGCCGTACCCGTGCGGGACGCCGTACATCTGGCCGTCGACGGCGTTCCAGTCGCGTTCTTTCAAGAACGGCCACACGTCTTCGTAGTTGGGGATCAGGTCGGTGTTGACCGGCTCGACGTTGGAGCCGGCGATCAGCCGCAGCGACGCGTCACCAGAGGCCGACACCACGTCGTACTCACCGGACTGCATCAGCGTGACCGCCTCGTCGGACGTGCCGAAGTACTTCACGCTCACGTCGCAGCCGGTCTCCTCCTCGAACGGCGTCACCCAGTCGACGGACTCGTCGGTGGAGCCGTCCTCGGCGTACCCGGGCCACGCCAGCACGCTGAGCTCGCCCTCGAAGTCGCCGAGCTCTTCGGCCATGGGCAGGTCGGGCGCGGTGAAGCCCTGTTCCTCGGGCGCCGGATCGCCCTCGTCCCCGTTTCCCGAGCTGGTGCCGCAGGCGGCGGTCAGCGCGAGCAGCGCGACCCCCACCAGGGCGCTCGTCAGTCTCCTCATGTGTCTTCTCCTTCGTGTGTGGCGGTGCCTGCGGCGAGAGCGCCGCCGGTGAGATCGATGAGATGGGCGTCGTCCCACGCGAGGTCGACGCGCTCGCCGCGCCGGCTCATGGACGCGTGGGTCTCGCCCCGCAGGTTCTGGCGCAGCACGGTGAGCGTGGTGCCGCCGTCGAGCCCGACGAGGTAGTGGTTGACCGAGCCGAGGTAGACGACGTCCTGGACGACGCCGCTCGCCCGGACTGGGACGTCGGCGCCGTCGGAGCCGAGGTGGATCTTCTCGGGCCGGATGCTGAACGTGCCGTCGCGGCCCACGACCGCACGGGCCTCGGCGCCGGTGAGCAGGTTGGAGGTGCCGACGAATCCGGCGACGAAGGGGCTGGCGGGCGACTCGTAGAGCTCGGCGGGGGTCGCGACCTGTTCGATCCGCCCGTCGTTGAAGACCGCGATCCGGTCGCTCATCGTGAGCGCCTCCTCCTGGTCGTGGGTCACGAAGCAGAAGGTGATGCCCACCTCGCGTTGGATCTGCTTCAGGCTCAGCTGCATCTCGCGCCGCAGCTTGAGGTCGAGCGCGCCGAGCGGCTCGTCGAGCAGCAGCACCCGGGGCCGGTTGACCAGCGCCCGGGCGAGCGCCACCCGCTGCCGCTGTCCGCCGGAGAGCTGGTTGGGTCGGCGCTCGTCGTACCCCTCCAGGCGGACCAGCGCGAGCGCCTCGCGGGCGCGGCGGCGGCGCTCCTCGCGCCCCACCTTCTTGACGCGGAGGCCGTACTCGACGTTCCCGATCACGTCCATGTGCGGGAAGAGGGCGTAGTCCTGGAAGACGGTGTTGACGTCGCGGGCGTGCGGGGGGCGGCGCGAAACGTCGTCGCCGCCGAGGAACACCTGGCCCGACGTGGGCTGTTCGAAGCCCGCGATCATCCGCAGCACCGTGGTCTTGCCGGACCCGGACGGGCCGAGCATCGAGAAGAACTCACCGTCCGCGATGGCCAGGTCGATGCCGTCGACGGCGGTGACCGCGCCGAAGGTCTTCACCACGTCGGTCAGCCGGATGGCCGGAGTGCCCGGTGTCGTCGCCATGCCACCTCCTCACGGGCTACGTCGCGGCCACGTGCCCGCATGCCACAAGAAAACATATGGAATCAGTTTTCTTTGTCAAGACCCTTTGGCACCATGTGGGCGTGGCGATCCGGATGTACGGCGGCGCGGCGGCCGCCGTCTTCACCCCCCTCGACCCGCTCTCGCGGGCCGAGCAGGTCGCCCGCCGGCTCACTGACGCGATCGTGCTGGGCCTGATCCCGGCCCACCACCCGCTGCCCGGCGAGGCCGAGCTGGGCCGGCTGCTGGGGGTCTCCACCGTGACCGTCCGCGAGGCGCTGAAGGAGCTGCGCGCGGCCGGCCTGGTCGAGACCCGGCGGGGGCGCGGGGGCGGGTCGTTCGTGCTCGGATCGAAGGAGCCCGCGATGCGCCTGGTGCTGCAGCGGCTGCTGCGACTCAGCACGGCGCAGATCCGCGACCACGGCGACCAGCACGCGGCCCTCGCCGGCGCCGCGGCCCGGCTGGCGGCGCGTCGCGCCACCCCGGCCGACCTGGCCCGGCTGCGGCGCGCCCTCGAGCAGCTGGTCTCCGCGGCGAGCCACGGGGAGCGGCGCAGGGCCGAGAACCATCTCCAGATCGAGATCGCGGCGGTCGCCCAGTCGCCGCTGCTGTTCCGCGAGGAGGTCGGGATGCAGGCCGAGATGGGCCCGCTGCTGTGGCTCGGTCCCCGGCACGACGCCGTCCATACCGCGACCGACGACCTCGCCACGCAGGTCGTGGCGGCGATCGAGGCCGGTGACGGCGAGCAGGCCCGGTCGCTGACCGAGGAGCGAGTGGCGGCCTGGACCGCCCACCTCGTCGAGCTCCGGCTGCAGCACTGGGAACAGGAGGAGTCGGCATGAGCGACGTGCTGGCCGGACTCACGGCGTTCGTCGGCGAAACCCGAGACGTCGTCGGCCGGTTCGCGGCCACGACGGCGGCTGCACTGGCCAGGTCGGCGACGCCGTCGAGGGCCGACCTGGTGGATCTCGAGCCTCAGGTCCGGGCGGTCCTCGGGCGGCGCGAGGACCTGCTCCACGGGGGCGGCTTCGTGGCGGCACCGCACGTGCTGTCCGACGCCCCCTGGTGGCTGGAGTGGTTCGCTTGGGATGCCGGAGCCGTGCAGCGGCTGGTGCCGGAGACCGACCCCGCTGGCGCGCACTTCTTCGACTACACGCTGATGCCGTGGTACTCCGGTCCGCGCGACCTCCCCGGTGGCCGCGCCGTCGTCACCGGACCGTACGTCGACTACCTCTGCACCGACGACTACACCCTCACGTTCACCGAGCCGGTGATCGGCCCCGACGGCGGATTCGCTGGCGTGGCCGGGGTGGACGTCCGGGTGTCGGCGGTCGAGCAGAGGTTCCTCGCCCCGCTGCGGGCGGCGCCGGGGCCGCTCGCGCTCGTCAACGAGCTCGGACGCGTGGTCATCAGCAACTCCGCCGCCATGATCAGCGGCGACCTGGTCACCGACCTCGACGTTCCCGCCCTCGCCGCGTCCGGTGACCCTCGCCTGACCCGGATCGCGGGGAGCGAGCTGGCCCTGCTCGACCCCGCCGGTGCGACGGCGTGAGCCGAGTCACCCCCTCGATTCGGCGTCCTTGCGGGCGTGGGGGAGGATGCCCCCCATGTCCCGTGGTGCCTGGCTCCGTCTCGTCTTCGTCATCGGTCTCCTGGCCGGTTGCGCCTGGATCAGCGTCGAGCGGGAGCCCGAGCTCGGGCTGGACCTGCGCGGCGGCGCCCAGTTCATCTTCGAGGCGCAGCCCACCGAGGACACTCCCGTCACCGCCGAGAACGTCGACCGGACCCTCGAGGTGCTGCGCGGCCGCGTCGACGCACTCGGCGTAGCCGAGTCGACCCTGGTCCGGCAGGGCGAGAACCGGATCCTGGTCGAGCTCCCCGGCATCACCAACGAGGCCCGGGCCGAGGAGGCGCGGGACCGGATCGGCCAGACCGCTCAGCTCACCGTCCACCCGGTGATCCGGGCGGTCCAGGACGAGAACGCCGAGCCCCAGCAGGAGGACAACCTGGTGCTGCCCGGCGAGGGCGGCGGCGAGTTCCTCGAGCTGGGTCCGTCTGCGCTGCAGGGCGACGAGATCACCGGTGCGGAGGCGGCGCAGGACCCCAGCCAGGGCATCGACTGGTCCGTCAACGTCGACTTCAACGGCACCGGCTCGGACGCCTTCGGCGAGCTGTCCGGGACGGCCGCCTGTGCCCAGGGAGACGCGCGCCGGATCGCGATCGTGCTCGACGAGGCGATCATCTCCTCACCTGAGGTGCAGGTGCCCTGCGGCTCCAGCATCCGCAACACGACCCAGATCACCGGCAACTTCAGCAGCGAGGAGTCGAAGGAGCTCGCGGCGCTGATCCAGGGCGGCGCGCTGCCGCTGCCGCTGGAGAACATCTCGGACCGGCTCGTCGGCCCGACCCTGGGTGACCAGGCCATCGAGGACTCCTTCGAGGCAGGAATCCTCGGCCTGATCCTGACCGGGCTGTTCATCACGGTCGTCTACCGCTTCGTGGGGTTCCTCGCCACGATCGCCCTCGCGTCGTACGCGCTCATCGCCTACGCCATGCTGCTCGGGCTCGGCGCGACGCTCACCCTCCCCGGCCTGGCCGGTTTCGTGCTCGCCATCGGGCTGGCGATCGACGCGAACGTGCTGGTCTTCGAGCGCGCACGGGAGGAGTACGTCGACGCACCGAAGGCGGGCCTGCAGGCGGCCCTGACCAAGGGCTTCAACAAGGCGTGGACGGCGATCATCGACTCGAACGTCACCACGCTGCTCGCCGCCGCACTGCTGTTCATCCTGGCGTCCGGCCCGGTCAAGGGCTTCGGGGTCACGCTGTCGATCGGTGTGCTGGCATCGATGATCTCGGCGCTCGTCATCGCCCGGTTGCTGACGCAGGTGGGCGTCTCGAACCCGTGGATCGCGCGTCACCCGCGGTTCACGGGCCTGGGCTACGTCGGCAAGATCCGGGGCTGGCTCGACCGCACCGACCCCGACCTGATGTCGCGCCGCAAGCTGTGGCTGGCCGGCTCGCTGGTGGCACTCGCTGCGGCCGTCGGCGGCATCGTGGGCCCCGGCCTCAACCTCGGCGTCGAGTTCACCGGCGGCCGGACCCTGGACTACTCGACGTCGCAGGACGTGTCGGTCGACGAGGCCCGCGACGCGATCGCCCGGGCCGGATTCCCCGACGCAGTCGTCCAGGGTGCCGACACCGCCGACTTCACGGTGCGCACCGGTGACATCACCAACGAGGAAGAGGACCGGATCGAGGCCGCGCTGGCCGAGATCGGCGGTGACGTGACCCAGGAGGACTCACAGCGAATCGGGGCGTCCCTCGGCAGCGAGCTGCGCGACAAGGCGCTGATCGCCTTCGGGATCGCCCTGCTCGCGCAGATGCTCTACCTCGCGGTCCGGTTCAAGTGGACCTTCGGGCTCGCTGCGGTGCTGGCGATGTTCCACGACGTCGTCCTCGTGGTGGGGCTGTTCGCGTGGCTCGGCAAGCCGATCGACGGCGTGTTCCTGGCCGCGGCCCTGACCATCGTGGGTCTGTCGGTCAACGACACCGTGGTGGTCTTCGACCGGATCCGCGAGCGGTGGCGCGGCAGCACGGATCGACCGTTCGTCGACGTCGCCAACAAGGCGTGCCTCGAGACGATGCCGCGGACCGTCAACACCGGCCTCGGCGCGATGTTCATCCTGGCCGCGCTCGCCGTCCTCGGCGGCGACTCCCTGCAGGACTTCGCGGTCGCCCTGCTGGTCGGCTTGATCGTCGGCACCTACTCCTCGGTCTTCACCGCCACCCCGATCCTCACCTACCTCCAGGCGAAGTACCCCATGCCGCGGACGCAGAAGGTCAAGGTGGCACGCGACCCTGAGGACTCCGGCGCCGTCCTATAGCCGTCGCTAGTCGTCCGCTACTCGTCTTGCCCGCTCGTGAGGATCACGAGCCGCTGGGTGGCGCGGGTCATGGCGACGTACCGGTCGACGGCTCCCTCGATGCCGGAGCCGAACGTCTCCGGGTCGAGCAGCACGACGAGGTCGAACTCGAGTCCCTTGGCGAGCTCCGGCGTCAGGTGCCGGACCCGGGACGACGGGAGCGCGTCCTGGTCGAGGCCGCCGACAGCGATGACGCAGGCGGTCCCGTCGGCGTGCTCGGCCAGCCAGGAGTCGAGGACCGCCCGTAGCTCCGACGCGGGGCGGTGCTCGACCGGGACGCCGGTGCTCCGGACCGAGGTCGGCACGTTCACGTCCGGCAGCACCGCCCGGATGACCGGCTCCGCCGCGGTCATGACTTCCTCGGGCGTGCGGTAGTTGATGCTCAGGCTCGCGAGGTCGATCCGGTCGAGCCCGACCCGCTCCAGGCGCTCCTGCCACGACTCGGTGAACCCGTGCCGGGCCTGCGCCCGGTCGCCCACGACGGTGAGGCTCCGCGACGGGCAGCGGGCCAGCACCATCTGCCACTCGGCGTCGGTGAGCTCCTGGGCCTCGTCCACCACGACGTGGGCGAACGGGCCGGCGAGCAGGTCGGGGTCGACGGCGCGGAGGGCCTCCTCGTCGACGATGATGCTCTGCGCGTCCTCCACACGCAGCATCGACATGACCAGCATCTCGGAGTCATCGGTCGCGATCAGGTGGTCGACGACGTCCGCCATCCGCTCGCGCTCGGCCGCGACCTCCGCCTCGTGGCGAGCCCGGCGACGCGAGGCCTGCGGGTCGCCGACGCGCCGCCGGGCGGCGTCCAGCAGCGGCAGGTCGGACACCGTCCAGGTGCGCGGCTCCGGACGGCGCAGCGCCTGCACCTCCTCGGGCTCGAGCCACGGGGCGCACAGCCGCAGGTACGCCGGCACGGACCAGAGGTCCTCGACGACCTCGGTGGGGTCGAGCACCGGCCACGCCTTGTCGAACGTCGTGACCAGCGACTCGTTCTGGCGCAGCGCGCGGCGGAGCAGGTCGGCCGGCACCTCGTCGTCGTCGTGCTGGTCCACCAGGATCGAGACCAGCTCGTCCCAGATCAGGTCGCGCGCCTCGTTGTGAGGGGTGTCGGGGTCCGGCGCCGCGAACGCCTCGGCCCAGTCGTGGGGGCTGAGCCACAGGTCGCCCCACGGTGTCTCGACCTCGAGCCCGGCCGTCGGCGTCTCCTCGTACAGCCGGACGGCGGGCTCGATCGCCGACACCATCGCCGCGGACGACTTCAGGCGCGCCACCGCGGGGTCGGGCTCGACCCTCGCGGCGGCTCCCTCGGGCACCAGGTCACGCAGGGTGCAGGTCTGCACGCCCTCCTCACCGAGGCTGGGCAGGACGTCGCCGACGTACGCCAGGTAGGGCTGGTGCGGCCCGACGAACAGCACGCCGCCCCGCCGGTGGTTCAACCGCGGGTCGGAGTAGAGCAGGTACGCCGTGCGGTGCAGCGCGACCACGGTCTTGCCCGTGCCGGGGCCGCCGTCCACGACGAGCGCGCCCCGCGACCCGGCCCGGATGATCGCGTCCTGGTCGGCCTGGATGGTGCCCAGCACGTCGCGCATCCGGGGCGACCGGCTGCTGCCGAGGCTGGCGATGAACGCCGACTGGTCGTCGAGCGCGGCGTGGCCCTCGAACCCGTCGGCGGTGAACACCTCGTCCCAGTAGTCGGTGACCCGGCCACCGGTCCAGCGGTAGCGGCGGCGGCTCGTGAGCCCCATCGGCTGGGCATGGGTGGCGCCGAAGAACGGCTCGGCCGCGGGGGAGCGCCAGTCGAGCAGGAGCCGGCGCCCGCCGCTGTCGGTGAGGCCGAGCCGGCCGATGTAGACGGGCTCGGGGTCGTCCGCCGCGACGATGTGGCCGAGGCACAGGTCGAGCCCGAACCGGCGCAGACCGCGGAGCCGGGCCGTCAGGCGATGCACCTCGAGGTCGCGGTCCATCGCCTCCTGGCCGGAGCCGCCCGGCTGCTTGCGAGCGGCGTCGACCCGCTCCGACAGGTCGGCGATGGTCTGGTGGAGGCTGTCCTCGATCGCGGCGAAGTGCCGCTCGTCGGCGGCGATCAGCGCCGGGTCCGCCTTGGGGGCGAGGTGGTCGGGAAGGTCGAACACACGCGCTGCTGTCAGGGGGTTCACGTCCTCTGCTCCTGGTCGTCTGTGGGTGACGACGGGCGATTCTCCGGGTCGGTGGGGGGCTTGCCGCAAGCCCCCGGGTGCGCTATACGTTGGGAGTGGAAGAGAGCTGGGGCTCCCTTCCTTTCGTGATTTCCGGGGCAGTCCGCCCACCGCGTCCGGCGCTGCGGGTGACCGTCGTTAGAGTGCGCGCGTGAGCGAGCCCGACACCTCCGTGCGCGACCTGCTCGCCCACGCGGTCGACGCGCTCGGCGGCCAGGAGCGACCCGGTCAGGTGCAGATGGCGGAGGCGGTCGCGGCCGCGTTCGGCACCGGTGAGCACCTGCTGGTGCAGGCCGGGACCGGCACCGGCAAGTCGCTCGCCTACCTCGTGCCGAGCCTCCTCAACGACAAGCGGGTCGTGGTCGCCACCGCGACGCTCGCGCTCCAGCACCAGCTGGTCGAGCGCGACATCCCGCGGCTGGTCGAGAGCCTCCCCGACGGCGTCGACACGACGTACGCCGTGCTCAAGGGCCGCTCCAACTACGCCTGCCTCCACCGGATCCGCGAGGGCGTGCCCGACGACCAGGGCGCGCTGGTCGACGTGCCCGAGGGCTCGCTCGGGGCCAAGGTGCTCGAGCTGAGGACGTGGGCCGAGCAGCAGGCCGAGTCCGGCGGCAGCGGCGAGCGCGACGCCGCCCCCCGCCACACCGAGCGCGAGTGGCGGCAGGTCAGCGTCGGCCACCGCGACTGCCTCGGGGCGTCGAAGTGCCCCTTCGGCCAGGAGTGCTTCGTCGAGGTCGCCCGCGAGGAGGCCCACCGCAGCCACCTGATCGTCACCAACCACTCGCTGCTCGCGATCGACGCGATCGAGGGCGTGCCGATGATCCCGGAGTACGACGCCGTGGTGATCGACGAGGCCCACGAGCTCACCGCGCGGGTCACCCAGGCCGCCACCGACGAGCTGGCGGCCAGCGACGTCGACCGGGCGTCCCGCCGCTCGAAGCGGTTCGTCGAGGGCAGCCAGGCCGACGACCTCGGCGACGCGGGCGACGCGCTGGCGGCCGCGATCGCCGAGAGCGAGCCGGGCCGGATCGACACCGTGCCCGAGGTGCTCGCCGACGCGCTGGTCCTGGTCCGCGACGCGGCCCGGGCCTGCCTCTCGGCGTACCCCCGCGAGAAGGACGAGGCCGAGGGCGACGCCGGCCGTCAGCAGGCCCGCGGGTCGGTGCAGGAGGTGTTCACGATCGCCGAGCGGATGGCGGCCGGCAGCGACGCCGACGTGCTGTGGCTGTCCGAGCGCACCGACCGGCAGCCGGCGCGGCTCCATGTCGCGCCGCTCGAGGTCCGGGGGCCGATGCGCGAGAAGCTGCTGGCCGACAAGACCGTCGTCTTCACCAGCGCCACGCTGCGGCTGGGCGGTGACTTCGGCCCGGTGGCATCGACGTTCGGGCTCACGGCCGACGACTACACCGGGCTCGACGTCGGCTCGCCGTTCGACTACGGCCAGCAGGCGATCCTCTACGTCGCCAGCCACCTGCCGCCGCCGGGTCGCGACGGGCTGGGGCCGGCCCAGCTCGACGAGATCGTCGAGCTGGTCGACGCCGCGGGCGGGCGCACGCTCGGGCTGTTCTCCAGCCGTCGCGCGGCCGAGACCGCGGCCGAGGAGGTACGTCGCCGGCTGCCCCACCTCACGACCCTGGCCCAGGGCGACGCGCAGCTGCCCGAGCTGGCGAAGCAGTTCGTGGGCGACCCCCACACCTGCCTGTTCGGCACCCTCTCGCTGTGGCAGGGCCTCGACGTCCCGGGGGAGACCTGCCAGCTGGTGCTGATCGACCGGATCCCGTTCCCGCGGCCCGACGACCCGCTGATGTCGGCCCGTGCCCGGGCCGCCGACAAGGACGGCCGCAACGGCTTCATGGAGGTCTCGGCCACCCACGCAGCCCTGCTGCTCGCGCAGGGGTCGGGCCGGCTGATCCGCACCACGACAGACCGCGGTGTGGTCGCGGTGCTGGACCCGCGGCTCGCGACCGCCCGCTACGGCGGGTTCCTGCGCGCGAGCCTGGCGCCGATGTGGTCGACGACCGACCCGGCGGTGGTGCGCAAGGCCCTGGCCCGGCTCGCCGAGGGCTGACCTCGGCGAGCGGGCCAGGGCCTCACGTCACGAGCGGGGTCAGCTCCGGAAGATCCGGCCCTTGAAGACCGTCGTGCCCCGGTTGACGCTGGTGCTGGAGTTGATGAGCACCAGCTCGACGTGCCTGACACTCCGCGAGCTGAACGACACCGTCTTGCTGCCGGTGGTCCGCGGGCTCAGCCGGACGGTCGACACCGCGACCTTGCCCGACTTCTTGAAGACCAGGACCCGGGCGGCGGGACCCGCCTTCTTCGGCGGCATGTTCACCGAGAGCCGGAGCTTCCAGTCGCGGGCACCCGTGCCAGCAGCGGGCTTGTAGCGGAACGGCGCGTTCGCCAGGTGGCGCACCTTGATGGACCACCTGCCGGTGCCGCGGTGCGAGGACGAGAGCCGGTAGGTCTTGAACGGCGCCGCCGGCTTGTAGTTGCGGCCCTCGTCGTAGAACTTCCGCGGGGCCCGGTTGGCGACGGCGAACTGCTGGTAGGACTTCGCGAGCGTCGTCCCGCGCTGGGCGAGCTCCTTCTGGATCGCCTTCATGGCGGTCGCGTCGGGCTCGCCGGTCCGGTTGCTGCCACGTCGCATCATCTCGAGCACCAGGTTCGGCATGCTGCCGGTCTGGCTCCGGAACCTCTCCGTGAGCGACCGGAAGAAGATCCAGTTGCCGTAGTGGACCAGCCCGTCGAACGTGTTGAGCGGGATGTAGGGCGCCCCCATCTGGCCGTACTCGAGGTAGTTCCAGTTGTCGTTGACGGCGTCGAAGACCTCGTCCTCGGCCCAGGTCGCGGTGGCCTCGAGGAACCAGTTGGCCTCCTCGGAGTCGTAGGCGTACTGGACCGCGTGGAAGAACTCGTGCGCGATCGTCACCTGCTGGTTCTCTCGCGGCGTGTTCGTGGGGAACTCGGCCTTGCTGAAGTCGTCGTCGATCACGCAGTACGCCCAGTAGTTCGACGTGCCGTCACGCTTCACCGGCTGGTCGGACGTGCAGTAGCCGTAGAGCCCGTCGTCCGCCGATGTTGTTGAGGTAGACGTCGATCTTGTCGGTGTCACGGCCCCGGGACCCGTCGCGGTCCGGGCTGCGGTAGCCCGCCGCGCGGTAGCGTGTCGTAGACCTGCTCGGTCGTCGTCAGCGCACGATCCACCTGGTCGGGGATCGAGTTGGTGTCGTTGTCGGTGAGCGGCGGCGCGTCACCGGTCGTGGCGACGTAGTGGACGCAGATGTTGTCGCCGCAGACCGGCGTCTCCTCGGGGACCGTGTACTGCCACTCGCCGGGGAACGTCGGAGTGGTGCCCATGGTGGGTCGCGCGAGCAGCGCGTCCGCGACCCGCCGATCCTCGCGTGACAGCTCGTCACGCAGCTTCCTCAGGTCGTTGAGCACGAGCGTGGCGTCGCGGCCGGAGGTCAGCTGGCGGCGTGCGGCGGCCGGCGACTTCTCCGCGAACAGCGCCTGGGCGCGCGCGAGCGCATCGCTGGCCCGCTCGGCGGCGGTGCTGGACGCGGTCGCCGGCAGCGACGGTCCGGTGACCTCCCGCGGGTCGGCCGAGGCCGCACCCTGGGCGAGCATCGTGATGGTGAGTGCACCGGCGACGAGTGCCGGCAGCATGCGCGATCGCATGAGTGTCCCCCTGAGAGTCCGAGTCGATGTACCGGGGAAACCTAACCCGTCGACGCCGATTGCGCCCGTCAGACCCTCAGGCCGCTCGCTGCTGTGCGGACCGCAGGGCCGGTTCCACGGCGGGGACGTCAGCGCTCGACGTGGTCCGGGCGATCTCCCACCCGACCAGCACCACCAGCCAGCCCACGACCGCGTCGAGCAACCAGTGGTTGCCGGTGCCGACGATGACGACGGTGGTGCCGGCCGCGTAGAACCACGCGAGCCCGCGGACGGCGGGGTGGCGCACGTGCCGTCGTACGACGAGCGCGACCCAGAGCGCCCAGCCGGCGTGCAGCGACGGGAAGGCCGCGAGCTGGTTGGTGAGGCCGCCGAGGCCGCGGGGCGCCGAGGCGTCGCCGCCCCACCAGCCCGCGGTGGAGTGGAGCTGCAGCACGTCGATGTAGTCGGGCAGCAGCCGCGGCGGCGCCATCGGCACCAGCAGGTAGAGGACCAGGGCGAGCACGGTCGCGATCGCGAGCGCCTGCCGGGCGGGCTGGTAGGCGTGCCAGCCGCGGCGGTAGAGCCAGACCAGCACCACCGCGGTCACGATGTAGTGGAGCGTGGCGTACCAGTAGCTGGCAACCAGCCCGACCACCTCCTGGCTGACGAACCAGCCGTTCAGCGCCCGCTCGAAGTCGAGCAGCAGCCACCGCTCGAACCCGAGCAGGTCACGGGCGCGCTCGGCTGCCGGACCGAAGGAGTCGTCGGCGAAGAGCCGTGACGCCGAGTATGCGACGTACAGCAGGACGAGCAGTGCGGCTTCGCGCAACCCCCGTTTCATGAGCGCGACCATACCGGGTATGTCCCCCGATCGGCCTCAGGTTTTGCCCCGAGTCGACCCCTGATTCGCAGGATCCTCACACCACGATCACATCACGCGCACAGCGACCTACATGCGGCGCAGGACCGCCGTCACCTTGCCGAGGATCGTCGCGTGGGTGCCGTCGATGGGTTCGTAGGCGTCGTTGTGGGGGAGCAGCCAGACCTGGCCGTCCTTGCGCTGGAACGTCTTGACCGTGGCCTCGCCGTCGATCATCGCGGCGACGATCTCGCCGTTGTCGGCGGTCGGCTGCTGCCGGATCACGACGTAGTCGCCGTTGCAGATCGCCGCGTCGATCATCGAGTCGCCGGAGACCTCGAGCAGGAAGAGGGTGCCGTCGCCCACGAGCTGCTTCGGCAGCGGGAAGACGTCCTCGACCCGCTCCTCGGCCAGGATCGGGCCACCGGCCGCGATCCGCCCGACGACCGGGACGTAGGACGCCGCTGGCCGCGCGTCGCCGATGCCGGTCTCGTCGTAGGTGGTCTCCTCGGCGTTGCCGATGCTGCGCCGGGCCGCCATCACCTCGGGCAGGAAGACCTCGAGCGCGCGCGGCCGCTTCGGGTCGCGCCGCAGGAAGCCCTTCTCCTCCAGCGTCTTGAGCTGGTGGGCGACGCTGCTGGAGCTGGTCAGCCCGACCGCGGTGCCGATCTCGCGCATGCTGGGCGGGTAGCCCCGCAGCTCGATCGCGTCCTTGATCGTCGCGAGCACCTTCTGCTGGCGCGGCGTGAGCCCGGTCGCGTCGGGCGGCCCGTCGGGCAGCTCGGAGACCGACTTCCGGGACTTCTCGGGCTTCTCAGGCATGGGAGGAGGGTGTCACGGCCTCATGTCGATTTCAAACACCTGTTCGAAACGCGTGTCGTCACTCCAGCCCTCGAGCCCGCAGGGCCGCCTGGGTCCGGTCTCGCACCTGGAGCTTGGTCAGCACGTTCGAGACGTGGTTCTGGACCGTCTTCAGGCTCACGTCCAGGGACCGTGCGATCTCGGCGTTGCTGCGACCGTGCGCGAGGAGCGCCCACACCTCGGACTCCCGGGGCGTGAGGTCCTGTCCCGAGGAGCGGTCGAGCAGGCGGGCCGCGACGCCGGGCCCGACGACCGCGCCCCCGGCTGCGACGGTGCGGATCGCCGCGAGCACCTCGTCCTGCCCGGCCTCCTTGAGGACGTATCCCCGGGCACCGACCCGGAGGGCGGCGACCACGCTGGTGTCGTCGGCCACCATCGTGATCACCAGCACCGCCACCTCCGGCGCCGCCGCGACGATCCTGCGGGTGGCCTCGAGGCCGGGAGTGCGCGGGAGGTTCAGGTCCATCAGCACGACGTCCGGCCGCAGTTCCAGGGTGCGAGCGACCGCCGCGTCGCCGTCCCCCGCCTCCCCGACGACGAGGACGTCCGCGATCGTGTCGAGCAGGCCGATCAGACCGGTGCGGAAGAGCGGGTGGTCGTCGACCACGAGGACGCGGATCACCGTGCCTGCTCCCCTCGCACCGGGAGTCGGATCGTGACCGTGGTGCCCTGCCCAGGACTGGTGACGTCCACGTCGCCTCCGATCTCGTGCGCCCGCTCGCGCATGCTCGTCATCCCCAGCCCGGCCGCGGGGCCGGCGCCGCCGCGCCCGTCGTCGGCGACCGCGATCACCAGCGTGCCGTCGT
The DNA here is from genome assembly GCA_963718725.1 of uncultured Actinomycetota bacterium. GTDB lineage: Bacteria > Actinomycetota > Actinomycetes > Propionibacteriales > Nocardioidaceae > Nocardioides. The sequence continues at coordinate 3,440,282 of OY970374.1, forward strand.
CGAGCGCTCCGGTCACGCGGCAGCTCGTCGCCCCGGCGTGGCGGACCACGTTGGTGAGGGCCTCCTGCGCGACCCGGTACGCCGCGACCTCGACCGCTGCGGGCAGCAGCGGCCGTTCGGCGGGCAGGTCGAGGTCGACGCGCAACCCGGAGCCGCCGGCGAGCTCGTGTCCCAGCTCGGCCACCGCGCCGAAGAGGCCCAGGTCGTCGATGGCCGGAGGGCGCAGTCCCTCCACGATGCGCCGGACCTCGGTCACCGTCTCCCGGAGCCCGGTCCGCAGCTCGTGGATCCGGGCGCTCGGGTCGGCGCCGGCGGCGAGCAGGTTCTGCACGGCGTCGACCTGGAGGCCGAGCCCGGCCAGCGAGGGCCCGAGTCCGTCATGGAGGTCACGACGCAGTCGGCGTCGCTCCTGCTCGCGCGCGAGGACGAGCTGCTCGCGCGCCTCGTGGAGCGAGTCGACGAGGGCCGTGGTGTGGACCGCGGCGCCGATCTGGTGGGCGAGGTCCTCCAGGAGCGCCTGGTCGGACGGCCGGAGCGGGCGCCCGGACCACTGCAGGGTGCCCACGTCCGTTCCGAACGCCGTGAGCCGGAGCTGTCCGGTGGGGACGGCGGGGGCCCCCGATGCGGCGAGGACGCGACCCGAGACGTCCTGGATCTCGGCCCGGTCGAGCCCGAGGCCGTCGACCAGCTCGTCGGTGAGCGAGCCGAGCAGGGCCCGGCCGTCCGCGGCGTCGGCCAGCCGGCGGCCGGTGTCGGCGAGCACCTCCGCGGGGGTGGACCAGCGCCCGTAGGTGAGCCGCGTGACCCCGCGCTGGAGCCCGTCGCGCACCGGCGCGAACGCGACCGCGACGACGCCGGCCGCTGCCCACGGCAGCCATGGACTGACCTGGTCGCGCAGCATGAGCCCGACCCCGCCGACGATCAGCGCGTAGACGGTCGCGAGCACCGCGGAGAGCGCGACGTACGTGAGGGTGCGACGCGCGGCCTCCTGCACGTCGTACAACCGTCGCTGGAACATCGCGACGCCCACGGCCACCGGTACCGGCAACGACACCAGAGCGAACATCCACGGCCGAGCCCACGGTGTCGCGACGATCGGCAGGACCAGCAACGGCAACCCGAACGCCGCGGCGAACACGAGGATCTGCTGCCGCACCAGCTCGCCGCCGTGGCGCCACTTCCCGAGCAGCGAGCGCACCGCGACGACCAGCGCCACGAAGGACGCCGCCACCGCGCCGAAGGCCACCAGGTCGGCGGCGGGAACGCCCCACGGGTTGACGGTGCCCGCCAGCCGGTCCTCCAGCGGCACCGGGGCAAACAGGGACGCCACCGTGAAGGCCGCGACGCACGCCGCGACGAGCCGGGTCGACCACCGGGTCGGCGCTCGGCCGTCCGGAAAGACGAGCGGCAGCGCGAGGATCAGCAGCAGCCACCCGAGTCCCCGCCCGGCGGAGCCGAGCACGCCGAGCAGGGCGTGGGTCGATGACTCGGGGTCGCGAGCGACGCCGATCACGGCCGCGGCGATGAGGCCCTCGCCCAGACCCCAGGTGGCGCTGCCGACGAGCATCAGCCACGCGACCGGGTGTGCGGGGCGGGCGGCCTCGACCGCGACGCCGACGAGCGCGTACGTCGTGACGACGAGCGCGGTCGCCACGTCGTCGGTGAGGGGGCGGCCGGTGGCGGCCACCGCCGCGACCACCGAGCCGGTGGTCGCGAGGGCGGCCAGCAGCGACGCCACGCACAGCCGGGTCACGCGCATCGCCTCACCTCGGGTCAAGAGTGCCCGATGGCTGCCGGCCGCGGGTGCGAACCTGCCGCTGCCGATGGCGCCGCCGCTGCCGCGTCGGGAGCGGGGTCGCGGTGGCGCAGCATCAGGACGCCGACGCCGGCGAACCACACCAGGTAGACCAGGCTGCCCCAGTCCTGCTGGCCGACGCCGGCGAGCGGGGTCGAGGCCAGCAGCGCCAGCCCGGTCACGATCCCGAAGCCGCCGAACCATCGGGGGTGCAGCCGGTCGGCGAGCGCGGCGACCGCGAACCCGAGGGTGCTGCCGCCCAGGAGCATCAGGCTGAGGAAGTAGCCGAAGATCCGCACGTTGTTGAGCGCGAAGGCGGCCTCGAGGTCCAGGCCGTGCTGGGCCCCGTACATGGCTGCGCCACCGGCGGGGAAGCCCACCGCGAAGGTGACGGTGACGTAGGCGAGTCCGCAGAGCAGCCCGGTCTGGGCCGCCCAGCCGCCGACCTCGGAGCGGCGCCCGAGCACGCGACCGAGGAAGACCAGGGCCGGGACCATCAGCAGGAAGCCGAAGGACTCCAGCACGCCGCCGGAGAAGGAGCGGGTGAGGTCACCGCGGACGTAGGCGTCGGCGATGCCCTGCTGCCCGTCGGAGAGAAGTGGGCCCCCTTGCAGGTAGAGGCCGACGGGGATGAGTACGAGATGCGCGAGGCAGAGTGCCCCGGCGAGCTGCCAGAGGCGACGGGATGCGGTCATGGATCCTCCTGTGAATCGATGGTGGGCTCCGATCGTGCGGCCGGGACGGGGTGTACGCCTCGGGCGGCTTCCCTGGCGGTCCGGGAAGATCTCCCGGATGGTTGACTGCCGGCCATGAACAGCGTGGTGGTCACGGGTGGTGCTCGTGGGATCGGTCGGGGGATCGCGGAGCGGCTGGTCGCCCGCGGTCACCGGGTGGTGCTCACCGACCTCGACGGTGCTCAGGCGGCCGACACCGCGGCCGAGATCGGGGCCGAGGAGGGGCTGACGCACGACGTACGGAACCCGGCGCACCACGCCGCTGTCGCCGAGGCCGCGCTCGACCACGGCCCGCTCGTCGCCTGGTTCAACAACGCCGGCGTCGGTGACGACGGCCGGCTGACGGACCTCACCGACGAGCAGGTACGGCGGCTCGTCGAGGTCAACGTGCTCGGCGTGCTGTGGGGGATGCGGACCGCCCTCGGTGCGTTCGGGCCGGCCGGCGGCGACGTCGTCAACGTGGCCTCGCTCGCCGGGCTCGGGCCGGTGCCGGGCTACACCGTCTATGCCGCCACCAAGGCCGCGGTCGTCTCCGCCACCGCCTCGGCCGAGGCCGAGACCCCGCGCTCGGTGCGGGTGCATGCGCTGTGCCCCGACGCCGTGCAGACCGCGATGCTCGAGGGCCAGGACCCCACCGGCCTCGGCAGCCAGCTCGTCCACTCCGCCCCGCGGGTCCTGACCGTCGACGAGGTCGCCGACGCCGCGATCTCCCTCGTCGGCTCCCGCCGGGTCCTGCTCAGCGTCCCCGCCTGGCGCGGCGGCGTCAGCCGCGTCGCCGGCCTCGCCCCCTCGGTCTCCCAGCACGCCCTCGGCCTGTTCGCAGCCCAAGGCCGCCGCGCCATCAAGAGGCGCAGCAACCCCGGAACCACCGTCGGAGGTTGAGGTGCGAGGCCGGCCCCGGCCGAGCCACGAAACCCCCGGAAGCCGCCGCACCCAGCGTTCGAACACGCACTCGAACAGGTGCTTGACCCGTTCGAACACGTGCTCTAATCTCGTACACATGTTCGATCGAACGTCTGCTCGACAGACTGGCACCACGGGGGTTGTCAGTGGTCGTCGACAGACTTTCGATCGGACGCACTGACCACCAGGCTGACCGCCGCTTCCCCAGGAGGTCCCGATGAGCACGATGACCCTGAACGCCCCGATCGCCCGGACCGTCTCGCGGCCGATCGTGAGCACCCCGAGCGTGCGGCTCACCCGCCGCGGGCGGCTGGTCGTCTTCGCCCTCGGCCTGCTGGTGATCCTGGCGATCGGCGTGTTCTGGGGCAGCGGCTCGGTCGCCTCCGACGAGCGCGGCACCGCCGAGGCCACCCTGGTCGTCCAGGTGCAGCCCGGCGACACCCTCTACGACCTCGCGTCCCGCGTCACCACCGACGGCGACGTCAACGCGATGGTCGAGCAGATCGAGGACCTCAACCGGCTCGAGTCCTCGTTCCTCTACGCCGGCCAGAAGCTGCGCGTGCCCACCGGCGGCTGAGCCGCCCACATGACCTCCGTCGCCCGCCTCGACCCCGGGCGACGGTGAGCCGGGGAAGACAGGGGCGGGCCACACGCTGGCCCGCCCCTTGCGGTTCGTGCAGCAGGGTTCCGCTCACTCAGCGGGAGGCGCGCCGGCCACCGACCGGACGCGGCTGGTCCGGCTTGGGCGAGGCCGACGTGATCCCGAGGACCCGCAGGATCCGGGCGACCAGCATCAGGCCGATGAACAGGCAGGCCACGGCCCCGAAGCCGGCCAGGCCGAGGAACAGCCAGGCGTCCGACGTTCCGGACCGGGCCTGGATACCGAAGTCGATGGCGGCCTTGACCAGGTAGCCCCAGGCGACGACGCCGACCGTGACACCGAGCGCCAGCAGCAGCACGGTGGGGCGGAAGCGCGCCTTCTGCTTGGCTGCCGCTCGCTTCCCCCGAGATGTCACAGGGGCCATTCTGACCGATCCGGCCACGACTCGCCCGGGCGGCCCGGGTGCCGGTTCGAGAAGCTAGAAGCCGATGACGACTCCAGCGATCGCCGCGTTCGCAAGGTTGGCGAGCGACCCCGCGAGCAGCGCCCGCAGCCCGAGCTGGGCCACCTCGGCGCGGCGCTCGGGGAGCAGCGAGCCGATGGTGCCGATCTGGATGGCGATCGAGGTGAGGTTCGCGAAGCCGGCCAGCGCGAACGTCACCACGGCCACGGTGACGGGCGAGAGCCCGTCGATGGCGGGACCGAAGTCGGCGTACGCGACGAACTCGTTGAGCACCGTCTTCTGCCCGATCCACGACCCGGCCTCGACCGCCTCCGACCACGGCACGCCGAGCAGCCAGGCCAGCGGCGCGAGCGCCCAACCGAGCAGCTTCTCGAACGTCAGCCCGTCGGCGCCGAACCAGCCGCCGACCGCGCCGAGGATCCCGTTGGCCAACGCGATCAGGGCCACGAACGCGATCAGCAGCCCGCCCACCGTGACCGCGATCTTGCCGCCGGCCATCGCGCCCCGACCGATCGCGTCGATCGCGTTGCGCGACTCCTCGTCGCGGACAGAGCGCACGTCGAGCTCCTCGTCCGGCTCACCCTCGTCCGGCTCACCCTCGTCGGCCTCGTCCCGCTGTCGCTCGTCGTCGTCCAGGGGCGTCGAGTCCGGCCACATGACCTTGGCCATGAGCAGCGCCGCCGGCGCGTTCATGACCGTGGCGGCGAGCAGGTACTCCAGCGGCGCGCCCAGCAGGGAGTAGCCGACGAGGGTCGAGCCGGCGGCCGCAGCGAAGCCGGCCGACATGATCGTGAAGAGCTGCCCGCGGCGCAGCGAGCGCAGGTACGGCGCGATCATCAGCGGCGCCTCGCTCTGCCCGAGGAAGATCACCGTGCTCGCGTACATCGACTCGACCTTGCTCACGCCGAGCAGCCGGGCGAGCGCGCCGCCGATCACGTACGTCGCCCACTGGATCACCCGCAGGTAGAACAGCAGCCCGATCAGCGCGCCGAGGAAGACGATCACCGGCAGCACCTGGAGCGCGAAGACCGTCTCGCCCTTCTCGCCGACCCCGAGCAGGGGTCCGAACACGAAGGCGGTGCCCTCCTGGGCGTACCCGATCAGGGTCTCGACCCGGTCGGACACCCAGCCCAGCGCGCGCTCGCCGGGCCCCCACCGGAGCACCAGCACCGCGAACGAGATCTGCAACGCGAGCGCCACCCCGACCGTGCGCCACGAGATGCCCCGTCGGTGTCTCGAGACCGCGATCGCGACCAGCAGCAGCACGGCCAGACCCAGCAGCCCACGGACGTCAGCCATGGCTCCGATTCTCACCACGATCAGGGATCGCCCGCCTCACCCCAAGGGGCCGCGACACGCCGCCCCGCAGACCGCTCCTAGCCCCCTGACCTGCGCAGATGTCCTCATACTCGAAGTACGTGGAAATCCTTCCCCGTTCTGCTTGCGCCCCTAGTCCCGGAGACGTACGGTTACCACTACATCTAGTAGTTACACCGGTGTGGTTTTCCACATCTAGTTCACACGGACCAGGGCAGCCACCCACAGCCGGACGGAACTACTCCACAGGAAACACCGCTCAGTCCACAGGGCCACCCATCGGAATGGCGCCCTGCTGGAGGGTGTTCTAGTCATGTCCGGAAGGAGGCCCACGATGCACTGCCCCTACTGCCGCAGCACCGACACCCGGGTGGTCGACTCGCGGGTCGCCGAGGACGGCGGCTCCATCCGGCGCCGGCGTACCTGCGCCTCCGAGAGCTGTGGCAAGCGGTTCACGACCGTGGAGCTGATGCAGCTGACCGTGCTCAAGCGCTCCGGCGCCACCGAGCCGTTCACGCGTGACAAGGCCGTCGCCGGTGTCCGCAAGGCCTGCAAGGGCCGGCCGGTCTCCGAGGACGACCTGGCCTGCCTCGGCCAGGCGGTCGAGGACGCGCTCCGGCTCGCCGGCGCCGCGGAGGTGCCGGCCCACGAGGTCGGCCTGGCCATCCTCGGCCCGCTGCGTGACCTCGACGAGGTGGCCTACCTGCGGTTCGCGTCCGTCTACCGCGGCTTCGAGTCCGCGGCCGACTTCGAGTCCGAGATCTCCATGCTCCGCATGGAGCGCGACTCCGCGACGGTCGACCCGGTCGAGACCTCACCACCTCAGCCCGCACCGACGGGCTGACCCAGAGCTGGCCCGGTGCGCGTAGTGGGGAAGCTGCGCGCACCGGGCCACACCAGACACAGCAGCACCACCCTCCAGGCACCACCAGGCAGCAGGACACAGGGAACAGGGGAGACTCGGAAATGACGGAGACCGTGAGCGGCGCAGCGAAGGGCACCACGAAGGGCGCCACCGGCGTGGAGATCAAGCGGATCTTCAGCACCGAGGGCGTCCACCCCTACGACGAGCTCACCTGGGAGCGTCGCGACGTCGTCCAGACCAACTGGAAGACCGGCGAGACCGTCTTCGAGCAGCGCGGCGTCGAGTTCCCCGACTTCTGGAGCGTCAACGCCTCCACCATCGTCACCACCAAGTACTTCCGCGGGGCCGTCGGCACCGACGTCCGCGAGTGGTCGCTCAAGCAGCTGATCGACCGGGTCGTGCTCACCTACCGCAAGGGCGGGGAGGACCACGGCTACTTCGCGACGCCGGCCGACGCCGAGCTGTTCGAGCACGAGCTCACCTGGCTGCTGGTGCACCAGTACTTCTCGTTCAACTCCCCGGTCTGGTTCAACGTCGGCACCCAGAGCCCGCAGCAGGTCTCGGCGTGCTTCATCCTCTCCGTCGACGACTCGATGGACTCGATCCTCAACTGGTACAAGGAAGAGGGCTTCATCTTCAAGGGCGGGTCCGGCGCCGGCCTGAACCTGTCGCGGATCCGCTCCTCCAAGGAGCTCCTCTCCTCCGGCGGTACGGCGAGCGGGCCGGTGTCCTTCATGCGCGGTGCCGACGCGTCGGCCGGCACCATCAAGTCCGGCGGCGCCACCCGCCGCGCGGCGAAGATGGTCGTGCTCGACGTCGACCACCCCGACATCGAGGAGTTCGTGCAGACCAAGGCGCGCGAGGAGGACAAGATCCGCGCGCTGCGCGACGCCGGGTTCGACATGGACCTCGGCGGCACCGACATCACCTCGGTCCAGTACCAGAACGCCAACAACTCGGTCCGGGTCTCCGACGAGTTCATGCGCGCGGTCGAGGACGGCACCGACTTCGGCCTGAAGTCCCGCAAGACCGGCGAGGTCATCGAGACCGTCGACGCCCGCGACCTGTTCCGCAAGATCAGCACGGCCGCGTGGGAGTGCGCCGACCCGGGTCTGCAGTACGACGACACCATCAACGACTGGCACACCAACCCCGAGACCGGCCGGATCACCGCGTCCAACCCGTGCTCGGAGTACATGTCGCTCGACAACAGCTCCTGCAACCTGGCGTCGCTCAACCTGCTCAAGTTCCTCAAGGACGACGACACCTTCGACGCGCAGCTGTTCGCCGACGCGGTCAAGATCATCATCACCGCGATGGACATCTCGATCTGCTTCGCCGACTTCCCGACCGAGGCGATCGGCGACACCACCCGCGACTACCGCCAGCTCGGCATCGGCTACGCCAACCTCGGCGCGCTGCTGATGGCGATGGGCCTCGGCTACGACTCCGGCGACGGTCGCGCCATGGCCGGCGCCATCACCTCGCTGATGACCGGCACGTCGTACGCCCGCTCGGCCGAGCTCGCCGCGGTCGTCGGCCCCTACGCCGGCTACGCCCGCAACGCCGACGCCCACAAGCGGGTGATGCGCAAGCACCAGGCCGCCAACGACACCGTCCGCACCCACCACGTCTCCGACGCGCAGGTCCACAAGCTGGCCACCAAGGCGTGGGCCGACGTGATCGCTCTCGGCGAGACCCACGGCTTCCGCAACGCGCAGGCCTCGGTGCTCGCGCCGACCGGGACCATCGGCTTCATGATGGACTGCGACACCACCGGCATCGAGCCCGACTTCTCGCTGGTGAAGTTCAAGAAGCTGGTCGGCGGCGGCTCGATGCAGATCGTCAACCAGACGATCCCGCGGGCGCTCAAGAAGCTCGGCTACGACGACGAGCTGGTCGAGGCGATCGTCGCCTACATCGCCGAGCACGGCCACGTGATCGACGCCCCCGGTCTCAAGACCGAGCACTACGAGATCTTCGACACCGCGATGGGTGCCCGCGCCCTCAAGCCGATGGGCCACGTCCGGATGATGGCGGCCACCCAGCCGTTCCTGTCCGGCGCCATCTCGAAGACGGTCAACCTGCCGGAGTCGGCGTCCGTCGAGGAGATCGAGGACATCTACCTGCAGTCCTGGAAGCTCGGCCTCAAGGCGACGGCCGTCTACCGCGACAACTGCAAGGTGGGCCAGCCGCTCTCCGACGGTGGCGGCAAGGCCACCAAGGACGCCAAGGACGCCGCCGACGCGCTCGAGGCCTCCAAGGTCGTCGAGAAGATCGTCTACGCCCCGACCCGCAAGCGCCTCCCGAAGTCGCGCGCTCGTCCCGCACCACGTCCTTCACGGTCGGCGGTGCCGAGGGCTACATGACCTCCGGCGCCCACGACGACGGCGAGCTCGGCGAGGTCTTCCTCAAGCTCGGCAAGCAGGGCTCCACCCTGGCCGGCGTGATGGACGCCTTCTCGATCGCGGTCTCCATCGGGCTCCAGTACGGCGTCCCGCTCGAGACCTACGTCTCGAAGTTCTCCAACCTCCGCTTCGAGCCCGCCGGCCTGACCGACGACCCCGACGTCCGGATGAGCCAGTCGATCATGGACTACATCTTCCGCCGCCTCGCCCTCGACTACCTCTCCTTCGAGAAGCGCGCCGGCCTCGGCATCTACTCCGCCGACGAGCGCCAGCGCTACCTCGAGACCGGCTCCTACGAGCAGGTCCAGGAGGAGACCGGTTCAGCCGCCGAGCTCATCGAGTCCTCGTCCACGCTGGTCGAGCCCGCGAGCGCAGCGAGCGGTCGTCGAGACCGACGCAGTCGACGTCGAGACCAAGGACACCCACGGCTCCGAGCAGCGCGCGGTCCCGGCCACCCCGGCCAAGGAGGCCCACACCTCCGCCGAGCTCCTCGAGCAGATCACCGGCACCGCCGTCGACTCCCCGCTCTGCATGACCTGCGGCACCAAGATGCGTCCCGCCGGCTCCTGCTACGTCTGCGAGGGCTGCGGCAGCACCTCCGGCTGCAGCTGATCGACACCGAGGTGGCGGACCGCCCGACGGCTCGCCACCTCGTCCCCAACACGCCCGACACATCCTGCTTCCCCCAGTCGAAGGCGTAGAATTCGAACATGAGCTCGACCGGGGCCTCGTTCACCTTCTCGGACCTCTTCGCCGGGGTCGGCGGCTTTCATGCAGCTCTGCACGCGGCGGGTGGTCAGTTCGCGTTCGCTTCCGAGATCGACCCCGACGCCGCTGCCGTCTACGACTACAACTGGCTGCGGCCGCTGCGTGAGCGCGCGACAACCCCAAAGCAGGCCGCTCGCTACCAGGTGAGTGGTGACATCGTTCCGCTGACCGATCCGAAGGTAACCGTCCCGCACGCCGACGTCCTCGCAGCCGGCTTTCCCTGCCAGCCGTTTTCCAAGAGCGGCTTCCAGCGGGGGATGGCCGAGACACGGGGCACCCTCTTCTGGAACATCGCTCGCATCCTTGAGAACCCGAGGACTCGGCCATCAGTCGTCCTCCTGGAGAACGTCCGCAACCTCGCCGGCCCGCGGCATCGCGACACCACGTTCAGGACGATCGTGACGACCCTCCGTCAGCTCGGTTACCGCACCGCTGACGAGCCGGCAGTCTTCTCACCTCACCTGCTTCCGCCCTCTCAAGGTGGCCGACCTCAGGTCCGGGAACGAGTGTTCATCCTTGCGCACTACGTCGGGCGTGCTCGCGCCGAAGACCCTGCCAACTTCGATTCGCCCATCGTGTCGGCTCGATCGTCTGATCTCGACTGGACGAAAGACCAGTGGGATCTCGCACGTGATCTGCCCCTGCTCGACGACGGGGACGTTCCGGAGAAATACTTCCTTGAGTCGACCGAGACCAAGTGGATCGACACCTGGGACCGGTTGCTGACAGCAGTGGCTGACAGGCTCGGTCCAGACGAGCGACTTCCCGGCTTCCCGATCTGGGCAGACGACTGGCGCCCCATCGCCGAGGCGACCGACCTGATAGATGTCGCGGCGATGCGGTGTGAGCCTATCCCGGCATGGAAGCGCACGTTCCTGCTGAAGAACGCGGCGTTCTACGAGCGACACAGGGAGACCCTCGATCGGTTCCGCCTTGAGCTCGACGCGTTCCCGCCGTCAAGGCGGAAGTTCGAGTGGCAGGCCGGCCCTCACCGGCCGCTGGCTGACACGATCATGCACTTCCGCCCGTCCGGTATTCGCGCCAAGCGGCCCGACTATGTTCCTGCCCTGGTTGCGATCACGCAGACATCGGTCCTAGGTGATCGGCGGCGCCTCACCCCCCGCGAGACCGCGCGGCTACAAGGTCTGCCCGACTGGTTTGCGTTCACTCGCGAGAGTGCAGGGGCGGCCGGGGTTGTCGCACAGCGTGACACCGCGTCCTACAAGCAGATGGGCAACGGTGTGAATGTCGGTGGCGCCTACCACGTGCTCCGGCAGTACGTTCTTGCCCATTCCGAGGAGATCTCACGGGACTCCCGCGGTCGACGCAATGGCCGCGGCGTGGTCGACGCGTTCGCTCGTGCCGGAACTTCTCCGGATCCAGCGCTGTCGCACGAGATCTGAGCGTTCGCGCATGCACGATGATCGGGAGTTCTTCATCCGAGCGACAACGCTTCAGGAGGCGATCAACCGGGTCTTCTCGTTGACGGGTGCCGAGCGGCTAAACCGTGGCGAGAAGCGCGCCCTCGTGGCCCTGCGTGATGCGCTCGGCCTCGACGTCGACGTCACCAAGACCAACGCAGTCACGGCGGAGCGGATCGCGACAGCACTGGACGTCGAGTGGCGGCCGGGCGACTTCACCATCAAGAACAAGGTCAACTTGGCCGGCCTCAACGCACTCCTGGAGGAGGCGACTGATGCCTACTACGAGGGAACCCTCGTCCGCCTTCAGGGATCCACGCCAGCGGCGCTCACGGGCCCCGGCTGGGCTGCGTTCCAGCCGGCCGTCTCCAAGATTGAGGCGATCACGCGAATCGCACGGCTCACTGGAGCACCGCAAGAACACTTGGGACCGGGGAGCAAGGAGCACAAAACCTTGCTCGTGAACCTCGCCGACAACCTGCTGGGTGACGCCGCCTTGGACCGGGGCAGCAAGACGCGGCTCGCACGCGACATCGCCATGGAGCTGGGTGTCACCTGGACGGACACGTGCTACTCGACTGGCGAGACGATCTCGCTTGAGGGCTTGAACATCATCCTTGCCGGCGCCGAGCGCCGCTTGGGTCGCCTGGGCTCTTCCTCTGCCGAGGTACTCGCAACTCCACAGGCGGAAGCGGAAGCCTTGGTCGCGGCCTTGGTTGACGGCTGGCGGGGCGAACCGTGGGATGGCCAAAAGTGCGTCGAGTGGTTGGCTGCCAGCGGTGCTCGAGGACAGCACGACAATGAGTGGCAGGGGTGGTACTTCGAAGCACGCGGTCGCGAACTCCTGAATGCTGCCTTCACACCCGGGCAGTCGCCCGTGCGCACGACGTATGGCAACACGACCTTCGACTACGCGCTCAACAGGGTGTGGGATCTCAAAGCCCACACCGAGGCTCAGGTGTTTCCTGATTCTGGTCGGCGCAAGTCGCAGGGCGGCGTCCTCATCCTCAACGACGAGCGAGCCGTCCGTGCATGCGTGGCTGAGCAGGGCTTGGGCTTCCTCGTTCTCAGCGGTGAGGGAGTGATGGACGAGGACGGAGCCTTCGTTGCGTGGCAGCGCGCAAGGAAGTTGGCCGCCGGCCAGCGCGTCGCCCCCTCCAACACCGGTACGTCGCGCACGAGGAAGCGCGCGTTCAGTCCCATGCGGGTCGACGCGTTCTGGATCGAGGACACCCCGGCGTTCGAAGCGGCACTGCTGAGCGGGCACTTGGCGGTGCGGCCGATCGGACGCAACCTCCCAGGATCGCCGGGGGATCCGGGGCTGTTCGTGCTGACAAGGTTCAGATGTCCCTTTACAAGGCTCGCTCAAGCCTGCTTGCGGCAAGTGGCACGTGGCCAGACCCCGGCGGTCGAACCTAGCGCCTCGTCCGATCGCGCCAGATCGCCTCGACTCGGTCAGCTGCTAGCTTGACGTCTTCGTGCTCCCACACCCGGACGACGGCCCACCCCACTTCTGTCAGTGCGCGGTCGGTGTCCGCGTCACGCGCCCGGTTTCGATCGATCTTCCACTTCCACCACTGGCTGTTGGTGCGTGGTTGCGTCCCATGTTCTGCGCAGCCGTGCCAGAAGCAGCCATCCACGTAGACCGCCAGTCTTGCCCTCGAGAAGGCGACGTCGATCGTGCGCCGACTGTTCCCCGGCACCTTCGCGTGAACGCGGTATCGCAACCCTCGGCGGTGCAGCTCCGCCTCAGCGCAACTTCTGGGGCGGTGTCCCATCGGGCAAGCGTCGACATCCTGCTCGAGAGCACGGCGTCTGGTCGGACCCGATGCGGCTCAGGGTGCGGGCCTCCTGGGCGCTCCGTGGCAGTCACGCGACGCCACCTCATCCTTCGGTCCTAGGAGACTTTCCATTCCGGCCCTTGTGTCGGCCGGATATGACATCTTTACTGCCTCGCAAAGGGGGATTGCCAGGTCATGTGTGAGTTGTCGGCCAATCGGGTGGACTACGACAGGTGGAACGAGGTCTTGGTCGAGACCTACTTCGGACCGCACATGGCGGAGGCGCCCGCCTATATAGACGTCGACGACGTTGTGCTGGGCGAGTGTGCGGCCAAGGTTGGCATAGAGCCTGAGGGGGCAGAGGGAGCCCTCCTTGAGGCTGTTCGATCGACTTTGCGCCCCGACCGGCGTGATGTGCTCGGGTGGCACGACGTTCGATTCGTGGAGTGGCGTGCCGCCCTTCGGCGAGCGACGACGGCCGGCGGACGCGGTGTGACCGTCGATCTTCCTGCTCCCCCCTTCGTCGCGGCTCTAGCGTGCTTCGTGCTGGCCGCTGAGCGAATGGGTACGAAGGACGGCATGGCAGCCGCCGCGTACTACCCCAGGCTCGCCCATCTGCTCCAGCTGGACGACGCCGCAGCCGGCCGCCTGCGCCACGCGTTCCCGGTCACCGAGACCTACTGGCGTGGCTTGAACGAGTACCTGGAGGCTGCCGAGGGCTACTACGGGCTCCCGACCTCCTACGCTCTCTCCTTCCGGTACGTCGGCATCCCGCAGTCACAGGCGCTTGTGCGTGCTGCAGACCGGGCAAGGCTGGGACTTCTTTCACCAGTTCGGGCTCGCACCTGGCTCGGAACTGGTGGCGAGCGACCTTGAACGCCTTCTCGAGGCATGGATGGGAAGTACACCGTCGCCGGTCTCCGCGAACCTGCAGCGGCTGTGGCGAGGCGGCAAGGCCCGGGAGCGCATCGCGGGAGTAGTGGCCGTCGAGCTCAGTTTCTGGGACGGAGCCGCCCGGGAGGGTTCCGACGCGATCAACCGCACTCGGGGTGACATTCAGCTGACGGCACTGCTGCGGCAACGGTTCGGTGCGAGGAGCCTCGACCTGTCCTTCGCCGCGAGGTTGCCACGGCCAGTCGAGGCGAACGCCCTCCGGGTGCGGTCCGCTGAGGGGAGCCCGCTGCTAGGTGTGCTGCCAGCGGCAGGGTCGAGGTTGCGTCCGCTCCCGGGCAGCCAGCTCGATCCCGAGTCGCTCGTCGGGGCTGTCCTCGACCTGGAGGAGCCAACGTCTGGGCAATCAGTTGGTCGCTATCCAAGGCGCGTCGTGCCGCTCCGGAAGGACGAACTTCTGGCCGCCGGGTCGAGGCCGACAAGGTGCAGCTGGCCGAGACGACGATGCTCCTCGTCAAGGACGAAGAGGCTCTGCTCGCAAAGGTCCTGGGAGTGTTCGAGACCTATGGGGCGCACGGCGGGGTCGTCGGGGCTCCGGACTCGCGGCACGACACGACGCTGCCGGGAGTGCCCACGGGCTGGGCGTTGCTCCCAGACGTAAGCTGTTCGCCGTCCCTCAGGACGTCAAGCATCTCGACCTGCAGGTGCTGGTTCCGCTCTCGACAGCCCAGCTGATCTTGGCTGAGGGGCTCAAACTTCCCGGCCGTATCCGCAAGTGGTCCAGCCTGGCTCCTCCCAGATCCGAGCCTGCTGTGGCCGAGGCCGATGAGATTGCGGTGACGCTCAGGGAGATCGACGAGGAGCGGACTCTGCTGGAGGAGTGGACCGCCCAATCAGCTGCGTTGATCATCCCTCTCGACGATGCCGGTCTGGAGGACGGTGACTACGAGGTCGCTCTCTCGGTCAACGGTCAAGTTCTCACTCAGCAGACCCTGCGACTCAGGAGCGCCGACACCCCGGACGTGGTCTCTTGGGAGACCTGCGACCGCCTCAATTACCTGGTCGGTGACGACCCTCTCGCGGCTGTCTCTGCTAGCGAAGGACCACTTGAGCCGCCATACGTCGACGGCGCCCAAACGATCGGCCGTCGTCTACTGCCGCCGCAAGGCAGCCGGTAAGCCGACGCCTCCCTGGGCCGCTCTGCCGTCCAGGACCTCAGCAGCGCGCAAGACAATCGTGCTCGGCCACGCTGATCCGAAGTCGTGCAGCGTGACCGGGGTCACCGTATTCGCTGCCCACCTGGCACGGCGGCCGCAGCGGTGGAGGCACAATCGTCGGCGTCTGCGAAACCTGCGGCATCAAGAAGACCCACCCGGCCCGGCCGCGGTGGAAGAAGATCGATGCCGCTCGTCAGCTCCCAGGCCATACATTCACACCGCCCGAGCGGAGAGTATCGCTGGCAATGGACTGGGACCGCTGTCTTGACTCACTCGTGCACGTAGGAGGTGGCCGTCTGTCCCAGCTCGAGCGAGTGGCCTCGCACGCGGACGGCTCAAGTCTCTTCGCCGACGAGTTTCTTCGCACCCTGGAGGTGCTCGGTCACGTCGATGTCTCCCGCAACGACCACATGGACGCCCTGGCTTGGGAAGCAAATCCGTGCTACCTGGCCGAGACTCCTCGCAGGGGTTTTGCGCTCACTGGAGTCTGGTCGTCGACTGGGCGACGTGCCCTCGCTCTGAGTCTCCTGGAGGCGGGCGCCGCCTTGGAGCCAGAGCAGGAGGACGACGGCGAGGTCTCAACCTGGTTCGCCAGGGGCATCGATGCGGACACGCTTGTGGACGCTGTGCAGAGCGCTGGCGTGGACGCCGAAGTGGTCCGCGACGCTGCTCGCGGCGTCCTGGAGGCCCTGCCGCCGCTCAGCGAGGTCGAGTCCCGGATGCCCCGAGAGGTGATTCCCACGCACACCAAGGCGCAGCGGCTCGAGCTGCCAGGGGCTCGATGGGTGACCGTACCGGGCGTTGGGGCGCCTGGCGCGTACCGTGTCGAGCGATCCTTCCGAACCACCAGCATCTGGGTGGATCAGGAGGGCGCGCTCGCGCGTGAGTGTCGGATCGGGTCCGTGCAGATGGTGAAGCATCTTGCCGCGCTCCACTCGGGCAGCCCCCTGGTGGCCTATGCGCCGCAGTCCGAGACCTTGGTGGTCCCCATGGGGGCCGACCTCCCTGGTCTCTACGGCCGTGTGGCGGTCCTGTGCTCCGGCCGACCGCCCATGAAGTCCCCCCCGCACGCGCAGCCTCGCCTACCGCACGTCCCGCTCGACGTAGCGGAGGCCCGGCGGGGCTGCTGTCCCACTGACCACCGCGAAACCTTGCCTCGAAGAGAGTAAGACGTGAGCGCCAACCCCCTGTCCGTCCAGCGTGACCTCGCCGATGCTTATTTCGAGGTACGTCGACACCGCATTCTGGTTGCGCGATGCGCGCCTGATGAGTGAGCGACGAGACGTCTGGTGCGCAACGGCTCGCTCTACAGCGAGTCGTTTCTCGAGCCAGTCCTGCCGTACGACGCAACCGTGGACCTCCTCGAGACGACTCGGGCCGCGGGGCTGCACGACAACACCGCCGAGGCGGTCGGCCGTGCCCTCTTCGGGACCTTCACCCCGCCGGACCAGCCAATCCGTCTCCGGGACCACCAGGCGGAATCGGTGATGCACCACTTCCGGTCGGGTGTCGCGGACGGCCGCAACGTGGTCGTCACCTCCGGCACAGGTTCCGGGAAGACCGAGGCGCCCCTGCTCCCGGTGCTCCTTCGCATCGTCGAGGAGTCGCGCGCCTGGTCGCCCTCGCCGGACCTAGTGTCGCCATGGTGGAGTGCCGGCCAGGCGCGCGAGACCTGGGTGCCTGTCCGTGGGCTGGAGTCTCGTCCGCCCGCGGTGCGGGCGTTGGTGCTCTACCCGACCAATGCCCTGGTCGAGGACCAGATGACTCGACTGCGCAGAGCCGTGCGTTACCTCGGCCAGCGGGACGCGGGTCGGCCTCTGTGGTTCGGTCGCTACACGGGCATCACCATGGGCAGCACGACGCGCCCCTCAGGCATGCGCGGTTCGGTGGTGGCCCAGCTCGCAGCTGACTTGCGCGACATGCGGGACGAGCACCGCAGGCTGCTCGAGGCCGGGGTGAGCGCGGGCGACCTGGCCCAGTTCCCGGACCCCGATGTC
Source organism: uncultured Actinomycetota bacterium (assembly GCA_963718725.1). GTDB lineage: Bacteria > Actinomycetota > Actinomycetes > Propionibacteriales > Nocardioidaceae > Nocardioides. The sequence goes on from OY970374.1 coordinate 3,457,443, forward strand.
CACGAGCTGATGGTCCGGTGGGACATGGTCGAGACGCCCCCCGACGTACTGGTCACGAACTACTCGATGCTCAACGCGATGCTGATGCGCCACCAGAGGAGCCGCTGTTCGAGCACACTCGGCAGTGGCTCGGGGCTCACTCTGCCAACGTGTTCACCCTGGTTGTCGACGAACTCCACCTCTACCGCGGCACGCAGGGCAGCGAGGTGGCGATGGTGGTGCGCAACCTGTTGCGACGCCTGGGCCTCGACGCACCGTCGCCGCAGCTGCGTGCATCGCCACCAGCGCATCCTTGCCGGCGACGGGTCAGGACTGGAGTACCTGGAGCAGTTCTTCGGCCTGCCTCGATCCGCTTCTTTGTGACAGCAGGCAAGAGCCGCACCGTCCCGGCCCTTCGGACCCTTGACCGTGCTCGCGTGCTCGAGGGCAGGGCACCTGAGCCGTCTGTCGTGGCGGAGACGTTGGCTGCAGCCTGCCGCGGGGACGACGACCGTATCCGCGCGGCCGAGGCCTCCGTCGTGGCCGAGCGGGTCTTTGGTGAGCCCGACGAGGGCTGCGGGGCTCGCGAGCGGCCTGGCGCTCCTCGCCGATGTAACCGATTCGGGCAGGGTAATCCCGCACCGAGCGCACCAGTTCGTACGCACGATGCGAGGCATGTGGGCATGCATCAACCGCGACTGCGACGGCGTTCCCGCTGAAGGTCGTGATGGCAGGCGGGTCGGTCGTCTCTTGGGGTTCCCGACGCCGGGATGCCCGAGCTGCGGCTCTCGGGTACTGGAGCTGCTCTACTGCTACTCGTGCGGAGACGTGAGCTCGGCGGCTCTTGTGGTCGATCGGCTCGACGAGGCGGCCGGCGAGGGGACTGGTGCCGTGCTGGGCGCAGCCAGCGTAGGTCAGGTCCAGGTCGACACACCGCCCGTCTTTCGACGAGACCACACGTCCTACGTCTGGTTCTGGCCCGGGGACCGTCCGGTCCAGGCCGACCGGCTGGAGCAAGAAGATCCCTGGGGGCAAGAGGGCCGATTTCGCCTTCGTGCCGGCGCAGCTCGATGCGGCGCTGGGCCTGGTGACGCCGGTCGAGGACCGGGTCCACGGCTGGACGCTCGACGTCGGGCGGACCTGGCTGAGCACCAGCGAATCCCGCGCTGCCGGACCGCTGCCCGCGGTGCGACACCGAGGGCTACAACCCCGGGGACACCTTCTTCTCGGGCGCCGTCCGGTCGCCCATCCGTGCACACACGGCGGGCGCAGCCCAGTCCACCCAGCTGTACCTCTCGCAGCTGGTGGGAGCCTGGGCGACAAGCCTAGGACGGGAAGACGATCGTGTTCACGGACAGTCGTGACGACGCGGCGCGAACGGCGGCGGGATCGGGCTCAACCACTACCGCGACGTGATACGTCAGATCACGCAGCAGGTGCTGGCCGAAGAGGCGAGTGGCCTCCGCGAGATCCTTGAGCGCGCCCAGGTGGCAGCCCCTCTCTCCGGCTGAGCAAGGGCTCCTCGACGAGTTCAACCTGCAGAATCCCGGCGCTCTTGCCCTGATCGGCAAGCAGCAGCACGCCGATCTGACGCCCGAAGAGGCGGAAGAGGTCGAGACGGCGCTCGGGGCGCACGGAGGTGACGGGACTCGAACCTGGCCCGTGGTGGCACAGGAGGCGTCCGCCCGCCTCGTCGCACTCGGGATCCCGCCCGGCGGACCAGGGCCCTCCGCCGCCGTCAACCAGGACGGCAGCCCGTGGTGGACGGCCTTTGCGCCGCCTCGACCGGTCTCTGGGAGCCGCTGTCGCCGGCCGTCCGTGGACCGCAGGAGGAGATGAGACAAGAGAACTCGCGGCCGCACTCGCCCAAGCCCTCTTCGGCAGGGCGGGGGGGGGACCTGGAGAGCACCGGCGTGGCCTACTTCAAGCC